>NZ_BMZQ01000016.1 GCF_014652875.1 Tianweitania populi | reverse complement strand
AGTTGCAGGATATTGGGTACCTTGACCACAGCATCACCAAAAAAGGTAAAGAGACTTTCATTCTGATCCACCGTCGCTCAGCAAATCTGAAACCAGGAACAGCTGTATAAGGTGTGTCAAAACGGGAAAGCAACGCGATTAAGGTGTGTTGAAACGGGAGGTCTCTTCTTAAACATCTTGATAGGTGTGTTGTAGGGGGAAGCCTCGCCTTAAACGTCTTAATAGGTGTGTTGTAGCGGGATGAGAACCTGTTAAATGTGTGTTTTTATCTGTATATACTTACGCACCTTCCCACTTCAACACACCTTTTTGGATAGAAGTGAGAAGCTATCCCGCTTCTCACCACCTTTTACCAAATTTGTCTCACCGACTCCCCCCTTCGACACACCGAAGATTCAAAGGCTTCCCACTACGCCCCACTTTTTGGTTCACGCGGTCATAACTGGTTGATACTACCCTCCCTAAAGGTAGCCTGGAGTTGAAAGCCGCATTATGTGGTTCTATGGGGATTTCGGATAAAGGCACCACTTTGCCATCTTGTTATCTT
>NZ_BMZQ01000015.1 GCF_014652875.1 Tianweitania populi | reverse complement strand
AGTGGCAGATCCCACGATTCATCAACACGGATAAAGCGCCCGCCTATGGTCGCGCGCTTGCTCTGCTCAAACGCGAAGGTCGGTGCCCGTCTGACGTTGAACACCGACAGATTAAGTACCGGAACAACGTGATTGAATGCGATCATGGCAAACTGAAACGGATAATCGGCGCCACGCTGGGATTTAAATCCATGAAGACGGCTTACGCCACCATCAAAGGTATTGAGGTGATGCGTGCACTACGCAAAGGCCAGGCCTCAGCATTTTATTATGGTGATCCCCTGGGCGAAATGCGCCTGGTAAGCAGAGTTTTTGAAATGTAAGGCCTTTGAATAAGACAAAAGGCTGCCTCATCGCTAACTTTGCAACAGTGCCAAGCTGGCTCGTGAATTCGGAATCAGTCGCGAAACCCTGTATCAATACCTGAGAACGGATCAGTAAATATGCCACGTCGTTCAATCCTGTCCGCCGCCGAGCGCGAAAGCCTGCTGGCGTTGCCGGACACCAAGGATGAGTTGATCCGTCACTACACGTTCAGCGAAACCGACCTCTCCATCATCCGGCAGCGGCGCGGCCC
>NZ_BMZQ01000014.1 GCF_014652875.1 Tianweitania populi | reverse complement strand
GAATCGCGGGATCTGCCACTTCTTCACGTTGTTGAGGATTTTACCCAGAAACCGGTATGCAGCTTTGCTGTTACGACGGGAGGAGAGATAAAAATCGACAGTGCGGCCCCGGCTGTCGACGGCCCGGTACAGATACGCCCAGCGGCCATTGACCTTCACGTAGGTTTCATCCATGTGCCACGGGCAAAGATCGGAAGGGTTACGCCAGTACCAGCGCAGCCGTTTTTCCATTTCAGGCGCATAACGCTGAACCCAGCGGTAAATCGTGGAGTGATCGACATTCACTCCGCGTTCAGCCAGCATCTCCTGCAGCTCACGGTAACTGATGCCGTATTTGCAGTACCAGCGTACGGCCCACAGAATGATGTCACGCTGAAAATGCCGGCCTTTGAATGGGTTCATGTGCAGCTCCATCAGCAAAAGGGGATGATAAGTTTATCACCACCGACTATTTGCAACAGTGCCCGGGAAACTGCGCTGCCGGAGAGTGTGCTGCGTGAACCACAACGGGAGCGGGAAGCGGTCCGGGAGGTTGCCCGGGAAAACCAGCTGCAGGAGCGTCTGCAGCAGATGGAGCGGGATATGGTCCGTGACC
>NZ_BMZQ01000013.1 GCF_014652875.1 Tianweitania populi | reverse complement strand
CGCGTGTCTGGACGTAGCGCTCCAGCGCCTTCACATACAGGTCGTGCTTGCCGCCGAAGGTGGCGTACAGGCTGGCGCGGGCGATCCTCGACCGGAACGATCTCCAGGTGGTCACCAATGATTTTGAGATAACCCAGCTGCTGATCGATGCCAGCCAGTTTGCAGGCCTTGGCCCATCCCTTTCGAGGGCTTGATCGATCAGCGAAACCGAAAACACGCAGATTGTCCTGCGTGCGGTAGAACCCGCGCGGATAAAGTCGAGGCAGCGAAGCCAGCTCCCTGACCAATTCCTGTGGAACCGTGATCCATCGATCATCATGCCCCTTCGCCGCCGGGATGCAGACCATGTTCTGATCCAGCTTCAAATGACGGTCGGGATGCATCGCCACGGCCTGGCTGATCCGCGCGCCCGTCATGAACATGAACATAGCCAAAGCAGCATGACGCCGCGGCGCGTGCTGGCGGAATTTGAGCAGCCACTCCCAGCTTCCGGGCGTCTTCTTGACCCGGCTTTTCCGACCGCGCTTGAGATCCTGCGCGACCCGCTCCTCTTTGGAGTAGCCCTTGATGCGTATCGGGGCGCAATGGCCAAGGTCATGCGC
>NZ_BMZQ01000012.1 GCF_014652875.1 Tianweitania populi | reverse complement strand
ATCAACCTGTCCTGGCCGCTGCTTTACGCTCTGCCCGATCGCTTCTGGGGGACGCTCGCCAACGAAACATTGTTGGCGATCCCGTTCTTTACCTTCATGGGCATCGTGCTTGAAAAAAGCGGCATGGCCGAGGATCTGCTCGACACGATCGGGCAGCTGTTCGGCCCGATCCGCGGCGGTCTGGCCTATGCGGTGATCCTCGTCGGCGCCCTGTTGGCGGCAACCACGGGCGTTGTCGCGGCATCCGTGATCGCAATGGGCCTGATCTCGCTGCCGATCATGATGCGCTACGGTTATGACCGGAAACTGTCTTCCGGCGTGATCGCGGCATCCGGCACGCTGGCGCAGATCATCCCGCCGTCGCTCGTTCTGATCGTGCTGGCCGACCAGCTCGGCCGCTCGGTCGGCGACATGTACAAGGGCGCGCTGATCCCCGGCCTCGTTCTGGTCGGTTTGTACATGCTTTACATCCTGATCATGTCGATCGTGCGCCCGAAATCGATGCCGGCTTTGCCGCTCGAAGCGCGCACGCTCGGTCATGGCGTAACCTCGCTGTTGATCGCCTTGGCTGTTTGCGGCGGCATCGGCTACGGCGCCCATGTGCTGCTTTCGCCGACGCAAGGCGCCAATGCCGACATCCTGGGCGGCGTGGTCGGCGTGCTCGTGATCTACGTGTTTGCGATC
>NZ_BMZQ01000011.1 GCF_014652875.1 Tianweitania populi | reverse complement strand
TGGCCGCGACTCGATCAAGATTTGTTA
The DNA here is from genome assembly GCF_014652875.1 of Tianweitania populi. Lineage (GTDB taxonomy): Bacteria > Pseudomonadota > Alphaproteobacteria > Rhizobiales > Rhizobiaceae > Tianweitania > Tianweitania populi. The sequence continues at coordinate 845 of NZ_BMZQ01000011.1, read as the reverse complement.
AGCCCGTCCCAAAATGGCGCAAAAGCGCCCGCTTTTGGCGCAAAAAACGATCAATTAACAATTTATTCACTATAATCAGTAAACCGGTTTACCGGATTGTATTCAATTAAGTGTATTGAATACATAAGGTTAAGTTACAGGGCTGCTGTGTGGTTACTGCCCTGGCACGGATGCTGGCTTTCATGTATTCGATGTTGATGGCCGTTTTGTTCTTGCGCGGATGCTGCTTCAAGGTTTTTACCTTGCCGGGACGCTCGGCGATCAGCCAGTCCACATCCACCTCGGCCAGCTCCTCGCGCTGTGGCGCTCCTTGGTAGCCGGCATCGGCTGAGACAAATTGCTCCTCTCCATGAAGCAGATTACCCAGCTGATTGAGGTCATGCTCGTTGGCCGCGGTGGTGACCAGGCTGTGGGTCAGGCCACTCTTGGCATCGACACCAATGTGGGCCTTCATGCCAAAGTGCCACTGATTGCCTTTCTTGGTCTGATGCATCTCCGGATCGCGTTGCTGCTCATTGTTCTTGGTAGAGCTGGGTGCCTCAATGATGGTGGCATCCACCAAAGTGCCTTGGGTCATCATGACGCCTGCTTCGGCCAGCCAGCGATTGATGGTCTTGAACAATTGACGGGCCAGTTGATGCTGCTCGAGCAGGTGGCGGAAATTCATGATGGTGGTGCGATCCGGCAGGGCGCTATCCAGGGATAATCGGGCAAACAGGCGCATGGAGGCGATTTCGTACAGGGCATCTTCCATGGCACCGTCGCTCATGTTGTACCAATGCTGCATGCAGTGAATACGCAGCATGGTCTCCAGCGGATAGGGCCGTCGGCCATTGCCCGCCTTG
>NZ_BMZQ01000010.1 GCF_014652875.1 Tianweitania populi | reverse complement strand
TCTTCCAGGCTGCGGCTGCCTGACAGGATCGCCTGCCCTTCCGCTTTGTCCCAACCTTGGTAGCGCTGCTTGATGAAGTCGGTAATGACGCCGTCCTCGATCATCTTCGCCGCAGCCTTCAAGCCGCGAGCGCAGGCATCCATGCCGCCGATATGAGCAATCAGCAGATCCTGCGGATCAAGACTCTGGCGCCGCAGCTTGGAATCGAAGTTCGTGCCGCCCGTGGTGAAGCCGCCGGCTTTTAGGACTTCGTAGTAAGCCAGCGCCATTTCCGGCACGTTGTTGGGGAACTGGTCGGTATCCCAGCCCGACTGGTAGTCGTTGCGGTTCATGTCGATCGAACCGAAGATACCGAGAGCCGAGGCGAGCGCCAGCTCATGCTCGAAGGAATGCCCGGCCAGGATCGCGTGGCCCTGCTCGATGTTGACCTTCACCTCGCCTTCCAGACCGAAGTCCTTCAGGAAGCCGTAAACGGTCGCGACATCATAGTCGTACTGGTGCTTGGTCGGCTCCTGCGGCTTCGGCTCGATCAGGATCGTGCCGTCGAAGCCGATCTTGTGCGCATACTCCACTGCCATCTGCAGGAAGCGACCGGCCTGTTGGCGCTCGCGCTTGAGATCGGTGTTGAGCAGGGTCTCGTAACCCTCACGTCCACCCCACAGCACGTAGTTCGCACCACCAAGACGCTTGGTGACGTCGATGCAGTGCTTCACCGTGGCCGCTGCATAGGCGAACACATCCGGATCGGGATTGGTCGCGGCACCTGCCATATAGCGGCGATGCGAGAACAGGTTTGCCGTGCCCCACAGCAGCTTGACGCCGGTTTCTTCCTGCTTGCGCGCAAAGATGTCGACGATCTCGTCGAGCCGCTTGGC
>NZ_BMZQ01000009.1 GCF_014652875.1 Tianweitania populi | reverse complement strand
AGGATCTCCGGCTGGGCGACGGCGAGGAGTTCCGGGGGGAAGGCATTCTCGCCATTACGAAGGCTCTGCTGCAATCCGGCGTGTCTTATGTCGGCGGGTATCAAGGTTCGCCGATCTCCCACCTGATGGACGTTCTGGCTGACGCCAAGGATGTGCTTGACGAGCTTGGCGTCAACTTCCAGAGCTCCGCCAGCGAAGCAACGGCAGCCGCAATGCTATCGGCTTCGGTGATGTATCCGCTGCGCGGTGCGGTTGCCTGGAAATCGACCGTCGGCACCAATGTTGCGTCGGATGCGCTGGCGAACCTTGCATCGGGTGGCGTCACGGGCGGAGCGATGGTGATTGTTGGCGAGGATTACGGCGAAGGCTCCTCCATCATGCAGGAGCGCACCCATGCCTTCGCCATGAAGTCGCAGATGTGGCTGCTTGATCCGCGCCCCGACCACACCTGCATCGTCGATTTGATCGAGAAGGGTTTCCAGCTTTCGGAAGCCTCCAACACGCCGGTGATGCTCGAAGTGCGCGTGCGCTCCTGCCACATGCACGGCTCGTTCATCGCCAAGGATAATGTGAAGCCCTCGTTTACGCTTCAGGATGCGCTGAACAACCCGAAGCGAGACCTCAGCCGCATCGTTCTGCCCCCGGCCGCTTACGTGCAGGAACAGGAGAAGATCAAGGTCCGCATGCCAGCGGCGATCGACTTCATTAGGGCCAACAAGCTCAACGAGTGGATGGGGCCGCAAGAGAATGCCAAGACCGGCATCATCATCCAGGGCGGCATGTACAACAATGTCATTCGCGCGCTGCAATATCTCGGCCTGTCGGATGCCTATGGCACGCTGAAGCTGCCGATCTACTGCATGAACGTGACCTATCCGGTGATCGACTCGGAGGTTGCGGATTTCTGCGCAAGCAAGGATGCCGTGCTGATGGTGGAAGAAGGCCAGCCGGAATATCTGGAACAGGCAATCAACACGGTTCTGCGCCGGCGCGACATCAACACCAAAGTGTCGGGCAAGGACGTGCTGCCGATGGGCGGCGATTATACCGCGCAGGTGCTCATGGAGGGCATCCAGACCTTCCTGGAGAAGTTCGACCCGCTGATGCTGGGCAACCGCCCGCCACTGCCCGATGCTCGCCCGGTGCTCGATCTGCCGGAGGTCAAACGACTGCGCGAAGTGGTTCCGCCGCGTCCGCCGGGCCTGTGCACCGGCTGCCCGGAGCGGCCGATCTTTGCGTCCATGAAACTGGTGGAAGAAGAACTGGGCGAACATCACGTCTCGGCTGACATCGGCTGCCACCTGTTCTCGATCCTGCCGCCGTTCAACATCGGCGCCACAACGATGGGCTTTGGCCTGGGGCCTGCATCGACCTCGGCCTTCAATGTGAAAGCCGACAAGAAGTCGATTGCGGTCATGGGCGATGGCGGGTTCTGGCACAACGGCCTGACATCGGGCATCGGCAACGCAGTCTTCAACAAGCATGACGGCGTCTTCATCATCGTCGACAACTTCTATTCGTCCGCGACCGGCGGTCAGGACATCCTGTCGTCGCGCGCCCAGAACAAGAACCGCCAGACCAACAATTCGATCACCAAGGCGGTTGAAGGAATCGGTGTGAAATGGGTGCGCCAGATCGACCGCACCTACGATGTCACCAAGATGCGCGACACGCTGCGTGAAGCGCTGACCTCGACCGAAGAAGGCCCAAAGGTCATCGTGGCTTCTTCGGAATGCATGCTCAACAAGCAGCGCCGCGTGAAGCCGCTGGTCAACAAAGCCATCAAATCGGGCGAGCGCGTGATCAAGGAGCGCTACGGCGTTGATGAGGATGTGTGCACGGGCGATCATGCCTGCATCCGGCTTTCGGGCTGTCCGTCCTTGTCGGTCAAGGAGCTCGACGATCCGTTGCGCGATGATCCCGTGGCCGCAATCGACAACTCCTGCGTCGCCTGCGGGAATTGCGGCGAAGTGGCTGAGGCGGCCGTGCTTTGCCCGTCCTTCTTCCGAGCCGACGTGATCCACAATCCCACAAAATGGGACATGTTCAAGGCGAAGATCTCCATGGCCGTGATTGCGTTTCTGCAGCGCCGCCGCGCCATGCGCCGCGTTCAGGTAACTGCAGTTCCCGCATGAAGGACGATACGATCCGACTGCCTCTGGCTCCCGCGGGCCCGGCAACCGAACGCCCGATCTCGCTCGCCATTGTTGCCATGGGCGGCCAGGGTGGCGGTGTGTTGACCGACTGGATCGTCCAGCTTGCCGAAGCGCAAGGCTGGGAGGCGCAGTCCACATCCGTTCCGGGCGTGGCGCAGCGCACCGGTGCCACGATCTATTACGTCGAGATGATGCCCATGCTGGATGGGCGAAAGCCAATCTTGGCGCAGATGCCGACGCCGGGCGATGTGGATGTGGTGATCGCTTCGGAGTTCATGGAAGCCGGTCGCTCCATTCTGCGCGGGTTGATTACGCCGGACCGCACCACGCTGATTGCCTCCAACCACCGCTCGTTGTCGGTAACCGAGAAGATCGCTCCCGGTGAGGGCATCGCAGACAGTTCAGCCGTCTCAAGCGCGATTGGTGTCGTTGCAAAGCGCGAAATCGTCTTCAACATGGACGACCTCGCGGTTCGCAACGGCAGCGTCATTTCCTCCGCCATGTTCGGTGCACTGGCTGCCTCCGGCGCTCTCCCTTTCGAGCGCGAGCAATACCTCGGCATCATCCGCGAAGGTGGCAAAGGCGTGGATGCCAGCATCCGCACCTTTGAGGCTGCCTTTCGACGGGTGGGATCGGGTGAAACAGCAGTTGTTCCGGCAGCAACCGACTTGCCCTCACCGGCTCCGTCGTCGGCCGTTACTGCCGCATCGCCGCCCAACCTCGGGCCCTCCGCACCGAGCGCGTCGTCCACTCCGCTAACGTTCGAGCCAGATGCGCGGTTGAAGCCGCTGCTTGCGCGGCTGAGCACTATTCTGCCCGCCGAAGCCCAATCGATGGCTCGTGCCGGCTTGTGCAAGGTCGTGGATTATCAGGATCTGGACTACGGGTCGGAATATCTCGACATTCTTGAGACAATCGCGAAGGAAGATGAGCGGGCTAGCGGTGCGGACCACGGCTTTGCCTTCACGGTCAATGCCGCGAAGTACCTCGCCAATGCCATGTGCTATGACGATGTCATTCGCGTTGCAGACCTCAAGACCCGCATGCAGCGCCGCGACCGCATCGAAAAAGAAATCGGCTTGCGCGACGGTCAGGTGATGGCCACCACCGAGTTCATGCATCCGCGCATGGAAGAGGTGAATGGCTTGCTCCCCGCCGGGATCGGCCGCTGGATCGAGGCGCATCCGCGTTTGTATGGCTGGCTCGATCGGCGCATCAACAAGGGTCGGCGCATCCGGACCTACTCACTGCCCTGGTTTCTGGTGCTGTATGTCACCGGAGGCATGCGCTTTCTTCGTCGCGGTTCGCTGCGCCATCAGGTGGAAGTGGCGCATCGTGATGCCTGGCTGGCAACGGCCACGCGGATGCTCGGACGCAACTACCAGCTTGGTGTCGAAGTGCTGCAATGCCAGCGCCTCATCAAGGGCTATTCCGACACGCACGCACGCGGACACTCGAAGTTCGACAAGGTGCTCGCCACGATCAAGCTGCTCGAAGCGCGATCGGACGCGGCAGACTGGGCGCGCCGTTTGCGCGACGCGGCCATCAAGGACGGAACGCAAAAACAGCTCGACAGCACGATCGCAACGGTGAAGACCTTTCTATGAACAAGCCCGTCGACATCAACGCCGCGGAGAAACCGACACCGATCACCCGAGCAGAGCTTGGCGATGCCCTTTGGTTCGGCGCCGTGAAGATCCGCTTTGGTCAGTGTGATCCGGCGGGCATCGTTTATACGCCGCAATTCTTCGACATCTTCAATGTCGTCATCGAGGACTGGTACGCTCAGGCGCTTGGCCTCAATTACTACGAGATCATCGGCCAGCGCCGCATCGGGCTCGGCTATGTCAGCGCGCATTCCGACTTCTTCGCGCCGGCGAGGATGGGCGACATTCTGGACATTGCCGTGGTTGTCGAGCGCGTCGGCAACGCGTCCTTCGCTTTGCTGCTTCATGCCTTCAAAGGAAAGCAGGAAGCATTGCGCGGGCGATTCACCGTCGTGACAACGGACCTCAACCTGCATAAGTCGATCCCGATCCCGGCCGATCTGCGCCACGCCTTGCTTGAATATGCCAAATC
>NZ_BMZQ01000008.1 GCF_014652875.1 Tianweitania populi | reverse complement strand
AAGCCGATGATCGCTGCACCTATGCAGCTTGCCAACGCTACAGCCAGGGTTGTGCCGAGCGCGCTGAGGATGATGGGCACACTCGAAACTGCGAAATCTGGATCAAATCCCACCGAAACGCCCTCCCTATTTGCCGATGCGCGCCTCCAGCCAGCGTCCCATCAAGGCAATGGGATAACAGACGACAAAGAAGGCCATGAGCAGCGCGGTATAGATGGCGATAGGATTATATTCGATCTGGGCGATTTCCTTGGCCGTGAACGTCATGTCCGTCAGTGTGACCAGGGAGACCAGCGCTGTTCCCTTCACAAGCTGAATGAGGGTGTTCACGAAAGTCGGGCTCATCGCAACCAAGGCCTGAGGAAGCTCAATCAGCAACAGTGTGGTGGCGCGCGACAGTCCGAGCGCCTTCCCCGCCTCCCTTTGACCGGCAGGCGGGGCTTGCAGCCCCGCCCGCACTGCCTGGCTGGCATAGCCGCCGGCGTTCAGACCAAGAACCATGGCGCTCACCGTCCAGGCCGACAGCGTTACGCCTACCACCGGAAGCGTGTAGTAGAAGAAGAACAGGAGGATGATGACGGCAGAACCGCGCCAGAACTCGATGATGCAGGTAACCGCAAGGCGCGCGATCCCTCGGGTAAGATATTGGGCGACCCCGAAAAGAAGCGCGAACGGGACTGCGAAGACGAAGCCGTAAACAGTCACGGCTGCGGTGGTCCCAAGCCCCCGAAGGATGCCCAGCCAGATATCCAGAATGGTCATGGCAATCCGTCACGGCTTGGTAGCGCAGATTGCGGCGGTGGTCGCGCCAGACGGCACCATCTCCGGCTCACCGAGGCCGTACTTCTTCATAATTGCTTCGAAGCGGCCGTCTTTCTTGATCTCCGCCAACTGCTGGTCGTAAACGGCGCGCAAATCGTCGTCTTCATGCCGGAACGCAATTGCAGAGACGTTTAATTCCGCTTCCTCCACATCAAAGGGCAAGGCCCGTTCTAGTCCTTGAGCCCCCTGCCCTCCTAAGATCCCGATGACTGTCACTGAAGACAAAACCGCCACATCAACGCGTCCCGCCCGAAGCGCTGAGACATTCGCTTCAATGTGGGGAAAAAGCAGCATGCGCGACTCCGGCACTCCCGCGGCCGTGGCATTCCGCGTGACGACGCTCCCTCGGCCAGCGCCCATGACGAGATCGTCGTTGCCAGCGATGTCGGCATGGGTCCGCCGGATCGTCAATGTGCCCGGTCAACGCCCACGACGCCGCAGCGATCCTGATTTCGTCGCAGTGCTTGCGGAGATCGCGGATCTTCTAGAAACGTGAGGACCTGACCTCGATCACGCGAGCCGCTGACAATTTTTGGCCATTCCGGCAAGCAAAGCTCGTCACGTCTGCCTTGTTAAACGGAGACCTGCAGAACGTCATTGAAGCGATTGAAGGCGCCGCACAGGGCGATGCGCCAGGTCAGTTCGACGATCTGCGCTTCCGAGAAGTGGGCGCGGAGATCCTCGATCACCTGATCCCGGATGCGATGCCAATCGCTGGAGACAGCGATGGCGTAGTCGATGACCAGACGGTCGATCTCTGTCAGCGGAGGGTAGGCTTTCAAGTCCTCAAGCGTCTCGACGCCTTCCAGAACAAGGCCGGCGACAGCGAGTTTGGGAGCATGCTGGTCGATGCAGAAGTCGCATTTGTTGACCAGCGAAACCGTGATGATGGCGAGTTCAAGATAACGCTTGTCGAGAACCGCTTCGTCGGAAAGCTGCGTCAGAAGCTTCCAATTATGCTCGAAGATCGGCAGGCGGTTCGCCATGACACCAGCTTGGCCGGCGAAAGGTCCGTAGGCCAGCATCTTGTCCCAAAGGGGACGTTGCTCTTCAGGAAGGTCGTCACGACCGAGGGCGGAAACGCGGGGCATTGTATTTCCTCAGTTTTTTAAGTCAGATCCAGCGCGGACGGTCGGACGCTCCCGGCCAAATCCTGCAGGCTTGATGATCAGCAGGACGACCAGCGCGGTGCCAACCGCAATCAGGCGCAGGGATGCAAGGGTGGCGCCGTCGAGGCCCGGCACATAATCCACCAGAAACCGGCTTCCTTCCAGTACGAAGACGAGCACGAAGGCGGCAAGGAGTACGCCGGGGTTTGATCCGCGGCCGCCGACCACCACCGCCATGAAGGCATAGGCTGTGATGATGGGGGTGAACTGGGTGGGGTCGATATAGCCGTAATAGAAGGCATGGAGCGAACCGGCCAGGCCGAGGATGGCGCCGCCGAGCGCGAAACTGCGCAGGCGAATGGTGAGAACGGAACGCCCGAGCGAGCCGACAATGTCGGGATCATCGCGCGTCGCACGCATCAAACGGCCAAATGGCGACGCGGAAACGAGTGAAAGCACGACATAAACAACGCAAAGCGCCGATATGGCGAGGATGATAAAGGCGAGATCGCTCCATTGCGCGGACACCAGGCCGGCAAAAGGACGGGTGATGCCGGACACGCCGAGCGTGCCGAAGGTCAGCCAGTCTTCGTAGCTGATAAACAAGCGGATGCATTCGGCGAAGCCGAGCGTGACGATCGCGAGATAATCTTCGCTCAGCCGGATCGAGATAAGGCTGACGAGCGCAGATATCGCGGCGGTTGTGAGGATGGCGAGCGTCATCGCTACGAGCGGGTTCAATCCCCACCTGACCACCAGCAGGCCGCAGATATAAGCGCCCAGCATGTAGAAGCCGAACAGACCAAAGTTCACCAGCCCACCCATGCCCCATTGCAGGTTCAGCGCCAGACCGGCGAGGGTGAAGATGACGACGACGGAAAGCGTGGCGATCAGATAAGGGATCATCGCTGCACCCACTTCGTTCCGAACAGACCCCAGGGGCGGAGCATCAGCAGAGCTGCCATGATCACGAAGGCGACGATCATGCGATAATGCGGGGGAAGGAAGAGCGTGGACACTTCTTCCGCCATGCCAAGCACGAGCGCTCCGGCAACGGCTGCCATGGGGCTGGCGATGCCGCCGAGGATCGCGGCAGTAAAGATCGGCAACAGGTAGTTCCAGCCCATCTGGGGTTCGATGCTGGTATCAAGACCAATGAGCACGCCGGCGAGCGCTGAGAGCCCGCCGGAGAGCGCCCACACCACCGCAATGACGCGGCCACGTGCGATGCCGCGAACCGAGGCGAGTGCGGCGTTATCGGCAACGGCCCGCATGGCGCGGCCAAGGCGGGTGAAGCGGAAGACGAGCCAGACGAGGATGAGCGCGCCTAGCACGGTGATCAGGATAATGAGCTGTTCCTGATTAACGCGGATGTCGAAGAAGCGCTGCGGCCTTGCGACGGGCACGTCGAAGCTGCGGGGTGAATTTCCGGCAAACAGTCGAACGACATTCTCCAGCGCGATGGCTACACCCATGGATGCGACAAGCAAGGTGAGGCCCGAGCGCTCGCGCATATGGCGGTAAACAAGCGCATCGATGGAAACGGCCAGACTTGCAACCGCGACGCTCCCGATTATGGCCGCAACCCAGAATGGGAGAGCAAGAGCGACATTAGCCCACCAGGTCACGAACGCACCGACGGTGACATAGGAGCCGATCGCGTAATTGGCGAAGCGCAGCACGCTGAAAGACAGCGCCAGAGCCAAGGCAGGCAAAGCAAGGATCAGGCCCGTGGTCAGCCCATTCACGAGTAGCTGGCCCATCAGGCACCTCCCAGATAAAGGCGGCGGATCGCAGGATTTCCCAATATGTCCGATGCCGTTCCTGAAAGCTTCACCTCACCCGAGACCAGCACCAATCCGGTATCGGACGCGCCGAGACCCAGTCGCGTATTCTGCTCGATCAGGAAAAGGGTCACGCCAGTGCGTGCGATGCGCGAGATGATTTTGAACAACAGTTCGGCATTGCGCGGAGAAAGGCCGGCGGATGGCTCGTCGAGCGCCAGCAGAAAGGGTTCCGGCATCAGCGCGGATGCCATGGCGACCATCTGGCGCTGACCACCCGACAAGAGACCGGCGCGGGTCGACAGCTTGGGGCGGATTTCGGGGAAGAGGTCGAGCACTTCTTCCAGCCGCCGATCGAAACGTTTGGCTGGTCTTTGCTGGATGAAGTCCACACCAAGCCGCAGGTTTTCAAGCACGGTCATGTTGGGAAAGACATTCGCTTCCTGCGGCACATAGCCGATCCCGGCATTGGCGCGTTGCGAGGGCGACAAAGGCGTGATGTCTTCTTCGTCCAGCAGGATGCGGCCTTCGATTGGCCGGATCAGGCCGAGCACCGTCTTGATGAGCGTTGATTTTCCGGAGCCATTGGGGCCGACAACCGTCAGGATTTCGCCGGCATGAGCGGTAAAGCTGACACCGCGCAGCACGGGCTGGCCGCCATAGCCGGCTACGAGGCCGGTCGCGGTCAGGCTCTTTGCGGTAACACTCATGCGCCAACCCCGAGATAAGCGCGCGCGACATCATCATTGGCGGTGACGGCTTGAAACGTGCCTTCAGCCACGAGTTTGCCCTCGGCCAGGGCATAGACTTGATCGCACAGGGCGGCGACCATCCCCATATTGTGCTCGACCATGCCAAAGGAGACGCCGTCTGCCACGAGGCTGCGAATGAACTCGGTGATCTCGCCGATCCGCGTAGGGTTCACCCCAGCACTTGGCTCGTCGAGCAAGATGAAGCTCGGCTCGAGCATGAGCACGCGGCAGAGGTCGAGCAGCTTCTTTTGGCCGCCGGACAAAGCGGCGGAGGGTTGATCGGCCAATCGCCAGAGATCGACGCGCAGAAGCAGGCCGCGTGCCTTCTCGATCATATGCGCCTGCCTGGCCTTGATGGCTCTACGGCGAAACAAAGCCGCGCCGATGCCTTCGAGCACGCGCTGCGGCTGGGCGACCAGCAGGTTCTCCAAAACGGTCAAGCCAGCCAAATCACGCGACAGTTGAAACGAGCGGCCAAGCCCGAGCCGGGCGCGCAAGACCGGTGGGCGGGATGTGACATCCTCGCCGCCGAACAGAACCTGGCCGGTTGTAGGAACGACCGAGCCGGCAAGCACGGAAAACAAGGTCGACTTGCCGGCACCGTTCGGACCGATCAAGCCTGTGACCATGCCGCTCCGGAGCTGCACGGACAAATCGTTCAGCGCCGTGAAGCCGCCATAACGGACGGTGAGGTTGCGGCCTTCCAGCATTATCAGCGAATGACGTCGATCAACTGGCTTTCGCCATCCTTGATGATAAAGTGCCCGTAAGCGAGGTTGGACTGGTCGCCGTTGGCTTCGAAGCGGAAGTCAGAGGCCGCGCCGGAATAGCGGAACGGGGTGCCTGCGCGCAGCGCTTCGAGTGCCTTGACCGGATCGCCGATGGACGTGCCTTCGCCGTTTACGAGCTCGGGGAAGACCGCGCCCACCTTTGCGCCTTCGGTCGAGCCGGCCTTTTCGATTGCCAGCGCGGTCAGCACGATCTGGTCGAACACCTGGGCGCCAAAGCTCATCACGGTGCCTTCCGGCTTGTTGATCCGGTTTAGATACAAAGCATAGGCTTCCGAGTTCTCGACCGGAACGTGCTGGGTGTGATGAACGCCTTCTGCCAGCTCCTTGCCGACATTGGCGACGAACTGGCCGTTGGATCCAGCCGCATTGCCATAGGCGTAGATCTTGCCCTCATAGCCGTTGCGATAGGCTTCCTTCACCACGGCGGAAAGCTCGTTGACATAGGCTGCCACGAAGATCGCCTCGGGATCGCCTTCCAGGATCTTGTCGACTTCAACACGGTAGGATGGCTGGCCGGGATTGAACGGGATTTCCCGCAGGATCTTGCCGCCGCCTGCGGTGAACGTGTCCTTGAAGGGCCCGATGGTGGACAGGGTAAAAGGCGTCTGGAGGACGAGCACGGATGCCGTCTTCACGCCATCCTTCAGGAACGCCTTGCCGAAAGCATCGCCCCAATCCTTGCCGTTGGTCTGGAAACGCCAGACGAGGTTCTTGTTGTCGCCTTGAGTGATCTCGTCGGCCGAACCGTTGGTGGTGAGGACCACGCCTTTCTCGATAGCGATGGGCTTCACGGCAAGGGCGACCGCGCTCGACCAGACGCCTGCGATGGACACCACCTTGTCGACATCGATCAGCTTGCGGGCAGCGGCGACACCAGCGGTCGGCTGTGTCTCGTCGTCGGCGACAACGAGTTCGAGTTTCCGTCCAAGAACGCCGCCTGCATCGTTGATGACGGCGACGGCCGCGCGTGCCGCTTCCTCTTCTTCTTTGCCGTATGGACCGCCTGAGCCGCTGAACGGAGCGAGCAGGCCGATTTTGATCGGGCCTTCTTGCGCGACAGCTGGCAGACTGATCCCGGCGAGCGAAGCAAGGAGCGTGGCGCCGATCAGTGCACGGCGTGAGACCTTCAACATATTCATCCGTTTTCTCCTTGGTCGCGTGTCGGGTTCCGACCCGCCACTGGCAACAACCCCGGCGTTATAGGCCGCATAAGAGAGGTTGAAGCGCGTTGTGGGGACGGCTAAGTCGGCGCGGCGAGTACGTTCGCCGACAGTGTGTGTCAATCGAAGAGCAGATGCTGGCTGTGCAAACGCAAAGCGGCTTTCGTGACCGATCTTTTTTGGAGAACACGGTTCGAACAGCTGCTCATTATTTAGAGCTTTATTCCAAGAGGCATTTTCAATGGCCCAAGAGTTGCGACTCAATACTTTCCAGATGTGCGCACCCGTCCACAACTGGGCCGGTCTATGGCGCCTCCCGGGTGACCAAGCCGTGGATTATAATCGTCTGGATTACTGGACGAACATGGCGCAAACGGCTGAGCGCGGATTGCTGGACGCCATCTTCATCGCTGATGTGTTCGGCGTTTACGACGTGTATGGCGGCTCTCCCGAAACCGCGCTGCGGGCGGGTGCGCAAATCCCGAACATGGATCCCGTGGTGCCGGTGTCGGCCATGGCCCATGTCACGAAGAATATCGGCTTTGGCATAACGGCCAATCTTAGCTTCGAGCATCCGTTTCAGATGGCGCGACGGTTTTCCACCCTCGACCATATGACCGACGGCCGCATCGGCTGGAACATCGTGACCGGCTATCTGGAAAGCGGCGCGCGCGGCATGGGGCAGGCGCTTCAGACCGAGCATGATGCGCGCTACGACGTTGCCGAGGACTTCATGGCGGCGATCTACAAGCTGTGGGAAGCTTCGTGGGAAGACGGTGCAGCGCTTCGGGATGTCGCTGGAGGCATCTTCACCGATCCCGCGAAAGTCCACGCCGTTCATCATGACGGGCCGCATTTCAAGGTCGATGGTATCCAACTGTCGGAACCATCGCCGCAAAGGACGCCGGTCCTGTTTCAAGCCGGAACGTCAGACCGTGGACGACAGTTCGCGGCGCGCCATGCGGAATGCGTCTTTATCAACGGTCCCAGCCAGAAAATCGCCGCCGGCACCGTAACTAAGCTGCGGGACGCCGTCAGGACCGAGGATCGCAACCCGGCCGATGTCACGGTGTTTCTCGGTGCCAATGTCATCATCGCGCCCACTCATGCCGAGGCGCGGGATCTTCACGCCGAATACACCCGGCATCTTGATGCTGCCGGGCAACTTGCTCTTGTATCCGGATGGACGGGCATGGATCTGTCGACGCTTGCACCGGAAGATGTGGTTCCCTTTGCTCGTTCCAATGCGATCCAGAGCACGCTGGAGAACATGACCTCCAAGGCGCCGAAGCCGATCCTGGCGTGCGACCTGGTTGCCCTCGATGCAACAGGGGCCCGTGCTCCCTTCTTTTACGGAACGGCTTCCGAGGTTGCGGATCAGCTGTTGGATTGGGCTGAGGCGACTGGGGTGGACGGCTTCAATCTGGCGCGGCTGTCGGTACCCGCAACGCTGGACTCGATCGTTGATCACCTCGTGCCCGAGTTGCAATCGCGCAAGCGCTTCAAGACACGCTATGCCGAAGGGACGTTGCGCGAGAAACTTGGGGCGTCTTCATCTCGGTTGCCTGACACCCACGGCGGGCGGTGAAGAATTCTTGAAAACTAGAAGCCGCAATTTTTTAGGTAGAAGCGGTTGCTTACTGTGTCGCCTCAAGATGAGGTTTTCGGCCTCGGCTGAGGTTTATCTGACTTGATGCGTTTTATGGTTCAGGGTCAGCGTGATCATCGCGACCCAGGCAATTTAGCGACCGTGTGCGATGTGAACTTTGGGCGAACCTCGCGATCGCGCTGGGCTCTACGCCGCACCGATGGCGTATTTCAATCGTCCCTGTCGCCAGTGTCTGACACCAGCACGGCATAGATAGTACCCGCGCATCCTTGGTCTGGAGCTGGGTTATCCTGATTTAACGCTCGTATAGATCAGCTTTTAGGGATGGGGTTGGTTACCATGAACGACCGCACTAGAGTCAGAAGAGGAACGGCTGCTTTTGCCTGTGCGATCCTGAAGGCGGACAGTCTGCTTTCGGCCAGCATTTATCGTAAAAAAGGCGGATGGCTAAGATCCAGCCAGCGTCCGCCGGCGGGGTAACACGAGGAGCACTGCGGCGAGACCGACGGCTGCCATCGTTGCTCCGGCAAGCGCCACGGCGGGATAGCCGAACCCTGCGGCGATCACACCGCCGCCGAGAGCTGCACCAAAGGCGTTGCCGAGATTGAAAGCGCCGATATTGACCGCTGAAGCAAGGTTCGGCGCATCGGCTGCCGCCGTCATGACCCTGAGCTGGAGCGGCGGTACCAGCGCGAAGCTGGCAACGCCCCACAGGAAGATCAGCACCACGCTCACAGCCGCATAGGTCATCAGGGCGGCGAAGGCGAAGAGGACGACCGAGAGCCCCGCAAGGGTGACGATGAGGGTGCGGTCTACCGAACGGTCTGCGAAGCGCCCGCCCAGCCAGTTGCCGAGGGTGAGCCCGGCGCCATAGATGACGAGCATCGCCGTAACGAAGCCGATCGAGGCTTGCGTCTCGAGCAAGAGGATCGGCGCGATATAGGTGAAGACCGTGAACATTGCGCTCGATCCGAGCACCGTAAGTGCCAGCGCGCCGAGCACAGGTCCACGCGTGAGCACCTTGAGTTCGGCCATGGCATTGCCGGTTCGCGGAGCGGCAATTGCTGGGAGCGTCAGCCGCAGTGCCACCATGGTTGCGAGCCCAAGTGCCGCAAAGCCCCAAAACGAGATCCGCCAGCCGAGATGCTCTCCCGCCCATGTTGCCAACGGCACGCCGACGACATTGGCGATTGTCAGCCCCATGAACATTGCTGCCACTGCTCCGGCCCGGCGATGCGGTGCAACGAGGCTGGTGGCGACCACCGAACCGACGCCAAAGAAGGCCCCGTGATTGAGCGACGTGACGATCCGGGCGAGAAGCAGCATGCTGTAGCCGTCTGCCAGCGCCGCCATGAGGTTGCCGAAGGTGAAGATCGCCGCCAGTGCGATCAGGAGAGCCCGACGCGGCACGCGGGTCGTGGCAAGCACCATCAAAGGCGCCCCGATCATGACCCCCAGCGCATAGGCACTGACGAGAAGGCCTGCCGCAGGAACTGAAACGCCGAGGTCTCCGGCTATGACGGGCAAAAGGCCCATCGGGGCGAACTCGCTCACCCCGATGCCAAAGGCGCCAACCGAGAGGGCGATCAGACCGAAGTTCTTCATCATGACCGTTTCCTTCAAACCAGCGAAGGATTCAGGCGGGCGAAGCCCTCCTGCTGGCGGTAGGGGGTGTGGGGATAGACGGGGAGGACGTCACTTGCCGCATCAAGGGAAGCTATCTGCTCGGCTGTCAGCTGCCAGCCGACGGCGCCGAGATTTTGTCGAAGCTGCTCCTCGTTGCGTGCTCCGATGATGACGGACGAGACGGTGGGGCGCTGAAGCAGCCAGCGGATTGCGGTCTGTGGGACCGACTTCTCGGTTTCTGCTGCGATTGCCTCCAAGGCGTCGATCACCCGATAAAGCAGATTGTTCTCGACGGGCGGGGCGAACTGTTCGGTTTCATGCAACCGGCTGCCTTCGGGAATTGGGCGACCGCGCCCGATCTTGCCGGTTAGCCGACCCCAGCCGAGCGGGCTCCAAACCAGGGCACCGACGCCCTGATCCACAGCCAGCGGCATGAGATCCGCCTCATAGGCCCGGCCGATCAGCGAGTAATAGACTTGATGGGCGACGAGCCTCGGCAGCCCCCGACGATCGGCGATCGCTTGCGCCTTCATGATCTGCCAGCCCGGATAGTTTGAAACGCCTGCATAGCGGAGCTTGCCCGCGGCAATCAGTTGCCCGAGCGTCTCCATCAGCTCCTCGGTTGGGGTCGACGCGTCAAAGGCGTGGAGCTGCAGGAGGTCGATGTAATCGGTGCCGAGCCTCCTCAAGGCATCATCGACGGCGCGGATCAGCCGCGCGCGCGAGGCACCCCAGTCTTGCGCGCCGTCGCCCATCGGCAAGCCAGTCTTGGTGGAGATGAGGACATCGTCGCGCCGTCCGCGAATGGCCTCACCCAGCACCTCTTCGGAAGCACCATTCGAATAAACGTCCGCCGTGTCGAAGAGCGTGACTCCGGCTTCGAGGCAGATGTCGATGAGGCGGCGGGCTTCCTTAGCATCACTCTGACCCCAGGCGCTGAAAAGCGGCCCCTTGCCGCAGAAGGTGCCGGCGCCGAAGGCGAGGGCGGGAACGCGCAGTCCCGAGGCTCCGAGTTGGCGATAGTCCATGATGCGCCCTTTCCTGTTTCAATAGGCTGGCGCATAGATGACAGTGGAGACAAAGCGGCAGTAGCGCCTCTACAGGCGAAGGATTTTTGTTTTGGATGCAAAGATCGCACAGAGCAGCGACCGAGCGCGGGCGTTGGAGATCTTCGCGGCAGTAGTGGCCGAACGGAGCTTCTCGGCCGCCGGTCGCGCGCTCGACCTGACGCCCTCGGCCGTCAGCCGCGCTATCGATCGGATCGAGGAGCGGCTCGGCGTACGCCTGCTTCTGCGAACGACGCGAGCGCTGACGCTGACTGCCGAAGGTCAGGCCTATCTCCAGACAGCGCGGCGCATCCTTGCCGATCTTGACGACGCCGAGCAGCAGATTGCCGATCAGGGCGCGCCGCGCGGGCGGCTCAGGATCAGCGCGGCGCTTTCTCATGGAAGGCTCTGCATCGTGCCGCGGCTTGGTGCATTTGGGCGCGCCTATCCGCATATTCTGGTCGATATCGCGCTGTCTGACGGCATCGCTGATATCGCGGGCGGCGAGGCAGATGTGGCGATCCGCTTCGGCCCGTTGGTCGACAGTGCGTTGACTGCGCGCAAGCTCGGCACCCATCGCCGCATCATCGTGGCCTCACCGGACTATCTCGCTCGCCATGGCACACCGGACGTGCCGGAAGATCTTTTGCGCCACAATTGCCTGAACTTCAGCTTCCGCCGGGCTGAGCCGGTCTGGCCGTTCCACAAGGACGGCCGCGATTACGCGCTCTCGGTCAAAGGCGGGATCGAGGCCAACAATGGTGAGACACTCGGTCAGCTCGCTGCGCTCGGCCTCGGCGTCGCACGCGTAGGCGACTTTAGCGTCGCCTCGGAGATCGAAAGCGGCCGCCTTGTGCCGATCCTCGAAGCGTTCAATCCGGGAGATGTCGAAAACGTCCACGCCGTCTTCGTCGGCGGCGCCAACACGCCAGCACGCGTGCGCGTTTTCGTAGATTTTTTGGCCGCATCAATGCGCTAAGTAGGCGACGCGGAACTTGCGCAACACGGCGGACGAAGAACGGTTAATCGCTTCAGGTGGAAAACCAAGTGGCAGCTATCTGCCTGGTGGATCTTGTAAGCGGACAGACCGTTTCCGGCCAGTGGTTGCCACTTCAGACAGTTCGCAAACGGCCATCATCTGCTTCTGCGCTGTTAGAGAAGCTTGGGATGACCAAAGCTCTTTTGTCATCGATGACCGCACTGTTTGTGGCCCACTTCCTTCGGCTGCAAGCTTCACCCTCATCAATGCACAGTCCAGCTATCTACCGAGAAGGAGGCAACTCGTCTTAGCGAAGCCCTTATCGGCAGTCTACGCGTATTGCGTGTGATAAGGCAGCAATGCAAGCACGGTGTTATAAGGCAGTTTTAAGCATCAGCAGTCCCGCGTCTCCAGTACGAGACGGCGAGTTCTTCGTGCTTCGACAGCCCATGATCGCGCCAATGTTGACGGATTGCCTGTATCGCCTCGAACTCGGCACCAGCCCAACAGAAGCGAGATCCCTTTGTCGGTATTGCAACTGCGTGGGTCGCGGCTTTGAGGGTCTCGCCGCTACGTCGATGCAGCCATTGCAGAACGACGCCATCGGGACGGCGAAGAGGTAAGTGGTCGTGTTCGTCTGTGACTTCGATCAGGGCGTAACCGCGAGTGGTCGCAGGAAGCTCTTCCAGGATGCGGGCGATAGCAGGAAGAGCCGTTTCGTCACCAGCGAGAAGCACCCAGTCGGCAGCTTTCGCGCTTCGCCCGCCGGGTCCGGCCATGCCGAGACGATCATCCGGAACTGCGCGGGCAGCCCACCCGCTGCCGGGGCCTGCATCGTCATGCAGCACGAAGTCTATGTCGAGCTCGCCGGAAGCCGGATCAATGCGGCGGATCGTATATTTTCGAATATCGAAACGTCCGGCGAAAGCCCCAGTGAGTGGCAGTCCATCAGGTCCACGCACAGGCCATTCCGGCTCGGTGCCAGCTTGCGGAAAGTACAGCCGGACATGCAGGTTTTCACTTGTCGCGAAACGGAAAAGATTGTCGCCGGCCAAAGTCACACGGCGCATGTGCGGCGTGATGTCGGTGACTAAAGTCACACGCAGTTCGCGGAAGTCGGCGAAGAGTTGCCGTTCCGGCATCCCGTCCCAGCGGATGGACGGAACCTCCGGATGGGCGAATTCCAAGACGTGGGCAGCAAGGAAGGCGGTTACTTCCTCAAGATGCGCTTGGCTTGTTGCTCGGGCTTCAAGAGCTAGTTTTGTCCCATCTGCGCGCAGTACAGCCTTGGCGCCACGTAGTTCGGCATGGAATGCGCCGTTGGTTTCGATGAGCTCGATTTCGTGTTCGGCCAAATGAGAGCGCAGGGCTTCCATCACGATCACGGGGTTTGTGAGGTGAACGGTGGCACGGGTGGTCTGCATGTTGGTATCCTGAACCGGGGCTGCCAGGATCATTGATCCAACCAGAGTGTGCCTGTCATCGGCACAGCCAGAAAGTCTCGGTTGATCTGGTCGAGCGTTGCTTGCGGATCGAGATCGGGGAAGCGGTCAGGGTGGAAGAGCTTCGCCAGCCTCTCGATCATGACGAGATGAACAGGTGTGTCGTTGAACATCTGCCACAACGCTTGTGCACGCCCTTCGCGTATCGTCGTCAGCTGCGCAAGAGGTCCCTCGCGAAGAAGGCCTTCGAACGATGCACGGGCATCGTCTTCCGGGATGCCCGGCCCAAGTACCAATCCGCCCCGAGCTGCCTGGTAGGCGCCGCCCGTCGCAATATAGATTTGCGGATCGGCCACAAGCAGCTGTTCGACACTGACGTCGCCATACAAACCTGGGATGTAGTCGAGTGCCAAGTTTCGACCGCCCGCCAGTTCGATCATGTCATTGAAGATACCATGACCGGGTGAGGCGCAGCAGGGCGTGCCTCCGGCATGGACATGCATGAAGACGGATGGTCGTTCGAATGGCGCGACGGCGAAGCCATCCGCAATTGCCTTCATATGTCGATCATAAAAGGCGATGAAGGCCTCCGCTTTCTCGCTTGTGCCGAGCACCTGACCCAACATCCGAAGGCTGGGTCGGGAATTCTTCAAGGGCTGCGAGAAGAAGTCGAGAACGAGCACTGGTATACCTAGCCGTTCGAGCATCTCGATCGAGCGCGCTGAATCGAGAGCTTCTGCATCGTACAGGCTGAGGATCACCAGATCGGGTTCGAGCGCAACGACGGTTTCGACATCGAGGCCAGAGCCTGCCGGGCCACCGACGACGGGTAAGTCAGCCAGTCTTGGGAACTTCGAGGACCATGCCTCGAAGGTTGCCACGTCGCGGCGAAAGTCATCACGCCAGCCAACAAGGAGAGAGGCTGGGTCAGAATGAATGAGACCGAGCACCGGCAGGTGACGGCCAGCGCCCAAGATAATTCGTTTGGCAGGCGCGTCGAGCGCCACCTGACGGCCCATTATATCGGTAACCGTCACTGGCTCGGCGCGTGCCATGCCGGTCAATAGGACAGCCAAAAGCAAGCTCACCGCGCAGGCGGCGACCAGCCGCGCGAACTGCGTCGCTTGGTGAAGGGGAACGCAATCGATCTGGCGATGGTGGATCAATGTCACCATTCGTATTTCAGGCTAGCGGTAAAGGTGCGTGCAGCGCCGTAATTACAGCTGCCGCCGGTGGCATTTAGACAATGCGACACATACTTCTCGTCAAACAGGTTGGTGACGCCGACTTTCAGCCTCGTGCCTTCATAAGTCTCGTTCAAGGCACCAAAATCGAACTCCGCACCAATATCAACAAGCGCACGATCAGGGATCTTCAACTGTGCCAGACGGTTCGTGTCGGCATTGTAGGACGAGGTGGCGCGAACGCCGGCCATCAGCGACAGACCGTCCACATAGCTCGGCTGATAGCTCACCCAAACTGATCCCTGATGTTCAGGAAGCCGCTCCAGCGCGCGACCAACCTGGCGCGGATTGTTTGATTCAAGCACTTCCGAATCCGAGAAGGCATATGACCCAAGAACCGCAAGCGATGGGGTGATCTCGTATTTGCCTTCAAGCTCGATCCCACGCACGCGCTGCTTGCCGGTCTGAACCGAAAAAAGCGTGTTGATAGGATCATTGGTCAGGCCGTTCTCGATGCGCATGTCGAAGAGCGACACACCGATCATCCCGCGTCCACCGGTCGGTTCATACTTTATGCCAACCTCGAACTGGCGTGCAGTGAGGGCCTCGAAAGGTTGGCCGAGACGGTCCGTCCCGAGCTGCGGCAAGAAAGAGGTCGAGACGCTCGCATATGGCGCTATGCCGTTATCGAAGAGATATGTGATGCCTGCGCGACCTGTAAGCGCCTCGTCGCGTGTCGTGACACTGCTGCCGCTCAGGCGGTTGTCGCTATCGATATCCGACACGTCGTAGCGCAGGCCAAACGTGCCGACCCAACGATCATAGCGGATCTGATCCTGCGCATAGACGCCGACCTGATTCTGCACTTGTAATCCGGAGCGAGTGAAGGAGGCACGTGGGAAGTCGAAGCCGTAGACCGGGTTGAGATAGTCGATCGGCGGCACAGCAACGCCTGGGCCCGTATTGCCGAAATTGGTGCTGGAGCGGGTGCGCACATAGTCGAGGCCCATCAGCGCTGTATGATCAAGCGCGCCTGTCTCGAAACGCGCTTCCGCCTGGCTATCAACCGCAAAGTTGCTGAGATCGTCCTCAGCAATGGCGGTAACGCGGCTTAGGGTCGTGCCGGGACCATTGTAGGCAAATGCTGGATTGACCAGAACGAGGTCCATGTTCTGCTTAGCAGCCGAGTAGCGCAGATTCTGCCGAACCGTCCATGTCTCGTTGAAGGCATGCTCGAATTCATAACCGAGCGAATAGAAATCGCGGTTGAACTCACCCCAGTTCGGATCTCCCAGGAATACGTCGCGCGGGATCTGGCCAGCCGGGTTTGGTAGCAAGGTGCCAGGGGCGGGGTAGAAGCGAGGGCTGAAAACCGGCACATCGTGCTGGTAGTATCCATAGAGCGTGAGGGATGTGTCGTCGGTCGGCGCCCAGGTGATGCTTGGTGCCAGCATGACCTGGCGGTCGCGCTCATGGTCGATCTGGGTATGAAGGTTCTTGGCCTGTCCTGCGAACCGATAAAGCCAGGTGCCGTCTTCCGTGAGCTTTCCAGTCATGTCGACGGAGCCTTGAAGCCCGCCGAAGCCATTGGTTGCGATCGACACTTCGCGATGCGTCTCAGCCTGAGGCCGCTTGCTGACCTGGTTGATCAAACCGCCGGGAACAGCCCGACCATACATGACGGAAGCAGGGCCCTTGATGACCTCGACCCGCTCAAGTGCGTAGGGGTTGATCGTGGGCACGGCATAATTGTTGGGATCGCCCGGAAGGTTGAGGCCGTCCAGCCACATCGTGCCATAGGTGCTGAAACCGCGGATGTAGAGCCAGTCATAGCGGATGTCCTGGCCGTTTGGATCGGACAAAACGCCGGGAGTATAACGCAGCGCCTGCGAAACGCTTCCTGCGCCCTGAGCGTCGATCTGCTCGCGCGACACGACGCTGACGGCTTGTGGCGTTTCGAGCAGCGGCGTATCGGTCTTGGAGGCTGATGCGCTTCGCTTCGCCACCAGACCGTTGACCGGACCCTTGCCGCTGGCCTCGCCTTCACCGTTGACGACGACCTGATCGAGTGTGACGGGCGTTTGCGCAAGCGCCGTGCTGCAGGACAGCGCCGTCAACAGACCTGCTGTGGCGCCAACGACAGCCGATGTGCGCGACATGCTTCTCATACCACTTCCCAGTCCCAAAAGTTGACTTGTTTATTCATATTTGTGGTAGGGGAGAGGCTCGGCAGGTACAACAGTGATGATGTTTGCGGGGCCGCCAAAGATGTTTGCGCAACGTGCAAACGCGTTGACGGCAGGCGCGGGTACCTCGAAGGCATAGCGCCAAATCGGGCTTGTAATGGTGGATACAGCGACGAGTATCATGCGCGTTTCGGATCTTACACAGCGTCCGGGCGTGACCTTCGAAAGCCAGGAGGATTGTCTATCGATGGATACGCCGCTATTTCGCGGCGAGTTCTGGCATCGCGAGCTCAGGCGTGGCCTTCATCTGCATGCCAGCGACGTATTCGAGGAAGCCGGTTTCACCGCCAACTCGTCACAGAATGCAGGCCTTTCTTGCGTGTTCTTCCTCTCGGGCGATGTTGACGTCGCGATCGGTGACCGGAACTTTCATTTCCAGGGAGCTGAAAACAGGAACCAGGGATTGATCATTTCCAGTGCGCGGCTTGAGAGCTTTTGCCGGCGCTCGCGCGGTCATCAACAGATTCGCCATCTCGTCGTATCGGCATCGCCGGAATGGCTGGACCGCGACGGATTGTCAGTACTTCACGATCACCGGCCGGCGGAAGCGCTGCTGCGCAACCATCTTGCAAGCCAGAGCTGGCCGTTGACCCGGCGTCTGGCAGGCCTCGTCTCTCGTATCATGGAACCTGCAGCGGGGCCGTCTGCACTGCACGAGCTCATGGTGGAAAGCGCGGCGGTCGAGATTGTCGCAGAGGCCCTGGCGGCCTCCACGCATCAAGAGCCGATGCCAAGGTCAAGCATGTTAAGTGCGACAGAGACCATACGGTTACGGCAGGCAGAACAGTTTATCGAAGCGCGCCAGGGCCAAAAATTGCATGTAGAGGACATTGCTCAACAATCAGGCGTCAGCGTGAGCGGATTGCAGCGCCTTTTCCAGGCGAAATACGGCACCAGCGTGCTCAATCATATCCGTCAGGTCCGGCTGGATGATGCGAAGCGCATGCTGGAATGCCGCGACACGGGTATCCAGCAGGTCGCTGCCTTGGCAGGCTATTCGAGCGCGGCGAATTTTGCGACGGCGTTCAAGCGTCGCTTTGGACGTTCGCCGAGTGAAATCGCTGCAGGATGACGAGCAGGAGTTCATCATGACACCCTCGATTCCGATGCGTGCTGGCGAGCGCTATCGCCGCCGCATCTTCAGGAAGTCGATGTTCGTTCTCGGCGCACTTCTCATCCTTCTTGTGTCGGTATGCGTCGACGTGGGCGTCGGGCCCGGCTCCTACTCGCCGGTCGAGGTGCTGACAGCACTTGTTTCACCGAACTCCGTTGCGCCCAGGCTGTCGATCATCGTCTGGGACGTTCGCTTGCCTGTGGCGCTGATGGCCGTTTTAGTTGGCGCAATGCTTGGAATGGCCGGCGCACAGATGCAGACCATTCTGCATAATCCGCTCGCCGATCCGTTCACGCTTGGCATTTCATCCGCGGCAAGTTTCGGGGCGGCACTCGCAATCGCGCTGGGTATCGGCCTTTGGCCGGGTTCCGGTGGGTTTCTCATCACTGCCAACGCCTTCATCTTCGCGCTGGCGACTTCGCTCGTGTTGTTTATTTTTACACGCATGCGCGGGGTGACCGTCGAGACCTTCGTGCTTGTAGGGATCGCGCTGTTCTTCACCTTCAACGCCCTGCTAGCCTTCATCCAGTACCGGTCTTCGGAAGCGCAACTTCAGCAAATCGTGTTTTGGATGATGGGAAGTCTGGGGCGGTCATCCTGGACCAAGATTGGCGTTTGCGCTGCTCTTCTTGCCCTGGTCATTCCGTTTTCACTGATGCGCAGCACCATGATGACGGCGCTGGCGATGGGTGATGATCGCGCGGCCACGATGGGAGTGCCGGTTTCACGACTGCGGCTTGAGATGTTGGCCTCGATTTCACTCTTGGCGGCAACGGCAACGGCATTCGTCGGCACAATCGGCTTTATCGGTCTGGTTGGTCCTCACATTGCGCGGATGCTGGTGGGCGAAGATCAGCGATACTTCCTTCCAGTTTCGGCAGCGGCAGGCGCCATCATCCTTTCACTCGCCTCGACTCTCGCTAAAGCTGTTACGCCCGGTGTCATCTATCCAATCGGCATCATCACGGCGCTGGTCGGTGTGCCGTTCTTCCTCAGCCTCGTTTTGTCGCTCCGCAAGGAGACATGGAGATGAGCCTCCAAGTCACAGGCTTGCGCTTCGGCTACCATTCAACACCGCTGTTCTCATCGCTAACCGCCCAACCTTTCAAGCGTGGCGAAGTGACAGCGCTGATCGGGCCAAACGGTGTAGGCAAGTCGACGCTGTTCCAACTGCTGAGCGGTTTGCTGCTCCCGAAAGAAGGGACGATTGCGCTCGATGGCGTCAATCTTGCCGCGCTTTCGCAGCGACGGCGGGCAGAACGCATTTTCCTGCTGACGCAGCACACCGCAACCCGTGCCGCACTCAGAGTATTTGAGGTCATTCTCCTTGCCAAACGCGGCTGGCAAAGCGGCAAGGTGACTGCGGACGATATCTCGAAGGTGGAGTACCTGCTCGATTTGTTGGGGATCGAGCATCTTGCGGATAGGCTCGTGCCGGAACTCAGCGGCGGCCAACAGCAACTGGTTGCAATCGGCCAAGCGCTTGCGCGCGATCCTGACGTTCTATTGCTGGATGAGCCGACAAGCGCTCTCGACCTACGCCGCCAGTTAGAAGTCATGCATCTTGTTCAGGACGTGACGCGTCAGCGTAATATTGTGACGATCGCGGCACTTCATGATCTCAACCTGGCCAGCCGCTTCGCCGACCGGTTTTTGTTAATTCAAGATGGCGCAGTAAAAGCTGATGGATCGCCGGAAGCGGTGCTCGAACTGGGACAGACAGCTAGTGCTTACGGGGTTGGCTTGACGATCGAACGCGGAAGTTGGGGGCAGCTCTTAGTGCATCCGTATCTGAGACGATAACTAGCTTCAGCTCAAAAGCAACGGACAACAATTGGCGCAAGGCTAAAGCTTCCAGGCTAACCCTCGAACGTTTTCTCTTACACAAGCCCGAGAATTTAGAACAAGCTTCGTGTCTGAACCTGGGCTCTCGATCCCAATATTGGTAGCCACGTATCCGGCCCCGTCACCGACATCTACGGACGGACGATCGTTGCGACGCGCCACAACCATCTGGTGTCTGAGAGAGCGCCAGGCGAAGCTTTGTCAGTGGGTGAACTACTGCTGGCTCCCTCGTCTACTGCGGCTTGGGCTTGATACACGCCAGCGTTATCGAGCGGGAAGATGCCAGGCCGTCGGTCGAACTAACGGCACAGTTCCTGCGTGGCACAGAAGACTTGACCAGTTTCGCCGACTTAACCTTGACCTTCCGTTTCGAACGACTCGGTAAGCCGTTAAGCATCTGACCATCACACGCCGATTCCACAGGCAAATGCCCGATCTACAACAACTTCAAGCGCAGCGGGCTGATCTAAGTCATTGTCGAAATATAGATGATGCCTATCGGAAACGGATTTTTAAACTAACCGGAACAGGCAGAGCTCTTAGTCAACAATCAGGTAGCTTTTGCCGATCAACTGCCAAGAAGCAGACCGTCCGCTTTCGGCCCCTTAGGTGATGTTCTAACTGCCAGCTTCACCGAAGTTCGTTGATCGAAACCAAACTTGCTCTCAAGAACTCTGTTCTTCTAACGACCTAAAACCTTTTAGCAATGGATTGTCACTGCGTACTGGGTTCACCGATCAGTTCGCACCCGTTCAAAAGCCTCGACCACATGGCGCCGCATGAGGTCGGCTGCACTTTCGGGATCGGCCCGCACCATCGCTTCCAGGATGCGGTCATGTTCCTGCCAGACGCTGATTGACATGCCAGGATAGCGAAGGACTTGGCCCATCGCACGACGGAGATGGTACCAGTGCAGTCGCATTGTTTCGCCGATGGTCGGATTTCCTGATAGTTCGTAGATGAACGAGTGGAAATCCATATCCGCCTGGAGAACAGCGCGTGTGTCCCCGGCCACCACCATGTTGCGACCATGTTCCACCAAGGATCGACCGCGCACGATTGCCTGCTTGGTGATTCTTGGCGTTGCCAGCCTTACTGCGAGCGGTTCCACCGCGGATCGCAACTGGTAAATCGCTTCGAAAAATGACGGCTCTATTTCGGTGACGGTCAAGCCGCGCCGTCCAGTGTTCACAAGGAAGCCCTGAGCCTTCAAGACCGCAAGTGCGTGCGTGACCGGCTGGCGGGATACGTTCAGCCTCGCGGCAATGTCCTCCTGCGTCAGCCGCTCGCCCGGCTTGAAAGTGCCGTCCGACAAAGCGTCGAGGATAACCTCATAGGCTTGATCCACGAGACTCTTGGTGGGGGTCAGCGATTCCAAAAAGCGCTCCATGTAGAGTTGAGTGGCCCTCCTGCCTTAAACGCGCACTTGACAACCATCAAGGCTGCGGTTCTTTTAACGTCTGTGTTCTGAATTCAGAATGCGATTGAGATCTTGGGAGGGATTTTCAGTGGTTCAGCCTATTCGCGTGTTGCTGGCTAAAGTGGGCCTCGATGGCCACGACCGAGGCGTCAAGGTCGTGGCCCGAACCCTTCGCGATGCTGGAATGGATGTCATCTACTCTGGACTTCATCGCACGCCTGAAGAGGTTGTGACCGCTGCCATTCAAGAGGATGTGGATGTGCTCGGCGTTAGCCTGCTGTCTGGAGTCCAACTCACCGTGTTCCCGAAAATCTTTCAGCTTTTGTCGCAGAACGGGGCAGAAGACATGATCGTGATTGCAGGCGGCGTGATGCCCGACGAGGACGTCGCCGAGATCAAAAAAATGGGGGTGAGAGAGGTTCTTCTCCAGGATACTCCGCCCGAGGTCATCGTGCAGACGCTTACGCGTCTTGTTTCCGAACGAGGCGAGCGTTGAGGGTGCCATGAGCGGAGTTGCAGCCATGGAATCCTGGACCTTTCCGCCGTCCTACGATCCTTCATACCTTCCCCAATTCGACAGCCGGTATTGGTTTCCTACGCGCGAAACGATGGCGCCGGCCGACAGGGAAGCGGCGATCCTGACGCGACTGCGCGACGTGTGCCGATATGCCTATGAACAATCGGCCTTTTACCGCCGCAAGTGGGATGAAGCGGGCTTCCATCCCGAGCATCTCAGATCACTCGAGGATTTCGAGGATAAGGTTCCGGTCGTCACCAAGAAGGAACTTCGGGCGTCTCAGGCATCGACGCCGCCTTTCGGTGACTACCTCTGCGTACCGGACAGTGAAATCTTCCATATTCACGGCACCAGCGGCACAACCGGGCGTCCGACAGCGTTCGCGATCGGTCGCAACGACTGGACTGCCATTGCGAATGCGCATGCTCGCATCATGTGGGGTATGGGCATGCGCCCCGGTGACATGATCTGCATTGCCGCAATCCTAAGCCTTTATATGGGAAGCTGGGGGGCCTTGTCAGGCGCCGAGCGGCTTGGAGCGAAGGCGTTCCCTTTCGGCGCGGGCGCGCCAGGCATGACCGCTCGTTGCGCACAGTGGCTGCATATGATGAAGCCGGCAGGTTTCTACGGCACGCCGACCTATGCCCTTCACCTGGCGCAAACGGCCAAGGACGAAGGTCTCGATCCTCGCGACTTCCGTCTCAAGTACATGTTTTTTTCTGGCGAGCCGGGAGCGTCCATCCCCGGCGTCCGAGATCGCATTGCCGACCTTTACGGCGCCGAGGTGTTCGACTCCGGTTCCATGGCCGAGATGTCCCCATGGATGAACGTCGCGGGATCCCTAGAGACAGAGGGGATGCTGTGCTGGCAGGACGTCGTTTATACAGAAGTCTGCGATCCGGTTTCCATGCGCCGAGTTCCTTACGGCCAGCGCGGCACCCCTGTTTACACGCATCTGGAACGCACGTCGCAGCCCATGATCCGCCTTGCATCAGGCGATCTGACGCAATGGGTGGATGGGCCAAATCCCTGTGGAAGGACCTATCCGCGACTGCCGAACGGCATTTTCGGCCGGATCGACGACATGTTCACGATCCGCGGTGAAAACGTCTATCCGAGCGAAATCGACGCGGCGCTCAACCAGACTCCGGGCTATGGTGGCGAGCACCAGATCGTCATTACGCGCGAAGCCTCCATGGATGAGCTGCTGCTGCGCGTAGAGGCCGATGAGCACACAGTTGCGAGCGGCGCGTCGGACCGGTTCCAGGCAGACGTCGGGCACCGCATCCAGAAGCTTCTTGGTTTGCGCACAAAGGTGATCATTGCCGAAAGCGGCAGCCTGCCGCGTACCGATTTTAAGGCGCGCCGGGTGATCGATGACCGTTCGGTCTTCAAGGACATGTATGCGCAGATGGAGCGAAAGGTGGACGCATGAGCCGCTACGTTCCCTCGCTCGAGCTGATTGATCGAGCAGCGAAAGGTAATATCCAGGCGATCGGGCGGCTGATCTCTCGGGCCGAAGGCGGGGTGCCGGAAGCGCGACCTGCCCTTGCCCAGATTTATCGCAATGCAGGCCGCGCGCATGTGATCGGTCTCACCGGCGTCCCGGGAAGCGGCAAGTCGACGCTTGTAGCAGCCATGACCGCACGCTTGCGCGAACAGGGACAGAAGGTCGGGATCGTCGCGGTGGATCCATCAAGCCCTTACAGCGGAGGCTCCATTCTGGGCGATCGCATCCGCATGTCGGACCTCGCTAATGACGCCGGTGTCTACATCCGCAGCATGGCCACCCGCGGTGCGATGGGAGGACTTGCCCGAGCCAGCCTGGAGGCTGTGGACGTGCTTGATCTCGGTGGCTTCGACACGATCATCATCGAAACAGTGGGTGTCGGCCAAGACGAAGTGGAGATCGCCAAGGCGTCCCATACGACGATCGTGGTTTCCGCTCCGGGACTGGGCGATGACATCCAGGCCATCAAGGCAGGCATGCTGGAAATTGCCGACATCCATGTCGTGTCCAAGAGCGACCGGAGCGATGCCAATCGTACGATCGCCGACTTGAAGCACATGCTGACGCTGGGCGCTGCCGGCGCTTTCAAGCCGGAATGGCAGTCGCCGGTCCTTGGCGTCAGCTCCTATGCCAGCGAAGGGTTCGATGCCCTGCTTGCCGCCATCGCTCGGCACCGGGATGTCGCCTTTGCAACGGAGAGCGGAAAGAAGAGGCAGCAGGCCATCGCAAGGTTCAGGTTGCTGAAAACTGCTGAGAACCTGCTCTCGGAACGTTTCGCATCTTCCGTGGGACCCATCGTTCCCGGCTTTACCGATCAACTGCAGCAACGTGAGGGCGATCCCTACACGCTCGCAAGCGAACTCCTGGCCACGTCTTTCAAATGAGGATTGCAGCATGAGCAATGACGCAGCATCCGTGACCCTCTCACAAAAGACGGTCGATGAGCTTCGGAAAGAGGAGAAGGATTGGGAGGCGACCGAAGTTTCTCAGTTCCTGGGCAAACAGGCCGAGCGAAAGGATGAATTCTTCACCCTTGGCGATATCCCCGTCAAGCGGACCTATACTGCAGCCGATCTCGCTGAAACGCCGATCGAGGATATCGGCCTTCCCGGCCGCTATCCGTTCACCCGCGGTCCGTATCCCACCATGTATCGCTCGCGCACCTGGACGATGCGGCAGATCGCCGGCTTCGGAACAGGCGAGGATACGAACAAGCGCTTCAAATATCTGATCGCTCAGGGCCAGACAGGCATTTCGACCGATTTCGATATGCCGACCCTGATGGGCTACGATTCCGACCATGCGATGAGCGAAGGCGAAGTCGGCCGCGAGGGCGTCGCCATTGATACGCTGGCCGACATGGAAGCGCTTTTCGACGGGATCGATCTGGAGAAGATCTCGGTCTCCATGACCATCAACCCGTCGGCCTGGATCCTGCTGGCGATGTATATCGTGCTTGCCGAAAAGCGCGGATACGACCTCAACAAGCTTTCCGGGACCGTTCAGGCCGACATCCTGAAGGAGTACATGGCTCAGAAGGAGTATGTTTTCCCCATCGAGCCTTCCGTGCGGATTGTTCGGGATTGCATCACCTACTGCGCCAAGAACATGAAGCGCTACAACCCGATCAACATTTCGGGCTATCATATCTCGGAAGCCGGCTCGTCGCCCTTGCACGAGGCTGCTTTCACCCTGGCGAACCTGATCGTCTATGTCGAGGAAGTGCTGAAAACCGGCATGGATGTCGACGAGTTCGCCCCGCGTCTTGCCTTCTTCTTCGTTTGCCAAGCCGACTTCTTCGAAGAAGTTGCCAAGTTCAGGGCGCTGAGGCGCTGTTACGCAAAGATCATGAAGGAGCGGTTCGGCGCCAAGAACCCGGAATCGATGCGCCTGCGGTTCCATTGCCAGACCGCCGCCGCCTCGCTTACCAAGCCGCAATACATGGTCAACGTAGTGCGCACGACGATCCAGGCACTGGCTGCCGCCCTGGGCGGAACGCAATCGCTGCATACCAATGGCTATGACGAAGCCTTCGCTATTCCCACTGAGGATGCCATGCGCATGGCCCTGCGCACCCAGCAGGTCATCGCAGAAGAAACAAACGTGACCCAGGTGGTGGATCCGCTTGGCGGCTCCTATTACGTGGAAGCGCTCACCACTGAATACGAAAAGCGCATCTTCGAGATCCTCGAAGAAGTGGAATCGCGCGGAGGAACGCTGAAGCTGATCCAGGAGGGCTGGTTCCAGCGCCATATTGCCGATTTTGCCTATGAAACAGCCCTGCGCAAGCAATCTGGCGAGAAACCGGTGATTGGCGTCAACTGCTTCGTCGATGATACGCCCGATCCCGCCATCCACACGCATCCCTATGATCAAACCACGGCGGATCGTCAGGTTGCACGTACCCGCCGGGTTCGCGCGGAAAGGGATGCGGTCAAGTTCGACCTTCTTCTCCAGCAGCTCGTCGAGACGGCGAAGGACCCGTCACAAAACATCATGCCGATTACCATCGAGCTGGTGCGCGCCGGCGCCACGATGGGCGACATCATCGAAACCCTGAAGAAGGTTTGGGGAACCTATCGCGAAACGCCGGTCTTCTGATGCGCCATGCAGCAATCCCATTCCCGCGTCAGAGAGTTGCGAGAGGCGCTCAAGCAGGGCAGCGCGGAAGCAGCCACACTGCTGCTGGCTCACAGTGCCTCGCTTGGACACGAGCGCCTGGCGCTTCGCCGCTACCTGGCGGGTCGCTTCCTTGGCGCAAAGCAGCTCGAACCCTTTCTTCCGCACGTCCGCAGCGCCGCCCAACGCCTCGCTCCGTCGGAGTTGCTGACCATGGCGCATAGCTTGGCGAGCGACCCATCCTCCGCAGACGATGTTCATCTCGTCGCGAGTGAACTTCTGGCGGTTGCAACGCCGTATGTGCTTCCGTTTGAAGGAACGTTGCCCCGTCTGGCAACGTGGCCCGACCGATGTGGACGCGAAGCCTCCCTGCTTGGCCGCCTGGCGATGGGAAAGGGATCGTGGCTGGGACCGGGATCCGTCATCCGAGCCGATGGTCACTTCGTCCAGATCGGCGACGACTTCCGGCTGGGCGCAATGTCGACGGTGCATATTGCACATGATATTTATCCCACCATCATCGGCGACCGGGTGAGCGTTGGGCGCAACGCTGTAGTTCACGCATGCACGGTTGGCGATGACTGTTTGATCGAAGATGGTGCGGTGGTGCTGGACGGGTCCATCGTGGAATCGCGGGTGCTGATCGAAGCCGGCTCGACAGTGTTCCCGAGATCCACCCTGCAATCGGGTTATGTCTACGCAGGAAGCCCGGCGCGCCCCATCAGGCAGCACTCTGCTGAAGAATTCGACAGACGCGCCAGGGCGCTCCACGAAGACATCGCAGCGGCACTGTTCGCCTCCACGGGCTCGGGCGGGCATAGGGTTGAACCTGACCAACAGGTCTTTGTTGCGCGCACTGCCATCGTTTCCGGGAATGTTCTGGCCGAGGCATCCTCCAGCGTGTTCTTCGGTTGTCAGCTCGATGCGGCCCGCAACCCGATCTCGATCGGGCGCAACACCAACGTCCAGGACAACACGATCATCGACTCGTCCGATGGCGCGGTGACCATCGGCAGCGATACGACCATCGGCCACAATGTTCATCTCCGCTCGTGTCGTATCGGCGCACATTCGCTTGTCGGCATTGGCAGCAGCATCGCGACCGGCAGCATGATCGACGATGACGTCCTGCTTGCGGCTGGATCGACTACTACGCCGGATCAGCATCTGGAAGGCGGCTGGCTGTGCGGCGGGCGTCCCGCGCGGCCGATCTCGAAGCTCAACGAGGATCGTCGCGCGATGATGGCGCTGATCGTCGAGCAATACTGCGCTTATGGCGCTGCTTACCGGAAGGCACAGGAGCAACGAGCCACCAAGGGAGGAACCGATGGGGCATCGTCTATCGAGGATAGGTACCCGGACTGGTGACGAGGGCCAAACAATCCTTGGCAGCGGCTTGCGGGTCGACAAGGATAGTCCTGTCATCGAGACGCTCGGCGCGATCGACGAGTTGAACAGTTCGATCGGTTTTATGATTTCGATGGCGAACGCGCCGGGCGTGCGTGACGCACTTCTGCTTGTCCAGCACGACCTGTTCGATCTTGGTGCGCAAATCAGCGTGCCGGGTACGCCGCTGCTGTCGCAGCCGCATCTGGAACGGCTCGAACGCAGCATCGAGACCATGGATGCCGGGCTCGGTCCGCTCGAAGCATCTATTCTTCCCGGCGGCGCTCCTTCTTCGGCGCTGTCCCATGTCGCGCGCACCGTCTGCCGTCGCGCTGAGCAGTGCCTTACCAGGCTGAGCGAGATCGATCGACAGGCACAGCTTTCTTATATCGGAAGAAACAGTGCCGACAGAAATGGGTTGGCCTATCTAAACCGGCTTTCGGATCTTCTTTTTGTTATTGCCCGCGCTGAGAATGCGGCCGCTTCTCGGGCCGATGTGATATGGGAGAACGGCAAAAGTATTACTGAAACGGAGGGAATGTAGAGTCCAAGGCTTCGGCACAGCTTACCTTGCATGAACGTTCGACCAACTCTGCTGTTGCTCTGGCCTTGATTGAACAAGACGCAATGCTTCGATCGCTTATCCGTAAATTTCACGCTTGAAACTTCTGCATGCAATTCTTTGGGAGGAGAACCATGGACAGACGTAGCTTCATCAGAAATTCCACAATCGGTGCGGCGGCTGCCGTCGGCACAAGCGGCTTGGCGGCGCCAGCGATCGCGCAAGCGCTGCCGAAGTTGAAATGGCGATGCACATCGTCGTTTCCGAAGTCGCTCGACACCATCTATGGCGGGGCCGACGATCTCGCCAAATATGTTCGGGAAGCAACGGACGGCAACTTCGACATTCAGGTCTTTGCGGCTGGAGAAATCGTACCGGGACTTCAAGTTGCCGATGCGGTGACGCAAGGCACCGTCGAGATGTGCCACACGGCCAGCTACTATTTCGTAGGCAAGGATCCAACCTGGGCGCTTGGCGCAGCGATACCCTTCGGCCTTAATGCCCGTGGCATGAATGCGTGGTTCTACTACGGCAACGGCATCGATCTTCTGAACGAGTTCTTTGCACAGCAGAACCTCGTTTACCTTCCTGGCGGCAACAGCGGCACCCAGATGGGCGGATGGTTCCGCAAAGAGATCAAGACCGTAGCCGATCTCAAGGGGCTCAAGATGCGCATCGGTGGCCTTGCAGGCGAGGTGTTGAGCCGCATGGGCGCTGTTCCGCAGCAGATTGCGGGCGGCGACATCTATCCCTCGCTGGAGCGAGGAACCATCGACGCTGCCGAGTGGGTCGGACCCTATGACGATGAAAAGCTGGGTTTCGTGAAAGTGGCGCCTTATTACTATTATCCCGGTTGGTGGGAGGGCTGTGTAACCCTCTCCTTCATGATCAACAAAGGCAGCTTCGACCAGCTTCCGGAAGCTTACAAAAGCCTATTGCGCACAGCCGCCCGGGCCGCCAATCTGGAGATGCTGGCCGAGTACGATTACAAGAATCCTGCAGCCATAGCGCAGCTTGCGGCCCAGGGAGCCCAGCTTCGGGCATTCACCCCGGAAATCCTCGAAGCGTCTTTCGAAACTTCGGAGGACCTCTACACAGAGATCAGCGGCAAGAACCCCGCATTCAAGAAGATCTACGACTCTATGGCAGCATTCCGAAACCAGACCTTTCTCTGGCAGCAAGTTGCGGAATACGGCTTCGACTCCTTCATGATGCAGAAGCAACGCCAAGGTGCCTTGAAGGCACAGACGAAGTAGATCGCGCATAACTTACGGCGTGGGGTCTCAAGTGGACACCACGCCAGCGCGTAGTCCAAACGCCGCCTATTCACCCAGCGTTGAAGTCTTTGGTATCGCGGATGAGGAGGTCATGATGCGCGTGGTTCCTGGGTGACCATACACACGCACGAACTGCATGATGTACCAGGAGGATATTGAGTGACTGCTCTTCTTGCCGCGAGCCGGACCGTTGATCGCGTCAACGAGATGATCGGCAAGATCTTTGCCTGGGCGATCCTTGCGGCGATCCTGGTCAGCGCCGGCAATGCCGTTGTGCGCAAGACCTTCAACGTGTCGTCCAATGCCTGGCTGGAACTGCAATGGTACCTGTTCGGCGCGGCTTTCCTTCTGGCCGCGGCCTATACGCTGAAGCAAAACGAGCATATCCGCGTCGACATCGTTTACGGCATGTGGTCGCGCCGCACGCAGCATTGGATCGACCTGTTCGGGCATGTGTTCTTTCTCATGCCGTTCGTGCTGCTGATGATCACTTATTTCTGGCCCTACTTCCTCCTGTCCTACCGCAATGGCGAGACCTCATCGAGCGCCGGCGGGCTGCTGATCTGGCCGGCCAAGTCGCTGCTTTTGATCGGCTTCGTGATGCTGGGGCTGCAGGGTATTTCCGAAATCATCAAGAAGATCGGCGTGATGCGCGGCCTGATCGAGGATCCCAATCCCTTTGTGTCGGCCCATGAAGCGGCCGAACTCGAAGGCCAGGCCATTGCGGAGGACATCCGCAAATGATGGCTTTGATTGCCGAGAACATGGCGCCGATCATGTTCGTGTCACTGATCTTCTTCCTGATCCTGGGATATCCGGTCGCCTTCTCGCTTGCAGCTAACGGTCTGCTGTTCTTCGTGATCGGCGTCGAACTGGCGCCGGTATCGGGCGGCAACATCAACCTGTCCTGGCCGCTGCTTTACGCTCTGCCCGATCGCTTCTGGGGGACGCTCGCCAACGAAACATTGTTGGCGATCCCGTTCTTTACCTTCATGGGCATCGTGCTTGAAAAAAGCGGCATGG
>NZ_BMZQ01000007.1 GCF_014652875.1 Tianweitania populi | reverse complement strand
ATGCCTTCAAAGGAAAGCAGGAAGCATTGCGCGGGCGATTCACCGTCGTGACAACGGACCTCAACCTGCATAAGTCGATCCCGATCCCGGCCGATCTGCGCCACGCCTTGCTTGAATATGCCAAATCACAGCATTGACGACCCCGCCAGTTTGTATCCAGGGAAGCGTTCATGACCAAGCCGGCCCGCGCCATAGATTTTGATGACAGGGATCTGCCTTCCAGCATCCCCGCGATGCCGGCCGATCTTCACGCGCATCTGCCTTATCTCCTGAACAGGCTGAGCAATCGCTGGAACCTCGATCTCAGCCGGGATCTCAGCGAGCATGGCATCAACAACACCGTGCTGCGCGCTCTGTCCGTGCTCTACATCCACAAGACGCTGACGGTGAATGAGATCGCCAGCTATGCGGTCGTGGAGCAATCGAACGCCAGCCGGACGATCGACACGATGGTGACGGCCGGCCTCGTCAAACGCCAGATCGCGGCACATGATCTTCGCCGGCGCGAAGTCGGCCTGACGCCCAAGGGCGAGGCTCTCCTGCGGCAGCTTTGGCCCATCATGATCAGCAATCATCAGAAGCTGATCCAGGGCATCCCTAAAAAGGACTTGAAGATCGTCCTCGATACGCTGCTCGCCATGATCCACAATGTCGGCGAAGGGCCGATCTGAGGCGATCAGCTCAGAGCCTTTTGCCGCGTTTCATGGTCGATGAAGCCGGCCATCACAGCACCCAGCAAGAGGAAGAAGGCGAAAAGCCCGATGGCGCCGACGAAGCTCTGCGCGATGACGATTGTCATGAGCGAGGGTGCCAGCAAACCGCCGAAGCGGGCCATGGCGCTGGCCGCGCCCATGCCGGTCGCGCGACTTTCGGTGGGGTAAAGCTCGGGCGTGAAGGCATATAGAGCGCCCCAGGTGCCGAGCAGGGCGAAGCTCATGATCAGGATCGAGGCAGCGATCATTGTGGCGTTGCCGGCAATCACAAACAACGCGCAGGCCAGCGCACTGAGAAGAAGAAAGCCGACCAGCGTCGGCTTTCGGCCCCAGGCTTCGACGCCATATGCGGCCAGCGCGTAGCCAGGGATCTGCGCCAGCGCGACGATGACCAGGAAGCCATAACCGCGCACAAAGCCGAAGCCTTCGCCGGCAAGGCGCGCCGGCATCCAGGTGAAGATGCCGTAATAGGAAATGGAAACAAAGAACCAGACAAGCAGCATGGCAATGCTGCGGCGGCGCAGCGGGCCTGAGAAGATCCCGTCCGTCTTCGCGCTGGCTGGAGCTTCGAGCGCGACATTCGCACCAAGTGGCGGCTGACCGTTGGTGACCAGAACCTGATCCAGCACAGCCTTTGCCTCGGCGGCACGCCCCGTCTTCAGCAGATACATCGGCGATTCCGGCACCCACCAGCGCAGGAACACGCCGATCAAAGCGGGAAGCGCGGTGACGGCAAAGATCCAGCGCCAAGCGTCGGCCACGCCATACACACTGGCGGCCCAGGCCGTCAGCGCGACGATCACCGTGCCGACCGCCCAGAACCCTTCCAGCATCACCAGCCAGCGGCCCCGGTTCTTGGCCGGCAGGAATTCGGCCATCATCGCGTAATCCACCGGCAGTGTGCCGCCGACCGCAGCGCCTGTGAGGAACCGCAGAACCAGCAGCACTTCGAAGGACGGGGCGAAAACGGACAGGAGGCCGAAGATCGCATCGCAGCCGACGGTGACAAGCAGCACACGACGGCGGCCATGACGATCGGCGAGTTTGCCGAACAGGCTGGCGCCGATCAGCATGCCGAGAAAGAACACGGTTCCGGTTTGCAGGGCCTTGGGCACGGACAGGTCGAAGGTCGCGGCGATGGACGCAGCGGTGAAGCCGACTGCCAGAACCTGCATGGCATCGGCGGCCCAAACGAAGCCAAAGATACCGAGAAGCCGGCGCTGGAAGGATCCAGCACCGGCTCGCCCGAGGATGTCCTCGACGGAAGTCTTCATGATCTGCCCTCGCCCGGAGATGACGCCCATCCGTCCCCCGGACGCGCGATCTTCAATGTACCGCTAGCGGCTTCGGCGTTTCATGTCGAATCCCATGTTGCAAAGGCTTGTCTCAGCCAGCCTGGTTGAGCGCGTCCAGTTGCTGCAAGTGGGCAGCATCCAGCTTCAGGCCGGCGGCTGCGATATTGCTGCGTAGGTGGGCGCGCTTGGATGTGCCGGGAATGACCAAGATGTTGGGGCTGCGCTGAAGGAGCCAGGCGAGTGCGACGGTCTGCGATGTTTCGCCGAGGTCGGCCGCAACCTTGCTCAGGCCATCAGCCTGCAAGGGCGTGAAGCCGCCGAGCGGAAAGTAGGGCACATAGGCGATGCCGGCTTCGGCCAGATCATCGATCATCGCATCGTCGGTACGCTGAACCACGTTGTAGAGGTTCTGCACGCAGACGATTGGAGCAATGTCGCGCGCTGTTGCGAGCTGTTTCGCATCCACCGTGCTGACACCGATATGGGCGAGCAGCCCTTCGTCCTGCATCTTCCGCATGGCCTGCATCGGCGCCACGATGTCATCGTCCGGGCCTCCCATGCGCAGATTGACGATGGCCATCTGCTGCAAACCGAGCCGCTCCAGATTGTCTTCGACGGACTTGCGCAGGAAGTCGGCGCCGCGCTCGAGAATCCAGTCGCCCTTGTCATTGCGCCAAGCGCCGATCTTGGTCACCAGCGTCAGGTTGGCGGGATAAGGATGCAGCGTTTCGCGGATGAGGCGGTTCGTGACGTAAGGGCCGTAGAAGTCGCTGGTGTCGATATGGTCGATGCCGAGATCGAGCGCTTCGCGCAAGACAGCCTTGGCTTCTTCGGGATCCTTGGGCTCGCCGAACACATGCGGACCGGCAAGCTGCATGGCACCGTAGCCCATGCGGTTCACGGAAATGGATGTACCGGGAAAGGTGAAGCGGCCAGCAGCGGCGGCGTTGATGGTGGGCTGGGTCATGGTCGGTGTCCTTGTTGGCAGCCGCAAGATGGCTGATCGTCAGCACATTGATAATCCGGGGCGCTGCGAATAGGCTGATCGGCATGCCGAACAATGATCTCTCCGCTTCGCTCGATGATCTCAGGGTCTTTCTTGCGGTGGCGGATGCCAATGGCTTCCGCACGGCTGCCAAGCGGCTGGGACAATCGCCCTCAACGATCAGCGAAACGATCTCACGATTGGAGCTGCGACTGGGCGTTCCGCTGTTCAGCCGCACGACGCGCAGCATCATGTTGACCGAAGCCGGCCGCGCCCTCGCTACTCGCACCGCGCCGTTGTTGTCGGAAGCTCGCGCGGCGCTGGATGAGGCGGCGAGTTCGCAGAACACGGTGCGTGGCCGATTGCGGTTGAATGTGCCGGGCGCCGTTATGTTCGACATCCTGCCACCGATCATCGACCGCTACATGGCGGCGCATCCGGATGTGCGCGTCGAACTCGTGGTCGAGGACCGGCTGGTGGACATCACCGCGGCCGATTGCGACGCAGGCATTCGCTATGGCGAGCATCTGGAACAGGACATGATCGCCATTCCGATCGGTCCGCGCCAGCAGCAGGCGGCACTCGCCGCCGCGCCCTCCTATCTCGAGCGCTTTGGCGTGCCGACGCATCCCGGCGAACTTCTTACCCATGATTGCATCCGTATCAGGATCAGCGGCGCGGCCGTCGGTGCCTGGGAGTTCGAGCGCGGCAGCGAAACCCTGACAGTCGATCCGCCGGCGCGGCTGATCGTGGGCACGGCTGGCGCGATGGCTGCAATCGCTCTGGCAAAAAGCGGTCGGGGCTTGCTTTACACCTTCCGCAACTGGCTCGACCCGCACTTCGCTGATGGAACGCTCGTGCCTGTTCTGCAGGACTGGTGGCCGCGCTACGATGGACCCCGCCTTTACTTCTCCCGCCGCTTCATGCCTGCCCCTTTGCGAGCCTTCGTGGATCTTGTGGCAGAGCAGCGATAAGGGCGGGCTTGTGCTCCCTTCGTCGAACTTGAGGCAAGCATATTAGCAATGTCATGATTGCGTCGTGTTCGCTCTTTTAAACGAGAGTTCCGTGTCGGTTGGTTGAAGTCGATTGATGCTGAAGCCGCCGATGCAGCACTTGCCAACAAGGAGTATGCCATGGCGATGATGAAAGCCGCGGTCGCCCGAAGTTTCGGCGCCCCGCTCGCGATCGAGGAGGTTCCGATCCCGCAGCCCGGTCCGGGCGAAGTTCTGGTCAAGATCGAGGCGACCGGCGTTTGCCACACCGACCTGCATGCCGTGGACGGCGACTGGCCGGTCAAGCCGATCATGCCGCTGATCCCCGGGCATGAGGGCGTGGGCTATGTCACCGCGCTCGGCTCGGGCGTTGTCGATCTGAAGGAAGGCGACGCGGTCGGCATTCCCTGGCTGCACGATGCTTGCGGCCATTGCGAATACTGCCAGACCGGCTGGGAGACGCTGTGCGAACAGCAGCACAACAGCGGCTACAGCGTGAACGGCACCTATGCCGAATACGCCATCGCCAGCGCGCCTTATGTCGGCCACCTGCCCGCCAATCCCGACTTCCCGACCTTAGCGCCGATCCTGTGCGCCGGCGTCACGACCTATAAGGGATTGAAGGAAACGGAAGCCAAGCCGGGCGAATGGGTGGTGATTTCCGGCATTGGCGGGCTCGGCCATGTCGCCGTTCAGTATGCCAAGGCGATGGGCCTGCATGTCGCGGCGCTCGACGTGTCCGATGACAAGCTCAACCTCGCCCGCGAACTCGGCGCAGACGTGACTGCAAACGCGCTCACCGAAGATGCTGTCGCCAAGATCACCGATGCGACCGGTGGCGGCGCGCATGGCGTGCTGGTCACCGCCGTCTCGCCCGCAGCCTTCGGCCAGGCAATCGCCTGCGCGCGTCGTCGCGGCACGGTTTCGCTGGTGGGCCTTCCGCCCGGCGATTTCCCGACGCCGATCTTCGATGTCGTCTTGAAGCGCATCACGGTGCGCGGCTCGATTGTCGGAACGCGTAAGGATCTGGCGGAAGCGCTGTCTTTCGCGGCCGAAGGCAAGGTGCGTACGACGGTCGCCGTCGAGCCCCTATCCGCCGTCAACGACGTGTTCGATCGGCTGCGTAAGGGCAAGATCGAAGGCCGCGTGGTTCTGCAGCCGTAATTTGCGGAAAGGGCCCGTCGTTCAGGCGGGCCCTTTTTATTCGAGATCGCCCCAGATTATGCTGCGCCGTGTTCGCGGGCAAACGCGTCCCAGCTTTGCAGCGCGCGCAGTTGCGGCGTCTTCTTGCTCATATGCTCGCTCATGCGGCCAAAGAGCTTGTCGAGCTCGGGGATAGCCTTGAGCAGGTGCGGGCCCTTGTTGAGCATCACACATTCGGCCCGCGCCCCCATGGCGGCATCTGTCATCTCGCCGCGTGATGGTACGCCAGTCTTGAGGAAGCTTTCCAGCACCTGCGTCGCCCAGATCACCGGCACGTGGGCGGCTTCCGCCAGCCACAGGATTTCCTCCTGAATCTCGGCCAGTCGG
This sequence comes from Tianweitania populi, assembly GCF_014652875.1. Taxonomy (GTDB): domain Bacteria; phylum Pseudomonadota; class Alphaproteobacteria; order Rhizobiales; family Rhizobiaceae; genus Tianweitania; species Tianweitania populi. The sequence continues at coordinate 65,854 of NZ_BMZQ01000007.1, read as the reverse complement.
GCAAAGCCGATCTGCACGGCAAGATCGCCGCGCGCGATCATCACTGCCGTCGGCTGCTGTCCGGCCGCCTGCACGATGAGGTCGGGCAGGTTCTTGACGGCGCGGGACGTTTCGATCTTCAAAACCAGACCCACTTGCTGCCAATCGTCGGGGCGCTCGCCGCGCAGCGCATCCTGCAACTGCAGGATGTCTCCACGTGTTTGAACGAAGGAGAATTCGATCGCGTCGGCATGATGGGCGGCGAATACGAGATGTTCCCGATCGGTCTGCGTCAGGGCGGGAACATCCAGGTCCGTATCCGGAAAGTTGATTCCCTTTTCCGACTTCAGCTTGTAACCCTTCTCGTCGCCACCACCGGCAACGACGGCAACCACGATACCCCAGGCCTCGCAACGGGTAACCCGCACATCGAGCTTACCATCGTCGATCGAGATGCGGTTGCCAACCTCTGCCGCACGCACGGCTTCGGGCAAGGTGCATTCCAGCGCCGGCAGGTCCTTGGTGACCTTCTTCAGCTGCCCCGGCAAGGCAATGGCGAACTCGTCACCGGTGTGAACGCGGTTGCCGTTCTTGCCTTTACGCGTGTCGCCGGTGCGGATCTTGGGACCGGCCAGATCCATGAAGACACGCATGCGACGGCCTGTTTCCGCGTGCGCTTCGCGGACATTCTCGATCATGCGCAACCAAACGTCTTCGTCGTCATGCGCGCAGTTGATGCGCACGGCTTCGACGCCGAGTTCGGCCAGCTGCTGCAGGAGTTCCGGCTGGTCGGCGGCTTCGCTGGGCAAGGTCACCAACAGGCTGACGGGGCTGTGCGGCGAACGTTCGCCGAAGAGTTCCCCAGAGCGCTCCGCCAGCCGCGTTTCGCCACCGAAGAATGAAGCCTCGTCTTGGCGCGCGAAAGGCGAGCCTTCGGTCAGCGCATGCAGAACCGTGTGCACGGCATCCAGCGTCGGCATCACATGCGCCTCGGCACGTCCGAGCGAAGACAGGCCAAGTGCCGTCAGGTCGCGTTGCAGCGGGCGGATGTCATGGCGGCGGAAGGCTAGATAGTTCGCGAGGTTCTCGACGCTTGGCACAAACGCGGTGCGCTCGACTTGGGGACGCCAGCGATCCGCAATCCTGTTGCCGTCCTGGCTCACCTGCTCGCGCAGCTTTGCCAGATCACTGAACACATCGCCGACTTGCCTCATCACCTGCTCCTGTTTGTTGCGGGAGCGGGATAGGCCCCGGCAATGACAGTGCTGTGAAGGTGCGGCTTGAGCCTCATTCGATGTCTGCTTCGTAAGACGATAGAGCCTTGGTCACGGCTGGATCGCGACGGTGCCGCTGTCTCAGGCTTTCGAGTTCGGCATCGGTGCCCGTGCAGAACTTCGCCACGCCTTTCTCGATCTCCACACCGCGCGCTTCATCATAGGCTTCCTCGTTGCGGAAGTGATCGCATTCATCGCGCCGTTCCATGAAGGCGCGCACGTCCTTGGGCAAGGTCGAACGGTCTTCATCCTGGGCGAAGCCAAGGCCGGGTGCAGCGAACAAAAGGATTACAGCAAGCGCTGACTTTCCCCTGACTGCACAGTGCCGCGCGAGTTGCTGGCGCATGTTCGTCTTCCTCATTCTCTGATGTGCTCTTCCGTCGTGGCGGCGATGCCCTCGTTTTCGCTTGTACGTCTAAGCCAAACCCGAACGCCCTTTACGGCAGCCCTCAGCGCAAAAGCCGTCGGCAGAAACAGGAGCGCGATCCAGCCAGCCAGTTCTGCCGCCCAGAACCAGCGAAAGCGCAAGTCGATAAAGGACGGTGCGCCGTTGTCGTCGAAATAGGGATCGAGGGAGATCAGCGCGAAAGCGAGGACGTAGCAAAGGAGGAGGCAGACGGAAAAGAAGGCGAGCCCGCCGCGTATGCCCCGCACCGAGCCTGCCCGCACAGCGTCCGCAACAACAGCAATGATGCTGAGGCCAAGAAAAAGCGGGAATAGCAGGATCATCATGCCTGCTTCACTACAGGTCTGAGCCTATGCCGAACAAGCGCATTTACTGAAACCGTTCTGTAGGCAGAACCTGCATAACGATCTTTGTCACACTGCCGAAGGCGCTGCGAAGTAGAACGCATTGGAAATCGACGCTTTCATCTTTACAGCCAGCATCAAAGCTGGTGATTCTTCCGTTGATCCGACCGTCGCAAACACTCAGCGCGCGACTGACCACCTCCCGAATCCTTTTCAAACCGGAGAAAGTATTTTGATCAAAACCTTGCTTGCCGCCGCCTTCGCGGCGCTTGTCGCCACGACGTCCTTTGTTTCGGCACAGGAAGCGGGCTTGGCCGAGCGCCGCGCCGTGGCTGCCTATGAGAAGGAGCAGTACCCTGCCCTGCAGAAGAAGATCCAGGACGCTGCCGGCTTCCCCGTTCCGATCACAGTCGACTGGCTCAGCCTCGCTCTGCCGGGCGAAACCGAGTACTACACCCACGAAGAGTTCTTCCTGAAGACCATCTTCGAGCCACTTGAACTGGCGATGAAGGACGTCGCACAGGACGACATGGGCAAGGAAGCGCTCAAGGCCAAGCTGAAGGCGATCACCATCCATTATGCCGATGGCGGCATTTCAGCTTCCGATTACAAGCAGCGCGTGAAGTTCGAAGACGGCACGCTCGACATCAACTTCCGTCCGTTCACCAACGGGGCGGACGTCAAGGATCGCGCCGACGCCATCACCGAAACGCTGAGCGCCAAGCTCTAAGCGTGAAGCCCGGGCTGGAACACGGCCCGGGCTTTTCCCCTGTCAGGCGTATTTGCGCCAGTCGTGCTCTTCCTTGAAGCCGAGCACATCGCGGATCTTGCGGTTTGAAAGCGGGGCCTCGAAGCCGGGCATGGGCTGCGTGATCGGCGTGTTCGGCGCCCATTGGCGCAGGAACTCTTCCGTCGGCTGGTCCGCTGTGATCGTGTCGTTCACGGCATTGAAGACCTGGAAGCCGAGCCCGTCCTTCATCAGCGCGAGGTGCACGATCTGGCCGAGATCGCGCGCATCGATATAGCTCCACGCATTGCGTTTGCGCATCGGCGGGTTCTCCGCATAGGTGCGGAACGGGCCGTATTCATCCGGCTCGATGACATTGCCGATGCGCAGCGCATAGATGTCGGCGCCCGTACGATCGGCGAAAGCGCGCGCGGTGTTCTCGTTGCATTGCTTGCTGAGACCGTAGGAATCCATGGGGTCGATGGGATAGTCCTCGTCCAGCGGGAAGCGGTGAAAATCCTTGTCGCCCTCGGCAAAGCACACGCCATAGGTCGTTTCCGACGAGGCGATGATGATCTTGCGGATGCCAAGCTTCACCGCCGCTTCGATGACGTTGTAGGTCGACATCACATTGTTGCGGAACGTCTCGTTGTCGGGCTTCAGCAGCACGCGTGGAACGGCTGCGAAATGCACGACGGCATCGACCTTGGCCGGCCCCTGCCCCGTCTCGAACTCGTCTTGGCTGAAGTGCATGGAAAGCGCATTGAAGACCTGTCCCGAGTCCGTCAGGTCGACATCCAGCGTGTTGACGCCGTCATAGTCGAGCAGCTGGCGATCCAGGTTCAGGATCTCATGCCCACCGCGCTCCTTGAGCCAGGGAATGACATGACGGCCGGCCTTGCCGGATCCACCAGTGAAAACAACGCGCATTGGGGGGCCTCCCGGATCGGTGATTGCTGATGCGACATAGGGCGGGCCAGGCGCCGGCACAGGGCTGCTTAATTGTTGGCTGAACTTGGCGGTGCGTCCCAGCGCGCATCGGGATCGGCTTCGCGCAAACGATAACCCACGCCGGTTTCCGTCGTGATGTAATGCGGATCATCCGGGCTTTGCTCGATCTTCTGGCGCAGCTGGCGGACATAGACCCTGAGATACTGCACATCCGTCGGCCCGCCCCAGACCTGCTTGAGGAGGTGCTGATGGGTGATGACCTTGCCGGCGTGCTGAACGAGAATGCGCAGGATGTCGTATTCCTTGGGCGACAGCTTCACCTCGCGCCCGGCCAGTCTGACGATGCGCTTCACCAGATCGACGGATAGGTCGCCAGTCTGGAAGATCGGCCGTTCGCCCTGTTGCTGCAGCTTGTGCCGCAGCGCGACGCGGATACGGGCGACCAGTTCTCTCGTGCCGAACGGCTTGGTGACATAGTCATCCGCGCCAAGCTCGAGCGCGCGCACGATGCCTGCCTCATCGGTGCGGCTGGACAGGATGATGATCGGCAGATCGAGCGGCTCCGCGCGCCAGCGTTCCAGCAGATCATGACCTGACATATCCGGCAGGCCAAGATCGAGCAGGATCAAGTCTGGGTTCTCGTGCTTGACCAGAACAAGCGCCTCACGCGCATTGGGCGCCTCGATCAGCGCGTAGCCTTCGGCGGTCAAACCAACGCGCAGCAGCTTGCGGATGGCCGGTTCATCATCGACAACCAGGATTTTGACGGCGGACTGGGTCATTGAAGGCGTTCCGGAACCTGCGCGGGATTGAGCGGCATCTGAATGGTGAACACGGCGCCAGAACGATCCGTCCGGCTGCCGGCCTTGATCGTACCGCCGAGTGCTTCAACGAAGCCGCGGCAAATGGCAAGGCCGAGCCCGGTGCCGGCCCGCACATGATCTGTCTTCCGCACACGGTGAAAGCTGTCGAACACGCGTTCGAGGTCTTCGGCGGGGATGCCTGGACCCTCATCAATGATCTCTAGCCAGACCCAGCCGCCGCGATGAGCGCCCCGGATAAGAACCAGCGAGCCTTCCGGCGCATATTTGGCGGCATTGTCGAGGAGATTGAACAACACCTGCTCGAACAACACCGGATCGAGCTTCACCATCGGCAGATCGGCGGGGATCTCGATGCGCGTTTTGTGCCGGGCCAGGATCTTGTCGGCGCGGTGCAGTGCGCTGCCGACGATATCGCCGACATAATGCGGTGACATCGTCGGCTGCATCGCGCCGGATTCGATGCGGGTCATATCGAGCAGATTGGCGATGAAGCGGTTGAGCCGTTCAGACTCTTCCACGATCGTGCCGAGCAGATCGGCACGGTCGCCGTCCGACATCGCCTGCGGATAATCCCGCAGCGTTCCGGCCGCGCCCATGATGCCGGCGAGCGGTGTTTTCAGGTCATGCGAGATGGAGGTGAGCAGGGCCGAGCGCAGCTTGTCGGCTTCCGCGGCCAGCTGCGCCCTGTCGACATCGGCCACGAGCTGCGTCCGCTCGATGGCGACTGCCGCCTGATCGGTGAGTGCGTCGAGCAGGCGCTGCTGTTCGGGCGTGAGCAACGGCCCCTGCCTGTCATTATCGAGACCCACGACACCAATCGGCATGCGTCCGGTGCGCAGCGGAAGATAAAGACGCTTGGCGCCCGGCAACGTGTCGGCCCCTCGCCCTGCCGGCCGGTTGTGTTCCCACGCCCACCGCGCGGCCGCGATATCGGCATCCACCAGCGTATCGTCGGGCGGATAGCCGGCGCGCACGGCGATCGTGTCGCCTTCCGGCAGCAGGATCACGACGCGCACCTTCAGCATCGCCGCGATCTGATGCGCGGTGGCCCATAACACGTCATCCAGCGTGCCCGTGCCGGCGAGCTTCTTGGAAAAGAGGTAGAGGTCTTCCGTGGTCCGCGCACGCTGCCGCGCGGCCATGGCTTGCCGATGCACCCGCCCCGTCAGGTTACTGGCGATTACCGCCACGCCAAGAAAGAAGCCGAAGGCGATGACGCTTTCGGGGTCGCCGATGTCGAGCGTGTAGAGCGGCTGCAGGAAGAAGAAGTTGAAGGCGAGCGCGCCCACGAAGGATGCAAACAAAGCCGGCCAGAGCCCGGCCGTCACGGCCGAGGTCAGCACCGCCATGAGGAAGACGAGCGCAATGTTGCGAACATCCAGCACGCGCGACAGCAACGTGCCGACGCCAACGGCCACACCGAGATAAAGGCTGGCGAAGACATAAGGCAGCAGTTGATAGCGGCGGGGATCAGCGGTTTTGATCGCGCGCGCAGGGGCGGCTTCCCGCTCTTTGCCCGAAATGACATGGATGCTGAGATCGCCGGCATGACGGATCAGCTCATGCGACACCGAGCCTTCGAAGAACTCACGCCAACGCGGCTTGTCCGACTTGCCGATGATGACATGCGAGAAGTTGTTTGCCGAGGCATAGCGCAGGATTTCGCGCCTGACGTCTTGGCCCGGCAAGGTCACCGCGTCGCCGCCGAGCTGCTCGGCGAGCCGCAGCGTCGCAGCCACGCGATCCTTGTCGGCGTCCGCCAAACCGGTCGAGCGCGGCGCTTCGACATAAAGTGCAGCCCACGGCGCGCGCAGCCGGTCGGCCTGTCGCTTGGCATAGCGTACCAGCGCCGGGCCGCGCACCTGTTCGTCCACGCAAACCAGCACGCGCTCGCCCGCGTCCCACGGCCCGGCAATGGCGTGGGATTGCATGTGGCGCAGAAGCTGCTCATCCACACGTTGCGCGGTGCGTCGCAGCGCCAGTTCGCGCAAGGCCGTCAGATTGCCGGGCGAAAAATAGTTCTCGATCGCCCGCTTGGCCGTGCGGGGAAGATAGACCTTGCCGTCATGCAGCCGCTTGATCAGGTCATCGGGCGTGACGTCGATGATCTCGATATCGTCGGCGCGGTCGATGATCGAATCCGGCACCGTCTCACGCACCCGGATGCGCGTGATCTGCGCAACGACATCGTTGAGGCTTTCGACATGCTGGATGTTGAGCGTCGAATATACATCGATGCCGCGATCGAGCAGCTCCTGAACATCGAGGTAGCGCTTGGGATGGCGGCTGCCGGGCGCGTTGGTGTGGGCGAGTTCATCGACAAGCACGAGCGCCGGCCGACGCGCGAGAATGGCATCGAGGTCCATCTCCTCCAGCGCCTGGCTCTTATAGGGTATTGCCTTGCGCGGGATAATCTCGAATCCGTCGAGCAGCGCCTGCGTTTCCTTGCGCCCATGGGTTTCCACCAGGCCGATCACGACATCAAGGCCGTCGCCCTTTCGGGCGCGGCCGGACATCAGCATCTCGTAGGTCTTGCCGACGCCAGGTGCTGCGCCGAGAAAGATCTTCAGCCGGCCAAGCCCTTCGCGTCTGGCATTTTCCAGCAGGGCATCGGGCGATGGCCGGCCGGCGTCGTTCAGATCATCATCCACCATCAGCGCTGGTTCACCTCACCCGCCTGGTCCCCAAGGGAGCCGGCATCTCATGTAGAACAAGATGCCGGCCAAAGTCTTCATCGTGTCTTTATTGCGCGCCGCTGGCATCCAGCGCCATGTTCAAGGCGAGCACGTTGACGACAGGCGCACCCAGGAAGCCGAGTTGGCGGCCCTCGACATGGTTGTCGACCAGCGATCGGACCTTGGCTTCATCCGTGTTGCGGGCCCGCGCCACACGCGCCACCTGGAAGTAAGCCGCTTCCGGCGAGATGTGCGGGTCAAGACCGCTGCCCGAGGTTGTCACCAAATCCATCGGCACCGCAGCGGACGGGTTCTCGGCTTTCAGCGTCTCGGTGTCCGCCCGAATGCGCTCGATCAGCTTCGGGTTGGTCGGTCCGAGATTGGTGCCGCTGGAGCTCGCGGCATTGTAGCCATCGCCGGCCGCCGATGGTCGGCCATGGAAGTAAGTCTCGCCCGTAAAGGCCTGACCGATCAACGTGGAGCCGATGACCTGGCCGTCACGCTCGATCAAGCTGCCATTAGCTTGTGCGGGGAAGATCACCTGCGCCAAGCCTGTCATGCCCAGCGGATAAATGAGGCCGGTGAGGATGGTGAAGGCGACGATCATGACGATCGCGGGTTTCAGCTGTTTCAGCATGGATGTTCCTTAAGCGAGGCCGAGCGCGGTGATCGCCATGTCGATGGCCTTGATGCCGACGAAGGGCACGATGATGCCGCCAAGGCCGTAGATGAGGAGGTTGCGGGACAGAAGCGCGCCGGCACCGACAGCGCGATACTTCACGCCGCGAAGCGACAGCGGGATCAGCGCCACGATGATCAGCGCGTTGAAGATGATCGCAGACAGGATGGCGCTTTCCGGCGTCGCCAGCCCCATGATGTTGAGCGCACCCAGCTGCGGATAGAAGGCCAGGAACATTGCGGGAATGATCGCGAAATACTTGGCGACATCGTTGGCGATAGAGAACGTCGTCAGCGCACCGCGCGTCATCAGCAACTGCTTGCCAATTTCCACGATCTCGATGAGCTTGGTCGGGTCGGAATCGAGATCCACCATGTTGCCGGCTTCGCGCGCGGCCACCGTACCGGTGTTCATCGCAACGCCGACATCGGCCTGTGCCAGCGCCGGCGCGTCGTTTGTGCCGTCGCCGCACATGGCGACCAGCTTGCCCTTGGCTTGTTCGTCGCGGATCAGCGACAGCTTGTTTTCCGGCGTCGCCTGAGCAAGGAAGTCGTCCACACCCGCTTCCGCCGCAATCGCCGCCGCCGTCATCGGGTTGTCGCCGGTGATCATCACGGTGCGAATGCCCATCTTGCGCAGTTCCGCAAAACGTTCGCGAATACCGCCCTTGACGATGTCCTTGAGGTAGATCACGCCGAGCAGACGGCCGTCCTTGGCCACCGCGAGTGGCGTACCGCCGGCCTTTGCGATCTCGTCGGCAATCGCCTGCGTATCGCGCTCTTCCTGGCTGCCTGCCTGCCCCACATGCTTCAAAACGGAGCCGACTGCGCCCTTGCGGATGGAGGACCCGCCGAAGTCTACGCCGCTCATGCGGCTTTGCGCGGTGAAGGGTACGAAACTGGCATTCAGGCTGGCCATGTCGCGGGCGCGGATGCCGTATTTCTCCTTTGCTAGAACGACGATGGAGCGGCCTTCCGGCGTCTCGTCGGCGAGCGATGCAAGCTGTGCCGCATCGGCCAGCTCGGCAGCCTCGACGCCACGGATGTGCCGGAACTCGGTGGCCTGACGGTTGCCGAGCGTGATCGTGCCGGTCTTGTCGAGCAGCAGCGTGTCCACGTCACCCGCCGCTTCCACGGCCCGTCCGGACATCGCCAGCACATTGAAGCGCACCAGCCGGTCCATGCCGGCAATGCCGATGGCCGACAACAGCGCGCCGATGGTGGTCGGGATCAGCGTCACGAACAGCGCCACCAGGACCACGACCGAAATGCTGCCGCCGGCATAAGAGGCAAAGCTCGGGATGGTCACGACGGCGAAGGTGAAGATCAGCGTCATGCCGGCAAGCAGGATGTTGAGCGCGATTTCGTTGGGCGTTTTCTGCCGCTCCGCGCCTTCAACCAGTGAGATCATGCGGTCGATGAAGGTCGAGCCTGCCGCTGCCGTGATCCGTACGCGAATGACGTCAGACAGAACCTGCGTGCCGCCGGTCACCGCCGAGCGATCACCACCGGACTCGCGGATCACAGGCGCGGACTCGCCGGTGATGGCCGCTTCATTGACCGATGCCACGCCCTCGATCACCTCGCCATCCGACGGGATGATGTCGCCGGCTTCCACCAGCACGACATCGCCCACCTTGAGGCTGGTGCCGGGAACGGTCTTGAAATCGCTTCCCGAACCGGTCGGCAGGAGCTTGGCCTGCGTTTCGGTGCGGGTGCGGCGGAGCGAGTCTGCCTGCGCCTTGCCACGCCCTTCGGCGACGGCTTCGGCGAAGTTGGCGAACAGCACTGTGAACCACAGCCACAGCACGATCTGGAAGGAGAAGCCGAGGCTCGAAGAGCCGGTTGCTAGGTCCTTGACGAGGAGGACGGTGGTCAGCGCGGCGACCACGGCCACCACGAACATCACCGGGTTCTTGGCCAGGCTGCGCGGATCGAGCTTGCGCAGGGCGCCGGATAAAGCGGGTATGAGAATGCGAGCATCCAGAAGGCTCGCGGATTTGGACTGGCTCATAGGAGACTCCAGCGGGAATTGTCTTGTGACAGCAGCGCGATCATTCAGGTCGCCGTGAAAATCAGGGTGAGCGCTTTGGCCAGGGTCCCGAGTGCCAGCATCACCAGGGTCAAACCCAGGAGGATGCTGCGCGGCTTCGGGACGGTGTTTCCTTCTCGCGCGGACAGATGCGAGCGTGGATAAAGGAGACACCGAACCTGGTTGAGCGAGGGGGCCATGACCGTTTCGGTCAGAAGGTCTGGCCCGCAATCGTTGCGAGATGTTCGACGATCGGTCCGACTGCCAAAGCCGGGAAGAATTCCAGCCCGCCAAAGATCAGCACCACGCCGACAAGCAGGCCGACGAACAGCGGGCCCGTGGTCGGGAACGTGCCCGAGGAAGCCGGAACCGCCTTTTTCGCCACCAGCGAACCGGCCATCGCCATAACTGGAACGATCATCGCGAAGCGACCGATCAGCATCGCGAGACCGAGCGTGATGTTGTACCAAGGCGTGTTCGCAGACAGGCCGCCAAGCGCCGAACCGTTGTTCGCGGCCGCCGAGACATAGGCGTACAGCACTTCGCTGAAGCCGCGCGGACCCGGGTTCGCCATCGACGCGACGCCTGTTTCCAGAACAACCGCGACCGCCGTGAAGCCCAACATCGCCAAAGGCAGGATGAGCAGCGCGAGCATCGCCATCTTGACCTCCTTGGCCTCGATCTTCTTGCCGACATATTCCGGCGTCCGACCCACCATCAGGCCGGCCACGAAGATCGACACGACCACGAACAGCAGCATGCCGTAGAGACCAGCACCAACACCGCCGATGACGATCTCGCCCAGCATCATGTTGATCATCGGTATCATGCTGCCGAGCGCGGTGAAGCTGTCATGCATGGCAATCACCGCGCCGCAGGATGCTGCAGTCGTGATCACCGCGAACAAGGCCGACACGGCGACGCCGAAGCGCACCTCTTTGCCTTCCATGTTGCCGCCGTCGAGGCCGAGCGCATGGACGATCGGATTGCCGGCGGCTTCCGCCCAGTAACAAACAGCGACGCCGGCGATGAACAACACGCCCATGGCCGCGAGGATCGCCCAGCCCTGACGCTCATTGCCGACCATGCGGCCGAACACGTTGGTCAATGCCGCACCGATCGCAAAGATCGCGACCATATGGATGAGGTTGGTGAGTGCCGTCGGGTTTTCAAACGGATGCGCGGCGTTGACGTTGAAGAAGCCGCCGCCATTGGTGCCGAGATGCTTGATCATCATCTGCGAAGCGACCGGACCTTGAGCGATCACCTGCTGCGCGCCTTCCAGCGTGGTGGCCGTGGTGTAGGAGTTGAGGTTTTGCGGCACGCCCTGCCACACGAGAACGAGCGTACCAATCACGCAGATCGGCAGAAGAATGTAGAGGATGGCGCGTGTGAGATCGACCCAGAAGTTGCCGAGCGTCTGCATCGACTTGCGCGAGAAAGCGCGGATCAGCGCCACCGCGATGGCGATGCCGCTCGCTGCGGAAACGAAGTTCTGCACTGTCAGCCCCGCCATCTGCGTGAGATAAGACAGCGAGCTTTCGCCACCATAAGCCTGCCAGTTCGTGTTGGTGACGAAGCTCACCGCCGTGTTGAAGGCGAGGTCCGGCGTGACCGACGGCATCTCCGCAGGATTGAAGGGCAAGGCGCCCTGGAACCGTTGCAGCAGATAGAGCACCGCTACACCAGCAAGGCTGAAGAACAGCAATGCGGCCGTGTACGCCGTCCAATGCTGCTCCTCGCGGTCGCTGGTGCCGGCCAGGCGGTAAAGCCCGCGTTCCACCGGACGGAACACGAGGGAAAGGAACGTGCGTTCGCCGCTGAAGACGCGCGTCATGTAGCCGCCGAGCGGCTTCGCGAGAAGAATGATGATCCCGCAATAAACCAGGATCTGGATCCAACCGTTAAGGGTCATGGCCGTTGCTTTCGAAGGATAGTCGCTACGGCTCAGAACCGTTCAGGACGAACGAGCGCGTAAGTGAGGTAGGCGAAGATGAAGACGGCGACATCTGCGCCGAGAATGTAGTCGATGAGCATCGATCGGGCCTTTGGCTCTACAGCTTGCTGCAGGTTTGGATGTAAGCGAATGACAGCGCGAAGAACGCGACGGTCAGTCCGACCATGACGAGATCCATGTCCAGCTCCTGATGGCTGCTTGCGGCCAGAACCGGCGCGCGAAGCGGATTGCCGCGCAGGGTTTTGCATGCGCGGCAGGTTGATGATGAGGGAAGTATCGGCCCGAACCGCATAGGGGTTCGAGACAGGCCGCCGGCCGAAGAAATAGGATTCTCATATATGGAACCCGGCTCGGCTGTACCGGGCCCAGAACAGCGTCGACGTGGCACCGCCTACGTGTGCAGCATGATGAGGATGCTGACGACGCTGGCGAACAACGAGACGATCATGAAGATCGCCACCCATTCGGTTTTCGGCATGTCAGATCTTCCGGAACAGGATCAAAGCGCGCTCCACCGCACAAGCGCGGTGACGGCAACGAGCAAGACGGCGATCACGGCAAGCCGGACCAGGATCCAAAGCTCATTCGGACTGTCCGCCTGCACGGAGCGACGGTCAGGCCGGCGTTCAATCCTGACCATCGAACGGCTGTGCTGAAGGTGATCGGGCATGATAGGCCATCTCACCATGGCCGCACCTGTTTAGACCCCGGTTCCCCATGCTTGGTCGCGCTAGCTTTCAACCGGATCGTCGACATCGGCAGGCTTGGCCATCGCGAGGAATATTGCGAGGGATCAAGGCGCAGCTGCTGATCGTCACCAGGCTCGTTGGCCTTCAAGAGGCGCTTCGTCGCCGTATCCAGCCCCTGCCGGATGCGCGCTGCGGTTTCGGCCGTCACCGGCACAAGCGGAAGCCGCACCTCGGTCGAATGGCTGGGATGGCTCAACGACATCAGGTATTTGATCGTGCAGGGATTGGTTTCCAGCGAAAGCGCGTCGAGAAGATCCTCGAACACGCTCAGCATCCATCGGGCTTCGATCTCGTCGCCGGACAGAGCATGCGCGCAAAGCGTACTCCATTCTTCGGGATAGGTGTTCGAGATCACCGATACGACGCCGTCGCCACCGCCAAGCATCGCATCGCAGGCAGTACGGTCGTCCCCGGAATAAACCCGGAAATCGTCCGGCACCCTCTGCTTGATGGCGCGGCAGCGTTCGGGATCGCCGCTGGCATCCTTGATGCCGACGATCTCTTCCATCTCGCTCAAGCGCGCAACGGTATCCACAGAAAGGTCGATACCGGTTCGTGCTGGAACATTGTAGAGGATAATCGGCAGATCCGAGCGCAGCGCAACCGCTTCGAAATGCCGGAACATCCCTTCCTGTGAGGGGCGGTTGTAATAGGGCGTCACCACAAGCGCGGCATCGGCGCCGAGCTTACGGGCATGGCGAGTTGCGGTGATGGTGCTTGCGGTGGCGTTGGTTCCGGTTCCAACGACTACCGGAACCTTGCCATCCGCACCGACCACGGCAGCTCGGATCAGCCAGTCGCGTTCCATCTCGTCAAGCGTTGGCGTTTCGGCCGTGGTGCCGCAGGCAATCAGCCCGTCGATGCCGGCCGCGATCTGCCTGGCAATATCGGCGTCATAAGCGCTGGCATTGATGCGGCCTTCGCGGAAGGGGGTGACCAGCGCGGTGAACGTTCCTCGGGGAAGGATCATGACGCATGTCCCGGCGCGGGGTTGCGCCCAGCATCCAGGTGAAACACATTGGCTTTGCGGGCTTGCTCGAACGTCTCGACGTCACACCCGTCATCGCTCATGACGATCACCTCGCCATGGCTGTGCGACCGGGCCTCGCTTCGCGCGAAGCGCCTGGCCTCTTCAGCCGAGCGGAAGAATCCGCCGGTGCTGCGATCGGGCGTAAAAACGAGCCATTGGTTCTCCTTGGTGCAACAGATGATGAAGGTACAGGTCGACCTTTGATCATCGTCACAACGGTGAATGACACTCATTCTCTTGACCTCTTGCGTGACCCGCCGATGCGGGCCGCCCAAATGTCGGACGAGCGCCATAGGATATCGATTGGCCTGTCATGGCCGCGGCATAGGAATGTGATGATGATCGAGGATGGGGACGCGCGAAAACGCCTACAAAAAACGGCGCTTTCCTAACCAGTCACCTTGCTTGAACGGGACCGATGATGGCATCTGGATAAGAGAGGATACGATCATGTTCGAAGCGGGTTTCATTCGGTCGCGCGGCGCATGTGCCGCCTTGGCCCTGCTTTTCCTTTGCGCGTCCCTCGCGGCTGCCAAAGCCGAGAGCGCAACCCCAAGCGTGCCCGTTACCGCCAGTTCGGATGGCATCATGGATGCCTGCAACAGCGTTGGCCGCGTGACCGGGCTCGATCCGAAAGGCGACAATTTCCTGTCGGTGCGTAGCGGACCTGGCGGCAAGTACACAGAGATTGCCCGGCTCGCGTCCGGCGCCGACATCTTCATCTGCGATGAGCGCAGTCCATGGCTCGGCGTCATCTATCCAGCCGATGATGCCACCGTTGATTGCGGCACGGACGCATATTCGGGTGAGGCAAAGCCTTACACCGGACCTTGCCGGTCCGGCTGGATCCACCAAAAATTTGTACAGGTGATCGCCGGATGATCTCCGGATTGCCTGCAACGCGGTACAGTGAACTGGTGAGGCAAATGAGCAAAGCTGGCGAGAAAGAGGGTGATGCGCCAGATCGGTTTGCCTGAGATCGTCGCATTAAGCCGCTTTTAAATAGGTTTTGCAGCAAGTCTTGATCTAGGTCACGCTATGCCTGCGTCTTTAGTCGAAGGCTTGCTTGCACATGGCGGAAAACAATCCACGGTTTCTATTTTTCTTCTGGAAGTTGCATCTACGATCTTGCGCAGCTTGCTTGAAGCGCATAACCGCAAAGTCAGTTGGAAGGCCGGTGGTGGCAAACCACGGGCCAACATCAAATCGGCATCATCAGCCTCGTCGGGCTCCTGTGTGATTTGATCCAGAGGTCGGTCGGGGGAGCATACACATGTCATCGGACGAGGCTGCAACAAGCAATCTCCCCTTCTGGAAGCGCTCACCGGCTGTCGGTCTGGTGCTCTGGTTGATCGTGGTGCCGGCAGCTCTGGCAGCCTTGGGTGCGTGGCAGATCCAACGCTCCGGCGTTGTTCTGGAAAACTACGAAGCGCTCGCCACCGACCTGCCGCAAACGCTGGAAAAGGTGCGCGAGATCGCCGCAAATGAGCCGATGGCCATGCTGCAGTTCGGCGACGGCGACGATTCCCGCTCCATGACGGCTTCGATGGCGCAGGCGGAACTCGAGGGCGCCGTCGATGGCATCAACACGGATCTGCAGGTCGCCAAGGTGCGCGCGCCTTTGGCTTGGGGCACGGTGATCGGCAGCGTTGTCGCCTTGATCGCGGCCCTGATCGGCTTGGCTGCCGCCGGTTTGGCGGGCGTTCGGGCGAAACGGTCGCGCGACCAGTTGATCCTGAGCTTCGAGCGTTTGCGGTTCATCCTGCCTTTCCTGCTGGCGGCCGTGATCGTCGGTTTCAGCGTGGCGATCTTCTGCGGCACCCTGTTTGAATCGCTCAGCCTGTGGTTCTGGGAGCGTGTCTCAGGCAACGGCATCAAGCTGGTTGGCGGGGCACTGGTTCTGGCAGGCATTGCCGTTTATGGCGCTTTCACCGCCGTTCTCGGTTTGCGCCAGGTCTTTGCGCTGTTCACGCCGGAGCCGATGGAAGTGAAAGCGCGCATCGTCAGCGAAGCCGATGCGCCGGGTTTGTGGCGCTTCGTGCGCGAGCTAGGCCGCCGCCAGGAAGCCGTTGTACCCGACACCATCATTGTCGGTCTCACCGATGGTTTCTACGTCACCGAAGCTCCCGTTCATCTCATGCCGGAAGACCGGCTTCTGGAAGGGCGCACCCTGCATCTTCCCGCCCCACATCTGGAACTGCTTGATACCGCCGAGATCGCGGCAATCGTCGGGCACGAGCTGGCGCATTTCACCGGCGACGACATCCGCTACAGCACGCGTTTTGCGCCGATCTATGCCGGTTTGTGGCGGGCGCTGAACGCTCTGCGATTTGCCAAAGGCGGCGAGTTCGTGGTGCAGCCGGCACTTCGTTTGGGCTTCCACGCGGTTGGTCGTCTGGACGTCGCGGTCGCCCATTGGAGCCGTTTGCGCGAATTCGAGGCCGACAAGAAGGGCAGCCTTGTCAGCGGGCCCAAGGGCGCTGTGTCCGCGCTGATCCGCAGCAGCATTGCAGCGCCGGCCGTGCATGCCGGCCTCGACAATGCCTTCCAGCGGCCGGAAGCCAGCGGCGCTAATCTTGTAGGCGAGATCGCCGAACTGGTCCGCCGCGAAGGTTTGTCCGATCCGGCCGAGCATCTGGAAGACCGCCAGCCGCATCCCACCGATAGCCATCCGCCAACCAGCCAGCGTATCGCGGCACTCGGCGTGACACTGGACGAAGCCGTTCTCGCGCATGCAACGCGGCGGCCTGAAGCCGATCAGGCTTCGTTCGGCCAGAAGGGTTTCCGCGATTGGACATCCTTCTGCACCAGCCTCGGCACGGACTTCCTCGGTGAAGCCCAGCAGTTCCAGACACAGTATCGCCAGGAGCTCGAGGACGCGGCGGCGAGTGTGGTTGAGGACGAGGTCGTCATCTACGACAACATCAAGGCGATGGTCTGGATGATGGCGATCGTCGCAATCATCTTCCTGGCCATCGCCTTGTTCGTTTTCGTTGATCAATGGGGCGTTGGCACTGCCCGCCTTATCATCGGTGGTTTTGCAGCGCTCATTGGTTTGGGCTTCGCGTTCTATGCCTACTTACTGTCGCGTCGGATCGAGACGCCACTGATGGTGTTGACACGCGACACGCTGATCTCGCCGCGTCTGGATGCCCCGATTGCCTGGACAGACATCGCGACTTACGGCGTTTATGCTTCGCAACGATTAGCCCTGGTGCTGACCCTGCACGAGCACGCGCCTTTGCCCAAAACCAAGCGGTGGTCGGTCTACACGAAGGTTCAGCGTCGCAAGCGGGATGTCACGCTTGGCGCCATGGGCATCCGTGGCATGAAGCCCGACGACTTCCATGAGCTGATCGGCCGCTATCTCCAAGCGGCTTACGCCCGGCGTGAGCTGGAAGCAAAAGCCGCAAGGGCCGCATGAGCGATCAGCCTCGATCGCACGACTGAGCAGCAAGGAAAGTCAACATGGTGCGTCGATCCGTTCTGCCCGCAGCCGCTCTGGCGGTCACCACTTGGCTCACGCCGCCCGCCTTTGCGCAGGAGGTTGGCACGGCGCCGGAACCCGCAACCGCGGGAACAGCGCAGACCGCTTCGGAGTTGCAGAACGCTCTGACCTCCTATGTGACGGCGCTTCCTTTCGACAAGAAGATCCTGCGCGTCGAGCCAGATCCCGCCGGCCACCGCATCACGCTCGATCCGGCAGCCTACTTGGCCGAATTGTCCGGCGCATCGATCAAGTTCGCGCCGATTTCCATCGTCGTCAGTGAGCGCACTGATGGAAGCTGGAACGTGTTCACCCAGAGCCCGGTCGAGTTCTCCACTGATTTCGAACTGGAGGGCCATAAGCAGCATTCCGAATACAAGCAGGACTCGCTTCTTTTCAAAGGCATCTATTCGCCTGAGATCGCGAGCTTCCTGTCAGCTGCGAGCCGCACGGGAACCATTTCCAGCGAGTCGAGCGATGGGCTGTCCAGCAGCACGGCCGGCATTTTTGCAACGACCATGACGATGGCCTCGTCACCGGCCGGCACCGGCTTGGCAGATATTGCGTTCAGTCAGACCTACGATGCTTTTGCGCAATCAGCATCCGTCCATATCCCCGATGGGTCGGACGAATATCCGCTTGCCATGAGCGCGGACATGCGTGCGGAGGAAATCAGCGCAAAGGTCGATGTGAAGGCAGCCCACACACGCGCCGTCCTCGATCTTTACGCCCTCCTCCTCAAGCATCTCAACGAACTCGATGCCGATGCGAACGCGGCCCTGCGGGGGCCGTTGGGTGCGGAGCTGAAAACAAAGATCCGTGCCATCCTGCCGCTGTGGACCGACCTGCAAGGCGAAGCCCATGCGCGCGACGCCAGCATCGACATTGGCTACGGCAGGATGCAGGCTAAAACCCTGCGGCAGACAATGCGAGCAAGCGGTGTCAGCACGAACGCCTCGCTCGACGTGGACTTGGCGCTGGATGGTCTGACCTTGGACATTCCGCAGCTTCCCGCCTGGAGCGCCGGCTTCATTCCCGATCTCGTGGAACTCGGCTTTGCGGTATCCGGCGCAGATCTCGCCACGGCGTCGGATATTCTGCTTCGCGAAATCCAGCTGGGCAATGATCCGGCACTGAGCCCGGAGGCTGAGGAGAAGATCCTGGGTGTGCTCGCCGTCGACCGCCTTCGCAGTCAGCTGAAACCCAGCCGGTTCCGGTCGCGTGATCTGGAACTGAGCTTCAGTGGTGACACCAGCTTCGCCGGCGGAATGCCACAGTCCAGCATGACCATCACCACGCCCGGCCTCGACAAGGCCATCGCCACCTTGCAAGAAGCTGCGAAAACGGACCCGAGCCTGAACCAGGCGGTTGGCGTGTTGACGATGGCGAAGGGCATGTCAAAGCCCGCAGCCGATGGTGGCCTTGAATGGCTTGTCGTGGCGGCAAGCGATGGGTCGGTGACCGTGAACGGCGCCATGATGAAAGGCCCGGACGTGCCGCCCGCGCTGGACGACGAGCAAGATCTCGGGATCGAAGACCCCGCAATAGAAGATCCGACGTTTGAAGAGCCGGACACCGAAGAGCCCGCCGTGGAAGAAGAGCTTTAACCGGCAGTTCGGCTCACGACCAAAACAGCAACGCGCCGATTACGATCGTCATCCCGGCTGCAGCGATAGCGCCGACGCCGGGCATTGCGCCCTGCCGGTACATGAAGGCGATCATGACCAGCAAAGCGGGCACCGCCGCGATCAGGCCCCAGGCTTGGTTCATGCTCGTTTCCTCAACTTGTTGCCGGACAAAGGCCGGCTGATGCGCAACTTAACGCGATGAACGCGACCAGCAGACCGCACAGGATCATGAGGTAGACGACGAGGATCGTCCGCCAGCCGCTCGCATCCCGGCCTATCCCCACGAAATAGACCAGGATCAGCCAGGCCTTCACGCCCGCGACGGCGAACACGGTGAACGCCAGCAAGCCATGTGGCAGATGGTCGGCGAGGGAGACGACCGCCAGTGTTCCGCCCGTCAGAGCCATGAGGGCGAGCCATGCCTTCGCGATCATGCTCATCGCGGCAAATACACGACCGGGAAGATCACCACCCAGAGGAGATCGAGCAGGTGCCAGAAGGCCGCTGATGTTTCCAGCGTGTCGAGATCGCGCTGCCAAGCCCCGATCGCCAGCAGGATCAAGCCGAACACGATGTGCAGCGCGTGAAAGCCGGTGATCAGGAAGTAAAGCTGGAAGAAGGTGCTCGATTCGATGCCAAAACCGGCCGCAAACATTGCGCTATATTCTGTGCCCTTGATGACCAGGAACACCACGCCCAGCGCCATCGCTCCGGCGAGATAAGCGCGAAACGACAAGCCTTGCGACAACCGCCGGGTGGCGGCAGCGACAAGCGCGCCGCTGGATAAAAGCACGACGGTGTTCAGGCCGGCTAGAACGGCATGAAGATGCGCTTGTCCAGCGCTGAAGACCTCAGGGTTCAAGAAGGCCGCAACCGAGAACCCGACGAGCAGCACGGCAAACACGCCGAGTTCCCCGAGGATCAGAATCCAGATCATCGGATTGCCCGGCAGACCGGCAAAGATGTCGCCGTCCTGCGCCATCTCGCCTGCTGTTTCTTCCCCGTCGCTCAGAGCGATCTCCCGTGTTTGCGCCGCGCCGTCCGTTGACCTCCTTCAACCGCCATCTCCGCTGAACTTCTTTGCGCCAGCGCAAAGAACGGGTCCGGCCGGCCCTTTAGGTCTGCAAGCCAAGCGCGGCGGGGACACCGCGTCTTACGCATAAATGCGAATGATCGCAGGAAGGGTGCCAGCCAGATGAGCGAGCGATTTACCAAGGCGGCGGCGCGCAACATTTTTTACGGGGGATCGATCTTCTTCTTCGTCACCTTTGTTGCGCTCACCGGCCACACACATTTCTACATACGAACCCACAGCACGGATGAGGCGACGCTCACCGACAGCGTGGCGCGCGGCAAGCATGTCTGGGAACAGAATGCCTGCATCAACTGCCACAGCCTGTTGGGGGAAGGCGCTTATTTCGCCCCTGAACTCGGCAATGTCTGGGTGCGCTATGGCGGCCGCGACGATCCGCAAAGCGCCCGCGAAGCCCTGATCGCCTGGATGCAGTCGCAGCCCAGCGGCGCGGAAGGCCGGCGCCAGATGCCGAACTTCCACCTCGACGATCAGCAGCTCAACGATCTCATCGATTTTCTGGAATTCACCAGTCGCGTGAACACGCAGAACTGGCCGCCTAACGACGCGGGCTGAGGAAACAACACCATGAAATATCCAACACAACGCGTAGCGTTCTACTACTTCACAGGCGCGATGATCCTGTTCGCCCTGCAGGTCACGGTCGGCGTGGTTGCCGGAACGGTCTACGTCTTCCCGAACTTCCTGGCCGACATCATCCCCTTCAACATCCTGCGCATGATCCACACCAACGCGCTGATCGTATGGCTGCTGATGGGCTTCTTCGGTTGCGCCTATTACCTTGTGCCGGAAGAAGCCGAGCGTGACATCGAAAGTCCGATGCTCGCTTACATCCAGCTCGGCCTGCTGATGTTCGGCGCGGTCGCCGCCGTGATCGGATACCTGTTCGGCATCCATGAAGGCCGCGAGTTCCTTGAACAGCCGCTCTGGATCAAGGGCGCGATCGTCGTCGTGGCACTGATCTTTCTTTACAACATATCCATGACGATCCTGCGCGGCCGCAAGACCGCCATCGGCAACGTGCTGCTTCTGGGCATGTGGGGCATCGCCGTTTTCTGGCTATTCGCCTTCTACAACCCCGTGAACATTGCGCTCGATAAGGTGTACTGGTGGTACGTCGTCCATCTGTGGGTGGAAGGCGTGTGGGAACTGGTGATGGCGTCGGTCCTAGCCTTCCTGATGATCAAGATGACGGGCGTCGACCGCGAAGTCATCGAGAAGTGGCTGTATGCGATCGTCGGCCTGGCCCTGTTCTCCGGCCTGCTCGGCACCGGCCACCACTATTACTGGATCGGCGCGCCCGGTTACTGGCAGTGGATCGGCTCGATCTTCTCGACCTTCGAAGTGGCACCCTTCTTCGCCATGGTCATCTTCGCCTTCACCATGGTGTGGAAGGGCCGCAGAGATCATCCGAACCGCGCTGCCATGCTGTGGTCGCTGGGCTGCACGGTCGGCGCCTTCTTCGGCGCCGGTGTGTGGGGCTTCATGCACACGCTGTCGTTCATCAACTATTACAGCCACGGCACGCAGGTGACGGCCGCTCACGGCCACCTCGCCTTCTTCGGTGCCTATGTGATGCTGAACCTCGCGATGATCAGCTATGCGATGCCATATCTGCGCAACCGCAAGCCCTACAACCAGATCCTCAACATGTGGAGCTTCTGGCTGATGACGTCGGGCATGGCGTTCATGACCTTCGTGCTCACCTTCGCCGGTGTGGTTCAGGTTCACCTGCAGCGCGTGCTCGGCATGACCTACATGGAAGTGCAGGACCAGCTCGTCCTGTTCTACTGGATGCGCCTGGGCACCGGCGCGGTGGTCGTGATCTCCGCCCTGATGTTCCTTTACTCCATCTACGGTCCGGCTCGTCAGGAGCGTCCCGCTCGCCAAGTGGCCCTGCAGCCTGCTGAATAACCCCCTTGCGGGCGGGCGAAAGCCCGCCTGCTCCCCAGGAGTTCACCTTCCATGCCGACTTCCCTCGCTTCCGTCACGCCGCTGCCCCAAGACGATGTCCCGTTCTATGCGCCGGTCGGCGCGGAATGCGCGATCTTCGAGCATGCCTATCGCAACCAGCTGCCCTTGCTGCTCAAGGGCCCGACGGGCTGCGGCAAGACCCGCTTCGTCGCCCATATGGCCGCCAGGCTCGGCCGGCCGCTTTACACCGTGTCCTGTCATGACGACCTGACCGCCGCCGACCTCACCGGCCGCTACCTTTTGAAGGGGGGCGATACGGTCTGGGTCGACGGCCCCCTCACCCGCGCGGTGCGCGAAGGCGCGATCTGTTATCTCGACGAGGTCGTGGAAGCGCGCAAGGACGTCACCGTCGTGCTCCATCCCGTCACGGACGACCGCCGCACGCTGCCGCTGGAGCGCACCGGCGAGACCTTGCAGGCGCCGCCGGAGTTCATGCTGGTCGCCTCCTACAATCCCGGCTACCAGAACGTCTTGAAGACGCTGAAGCCAAGCACCCGCCAGCGCTTCATTTCCTTGGCATTCGACTTCCCCGAACTGGAAGCGGAAGCGGCCATCGTGTCGCGCGAAAGCGGCCTGGCGCAGGATCGCTGCATTGCGCTGGTCAAGGTCGCGGATGCCCTGCGCAATCTCAAGGGCCAGGACCTCGAGGAAGGCGCCTCCACCCGCCTGATCGTTTACTGCGCGACCCTCATCAAGGCCGGGCTCGACATGGATACGGCTGTGCGCGTCGCGCTGCTCGAACCCTTGTCGGATGACCCGGAAATCCTCAACGGCCTCGTGCGCGTCGCGCAGATTGCGATCGGCTGATGGGTATCTGGACGTTCGAGCCGGAAGAAACGGTCGGGCGTTATTGGCACCGGCTGGTCGGCGCTTCCAGCACCTACCGCACTTACCCGGATGCACGGGTCAGCCTGGACGAGGTCCGCGAGCGGCTCGGACTGCTGTTCCGGGCGCTTGGCGGCAGCGGCGCGATCCGTATTGCCGCGACCGCCCATTCCGAGTCCAACCACCGCCTCAACATGCGCCAGGCTCTGGGCCTCGGCAAAGAGGTCATGGAGCGGCCGACGCTCGATCTCAACACGCTGCGGTTGCCCGGCGCGATCGACGTTTTTCCAAGCCGTGCCGACAACGTCGCTTTGTATGAATGGCTGGCCGGCTGGTTTGCCCATGCCGTGGCGCCCGGCCCCGCAACCGGCAATCTCCTGCATGACGACATCGAGCGGCTGCATGCGGCGGCCCTGACGACACAGGCAACACTTGCCGCTTGGCCCGGCCTGCGGGCCACCTATGCGCAGCTCTGCCGAGCATCTCTTGCCGTGCGGCCGAAACGCCATCTGCCGCAGCTTGAAGCCAAACTCGAACAGGCCATCATCGGCGCACTCGTGGACGGGGTGGACCTGCGACCGAATCTCTGGCGCGACAATGCCCTCCTCGAAAGCTCAGGTCTGACCTCGGCCTATCGCACCTACCTGCCCGTGCCGCTCTGGGGCGAAGTCACGCGGGACGAGGAAAGCCCCGCCGCCGGCGATGAGGATGAAGCCGGCGGCGACGGCATGCAGGTGGATAGCCGCCGCCGCAAGGCCGTGCGCAAGTCGACCGACAACAGCGATCGCGGTGATCCCCTGATCCTGCATCGCTTCGAAACGATCTTCAGCCTTGCCGACATGATCAACGTCAATCGCAGCGTCGAGGACGATGATGAGGAAGGCGCAAGACAAGCGGCCGAAGACACGCCGGAACTCACCATCGGCGCAAATCCCAAGCGCGCGGCGACACGGTTGAAGCTCGATCTTGATCTGGCTCCGCGACAGGCCGACACGACCGCGCTGGAAGCCGACTGCACCTATCCCGAATGGAACTGGAAGCAGGGGCGCTATCTCAAGGACTATTGCCGGGTCCATGCTGTTCCCGCTCAGGAAGAGGGCGAGGACTGGTCGCCGGATGCCGATATGCAGCGTACGATCCGCGATGTACGCCGCCGCTTCGAAGCCCTGCGGCCGCGGCGCCAGACCTTCCATGCGCAGCCCGACGGCGACGAGCTCGACCTTGGCATGGTCGTGCGCGACATCGCCGATCGTTCGGCGGGTGGTGCCGGCACCGAGCGCGTGTTCCTCCAGGCTCGCGCAGCCATACGCGATCTCTCACTGGCCGTGCTGATGGACGTGTCGCTCTCAACCGACGCTTACATCCAGGAGCGTCGCGTTCTCGATGTCGAGAAAAGCGCCCTTCTGGCCCTGACCCATGGCCTCACCGCCTGCGGCGACGAGCATGCCATCTATACCTTCACCTCGCGCCGCCGGCAGAATGTGACGGTGGCAACCGTGAAGGGCTTCTCCGAAAAGCTCGACGCCCGCGTGATCCGCCGCATCGAGGCGCTGAAGCCCGGCCAATATACCCGCATCGGCGCAGCCATCCGGCATGTCAGCACGCAGTTAGAAAAGCGACCCTTCAGGCACCGGCTGCTGCTGCTTCTGACCGACGGCAAGCCGAACGATGTGGATCATTATGAAGGCCGCTACGGCATCGAGGACACGCGCCGCTCCATCTGGGAAGCGCGCAAGCTCGGCCTTCGCGTCTTCGGCGTGACCGTGGACGAGAACGCGCGCGACTACGTGCCCCACATCTTCGGGCCGGGCGGCTACGCCATCGTCAAAGACATTGCGCGTCTGCCGGCCGCCCTGCCCGCAATTTACCGCCAGATCACGAGTTAACCCAGATCTATTGCTACGAGGAGCAGGCATCATGCCGAACAAATCCACCATCGTCGTCGCCAGCCTGCTTCTCAGCGGAGCCCCGGCGTTGGCACAGAATTCGCTGAAGCCTGACTCCACGCCGGCCCTGCCGGTCCAGGAAGGGCAGGCGCTTCCGGCCGCTGACCAGGACTTTCTGCAGCACGCCAACAATATGAGCCTGGCAGAGATCGAAGCTGCTAAGCTCGGCGCCGAAAAGGCGAGTGATCCTGCCTTGAAGGCGCTCAGCGCCGAGCTTGTTTCCAAGCACGAGGCCTTGAGCAAGCGCCTGCAGGAAGAAGCCGCCCGCTTCGGCACTGAGGATGTGAAGCCGGATGCCGGCCATGCCTGGGACGCCGACATTCAGCGCCTAAAGAGCCTGGATGGCGAGGCCTTCGACAAGGAGTATGTGAGCTGGCAGATGCGCGTTCACCAAGGTCTGGTAGCGCTTTATCAGAAGCAGGCTTCGGACACGCCGCAGACGGAGCTTGCCAAGTTCGCGATCACCACGATGAACGAGATCCAGCAGCAGTTCAACGGGATCAAGGAAGCCGGCGCCAAGTTCGGCCTGGAAGTCGACGCCGTCGGCCAGCCGCCGCAATATTGATCGGCTTGAAGACCTGACCTGACGCCCGATCAGCATCGGGCGCAGGTGTTCTGTTTCGTCGCAAGCTCATGCGCTATGACAAGGCTGGGCGAGCAACCGGCATCGTGTACAACCGAAGCGGATCGACTGGAGGATGGCGATGCTGACGAGACTGACCCGCGCAATACTTGTTGCCGCACTGACGATGCTGGCCAGCCATGTCGCAGCGCAAGATGCCGACAAGGTGGATCGACTGAACGTCCCTGGCCCGATTACCTTCCAGAACAAGTCCTATTCGCTCGCCTGGTCGTCGGAGCCATCTGAAAATTACATCAAGCAGGAATATGTGCCGGCCGGCTAGAAGGTCGAAACCTTCAAGGACATGTTCCTCGTCGAGGCTGTGACGGGTTCCATAACCCCTGCGCAGTCGGCGAGTGCGCAGATCGACTTTCTGAAGCAGCGGAAGACCACCGACCCCGTCGTCAACTACGCGATCCTGCACAATGAAAAGACAGGCAACATCGTGCTGGATTTCGTTCTCAGCGACCTTCAGGCCGACCCTGTCGTGGTGAAATGGAACGCCTATCGCTACGTGCCCCTGAAAAGCGGCAAGGGCGTCGCGCTTTATGGCATTAGCCGTCGCGCCTATGGGGAGGCCGATGCCAAGGCCATGCTCCAGAACCTGACCAAGATCCGCGATGCAGACGTTGACGCGCTCGCCGTGATGGACGTGCCTCCGATCAGCGTCAAGGACTGACCAAACTCAAACCTGCCCGGCCGCCTGACGGATCTTCTCGCGGCTGAGCGGCAGGTCGAAGATGCGCCGGCCGATCGCATTGGTGATGGCATTCGCCAAAGCCGATCCGCCCGGCCCTTGGCTGCACTCGCCCGCTCCCAGGAACGGCGTGCCCGGACGCGGAATGACCTCGACGTCGATCTTCGGCGGCAGAGCATCGAAGCGCATGATCGGATAGGTCGACCAGTCGACGCTGGTGATGCGCGTATCGTTGAAGGTCACGCCTTCATACAGTGTCCAGCTCGCAGACTGCACGATGCCGCCCTGTACCTGATTGGCGATGCCGTCCGGGTTGACGATCTCGCCCGCATCCGCTGCACTTGATACCCGCAAGATACGGACGCGGCCGGTTTCAGGCTCGACCTTGACCTCCATCGCGACCGCGCAATAGGCAGCGAGGTTCTTGTAGCGGGCAAAAGCAAAGCCATAGCCGTGGTTCTGTGGTGCCGTCTGTCCCGCCTTCCAGCCGAACATCTCGGCCGCCTTCGTCACCACGTCACGCGCGCGCTCGTCCTGAAGATGGCGCAGCCGGTATTCGACCGGATCGGCCTTCGCCGCAGCGGCCAGATCATCCATCGTGTTCTCGATGGTGAAGACATTCATGTAAGCGCCAAGGCCGCGCAGCGCCGAAACGCGCAGGGGCGCTTCCTTCAGGAAGTGCCAAACGACATGCCGGCTCGGGAAGGCGTAAAGCGGATTGGAATTGCGGTCGCCATTTCCTTCCGGCGTGATCTGCAGCTTCGCCGGTTCCGGCTGGAAACCATTGGCGATGTGGCGGGCGGGCAGAAGATTGCCGGCGGGGCCCGGCCGCGAATTGTGGCTGTTGCTCCAGACCTCATAGGTCCAGTCCACGACATTGCCGTTCGCGTCCGTGCTAGCACGAACCTTGGTGACCATGCCCGGCGAATACGGCTCCCAGGCATGTTCCTGCTCGCGCATCCATTGCAGGCGCACCGGCCGGCCCGGCAAAGCCTGCGCCAGCAATGCCGCATCGGCTGCGGCGTCGTCGGCGGCATTGTGGCCGTAGCAGCCGGAACCCTCGGCATGGATCACCCGCACCTGCTCGATCGGCATGCGCAGCATCTGCGAAATCGCCTTCTGGTCGGGATAAACGCCCTGCGTATGCGTCCACACCGTCGTCACGCCGTCGTTCAGCACGGCAAGCGCGCAGGATGGGCCGATCGAACCGTGCATCTGGTACGGCTTGGTAAAGGTCGCCTCATGCGTCGCGGTCGCGCTCACGACCTTGCGATCGTCGGTCACGATGCCGTCTTCCTGTGGCAGCGCCATCAGCTTGCGCGGCAGATCGTCCATGCCCGGCAAGGTCGGGCTTTCGTCCCATTGCGCGAGCGGGGATAGGGTGCGCATCGCCTTGATGGCGACCCATTCCTTTTCGGCCAGAACGCCGAGGAAGCTGCCGTCCTGCACCACCTTCAGCACACCCGGCATGCCTTCGACAGAGCTTGCATCCACGCCGCGCAGCCGCGCACCGGGGCTCGGCGGACGCACCACGCGGCCATGCACCATGCCGTCTGGCCTCATGTCCTGCACATAAGCCGGCGCACCGGTGACCTTGCCGGGAA
Organism: Tianweitania populi; assembly: GCF_014652875.1. Taxonomy (GTDB): domain Bacteria; phylum Pseudomonadota; class Alphaproteobacteria; order Rhizobiales; family Rhizobiaceae; genus Tianweitania; species Tianweitania populi. The sequence continues at coordinate 38,352 of NZ_BMZQ01000007.1, read as the reverse complement.
TGTCGATGCGCTTCTGCGGCTTGCCCATCACCGTGAACGCCTCGGTTGGCGTCAGCTTGGATGTCGGCTGTGCTTGAACTTGGATCAATTCGGCCGAGACCAACTCACCATAGGTCGCACGGCGACCGTCCGGCGCGATCACCGCACCACCTTCGGCCTTGAGGCTGTCAGCCGCCACATTGAACCGTCCTGCCGCCTGCGCGATCAGGATTTCGCGAACCTGCGCAGCCGCATGGCGGATCGCCGTGCCGCTGTCCTGAACGGAGTGACTGCCGGCCGTGTAGCCTTCATTCGGGCTGAGGCTCGTATCCGGCCCGATCAGCTTCAGGCTCGCGAACGGCACTTTCAGCTCTTCCGCCGCGATCTGCAGAACGGCCGTCTTGATCCCCTGTCCCAGTTCCGACTTGCCGGTGAACACCGTGGCACTTCCATCGGCATCGATGCGGATCCAGGAATCCAGCTGCGGATTGGTTTTGAGGCTGCCCGGCAGATCGGGTGCCGCCTGTTCCACCTGCTGGAAGTTCTGAGCCTCGCTCCCCTGCACGGTAGTCTGCGCGAACGCCGGGCGCAGCGAGAAGGCGAGAACCAGCGAGCCGGTGCCGAACAGAACCGAGCGGCGCGAGACATCGGGAACGGAGACGTGTTTCATCAGCCTGCCCTCTTCGCGGTGTCCGTGGTTGATCCGCCCGCTGCCATTTGCATCAAGCCGCCAGCACGTTTGATGGCGGCGAGAATGCGCATATGTGTGCCGCAGCGACAGAGATTAGGCTCCATATGCGCCACGATCTCCTCGTCCGAGGCACCGGGGTTCCGCTGTAACAAGGCCTGAGCCCGCATCATCATGCCGGGAATGCAGTAGCCGCATTGCGCCGCCTGTTCCTCGATAAAGGCCTGTTGCATCGGGCCGGGGCTTTCGATCGTACCCAGCCCTTCAACGGTCGTGATCTCGCGCCCTTCCAGCAGCAGCACCGGCGTGACGCAGGAAAACACCGCCTGGCCATCCACCATCACCGTGCAGGAGCCACACTGGCCGAGACCGCAGCCATATTTCGCGCCATGCAGATGAAGTTCGTCACGCAGCACATAAAGCAGGGGCGTATCCGGATCGGCCTCGATCTGGTGCGATTGGCCATTCACCGTCAGGGCTACCATGATGTTTCCCGCCGGGTTGGATTGGCTGGAGCGGAACCGCCGCTGGACAGCGATTGCAGATCCGTGTGTTCTTTGCCTGAGCGAACCTGCCGGACGAGATCCTGAACATCGTCCCAGGCCGGCTTGTCGCTGAAGGTCGCCCGGATATAGGCGAGCAGATCGGCCGTTTGGGCGTCGTCCAGCACACCGGCAAAGCCCGGCATGATCGGTCCGCGCTCGCCTTCTGGTGCCGGAAGGCCGTAAAGAATGACATTGATTGGATTGAGTGGCGTCGGCCCGTAGGTCGCGGTGCTCAGCGCCAGCGGCAGACCGCCATAAGGCACGGGACGCCCGGCATCATGGCAGCTGGAACAGGCCGCCGCATAGATCAGCGCGCCGCGATCCTGGCTGGTTGCCGCAACCGGCACCGTCTGCCCACCGGCCGCCTGCACCTGGATGCCCGGCGGGTGGCGCGTCGCTTGATCGCGCACCTTATCCGCCCGTGCCTGACGTTCGGGGGTCGGCTCACCCATCACCGAGGTCACATAGGTGGCGATTGCCCGCGCATCGCTTTCTGGCACCGACATCATGTTGGCGGTCACCGGCGCCATCGGGCCGCGTGCCACGCCGTGATGCTCTTCCCAGCCATTGGCGAGGTAATGGGTCAGCGCGTCAACATCCCACGGCAAAGGCGCCGGCGAGTTCTGGTTGAGCGCATAGGCCGTCCAGCCTTCGGCTTCGCCGCCGGCAAACAGCTGGTCCTTCTTTTCCGCGCCAAGACTGTTGCGCGGCGTATGACACGCGCCGCAATGGCCAAGACCATCAGCCAGATAATGGCCGCGGTTCCACTCGTCGCTCTGCGCCGTGTCGGGCTGATAAACACCTTCGCGGAAGAACAGTAGCTTCCAGCCGGCTACCGCGAGGCGGATGTTCAGCGGGAACGGAAGATCGTTGGCCTGCGCCTCCGCCTTCACCGGCTTGCGCGTCATCAGGTAAGCATAAAGCGCGCGATTGTCCTCGTCGGTCACCTTGGTGAAGTGGTCGAACGGGAAGGCAGGATAAAGATGCCGTCCCTCGCGATCGACACCGCTGCGCATGGACCGTTGGAACGCTTCTTCCGACCAGCGGCCAATGCCGGTCTCAGGATCGGGCGTGATGTTGGTGGAATAGATCGTGCCGAACGGCGTCGGCAGCGCCAAGCCTCCTGCAAAGACCTCGCCGCCTTCCTTGGTGTGGCAGACATTGCAGTTGCCGACCGCCGCAAGCGTGGCTCCGCGCTGAACAAGTTCAGGATCAATGCTCGACACTGCGGGTGGCTCGGCCGCCGGTATCTCTCGTTCCCAGGCATAGGCGATGAAACCGCCTATTCCCAGCAGAACAAGCACGACGAGTGCGCCAAGAACGCGAAGAAGTTTGCTGCCGTTCACCGGTGAACTCCGGTTAAAGGTTGCTGGGAAGGCTCAAGACCTGAGCACCTAACAAGCAAGGTAGCGCCTTGTTCGCGCGCGTCGACTGATTTGTACGTGACCCAAGGAAATGGCAGCGTTGCTGTCACTTCCCTTCTGAACGTTCGGATCGGCAGCCTTCGTCAGGCAGCTGACGGACCCGGATCGTCGGGATAACCGGAATGCTGCACGGGCGCAGCAATGCCACCCGATCCCTGGATCAGCCGCAGCTTGGGCCGCTGGCGAAGAACAGGTGTGCTTGCAAACAGTGCCCGGTTCCGTCCGGCACCTTCCGGCTGGTAAAGAACCTCGTCCAGCATCAAGCGGTCGTTGCTGGCCAGGATGAAGCTTTGCCCCACCGTCAAGCCGAGCAAGGCCAGACCGCGCGGCGTCGTCACGGCAAGCGCGAGCCCGACCGATCCGCCCTGATAATCGCGGGTCAGGATACGCGATTGCGGCAGGCCATCATTGGCGCGGAAGCTGACGCGGCTATTCAGCGTGGCAACATCGTCAGCCACGGCGTCCTTGCCGACGACCGTTGCGCCGTCCAGCTTGCGCGTAAGTAGCGCACGCATCGGATCGTCGCGACCAAGGCTGCGGTTCAGCATCTGTTGGAGAAGGGTGAAATCTCTAGTTGTAAGAACACAGGCATCGTTCGACATTGTCGATCTCCAGGCTCCCTGATGGAAGCGGTTGCATGACATACTTGGAGAACCCCTGGCCGCGCGCGGCGCAGGGGCTACGATCCTGCGAGGAGACACCCTCCGGTCAGAGCCAATCGGCTGGACATGGTGGCTTTGCTCAGGACGCCTGCGGCTCGGCCTTTTGCGTCTCTGTCGCAGCACCCACGCTCTCGACGGTCAGGCGATGGCTGCGGCCATCGCGGGCCACCCACTCGATCGACTGACCTTCTGACAGGCCGATCAGCGCCGTGCCGATCGGCGTCAGGATCGAGATGCGGCCTTCGGCGATGTCGGCTTCACCGGGAAAAACCAGCGTGACGTCGCGGCCCTCGCCGTTGGTGGAATAGCGCAGGTGCGATCCCATGCGGACGATGTTGTCGCGCAGTTTGTTGTCGGGAACGATGCGCGCCCGGTCGAGCTCGGCCGTCAACTCGTCCAGCACGGCCTCGCTGACATGAGTGGCACTTTCAGCGAGCAGCGACAGCTTGTCGAAGTCGGACTGCGTGATCTGGATAGCAGGCTTCTTGCCTGGGCCGCTGGTGGACATGGTCGAATCCTTCGTTCAGCCCAGCAGTAGGAGGTGCAAGCCGGGCATGGGGTCGTCAGGGGAAAAGGTTGTCGCGAAAGTCTCGAAGCACAACGCAGCTTGCGGTGGCTCGACGATGCCCCTCGGCCGGGGCGCGACGCGACCGGGGCCGGGGGTCAGTGTCCCGCGATAGGACACACCCGATGAAGCTGCGAGAGATAGTCGGCCGTGGTCATGTGGTCAGGGTGAGTGAGGCGCACGGGGAAGTCAAGTCAGGAAGGTGTGAGGCCGCGTTCGCGCAACACCGGCATCACGTAGTCGGCAAAGCGTTGAATGTCTCCCGGCAGAACCGGGCACATCACGTTGAAACCATCCGCCGCCCCGGCATCCAGCCATTCCTCCATGACATCGGCAATCTCGGCGCCGGTTCCAACCGCCAGCAAATGCCCGCGTCCGCTCGCCAGCCTTGCCAGCAACTGGCGCACCGTCAGCTTCTCGCGCTCGGCGATCCCGACCAGAACGGCGACGCGGCTCTGACTCGCCTGATTACCAGCCTGGTCGATCAAGCCTCTCGGCAAAGGTGCATCCAGATCCAGCTTGCTCAGATCGGTCGCAAGAAATTCGGAACCCTTGGCGATCAGATGATCCAGCACGGCAAAGCTGTTCAACTCAGCGAGCCGCGCCTCGGCCTCATCTTTCGTGGCAGCCGCAATCGGTACGATGCCGGGCATAATGCAAAGTTCGCTTGGATTACGCCCAGCCTGCACCGCGCGCGCCTTCATGTCCCGGTAGAATGCCTGCGCCTCCGCCAGACCGGACTGGACGGTGAAGACAATATCCGCCCGCGCCGCCGCAAAAGCGCGGCCTGCTTCCGATGACCCGGCCTGTGCCAGCACCGGCCGCCCCTTTGGCGGACGCGGTACGTTGAGCGGCCCGGCGGTGCGCACATATGGCCCTTGATGATCGACGCGCCGGATCTTGGCCGGGTCGAGATACTGCCCGCTTTGCTGATCCGCGATCTTGGCATCGGCATCCCAGCTGTCCCATAGCGCCAAACAGGCGTCCACGGCATCGGCGGCGCGGGCATAGCGCTCGGCATGGTCGGGCATCGCATCGAGGCCGAAGTTGCGAGCTTCCAATGCATTGGACGAGGTCACGATGTTCCACCCTGCCCTGCCGCCGCTGATGTGGTCGAGACAGGCAAAGCGCCGGGCAAGATGGAACGGATGATCGAAGCTCGTTGACGCCGTGGCGATCAGACCGATGCGACTGGTCACGGCGGCCAGCGCCGACATGATCACGATCGGGTCCATCGCGTCCGACAGATGCTTGTCCGCCCCGGCCTGCAGGGTGAGCACGTCGCCCAGAAACAGCCCGTCGAAACCGGCCGCTTCGGCGCGTTGCGCGACATCGACCCAGAAGGGCAGCTTGGTCACCGCACGCGGATCGCTTTCCGGCATTCGCCACGCTGCTTCATGAGCGCCCAGCCCATAAAGAACCGCATTCAGCCGCATCCGCCTCCGGGGAGCCAAGTCAGGCACCGGCATGAAACGCGTTGGTGTAATAGTCCGCGAAGTCCGGCTGCGCCTTTAATGGCTCTCCATTCCCATCGCGCAGAATGCCGGACGAGAACAGGAATGCACCCATCGCATTCGTCTTGGCAGCATCAATCTCGCCGACCGTTCCATCCGGACGCGCCAAATAGTGCCCGTCCACCAGGGCTTTCAGCGAGGCCGTGATCAGCGCCGGATCGGTCAGCATGTCCTTGTTCGCTTCAACCAGGATCGCGGCTGCTTCCTCGCTGTTCTCGACCGCAAAAGCATAGCCGCGCTGCGTTGCCTGAACGAACGCTTTGGCAGCCTCCGGCTTGGCCTTGAGAGTCGCATCGCTGGAGGCAAGAAACGTCGTATGCTGGTCGGGCACGCCGAAGTCGGCATAGCGGAACGCCCGCTGCTTGCGTCCTTCAAGCTCCGCCTTCACGCCCTCCCACGTATAGACTTCGAGCGTGAAATCGACCGCGCCATTGGCAAGCGCCTCATAGGCCGAAGTGCCGAGTGTCACCGTCTCGAACGTGCCCTTGCCGCCATCATTGCGGATGATCGTGCTGATCAGCGCGTTTTCCCAGTTGCTCCCGAACCCGCCATAGGTTTTCCCGTCGAGATCGCGTGGACGCTGGATGTCCTGCCGGTCATCATTGAAAACGAGACGTCCGGTTTCGGTCTGAACGACGGCATAAACCGCCTTCAGGTCGGCGCCTGCAGCCCGCTGCGTGAAGAAGCCGATCGCGCCCGAGACGCCGAAGTCAGCCACGCCGTTGCTGATCAGCGCGCCGGCGCTCGTGTCGCCATAGGGCAGGATTTCAACGTCCAGCCCGGCCTGCGCATAGAAGCCCTTCTCGCGGGCGACATAAAGTCCGATGTGGTTGGTGTTGGGGGTCCAATCCAGCGCGACCCTGACCTTCGTCTTAGTCTGGGCCCTCGCCGGCAATGCCCAGGCTGCACCCGTGGCAAGTCCCAGCAGAAGCGTATTGCGGCGGTTGATGATGGTCATGAATGAGGCCCTCCAGCCTGTTCGCGGATCAAAAGCGTATCCAGCACAGCCGCCTCGATGGCGCTGGCCTCCTGAAGTCCGCGCGCCGACCCATCGCGTGGGCGCGGCAGCGGAACATGGAACTCGTGCAGCACCCGCGCCGGTCGCGCCGACAGGACATAGATGCGGTCCGACAAAAACACGGCTTCGCGCACATCATGCGTAATGAGCAAAGCCGTCCACCGATGCCGCTTCCACATCACCTCGAGCCAGCGCTGCATGCTCGTGCGCGTCAGTGCATCCAGCGCCCCGAAGGGTTCGTCCAACAGCAGCATGTTGCGCTCCTGCACAACCGTACGTAGAAGCGCCGCCCGCTGTCGCATGCCGCCGGACAGCTGCGCAGGATAATGGTTTTCGAACCCCGCCAGCCCGAACTCGGCGAGCAGAGGTGTGACCTTCGCGCGGGCCGCTTTCCGAGTCATGCCTTGCACTTCGAGGCCGAGAGTCACGTTGTCCAGTATGCTCCGCCACGGCATCAGCGCGTCGCGTTGCGGCATGAACGCCATATTGCGGTTTCGGCCCTCAAGTGGCGCGCCATTCATGTGAATTGCGCCGCCATCCGCCCGTTCTGCGCCGGTAAGCAGCCGAAATATCGTCGACTTGCCGGCTCCAGAAGGCCCGAGGATGGAAACGAATTCGCCTTCCTGAACATGCAGCGAGACACCATCCAGCACCTCGGTCTGGCCGAAACTCTTGCGGACATCCTCCAGCTGAAGCCGTACCGCACTCACCGCGACGGCTCCTGCTCGAACCGCAGCCAAGGCATCGCAAGCCTTTGAACAAGTACCGTGATTCCAAACAGAACCAGCGTCAGCGTCGCACTGACACCCACCGCCGCAAGCACGAGATCCGGCCGAAAATTGTTCTTCGCGTTGAGGATATAGATCCCCAACCCTTTGGCCGCGCCTGCATACTCCGCAAAGATCGCGCCAACCACGGCGTAAGTAATTGAAATTCTCAGTCCTGCAAAGAAGAAGGGCAGCGCCGAAGGCAGTCGCGCCAGCCAAAAGGTCCGCCAACGGCTCGCCCCCATCGAATGCAGCAGCTGCACAATTTCCTTCTCCGTGGCCTCATAGCCCTGCACCAGAGCCACCAGCATCGGAAAGAACGTCACCAGCGCCACCAGCATGATCTTCGGCACCAATCCGAAGCCGAACCAAAGCACCACCAGTGGCGCAATCGCGACCAACGGCAGGGTCTGGCTGACAATGAAGACCGGAAACAAAGCACGTCGCAGCGGTCGAGAAAAGTCCATCAGGATCGACAAGAGAAAGGCCGTCGTCAGCGAACAGCCGAAGCCCAGCACGGTCGCCCGGACCGTTGGCACGGCATTATCGAACAGCGCCTGCCGCTGGATCCAAGCCTGCTGAGCCACGCGGGTCGGCGATGGCAAGGTCGTCGCGCTGATGCCGGAAAGGTCGGCATAAAGCTGCCAAGCCAATAGAAGCCCGGCAATGGCCAAGGCAGCCGGACCCGTTCGGGCCATGAAGGATGCTTTTTCAGACATGATGAGGCTGCTGAAAAAGCGATCAGGCGGAAGTCGGGCTGTTTGCCGAAACGGTGAGATCAAGCGCGAGATGACCTTCAGGCGAGCCAAAACGCAGAAAGGCTTCGCCCAGCGTGGCAAAAACCGGCCCCGCATCGCCACGCAAGGTCGTGCAGAAGTTCTTGGATTTTCCGAACACGCCTGACTGCTTCAGGAAGTCGATGCAGCCATAGATCTCATCCATGTGGTGTCCGGCACCGAGCGGATAAAGCGACAGCTGTGCCGCAACGATCTGCCCGGTCGGCTCCGCGCCTTGTGCCGCCTTCAGCGCATCCGTGATCCGCTGTGCAAGCGGCGTATCGGACGTACGTCCCTGAATCGGCGTGCAGATCGGATCATCCGGCTCACCGGGGCATCCGCGCGAGACGGTAGCGTGCAGCACGCAGTGAACGCCGTTGCGCGATGCCGCGACATGCAGATCGCGCATGGCCGGAAACAGCTCTTCCGGCGGTCCGACCAGCAAGGTGGAGATGTCGTCCGTCTCGATCCTGAACCGCTCGCGATAGGGATCGAGCGCCGACAGGCTGCCCAGGATGATGCGAACGAATTCGTCCGCCATCGGATACAAGGAAATTTGTGCGCCAGAAAACATGATCCGCCTCGCTCCGCTGGAATTATCCAGATCAGCTTGAGGGTTTCGCAACATGACGCTGCGGTCTCAGCCCCGGCTATACGGAGCACCCCTGTGGTTGACGCGGTGTAGATCATGTTTCGGCGCAGGCGGCAAGGGCCACTGCAATCGGCGTCACCCTTCTTTGGTCGAAGCCGTTTCGATGCGCGGCGGGCGGACCTGCTCGGCTTCGACACGATTGACCAACGGGCGTCCAGCCTCGAAGTCGGTCAGACTGGCAAGCGTTGTTTCCGCGATGGCGCGCAGCGCTTCTTCCGTGAGGAAGGCTTGGTGGCCGGTGACCAGCACGTTCGGGAAGGTCAACAAGCGCTGGAAATCGTCGTCCTGGATGATCTCGCTGGAAAGATCCTCGAAAAACAAATCGGCCTCTTGCTCGTAAACATCGAGTGCGACTCCGCCGATCTTTCCGCTCTTCAAACCGTCGATCACGGCGCGCGTGTCGATCAGAGCGCCTCGGCTGGTGTTGACGATCAAAATCCCCTCGCGCGCCTCCGCAATCGCCTTCGCATCAACAAGATGGCGGGTGCCGGGCGTGAGCGGGCAGTGCAACGAAACGATGTCGCTGCTGCGCAAGACCACCTCCGGCTCGACATAGCGGATGCCCTCGGCGACCAGTTCTGGATCGGGAGAAGGATCGCTAGCCAGCACCTCGCAGCCGAAACCAAGCTTGAAGGCTCGGGCGACCAGCGCGCCGATGCGCCCGGTTCCGATCACACCGATGGTGCGGCTTTCCAGATTACGGCCAATCAGCCCTTCCAACGCAAAATTGTTTTCACGTACCCGCGCCCAGGCGCGATGGATTTTGCGGTCGAGTGCGAGCACCAGCCCGACCGTGAACTCCGATACCGCGTTGGGCGAATAGGCCGGCACCCGAACGACTGCGATGCCGAGGTCTTCGGCTGCGGCCAGATCGACATTGTTGTAGCCGGCACAACGAAGCGCCACCACCTTCACGCCGCATTCGGCCAAGATCTCCAGCACGCGCCGCGACACCGTGTCGTTGACGAACACGCAAACTGCATCAAAGCCGACCGCCAATGTCGCCGTGGCTTCATCCACCCGTGGCTCGAAGAAAGTTAGCGCATGGCCACGCGAAGCGTTTGCAGCCTCAAGGAAGCGGCGGTCATAGGGCTTCGAACCAAAGACGAGCGTCTTCATACGCGTCCACTTCCGCCGCTTCTTGCTGGCGGCCTCAGCGGATCACCAGCACAGGAACTTGCGAGCGTGCCAACACTTCAGCGGTCTGGCTACCCAGCATCATGCGCCGAACACCGCGACGGCCATGTGACGCCATGACGATCAGATCGCAACCACCCTCCTCGGCAGTCTGGATGATCGCGTCGGATGGTGTGAGTTCGCGCGACGACACGATTTCAGCGGCAACACCTGCTTCGGCCGCTTGCTTGGCTACGGCATCCAGCGCGTTCTTGGCGCTTTGCTCCTGCGCCGCTTCAAGCTGGCCGACAAGTTCGGCCCCGCCGATCCACTGACCGTCCGGCGAACTGAATACGGAGGTGAAAACCTCGATCGCATGCAGGAACGTTACCTTGGCAGAGAGTGTCTTCGCCAGTTCAAGCCCGCAGGTAACACCGCGTGCCGACAGTTCCGAGCCGTCAGTGGGAATAAGGATGTGCTTGTACATCGCAAAGCTCCAGTTCGTCCCGGCATCTTAGTACCATCGCCCGGGCATTGACAGAAGTGATACGGATTTTCCTCCTGCTCATGCCAGCGATAGTTCCTGTCGCCTACGAGGGGGAACGTAGCACAACGACCAGAAGTCGCTGACGCCTCCTGACACGATATGATATGCAATTATCGGATAGTGGAATTTTTTAACTTGCCTATTGACCGGTGAACTTTTGTGGATACCGTTGCACCACGTTGATCACAGCCGCCGAGTACGCCTGAAAAGGCTGGCAGCTGTCGAACAGAGGCTTGAACGCCTCGCAGTGCAGCATGCAGACAGGTTTCAGTTAATGGCTCTCACCCGTAATGACTTCGATGGTCTTTATACCGCTATCGTCACGCCGCTCACGGCGGATGGTGCTGTCGACGTTGCCGGGCTGAAGAAGCTAGTCCGTTTTCAGCTGGATGCCGGCGCTTCGGGCATCGTGCCAATCGGTGGCACGGGCGAATACACGGCTTTTTCCCGCGACGAGCGCAAGGCGATCGTGACAGCCTGTGTCGAGGAAGCCGGGACCAAGCCAGTCATTCCTGGCGTGTTGTCTACTGGCTTCAAGGATGCGGTTGATGCAGCAAAGGACTTCACGCAGGCCGGTGCATCTGCCGTAATGACCGTGACTCCTTACTACGCGCCGGGTACGCAGGACGGCATGCGCGAATACTTCAAGGCCTATCGCGACCAAGTCGACATCCCGGTGATGCTCTACCAGATCCCGCGGCGTACCACGGTCGCTATGACTGCCGAAGGCGTTCAGGCGATGGCGGAAGACGGCACCATTATCGGCATGAAGTTCTCGTCCTATGACATGCCGGAATTCATCAAGACCATTAAGTATGCCGGCGACAAGATTGCCGTGCTCTCCGGCGAAGAGCCGCTTTTTGCCACCCATGTTGCGCTTGGCGCAAAGGGTGGGGTTCTTGCCTCGGCGTCGATCTATCCAAAGATCTGGCTCGAGATCTTCGCGCTTGCTCAAGATGGCAAGCTGAAGGAAGCGCTGTCCCTCCAGAACAAGGTAGATCCGGTTCTCGAGACAATCTTCTTGGAAACCAATCCCGGCCCTTTGAAGCACTACATGGAACTGGCCGGCATGCCGGTAGGTGGCGTGCGTTTGCCGTTGCAAGCTCCGAACGCTGATACGGTCGCCAAGCTGAAAGACGCCGTGAAGAAAGCCCAAGCGGCCGCTCTTGCCTGATACGGATACGCCCTTGATCGAGAAACTGCGCGAAATCGTTGGCGAGAAAGGCCTGATCGTCGATCGTGGCGAAATGGCTCCTTTCCTCACCGACTGGCGCAATCGCAGAACGGGCGACGCGCTGAGCGTCGTTCTACCATCTTCGACCGAAGAAGTGGCCGCAGTCATGAAACTTGCGGCGGCGGAAGGGCAGCCGGTATTTCCATCAGGCGGTAACACTGGTCTGTGCTACGGCGCGGTTCCAGAAACCGATAAGCCTGGCAAGCTCGGCATTGTGCTGGGGCTGCAGCGGATGAACCGCATCCGCGAGATCGATCGCGCTGCCAATCTGATGACGGTCGATGCGGGCGTCGTGCTTGCCAACATCCATACGGCCGCTGCCGAGATCGGCCGGCAATTCCCGCTTTATCTCGGTAGCGAAGGCAGCGCTCAGATAGGTGGCTTGATCTCTACCAACGCCGGTGGCACCGGCGTTGTGAAGTATGGACCGACCCGTGATCTCGTCGCGGGCCTCGAAATCGTTCTGGCCGATGGCACGGTGCTGCGCGACCTAGCGGCGCTTGCCAAGGACAACACTGGCTATCTCCTGCGCCACCTCTTCATCGGCGCTGAAGGCACGCTGGGCATCATCACCGGGGCCGCGCTGCATCTGCATCCTGAAATGCCGAACCGGGCGCATGCCTGGGTATCCGTTGCTTCACCGCAATCCGCAGTCGACCTCTTGGCAGCGTTCCAGGATCGGGCAGGTCCTTACATAGAGGCGTTCGAGCTTGTTTCGGCGTCGCAGTTCGACCTCGTCGTCAAACATTGCGAACGTATTCGGATCCCGTTTGAAGGCGGTATTCCGGCCTGGTCGCTGATGATCGAGCTTTCGAGCGTGGACAGCTCGACCGATCTGAACGGCATCCTCGAAGCTTTGCTGGAAAGCGGTCTGGAGAATGGCGGCATCCTTGATGCTGTTGTCGCCAACTCCGAGCAACAGGCTCAGGACATCTGGCATGTCCGCCATTCCGTGTCGGAAGCCAACAAGAAGGAAGGTGTCGGCGTCGTTCATGATGTTGCGGTACGCACATCCGACGTGCCGGCCTTCATCGCGGCAGCCGATGAAGCCGCGGCGGCCAAGTACCCTCATGCCTTTACCGAGGTCGTGTGCCATCTGGGCGACGGGAATGTTCATTACATCCTGATGTTCAGCCATGAGTTCTGGGCTTCGCTTCCAGACAAGGAAGCCTACGCTTTGGAAGTCGAAGCAGCGATCCATGATGTCGGCGCGCGTTTCCACGGCACATTCAGCGCCGAGCATGGCGTCGGCCGAAAACTGACGCAGGAACTGGCGCGCCTTTGCAATCCCGTTCGCTATGGCCTCATGCAGCAGGTCAAGGCGCTGTTTGATCCTGACAATCGGATGAATCCCGGTGTGCTGCTCACGCCAGCGGGAACCACACCGCCGCGTCACAACTGAACTCGCCATCCTGGCAAGCTCGCCTTCATCAACAAAAAGGCGATCAACGAAAAAGGGGACGACAATGGTATCTCGTAGAGACTTTGCAGGTTTGATGGCTGGCGGTCTGGCCGGTGCGGCAATGCTGAGCGCATCCGCGACGACTGCGTCGGCGCAGGAAGGCTCCACCTGGGAGCGTATCATGAGCTCCAAAAAGCTGCGCATCGGCGGCGTTGCCACTGGCGCACCCTGGACGATGAAAGATCCGGCCTCTGGTGAATGGGCCGGCCATTTCGTGGCAATCGCAAAGGCGCTCGCCGCCGATATGGAAGTCGAATTGGAGATCCAGGAAACAACCTGGGGCAACGCCATTCTCGACGTGCAGACCGGCAAGATCGACGTCATGTTCGGCATGAACCCGACGCCGAAGCGTGCGCTCGCCGTCGATTTCTCGGTACCGGTTTACAATAGCGCGCTCGTTATGATCTGCGCGCCAGATTTCAACCCCACCACCTGGGAAGACCTGAACAAGCCAGAAGTGAAGATCGCAGTCGACAATGGCTCGGCGCATGACCAGGTCGCGTCGCGTCTCGCACCTAATGCCTCCATTAGCCGCTTCCGTACACTCGACGAAGCAACGCTGGCACTGAAGAGCCGTCGCGTTCAGGCGCAGAGCATCTTCTGGATGGGCGGCGTGCGTGCGGTCAAGCGCGACCCTTCACTCGGCAAGGTAATCGTGCCGAAGCCCGTATTTGGCTCAACCTCCAACGCTGCGATCCGCCGCGAAACGGACCGGACCTTCAAGGACTTCCTCAACACCTGGATCGTTTACTCGCAGGGTCTCGGCCTTGTGCGGAGCGCCGTGATCGAAAGCCTCGCGGCTGTCGACGTCACGCTGGACGACATCCCGGAAGGCGTAACCTTCTAAGCATCCAGACGATGGCGCCGGCTTGACTGCCGGCGTCTTCCTGGACCGTCCCATCCGCCTATCCAGACGGATCGGACGGTCCAGTCTGGCCAAGACTCGATCAGCAACGGCGCTGCTCCTGTGCAGGGAAGCGTTCGAAGAAGGGCGACGATGTATACCTGGGACTTCAATATTCTTTGGAGCTATCGCTGGCTCTTCCTGAACGGCACCTTGATGACCATCGCCATTACCGCGGGCGTGATCATTCTCGGCTTGCTGCTCGGCCTACTTGCCGGCCTTATGCAGCTATCGAGGAATCCCATCCTGCGCTGGATCTCCTGGGCTTACATCGAGATTTTCCGCTGCACGCCGCTGCTGGTTCAGCTTCTGTGGTTCTATTATGCTCTGCCGGTACTGACCGGCGTCGAGCTCAGCGCGATGACGGCGGCGGTCATGACGCTGTCGCTGTACGGCGGCTCGTTCTATGCGGAAGTCATTCGCGGCGGCGTCATTGCGATTGATCCCGGCCAGAGTGAAGCCGGGCTGGCGCTCGGCATGACGCCGGCCAAGGTCATGAAGCGCATCGTTCTGCCGCAGGCCATCAAGCAGATGATCCCGCCGCTGATGAACCAGTCAATCATCCAGTTCAAGAACACGTCGCTGGTATCTGTCCTGGCTGTGCCCGACCTCCTTTACCAGGGTCAGGTTATCACCATGGACACGTTCCGTCCGCTTGAAGTCTATACCGTCATCGCCGTGATCTACTTCGTGGTCCTCGTACCGCTGACGGCCATCGTGAAGCGCAGCGAGAAGAAGCTGCAGCGGAGCCACTGACATGACCGGCACAGTTACTCCCGACAACACCAAGATCGAGATCACCAATCTCAAGAAGCAATTCGGCTCGAATATCGTCCTGCGCGATATCAATGTGAAGGTCGATGCAGGTTCCGTGGTTGCCTTGATCGGCCCTTCCGGGTCGGGCAAGTCGACGCTGTTGCGCTGCATGAACCTGCTGGTCATTCCAAACGGCGGCCGGATCCGCATCGGCCACCACACGTTCGTGTTCGATGACGGCTCCAAGATGCCAAGGGCCAAGGATCAGGCGCACTTCCGCTCCAACACTGGCATGGTGTTTCAACACTTCAACCTCTTCCCCCATAAGACTGTTCTCCAGAACGTCATGGAAGGGCCATTGGTCGTGAAGCGCATGCCCAAGGCACAAGCTGCGCAACTTGCGCGCACCCTGCTAGGCAAGGTCGGCCTGGCTGACAAAGCGGACACCTACCCCGACCGTTTGTCCGGCGGCCAAAAGCAGCGCGTCGCCATTGCCCGTGCATTGGCGATGGAGCCGGAAGTCATGCTGTTCGACGAGGCCACGTCGGCGCTCGATCCTGAACTCGTGGCCGAAGTGCTTGGCGTGATGCGCGATCTTGCGGCCGAGGGCATGACGATGATCATCGTGACGCACGAGATGGCCTTCGCCCGCGAAGTCGCGGACAAGGTCATCTTCCTACGCGATGGTGTGATTGTCGAAGAAGGCCCCGCCCGCGAGCTCATCGACAATCCTAAGCAGGAAGCAACACGCGCCTTCCTGAGCCACTTCCACACGCGTAACGACTGACGCTGCTCCACAGGATTTGTGTGTGGCGTTGACGACGCCACGCACGTTCCATGCACAAACCCGACCATCGTCGCTAATGAGCGAAGGTGTTCTTCACGCGTCGAGAACGCCAGACATAACCGACCCAGATAGCCCCTAACGCGGCCATGATCCCTGCTGCGATCAGGTCGCGGTTGAACTCAACCCAAGCGCTTGCAAGCGACATTTTGAACCAGGTTGCAACCCAGGCAACGTCCAGCACCACAAGAAGAAACGTTGCGGCCCATTGCACCGTGAACCAGGCTGGAAAGTTGCGCCTACGTTTGAACATACAGACCGTTGTGGCAACGACGATGGCAAGCGTCACCAAATACAAAGCGGTCTCCACCCCGTAGGCAATCGTAGCGCCCTTCACGCTTGCATCATAGGTGCCGGGCAGCGGGAGGATCTGGATCGTGGAAAGAACGGACTGGATCAGGAACAACGTTTGGCCGATTGCCAAAAGCATCAGCCAGCCGGCAAAACCTTGCTCGGGCTTTTTGCGTGCGCTGGAAACAGCAAGGAAGACGGGCACGGCAAAGATGGCAAGCGCCAGAAGCGTGAAGATGCCGTGAAAGATCGAGAAGCCACCCAACTTTTCCGCCTCCTTGAGCTAGTCAGACCTATAAAGGTGCTGCTGCCCTCATCCAAGCGGCATACCCCGCTACCTAGCGAACGATATGTGGTGCGACTTCGCTCGGCCGCTCCAGTCCCAGCATCGTCATGGTCAAATCCATTTCTCGCTTGAGCATGGCGAGGATGGCATCTGCCCCGGCCTCTCCGCCCGCCGCTAGTCCCCAAAGCGGAAGCCGGCCAGCCAGAACAGCCTTGGCGCCCAGCCCGATATACTTGAGCACATCACTGCCGCGCTGAACGCCGCTGTCCGCGAGTACCGTCACTTTTTCACCCACGGCTTCCGCAATATCCGGCAGGATACGAGCGGTCGTGGGGGCTGAGTCGAGGTTGCGCCCCCCATGCGTCGACACCACAACCGAATCGGCACCGAGGTTCGCGGCTTTCAGAGCGTCGGCAACCGAAAGAAGCCCCTTGATTACGATCTCACCGCGCCATTCCCGGCGTAGAGCTACCAGATCATCCCAATTTAAACGGTGCTCCAGTTGCACGGCTTCGCCGCTCGGCGCCCCTGTGATCGCAACGCGATGTTCGGCCGGGTAGTGGCCGTAAGTTGGCATACCGGTAGTCCGCATGTACGCCAGGATGACACCGAACAGCCAACCCGGATGCAGCGCCATGTCGAGCCCCACGCGGATCGAAGGCTTCATCGGCATCCCAAAGCCGTTGCGCGCATTGTACTCGCGGTTGGGTCCGGTCGGAGTGTCGGCTGTCACGACAAGCGTGGTGACGCCGCTTGCCCACACTCGATCAAGCAGCGATCGCGTCAAAGCCCGGTCGCGCCACATGTAAAGCTGGAACCAGATGTCGGCGCCCGGTGCGCCGGCACGAATGTCTTCAACGGCGGTGATCGACTGCGTCGAGACGCAAAAGGGGATCCCAGCCGTGGCTGCCGCCCGCGCAAGTTTCGTCTCGCCATCGTGAGAGACCAGGCCCGCCAAGGCTGTCGGCGCAATGATGAGGGGCAAAGCATGACGCTTGCCGAAGAGGGTGGTGCTGAAATCACGCGCGCCGTGGCCGGTCAACGCACAAGGCGTGATCTTGATCGCATCCAAGCTCTCGCGCAAAGCACGAATGGCGATCTCATTCTCCGTACCGCGGTCGATGTACTCGAACAGACCCTTCGGCAGCTTGCGCCGCGCCAAGGCGCGATAATCATGAAAGTTCTGCGGTCGCATTGAGGTCCGTTCAGGCCGTCAGGACCCAGAGCACCTGCGCATCTTCCGGACCTTTCGAGGTCCAGACATGCTCGGTATTCGCGTCGTAATACATCGAGTCACCCTCGCCCAGCTCCAGCGGCTCATAGAGCTTGCTATGGACGACGACCGTGCCCTTCAAAACCCAGATATAAATCTCAGCGTCTGACTTCGGCCAAACTTTGTACTCATCGGGCGAGCGAGCGACCACCTTAGTGAGGATCGGCGTGATGCGCTTGTTCTTCAGGTCCGAGCACAGCAGCTTGTTCTCGCAGCTTCCCGACAGATGCGGCTGGCCCATCCCAGCGCGCGTCACGCTACGGCGCCCAAGGAGGCTCGGAGGTTCTGTCGGGTCGCTCAGCATGGTTAGAACGTCCATGCCGAACCCGTTGGCAATGCGCTGCATCGTCGAAATAGTCGGAGATAACTCACCGCGCTCGATCTTCGAAAAAGCCGAAGTGGACACGCCGGAATGTTTGCTCGCCTGCTGCAGCGTCCAGCCGCGCTCCTTGCGTAGTGCCTGCAAACGCGCACCGACATCGATTTTCGGCGGTGGCGATGCGAAGGCGGCAGGCGTAAGCTGAAGACTATCGAGGTCGACATTCATGCTTCGCCGAGTGCTCCTTTAACTTGCAAGTTCTTAGAGCCATCGGCGAGAAGCTTGCGTCATCTTCTATAATTTAGGAGCCTCACACGTAGCATCCGGCCGTAAGAGCTGCCAGAGTGCTTGTACATTGAGAGACATTTTTCTCTTATCGGATAATTTTGCATCATGGTACATGCGTCATTGTGCTCGACGTGCTACTGCATAGCGTTAAGAGATGGCTGTGTCTCACCGCCCCATCGCATAGAACTCGTCGTTCGCACGCATGTTCATCGCGTTGGCCAGTCGGTTGGACATGGCAAAGAAGGCCGCCACGGCTGCGATGTCCCAGATATCTGAATCCGTGAAATCGTGCTCCTTCAACGCAGCGATGTCGGCCTCGTCGACCTCATAGGCGCGCTGCGAGACCTTCAGCGCGTAATCCAACATGGCCATCTGGCGCGGCGTGATGTCGGCCTTCCGGTAGTTGATCGCCACCTGATCGGCGATCGTCGGGTTCTTGGCGCGGATGCGGAGGATGGCCCCGTGAGCCACTACGCAATACTGGCACTGGTTCACGTTGCTTGTCGCCACCACGATCATCTCGCGCTCGGCTTTGGTCAGGCCGCTTGGCCTTTCCATCAGCGCATCATGGTAGGCGAAAAAGGCTCGGAACTCGTCCGGCCGATGCGCCAGCGCTAGGAACACGTTCGGTATGAAGCCGGATTTTTCCTGCACGGCGACGATCCGCTCGCGGATATCGTCAGGCAATTCGCTGAGTTCCGGAACCGGAAAACGGCTGATGGCGGGCTTGCTCATGACTTCCTCCCTGAAGCGTCGCGTTTCATTCTTCAGCTTGGACCATAGATAAGTCGTTAGCGCTGAGCCAGCGTGGGTTGCGTTGGTGTTCCAATCGGTTGATGCCTCGGCTTTGAGGCGTCATAGAAGCGTTGCGCATCATCACGCAGCATGACCCCAAAGAACGGGATGACTTCTGCGCCGGCCCATCAGCGAGAACGAAGCCGATCAAACCGGGCCAACCAAATTCTGGAAGGACAAGAGCATGACAGCCTATCCCAATACCCAGCTCCTCATTGACGGCGTTTGGCGCGACGGTAGCGAAGGCCGGACCATCAATGTCGTTGATCCTTCGAATGGTGAGGTGATCGGCGCGGTCGCGCATGCCAGCCGCGCAGATCTCGACGCCGCCCTGGCTGCCGTCCAGAAGGGTTTTGAGATCTGGCGCGACGTTGGCGCCTTTGATCGTTCCAAACTGATGCGCAAGGCTGCTGAGCTGCTGCGCGAACGTGCAGGCGAGATCGCGCCGATCCTGACCATGGAACAAGGCAAGCCGCTGGCCGAAGCCAAGGGCGAAGTGTTGGCTGCCGCCGATGTGATCGACTGGTTCGCCGAAGAAGCGCGCCGTACCTACGGCCAGATCATCCCCGCCCGCACCGCTGGTGTCACGCAGATGGCGATCAAGCTGCCGGTTGGTCCTGCCGCCGCCTTCACGCCGTGGAACTTTCCGATCAACCAGGTCGTGCGCAAACTGTCGGCCGCAGTCGCGGCTGGCTGCTCCATCATCGTGAAGGCACCGGAGGAAACGCCGGCCTCGCCCGCAGCCCTTCTCAAGGCCTTCGTGGATGCTGGCATTCCGGCAGGCGTGGTGAACCTTGTTTACGGCGTGCCGTCTGAGATTTCGGAATACCTCATTCCACACCCGGTGATCCGCAAGATCTCCTTCACCGGCTCGACCCCGATCGGCAAACATCTCGCCGCCCTCGCCGGACAGCACATGAAGCGCGCAACGATGGAGCTTGGCGGCCATGCCCCGGCTATCGTGTTCGATGACGCCGATGTCGCGCAGGCCGCGAAGGTGCTGGGTGGCTCCAAGTTCCGCAATGCCGGTCAGGTCTGCGTGTCGCCGACGCGCTTCCTGGTGCAGGACAACGCCTATGATCAGTTCCTCGATGGCCTTGTCGATTACGCCAAGTCGATCCGCGTCGGCAGCGGCATGGAAGCCGACAGCCAGATGGGTCCGCTCGCCAACGACCGTCGCATCCCGGCGCTTGAAGAACTAATCGCCGACGCTGTCCAGCAAGGTGCGGAAGTGAAGACCGGCGGCCGGCGCATCGGCAACAAGGGCAACTTCTTCGAGCCCACGATCATCGCCAACGCACCGAAATCCGCCCGCATCATGAACGAAGAGCCGTTCGGCCCGGTCGCCATCGTCAACCGCTTTTCCACGCTGGACGAGGCCATCGACGAAGCCAATCGCCTTCCCTTCGGCTTGGCCTCCTACGCGTTCACACGCTCGGCCGAGACGTCACAGGCGCTCGGCCTGCGGATCGATGCCGGCATGACGACGATCAACCATCTGGGTCTCGCTTTGCCAGAAGTCC
The DNA here is from genome assembly GCF_014652875.1 of Tianweitania populi. Classification (GTDB taxonomy): domain Bacteria; phylum Pseudomonadota; class Alphaproteobacteria; order Rhizobiales; family Rhizobiaceae; genus Tianweitania; species Tianweitania populi. The sequence continues at coordinate 18,124 of NZ_BMZQ01000007.1, read as the reverse complement.
CGTTCGGCGGCGTGCGCGACTCCGGCTACGGCACGGAAGGTGGATCGGAAGCGATCGAGGCTTATCTCGTCACGAAGTTCGTGACGCAACTGACGGCTTAAACGAGAGCAGACGAAACAAATCCGGCCGCCGATCGAACTTGACGGCCGGATTTACTTCTAAGTAGGAGCTGGGCTTTAGAACAACCCTCCCTATGCGGGATATTTGTACAATGCGTCTTTACCGCTCCATGCAGCGTCTGGTCGGACCGCTTCCCTATGTTTGGAAGCTCCTCCTGATCTGCTTTGTGGGTATGCACATTCCGCTGATTACACTTTGCGCCTGGGCGCTGACGCTGACCGATGCGCCCATTCCGGTCGCAGCCCTCGTGGTGGTCCTCGTGGCGACCCTGGCAGGCACTGCGTTCACGCTCTGGGCATTGCGCAGGATGCTGAGGCCGATCGCCAACGCCGCCAGCGCCCTTGAGGCCTATGCCAGCAACCAGCAGATGCCGGGTCTCCCAACCGAATACAACGATGCCGCCGGGCGGCTGATGTCCAGCGTGCAGCGAACGGTGATGGTTCTCGACCAGAGGATCGATGAGATCTCACGCATCGCAATGACTGACGGACTAACTGGCGTTCACAACCGTCGCTGGATGATGGATGTGGGCGTTCCGCAGGTCGAAAAAGCTCTTCAGGCCGGCGAAATGACGTCGCTGCTCGTGATCGACCTGGACGAGTTTAAGGCGATCAACGACTTCTGGGGCCACAGCATGGGTGATCAAGTCCTGCTTGCGGTGGCTGACGGCATCCGAAGCGCCATTCGCGATAAGGACAGCGTCGTGCGCACCGGCGGCGACGAGTTCTGCGTCTTTCTTCCAGACACGGACGGCACCACCGTAGCGCAAATTGGCGAACGGGTACGCATGCACGCGCATGAAGCTGTCCAGGCAGTCCCAATCAATCGCTCCGTCACGATCAGCGTAGGAGCTGCAACCAGCACGCGCGGGGATGCTTCCTTCACGGCGATCTATCGCCGCGCCGACCAGCATCTTTATGCCGTCAAGCAAAATGGCCGCAACGCCGTGATCGGCGACAAGACGGTACCGAGCTGACGCTGGTTCCAGAAGAAAGCCGGAGAACGGCTAGGCTTCAGAAAGCGCTCAAACTCCAACGATCAGCAACTCGCATGTGACGCAGACGGGGTTCGTACCCCGTGAAATCTCACCTTCGAAGATCGCGGCATCCACGTCGACGATGGCGATGTCGAGCGTTGCTTTCCCGTTGTCGATGCTGCCGTCGCGGATGAACAACTCCGACGCGTAGGACGCCATGTGCGTGCCATCAGCGAAATCACAACCGACGAGGCTTCCGATGCCGTGGACTGTTCCATCGGCCAGACCGGCTGAGCGTGCTGCATCTTCCACCGCGGCATGGATGTCGCTGTTCGGCTTGATCCGCAGCAGAACGCCCTTCGCGCCATCGGGATCAGCCGCACCGTTCGGCACGGGCGTCAGCAGCGTGAAGTTTGTTTCCGCATCCTGCTGCTGGTCGAATAGCGCGCCTGAAACGGCATAGACAGTAGCCTCCACCCCTTCGGCAAACCTCGCTTCATGCGGGATCAGATGGCCGGCGCCGCGAAAGCCGTCGGCATGGATCCAGATCCCATGGCAGTGGATGAAGGGCTGGCCCTGGCGGCGGCCAAAGGACATGACGAGGCTTTCGCCAAGCGCCACGCCATCCGGTTGCCGCGTGTCACTGTACCAGGCGGCATGGCTGTCGTCGGGACTGGGCGCGGGAATGACGTAGACCAAAGGCGCAAAGCTGCCGCCTTCGATCTCTATGACGGCGCTGTCGATCCCCTCAGAAGCAAGCGCCTTGGCGACGGCCTCCAGCACCGGCACGCCCGCTGAAAAGCGCAGGCTGAGCCGGCGCACCGAACAGGTCTCGGCCAACACACGCGGCTGTTCCGGGGTGCCGGGATGATGAATGGAACGCGGGTTCATTCGCGCACCATGAGGCCGGCCGATACAAAGCCGCCGTCCACCGCAAGGGTTTGGCCGTTGATGTAGCTCGCTTCATCCGAAACGAGGAACGCAACCGCGTTGGCGATCTCACAAGTCGTTCCGTATCGCTGTTGTGGAATGCGCTCATGCCATTGCTGGCGGACGTCAGGCGTGTGGTGGAGGTCGGTGAGCGGCGTGTTGACGGCACCCGGCGCCACCGTGTTGACGCGGATGTTGTCGGCGCCCCACTCCGTACAAAGGATGCGCGTGAGATGGCTGACGGCCGCCTTTGACGAGCCATAGCTCGCGCGGCCCTTATTGCCGAGCAGGCCGGATACCGAGCCGATGTTGACGACCGCACCCGGCATGCTGTTGGCCAGCCAGTAACGGGCAGCGGCACGCGCCACGATGAACGTGCCGGTGAGATTGACGTCGATGATGCGGCGGAAATCTTCGACCTTCATATCGACGGCCGGCGTGTCCTGACCGATGCCCGCACAGTTGACGACGGCGCCGAGCTGGGCGCTCTCTGCTGCACGTGCAATGATGGCATCCACCCTAGCTTCGTCCGTGACGTTGACTTCGTGGCCTTGATCGCCGGAAATGCCGAGCTTGTCGCAGGCTGCATCAAGAGCATCCTGTTTCAGGTCCAGCAGATGCACCTGCCAGCCGCGTGCATGCAGAACACCGGCAATGTCAAAGCCGATCCCGGAAGCGCCGCCGGTCACGACGACGCTCTTGATCTCACTTGTCATGCTTGATCCTCCTCAGGCGCTCAGCCGCTGCGGCGCGTCATTGAGGTCGCCGCGCTTTTCCAGCTCTTCGCGGATCAGCTTCTTGGCGATCTTGCCATAGGCGGATTTCGGCATGTCCGGCCAGAAGACGTAGCGTTTCGGCAGCTTGTAGCGGGCGACCTTGCCGTCGAGCCAAGCCGCCAATTCACCCGCCTCTACCCGCTCACCTGCGCGTGGCACGCAGACGGCAACGCCGACTTCGCCCCACACCGGATCCGGCACGCCGAGGATCGCGACTTCCGAGATTGCGGGATGCTGAAGCAGCTTCTCCTCGACCTCGCGCGGATAAACGTTGGAGCCGCCGGAGATGTACATGTCGGACGCGCGACCGGTGATGTAAACAAAGCCCTGCTCGTCCATGTGGCCGAGATCACCGGTGCGGAACCAGCCATTGCGGAAGCTTTTCGCGTTGGCTTCCGGATTCTGGTAGTAGCCGGCGAAGACGGCCGGTCCGATGGCGCAGATTTCGCCGGTTTCGCCCTGCGCGACCTCGTTGCCTTGATCATCCTGGATTTCGACCTGCATGCCCGTACGCTCGAAGCCGCAGGTGCCGATGCGTGCATGTGGCCCGTCTTCCGCGCTGTGCATCATCGGCGGCAGAACGGTGATGGCGCCAGTGACTTCGCCCAATCCGAAATACTGCACTAAGACCTTGCCAAGCTTGTTGAGCGCCCGCTTCTGGTCCTCGCGATACATTGGTGCGCCCGCATAGATCACGTAGCGCAAGGAGGAGTGGTCGTAGCGGTCGACCGCCGGATCCTCGACCAGCATCTTCACAATGGTAGGCACCGTGAAGAGGTTCGTCACCTTCCATTGCTCGACCAGCCGCCACAGCCCGTCGATGTCGAACTTCTCCGTCGGCAGCAGGATCGTGGTGCAACCATGCGCGACCTGGCAGAGCTGGTGGACGCCGGCGCCATGCGACAGCGGCGCGACCACGATCGAGCGGTCTTCATGCGTCGTGCCGGGGAAAAGATCGCCGTGATGGTTGTTGATGACGAACGCCATCTGCCCATGCGTCAGCACCGCTGCCTTCGGTCGGCCCGTCGTGCCGGACGTATAGAAGTACCAGCAGGGATCGTCTCGATCGACAGCGGCAGCTTTGATTGTCTGGCCAAGATTGCGCGCGACAATCGCATCATAATCCTCGCCAAAGCCGGACTCGCCGATGGCAATGAACTGCTTCAAGGCTGGGCTGGCATTCCGTGAGGCTTCAGCATGTCCGGCGAAGTTCGCCTGGCAGATCATCAACGATGCGCCTGAGGATTGCGCGAGGTACGCGACTTCATCGGGCGTTTGGCGGAAATTGGTGGGCACCCAGACCGCGCCAACCCTGAAGGCTGCGAACATGGATTCGAACATCTGGTTGCAGTTGGAGGACTGCACCAGGATCCGGTCGCCTTGTTGAACGCCGAACTCATGAACCAGCGCATAGGCCATGGCGTTGACGCGTGTTTCCAACTCGGCCCAGTCCCAAACGCGGTCGCGCCAAACCAGACCGGGCTCACCACCATGGCGGCGCGCCTGCTGGCTCAGAACCGTGGCCAGATTCATGACCCGCGTCGAGTTGGGCCGCACCCCGCCTACCGGATCGCCTGCCGTCATTTCACGCGCTCCAGGATCGAAACGAAGTTCGAAACGGCGGCGCCGCCCATGTTGAACACGCCGGCGAGCTTGGCGTCCGGCACCTGGATACCACCGGCCTCGTTCATCAACTGCATGGCCGCCATGACATGCATAGACACGCCCGTCGCGCCGATCGGATGACCCTTCGACTTCAGACCGCCGGATGGATTGACTGGCAGCCGTCCCGCTCTTGCGGTCGTTCCGTCGCGCACGACTTTGTAGCCCTCGCCTTGCGGCGCCAAGCCCATCGCCTCGTATTCGATCAGCTCGGCGATGGTGAAGCAGTCATGCGTTTCGACGAAGGACAGATCGTCCAGCGTCACGCCGCCCTGCTCCAGCGCCTTGCGCCATGCCGCGCGCGGGCCATCGAAGGCCAGCACGTCGCGGCGACGGCTGAGCGCGAAGACATCGTTGACATTGGCGCGGGCCCGAAAGCCGATCGCCCGGTTCAGGCCGGCAGCCGTCTCCTCATCCGCCAGTACCAGCGCCACGGCACCGTCGGAAACGAGCGAGCAGTCGGTGCGCCGAAGCGGCCCCGCCACGCGCGGGTTCTTGTCCGAAACCTGGTTGCAGAAGTCGAAGCCGAAATCCTTGCGCATATGGGCATAGGGATTGTTGACGCCGTTGGCGTGGTTCTTGGCCGCGATCATCGCGAGTTCTTCTGAACGGTCGCCATAGCGCTGGAAGTAGTTCTGGGCGATGCGGCCGAACACGCCGGCAAAGCCGCCTTCGACATCGGCTTCTTCCTTGCGATAGGAGCCGCCGAGCAGGATGTCGCTGACGCGCTCTGTCGGCACCGCCGTCATCTTTTCGGCACCGACGACCAGCGCGATGCGACCACGCCCGGACTCGATGAAGTCCATGGCCGTGTAGATCGCGGATGAGCCGGTCGAGCAGGCATTTTCCAGCCGCACGGAGGGGACCGCAGCTAGACTGCCTTCCACCATGCCGACCAGCGCGCCCTGGAACTCCTGCTTGGAGAAGCCGCCATTCAGGACGCCGACGAAGATGCCGTCGACCTCTTCGGCGCTGACACCCGCATGGTCCAGCGCTGGGGCGACAACAGACGCCATCAGCGCTTCCGTGTCGGGATATTCGGTTTTGCCGAACTGCGAATGGGACCAGCCCACGATCTGTGCCTTGCTCATAGCGATGCCCTTCTCCCTGCAAGTCGTTGCGGTGCTGCGTTGCGTGCCTTCGGCCGCTTGTCTGCCCGTTCCCGGTCGATCATGCGCGCCAGTTTGCATTCGATGCGCGCGGCTTCCTCGCGCAGAATGGAAGCCAATTCGCTTTGCCGCGGCTCCTGCACACGGCTGTCGATGGCAGCCAAGCTGATGGCGCCCGCGAGCCGTCCGTCAGGAAAACTGAGCGCTACGCCGATCCCCCAGGAATTGGCAAAAATCATGCCAGGGTTGACGGCATAGCCCTTCATGCGCGTGCGGTTGAGTGCTGCGCGAACGTCCGTCACTGGAACTTCTGCGAAGTCGGTGGCGAGCTCGTCCGCATTTCGCGCCAGCACCTCGTTTACCTCGGCATCATCAAGGGTCGCCAGCATGGCCAGCGAGCCGGCGCCAATGCCCAGCGGATGCTCGAAGCCTTTCAGCAGCGCATGGGTGCGGATGGGGTAGGTGCCCTCCTCACGGTGCAGGCAGATGGAATGCGTATCCCGGCGGATCGACAGGAAGCTTGCGTCGCCCGTTTGGCGGGAAATGCGGATCAGGCTTTCCATCGACATTTCCAGCAATCCGAAGCGCGGTGCTGCGAAGGAACCCAGCACATAGGCTTCCTCGCCGAGATAATAGCGGCGCTCGATCTCGTCCTGATCGACCATCTTGGCGCGCATCAATGCAAGCAGCAGACGCCGCGTCGTCGCCTTGTTGAAGCCGCTGCGGCTGACGATCTCGTTGAGCGACATGCCCTCTTCCGAGCTTCGCCCGACAAGCGACAGCAGCTTCAGCGCCCGGTCGACGCTCTGCGAGCCGGTGATGTCGCTCACCTCGCTCAATGGGGCACCGGAACCGTGCAGCTCTGCCCGCCATCCACGGGCAAACAGACGCCGTTGATGAACTTGGCCTCGTCAGACACCAGGAACAGCGCGGCATGGGCGATGTCCCACGCGTCTCCCATCTTGCCACCCGGCAAAGCGGCATTGCGCGCCGAGACCATCTCTTCAGCGGAAGCATATTGCGATGAAATCTGCTTGTAGATCAGTGGCGTATCGATCAGGCCGGGCACCACGCAATTGGCGCGGATTCCTTGCCCGGCATACTGGATGGCGATCGCCACCGTCGCCTGGTTCACTGCGGCTTTGGTCGCGTAGTAGGCAAAATATGGATAGCCGGTCCAGCGCATCGCGGCGAGCGAGGAAATGTTGACGATTGCCCCACCGCCCGCTTCCAGCATCTGTGGAATGACGGCCTTCGCCGTGCGGTAAACAGAACCGAGGTTCAGGTCGACGGATTGCTGGAAGCGCACCTCATCCAACTCGACCGGACCCGCCATGTGGGTCACGCCGACATTGTTGTGCAGCACAGTGATGGCGCCGAAGGCGTCACGCGCCTGCGCGACGGCGTCTTCGATCGAGGCGAGCTTCGTGACATCGGCCGCGATCGCGATGGCCCGCCCACCCTCGTTTGTGATGATGCCAGCTGTTTCCTCTGCCGCCGCCACATCCAGATCGACGCAGGCCACTGCAGCGCCTTCGCGGGCATAAAGCACAGCGGCTGCCTTGCCATTGCCCCAGCCCGGCCCGGCCGAGCCTGCGCCGAACACAATGGCGGTCTTGTTCTTCAAGCGGTCTGCCACTTGGTCCTCATTCCCCAGGAGAGTTGACCGCCGCCTCAGATGGAAGCGGCGACCGTTGTCAGGCAGTGTTCAGGTCAGGCTGGTGCCGACGGCCTTTTCCAGGATGCCCCAGGCTTCATCGCCGAACTTGCCCTTCCACTCCGAATAGAAGCCGGCATCCTTGAGCTTGGCGCGGAAAGCGGCCTTGTCCGGATCGGTGAAGGTCATGCCGAGCTTGGTGAGCTCTTCGCGAACCGTGTCGTTGAGCTTCGCCGTGTCGGCGCGCTGCTCGTCAGCTTTGCCGTTGAGGTTCTTGGCGACGATCTCGCGCAGGTCTTCCGGCAGCGCTTCCCAGGAACGCTTGTTGGCCAAGAACCAGAAGCCGTCCCACATGTGGTTGGTCATGGCCACATTCTTTTGGACCTCGTAGAGCTTGGCCGTGGAAGCGATCGCGAGCGGGTTTTCCTGGCCATCCACGGTGCCGGTGGACAATGCGGTGTAGACTTCCGCGAAGTTGATCGTTGTGGGGGCCGCACCGAAGGCCGTGAACATGGACTGCCACAGCGGGCTTGGCGGAACACGGATCTTGAAGCCCGACAGATCGTCCGGCGTGTTGATCGGCTTGCTCGAGCTGGTGATCTGCCGGAAGCCGTTGTCCCAGATCTTTTCCATGGGCACCAAGCCCTTCTTCTCGATCTCGGCACGCGCATAGGCGCCGAGTTCGCCGTCCATGGCCTTCCAAACGGCAGCATAATCCGGGAAAGCAAAGCCGATGCCCGAGATCGCGGCATTCGGCACCAAGGTCGACAGGATCAACGGCGACAGCGAGAAGAACTCGGTTGCGCCCGAGCGCAGCTGGGTTAGTGTTTCCGTATCGTTGCCAAGCTGGCTCGACGGAAAGACGTTGATCTGCAGCCGTCCGCCGCTTTCTTCCAGGATCTTGTCGGTCGCTTCCTTCAAACGAATGTTCAGCGGATGCGTCGTCTGAAGGTTGTTGGCGAACTTGTACGTGAACTCGGCAGCGTCGGCTCGGGTGTGGAATGCTGCACCGAGTGCAAGCGTGCCCGTCCCCAAAAGCATGGTGCGGCGATTGATGATCATGTCGTTCAGTCTCCTCCTTGATTGAACTTGGCAGATTGTTGGCTAGGCGCGGCGCCTTACAGGAAGGCGAGCGAGAACCAGGGTACGGCAGCGATTGCCAGCAGCCCGAGAACCAGCGCGCCGATATAGGGCCAGATCGCTACCATCGCTTCGTCGGGTGACACATTGCCGACCTTGCAGGCGATATAGAAGCCAACGCCGATCGGCGGCGCCATCAGGCCGATATTCATCGCGGTCACGATCACCATCGAGTAATGGATGTCATTGATGCCCAGCGCGCGGGCGATCGGGAACATGATGGGCGCCAGCAGCACGATTGCCGGCAGGCCTTCCAGCACGCAGCCCAGCAGCATGAAGAGGCCGATCGACAGCAGCATGAAGGTGAACCAGCCGCCCGGCAGGTTGCTCATCGCGTCACGCAGATGGAAAGCAAAGCCGGTCTGCGTCAGCGCCCAGGCCATAGCAGCCGCGGTTCCCAGTATCAGCAGGATCGCGCCCGACATCGCAGCGGTTTCCACCAGCATGCTGTAGATGCGACGCGGCGAAATTCCGCCGTAGAGGACCATGCCGATCACGAAGGCATAGAGCACGGCGATGGTCGAAACTTCCGTCGCCGTCGCAGCACCGCTGGCCACCGCACTGCGGATGATGAAAGGCAGAACAAGAGCGGGTGCTGCAAGCAGCGCCACCTTCAGGATGGTCTTTCCCGAGGCGCGCTTGATGCCGTCCATGCTTTCATGCCGGGCCTTGAAGCGGGCCAAAATCGCCAGCGCGATCAGCAGCACCATGGCGATCGCGAACCCGCTGGTGAAGAGCGCCGCAATCGACACGCCGGCAACCGAACCCAGCACGATCAGCACGATCGAAGGCGGCACAGTATCAGCCATCGCGGCACCTGTCGCCAGCAGCGCGATCATCTCGCTCGGCTTGTGGCCCCGCCGCTTCATCTCCGGAAACAAAGCCGGCGCGACGGTCGCCATGTCGGACACTTTCGAGCCGGAAATACCGGACACTAGGAACAGCGAGCCGAGCAGCACATAAGACATGCCAGCCTTCACATGGCCAAGCAGTGACGCCAGAAAATCGACGATCGCCTTGCCCATGCCGGTCGCATCCAGAATGCAGCCAAGCAGCACGAAGACCGGCACGGATAGGAGGATCAGGCTCGACATGCCTTCATCGATCCGGCTCACCATGACAACCAGCGGCATCGACGTCGTAAACGACAGGAACAGCAGCGTCGCGATGCCGAAACAGAAGGCGATCGGTACGCCGAGCGCCAGGCAGAGTGCAGCACCGCCCACGAGGAAGATCACGATGTTGGCGTCGCCCAGACCTTTCAGCGTCGGCGACAGGAACCACAGAACGGCGCAGATCGCGATGACGATGGCGGCTGACGCCAGCACGTCGACCAGCCGGGACGTACGGAAAAGCCGCACCAGCAACAAGCCCAGCATCAGCGCCATGCCAACAGCGATCGCCGAAACGCGGTAGCCAACGGGAATGTTGAGGGCGGACGACGTGATGTCCATTTCGCCCACCGCATATTCATAGGCATGCGGCAGGAGAACGATCAGGAATGTGCCCATCAGCACAACGCCGAAGGTCTCGACGAATTCGCGCCGCCGTTCCTGCATACGCGACAGGAACAAGGTGAGCCGCAGATGCTCGCTGCGATCCGCCGCGATTGCGGTGCCGAGCATGGCCAGCCAAAGAAAGGCGATGGAGGAGGCTTCATCGACCCACACGATTGGCCGATTGAAGAAGTAGCGAGACACAACACCGGTCAGAAGCATGCCGATGATCGCAATCAGCAGCACTGCCGCGATCGCCTCGATCGGCCGCATGAAAGCGGAGCCGGGCGTGGCTTCCAGCGACTCGGACGGAACGGTGAACTCGTCCGTTGCCGGAACTGCGGCTGTACTCATGATCATCCTCCCCTGTCGTCGATCGGCGGAGATCAGGCGCAAAATGCCCTTCAATCCCAGCCGCTCCTCCCAGTGCGACATAGTCGTGATTTCAGCCGTCCTCACAGCTGCAATCAGTCCAAAATACAGATCGCTTCCGCAAACAGGTTGCAAGGAGAATTCTTAAGGTATTGATTTCAATAGCATTTCTGCAGTCTCTAAGATCCACATTGTGGACCGCAGTGAGTCAGAGCGGCGCGCGTCAGGTTTAGCAGTTGGCAATTGACCGATTATATTAATCTGCTCTGCCAAATTCCCGATCAACATCAGCTGTGAGTTGCTTAATTGATAAGCATTGCACATCCTTGACTTCATTATAGGCTCTATCTATCGATCTCAGCAAAACCATGCTGGGGAACAAACCATGTCTAGCAAGATCCTTATGTCTCGGCGCGGGGTGCTCGCCTCCGGCCTGGCACTCGGCGCATCCGCCTGGATCCCGTCCGCTCGCGCTGCTGCACCGATCAAGGTCGCCGGCATTCACGGCTCACCGGTAGAGAACGCCTGGAACTCCGTGCTGCACAAGGCGCTGCAAGAGGCGGCAGCCGAGGGCGCAATCGAGTACGTCTTCTCTGAAGGCGTGTCAGGGCCCGACTATTCGCGCGCCATGAGCGAATACGCAGAACAGGGCGCAAAGCTGATCATCGGCGAAACCTTCCCGGTCGAGAAGCAGGCGCGTCAGGTAGCTGCCGATTATCCTGAGACGGCCTTCGTCATGGGTTCGAGCGGCAAGGAAGCCGGCGACAATTTCGGCGTGTTCGGCACCTGGAACTTCGACGGCGCCTATCTCGCAGGCATGCTGGCCGGCAAGATGACGAAGACCAATGTGGTTGGCTCGGTCGGCGCCATGCCGATCCCGGAAGTGAACATGCTGATCAACGCCTTCGGTGAAGGCGTGAAGGCGGTGAACCCGGAGGCCAAGCATCTCGTCACCTTCATCGGCACCTTCTTCGATCCGCCGAAAGCGCGCGAAGCTGGGCTGGCTCAGATCGAAGCCGGCGCGGACATTCTGTTCGGTGAGCGCATCGGTACGGCCGACGCTGCCAAGGAGCGTGGCATCAAGGCGGTCGGCTCCCTCATCGATTACACGCCACGCTATCCCGATACCGTTTTCGCCAACGCGCTGTGGGGCTTCCGCCCTGTGCTCAATGCGGCCATCGCCGACGTTTCAGCCGGCAAGCCGGTTGGCCGCGACTACACCGCCTATGGCCTGATGAAGGAAGGCGGCAGCGACATCGTGTTCGTAAAGGGTGTTGCATCCGCCGAAGCGGAAGCAGCGATGGAAGCCAAGCGCGCCGAGATCAAGGCCGGCACGTTCGAAGTGCCAAGGATCATGGACGAGCCGAAATAACGCGCTCGCGATGAAGGATGATGCCACGTCACTGGCTGAGGCGATCCGAGAGGGTCGCCTCAGTGCCATGGAAGCCATGCAAGCGGCTCTTGCTGCCGCTGAGCGGCGGTCTGATCTTGGCGCGATCGTCCACCTCGACCACGAGCTGGGATCGAAGGCAGCCACGGCGGCCGATGCATTGCTTGCAAAGAACGCTGCCGGTGATCGGCCGTTCCTCGGCGTGCCCAGTCTGGCCAAGGATCTTGGCGGACCGTTCAGCAGCCTTCCCGTTGCAGCCGGCTCCGGCATGCTCGACAGGCAATCGGCACAGTCCGATTCCGATCTTGCCGCGCGTCTTCAAAATGCAGGTCTCTGCTTCTTCGGCCTCACCACCGTGCCGGAAATGGGCTTGTCGCTTTCAAGCGAGCCGGCAACCGGTCCCCGATGCCGCAATCCCCTTGATCTCGCTCTGACCCCAGGCGGCTCTTCTGGCGGCGCGGCTGCCGCTGTCTGCGCCGGCATCGTTTCCATCGCCCATGCCACCGATGCAGGCGGATCGATCCGCGTTCCAGCGGCCTGTTGCGGCCTTGTGGGGCTGAAGGCCACACGTGGCGTGATGCCTGGCGGGCCAGGCTTCAACAATCACCTCGGCGGCATCGTCAGCGAGCTTGCTCTTTGCCGCTCGGTTCGCGACCTCAGCACCATCTTCCATCTTGCCAGCGGCGCGGCGCGCGGACCCTTTGCCGATCCGCATCTACATGCGGCACAGACAGGCGCGCTGCGCATCGGTGTGCTCACCGACTATGGTACCACCTTCCCCATCGATCCCGAGCGCGCCGCTACGATCGAAGCTGCGGCAACATCACTCGAAGCCGATGGTTACACCCTTGTTCCGGTCGCCTGGAGCAAAGTCGAGAAAGCCGTCTCCGCAAGCGGCACGGCGCTCGGCGACATAATCGCCGTCAATCTCGCCAACTATGTCGATGCGGCAGAGCTTGATGCTAAGAAAGCCGAGCGTCTCACGCGCGCTTTCATCCGCAGGGGTCAGACGCTATCCGGCCAGGCACTGTGGGCCTCGCTCGACGCCGGCATCCAAGCCAGCCGCGCGCTGTGGGACATCTTCGAGGATGTCGACTGCCTCCTCACGCCGATGCTGTCGAGCGCGCCGCTTCCGCTTGGCTCCTTCCCGTTCGACCATGATGACACCGCCTTGCAGATCGAGCGCATGACCGCGTTTGCGCCGCTTGCAGCACTCGCCAACATAACGGGTTTCCCGGCGATCACCCTACCCTTCGGCGCCGATGCGAACGGCCTGCCGCTGCCCCTTCATATCATGGCACCCATGGGTCGTGACCTGCTCCTGCTTGCGCTTGCTGCACGTCTAGAGCAAGAGGAGCGCTGGCAGCACCGCTTCCCCGTGGCAAATTGAAAACGCATGAGCAAACCGGTTCTTGAAATCGTCGGCGTTAGCAAGCGGTTCGGCCCGACCCTTGCCAACGACAGTATTTCGCTCTCGCTCGCTCAAGGCGAGATCGTCGCGCTTTTGGGCGAAAACGGCGCTGGCAAGACCACGCTGATGAGCATCCTGTTCGGCCATTACATGGCCGACGAGGGCCGCGTGCTGGTCGACGGCCAAGAGCTGCCGCAGGGCAAACCGCGCGCTGCCATCCGTGCCGGCATCGGCATGGTCCATCAGCATTTCGCGCTGGCGCCTAATCTCACCGTGCTCGAAAACGTCATCACCGGCACGCAAAGCCTGTGGTCCCCCAAATTGCGCAGCAGCGAGGCTCGCGCGAAGCTTCTGGCGATCTCCGAACGCTTCGGCCTGAAGGTCGATCCCGACGCCCGGCTCGGCGACCTGTCTGTCGGCGAGCAGCAGCGCGTCGAAATCCTCAAGGCGCTCTACAACGAAGCCCGCATTCTTGTTTTCGACGAACCGACGGCCGTCCTGACGCAGGCGGAATCCGAGCGGCTGTTCGCAACGCTGAAGGACATGGCCGCGCAGGGTCTTTCCCTGATCTTCATTTCTCACAAGCTGGACGAGGTCTTGTCTGCCGCCAACCGCGTCGTGGTTCTGCGCGGCGGACGGCACGTAGCGGAACGAAATACCTCCGAAACCAGCAAGGCCGAGCTTGCCGAACTGATGGTCGGCCGCACGGTGACCCGCCCTGTCCGCGAGCCATCCACACCCGGCGAACTGGTGCTGGAAGCCGCCGCCGTGACAATCCGATCCGACGGCGTCGACCGCCTGAAGGCGGTTGATTTCCGGCTTCATGCCGGAGAGGTGCTGGGCATCATCGGCGTGTCCGGCAACGGCCAGCATATGCTCGCGCAATTACTGTCAGGCACGCGCTCGAAGACTGCGGGCGACCTTCTGCTCTACGGCAAGGCGGTCGACAACCTGTCGGTCACCGACGTGGTCTCAGCTGGCATCGGCCGCATTCCGGAGGACCGCAACAAGGAAGGCGCCATTGGTGAAATGGCGATCTGGGAAAACGCGATCCTCGAACGGGTCAAAGCTTTCTCCAGGGGTGGCCTCGTCGATCGCAAGGCCGCGATCGCTTTCGCCCAGACGATCGTCGACCGGTTCGACGTACGCGGCGGCGCCCCGACAAGCCGCATCCGCCTTCTGTCCGGCGGCAACATGCAGAAGCTGATCCTCGGCCGCAACCTGATCGACCGGCCGCGCATCCTGCTTGCCGCGCAACCCGCCCGTGGTTTGGACGAAGGGGCCGTTGCCGCCGTCCTTGAGCGCATCCTGGAAGCCAAGCGGCAAGGCACGGCAGTGCTTCTGATCTCGGAGGACCTGGACGAGGTCATGGCGCTAGCTGACCGCATCCAGGCGATCGTTGGCGGCAAGCTTTCGCCGGCAATTTCTGCCGAGGAAGCTTCGGCGCGCAAACTTGGGCTGATGATGGCAGGCGAGTGGACGACAGAGGTGCCGCATGCGGTTTGAGCGGCGTGAACACCGTCCGATTGCACTCGTGATCGCCACACCCCTGATCGCGATAGCGGCGGCGCTAGTTCTGGCAGGCATCCTGATTGCCATCGTAGGCGCTCCGGTGCTTGAGGCCTATTGGCTGATCCTGAAAAGCGCTTTCGGCTCGCGTCTCTCCGCAACGGAAACGCTGACCCGCGCCACCCCCTTGATCCTGACCGGCCTTGCCGCGGCGGTGGCGTTCCGGGCGCGGCTTTGGAACATCGGCGCGGAGGGACAACTCTACCTCGGCGCCATCACCGTCGCCTGGGCCAGTTCGCAGTTATTGGGCGATCTGCCGGGTATCGTTCAGATCCCCTTGCTGCTCTTCCTTGGCGCGCTGGCCGGCATGATCCTTCTTCTGGTGCCGCTGTGGATGCGGCTGCGCTTCACCGTTGATGAGGTGGTGACAACCCTGCTCCTCAACTTCGTTGCGGTGCTCTTCGTCTCCATGCTGATCGACACCGTCCTCAAGGACCCAATGGCCTTCGGCTGGCCGCAGTCGCAACCGGTCGCCGATGCCGCCATGCTGCCGAAACTCTTGGCCCGCTCACGCCTTCACCTAGGCCTGGGGATCGCCGTTGCTCTGGCCTTCGTGCTTGCCTTCGTGCAATCGCGCACCGTCTTCGGAATGCAATCGCGTGCGGCCGGTCTCAACCCGGAAGGCGCGGTCTTTGCCGGCGTGCCGCTCGGGCGCACCCTCGTCATCGTCGCCTGCATTTCCGGCGGTCTCGCCGGGCTCGCCGGCGCCGTCGAGGTCATGGGCGTGCAGGGTTATGTGACCACCGAACTGTCGCCCGGCTTCGGCTATTCCGGCATCGTCGTCGCCATGCTGGCCAATCTCAATCCGCTTGGCGTCGTGCTGGCGGCCTTGTTCACCGCCACCATGTTCGTCGGCGCGGATGGAATGAGCCGCAGCCTCGGCATTCCCAGCTACATCGCCGACGTGATTGTCGCTTTGTCCTTGCTGACCATGCTCGTGGCCGTTTTCTTCACCCAGTACAGGATCCGCCGATGAGCGCCGCTTTCGACATCATCGCCTCGGCGGGCCTATGGGCAGCCGTCCTGCGCATAGCCACGCCGCTGATCCTCGGCACGCTCGGCGCACTCCTGTGCGAGCGCGCCGGCGTGCTGAATCTCGGAATCGAGGGGATCATGACCTTCGGCGCGATGATCGGCTGGCTGTCGGTCTATAACGGCGCGGATCTCTGGACCGGCTTTCTCGTGGCGGCTCTGGCCGGCGGTTTGTTCGGCCTGCTGCATTCGCTGCTCACCGTGACGCTCGGCCTATCGCAGCATGTGTCCGGCCTCGGCGTAACCCTGTTTGCCTCCTCGTTCAGCTATTACGTTTTCCGCTTGGCCGTGCCGGTGGCCGGCACCCCGCCCACCATCACGCCGTTCCAGCCCATCGCCATCCCGCGCCTGAGCGACCTTCCCTTCGTAGGTCCCGCATTCTTCGCTCAGACCCCTCCGACCTATTTGGCAATCGCCCTTGCCCTCGTCCTGGCTTACGTGATCTTCCGCACGCCTCTAGGACTGGCCATCCGCATGACTGGCGAGAACCCGCACGCGGCTGAAGCGCAGGGCATCAACCCGATGGTTGTGCGGTACGGCGCCGTCATCGTCGGCAGCGCGCTGATGGGCATGGCCGGTGCTTTCCTCACGCTGTCCGCCTTCAACAGCTTCTTCCCGACCATGGTGCAGGGACGCGGCTGGATCTGCATCGCGCTGGTCGTGTTCGCTTCCTGGCGTCCCCTGAGAGCCCTGCTCGGAGGCCTGTTGTTTGCCTTCTTCGATGGCTTCCAGCTGCGCCTGCAAACCGTGCTTGGCGGCGCTGTGCCCTATCAGCTGTTCCTGATGATCCCCTACATTCTGTCCATCGTGGCGCTTGCGCTGATGGCTAGGCGAGCCCGTGTTCCGCAGGCGCTGATGCAACCCTATCGGCGCGGTGAGCGCTAGGAGTTCCCTATGTTTGACCTGATCGTCCGCAACGCCAATCTGCCCGATGGCCGGCAAGGTATCGACATCGGTCTGGCCGGTGGCAAGATCACTGCGATCGAGAAGAGCCTGCCGGTCTCGGCCGGTCAGGAGATTGATGCCACCGGCAGGCTGGTCAGTCCCCCACTTTGCGACCCGCATTTCCACATGGATGCGACGCTCTCTCTCGGCCTGCCGCGCATGAATACCTCCGGCACGCTTCTGGAGGGCATAGCGCTTTGGGGCGAGCTGCGGCCGCTGCTAACAAAGGAAGCGCTCGTTGAACGCGCGCTGCGCTACTGCGATCTGGCCGTGAGCCAAGGGCTGCTTTTCATCCGCAGCCATGTCGATACCTCCGATCCACGCCTTGTGACGGCCGAGGCTCTGGTCGAAGTCCGCGAGCGCGTCGCGCCTTACATCACGCTGCAACTCGTCGCCTTCCCGCAGGATGGCTATTACCGAGCAGCAGACGGCGAGACGTCCCTGCAGCGCGCTCTGGACATGGGTCTCGACATCGTCGGCGGCATTCCGCATTTCGAACGCACCATGGACGAAGGCCGCCGGTCGCTCGAAGCCCTGTGCCGGATCGCTGCGGATCGCGGTCTGCCCGTCGATATCCATTGCGACGAAACCGACGACCCACTGTCACGCCACATCGAAACGCTCACCGCCGAAACAGTCCGGTTTGGCCTGCAAGGTCGCGTGGCAGGCTCGCACCTGACTTCCATGCACTCGATGGACAACTACTACGTCTCGAAGCTGATCCCGCTGATGGCGGAAGCCGAGATCAATGTGATCGCGAACCCGCTGATCAATATCATGCTTCAGGGGCGCCACGACACCTACCCGAAGCGTCGCGGCATGACGCGCGTTCCTGAACTGATGCAGGCAGGGCTCAACGTTTCCTTCGGCCAGGATTGCACGATGGACCCGTGGTATTCGATGGGCTCCGGCGACATGCTGGAAGTCGGCCATATGGCCATCCACGTCGCGCAGATGGGCGGCATCGAAGACAAGAAGAAGATCTTCGACGCGCTGACCGTCAATTCCGCCAAGACGATGGGCCTGGAAGGCTACGGGCTCGAAGTCGGCTGCAATGCCGATCTCATCATCCTGCAAGCCGCCGATGTCATCGAAGCGCTGCGGCTGAAGCCCACCCGCTTGGCTGTTATCAAGAGCGGCAAGATCATCTCCAAGAGCGCCCCGCGCATCGGCGAGCTTTTTCTTGATGGACGCCCGGCCAGCATCGATCCTGGCCGGGATTATGTTCCTGCGGGTTGAGGTCAGGTTGGCGGCGATGCACCTCATCACCGCAGATCTCCAAAGCTCAGCCAGGTCTGCCAGAACGGCGTGAAGCCACTCACACGTACCGGTTGACGACGTTCTCCAGCCATTCCTGCTTGCCGGAGCGCGGCTGTGGCTGAAGATTGTCGCGGGTCACCCGCGCGGCCACGTCTTCCAGGCTGCGGCTGCCTGACAGGATCGCCTGCCCTTCCGCTTTGTCCCAACCTTGGTAGCGCTGCTTGATGAAGTCGGTAATGACGCCGTCCTCGATCATCTTCGCCGCAGCCTTCAAGCCGC
>NZ_BMZQ01000006.1 GCF_014652875.1 Tianweitania populi | reverse complement strand
CGGCGGACGGACTGCACCCGCGATTGGTGACAACGCTGATCCCGGCGACGTCAGGACCGACGGTGCCCGATTGTCGTTGAAGGCGATGCTGCATTTCCTGTGGGACCGGGCACAGTTTAATCGCTGGCGTCCGGCGATGGCCGGACGCCGCAATTGGGCGGTGGTCCGCAAGTTCCTGATCGAGGCAGCGGCGAGTTCGAGCGCCAAGGGAAAGCCGCTGTCGGACACGATCTACATCCCGGAGATGTTCGACTCGGAGCGCGCCGACGCAATCGTTCAGCGCCGGCAGGCATTCCTGAGCAGAGCGGTTCAGTCACAGGGCAATCGCCGTTCGCTCGCGATTCTGATCGGAGAGGTGAAGGAGATCCAGCCCGCCCGGTCTGGTTCACGACTGATCATCAAACATGCGCCACGCTTTCCGTTCATGCTGGCTGAGGACGTCAACCGCCGTATGACCAAGGTGTTCGCCCGAGAACTTGCGCTGTGGGACGCGAGCCCGGACTCGCATCTCATCGCTGCGGCGACATTCGGCGTCGGCCTTTCTGGTATCGCAGCGGTGGAGACCATCGCGCTGATGACGGTCAGCGAAAAGTGGATTCCGTTCGAGAGCCAATACGAAGGCATGCTGGTTGACGCGCTCATCAAGCGAGGCTCGATCTTCATGAAAGGCCTGCGGTACAATCTGCCGTCGACCCAGCCGATGGCGAGTATCGTGCTGACCGTGAATAAGGCGGAGCCCATTGCGATGTACATCGTGCCCGACGATGCAGACAGCGCATATCGCGAGATCCTCTCCCGGCAAATCTCGGAGAGCGAGATGGTGTCGTGGATTTGGGATATCGCTAACGGCCCAATGCCCGATCTGCCCCGTTGAACGGAAGTGGCGGTCCTCCGTCCACTTACAATTCAGAGCCCGCGACGGTATCGGCGTAGCGCTGCATCGCGAGAGGTTCGTCGCCCGCATGGGGCGAAACCGCGTAGCGGGTTCGATGAGCGCAGCGAGCAGAGCCGTGCCCGCAGGGCCTCGCCCAACATCTTCCTTGCCAGCGGCCTTGCATCGTAGGATCGGACAGGCATCTCTCCTAGTCGCCTGACAGACTCCAATATGGACGTCCACCGCGCGCTATGGCGCCGCGATACGTTGATCGAGGAATCGCCAGCTCATCGATGGAATGGATCACGACAGATCTGATTGGCTGATCCATCACCAAAATGAATCGGCCGTGGGAAACCGATTCATAGAAGTCGTTGGACCACGGATCTGAACAGCGCGATTCTCTCCTTATGATCGCGCAACCCTACCAGCTTTACGTCGAGCGAACGGATCCCGCGAAGAACATGGCACGCTTCTACGCCATGTCGATCGAGGCGACCCTGTTTGGAGACGTCTGCCTGACCCGCAGATGGGGGCGAATCGGCGCGCGTGGCCAAGCCATGCAACATCATTTCAACAAGGAGGAAGACGCGGTGCAACTCTTCCTGGCCCTGCTGCGCAACAAACGCGAGCGCGGGTACGGCCCGCAAACTAGCGGCCAGCAGCATAGTCGCCGAGCTCGGCGAACCTCATAGGCCGGTCTATCCGGCCTATGAGATTTTGTTCAGGGCGAAAGCCTCCTAGAAAGGAGGCTCCTACAGCATGATCGCCTCCTGCTCGGCCCAGATGGTTTCGCGCTCGGTAAGGGCGCGCTCCAGCGCGGCCTCGATCTCGCGGCGCTCGCTGAGATAAACAGCGTTCCGCAGTTCAGCGCGCAATTCCTCGATTTCCTGATCTATCGACATCTTCGTCTCCTTGACGTTTTTGAAAGATGTCACCGGCGGTCATGGTGAGCCGGAGGGGTCAAGGTTCGCATAGCGACCGGCGGAGCCGGCGAGTGGGGGAGCCGAAATGCGTGAGCATTTTGGGGGTACCACGAAGACCTTGGGGCCTTCGGGTCGCCATGGCATCCTCGAACGATCTGAGCAGACTTCCCCACACACGGTTGGCGCCCAAAAAGCCGGGACCTGGCTCGATGCCTGGTTTCGGCTTCATCAGACGTAGGACGAACCCCGCCTGTGCGGCGGGGTCCTTTGTCGGGGGGCGATCAGTCCCGGTTGGGGCGGGACCAGATCAGCTGGAGACCTTCTTCGCCTTCCACCTCGATCAGGGTGGCGTAGATCGGAGCGGGGAAGCTCGGGTCGTCCAGCTTGACCGAGAGGTAGTCGCGGCCTTCTGCGGAGACCTTCTGCCAGGCTGCGCCGAGTTCGACATTGCCGGAGAAGATGCGGAAGTGCGGTCCCTTGTCGGAGGGGTTGTCGATGCGGACCAGCTTGGCCTTGACGTTGAGGTTGAGGGTCTTGATCGAACCGCTGAAGCCGTTGCCCGTGGAAGCGAAGGTGCCGATGGTAGCCATGTGTCTCATTCCTATTTTGTTCGGGCCGCGCCCATCGCGACCTCGATGACGGTCGATGGACCGGAGGCGATCGACCGGCACCCGCAGGGCTGGAACGAGGTGGAAGGCGGCCGGGAAAGACTTTGTTGATGCGCGAGGAATGGCGGCGTAGCCGTCAGGGGAAGAAAGTCTTGAAGGCCGTTGCCGGGACAAGATCGAGGCCCCGCGTAAGCGGAGCGTCCTTCGGTCAGACCAGTCACATCGAGGACGCAGGTGGATGCGGCCTTTGTGGAAACGGGAATGAAGACCGGCGTTGCCATCGTCGGCGTCATCCCCGAGGCATGGCGATTGGTCGCAAATGACCCTCCCGACTTCCAGACAACCTACGCACGGGCTCAAACCCCCGAGTGGAATCGTACCCATAATCCTTCAACCGTCATGAAACCGGGGCTGCCCCCGGAAGTCCGGACGCTAACTCCGCGACACTCCAGTCAGGCTAACTCGCGCTCCGAAATCACGCTGCGTCTCTGGCGCACGATACCAAGAAGGCGGTCGGCAACTGCGCATCCGGCTCGCGTTTCAGACGGGATCAGCCTCTGATAGAGGCGCCCGTGCAGGCGGGGGGCACGAGGAGGCAGGCCCTGGTGTCCGACCGTGGATACAACCATCGACCTTGCGGGAACGGGTGACCCGGAAGCGTCTCGCTTCAGGGGACCGTTGTGAGATGGGTCTGCCGGACTCGTCGGCCGGGGCGAGATTGGCATCGCGACCTTTATGGCGAAAGCCCTGGGCTCAGCCTTGTGTCAGACGGTGAATATTGCCCATTTTGTTCATCGCATAGAATGAGATGGCGTCGAGCTCGTCGCGCGTGAGGGCTCGAATGCCACGGGAACGAGTCCGGCCTCATACACCGCACATGCCCTCGCACTCGTTAGGCCATAGATCGAGCTGCCCATGGTCGGCGGCGGTTGACAGATCAACGTCTTCAAGCGGTACGCATGATCGATGCAGGTAAACCTCACCACGAATACCTCTCAGTCCGGTCCGAAGGGCCCGATCCACCTCGAGGGCATCCTCCCAAGCCGCCGCGTCGCGTTCGCGCATCGATCGCCACATGGCGTTGCTGTGAAACGGGCAGCCGATACATGCGCTTTTCGGCGGATCGGGATAGTCGTGGCGGCGCAGCCAGGCGAGGCAATCTCGTCGGCTCATGCGTTTTTCGATCAGTGGGAAACGCTTGATCTGCCACGCTTCGAAGCTCGGCTTCGCGCGAACAATCTCGTCCGTCGAGATGCCGATCCAGCATTCCACCACCGGAAAGGAAGGTGAGCGTTTGCGCGTCAGCGCTGCGAGCTCACGCACTTTCCGACGGATTGGGACAATTTTATAGTCAGTCGTGCATTGACGGCGGATCATACCGATCGAGACCGTCTCGGTCGTCGTCTGGCGCGTGGCGATTTCGATCAGCTCGCCTTCGTCGTCCTCGTCGAAGACAGGGACGACCGCACCCGCCGGCGTGACGGTCTTGGCGAAGGCGGGGATCGAGGCCCAGCGGTTGCCTTGCCCGGCCGCAATCAGCTGCTCGCGAATATTACCGGCCGAGACGATATGGACCGGGAACGGCAAAACATTGGGGGACATGAGCCATGCCAGATGATCGTAGACGGCCTGCGGCTCCCAGCCGGTGTCTGCAAAAATAGCGCAATCGGGCATTGGTCCGATCTCGCCGTGGGCCGCCATCAGGGCGAGGGTTGTCGATTGCACGCCGGCACCAAGCGAAAGCGCGCGCAGGCGAAGCGGGGAAAGCTCGGTGCCCTCCCCCGTGGTGTTCGGAGCGTGCAACATCATGCGGCCTCCGCGACCTGTGCCGCGCCCGGCTGGAGTTCGTGCAGATAATTGACAGCGCGCTGGGCATGGGCAGCCGCGGCGAAGATGAAGCGCTTCTCGTTCTTGAGAATTTCAAGCCAACTCGCCAGGTAGCTCGCATGATCGGGCCTTGGCTCCAATTCGGGAACGATGCCGAGATCCGCCGCCAAAAAGCAGCCGCCCAGATCGGCCACGAGCTCCTCGTGCGCCCTGAAGGAGCGATCCTTGTGATAGCGGGAGAGGTTGCGATCGAGCCGCTTTTCCGAGCCGACCCAATGGGTTAGCTCATGTCCCAAGGTTGCGTAGTAACTAGGCGCATCGCGAAAGCTCTCGAACGGCGGCATTTCCACGATATCAAGCGCCGGATTGAAGAAGGCCTTGTCGCCACCGTGCCGGATCACCGCTCCGGTATTGGCAAAGAAGGCATCTGCGTGCTCGACCCGCTCCACCGGATCGTCCACAGGTGCGGGATTGCCATAATACTGCGCCGGCAGATCCTCGATCTGATCGGCGCAGAACACTGTATAGGCCTTGAGGAAGGGAATGCCGCGCTCGACCTCCTCGCCGCGCGCATCCGTTTCGGTACGCGTGAAGCGGCTGGCGTAGACCACCATCGAGCCTGACTCGCCCTTGCGGACATGGCCCCCCAGCTCGACGCTCTGTTTGAACGTCATCCAGGTTGGCGAGACAAAACCCCGCGCCACAGCCTCCGACCAGAGAAGCAGCGTATTGATCCCCTGATACGGGAGACCGTTATGCCGGAGCGGGCGGGTGATCCGGCCTGTCGTATTCACGGCACTCCAGGGCTTGACCCAAGGACGCACGCCCTTCTCCAGATCCGCGACGATGCGGTCGGTGATTTTCGCGTAGATATCGACGCGGGGTTTGTTTTCTTTCCTGCTCATTTTCCAAAACCTCCATTCGAGGCCGCGCCAGTCGCGGCCGTCACGAGGTCCGCACGCGCAGGACCGCAGGTCCGCAAACCCGCGGATGAGCAATCGGAAAAAAGAGAGATGTCGCAGGATGGGCCGAAACGCAGTGAAGGACGGCGCAGCCGTTTCGCGGGACGAGGACCGGAGCAGGACCAACATTCGTGACGGCCGCGACTGGCGCGGGCCACAATGTCTATTCCTGGTGTTAGGTTTGGATCATGAAGACATGCGAAGAGGCCGGCGTCCACAAGGACACCAGCCTGATTGGGTGGGAAATCGGGCGGAGCCGAAGCTCCGCCCGTTGGCGATCAGCCAAGTGCCGCCATCTGGAGATCGGCAGCCTGCCGGCTGACGTTCTGGCCGGGGTTCTCGACCTGGCGCTCGTAGGGCTTCCAGCTTTCGCCGACGATGTGCTCGTAGGCAGCAATGGCACCCTCGGCCGCCATGCGCAGGGCGTGCGACTGAAGACCCATGTCGGCAGCAAACTCGCGTTTGCGCTGGGCGTTGCTGTCGAAGCCGACCGGACCGTCGAGGTCCTCGTCGCGGATGTCGTTGGCGAGCTTCGCCGTGGCATCTTTTGCCTCGGTAACGGCCTTCGAGTAGAACTGGCCAGCCCCGTAAGCGGAGCCGACATAGGAGCCGACGATCCGTTGCAGGTGGATCTGCATGGCCTTGTCGGAAAGTCCCTCGGAGAGGGTGTCGGCGCCTTCAATCAGGCTGCGCTGGTGGAACTCGCGGATGCCGTCGCTGTCGAGGACAGGGAGGCCGAAGCTCTCGGAGATGAGGGAGGCCTGATTGCCATCCGGGCAGCAGAGCCGGACCATTTCGAGGGTCGTGCCCTTGCGGAGCGCGACGACGCGGGCCTTGGAGTTGGTGGAGCGGGTTGAACTGGACATGAAGCTTACCTTTCTAGCGATGCCCTCCAGGTGATCGGCCTCCGGCCGGTCTTCCCTGCGGGTGCGGTCAAAAGGAACCGGCGCAAGCTGGGCGCTTCAGGGTTCGGAGCCTGCCAGGCGAGCGAGGTCGGCTTGCGGACAAGCGGGGGCCAGCTCTTCACTGGCCCCTGCGCAGGACGCGGGGCGGCCTTGTCGAGATCGGCGGGTTCCGGCCGCTCCGCGGCGCGATAGCGGCCTTGAAGGGACCGGCCGCCGGTTCAGACCGCAGCAAACCCGCCGGGAAGACCGGCCGGGGATAGTCAACGCCACCGGCATGCGAGAGCGATAAGCGCCCGATCAATCCGCGCCTCCATCCCATCCGTTGGTCCTTGCCGCTCCGTAGTGACGTCCCCTACCTGTTCGGGCCGCCTGGTCGCCATGGAAGCGACCGTGACGACCGCTACGGATCGAAGTTTGGCTGACGCGCGGGCGCCAGCACGCTTCAGGCACACAGCTCCTGCAATTGAAGCTGAGCCCTCAACGCCGTGATAACGCTTTCCTGCCATGCGAGCTTGCGCGACAGAGCGTCTATTTCCGGCTGATGCTCGGCGGTGACGGCGGCCAGGTTTGCACGATACCGTTCGAGAAACGCGCCGGGGTCGGGCGGCTTTCCGCGCCGATAGGTACTCTGGCGCGGGTGCAATCGCGGTATCAGCGCTGTCATGCGCCGTGTGATCTGCCGGTCGATCATGTCCAGTTGCCGCTGGGTCTGCCGATGGGCTTCCTCCATGCGAAAGAGCTGCGCCGGGCGATCTGGCCCGGTCATCGGCCAAGTCTCCCCTGCCAACCGACAAAGCTTGACGGCCCGCCATAGACAGCGTGGCGCTCCGGATCGATCACGAAGCCGAAACGACCGACGCGATATTCATCCCAAGGAACGAGAAAGCGACGCTCCTCGGCGCCTGGCCCACGCCTGCCGCCGGGAACAGCGACGACCTCGGTAAAGCCGGGTTGGTGATCGCAGACGATCGCCGATACCACGATCCAATCATCGTTGTGCTTCGCGAAGAAAGCACGCTCATCCTTCTTCCAGGATTCACCGGGTCCAAGAACGTTGCCTGTGATCGCTTCCCAGGCGCCCGGGAAGCTGTCCTTCATGGTCTTCTCGGCTGCACGACGCTCGAAACCGGTAAACAAATGCGGGAAGCTGAACGCGACGATCGCCCATGCCTCATCCTCTTCATAGGCGGCGCCAACGACTCGGATCGCCGGATGGACCTTGCGGTTGCGATCGGCCGAAAGGAGAAATCCGCCATGGCCGGCTGTCGAGTGGAAGACGACACCGTCGGCATAAACGGTCACACCTTGCGAGGGACCCCAAGGGGTACTCGCCCAAGAGATTTCCTCGCGCCGGCAAAGAGCGACCTTCTCTCGTTGATGCTCGACATTCTCCAGAACCCTAGCGCAGAAGGCGTTCTCGTCGGCGAGTTCGCCGCTATGACCATAGAAATCGTCGCGCTTCCATTCCGCCATGGGTCGGCGAATGCGCCAACCGGTGACAAGGTAATGCCGGCCGTCGCGGGCGGGGGCCATGGCGAAGGCATGTTCACCGACGAGGGCAACGGGCATACCATCTGCGCTTCGACCACAACAAGCCCCCGGAAATGCGGGGGGTTCGGTGACATCATGCTCAGACGCGCGCGCTTTCATGCCGCGACCCTCCCTTCCACAGCATCCGCCGCAGTCGCGTCGGCTGAGAATTCCTGCAGGACGGCGTTCGGATAGCGATGGCGGTTGAGCCATTCCTCGGCGGCCTCGCGATTGGCGGCAAGATGGACAAGCTCGGCATCGTCGCCATCGCGGTCGAGAACGAGAACCGAGCCGCTGGCCGGGCGGCTGACGACCGCGAACTTCAGGTCGCTGTTCACCGAGAACGTCCGGTGGACACGCAGGACTATGGTGCCCTGACTGCCGTAATCGCCCTCGTGTAGGGTGATGGACGCAGGGATCGTCGTGTTGCCGATGCGAGCTTCGGCCTGTCTTCGGATCAGGCGGCCGCCGGAATTTCGATTTTCCCAGGCGGCAAGCTTCTTGCGGTGGCGCTCCGGCGGTCGCGGCGTGCCATCGGAATACGTCAGGGTCGAGCCCAGGGGCACGAGGTCGTAGATCATTTCGGCGTACATGGTTTTCTCCATGGTGTTGATGGTGGAAACAGAACCGCCGCCGGCGATGTGCCGGCGGCGGGATGATCGTTCGCAAGAGTTGAAGCGGAGGCGCCCTATTCGGCGGCGACCTTGTAAGCTTCACGCTGTTCGTCGGTGAGGTCGTCGTCCTGCGGAGCCGGATCCTCCTCGCGGTAGTCATGCTCGGACTCGGCAACGGCATCGCCGTCAGACTCGTCCTGGTCTTCCGGAGTGCCTTCGTCCTCAGGCTGTCCCGTGCGCTCGTTCTTCTTCAGCCATGACGCAAGCTTGGCCTGATCGGGTCCGAACTGCGCCGACGGATGGATGAAGCGACCCTCCTTGAAGTGTTCAACCAGGGCCGTGCGCGTGTCCTTGACCTTCTGGCGCGGCAGGACCGGCGTATCGGCGCACGACGCTTCGAGCGCCGGCCGCGACAAGCAAGAGAGGAAGTCTTCCGTACCCATATTGGGCAGGAAGTTGTCCGCACCGATCACGTCGCCGGCCACGCGGGAGAGGATGCCGCTGTCGGACAGGTTCTCCCGGCAGGACAACACGTCGATCAGCAGGGACCGCACCGCGATGCGCAGCGTGTCCATGTCGAAGTCGAGCTTGCCCTCCTGGTCAAACAGGCGGGCGGCATGTTCTCCAAGGCCGGCCGCCCCGTAATACGAGATGTCGCGCGCGCCCGACGCCACCGTCACGTTTTGGCCGGCGAAGGCGAGGACCAGCAACGCCATCAGCGTGCCGTCCTCGATCGGCGCCCGCGACAACGCCTCGTGCAGAGCATCGGTTCGCAGATCGCCGATCATCTCGATGCCCTTGCGGGTGACATCGGGGCGCGTCTTGACGACGATCGCAGCATCGTCACCCTCGCCAAGCGGCTCCTCGCCCTTTTTCGGCTTCTTCGTCTCGGGCATGCGGAAGTGGACCGACTGCACCTTCCCCTCGCGATCGAGATAGAGGGCGGTGTGGTCGGACTTGCCGGGCTTGCCATAAACGCGCTCGGCCTTCTTCGGCAGCTCCGGCTGGCCCCAGTTGTTGACCTCGGTGATAACACCCTTCTTGGGAAGGTGCTGCGTCATCCACTCCTGCTGAGCGCCAAGGAATGCTTCGACGTCGGTCGTGTAGCGGCTGTCCTGATCGGCCGGCGCGAACAGGTCTTCGACCCAGGCGATGCCGTAGGCCTGAGCGAGTTCGTCGTCAAAGCTCGCGTCGCGGGCGTACATGCGGGTCTTCTGCAGGCCCTGCGCCACGCTCCACCAGGAGACCTGCGGGTCAGCCTTGGAGGGCTTGTGCTTCTTCCAGACCTCCTTCTGCTCGTCGAGCGAGGCGGAAGCGATGGTGCGGAGCTGGCTTTCATTGGGCATATCGCCCTTCGCCATCTGATCCAGCATCGCTGGCAGGACATTGGCGAGCAGACGCAGCTTGCGGATCTGGCGAACCGGCAGAGCCAGAGCGACTGCGATTGCTTCCTCGGTCCAGCCGAGTGCAACCAGACGCTCGATCGCCCGCCATTGGTCGACGGGATTGAGCTGCTCATGCGCAAGCGTTTCGGCCAGCGAGCGCATCGCGCCGCCATCCTCGGCCCGCTCGATCACCAGCACCGCGATCTCCTCAAGCCCGGCCGCGATGGCCTGCTTGACGCGGCGATGACCGGCATCAATGACGAAGCCGTTGCCACCACCGACGTCCGGGGCTACGACAGGCGGCTGCACGATGCCGACGGCGCGGATGGTCGCGAGCAGCAAAGCGTCGGCCTGTGGGTTGGACCTGGAGCGTCGCGCCTTGTCGGGGTTCGCCTTCAGCGCGCGCGGATCAACAAACTTCAGTTCCATGGAAATGCTCCTTACGGGGTTGCCGGACACCGCCAATCGCGACGTCCTTTCTCGTCTTCTTCCCGAAGACCTCCCCCAGCCCGCGGAGCGGACGGACCGGTGCAACTGCGGCCGAGCATCCCTGCCCGGCAGGACAAGCTGGGCTAACAGCCCTGCGAAGGACGACGCGGCCGGGATCGCGAGCGGCGCGGTTGAGCGCATGCGTCACCGGTTCGGCCGATCTGCGACCACCCCCCTTTTGCTTCTCACTCTTATTTTCTTTCTCCATACGATTGGCTCAGAGACACGCTGTTATACTGACCAGTGAGTAGAACCTCGAGCCACACCGCTTTAGTCTGGCCTTAGTCGGTTTGCAGATGAATGTTTGAACTCGAGAGGTTCAGCGGAGGAATAAAATTGGAACTGCTGGAAGCAATTCACGAGAGCATCAAAGATCTGAGCGCAGCGGGAGATGCTCTCGCTGCATCCGATCAGTTCGATGCCGCCCTCTCAAAGTACTGGGGAGCTTTCGATCTGCTGCCGGAACCCAAAACCCAATGGGAGGCGGGTACGTGGCTTTTGACCGCGATTGGGGATGCGAATTTCCTCAAGGGTGATTTCGTTGCCGGACGCGACAATCTCAGCAACGCTATGCATTTTCCCGATGCAGTCGGAAATCCCTTCCTGCACCTTCGGTTGGGGCAGTGCCAGTATGAGGTTGGCAACCTGGACCGAGCGACTGACGAACTGCTGCGGGCCTATGGACTGGAGGGCGCAGAAATCTTCGAAAGTGAGGACCCAAAGTACTTGGCGTTCCTCAGATCACGGGTGCCAGAACCGGAGCCCGCGAAAAAGAAACCGTTCTGGAAGTTCTGGTGATCTGGCGATCGTCAGATACGGAGGTAGGAGTCATTGTTCTCGAAACTAAGGAATATGTTCGCAGGTAACGCCACATCGTCGGTAGACGACCCATTCGTGCACCGGCGAAACGTTTACATTGAAGAACTCGATGAGCCCGACATCGTCTTCCCGAAGGAAGACGGGGTCGAGATATTAGCGTTCGGTCGAGATTTCTCGCCGATCGAGTCAGAGGATGAAGGCTACGTTCTGCTCACCAGTGGTATGAGCGACCGTGCCATGACCCTTCCGTCGGATGTTGGTGAAGCAGTCCGGCGGAGAGCGGAATTGATGTGGTATGTGCGTGAGCCAAGTGATGAGATCATTGGAAATCTCAGGTGGCTTGCGAAATACCCTTTCATCGATGACACATGGCTTGGGTTCGGACACCGGATACCAATGCCGACGCCTCCATTGTCAATCTGCTCCTTCAAAACGTTCCTCTTCCTCACGCCCGTTATCGAGCCAGACCAGGCGGTTGCGGAGAACCTCAGAATTGAGGAAGAGCAAGTCGAGATCCTGACGGTGAACCTCATCTCGGACGGCGAGTACAGCTTTATCAGAGAGACCGGTCTGGATGATTTTCTCGACGCGCTCGATGACAATGACTATCCGCCGATTTTCGACCCGGATCGACCCTCCTATTTCTAGTCGACGGTTCCAATCCGCACAGTGTTTCATTTCATATTCCGACCATAGAGGCGTTAGCCGTGGGAAACGATGCCGTGAGTGTTGAAACCAGAAGCTTTGGTAGCGATGCAGCGATTGCCGACGTGTTTAGAGCCTCCACGCCTGGAACTGTGATCGATCTTGATCGCTCGTGGTGGGGGTTTGGGGGCGTGCATGGAGGCTTGATGCTGGGCCTTGTCACGACAGCCATGCTGCACCAGACAAAAGAACAAGGCCGAACCCTCAAGCAGGTATCTGGCAAATTCAGACGTGCTGTACGTGACCCGTTCAAATTGGAAGCCTCCAACTCCAGCGAGGGTAAAACGGCAGCATGGCTACAAGCAAACGCGGTCAACGACGCTGGGGTTAGCATTGCTGTCAGTGGGATAGCTGCCACCTCAAGTCCTCGGGAACTAACGCAGATAGCGCCGTCCATGCCTGAGGTTCCCGCGCCGGAGCGGTGCCCCATTTTCAATGTTCCCCGCGAATTCGTACCTTTTGCAAGTCGTACCGAAATCAGACCCGTCGGTAGTGCCAGGCCGTTCAGCGGCGGCCCCGAAGCTGAGCTTATTGCATGGCTGCGCTTGGTCGATGACGACGTTCCGCCGGACGAGGCGCGGCTGGTTGTTTTGATGGATGCCTTAGCTCCGTCTTACGGAGCCGTCCTCAATTTGCCTACTCCAATACCCACGCTCGCATTTTCGGTGACCCCAGGCAGCGGGTTGGGAAAGACGT
Organism: Tianweitania populi; assembly: GCF_014652875.1. Lineage (GTDB taxonomy): Bacteria > Pseudomonadota > Alphaproteobacteria > Rhizobiales > Rhizobiaceae > Tianweitania > Tianweitania populi. The sequence continues at coordinate 116,865 of NZ_BMZQ01000006.1, read as the reverse complement.
CTTCGCCCTGGCTCCTTTTGAGCGCGCGCACACAAGCGTGCGCAGCAGATGGATGGCTTCTGGAGCGCATGGATGCCTGGGCGCCCGACGGAAGCCATTTGGGCTCGGGTGAACAACTCAGGTTAGTCATGGCGAGCACATAGCCGGGCCCGGCAGGCAGATCACGGTCAGGGGCTTCAGCGAGGGTAATCAATCACGTTGCTCACGCCAAAGATCGTAGAAGTGGTGAAGCGGTCCGTGGCCATGACCAACATCCAATTCTCCACTCGCAGATAGAGCGCCATGCATGTAGCTTTTCGCGCGACGTACACTCTCTTCTACGCCATTTGACGGCAAAAGTGCTGCGATCGCTGCTGAAAGTGTGCAGCCGGTTCCATGATCGTTCTTCGTAGCGATACGCGGTGCCGCCAGCTCAATGGTTTGGACACCATCGTGGAGCAGATCGATGCTCTGGTCACATCCTTCGAGATGACCACCTTTGAGAAGGACCCATTGCGACCCCAGCTGTGAGAGGTCCTTAACCCGGGCCTTCATTTCATGGATCGACCAGGAAGGTCCGATATTGAGCAAGACCGCCGCTTCTGGCAGATTTGGCGTGATCACTGTCGCGAGCGGTATTAGCACCTCGCGAATAGAAGCGACGGCGTCGTCATCAAGGAGATGGTGGCCGCTTTTAGCAACCATGACAGGATCAAGAACGATCTTCCGAGCGCGATGGTAATGCAATCTGTCGGCTATTGCTTCTGCGATTCCTGCATTCGCCACCATGCCGATCTTGACGGCATCGATCCGCACGTCGTCAAAAACTGCATCGATCTGATCAGCCACGAAGTCAGGCTCAAGCGCCACAAACGACCGCACGCCTTGCGTGTTTTGCGCGACCACTGCGGTGATTGCGGAAGCCGCGTAAGCGCCAAGTGCCGAGAAGGTCTTGATGTCCGCCTGAATTCCCGCCCCGCCAGAAGTATCTGTTCCGGCAATCGTGAGGACATTTGCGATCATGCGCCCAACTCCTGCAAAGCAAGATCGGCACCGGATCGAGCGACCGACGCGACGTCCATGCTCAACGCAACATCCGCATGTTCCAACCCGTCGAGTGGAAACCACCGGGCCTCGAGTGCATCATCACCAGCGACGGGTGTTCCCGTCTCCCATTCGCAGAGGACTGCAATGAGAATGTAGTGATTACGAAGCCTGCCTTGCTCGTCGTGATCAAATGCATCAACTGCTGTGAAGACGCGATGGGGCTTCGCCACCACGCGAGTTTCTTCGAAAAGCTCCCGCACGGCTGCCTCGTTAATCCCCTCGCCGGCTTCTATTTTTCCTCCCGGGAAACCCCATTTGCCTTCGTCAGGCATGTTTGCTCGCTTGACGAGCAGAACGCTCCCTTCTCGGACAACAACCGCGATTGTTGCAGCCACGGGTCTGCCAGCGATAGTTGGATCGTTTGGCTTTAACGGCGAAGATAAGGGCATTTTGGCCTCCATAATGAGGCCGGCAAAGGATAGAGCCGATCAGACCTGTCCCTTCGCCGGCATTATCCGGATCAGGTTCAAAGGGTCACTGCGCTGTCTTCACCAGCAGTATCTCAGCCCCTTGCAGGGCTCCCCTCGGTGTCAAAGAGTTTATAGCAATCCGGAAGAAACGCACGCCTGAAACGCGGGTATGCGCTGACCCATTGCCGCGGACCGGTCAGCAATCATCTCGATGTCACTGGGCCACTCAATGTTGCTGGTTGGCGATCTCACCCATTCGCGCAATTATGAAGGATCGTGCGTTGTCCAATGCCGATGTATCTCAGGTCGCATCGACAACAAACATACGCGCCTCCTGAGCCGCATCGCGCTCGACTTTGATTGGCGCATATTCGGACGACCGATAAAAAGCCATGGCATCAGCGAGAGTTGCGAACTCGAATATGCCGGCTACAGGCAGGGGCTCGATGTCCCCTTCCAGCAACTCTACCACTGGTCCAAAGTGGACAATTCGTCCACCAGCTGCCTGCAGCGCCGCCTGAAAGCGCGGAGCCAGGGCTGCTTGCCGCTGGGCGTCTTTGATACGAAGGTTGACGTGAACATATGCTGGCATCGCACTCTCCTGATAAATACTGTATATGCAGTATTTCATGAATCGAGGGGCATGTAACCCAAAATGAACGCTGCTGCAGATTTCTACCGACGTGTTGAAGCCGATTGCCCGGCATTTCAGGCTCGAGCGACCGCAAGATCGCTAACGCGTTATTACAATGCCGCATTCCAGCCTCTGGGAATCACCGCAGAGCAATTCAGCCTGTTAGTGGGCATTGCGGGCAGTACAAAGCCGACACTTGTGGAGTTGGCGACGCGCGCAGGCGTCGACGCGACGACCCTCAGCAGAGCGGTGAGAACTCTCGAGCACAGTGGATTGGTGTACAGTGGTGGAGGGAGAGGTCGAGCGGGCAAGCGGCTGGACCTCACTCATCCGGGCTACACATTGATGGAAGAAGCCATGCCAATCTGGGAGCGTGCACGCTCACAACTGGCTGACGCTTTGGGCGATGACATGATGAAAGCCGCCCACAGCGCCATGTGCGGACTGTCTGCTGCTGCACAAACCGCGATCTCTGGACCTTTGAGCAACAGCAGCCGGTGAGGCTAGTAGCGCGTGAGCTTTATAGACGTGTTCACGCAGCCTCGTTGACAGCAGGGGGTTCGGTCAAGTCTGCGGAGAGTGCCGCCTCGACATCTGCGAGTTGGCGACGCTTGTCGGCAAGATCAGATGCAAAGGTAAATTCTTCACCTCGGCGGCTCTGATAAGAAGCCAGGCGCCGCTTCGCATCACCGAGACGCTGGCGGTAGCGCTCCTGCTCTTGTTCGAAACCGGATAGAGCATGTTCAAGGCGGGCGACGGCCCCGAGCGGAGTGGTGGTTACCGGCAGTTCGATCTCGTAGTCGGCGCCGGTGCGCATCAGGATTGTCGTGTAGCGATACCCATCTTTGCCAAACCGCTCACCAGAATATTCGAGGTCAAATCCGCCTATCGCCGCCAATACGACATCGCCCTCGTGTTGACGCTGTACCAAGGTCAGGATTTCTTTCATCAGCGCCCGACCGGAAAGTTTGCGCTCGGCGAAGGTCTCGTCGCCAACACGCATCCGAAAGTCATCGCCGAGAGTTGGGATCAGCCGCTCGATATCGTGGTCGATTTCACTAACGCGGCGAGTTGAATATTCGATATCGCGCTCAGCATCGCGAATTTGGCGGCGGATGGCGAATTGGTCGTCCTGATGAGCGGCACGAAGGCGTTCGAGCCGGGCAATGTCGGCCTCGAGCCCTGCCTTCTGCATCAGGCGTGCGTCGCCGCTGGCAATGGCCTTCGCCATGGCGAACTGGTTGGCCTGCCCCTCGCCCATGTCCTCCAGCCGGCGGATCGAGGTGTCGCCCGAGAGTGCGGCAGCGATGAACCGGGCCTTGCGCTCGTTGTTCTGCCACATCTGCGCATCCATCGAACCTTCGGTGGCGTAGGCGAAGATGTCGATGACATCATGCTGATTGCCCTGCCGCATGATCCGGCCCTCGCGCTGCTCGATCTGCGACGGCAGCCACGGCACATCGAGATGGTGCAGGGCTTTAAGACGGAGCTGGGCGTTGACTCCGGTGCCCATCGTGTCCGACGAGCCAATGAGGAAGCGCACCTTGCCGGCGCGGACATCGCCGAACAGGCGCTGCTTGGCCTCTGACTTCTTGAAATCCTGCATGAAGGCGATTTCGGAAGCAGGTACGCCCATCCGTATGAGTTCGTCGCGGATCCAGCGATAGGCGGAAAAACCGCGTGTCTTCTCCACGCTGATCGTTCCCAGATCTGAAAAGATCATCTGTGCGGCGCCGGTCAGGTCGAACGGCTTGCCGTCGGGGCGGACGTAGGTTCCGTCAGCCGTCTCCTGCCAGATGCGATAGGCATTGCCGACGAGGTCGTTGAGCTTGTTATCATGCTCATTGTCATTGTCGGGGTCGACCAGTCGCAGGTCGATCGCGGCATGGCGGCCATCGGTGATGACCGAAAGAAGGATGTCATCACCGGGCTGCGGCGGCCCCTCACGCTGCTCGATCGCCTTGATGCGGGCATCGAGGATGGTCTGGTAGCGCTTGAAGGCGGCAGAAGGCCTGGACGTCCTGATCTGCCGCGCCCCGGTTGAAAGAGCAGGAATCTTGACGTAGGCGCGCAGGTCCTCGGGCATGACCACGTCCGCGAAGGAGCGGAACATGGCGATCAGCTCGGGGACGTTGACGAAGGTGGCGAAGCGCGTCACCGGCTTGTATTTGCCGTTAGGCTGAAGCTCCAGTTCCGTGGTCACGTCGCCGAAGGTCGAGGCCCAGGCGTCGAACTCGTGCAGCCCGCGCTGATGCAGAGCCTCGAATCCCAGATAACGCTGAACCGAGAACATCTCACCTAGCGTATTGGTAATGGGCGTCCCCGACGCCAGCACGAGGGCCCTTCCCGCGTTCTTCGTCTCCACGAAGCGAGATTTGACATAAAGGTCCCAGGCGCGCTGCGAGCCGTTCGGATCGATACCCTTCAGCGTCGACATATTGGTCGCAAACGAGAGCTTCCTGAACTCCTGCGCCTCGTCGACGATGATCTGGTCGATGCCGAGCTCGGAAATCGTCAGCAAGTCGTCCTTACGGGTTGCGAGCCCCTCCAGCCGCTCCTGCAGGCCCTCCTTCAGCCGCTCGAGGCGCTTGCGCGAGACGCGGTCATCGCTTTCGACCTTCGTAAGCAAGGTCTCGTAGAGCTCCAGCTCGTCCTGGATCATCTGCTGCTCGAAAGCCGAGGGCACATTGATGAAGCGGAAAGCGGAATGGGTGATGATTATCGCGTCCCAGGCCGCCGTGGCCGCCCGACTGAGGAACCGATGGCGCTTGTCCTTGGTAAAATTGGTCTCGTCGGCGACCAGGATTCTCGCCGTCGGATAGAGCGCCAGGAATTCACGCGCAGCCTGCGCGAGGCAATGGCCGGGAACCACCATCATAGCCTTGGCGATCAGCCCGAGCCGCTTCTGCTCCATGACGGCGGCCGCCATGGTCATGGTCTTGCCGGCGCCAACGGCGTGAGCGAGGTAGGTAGAGCCGGCCGAGATGATGCGCCAGATGCCGCGCTTCTGATGCCCATAGAGAGAAAAGGCTCCAGAGGCGCCCGGTAGCTGCAGATGATCCCCGTTGAACTTTCGAGGGGCAATGTTGTTGAAACGGTCATTGTAGACCCGAGCCAGCCGGTCAGTCCGATCCGGATCGGACCAGATCCAGGTCTGGAAGGCGGTCTTGATCTTTGCGAGCTTCTCCTTGGCCGCCTCGGTGTCGACCACATTGAGGACGCGGCGTTCGCTATCGCCTTCCTTGATGACGTCGAAGATCTGCGGCACCCGGCTGTTGAGCGCATCGGCAATAAGTTCGCCGGCATGTCGACGTTCGGTGCCCCATTCTGATGTGCCGGCCGCCATCCAGCCAAGCTGCCGGGCTTGCACCGTCCACGAGGCGAGTTCGGGCATGTGGTTGATTTTAATCTCCGCGCCCATGGTCTCCTTGACGAAGGCAACGACATCAGCGGCGCAAATCCACGGTGCGCCGAGCCGCGCAGTGATATCGGAAGGCCCAAGATCGGCAGGCTGGACGTCGACCAGTGCGCGGACGTTGCGCCCGAAATCAGGATCGAGTACAGCGGCGGCTTCGGCGGCTTTGAGCTTGTCACGCACCTGGCCGGAGAGATAAGCGTCCGACGTCTGCCAAGCGCCGGTGGCCGGATCGCGGAAAATCGCCTCGCCCAGTTCGGCGATGACGGCATCGGCGTCGGCATGCAAGAGCTCCGCGATGTGATCAATGTCCACATGACCGCGCTCGTTGAGCACCACAGCCAGCGCATCGGCGGCGGAGGTGATGATCGGCGCCGAGGGTGGGGCAATCACGCGCTCGGTAAAGATTGGTCCTGGCCGGGCGGTATTGGTTTCGAGATCGTAGTCCTCGATCGAGGCGACCAGCCAGCAGTCGGGATCGTCGAGGAACGGCTGCAGGTTCGGCCGGCGATGCGCCTCACGGACCTCGCCCGTCTCCTGGTCCTCCGACACGGAAACCGTGGTGAAGTTGATGGGACCGAACTCACGCACGAAATTCGACCAGGCGATGCGCAGCTTGACCTGCGCCGGCTTCCAGGGCTTGTCGAGCTCCTGAGCCTTGAGGACCTCGCGTACCGCGTCGCGGATCGGGATTAGCTTGCGGATGATGCGGGCGTACTTTTCCGGCACACCGTCGCTGGATCTGCCCTTCCGCACCGTGATCGTGACCGGCGAGCCGTCTACCATCTGCATGAGTGCAGTGTTTCTCGCGATAAAGAAACTGCCTTCGCGCGCACTGACGCCTTCGGCGTTGGCATCGAGAGCATCTGCCTCGTGCTCGGCACCAGGATCAATTCTTGCCGGTTCTCCGTCGTAGATGGCTTTCGGAAGAAGGAGCATCGCGTCGGCGAGCGCCTGTTCCAGATCGACACCCGCTTGGGGATGGCAGGTATAGGCCTCACCATAGGGCCCTGAGACCATAGCGTGTTCGCCGAGTACGAAGTCGGGATGGCGGGCGAACCAGCGATTCACACGAAGGGCGCCTTCGTCGCCGTTCGCAGGCCGGACCTCATCGATGTCAAGCCACATCACATCGCCTTCCGGCTCGTCGGGCATTCTCTTCCGGAAAAAGAGAATGTCGACGACGACATCGGTGCCGGCATCGGTACGGAAACTGCCTTCGGGCAGGCGGAACGCCGCGATGAGATTGGCCGACTTCGCGATATGCTCGCGCGCCAAACAATCCGTCTTGTCCATCGTGCCAGAACTGGTGACGAAGGCTGCGAGCCCGCCGGGCTTCAAAAGATCGACCGAGCGCGCGATGAAGTAGTCGTGGAGCCGAAGTGCCATCGATCGATAGGCGCGGTCGGAACGTACTCTACGATCCGAGAATGGCGGATTGCCTATAGCCAGATCGAAATGCGCCGGCAGTGCGGTACGAGCGAAGTCGGCATTGAGGAGCTTCGCGCCTGGCTGCAAGAGCCGGCTGATGCGGGCCGTAACAGGATCGAGCTCGACGCCGGTGACATGAACATGATCGCGCAGTTCCTCCGGCATCAATGCCGGAAACAGGCCGGTGCCAATACCTGGCTCGAGCACCCTGCCCCCGCGCCAGCCGAGGCGCTGCAAGCCCGACCAGATCGCCCGTATAATGAATTCCGGCGTGAAATGCGCATACTGCGTGCAGCGCGAGAGTGAGGCGTATTCTGTGGTGGAGACGGCATCTTCCAGCTCCGCGCCGATCGCATCCCAACCATCACGGAACGCGTCCGCACCGGGCCGGCGGAATACGGCATTGGCAAGGTCCGAGGCGCCGAAGCCAGTAAAGCGGATCAACCGCTCCTGCTCATCGCGTGTGGCTGGCCGTTCTTCGGCCTCGATATCGGCGGCAAGCCGGATCGCGGCGATGCTGTCGCGCGCACGTTTCTTCCAGGCCTTCGCCAGACCACGGCTGCCGGCAAGGTGGAAGTTCACAGCGTCTCGACGCTGAGTTTCCGTCCATGGCTTCGAAGATTGAGCGACACCCGCAACGGCTTTGGCCGGTGCGGGTGTGGTTGGATAGGAGTCGGGATCTGGATCGCCATCCGGATCGAAGTCGCCGGAAAAGGCAGTGACGCCGAGACCTAGACCGGAGGACAGCGCAGTGCTGCCAAATATATCGAGCGTGAAGGGATCGTCATGCGCCATTGGAATTGTCTCCTGTGTTGAAGGCGCGCGTCATCCTCCCGCCGGAGTGGCGACAGGGTGGATGGCGCGGTCAGTTGGAACTGGTGAAATTGCGCTGCGCCTTGCGGCGAAGCGGATCAGTCCTTGCGGACGAGGAAGAGCTGCATCGACTCCGTCATGAAGGCGATGCGCAGATGCGTGCCGTCAGGCGTGCCGGCAAACAGCGCTTCCAGAGAGGTCGCACTGAGGAAGTCCACGCCGTCGTCGCCGCCGAAGGTGGCGCGTTTGACATCCCACCAGTCGACGTTGACGTGCGGATTGCACTCCTCGGCATAGGAGACGAGAGGCTTCTGACCTTCGGCCAGTTTGCCGTTCGAGCACAAATACACCCCATGGTCGCCAACCAGCCAAAGTCCGGGTTTGCGATTGTCCTGTTCAGACAGGCCGAGATGCGGATCGCTGAAGCCGCCATTGGCAAGGGCGTCGGCGATACCCCGTGCGATGACCTTGCGCACATCGGCGATCGGGAAAGTCAGCATTGTCCCCGCCCCCCCTATGCCGCGATGCGTTTGGGGACATGACGAAGATGCACGGGCAGCTTGGCCGCGATCTCGTCATCGGTAAGGTCTTCGAGCAGCTTCAGCGTGGTGCCCCGGCGGCCGCCATAGTAGAGGACAGTGCGCTTGCCCCGATGCTCGGCTAGCCAGCGATCGCCGGCATAGCCTCGATACTCGTCATGAGTGGCGCTCCATATGTGTTCGAGGCGCTCCTCATGCGTCATCGCCTTGACGGACCGGGATTCGCGTTCAACGATCGCGTCGCGCATCTCGACAGGTGAGCGGGCGACGGACAGATCGCAATAGCCGTGGTAGTAGCGCGTTCGGCCACCGATGCGCAGCGTATAGAAGACGCTGGTGATCGATCCGGCCAGGAACTCGCGCAACGCAAACATCTCGCCGCGCATCCAGAGAGGCGGCAAGATATCGAGCATGTAATCGTGCTCGACGCGGCCGACCTCGAACCATTCGCCGCAATAGAGCGGCCCGGCATCGCCTTCAAAGCGGTTCGGGCGTTGCGCGTGCCGGTCGAACATGCGGAACATCTGCCGGCGATCGGCGATGCCCTGATAGATCTTGCGAATAGGAGATTGGGTCATTGGGGGGCTCCTTCAGCCTCGTCAGGCCAAAGCGTGGTTCATCCCGGACGGATCACCATCCTCTTCGGCCTTCCTGACCCTTCCTTCCCTGGCGCCTCTCCGTCCGGGCGGGTCAAGGTCCGGCGTAGCCGGGCGAAGCTTCAACCTTGACGCGCCCGGCGGGCATGCGGCAGCCGGTTTTCTTTCGTTCCTCTCTTTTCCTCTCCCCAATTTGGCCGCACGCGGCCGCTTTCATGCGGACCATGAAACACACGCTCGCGGTTGCTCTTATTCTGGTCCCCGCGACCATTTCGATCCCGGCGCAGGCGGAAAGCCCAGACCGGGTCGATCCGCTGCTCGACTGTTCAACGCCGGTGCTGGACGCCGATACCCCGGAAAAGGCGAAACTGCTGCGCGTCCAATATGGCGGCGACGCGCTCGTCCGCGAGCTGCGCGAGACTTACGCGGCGCGACTGGCAGGCTTGTTCTGGGATCAGAAAGAGGGCGAGCACAGCCGAATGGTCCTGCGCCTCACCGGCGATGAGCCTGTCGAGGACCGAAAGTCGGAGGTGTGCGGAGAGCCGCTGACCGTCGCCTTCGTTACCGGCCAGACGCACACGAGGGAGGAGCTGCAGAAGCTCCATGTCGACAATCTGAACTGGCTCCGGGGCAAATTCCCTGGCCTTCAGGGGACCTATGCCGATGAACGTACCGGCCAGATCGTTCTCGAAATCTATCAGCCCGAGGCCGAGGAAATCGATCTCGAGGCGCTTCGACAGGAGGCGGAGTCGAGGCTTGATGCGCCATTGCGGGTCGAGATGACGACGGCGAAGGTTGTGGTCGGACCCGGATTACGCGCTCCGGTGCAATAGATGTGCCAGATTCAGGAGAGCGCCGCATCCTGCAGCATCGCATTCCAGTCATCTGCTGCGGGCCTCAGGCGCTCGAAGTCGCAGGTCAGTTCGCCGGCAAGCTCCCGCAGCCGCGACACGAATACCTCGCCTTGCGGGTTGGCGTCTGTGGCTGCGACAAGCCGGGCGTCGGGCCGCTTCGACAACGACCGCAGAGCGGCATCGGTTGATGGCGACCAGCCGCCGCCCGTGCTGACATAGAGCGTATCGCGCCGAACGGTCTCGATCGCTGTAAGGCTCATGGCGTCGATCGCAGCTTCGGTCACGCAAATGCGCGGGGCGGCAGCGTTACCGAACCGGAACAGCACCTTGCTGCCGCCGGACGCAAAGCCCCGCCATTCCGGTCCTCGTTCCTCCCAGCCGGTGACGACACCGTCATTCCCCTGATGCGCCGCCCACATCGAGCCGCGCGGCCCTTCCCGCAGCACGTTCTGGGCAATTGCCATGCGGATGACCTGTTCAGGGATGTGCCGCTCGTCGCGGAGATAGCGCCAGGTCGCCGATCCGCGCCACGGCTTGCGGCGCGCCGACCATCGCTCCGTGATCGACTGATCGGGCTCGCTTTCGCGGGCTTGCCGCGTCCATTGCGGTCGGCTCGGCTCGAACCCCACCAGTGAAGCCGCCTGCACGAAGGCTTCCAGAAAGTCGCAGCCATCCAGATGCTGGAGAAGCGAATAGACGTCCCCCTTAGCGTCGGACAATGGGTCGAACCAGCCCTTGCCGTCATGGATGACGATGATGATCTCGTCGCCGCGCCGGTACTTGACCGCTTTGGGGGTGCTCTCCCTGAGATCGAGGGCAAAGCCGCCGGTCTCCAGCACCGCACCACAGCCAACCTTACCTCGCAGTTCTTCTATATCCGCTTTTTCCATAATCTTCTCCCGGCCACCTTCCGGCCGGCCTCTGTCATGACTCTATCTCGTCCGCACAATTGACGGAACACTTCACGTCCGCCGCTGGCGGGCAAAGGGGGCAAGGGCGCGGCTCCGGCCGCGGCGCAGCTTCCCTTGCGGCCTGCCGCCCGGTTGCGGCACGCCACTCTGGCGCGACGTTCAGTGAACCGCGCGAGCGCCGGACCACGGGCAATATTCGAAAAGTGTGTCGACCTCGTCGTCATCGAGGTCGTCAGCAGGAAGAACGCCATACTCATCCTCACCGACCCTGAAAACGATGACCGGTACCATCAGCGTCCGGGCGAGGTTCCAGGCGTGGCTCTGAGCGAGATTGAGTTCTGGCGACATGGTGTGGCTCCCGTATTCGCGGGGACCATTCCCCGCTCGACAGGCGCCCGTCGGGTCCGGACGGGACCGCGATCACCGCGATGGCGAAGCCCTGAGCGGCGGCACGCTTGCGTAGTCCGACCCCGCAGCGGGTTGATCGGAAAGGTCCGGGCTGGAACAAGGGAATTAAGCCGACAAGAGCGAGGACTGGGCTCTGCACCGGAGCTGCGCTGTCAGCACGAAGGCACGCGGATATTCAGCCACGACCCGTTGGCTTCTGATGCCGCCATCATCGGGGTCTTTGCGAAAACAGGTTCTTCCTGTACCGACGATGTTGCCACGAGGTGGCAGCCAGACGAGTTCCCCCGCATGGACCGGACAATGAACGAAGACACCACAACGGTTTCCGCCGACCTGATTAAACTGGCCGCAGAGATCGTAGCTGCTTACGTCAGCAACAATTCGGTCCCGGCAAGCGAATTGCCCGGGCTCATCGCCAGCACACATGCAGCGATTGCCGGCCTTACTTCTGGCACTGCTGTTGAGCAACTGGAAGAAAAGCCGGTTCCAGCCGTGTCGATTCGCAAATCGGTCACGCCGGATTTCCTGATCTGTCTTGAGGACGGCAAGAAGTTTAAGTCGCTGAAGCGGCATCTCTCAACGCATTACGGCCTGACGCCAGATGCCTACCGACAGAAGTGGAACCTGCCGTCCGACTATCCGATGGTAGCGCCAAACTATTCCGCGTCGCGATCCGCCTTGGCGAGGAGTGTAGGTCTCGGTCGCAAGCCCGCCACGGTCCAGGTCCCGCCCCCACCGGCTCCTAAGCGGAAGAAGCTGGGCCTAAAATTCGGCTGACATCCGAAGGCATGTACTTGCCCACCCCGCCTTCTGCTTCGGGGATGAGTACCTAACCAGTGCAGAACCGTCAGAGATTAGGCTTTGCCGACTATTACACAGGAAGGCGAGGGCGCAATTTTGGCACTGCCAAACCGGGCACAACACTCTCTGATTGACTAACAAACGCAGGAAGCTTGAGGACCTGGCACAGGCCGCGTCACGAACGCAGCGTCATGTTTCCTACAGGTTAGGCGCGACAAATCCTTTGAGTTCCGGTATGCAGGCCCTTGAGGCGGCCACGCACCGTCTCAAGGGCGTCGAAACCCTTACCAGCGGTATGGAGGCTACCGGAAAGGCTCCATCTCCTTGATCCTTATGGTCGGGGAGCCTGTGGCGTATACAACAGGCTCACCGAGCTAAAGGCTTCAGGGCCGTCTGGTACGGTTTCGAACTCCCCGATCACCAAGGGGTCAATGGGCATCGCAGAGCGGGGGCGTACCGCAAGCGATGACTTCGAAACCGACGAATGAGCACTGATCTGCGCGCACCTTCGACTCGATTAGCGGTTCAGCTCAGGCTCGACTTGACACTTCATAGCATTCTGAATGTTCACAGGCCGGATGAAACACCCGGATCGCGACTGCGTCAGTTTGGGATGATGGCAGTACTTATAGAGCTCGCCGCAAATGGGACGCCACTGACTGTGTCGGCTGTCACCACGGTGACAGGCATGACAAGGGCCGCAGCAGAACAGATTTTGAAGTCGCTTGAGGAGCGAGGCTTGATCAAGCATCATTGGACGAGAAACTCGATAGGCCGGGGCAAGGCCCGCACCTACGAGTTTACAGTCTGCACCTCGACACGATCAAGGGGAAGGTGCGGATTCTGATTGACGGGGTGTCGCGGCGACTGCAGCGCCCCTGCTTAAGCAAATCTATACGAACGGCGCCGCCGCGAGGATGTTCTGGCCCTGGACGATGATGTTGCACCAACGCTTGGCCCGCGTCACGGCGTTGTAGAGCAACCGGCGCTTATGCTCGACATCGCCGCCGACCTGATACGGCCATATAACTACGACGCCGTCGAACTCGCGGTTCTTGGCCTGTTGCACCGTCATCGCGGTGAAGAGATGCGCTGCACGATTGCCATACTGCCGGCGCAACGCAACGTTTCGAGCGATAACGGCTTCGATCTCCACGCGGGTAAACTCCGTACGCCCGACAGCATGGATCTGATTTTCCACCCATAGGATTGCAGCGCGCACCGGCCCCGATGGTGGCAGCGAACGCAGCGCGGTGCATGTCGCCACAGCGGTCGCGTTCGCAACAAGCTCGAGCTCCCCGAGGATGACCCGCGTCTCGTCTTGATCAGTTCCCTCCCACTGGATCGCGTACGGTCCGTTCTGCTGCTGTCCGCAGGGGCCTTGCCCCACGCGCCTTACCACAGACTGGGCGAATCCGCCTTGTAGCGCCGGTGTGATCACCGCGACGTCGCCACCTTGTCGCCACGCGATAGCGTTGGCAAGCAAGGTCGCGGCTAGAGGAACGCTTGCGCCCGGCTGCAAGATGCGGAAGCCCTGTCCATTCACCGGCGCCTGGCCGTTCCGGATCGCCGCCGCCGCTGTCAGAAGGCCCCCAATATTCGTCCGGCGCACTTGAACCAGCGTTTCGGGTTCTGCCGTCCCTTGCAACCAGGTCACCAGCGGATTTGGCCGCAGCGCCTGGTCGAGACATTGAAACTCATCTGCCGCGATCAATGTGTGGGTGGCACCCGACAGCGCAGCCAGCATCCGTAGTCGCTGCGGTCTCAGATCCTGTCCCTCATCCACCAGTACGATTGGAAAGCTCGCAGCCGTCCAGGCCCGGACATGTTGCTGCTCAAGAAGCAATCCGGCAGTATCGCAGACCGCATCGAACTCACCTTCCTCGATAGGCGCGACGCCAAGCGCCGCTGCAAGGCCGCGCCAGCGTCGGTAGATGCGCCATGCGAAGGCGTCGACCGTGCAGCATTCCACCCGGCTCATGAGACCGGCAACGGTCCGAAGCCGGTCCGACAAGCGGCGCCTCGCACCGTGCATGAAAGTCAGCGCAAGCACGCGCTGCCCCTCAATCAAAGGATGGTCAGCGAGCGTCTCCGAGAGCATCTCCATGAGACGATGCGTCTTTCCGCATCCAGCAGCTCCCTCTACCGCCCGAACCGTCACGGCTGGAATACCCTGATCGCCGGATTAGCAGCATCCGCGGAAAACAGCGGGTTGTTCTCTCCCTTCACCACGTCGGTGATCGCGTTGAGCAGCGACCGCGCTCGCGCGCAACAGACTTCCGTAGCGCCGATCGCGCCCGCGATGATCTCGTAGCTTGACGTGTCCTTCTTCAGTCCCCCAGCAGCGCGATTGTCGCTCTTCAGGCGCAAGACCAGCTCTGCCACAGTGGCTGCCGGTTGGTCGATCTGGATCGCCGGAAGGCAGGCATTCGCATCGGCATCGATGATCCAGCCAATGGTATCCTCCAGCATCTGGCCATCCGCCCACCGAAGGATCACCCCCGAGTTTGGAGATCCGGCCGCCACAAGAGTTGCGGCATATCCGACTCCCTCCACGTCCCCGTCAACCATCGCCGCAACGCGGGGGTGTAAGCGCGCCATGGCCTCGACCGTTCTGACGACCGCGCCATCATGCGTCGGGATGACGCCTACAAATGCGTCGAACCGACACTCGTCCGCCGCCGCCCAGCCTTGATGCAGATCGACCGCGCGAACCAACAGCCCGAGCCATTCGTAGTCGGTGCGACCTTCGGGGACCAAGACGAACTCGTGCATCACGGCCGCGATCGTTTCGACGCGGTTGACCTGGAATAGCTTCCGCACGCTGTTCGGCGTATCAGCAGGCAGTGTGGAGGTGAGCAAAGGAACCGCAGTCAGCAGCCCTCCGTCATTCCGGAGAACCGCCACGCCCTTCGGGTCCGCGAGGGCCGCCACCATCGGCGAATGAGTCGAGACGAATGTCTGTCGGGAAAGAGCCTGGATTCTGTGAACTAGTCGGCGCTGTAGGGCCGGTGGCACATGCAGTTCCGGTTCCTCAAGCGCCATCCAAAAACCTTCGTTGGCTTCGGCGCGCATGCGGCCAAACTGCAAAAGCAGAAGCAGATGCTGGAGAGAGAGAAGGCCGCTACCATGCCGCCTCGCCGGCAAGGGGAGATCGGCTCCCTCATGGGCATAGTGCGAAACGACGGATTCAAGCAGGCTGTCGCTGTCCGTAGCCGTCACGCGCAAATGGAGCGTGGGGGAAGTCCGGAAAAAGCCGCGTAGCTCCTGATTTAGGCGATTGACGATCGGAGCTAGGCGCTCATCCTGCTCAAGCCGCGCATCCGGCGCGCGCAATCTGTCCCGCTCGCTAAGGACAGACTCGGACGGCTGGCCTTCGCCGGCGGCGACAACCCTGCGAAACAACTCCGATCCAAACGATACAGTCCGATCCCATGTCCGGGTGGCCGGCACGAAAAAGAACCCAATGTCGCGGATCAAACGCGCGGAGAAAGCAGTGGCGTTCTCGTCGGCAAAGACGTCGCCTACCGCATCGTCGTCATGGAAGTACCTTAGCGTCTCCACTTCGAGCGACGGCCTATGAAATCGTGCGGCGAAGGCGACCTGGCAAGCAAGCTTCCATGATGGGTCCGTGCGGGCGGGCATCACAGCGCCATCAACCGGATTCCACCACTTTACGATTCCGCGATCGTCCCGAAACCAGTCCATATGCTGAGCCGGGTCGTCACCAACAAAATCGATGACCGTGGCGACAAGGCGAATTCGGTCCACGGGCTGCGGGTTGCTGCCGTAGAAATCATGCTCGGTCAGTTGGCGGACCATCCGATCCCGGCCGAACAAAAGCGCCAGCGCCTCGACAACTGTAGTCTTCCCGCAGTTATTTGAGCCGACGAGGACGGTATGAGGTGAAAAGCGAACGACACCTTCGCGGATACCCCGAAAATTCTCGATCTCTAGCTTTGCGATTTGCACGGTTGTTTCCCCCATAAATGCATATAAAGTTTTTCCTCTCAGTTTGACAGATTTGACGTGCGATATCCTCTTCTAGAGCATGCGCATGCTCCTACGATGAGGGATCGCATATGACCGTCGACTGGACGCCGGTATTCGTCCTGCCGAACATACCGTTGGACCATGCGGTCGAATGCGAGATCGCGGCGATAGCGCCGGCTCACGACTATCGTGTCAGAGCCCTGAAACGCCTCCATCCGACCTTCAAGCAGTTCCTCAGTCGCTTCACGGACAATTTTGGAGCGAAATTCGAACCGGCAGTGCTGCTACTCGACGCAGCCGCGCCGGCAAGCTTCTGCGATGTCGCCGCCTTGGGAAGTTTCCGCGACGTCATCGCGCTGTCCACCATCACCCGCGGGCGCTCGCTGGAGCTTCGTTATCCGCGCGGGCACCGCGTTCTCTTCGGAGAGGCCTTCGCCGTTTACCCATGGATGCTCGACCGGCATTACAAGGACGTCATTGGCAGCACGCCGGCGATCCTCGGCACTCACCTGGTCTCAAGCTTTCGTGGCCAATCGTCTCCCGCGCTCTTCCGCACGTCGCTCGCCGCGAGCGACATCGATCAGCCGCTCCTCTCCGCGCTCCTGGCGCGATGGCGCCGACGATATGAGGCCGAGGAGCCGGCGTGGGATGACGTGGCGCTGATGCGCTCACTCAACATGGCGTATCAAGCCTCGCTCCTGCCTGCCGGGACCGATACGACATTCTACGACGTTGGCCGGATCGTCTCGCTCTGGGTCAGCGCTTTCGAAATTCTGGTTCATCCGGGCGGAAGCGGCAAGGCGAACCGCGAAAAAGTTTTCGAGCTAATCGAGCGGACGCGGTGGGCGATCCCGGCGAGCGGCCAGCTCGCACACGACACGGGCAACAAGACGAAGGTAAAGCGAACATTGGCGTCATGGCTGATCCAGTCACTCTATGACTGCCGAAACGACTTCCTCCACGGCAATCCCGTTGAGAGAAGCAACTTATTGCTCGCCACGCCTCAGCGCACGATCTTCGAATATGCGGCGCCTCTCTACCGGATCGCGCTCACCGCCTTCCTCCCGCTTGTATATGACGCGCCGATACCCTCGGTGACCGATGCGGGCGCCTTCGGCGGTTTTATCGCCGATCGGATGACATTCATGGACCCGCAGAAAACGGCCGAAGAGGCGCTACTGACTGCGACGCAATCGCCGCCCGAACTAGGCGCGCGGCGACCACGGATCACACGGCCCGCACCACAGGAATGAACCACACAAGCTACGAAAACGAAGAACGCGATGACCGATATCAACGACCTCCGCACACCTGTGCTCGCGATGAACAATCTCCCCAACGTCGATGGCGCATACACAATGCACTATGACGAGACCAATAACATTCGGCGGCTGCATTTGACGCCCGACGGCTTGAACGTCCGAGCGCCGCAGTGCTTTGTGCTTGGCGGAGTTGCCCACCGCGGCGCGCCGCCGCCGCTTGATTTCGAGGATCTTCGGAGCTTGCTCAGGCTTCAGAAATCGACACAGGAGCTTAAGCTGGAGCACCTCGGCAAGGGGAATTTCCTCAAACTTCTAAACTCTCAGAAGGTCGAGGCCTTGCTCGACTGGCTGTTCAGCCGAGACCTGTTCGTCCACTACCAAGTTCTCGACCCACTCTACTGGTCCATTGTCGATGTCGTGGATTCCATCGTCACCGAGGACGGCAACGGTCAACTCATGATGATGAGTCCCATGCTCAAGAACGACCTGTACACGATCCTCCGCGACGATGTGGAGATGACTGCGGACCTGCTTGGACGGTACAGCTATCCAGACGTTGGGCCTGACCGACGCGCAGCGTTCATCGCCGAACTGCGCGACTTGCTAGAGGCCCGTCGCCCGCTGCTGCACAATTTCAACTATCAGATGCTCAAAGGGCTGCTCAAAATCGCGGCGAAGCTCGACGCCCTTCCTTACCTCGAAGACGAGACACCCAACGTCCTCATTGACGGCTTTGGCGCCTTCTACCTTCAGCGCTTCGCACTCTTCAAAAATGCCACACACATCCTGGACATCGAGACAACGATCGAAACCTACCTCCGCGAACTCGATCTAAGGGACGGCACTGCTCCCATATGCAATTTCTCGTTTGTTGACTCAAAGGACCACTCATGGGTGCAGGTGTCCGACGCGATAGCTGGCCTTCTCGGCAAGTTCTTTAGCTTTGTGAATCGAAACTCGGCGACCGATCTCAGCGAGGCCCAAGCCGCGTTCAATGATCGACAGAAGCGCTGCCTCGAAACGCTGATCCACTTAATTGGTCGGTCGATAGAAGAGTGCCCGGCTTTCGTTCACTATGTGGTGTCGCTGGAGGATCAACAACGACGTGCGAGCGTGCTCGGCTTCTAGCCGCCATCACGGCGGGCTCGTGAATGACCGTTTCTGGAGTTGGCATGGAGACCCGGGAGGGCTTATGTAGAGTGGGTTGCCGCCTGACTGCCTACCTACTGATCACCCTGCTCACTTCCTCTCTTCTTCGTGACTTTGTGTGGTCGACCGCTTCGGTCGTAGGTGATCCATTCCCCGACCTGCTGTCCGTTATCGAAGTGACCGGAACGCAGCTTCGTGCCGTCGACCCGAAACCACTCCCAATAGCCGGACAAGGCTCCGTCCAGCATGTGCCCCTTTGCCCGGAGAGTACCGTTTTTATGCCAATGTTCGACTTGCTCAAGCATCATCGCGTGCCATTCTGCGAAAGTCATGCTGCCTCGCCTTCCACATCGATACTAGCTATATTGACCCTTCCGTAGAAGGTCCGCTCCTGGGACCGCTATACAGCTGCAACCGGGTCGAAACCTGAAGACGGCCTTTAAGATTTGCCGACTGATCTCCTCGGTGAGTCACGGAGCGAGAATGTGCGACATCGCCGATCTGGTCAGGATCGTTCGGTGGCAAGGCGGACGGCAAACCACGTCAAGCATCCACCGATACCAGCTTCGACCCAACGGCGGCAGCGTTCGTAAACGAGCCGGAAGGGAGCGGAGGACAGGAGGACCGCATACGCACCGTGTCCGACTAAGGAAATTAGAAACGCTCCGAGTATGAATAGAATAACGATCAATGGTGGCGCATTGTGCGTGGCCCCAACCGTGGCTATGGCCAACCAGAACACGATGGCTTTCGGGTTAGTCAATTGCATAGCGAGTCCGGAACCGAAGCAGCGGAATAGTCCGCCTGCACCAGGCGTGGGTTTGGCATCTATTGCAGGAGGTTTGATGGCGCGAGCCCAGGCTTTTAACGCTAGCCACATTAAGTAGGTCGCACCTGCTAATCGAATGATAGTCGAGAGCCAAGCGACCCGCTCCATAAGCTGTCCAAGGCCTTGCGTTGTAGCCAATGCAATGCAGGCTGCGCCAAAAGCGATGCCCAATGATGCAGCAAGGGCAGCCTTCCGCCCCTTAGACAAGCCCAGCCCTAAAAGCAGGGCTACTCCGGGGCCTGGAGAGGCGACTGAGACTATCTGGATAGCGTAGGCGGCGGCAAAGCCCGGCAGCCAGGGTAGTAGTACATCGAACAACTTATTCTTCCGCGAGAGTATGTGTAGATCCTCAACACTAAGCATCAGATTAGCGCTTATGCAACGTCGGCTTTTTGAAGCAACGCATGTCATTTTCCCATAACCGAAACAGCGCCAGAAACCGCTCTATTAGTAGTCGCATCTGGACGTTTACCGAAAATCCCGCGTTTTCACCCTGATCTCGTCCAGATGCAGATACGGGTCGGGCATATCGCGCGGCTTGGCTAAGCCCCGGGGATCTGGTGTTGGCGATCCGTGATGAAACTCATCACCGCGCCCATGCGGGAGAGGAAAAGCGGTCTCCAGCGAACCGATGCTTGCCAGCTCAGCCGAGAGATCACGGATTTCATGAGCGACGATGTGCACAACCTCGCCTTCCCGCTGCACCCTTCCCTTCACCCCGATCATGCCGGAACCGAGCACGACGCGGCGAAACTTTTCGAACACCTTGGTCCAGACCACGAGATTGGCGACGGCGGTCTCGTCTTCGAGGGTGATGAACATGACGCCCTTGGCCGAGCCCGGCCGCTGACGCACGAGAACGAGGCCGGCGACATGCACCCAGCGGCGATCGCGGCAGGCAACAGCTTCTGCGCAGGTCAGGATGCGCTGCTGCGCGAGCTCGGCCCGAAGGAACGAGACAGGATGCTGTCGAAGCGTGAGACCGACATGGCTATAGTCTTCGACCACTTCCCTGCCCGCCGGCATCGGGCGCAATGCAACGGCAGGTTCCGTCTGCTCGGGAACGATGATCGCCTCACGCTCTGCAGCGGCCGCGAACAGCGGCAGCGGCTCGTCCCGCAGGGCCTTGATGGCCCACAGAGCCTCGCGGCGAGCGAGATCGAGCGAAAGTCGAAAGGCGTCGGCCTCCGCCAATTCGACCAAGGCAGCGGCAGGAATGGCCGCACGGCGCCATAGATCATCAACCGACGAAAATGCTCGGTCATCCCGACAGGCGATCAGGCGCGCGGCCTCGGCATTGCCGAGCCCCTTGACCATGCGCAGGCCCAGACGCACTGCGAAGCGGCCGTCGTTTCCAATCGGCTCCAGGGTGCAGTCCCATCGGGATGTATTGATGCAGACGGGACGGACCTCGACGCCATGTTCATGCGCATCCCTGACGATCTGGGCAGGCGCGTAAAAGCCCATCGGCTGGGCATTGAGCAGCGCGCAGCAAAAGGCATCGGGATGCCAGCATTTCATCCAGGCGGAGGCGTAGGCGATGAGGGCGAAGCTCGCAGCATGGCTTTCGGGAAAGCCGTAGCTGCCGAACCCTTCCAGCTGCTTGAAGGTGCGTTCGGCGAACTCACGGTCATAGCCGTTGTCGACCATGCCAGAGATCAGCTTCTCCCCGAACTTCGAGACGCCACCTGTGTGTTTGAAGGTGGCCATGGCCCGGCGCAGCTGATCGGCCTCGCCGGCGGTGAAGCCGGCGCATTCAATGGCGACGCGCATGGCCTGCTCCTGGAACAGGGGCACACCCAGCGTCTTGCCGAGCACTGCCTCGAGCTCCGGCTTGGGAAAGGTAACGTCCTCCTTGCCCTCTCGTCGGCGCAGATAGGGATGGACCATGTCGCCCTGGATCGGCCCGGGCCGGACGATCGCTACCTCGATGACCAGATCGTAGAATGTGCGCGGCTTGATGCGCGGCAGCATCGCCATCTGCGCGCGGCTCTCGATCTGGAATGTGCCAAGCGTGTCCGCCTTGCGGATCATGGCATAGGTGCGCGGATCCTCGGCCGGGATGGTTGCGAGGTCGAGCCTGATGTCCTTGTGCTCGGCCAGGAGATCGAAGGCGCGCCGCATGCAGGAGAGCATGCCGAGCGCCAGAACATCGACCTTCATGAATTTGAGGACGTCGATATCGTCCTTATCCCATTCTATGACCTGCCGATCCTCCATTGCCGCCGGCTCGATCGGCACCAGTTCGTCGAGCCGGTCGCGGGTCAGGACGAAGCCTCCCGGATGCTGGGAGAGATGACGCGGGGTGCCGACGAGCTGATGGGCGAGTTCGAGGGCAAGGCGCAGGCGGCGGTCGCCCATATTGAGGTTGAGAGTTTCGGCATGCTTCTGTTCGATACCCTCCGACCAGCCCCAGACCTGTGAGGACAAAGTCTTGGTCAAATCCTCGGGCAGGCCGAGCGCCTTACCGACATCGCGCAACGCGCCCTTGGCCCGGTAGCGAATGACGGTCGAGCATAGCGCCGACCGGGTCCGGCCATAGGTCTCGTAGACCCACTGGATCACCTCTTCGCGGCGCTCATGTTCGAAATCGACATCGATGTCGGGCGGCTCACGCCGTTCCTCGGAGACGAAGCGTTCGAAGAGAAGGTCGTTTCGGTCGGGATCGACAGAGGTGACGCCGAGTACAAAGCAAACGGCCGAATTCGCCGCCGAGCCCCTGCCTTGGCAGAGAATGGCTTTCGAGCGGGCGAAACGCACGATCGCATTCACGGTCAGGAAATACGGCGCATAGTCCAGCTTCTCGATCAATCGCAGTTCGTGTTGGAGATTGCCGCGCACCTTTTCTGGCAGGCCTTCCGGATAGCGCTCGGCCGCGCCCTCCCACGTCAGCTTTTCCAGAGCCTGCTGCGGAGTAAGGTCCGGGTAGAGCTTTTCTTCCGGATATTGATAGGCGAGCTCGTCGAGCGAGAATTTGCAGCGCTCCATGATTTCCGTGGTTCGCGCGAGTGCCTCGGGATAGCGTCCGAACAGGCGGTGCATTTCCTCGGGCGGCTTGAGGTAGCGATCGGCAAAGCGCTCGCGTCGATGGCCGAGCTCGTCGATCGTGACGTTGTGCCTGATGGCCGTCACGAGATCCTGCATGATCTGCCGTCCGGTCTCGTGGAACAGCACATGGTTGGTGACGACCGTCGGCACGCGAGCCATGGTCGCCATGTTCGACAATTCCCAGAGACGGAGCTGGTCGTTGGGGCGACGGCGAAGCGTCAGCGCCATATAGGCGCGGTCACCGAAGGCTTCGCGCAGACGGCGCAACTGCATTGCGCAGGTCTCGTCAGCGACATCGGGCACGAGGACCGCAATCAGCCCTTCCCCATAGGCGACGAGATCGGGCCATTCGAGATGGCACTTGCCCTTGCCCGCGCGCTTCTTGCCGAGCGACAGCAGGCGGCAAAGTCTCGCATAGGCTGGCCGATTGGTCGGATAGACGAGGACCGACAGGCCATCGGCAAGATCGAGGCGACAGCCGACGATGAGGCGGACGCCGGTGGTGCGTGCCGCTTCATGGGCCCGAACTATCCCGGCGAGTGAATTCCGATCGACGACGCCAAGCGCGGAAATCCCCATGGCAGCCGCTTGCGCGAAAAGTTCTTCGCAAGAGCTTGCACCGCGCAGGAATGAGAAATGCGTGGTGACCTGCAATTCGGCGTAGGAGGA
Source organism: Tianweitania populi (assembly GCF_014652875.1). Classification (GTDB taxonomy): domain Bacteria; phylum Pseudomonadota; class Alphaproteobacteria; order Rhizobiales; family Rhizobiaceae; genus Tianweitania; species Tianweitania populi. Next base: position 94,017 of record NZ_BMZQ01000006.1, on the reverse strand, counting down.
CCGGCTCATGCGAAGATCCCATGCAGGAACCACTTTTGCGAGCCGCTGTCCTCATGCTCACCGTCGCCGGAGCGGAACAACCAGTAGCGTTCGCCGGTCTCGTCCTCGACCCGGAAATAATCCCTGACCGTGGTCATCTCCGCATCGCGCTTCCACCATTCGCCGCGAATGCGCTCAGGTCCGTCAGCACGTCGCACGCGCCGGCGTATGCCGCGCCAGGTGAACCAGACCGGCGGGTTGTCGGGTAGCAGCGCCATGGTCTCGACCGGCTCGGGACGAGCCAGAAGCCGCGGCGGGCGCGGCCAGTCGCCTTCCCAAGTGGCGCCGGTCTCGGGCGAAAGCGCTGCCACGCGAGCGACCGAGCGTTCCGGCACGTCGCTCTGCACCGGCGTGAAGCGGTAGAGCCTGTGGCCGCCGACGCGGTTAGCGAGAACGTCGACCAGGTTGGAGACATCCGGTTCGGATGGCGCGACCAGAGATGAGATGGCTTGGCGATCGTGCATTGCTTCGCTCTCGATCGCCACCAGCACCATGATCTCGATGCCGAAGCCAGGATCCACGGTCTCGATCTTGTCGCGTAACAGGCGCGCTAGGCGTTTGGGATCGCGCACCGGCTGAGCCATGCCGACCCGAATGAACTGCATGGTATTGTCGACCCGGTGAAACAGCAGGTCGAGCCGGCGCGCGCCAAGACCGCGCTTTTCCAGCTCGAGGCAAAGCGCATCGACCAACTTTCCAATGTAGCGTGCAATGGTATCGGCCGCACCGATCGGCTCGCCAAAGACCCGGCGAACCTCGACCAGTTCCGGCGATCGGATGGGATCGACCGGCTCGCCAATAACGCCGAACGCCTGATCGAGGCGACGTCCGATTTCGGGACCAAAGCGCAGGGTGAGCGGAGCACGCGGCTGATCTTTCAGATCACCGACGGTTTCGAAGCCGAGTGTGCGCAGACCGGTCACGGTTTCACCGTCCAGCCGCAGCGCCGCCAACGGCAGCGAGCGTAACATTGCCCCGGTTTCAGCGGGCGCGATGACCGCGATCTGGTGCCGGAGAAACCGGGCAGCAGCATGAGCCGCACCCCAGGTGTCGGCTATTGCAGCACGCGCCTCTACGCCTGAGGCCGCGAACTTCTGCACCATTGTCTCAAGCATCACCGCCTCGCCGCCATGCAAATGATCGGCGCCAGTCGTGTCGATCACCAGTCCATCGGGCGGGTCCGCGGCAACAACTGGGGAGATCCGCTGCAGAGCCCAGAGCGCGAGCTTCTCGAGACCCTCTCGATCGGCGACGGGATCAGCATCGATAACGAACAGCCCCGGCACGAGCGCCTGCGCCTTGGCAACGGCCATGCCGACCCCGACGCCAAGCGCCTGGGCATTTGCGTCGAGAGCGGCGATGGTTCTGCGGCGGCCGGTACGACCGGCGAGGACGAGCGGTGCCTCAGGCGGAGGCGATGCGTCGCCCGACTTCCTTCTGAGGCGGTCTGTCGGCCACCTTGGAAGGAAGAGCGATACAACCCTTGGCATCGCAAGCCTCCACTTCAAAATCTGCACTTTCGCCGGAACGGCATCGGATCAACTCGACCAGCCAGCGGGCACGGCCGAGACCGGGCACAGGCAATGGAGCGGTGGGCAGCACCGAGACACGCCAGCGGGTGACGCTCGCCGTCGGCTGCCCGAAATCGCCGGCCTCTGTCTGCCGACGCCAACGCCGGACGGCGAGACCGATCGTGTCCGAACCTTCCGCCGCCAGTTGTAGGCGACGCGACGCGGTCATCGACAAATGAGCGGCTTCCGCAACGACGGCTCCTAAGCCACCGTGGCGCAGCCCTTCCTCAAAACAGGCAAGCAGCGCTTTCTCATCGCCCGCCTCAACATGGATCACCCGGTCGGGATTGAGCCCAGCCTGCGCAAGCGCGGGTGCGAAGAGATCGGTCCGAGTTACGATCCAAAGCACCTTGCCTCTGGTCCGTGCCGCGATGCCGGCCGCGAACATGGCGGCAGCGGTTCCGTCCACAGCGCCGTTGCCGCCGCCGGCGATCTCGTGCAGGCACCCGAGCCCCAACCCACCGCCCGGCAGGCGTCGATCCATGTCAGGCAGACCGAATGGTAGAACCTCCCGCACCCGGCCAGCACCACTCTCCAAATGCGCAATGCGCTCTTGGAGCTGGGCGATAACAGGGTTTGCCGCGCGATCGGCCATGAAATCCGGTTCTCCTAAAGGGGCTTTGCAACTCCGCTCGGCGCTGCTATGTTCTATGTTTGTTCTTTTTCGGTAGGTGAGTCAATCGGACTCCTGTGCGCGTCGACTCATTGGAGAAGCAGCGCCATCACAAGTAACGCGGTAGTATTGGTGAATTGCCGTTGAATCTTAGGACGATAGGAAGGAAGCGGCATGCAGGCGGCGCATCTGGAAAAATTAAATGAGGGCCAACGTGCCGCAGTTATCCATGGAATAGGACTCCCGGAAGGCAAGACTGCCGGCCCGCTCCTGATCATTGCTGGCGCAGGCTCGGGCAAGACCAATACGCTTGCGCATCGTGTCGCCCAGTTGATCATCGCCGGCGCCGATCCCCGCCGTATCCTGCTGATGACCTTCTCACGGCGTGCAGCAAGCGAAATGGGAAAGCGGGTCGAGCGCATCTGCGCCAAGGTGCTTGGCGACAAGGCAGGCATCATGACCGATGCGCTGGCGTGGTCGGGAACCTTCCACGGCATCGGCGCGCGGATCCTGCGCGAATATGCGATCGAACTCGGCCTCGATCCGCAATTCACCATCCATGACCGCGAGGATTCCGCCGACCTGATGAACCTCGTCCGGCACGATCTCGGCTTCTCCAAGACCGAGAACCGCTTTCCGGCCAAGGGAACGTGCCTGTCGATCTATTCGCGCACCGTCAATGCCGAAGCGCCTCTAGATAAGGTGCTGCGGGCGAACTACCCATGGTGTTCAGCATGGGAGAAGGAGCTGCGCGAACTCTTCGCCGGATATGTCGAGGCCAAGCAGATTCAGAACGTCCTCGATTACGACGATCTGCTGCTGTACTGGGCGCAGACCATGGGCGATGCCACGCTTGCCGACGAGATAGGCGGCAAATGGGATCATGTGCTCGTCGACGAATATCAGGACACCAACCGCCTGCAGGCGACAATCCTGACGGGATTGAAGCCAGCCGGTCGCGGCCTCACCGTTGTCGGCGATGATGCCCAGTCGATCTATTCCTTCCGAGCGGCTACGGTCAGAAACATCCTCGATTTCCCCATGGAGTTCTCGCCTCCAGCTGAAGTGATCACCCTCGACCGCAATTACCGCTCGACACAACCGATCCTTGCCGCGGCCAACGGCGTGATCGGTTTGGCGAAGGAGCGTTTTACCAAGAACCTCTGGACCGACCGCCCATCGAACGAGCGGCCGCGCCTCGTCACCGTGCGCGATGAAGCCGATCAGGCAAAGTTCGTCGCTGACGAAGTGCTGGAGAACCGAGAGACCGGCATGCGGCTGAAGGACCAGGCCGTGTTGTTCCGCGCCAGCCATCACAGCGGGCCCCTTGAGGTCGAGCTGACACGCCGAAACATCCCCTTCGTCAAATTCGGTGGCCTCAAATTCCTCGATAGCGCGCATGTCAAAGACTTGCTGGCAGCCCTGCGTTTCGCCCAGAACATGCGTGACCGCGTTGCCGGCTTCCGGCTGATGCAGTTGCTTCCGGGTGTGGGACCCGCAACTGCGCAGACGGCACTCGATGCGATTGCCGACAGCGCCGACCCTATCGACACGCTCAATCGCCTCCCCTGCCCGGCGCGAGCGCAAGCGGAATGGCCGGGCTTTGTCGAGCTGCTCGACGGGTTGCGCTCCAGTTCTTCAGGCTGGCCAGCCGAGATCGGGCAGGTTCGCGCATGGTACGAACCGCATCTCGAACGCATCCATGAGGATTTCGAGATGCGGCGGGCCGACCTGCTCCAGCTCGAGGACATCGCCGCCGGCTATCCCACCCGCGAACGCTTCCTGACCGAACTCACCCTCGATCCTCCGGACGCCACGTCAGGACAGGCCGGCGTGCCGTTGCTCGATGAGGATTATCTGATCCTCTCGACCATCCATTCGGCCAAAGGCCAGGAATGGAAGTCGGTGTTCGTGCTGAATACGGTGGACGGCTGCATTCCCTCCGACCTCGGCGTCGGCACTTCCGACGAGATCGAGGAGGAACGTCGCCTGCTCTATGTCGCCATGACGCGGGCAAAAGACAGTCTCAATCTCGTCGTGCCGCAGCGCTTTTTCACGCATGGCCAGTCCTCGACCGGCGACCGGCATGTCTATGCCTCGCGCACGCGGTTCATTCCGGGTAATCTGGTCGAACTTTTCGAATGCCGTGCCTGGCCCGTTGTCGCTCCCGGAGCAAGCGTCAATGCCGGGCCGCGGCAGGTGCGCCTCGATGTCGGCGCGCGCATGCGCGGCATGTGGCGGTAGAAGAGGAGATCCGGCGATTTGTAACCTCTACAACCTTACGACCACACGCGATGCCGTCATGGCGTTCACCAGGGCATTCGCTGACAAGGCCGGCTGGAACGCGCCCTCGCTCGATGTCTATCCGGGCACGTTGGCGCCGATCGTCCGTGTCGGCGAGGACGGCAGGCGCGAGATCGCCAGTGCTACATGGGGTATGCCGACACCTCCCAACTACATCAAAGGCAAATACGATCCCGGCGTCACCAATATCCGCAACGTGAACTCGCCGCACTGGCGGCGCTGGCTCGGGCCGACGAGCCGCTGCGTTGTCCCTTTCACTTCGTTCGCCGAACCCGACCCCGCCAGCAAGGTCGAGGGCGGACGGGTTCCGAACGCCTGGTTTGCCCGCAACGAGGACAGGCCCTTGATGTTCTTCGCCGGATTCTGGACGCCATGGAGAGGCGTGAAAAAGGTGCGTGACGGAGAGCGGGAGTTCGAGCTCTATGGCTTCCTGACCACATCTCCCAATGAGATTGTCAGCCCAATCCACCAGAAGGCGATGCCGGCAATCCTGACCACGCCTGAAGAGGTCGATATGTGGCTGACCGGCGAATGGGACGAGGTAAAGCACCTGCAGCGGCCCCTACCCGGCAACATGCTGATCGTAGTCGAGCCGCCGGCGATGCCGAAAGGCGACCTGCTAGTCTGAATGGAACCATGCTGAAAGAGAGGGACAGGTCACTAGATCATTGCGGAGAAGAGAAAAGCGATGCTGGCGCTCCAGTCCGCAACATTTTGCATGTCGATATGGATGCCTTCTATGCCTCCGTCGAGCAGCGCGATAATCCCGAATTGCGCGGCAAACCGAGCAGGCAGAAGTTAGTCCATATTTTGTCACCCCCGCTAAAGAGCAAGGGGCGGATTTTGTCAGATCGCGACACGTCTTTGAGGCCCCGATCAGTTTGTCCACGGTGGAGGTTAGGCACTTTGGGTAGGCTCCGCCGCTATCGAATTCTCCGCCCGTGCAGTAGCGGCTGCCCGTTCATCGGGCGTCGGAAAAATTGTCAGGAGCTCCTCGGAAGGAATGCTCTTTGAGCCTTTTTCAAGCAGGCCGCTGGAGGTAAGGCAGATAAAGCCGATTCCGAATTGACACGCGGAGATCATAAAGTCCTCCTTCTCTTTGTAGCCGTAGCGATAGCCGAATCTGCGCCCATACTCCTTGATGTTGCGCCGGATCCCCTCTTCCTTCTCGGGCAGCATCCTATTCAGGTAGTCCGTCAGCATTGATGCCCGAGGATGGCGGCCATGCACTATGCTAGTCCAGATGTAGTGCTTCCTCGTAAGGAATTTGCCACCTGTCTCCCTGTAGTAGATCGCGCAAGCTAGCTTCCGACCGATGACCTTAGCCGCCTCGAAAAATTCATCGGACGCTCCCGCAAGCGGCAAGTTGGTCAGGTCGGCATCCGGCGGCACCTGGATGCCCATTTTAATGAGCGCTTCCGTCTTGGCTTGATTACTCAGCCTGGTGTTCAAGAGCGCAGTTCTGTAGTTGTTGTTAATGCCGTCTTGTAGCTTCCACATCGACCACAGGTCTTTGGTGAACAGATCGGGGTTCCCCATCTGCATGTAGTAGCCGAATATCTGGTCTTCCTTCTTGCTCGACCCGTTGCAAGCTTCGCATGCTGGAAACTCAAACTCCTCCGGGAAGTAGCCTTTCGGGAAACACGCCTGAGGCGGGATGTGGTCGACGGTGGACGACTTCGTCGCGCCGCCGCAAAGGCAGCACAAGGGATGATCCTGTAGCAACCGTTGGTAGCGGCTCTTCTTCTGCTTCGCCTGTCCCACCTGCATCTCTCGAAGTGCTTGCGAGCGAGCAAGATACAGCCGCGCCCTAAAGCTCTTTTACGCGAATTCCGATCAAGTCGAAAGTTGAACGTGCCCAGCAATGGCAAATTTCGGGAAACCGTCAGTAGCTTCGGAACGACAGAGATCAGGTCGGAAGCTTTCATTCCAGATCGCAAAATACGAATCCTGGGACCATTTCCCCTCTGGAAATTCTCGTTCAAGCCACCCGCCATTTAGCGCGTGGCTAGCGTGGGGCCATCACGCGCGCGGAAACGAGTGACGGGCCAACCATCCGAGCGGCCAAAGTTCTTCGAAGAATTTGTATGCTGGTGATAAGAGGAGACCGAAAGGTAGCTACAAACGCTGCATAGGACTTGTAGAGGCAACAAGTATTTCGAGTTGCTGAGGGGGTGTGGGGTGAATCCACTGGACTTAATTTCGGGCTCGCCATGGCGGAGTGTCGCGTTCACGACGTATGCGCTGAGCTTATCGTTTTTCGAAGCCGTCATCCTTGATCGTCTCATCCGAGGCGGCGGTCGACAAGCTCTGATTCTCGCCGATCCTGAAGGTGTTCGGTCGGGTCTGAGCGAGCAAGGCGCCCGTCGTGCGGGCCGCGACTATGATATTGAACCGGTTGCCTGCACCACGGGCGTGTTTCATCCAAAGATGAGTGTCTTCGCGTCCGACGACGATATTCATTTGCTTGTTGGTTCAGGCAATCTGACCTTCGGGGGTTGGGGAGGCAATATGGAAGTCGTTGAACACCTCCACCCCAGTTTCGCACCCGATGCCATAAACGACGCCGCGGATATGTTCGAATTGATCGCTTTGTCGGAGCGCATTCGCACTGAGGCGGGCCCGGCATGCATTCGGCTGGCGGAATCGCTTCGGCGCGCGAATCGTCCTGCGAAAACGACGGGTAACATAAGGCTGATCCACAGCGTCGGTGGCTCGATTGCCACCGAAATCCAGCGCTTTGCTGGCGAACTCGGCGGCGCCCGACGGATAACGATCGTGTCACCCTATCACGATCTCGATGGACGTGGAGTCGATGCATTAGCCGACGCCCTATCATGCGACGATGTCCAGTTGCACGCTCATCGACATGGCACTGTGCGCGGCCTCAGAGCAGCTTCTTGGCCGTTCGAGGGAACCAGCGAGCGCACTGCGGTTGAGATTGCGACACTCTTCAAGACCGACCATCGCGCTCTCCACGCGAAGGCGATCGAAATTCTATGCCGGCGCGGAAGATTGTTGATTGCCGGTAGTGCCAACAGCACCCACGCCGGATTGTTCGGGGCCAATGTCGAGGCCTCGGTGCTTCGCATACAACGCAATTCGCTGCTTGGCTGGAAGCCAGTGCCTGCGTTGCCGCCTGAGCGGTCGGACGCTGATATGGGTGAAGGGGAGGAAGATACCAGTGACACTATCGGCATCCTCAGAGCTTCGCTTGAAAGCGGCATTGTAAAGGCAACCGTCATCGCCCCTGCGATCCGGGGGCGCGTGAGAGTTTACCTGCGAACTGTTCGAACAACCCGAGAGCTGGGGTATGCGCACATAAACGGGGCTGGTCACCTCAGCATCGATGCCCTCGGGCTTGAACAGGAGGCTTGGGAAAGTGGGCGACTGGTTCTTCGGGTCGAACAGCACGAGAAGGTGCTGGAAGGCTTTGTCGCGATCACGGCCGCCACGGAGCTCGTGCGGCGAGCGGGGCCAATGGCGCCCCGTCTATTTGCGATCCTCGCCGGCAACGAGACCCCAGCCGACGTCGCGGCCATGCTCGCGTGGTTTCGCGAGGACCCGGCCAGGTTGCCCCGTGCTGCCGCGATCTCCACACTGTCGGCATCGGAAGATGAGGGTGAAGGTTCGACATTCGTGCATGTTGGAAGCCTTGAAGGTGCTGTTTTCGACAACAGCGACCCAGGCGCAGGCGAAGAGGGATCGGTCGCATGGAAACACGCTATGGCGCTATTGCGCTCGGCTTTCTCCACACCTCGGGGGCCTTGGAACGTCGGCGGCGAAACCGATGATGATGATGACGATGAAAGGGATGCCCGCGAAAAGCGTATACGCGAGTACGATCAGCAGAACGTAAGATCACTCGAGAATTTCGAAGCGCTCTTGCCAAAAATGATCGAACCGGGAAGCGCGAGCGCCGATCCTATTCTGGCTCTGGCCCTCACGCACTTCGTCACGGACCGAGTCCGTCCAACTGCCGCCAAGGTACGGGCATGGCTCGGTCAGATACTCCCCGCGATCTCGTCCTATGGCGGTGCGGTGGCGGAACAGGCAATGGCATCACTCCTGGTCTATTATGGCACCGATGGCGCGCCGAACCGTGCCGCAAGAGTAAGGCGCGCACTTTTGAAACGCGACGTTGATGTGCTGACGCTCGATCCGGAGATCTGTGCGACCATTCCGGCGTTCATGGAACTGCTCGCTCAGGATTTTAACGCTGTGGAATTCATCGCGGAAATTGTCCGCTGCAAGACTGCCGGAGAGGAAGTGCGCGACTACCTTTTAGCCGCTGCCGCAGGTGCCGCTTTCGACAATTCAGTCCTCTTGGCGAAGTCGGAACATTGGCCGAAGCTCGAAAGGGCGCTGATCGACCCAGAGCTTTTCAGGAAGTTCTACATTTTTGAGACGCCGCCGACTTCCTGCCCACGCTGCTATATGAACTTCCCACGAGCGAGTTTAGCCGACCTTCGTCAGCTCGGTGTCACGTCGTGTTGCGGTCGTCTCATCATCTGCAAGGCAATCTGATGGCGGCCACTCTCGGCGAACTCCTCGATAAGGCCGCCTCGGCGCAAGAGCCACAGATTACGAGCAAGATCGCCATTGGTCAGGGCGGTGTCGACCCTCTCGGTCTCCGGCAGATCAACTTCGGATTAATGGACCGTGTATTTCCGGATCTGAATAACGTTGCTCGCCACATTCGGCCGTACGTTGTCATGGCCTGGGCGTGGCGGCGTGTTCGCCGCATCCTGGAGCGGGACAAGAAGAAAGGCGCCCTCGACTCGGAACTGCGCGACTTCGTCGACCGCATTGAGGCGATTTACGCGTGGTCGCAATTTTTGGTTCACCCGGATGCTGACCTTCCTGGCGCTGTCGCGATGCGGAAGTTGTTCGACGTCAAGAGCTATGTCTTCGGCGGGGAGGAGTGGGAGCGGCGCCGGGACATGCGCCGCTATTCAACAGGCCTCATCTCGCCGCTAAACTATGGTCCCAGCCTACAGACGATGGGCTGGATCGTGAGAGCAGATGAAGGCAAAGGCGTCTTTTGGGCACCGCCCGAGTTGGATCCTGTTCTTGACGCGTTCGAGCGAAAGATCGAAGGCGAACTCGACCATCCTGCCTTCAGCCGTTTTGGGACGGTCAAAGTTAAGCGGGAAGATGCTGAGCGATGGGGAAAGCTGTGGTCAATGAAGAAGCCTCTCGCGGTCGAACGTCGAGCAATGTTCGATCGGCTCGGAGGGCCGCTCGCTCCGTCTGCTCGCCAGCGCGGCATCGCGCTCGCGCTTGCAGGTGTCAAGGATCTCGGCGAACAAGAGCGGGACCTGGACACTATCAGGGCGCGCATGTCGGACCCCGCGGAGGCATGGGAGGATTCCGACGCCTTCCTTCTGGTCGCTGCCGATTGGCGGGCAGTCCAGGTGCGGCAAGTCTTCCGACTTGCGCTTGAGGCGCTGTTCTTCTGGATCGTCGAAAGGCTCGGCGATGGACCGATGCATAGCGCTCCACTCGCCGACGAATTCCTCGGTGAGTTGGGGAAGAGCCGGTTACCTAAGTCGGCTGGGGTATGGCTGCTTTCCCGGCCCGTCAGCAAGAACCCTGTCGAGGTTCTTTCAACGATTCAGGGCGCATTGCGCTCACGTCGGGGACTGGCTTCAGCAATCGTTGTTGGCTTAAGTCAGACCTTGCAAGAAGCGCCCGCAGAAGCACTCGAATTCGAGTCGTTTGATCGTTTGCCGCTCGCTCGTGCGCGCAAAGAAGCCGAACAGTGGCGAGATTTGGCCCCGCGAGAGTTCTTGGTCCGCGTTGTTGAGACATGGATTATGGCACAGCATACGTATTGGTGCGTCAATCGCGGCCTGGCGGACGCTCGCGGCCGAGGCAAGACGATCCTCCGGCTTCGCATCGTCATGGATGAAGGTGGATGGACACAGACACCGGGCACCACTCTGGGCAACCCGCCAGAGGCCACGCCTGACCGGCTCGATACCGCAATAAGCTTACTCGAGGAATGCGGACGGCTCTAAAGCGCAAGGGCGTCGACCCAGGGCTATTGCCGGTGTGGATCACTACCGGCTCGGTATCTAAAAAAAAAGCAGTTAGTTGACCATAATTTAGATATAAACTTTGGACAGCTTGTTACTGACCAAATTTTGTATATATTCTTCGGTCAGAAGGGATGCTAAATGCCTGATCCGACGTCTGACACTCAAGACCGCATTCTTGACCGGATCGCGCGGGCTGCGCCATCGGGCGTATGGTCGCGCGCGGATTTCCTGGATATCGCGACCCCGAACGCTGTCGAAAAGGCACTGCAGCGTTTGTCGAACAGAGGCGACATCCGCCGCCCATATCGCGGACTCTACGACAAACCCGGAACCAGCAAGTTGACCGGCAAACTGGTGTTTCCACCACGGTCCTCTTTCATCGATGCCATAGCAAGGCGGGACAAACTGCGCGTGTTGGTCGACGGGATGACGGCTGCCAATGATCTCGGCCTGACAACGGCTGTTCCGGCACGGTCGACGATCTACGCCGATACGTATCCTCGAACCATAGAAATCGAGGCGAACGCCGGCGATCCCCAAGCGTCCCGGCCGGTCTTCTATACATTGGACTTCAAGCGAATCTCGGCGAAGACGGCATTTTGGGCCGGACGGCCCGCCATGCGCGTGATCCAGGCCTTGGCCTGGTTTCGCGATGACCCCTCCGCTCTCGATGCTGCCGTGAATGGCACCGCGAGGTCCTTGGCGGGAAATCCCAATCGGGACGAAATCGAACGAGACCTGCGTGAGAATATCAATGCCGTTCCGGCCTGGATGTACCCATATGTGGACGCGATAGCCCGGCGACTTGCACCTGGCGACGAAACCGCCCGCGAGCACCCCGGTTCGCGAGGAGGGCATAATGCTGCAGGGGTTCGTTGAGATTCTTCGCTCGACCGCCGATGATCGGCGCGCGCTCTATGCGACGGTTGCTGCCGATCTTAAAACGCGCGCCGAGAATGTCGAAAAGGACCTCTATGTCTGCTGGGTCCTCGACTTCCTGTTCAACCGGCGGCCTGGTGACCCGATCGGCCTTTACTTCAAGGGCGGCACGAGCCTCAGCAAAGCCTATGGTCTTATCAATCGGTTTTCCGAAGACATCGATATCGGGCTTTTCAAAGCCGACCTGAAGGCTCCGCTCGAGGCGGAGATCGCGGCACTTCCATCGGTGAACCAGCAACAGAAGGCTCTGGTCGAACGCGTGGACGATGCCGCACGCCAGTACATCTCCGGCCCGCTTCTGGACCTGCTGAAAAACGAGATCGCCGAGGTCGAGAAAGCCGCCGATCGCAGCGGGCATTTTTCCGTTGGCTTCGGCTTTGATCCTTACCGAAACCGGGAGGCGCTCGACATTCTCGTCGTCTCCTACCAGAGCGTGTTCGCGGCCGGCGACGACTATGTCCAGGCGGCCGTAAGGATCGAGGGCGGCGCTCGCCCCGATCCTGTTCCAGCTGAGCCTCGCGATATCCGCCCATATGTCGCGGCGGAGCTACCATCGACCATTGATCTCCTTGGGCGCGGCGTGACGACGGTCAAGCCGGAGCGAACCTTCTGGGAGAAAGTTCTCATCCTCCATGCGATGACCGAGATGACGGAGAAGCGGCAGGCGGACGGCAATCCGGAACGCCCCGTGCCCGATCTCAATCGGTACTCACGCCATTATTACGACGTCCACCAGATCTGGACGCACCCCGACTATGGCGAGGCCACGGCATCGATGCGGGATCTCGCCGAAGCATGTCGTCAGCATAAGGAACTGATGTTTCGCGCGCCGGATCACCGCTACGACCGAGCGGTACCCGGCAGCTATCGACTTGTGCCGACCGAGGCCATGCGAGGCAAGCTTGCTGCCGACTACGAGCGCATGTCGGCGATGATCTTCGGCACGCCGCCATCGTTTGCCGAGGTCCTGGCGAGCATCGACGCTCTTGAGAGATATCTGAATTCGACGGTCGAAAAGCTGTCTTAGGCCGCGCCAGGCCGGACACTAGGGGGAGTTACGAGTGAGCCGCTATTTCTCGGATAGACACGGCTTTGGAAGTGGGGACGCCGCGATCACGGTGCGCGAAGATGCGCCCCCTGCGCTACGGTATGCGCTCGCCGAAATTGCCAGAAGGGCCGGCCTTTCCCCCTCCTCGATCAGGAGCATCGTTTGTGGTGTCCTGTTTGAGGCGCCCGATCCGAACAACTGGTCCGAGTACCCAAACATTTGGGACGAGGTCGTTGGCCTCCTCGATGCCTGCGAATGGTACAAGGTCTACGACATCGCGGAGACGATCTGGCGCAGCCTTGAGTATCGGGACGTCGAACAGGAACTGTTCGAGGCAGAGCTCAATCGCCTTTTCCGAGAGAAGGGCATCGGCTGGGAGCTGAAGAGCCCCTTGGGGATTGTTTTTCGTGGCGATGCGAACTTCACCAATGCCACGGAAAAAGCCGTCGTTGTCTTTCAGAAAACGGGGCGGGAAACAGCCGCAGCCGAGATACGCGAGGCGCTTAAGGACATCTCGAGGCGGCCAGTCCCCGATCGTACCGGGGCGATTCAACATGCAATGGCTGCAGTCGAGTGCGCTTCCCGTGATCTGTCCGGCGAACCAAACCTTACACTTGGCCGGTTGATCCCAAGGCTCAATGTTCCTCGTCCGTTGGACACCGCGCTCGAAAAGCTTTGGGGTTATGCGTCCGAGAACGGGCGTCACATTCGGGAAGGGACAGAGCCCAGCGCCGCTGAAGCCGAGCTCGTCGTGAGCATCGCGTGCGCTGTGAGCGTGTTTCTGATCCAGCGAGAAGCAGACATAAGCACGCCGGATGCCCGTGTTTGACCTTGGGTCGCGGCAGAACCTTATCGCAGAGATCGAACTCTGCGGAGGGCAGGTGAGGCGGCAAACGCTATTGTTGAGGGGGTGGTATGACCGTAGTTCGAATATTAGAAATCGCGAACTTTCGCGCGATAAGAAAGCTCCGGTGGCTGCCAGGACCAGGGGTAAACTGCCTTGTCGGCCCGGGTGACAGCGGGAAGTCGACCATTCTCGATGCGATCGATTTATGCCTCGGCGCGCGGCGATCTTTGTCCTTCACGGACGCGGACTTCCATGGGATCGACTTCGATCAGCCTATTCGCATTTCCGTTACCCTTGGCGCCCTCGATGATCCGCTCAAGAACATCGACGCGTATGGCGACTTCCTGGTGGGCTTCAACGCGGTAACGGGAATTGTGGAAGCGGAGCCAGGTGCCGGGCTAGAGACGGCGCTGACCCTGCAACTCACCGTAAAGAGCGACCTCGAGCCGGAATGGTCGCTCGTGTCGCCGCGCGCACAGGCGGCGGGACGAACGCGCAACCTCAGTTGGGCCGATCGCACCCGGATTGCGCCGGCGCGGCTCGGTGGGGCGGGGGACACACACCTCACGTGGCGCCGTGGTTCGGTGCTGAGCAAAATCACGGAAGGCAAGGCGGATACGTCGAGTGAACTGACCCGGCTTGCGCGCGAGATGCGTGACGCTTTCGACCAGAAGGAACTTAAGGAGCTCGAAGGCTCGTTGAAGCTTGTTACCGTGGCTGCAGGTGAGATGGGCGTTCCCGTCGGCGCGGCGGTGCAGGCCCTGATCGATGCCGGCTCGATCAGCTTCACGGGCGGGTCGATCTCGTTGCACGACGAGAGCGGTATTCCGCTGAGGTCGCTCGGCTTGGGATCGTCGCGTCTCTTGATCGCCGCTCTGCAGCGAAAAGCTGCAGACAAGGCAACGACCTTCCTGATCGATGAACTGGAATACGGTCTTGAGCCGCACCGCATCATCCGCTTGCTCGGGGCGCTCGGTGCGAAGGAAGAAGTTCCCCCGATGCAGGTGTTCGCGACGAGCCATTCACCAACGACCGTCACCGAACTGAGCGCTCGCCAGCTGCACATTGTTCGACACAAGGATCACGAACACACCGTGACCCGTGCCAGCGACGCAGGGGACGTGCAGGGGACGATCCGGGCTCACGCCCATGCCCTCCTCGCCACCTCCATTGTTGTATGTGAAGGCGGAAGCGAGATCGGCCTTATGCGCGGGCTGGATCAACATTTTACCGGAACAGGTGAGTTATCGCTGGCCGCCTGTGGCGCAACGCTGGTCAACGGCAATGGCGATGAGACGTTCAGCCGCGCCAACGCCTTGCAGTCCCTTGGATATCGCGTCGCCATCCTGCGCGACAGTGACAAGGCCGCGCCTGTAGCCGCGGAAGCGACTTTCCTCGCCGGCGGAGGGCAGGTCTTCGCTTGGGGCGGCGGGCGGGCACTTGAGCAGGAACTGTTTGCTGCCCTGCCCGATGCGTCTGTCACGCAACTTCTCGCTCTTGCAGTGGAGGCAAAAGATCGCGCGCTTGTCGACGCGCATATCAAGACCATTTCGAGTGGCTCGACGACGCTTGTTGTTCTTGAGACCGACGCTTTAATTAATGGCTTCGATGCCGCCAGCCGAACGCTCCTGGGGAACGCGGCGGCGCGGTTCGGCTGGCTTAAGACCATCTCGACAATGGAGACCGCCGGACGGACAATCGTCGGGCCATCCTTTGCTGCCGCCAATGCCAGCCTGACGAGTGTTATGGATGGCGTGATGGACTGGGTCGAAGATGGCAGCCGGTGAAATCGACCTGAATGCCATCGGGCGTGGACTTGTCGTAGCTCCCGCTGGCTGCGGAAAGACGCAGCTGATCACGGACGCACTCGTCCGGCACGGCGGCGCGAAACCGGTTCTCGTGTTGACGCACACCAATGCCGGTGTGGCAGCCCTGCGCGGGCGCCTCGAAAAGGCGGGAGTGAAACCCAGCTCTTACCGAGCGACTACGTTGGATGGATTTGCCATCCGGCTCATTTCGACGTTTCCGCAACGCGCGGGGCACGATCCCCGGATCATAAGCGGTGCCCGGCCGAATTATGAGACGATCCGTGATGCAGCGGCACGGCTCGTCGCAGCCGGGCATCTGAACGATATCCTCGCCGCGAGCTACGAAAGGCTGTTTGTAGACGAGTACCAGGACTGCTCGATCCGCCAGCACGCGCTTGTCACCTGGCTCGCCCAGAGCCTGCCGACGGCGATCGTCGGGGACCCTTTCCAATCCATCTTCGGCTTCGGGGCAGACCGTCTAGCGGACTGGAATTCTGAAGTTCTGGCGTTTTTCCCGGTCGTCGGGCAACTCACAACTCCATGGCGTTGGAACAATGCCGGAGCCGCCGAATTGGGCAATTGGTTGCTCTCTCTCCGGCCCCTGCTCGCCAGCGGCACGCCGATTGATCTACGAATGGCGCCTGCTGCAGTTCAATGGATCCAGCTCGACGGCCGGCGCGATGATGCACTTCGTCTCGCAGCCGCCGCTGTACAGGTCCCTGGTGACGCAAAGGTGCTGATTATCGGCGACAGCACGGACCCGCGTGGACAGCGCCGCTTCGCACGTCAGGTCGATGGTGCCGTCACCGTAGAGGCCGTAGACTTGCGTGACCTCACTGGCTTTGGGGCTGCGCTCGACGTCAGCCACCCGGAAGCGCTGGCCGTGGCTGCCGGATTTGCTGAAAACCTGATGAGCAATTTTTCAGCCAACGACCTCGTGCGGTCGATTGCCTCCGCCAGGGCGGGCGGCCTTGGCCGTGCCTTGTCGGACCTGGAACAGGCGGCCCTTGTTTTCGAGGAGGAACGAACGCTCACGGCGGTTGCAGATCTTCTGGTATCCATCAACAGGGCGGGAGGGGTTCGGTGCTATCGGCCGGCGGTGCTTGCCGCAGCACAGCGCGCCCTGCAGCTTGCAGGCTCCAAAGGGGGACCATCCTTCCAGGAGGCGACGGTGACCATCCGCGAGCAGTCGCGGTTGGTTGGTCGGCCGCTTGCCAGACGTTCGGTCGGCAGCACCTTGCTCCTCAAGGGCCTCGAAGCCGACATCTCCGTCGTTCTGAACGCCGCCGCGCTAAATGCTCGTAACCTCTATGTCGCGATGACGCGTGGATCGAGCCGGGTGATCGTTTGCTCCTCCTCCCCGATACTCAATCCTCCCTGGTGATAACGGGAGTCAAGGTTCGATCCAGGAGACATGGCCAGCTGACATGTAAACGACGGCCCCGCGCTCGGCATTGGTCACGTTCAAATAGTCACGGAGCTGTGCCGCGTGTGCACCCTGCGCAGTCGCATCCGGGTTCACATCCGATTTCCAGTCTATGACCAGGGCGATCCGATCATCGTCGACCCAGGCCGCGTCCGCTCGGCCGGCAAGATAGCGTGGCGGCGTGGCTGCCCACAGCGGAATCTCGGGCACCAGCCGGCTTATGAACGGCGCGAGCTCCTCGAGGCGCAATGTCCCCAGCGCTGTTCTCCCCATCTCCGCAGGATCCGGCCTGCGCTCGATGGCGTCGTCATCCACAACGGCCTGCAGCTGGTCAAGAAGTTCGCCCGCACGTAGGATGGCCTCGTCCTCACTATCAGACAATTCACCATTGAGAAGCTCCTCCATGAGCTTGTGAAGAATGGTACCGCGAAGGGCGCCCGCGCCCACGATTCGCTGGCCGTCCGAGGTAATATCCACGACAAAGCTGTCGATCGTGTCTGCGCTGCGGTCAGGATCGCGATCGCTCGGACGATCCCAGAGGATGGGCTCCGAGGCCGCAACGATGCGCTCGCGCTCGGCTTTAAAAATCGCATCGGTCTGCTCGTTGACGAGGGCATCAGCAGAGCTCACTTCGGACGCCGGCAGCATGTCGGTTAGAAGCTCACTCAGGCGCTTTTGTCCCAGATCCATGACCCTGGACCACGAGCGCGACGAGGCTCCTGGCAGATCGGGGATTACGAGCAGATCACGGGCCCGCGTGGTCGCAACGTACCAGAGCCGTTCGCGTTGCCTCGCTTCGCGAAATTCCTCCTCGCTGCGGGCGGCCGCCAAGTCGGGCGGCTCAATGCCGCCGACGATCCAATGAATGGTGTCGTCCGATTGACGATAGACGAACTGGTCCTGAGGCTTGAAGCGGGTCGACGAGTTCACGGTGATGACGACGGGCCATTCGAGACCTTTGGCGCTGTGCATCGTGACGATTTCGACCGAGTCTCCGGAGACATCCACCCGTCCCTCGGGGTGGCGGCGTTTTCGCTCCCACCCCCGCTGGAGATCGAGCGCAAACGCCCGCAGGCCGGCGACGCCGTAGGGCCTGGCGAGCTCGACAATCGCATCGAGATTCGCCAGTGCTCGGGCGTTGCGTTGGCCATGACGCGCAGCCATCACCACCCGGAGGTTCAAGCGCTCGATAGCGTACGCCAGCAATTGCATGGGCGTGAGTTCCGCAGCGAGACGGTGCAGGCCCTGAAGTTTTACGAGGACCTCGCGAGCGAGAGGGTGGTCAACGTCGTCAGCCACCGTCCGTAACTGAAATCGCCGACGACCGTCCGCATCAGGCTTGAGTGCCGCCGTGACGTCGAGCAACTCTTCGTCGCTCATGCCAACAAGCGGGCCGCGCATAAGGGCGCCAAACGCGAGTGTGTCCAAGGGGTCGGTCAAGGCTCGGACCAGAGCCAGAATATCTTGCAACTCCTGCCGCCGGAATAGTGCGTTGCCAGCCTGAGATGCGACAGCGATCCGCTGTCCTTCAAGGGCGCGCTCGTAGCGCCATAAATCGGTATGCGTAGGCGCGAGCAGGGCAATGTCACCCGCGCGAAGACGCCGTTCTGTCCCGTCAGCCTCGGTGATCGTAAGTGCCCCTATCAAGCGTACGCAAAGAGCGGCCACTG
The DNA here is from genome assembly GCF_014652875.1 of Tianweitania populi. Taxonomy (GTDB): domain Bacteria; phylum Pseudomonadota; class Alphaproteobacteria; order Rhizobiales; family Rhizobiaceae; genus Tianweitania; species Tianweitania populi. The sequence goes on along the minus strand of NZ_BMZQ01000006.1, from coordinate 75,708 downwards.
CCTCCGCCTCCGCCTCGCGCTGCTCCTCTGCTCGGGCATCGCGCGGCACGTCGATCGTTAGCTTTGCCGCAGCTGGAAATGGTAGCGGCGGCGGGTTCACCGTAGCCGTCAAGGGTACGAAGCCGGGCTGCCCCGGCTTGGCAAGCACCTGCTGGAAAACCTCGTTGACATGTTCGAGCACTTCCGCCCGGGACCGGAAATTAGCCGTGACGGCAAGCAGGCAGCCATTCGTTGATTTTGCGATCACCGACTTTGCCACGGCATAGGCCTCGATGTCGGCCCCGCGAAACCGATAGATAGCCTGCTTGGGATCGCCGACCAGAAACAGCGCGCCGGGACGGAGCTCAGCCTGTTCCCATCGGCCGGGAGGCGTGGTTGCCGCGATGAAAAACAGGATCTCGGCCTGGAGCGGATCGGTGTCCTGGAATTCATCGACGAGAAGATGCGGGTAGCGGCCCGCGAGCCATTCGCGGATTTCCGTGTGCTCGCAGACGAGAAGCCGCGCCTGAAGCAGAAGGTCATCGAAATCCAGGACCGCAGCATCACGCTTGCGGAGGTCATACGCGTCGATCACTTCGCTCAAAACCGCGGCCAGATCGTGCACAAGCCTCTGGGCAATCGACCCAATCAAGACTCGATATGCCGCGCTTACCTGCTCGTACCGGGCGGACGCTTCGTCACCGCGGCGCTGGCCCTCGGCCGCTCCGAGAACACTCTTCCAGGCCGCCAATCTGCGATAGGGCTGTAGATCGATGGACCGCGGCAACATTGCTTCGATGCGGGGAGGCTGCGTCAGGCGCCAAAGCTCTGGAAACGCGCTATTCGCCAGGGCCTCGTTATAGAATGCGGCCAGACGCTCGAGGTCATCGATCAGGTCCGCTGTGCCGGTCTCGGCTGGACCGGCCGCGTGCCACCGGGAAAACGCCCCGACGGCATCGGTGAATGTCCGGTCCGGCCGGGATGAAAGATCAGGTGAAGGTGCGCTCGCGGTACGATGGTCCCGGCGCAATATGGCAAGTTCGCGAACGCGCTCGACAACGCCAAGCGGGTCGTTCTTGGCCAGGGTAGCGATCGCTCCATCTTCGTCGGCACCGTCCGCCAGCTTGCCCTTCAGCCACTCGGCAAGCACTTCGTCGAAGAGGGCCTCGGCGACGGTCGCATCAACCACTCTGGATCCGGGATCCAGACCCGCGGCGAGCCCGTGCGATCGGATGATGCCTTGGCAGAAGCCGTGGATTGTCGTCGCCGTGATTTCGTCGAGGCGCGGAGCCGCGGCCTCGAGGCGTGCGAGCGCAGCTGCGTCCAACGGCTGGGTGACTATTTTCGCAAGCGCCGGCGGGATCTTTCCGGCGCGGAGCTCCGCAATCGTCCAACGAATTCGCGCTTCGAGCTCGCTTGCCGCCGGTTCGGTGAAGGTGATAGCGGCGATCTTTGAGGGCTCAATTCCGCTGGCGATCATCATCGCAACACGGGCAGCCATCAAGGATGTCTTGCCGGTGCCGGCGGCTGCCTCGACCAATATATTGGATGTGAGGTCTGTCAGCGCGCGTTTGCGAGCATCTAGGTCAGCGGTCACGGACTGCTCCAGAGCTTGGAAAGCGGGCTGTTCACCTGCGAGAAGGGACGTTGCTTGGTGCGGCGATAGACGTCCAGGTCGGACGGCAATGCGAGCGAGATCGGATCGAAAAACTCCGGCTGGGGACCCGGCGCAACTTGACCGTTCCGCTGAAGTTCGACACCAGCGGCTGTGAAGGTGATGGCTTCTTCGATCGCAGCTGCGAGTTCGTCATGGACCAAGCTCAATGTGCGGGCGGGCTCGTGTCTGAGATAGGTCAGCCGAGACTCGACGTTCCGAACCTCCGGCAGCAACGATCTGGCGGCCAGGGCATAGAAAACGCGTTGGAGCTCTGTCCCGCGATTGAAAACAATAGTCTTCTTCCGCTCGGGCGCCGCACCTGCCTTGTAGTCGGTTATGATGGCCGTACCTCGAGACCCGTCCTCGTCGAGCCGATCGATCCTGCCTCGAAATGCGATGCCGGTCGCTCCCACCGAGACCGGCGAAAGCGTTGTCCAAGGATGAGGCCCGGCGGCGGGCTCGCCGAATGTGAGCTCTGTCCAACTCGTGCCACGAGGTTCTCCAAGAGCATCTCTCAATCCGCGGGATGCGCGTTCGCGGGCCACTGTCATGGTATGGCGCCACAGCAGGCCCGGTGGGACAGCACGTGCGATTGGCCAGGCGTCCCCCAGTCGCTTGGCTTCATCCGCTAGACCGATCTCGATTTCATCGGCATTCCCCGGCGCACCGTTGCGGAGAACTCCACCAATGAGGGCGTGGACGAGTTCTCCGAACGCTCGATGGTCAAGCGCCAGCGGCTGGGGGTCGAGATTAGGCTCGCGCCAGTGAAGCGCGTACTCCCAGACAAACCCGAGCGGATTGCAAAGGAGGCGATTTAGTGACGTCGTGGATTGCACTTCCGCGAGTGCATCCAGGATCAATGGATGGTTCGCCCGAACCAGCCCGTCGTGCACGGTATGCCGATCGCTGTCGTGCCAAGCCCGCCAGCAGGCACGGCTGGACCGAACCTGCGGTTGCTTGCCTGCATCTATAGGTCTCGCATAGAGGCGATCGCTTTCACTGAATGCGTGCCGAGGGATGGCGCTCCGGCTCACGATTCGCTCCTGATCGCGGCGCCATAGAGTGCTCGCGGCTTGCAGCGCACCCGTCGCACTCCTGTGTCCGCGGGAGAGCGCATAGCCGTCAGACTGACTTACGAGGAGGTTGTGCATCATTCGGTCCTCGTCGGCGATATCAGCTGACGGAAGCCTGGTATTGTCGAGGAGATGCTGCGGCAGCAACGGATCCTCGATCGCCTGGCGTGGCCAGGCGTTTGCTTCGAGGCCAAGAAGCCGGACATGCTTGCGGGAGGCGCCGGCTAAATGACGAGCCGGTCCCCACACGACGCTGGTGCCGGGCTCTTTCCCGCCATCGACGCGGAGAGCCTGCAGCGAGAGTTCAACTGCTTGGGGAGGCGCCATGCGTAAGGCATCCTGCCACAAGTTGAGTGCCTGCCCACGCAACAGAAGACGTCCCGCGCGATCCGCCTCGAGGATACCGCGAGCGAGAAGCTCGATAACCGGCAACAATGTCTCTTCGGCCGCATCTCCGTCTGCCCGCACGGCCCTCGTTTGCCTGAGGGCGTGCCGCCAATGCTGCGGAGTCGACAAAGCAGCGCTTCGGCTTAGACCCCTGGCCCAATCGAGGGGGATATTCTGACGCGCTGGAGAAACCCGGGCGAACAGGAGGCGCACGCGTTCTTGCGAGAGGCCCCTTAGTAGAACATCAGCGAGCGCGGCACAGCTCTGGCCTTCGCGCGTCGCCAAAGCCGGGACGCCATGGCTAAAATGCAATGGAAGCCCGGCCTCGCGCGCAAGCACCAAGAATGTATCGTCCCAAGCTGTCGGCGAAGTGGCCGTGATCGCGATTTCACTTGGAGATATGCCGTCTTCCGCAATGAGCGCCCTCGCCCAGCGCAGCGCCTCTCGCACCTCGCTCCGCGGATCAGCGCAGACATCGGCGGCGGCGAGCAGACTGCGGCCGGCCGGCAAAGCTTCCGCCTTTCCCGGGAACCAGCTCCGCTGGCATTGAGCCGAAGCGACCCATCGCACTGGAACAACGTCGCAGAGCTGTACGATGAGCCGGTGCCAGATGGGCTTGATGTCGGGAACCTCATGAAGCGTGACGGAACCCAAAAGTTTTGGAGCGTGATGCAGGCGCTTCAGCGCCGCTTCAACGAGGTCTGGCGGGGCGAGTGTACCCGGAGGCAACGCCTCTCTCACACGCCGTTCCAGCATCGTGAAGTCACGAAGGCGGGGGTTGTCCGCAATTTCAGATAGGATGCCAGCGTCCCACCAGCTTCGGAGTGAGGTGAGTACAGCAGATGGCATTCCGGGCAGCCCGGAAACCTGTCCGATGTCTTCGTACATCCCAGCGTCAAGAGCTGCTCGTATCGCGGGATATAATATCTCTTGTGATGCCGGGGCTATGAAGCCGCCGGCGAGCCGAGCCGCAAGAAGAGGCAGCGTTAGGATCTGGCGACCGATCGATCTTTCACGCGCAGCGGCGAGACGCTGCATCCGCAATGCAAGGGGGCCATCGACGACCACCGTATGAATGGACATTTTCTCCCCCAAAACTTGGCATTTCGAAAGCCACCTACTGCCCGAAGTCGCGAAGTAGGCTCGGCCAAATCCTCGGTCATTGTACTTCGACGAGCGAACAAAACGCCAGATCGCAGTCCTCATTGTTTCGACCGGGGTCGCCCAATCATGCCGCGTGCGAGAAAACTTAATAAGTACTTTTGTCGTTGCTTCGGAAAAATCGTAGAAACGAGCGAGCTATATAGACTTGCGGCCGAATAGGCTTCCCGTCCACGTATACTATCATTTCGTGCCGTCTTCTTCATAATAGTTGTTGTCGTTCTCATCCGGCACGTTGGCAACAACGCTTCTGTTAAGCAACCCGGCGTCCTCAAGGGCCTCAATGTTAGGCAAGTCACGCAGCGTCTCCATGCCAAAGGCAGAGAGAAAGTGCGGAGTCGTCACATAGGTATAAGGCGCCCCCGGCGTCGGGCTGCGCGGCCCGGAGCCGATAAAACCCGCTCCTCGAAGTGCTGCGATCGTGTCGCGGCTCACTTCCTTGCCAAAAATCTTCGACAGCTCGCCGCGGGTGATAGGCTGGAAATATCCAACCGCCATCAACACCGTCGCCTCGAATTCCGACAAGGCTGCAGCCCCTCCCCTTGTCGGCGCCGAAGACGCGCGGATCGTCTCGCCGAACCGCGGTCGAGTTCGGTGCTGCCAGCCGCCGGCGACCGACGCCAATTCATAGGGGCGATCCCTTAGTTCCTGGACAAGATCGTCGATGAGCAAATCGACGCTGCAATCCTTTCCAACCACTCGTGCCAGCGTCTCGCGGCTGACCGGCTCGGCCGAGGCAAAGATCACAGCCTCGACCCGCAGCATCCATTCCCGCCAGCGCAGTTCTGCCGGCAAATCCTCCAACTCCCGATCAAACAGATGGTCGTCCGCGGCGTTCGCCTTTCGACGAGATGGTTTGAGTGCAGGAGATCCGGCCATAATCACAACCCAAAAATTCGGAAGGAGGAGCGACCGGAGAGCTCGCGCACCGCCTCGAAACTTTCCAGACGCTCGAACAGCCGGTTGGCCGCCCACCGCGACAGTTTTGAGCCCGGCGCCGAGGCCGATACGGCGTCGTCGGTCAGCAATCGGCGGATCACCGGCTCGGCGCCCTTGGTGCGGACCTTTGGCGCGACCGCCAGCAACCGCGCGGCGCGGCGATCGATCTCGACGGCGGACCGCAGCGCTGCCTCAACACCGTCGACCAGCGCCAGGCAGATCCCTTTCGGATAGGCCGGCTCGCCTGGTCGGACGCGACCGCGACCACCGATGGTGCGGAACGCCGGACCAAACCGCTCGGGCAACAGCAGTGGCACGGGTTTTGGCCAGTTTAGTTTTTGCGCGAGGATAACGTCGGCCAGACCGAGCGCCAGCACCTCGGCGTCCGGGCGAACGGCAGAGATCGCCGTTATCAGGTCCGCCACCGCGAAGGGTGCTGCTCGCCCGGACTGATTTGCAGAATCGACGATCTCGGGAATCGAAGCAAGGCTTTCGTCCCACTTCATACCCAGCAGAGCGGCAACTTCCTTAACGAAAGCGGTAGTGATTGTCCCGGATTGGCGTATCAGCATTCGTGTGGCCAGAAACAGCTTGCCAGCTGGCCCGGGATCATCGCCTGCAGGCGTCAATAAAACCGTGTCGCGGAGGGCGGTTTCTTCCTCGCTGCGACCGAGCGTTCGGGCCGCAACAGCGGCTGATTTGAGAGCAAGTCGATCGCGCCAGCAGCCAAACCAGGGCGGTTCTGCACGGATGAGATCATCGAGCGATTTTAGGGCGATACCGGCCGCGAATGCGGCGTCGGTCTCAGTGATCTCGTGAGTACGCGGCCGCGTCCAGCCCGGCAAGCGGGGAGGCCATTTCGACGTCATTGGAGCGGCGGGCGAGAGCAAATCCATGCACAACAGCATAAATCAAGTGCGCAGTTTATACCAACAATTTCGCGCTAAACCGCACGGCTTGTCGTAAAGATAAAACGAATGATAATCTTGCATTATCCGTCGTTATGCTCTTTATAGAAGAAATGGCCAAAAACGTCGTTCAAAACCCCGAAAATCGCTCCGCGCGACCCTCCGGACCGTCCCACAGCACAGGGCCGGCGGATAATATTCCGGACGCGCAGTCGTGGAACAACACCGCGTCCCAGCGAGGTTCGCCCGACGATCTGCCCGACATTGTCGACCTCGTCCTGGAAATGGGCCAGGTTCCCGAGGATGCAGATCCCGAAGCCCAGGCGCCCTCCCCTCTCCTTCCAGCCGCAGCGACTTCGCGTATGTCGGCGCATCTCGACGCGCTCGCCGATCGGGCGCGTGGCTATGTCGAGGCGGCAAGCTCGGCCAACACGCGCCGTGCCTACGCCTCGGACTGGAAGCATTTCGCCAGCTGGTGCCGGCGCCAGGGTGTAGAGACCTTGCCACCGGACCCGCAAACCGTCGGCCTCTACATCACAGCTTGCGCCTCTGGGACCGTAACCGGCGACAAGAAGCCAAACTCCGTGGCCACTATCGAGCGCCGGCTTTCTTCCCTCTCTTGGAACTATTCCCAGCGCGGGTTGTCGCTCGATCGCAAAGATCGGCACATCGCTACTGTCATGGCCGGCATTCGCAACAGGCACGCGGCCCCGCCCCGGCAGAAGGAAGCAGTGTTGCCTGAGGATCTGATCGCCATGCTGGAAACGCTCGACCGCGGAACCCTGCGCGGCTTGCGCGACCGCGCCATGCTCCTGCTTGGCTTCGCCGGAGGCCTGCGCCGTTCCGAAGTCGTCGGCCTCGACGTCGGCCGAGATCAGACCGAGGATTCCTCCGGCTGGGTGGAGGTTCTGGACAAAGGAATGCTGCTGACGTTGCGCGGCAAGACCGGGTGGCGCGAAGTCGAGGTCGGACGCGGCTCATCGGATACAACCTGCCCTGTCGTAGCACTGCAAACCTGGCTTAAGTTCGCGCGGATCGTCCATGGCCCCCTGTTCCGCCGGGTGACCGGTCAGGGCAAGGCTGTTGGATCGGAGCGGCTCAACAACCAGGAGGTCGCGCGGCTCGTCAAGCGGACCGCGCTGGTGGCTGGAGTCCGCGGCGATCTGCCAGAAGGCCAGCGCAGCAAGCTTTTTGCAGGGCATTCGTTGCGATCTGGCCTGGCCTCGTCAGCCGAAGTCGACGAACGCTATGTGCAAAAGCAACTCGGCCATGCCTCCGCGGAGATGACGCGCAAATATCAGCGCCGCCGTGACAGATTCCGGGTGAATCTGACAAAGGCGTCGGGGCTCTAAAAGCCCCCTCCCCTGCCCTACTGGCAGCATTCCCGATTTGGGGGACTGCGAGAGATGCCGCCAAAGGATCGTTTATCCATATCTTCTACATTTGGAAAACGGAACAATGAGCGGCTCGGAGGCGCTCCAAATGGCGGCTGAGACCCAAAATCGAGTTTTTCGTCGGCCACAGGGCCGGCTGATTGGCTATGCGCGCGTGTCGACGGATGAACAGGCAACCGAAGCGCAGGAAATTGAACTGCGCGCTGCCGGCTGCGAGGTGATCGTCCAGGAGCATGGGTCCGGTGCATCGCGCGCCCGGCCGGCTCTCAGCAAGCTGCTGCGCGACGTTGGCGAGGGCGACACACTCCTTGTCGTCCGGATCGACCGCTTGGCGCGCTCCGTCAGCCATTTACTTGAGGTAATCGAGGAACTGACGGAAAGAGGGGTACATTTTCGCTCGCTGCGGGATCCCATCGACACAACGACGCCGCAGGGCATGTTTTCGCTCCAGGTCCTCGGCGCCGTGGCGCAGCTGGAGCGCTCATTGATCTCCGAACGCACGAAGGCCGGCATAAAGGCCGCGAAGGCGAGGGGTAGGCTCCCCGGTAATCCCGGTATCCGCGAACGTCGGCCGGAGACGCTCGCAATGATGACAGCCGCCCAGAAGGCAGCTTTCGGCGCACGCATCCAGGCAACTGCGAGCCAGTGGCTTCCGACCGTGAAGCGCATGCGGCCGGACCATACTTGGGATGACATCACACGTGTCCTGAAGCAACGCGGTCAGGACTGGACGCCCGAGCGCCTCCGTCGTGCCGTGAGATGGCTGGTCACTGAGCACATGGCAGATCCCGCCCTGCTTCGGAAATCGCCGCCTCGCCTTCCGGAAGACCGGCTGATGACCCTCGTGACTGGTATCCACGCCTCGAATCCCGATTTGACGCTCCGGGAGATTGGGGCGCAGCTCGAGAAACTTCACGAGCGCACACCACGCGGGGGAGCCAAGTGGTCTCCATCATCGGTGAAGAACCTGCTCGACCGCGCGAAGCGATCGGGGCTGCTGACGAACGACGCTCCCTGACCATGCCTGGTCGGCGACGCCCGGTACGCTGATCGTGGGAAGCGCGGGCCCGCATCATGGCAGCGGCTTTAACTTCTGCAGGCTTTTCACGAGCGATTCCGAGACCTCCAGCCGCGGTGCTCCGCCGGCGTTGCCTTCGGCTTGGGACTGCCGCCCCTTGTTGTCATCCAGCTTGGCCCGCAGCAGGGCCATGATCATCGGCCAGGTGGAGAACTTGCCTTCCCTCGCCTTGTCTGTAAGGCTACGCAAGTATCCGCCCGCGCTGTTGATCTGGCCCGACCGCTGGTAAATCGCGGCCAATGCAATTGCGGCCTGAACCTCACCCATGACGCCTTGGGCATCCTGCCAGGCACTTGGACTGATCCCGAGCATCGTTCGTCCAAGTTCCGCGGCCGAAAGAAAGTCGCGCCAGTGGCGGATCTCGCCGGATTGAACGATTTCCAGCAGGTTAGGGCAGGCATCCAGCACAATACTCAACGGTAAATCACGCTTCGGCAGGCTCCGCACGTTGTCGGTTTCCGCAGCGCTGCCGCTCGCTTCATCCTTTTCTCGATAGTCTTGTTCAGATTCAAATATGGATTCGGGATTTGAATTCTGTATGTGGCGTTCAGAATGAGACTCATTGGCGTTCGTATTTTGTGTTTTCGTGAAGGATTCCAGCACGTCACGAATTTCGCCGTGAAGCTCAAAGAGTTCCTCGCATATGCCCTCGATGAGTTGCCTGGGTGCGGTCCGCGGGAGCTTTAAGATGATCCCCTGATAGGTTTGGAGCACCCTGCCCCAATTCCCTGGCACGCCCTCCTCGATCCCAGTGTCTATCATCTTGACGATATCGCGTCGCAGCAGCGTCAGCCGCTCCTTCGCCACGCGAAACGCCTTCTTTTCCACCTGCACGGTCTCAGCAAGGTAACGTACTTCCTCCGCTCGCGCGACGATCGGCGAAAGGTCGAAGCCGTAGGCCTGCTCGACCTCCCCTGCCCTGCTCCTGCGTGCGAAGCGTTTGCCATTCGGGCTATCGCGTCGAATGATCAACCCGCATTCGACCAGGACCGCCAGATGGCGGCGAAGCGTCGCCGGCGAAATTCCATTGGCCCGCGCCATGAGCTGTTCGTTCGACGGCCAAACGATGAGTTCGCCTTCGGCCGACAGCTCGGTCTCGCGGTGGAACGACAGCAGCGCGTTGAGGATCGCCAGTGAGCGATCCGTCGCACCAAGCAGCTCGCGCGCCTCACGGATGTGTTGGAAGACCTGCCACTTGTTAGCGGCGGCCTCCTTGGGCATGGCCTTTGCGGTCGCCTGACTGGCAATTTGGCCAAGCGTCAGCGCTCGCCGCCCGAAGGGCGTCGTTGAGATATGTGTCTGCATTGTCCTTTACCTATTGCTAGGCAAAAGAAATCTGCTCGCCGAAACGACGCTATCCCAACAGGGACTCTTGACTGCGATTCGCGGAAATGCGATTCTCTGTTTGCTTATGACTGAGAAGGGCTTCCGGACGCGGTTTCGGGGGCCTTTTTCTTTTGCGGCCGATACGTCTCGCGTTCTGCTTAGTCGGTCTTCTCCTTTTCGGTTTCGAATTGTTGGTAAAGGTCGGGCAGACGGGCTGCCACGAACTCGCCGAATTCCATAGAGCCCTCGATATCGACCACCACGGCAACCGACTTAGGCGTCCGTTCAACAGTCGCAATCTTTTGTCCGCTCGCCGCAGTCACCACAGATCTCTTGGAGGTGCTGGCTGTCTTCTTCGGGGCAAGAGCGTTGAAAACCCGTACGAAGCGCTGATCCGTGTCCGCTTCCAGAAACTTCGGATCGTTCACCGCAGCATCTATGCGGCTTTGACCTTTCTGTGCAGCCAGCCGCTCGGCGAGCGCATTCCACCGCGGCCGCCCTGCCTTCGGCGCCGGACCGATTGCGGTGATCACGCTCCTCGGAATCGACTTGGTGAGCGAAAGGAGACGGGATAGTTGTGTCTTCTCCATGCTCAACGCCGACATAATCACGGTTCTATCGAAACCTTGCTCCTCGAGTGTCAGCGCGAAGAGGCCACGCTCGATGTAGCTGAGGTCCTTTCGGGCCGAGTTTTCTTGCCCCTGGATAACGACGAGCTCTTCGTTCGTGAGATTTTGGACCACGGCACGAACCGGCCGACCGAGCTTTGCGAGGATCTTCGCTCTGCGGTGGCCATACGCGATCTGGTAAGTGTCGGGTTTGTCTGGATGCGGCCGGACCAGGATCGGGCTTTTCTGGCCCGATTCCTTTATCGCCTGATAAAGCACCATAAAGTCCGCGCCCTCGTCGTCCAGACGATCCGGGGCGAATGATCCCGCGAGCTTATCGGCCGGTATTTCAACGACCGCAGCACCGGACGCCACTAACGCTTTCGCGCGCTCGGCTGCAGACGCTATTTGTCCAAGCGATCTTCCCATCGCACCAACTGCGCCCGACTGGACGTGCGGAACGGGGTGGGGCGGCTGGGGCGTAGGGGGAGTCGGCTCTGAGTTGCCATGTGGCAACTCGTCCGATCGGCGTGTCAACATCGCCTTGAGGGTATCCTTCCGGCTCACGTCGCCCTCCCCCATGCTTGTTGCATCAACCGGTCGATTTCGTCATTCACGGCATCGAGAGATTCCATCGCCCGATCATAGGTCTGCTTGGCGAAGTTTTCTTTTCCAACTTCATAGAGGGTTTGTTTCGACAGGCCCGCGTCTGAAATCGCGGTAGATTTTACCATCGTGCTATTCAAGACGCGCTCGCGAAAAAGCGACCTCATGAATGCCACCATCTGAGTCTGCGGCGCATCCGCCGGCTCGAAGCGTGTCACAATGTAGCGTATGAAGTCGTACTCCAGATCACCCCCTGATCCCTGCACCACACGGAGTATGTCGGCTGCCATCAAAAGAAACTGACACATCGACATGACATCCAGCATCTGCGGATGGACCGTGATGAGAAGTCCGGTCGCGGCGCAGAGCGCCCCAAGAGTGAGAAAACCCAATTGGGGAGGGCAATCGAGGATCATGACGTCGTAGTCATCAGCTACAGTGCCTAATGCCGTCGCTACACGTCCGAAAAAGGGCTCGGCATCTCGCTCCGCAAGAGCCCGCGGCGTGTCGTGCTCGTACTCCATGAGCTCGAGATTTCCCGGTATGATATCAAGGCCTGGAATATAGGTCTTGCGGATGACGTCCCTGAGAGGGCGGCGTTCGTCATCATATCGGACGGCTGCGTACATCGTCTGGTTCGGCTGAATATCGTATTCGGGTTGATAGCCGTGCAGCGCGGTGAACGAGGCTTGGGGATCAAGATCGACTGCGAGTACGCGGTACCCTTGAAATGCGAGATACTGCGCAAGGTGCGCAGCCGTTGTCGTCTTCCCTGATCCGCCCTTGAAATTCACCACTGCCATCACTTGGCAATGCTCATTACCGCGTCGGTGCGGTACATAACGCTTTCCCTTTGAGCCCTCCTCCAGTACGGCTCGCAATTCATTGATCTGGTCAAGCGTATAGGACCGACGACCACCCGCGCCAATCGACGGCTGTGGGCCCTTTCCGCCAATCGAAAGTTGACGCAAATATGCATCAGCGATGCCAATGAGTTTTGCGGTTTCTACGGACGAGAAAGAGCGAAGCGTCTTCTTCGAGACGGGTGGAAAGAGAGCTTCACGCATTGCCAGCAACTCGGCTGACAACGCAGCGCCATCGCCGGCGATGACATCCGTCATTAGCGGCTTTGTTCCCTGAGCGAGGGTCTTTGTGCTACGAGCTTTTTCCATAACTACGGGGTCTGTTCCAACTACGCCGATTTTTCGTAGGTAGAATTGCGCCGAGTCGGGTAAATATGCAAGGAGTTTAAGGTTAATGGATATTTACGTCTATGGCATCGCGCACAGTTGCCACATGGCAACTCTGTTTGCTACCTGCCCCACACTCTGCTAGCGCTCATCAGTGTGGAGGTAGATGTTGATCCGCGCCAGTTGCTCGGCGCCAGTCGGCGGCCATGAACTCGCTCGACCGTATTCCGGGCATGTGGCCTTCGCCGTCACCTCGCTCTCAGCACGGCTCGGCGGGATACCTTTGCTCTTGTACTGCCCCAGCCTGGGGCCTGCCCCACACCTACAGCAGCGATCCCATCGAGAAAGCAGCGCGACACCTGCCTCAAGAGACCACGCGTCGACCAGCCTCAACCTCCATCAACAAGGTGAAGGAGGCGGTTGCCACATGGCAACTCTGACACTCGCCATCCGCTCCGTCTGCTCTCGGTCATCATCGCGGAGACAAGGGATTATAGGTTCCATAAGTGCGACGCCAGTCGGCAGGCCTCATGAATTCACTCGACCAGATTCCAGCGCGCGCGGCCTTTGCCTTCGCCTCAATCTCCGCATAGCCGGGCAGCGGATCCTCGTGCTCTGACAGAGCCAGGACATACATTCCCTGCCCGAGCCCCAAAGCTGCTATGTCGATTCCATCGACCTAGCACTGCGCTCGATACCCTCCTCCAACAACGCGGGTCGGTCGACACTCGACCTGCTTGACCAATGTACGGGATGTGAGCCACGCGGTTGCGACGGCGCCACATGGCCAGTCCACATTTGCAAGGCGCGCCTTCTGCCGGAGTTCGCAGGAGTCAACCGCCTCCAAGCGGATCCGGGTTCCGTTACGATACCGCCCGCCATCCTGAATCACATCGAATGTGACGCCGTCATAGATTTGCGCTTCGCCTCTAACCGTCTCGGGCAGCCCCTGCGCAGTGCCCCTGCCCGAGGCCAAGAACAAGCTCGCGGCAATTTCAATGGTATAGATCATGAGGCGCAGCCGGAGGGCACGCCTCCCTATAATATTGGTTCGTGGCTTCATATCAACGCGGCCGCCATTTTTTGCAGAAACCGATAAATGCCTTTTCGATGCTTGGTTGAGCGAGATCGATATTCCCCTTGCGGCACCACGATCTGAAGGCGTCCGCTACGACGTCCATGTCGGGAGTGGGCTTCGGCGCATGCTCTCGAACCACGTCAGCCCAAGCGGTCCAGTTTATCGGCCCCAAAGGGAAGCCTCGATAGGAAGGCGCCGGACGCGACGCGTGGTTCGCAAGCCGTGCCGCCTTGGCGTCGGCGAGAGCAAACAAAGATCGGCTAATTCGCAACTGACCTTTCCTGCCGCGCTGAATGAGTGTTCGGAGATACGCACCCGGGTTAGCAACCTGACCATCCTCCGCGCGTTGCATTGTGACGGCGAGCGCGGCAATCGCAGCGTCCGGCCCGAGGTAGCTTTCGGCCTCGGTCCATACCTGCGTATTGATCTTGGCAGCGATACAGAGGCGACGGCCCGACGATCGTAGCGCCGTCCAGGTCTCGAAGATTTCGGGAACATGTTTGCGAAGGGCAGGGCAGGCGGATTGGACCAGGTCGAGCGATACATTCCCGATGTCGTCGGCTGGGCTCAGTTTCGACCTCTGATCACTTCGAGCGGCCGATTCTGCTTCCGCTCTTCTTCTTTCGGGAGAAAGGGGAGTTGTCCGGGGCTGTGCGCCGGCGACGTGGAGGACGGTCGCGGTGCTTGATGGTGTTCTACTTCCTTCTACAGATGGTAGATCTGCTGTAGTTTGTACGTGACGAGAAATTGGCACCGCGGTGTCTAAATTTGAGGGTTTTGAAGCGCCGCGATAGGCATCTTCAACTTCGTCGCGAAGAGAGGTCAGCGTTTCGATCAGTCCGCGGAATTGTTCGAGGTCCCCCGGCACGGTCTCACGTAACCGATCCAGCCGAGCATGAAAGTGTTGCCAGTTGCCCACCAGCACGTCGCGTTGCGCCGCGGCCAGGACAGCCTCAATCTCTCTGCGGATCTGCGTACGATGGTAGCAGAGCGATCGTCTCTCCCGACCGTCCCGTTCGTAGGCAAGAGCGATTTCCAGCAGTTCATCGTAGCGCATGATGATGGGCGACAGGTCGATACCGAAGGCCTCCACGATGTGGCCATGTGCGTCCCGAACGCCGCGGCGTTGAAATGTCGGGTGGGATGCATGAGCGATAAGCCCGGCTGCCGCCAGCCCGCGAAGATGGTGCCGCGCCGTCGAAACGGAAAGGCCGAGTTGCTGAGCGAGCACCTGGTTTGAGGGCCAGACGATAGGGTTGGCATCCTTGCTGTTCCAGTCGGCTGCCGGCGAGTAGCCAAACAGCTTGTCTATCATGGCGATCTTCGCAGCTTTCAGCCCCAATGCCGCCGCCGCGCGCTTGGCCACCTGCAATGCCTCGATGCGCTTCACGACGAGCGTCCGATCGCCAGCATACTCACGGGCTGCTCGCTGCGCGGCCAGGCCGGCGGGCGTGACCCGTCGAACACCGGCCACTGGTTTCAACCGATCGGCCGATGCAAATTCTTCAGTAGTGCTCATTCCGGTTCCTCCCGAAACGGCAAGCAGGTTCGTTCGCCGAAGTGGCGTTTTGCCTTGACACCAATTTGGGCTTTTGCGACTATCCGACCCTGTACAGGTTGCGGTTCTCGCCAAAGAGCGCCATCAAAAAATTCCGATCTTCAGTGAACCGGCCTTGGAAGCGCCAACTTCCGGGGCCGTTCCTTTTTTGCCGTATAGCTTCTCCATCACACGGTTTGTCTACGCGAAACGAATCAGTCTGCCCGTGAGAGCAGGTGAGTCGCATCGTGAAGTATGCTTGCGCCATTAAGCGCAAGCAATACTGTGCGTTTTTAACATGTAATGGAAGACTTTTCGGACGGCGGACGGTCCCGCCGCGCCGATCAAGCGCCGTAGACGCCCTGAAGCTTTTCAAAAATCTCCGGAGCAATCTCATACTGGCGGGCCTTGCCGCGGCCGATCGACGTACGGCCCCACGACTCCTTCAAAAGCCCCCGCACGACCAGCGGATCGATCGCTTCCTGCGCAGCTTTTCTTGTCATTCCAGTCACTTCGGTGACGTTTGTAATCGTCAGCGCCGTGTCCGCCTTTTGCAGGGTGTAGAGGAGATTCATCATGCCGAGCTGGCGTAGACGCGAGTTGGGCGTCTCATCAGGCAAGGGTTTCGACATGATCTCGTGCGTAGCCAGGGTCGCAAAAACCGTGTTGTGCCAGCGTTGGTTTAATGGGCTTGGCATCTTCTTATCTATTCGTTATCGTGCAGTATGACAAGGTGGTTACGCCTCACGGATGGCTGGCCAATGGAGAGACAAGCGGGGGTATAGGCATGAAAAATGCGGTCATTCGGGCACTTTCTGCCTTCTTACTCTGCGTTCCATTGTACACCTTTTCGTCCTCCATTGCGCGGGCGGATGACTGGGGCTGCCAGGTTCTCCTATGCCTTTCGAATCCCGGTGGCGCAACGCAATACGCCGAATGCCGGCCGCCAATCGAGCGGCTGTGGTCGCATCTGGCGAAGGGCCGATCCTTCCCGATCTGCAGCGGCGTCGGCTTCTCCACGACGAAGCCCCGCTACGAACCTTACTATTGCGATGCCGGGTTCCGACTGGTCACCAGGTCGGGAGATCGCCGGAACGAAGTTGGCTGCGTTTCCAACGAGCCCAAAGTCGTTGACAGCGCGATGTGCGGCTATCGCGACAATGGAGCTGCTACAGGGCGCTGGCATTTCGAAGACGGCAAGCAGGTCTGCAAGGCACTGGTCACGCAACGGCCTCATGTGCGTGAACAGCCGAGATATGTCGACGTAACCATCGACGGCGCGGGCCGCCAGCGCGTGTGGTTCTAGCCTATGCCAGTGGCGTTTCTCGACCTTGCCCAAAACTGCGCGCCGCAAGTTGCCACGGAGACGATCGCCGCTGTCATCAGCGTCGAGAGCGGATTCCAGCCGTTCGCCATCCGCATCAACACGGATCGTCCGCTGGCCGAGCAGCCCAAAACCAGAGCCGAAGCGATCGAGACCGCGACGACCCTGATCGCAGAGGGCCACGATATCGACCTGGGGCTTGGCGGGATCAATTCAGGCAATCTGGGGCGACTGGGGATTTCGGTCGGCGACACATTCGACTTCTGCCTGAACATCAAGGCGAGCGCGGCGCTGCTCGAGGGTTACTACCAGGTTGCCCTCAAAGGCGGTGCGACGACGACACAAGCGGAAGCCGTCATGCTGCGAAGCTACTACGGCAATGGTGACGCCTCCGTTGGCGAAATGGTGGGCTACGACAAAAAGGTGCTCGCCGAGCGCGCGCGACTGTCCGACCAGCTCGGAAGAATCGAGATCGTCGAGACCCAGGCGCAGGCGCTGCCGGCGCGCGAAAGGGCAGGGGAGTCGTCTGCCGCCACAATCGATAGCGCTCCGGCCTCAAAGGACCAGCGGTCGCAGGCCTCGGTGCCGCGATGGGACGTCTACAATACAGGGCGGCGATCCTCCGTCCTCGTCTTTTCCAACGAGCAAAAGGAGTGATGAGCGCATGAATCTATCGGCTCGCATAAGGCCGTTCGCGGCGACCGCGGCGATGGCGGCGGTATTTTCTCTGGCCCTGATCGAGCCAAGCTTCGCCCAGTCGGGCGGGATCGAAAGCGTGCTGCAGAACATCGTCAACATGTTGACCGGCAATGTTGCTCGGCTGCTGGCCATCATCGCCGTGATCATCGTCGGCATTGCATGGATGTTTGGCTATCTCGACCTGCGGAAGGCGGCCTTTGTCGTGCTCGGCATCGGCATCATCTTTGGCGCGACAGAAATCGTCAACACGATCTCCGGCGGCGGCTCATGAGCGAGAAGACCACGCTCGAAGAAGACACGCTGTTTCTCGCCTGCACCAGGCCGGCGATGATCGGCGGGGTGACGATGGAGGCGATGGGGATCAACATGATCTTCACGACAATCCTCTTCATCGTCGCGGGATCGGTGGCTTACGCGCTCGTCGGCCTGGTCTTCCATGCCATCTTCAAGGCGATCGTCAAGCACGACCACAACATGTTCCGGGTGCTGCTCGGATGGATCGAGACGCGGGGGAGGGCGCGCAACACTGGATTCTGGGGCGGAGCTACCATTACGCCGATGAAGCTCGTCCGGCGTTATGACGAAAGGGACCTTGGCTTTGCCTAGTGCCGCAGTCGTCAGGAGCCGCGAGCTCGAACCAGAGACCTTCATCCCCTACGTGCGACACGTCGACGAACGGGCAATCGCGCTCGATTCCCGTGCCTTGATGGTGGTGATCGCGCTCGAAGGCGTGTCCTTCGAGACGGCTGACACGCTCGACCTCAACGCGCTCCACCGTGATCTGAACACGCTTTATCGTAACATCGCCGATGAGCGGCTGGCGCTGTGGACGCATATCGTCCGACGCCGCGACAACGAGTATCCCGATGGCGAATTCTCCAATGCATTCTCACGAACGCTGAACGACAAATACCGCAAGCGGATGATCGGCGAGGACCTGTTCCGCAACGATCTCTATCTCAGCCTCATCTGGCGCCCGGGCAGGGATCCTGCCGAGCGCGTGGCGGCCTTTCTCTCAAAACTGCGGAAGGCCCGGCGGCGTGGGATCGAACTTGACGAGGATGCCCTCAAGCATCTCGACGACGTCATCGTCGACGTTACAGCCGGCCTGAAGCGGTTCGGTCCGCGCGTGCTCACCCTGCAGGAGCGCGAGGGCCTGATCTTCTCCGAGCCGAGCGAAATGCTGCACCAACTGGTGGGCGGCCGGCGTGAGCCGGTACCACTGACCCAGGGCCGTGTTTCATCCGCGATCTATTCCGACCGGGCTATCGTCGGCCGCGAGACGGTCGAGATCCGCCACGAAGGTTCGAGCCGCTATGCCGGCATGTTCGGCTTCAAGGAATATCCGGCTCGCACACGGCCTGGAATGTTCGATGGATTGCTGACCGTCCCCTATGAATTGATCCTGACCCAGAGCTTCTCGTTCCTGTCGAAATCCGATGCGAAGACCGTGATGGGCCGCAAACAGAACCAGATGGTCAGCGCCGGCGACAAGGCTGGGTCGCAGCTCGAGGAGCTCGACGATGCTCTGGACGATCTGGAATCCAACCGCTTCGTGCTGGGTGATCATCATCTGACCCTCACCGTCTTCGCCGACTCGGTGAAGGAACTGACGGACAATCTGGCCAAGAGCCGGACCCACCTGACCAATGGCGGCGCCGTCGTCGCCCGCGAGGACCTCGGGCTGGAAGCGGCATGGTGGGCGCAGCTTCCCGGCAACTTCCGCTACCGTGTGAGGTCGGGCGCGATCACCTCGAAGAATTTCGCGGCCTTTTCGCCTTTTCATTCCTATCCGGTCGGACAACGCGACGGCAACGAATGGGGGCCGGCAGTTGCCATGTTGAAAACGGCGTCTGGATCGCCGCTCTACTTCAACCTGCACTATGGCGATCTCGGCAACACCTTCATTGGCGGGCCGTCCGGCTCGGGCAAAACGGTGCTGCTCAACTTCATCCTGTCGCAGGGCGAAAAGTTCGACGCCCATATCGTCTTCTTCGACAAGGATCGGGGCGCCGACCTCTTCGTACGCGCCGCCGGCGGAACCTATCTGCCGCTCAAGAATGGGCGGCCCACCGGTTGCGCTCCGCTGAAGGGCATGGAACTGACGGCGGAGAACAAGGTGTTCCTGGCGCAATGGGTGAGCAAGCTCGTCACCTCGAAAACGCGCGAACTCTCCGTCTCGGAAACTCGCGATATTGCCAATGCCATCGACGGGCTCGCCGATTTGCCGGTTGAGCGGCGTACGATCGGCGCGCTGCGCACCTTCCTCAACAACACCGATCCTGAAGGTATCGCCTCGCGGCTGCGCCGCTGGGAGAGGGGAGGGCCGCTCGGTTGGGTGTTCGACAACGTCATCGAGGATATTGGTCTCGGCGAGTTTGGCGTCGGAGGCAAGTTCGTCGGCTACGACATGACGGACTTCCTCGACAATGAGGAGATCCGCACGCCGCTCATGGCCTACCTCTTCCATCGTGTCGAGCAGCTGATCGACGGCCGCCGCATCATCATCGTCATCGACGAGTTCTGGAAGGCGCTTGCCGACGAGGGCTTTCGCGACCTGGCCCAGAACAAGCTCAAGACCATCCGCAAGCAAAACGGCCTCATGCTGTTTGCGACGCAAAGCCCGCGGGATGCGATCAACTCGCCGATCGCGCACACCATCATCGAGCAGTGCCCGACCCAGGTGTTCATGCCGAACTCCCGCGGCAGCAGGGCCGACTATGTCGACGGCTTCAAGCTGACCGAACGGGAATATGAGCTGATTGCGCGCGAACTCTCCAACGAGAGCCGCCGCTTCATCGTCAAACAAGGCCACAACAGCGTCGTCGCCGAACTCAACCTCGGCGGCTTCGACGACGAACTTGCCGTCTTGTCGGGCCGCACGTCCAATGTCGAACTCGCCGACACGATCCGGGCGGAGACGGGCGACGATCCGGAAGCCTGGCTTCCTCTCTTCCAGCAGCAAAGGAGTGCAGGCTGATGCGTATGCGCAATTCGATGATGGCCGCCGTCGCCATCCTTGCCCTGTCGGCCGGCGGCGTCGGCGCGCAGGGGATTCCTGTGATCGACAAGACCGCGATCCTCCGATGGGCGAGCCAGCTTGAAGCTATGAAGGAGCAGTTCGACGCGCTCAACAAGCAGATCGCTCAGGCCGAGCAGCTCCATCAATCGCTGAACAAGCTCACGAAAATGGCTGACGTCGCCTCGCTTCTCAACCAGCCGGAGATTCGAAAAGCGCTGCCGCAAGACTTCGGCGCCATCGAAAGTCTGCTTAGCGGCAAAGGCTCGGGAACGTTCGGCGATTCTGCGTCGAAATTCCTCGAAGGCAACTCCACCTACAAGTCCACAGCCAACGATTTCTACGCCCAGGAGCTGTCGCGCATCCAGAACCGCAATGCCGGTCAGATGAGCCTTGGCCAGCAGATCTACGATGCTGCGACCAAGCGTATCGACGGGATCGACCAGTTGCGCCAGCAGATATCCTCGGCCAGCGACGCAAAGGATGTAGCCGATCTCCAGGCGCGCATTCAGGCCGAAAGTGCGTTTCTGCAAACCGATCTCCTGCGCATGCAGGGCTTACAGATGGTCCAGCAGGCACAGGCCCAGGTGGAGGATCAACGCAAGGCGGAAGACTGGCGCAAGCGCATCGACACGATGAATACGGCGTTGTCGAAATGAAGCGTGTCGCGGTTCTCGTCATGACGGCATTGCTGGCGGCGTGTTCGGAACCGCCGCCGGCGACGGTCATCACCGTCAGCGAGTTTCTCGCCAACGAGAGCTTGCGCGCCGATCATATTGGAAAATGCCGCGAGAACCCCGGCGAACTGGGGCAGACACCCAATTGCCGAAATGCCGAAGAAGCGGAAGGCAAAGCCCGGCTCGAGCGCATGAACAGGGCGCTGGGGGGATAGCGCTATGTACACCGTCTTCGATTTTCTCGATCGCCAGTTCACGACGCCGCTGCAGAACTTCATCAGTTCCGGCACGA
Organism: Tianweitania populi; assembly: GCF_014652875.1. GTDB lineage: Bacteria > Pseudomonadota > Alphaproteobacteria > Rhizobiales > Rhizobiaceae > Tianweitania > Tianweitania populi. The sequence continues at coordinate 54,776 of NZ_BMZQ01000006.1, read as the reverse complement.
GCGGTATCAGCGCGTGGGTGACCGGTCCGTTGACGGCGGCGCTGACGCTCTACGTGATCCTCTATGGATTCTTGATTCTGCGCGGGTCGGTGCAGGAACCGATCATGGAATTTGCCTTTCGGGCGATGAAGCTCGCCATCATCCTGATGCTGGTCAGGAATGCCGGTGAATACCAAACCTATGTGACCAACGTCTTTTTCGAGATTCTGCCCAGGGAAGTTTCGGAGGCCCTGAACACCGGTGGAGCCCCAAGCGCCTCGACGTTCGACAGCCTGCTCGACAAGGGTCAGAAGTCCGCCAACGATATCTGGGCTCAGGCGTCCTGGCCGGTCGATCCGCTGACAGGCTTTGCGGGTCTCGTGGTGATCGTGGTGACGTTCATCGTCTCCTCGATCGGATACGTCGTGTCGCTCTATGCACGCGTCGCGCTTGCCATCGTGCTCGCGATCGGCCCGATTTTCATCGCGCTCGCCATGTTCCAGTCCACGCGGCGCTTCACCGAGGCATGGATTGGGCAGCTCGTCAATTTTGTCATCCTGCAGGTTCTGGTCGTCGCGGTCGGTTCACTGCTGGTCACCAGCTTCGCGACGATGTTTACCACCGTCGAGGCTTACAGCGACGTCCTGATGCGGCCGATCGCCGTCGGCGCCATCGGCCTCGCGTCACTCTACGTCTTTTATCAGCTGCCTGGCATTGCGTCGGCGCTCGCGAACGGAGGGGCATCGCTCACCTATGGCTACACGGCAGCGCGCGACGGGCACAACAACACTGTGGTGCGCACGATCGGCTGGGGTTGGGGCAAGCTTACGGGGAAGAAGGCCTGATGCCATGGCCACCAGGAGAGTTAGAGATTGAAAATACTACGAACCATTACACTCATGGGCCTTCTGGCGGCCGTCTCCGGCTGCGCGTCGCTCAGTTACCCACTGCCCAAATGCGACGGCTATGCGAAGCGGCCGCTTAATCGTTCGATGTGGGAGTGGGACGCCGGCAAACCCCAGGGGGGTCAACAATCTTCTATCGCAGTCGAGAAGGGGGCAGCACTGGCATACGTGGATCAGTCGGCTGGAGCAGCCGTCAAGACTGCGGCCTTCGCCGGCTTTGACGAAGCCGGCTCTCACGCCGCCTGCCGGGCAGGGTAGGGGGCATGGTGACCACCGACAGTCTCAAGGAGTATTTCGATAAGGCGCGTCGTTTCGATCAGGACCGGATGGTTTCGGCCGAGCGTTCGAAACGCATCGCCTGGTTCGTGGCTATCGTGGCCAGCGTTCTGGCCTGCGTCTCGGTCGCCGCCGTGGTCGCACTGACGCCGCTGAAGACGGTCGAGCCTTTCGTCATCCGGGTCGATAATTCGACCGGGATCGTCGACGTGGTGTCGGCCATGGCGTCGACGGCCGGCAGCTATGACGAGGAAGTCACCAAATACTTTGCCGCTCGCTACGTCCGGGCGCGCGAAGGTTATGTCTGGTCGGAGGCGGAGGAAAATTTCCGCACCGCGTCGCTGATGTCGAACGCGGCTGAGCAGCAACGCTTTGCTGCCGCTTATCGCGGTGGAAATCCGGAATCGCCGCAAAACGTCTATGGTCGATCCGCGACCTCCCGCATCGGGATCAAGTCGATCTCGCTCATCAACAGCAATGTCGTTTCAGTCCGCTACACGCGGACAATCACGCGCGGCGAAGATGTCCGCACAACCCACTGGGTGGCAACGATCACCTATTCCTATGCCAATGCCCCAATATCCTCAAGCGACCGGTTGGTGAACCCCCTTGGGTTCGTGGTGAGCGAGTACCGGGCCGATCCGGAGGCCTTCAATTGATAAAACGATCTTTCCTTGCCGCGGCCGTCGTTGCGGCGCTGGCCACGTTCCCTGTTCAGGCGCTGGAGATTCCGGCAAGCGCGCAGCAGGACAATCGCGTACGATTTGTCAGTTACCAGCCCTACAATATCACGCGGATCGTCGGCACAATCCGCTCCTCGGTCCAGGTGGAATTCGCGCCCGACGAGGAAATCGCCCATGTGGCGCTCGGCAATACAGTTGCCTGGGAAGTCGCGCCAGCCGGCCACATCCTGTTCCTCAAGCCCCGCGAGAACCAGCCGGCTACCAACATATCCGTCGTGACGACACGGCGGGACGGCTCCAAGCGCAGCTATCAGATGGAATTGGTGGTGCGTGACGGGTCGGTCGATGCCGGGCAGAACACGTATTTTTATGTGAAGTACCGGTATCCCGCCGATGAGGCCGAGCGGCGTCGCCTCGAAGACGAAACCAAGAAGCGTGCGGCCGAAGCCGGCTATGCCGATCAGGTCCTCGGCATCCATGAACAATACGGCCCGCGCAACTGGCGCTATTCGGCGCAAGGCTCCGCCGCAATCGAACCGCAGGCAGTTTACGACAACGGCAAGGTCACGACCTTTGCCTTTAGCGGCAATCAGGAAATGCCGGCGATCTATATCGAGAATTCCGACGGGACGGAAAGCCTCGTGCCAAAGACCGTTCAGGGCGATCTCGTTCTCGTTCACGCAATCAGTAGGAAGTTCATTTTGCGGCGCGGATCTGACACGCTCTGCATCTTCAACGAGGCCTATTCGCCTGTCGGCGTCAATCCAGGAACCAATACCACATCGCCCTCGGTCGAACGCGTGGTCAAAGTTCCGGCCGCGGGACAGTGAGGGGAGCCGACATGACCGATACGCCAGAAACGACGATCCCCGGCGAGCGAGCGCAAACCACCACAGCACGCAAGGTCGACAATAATCCTTTGCTCAAGCGCGGGGCCGTTGTCCTGGCGGTCGTTGCCTTCATGGGTTTCGCCATGTGGTCAATGCGGCAGGGGTCGAAGGAGGATGTGGAACAACCGGGATCGGGGGTGATCCGCCAGACCACGCAATTTGAACCGGCCCGGGTCGAGCCGGAACCCGTCGTCCTCCCGGTGCCCGAAATCAAGCTGCCGACACCGGCAACCGAGACGGCTGAGAAACCTGCCGTGAATGAACTGCTGGAGGCCGCCCGACGCGCGCCGGTGATGGCGTTTGGTGGAGGGCAGACGGGGAATAACGCCAGGACACCCGGCACTTCCGAAACCAACGCCGACCCCAATTTTCTTCCGGTCGATGGCCTGCTTGGGGCAGGGGGTCAGGGCGAGAACGAGGATCAGCGCTTTAACCGCATGGTAAAGCCGACGGTCCTGCAGGGATCGAAAGCAGGACATCTCGGCAATCGCAATTTCATCGTTGCCATGGGCACCTCGATCCCGTGTGCGCTTGAAACGGCACTGTCGTCGGATCAACCGGGCTTCACCAGCTGCGTGATCACGCGAGACGTGCTTTCCGACAATGGCCGCGTTGTACTGATGGAAAAAGGCACCCAGGTGGTCGGCGAATATCGTGGGGGGCTGCGCCGCGGCCAGAGCCGTCTATTCGTCCTGTGGAATCGCGCGAAGACCCCGACTGGCGTTATCATCACGCTAGCGTCTCCAGCAACCGACGCGGTAGGCCGTGCTGGCTTCGATGGTTACGTCGATACTCACTGGTGGGAGCGGTTCGGGAGCGCGTTGCTTCTTTCGGTGGTCGGCGACGTCGCGGCTTACGCTGGTCAGGAGTTGCAGCGCAGCGACGTGCAGGCGCAGGGCACGACAAGCGCGGGCAAGGATGCCGCCGCGATCGCGGTCGAGCAATCGATCAACATCCCCCCGACGCTGGTGAAGCATCAGGGTTCGCTCGTCTCGATCTTCGTGGCACGCGATCTCGATTTCTCCAGCATCTACGGACTGCGGGTCACCGAGCCGCGCACCACCATCTACGACCGCGCCGTGATGGGCGACTTCTATCCGAAGTCCGATCTCGTGACGAAGTAGGCAGGCGATGGCGGAAAACTCAGATGCCGGCGTCGTCCGCCAATTGCTTCTGCCGCTCGACAGCTTTTTGAAGGATACGAGTCTCTATGAGGTCGTTATAAACCGACCGGGTGAGGTGCTGACGGAAGGAACGAGAGGGTGGCAGCGCCACGATTTGCCAGATTTTTCATTCGACAAGCAAATGCGACTGGCGAGGGCGGTCGCCAGCTTCTCAAACCAGGGCATTGATGAGACCCGGCCGCTTCTCTCTGCCACCCTCCCGGATGACGAGCGAATCCAGATCGTAATCCCGCCGGCGACAACCCGAGACACCGTTTCCATCACAATCCGCAAGCCCTCATCCGTTGCGCTGTCCACAGCTGATCTGGAGGAGGGCGGCTTGTTCGAGAATGTCGTTGCGAGCACCGATCAGACCTCTCATGAAGATCCGTTGCTTGCGACCTACCGCAGCGGACAATATCGCGCGTTCCTCGAAGGCGCAGTTCTTGCTCGCAAGAACATCATCATCTCCGGTGCCACGGGATCCGGCAAGACCACGATCTCTAAAGCGCTGATCCAGCACATTCCAGTCGACGAACGGCTCATCAGCATTGAAGATACACCGGAGTTGGCGATTCCGCACCCCAACCATGTCCGGCTGTTCTATTCCAAGGGCGGGCAGGGGCTGGCAAAGCTCGGCGCGAAGGATTTGCTAGAATCGTGCCTGCGCATGCGCCCGGATCGGGTCCTGCTGCAGGAGCTGCGTGACGGCACCGCATTCTACTACATCCGAAATATCAACTCCGGGCACCCCGGCTCGATCACCACCGTCCATGCGGATTCGCCAAGCCTGGCGTTCGAGCAGTTGACACTCCTGGTCAAAGAATCCGAGGGAGGACAGGACCTCGACCGCGACGATATTCGCAATCTGCTTAAAATCTCGATCGACGTGATCGTCCAGTGCAAGCGTATCAGCGGGAAATTCCGTATCACTGAAATCTACTTCGCCCACGATCGGGCCGGAAAATGAGCCGGCGTAGGAAGACACTGCAATCAAATAGGAAACGGAGCCATGACCAATGAGATTGACGAGAATTTTGCTTATTTCGTAAAGAAATTCGGCGATCCGTTCTCTTCAATGCCGATCCCCGATACGGTAATCAGCAATTACCGAGATCGACTGCCAGATCAATTGTTCCGATATTGGGCGAAGACCGGCGCGAGCGGGTTCGCGAAAGGACTTTTATGGATGGTCAATCCGAAAGAGTATCAGCCGATTCTTGATCGCTGGATAGCGGGTACCGAGTTCGAAGCAAGGACGGGTTTAAGTGTGATTGCGAGGAGTGCTTTCGGAGAACTCTTTGTATGGGAAAGGCGGAAAGGCAGGATCCTCTCAATTGATCCCTTGACGGGTGCAATCTTTCATCACTTACGAAACGACGCTAACAATCTTGACGATGAAGAAGAAAATAAAAAAAATGCAGTTCTTCTGGGCATTCTTGAAACGAGAGGATGTCGACTATTATGATGGCGTGGATCGCCCTTTATTTGAGCGAGCATGTAGTAAGTTCGGAAAACTCGACAAAAGCCAGATGTATGGTTTCGCCCATGCGCTGTCGTTGGGAGGCAAACCGGAGGTCGCAAACTCAGATATTGTAGAGCTCTCCGTTTATCATGATATCTCTCGCCAGTTGAACGTCACTGACATAGTCCGGCTCTAATCCGTGAGATTGGAGTTAATCATAACGGCTGTGTGCGCAAAGCTACGCAACCATTTCCTGTTGTTATTTTGCAACGCTCCATCTAGAAAATGGCGCCCTCTTCCCCAACGACACTCCCCGGAAAAAAACGCTGACTAGCTCAAGCGCTTGTAATTGCGCGATTACTCGACCGGGAAAATCAAGATTAAGGCTATCCACCTACCTTACAAGCCCGTCGTTTGGAACTGCTCTAAATCATTGTGCTTGCAGGGTAAAAAGCACTTCACCTAAGTATTTTATCTGGGAAGCGCCAGGAGTGGTGGTCAAAGCTAGCCGGGCAAAGAGGTTTGGTGGGCTGCGGCAAGAGAGGTTGTGGGAATTGACCTGGGACATACAAAAGCTGTTCCGGCATCACGCTAAGGACATCACGCGGTCACTGCGGCGCGGGGGCCTGAACGCCGAGACTGCTGACGACATCACACAAGACACCTTCGTTCGCGTCTTATCGAAGCCGCCGGCAGCTACCGCTTCAAAAAACAACCCAGCCGCATACTTGTTCCAAGTCGCGAGGAACCTTCGCATCGATCACGAGAGGCGTGAACGGCTTGTAAAGTGGATCGATCTGCCTGCCCCCGATTTTGCAGCTTTAGTGGATCCAGCTCCGTTGCCCGAGACTACTACATATGACCGGCAGAGGCTAGAACTGACACTTGCGGCGCTGGCTGAGCTACCTGAACGGACACGTAAGGCATTTGAGCTCCATCGCATGGATGAGATGACGATCGCAGAGGTGGCTGCACAACTCGGCCTCTCAGTCTCACGCACCTGGGCTCTTATCCGCGACGCTTACGAACACATCGACGCCCGTATCGAAGGGTTTTAGTTGAACCAAAGTTCAGAGTGAAAATAGACCCTCCTCAACCGTAATAGGTATATGGACAGAAATGAAGAGCCGGCTGGTTCCACTGACTTAAAGAAGGGCTACATGAACGAAGCGCCTCAAGATCGCAGATTGTTTCGCGAGGCTGCGGATTTAGCCATTCGTTTGCAGAACGACCCGAACAACCAGGTTTCGCTGGAGATGGTTAGAGCCTGGGTCTCTCGAAGTCCCGAGCATCGAGCAGCATGGGCTCGCGTTGCCGCGATCCACGGCATGACCGGAAAGATAATTTCTGAAGAACGCGCCTTAGCGAACGCATCCCCGGTGTTGTCTCGCCGAAACCTGGTTCTTGGTGGCCTAGTTGGTGTTGGAGCAATCGCGACAGCTTCCTGGAGCATTCCAAAGGCGCTGTTGCGCGCCCGCTCAGACGTCATGACAGCGATCGCGGAAATCCGCAATTTTGAACTTCCTGACGGAAGTGTGATAACGCTCGGCCCGGACACCGCCGTCGCAGTCCGGTTTACCGCGGCGCAACGGGAGATTGATCTGCTCGCCGGCATGGCATTTTTCGAAATTGCGCACGATGCTGGGCGAGCTTTTTCTGTTAATACTGACTCCTTCGTGGCGACGGCGCTCGGCACGGCTTTTGATATCTCCAATGACGCCGGTTTCATTTCTGTCTCGGTTGACCGCGGAATTGTCGAGGCACGAGCACCGGGAGATGCCACCCGCGCAGGAATGCGCATCGCGGCAGGGGAATGGTTGAGCTACGATGCCTCCACAAGTGCCACAAGCCATGGATCACGCGAGAAATTCCAGATCGGGGCGTGGCGTACGGGCATGCTGGTTGCCGAAAAAGAGACTGTTGGCGCTCTGGTCGCTAAGATTTCCCGGTGGCAACATGGGACGGTTGTGGTTGCAGATCCATTCTTGCGGTCCCGCGTCGTGAGCGGCGTTTTCGATCTTCAAGATCCGCTGAGCGCGCTGCAGGCAGTCGTACGGCCTTTCGGTGCACGGGTGCGCGAAGTAGGTCCATTCATGACAATCATCTCCCCAGTCTAGGAAACTTGACAAAAAAGAGAAAATTTTCGGTTTCCGTTCGTAAAGCTAATTAGAGGGCTAGACTGCCCGGCTTTACGGCAAGCCAGCCCTCCGAACTATTTAAGGGGTGGTTTGGCAATGGCTCGTGAATGTGGAACGAATAAACGTCTGGCGGCTGGCTTGAGGGCTGGCATTGCGACCGCTGTGGCAGCGGCAGCCATAGCAACATCTCCCATCGCGCTAAGTTCTCGCGCCTTCGCGCAGTCCAATGCGCAAGCGAGCTTCAACATCCCGGCGGGGCCTCTGAATCAGACGCTTGCGCTTTTCGGCAGCCAGTCCGGCACACAGCTTTCCTATGAAGCATCGATCGCGTCGGGAAAAACAACGTCCGGGGCAAGCGGAGCTATTTCACGCGAGCATGCCTTAGATCAAATCCTTCGAGGGACGGGTCTGACCTATCGATTCACCGGCCCGCACACGGTTCTAATTTCTCAGCCCGCTTCGTCTGCAGGCACCATTCTTCCAGATGGCTCGACCGTTCTAGAGCAAATTGTGATCCAAGGACAGGGCGAGAGCGCGTGGGGACCTGCCGATGGCCTAATTGCGCGACAAAGTGCGACGGGGACAAAGACAGACACTCCTATCCTCGAAACACCTCAATCAATTTCTGTTATTTCGCGCGCGCAGCTGGAACAGCAGGGCGTCCAGACAGTACAGGGCGCCGTAAGATACACTCCCGGCGTGACGGCAGACCAACAGGGTCCGGACACGCGCCGGGATTACATCATGTCGCGTGGCTTTCGTTCAGAAGTCTTCCAGGATGGCCTGCGTGGACCTTTCGCAGGCATTTACACGGATGCGAGATCTGAAGCGTATGGCCTCGAGCGTGTCGAGGTCCTCCGAGGTCCTTCCTCGGTACTGTTCGGACAGAACCCTCCAGGCGGCATCGTCAATTTGGTCAGCAAGCGACCAACCAGTGAACCTCTACGAGAGGTACAGATCCAGACGGGTAGCTACGGAAGAGCGCAAACCGCCTTCGACTTCAGCGGGCCAATCGATGAGGATGGAGAATTCCTATATCGCTTAACGGGACTAGGGCGTCTGAGCGACACTCAGGTCGACCACGTCGGAGATGACAGGTTGTTCATCGCGCCGGCGTTCACCTGGAAGCCGGACGACGATACAACGCTGACTATTCTTGGGCAATATTCCCACGACAAAGGCGGAACTGTTCCTCAGTACCTGCCTGCGCTCGGTACTTTGTATTCCAATCCCAACGGGGCTATCCCGCGCAATCGATTTGTCGGCGAACCCGGCTTTGACGGCTTTGAACGTGATTTCTATTCCGTTGGATATAATTTCGAGCATCGATTCGATGAGACATTCACGTTTCGCCAAAACCTAAAGTATAGCAAAGTAGATTACACCAACAATGGTTACATCTTCGGCTTGGGCCTCGACAATGACTTGCGGACGCTTCGCAGATTTGGCGGCGCAGGCTATCGCGATACCGGCGTGTTCGGCGTAGACAATCAGCTTGAGGCGAAGTTTGACACGGGCGGCTTGGCGCACACCCTGCTGTTCGGCCTCGATTATGCCAAGGTCAACATGGACACCGCCCTGTGGTCAATTTCACAGCCAGCAATTGATGTCTATAATCCCGTCTATGGCTCTTGGAATACATCGCCGTCGTGGACCTTTGGTCAAAAGCAGTCGCAGAATCTAACCGGGGTGTATCTCCAAGATCAAGTGTCGCTCGACAAGTGGCGCTTCACGTTGAGCGGACGGCACGATTGGGCTGATAGCAGAACAACCAATAAGCTTTCGCAGGAGGTCACAACAACTGATGACACGGCCTTTACCGGTCGGGTTGGGGTCAATTATCTCTTTGATAATGGAGTAACCCCTTACGTCAGCTATGCGACTTCATTTGAGCCTGTATCGGGTACAGGCTGGGACGGCTCACCCTTCAAGCCGACCGAAGGGGCGCAGTTCGAGGCCGGTATTAAATATGAGCCGGTCGGCTTCAACGGTTTCTTTGCGGTATCTGCATTCCAGCTCGATCAGCAAAATGTCGTTACCGCAGACCTCGCACATGATTGCGGAAGCTGGAACGACCCGCGTTGCGGTAGTTTTGACACACAAACGGGAGAAGTCCGTGTGCGTGGAGTCGAGTTCGAGGCAAAGGTCGGTGTTACCGATGATTTTGACCTGATCGGTTCCTACACCTACCTTGATGCCCGGATCACCAAAAGCAATTACTCAGATGAGGTTGGCAAGACGCCTACCGACACCCCTACGCACCAAGCATCATTATGGGGTGACTATAGAGTGACAGAAGGGGCCTTCGCCGGCCTGTCCGTCGGTGCGGGTGTGCGTTACGTCGGCAGCCGCTACGGGACTTCCAATAACGAACTCGACCTACCCCTCTACGGGACAGTATCATCTAAGATACCGGCGGTGACATTGGTCGATGCAGCCATTCGCTACGATTTCGGAAAGCTGCAGCCCGAGCTTGACGGTCTCACGTTAGCAGTAAACGCGACGAACCTCTTTAATGAGAAGCATGTCGCCGGATGCCAGTCGGAACGAACGTGCTTCTATGGGCCAGGGAGAACCGTCTTCGCAACGCTTAACTACCGGTGGTAAGATCGTTGGCAGACGGGCGAGACAACGAAGCTTTCAAAGCTTCGCCAGCCTTCTTATCACGACGCGGTTGCGTCGGTGGTTTGCTTGCATTGCCGTTCTTTGGATTAGCTCATGCGGCACCTCCGCCCCGCGTCGTCGCCCTAGACAAGGTTGCCGCTCATAGCCTGTTAGCTATCGGCGTGACGCCTGTCGCCGCTGGTGCCATCAGTTCCTACGAGCGGTTAGGCATCACCCTTCCGTCGACGGTAATTGAGATCGGTGTCCCTGTGGAGCCGAATCTCGAGTTATTGCAACAGATATCGCCCGATCTGAACGTCACCCATTTCAACATGAACCGCGTCGAGCCGCTGTTACGCCGGATCGCACCCACATTCACCATGCGGATTTATCGAGGAGATGGTCGCACATACAGCCATGCCGCTTCTGAACTCGAGCGGCTCGCGGCAGTACTGGGACGATCCGCTGTTGCTAGAGAATACGTTCGGCACGTCGAACGGTCCATTCTGATGAACAGACAACGTCTCGCCGACTTACACAACCGGCCCGTCTTTGTATGTCAGCTAAGTGATAACGGCCGCAACGTCACGGTTTTCGGAAAAAACAGCATCATCGATGATGTTCTGGCGCAGCTCGGCTTAAACAATGCATGGAGCGGTGCCACAGGATTGTACGGCCAGGCAAATATCGGCGTCGAAGGACTCACAGCGGTTACCGATGCAGTGCTGGTTTACATCGACTATGAGGGTGAAGCTGGCCATGCGCTAAAACGTCTTGGACAAAGTCCTATTTGGAACCATCTCGGCTTCGTTAAGCGCAACCGGCTGTCACCGATCAAGCCCTTCGACGTGTACGGCGGCCTGCCCACCGCGGCTCGATTCTCGGATTTGCTGGTAGCTGCCCTTCTGAACGTGGGGCAAGATGAGTGATCAACCAGCCGTCTTCGCGCGCAACACCTCGAATTCCATTCGGTTCTTGCTGGGCATTTGTGCTGCCTCACCTTTATGCCTGCTTTTCTACACCCTTCAGGCTGAATTGCCATTTGGGTTTTGGCTGCAAGCCCTTGGAGGGCCGGACGTCGAAGACGTGCGGCAACTTGTATTCTTCTACAGCCTCCTTCCGCGCGCTTCTGTTGCCATTCTCTCAGGCGCCAGTCTGGGGCTTGCAGGATGCGTGTTGCAGCACGTTTTACGCAATCAGCTAGCTGAGCCAACCACTCTGGGTGTTTCTGCCGGTGCTTCCACTGCGCTCGTCGTCGCCACTCTTTGGTTGCCTTTCCTATTGGATTATGGCGCGGAATGGGTTGCAGTCGCCGGCTCCACGGTTGCCACTGCCCTCGTTTTTGCTCTGTCGTGGCGACAACGACTAGAGCCTGTGGCAATTATCTTGGCAGGTCTGATCGTTAGCCTCTATTGTGGAGCGTTTTCGTCAGTCGTCAGCTTCTTTTATTATGAGCGTCTATCGAATGTCTTCATTTGGTCTACGGGAACCCTGAACCAGAACGATTGGAGTGCCGTCTGCTATCTTCTCCCGAGAACCGTGGGAGCGGTGATCCTTGCCCTCGTATTTGCGCGTCAGCTCGAGATCCTGGGAATGGGAGACGAGCAGGCCCGCAGTCTGGGCGTATCGACAGGAACGGCACGGCTGATGCTGGTGGGGCTCGCAATTTTCGTGAGTGCGGCGGTCGTGTCTTCCGTGGGTGTGCTTGGCTTCGTCGGCCTTGCAGCTCCATCGGTAGCCCGGATGGTTGGTGTCCGGCGAATCCGTCCGAGGCTGCTGGCGAGCGCATTAGCCGGGGCTTTTCTCCTGTTCCTGACAGATCAGTTTGTGCAGATCGCGGGGGCATCGTTCCACGAGATTCCGACTGGAGTCGCCACGGCAGTTCTGGGTTCTCCACTGCTGCTCTGGCTTGTGGCCCGCCGTACACTCCGAGCAGGGGTTCCGCGGCAGTTCTCGGAACAGAGACTTCGGACTATGACCGTCGGCTCCCGCGCTCCATTGGGTTGGATAGCAGGATCACTCTTGATCCTCTTGATGATATCCCTCCTGCTTGGCCAGAGCGGTTCGGGGTGGAATTTAGCCATTGGAACCGACGCCCAGTCGCTTCTCGAATGGCGCTTCCCGAGAATCGCTTCGGCGTTTGCCGCAGGAGCCATGCTTGCGGTTGCCGGCGTGCTCATGCAACGGCTGACCGGTAACGTCATGGCAAGCCCTGAGGTGCTTGGTATCTCGTCTGGTGCAAGTCTCGGTGTTATCGTCGCCTTATTTCTGTTCGACGCGAACGAGGGCATCCTCTGGCGGTTCGGTCCCGCCATGGCAGGAGCGACGCTTGTTCTCACCATTCTTCTCTCACTCGGCAGACGGACTGAATACACACCGCAACGTATGATCCTCACCGGTATAGCATTAGGAACATTGTTAGGTGCAGCGAGCTCGCTTGCGATTGCCAGCGGAGATCCCCGAACGCAAACGCTGCTTGGGTGGATGGCAGGCTCCACTTATTATGTGACAATGGAGGAGGCGAAAGCAGCGCTACTTATCGCTGGATTGTTGATACCGACAACGCTTTTCCTCGAGCGATGGCTTACCATTGCACCACTTGGTGATGTAGTGGCACGGGAACTTGGCGTTAGCCTTCAAAGAAGCCGGCTGATAATCATACTACTTGCAGCCTCGCTAACCTCTGCATCAACGCTCCTTGTAGGTCCGCTGAGCTTTGTTGGACTGATGGCACCGCACATTTCTCGCTTGATGGGGCTTAGGAAACCAGCACAACAAATATTGGGTGCGGCAGTTGTTGGCGCTGCCATCTTCACGCTCGCTGATTTCGTTGGTCGGAACGTCCTTTTCCCATACCAGGTACCCGCCGGTATGCTCGCAACCTTCATCGGCGGCCCATATCTTATGTGGTTGATGAGCAAATGACCCACGGGATTCGCATCGCGCAGGTCAGGGAGGCCCGGCGTATTACGCCGACAATGCAGCGCGTCACGCTGTGCGGACCCGAGCTTCGAGACTTCAGCCTACCTCCGGGTGCGATCGCGCCGCATGTCAAGCTCTTGATCCCACCCGTCGATATGGAGCCGGTCTGGCCGAAGCTGACGTCAAATGGCCGCCTAACCGCTCACAATTGCACCACTCGAACCTACACTGTCAGGAACCATCGACCTGAAGCGGGTGAAATCGATGTCGACTTCGTCCTGCACGGCGACGAGGGTATCGCCTCACGTTGGGCCGCACGGGCGTGCAAAGGTGATAGGGTCGGCATATGGGAGCGTTCGCCTGCTATCCTTGGCCAACACTCATGGTTCCTCTTCCTCGGCGATCAAACGGCTATTCCCGGCATCGGGCAGGCAGTCGAAGTACTCCCTTCCAGCGCCCATGCTGTTGCGATCATTCAGATCGATAGCATGGAAGATAAATTGGATTTTCAGTCTGCTGCTGAGCTGGATGTGCTCTGGACAATCAAGTCGCAGAAACATGCACTTCTCGACACGATCCAAAGTCATTCCTGGCTTGCGACTCGGCGACCTTTCATCTGGGTCGGAGTGGAGGCTGGTGTGGCGCGCCCGATCCGGAACTACCTCCGACAGCTTCCTTCCTTGAACCGGAGCGATTTCTCTGTGGTCAACTATTGGAAGCATGGCGTGCCGGAAACTTCGATAGCATCGGATGCGGAATGATGGACGGAAGTTTCCCTGCTCCCTTGTTTCAGCTCTCCGACGTCAGCTATCACGCGGCCGGCACGGGCATTCGTCTGCTGAATTCTGTCTCACTTTCTATAAAGCATGGCCATGTGACCGGTATTATAGGGCAGAACGGATCCGGCAAATCCACCCTTATGAAAATCCTTGCACGACAACAGACCTTTGGAACCGGACGAATTCTTTTCCGAGGTCAAGATTTGCAGAATTGGAAACCACGCGACCTTGCAAGACGACTTGCGTATCTTCCTCAACAAACCGTTGGCGCTTCAGAAATGTTGGTGAAGGAACTTGTCGCCTTGGGTCGGTATCCTTGGCACGGTCCATTCGGACGTTTCACCAAAGGGGACCAGCAGATTGTTAGCTCTGCGATCGACACGACCGGACTGCGTCCGCTTGCAGAACGCCTCACGGCAAGCTTGTCCGGCGGGGAGCAACAGCGTGCGTGGCTCGCTATGCTTCTCGCGCAGCAGCCGGAATGTCTCTTACTAGATGAGCCGACGTCGGCATTGGACATTAAGTACCAGTCTGAGCTGCTTTCCCTCATCCGACGGATGTCGCGCGATGTCGGAATGGGAACGGTCGTAATCCTGCATGACGTCAATATGGCGGCACGCTTTTGCGATGAGATCATCGCAATGCGGTCAGGTCAGGTTGTTGATCAGGGATCGCCAGAACACGTCATTACCACAAGTATTTTGCGTGAATTATATCAAGTCGAGATGGATGTTCACATTCAAAGCGCCACCAAACGGCCCTTCGCCGTTTTACGATGATAATTAAAACCAAGGCAAATCACGCCGCTTTAACGCGAGGACGAAATGACGAAGCTTTCCAGTAGAATAGACTATAAAACATTCGCCTCATCCGCTGAGAAGGTATACGCCGGGCTGTCGTTGATCGGGAAAGCGGTAAAAGAGTCTACAGTCGAGCCTGAGTTGATTGAACTTGTCGATATTAGGGTATCGCAAATTAATGGCTGCGCTTTTTGCATACAACATCATCTTACTCAGGCGCGACGTCTAGGCGTGTCAGAGACGAAGTTGGACCTGCTGGCTGCGTGGCCGGATTCTGGCATTTTCAATCGGCGAGAAACTGCAGCTCTCGCTTGGGCGGAGGCCATGACGGACCTGAGGCAGAGCGGTGTACATGACGAGCGCTGGGACCGGGTGACTGAGCTCTTCACCGAGGAGGAGGCGATTTTCCTAACCGCGGCGATCGGCATTATCAATAACTGGAACCGTATCGCAATCGGCCTTCGATTCGAACCGAATATCTGAATATGACCGAAACAGATGACGGATCTCGCGATATAAGTCTGGCGGCCGATGAGCAAATGGTTCGACGCTGCTTTGATCTTATGCGGCAACTTCGCCCTCGCTTGGCCTCAGAAGACGAATTTGTCGACCGTTGGAAGCGACAGCGAGCATCTGGGTACAAGCTCGCTGTTTACACGACCTCAGACCAAGTTGTTGCTTTGGCGGGCTTTTACGTGAGAGAGAGTCTCGTCCACGGCGCCCATCTCTATGTTGACGACCTGATCGTTGAGGCGGAAGCACGAAGTCAACGATTTGGCAGCCGGATGATCGAATATCTAAAGGTCACGGCCTCTGCTGCGGGATGTGGCAAGATCCTACTAGACACTCCGATGACCAACACGCTCGGGCAGCGGTTCTATCTTCGCGAACACTTTGCGATCACGGCGTTTCGGTTGAGCTTAGATCTAAAAACGCCAAACGAACAGACCTCGGAGTAGGCCGTCGTCCGTGTAGGTATACTCATTAGTGAGTATCAAACCGTCCGTCCGGAAATATGCTTGAGCCGTGAGGGAGACCGCCAAATGGCCGAGTGTGAAAAGAGTTCTGAACCGTCCTTGCGGTCACAGCTGAAAGGCATCGTCTACGCTTCACTAGTCGTCTTTTTGTTCGCTGCCTTCGTCCTCGTTTCGCGCTCGGGATTGTCGACTTCCCTGCATCTCGCCGACATTGCCGCGCTGCGCTTCGGCATCGGCGCGATGTTGTTGCTTCCCTTCCTCCGAATTGGGCAGGTCAAAAAGTTCCATGCCGTAGAGATGCTCCTGTTAGCGGCGCTTGGAGGCCTGGGTTTCGCGTTGCTCGCGTACGCCGGCTTCGCACTCGCTCCAGCCAGCCATGGAGGGGTACTTATCCACGGCACCCTTGCACTTACGACGTATTTGTTAATTGCAGCGTTCGGCGCTCATCGGACGCCAACAGGCCGCCGTGCTGGCCTCGGGCTGATAGCGGTAGGTGTTGTCGGAATCCTGTGGGAAGGGAGCGCCGCGACTACTGCAGAGATCCTTCTTGGTGACTTCTGTCTTATCGCAGCATCATTTTCGTGGTCGGGATATGGTCTCTATGCCAAAAAGCTCGGCATACCAGCTGTCCAAGCAGCCGCGGTGGTTTCAGTCTGCTCTGCAGTAGCCTTCCTCCCCGTCTACCTTCTCTTCGCCGACAAAATGCTTCTTCACGCAGACTGGCGTGACTTAGTCGTGCAAGCCGGGTTTCAAGGTGTCCTTATCGGTGCTGGATCGATCTTCATCTACACTCGTGCCACATCCCTGCTCGGTCCAGAAAAGGTATCCACGTTCACTGCGGCAGTGCCCTGCCTGACGTTGACGGGCGGCCTTCTGTTTCTCGGGGAACGACCTAGCCCGACCGCAATAGTGGGAGCCAGCTTAGTGACAGCAGGCATGGTCGTAGCCTTGAGGAAGAAAAGGCGTCCAGTTTCCAAGCAGACGAACTCTATCGTCAGTGAACGGATTACACCATGAGCGATACAGAGCTGAGGCTGATAGCCGCCTCTGATCCTAACTGGCAACCAACTCGGCGGCAGTCCGAGTTGGCTGTTGAGCTCCTTTCCCGAAGTCATCCAAATATTTCAGGCCGCTTCTTTGAGCGCGTGCAACTCGTCGACTCCGGGGGAAATTGGGAGGGCGTGTATTGCTCATCCTGTCGCGCCGACGCCGGGGCCTGGTGGGGAGTAGCAATGGAGGCTGCTTACGCCAAAGGCTTTCAGGACTTGCGGATAGTTACGCCATGTTGTCAGGCGTCGACGAATTTGAATGAGCTAATTTACGAACCACCGTCTGGCCTTGCTCGATATTCATTGGCGATATCCAGCCCGGAGACGTTTCTTGCCCCGCAGATCATCGAGAAACTGGAGGAAATTCTCGGTGTGAAATTGAAGCAAGTGTGGTTTCATGTTTGAGGAACATTTGAATGGCGCTTCACTCAGAGACTGGTCGTTACCTACACGAATTTGACGCGTTCAGAGTTCCTTTCCGCGAGATCGAGGATCTGCTCCCTCCGGACTGCTGGGCAGTTGAACGCAACAAGGGAAATAAGGGCGAGCTTAACGATGAGGTCGTATTGTTCTACGATCAGTCCCTCGCACTGGAGACCCTTGATCTAGAGAACCCTCTCGGAAATGGGGAGGTGATTTTCCTGATATTCGTCCGTGGCGATTTGAGAGTATCGGCTACGATTTCCAATCCGCACAGCGACGGAGCTTCCGGACTAATCGTGACCGGTAATGTTGTTTGCCAAAACGCGATCGTCGGAGGACAACAAATCTACATAGACGGCAATTTCACGGTAGGTCAGCTTTTCTGGGGAGATTATAACCACGGTGACATTGTAGTGAACGGCAGCGCATTTGCGGGCATGGCCATCACAACGGAAGCATATCGAGTTCGCATTAGGGGAGACCGCCACTTCGATCGATGCATTCTGGACGAGACACCAGGCGGGGACGGCTGGCGCCTCGGCGATCAGGACGCTTTGGCACAGTTTATAAAGCGAGAATTTATCAATCCGTACGATGGCTCTCTTTCGCGCGACGAGATGCTCGACGCACTTGCTGAAGGGAAAAGTGTAATCGTTCCTGCTCCCTTGTACGAAGACGACATCGCAATGTCGGCGATGTTTGCCGACCAAGCACTTAATGAGGCGAACATTCTCCTGGCTTTGTCACCGAAGTTTTTGCTTCCCGGCGGCCCGGATGAATGGCTTGGCACTGTTGAGTATCGGACGGATGCGGACTTGTTCCGCGTTGTGCGGTGCAGTGCCAACAGTCGCACACCGGTAGGCTCGCTATATTTCGAACGCCAGGACAGTTACGCGGTGCTCGTAGAAACCTGCAATTCGTCGCTTCCTCTGTTCGACAGATTAAAGCTGAAATGGAACGAAATTCGTAAGGAACTGACCTATCCGCAATTACGGGTTAGGTGGCGGCACTGCTCTCCGAACAACTCTTGGCGACATCTAAAAGCCAATGCGCCAATGGAGGTGCGTGGCTTACTCGAGACAGGATGGTCCGCCGTACGGCGTTTTGCAGCATCACGGAGGTGTCTAAGCGATGCAATAGCCCCTGCTGATCTGAAAGCGTTGCTCGCCCTTGCGGTTGTCGAGCCATACGATGATTTTGATAGCAGTGACCGCGACGGCCTCTGGTTGGAAGATACCTTATGCAGATTTCGGCAACCGGATGCGCAACATGGGCTGCCCGCGCTGCTGCATGTTACGGTTGAGACAGACGGCAGTCATCAGTTCTTTTATGAACTTGCGCTTGCGGCCGATGGCACAGAGTTTGTGGAGGTCAGATTCCTCGAAGATCCAACTTTGGAGACCGCACCTGTCCAGGTGGCTTGGCTAGGCCGCGCTCAACTTGAGCGCGCGATCGCAATCTTCCGATTGGCGAAAAAGAACCTTTTGCGAGCAAACGAGAGACTGCTTGCTGGTGAGAGAATTTCAAAGGACGCCTTTGCGATCAACCATTGGCGAAAGAAGGGCTACCTGTAGGGGCGCCTGCCGGGATAGGGAATGTGAGCGAACATGAGCGTGGGATCTAAGCCTGACAATATTTTGGCATACGCTCGCGAGATATTTAGTAACCAGCCGTTTACAGCGTTCATTGGGGCAGAGCTGCATTCATGCGGTTCAGATGGCGTAGAGATCTACTTATCCATCGGCGAGACTCTTAAACAGCAGCACGGTTTCGTACACGGCGGTGTTCTGAGCTACATGGCAGACAACGCTGTCACATTTGCAGGCGGGATCGCGCTTGGCGGCGACGCGGTAACATCGGAATTCAAGATTAATTACCTCCGCCCCGCCCAGGGATCTGCACTCGTTGCACGTGCGAGAGCACTGCACGCCGGTAAGCGGCAATCAGTCTGCCAGTGCGACGTTTTCGTAATTTGTCAGGGAGTAGAAACTTTATGCGCCGTAGCGCAGGGGACCGTCGTCGCCGTGAATTCATGAGCGACCCGCGCTGGCTGTAGTAAGGCCTCAGGCGACTGGATGGATGTGCGGCGTCGAGTATCTCAAACGGCCAAGTAAGCCAGCAATACCGATCAGACCAGTGCTCAAATCTACGAGCGAAGGGCCTCCCAGACAAAGACGAATGCCAGATGCGTTATTCCCTGCATCAACCGTAACGCTATCGGGCGACGTGACATTGACCCCAAGGGCTGCTGCAGCGGTTGCAATTTGGTCCGCAGATGGCCGGCTCATCGGAATCCATAAGTGGAACCCGTCGTGAAGTGGAGTTTCAACTGCATCGCCAAGCATTGACAAGGCGAGCGACCGGCGGCGCTTCGCTTCTTCGCGCACGCTGGCACGCATCGAGTGGGCGATCCCGCTCGCCAGCCATTCGCCCATCACCGCGCACGAAAGGGGCGATGCAAACAAGCCGGAAGCACGGATTGTAGCTTCAGCCTTCACTATAAAGGGTCTCGGGACCAGCAGAGCGCCTAAGCGAAGCCCCGGACTCAGGGTCTTCGACAGGCCGTTGATGTAGAAGGTGCGCTCCGGCGCTAGATTGACGAGAGCGGGAACATCATTCGCTGCAGACAAAGCGTAGACGTCGTCTTCGACGATCCACGCATCATAACGCCGGCAAACAGCAACTATTTCTTCTCTGCGCGCAAGCGTCATCGTTGCAGTCGTAGGATTATGCATGGTTGGCGTCACATAGACCACCTTGGGCTTTGGTCCCTGCTTGACGCACAGCACTTTCTCTAGTTCGTCGGGCAGCATGCCATCGCGGTCGAGCCATATGCCTACCGACCGATAATCGTTATCATTCATGAGCGCGATCGCCCCTGGATAGGTAAACGCCTCCGTCACGATCATCGTATCTTTCGCGAGGAGCCTGAAGACCAGCGACAGTGCTTGTTGAGCCCCATTGCACAGAATAAGTCTTTCGGCCTCAGCCGTAACGCCCAGGTCAGCGAACCACGCAGCCATCAGTCGCCGGTGTTCGTCGTGGCCGGCGGGCGGTGGATAGGCTGTGAGCATCGATGGATCAATGCGATGGGACAACCGTCGCAGAGTTTGTCCCAACACGCGCTCGCTCAGCATCGCAGGCGGCGTATTCTGCCCAAGATCGATGACAGAAGCTCCACGCCCCCGCACGGCCGCAACGAAAGTTCCGCGTCCTTTCACCGACCGGACGAGGCCACGGCGCTCCAACACTGCATAGGCGCGGGTGACGGCCCCAACACCGATACCAAGTTGAAAAGCCAAGTCACGGTGCGCAGGCAGCCTTCCGCCCGTCTCGATTTTTCCGTCAAGGATGTCGGCCGCCATAGCAGCTGCAAGTCTCTCAGAGGGCGAAGCGCCTTCTCCTAGTCGAGCTTTCCAAGCGGATTTGAGGAGCAAATTCGTCTCCTAAAGTGTGCCGTGACACTATTTTAGTCGAGTAAAAGTGTGCTCATTGATATGCTGTTATGAGTATCGGCACAAGGAGAATCCTGTGGGGGAGAACGACGAAGCTGCTTGGCCTGTCCCGGTAGACGATGGCGCCTGTGAACATCTGGTGGGCGCCTTGTTACCTCAAATCGAGCTTCGAAGTGGCAGAGGCTCTATCCTCAATCTCGGAGAGCTGAGAAACCTTACGATCTTTTATCTGTACCCAATGTCAGGTGCGGACGATTCAGGTTTACCGCCAGAGTGGGACAGCATACCCGGTGCGCGCGGGTGCTCACCTCAAGCTTGCGGCTTTCGCGATCTGCATGGTGACTTGCTGCACCATCAGGCAACAGTGCTCGGGGTCGCAACGCAGTCCCCTGATTATCTGGCGGGAGAAATCGCACGCTTGGAATTGCCGTACGATCTGCTTAGCGATGAACACTTTGAACTTCAGCGTGCGCTCAACATTCCACTGCTACCGGTCGAAGCGGGTGGGCGACCAGTTTTTCGCCGGATCACACTGGTATGCCAGCAAGCGCGCGTTATCAAAGTCTTCTACCCGGTTTTCCCTCCGTCCGCTAACGCTGGCGAGGTACTGAGTTGGATCAAGACGCAGCCTGCCGGGGGCCAGCGGTGACGGCAAATTTTCATGACTACTGGTCGGACGTTTTTGTCGCCTATGGCACGTTTGTGCTGGGCGCCCTCAGCCCAGGTCCGGCGCTTTTGTCCACGATGGGCGCAGCTATGTCGAGTGGACGGAAGACTGGTGTCATGGTGGCACTAGGCGTGGTTTGCGGCTCGTTCACATGGGGTCTAATCGCTGCTGTTGGGCTCTCCTACATCCTGTCGACTTATTCAAATGCGCTATCTGTTGTCCGCATCGGCGGCGGTGGTTATCTGCTCTTTCTAGCGTTTAAGGCGCTTCGATCAGCAAGCTCAGCAAAGCTTTTGACGGCAAATAGTTGGGGCGTTGCCGCTTCTCCCTGGTCCAGTTTTGTGCGGGGCTATGGGATACACATGACAAACCCCAAGGGCATGTTTGCCTGGATTGCGGTGATATCAATGGGTCTGAAACCGGGAGCGCCGAACTGGGTCGCTCCGGTCATCCTCGCAGGAGCAATGCTCTTCGCGCTGATCTATTATGTAGCGGTGGCACTGTTGTTTTCCACGGCTCGGATGGTGTCCACCTATGGCAAGGCACGGCGCTGGATCGACGGACTCCTAGGCGTTTTTTATATATTTGCTGCCTGGAAGCTCGTGACGTTATGAAGCAGCCATGTCCGAGATCAATCGATCAACCAGACGCTTCGCGTAGTATTCTGTTCAGGGGACTGCGGGCGGTGTTTTGTAATTGGCCGGATCGTCACGGTCAGCGCAGTCAGCTCAAGGAGCTCGATGCTGACCAGCTTCGTGATATCGGCATCAGCAAAGAACAGGCCAAGAAAGAAGCGCGGAAACCATTCTGGCGGTGATGCACGAACGAAAACAAGGAACAGGCGCATAAGGTCTTCCCGCCTCTGACGAGCGAGGAATAACAATGTCATCAGAAAGCGAGACCGCAATGAGGGAAAAGACGATACGGTCTGGCTGCGCCCTATGCTCTGAGGAGATATTGCTGGCCAGCAGATCAGATGATCGACGCGTAGCGGACGCTGATCTAACCTTTGTGTTTCGCATTAAGGTAGGTGTGAACAGTTCGGTGCAACAACTGGAGTGGGTATGGAACGATTACGACTGGACCGTCGTATCAGTGTGTTACGATCCACTACGTGATCTTCGTTGTGTTTTATCGCGAGAGGGAGAAGTTAATATCTATGGTCCTGGTGGAGAGCCTGACGCTACATTCCAGATTCCTGAAGCCGGAGTGTTTGGGAAATCCGCTAAGGGTTTAGGGTATGTCAATCGGATCCGAGCAATCGGAGGACAACTCTACGTGTGCGGTCAATCTCGCCAGCTTTGGCGCTCCGACTTCAACGGCCCACATCTTACCTCATGCAAATGGACCGACTTAGCGGGCGCTATCCGACAGTCCCCGCCTGCAGAATTGCCGATCGATGCAGAGCTGCTAGATCAGTGGCTTGATGAACATAATGCAGTCGACTTTGTAGATGTGGACGGCACCGGCGATGCAGACATCTATGTTGTGGGTGACGAGGCATGGCATTGGGAAGGTCGGTCCTGGCAACAAATTTGCCTACCAAATGACTTGCCGTTGAATGCGATTAAGATGGTATCGCCCGACATGGTGTTCGTGGCCGGCCGGGGCGGGCTTCTGGTTGGCAATGCAATAGACGGTTTCTCTACCGCGACTTCGGTCACCACCGAAGAAAACTTCACCAGCATCGAGTGGTTTGAAGGGAAGCTCTATCTGGCTTCCCCTGCTGGGTTGCATGTGTATGATTTAAAGACCAGGACGATTGTGCGGTGTCGAACCCGGTTGGCCCCTGAGTTGCAGGATGCCCATTCCCTCGAAGCGAGAGACGGTGTGCTATGGTCGTTCGGTCTGAAGGATATAGCGCGGTTTGATGGATACGCTTGGGTCCGTATCGATCACCCGGACAATTCTCCGATCAGATAGGAAAGCCTACGGTGCGGGACGCAGCGATGCGGTTCCTCCCGTCAGCAGTCGATCCGAGCTCGAAGCTATCCAAAGCTGCTCTCGCCGCATCGAGTGAAAGCTGCCCAAGGTCTGATGTTAGGTTGGGAGTTGCCAAAACTTGACGGACGCAAAGCTAGGAGCGAGTAGTGCAAACTCGATAGGTTCACCTACGATCTGAGCTACGCTCCTACTGGCCGCCGATCTCGTCCAGAGGCTCTTTATCTGTCCAGCAATTCTCAAGGCTCGCAAATGCGCTCTTAATCCATGACGCCAATTGCGTGCCCTCACCTGAGGTCAGGCGAATTTCACCTCTACCGCCACCAGCAAATTCGGCCTGTGTCTCGAGGATATAGACTGGATCGCCGGGGCGCCGCTCTCCCACACCCTCTGAGGGGAGTGTGGCTTGCGGCATTAGGAAACTCCGCAGTGATGCCGTCAGATCGCTTGCCGTCGAGCAGGTTTTCGTATTAGCCCAACGAAGGGTTGTGGGCCGTGCACCAGACGGCGCCTTTCCCAGCATGAACCATTCACCCGGAATACTTCCGTCCACCGACATGGGGCCGAAGCCAATAGCTATCCGGTCTTCGCCTCGGCCAGGATCATATGAGAAGTATCCAACCGTCGGAGGGATATCCAAGTTGGTACTGCCAGCTTCAGCCGTAGATTCCCAAGCGCATAGCGAGAAAAAAGCGACAGCCACCCGAAAGCATATTAACGCGACAGGGCGCGTCACGGTCGTAGGAATTTTAAGAAACACTGTCTGGTTCAATTCTACCACCACTCCGGGGCCTAGTTTGTAACGACGAAATAACTTAGCTTTTCCGCGCAGAGCGCAAACTCACTAGTGAGTATACACCGTTCAAAGTAGGCAACGGACGTGCTAAGCTCTAGAGAGAACCTGCCGTGAGTGGGAAGCCGTCAAGCGGAGTAACTGGCCGATATACGTGATACTCGACCAAAGAGGTTAGGGTAAGTCGGAGATAGATTGTGAGCCGACAGTCCGGTGTTGAGAAGACCATTAATTATGCCGCTCTAATAGAGGGAAAGCAGCCATTTTTCATAGAAAGCGCAGACGCGTTGCGCGAAACGGATGTGGAGGCCAGTGTTGTCTCTCGCTACGAGCCTGACTCAGGTGTTCAAAACCCCTGGTGGGCGCGCGTCTATGAAGGGTGGACTGCCGTTGCACTCGCTTACTGGAAATCGCGCGACCTGAGGTGTGTTCTGTCTCGTGAGGGGCAGGTAAGGTTGTATGGCGCGAGAGGAAAGCCAGATCACACATTCCAGATTTCGCAGGCTGGAGTATTCGGCGTCGGTGCGACGGGTTTGGGCTACGTCAACCGTATTCGGGTGATCGGCGACGATCTTTATGTCTGCGGGCAATCGCGTCAAGTTTGGAGGTTCGAATATGACGGGCTTGATCTTGCCTCTGGCCAGTGGATGGATTTTGCCGGTTTGATGCGGCAGTCACCGATGTCAGGGCCGCCGGCTGATGATGCAGATGCCTTAACGCGATGGCTCGATGAGAACGATGCTGTGGATTTGGTGGATATCCATGGCAGCAGCGATGCGGATATATACGCCATAGGCGACGAGGCTTGGCACTGGAACGGTCGAACATGGACTCAGCTCCCGTTGCCAACCGAAGAGCCCTTGTCGTCCATCAAGGTGGTTTCTCACGCGCAGGTATACTTAGCGGGTCAAAACGGTACGCTGCTCATGGGAAACGCTCGCGAGGGCTTCGAGGAGCTATCTACAGTCAATGACGAGCAAAATTTCACCAGTGTAGAACTGTTTGGCGGTAGCCTATACCTCGCTTCAAACACTGGCCTGTTCGTATATGACTTCGCTTCCGGGCGCATTGAACGTTATCGCAGCGGGTTGATTCCAGAACTCCAGGATGCTCATCTGCTGGAAGCACAGGATGGAATAATGTGGTCGTTCGGCTTCAAAGACTTGGCCTGGTTCGATAGCACGGCTTGGCACCGGGTCGATCATCCTGACAATCCACCGATCCGCTAGACGAGCACAACGCGGCAGAGGGCGGTAGGTGTTGCCCGTCCACAACCTGCCACAGTACTACCCTTGTCCACCCGCGTCATTTCAGAGAAACTCGCGTGCGAGTCTGCACCACGGCCTATTGCGAGTCTTCCGCAGAAATCAGAGTGCGATCGAGATGGACGTTGTCTGGCACGAAACTGCGCCCTAAACAGCCGAGTAACGTAGGACAGCGTCTTCATCCCAGCACAAACCCAGGCCATTTCCGGTTGCTTGAATTGTGCCGCCCTTGGGATGCATTGGCTCCGAGAGGACTGCGGACGCGAGATCGAGATGTTCGATGTAATGGGCCGTGGGGCTCGCAGCCATAACGTGAGCGCTAGCTTCCATGAAGATATGACTTGAGATCGGCATTCCGGCTGAGGATGCCATTGCCGCAGCATCGATCCAACCCGTCACACCCCCGATCTTCATGAGGTCTGGCATCGCGAAATCCGACGCTGCGCTGCCGATTGATGCTGCCATATCCGCCGGGAACCACCAGTTTTCTCCCGTCTGGATCGGCGTGGCGACTGCCCGACGGACAGCCGCGTGTCCGAGGTGGTCTTCTGCCTTTACGGGTTCCTCAACCCAATATAGGTCATATGATTGCAAGGCCCGGATGCGACGAACCGCTTCGACCCGGTCGAGAGCTTGGTTATAATCCACCATCAGCCGCACGCTGGAGCCGATTGCCTCTCTGACCAACCGCACTGCTTCAACGTCAGTTTCGAGATCGCCGTCTCCGAGTTTGATCTTTATCGCGGTAAATCCCCTTTCCACCGATGTGGTAACGAGCTGGAGATCCCGCCTTGGATCGATAACCCCGTAGCTATCATAGGCTTGAACTTGGCGAGGGGAGGCTCCCAGAAGCGCGGCGACCGGAATACCCGCGGCTTTGCCGAGCGCATCCCAGACCGCCATGTCGATTCCGGAAACCGCCATAGCGACCAGTCCCTGCCAGCCGAGCAGGCGGAAGCGGCGATCGAAAAAGCACATCAGGTCGCGCGGCGCGGCGACTCGTCCTGCGAGCTCCTCGCCAACATCACGGACAAGGCGGGTTAACCCGCCCAAAGCCGCCCCGGTATAAGCGAAGATGTATGCCGATCCGATGACACCTTCCTTGGTCCGAACGTCGATCAGGACTAGCGGCGCGCTCTCAACAGTTCCGACGGCGGTACGAATTGGTCGCGCCAACGGAGTCACCACCGGCCGCGCGATGATGGAGTCAATCGTCAAGTTCGGTTGCATGCACACCTCCTCTTGCGGAGAGCGTAGCGAAGCACACGACGCGGTTGAATTGCCTAGTCGGTATACATGCCAGATCGACGCTGCAGATCACCCGGAGAATGCTCGTCCGGTAAAAGCCATTTCGATAGCAGGCTTGCTTGTGGTGTCAGGTTCGCGAAATCACGTGCGCACAGGTGTAAATCCCGAAGCGCCCAGTCATCTGCCAGCGGGATCGAATGGAGCCTGTTTCTGAAAGAAACGGTGCGAACGACCGCCTCCGGGATAATGGCCACGCCAATACCGTCAGCTACAAAACGGCACACCACTTCCGGGGTCGCCACCCGAATACGAAATTTGAGATGCCTCCCCAGACGGGCTGATTGGCGAATGAGATGCTCCTGAAGGGCATTGCCCGCAGACAAGCCGACAAAGGGTTCATCGAGCACCTGGTCAAGCCGTAACGATCGTAGCCCGGCGAAGCGCTCGGCATTGCGCGCTGTAATCACTGCAAGTTGGTCCGTGCAGAATATTCTCTGATCTAGATTGGAGAAGCCGGCCCACGATGCGGCAATCCCGAGATCGGCCGCTCCGGACGCAACCATTTCGACCACGATGTGGCTGGGTCGTTCCTCAAGCTCGACATCGATAACATGATGATGGGCGAGGAAATCTGAAAGGAGCTCTTGTAACGGGCCTGTGGCGGCACCCGTATTTGCCACGAGTTTAACGCGTGCGCGAAGTCCGGCGGCATGGGCGCCTAGTTCGCCCGCCATGATCGCGATCTGGTTTTGGATTGTGCGGGCGTGATGCACTAGGGTGTCGCCAGCGGCAGTCAGCTTTACACCTCGCCGCTGACGCTCCAGCAAACGAGTACCAAGCGTCTCTTCCATGCCCTTGACGCGCGCGCTCGCAGACGCGAGAGCCAAACCGGACAGCGCCGCAGCGGATGTGATGCTGCCGGTCTCCGCGATGTGCAAGAACAGTCTCAGATCGACAAGATCGTATCGCATGCCACCTCCTAGCCTTCGGCCAGAACGAAGGCTGACCAAGCGAATCCCAGATTGTCGAGCGCCCCTGAAAAGGTCAAGTTTCAGGAAGGAGAACAACAATGAAGACAAACGAGATTCAGCCGCGTGGCCATAAATTCTTGACGCTGGAGATTGCTGCGCTGGGCCTCGCGGCTAGCATCGCCGCTCACTCGCTGACCCAAGGGAGCCTCTGCACCTTACTTCCCTCTGCCAGACACGAGCAACTGAATGCTGCCGGCACAGTGGTTCATGACGACATAGAGAACTCGATAGAGGACATGCTCCTCCATGATTGACACAATCGCCGTCATGCTAATGGAGGCCAACGAGGCGCTTCTCTCATCCCCAAAGACATGGGCCATCGTTGGGCTGGTGTTCATCATGGCAGGCTTTGTAAAAGGCGTCGTCGGCATGGGCCTGCCGACCGTCGCCATGGGCCTCCTGTCGGTGGTCATGGTACCCGCCCAGGCTGCCGCGATCCTCATCATCCCCTCGTTCGTCACCAACATCTGGCAATTGCTTGCAGGCCCTTCTTTCCATGCGCTGCTCAGTCGCTTATGGGCAATGATGATAGGTGTCGCGGCCGGTACAATCGCAACAGGCAGCATGTTGACGAGCGGCGCTAACGGACTGGCGTTGCCGGCGCTAGGGATCGCGCTGATCATCTACGCAGTTCTCGGTCTTGCGCAGTTCAGATTTCGGGTTAGTCGGGCGAATGAAAGATGGATGTCGCCTGCCGTCGGCCTGCTAACAGGTCTTGTTACCGGCGCCGCCGGCGTCTTCGTCATCCCGGCGGTGCCGTACCTTCAGGCTCTTAACCTTGAGAAGGAGGACCTGATACAGGCGCTCGGCCTGTCTTTCACAGTCTCAACGATTGCTCTTGCCATCGCTCTGCTCGGTGGACCGGGACAGCAGGCATCCTCGGTTGCTCTAATCGGCGGATCTTTGCTGGCCCTCTTCCCGGCAATCGCAGGCATGTTTCTGGGACAGTGGCTCAGGTCAAAGATGAGCGTCCAGACATTTCGGAAGGTCTTCTTCGTGGGCCTCCTGATGCTTGGGCTCTACCTTGCGGCAGAAGCAATCATGTAGAGCCCTTCCGCCAATCGACCGCTCGTTCGCAGGCTCAGGCGAAAGTCAGCTCAAATCCGCTCAGCGCAATGCCGTCAAGCCTGGTCGACCACCTTTCGCCGGGCTTGATCGGGTAAGCTTTAGTGATCGTCCCGGTCGTAATGACTTCTCCGGCCTTGATCGGCGCCACGTCGCCCTGCGAATGCAGAAGCTTGAGAAGATGCGCGACGGCTGTTAGCGGGCTGCCCAGCACGTTTCGCCCATAGCCTTTTTCTTTGACTTCTCCGTCACAGGAGAGTTCGAGCGAAAAGGTTTCAAGGTCCGAGGGAAGATTGTCACCGAGTTGGTCAACGTCGATATGCGGACCAATTATCAATGCGCCGTGGAGACCGTTATCGGCAACGGTGTCTGATGCTTTGAACTTCCAGTCGGGGAAATGCGACTGGACGATCTCGATACCGTGGGCGATCCAGTCGATGCAGCGCAGGATTTCAGGTTCTCTCGCACCCACCGCTGGCGCCTCCCGGAAATGAAGAATAATCTCGGGCTCAATGCGCGGCTGGCAAAGTTTCTTGAGATCAAAGCGCATCACCGCTTCAGGGCATTCTGTCAGCGTGTGATCGTAGACATATCCCCAGACCGGTTCGGATACGCCAAACAATGTCCACATGTCTGGATTGGTGAAGCCAATTTTACGTCCCGCCACTCGGGCTCCCTCCGCGATGCGGCGATGATGGAGTCGCCCAGCAACATCGTAGGCTGCTGGGAGGTCGAAGTCCGGATGTCCCTCGGTGACGGGTTGCAGTTCGGCGACGTAGTCCTGCGCAGATTTCACGTCCCGGGCGATCTTGTCTAGGTTTAATGCAGTCATGAGGTGTTCCTCTTTCGGGTCAATCGGAGGGCGTAGGCTCACCGGTCGATGTAAATCTTCTCGGCAGCGAAGGCCGCCGCAACGGATGGTCGCTGCATAAGATTTTCGGCGAAGGCTGAGTACGAAGGATAGCGATCCTTCATCGCGACACCGATCCGATTGCCCCAACGGTAGAAAACGAGCAAAAAGGGATCGACAGCCGTGAATGCCAAGCCCGCTGCGTAAGGGCCGCCAAGCTTACCTTCGATCATGCCGTAGCATTCCTCGATAGTTATTCTGGCTTTGGTGATGATGCTCTCGAAGGCGTCTGGATCGTCTGAGAAGCGATGAGGACGCCATAGCCCACCGAAACCCTGGCCATGCAGCGTCCCGGAAAGCCAGTTCATCCATTCGTAAACGCGCACGGTTTCAAGCGGCGTTGCGCCCATCAGATGACGATCTGGAGCAAGGCTGGAGATCGCCGTGCAGATTGCCGGAAGCTCTGTGATGACCTCATCATCGAGTGCCAGAACCGGTACGCGTTGCTTCGGATTAAGACGGGTAAACTCCTCGGAGAGCGTCCCGCCGTCGGACGTCGACGCGATCACCGTCTGAAATGAGACACCCAGCTCATGAAGCAGGATATGCGGTGCCAAGGAGCACGCTCCTGGCGACATCCAAAGTTTGATTGCGGGCATGAGGGTCCTTTCCAATTACAGAGCTGACTCGTCGACAGGCCTCATCGACCACCGGAAACATCGATAATGGCACCTGTTGTGTAGGAGGCGGCATCGCTGAGGAGCCAGACAATCATCTCGGCTACTTCCCGAGGCCGCCCCGGTCGGCCGAGAGGGGTTGTGATCCCGAGACGCTCCGCACGACCTGGTTGTCCACCGCTTGCGTGGATCTCGGTATCAATCAACCCGGGCCGCACGGCGTTGACACGAATGCCTTGGGGACCAAGTTCCTTCGAAAGACCGATGGCCAGCGTGTCGAGCGCGGCTTTCGACCCTGCATAGTCAACATATTCGAAAGGAGAGCCAAGCCGGGATGCCGCTGAGGACACCAGAACGATTGCTTTGCTGTCTGTCCCAAGCGTCCCGTTAAGCCGACGAGCCGCTTCCCGGGCGCAGAGATAGGCGCCAAGAACATTGACGTCGAACATCCGCTTCAAGCGGTCCGCACTCATTTCAGAAAGAGGCATCGAGGGCGCGACAATACCCGCGTTCACAACGACGCCATCGATTTTCCCGAACGCTGCTTCGGTTTTGTCAAACACGGCAATAACATCTGCTTCAGCGGAAACATCGCCTTGGATGTATATCGATCGCCCGCCGGCTTCTCGCACCTCGTTTACGGTCTCTTCGGCCGCTTTCCGGTTACCTGCAAAGTTGATGGCAACAGACCAACCTTTTGCACCGCACAGGACAGAAGTCGCCTTCCCTATGCCGCGGCTCCCTCCTGTGATGAGCACGGTTCTTGTCTTCCCGTCGCTCATGCTTTTGCCGCGTGGCTGGCCGGATAGGCATCGCCGTTTTTGTGCTCGAATGCCCAGCCATCGGTTGTTTTTATTCCGACCAGATCATCCGTTGGATACGAGACCTCATCGCCCGAGCTACGATCGCCGATCTCCAGGATGACGACATCGAAAGCCGTATCATTCTTCAGATGATGGGCTTCTCCCGCCGCGGGAAAGCCAATGCACATCCCTGCAGTCAGTCGCTCGCTCTTCTCGCCCAGATAGATTGTTGGTTCGCCCTCGAGGATATAAACGAACTCGTCCTGTCGACTGTGACGATGGTGAAGGGCCGATACGGCGCCAGGCGTCAATCGCGTTAGATTCACCCCGAAATTCTTCAGGCCAAACAGGTCTCCAAGCGGCCGCTTTATGCGGCCATCCATCATGCTGGCGAACGGCTCGGGGTAATTTGACGGCTTGATGCGCGGCGCCGCATCGGCGGCAATGATCGCTTTTTTCATAGGTGTGCTCATCTTTGTTCGGTCCTCACAATGCGGCTATGAAACGGATTGGCACACGTCGACCCATTCTGCGTCAACGAGTTCAGCCATCCGAGCGGGCGCGATCTTGACCGCTGCATTCGCAGCGCCGGCCGCAGGGATTACAATCGGAAAGGCGCGAAGACTGGCGTCGCAGTAGACCGGGAGTGACTCGGTCAACCCAAACGGGCACACGCCACCAACCGGATGGCCGGTAAGCGCCTCGACCTCATCAAGGCCAAGCATCTTGACCTTCCCCCCAAACGCGGCCTTTGCCTTGCCGTTATCGAGACGGGTATGTCCAGCGGTCACCAGCAGGATGACGCGCTCGCCCACTCGCATCGACAGGGTTTTGGCGATTTGGGCGGGCGCCACACCATGGACCGCCGCCGCCTCGGCAACGGTTGCTGTACTCGATGCAGCCTCAATGACCTCGATGTCGGGCGCCTGCGCCGCAAAAAAGGCTTTTACTGTAGCAAGGCTCATAGACGGCTCTTTCAATAGTATACTTTTGGAATCGTCCGTTCCGGAACGATCTCGTGTAAGGTCTTTAGTGGCGGAATAGTATCAGAGGGCCAGGGATTTTGCTCTCGAACAAGCCAATTGATCGACTTCTTCCAAAACCCTGACCGATGCCGCTCGTGAAACAGTCCGAAATGACCGATCGCCTCCTCACCAAAATCATGGGGTGTCAGCAAAACGTGGGTCTTCTCGGCCGATGTGTAATATTCGAGCGTCCGATCGATGGCCTGCGGTGAGGCAATTTCATCGTCACTGATGCCGATTGCCAGGATCGCCGCCGTTACGGATGAAAATCGTGACAATATCGCTGAGCGTTCCGCTGGAGGGTAGCTGTCCTCCATGCGCCGCCGACGAAAGCTCCATTCATTGGCAACACCTGCTGGAAGATCCTCGAGCCAGCCAAGTCGTCGACCAGGGAAATAACCCAGCGCGAGTGTGAGCGCTGGCATGACAATGTGCCACTTCCAGAACAATCGAGACCGGTGGAGCTCGGAGTAATCGCGCCAATAGGCGTACTGCGCACCAACCGTCATCATGCGATCAATGATGTGAGAGCGCGGGGATAGTCCGGGAAGAAAACCGCCGATCGAATGACCCACGACGATAATTCGCTCAGACCACTCCTGCGCTTCAACGAAGCGCAAGGCAGCGTCGAAATCCTGCTCCCCCCAGTCACGCCACCGATATCCGCATCCCCTGATCGATGGTGGACGCGATTGTCCGATCCCGCGATAATCGTAGGTCAGCACACGGAATCCGTGCTCCGTCAGGAAGCGCGCATAGCGATGATAATAGCGCGCGAGCACGCCGGTGGCGGGATTTATGATAACGGTTCCCAGCATCGAGCCAGACCCATCGCCCCAAAGATGGCCGCGCAGGACGACGCCGTCGCGGCACAATAATTCGAGATCCTCCTGTCTGGCTTCCGTCATGCCGGCACCCCACAAATCTTCGCGTTGAGAATTGCGGACTTTTGTCGTACTGTATATTCACTAGTCGGTATACAACGGGGTCAAACGATGGATTCCACGCGCGATAAGATAATCAAAGCCGCATCGTCGCTGTTCTATAAACAAGGCATTCGCTCAGTCAGCGTGGATGCTATCGCCGAAAAGGCGGGCCTGACGAAGCGGTCGCTCTACTACCACTTCAAAAGCAAGGACGACCTCATCGAGGCCTATCTCAAGGGGCGCGATAAACCGAACCTCGATACGTTCGAGAAGTGGTACGAGGAGGCCGAGGGCGACGCAGGACAAAAAGTTCGCGCTATCTTCACAAACCTCGCCCGATCGGCCCGCAGTCCCAATTGGAAGGGTTGCGGGTTCTTAAGGACTTCCGCCGAACTGGTCACGATGCCCGGTCACCCGGCGCTCAAAGCAGCCAACCAGCACAAGGCAGGGTTCGAACGCTGGCTGGGGGATCGGCTTGCAAGCGCCGGTGCGTCTCATCCCAAAGGATTGCCGCAACAAATCCGGTTGCTGCTCGACGGCGCGTTCTCTGTCGTGCTGCTCAATCGCGATCCCACTTATATGGAGATCGCAGGAGAGGCCGCGCAAACACTCGTCAAGGCCAGCCTGAACGCGGTCAAAGTATCGGTCGCGGATTAGGATGGAGGGAAACATAATGCAGATTGCGAACAATGTCGCTGAGCGCTACACGCGATTTGCTCGGCAGGAGGCAGAAGGAAAATCCGAGCTCTACGTCGAACTTGCCCTCGGCGTGGCGGGTTCTGAGCAGTTGATTGCCCTTCTTGCGGGTCTGCCACGGGAAAAACAGCAGCCGAACCTGATTTTCGCGGCATATCGCTGGCTCTTTGGTGTGCCGCGCGGCTGGGATGATTTCCATGAGAATGTGATCGATCGTTGGGACGATGTCCGAAACGTCGCGCTATCACGCATGACACAGACCAATGAGCCAGGACGGTGCGCGACGCTTCTCCCGCTTCTAGCCCGACTTCCCCAGCCCCTGGCTCTTATCGAGGTCGGTGCATCGGCAGGCCTTTGTCTGCTTCCTGATTATTATAGCTACCAGTTTGGCGGCACGGCCCTCCCGGAAGCTCCGCTTGACGACCGTCCGATCTTCTCCTGCAACACGAACGCGGTAACGCCGGTTCCGGAAACTCTTCCTGAAATCCTATGGAGAGCCGGCCTGGATCTCAATCCGCTCGATGTTACAAATGAAGAAGAAGCGGCGTGGTTGGAATGTCTCGTCTGGCCGGGCCAGGAAGCACGGGCGGAGCAGTTGCGAAAAGCGCTCGAAATTGCCCGGGCGGTCAAACCTGAAGTTGTCAAAGGAGACCTTCGTGCTGATCTTGCGGACTTAGCGGGTCGGGCTCCCAAAGACGCTACGCTTGTCATCTTTCATACAGCGGTTCTCACCTATGTGCAGGATGTGAGCGAGCGGGAAGCGTTCTCGCATCACGTCAGCAGCCTATGTCCCTATTGGATTTCGAATGAGTCGCCGGGGGTGTTTCCCTCAATTGCGCAAAAACTCGAAGACGGCGGTGACGATCATCCCGGTAAATTTCTGATGTCGATGAATGGCGAGCCAATTGCATGGACAGATCCTCACGGTCGATCGGTTAACTGGATTGAGACCTCAGCATTTAACGCTCCAACCCCATCATAAGAGCTCAACGTGGCACAATACACGATCGAAGAAGCGGTGATTTTGGCGCGCCGCGCCATTCTGGCTGCTGGGGCAAGCCAAGCAACCGCAGAAGCCCTTGCTGACGCAGTTGTGGCCGCCGAGATGTCAGGCCACAGGGCCGTCGGCTTTACCCATCTGATTGACTATCTGGACGGGTTTAAGACCGGGCGGATCGCTAGAAACGCCAGGCCGGATATCACATACCCGACACCAGTCGCGATCAGTGTAGATGCGAAAGATGGCGTCGCGCAGCTAGGATTTGATCTTGCCTTTAAAGAGCTTGTGCGTAAAGCCAGGGAGTACGGCATATCCCTTTTTCTCCAGGCGAACAGTTATACCGTGGGCGAATTGAGCTACTATACGAGGCGCTTGGCTGTAGAGGGGCTGCTGGCAATAGCGACGTCAAACAGTCCGGCGATGGTCACCACTGACGAGGTCCGCCAGCCTTTGTTTGGCACTAATCCCATGTCATTTGCAGCACCCGTTGCTAGCGGTTCACCGCTGGTCATCGACCAGGCATCCAGCGCGACTGCCTTTGTCAATATTCGAAACGCGGCTGCAAGAGGCACGCCGATCCCGTCCGGTTGGGCTCTTGACGCAGATGGGAAGCCAACGGCTTCGCCAGCAGATGCGCTGAAGGGGCTTCTGCTTCCGTTCGGCGGCAGCCGTGGAGCGAACATCGCGCTGATGGTTGAAGTCCTCTCGGCCGGACTCGCGGGAGGCAAATGGTCCATCGACGTCCCATCGTTCCACGCTGGCTCGCAGCCGCTACGGGTTGGATTGTTTATCACCACTATCGACCCTGCGACCGTCGCTCCAGACTTTCAGATGAGGCTTGCAGAACATCTCGAGCAGTTGGCGGCGAAAGGCTTATACCTACCTGGGCGAAAGCCGCGTCCGGGCCATGTCGAGATTGACGAGGATCTGGCTTCGCAGATCATTTAGATGACAACGCCTTTATTCGCGCGCTTCGAAATACGTTGTAAATTCGTCATCGAGGGCTTTGTAAACAACGTTACGAACACTTTCGTCTCCGTGAGCCGATGCGTTAGACGCGTGACCGTCGTATTCGCCTACCTTGCAAATCTGGCGACCGTCCTTCCAGACCATCCAAAGACCATGCTCTTTTTCCCAAGCGCAATCGGCTGTCACACCGACATACCAGTGCCCATCATCTACTAATTCCGGGATCACCATCAAATGTGTTGGGGAGACGCTCTTCCATATATCAGAAGGCGCTTTCGGCACGCCCATCTCCGCATCCATCCATTCTTCACCGCCAACGGCGAGATGAATATCCTTATAGTAAGCGTAAATATGAGGCGCATCTGCTGATCGATCATTAGGTGACAGCGAAATAAACGCGTTGAGTGCGGCAGCAGCTTCCGGGATCGAAAGATCCGTTTCCTCGTCCACTTCCACCCCAATATTATTGAAATAGGGCAGGCTTACGCGCTTCATCTAGGCTTTACCTCCAAGATCTGTGCGGTAATTGCAGATTGATCAAATTGAGGATTTTACAAGATACGGGTGAAGCTTTCCATCGCTATTGCCTGTAAATCCGCTTTCGCGCCCTGCACGAGCGCAAATTCCATTTGCGAAATCGCATACTCCGCTCGTCGGGAAGTTCCCTAAAGTTCTTTCTGCACAGGGAGAAAACGCAATGAAACTTTATCACGCACCCGGCGCTTGCTCGCTAGCTTCATTGATTGCCGCAGCGGAATATGACATTAAACTCGAACTCGCTCAGGTCGATATCAAAGCATCGCCGCACCTGTTGGCGGACGGTTCAGATTTCCAGGTCGTGAGTCCCAAGGGCTACGTACCTGTGCTAGAGTTGGATGATGGGCAGTACCTCACGGAAGGTGTAGCGATCCTGCAATATCTTGCTGATCAGCGGAGCACCTCCATCTCCAAACCCGTCGAGAAGCCGCTTACGAAGTATCGAATCCTGGAATGGCTGACTTTTGTTGCCACGGAGCTGCACAAGAGCTTCAGCCCCTGGCTGTTCCATCCCGAGTATGGAGAGCAGGCTGCAGCGGTTGCGCGCGCTCGGATCTCCGACCGCTTTGATTTTTTGGAGAAGCATCTCAACCAAAGTGAATATTTAGTCGAATCGACGTTCAGCGTGGCTGACGCTTACTGCTTTTCCATAGTCAGGTGGGCGCCCGGTAAAGGGATCAATCTTACTTCGTGGCCGGCATTGGTGGCATATCTCGAGCGGATCGCGTCCCGGCCAAAGGTGGCTCACGCCGTGCAACGCCACGGTTAAGCGGCGGTCTCGTTCCGGACGAGTGCCGCCGCCTGTTATTATGCAAACAGTTTAGGCTTGTCTTTTTTTGTCCGATCTCTGTCCATGATATGGCTGGATCAGCCCGACAGAAAAGCTAAGATTAGGGCATCCTATATCTTACGGAGTGTCCAAAAATGACCGATACCGCTCTGATCGTAATTGATGCTCAAGAAAGTTTTCGCCAGCGTGCGAACTGGGAAGAAGTGGACAGCCCGACCTATCTCAAGAAGCAACAGGCGCTGATCGACGGCGGCTTGAAAAAGGGTTGGAAGATTGTGCGGGTGTTTCACGCCGAGGCCGATGGAATTTTTTCGCCCGCTTCGGGCTTTGTTCGGCCGCTCGCGGAGCTCAAGCTCGACAGGCCCGATCTCGAGTTCTTCAAGCTCAGGCACTCCGCTTTCGTGGGGTCGCCGCTCGAAGTGTTCCTGATCGAGAACGGCATCCGCCGCCTCGTTGTGTCTGGGATTCGCACCGAACAATGCTGTGAAACAACCGCACGCCACGGGTCCGATCTCGGTTGGCAAGTCGACTACGTTACCGAGGCGACCCACACAATGCCGCTCACCGACGCGAGCGGAAAAACTTGGACGGCTGACGAGATCAAGGCTCGCACGGCTGCGGTGCTCGACGGACGCTTCGCCCGCGTGTGCACGATCAGCGAGGCTTTGGGCGGCGCAGCGAGAGCCGCCGCTGCATGACGGCGCGGCGTAGGATCCCGACCTATGTCGTACTGCCGGCGCGGACCCTGCTGCTCGACGTCGCGGGGCCAATAGAGGCCCTACGCTACGCCAATCGGCTGCAGCAGGAAGTGCAGTTCGACGTCAATTACATAGGGGCATCGCCCGAGGTTATAACCTCAATCGGGTTACGCGTTGCTGGAATCTCGCTGCTCCCTGAGGCGATGGAGCCCGGAGCCATGATCGTGATCGCGGGCAATACCGACGAGCCGATGAACGCAGGAAAGAAGCTTGATGCAGCCTATGACGATTCAGATGAATTGGTCCGTTGGCTCAAGCGAAGCGTGAAACCCGGCATGCTGCTCGTGTCGATCTGCTCGGGTGCTCTTCTGGCTGGGCAAGCGGGGCTGCTCGATGGTGTTAGATGCACCACGCATTACAGTGATTGCGACCGGCTCGCCGAAATTGCGCCTTTGGCCAAGGTGCTGGAGAACCGGCTCTATGTCGAGGACGGAGACCGTTACACCAGTGCCGGGATCACCGCCGGCATCGACTTGATGCTGCATATCATCGGCCAGCTGACCAGCCCGGCTGTCTCGGCCGCAGTGGCGAAGTCGCTGGTTGTCTATTTCCGCCGTTTTGGCACTGATCCGCAGTTGTCGCCCTGGCTTGAAGGGCGCAACCATATCCACTCGGCAATCCACCGCGTTCAGGACGCAATTACCGCCGATCCCTCACGCGATTGGTCACTCGCAAGTCTGGCGGACATCGCCATTGCTAGCCCCAGACACCTCAGCCGCCTGTTTAATGATCAAGCCGGCATGAGCATTCCCGACTATCTCAACCTGTTACGCGTGGCACTGGCGCAGCAGCTTCTGAGGGAAACGAAGCTCGACATGGAGCGGGTGGCGGAGCGCGTGGGCTTTGCTTCTAGCCGGCAATTGCGTCGTGCCTGGGGAAGGCTCAACAGCATGCCTCCGAGCGCGGTTCG
Source organism: Tianweitania populi (assembly GCF_014652875.1). Classification (GTDB taxonomy): domain Bacteria; phylum Pseudomonadota; class Alphaproteobacteria; order Rhizobiales; family Rhizobiaceae; genus Tianweitania; species Tianweitania populi. The sequence continues at coordinate 16,317 of NZ_BMZQ01000006.1, read as the reverse complement.
GCGCAGCGGGAACTAACCAGTTCAGCTTCGCAGCAACGGAATAGTAGCCGCGGGAGCCGATCGAAGATTCAACGCTTCCCGAACCGACGATAAGACGTTCCGCAACCATCTATGTTAAGCGCCGTTTCAGCACTCCCTCAAGCAACTCGCGACGGTCGATCAAGCCTTGCCCGACCACATCGAAGAAGGCGCGGACGCGCGCGGTATTGCGGAGATCCTTGTGGGTGATGAGCCATAGCTCCCGCGTAAGCGCCGCCTCCGGGCCCGACACGCTCTGGATGTCGTCCTCTTGATCGCCGAGATAGCAAGGAAGCAGCGCCATCCCGATCCCGGCCTTCACCGCCATCATCTGGTTGATCAGGCTACTTGACCGATAAACAATAGCTTCTCCAGGTACGGTTTCGGCGAGCCAAGTTGCTGCGGCCGCAACGGCCGCCGTGTCCCAGCCGATAAATCTGTGGCCCTTGAAGGGGGCGATCGTCACCTCGGGTCGGTCGCAAAGGTACTTGGGACTGGCGTACAGAGCCCAGGCCGTCTCGGCGATCTGTCGGCCGAACAGATCACCCTCGATCGGCCTTGTCGCGCGAATGGCGATGTCAGCCTCGCGACGCAAAAGGTCGAGTTGCCTATTATCGACCAGCAGTTCAAGCGTAATACCGTCATGACGTGCGCGAAAACTGGCGAGCAGGTCATTCAGCAGGCGGTACGCCAACGATTCGGAACAGGTGATGCGCAGGTTTCCTGAGAGGCGCGCGTCCCTTCCCGTAATGTCTCGGTCAAGGGCGAGGGCCTCTTCCTCCATCCGCTCCGCGGCAAGGATCATCCGCTCGCCGGCGTCAGTAGCACGATAAATGCCCGCGTCTCGCTCAAAAAGCTGAACCTGAAGCTTTGACTCAAGCGAATTTAGCCAGCGGAAGATGGTCGAATGGTCGTGGCCCAGCACTTTAGCTGCTCCTTTGAGCGAACCGCTTCGGCTGATTGCCAAGATGAGGCGAAAGTCGTTCCAATCCATCAATCTCTTGCTCCACAGAAAGCCAATCGACGGAAATCATCCCGCTGTTTGCAATGCTGCAAGTTACCCGGGCGAGCGGTACACCGCAAGCCAAGGGCCTTGCAAGGCTGCAAACGGCCTTTTCGAAACGCCACACTCGCTTGCGTGATCGAAGAGCTATGGTGGCGTGATGAAACAATACCGCACAATTGGAGCAACAGCTTCTCAGAGGCCACGGTCCCGGGGCGTCCAATGAACTCGACTACCGCCTGGGTGCTTTTGATCCTTTCGGGCCTGGTAGATATCGCCTGGGCCGCCAGCGTGAAGATGTCCGCCGGATATACGCGTCCCGGATGGGCGCTTGCATCGCTCCTGCTTCTATTCGTCTTCGTCTACGCGCTCGGGCGCGCCTTGGAGGTTTTGCCGATCGGCACCGCCTATGTGGTGTGGACCGGAATCGGCGCGGTCGGGACCGTCGTGATCGGCATCGTCGTCTTCAATGAGCCGGCGGGAATGATGCGGCTGTTGTGGATAGCCGTCACGCTCGCCGGGATCATCGGCCTGAAGGTGACGAGCCAATAATCAAAATCCAAAAGGTCCAGCCATGAAAGCCAAACTCAAGACCGAAACCAATACGACATTCCGCAAGGAAGACGATTTCAGGGCCTATGAGCAGATGGTCCTCATCCGTCGCTTCGAGGAACGTGCTGGCCAGATGTACGGACAAGGGCTAATCGCCGGTTTCTGCCACCTCTACATCGGGCAGGAGGCAGTCGTCGTCGGCATGCAGATGGCGATCGAAAAGGGCGACCAGGTCATCACTGCGTACCGAGATCATGGCCACATGCTCGCCCTCGGCGTAGAGCCCAACATCGTCATGGCTGAACTAACCGGCCGCGCTTCCGGTATTTCCGCCGGCAAGGGAGGTTCCATGCACATGTTCAGCCCTGAATTGGGCTTCTATGGCGGTCACGGGATTGTCGGCGCGCAGGTGTCGATCGGCACCGGGCTGGCTTTCGCCAACCGCTATCGCGGCAATGACCGGGTCTGTTTGACATATTTCGGCGATGGCGCGTCGAACCAGGGCCAGGTCTACGAGAGCTTCAACATGGCGAAGATCTGGAACTTGCCCGTTGTCTATGTGATTGAGAACAACCGCTACGGCATGGGAACGAGTATTGAGCGCGCTTCTGCGACAACAGATCTTTCGCAGCGCGGAGCGTCATTCAACATCCCAGGCGAGCAGGTCGACGCCATGGACGTGCGAGCCGTCTATGAAGCGGGTAAGCGGGCAGTCGATCGGGCCCGTGCCGGAGAGGGGCCGTTCATCCTTGAGATGCTCACATACCGCTATCGCGGGCACTCGATGTCCGACCCGGCCAAGTATAGGTCGCGGGACGAGGTCCAGAAGATGAAGACCGAAAACGATCCGATTGATCGGGTGATGGCGCGCCTTCTGAATGACTGGAAGGTATCGCCAGACGATTTGAAAGAGATCGATAGGAGGATAAGAGCCACTGTGGTTGATGCTGTCGAATTCGCAACGGTAAGCCCTGAGCCGGCAACTGCTGAGCTCTACACCGATGTTTATGCCTGAGCAGTTTCAGTGACGTCCCTCACCGCGTAAAATCCGGTCGGTGGCATGCCAAAATGCCGCCGGAACATGGCGGTAAAAGCGCTTTGACTGGCGTAGCCACTGTCCAGCGCGACATCGATGATGCGGTCACCCTTCGCGATACGTTGCAGGGCGCGCAACAATCGGGCTTGCTGGCGCCACTGCGCGAAACTCATCCCGGTCTCGCGCAAAAAAAGGCGCTGCATCGTTTTCGACGCGATACCTGCACGGCGGGCCCACACCTCTGCTGATGCCGTGTCAGCGGGGTCAGCGAGCAGGTCTCGACACAAATTATGGGCCCGAGCCTCTGAAGGCATAGGTAGATGGAGTGGTAGCACATCCATGGCACGCACTTCATGGAGGATCAGACGCATCACACAACCATCGCGATCGACCGGATCATAATCGAGCGGAATGGACATCGCAGCGAGAATGAGTTCGCGCAGCAGCGGTGAGATTGCAATGACGCAGCTGCGGCTCAAAGGAGCGATCTCCTCGTCTATGAAGAGCGTGCGGATCTTAACATGGCCCGACATCTGTACGTTGTGACGCTCGCCAGCGCGGAGCCATAAGGCGCGGCTTGGCGGGACGACCCATGTGCCTGTTTCAGAGCGAACCTCCATCACGCCTTGGATCGCGTAAAGCAGCTGTGCCCGGGGATGATCATGCATGCCCGTGGTTGAGCCGCTTGGATAGTCTATCTCCATCCCCGCCATCGGACGCGGCGTTTCATGGAAAGCTAAGTGCCGCTTCGCTAGATCCTTCATGATTCAAAGTCCCAAATTCTACAAGATATGTCCGTATAGCGAGATACGGATAGCATGCTTCTACGATAAGCATGAAGGACTTTTGAGTGTGATCGACCGAGGGGCCAACTAGTTGAACAAAAATTTCGCATTCCTGTTTCCGTTATTGGCGATCGTCCTGTGGGCCGGAAATGTCATCGTCTCGCGCCTGTCCGCGCACACGATTGGACCACAGGCAATCACCTTCTACCGGCTACTCCTGGCCGTCGCGTTGATGACGGCCTTCGTCGGGGTTCCCGCTTGGCGGAACCGCACCGTTTTGTGGCAACATTTCGGTCAGCTCGCTGTGCTTGGCTTTCTCGCCATGTGCCTGTTCCAAAGCCTGTCTTACCTTGCGGCCGAAACCACCACAGCGACGAACATGGCGGTCTTCACCGCTCTGACGCCTCTTCTGACGGTCGCGTTGAGTTCGCTTGTGCTGGGCGAAACCGCCACCGTCGGTGTTGTCGGCGGAGGGATCGTGTCGCTGGCAGGCCTACTCTATCTGGTAAGCGGCGGCGCGCCTCTTTCGCTGGTCAAAGACGGCATGCATGCTGGAGATGCGCTGATGTTCGTCGCGGCGATCGTGTACGCGCTGTACGGCGTCCTGCTGAAACGTTGGAGCCTGCCTATTCCAAGTTGGCAATCGACCTACGTTCAGGCGCTGTGCGCCCTCGCAATTATGTTCCCGGCGGTGTTGGCGACGCCGGTATCCATGCGCGCGCTTAATGCCGAAACTGTGCCGCTGATAGCCTATGCGGGCGGGCTGGCATCAATCGTGCTGCCCTATTTCTGGATTAGAGGCGTTGAGCTTCTCGGGCCGAGCCGAGCCTCCGCCTTCATGAACCTGCTGCCGGTCCTAACTGCAGCCGGTGCGATCGTGATGCTGGGGGAACCCGTGCGTATATACCACATCATCGGCGGTGGGATCGCGCTTGCTGGCGTCGTTCTAGCTCAGACGATCCGTACTCCACTGCGCCCAAAGGCGATTCACGCGGGGGGAGCCAACTGATGAGCGACGGACGCCTCAATCTTGACGCGGGACTGATGGTCCGTCTGGTAGAGGCGCTTGAGCGCCTTGCACCCGCCGCCTCGCCGTCAGGACCTATTGAAATGGCCGAGGGGTACCTCTGGGCCCCGCACGACGGCGGGCTCGTACCTGTACGGGACATCGCGCATGTCGACCTCCGGCTCTTACAGCGGATCGAAAGCCAGCGCGAGGCGCTCCTAGAGAATACGCGAAACTTCGCCCAAGGACGGCCCGCGAATAATGCGCTGTTATGGGGCGCACGCGGGACCGGAAAGTCGTCGCTTGTCAAAGCCGTGCACGCATACGTGAACGCAGAGATGGAAAATACCGGCCTGCCACTGGGCCTGATCGAGGTCCAACGCGAGGATATCTCAACGCTGCCCAAGCTTCTGGCACTTATTCAGCCAGAGGCTCCACGTCGGTTCATCCTCTTTTGCGATGATCTTTCATTCGATTCTGGAGAAACGGAATACAAGTCTCTCAAATCGGTACTCGACGGCGGGATCGCTGGCCGCCCGGATAATGTTATTATTTATGCAACTTCGAACCGGCGTCATCTGCTTTCGCGGGACATGATCGAGAATGAAAGATCGACGGCAATCAACCCGGGGGAAGCTGTGGAAGAAAAGGTCTCGTTGTCGGACCGCTTCGGTCTGTGGCTAGGATTCCATAACACCGATCAAGAAGGCTACGTCGAAATGGTCCTGGCGTACGCAGATTATTTTAAACTCGCCATACCGGATGATGAGCTCAAACGGCGCGCGCTCGAATGGTCCATGCAGCGAGGTGCTCGATCCGGGAGGACTGCGTGGCAGTTCATACAAACCTGTTTGGGGGCAGCCAGCGATATTGAAAGGCAGGGATCTTAAAGGCTGCGGCGGCTCGGGCATACGAAAGACTATCAGCCTGCGAACCAACACGCCTCGATCACACGAGGTACACTCACTAGTGAGTTTATCCGAGCGCCGATCGGAATAGGTTTCTCCTTCAGCTAAAGCTTCCCGCATCGCTGACGGTCGGGATGCTAATAAACACGAATGAGGTTGGTATGACATTTCTTGAAACCACGGCATTGCGCTGCCGACCACCGGACAACCTCGCTGAGCTCTACGCTAAATATTCGGAGTTTCCGGTGTACCGGATCGACGACGATACAGGTGGATTCCTCGTTGAATATGAAGATAACTCATTCGCAATCGTCAAACCAACTCCTCAGTCATTGGAAATCGAAATCCGGTCGGCGGAATACATTCTTTGTGGAGCGATTGGCGCACAAGTTCTCGCCACGTTGCATCGTATTGTCCCGGAAATCCCGTCGGAGGTCCCCTTCAAAATCGAAGGCCGTCGTCCTCATGTCGCATGGGATGAGATAACTCGCACGAGAACTCCTCTGAATTTCTGCCCGAACGCTTCGTGACACTGCGGCGGAACAGCAGTGCCACGAGGTTTGATCGAGCTTTCGCTTTGAAATGGCATTTCCTCCCGGTCTGCCACCCCGGAACTCACTGCTTGATGGTGATCGCGACGCTATGGCCACGTGCGAGTTGCTGTTGACGCATGCGCAACTGCAAGTGCACTGCTTGTGTTTGGGACTGGAGGCGCGCCAGCGAGGCGACATGGGCTGGTGACACAGCGAGGCTTCGCGACAGCCTATCGAAATTCCCTGATGTCAACGAATTCTTATCCGAGGGCGTTAGCCGGCGATTGATAGACGACGTAATGCTGTCCAATTCGCGTTGCAATTGCGGGGCCGCGTGCAACCTCGCGGTCTGCTCGTGAGCCGGCGCTCGCAGAATTGCCGTCAATCCCTCGGATGGTGAGCGGATCTCCTGGCGGTATCGATGTTGTTCCTCCCGATGCCTGGTTTCGATCTGATGCCGCTCGAAGTCCACCGTGCGGCCATAGTCCTCCATGGCAGCGGCAAGTTGTGGCAAATGCGCTCGCGCGGTCTGCCGTTCAGGACTTTCTGCACGCAGGAACCTGCTACCCTCGCCAGCCATCGGCCCAAGCCTCCCGGTCCGGATGTCCTGGCCGGCGACGGAGCCCGCCATGGCTCCATCGATGCCCTCGACCGTCGCCGACGTAGTCGCGGCATTTCCATAGACGAGTTGCGATAGCCGTTTGATTTCCGAACGTTTTTCCTCCAGCCGCGTGGATTGCCGCAGCTTGACCCCAATCTCGGCCTCGCTCAGATCAGGCAAGTCACGCCCGGGAATGAGGACCTCTCCCGGCCGAACATGCTGGTCGCGTTTTTCGACACGCTTATCCCCGACGCCGGGGCCGGCCGATCCCATTTCAGCATCGACCGAAATGACCGGGCTTCGATCGATGCCGATCCGCGGTTTGACCTCCTGGGCTGTCTTCATGGCGTCATCGTTATCTGACCGGCGGCGCTCGGCCAGGAACCAAGCGAGATCATCGCGCGACTGGGCCTTTGCGTCATCGATCAGCGCCGCGGGGGCATTGCGGGCCTCCATACGGGCCACCACCCTGCTCCAGACAATCACGAAGCCGTCGATGTCCTCTCGCGACAATGGACGGTTGCGCGTTTCCTCCAGGACCTTGCGCTCGATCGCGGCTGCCAGCCATTCTCCTTTGGAAAGCGTATTGCCGTAAACCACCTCCCCATCTGAGCGCTGGATCACGACACGATCGGCGAGCTTCCGGCGCTCAATGCGCTCCAGGCTGTCGGCGAGACCCGTGACGGCGGCATCATGCACAGCGCGCGGCGGGATCCGTGCGGCTGCTCCGGCATGGTGCATTTCCTCAAAGCGGTAGTGGCAGCCCTGCCAGCTGACACGAGGACTGACAGCCAGCACGCGCGCCTCGACACGATAGCCCGCCGATCGGCCGGCCGTCATGACCTTCTCGACATTGTCAGGGGTCCGCATGGTCGTCTCGAATACGACATGGACGCCACGCTCGGTCGCGGCAGCGAGCAGCTTTTCGCTCCAGATGCCGGCATCGACCTGCGTGAAGCGCGATGCGGTTGCCGGATCGGCATTCTGGTGCGCGACAAAACCGGGATGATAGGATCGCAGATCATCCCCGACGATCCGGATGGTGGGCCCTGTCTGCTCCAGCTCGGTGTGGCTCGCGGTGAGCACGGCGGTTTTGCCGGAGCCAGGCTGGCCTCCGAGCACGATCAGGGTCGGCGTCCGATCCGCCGTTCCTATATCGTCAGGGACATAGTCGGGCAGGATCTCCGTGCGGAATATGTGTTCGTTCTGGGCCTCTGACAGGCGACCGATGACAGCTTCGTCCGCCATCGGTCAGAGCTCCCGCCAAAACAAGGCAGCGTCCTTCACCCGTGGCCCCCATTCCGTGATCACGGCTTCGATCTGTTCGGCGTCGCCAACACGGATGCGGTTCTGCACCGCAAGCAGCTCGCGCCGCTTTGCGCGCAGCGCCTCGGCGCCGGCCGGATCGGTCGCCTCGATGGCGGCGACGCGTTCCGAGACCAGCCCGCGCGCCTGATTCATGATTTCGATGGCAAGCTCGGCGCGTACGATCGCGTCGAGCGTTGTGGTCTGTCCGGCCATTATCTTGTCCTTTCTGCTATCTCTTGATGCCCTTCGCCTGGTTGAGCGCCCGCATCTGGCGCTCGGCGATGATGTCCTGAGTCTTGTCGGCGCGAACGGCATTCTGCAGCACCTTGAGGCGAGGCTGCATGGCCTCGAACACTTTGCGCTGCGCCGCCGGAACCCGATTGACGATATCACCCTGTCCACGAGCGACCGCGCTCGGCCCGAACCGTTTGTCGAGGGCTTTGCTGACGGCTGCAAACTCGGCCCTGACTCTCGCGTCGAGCGAGCGGACAAGCTGCGTTATGTCCTTGGGCGACTTCTCGACCGCTGCCGTCAAGCGAACCAGCTCGGTCGTCGCCCGTGGCGACAGGCCCGGTACTGGGACGCTCATCCGTTCCCGATCGTCGGTAACGGCCGCCTTCTCCGCGTCGAATGCGCCCTGCCAGGCCTTGCCGGCCGCGACGATATTGGCGGTAACACCCACCACTGCCTCGACCGCTGCCTTGCGTTCCCGACCGGTGGCGATGAGCCGATCTATGACCCTGTCCGAGCCGCGTAGTGGACCATAGGCGGCAGGGTCATTCTCGACAGCACGAGCGACACGCTCCGGCTCGATGCCCTTGACGAGCAGACCCTCGATCGTCGCAAGGGCCGCCGCGGGTTCGCGCCAGACACGCTGGGCGGCGTCGGCAAGCGCTGCGCGCTGCTGCCTGTAACCGGGGACCTCCAGTGCTCGGGTCCTGGCTTCATCATGGACTGATGCCGCGAACTCGGTGACAGCCGCGAGCATCGGCAAGGCAGGTGGCCTGGACATTTCCGGGGCCCCGGCTTGATCGTAGGCCGCCGGCGCCACGATCCGCGATGGATCACGCCGCTCCGCCAGATGTTGCAGATCGTTGAAGCGGCGCACGGCCGAAAACAACGTTGTAAGCTCTTGCCGTCTTGCCTCGGACGCGCCCTCGGCCATGCGCTCGACCATCTGCTTTTCGGCATATTGGTCGGCCTTCCCGGTGAAGGCGCTCCAGCCAAAGCGGGCGGTCAGCGCTTCGCCGACGGCCTTCATCTCCTGCACCAGCGAACGCTCTTCCGCGGCATAGGCAAAGGCGGTCTTGTAGGCACCCTCGCCGCCCTTCTCGCGCACCGCTTCGATCTCCGCGAGCCGCGCGACAGCATGCGGTGAGAGTGCAGGAACCGAAAGCGACATGGCGGCGCGGCGTGCATGCTCGCGGTTCTCGTAAGTGACCCGATCGCGCTTGAAGGTTTCAGCGTGGGAGCGCGCCAAAGGCTCGAGCTCTTCAACAGCAGCGACTGCAACGGCCCGCTCCGCGCGCGCCATCTGTCCGTCGACCAGACTGTCGCTGCCCCGCACGGCGCCAAGCATCGAGGGACTGCGAGCAAGATCTTCACCAAGCCGCCGCGGCTCGATATCGAATTCCGATGCCTGCGCGTTCAACCGATCGAGGGCAGCGGCAGGATTGCGATAGATGCGCTCGAGCACGGGAAGCAGGATCGCCTCGCGCTCTTTCCACCGTACCGACGCCAGATGTTCGACGCGCGCGGCTTCTTCCACAGAGCGGACAAAACGCGCCTGCGGTGCGAGCAGATATCGCGCCTCTTCGTCACCCGAGGCAATTGATGCCGGGGCGACCGTTTGCGTCCGCACCGCCTGATCGTTATAGGAGACGCTGCGTTCCTTCTCGATCGCGAAGCCAAGCGCGACGCTGGCGCGCTCCCAAAGCCGCGCCACGCGATCGCGTTGCGCGCCAATCCACGACAGATGCCGCTCCACCCCCTGCTCCATCCCGGTAGCAAGTTCGACGGCATGATCCATGTTGCGGCGGCGGGCGAAGTCGACAATCTGGGCCTGGTAGCCCGCTTCGGATTCGTAATCGAGCGTGGTCGACTTGGCGCCGGAGCGGGCCAGGCGCTCGACCAACTGCCTGAACAGTTCCGGGCGATGGCTTTCCTGGTCGATGCGCTCTTTGCGGATTTGCGCCGTCTCAACCTGCTCGGCGATCCAGACGTTGCGCTCGACCTCGCGTTCCTCAAAAGTCTTCTTGCCGGTTTCGGGATTCACGACCGGTATCTTCACCGTGACAAGCTCAACACCGTCCTTGCGCAACGTGACGGTATCGCCAGTTTCGACGGCTCCCTCTTTCAATGCCTTTGGCAGGCTGACACCCCAGACGCGATGGACCACTCCGTCGTCGGTTTTCACATCCGCATACGGGCTTTCTTTTGCATTCTCGTCATCAGGCCGGAATTTCGCCTCACCGGTCTCGACCAGCTCGCCGGTGACGCCGGCGGCGTGATCGACCCGCTGCGCCCTGCCCCATTTCTCACGTGGCGCAAAATCGTCATGCGCCATGTAAAGATCGGCCTGATCGCGATGCCGGGACATCGCCACATAGGTGAGGTGCTGGTCCATTATGCCGGTGGCGAGAACAAAGGTCCGGTCGACCGTTGCACCCTGCGATTTGTGCACCGTCGCCGCATAGCCATGGTCGATATTGCGATAGGTGTCCTGGCCGAAAGTTACCTCACGGCCCGCATCCAGCTTCACGGTGAGCAGCGTTTCGCCGCGCTCGGTCGTCGTACGCACGACGGTGCCGAGCATGCCGTTCTTGACGTGCTGCACGGCAAGATGCTCCGCGCGCTTTTCAAAGAAACGGGCATTCTCGAGGAAGATCAGTCTGTCGCCGATGGCGAACTGCCGCTCGCCCCGTTCGGTCTGGTATGCCCGATGCTCCGCAAGCGCGCCCTGCCCTCCCATCACTGCGCGGATCGCCTGGTTGAGCTTCCCGACATCGTCATTGGTTTGCGCCAGGACCAGCAGCTCGGAGCCGGTGAGCGTGCGGTCTTCGCTTGCGGCCTTCCTTCGGTATTCCTCTCTCGCCTGCCCCCAGTCCTCGACGATCCGCTCGATCACGGCATCGCGGGTTTCAAGCTGATGGATGCGGTCATGCTGCGCATAGGCATCGAGCGCCTCTTCGACTTTTCCACGCGCGAACAGGCGAGACGCATCGCGCGCCCACTGTTTGCGCTGGCGGCGCACGCCGGTCAATTCGGCGAAACCGATACGCTCGACAATCGCCCGGAACGCCGCGCCCGCCTGGATGGGCTGGAGCTGCATCGGATCTCCGACCAGCACCGCTTTCGCGCCGGCATCTTCCACGATTTTGAGAACACGGGCCAATTGCTCCGACGACACCATGCCGGCCTCGTCGACCACCAGCACGTCGCCCTTTCGCAGCTTGTCGCGCCCGTCCGCCCACGCCAGTTCCCATGACGCGATCGTGCGCGATTTGATACCGGAACTTTGCTCCAGACCTTCGGCCGCTTTGCCGGCAAGTGCCGTACCGACCACCCGGCGGCCATCCGCCTCCCAGGCAATGCGCGCCGCATCGAGCAGGGTGGATTTGCCAGCACCGGCCAATCCGACCACGGCGGATATGGCGCTGTCACCTGTGACATGCCGGACCGCATCGACCTGTTCGGCGTCGAGCCTGAACGGCTTCTCCGGATCGCGGCTCTCGACCACGCGAATGGCGTTTGCGACCTTCTCGGGGTCCACCCGGAAGCCGGATCGGCGCGAGAGTTCCCGCGCCGACTGCGCCATATCGTACTCGGTGCGCAGCATGGACCGCGTGGTGAACACGGCGACGTCACTTACCTTTCCGGTGTCCGGATCGATCTGCTGCGGCTTCAGCGTGACCAGATCCGATGACGCCATCAATTGCGCGCGAATGTTGGCGAAGACGGTGGGATCGTCGACATAGCGATGCAGCGCCCTGGCGATTTCCCGCTCATCGAATGTCGAACGTTCGCGGCTGAGCTGCTTTAGTAAAAGGCCGGGTTCGTCAGCAAGGCGGTCGGCCATTTCCTGCCGCCGCGCAAGAGCCGCGGGAGCAAAATACATCTCCCTGCCCTTCCGCGCCAGCGCCGCCTTTGCCGGGCCCAGATGACTTTGCGCAATGCCGTCGAGCCCCTGTTCGGCATAGGAGCGCCCGTCGAGACGAATGTCATGACCGGCGAGTGCCAGATGCCTGTTGGCCGTTTCCGCCCAAGCGATCTTCCACGCCTTCATCGTGTCCTTGTCGCCGGCCCACAGCCGATAGACGATCTTGCCCTTGAGTCGATCGGGGGTGACGACACGCAGCGGCTCGCCGTTATCGCCGAGAACCGCGACCTTCTTGTTGCCGAACCCGTCATCAGTCAAAGGCCGCAAGGTGGTCATCAGATGGATATGCGGATTGCCGCCCTTGTCGTGATAGACCCAATCGGCAACCATGCCAGCTGACGTGAGGTTGTCGCGCACGAATTCGCGCACCAGGGCGATGTTCTCCGCTTTCGTCAGTTCCTCGGGGAGCGCAAAGATCATCTCGCGCGCAAGCTGCGCATCCGCCCTCTTCTCGAATGTGTCGACGGCATTCCACAGCACCTCGCTGGCGCCGGCGATTGTCCGCCCGTCGATCATGGTGCGGAGCCACGCCGGCGTCTCATCCGGCAGCGCCAGTTCCTCATGCACAAGCTCGGCCTTGCCGCCCTCATAGCGGAAGCTCGTCCCCGTCTGCTCTTCCTCCATCCTCGTACGATGGCGATAGGCGGCTGCCGAGACGACGCTGCGCCCCGCTCCCCGGCTGATCACCTGTGCCCGTACGAACATGATCGCCATGCGATCCAGACCTCTCCCAAGCATGTCGCGTTCAGCGACGTATATTGCGCCCTCGAACAGATCGGGCCGCAGGACCGATGCCGCTTCTCGGGATGCGCCCTTTCGGGCGCAGACCAAAAGTGAGCCTCACGGCTCGATGGAAACTAGCATCTTTTACTCTGCGTTTCTACACGGTATAATCGCCGCGTAAAAGAAGGCGACCGGAAAGGAAAATGCAGAAAATGCGCGCTAAATCATCGGTATCTGAAATTGACGCACAGATTGAGAAACTACGCGAAAAACGCCGTGCAATTCTCGCCAAGGCCAATGAGCGCTTTGCTCGCGCCGCTGCAAAGGCAGGGCTGGCGGAACTCGAAATTGCGGACAACGAACTCGACGCGATTTTCGAGGAAATCGCCGCCCGATTTCGCAAAAGCGGCAAAGGGCCTTCAGGCGCATCTGCTTAAGCGCCTCGATCGGCGCATTCTGGCTCTGGAGCGAAGGCGGCGGCAGACGATGACAGAGGATCGCAAGAAGGACGCGCGGGAGAAGATCACATTGGGCGGGTTGGTCGTGAAGGCCGGGCTGCGCCAGGCCGACCGCGCGTTTCTGCTCGGCGTGCTGCTGGAAGCCGCGACCATCCGCGTCGGATCGGCCGAGCATCATCGGCTGAAAGCGAAAGGCGGCATGGCATTCCAGCGCGAGCGCATGAAGAGCGCTGAACTGACGGAGGCGGGATCGCCTGTCTCCGCCGGTTCCGAAAAGTCCAACGGCGAATGAGCGCCAGCGAAGGGTTGCCGGACATGGCGGGGAAAATGAAAATTAAGACGGCGCTCTTATGGGCGATGGTGCCCGCCGTCGTGACAGCGATGACGCTGGCGATCACATCATACAGATGGCAGGAAATGGCGTCCGTCTTTCCGCCGGGCAATGCCTATTGGTTCCTGCGCTCCGCGCCGGTTCCGAACCTGGTCTTTGGTCCGATCGCCGGACTGATCACGGTCTTCGCCCTGCCCATGCATCGCCGCCGGCCGGTGGCGATGGTCAGCATGATCTGCTTTCTCGGGGTCGCCGGCTTCTACGCTCTGCGTGAATATGCGCGGCTGGCCCCATCCGTCGAGAGCGGCGCAGTGACCTGGGACGCGGTGCTGTCCTATCTCGACTTCTTCGCCGTCATTGCCGCAGCGGTCGGTTTCGTGATCGTCGCGATTTCGGCGCGCATCTCCGTCGTGGTGTCCGATCCGGTGAAACGAGCGAAGCGCGGAACCTTCGGTGACGCAGATTGGCTCACCATGTCGGCGGCCGGAAAGCTGTTTCCGCCAAACGGCGAGATCGTCATTGGTGAACGCTACCGCGTCGATAAGGAGACGGTCCGCGACGTGCCATTCGATCCGGCCGACCGCGAGACGTGGGGCAGCGGCGGGAGAGTGCCTTTACTCACCTACAAGCAGGATTTCGATTCCACGCATATGTTGTTCTTTGCTGGATCAGGCGGGTTCAAGACGACGAGCAATGTCGTGCCGACGGCGCTGCGCTACACCGGTCCTCTGATTTGCCTCGATCCCTCGACGGAGGTGGCACCGATGGTTGTCGAGCACCGCACGCGCAAGCTCGGCCGTGAATGCATGGTGCTCGATCCTTCAAACCCCGTCACAGGATTTAACGTCCTCGACTGGATCGAAACGTCGAAACACAAGGAAGAGGATATCGTCGCCGTCGCGCATATGCTGCTGTCGGAGAGTGCGCGTTTCGAATCCTCGACCGGCAGCTATTTCCAGAACCAGGCGCACAATCTCCTCACGGGTTTGCTCGCCCATGTGGTTCTCTCTCCCGAGTACGCTGGACGGCGCTCATTGCGCAGTTTGCGCCAGATCGTCTCCGAGCCGGAACCGTCTGTTCTCGCCATGCTGCGCGATATTCAGGAAACATCGGCATCCGCCTTCATTCGCGAAACGCTCGGTGTCTTCACCAACATGACCGAGCAGACATTCTCCGGCGTGTACTCCACGGCATCGAAGGATACGCAATGGCTGTCGCTCGACGATTACGCCGCGCTTGTCTGCGGCCGATCCTTCAAGTCGAGCGATATCGTTGCCGGCAAGAAGGACGTGTTTCTCAATATCCCGGCCGCCATCCTGCGGTCCTATCCGGGTATTGGCCGGGTGATCATCGGATCCCTGATCAATGCCATGACACAGGCCGACGGCGCGTTTCAGCGCCGGGCCTTGTTCATGCTCGATGAGGTTGACCTGCTCGGCTACATGCGCGTGCTCGAAGAGGCGCGCGATCGTGGGCGCAAGTACGGAATCACGCTGATGCTTATGTACCAGTCGGTCGGCCAGCTCGAACGGCATTTCGGCAAGGACGGCGCGACGTCGTGGATCGATGGGTGCGCTTTTGCCTCCTACGCCGCGATCAAGGCGCTGGAAACGGCGCGCAATGTTTCGGCGCAATGTGGAGAAATGACCGTCGAGGTCGAGGGCAAATCCCGCAATGTCGGTTGGAGCAATTCCAACAGCGGAAATCGCAA
Organism: Tianweitania populi; assembly: GCF_014652875.1. Classification (GTDB taxonomy): domain Bacteria; phylum Pseudomonadota; class Alphaproteobacteria; order Rhizobiales; family Rhizobiaceae; genus Tianweitania; species Tianweitania populi. The sequence goes on along the minus strand of NZ_BMZQ01000006.1, from coordinate 1,185 downwards.
ATCGGAAAGTCTCAATCTGCAACGCAGGCCGCTGATCATGCCGCATGAGATCACGCAGCAGATGCGCAAGGACGAGCAGATCATCATCGTGCAGGGACACAATCCGATCCGCTGCGGGCGAGCAATCTACTTCCGGAGAAAGGACATGGATGCCGAAGCTAGTCCAAACAGGTTTGTCAAGGCTTCCGGCTAAATCGTGGCCGATATCTGTCGAAAGGATCCACTGCGCCTGTGGGCGCGAACCAGTCGAGGAACAGATTGTAGCCGACAGCGAATACGAACATTCCAAGCGCCGACGACAGGAAGAACCACCACGGCATAGGCGCGGTATCTGGCTTGAGGAACACGCCAAGCGACACGGGGAGCATGACGATCGCGGCGAGTACGAGAAAGCCTGTGAAGGCACGGAACGCACAGGCGACGAAATAAAGCAGATGCCATGCAGCGTAGAAGCCGGCGCGCCCAACCGCCTCAAGCGTATTGAAGGGCAATGCGATGAGAAAGGCCATTGGGCGCAAACTGGTCGAACGATCGCCAGGGGCAGCGTCGAAGGCTTGGTCGGCGTTTGTGGGGTCTCGCATGCCTTGTCCTTTCGCGGAGCGCTTCATTGTACCCGAAGTTGGAAGAATGAGAATCGGCAGAGTCCAACTGACGCAACCGAAGCACGAACAAAAATAGATGTGAGCCTGAAGGGGAGAATATTCGGATGATCATCGCTGGAAGCGAAAGACCATGAGCCGGCATATCCGCATGGGCGGGATTGATGTTGATGTCGAAGATACCGCGTTCGACGATCGATTGGCGGATGCCTATTCGCATCGTGAACATCCTCTTTGCCTCTGCGAGGCAGAAGGCGTGCCGATGTATATCGCGCGGTTTGAAGACCGCCATATCCTGAAGCGGATGCCGGGCACCGGGGCGCAGCACGCGTCCGACTGCGAGTCCTACGAGCCGCCATCCGACCTGTCGGGCCTGAGCGCAGTCGAGGGCGAGGCAATTATCGAGAATGTCGAAGACGGCACGACGGCCCTGAAGCTCGGGTTCAGCCTCTCGAAGCTCGGCGGACGGACTGCACCCGCGATTGGTGACAACGCTGATCCCGGCGACGTCAGGACCGACGGTGCCCGATTGTCGTTGAAGGCGATGCTGCATTTCCTGTGGGACCGGGCACAGTTTAATCGCTGG
>NZ_BMZQ01000005.1 GCF_014652875.1 Tianweitania populi | reverse complement strand
GATCGCCTTGGCTGTTTGCGGCGGCATCGGCTACGGCGCCCATGTGCTGCTTTCGCCGACGCAAGGCGCCAATGCCGACATCCTGGGCGGCGTGGTCGGCGTGCTCGTGATCTACGTGTTTGCGATCGCCGACAAGGCGATGAACCTCAACATCATGTCGCGCCTGGCGCAGCAGGTGATCATCGTTTTGATCCCACCTTTGGCGCTGGTGTTCCTGGTGCTGGGCACGATCTTCTTGGGCATTGCGACACCGACCGAAGGTGGCGCCATGGGTGCCGTCGGCGCGCTGATCCTGGCAGGCTTCAAGGGCCGGCTGCGAATGGACGTGATTACCGGCGCGCTGATGTCGACGACGCGGCTGTCCGCTTTCGTGATGTTCATTCTGCTTGGCGCACGCGTGTTTTCGCTGACCTTCTATGGCGTGAACGGTCATGTTTGGGTGGAGCATCTGCTGACCTCCTTGCCGGGCGGCGAAGTCGGCTTCCTGATTGCGGTCAACTTCCTCGTCTTCTTCCTCGCCTTTTTCCTCGACTTCTTCGAGCTCGCCTTCATTATCGTGCCGCTGCTTGCACCGGCCGCAACCGCGATGGGCATCGACCTCATCTGGTTCGGCGTGCTGCTTGGGGTGAACATGCAAACGAGCTTCATGCATCCGCCCTTCGGCTTTGCGCTATTCTTCCTGCGCTCGGTTGCGGCCCGCGTGCCATATCTCGACCGTGTCACGGGCAAGAAGATCCAGCCGATCACAACTGGCCAGATCTACTGGGGCGCCGTGCCGTTCGTGGGCATCCAGCTCTTGATGGTGGCGCTCGTCATCATCTTCCCGGGCATGGTGATGCACTACAAGGGCAATGCGCAAGCCGTGGATCCCAACACGATCCAGATCGATATTCCGGGCTTCGGCGATCAGGGCGGCGGCATGCCAAGCTTCGAAGTGCCTTCGCTGGGTGCACCACCCTCCTTCGGCACACCGCCGGCCATCCCCGGCCAGGAAGGGCAGCCGTAGCGAAACATGTTCGGCGAAAACATCAATCCAAAACCGTCGGCTTAAACGATAGCCGATCAAGCTTTGGCTCTTTGCCTCTCTCTTAAAATGCAGATCATTCGCCTCGAACGCTTTCTTTTGCACAAGCCTGAGAATTTAGAACAAGCTTCGTGTCTGAACCTGTGCTCTCGATCCCAATATTGGTAGCCACGTATCCAGTTCCGTCACCCACATTTACGGACGGACGATCGTTACGACGCGCCACAACCATCTGATGTCTAAGAGAGCGCTGCGCGGTGCACTTTTGCTGATCGCCAGACGGACGTTAAACAGGATCAGGATCATGCCAGCCATGGACATAAAGGCCGAGGTGGCGGCGGCGACCGGCTGTAGTAGCTGAGCGGTTATCGCGACGATCTCTTTTTAAAGCTCCGCCGCGCTTCAAGGCAATTCCACGCTCGAACTTGCGCTTACCCCTATCCGCCGTTATGACGCCCGCACCGGTCGCAGCCTACCCGGTTATCAAAACAAGGGTCTCATAGATGAAAACCACAGTGGTCTGCTCCGGCGGACTGGATTCTGTTTCGCTTGCCTACATCGTTGCGGCCGAGCATGAACTCACCCGCCTCGTTTCGTTCGATTATGGGCAGAAACACCGCAAGGAAGTTGAGTTCGCCGCCCGCGCTGCAGAGCAGCTGGGCGTGCCGCATCACCTTTTCGATCTACGCCCGATCGGCGCCGCATTTACGGGCTCGGCATTGACGGACGACCTCGATGTACCCGACGGCCATTATGCCGAAGAAACGATGCGCATCACGGTTGTGCCTAACCGAAACGCAATCATGCTGACGATCGCTTTCGGCCTCGCTGCCGCAAAGGGCGAGGACGCTGTGGCAACCGCGGTGCATGGCGGCGACCACTTCATTTATCCGGACTGCCGGCCGAGCTTCACCGAAGCCTTCGACCGAATGCAGGCAGCTGCATTGGATGGCTATGCGCAGGTTAAGCTGCACACGCCGTTTGTAACAGCGACCAAGGCCGACATCGTTACGAAGGGCGCATTTTATGGCACGCCGTTTGCGCAAACATGGTCCTGCTACAAAGGCGGCGACATTCATTGCGGTCGGTGCGGCACCTGCGTCGAACGTCGCGAGGCCTTCCATATCGCTGGTGTGTCGGACCCCACCACCTATGCCGATACCGAATTCTGGTGCGAGGCTATCGACAACAGGAAGCCCGCCTGATGTTCCGGATTACCAAGGAATTTCACTTCTCTGCCTCGCACCAGCTCTCTCACTTGCGCACGGATCATCAATGCGCCCGGCTGCATGGCCACAACTACATCATCGTGGTCGAACTTGCCGCGCCTGTTCTCAATGAAGATGGATTCGTTCGCGATTACCACGAGCTGGCGCCCCTCAAGACCTATATCGATGGCACCTTCGATCATCGCCATCTCAACGACGTTCTGGATGGCCCATCCACTGCCGAAAACATGGCACGGCACTTCTTCGATTGGTGTTTTGCCCGCTGGCCCGAAGTCAGCGCCGTGAAGGTCTCGGAAACACCGAAGACCTGGGCCGAGTACCGGCCCATCCAGTCGTCATGACCTTACGCATCGCCGAGATCTTTGGTCCTACCATCCAAGGCGAAGGCGCGCTGATCGGTCAGCCTACGGTGTTCATTCGCGCTGGCGGTTGTGACTACCGCTGCTCGTGGTGTGACAGCCTGCATGCAGTGGACAGCCAACATCGTCATGACTGGCTTGCTATGGATCCAGAGGCGATTATGGCCGAGGTTGTCCGCTTGTCCGGCGGGCAGCCGATTACCGTGTCGATTTCCGGTGGAAATCCCGCCATTCAAGACTTTGCGCCGGTGATAAAATTAGGCAGGGCGAGCGGCTATCGCTTTGCCTGTGAAACGCAAGGCTCTATCGCGCGCCATTGGTTCTCCGAACTTGCAATGCTGGTGCTCTCGCCCAAGCCGCCGTCGAGTGGGCAAGGCACCAACTGGTCGGCTTTCGAGGAGTGTTTGACTGCTGCGAAAGGCACCGAGGTCGTGATGAAGATCGTGATCTTCGACGACCGCGACCTTCTTTGGGCGCGTGAAGCTGCCGCTCGTTATCCCGCGCTTGCGCTTTATCTCCAGCCCGGCAATCTGGATACTGACCCGCTTCAGCCTGTTTCCACCCAAAGCCTCAGCGACCGCCTCTTATGGCTGGTCGAGGAGACGGTAGGGAAAGGATGGCTCGTTCCGCACATTCTGCCGCAGTTGCATGTGCTAATTTGGGGCAACAAGCGCGGAGTTTGATACTCTGTTTCTCTCCGGGGAAGCCAATGGTCTTCACGAGACAAGACAGCGGATTGAAAAGCGGCCGGGCAAAGCCCGTGCACAGGCTGTCCATATCGCCGATCGCGGTCGTCTTCCTGCTTGCTACGTGGAGCGGCGTGAACTAGAAGGCCGGAAAAATCAGGCTTCGGACGCTCAGTTCGTTGAACAAAGGGGAAGATAGGCGTCGGAGAAGCGCCTTCTAAAGTGAGTGGAAGAGATCGGCTAAAAGCCGGCGCCGAAGGAGCAACCGCCCCGGAAACTCTCAGGCAAAGAGGACCTCTCACCTTCTAGAATCTGGAAAGAAATCGGGCCGACCAGGCCGGATTCGCCGACGGGATAACACTCTCAGGCAAAAAGGACAGATGGGGCTTCCAAGCGCGACAACGCGCGATCATTGCCGTCTCCGAGGGACGGCTTCGGGAGCCACTGAATGAACCATCAATCCGCACTGCGACGAACGCCGCTTTACCCTCTTCATGTCCAGTTAAACGGCAAGCTGGTGCCGTTCGCCGGTTACGAGATGCCGGTGCAATATCCGCTCGGCGTCCTGAAAGAGCACCTGCATACCCGGGCCGGAGCCGGCCTGTTCGACGTCTCGCATATGGGCCAGGTCATCGTGAAAGCGAAGTCGGGTGTTTATGCCGACGCCGCTTTGGCGCTGGAAGCGCTCGTGCCGATCGACATTCTCGGTTTGAAGGCCGGGCGCCAGCGCTACGGCTTCTTCACCAATGATGAAGGCGGCATTCTTGACGATCTGATGATCACCAATCGCGGCGATCACCTCCTTGTTGTCGTCAACGCCGCCTGTAAGGAAGTCGATCTCGCTTACATGCAGGCGCAACTCACCCATTGCGACGTCACCCTGCTGGAAGAGCAGGCGCTGATCGCGCTTCAGGGTCCCTGCGCGGAAGCCGTTCTGGCAACCCTGTGGGATGGTGCTTCGGCGATGACCTTCATGGATGTGCGCGACGCTGACCTGTGCGGAGCGCCCTGTGTGGTTTCGCGCTCTGGCTATTCCGGAGAGGACGGGTTCGAGATTTCGGTTCCCGCAGCGAAAGCCGAGGAAGTGGCGCAGGCCCTGCTCGACCACCCCGAATGTGAGGCGATCGGCCTTGGCGCGCGTGATTCGCTCCGCCTCGAAGCAGGACTTTGCCTTTACGGCAGCGACATAGACCAATCGACAACGCCGGTTGAAGCGTCCATCGAATGGGCCATTCAGAAGTCCCGCCGGACCGGCGGCGCACGTGAAGGCGGCTTTCCGGGCGCGCAGCGCATTCTGAGCGAGCTCAGCAACGGGGCGAGCCGCCGCCGTGTGGGTCTGAAGCCGGAAGGCAAGGCGCCGGTGCGCGCGCATGCGCAGCTTTTCGCGGATGCCGAAGGGCAAAGATTGATCGGCGAGGTCACCTCCGGCGGGTTCGGTCCGAGTGCGGAAGGCCCCGTTGCCATGGGTTATCTGCCCGCAGAGCACGCGGTCCCCGGTACACAGGTCTTTGCGGAGGTGCGCGGCAAGTATCTGCCGATGACCGTGTCTTCCATGCCCTTCATCACGCCGACCTACAAACGTTGACGTTTCATTTGATGCTGCTTCCGGATCAGGCTGCGCTGCAGCTGGCCCGGTGCACGCTAATTCCCGGAGAAAAGAGATGCTGAAATTTACCGCCGAACACGAATGGCTGAAGCTCGATGGCGATGTTGCCGCCGTTGGCATCACGCAACATGCTGCCGACCAGCTCGGCGACCTCGTTTTCGTGGAACTGCCGGAAATCGGAACCGAGCTCGCCAAGGGCGACAACGCCGCAACTGTTGAGAGCGTGAAGGCTGCTTCCGACGTTTACGCGCCTTTGGACGGCGAAGTGACCGAGGTCAACCAGGCGCTCGTCGACGATCCGTCGCTGGTCAATTCAGACCCGCAGGGTGCGTGGTTCTTCAAGCTCAAGCTGAAGAACCGTGCGGATGCCGACAACCTCCTGGACGAGGCGGCCTATCAGGACCTGATCGGATGAGTGACTCCATCGACTTCCATTTCACCGATTACGATCCCTACGATTTCGCCAATCGCCGGCATATCGGTCCCTCACCGGCCGAGATGGAGGCGATGCTGAAGGTGATCGGCTATCCTTCGCTCGATGCGCTCATCGACGCGACCGTCCCCTCCTCCATCCGCCAGCAGAAGCCGCTGGCCTGGGGCGCGGCGCTGACGGAGCGCGAAGCGCTCGACAGGCTGCGCGAAACCGCCAACAGGAACCAGGTGCTGACCTCGCTGATCGGCCAGGGCTATTACGGCACCGTCACACCGCCCGTTATCCAGCGCAACATTCTGGAAAATCCAGCCTGGTACACGGCCTACACGCCCTACCAGCCGGAGATCAGCCAAGGCCGCCTCGAGGCGCTCTTGAACTTCCAGACGATGATCTGCGACCTGACGGGGCTGGATGTCGCCAATGCCTCGCTGCTCGACGAGGCGACGGCTGCGGCCGAAGCCATGGCGCTGTGCCAGCGCCAGGCCAAGAACAAGGCAACCGCCTTTTTTGTCGACCAGAACTGCCATCCGCAGACCATCGCGCTGATCGAAACACGCGCGGCTCCACTCGGCTGGTCAGTGATCGTCGGCGATCCCGAGACCGACCTCGATCCAGTCGATGTGTTCGGCGCGATCTTCCAGTATCCCGGCACGCACGGACAGGTCCGTGACTTTTCCGGCCTGATCGCCCGCCTTCACCAGACCGGCGCGGTTGCTGCGATTGCGGCAGACCTGCTGGCGCTGACGCTTCTCAAGTCGCCGGGCGAAATGGATGCCGATATCGCAATCGGCACCACGCAGCGCTTCGGCGTTCCCGTCGGCTATGGCGGTCCGCATGCCGCTTACATGGCGGTGAAGGATGCGCATAAGCGCGCCATGCCGGGCCGTCTCGTCGGCGTGTCCGTGGATGCGCGCGGCAACCGCGCTTACCGTCTGGCGCTGCAAACCCGCGAGCAGCATATCCGGCGGGAAAAGGCGACCTCGAACATCTGCACCGCGCAGGTCCTTCTTGCCGTGATGGCCTCGATGTACGGCGTCTTCCACGGCCCCGACGGGTTGAAGGCAATCGCGCAGCAGGTCCACAAGAAGGCCGTGCTGATGGCCAAGGGGCTGGAACGGCTTGGTTATACGATTGAGCCCGACGGCTTCTTCGACACGCTTACCGTCGAGGTAGGCCACATGCAGGCGCTGATCCTGCGCGCGGCCGTGGCCGAGGGCGTAAACCTGCGCAAGGTCGGGACCACGAAGATCGGCATGTCGCTTGACGAGCGGACACGGCCTGCGACGCTCGAAGCGGTGTGGCGGGCATTCGGCGGCGCTTTCAAAGTCGCCGACTTCACCGCCGACTACCGGCTGCCATCCGCGCTTCTGCGAAAATCGGCTTACATGACGCATCCGATCTTCCACATGAACCGTGCGGAAAGCGAGATGACCCGCTATATCCGCCGGCTTTCGGATCGCGATCTGGCGCTCGACCGGGCCATGATCCCGCTCGGCTCCTGCACGATGAAGCTGAATGCGACGGCAGAAATGCTACCCATCACCTGGCCGGAATTTTCCGACATCCATCCCTTCGTGCCCGCCGATCAGGCGCTGGGCTACAAGGAGATGATCGACGACCTGTCGGACAAGCTGTGCCAGGTCACCGGCTATGACGCCTTTTCCATGCAGCCGAATTCGGGCGCGCAGGGGGAGTATGCGGGTCTTCTGACCATCCGCAACTACCACATGGCCAACAACGAGCCGCATCGCACTGTCTGCCTGATCCCGACCTCCGCGCATGGCACCAATCCCGCCTCCGCGCAGATGGCCGGCATGAAGGTGGTGCCGGTGAAGGCCATGGAAAACGGCGATGTCGATCTCGACGACTTCCGCGTCAAGGCCGAACAGCATGCTGCAAACCTGTCCTGCTGCATGATCACCTATCCCTCGACACATGGCGTGTTCGAGGAAACGGTGCGGCAGATCTGCGAGATCACACATACCCATGGCGGTCAGGTCTATCTCGACGGCGCCAACATGAACGCCATGGTAGGCTTGTCGCGTCCCGGCGACATCGGCTCCGACGTCAGCCACCTCAACCTGCACAAGACCTTCTGCATTCCGCATGGCGGCGGCGGTCCGGGCATGGGACCGATCGGCGTGAAAGCGCATCTGGCTGAGCATTTGCCCGGGCATCCGCAAAGTGATGGACGCGACGGTGCGGTGTCGGCGGCGCCGTTCGGCTCGCCTTCGATCCTGCCGATCTCCTGGTCCTATTGCTTGATGATGGGCGGCGAAGGACTGACGCAGGCGACCAAGGTGGCCATCCTCAACGCCAACTATATCGCTGCGCGGCTGAAGGGCGCTTATGATGTGCTCTACAAGTCGGAAGCCGGCCGCGTCGCCCATGAATGCATCATCGACACGCGTCCGCTCAATCCCGCTGCGGGCGTGACGGTGGACGATGTCGCCAAGCGCCTGATCGACTGCGGTTTCCACGCTCCAACCATGAGCTTCCCGGTTGCCGGCACGCTGATGATCGAGCCGACGGAATCGGAAACCAAGGCCGAGCTTGACCGCTTCTGCGATGCGATGCTGGCGATCCGCGAGGAAGCCCGCGCCATCGAAGAAGGCCGCATGGACAAGACCAACAACCCCTTGAAGAACGCACCGCACACGGTGGCCGATCTCGTCGGCGAGTGGGATCGTCCCTATTCGCGCGAACAAGCCTGCTATCCGCCCGGCGCGTTCCGCGTGGACAAGTACTGGTCGCCGGTCAACCGCGTCGATAATGTCTACGGCGACCGCAACCTGATCTGCTCCTGCCCGCTGATGGAAGACTACGCCGAGGCGGCCGAGTGACTCATGGATAAGGCGCAGTCGGGTGAGGAACAGATGAATGCAGCTTCTCACCCGGCAGTGGCAAAAGAACGTTAGTCGACCTGGAGAGCTCAATGCTGAAGAAAATCCCGCCGCTGATTTCGGCCGAACTCCTGACCATCCTCGCTGAAATGGGACATGGTGACGATCTGGTTCTGGTTGACCGCAACTTTCCCGGCGTCTCGGTTGCCGCATCAACCGTGTCGGGCCAGTGCATTCAGCTGGCGGGCGTTGACACGACCCAAGCGGCGCGCGCCATCTTAGAACTGTTCCCCGTCGATACCTTCGTTGATGTCCCCGTTCGGCGAATGGCAGTCGTCGGCCAGCCAGAAGCCGTACTCGACGTGCATATAGACATGCAGCAAGCGCTCGATGCAGCTGAGAACCGCGCGGTCACAGTGGAGGCCATCGAACGCATGGCCTTCTATGAAGCCGCAAGCCGCGCTTTTGCCGTCGTCCAGACAACGGAGGCGCGGCCTTATGGCTGCTTTATCCTGAAGAAAGGTGTCGTCTTCGACTAGCGTCCAGACATAAGCGGCCGCTGGAACAGCATTCTACTGGACCTTCTTGGCAGAGATGAAAAGTACCCTCGGCTCTTACACAATGCAGCGCCTAGCCTTGTGATCGGACCTCACATCCACCAAGTTCCGTCCACCTTCTTCGACGTGTTATCGTCAAGCCATTGGATGAAAATTATGAAAAGCATCAGCACCCTTCTCGCTGCCGCGGGTCTCGCACTCGCTGCCGTATCGTTTGCCGGCCCGGCCTCCGCACAGTCCAACCTCGATAAAGTCAAATCGAGCGGTGAATTGCGGATCGGCACCGAAGGCACCTACGCGCCGTTCACCTTTCACGACGCATCGGGCGCGCTGGTCGGCTTTGACGTCGAGATTGGCCGCGAAGTGGCAAAGCGCATCGGCGTCGAGGCAAAGTTCCTTGAAGGCAAGTGGGACGGCTTGATCGCCGGCATCGATGCCGATCGCTATGACGCCGTGATCAACCAGGTCGGCATCACCGAAGAGCGCAAGAAGAAGTATGACTTCTCCGATCCGTATATCGCGTCCAAGGCCGTGCTGATCGTCAAGGACGACAACTCCGAAATCAAGACCTTCGCTGATCTGAAGGGCAAGAAGTCGGCGCAGTCGCTGTCATCGAATTTCGGCAAGCTGGCCGCAAACAATGGCGCAGAGCTGGTCGGCACCGATGGCTTTGACCAGTCGATCCAGCTCGTGTTGAAGGGCCGTGCGGACGCAACGCTCAATGACAGCCTGTCCTTCCTCGACTTCAAGAAGCACAAGCCCGATGCGCCGGTGAAGATCGCAGCTCAGGAAGAGAATGCCGATTTTTCCGGTATCATCATCCGCAAGAATGAGCCTGATTTGCTGGCCGCCATCAACAAGGCCCTTGCCGAAATCAAAGCTGACGGCACCTATCAGAAGATCGCCGATAAGTATTTCGGCCAGGACGTGTCCAAGTAATTAACTTCGCGGCGCAAGCTGCCTCCTGAAAGGTGTCGCATGCCTGACTGGCTGCAGCTTATGCTCAATTCCTTGGGGCCGCTCTTGTGGGCGGCCCTTTTCTTCACGATTCCCCTGACTCTTCTGTCCTTCACATTGGGTCTGACGCTCGGTCTGATCGTCGCGCTGATCCGCCTGTTTGGTCCCGCGCCGCTCGTTGCCGTGGCGCGCTTCTATGTCTGGCTCATTCGGGGAACCCCCCTTCTCGTCCAGCTTTTCCTGATCTTCTACGGCCTGCCCTCGATTGGTGTGACGCTCGACGCGTTTCCGGCGGCTCTGATCGGCTTCACGCTCAATATCGGCGCTTACACGTCTGAAATCATCCGCGCGGTGATTGCTTCCGTGCCCAGGGGGCAGTGGGAGGCCGCGTATTCGGTCGGGATGAGCTGGGGCCAGGCGATGCGCAAGACCATTCTTCCGCAAGCGTCTCGAATTGCCGTGCCGCCCTTGTCGAACACCTTCATTTCGCTGGTCAAGGACACCTCGCTTGCCGCCGCGATCACCGTGCCCGAACTGTTCCAGTCCGCCCAGCGCATCGTGGCTGTGACTTATGAGCCGCTGATCCTTTATATCGAGGCGGCGCTGATCTATCTCGCGCTGTCTTCCGTTCTGTCCGCCTTGCAGGTGCGCCTGGAGAGCCGGCTCAATCGCTATGGCGGGTTTCTGGAGGCACGCACGTGATCGAGCTTTCCGACATCCACAAGCGGTTTGGCGACCTCGAAGTGCTGAAAGGCGTGTCGCTGCGCTTTGCGGAAGGCAGTGTGTCGGCACTGGTTGGCCCGTCCGGCGGCGGCAAGAGCACCCTGCTTCGCTGCATCAACCTGCTGGAAACACCATCGGCGGGTACAGTGCGGATCGGCGATGACGCGCTCACCTTCAAGCAAGGCGAGAAGGTCGCCTGGAAAAACATGCAGCGGCTGCGTCGTCAGACCGGCATGGTGTTTCAAAGTTTCCAGCTGTTTCCTCATCGCACAGCGATCGAGAACATCACCGAAGGGCTCATTACGGTGCGCGGCTGGTCGAAGGAACAGGCCAAGGCTCGCGCCATGGAACTGCTGCAGAAGGTCGGTCTTGCCCACAAGGCCGACGCCTGGCCCGCGACGCTCTCGGGTGGTCAGCAGCAGCGCGTGGCGATCGCGCGCGCGCTTGCCCCCTCCCCTCGCGTTCTCCTTTGCGACGAGCCGACCTCGGCACTTGATCCCGAACTGGCCGAGGAGGTGGTCGAGGTTCTGGCGAACCTGGCGCGCGAAGGCACGACCATGGTGATGGCGACGCACGATCTGAGACTGGCATCGCGCATCGCTCAGGACGTCGCCTTTCTGGACGGCGGTTCGATCGTCGAGGAGGGCCCGGCGAGCGAGGTGTTCAACCGCCCGCAGCGCGAACGAACCAAACGCTTCCTCGCATCCCTGGCCGCGGTTTCCGCGTCGGACTGAGCGGGCGGCGTTCAGACCGGGCCGCCCGCGATCTACGCCGCAGCCTGGTTTTCGCCTGATCGTGCCAGAGCCGTCACGCCGGCAAAGTCGATTTTGCCCGATCCAAGAACGGGGACGGATTTGACGACGCGTATCTGCGCGGGCACCATCATGTCCATTGCGCCTGCCGCCTTGGCATGAGCGAGGAAGGCTGCGCGTGTGGCGTCGGGCCGGTCCGTGATCAGCACCAGCCGTTCGCCCTTGCGCTCGTCCGGAACGGTGGAGACGGCCGAAAGCGATCCCTTCCAGAGCTCGCCGGCCAGCGCTTCCACGGCTGCGAGCGATACCATCTCACCGCCGATCTTTGCGAAGCGCTTGGCGCGACCGTGAATGGTGACGAAACCATCCGCATCCACCGTGACGATATCGCCGGTATCATGCCAGCCATTCTCCGGTGCTTCCAGAACGCCAGGTTTCTCGGCACGCAGATAGCCGGCCATGATGTTAGGCCCCTTGATGAAGAGGCGCCCACCAGCGTCGACGCCAGGAACCGGCTCCAGGCGATAGGTGAGGCCCGGCATGAGCTTACCGACCGAGCCGGCCTTGTTATACATCGGCGTGTTGAGCGCGACCACGGGGGCGGCTTCCGTCACGCCATAGCCCTCGAGAAGGCGCAGGCCGAACTTCTCCATATAGGTCGCACGCGTCGATGCCTTGACTGGCTCCGCGCCGGCAAATGCGTAGCGGATCGAACGGAAGTCATAGGGATGGGCCGTGCGCGCATAGCCGCTGAAGAAGGTGTCGGTCCCAAACATGATCGTTGCGTTGGATGCGTAAACCAGCTCTGGAACGATGCGATAATGCAGCGGCGACGGGTATAGGAAAACGGGCACGCCGCAGACCAGCGGCAGCAAGGTGCCGATCGTCAGACCGAAGGAATGGAAAACCGGCAAGACGTTGAACACCTTGTCTCCGGAATGGAAGTCGATGCGCGATGCCGCCTGCGCCGTGTTGGCAAGAATGTTGCGGTGGGTCAGCACGACGCCCTTGGGCGTGCCTTCCGATCCCGACGTAAACAGAACGACGGCCGGATCGTCGGCGCGGCGTTCCACCAACGGCCGTGCACGATGCCACAGTCCCAGCAGCTTGTCCTTGAACGTGATGGTCGCGCGCAGATCCTCGAGCCAGACGATCTCTATGCTCTTGCCCACTTCATCCAGAACCGGGCCCAGCTTGGCCTGTGCGACAAATGCCTTCGACGTCAGGATGGTTCGCACCTCGGCCGCCTTGCACGCGGACAGGATGTTGGCCGCCCCCGCCGTGAAGTTGATCACCGCCGGAACCTTGCCGGCGGACATCAGGCCCAGCAGCACAGCGCAAGAACCATTGGCATTGGGCAGCATCAGGCCGATGGAAGCCTGATCGCGAGGCAGCGTGGCGAACTTGGCGCCAAGCACGGCGGCTGCGGTCAGCAATTTGCCATAGGACAGCTCACCGGAAATTGGATCTTCCACCGCCGGTCGCTTCATGCCGCGCTCATCCGCCGTTTCGATGATGCGCTTCAGCACGGTTGTATCGATACGCTGCGTGCGGAAGATCAGGTCCGACATGACCTGGTAGAGGGCAGCACCCGCCGCAGCGCGTCGTTGCCGTCCGCGCAGCGCTTCATCGACCTCAAGCCTGACTGGCTCGAGGATCGTCACCCGCACCTTCGGAAACAGGCGACGGCGGACATGCATGGAAGTCAGCCGCGAGAAATAGCTTTTCTCCAGGCCTTCGATGCGGATCGGAACAACCATAGATCCAGTTTTGTCGGCAACCATCGCAGCACCGTCATAGACCTTCATGAGACTGCCGGTGACCGTCAACCGGCCTTCGGGGAAGATCACCAGCGGCTCGCCGCCTTGCACGGCCTTGATGAGCGTGCGGGTCGACATCGGCTTTGCCGGGTTCAGCGGCATGGCGCGGGTAAGCTTGAGAAACGGCTTCACCCACCAAGCCTGCGCGATCGTATGATCCACCGCGAAAACCGGCTCCTCGTCGGTCAGCGTCAGGGCGAGCGGACCATCCAGAAAGCTGACATGGTTGAGCGCGAGGATCGGCGCCGGACCGGCCGCCTTGAGATTATCGAGACCTTCGACTTCAAGCCGGTGAAATGCGCGGAACAGGATCGAAACGAAGTCGCGCAAGGCATTGGTCGGAAGATATTTCAGCATCAGCCAGGCGGAAACGGCATTGAGCACTGCTAGACCTAGCAGGATATGCGCCAGCGAAACGCCAGCCGCCTGGATCGCTGCCACAAGCGCGCCACCAATCGTCATGAAGCCGGCATTGACGACGCTGACACCGGCAACGACGCGCGCCCGCCGGTCTTCCGGCGCCCAGGCCTGGACAGCCGCGAAGGTGGGCACGATCACGAAGGCACCCGCTATCGCCAGGCCTGCGAGATCGACCGCCACACGGATCGTGTTCGGCAGAGCGAAGAAGCCGGACAGCGTTTCTGCTGCCGTTGTCGCCTGCGCACCCCAGATCGTGAAAGCAAGGTCGAGGCTGAACAGCGCCATCAGAGCGGTGCCAACAGGCGCCGTCAACAACACCATGCGACCCTGGGACATCCAGGCGGCGATTGCCGAACCCGCCGCGATCGCGATGGCAAACACGGCCAGATAGGCCGTGACAGCCGTTTCACCGCCGCCAAGACTGTTTTTCACCAGGCTCGGCAGCAGCGACATCACCACCGCACCTACGCCCCAGAACCAGGACGTCATCAGCGCCGTGCGCCAGATGCGCGGCATTGTCCGCAATTCCCCGACCAGGTTCCAGGTCGAGCGCAGCACGTTGCTGTCGATCTTGAGACTTGGAGCGGCCGAGCCAGTTGAGGGGATGAACCGGCTGGCGAACCAGCAGATCACAGACAGCGCCAGCATCACAGGCCCGAATACCGCCACGCTGATGCCGCCGGTAGACGCGATGCCGCCTGCAATCGTGCCGCCCAGGATGGCGATGAAGGTGCCGCCCTCGATCCAGGCATTGGCGCGCGGCAGATCCCGCTTTTCGAGGTGATCCGGCAGAATGCCGTATTTGATAGGCCCGAACAGCGAAGAAATCACGCCGAACAAAAACAGCGCCGCCATCATGATCCAGACGGAATGGAAAGCGAGCCCGACAACCGCGATTGCGGCCGCGCCGATCTCGGCCAATCGAAGCTTTTGCGCAACCGCCGCCTTGTCATAGCGATCCGCCATCTCGCCGCCTAAGGCTGACAAAAGCAAGAACGGGAGCATGAAAATCGCGCCCGCCAGGGTGATCAGCGACGCACCGCCGCTGCCCGGCAGAGTGAAGAGGATTAGGAACACCAGCGTATTCTTAAGGAAGTTGTCGTTGAAGGCGGACAAGAACTGCGTCCAGAACAAAGGCGCAAAGCGCCGGGACGTCATCAGGCTGGTAGTCATCTGTTTTCCCCGAAGCTGGTGTTCTTTAGTGCACGCTGCCGATCAGGCGCCCTTGTTCATTTCCATAAGAAGCTTTTCCGTCTTGGCTTCCTCGATGCGATTGATGAAGCGATCCGCTTCTTCGGTGTCGCGCAGGGTCTTAGTGGTGGTGATGGAGGTATGCACCAGCATGATGGCCGACATGGCATAGAAGCCCTTAGCCGCGAAGCTCGCTTCCATGAAATAGATGCCTCCCGCCATCATCACCAAAGCCACGCCGAAGCTTAGCAGGGTGAACATCTTCCAGGCTTGAGAATCGGGGTGTGGATGGCCCGTGTTGATCGACATGGTCGCTTTCCTTTGTTATGAACAACGTTCACGAGCGCAAGTTAGCACAATTTGAACGGTGTTCAAGATCTTTTTGAACAATGTTCATGAGCAGAAGGACGGTAGGTCGGGTGATGGCGACAACCGAGCGAAGAGCGAAACTGAAGGAAAGGCTCATTGAGGCCGCGACCGACCGGATCCGCGCCGACGGCCTGAGCAGCCTTCGTGCAAGGGACATTACGACGGACGCAGGCTGCTCGCTCGGCGCGCTCTACAACGTCTTCGCCGACATCGATGACGTCGTCGTGCACGTCAATTCACAAACGCTCCAGCACTTGCGCGGCGTCGTGCACAAGGCTGGCCATGACGCATCATCGCCGCGCGAACAGCTCGTAGCGCTGGCGATAGGCTATCTGCACTTCGCCCGCTCCGAGCCGGCTCTATGGATGTCGCTCTTCGAGCACCGCATGCCGGCGGGCGTTCCGGTCCCGCAATGGCATCTTGATGAGCACGCAGCACTATTAGAGCAGATTGCGGAACCGCTTGCAGCTCTTCATCCGGAGCTGGAACAAGCCCATCTTTTAAGACGGGCGAGAACTCTCTTCTCGGCAGTCCACGGCGTTGTCTTGATGGGCTTAGGCGACTGGTTCGTAGGTCCCGGCGCATCCGCTGTAGAAGACGAATTGCGCTTGATCGTCAATGCAATGATTTCGGGACTGGCTGCAGATAGCACTATGCGTGCTTAAGCGCAGAACTTTGCGTACCGAGCTCTGCCTTGCACGGAAGGGGTACCTCAACCTGATCAGCGCCGGTTCAGTAGCCAGATAAGGTAAGGACCGCCGACCATCGCAGCTACGAGACCGATCGGGAGTTGGTAGGGGAAGGCAAGCGTGCGGGCCATCCAGTCAGCCAGTACCATCAAGCTCGCCCCGATCAGCACGGCACCCGCCAGTTGTGGGATTGGCCGGGCGAAACCGGCAAGGCGTGCCATATGGGGCGCCATCAAGCCTACAAAGGAAAGCGGGCCGACGAACAGCGTCGACGCTGCGGAAAGAAGGGCGGCGATGAGCACCAGGATGCTTGCCGCAAGGCTGCGCTTGAGCCCAACCGACTGAGCAAACGGCAGACCAAGGGGCAGAACCTGCAGCCAGCGCGCCAGCAGCGGCAAGGGTGCGATGAACAAGGCGGCAGCGGCTAGTGCCATCATCGCGTCTTCGGGAGCAACCCGCGAGGTCGAGCCGCTCAGCCAGTTCAGCAGCCGCATCGACTCCGGCCCTCCCCGCGCCATGACGACCGTAACAAGCGCCCCGGCCAGGGAGCCAACAGCAATGCCTGACAGAAGAAAGCGTTCTGCTGCGAAGCGATGACGCGCCGATATAGCGATAACAAGCAGGATAGCGATGACCGAGCCTGCTGCAGCGCCACCAAGCTCTGCAACGCGCGATGCAGCGGGCCAGAACACAAGCACAGCAGCGAACCCGACGCCCGCGCCCGATGAAATGCCCAGCACTTCCGGGCTCGCCATCGCATTGCCGGTCACACGCTGCATCAACACGCCGGTTGCCGCCAGCATGGCACCGGCAGAAGCGGCCGCGATGAAGCGCGGGGCGCGCCAGGGAGCAACGAGATCGAACAGTTGTCCTGTTGCAATCGCCCAGCCCTCGCCGTTCTTGCCGATGAACAGCGCGCAGACACCAAGCACCAACAGCAACAAACCGGGCAGCACGAGGCGCCAGGATGCGACTCTGGTGGCCAAAGCAACGCTCTGTTGCGTCGACCGGAGCGAGCCGCCCAAGCGCGGCAAAAGCCAGAGAAGAAGGGGACCGCCGAGAAGCGCGGTCGCGGCGCCGGTCGGAACTGTTTCGCTGATACCGAGCGATATGAGCCTCACTAAACCATCGGTCAGAAGCAGGATCAGGGCGCCTGCGATGGGGGATACGACGAGGATCTGTCGCAGGCCTCTAGCGCCCGCCATCCGAGCGAGGTTCGGCGCCGCCAAACCGATAAAGCCGATAACACCGACTTCGGCCGTCACCGAAGCTGCCAGAAACACCGAAAGCGTTAGCACCGCTAGCCGCGTTCCTGTGACGCCGAGACCAAGGGCACGCGCATTGGCGTCATCCAGCGCCAATAGCTCCAGAGGGCGTATCAGCAGCACGGCCACGAAGGCGGCAAGTGTGAGGCGGATCGCTAGCGAGGTGGTGGGCGCCCAGCTTTGCTGTTCAAGCGAGCCGCCGCCCCAGATGAACATCGACATCATGTATTCGCCGTTGGCCAGGATCAGCGTTGACGAAAATGCGACCGCTATCAGGGAGATGAGCATTCCGCTGAGCACAACGGTGATCGGATCGAGCGCGCGCCGCCATGAAAGGGCTACCACCAGAAACAGCGCAAACGCGCCGCCAACAAAGGCAACGCCTTCACGAGCAACAGCCATCAGGCTCGGTGCATAAAGAAGCGCGCCACTCATCGCGAGTTGCGCGCCCGACACGACACCCAGCGTGGAGGGGTCCGCGATCGGATTGCGCAAGACGCGCTGCATCAGCGCCCCGGCCAGACCTAGTGCGGCACCCGCCAGAAGAGCAACTGTGCCGCGTGGCAGCGTCGAATAATGCAGGATGATCCCGCCCAACTGGTCGCCAGGTGACGGCCAGTCGTGCACAATTTGCAAGCCGAACAACAAGGCGGCTAGTACGCCCAATACGACAAAAAGGAGGGTCGCTGGCAATGCAGGGCTCGTTGGCCTCAGCCTCTCGAGACTCATGTCGCGCGCTCCAGGCCCTCTGCGAGCAGGCGCGCGAAGCGCCGTGCTGCCGGTAGACCCCCGAAAGGATTGATGTTCGGCAGCCAGACTGTACGGCCTTCGCGCACCGCCGGCATGGCCTGCCAAAGCGCACTTCGCGGCAGCGCGCGTGCCGCTTCGGGAGGAACGGGTCCGACCACAGCGATCGTTGCGTCGGGATGATCTGCAAGGCGCTCCAAACCGACCGGCGCGGTTGCGCTATATGCCGTTTTCGTGGCCCAGGCGTTGGTGAATCCCAGACGAGCGGCCACGTCACCGAACATGGAATCGACGCCGAAGGCGCGGAAATGCCGGGCGTCGCCGAGATTGATGATCAGGATCGGACGCTGCCGCTGGTGCGCAAGTCGGTCACCCACCGACGCGAGGTATTTGTCCGTTTCCGCGATATAGCTTTCCGCCGTTTCCTGTAGACCCTGATCCCCAGCCATGCCGCGCATTGCAGCGACGGCCTTCTCGTAGGGGGCCTGTCCCCGCAGGTAGATGCTGAACTCGCGCACAGGCGCCATGCGCCTTAACGTATCGTTGGCCCAGGCCGAGTAGTTCGAGCCATAGATAAGGGAAGGCTGCAGAGTCGCGAGAAGCTCGAAGTTGATCGCGCCGCGCAGACCGAGATCGATGATGCCGTCAGGCAGAGGCGGTTCGGCGACGATCTTTTTGAACAACACCAGCTCGACGGCCGCCAGGGGCTTGAGGCCGAGCGCCAGTGCCGTTTCGAGCAAAGCCCAGTCGACAATGGCTATGCCGCCGGTTTCAGCCCGCGCGGATGCAAGAGGCAGTGCAAGACTGCCGGCACACATCGCAAGGATATCACGTCGCGTTCTCACCGGACAAAAGCGACAGGGATGCCGCTATCAGGATGGGCAAAGAGGCCCATGGAAATTCCGTAAATCTGCTGAAGCACATCCGGGCGCATGATCTCGGCCGGGGTGCCATCGGCGACAACACGGCCGGCGCCCATCGCTACCAGCCTATCGCAGATGCGGGCTGCCATGTTGATGTCGTGCAGAACGACAACGACGCTCAGGCCGCGCTTCTTGGCAAGGGTGCGCACAAGATCAAGCATTTCAGTTTGATGCGAGATGTCGAGCGCAGATGTCGGCTCATCGAGCACGAGGCATTCCGTATCCTGCGCGAGAAGCAGAGCCAGCCAAACACGCTGACGCTCACCGCCGGACAGAGTATCGACCAGGCGAAGGCGAAATGCCGTGACGCCGGTCTGCTCCATCGCCTCCTCGACCTTAGCGCGGTCTTCAACCGTGAAGCGCCCGAAGGTGCCGTGCCAGGGAAACCGTCCGAGCGAAACGAACTCTTCGACATTCATGCCATCGGTGCTCGGCATGAACTGCGGCAGATAGGCAAGCCGGCGGGCGAAGGCACGGTCGCCCTCTTGCCGGAGATCCTCGCCGCGGAAGTGAATGCTTCCATCAGCAGGCACTTCCTGCCGCGCCAGCATCTTCACCAGCGTCGACTTACCGGAGCCGTTCGGACCGATCAGGCCGTGGATGTGCCCCACTTCCAGGCGCAGATCGAGACCTTCGATGATGGTGCGTCCTGGAACCCGGAACGAGACCCCTGCCAGCGTAAACAGTGCATCCTCGCCGGCGTCTGCGATCGAAGCTGCCCGTCTCGCTACCATGTGTTGTTTTCGCTGAGGCGCGAGCCGCGGGAACGACGACCAGCGCTGACCCAGGCCAGGCTCTGTGCCGTTAAGATCTCTAGCAAAAGCGATCTCGGATACTCTGTAAAGCGGGCCGGCTGCTTGCCTAAGGTCGTTGTCAGCATCAGGTGCCCTGCGCAATCTCGTCGCCGCTATAGGTGTAGCTCGCCAGGAGATCAAGGCCAGGACAAGGCTCACCGCCGCTCCAAACTCGATGTCTGGGTAGCCGCTTCGAAGCCGATGACGATCGACCTCCTGCTGAATGCCGTGCTTGTGCAAGAACATCACACTCGCCAGGTATGTCTCAGCTGAGGCCAAAACATGATTGTGTAGCTCATCAATTCTGTTAGCGAGGCGGGCGTCAGTAAGGAACTTTCTCATGCCCCGTCGCTTGCTCTCGCACTATCGCGTCCTCAGCCTATCCTGCGCCTTCATCACCCTACCTGGGTTTGCCATGGCGCAGACGGTTGCACTCGATACGGTTGTGGTGACCGGCGACGGTTCGGGAACCGGTCCGGTGAGCGGTTACGTCGCCCGTGACACGACAAGCGGTTCGAAAACGGACACGCCTATCATTGAGATTCCTCAAGCCATCTCGGTCGTGACGACCGAACAGCTCGAAGATCGCGGCGTCCAGAATCTCGGCGAAGCGCTGAACTACACGGCTGGTGTGGTCACTCAGCCCTTCGGCAACGATGCGCGCTTCTTTTCGCCCATCATTCGCGGCTTTGCAGCCACCGACAACATCTACCTCAACAATTTTCGATATATCCGCGATTTTGGCGCTCTGTCCTTCGAGCCTTATGGGCAGGAGCGGATTGAGGTCGTGAAAGGCCCAGCCTCTGTGCTTTATGGACAGGCTGTGCCGGGCGGTATCGTTAACCTGATCCAGAAGCGTCCCACGGGCACCACCTTCCGGGAAGCGGCGGTTGAGTTTGGATCGGACAGCCGCTATGTCGGGAAACTCGATCTCGGCGGCGTTTCGCCCAACGAAGCTGTTTCCTATCGTCTCACGGGTGTCGGACGCCTTGCCGACACGCAGCAGGATCATGTCGAGGATAACCGCCTCTACATCGCGCCGACGATCACGTTCGAACCCGATGCCGGCACGTCGCTGACGCTCCTGTCGTCGCTGCAATATGATGAGGGCAATTCGCCCTTCGGTCTGCCTCAGGCCGGCACTTTGGACTTCAATCCAAACGGCAAGATTCCTGCCTCCCGTTATCTCGGCGAGTCGGATTTCGACGAGTCCGAATTCCTGACGGCGACCATCGGTTACGAGTTCAAGCATCAGTTCAACGAGCAGCTGAAGTTCCGCCAGAACGCGCAGCTTCTCTACACGGACATCAACTATCAGAACTTGTATTATTCGGGATTTGCCGCAAACCAGAGATCGGTTTTGCGCGGCGCTTCCGTGCAAGCTGAAAGGCAGACATCTTTCGGCATCGACAACCAGTTCGAGACTGATTTCGATACAGGCGCCCTTCAGCACACGCTTCTCGTGGGCCTTGATCATCGCCGGCACCAGCAGAACCGGTCATCTAACTTCACCACCGGCCAAACGCCAATCGATGCCTATAACCCCGTTTATGGATCGCCCATCTTCGTTGATCCGACGAAAACCACGGTCAAGGACCTTCGCCTGAACCAAACGGGACTTTACGCGCAGGATCAGATCAAGTTCGACCGGCTCGTGACCACGCTTGGTATCCGGCAGGATTGGTCGCGATTGGAAGACACGCTGACCGGCTCCGAGCCAAAAGATACGGCGACGACATGGCGCGCCGGGGCTGTTTACCTGTTCGACAATGGCCTGGCACCTTACATCAGCTATTCGACGTCGTTTGACCCGATCATCGGCACCACCACTGCAGGCGACCTCTACAAGCCCACCGAAGGCAAGCAGATCGAAGGCGGTCTGAAGTTCCAGCCGGAGGGTTGGGACAGCTTCGTAACCGCAAGCCTCTACAGCCTGACGCGGACCAATGTCGTCGCCACACAGGCCGAGACGGTGAATGGACTTCTGACGAATGTGCGCTCGCAAACCGGCGAAGTTCGTAGCCAAGGCTTCGAACTGGAAGCAACGGCGAGCCTCGCAGCAGGGCTGGATCTCATCGCGGCCTATACCTACACGGACGCCGAAATTCTGGAGGGTACCGATACGCTGCGCAATGGCATTGTGACCGCAACGACGACCGGTAACCAACCTGCCAATGTGCCCGAGCATTCAGCATCGCTCTGGGTGAACTATACCCTTCAGCCGCAAATCTTCTCGCCCAATTTCGCTTGGCTCGAAGGCGTTTCCGTTGGCGCAGGTGTGCGCTACCTCGGTGAGCGCTATGGCAATGATAGCAACCTGATCCATTTGCCGTCAGCCACTTTGTTCGATGCCGCGATCCGCTATGAGCGAGACAATTTTAAAGCCTCGCTCAACGTCAACAACATCGCCGACGATGACTACGTCGCCAGCTGTAACTTCGGCTGCTTCTATGGTGAGGGTCGTACCGTTCTGGGCAGCATCGCCCTGAAATGGTGAGTGGACAAGCTGCCGAGCGGAACCGCTTTCAAAGGTTCTAGGAGGTACTGCTTAGGCTAACCGGGCATGATCCGGCACCAGGCTGGCATCGCACCGCTACATCCTCTAACCTCCGAAGCAGACCAGCCGTCGCCCACGATCGGCGGCTGGATGCGGGAACCACCGGAGGAGAACAGTGGTGATGCACCATCAATACCTGACGTCGGCAAACCGTCTGCCGGTTGCTGGTTTGGCCCATGTTGTGGGCGATACGACACAGCCGCTCCTTCCCCATACGCTGCCGGATCTTCTCGCAGCGACAGTGGCAAGGGAAGGCGAGCGGGAAGCGGCGATCTTTGTGCAACAAGGGCGCCGCTTTACCTGGTACGAGCTTGGACGGGTCGTCGATGCCTTTGCCGGCGGGCTTCACAGACTTGGCCTCGTTAAAGGCGACCGTGTCGGCATCTGGTCGCCCAATCGATGGGAATGGCTGGTCACGCAATATGCCACCGCGCGTATTGGCCTCATCCTGGTCAACATCAATCCGGCCTATCGTACGGCCGAGCTTGAATACGCGCTCACCAAGGTCGGCTGTAAGGCGCTGGTGACGGCTGAAAGCTTCAAGTCTTCTGATTACCTGCAGATGCTTGCTACGCTTGCGCCCGAGATCGCATCCGCAACCTCCGGCCCCTTGAGCGCAGCTCGCCTGCCAGATCTAAAATTCGTGATCCACATGGGCGAAGGTTCACGACGAGGCATGCTGAGCTTCACGGAAGTGAGCGAGGATGGGCAGCATGTCTCGAGGGCCGAACTTGATGCGATCAGCGCGACACTGAAGCAAGACGATCCTATTAACATCCAGTTCACCAGCGGCACGACCGGGGCGCCAAAGGGCGCAACCCTTACGCACGTCAACATCGTCAACAACGGCCACTTCGTCACGGCTGCGATGGGGCTGACCGCTCAGGATCGCCTGTGCATTCCCGTGCCCTTCTACCACTGCTTCGGCATGGTGATGGGGTCGATCGGCTGTGTCACCAAGGGCGCAACCATGGTGTTCCCCGGCGAAGGCTTCGATCCGGCAACCTCGTTGGCGGCGGTTCAAAAGGAGAACTGCACGGCGCTGTATGGCGTACCGACCATGTTCGTCGCCATGCTCGATCATCCTGACTTCAGGAGCTTCGATGTTTCGACGTTACGAACGGGCATCATGGCCGGGGCGCCTTGCCCCATTGAGATCATGAAGCGTGTGGTTTCGGAAATGAACATGAGCGAGGTAACCATCGCTTATGGCATGACCGAAACCAGCCCGGTGTCGTTCCAAAGCGCCATCGATGATCCGCTTGAGCGCCGCGTCACCACAGTCGGCCGGGTGCATCCTCATGTCGAGGTCAAGACTGTGGGCGACGACGGCGAAACGCTGAAGCCGGGCGAGCGCGGTGAGCTGTGCACGCGCGGTTACTCCGTGATGCAGGGCTATTGGGACGATCCAGCCCGTACGTCTGAGGCAATCGATGCAAAAGGCTGGATGCACACCGGCGATCTCGCTGTCATCGACGATGAGGGCTACTGCAACATCGTCGGACGGGTGAAGGACCTTGTGATCCGCGGCGGTGAGAACATCTATCCGCGCGAGATCGAGGAGTTCCTTTACCGCCACCCGAAGGTGCGGGAAGTGCAGGTTTTCGGCGTGCCGGATCCCCGTTATGGCGAGGAACTATGCGCCTGGATCGTGCCGAAGGCCGGTGAGGACGTGAGCGAGGACGAGATCAGGGCCTTCTGCAAGGAGCAGATCGCCCATTATAAGGTGCCTCGCTACGTGCGATTTAAGAACGAGCTGCCGACCACGGTTACCGGTAAGGCTCAGAAGTTCATGATGCGCGACGCCATGGTTCATGAACTCGAGATCATCGCGCCGCAAACAGCCTAAACAGCGTTCGCGGCAGGTCGCCTCCGAAAGTCAGACGGCGAGGAACCCGCCGTCTACGGACAAGACCGCGCCCGATACCATGCCGGCATCATCAGACAGGAGCATGGCGATGCTTCGGGCCACTTCGTCGGCTTCCGCGAAGCGGTTGAGCGGATGCCGCACCATCATCGGCTCGCTCTTAACGGGATCGGACCAGGCCTCCACGGCAAGCTCAGTCAGGGTGATGGTGGGCGCCACGCAATTGACGCGGATGTTATGGGGGCCGAGTTCCTTGGCCATGACGCGCGACGCGCCTTCCAGGCCGGCTTTGGACGCCGCATAGCACAGGTGGTTCTGGAAGCCGCGATGGCCAGCAATCGATGTGATATTGACGATGGCGCCGCCACCGCCGGCGGCAATGCGGCTCTTGGCGAATTCCTGGCAGGTAATAAGGGCGGCGCGCAGGTTGATACCGAGCACAGCCTCATAGCCCTCGTGCGTCATATCCAGCACGCTTTCCAGCACATTGATGCCGGCGGAGTTGATGAGGAAGTCGCAGGTTCCGGCCTCCGCAACGGCCGCGCGTGTCGCAACCGGGTCCTGCAGATCAACCCGGATTGTGCGAGCGCCGAGTTCCTCGCGCAGACCATCCAGATCGGCTTGCGTGCGGCTGAGCGCGATGACTTCGGCGCCCCGTGCAGCCATCAACCGCGCACAGGCGCGTCCGATACCCTTTCCGGCGCCGGTGATGAGGACCGATTTTCCTGCGAAGTCCATGCTTTTTCTCCAGAAGGCCTTGGTCGCGGTCATCAAGCTGATGGTGATCCGCGTTGATGTCGTTGAACCGTCAGGCTGACGGGTAAAGCGCTGCTTGCTCGCGGCGGCGGATATCACGCGTCGTGTCCTGAAGTTTCAGGAACGCTTGATAGCGCAACGCATGAAGCGCCGTGATCGCCTGATCGTCAGCCGTGCAACGCGTGGCGACGTGGGACATGGCCGGCATGGCGGTACGGATATCGGAATAGGCGCTGGCCGCGACAGCGCCCAAGATGGCAGAGCCGAGCAGCACAGGTTCGGGGCAAGCGGTGACTTCAACCGGCAGTCCGGTCGCATCGGCCAATATCTGCCACGCAAGAGGATGCGCGCCGGCGCCGCCGGAAATGCTGATCGTTTCCACCGGCGCGCCATGGCTTGCCTGCGTTTCCACGATCTGGCGCAGTCCGTAACCCAGGCCGCAAAGGCCTGCGACATAAAGGGCGACGAGGCTATCGATGCCTTCCTCCATGCCCAGCCCGACGATCACCGCACGGGCATAAGGATCGGCAAAGGGCGCGCGGTTGCCGAGGAACTCCGGCACGACATGCAAATCATCAGCGAGGCGCACGGCCTGCGAGGCAGTTCCAGCCAGTTCCAAAGCCTGATCGGCCAGCCAATGCGGCAGCGATTTGCCTTCTGCCGAAGCCAATCTTTCCGCTTCCGCTTTTGCCGGATGGTGTTTGATCAGCTGGTCGATCGCGGCTCCGGCTGCCGACTGACCGCCCTCGTTGAGCCACATGCCAGGCACCATGGCAGAGAAATACGGCCCCCAGACACCCGGCACGAAGGCAGGCTCGGCCGTCGTCGTCATCGTGCAGGAGGAGGTACCGAATACATAGCCGAGGCAGCGCGTCGGATCCCCTGCCCCACCACCGGCGAACACTGTTCCCAACCCACCAGCATGGGCATCGATCAGACCCGCGGCAACGGCCGTCCCGGGCTGAAGGCCCATGTCCGCTGCTGCTTCCGGCGACAAGCCATTGCCGAGCCGCGATCCCGGCTCAACCACACTCTGGCCAATGCGATGAAAATCCTCGTCGGCCAGATCACCGAGGCCGATCTCTTGGAAGTAAGACGCATCCCAGCGCTTTTCGTGCGCGAGGTAAGTCCACTTGCAGGTCACCGTGCAGGACGAGCGATCGAGCGCGCCGGTGGCCTTCCAGGTCAGGAAATCGGTGAGATCAAAGAAGTGCTCTGCTTGGGCGTAGATTTCGGGGCGGTGCTCCTTCAACCACAGCAGCTTCGGCGTTTGCATCTCAGGCGAGATGCGTCCGCCTACATAGCGCAGCACGTCATGGCCGAGAGCGTTGATGCGCGACGCCTGATCAAGCGCACGGTGGTCCATCCAGACGATGATGTCGCGCTCGGAGTGCTCGGGGTCACCGACAGGAAGGCTGATGCCGTCGCGACCGAGCACCACCAGGGAGCAGGTCGCATCAAAGCCGATGCCTGTTACCGTGTCCGGAGAAACGCCCGCTTCTGCCACGGCATCGCGAACCGACGAACATACCGCCTGCCAGATCTGTGCGCTGGACTGCTCGGCAATGCCGCCATCCTCCCGATGCATGGCGATCGAATGCTTGGCGGTGGCGAGAAGATCGCCCTGCCGGTTGAACACGCCGGCGCGGGCGCTACCCGTGCCGACATCGATGCCGATGAAGGTGCGCGACAGGTCACTGACCTCATTCATCATGGTGTTCTCCGATCGCGCACATCTTGCATGGCCCGGCTGTTGCTTGCCTCATTGACGGGAGCAACAGCCATGTTGTTCGACCTTAAACCCGGTCGAAGTTGGTGGGCAGCACCAGCATGTCGCGGATGGTGACCGTGCGCTTGCGGGTGAGCATGAATTCCAACGCATCCGCCACTTCGCTCGGATCGATCAAGCTGCCGGATTCCTTGGCTTTGCGCAGGTTTTCTTCCGGCCAATCGGCCAGCAGAGCGGACACAACCGGACCCGGTGAAACCTGGGCGACACGGACACCATGCGGGATCATCTGACGGCGCATGGTCTGCACGAAGCAGGTGATCGCCCACTTCGAGCTGGCATAAACGGGCTCCCAAAAAGTCGGGAAATGGCCGGCAATCGAGCAGGTGACCACGATGTCGCCCGTGCCGCGCTCGATCATGTGCGGAACAACCGCATGCACGTTCTTCATCACGGCATTGACGTTGAGGTTCAGCATCCGATCAATGGAAGCGGCGTCCGTTTCAGTGAGATCGCCGCCGATATACGTACCTGCATTGCAATACAGGATGTCGATATGGTCGACCTTCTGCAGGATCTCCGGCACCATCGCGGCACAGCTTTCCGGGTCGATCAGGTTGGTGACCTGCGGGATCGCCTTCTCACCGAGCTTGGCGGTGAGCTCCTTCAAGGCCGCTTCATTGAAGTCCACCATCACCACCGTCGCGCCGTTTCGCAGCAGCATCTCGGTGGTGGCGAGCCCTATGCCTGAAGCAGCGCCAGTGATGACGGCGATCTTGCCGTTCAGGGATTCCGACATTCTTGGTCTCCAAAGTGGATGTTTAAAAAGTTTGGGGAGGGCGGCGTTCCGCCCTCTTTGTTCAGAGACGGGCGCGAGGGATCACGACCCTCAGCGCCATTCGCGTCCGATGTAGATGGCGAGCAGGATGATGAAGCCCTTGATGACGTCCTGCAGATACGGATTGATGCCCATAAGGTTCAGGCCGTTGTTCAGGATGCCGAGCAGCACGGCGCCTATCAGCGTGCCGAAGATCAGCCCCCGGCCGCCGGCAATCGCTGTTCCGCCGAGAACAACCGCCGCGATTGCATCAAGCTCGAAACCAACGCCGGCATTGGGCTGACCCGACATCAGACGACCCGTGAGGATCAGCGCGGCAAGCGCAGCGGTCAGGCCTGAGATGACATAAACCGCCAGCTTCACGCGTTCGGTCTTCACACCGGACAACTTGGCCGCGACTTCGTTGCCGCCGATGGCATAAACATGCCGGCCGAAGGGCGTACGATGCAGCAGCACCCAGGCGATGAGGTAAATCAGGGCCATGGCTATGACGGGCACCGGGATGATCCCAACGCGTCCCACGCCGAACCATGAAATCCAGGAAGGCAGGCCGGAAATCGGATAGCCGCCCGAATAGATCAGGCCGAGGCCCCGCGCGATGCCCATCGTCGCCAGCGTCACGATAATGGCGGGCATCCTGCCCCAGGCGACCAAGACGCCGTTGAAGAAGCCGAGCCCAAGGCCGACCAGAAGGCCTGCCAGAAGCCCGACTCCCGCCGGCATGCCCATTTTTACCATGAGCCCGGCCGCGATCGTTCCAGCCAGTGCCATGACCGCGCCGACCGAAAGGTCGATGCCGCCGGTCAGGATGACGAAGGTCATGCCGACCGCGAGGATCGCCACCACCGAAACCTGCCGCAGCACGTTGAGGAGGTTGGACACGCTGAAGAAGTTATCGCTGGCCAATCCCATGAGGACCGACACCACGATCAAACCGATCAGCGGCAAGGCCAGCGGAGAGGCGAAGATCTTCCGGAACACCGACCCGACCGAGCGGGGAGGATTGGAGGGCGAAGCGACTGTGGATTCAGGCGACATTTCTGGCTTTCCCCGTCGTAGCGTGGGTCATGATCCCCTCGGAAGTAATGGCATCGCCTTCTACCGTCGCGACGATCCCGCCGGAGCGGAACACGCAAACGCGGTCGGACATGCCGATCACTTCCGGCAGTTCGGATGAGATCATGATGATGGCGTCGCCCTTCGCGGTGAAATCCCGCATGAGCTGGTAGATTTCGGACTTTGCACCAACGTCGATGCCGCGCGTCGGCTCGTCGAAGATCAGCACCTTCATGCTGTGGTTCAGCCAGCGGGCAATGACCACCTTCTGCTGGTTGCCGCCCGACAGGTTATCGACGCGCGTATGGCTGTTCGGCGCCTTGACGCGCACGGACTTCATCGCCGCTTCCGAAGAAGCAAGCTCCTTCTGCATATCGATGAACCACATGTTCTTTCGATATTTGGCGTAGTTGTTGATCGAGATGTTCTGCAGGATCGGGAAGCTGGTGATCAGCCCCTCTTCCTTCCGGTTCTCCGGCAACAGACCGATGCCGTGCGCAAGACCGTCCGCCGGTTCGCGGAACCGCGTCTCCTGGCCATCGACCTTCACCTTGCAGCGGACTGCAGGGTAAGCGCCGAGCATCGCCAACGCTGTTTCGGTGCGGCCGGAACCAACCAGGCCTGCAAAACCGAGGATCTCGCCCTCACGCAGCTGGAAGGAAGAAATTGGCCCACCACGCCGCAACTGCACTTCTTCGCATTCGAGCAGGATCTTGGCCTGCGGCAGCAAGGCAGGCTTGGGCGGAAAACTGTTCTCGATACGCCGCCCGACCATCATCTCAACCAGACGGTCATTGTCGATGTCGGCCACATCACTGTCGCCGACGAACTCGCCATCGCGCAAAACGGTGATGCGGTCGCAGATTTCGAAGATTTCTTCGAGATGATGCGAAATGAAGATGATGGCCACGCCCTGTTTGCGCAGCTCGCGCATGACCTTGAAGAGATGCTCAGTTTCGGACGGTGTAAGCGTCGCGGTCGGCTCGTCCAGAACCAGGATGCGCGCGTTGAGCGACAGCGCCTTGGCGATTTCCACGAATTGCTGCTCGGCAACCGAGAGCCTGCGTACCGGTACGTCCAGCGGCAAGTCGACGTCCAGCTGCGCTAAGATTTCCTGCGCCCGCTTGCGCATGGCGGTGCGATCCAGGAAGCCGAGCTTCGTGGTCATCTCGCGGGCAAGAAACATGTTCTCGACCGGCGTCAAATAGGGAATCAGGCTGAATTCCTGAAACACGATACCAATGCCGGCAGCAGTGGCTTGATCGTAGTCGGCAAAATGCTGTTCTTCGCCGTTGATGCGGATCGTGCCCGCCGTAGGCGTCAGGATCCCGCACAGGATCTTCATCAGTGTGGACTTGCCAGCGCCGTTTTCGCCGAGAAGGGCGTGGATCTCACCGGCTTTGACCTCAAGATCGAC
This sequence comes from Tianweitania populi, assembly GCF_014652875.1. Lineage (GTDB taxonomy): Bacteria > Pseudomonadota > Alphaproteobacteria > Rhizobiales > Rhizobiaceae > Tianweitania > Tianweitania populi. The sequence continues at coordinate 171,077 of NZ_BMZQ01000005.1, read as the reverse complement.
GCCGCGCAGAACCTCGACGGGTCCGAAGCGCTTTCTGATCCCTTCCAGACGCAGCATGTCTACACCTCCCTCAGTTCGGAACAGGAACCGTCCCCGCCCGTTTCTGGGCGGTGACGGCTTACGAACTGCTTACCAGCTGAAGTCCTTGGCATTCGCGCTGTCGACGACGCGCACATCGATCGGCACGGCGGCCGGAACAACACGAGCGCCCCACTTGTGAGCCAGTGCCAGAGCCAGGCCCACGCGAACCTGGTCACGCGGGAACTGAGCGGTGGTTTCGATGAAGGCGCCGCCCTTGGTGATGGCTTCCACGGCTTCCGGTGCACCATCGACCGAGGTCAGCTTGATGTCCTTGCCCGAGCCTTCGATGGCAGCGAGAGCGCCCATTGCGCCACCGTCATTGACGGAGAAGATGCCAGCGAGGTTCGGATAGGACTGGATCATGTTCTCGACGACGCCCAGCGCAACCGAACGATCCTGACGGCCGTTCTGCGTGGTGACGAGCTTGATGTCCGGGTTTTCACCCAGTGCAGCCTTGCAGCCTTCAACGCGCTCAAGGATCGGTACAACGGGAATACCGTCGAGGATCGCGACCTCGCCTTTGCCGCCGAGCTTCTCAGCCATGTACTTGCAGGACTGGTATCCGGCATCGCGGTTCTTCGATCCCACAAATGTGTCCACCGGACCACTTGCGTTGGCATCAACGGCAACCACGATCACGTTCTTCTCCTTCGCCATCGTCACGGCGGATTCGATGCCGGCGCTGTCGGTCGGATTGAGCAGGAGAATGTCGATTCCCTGCTGCAGCATGTCTTCGACGTCGGAAATCTGCTTGGCGACGTCATGGCCGGCATCGGTCACAATGACTTCCGCGCCGATTGCCTTGGCAGCTTCGTTCAAGGCTTCCTGCATAGACACGAAATACGGATTGTTCAGCTCCTGAAAGGTCATGCCGATCTTGAGCTTCTTGTCCTGTGCCATGGCCGGAACCGCCGCGCTGAGTGCCAAAGCCGCGACGGAAAACGCCAAAAGTGCTCTCTTCATAGTCAGTCCTCCCTAGGTGGTTCTAGTGGGCAGAATTGCCCGTTCTCGGTCGACAATCATCGCCCAGATTCTTGGTGGTCACGCGGCTTCCCATCGGCGGCAATTCGCCGGCCAGATGGGTCTGGTTCGCTGCAAAGGTTTCGCGGAACTGCGAGGGTGACATGCCCTTCAAGGTCAGGAACTGGCGATTGAAGTTGGACAGGTTGGAAAAGCCGACCTCAAAGCAGATCTCAGCCACCTTTGTGTCCGGCTCGGTCAAAAGCATCTGGCAGGCAAGATCGACGCGAAGCTGGTTCTTGTAGCGCACCAGCGTCGTGCCAGTGTGCTTTTTGAACGCCCGCGAAAAGGTACTGGAACTCAGCCCGACAACCTCGGCAAGCTCGCCCTCGTCCACCGACCGGACCAGGTTCTCACGCAGATAGGCAATGGCTTGATTGATGCCGCAGCGTGCGTTTCTGTCGACGTTAAGCTCATAGCTCAAGCTCGCGAGCACTTCCGGTTGCGGCGCGCAGGCCAGCACATCCAGGATTTCCCAGAACAGCGATAGGCGGCGCATGCCCCGCGCTTCGATCAGGCTGCGCATGAGAGGCGCGACGGTGCGGCTGGTGGCATCATCGAACAGCAGACCGCGTCGGCTGCGATCGAGCAGAGGGCGAATAACCGCTACCTCCGGCATTATGTCGCAGGCGTCATCGATAAAGGCTTCTGGAAATTGGATCACCATCGAACGCAGCGGGACGATTTCACCCGGCGCGATGTCGCTGATCCAGTTCTGCGGCAAGTTCGGCCCAGTCATGACCAGCTGTCCGCGCGAAAAGTCGCCTATATGATCGCCGACATAGAACTTGCCGGTCGTTTCAACGACGAGATGGATTTCGTATTCAGGATGATAATGCCAGCGCACGGTGCGGAACGGATAGCCATGCATCCAGGCGGCGAAGGATTCGCCTTTGCGGATGTGGACCAGTTCCAGGTCGGGCTGCATGGCTGAACGATCCTCCCCTGGGCCTCGTCGGACCCAACGTCCAAGCAGCCTCCTCGCCGCTCAACGTCATAGGAACGTTACAATGAGACTACCTCGCTGCTCCACTACAGCAGCAAACTCCGACTGATACTTTTTTGTCATCTAGGCGAGGGGCGCATTGAGAATTGTCGCCTGGGCTTCTCGATGGAAGCCGGTCCAATGGGGCTTGATGAAGCGATAGACCGCACTGGTCACGCTGAGCGGCCCACCGATGGTCGGTCTCCAGCTCTACGAGAGACTTGCGCGCCATTTTATAACGGCGCGCAAGTGCAGGCATGCGATTTGCTTAGGCGGCAGAACGCTTCGCGTTCTCCAACTCCAGCCGGTATTCGACCAGATCCTTGATCGTGACGACGAGCAATCCATGCTGCTCGGCAAACAGTTCGAGATCCGTCAGCCGGGACATCGTGCCGTCATCGTTGGAGACCTCGCAGATGACGCCCGACGGAAGCTTACCTGCCATGCGGCAAAGGTCGACGGCGGCTTCGGTGTGTCCAGTCCGGCCAAGTACACCCTGCGGGTTCGCCCGCAGAGGGAAGATATGGCCGGGACGCGCGAACTCTTCAGGCCGCGCTGCCGAGTCGACAAGCGCCTTCACGGTCGCCGCGCGGTCTGCCGCCGAGATGCCGGTGGAGGTGCCGGGGATGTAGTCCACGGAAACGGTGAAGGCCGTCTTCATGGACTCGGTATTGTTGGGCACCATCAATGGGAGGTCGAGCGCGTCGAGACGTGCGCCGTCCATTGCGACGCAGATCAGGCCACGGGCCTTATTCATCATGAACGCGATCTTGGCGGGGGTTGCATCTTCGGACGCAAAAATCAGATCGCCTTCGTTTTCGCGATCCTCATCATCCACGACGATAACCATCTCGCCACGCGCGATGGCTTTGACTGCATCTTCGATTTTGGAAATAGGCATGGTCAAGTCTTTCAAGGGTTAAGCCGGTGAAGGCTGTTGCATCGGCTCGCGCCGACAAAACTTTCCCTTGGGCGAACAAGCACCACGAGTGACCTTGTTGCGATCACCGCGGGTTTGCTCTCTTCCATCCGGACTATAACCGTCGGCTCCGGCATCGCACCGGATCTGCTGACCTTCCCAACCGGGAAGCGCTCGCGGGCTCCGGGACAAGCCCGATACCGCCGGTGGGGAGTTTCGCCCCGCCCTGAGAACAGATCGACTGTATTGCGAAACCGGTACTGACTGCAACCCTTCAAAGACCAAGAGCAGACAGCCAGCAGACAGTTGCGAGATCTTTGCGATCTACTTCGCGATCAGAACTTCGATCCCGCGCTTTTCAAACTCCCGCGCATCACGATCGGAGATGCCGTCATCGGTGATGAAGGAATGGATCACATCGAGCGATCCGAGACGCGTGAAGGACGACCGGTTGATCTTGGTGGAATCAGCCACGAGGTACACATGCGCCGCGGCCTTGATCATGGCTTCCTTGAGCTGCAGGTCTGCGAAGCTCGGATAGGTCAGGCCCGCATCGAGCGCAACGCCGGCGGTGGCAAGGAACAGCTTGCCGGCAAAGATGTTGCGGAAATAGTCGACCGACTTGTCGCCGGACAAGGACAGCGTGGGCGACTTGAACTGGCCGCCGGGCATATGAACCGCGAAGCTCGGAACCGACCCGAGTATCACGGCAATGTTCAGCGCGTTGGTAATCAAGGTGAGATCGCGGCGGCTGGTCAACCGGGTAGCAATCTCCGTCGTCGTCGTACCCGCATCGAGGATCAGCGTTTCGCCGTCCTTGATGAGACCTGCGGCCAGAGCGCCGATGCGGCGCTTCTTATCCATGTTCTCCTGATGATGGAGCGTCATGGTGCCGGTCTGCGGCGCGACGGAGTTCAGGTAAGCGCCGCCGTGTTCTCGGGTTATGAAACCCTCATTCTCCAGCCGCTCGAGGTCCTGGCGAATAGTCGCTTCCGAAACGTGAAACGCACCGGCCAGATCCCTTACCCGGGCCGAACCTTCCTCCTGAAGCCATTCGAGGATGCGGCGCCGTCTCGGCTCGGACAACAGCCCGATCATCGAGTCCGATGCGTCATGCTCGCTTTTTGCTTCCATTTGGATCGGCCCACACCCGCACTATCGCAATCAATCGAGATTAATCGATTTACTCCCAGTGATCCTTATAGCATCGGCACGTCGCATCAACCTCAATTGGCGTTCTGCTGCAGAACCACACGCGCCTGAAGCTTCTGCTGGATCTGATCGACCACGACGGCGGCGATGATAACAAGACCCTTGATCACCGTCTGCCAGAATGACGAAACGCCCATCATGATCAGGCCATCGGCGAGGATGCCGATTACGAAGGCGCCCACGATCGTGCCGCCGATGCGCCCGCGACCGCCGGACATGGAGGTGCCGCCCAGAACCGCTGCAGCAATGGCATTGAGCTCAAAGGTCTCGCCCGTTGCGGGGTGGCTGGCCTGCAACTGCGACGAGATGATGAGACCGACAAAGGCCGCACAGAAGCCGGAGAACATGTAAACAAAGAGCTTGATGCGGTCGACATTCACGCCGGACAGGGCAGCGCCCCGTTCATTGCCGCCCACGGCATATATGTGCCGGCCGAGCGGCGTACGGGTTGCGAGATAGGCGGCCAAAAGCGCAACTACGATCATGATCCACACGGAGATCGGCAGACCGAGCAGCGTGCCGGAGCCAATGATGCGGAACGTGTCCGAGCCGTATTCGGGGTTACCGGCGAGGTTCGGGAACGTCCGCCCCTCCGAAAACAGAAGTGCTGCACCACGCGCGACATAAAGCACGCCCAGCGTCGCAATAAACGGCGCGACGTTCAACTTGGTGATCAGCATGCCGTTGATCCATCCTATGAAGACGCCGACCACGAGCACGATGAGGCAAATTTCGATCGTGTTGAATTGAACGCTGTAGGCGATCCCGAGGAAGTTGAGATCGATCCCAAACAGCACGAGATACCCGGCAACCATGGCGCATAGACCGACGATGGAGCCGACCGAAAGATCGATGCCACCCGCAATGATCACGAAGGTCATGCCGATCGCGAGAAGGGCGTTCAGCGCCACATGCTTGGAGATGATCAGCATGTTGCCGGTCGACAGGAAGTTCGGCGCGGCAATCGCGAAGAAAGCGAAGACCAGGATCAACGCAACGAAGGTCCGCATGTGCAAAAGCAGCAGCAGCGTGGATGTGCGCGACTTCACCCCTTTCGTGACGGTTTTGACATCACCCGCGGCGTTGATGCTGCTCATTATACTTCAACCCTGTTGAGATTGGGCGTCGCCGCCGAAATCACGTCCGACGCCTTGGCACCGGCCGGAAACTGTCCGGTCAGCCGGCCATTCGCCATGACGAGAATGCGATCGGAAAGGGCGAGAACCTCTTCCAGATCGGAGGTGACGAAGAGAATGCCTAGGCCGTCCGCCGCCAGGCGCCGCATGGTGCGGAAGATTTCGGCCTTGGCGCCGATGTCGATGCCGCGCGAGGGCTCGTCCATCAGGAGAATGCGCGGCTTGGTCATCAGCGCCTTGCCGATCACCACCTTCTGCTGGTTGCCGCCCGACAGGCTCGAAACCGGGTGTTCCAGGCTGGCGATCTTGATCGCCATACGCTTCACATAGTCCGCAGCCTTGGCGAGTTCCGCCTTCAGGCTGAGGTGGAAGCCGCGGGTGAAATCGTAGAGCGAAGACATGGTAAGGTTTTCGCGGATCGACATGATCTGCACCAGCCCATCGCGCTTGCGGTCTTCCGGGATCAAAGCGAGGCCGCGGCGGATGCGACCCGCAACGCTCTTTTCCTTCACCAGCTTGCCCGAAATGAAGAGTTGGCCCGAGGAATTTGGATGCTGAGCCATGATGCATTCCAGCAGTTCTGAACGCCCTGCCCCCATCAAGCCGTAAAGCCCGACGATCTCGCCTGCACGAACCGACAGCGACATGTGATCAACGGCGTAACCGCCGGCGGCGCTTGGAAGGCAAACATCCTCGGCGCGGAAGATCTCGGCGCCGAGTTCATGCTCGACGGTCTTGGGAAACTCCTTGGACGCGCTGCCGATCATGTTGGCAACGATCCAAGGGATGTCGACGCCCTGCATCGAGCGCGAGCCGGTGATCACCCCATCGCGCAGCACGGTGATGTAGTCGCCGATGCGGATCAGTTCTTCCAAACGATGGGAGATGTAAACGATGCCCACGCCCTGCTTCTTCAGGTCCTTGATGACCCGGAACAGGACCTCGACTTCCGTTGCCGAAAGTGCCGATGTGGGCTCGTCGAGGATCAGGATGCGCGCGTCTTCCGCCAGCGCCTTGGCGATTTCAACGATCTGTTGCTGGCCGATCCGCAGATTGCCGAGCGGTGCGTTTGGATCGATCTCCTGCTCGAGGCGCTTCATCAAAGCGCGAGCCGTGGCGGTCTGCGCGGCGCTGTCGATGTGGATGCCGGCCTTCGTTTTTTCGTGGCCGACAAAGATGTTCTCGGCGACCGTCAGGTTCGGGAACAAATTGAGTTCCTGGAAGACGATACCGACGCCCTGCTTGGCGGCATCCGCCTTGTCGGCGAAGACAACGGGCTTGCCGTCCAGTTCGATCGTGCCGCCGTTGAGTTGCTCGACGCCGGCAATGATCTTCATCAGCGTCGACTTGCCGGCGCCGTTTTCGCCGACCAGAACATTGACCGCACCCATGCGAAGGTCGAAGTCGACGCTCTTTAGCGCCTGCGTGCCGGGATAGATTTTCGAGCCGTTGCGGATCGACAGGCCGATCGGATGAGGCTCGACAGGACTGGCGTCGCTCATGGCGCAACCTCGATCGACACCGGCATCACCAGCGGCTTTTCGCTGCCGGAGCGAATGACCATCGCCCCAAGGAAATTGACGCGCTTGCCCTTCAAGGGAGCATCAGCGGCCGGGAGCTTTGAGACAGCCTTGTCATTCAGTGCCCGCCCCAGTTTTGCGTATTCGATCTGGTCGCGGAAGGTGGAGAAGTCGTAGAGGTTGGTCGTGTCGCGAAGCGCACTGCCCTTGATCACAGGGCCAAGCTGGAGCGTCGCGTCGGCCGCACCGTCACCGTCGAGGTCAATCTCGGCCACGGCTGCCTTTGAAGCGCGGTTCTCATCGACGATCGTGCCACTTCCCTTGACGGCAAAGTTCCAACCGCCACCGGCACCTCCGACCTTTACACCTTGGCTTTCGCCGGCCTTGTCCAAACCATCCTTGATGGCGCCGCGCAAAGTTGCGAGATCGGCTGCCTTCTCGGTGAGGGCGGGCACAAGCTTTGCGTCAAAGGTCGTTTCCACGAGCTCGGCGATCGGGTCGGCAGCAGCACCGCCGGAACCACTGCTACCGGTGGCAACCAGCTTGCAGCCGCAAAGAGACGTGGCAAGCAAGCCTGCCACAAAGAGTGTTCTGACTGTCATGGGAACCGCACTTTGGTCAAAGCGGAAGCCACCCGTTCGCAAATCTCGCGCACGGGTGGCGTTCGCGGTGCTTATTCGCTCAGCGCGAAGGTCTCGAGCTTCGACGCATTGTCGGCATTGATGAGAATGCAGTCCATCAGCTGCTTTTCTTCCAAGCCGGTCTTGCCGGTCTTGATGAACTTGTCGGCCTGTTCAACGGCATTCTGCGCTTGCTGGTAAGCCGGCTGAAGTACGGTCGCCTTGATGCCGCCGTTCTTGATGGAATCGCGCACGTCGTTGGAGCCGTCGAAGCCAACCACGATAACATCCTTGCGGCCGGCAGCTTCAAGCGCGGCATAGGCGCCCATGGCCATGGTGTCGTTGCCCGAAATCACGCCCTTAATATCGGGGTGAGCCTGGAGGATCGATTCCATCACCGTATAAGCTTCAGTCTGCGACCAGTTGGCGGTCTGCTGAGCAACAGACTTCAAATCGGAATATTGATCGATAACGTCGTGGTAGCCCTGCGAGCGGATGCCGGCATTGGTGTCGGACTCCTTGCCGAGAAGCTCGGCATAGTTGCCCTTCTCGCCCATGAGCTTGACGAATTCCTCGGCGCCGAGCTGGGCACCCTGATAATTGTTGGAGACGATCTGCGACACGGCAACGCCGGTGGTGGTGATTTCACGATCGATCAGGAACGAGGGGATCGACTTGTCTTTGGCCTTCTGCACTGCGGCCACGGAAGCGTCAGCGCCGGCATTATCAAGGATGATCGCCTTTACGCCGGCGGCAATGGCACTGTCGAACAGTTCGTTCTGCTTGTTGGCATCATCGTCATGGACGAGCACCATGGTCTCGTAACCGAGTTCCTTTGCCTTGGCGGCGGCACCATCGGCTTCGGCCTTGAAGAACGGGTTATCGTGGCTTGGGGTGATGATCGCGATCGTATCAGCCGCAAAGGCGCCGCCAGACATCGCGCTGGCAATGCCAAGGGCAACGACCGACATCAAAAGACGGTTCTTGAGTTTCATGAAGACCTCCCGTTGAACAAGACCACCCTCCAGTGGCTTGGCATCAAACTATCGATCTCTTTCGTTTGAAGTCAATCTCTTTTTGAAGCGGCTTCGTTCAGCTTCGCTAACAGCCTGCCGACGCAGAGCACAGTCGAGACGGTCTTTCCGCTCACGCAGCCAACATCTTGCCTACCACCAGCGATATTTTTGGTTGAAAGAAAGCGCAATTCATGCGAGATAACCAATCAAACGAAAATAATCGAAGACAATCGCGCATAACGTATACTGGTTGGATGCGGATGTTTGTTCGGGAGGAGCAGGAGGGGTGCGGCACTATCTGCATCCATCCGCGTATCTTGATGGGCTGCGCGAACAACCGCACTCAAATACCCAAAGGACATGGAGGAACCTATGAGCGAACAACGTTTCGGCGCCGGCATCTGGCACTTCGCCACCTATCTTGACCGCTATGCCACCGATGGCTACGGCGCCCCGCGCAGCGTCATCGACGCCATCGACCTGGCCGGCCAGGTCAAGGACTTGTCGGTTGTGGATCTCAACTATCCCTTCTTCGGCGGCGATTTTTCCAACGCGCAGGTCAAGGAAGCGCTGGATCGCAACAAACTCAGCGTTATCGGCATCACGCCGGAGATCTATACCCGCGAATTCGTCAAAGGCTCTTTCACCAACCCCGATGCCGGCGTGCGCCGCCGGACGCATGAACTGGTGACGGAAGCCTGTGAGCAAGTCCGCTATTTCGGTGCCGATTACGTCAAGCTTTGGCCGGGCCAGGACGGCTGGGATTACCCGTTCCAGGTCGATTACGGCACATTGTGGCAGCATTCGCTCGATGGCGTCGGCAAGCTTGCCAGCGAAAATCCCGATCTGAAGTTCGTCATCGAATACAAGCCGCGCGAACCCCGCGTTCATATGAGCTTCTGCTCCGTTGCCCGCACCCTGCTGGGCATCGAGAAGATCGGTCTGCCCAATGTCGGCATCCTGCTCGATTTCGGCCATGCCATCATGGGCGGTGAGAACGCCGCCGACAGCGCACAGCTGGCTATCGATTACGGCCGTTTGTTCGGCATGGACGTCAACGACAACTACCGGTCATGGGATGACGATCTCGTCGCCGGCAGCCTGCATCCGATCGAGCTTTTCGAGTTCTTCCACGTGCTGCGCAAGAACAAGTGGGAAGGTGTGTGGCAGCTCGACCAGTTCCCGTTCCGCGAAGACAGCGTCGCGACCGCCAACCACGCCATTGATTTCCTCAAGGCAGCCGCTCGCGGTCTCGATGCGCTCGACATCGATGCGCTTCGTGAGGCGCAAAGCCGCCATGACGCCATCGGTGCATTGAAGATCGCTCAGAAGGCTTTGTACGGCGCCATGTAGGCGCCGTCTGGCAAGAGCCGACTTAGCTATGAAAGGCATGACTTATGTCGACGAATGACATCGCCCAGACCATCCGCGAGAAAGCCTTGTGGATGCGCCGCAGGGCTTTCACAATGGTTTTCGACGCGCGGCTGGGACATCCCGGCGGTGACTTTTCGGCAATCGACATCATCGCGACGCTGTATTTCGGCGTCATGCGCTATGACCCAAAAAAGCCGGAGATGGCGGAACGCGATCGCTTCATCATGTCCAAGGGGCATGCGACGGGCGCTCTTTATACGGGTCTGTGCGCAGCCGGCTATTTCCCGGAAGACTGGCTGAACACCTATATGCAGCCGCAATCCAAGCTGAACGGGCATCCGAACCGCAACTACCTTCCAGGGGTCGAGACCAATACCGGTCCGCTCGGTCATGGCGTACCAGTTGCGCTCGGCATTGCCATCGCAGGGCAGTTGACCAACGCAGATTACCGAACCTTCGTTCTCACCGGCGACGGCGAGTTACAAGAAGGATCGAACTGGGAAGCCGCGATGACCGCTGGCAACCGCAAGCTCGGTAAGCTCACGCTAATCGTCGACCGCAACCGGCTTCAGCAGGGCATGGGCACCGAGGAAACCAACGGCCTCGATCCGCTCGACGACAAGTTCCGCGCTTTTGGCTGGGATGTCGAGATGGTCGACGGCCATGATGTCGATGCGCTGTTGACCGCCTTGAGCGAGCCGGCGGGCGGGCGAACCAAACCGCTCTGCATCATTGCCAACACGATCAAGGGCAAGGGCGTTTCCTTCATGGAAAACATTGCTTCCTGGCACCATGGCGTACCGAATGCCGAGCAACACACCACCGCTTTGGAGGAATTGATCTGATGGCTGCTCCCGCTGTAAAACAGGACGGCTTGCACGATTGCCGCGATGCCTGGGCGCGGACGATCGAGGATCTTGCCGCGCAGGATCCGCGCATCGTCGTGGTTGTCAACGATTCTGTCGGCTCTTCGAAGCTCGGCGGCTTCCAGAAGAAGCATGCCGACCGCCTGATCAATGTGGGCATTGCCGAGCAGAATATGGTCGGCGTCAGCGCAGGCCTCGCCAATGGCGGCCGCATTCCCTTTGTTTCCGCCGCATCCTGCTTTTTGACCGGACGCGCGCTGGAGCAGGTGAAGGCAGATGTCGCCTATGCCAACTTCAACGTCAAACTCGTCGGACAGTCATCCGGCGTTGCTTACGGCGAGCTTGGACCGACCCATCACTCGATCGAAGACTTCGCCTGGCTGCGCCCGCTCAACAACATCTCGATCGTTGTCCCGGCCGATGCCTGGGAAACGGCAGAGGCGGTGAAATGGGCGGCGTCGCATGAAGGCCCGGTCTATATCCGCCTGAGCCGCATGCCTGTTCCCGATTTGGAAGTTGCCGATCGCAAGTTCGCGCACGGCAAGGCCGAACTGGTTCGCGATGGAAGCGATGTGACGCTGATCGCCTGCGGCACGATGGTTCATCTGGCTGCCAAGGCAGCAGCCGACCTGGAAGCCGAGGGGATCTCCGCCCGCGTTTTGAACATGGGGACCATCACGCCGCTGGATGAAGCAGCGATTGCGTCGGCGGCGCATGAAACGGGTGCGATCGTCACGATCGAGGAAGCCAACATCCATGGCGGCCTCGGCGGCGCGGTAGCCGAATATACCGCGTCCAGCGAGCCAGTGCCGGTTGAACGCATGGGCTTCCCGGGCTTCGTTCCGACCGGCTCCGTTGAATGGCTGTTCGACCATTTCGGGCTGACGGCTGAGGGCATTGCCCGCACGGCACGCAAGGCGATCGGACGCAAGCGCGCATGAGCACCGGCCATGTCATTGCCATCGACCAGGGCACGACCAATACCAAGGCGATCCTGGTTGACATGGCAGGTGGCATCGTCGCCAAGGCTTCGGCGCCGCTGAAGTCGACCTATCCGCGCCCCGGCTGGGCCGAACAATCCGCCGTGGAAATCTGGGCCAGCGTCCAGGCCGTCATCGCCGACATCATGGCATCGGGCAACTACGACATCAGCGGCCTGGCCATCGCCAACCAGCGCGAAACGCTGGTGGTGTGGGATGCCGAAACAGGCTTACCCCTTACGCCAGCCATCCTTTGGCAGTGCCGACGCACCGCCAAAGTTTGCGACGCGCTGATCGCGGATGGAGCCAACCCCGCGGTCGTGGAAGCGACCGGCCTTTCGATCAACGCCCTCTTCCCGGCCTCAAAGCTGGGATGGGTGATGGAGAATGTGCCGGAGGCCCGGAGCTTTGCCGAACAAGGCCGGCTTCGAGCCGGAACGGTGGATAGCTGGCTGCTTTACCGTCTGACCGGTGGCAAAACGTTCGCCACAGATCATTCCAACGCATCTCGCACGCAACTGTTCAACACCCAGCGGCTGCAATGGGACGAAAGTCTGTGTGACCTGTTCCATGTGCCTTTATCGGCATTGCCGGACGTCCGCGCCTCGAACAGCCGCTTCGGCGAAGTGGCAGACGGTGTAACCGCCCTGCCCGCTAGCGTTCCGATCCTTGCCATGATGGGAGACAGCCATGCCGCGCTTTATGGCCATGGCGTGCGCGCCCCGGGTCTTGTGAAAGCCACCTACGGCACCGGCTCCTCGCTGATGACGCTGACACCGGAACGCGTGTTGTCAAAGCACGGCCTTTCCGCCACCATCGCCTGGAGCGAGCAGGATCAGGGCGTAACCTACGCTCTCGAAGGCAACATCACAGTTTCCGCACAGGCAGCCGCCTTCGCTGCCGACATGCTGGGTCTGCCTGACGCCAAAGCCCTTTCCGAGCTTGCAGAAACCGTCGAAGATAGCGGCGGCGTGACCTTCGTTCCGGCACTCGCCGGCCTCGGCGCACCGCACTGGAACGACACTGTTTCCGGCACCATCTCCGGCATGACGCTCGCAACCACCCGAGCCCACCTCGCTCGCGCAACGCTGGAAGCTATCGTTCTTCAAATCGCCGACGTGTTCAACGCCATGGAGCAGGACATCGAAGGCTCGCTGCACGGCCTGCTCGCCGACGGCGGCGCATCGGCGAACGATCTTCTCATGCAGTTACAAGCTGATCTTCTCAATCGCCCTGTCACACGCAGCGCTCAAGCCGAAGTCGGCGCAATCGGCGTCGCAGCGATGGCTCTCAAAAACCTTGCAAGCCTACCGGCCCCGTCGCATCAATCTGACACAGTGTTTCAGCCCCGACAAGAGGCCGGAACCTGGCGGTCGAAAGTTACAGGCGATTGGCGCTCGCTGCTTGGACGCTTGACCGCGCATTAGTCCATAGGTCATCAACAGGACTGACCACCTTTCCGTGCGCGGACAGATCGATGCGGAACAGTCCTTGGATCACGGCCTAACATGGCTTCCCAGCCTGCGCTCAAGCCATCGGCTGTAACGCGATCCCGCATAACAGAACACAAAATAGATCACGGCGACGGTGAGGTAGGCTTCGTCATAGAAACCCAGCCACTGCGGGTCGGTGGCGGAGGCGCGGGCGGCGTTCAGGAGATCGAAGATGCCGATCACTGCAAGCAGCGAGGTCGCAAGCAGGAACCCGATCGCCAGGTTGACGAGGCCGGGAATGACAAGGCGCAGCGCTTGCGGCAAGACGATCAGCTGCATCGTGCGCCAGTAGCCGAGACCGAGCGCGGTGGCCGCCTCTTCCTGGCCAGCCGGGATTGTCTGCAGACCGGCGCGCACGACCTCTGCCACGTAAGCCGACCAGAACAGGGTGATCATGATCATGGCGCGCAGCGTCTTGTCGAAGCCCTGACCGCCAGGGATAGCCATCGGCAGGATCAGCATCGCCACATAAAGGATCGCCACCATCGGCGTGCCGCGCATCAATTCGATTAAGAGGATTGAGACAGTGCGGAGGCCGCCCATGCGGGAGCGTCGCGCAAGGGCAAGTAGCACGGCGAGCGGCATGGCGAGGGCGAAGCAGACGGTCCACACAAAGAGTGTGACCGGCAAGCCGCCCCACTGGTTCGACGGCACGCGCAGCAAGAGCCAACCGCCGGACATCAGCACCCAGCTGCCGACGATCACGACGATCCAGGCAATCAGCAGTTCGCGCCGCCAGAAGCGTGGCTGTGCCGTGATCACTAGGAGCGCAACAAGCAGCAGCATGACCAGCAGCGGACGCCATTGCAGGTCGGGTGGGTAGAAGGCGAACAGGATGAAACGCAGCTTGGCGGCGACGAAGGACCAGCACGCACCACCGGCCGCGACGCAATCGCCCGAGGGACCCGAGAAGCTTGCATCAAGCAGCCCCCATCGGATCAGCGGAGGTACAATCCAAACCAGCAATACTACCGTCAGAACCGTGAGGCTGGTGTTCAGCCATCCGCCGAACAGACCGCGACGTAGGCGATCGAAAATGACGTTCGCCTGCCGGACAGTTTGGAAGCCGTCGGTCATCGCGCCTGCCCCCGCAAGGCAACGCGCCGATTATACAGGTTCATAGCAGCCGACACTGTCAGATTGAGGGTGAGATAAAGGCCTATCAGGATCGCCAGCGCTTCAAAGGACTGGCCTGTCGTGTTGGCCGTGGTGTTGATGACATTGACGAGGTCGGGATAGCCAATCGCAACGGCGAGGCTGGAATCCTTGGTGAGGTCGAGATAGCTGGACGTTGTCAGCGGGGTGATCACCCGCAGCGCCTGCGGCAGCACGATCAGGCGCATGATCTGGCCGTCGCGCAGGCCGAGCGTCCGCGCTGCTTCCCACTGCCCCTGGCTGACGGACTGGATTCCCGCGCGCACAATCTCGGCGATGGCCGCGGAGAACTTCACGGTCAAACCCGTCAGCAGCGCGGCAAATTCCGGCGTCAGGCTTGCTCCGCCACGAATATTGAACCCGGCCAAAACAGGAAGTTCGGCGCTGAAGCGGCCATCGCTGAGGAGTAGAACAATGGCAATCGCGACAAGGCCGGCGACGAATAGCACCCCGAAGCGGCTTAAAGTCAGCCCATGGCCACGGCGCAGCCACGACAAACCAGCGACAAGGGCAGCAACAATCGCGATGATCAGCCACCAGGTCCACGCACTCGCCTCCACGAGATTGACCGTAGGAACGAACACGCCGCGATTGGTGAGGAACACGGAGTCAAATGCGCTGATGGCGGCGCGAGGCGGCGGGAATGATTTGGCGAGCGCGATCCAGAAGAACAATTGCAACAGCAGCGGCGTGTTGCGGATCGCTTCGATATACCAACGCACGAGGGTGGCGAGCAGGAGGTTGCCCGACAGTCCGGCAACACCCAGAATCACGCCTAAAATGGTGGCGAAAACGCAGCCGAGTGCTGCAACCTTGATCGTGTTGAGCAGCCCCACGAGTATCGCGCGAAAATAGGGATCGCCAGCGCGAAAGGGGATCAAGCCCTCGCCGATCTCGAAATTGGCCGAGCGCCACAAGAAGTCGAAGCCGGGTGTAATCCCGATGCGCGTCATGGTCGCCAGCGTGTTGCTGGCCAGCACAATGACCAGCAGGCCGAGTGCGGCGATAAACAGCCCTTGCGACAGCGCATGCGGCCCCCACCAGGCGCGCACCTGACGCAAGATGCCGGGCCTTGTCGGGCCCGGCAGTATCGTTTCGGTTGTCATGGATGCTTGCGCTTAGCGGAACGGCGGCGAATAAAGCAGGCCGCCGTCGGTCCACAGGCGGTTGTAGCCACGCTCCCAGCCCAGCGGCTTCAGGTGCTTGTCGAACAACTCACCGTAATTGCCCACGGTCTTGATGATGTTGTAAGCCCATTTCGGATCAAGGCCGATCGATTGGCCGAGCGCAGGATCGACACCGAGGAAGCGCTTGATGGCCGGATCTTCGGATTTTAGGAACTCGTCGACATTAGCCGAAGTGATGCCCCACTCTTCAGCCTGGATCGTGGCATTGACGGTCCAGTTAACGATCTCCAGCCAGCGATCATCGCCGCCGGCGATTGCCGGAGCGAGCGGCTCCTTGGACAGGCGCTCGGGCAGAACGACGTAGTCATCCGGGTTCTTCAGCTGCGTGCGCTTGCCGACAAGATCCGACGAGTCCTGCGTGATCGCATCGACGCGGCCTGATTGCAGCGCGTCGATGAATTCGCTGGTGTCTTCGATGGTCACCGGCGTGAACTGCTTGCCAGTCTTGCGGAAGAAGTCGGCAATATTGAGCTCGCCGGTTGTGCCGCTCTGAATGCCGATCGTTGCGCCGTCGAGATCAGCCGCCTTTCCGACGTTTAGATCCTTGCGCACCAGAATGCCCTGGCCATCATAGAAGATGGTCGGACCGAAGTGGAAGCCGAGCTGGAAGGCGCGGGTAACGGTGACGGTGACGCCCGAAAGAAGGATGTCGAACTCGCCGGATTGAAGCGCGGGCAGACGCTGCTGCGGCGATGAGTTGGTGAATTCGACCTTATCCGGCGTGCCGAACACGGCGATCGACAGCGCGCGGCCGTAATCGATGAAAAAACCCTGCCACTTACCGCTACTGTCGGGCGCGAAGAAGCCGGGCGTCGTGCCAACGCCAACCTTGATGGAGCCGCGCTCCTTGATCTTGTCCAGTGTCGGACCGGCATGACCGGGCGTCGCGAGAAAGGTTGTACTGATCGCCAGGCCAGCTGCCAAAACCGATCTCCAGCCATGGCCCAAGCGTTTCGTGGACGTCATGATGAATGCTCCTGAGTCTCGTTTGTTATCGTCCAGCCGGCGTCCCCCGCCGTGGTTGATAATCTCAGGGTACTTGCTCAGAGGCTTCAGACTAGAAATTCCAAACTAAAATCCAGCTGGTTTGACGAGCAGCGTGCTAAACTTTGAGGCATCTCGAATATGCGGCTAAACGACTGACGGGAAAAGAAAAACCGGGCGCGCATGCGGCCCGGTCAAGTGGAAGGTGCGAGACCTTCTGAGGGGAACACGTCCGCCGAAAGAGGAACCAGCGGGCGTTCGGTTGTTCTGGCAGACCCGGCTTCACCTCACGACGAACAGGATTCTAAATTGTTCGTCGACGAGGAACAAACCATCCATCAGGCTGCGCGGGGCGCCTTGCCGAGAAGATCGGCGTAATGGCGCTCCGCTACGTCCGGATGGGAGCGCAACCGGCTCTTCAGGACATTGGCGCCGACATCGCGCAGCAATGGATTATCCGGATCGCTGGCCGGACCAGTCGCTTCCCGTGCAAGCTCCTCCGGCAAATCCAGCAGCGGAATGGTGGCGTCGAGCCTTGCGCTGAAGAAGAACGGGACGGAGATGCGATCGACGCCAGCAGGCGGTGCAACGACACGGTGTACCGTTGCGCGGAGATAACCGTTGGAGGCGAGTTCCAGAAGTTCGCCGATGTTGACGACGAGGGTGCCCGGCAGCGGCTCGACATCCACCCAGCTGCCGTCATATTCCACTTGCAAGCCGCGGTTTTCGTCCTGGAGAAGCAAGGTCAGGAAGCCGCCATCCTTATGCGCGCCGACGCCCTGATCATTCGCCTCCGTCTCGCGCCCAGGATATCGGACGATCTTCATGCGATGGTTCGGCTCGCCGCGATAGATCGAGCCGAACGCATCCTCATCCTGTTCAAGCGCGAGCGCGAAAGCCTGTAGCAGCCGGATCCCAACATCGGTGACCTTGTTCTGCCAATTCAGCAAACGCGATTGAAGATCAGGAAGCGAAGCAGGCCACTGATTGGGCCCTTGCAACCGCGTCCAAGCAGGTGAGCCGGGCTCCTGCACGAGCGTTGGACGCTCAAAGCCAATGTCTAGCTGCTCGCGCCAGTCTGCCTTGCCTTGAGTGCGCTCTCCGCCAGCGCGGGTATAGCCGCGGAATTGCGGGGAGTTGACCATCTCGATCGCCTGCTTTTCGGCATCGGGAAGGGCGAAAAACTGACGCGAAGCCTTCAGGACTTGATTGATCTCGTCGAACGAAATGCCGTGGCCGCCAAGATAGAAGAAGCCAATGTCGCGCGCGGCTGAACGGAGATCGGCAAGAAACGCGCTTCGCGCCTGCTCGCCACGTTCAAGCTGACTGAGATCCAGCACAGGAACGATCCTGGTCATCGAGCGACTCCTTGCGACGATAAACCGGTCGTTCGACACGCGATCAATTCGGCCATTTTGTGGATGTGGCTCATGGTGCTTCCTCACTGCTTCACCAATGGTGTTGCACCACGCTCCCATGAGCTTGATCGCACTTCCAAGCATGGGACATTCGCTGTGATGGCAGATCAGGGAAGATTTACATCGAAGAAGCGTTTTCGTTGAGAACGAAGCTGCACCGACGTCGCCAGCGCAGCTGACGCCTGCAGTCGCTTCAAAGGCAGTTTTTGTAGAGCCAAGATGAGCATTCATCCTGGCTCCGGCAACGCTCTAGGCCCGACGGGGGACCGTGTCTTGGATTCTATGAAAGCGTTTGCATCAAACGAATTTCAGGATGCAAGCCAAAGCGGTGGTGCACGGCGCGCTCCTGTGTTCGGCGCAGAAGCGAGATGACGTCTTCGCCGAAACTGGCCACATCCTCCGGCGTTTGCAGCCCGCGCACTGTGAAGTGCGACACGCCTAGCTCAATATAAGGAAGGAGTTGCAGCACCATGTCTTCCGCGCGGCCGGTTAACTCCAGCACTTCCTGCGGTGGCATCATGACCAACGAGCGTGTTCCTGACTTTGTTAGGGGTACATCATTCGGTTGAATATCCAGTGAGTAGCGAATGCGGCCTGATCTACCGAACGGTATCGCTGCAGCTTCCACCTGCGCAATGAGGTCCTTGGCTTCAGCAAGGCCAACGCCGCCGAGCTTGAACACATCCGCATGCCGTGCCGCGACGCGAACAGCGACTGCGGAACGCCCGCCTATGATGAGCGGCAGCGTCCTGTGACATCGCCGCGCCGAGAGTATAGCACCGTGCAGGCTGAAGAAGCGGCCTTCATAGTCGATCGCTTTATCGTTGAGCCAAAGGCGCTTCAACAAGGTGAGATACTCGTCGGTTCTTGCCTGGTCCGTTTCGTGAACGAAGGAGGCACGCTCGATTGAAGTGGGCTCGCCCACGATTTCGACGCTCAACCCGCCAGCAGCGCTACAGTCCAGCAAAGCAAACGTATCCGCCGCTTCAACCAGTTCCTCATGCGGACGGTGCTGGATGGTGAGCTTCGGCCCGGTACGGTCGGCAGATAGTCCGCGCGCCAGTCCAAGAGCACCAGCTCCCCCAACCAATATCGTATCGAACCCGGCTTGAGCAAACGACTGAGGCAGATCCGACTTGCGGCGATGCTCGTGAAGGCGAGGCACCCCGGCTTCTGCCTGGGTCAGTATAAGGCCTGCAAATTCGATGCTCATGGAGGCTCTCCCATCCTGTTCCGAGTTGTTCGGCTAAGCGGTCGTCATCCTTGTCTTGAGCGCGCTTCCTCCTGCGCGACTTCTTGTTGGGCCCACGCCGAGGTTACCCCTCTCGCAGCCAGGCTGACGGCTGAAGCGTCAACAAAGATAGTCTAGTAAGTTACTAGGGATTGTCGAGGGCCGGTCTTCTAAATTTTTCGAAGGGGGAAAGCAGCAGTCAAATTTGGGGGTTAGATCAAATGCGATCCACGCCGAGTTGATAGCTCGCCTTGGGATTTAAATTCCTACAAAGCTAGTAGATTTAGCATCCGGTTTGTCGCGAGGTCTCTGAAGGCTTGGTTATTTAGGTGCTCGACGCTGCTTCGGCACGTCAGGAAACGATAGAGATCATTAGATGACCCTTGTCGCAGATGCGCTTCGCCCTCCAGTAGCTAGCAGGGCTTTATCCCTCCCAACGGTATCCTTGAGGGATGCCATGCGGCGTTCCGCTGGCGGTGTCAGTGTAATCACCGCTGGCATCGGCGAGGATAGAACCGGCGCAACGGTGACGACGGCAATTTCCTTTTCCGTCGAACCTGAAACGATGCTCGTCAGCATCAACCTGTCGTCCTCGACCTGGCCGGCCATTCGTCGCTACGGGCACTTCTGCGTCAATGTCCTGAGCAACGAACAGCAGGCGGTCGCGGACAGGTTTGCCGGGCGCGGTGGGACCAAGGGTCCGGCGCGGTATCTCGGTAGTTCTTGGTCGCGCCTCGTGACCGGCGCGGGCGTGCTCGATGATGCGCTCGCCTCGGTGGACTGCGAGGTCGAAGAGGTGATCGAGCGGCATAGCCACGCCCTGATCTTCGGTGCCGTACGAGCCGTCAGGCTGCGTGATGGTGCAGCGCTTGCTTACGGCAATGGTCGTTACGGCACGTTGAACGCGCTCTGAGCGTCCCCTCCTCAACGAACAGGATCTGTCATGACGCTTGAAACGTCCTTGTCGTCCGGCCCGACGCTCCGATCATCCCGCTCAAGCGGTTTGATCGACACCCGGTCCCACAGAGCTTTGCGGGACAGCGAGTTGCTGGCGCTCTCTTGGCTAGCGCCACTTCTGCTGGTGGTCGCTTGGGAACTGGCCGCACATCTCGGTTGGATAAGACCACAGGTCCTGCCGGCGCCCAGCACGGTTGTGGCCACCGCCTGGAAGCTCCTAGCAAATGGCACGCTGTTTGAACATCTCGGCTATAGCATGCTTCGCGCGGCGATCGGCTTCGCCATCGGCGGGAGCATCGGCTTTGCGCTCGGCATCCTCGTTGGTTTCTCACGGCTCGCCGAAGCGCTCCTCGATCGCTCGATCCAGATGATCCGGGCTATTCCCTTTCTTGCGCTCTTACCGCTTGTCATCGTCTGGTTCGGCGTCGACGAAGCCGGCAAGATATTCCTTGTTTCGCTGGCCGTGATGTTCCCGATCTACATCAACACCGTGCTGGGCATCCGCCAGATCGATTTGAAGCTTCTGGAACTTGCGAAGGTCACGGGGCTCTCCTTGCGCGGGCGCATCACCAAGATCATCCTGCCGGGCGCGCTGCCCTCAATCCTCACCGGCGTGCGTTACGCCCTTGCCGTTGCATGGCTTGCGCTTGTGATTGCCGAGACCATCGCCACCACAAAGGGCATCGGCTTCCTTGCCATGGACGCGCGTGAGTTCCTGCAAACCAACGTCATCGTGCTGACCATTGTCATTTATGCCGCCATCGGCGTGCTGGCCGACAGCGCAGCGCGCGCCCTGGAGCGCCGGCTTCTCGCCTGGCATCCCAACTATGCAAAGGGAGAACGCCGTTGAGCCTCCAGAACAACGCCGCGGTCGTCGTTCGCGACCTGCATCGTCACTACGGCAAGCGGATCGTCATCGAAGGCCTGAACCTGCGCATCGAGCCCGGCGAGTTCGTCGCCATGCTGGGTGAAAGCGGATGCGGTAAAACCACGCTCTTGCGCGCGCTGGCCGGTCTCGATCCGGTGGATGGCGGCTCGATCGACGGACCTGCCCAGCCTGCGGTCGTG
Source organism: Tianweitania populi (assembly GCF_014652875.1). Lineage (GTDB taxonomy): Bacteria > Pseudomonadota > Alphaproteobacteria > Rhizobiales > Rhizobiaceae > Tianweitania > Tianweitania populi. The sequence goes on along the minus strand of NZ_BMZQ01000005.1, from coordinate 149,855 downwards.
TTTCAGGAACACCGCCTGCTTCCGTGGGCGCCTCTCTGGCAGAACGTGGCACTCGGCATGGACACGGCGGAAGGCAAGGCGAAAGCCATTGCCGCACTGCAAGAAGTCGGGCTTGGCGGACGTGAAAACGACTGGCCTCGCAATCTTTCCGGCGGACAGGCGCAGCGTGTTGCACTTGCTCGTGCCCTCGTGCGCGAACCGTCGCTTCTTCTCCTGGACGAGCCCTTCGCCGCACTCGACGCGCTGACCCGGATCAAGATGCACGAACTGATCAAGGATCTCGTTGCCCTGCACCGGCCTGGCGTTCTCCTTGTGACCCATGACGTGGATGAAGCCATCGCGCTGGCCGACCGCATTTTGGTGATGCGCGGTGGTCGCATCGCTTCAACATACGAAGTCGCAGCGGAGACCGAAAGCGGTCCCCAGTCTTTGCGGCACAAGCTTCTCGGCCAACTCGGCGTCACGCTCCACGAGCGCGCCGCCTAGCACGTAAACACTCTTAACCAAGGCTTTCACGACAGGCTGCAGCCGGTCGAACGTCATCCCTTTGCCCTCTTTCATCAGACAGGACGTTTCAGCATGACGGTTTCCAAACACTTCAAAATCAACCGCCGCAGCCTTCTTCAAGGCGCGACCCTGGCGCTTGGCGCCGCGGCAACCGGCGTCGCATTGACGGGCAGTGCGTCAGCGCAAGGCACCCGCAATACCGATACGGTGCGCCTTGGCTGGGGTCGCGGCGGGTTGCCGCTCGTGGCGAAGCAGCGTGGCGAGTTCGAGAAGATACTTGCCGGTGAAGACATCAAGGTCGAGTGGGTAGGCCCTTTTCCCAACCACGCTCCGTCGCTTCAGGCCGTGGTCGGCGGCAGTGCCGATTTCGGCTTCTGGGGCAGCACGACGCCAGCCCTTGCCGGCATCATCGCCGGGTCACCCTTCGTTTTCACCAACTTCAACGTCTACACGCCGCGCTCCACCGCGATCATCGTGAAGAAGGACTCCGGCATCGACTCCGTTGCCGATCTCGTCGGCAAAAAGGTTGCCGTCAATCGGTCCGGATTGGGTGAGTTTCTGCTGGTGGCAGCGCTTGAGAAGAACGGCGTGGACCGCAAGGATGTCGAATTCGTCTACCTGAACCCGCCAGACGCTTCGCCGGCATTCGGCCAAGGCCGCGTCGATGCCTGGTCGATGTGGACGCCGGCCGTCGATATCGCGCGCGAACAATATGACGCCAAGGACATCTTCTTCGAAGGAACGGATCTCGACTTCCTGATCGATTATTCCTCGCTGGTCACGCTGCGCGATTTCGCGACGAACAACTCAGCCCTCGTGCGCGCCGTGATCGACGCCTACCATCAGGAAGGCCAGTGGATCAGCGACAATCCGCTGGAGGCCGAAACCATCGCGCAGAAGGAAGGCCAGTACAGCGACGCCGTGCGCGATCATCTCGTCGCCTACAAGCGTCAAAACAAGTTCTACGAAGCCGATGACACAGGCTTCCTCGCCGATTTCCAGAAAGCGGCGGACTGGCTGGCTGAACGCTCCATCCTGCCCGAACGCATCACTGTTTCAGACCATGTTCTGCGCGTCTGATCTTCATTAGGCCGAACCTGACTGGCAGCCGTCGCGCCTTCTTTTTCAGAACCCAGAGGAGTTCGTCTCATGCCCGCCGCCAAACCTGTGCGCCTCGGCGTCAACGTGCTTGCATCCGGCCGTCACGATGCTGCCTGGAAGACCTTGCCCGATGCCGCCGGCCTTTCCAGCGACATCGACGCTTTCATCCGCATCGCCAAGGTCGCCGAGCGCGGCAAGATCGATGCGCTCTTCTTGGCCGACGGACCAGGAGGATTGGTGGATGAAGCTTTTCACCGGCCCTGGCGCGCGCTGGATCCGATCACGCTTCTGTCCGCACTAAGCCAAGTAACGGAACGCATTGGTCTGGTTGCCACGACCTCCACGATCTTCGGCCATCCCTACGTCGTTGCGCGCCAGATCGCCACGCTCGACCACATCAGCAAGGGGCGCGCGGCCTGGAACATCATTACCAGCCAGTCGCCCGTTGCGCTGGCTGCCTATGGCCTTGATCAAGGCTTCGACCAGGAAGAACGCTACCGTCGCGCAAGCGAGTTCGCGGAGATTGTCACCGGCCTATGGGACTCGTTGCCGAATGCGGCGATTGTCGCCGATCACGCCCGCAACGTCTTCGTGGATGAACAGGCGTTGCGCCCGATCGACATCCAAGGCAAGCATTTCCGCACCAAGGGCTCATTGTCAGCGCCGGTCGGACCGCAAGGGCGACCGGTGATCTTCCAAGCCGGCCAGTCGGAAGACAGCAAGGCCTTCGGCGCGCGCTATGCGGATGCGCTGTTCACGGGGCAGCGTGTCATCGAGGGCGGGCGCAAGTTCTATGCCGACGTGAAGGCGCTTGCCCGTTCCAACGGTCGCAACGCGGATGATCTTCTCGTCATGCCGGGTCTGTTCCCGATCGTCGGCGGCACGGAACAGGAGGCCCTGCGACGCAAGGCCGATCTCGATGCCGGGCTCGACCTCGACTTCCTGCATGGCGAACTCGCCCGCCATTTCGCACTCGATCCCGATGACCTGCCGCTGGACGAGCCGCTGCCGTTCGCGCGCATCGAGGCAGCCGAGCCAAGGGTGCCGATCGCGTCCCGTTGGCCGCGCAAGCAGATCCTGTCGGAAGCGGTGACGTATGGATGGACGGCGCGCCAGGCCGCCCTCAGCAACATCATCGGCGGTCACCGCATGGTGGTTGGTGCCCCGGAGCAAATCGCGGCTGACATCCTGCACTGGATCGACACGGGTGCGGCCGACGGCTTCAACCTCAATATCGACGTGCAGACGAGCGGTCTCGAAGACATCGTCGATCATGTCATCCCGATCCTGCAGAAGGCCGGTCGCTTCCGCACCGATTACACCGGACAGACGCTCCGCCACCACCTGGGGCTGGCTCACTATGTCGATCCGCGCGATGCCGAGCCTGTCCGGCATGTTGGCACGGCCGCTTGAGGGTTGATATGCTGCAAGTCTCAACCTTTGATGCTTCCGCCGCGGCGCAACTGGTCTGGCATCCGGTCACGCGCCGGCTGGGCCTGGATCCGCTGTTCGCGGACTTCGCGGCCGGTGCTGCGGAGCGCGATGTTTTCCGTCGTCCGATCTTCGAAGAAACGCGGCTGTTGAAGGAGCGCGGTTTCGGTGCAGTCCGCCTTTCGGTGAACCAAGGCGGCGCGGGCATCACACTTCCAGACCTGTTTGCCCTCGCTCGTGATCTCGCGACCGCCGATCCCAACATTGCGCATGTCTTTCGCAACCACTTCTACGCTGTCGAGCAACACGCGAAAACGGCAGCCGAGCCGTTCTCGCAGCGCGTTCTAGCCCTTGCCGCACAGAACAGGATGTTCGGCGTGGCCTTCTCCGAAGCAGGCGGCGGACCCGCCGGAAGCCGCGGCCAGGTTCCGGGCTCGGCCCTGCGGTGGTCCGATGCCGATGGCGCTTATCGTGTCACCGGCACCAAGATCTATAGCACCGGCAACATCTATGCCGACCACCTCTTCGCCTCGGCACTGGATGGACGAACAGGCAAGATCGCCCAATTCCTCGTGTCGACCAAAGCAGATGGCGTGACGCTTGACGATGACTGGGACGGCTTCGGCCAGAAGCTGACAGGCTCAGGTAAAACGATCTTTGCCGATGTGGGCGTGGCGCCAGAAGACCTTTACGAACTTCCCGAGCGGGGCGAGAATGATCCCTATCTTTACGGCTTCACCTTCCATCAGGTTTATCTGACCACGATCATCTCCGGCATCGTCACCCGCATCTTGCAGGATGCGCTGGCGCTGGTCCGCTCGCGCAGCCGCAACTTCTACCACGCGCTTGCTGAAAAGCCGACCGATGAGCCAGAGATCCAGACGGTGATCGGGCGGATTGCCGCTTACCGCGCTGCGATCCTCGGCACGGTCGATCGCGCCATCGCCGCGCTCGATCTCGCCTGGGCGAAAGAAGCATCGCCGGAAGCCGGCGCCCTGTCGATTGCAGCCAGCATCGCGGCCGCGGAGGCGAAGGTGGTAACGGACGAAGTGGCGGCGAACCTGGCCGGCCTTCTGCTCGACGTCGGCAGCGGCAGCGCCGTTTCGAGCTCGAAGGCGCTCGACCGTCATTGGCGCAACCTCAAGGTCATCGCCGCGCATAATCCGCGCATCTACAAGGAACGAGTTCTCGGCGATCATTATCTGAACGGTGCCTTGCCGCCGACCGGCGCCTTCTTCTGAGCGCGACACCGTATTCGAGGAAAGACATGACAAAGACGATCACCCCCAAGGAACTTCGCGCCTTCTGGAAAACCGGGCGCGAAGTCGCCCTGCTCGATGTGCGCGAGGAGGGCCCTTTTTCCGAAGCTCATCCGTTGTTTGCGCTCAGCGTGCCGGTCAGCGAAGTGGAAATATCTCTTCCCACACTCGTGCCGCGGCTTGGGGCGCCGATCGTCGTTTATGATGATGGTGAGGGGTATGCCGAGCGAGCCGCCACGCGCATTGTCGCTCTCGGCTATAGCGACGTCGCGATCCTCGAAGGCGGCCTTTCAGCTTATCGTGAGGTCGGCGAAGTCTATCGAGATGTCAACGTGCCTTCGAAAGCCTTTGGCGAACTCGTTGAAGCAATCCGCCACACCCCGTCGCTGCCGGCCAATGAAGTAAAGCAGATCCTCGAGACACAAGAGGATGTTGTGGTGGTGGATGCACGCCGCTTCGAAGAATACAACACGATGAGCATTCCGCGTGGGCGCAGCCTGCCCGGCGGCGAACTCGTTTACCGCATCCACGACGTCGCGCCGTCGCCGGAAACGCTCGTCATCGTCAACTGCGCTGGACGCACGCGGTCGATCATTGGCACGCAGAGCCTCGTCAATGCCGGCATCCCTAACCGCGTCGTGGCTCTGCGCAACGGAACGATCGGCTGGACGCTTGAAGGGCTGGGGCTTGAAAGCCACCAAAGCGCGCGGGTCGACACGCCGTCCAACGAAGCGCGCAGCCACGCGCGTTCGCGCGCTGGTAGGTGGGCTGAGCATGTCGGCGTGCCCATTATCGGAACAGAGGATCTTTCCCGCTTTCGCAGCGAGGCAGAGACACGCACGCTCTACACACTCGACGTCCGCGATCCCCGCGAATACGTTGCCGGGCACCCAGCCGGCTTTGCATCCGCACCCGGCGGCCAGCTTGTTCAGGCAACCGATGAATGGCTCGGCGTGCGCGGTGCTCGTGTCGTCCTCTATGACGACGATGGCGTCCGCGCACGGATGGCGGCGTCCTGGCTGATCCAGATGGGTTGGGACGTGTTTGTTCTCTCTGAAGCAGCGGATCTGCCTGCGGCGGAGGATAGTCCGATTTCACCAAACGGTCAGAGGGCATTCCGTGCCATCACGCCGCACGAACTGCACGATCGCTTAAACGAAGTGGTCGTCGTCGACCTCGCCCGCAGTCCTGCCTACCGCAAGGGCCATATCCCCGGCGCCTACTTTGCATCAGGGCCGGAGCTTGCCCGCGACGTTGCAACGCTAGATGGGAACGATCCGTTGGTTCTCACTTCGCCTGACGGCCGTGTTGCCGCCGCGAACCTGACCGAAATATCCGCTTTAAGATCGCGCGAGTTGCTGATCCTGGCTGGCGGCACAGAGGCATGGCACGCGGCTGGCTACGGACTCGATAGCGAAGCCAACTATCTGTCGGAGCCAATCGACGTCTACAAACGGCCCTACGAAGGCACGGACAATGCAAGAGCCAACATGCAGGCCTATATCGACTGGGAGCTCGAACTGGTCGCGCAGCTCGCCAATGATGGCGTCTCCAACTTCCACGTAGTCCGCTGAGCATAGATGGAGCTTCTGCGGACGGCAGGCTGACGGCTCTTACCGAGCAACCGGCCTACCGTCCCATCCACAAACGCCCGACGGGTTAGTCCTGGCAATGTCGCTGGCTAAAAAGCCGTGATAATGCAGCGTTGTCCAAGCTGGTTGGACCGCTGATGGCGGTGCTTTCCGGGTAGCCACCCAAGGGTATTCACATGAAGACTACGAGACTGTTGAAGACACTGATCGTTTCCGCGCTGGTTCTGACCACCGCCTCTGCGTATGCGGAAGAGAAGAAGTGGACCAAGCTCACCATCGCGACGGAAGGCGCTTTCCGTCCTTATAACTTCACCAATCCGGATGGCTCGCTGGATGGCTATGAAGTCGATCTTTACAAGGATCTTTGCGCACGCATGAAGATCGAGTGCACGATGGTGGCGCAGCCTTTCGACAGCATCATCCCCGCACTCACCGCCGGCAAGTTCGACGCCATCATGGCTGGCTTGACCGCCACGCCGAAGCGCGAAGAGACCATCGATTTCTCTATCTCCTACGGCCTCACCCCTCAGACCTTCGCAACGCTGAAGGACAGCCCGTATGCCAAGCTTCCTCATACGGGCGAGACGCTCTACCTCGCACAGGATGAGGCTGGAGTTCAGAAGGCGATCGATGATGTGACGGCTGAGATCAAGGGCAAGACGGTCGGCGTTCAAAGCGCTTCGCTCGGCCTGTCGCTGCTGGACAAGTACTTCAAGGATTCCATCGAAATCCAAGAATACAAGACGACAGACCAGCACGATCTCGATCTTGGCTCCGGCCGCGTCGACCTTATCGTCGCTTCGCTCGCCTACCTCACCGACGCTGCCAAGAAGCCGGGCAACGAGGGCATCGTGATGACCGGACCTTACTTCAAGGGCGGTATTCTCGGACGCGGCGTGGCCGTTGGCCTGCGCAAGAACGAGCCGGAGTTGAAGAAGATGTTTGACGAGGCCATCGAGGCTGCCAAGGCCGATGGCACCGTCAAGCGCCTGTCCGAAAAGTGGTTCGGCTTCGACGTCACGCCGTAAGCTCGCCCCCGCATGAACATGGAAGGTCGCCGAATGGAAAGGCGACCTTTCGTTTGCGGTTGCTGCTGGGCGTGGCCAGCAATTTACGCAATCAAAGAGGCAGCCTCTCCGAGCTTCGTGGCTCGCATGTCTCGCGCCGGCGTCACACCGAACAGCCGGCCATACTCCCTGGTAAACTGCGGGACGCTCTCGTAACCGACGGCATAAGCCGCATTGCTGATGGCCTCCCCGTCGGACAACATCAGCCGGCGAGCCTCAATCAGCCGCAGCTGCTTCTGGAATTGCAGCGGTGTCAAAGATGTCACCGCGCGGAAATGTGCATGGAAAGACGAAACGCCCATGCCAGCCGCCATCGCCAGCTGTTCCATACGCAGCGGCTTTGCGAAATCACTGCGGATCAGGCTGACGGCCCGCGCGATCCGCTGAGCATGGCTACCGGGGATGCCGAGCGTGCGAATGGCTCCGCCATGACGTCCCATCAGCAGCCAGTAATGCAGTTCCCGCAATAATTGCGCCTGCAACACCGGGATTGTCGCGGGGCGATCAAGCAGTCTCAGTAGGCGCAGGGTTGCGTCTGCCACCTCCCTTTCGGTTGGGTCCACCCGAACCGGTGCTCCGGCCACGAATGGCAAAGGCCCGATCTCCGTAACCAGCTCAGCGATCACTGCGGGATCCAGCTCGAAGACGACGGAGATATATGGCGCAGCCAGGCTTGCGCGGGTGATCTGGCTGACGGTCGGCACGTCGGCCGTAATCAACAGAGACTCCCCGGCCCCGAAATCGAGGGAGCTCGCTCCCATCGCGACACGCTTGCTGCCTTGAAGCACCAGCGCCACCAAGGGGCGGTTGACCGCGTGCTGGAGTGGGCTTGGTATAATCTCGCGGACCACGGATAGGCCTGGAATCGATGTGGACGCCATACCTGTTCGAACAGGCTGGTGTTCAGCAACACGGATTGCGGTGTGGAGCAGATCGGAGGTCATCCTCACAGGCTAGCGCCAGCCGAAGCTCCACGCAAGCCGGCTTGGAGGATTAGGCAAGACAATGCCAAGATCAAGCAACACCGGAGGTAGATGACCAGCGATGATCCTTGCAGAACGAAGGCAGCAAGGAGCCAAGCATGAGCACCATTTCGATCGTCACCGGCGGCAGCCGGGGCCTAGGCCGCAACACCGCCATCAGCATCGCCCAGCGGGGCGGCGACGTCATCTTGACCTACCATCGCGGAGAAGAGAATGCCCTTGGTGTGGTAGGGGAAATTGAAGCTTTGGGCCGCAAAGCAGTCGCCTTACGTCTCGATACAGGCGAAATGAGCGACTTCCCGATCTTTGTCGCACAGGTTCGGACTGCACTCCGCGAAACCTGGCAGCGCGAAACGTTCGACCATCTCGTGAACAATGCCGGCCATGGCGAGATGGCGAGCCTCATCGAAACCACGGAAGCGCAGTTCGACACGCTGTTCGCTGTGCATGTGAAAGGCGTCCTGTTCCTGAGCCAGGCACTGGAGCCGCTGCTTGCCGACGGCGGGCGGATCGTCAACTTTTCCAGCGGCCTCACACGCGTTTCATCCGCCGGCTTCGGAGCCTATGCCGCGGCAAAGGGAGCGGTAGAGATCCTTACGATCTACATGGCCAAGGAATGGGGAAGCCGCGGGATCACAGCCAACACGATTGCCCCCGGAGCAATCGAAACCGACTTCCTGGGCGGTGCCGTGCGTGACACGCCGGCCTATAACGAAGCTTTCGCATCAATGACCGTGCTGGGCCGTGTAGGTATACCTGACGACATCGGTCCTGCCGTCGCCAGTCTGCTAGGACCGGACAATCGCTGGGTCAACGCCCAGCGCATCGAGGTGTCCGGCGGTCAGAACATTTGATGTTGGACGGCCGGTTGCCAAGTGAAGGCACCGGCCGCCGATTCGGTTAGTGCGTGATAGAGCCAGGTTTAACCTCGGCTGGGATCGGGCACACGTAAGGCTGGCCTTCTGTCTTTTCCTTCCACTCTGCCTTCGCGGCAGCGAGCAGATCGGGTTGCGTCATGAGGGCCAACCCGGTGGTTGCCAGGGTCTTGGCGGCATGCGCCATGGCTTTATGCGCAGCCGGGCTCTTGCCTTGCGCCACGACCTGCCAGGTGTGCGGATTGGTGCCGATCGCCCATGCCGGCGTCCAGCATTGCGCCGTCGGCGTGACCCAGCTCACGTCGCCCACATCGGTGGAACCGGCACGAAAGTGGGATTGTCCCTCGAAGTCACGCAAGCCGAGATGCAGCGGCGTTGAGCCGTCGATCTTCGCGTTGGAAAACACGTCGCCCTTGATCTGGTACAGGCGGATGCTGCTTTTGATGGCTTCATCGGTGAAGGTGTCCTGGATGTCCTTCGCGAAAGCGAGATCCGCTTCGTCGAAGGGCACCGGGCCGAGCGCCACCATGTTCTGGTGCATCGCGGTCTCCAGCGTAATGTTGGGCAGGAGATTGGTGGAAGCCGTGTCGAAGATGATCTCGACTTCGGTTTCCGTCATCATCGCGGCGCCGCGTGCAACCTTGTCCACGCGCTCGGCAAGGGCAAGCGCCTGGCTCATCTCAGGGGCGCGTACGAGATAAAGCACTTCTGCCTGCGCCTGCACGACGTTGGCCGCGCGGCCACCCGTGTCGGTGATGGCGTAATGAACGCGGCAATCCTGCGGCATGTGCTCGCGCAGGAAGTTGACGCCGACATTCATCAGTTCCACCGCATCCAGAGCCGAACGGCCGAGGTGAGCCGCATTGGATGCATGCGCGGCAATACCCTTGAAGCGGTAGTAATATTCAAGAACGGCAAGGTTGTTCGTGGAGCGGACGCCATTGAACGGCGCTGGATGCCAGGTCAGTGCGGTATCGACATCGTCGAAAAGGCCCGCCCGCACCATGAAGGTCTTGCCGGAGCCGCCCTCCTCGCCCGGACAGCCGTAATAGCGGACAGTGCCAGGCAGATTGTTTTCCTTGAGGTGACGGGCGACCGCGATGGCGCCCATCATCGAACCGACGCCCAGCAAGTTATGGCCGCAGCCATGCCCGGTTGCGCCGGAGACCAGCGGCTTGGCTTCTGCGAGGTCGGCCGCCTGGCTCATGCCAGCAAGCGCATCGAACTCGCCGAGGAATGCAATAACAGGCTTACCGCTGCCGGCTTCGGCGATGAATGCGGTTTCCATCTCCGCTACACCGCGTCGCACGGAGAAGCCAGCCTCTTCCAACGCACCAGCAAGTGCTTCAGAGGAGCGCTGCTCCTGAAACTTCAGCTCGGCGAACTCCCAGATGCTGTCGCTGAGCTTGCTGAAGGTCGGTTTCATCGCGTCGACGGAACGCGCGATCGACTCCACTGCTTGCTGGTTCATGCACACTATCCCTATCGTGTTGGTGCGTGTTGACGCGACTGCCGGCACAGCGCTCGTCGCTCCATTTCAAAGGAAACCGCGCCGGATCTTGCCGGCGCGTTCTCACGATCAGTTTTCGAGCGAGACTTCCCAGAGCCGCGTGTTCGACTGCCAGACCGGCACGCCCTTCAGCGTCTTGGAGGCGCCCCAGACGTCGACCATGTCGTACAAGAAGATGCCAGGCATCTCTTGCAGCATCAGCTCATGGAACTCGTCGAAGATCGCCTGCCGCTTGGTCTGATCGGCCTCGGCGTAGGCGGCGTTCATGAGCTCGACCGCCTTGGGGTTATCCCACATCAGGGAGGCGTTCTTGTCCTTGTTGCCGACATAGAAGCTGTACATCAGCGCTGGATCGAGGCGCGGCGCTACCGACTGCGAGATCACCTGGTAATTGCCCGAACGCCGGCGATCGACCTGCGTGGCATAATCCAGCACTTCGATCTGCACGTTCAGGCCGATCTGCTGCATCATGGCCTGGGCCATGATCGCGGCCGGATAGCTTGGGACGTTGCCCCGCTTGTTGGCGATGATGGAGATCGGCTCGCCCTTGTAGCCGGCTGCGTCTAGCTCCTTCTTGGCGGCTTCCAGGTCATAGGGAAGACGCTTCTTCTGAGTTTCGTTGAAATAAACCGAGTCCTGCGAAACCATCGAACCATTGGCTTCGCCGGTGCCGTTGGAAGCAGCGGCCACCAGCTGATCGAGGTCAAGCGCCATGGCCATGGCGCGGCGCACGCCCGGATTGCTGAGAACCTTGTCGCGGGTCTGGAAGTAGAACAGGTTCTTGCCGTTGTTGCGCGCGACGATGAGCTGCATCTTGTCGCTGTTCTGGAACTCCGGAATGAGATCCGGCGAGATTTCCGCCGTATCGAGCACGCCGGATTCCAGTCCCGCCTTCACGGTCGATGCGTCCGGAATGACCATGAACTTGACGCCATCGACCAGCGGGCGCTTGGACCCGACCATGCCATCCGGCTTGCCGTCGTTGTCAGGCGACTGGTAATCGTTGAACTTGGCGAGACGGATATATTCCGACTTCTTCCATTCATCCCACATGAACGGGCCCGTTCCGATCGGCTTGTCGAAGCTGCCGTCCGCAGTGACCGAGTCCGGCGAGAGAATGCCCGTGTAGCCGCACTCCGGGCGCGACATCAGGCCGAGGAACACGGCGGAAGGCTTGGTGAGTTTGATCTCGACCGTGGAAGCATCGATGGCCTTCACGCCAGCGACAGGTGCCGCGCCACCTTCGACGAAGTCATTCAGGCAGGTCCACTTGGTTTCCGGCTTAAGATAACGGGTCCAGTTCCAGACCACGTCTTCAGCCGTCAGCACCTTCCCATTATGGAATTTGACGCCGTCGCGCAGCTTGAACGTATAGGTGAGACCGTCTTCAGAGGTCTCAAAGCTTTGCGCCAGCAGTGGCTTGACCTCGCCGCTGTTGGTGTAGCCCACCAAGCCTTCCACGATGTGCAGGATCACGCCATCCGTATTGCCGTCACGGTTGACGCCTGGGTTGTTGGAGCGCAGATCCGAACTTTGCGCAACCACTAGATCGCGCGCCTGCACCGTGCCTGCGATCGCCAGCAGGGCGACGCCTGCCAAAAGAATTTTCTTCATTGTTCTACCCTCTTTGTTGTCGTTGATCATTGAACCGCAAAACGATCCCAGCAGGCGCGGGCGATGCGACCGATGGTTTCGAGTGACATCGTGTAGCCTGGCGTGCCGTCAGGCATTTCCTGAGGCACGTCGTCGGTATAGGCGGTGACGATGAAAAACGGCGCGCCGTTCCTGTAGACGACACCGGCATCCATGCGACCACGCTTGCCGCGACCGCTTTTGCTGGCGGTTACGGTCTCAAAGGGCAGCCGGGAACGCAGACCATAGCGCAGCACCTGGTTCTTCAACACCTGTAGCGCCCAGGCGCACAGCTCGGCCGTGCAGCCAAGCTTGGCTTGTGCTTCCGCAGATGTCTGGGCATCGAGGATCGTCTGCAGCAGAAGCACTTGGTCGGCCGCAGAGGTCGTGGTCACGCTTTTCAGCGAGTGGTCGATCGGCAGGGCCAGAGGCGGGATCAGGAAGCGGTGATGCGTGTTCACCATGCCGAGCGCCTTGCAGTAGCCGTCGACCTCTTCCAGCGTCAGGCGCTCCAGCACCATCTTGGTGCAGACATTGTCGCTGAGCACCATCATGCCGGTGATCGCATCGCGCAGCGAAAGCACGAGCCCCGGGGTCATGAAGCGGATCATGCCGCTGGCGACTTCCTGGGCCAAGCGCTGTTCGTAGACAATCTTCTCGTCCAGATCGAGCCGGCCTTCCGACACCGCTTTCAGCGCAGCCATCATGATGGACGTCTTGCGCGTGCTGCCGGACGGCGTTTCCTCGTTCTCGCCCCGGCCGACCTCGTCGCCTGTCAACAGGTTGCGCGCCATGAAGCGGGTGACGAAAGGCTGAGCGTCGCAGATGGCGTCGAGGTCTCGGCGCAGAGTGGCGAGGTTGCGTTCGGTGTCCATCATGCTTCCAGGCGCCATTTCAGTTTCACCCCGCCCTGCTCGTTAATGGCAAGGGCGGGAATGGCCGAAAGAAGCCGGCGCGTGTAGGCTTCCTGCGGATTGTCGAAGATCGTGTCGCGGTCACCCTGTTCGATGATCCGCCCGTCCTGCATCACCACCACGCGATCGGCGACCTGTTCCACCACGCCGAGATCGTGGCTGATGAACAGGCAGGAAAAGCCATAGCGTTTCTGCAGGTCGGAGAAGAGGTCGAGTACCTGAGCGCGCACCGTCACATCGAGCGCTGATACCGGTTCGTCGGCGATGAGGAAGCGCGGGCGGCGCGCGATGGCGCGGGCGATCGCCACGCGCTGACGCTGGCCGCCGGACAGTTCGTGCGGATAGCGATCGGCAAAGTCGCCGCCGAGGCCGACTTCTTCCAGCACTTCCCTCGCCCGCTGGCGCTTGGCCGCGCGGTCGAGGTCGGGAACAAGCCGCAACGCTTCTTCAACGAGGGCAAGGATGGTCATGCGTGGATCGAGCGAAGAATAGGGATCCTGAAACACCATCTGGCAGTTCAAGCGATAATCCCGCCAGTCCGCATCGCGCGAGCGTCCCTGGAACTGGATATTGCCGCTGCTTTCCTTGACCAGGCCGGCAATGGTGCGCCCGAGCGTGGTCTTTCCGGAACCGGAACCGCCCACCAGCGCGACGACTTCGCCTTCGTGGATGTCGATCGACACCCCGTGCAAGGCGCGCTTGGCCTGCGCCTTCTTGAGGAAAGACTTGCGACCGGGATAATCGACGACGATGTCTTTCGCCGAAACCATCGGCGCCTTTGCCGTGTCGAGCACGCGCACTTCGCCTCGCAGCGGCAGGGATTGCAGAAGCTTCTTCGTATAAGAATGCTGCGGCGCGTCGAGCAGGTCTTCCGTTCGGCCCGCTTCGACGATCGAACCCTTTTCCATCACCACGATGCGGCTTGTATAACGCGCCACCATCGGCAGATCGTGGCTGATCAGGAGCACGGCTGTGCCTTCTGCCTGGGTCAGCTCGACCATCAGTTCCATGACATCGCGCTGGATCACGGCATCGAGGGCCGTGGTCGGCTCGTCGGCGATCAGCAGCGCCGGCTTCAACAGCATCACCGAAGCCAGCATGATGCGCTGGCGCATACCGCCCGAGAATTCGTGCGGATAGGCAGTCAGCGCACCTTCAGGATCGCGGATGCCGACGCGCTTCAACATGTCGAGGATGCGGTGGCGGCGTTCCTCCGGCTGAAGTTTGGTGTGCAGGATCAACCCTTCTTCGAGCTGCCGACCAATCGTCATCGACGGGTTGAGCGAGGTCATCGGCTCCTGGAACACGACGCCGATCTCGGCGCCGCGCAGATCCCGGAGCTCGCGATGCGTCATTCCAAGCGCGTCGCGGCCTTTGTACTGGACCAGGCCGGATGTGACGGTAATCGCCTGCGGCAGCAGTCGGATGAGCGATCGGGTTGTCAGCGTCTTGCCCGAACCGCTTTCACCGACAATGCCGAAGATCTCGCCGGGCGCGATGTCGAAGCTGACATCCTTCACGACCTGGCGACCGCTTCCCGCCACAGCCAGTGAGAGGCCGCGGACGGAAAGAAGCGTGTTCGTATGCACTTCAGCGCCGCTCATTTCAGCCCCCTCATGCGTGGGTCGAGTTTGTCGCGAAGCGCATCGCCCAGAAGATTGATGCCGAGCAGCGTCAGCGCGATGCACAGGCCAGGGAAGAGACCGAGCCACACGGCCTGCTCGAAGAAGGGCCGTCCAGCCGCGAGCATGTTGCCCCAGGTCGGAGCCGGAGGCGGCACGCCGAGGCCGAGAAACGAAAGCGCGCTTTCAGACAAGATTGCCCAGCCGAACATGGATGTTGCGAGCACCGTGATCGGCGCCAGGCAATTGGGCAGGATGTGGCGCAGCATCGTGAACAGCTCGCTGTTGCCCATCACCTTGGATGCTTCGATGAACTCGCGTTCACGCAACGACAGCACTGCGCCGCGCACAACACGCGCCATGGACGGCGTGTAGGCGATACCGAGCGCGAAGATGATGCCGTACTGATTGGCCCCGAACACAGCGAGCAGACCAAGCGCCAGAAGAATGCCGGGAAAGGCCATCAGCGCGTTGTTGATCGCCATGATCACGCCGTCGATCCAGCCGCGCGCATAGCCGCTGATCAGGCCGATGATCGTTCCGCAGACCGTTGCAAAGGCCACCGTCAGCGCGCCGATCCAGATGGCAGCGCGCGCGCCAACCATCAAACGGCTAAGCACGTCGCGGCCGAACTCATCGGTGCCGAGCAAATGTTCTGCGCCAGGTGCTGCCAAGCGCGCGGTGAAGGAAAGCTTCATCGGATCGAAGGGCGTCCACACCAGGCTGAGCAACGCCGTCACAAGAAGAACGCCAATCAGGATGCCGCCGATCAGACCATTGAAGGTGAGCTTTTTCATTCGGCGACCACCCGCGGATCGAACAGGGGATAAAGCAGGTCGACAACGAGATTGACCAACACGTAGGACAAGGCGACCACCAGCAGGCAGGCCTGGATGACCGGATAATCGCGGGCGAAGATGCTCTCCACCATCAGGCGTCCCAGCCCTGGGATCGTGAACACCGTTTCGATGACGGCGATGCCGCCGAGCAGATTACCGAGGATCAGGCCGATCATCGTCCAGGTGGGACCGAACGCGTTCTTGAACGCATGTCGCCACAACACCGCGCTTTCGGACAGTCCTTTGGCCCGTGCATGGGTGATGTAATCGAGCCGCAACACTTCCAGCGTCGATGCGCGCGCCATGCGGATCAGAACGCCCGCTTCATGGATCACAAGCGTCATCACCGGCAAAATGAGGTAAAGCAGCCCGGCAGTCGGGTTGTCTCGGATGGAAACGTAACCAAGCACGGGCAGCCAGCCGAGCTTCAGGCCGAAGAACAGCATCAGCAACAGACCAAGCCAGAAGGTCGGGATGGACAGCAGCACGGTGGCGGTGCCCACCAGCGCAAGATCCGTGACGCTGTTCTGGCGCCACGCGGCAATGACGCCTGCCGGAACAGCGATCAGGCTCGCCAGAAACACGGCGACGACCACGACTTCCGCGCTCACAACAAAACGCTCGAGCACCAGTGGCAGAACGGCTTCACCGTTGACGATCGAACGGCCGAAGTCGCCGTGAAGAACATTCCCGAGCCAGATCAGGAACTGTTGCGGCAGCGACTGGTCAAGCCCGAGTTCGGTACGCAGGGCTTCGATCTGTGCCGGTTGCGCCATGTCGCCCAGCATCAGTTCTGCCGGGTCGCCAGGAATAAAGCGGATTAAGGCGAAAACCGTGATCGCAACAAGTGCGATCGTCGGCAGCGCCATCAACACACGATTGAGGATGAAACGTATCATTGGTCCCCCGGCTTGGTGACCGATCCAATGATCGGCCCAAACATCTTCATTTGTGGAGACTATGAAAGGTTTGACGATAATGCGCAATATTATGCATAATCATCATACATCTATGCAGATGCGGTGCACGGGAAGACTCGTGCACCGCAGCGACCTGATCGCTAGGCCACTGTTTTTATAAGCTTTTCTGCGAAAGCTGGATCTGTCGGGTCAAAGCATCGCTAAGTGCCTGAGCGGCGATCGACAGCGGCAAGCCCGCAGAGCGGGCAATACCAAATTGCTGGGTTGAATGCGGAAGAAAGCGTCGTCGCACCACCGGCAAATGCGGATAGAGATTCGCATAGAAGCTGCTGATGATGGCCACGCCCAGTCCATGCGCGACGTAGGAACAGGCCGAGCTGTTGGTGTGGGTTTCAACCTTCACCGTCTGCTTCACGCCTGCCCGCTTGAACGCCTGGTCCAGCCCCATCCGGTTCGGCCGCTGACGACCAATCAGGATCAGGGGTACACCCCGCAAGTCCTTGACCGACACTTCCTCGAGTGCGGCCAGTGGATGATCTTTGTGGATCACGCAGACGCTTTCGCCGCTGGCAACATGCTCCACTTCCAGGGTCGGGCCGGTCTGCCCTTCCATTCGAAGAAAGCCGATGTCGATGACGCGCTCTTCGAGCAGCTTCTGGATCGCCGTGGTGCTTTCAAAGAAAGTTTCGATGCGAACACCGGGAAAGTCGCGCGCATATTCGACCAACATCGCCGGCGCAAAATTCTCCCACATGCTGCTCGGCAGCCCGATGCGCACGATGTCCGGCCCGTCGGCGCCGCTGCGCAGATCTTCGGCATGGCCGTTCATGCGCTCGACGGCCAGAAGGACGTTTTCCGCATCGCGGCCCAGCAGTTCTGCCTCAGGCGTCGGAACAAGCCGGCCCTTGTCGCGTGCAAACAGGGTGACCGAGAGGTCGGCTTCCAATTGCTGAAGCAACCGGCTCACACCGGACTGGCTCAAGCCCAGCGACTTGGCCGCCGCGATCGTGGAGCCGGTCGCGAGCAGCGTGCGCAACACTTCCAACTGTCGGATATTCATGGCGGCTCCATGCTAAGACCGTTCATTGTCTTAGCACGAGCCCTCGCGCAGCACCTATCTGCGCTGCAGTGATCTATTGCTGGCCAGTGCGAGGCATAGCCGCGTGCTTGCTGCCAAGATATTCCGCGGATTGCGCAAAGGTCAGCAGTGCTCGCCTTGCTTGCTCCACTGACAAGCGTCCCGCGCGGGCAGCAGAGCATGTCCGCCGTGCCGCCTCGTAGCTCGGACTGACACGAACGCACGGCCAGCCGCTCAGGAACTCATGCATTTCGCTGAGCGTGCGGATATCACGCTTAGTATCTGGTCCTGTAGGCAGAGGCACGGGTATGTAGAAGGCGTCGGTGGTGATCATGATTGTCTCCTCCCATCTCAGCCGCATCAACACGGAACTGCGTCCGGTTGTCGGGTCTGACTCTTGTCTCTGCCGAACTATGGATACGGCGATCATGTTCCCGGCGAGCAAGAACGATAAGGAGCACTTGGTTGGGCGTGCGGCACGATCCGACTGAGATGTGTCAGCATTCATCAAGCAAGTTTCCGGCTGCAAGCTTGCCCGCGTCACACCGCAGCATATCTTGCCTGCCATGCCGAAGATGCGCGCCAAAGCTGACCTGCCGTCGAAACCTTGCCGTCAGTGCGGCAGGCCTATGGTTTGGCGCAAGGCTTGGGCGCGCAACTGGAACGACGTTCTTTACTGCTCCGACCGCTGCCGCACGCGGGCAGCACAGGAGCGACACGCTGATACCGGCGCCTCATCCACCAGGGATCACGCATTGACAATCGATCCGCGCCGCATACGGATGCTCAAGGAAGCCCCGGCGGACACCAAGGGACGCTATGTTCTTTACCTGCTCCAGCAGGCGAACCGGGCCTATAACAATCCGGCGCTGGAATTAGCTATCGAGGAAGCCAACCAAAGGGGCCTTCCGGTTGTTGCATGCTTTGGCCTACTCGATGGCGCCAACGGCTTTCCGGAAGCCAATGCCCGCCATTATGCTTTCCTGCTGCAGGGACTGAGCGACGCTGCGCGGGGTCTTGCCAAACGCGAGATCGGCTTTGTGATGCGCAAATGCTCGCCGGCACGGATCGCGATCGACCTCGCCGAGGAAGCGGCGCTTCTTGTGCTCGACCGGGGTTATCTCGGTATCCAGACAGAATGGTACGCGGATATCTGCAAGAAGGTGCACACCAGCATCGTGCAGGTGGAAGGTGATGTCGCCGTACCCGTGGAGGTCGCATCGCCGCGTCACGAATTTGGCGCGCGGACGTTGCGCCCTAAGATCGCAAACGAACTCGAAGACTTCCTTAGCCCCTTACGTTCGCGCAAGGTGAAACATCCTGCCCAAGAGCTCGGGCTGACAAGCGAGATCGACATTTCAGATCCTGACGCCGTTTTGGCTTCAATGACGCTGGATCGATCTGTTGGTCCCGTAAAGCGCTTCAAGGGCGGCGAAACCGAGGCGCGGCGGCGGCTTAAAGCCTTTCTATCAGGTCCCTTCGAGCACTATGGAGACAACCGCGGTAAGCCGGAAGCAGGCGCTGCTTCGCATATGAGCCCCTACCTCCATTTCGGCCAGATTTCACCTGTCGAGATCGTGCTTGCGGCCCGGGCGGCCAATGCCAGCAGGGAGGATAAGGCGGCCTTTGTGGAAGAAGTGGTTGTTCGGCGCGAACTCGCGATGAACCACGTCTTCTATACCGCTAGATATGACTCCTACGAGGATGCGGTGCCGGAATGGGCGCGCCAAACCCTGGCGGAACGAGCTGGAGACGCGCGTCCGCATCTGTACACCGACGATCAGCTCGCCAGGGGCGAAACGCATGATGATGGCTGGAACAGCGCCATGAAGGAGATGCGGGAAACCGGCTACATGCACAATCACCTGCGCATGTATTGGGGCAAGAAGATCCTGGAATGGTCAAGAACACCTGAGGACGGGTTTGACCGAACCTTGCGGCTCAACAACCGCTTCTTTCTCGACGGCCGCGACCCCAACTCCTTCACCAATGTCGCCTGGATTTACGGCCTTCATGACCGACCCTGGGTCAAGCGCCCGATCTTTGGCACGGTGCGATACCAAAACGAGAACTCGCTGCGTAAGATCAACCTGAACGCCTATCAACAGGATGTCGAGCGGCTTTGTGCGTTGGAAGACGGGAGCTCTCAACCAGTACAGGAAGAGGAGGAGCCGCGGCTGCTCTAGAACAGAGCCAGTTGCTGCTGCCCGCCCTCACCGTCGACGCCTTCCAGGGACGACAGGGTAACGCCGAGCAGACGGATGCCCTTGCTGACGGGAAACAAGGCTGCCAGCATCGATCCCGCGACATCCGTCATGTCGTTCAACCCGGCGACACAGTCCGGCAAGGTGCGGCTGCGGGTGATCTGCTGGAAGTCTGCATATTTCACCTTCAACGTCACCGTTCGACCCCGCAACTGCTTGGTCAGGGAGTGCTTCCAGACTTTGTCGGCGAGCGGAACGAGTTCCTGCCGCGCAAGGTCGAGGTCGAAGATGTCGGAAGCGAAAGTGTCTTCCGCACCGATTGACTTTCGCTGCCTGTCCGGCTGCACCGCGCGTTCGTCGATGCCGCGCGCAATGCGGTAGTACCAATGTCCAGATTTGCCGAAATTTTGCTGGAGGAAGACGAGCGATCTTTCACGCAGATCAGCCCCGGTTTCGATGCCTAGCCGCTGCATCTTGGCAGCCGTAGCAGGACCGATCCCATGGAACTTCTTGATCGCCAGCGATGCCACGAAGTCCGGTCCCAAACGCGGTGTGATGACGGCCTGCCCGTTGGGCTTATTCAGATCGCTCGCCGTTTTCGCCAAGAACTTGCAATAGGAGATGCCAGCCGACGCGTTCAGCCCTGTCACCTCCTTGATGCGGGCGCGGATCAAGGCCGCGATCTCGGTGGCAACACCGATGCCGTTCTTGTTCTCGGTCACATCGAGATAGGCTTCATCCAGTGAAAGCGGTTCGATCAGGTCGGTATGCTCCGCAAAGATCTCGCGGATCTGGTTTGACACGGAGCGATAGACTTCGAACCGTGGCTTGACGAAGATGAGGTCTGGGCAAAGGCGTCTGGCCGTTACCGAGGGGAGTGCCGAGCGGACCCCGAACACACGCGCCTCGTAGCTCGCCGCAGCCACGACGCCACGCGCTGCAGAGCCCCCGACCGCTACAGGTTTGCCTCTGAGTTCGGGATTATCGCGCTGCTCGACTGACGCGTAAAATGCATCCATGTCGACATGGATGATCTTGCGGATGCGCGGCTCTTCCACGCTCGTGTTGTCAGCCGCCTTTTCGGTCAGGATCGATCGATTGTGCATCATCGAAATGGTCGTATTCGTCGCGCGATCTACCTGGAACACTCCGTGAACATAGCAGCCGCCACCGCCTTTGCAAAGTCATCTGAGCTCCAGACCTCCGTCTTCTGCTCGACCCTCTAAATCACAATGCCGAAGCCGGACCTTGCAGCCCGGGCGGCGGCGTCGCTTCGTCGGCATCAGGGTCTCTGCCATGATGCCTGTCGAGTAGGCGCATGATCGGCGTCACCGTCAAACCATGCATGAGGATCGACACCAGGATCACCAGGCCGACAAAAGCCCAAAGACGCTCAGCGCCTTCCACCTCTTCCATCTGGTTGAGGCCGTAAGCCAGGTAGTACACTGAGCCGACGCCGCGAATGCCGAAGAAGGCCAGCGTCAGCCGTTCCGTCCAGTCGGTTTGGTGCCCAAGCAGGCCAATGAGCCCAGCAATCGGGCGCACAACCAAAAGGATGGCGAGAACCGCAACCACGTCGATCCAGGTAAGCGGCGCGAGCAATCCGCTGGTCAACGCGCCACCGAACAGCAGCAGCAGCACCATCATCGCGATGCGCTCGATCTGCTCGGTTAGCTGGTGCATATCGAGCTGAAATTCATGATCGCGATGGGAATGGCGGAAGGTCAAAGCGGTGACGAACACGGCAAGGAAGCCGTAGCAATGGATCAACTCAGTCAGCCCGTAGGAAACGAAGGTCGCCGAAAGCGCGATCAGGCCATCACCGGTTTTCGCCAGCTTGGACTCGGCCGGCACATGAAAGGTGAGCCAGCCGAAGGCCTTGCCAATGGCATATCCGGCCACGACGCCGGCCCCAATCTCCCACAACACATTGTAAGTGAGCCACTTCGTGAACCACGGCTCGCCGCTCGATGCCGCCAGGGCTAGCGCGATGCCAGATGAACAAAGGGAAAGGCGAAGCCGTCGTTCAGTCCTGCTTCTGAGGTCAGGCCGAAGCGAACCTCGTCTTCTTCACCCGACTTCGGTGGCCCGACTTGGACATCAGCCGCCAGCACCGGATCGGTAGGGGCAAGCGCTGCTCCGATCAGGAGCGCGATTGTCCACGATAAGCCGACCCACCATCCCGCGATCAGGGTGATCGCTCCGATACAAAGCGGCATGGTGATGCCGATCAGCCGCCACGCGACGGACCAGTCACGGAAACCGAAGATCCGGTCGATCTTCAACCCCGCGCCCATTAAGGCGATGATGACCACGAACTCGGAAAACCGCTCCGTGAACTCCGGATAATTGACGGGAAGCGGATCAAACGAGACGCCGGGGATCGCAAAGATCAGCGCGCCCAAGCCGATGCAGACAATAGGCAAGGAAAGCGGTAGCCTCCGGAGCACCAATGGTAGCCAAGCTACCAAGGCGATCAGGAAGCCGGCACCGATCAGGAGAAGGATGTAAGGGTCAGGCGAAACGTTGAAGGGGAAGCTCATGCGGCCCAACGAAGTGGATGAAGATTTGATCCCGCAACCACTTCAACGATGTGCAGGCTAAGATAGAGCCGCTTGCTATGGCCACCATGAGCAGGAAAAAAGTGCCCGCGTGCTGAAGGCTTAGCTGCCGTTCGTACCATAGTTGGAACTCTGCTGGTCCCCGACTTATTTAGCCTCTATGGCATCAAAACCGAAAACAACTGCGCCTCTGAAGCTGGTGCAGGAATGGACCCTCACACCCGCAGCGACGCTTGGATCTTCCGTTCGTGCGAAAGGCATTTTGCTTGAGGTGAGAGCGCGCATGCCGTTCCCGGCGAGAAAGTCTCTCGATGTCGAGTCTGGCGCTCTCGCCTTGCGCATGGCGGAAGGTGAAGACACTGCGTTCGAAGCCTTATCGGCTCTCGTGTCGAAGACGCTCGATGGGATTGAAGCCCTACCCGTCATTCCGCGTGAGGTCGAAGATATCCTGACGATCTCTCAGGCCGAGCGTCACCGCTGGCTCAAGGATGGCCGTTTGAAGAGCGCAGGCACGCGAACTGTCAAGCTTCGTGGGCGGGCGAAGGCCGTCACCTTCCACGTCTTCGATCCCCGCCACATCGAAGACGTGCTTGATCGCGACCTCCCTTCCCTCTGGCGTGAGGATGACGCGCAAGCT
Source organism: Tianweitania populi (assembly GCF_014652875.1). GTDB lineage: Bacteria > Pseudomonadota > Alphaproteobacteria > Rhizobiales > Rhizobiaceae > Tianweitania > Tianweitania populi. The sequence goes on along the minus strand of NZ_BMZQ01000005.1, from coordinate 127,123 downwards.
GCTGCCGAAAACCGTCGTCGCGCGGCGGGAAAAGCAGCACGAACGCGCGCGGGAAAGACCAACCAACTCGCGCCGGATGCACAAAGAGGTGATGCACTCGATTTGCCGCTGAGAGGCTGGGATGCGTTTGATCTGGACGGGCTGCTGCGCTGAGGCAGCTATCGGGAAAGAGCATTGATCGAAGAAGCCGCCGCTCCACCCAGCTTGCCGACCGGCGAAGTTGCAGGCCAGTCATCCGCTCCCCTGCGGATCGGTACGGCCGGATGGTCGGTGCCGAGCGGCGTTTCAGACCAGTTCCCATCTGAGGGCACCCACCTGCAACGCTATGCGGCGCGTTTCAGTGCCGTTGAGATCAACTCATCCTTTTATCGGCCTCATCGTCGAGCGACCTACGAGCGCTGGGCCGCTAGTGTGCCTGAGGATTTTCGCTTCTCGGTTAAACTGCCAAAATCGATCTCGCATGCGGCCTCAAACGAAGATCAGGAAGCACTGATCGCCCGCTTCTCCGAGGAGGTGGGTGGCCTGGGCGAGAAACTCGGCGTGCTGCTCGTCCAGTTCCCTCCAAAGCACGCATTCGACAGCGCGGCTGCGAACACGCTTTTCGACAGACTATCAGCCGCAGTTCAATGCCCAATCGCCTGTGAGCCGCGCCACGTCAGCTGGTTCACGCCAGCCGCGACTGATCTCTTGGTCGACCACCGGATCGCACGCGTTGCCGCTGATCCGGCTCCGGTTGCACAAGCCGATGAACCCGGCGGCTGGTCAGGATTGCGCTATTCCCGGCTGCATGGTTCGCCGGTCATCTATCGCTCTTCCTACGATGACCCCACGCTGGCGCGCTGGTTCAATACCTTGGTCGAGGCAACGACTGTGGGTGCCGAAACCTGGTGCATCTTCGACAACACCGCCTCAGGTGCCGCCACAAGCAACGCACTCACCCTTGCCGGTCTTGCCGAACAAGGATGAGCGCGGCTCGAGTGGACGCTGGCTACTCCGCAGGCACGAGCAGAGGCTCCGGTTCCGGATCATGCTGGCGCAGCGGCTTTGCGCCGGTCAACAGACGGGCCAGCATGTAGAACACCGGCGTCATGAAGATGCCGAAGAAGGTCACGCCGATCATGCCGGCGAACACCGCGACACCCATGGCCGAGCGCATCTCCGCACCAGCGCCTGTCGATGTGACGAGCGGCACCACGCCCATAATGAAGGCCATCGAGGTCATCAGGATCGGGCGCAAGCGCAAGCGGCTGGCTTCGATCGCAGCTTCCAGCGGTTTTCTTCCTTCGAACTCCAGCTCTCGCGCGAACTCCACGATCAGGATCGCGTTCTTCGCCGACAAGCCCACCAACACCACCAGACCGATCTGCGTAAAGATGTTGTTGTCGCCACCCGTGAGCCACACACCTGTCAACGCCGCCAGCACGCCCATCGGCACGATCATGATGATCGCCAGCGGCAGGGTCAGGCTTTCATACTGTGCGGCAAGCACGAGATAGACCAGGAGCAGAGCCAGCGGGAACACGATGATGCTCGAATTGCCGGCGAGGATCTGCTGATAGGTCAGATCCGTCCATTCGTAGTCCACGCCGGACGGCAGCGTCTCGTCGAGAATCTTCTCCATCGCAGCCTGCGCCTGTCCGGAAGAAAAGCCAGGTGCCGGAGCACCGTTGATGTCGGCCGAAAGGAAGCCGTTGTAGCGCGTAGTGCGCTCCGGCCCTGCGGTTTCATCGACCTTCAGCAGTGCCGAAAGTGGAATCATCTGGCCGGACTGCGACCGGACCTTCAGGTTGCCTATGTCATCCGCCTTGGCGCGGAAGGCGGCATCCGCCTGGACGCGCACGCTGTAAGTGCGGCCAAACGCGTTGAAGTCGTTGACGTAAAGCGATCCCAGATAAATCTGCAGCGTTTCGAACACATCCGTCACCGAGACGCCGAGTTGCTCGGCCTTGGCGCGATCGAGATCGGCATAAAGCTGCGGCACGTTGATCTGGTAGCTTGAGAAGATGCCGGCGAGTTCCGGTGTCTGGTAAGCCTTGCCGATCACCGCCTTGGTGGCCTCGTCGAGCGTCTGGTAGCCGAAGCCAGAGCGGTCCTCGATCTGCAGTTTGAAGCCGCCGGTGGTACCAAGACCGTTGACGGGGGGCGGTGAGAAGATCGCGATGAACGCGTCCTTGATGCCCGAGAATTGACCGTTCAAAGCCATCGCGATGCCGTCACCGGACAGTTCGGGAGTCTGGCGATCCTTGAAGTCATCCAGCACGGCGAACACCACGCCGGCGTTCGAGCCATTGGTGAAACCGTTGATGTTGAGGCCCGGAAACGCGATCGTGTGCTTGACGCCCGGCTGCTTCAGGGCGATGTCGCTCATCTGCTTGACGACACTTTCGGTCCGGTCGAGCGTTGCGCCATCCGGCAGCTGAGCAAAGCCCACGAGATACTGCTTGTCCTGGCTCGGCACGAAGCCCCCCGGCACGGCGTTGAACATGCTGTAGGTCAACCCGACCAGCGCCAGATAGATGATCATCACGAGGCTTTTGCGCGACAACAACCCGCCGACCGTGCGGCTGTAGCCGTTCGACGCCGCGCCAAAGACGCGGTTGAAACCACGGAAGAACCAGCCGAACACAAAGTCCATCGCGCGCGTCACACGATCCTTCGGGGCATGATGTCCCTTCAGGAGCAAAGCCGCGAGCGCGGGCGAAAGCGTTAGCGAATTGATCGCCGAGATCACGGTGGAGATTGCAATCGTCAGCGCGAACTGCCGATAGAACTGTCCCGACAGGCCGGAGATGAATGCGAGCGGCACGAACACCGCCACCAGAACCAGCGCGATGGCGATGATCGGGCCCGACACTTCCTTCATCGCGCGATAGGTCGCTTCACGCGGCGCCAGACCATTTTCGATATTGCGCTCGACATTCTCGACCACAACGATCGCGTCGTCGACCACAATACCGATTGCAAGCACGAGGCCGAACAAAGTCAGCGCGTTGACCGAGAAGCCGAACATATACATCACGGCAAAGGTGCCGATGATCGAGATCGGAACGGCCAGCAGCGGAATGATCGAAGCGCGCCAGGTCTGCAGGAAGACGATCACGACCAGCACAACCAGCGCTACGGCTTCAAGCAGGGTGTCGACCACCTTTTCGATCGAAGAGCGGACGAACTCGGTGGTGTCGTAGACGATCTCGTATTTCACACCTTCCGGCATCGCCTTCTGCAACTCGTCCATCGTGGCGCGAACATTGTCTGCGATCTCGATCGAGTTCGAGCCGGGCGCTTGAAGCACGGGAATCGCCACGGCCGGCTTGCCGTCGAGCAGCGAACGCAGCGTGTAATCGGCCGCACCGAGCTCGATGCGCGCGACATCGCGCAGCCGCGTGATCGCGCCATCCTCGTTGGTCTTCACGATGATGTTGCCGAACTCTTCCGGCGTTTGCAGGCGCCCTTGCGCGTTCACATTCAGCTGCAAACCGACATCCGGTAAGCTCGGCGAAGCGCCGATGATGCCAGCTGCAGCCTGAACGTTCTGGCCGCGGATTGCATTGGTGATGTCGCTGGCGGCAAGTGAATGTTCCGCCGCCTTCTGGGGATCGATCCAGATGCGCATGGAATAATCGCCGGCACCGAACACCTGGACCTGGCCAACGCCTTCGATGCGCGCCAGACGATCCTTGACGTTCAAGGTCGCATAGTTCCTGAGATAGGTCAGATCATAGCGATCACCGGTGGAGACGAGATTGACCACCATGATGAAGTCCGGCGAGCTCTTCACGGTCGTAATGCCAAGCGAACGCACTTCACCGGGAAGCCTCGGCTCCGCCTGCGACACGCGGTTCTGCACCAGCTGTTGCGCCTTATCCGGATCGGTGCCGAGCTTGAAGGTAACGGTCAGCGTCAGCACGCCGTCCGAGGTCGCCTGACTTGACATGTAAAGCATGTCTTCAACGCCGTTGATCTGCTCTTCGAGCGGCGTCGCGACCGTTTCGGCAATGACGGTTGGGTTCGCCCCCGGATAGGTCGCGCGCACCACCACAGAGGGCGGAACGACTTCAGGATATTCCGAGATCGGAAGCGACCGCATGCCCAGAAGGCCGGCCACCACGATCAAGACCGACAACACGGCGGCAAACACCGGCCGGTCGACGAAAAACCGGGAAATGTTCATTGTGAACCTACCTCTACGGGTCGAACAGACATGCTGGTCCGTCGCCCGCAGTTCGATAAACTGCGAGCGTCCCGTTCCAAGCTAACTACAAGTGCGCGGGTGGTAGCGGCCGATTACTTGGCCGCTACCTGGCCTTCAACTTCCGGAGCAACAACTGCGCCCGGACGAATATGCTGGAGGCCGCTTACGACGATCCGGTCACCCTGATTGAGGCCGTTCTCGACGATGCGCATGCCATCAACCGTCGTGCCGAGCTGGACCGGACGATAATCGACCGTGTTGGCCTCGTTGACCGAGAAAACGAACTTCTTGTCCTGATCGGTGCCGATCGCACGCTCGCTGATCATCAAACGATCTTCGGCCTTCGGCTGGCCCATGCGAACCCGCACGAACTGCCCGGCGATCAAACGACCGTCAGTGTTGCCGAACTCGGCGCGAACGCGGATCGTGCCGCTGGTCGCGTTGACCTGATTATCGACGAACTGCAGCTTGCCTCGGACCGGTCGTGCATTGGCGGCCAGGGTCGCAACCTCGACCGGAATCTGATCGATTGCCGTGACGCCATTGTTGACCGGAAGTTCCGCCAGAACGCTGGCAACAAAGGCTTCGCTGACATCGAAGCTGGCGTAAATCGGGTCAATGGACACGATCGTCGTCAGCGCCGTGGATGCCGAACCACCGGCAACAAGGTTACCGACGGAAACATCGATCTTACCCGCACGTCCGGAAATTGGTGCTCGGATTTCGGTATAATCGAGATCAAGCTGCGCGACCTTCAGACCAGCTTGTGCCGACTGGACAGCTGCGGCCGCATCCCGCTGCGTGCTTTGGCGCTGAGCCAGATCGCTCTGCGAGATCGTCGTCTTGGCAGCCAGTGTGCGGCCACGTTCGAGTTCGGTGTTGGCGAGTTCGAGCTTTGCTTCGGCTGAAGCAACAAGACCCTGCGCCTGAGCCACGGCTGCCTTGTAGGGCTCAGGGTCGATGCTGAACAGGAGATCACCCGCCGTCACCAGACCACCCTCCTGGAAGTGGACGGACTGGATTTCTCCGGCAACGCGCGGCCGCAGCTGAACGCGATCAACCGCTTCAAGCCGGCCGGAAAATTCCTGCCAGGTAATGACACTGCGCGACTCGACCGTCGCGACCTTGACCGGCACAGCGGGAGCCGCTTGAGCAGCGGCCGGCGCAGCATTCGCAGCCTTCGGCATGTCGAGATAAAATGATGCGCCTGCAATCAGCGCAGCAACGCTCATTCCGGCACCCCATAGGGCCCAGTTCTTGATCTTCGATGACATCTTATTCTCCTGGGCAACTCCGATTGCCCGCTTGTTCAATTCGCCGACACGACGCGTATGCTGAAAAAGAAAATGGCCCTTAGGTCCCGGTTACGCCCTGCAGAAATGTCCAGCGCGTACGTCTTCTCTGAACCTGGTTTCCATCATAATATCATTTACAAGTATATGCTGATACTCACGCTAAAAGGCTTATGGGTTAGTTGTACTAGGTGCTGAAATCTCTCTAGTGGACGCTTTTTATAAATTGCGAAAACTGAGTGCAGAACGAGGGGATCCACTTGCCGGTCCCTTCTTTATAAAGACTCGTCCAGCCGCAATTGGCTGCAAACACATGCTGGAAAACCTCGACATCACTGGCCTTTAGACGCTCCGCATAGCTCAGCACTTCGTCATGCAGCGGATCGTCTTCCGACGTGATGATCAAGGCCGGCGCCACTTTCGCCAACCGCGAACACAGGCATGGCGCCGCATAAGGATGCTGGAAGAAGGAACCAATGTAGTGGCTCCAACCGTCCGACCAGGCTTCGCGCATGCCTAAGGTATCAGCAGTCCGAAACGACGCCGTCGCCATCTGCGGATCGACCATCGGCGAAAAAAGCATCTGTCCCTTCAATTCGCCGGGTAGGAGATCACGCGCTTTCAGCGCCACGCCCGCCGCAACATTCCCGCCTGCTTCATCACCGGCAACGAACAGCGGAGACTTCACACTCGCGCCGAACTCCTTGCGCCGCCTTGCAATGTCGGTCAGCGCCTGGAACGCGCATTCCATCGCCTTTGGGAAGACGTTGTGCGAAATGGTGCCATAGTCCGCCTCTAGAACGATGGCACCTGTTTCAGCCATCGCCTTGGCAATCGGCCGTTCAACCTCGCCGCGGTCTTTGTCGAGAAATGCCCGGCCGCGCAGATAAAGCACGATGGGCGGGATCTTGCCGATCCTTGCTCCATCATAAAGCCGCATGGGCACAGGCGACGCAGTCACCTTGCTCATCTGGTCTTTATTCGATTGCGCCGACATGTTCGTCTCGAAGCCGCTTGGCAAAACTGGTTGCTTGTTGTGAGTTCGATATTATTATCTCAACCGACAAGCACAAGTTAGGCATTCTTGGCTTCACTGTTCGAAAATAGCGGGCAATAGGAGAATATCGTGGATCAGCTGTCGGCTATGCGCGTTTTCGTTCGGGTGGTGGAAACAGGAAACTTCACGCGCGCCGCAACGGCCCTGGACATGCCGAAGACAACGGTCACGAACATGGTGCAAGGGCTGGAGGCCCATCTGAGCACGACCTTGCTGAACCGAACGACGCGCCGGGTGATGGTGACCACGGATGGCGCGCTCTATTACGAGCGTGCGTTGCAGATCCTGTCGGAGATCGATGAACTCGATGGCTCGATGTCGCATTCCCAGGCAGGTCCATCAGGACGATTGCGCGTCGAGATGGCTGGGGCCTTCGCCGATCTCATCGTCATCCCCAACCTGTGCGATTTCTACATGAGCTATCCGCGGATACAGCTCGATATCGGGGTCGGCGACCGGCTGGTCGATTACATTGCCGAAAACGTCGACTGCGCGCTGCGAGGCGGCACGCCGACCGATCAGTCGCTGGTGGCGCGCAAGGTCGGCGAACTAAAGATGCGCACCTTCGCCTCCCCGCTCTATCTCGAAAGACACGGAGCGCCAACACATCCTAACGATCTGACCGAAGGCCACCTTGCGGTGGGCTATCTCAACGCCGCCGCCGGTCGGGTTTTATCCATGGAATTCTGCCGCGGTGACGAGGTCATCGAAATCTCGCCGCGCTATGCGATCTCGGTCAACGATGCCCGCTCCTACGTCAACGCCATAATCTCCGGCATCGGTGTGGGCCAAGCCGCCAGCTTCATGGTGAAGGACGCCGTGGCACGAGGAGAACTCGTGGAGATCCTCCCGGATTGGGAATGCGAGGTCTTGCCTCTTTACATCGTTTATCCGCAGACCCGCCACCTCAGCAACAAGGTGCGCGTCTTCGTGGACTGGTTGGCCAAGCGCGTGCAGGCGCTGAAGGAGCCTGAACAAGGCAAGGCCCGCTGGGAGGCAGCAGAATGACGGCGCACATTCCGAGCGACGATGCCGTTCGCAATCTGCTGCGGCGCATGTTTGACGCCGCTGTTGCGAGCGCGGATCCCTTGAAGACGGTTGCGCAGAATCTTCCATCAAAACCGGAAGGCCGTTGCGTGGTCATTGGCGCCGGCAAGGCTTCGGCGGCGATGGCCGGGGCGGTTGATGCAGCTTGGCCCGATGTGGACCTGTCGGGCGTCATCGTTACCCGCTATGGACATGCAGTGCCCGCCGGCCGCATCCGCATCCTGGAAGCGGCCCACCCGGTTCCAGATGCCATGAGCCTGGAAGCAGGACGCACCTTGGAGGAAGCCGTCCAGGGCTTGACCGACAAGGATCTCGTGATCGCTCTGTTTTCCGGCGGTGGTTCCTCCCTTCTGGTTGCCCCCGCTGGAGCCATGTCGCTCGCCGACAAGCAGGCCGTGAACAAGGCCCTGCTCCACAGTGGAGCGACCATCCGCGAGATGAACGCCGTGCGGAAGCACCTGTCGCGCCTGAAAGGTGGGCGTCTCGCTTTGGCTGCACAGCCGGCGAAGCTCGTCACGCTGGTGATCTCCGATGTGCCCGGCGACGATCCCTCTGACATCGCCTCCGGTCCGACCGTGGCTGATCTTTCCACCCTTCAAAGCGTCCGCGAAATCATAGCACGCCGCCGCATAGATCTCCCACAAAGCGCGCAGCAATTTCTTAAGGAAAACGTGGAAACGCCCAAGCTCGGCGACATCACAGGCGACGTCCGGATCATCGCAGCGCCCGCCCTCGCTCTCGACGCAGCAGCGCGTGTCGGGAAAGAATGGGGATTGCAGACCTTGATCCTAGGTGACGCGCTCGAAGGCGAAGCGCGCGAGATGGGGACTGTGCTCGGCGGCATTGCGCGCTCGGCTAAGCACAGGGGCCAACCAATCAAAGGTCCGGCGGTGATCTTGTCCGGCGGCGAAGCAACGGTCACCATCGGCGCCGGCTCAGCCGGTCGAGGCGGCCGCAACACGGAGTTCCTGCTGGGGCTCGCAGTAGCTCTCGAGGGGCAAGACGGCATCTGGGCCATCGCTGGCGATACGGACGGAATCGACGGCACTGAGGACGCAGCCGGCGCGATCATCACACCCGATACGCTGGCGCGCGGAACACAGGCCGGCATGGACGCGAAAGCCTGTCTTGCTGCCCATGACAGCTACAGCTTCTTCGAACGGCTGGGTGATCTCTTAAAGACTGGCCCTACACTCACAAACGTCAATGACTTCCGGGCGCTTGTCATCGTGTGAGCTGAAGAACGAACTCTTTGCCGACAGCTTCTCTGAGTAGATTCAGCCAGCCCAGCTTGAGAACGATGTTCTAAAGAACCCGTCGCGGTTCGAATGTCATTCCTCAACAAAACGACTGCATTCAGGTAGCTGTTGCGGGACTTAGTGGGTTCTGTCCGTAAACTGTTGGCTTCCTCGTCGCTGAGCTTAACAGGACAGACAGATCTCCCTCTCGCCGCTAGCCCGCGCAGACCCAGTGCGGGACCAGCCGCTACCACCGTTTAGAAAGGCCGACCATGTCCAGGCTCGAACTGCGCACCATCGAAAACGCTCCTGAAGAAGCCAAGCCGCTTCTCACCAAGGCTGAGGCTTCCAATGGTTTTCTTCCCAACCTCTTGCGCGTGCTCGCCAATGCGCCGACCGCGCTTGAAGCCTATCTGACGCTTGGCGGCATCAATGGTCGGGCTTCCTTGTCGCTGGCCGAGCGTGAGGTCGTGCAGATCACCGCTGCTGCGATCCATGGCTGCGGCTTCTGCGTCGCCGGCCATACCGCCGTCGCCACCAAGAAGGCCGGGCTCGATGCCGGCACCGTCGAAGCCCTGCGCAGCCGCAACACCATCGAAAACGCCAAGCTCGACGCTGTCGCCCGCTTCACCGAGGCCGTCATCGCTGGACGCGGCGCCGTTGTCGATGCCGAGTTGAAAACCTTCAAGTCAGCCGGTTACGATGATCAGGCAGCCCTCGAAGTCGTGCTCGGCGTCAGCCTGGCCACGCTCTGCAACTTTGCGAACAATCTCGGCCAGCCGCCGCTAAACGAACAGCTTCAGCAATTTGCATGGACCAACCGGGCCCAGGCTGCCGAGTAACATCATGCAGGGCAGCAGCACCAAAGCCGAGACCAAGCGCTTCGCAGACTGGATCGAAACGGCAGCCGATGCGATCGATCGCGGTGAAGAACCGTCTTCGAACATCCTGCCGCAGCTCGCCGAGGCGGGCTATCCGGCGATCGGCGTGCCGGCTGCTCTTGGCGGTTCAGGCGGTGATGTCGTCGATGCGGTGAACGCGATTGCGGACGTGGCGTCGCATTCACTAGCCTCCGCCTTCGTGTTGTGGAGCCAGCGCGCTTATATCCAGTTCCTGCTCGACAGCCAGAACCAGGGTCTGCGCGAGCGCCTGCTGTCGAACCTTCTAGCGGGTCGTCTCGCCGGTGCTACAGGCCTGTCCAATGCCATGAAATTTCTGGGCGGCCTCGAACCCCTGCAGATCTCGGCCACCGGCTCGGATACGCTCACGCTGAACGGCAAAATGCCGTGGGTGACGAACTTGCGCCCCGAAGGCTTCCATGTCGCCGGCGCGGTGGATCATGACGATGGCCGCGTCCTTGTTGTTTCTTTCGCCCATGACGATCCCGGCATGACCAGGACCGAGGATCTTGCCTTGATGGGCATGCGATCGGCCAACACCGCGGCGCTGGCCATCAATGATGTGCAGATCGGCGATGACCGCATCATCAGCACCAACGCAAGGGAATGGCTGCCGAAGTCGCGCCCGGCCTTTGCCGGCCTGCAATGCGGCATGTCGATTGGCTTGGCAAAGCGCGCGCTGAGCGAGGCGAAAGCTTGCGCCGGTGCCGGTCGCGGCGTTCTCGGTGAACCGCTGGCGCAACTATCGCGGCAGCTTGATGATGCTCACGCGCGCCTAGCCGCCGGTTTGCGTTCCCAGGCCTTCGTGACAGACGCCTCCTCGCTGTTCGAGCTTCGCATCGAGCTTGCCGACATCGTCGCGCAAGCCGTTCAGCTCGAGCTGCAAGCGTCCGGCGGACGCGCTTATCTGGAAGAACCCGGCCGCGCCTTTGCCCGGCGCTGGCGCGAAGCCGCCTTCATCCCCATCATCACGCCAAGCATCGTCCAGCTTCGTACAGCCCTGCAACAACGCCGGGATGCGGCCTGATGACAGCAGGCCCCGGACCCATTCTGGAAGCACACGGTATTTCCCTTCGATATCCAGGGCAAAGCGCCCCGGTCTTGAAGGACTTCGATTTTTCACTCGACAAGAGCGAGGTGGTCACGCTTCTCGGGCCAAGCGGCGTAGGCAAGTCCAGCCTCCTGCGCGTGTTGGCCGGTTTGCAGGCACCCGCCTCGGGCACCATCCGCATCGATGGGGAAGCCTTGTCCGATGTTCATCCACGGCTTGCGATGAACTTCCAGAACCCCGGCCTGCTTCCTTGGCTCGATCTTGAAAAGAACGTCGCCTTCGGCCTCGACTTTGCCCGCCAACCAAAGCTCTCACGCGAGGAACGCCAGAATCGCATCGATGCGGCCATCGCGGAAGTCGGCCTCGATCATGCTCGCCGTCGCCGGCCGTCCGAACTGTCAGGCGGCATGGCGCAGCGCGCAGCACTGGCACGGTGTCTGGCTCGCAAGCCGGAGGTGCTGTTGCTCGACGAACCCTTCGGCGCCCTTGACGAAATCACCCGCGCCGAGATGCAGGACCTCCTGCTCAAGGTCGTCCGTGATCTAGAAACGTCTGCCGTCCTCGTCACCCACGACATCGATGAGGCGCTGCTGGTGTCAGACCGCATCATCCTGCTTGGCGGCTCGCCCGGTCACGAGATCGGGCAGTGGACGATCGATCTTCCTAAACCACGCCATGATGCCGTGTCCGAACTCGGCCGCTTGCGCATCGACATTCTTTCCACACTCCGCAACGCGCGGCTTCACCACTAACAGGAGGGTTTTCATGCTGACCGACGATTTCTTTTCCCGACGCGACCTCCTCAAGCTGTCGGCTCTGCTGACTGCGTCCGGCGCTTTGCCATTCCTCCGCGCCGGTGAAGCGCGAGCCCAGGAGCCGGACGCCCCCGTCCGCATCGGCTATCTGCCGATCACGGATGCAACGCCCCTGCTCGTCGCGCATGGCAAAGGCTTCTTCGACGCCGAGGGCCTCAAGGCCGAGAAGCCGGTGATGTTCCGCTCCTGGTCGCAGATCGTGGAGGCCTTCCTTGCTGGGCAAGTCAACGTCGTGCACCTCCTGTCGCCGATCACTGTCTGGGCACGTTATGGCAGCAAGGCGCCCGCCAAGGTCGTGGCCTGGAACCACACCGCCGGCTCCGGCCTCAGCGTCGCACCGGACATCAACGCGGTGAAGGATCTCGGCGGCAAGACGGTCGCCATTCCCTTCTGGTATTCGATCCACAATGTGGTTCTGCAAACCCTTCTGCGTGAAAACGGCCTGACGCCGGTCTCCAAGAAGACGGGTACGCCAGCCGCCAACGAGGTCAACCTCGTCATCCTGCCGCCCGCCGACATGGTGCCGGCGCTGGCTGCCGGCACGATCGCCGGCTACATCGTGGCCGAACCGTTCAATGCGGCTGGCGAAGCGCTCAATGTCGGCAAGATCCTGCGCTTCACCGGCGATGTCTGGAAAGACCATGCCTGCTGCGTCGTCTTCATGAAGGAAGCCGACCTGACCGACCGGCCCGAATGGTCACAGAAGGTGGTCAACGCGATGGTCAAGGCACAGCTCTGGACGCGCGAGAACCGCGCCGAAACCGCCCAGTTGCTGTCGAAAGACGATCCGAACCGCTACACGCCGCATGCGGCACCCGTTCTCAAGCGCGTCCTGGCGCCGGAGGAAGCCGACATCCAGACATACGTCGACAGCGGCGCTATCCGTCATCCCGACTGGCGCGAAAAGCGCATCGACTTCCAGCCCTACCCCTTCCCGAGCTACACGGAAGAGCTGGTGCGCCGTTTGAAGGACACGATGATCGAAGGTGACCGTGCCTTCCTCGATGCGCTCGATCCAGAATTCGCTGCCAAGGATCTCGTCGACGATCGCTTCGTCAAGCAAGCGCTCGAAGCCTCGGGCGGCCTTCAGGCGTTCGGCCTCGCCGGCGATTACACACGCCAGGAGATCATTGCGGCGTGAGCGTCCAATCCGAGCCCCTCTCTGCCAGCAACCTTGCGCCGGCCTCGGCGCCGGCGTTGAACGCGCGCGCAAATCTCTTGCGCGCCCGCTCGCTCCGTCTGGTTCTTGGCTTGCTGGGCTTGGGCGTCTTGTTGGCAGCCTGGTGGCTCGGCACCGATGTTCTGGCGCGGCCGGAAAGCTTCGCCGCACGCTTCTCGCCAACCGCTGCCCTGCCCGCGCTTGGCGAGTTGCTGACGGGCTCCGACCTGCCGCTGCATGTCATGGTCAGCTTGCGCCGTGTGCTGGTGGGCTTGGCGATCGCGCTTGCGCTTGGCGTGCCCATCGGCATTCTGATCGGTACATCACGCTTTGCCGAAGCCGCGACCACGCCGGCCTTCCAATTCCTGCGCATGATCTCACCGCTCTCGTGGATGCCGGTCGCCGTGATGGTATTCGGCGTCGGCGACGCTCCCATCTACTTCCTGATCGCCTTCGCAACCATCTGGCCGATCATGCTGAGCACGGCTGCCGGTGTCCGCGCCCTTGATCCGCAATGGCTGCTTCTATCCCGAAGCCTTGCCGCCACCCGCTGGGAAACGCTGTCGCGCATCGTCATTCCCGGCATTCTCGGCCATGTGCTGACCGGAGCGAGGCTTGCCATCGGCATCGCCTGGATCATCCTTGTGCCCTGTGAAATGCTCGGCGTGTCCGCCGGCCTCGGCTACTTCATCCTCGATACCCGCGACCGCCTTGCCTATCCCGAGCTGATGGCAACCATCCTGATCATCGGCGTAATCGGCTTCGCGCTCGACTCCCTTGCTCGCGCCCTCGTCGGCCGTTTCGCACCGGGACAAGCCTGACGATCAACGCGCCTTCTTGAGCGAGAAGGCAGACAGGTCATAGCGAGCCGGACGCTCTTGAACCATGTCGGCAACGACCTCCCCCATTCCCGGCCCGATGCCGAAACCATGTCCGCTCATGCCTGTCGCGATGGTTACGCCGCCGATCGGCGCCTTGTCCACCAGGGGCAGCGCGTCTGGCATCGTATCGATCATGCCGGCCCAGGTCGACTTGATCTTCGGCTTGCCGATCGATGGGAAAGCTTCCGCGAAATAGCTGCGGATTTTCTCGAGTTCAGTCCGGTTGGGTTGTGGGTCGAGAACCCGGCACTGTTCGAAAGGGCTTTGCTCTCCCGTCTTCCATGTCCGCGGCGTGCTCCAGGCATCCGGATAGGTCTTGGGGGCAAACAGCTTGAAATGCGTTCGGCCGAAATCCTCGCGCAGTTGCGGAAGATAAGCAAAGGCATTGCGGAACGCATCAGGACCGATGAAGAAGTCATGGGTGGACCAAGGCGTCAGCGTATAGCCGCCATCTGTGCGTCGTCGAATGGCGAAGCGATCATCACAGGCCGCAGCCGGAAAAAAAGCTGGCAATGTGTCTGTGCTGATAACGGAGGAAACAACACCGAGCTGCTGTATCCGCACGCCATGAGCGGCAAGGAACAGCGAGCTCCAGGCACCTGCAGCGACCACAACCCGCTCGCACCGAACCAAGCCTGCTTCGGTTATCACGCCCGTCACGTGCCCAGCCGCGATGTCGAGCGACCGCACCGCGCAACCTTCGCGAATGATGACCCCGTCTTCGACGGCGGCTTGCGCCAAGGCAGGCACGGTAACAAAGGGCTCCGCCATGGCGTCCGAAGGGGTGGTGATTGCGCCCATCCAGCCGGCGCTGTTCGGCAACATGGCTTCGGTCTCCCGGCGCGTCAGAAGGCGCGTGTCGACACCGTAGCTTCGCGCACCAGCGAGCCAAGTCTCATATTCAGCCAGCTTCTTTTCGTTGCGTGCCAGATAGGTGATGCCGCGCTGCTGAAAACCGATGCGCTCCAGCAGTTTGGCGTCCATGTCCTTCCAGAGCCGGATCGTGTCCATCATGATCGGCAGCTCGGAGTAGTCACGGCCTTGTTGGCGGATCCAGCCCCAGTTGCGACTTGACTGTTCGCCCGCCACCCGCCCCTTCTCGCAGACGAGAACCGACAGACCGAGCTTCCTCAGCGCCCATGCCGTCATGACGCCAATGATGCCGCCACCGATGACGGTTACATCAACCGCCTCTGGCAGCGGTCCGTTGAAAGCCGCCTTGTTGCTCATGGAGATTGGAAAGCTGGACATGGCGGATCAAAATCTCGATGCACGATAAGGATGGAGGTCGATGGTGGGCGCTCGTTCGGCAACGAGATCGGCAACCAGCCGCGCCGTCGTCGCCGATAAGGTCACGCCGAGATGCCCATGACCGAAGGCGTAGATGACGTTTCGATTTGCGGGTGAGCGGCCGATCACCGGCAGTGAGTCCGGCGTCGAAGGCCGATGCCCCATCCACCGGTGCCCCGCCTGCCAATCCGCCAAGGCCGGCAGAACCTCGAGCGCCTGCGGCAAGAGCGCTTCGATGCGCCGGTAATCGGGAGCCGCCGTCAGTCCCGCCAGCTCATCACCGCTGACGAGGCGCAATCCGTCCTGCATCGGCGAAAGGACGAATTCCCGGCTCGGGAACACGACAGGCCCGTTCAGCAGCGTCTCAGAGCCAGGGCCGAAGCTGATGTGGTAGCCGCGCTCCGTATCCAGGCAGACACGATCGCCGATCTGCTTGGTCAAACCCGTGGACCAAGCACCGGCGGCAACAATCACCCGATCGAACAGTCTTGTCGTTCCGGCCGCCACCAATGCCAGGCCATCGTCCCGCTGATGCAGACGATCGACCTGAACAGGCTCGACCTGCGCACCTCTGGAGCGGGCGGCCTTCAAGTAAGCCTGCGCTAGCGATCGCGGCGAGCGCACATTGCCGGCATTCGGCTGGTATAGCCCGCGAATGCACGCCGCCGGATTAAGCGTCGGCTGCAGCTCCAGAACGTCTGCTTGGTCCAGCACCTCATGCACAGCGCCCGCGCGCTGCATCAACCGCCGTTCGAGCGCTGATCCCTCGAACTCTTTCTCGAACGCATAAACCTTCAGCCAGCCTTCTTGGCTCAAGAGGTCGGACACGCCCGCATCAATCGCCAGGTCACGGTGCGCTTCAAATGCCCCCGCCACCAGTGGCGACAGTGCTGCGGAAATTCGCTCGACTTCCGGCAAAGTGCCGTGGCGAATGAAGCGTCGGAGCCACGGAAGCGCCTTAAGCACATGATGTCGCCGTAGCACGGCAGAAGAGGTCCGTGAGAACAGGTAGCTCGGCAGCGAGCGGAGTACTGCCGGCGTTGCCGTCGGCGTCACCGAACCCGTGACGATCGCGCCGGCATTCCCGTAGGATGTTCCAGCGCCAGGCTCCTTCGGATCGAACACCGTAACCGCGTGGCCATCCCGGGAGAGCGCCAGAGCCGTCGCGCAGCCGACGATACCAGCCCCGATGATCGCGACCGAAAGCTTACGACCTTCTGGCAAGCGCTCCTGCCTCTGTGCCATCCCCTCACCTCTGCAAGTGTGCAGCGGCACTAGTGGTGCAGGACCTTGCTCAGGAAGTCGCGCGTGCGGTCATGAGTGGGATTGCCGAAAAAGCTCGCCGGCTCGCCGCTTTCCACGATCGCTCCCTGATCCATGAAGACGACGCGATGCGCGACCTTGCGCGCAAACCCCATCTCATGCGTCACGACCATCATCGTCATGCCTTCCTTGGCGAGGCTGACCATGACATCCAGCACTTCGTTGATCATCTCGGGATCGAGCGCCGAAGTCGGCTCGTCGAACAACATGATCTTGGGCTGCATGCAAAGCGATCGCGCGATCGCCACCCGCTGCTGTTGTCCGCCGGAAAGCTGGCTCGGATAGTTGTTCATGCGGTCGGCCAATCCGACTTTCGCCAACAGTGCCTTGCCTCGCTCGGTCGCTTCCGCCTTGGAAAGCCCGCGCACATGGATTGGCGCCAGCGTCACGTTTTCCAGCGCCGTCTTGTGCGGATAAAGGTTGAACTGCTGGAACACAAAGCCGACCTCCATACGCAACTCGCGCAAGGCGGCGTTCTTTGCGCTGAGATCGGTGCCGTCGACAACCAGCTTGCCTTCCTGGAACGGCTCAAGCCCATTCACACAGCGGATCAGCGTGCTCTTGCCGGATCCCGAGGGGCCGCAAACAACCACTACCTCGCCTTTGGCGACGTCGAGATTGATGTCCTTTAGCACGTGAAGGGCGCTGCCGAACCATTTGTTCAGGCCTTGGAAGCGGATCATCGGCACGTCCAATCAAGTAAGCGGGTCTCTGCAGGCATCTGTGTCACGGCTACAGGATGGATGTTTGCTGACGGCGCTCCATGCGGCGCGCCACGAAGATCATGGGATAGCAGATGATGAAGTAACCAATGCCGACGACCCCGAAGACCAGAAGACCGTTCGGAATGTTCTGGACGATCATCCAGCCGGACCGGGTCAGGTCCATGATGCCGATGGCCGAGATGACCGACGAATCCTTCACCAGCAGAATGAATTGCCCAACCAGCGAGGGCCGGACGATGCGCAACGCCTGCGGCAAGATCACCAGCCGCAGCTGCTGCGAATATCGGAGCCCGGAAGACAGCGCAGCTTCACTCTGCCCCTTCGGGACAGCCTTGATGCCGGACGCAATGATCTCGCCTATGAAGCAGGCTGAAAGGTTCGACAAGGCGATAACGCCGGCCGAGAAAGCGGACAGTTCGATGCCCACGGTCGGCAGGATGAAGAAGCAGATAAAGACCTGCACAAGAAACGGCGTGCCGCGAAACAGGTCGATGTAAAGACCGGTCAGCGCCGACAACCAGCGGATGCGCCCTGCCCTGATGATCCCGAACAGCAGCCCGATCACGCATCCAACCAGTAGCGACAGGAGCGACAACGAGATCGTCATGCCCAGTCCCTTCAACAGGATGGGCCAGTAGTTCAGAAGGCGTTCGACCTGAAACCAGAACATGCGCTCCTCCTAGGATCGGCCCGGCACGCGGTCGAACCGCGACCAGAAGCCGGCAAGCGCCTTGAGCAAGTAATAGATGATCAGGAAGCCCGCCGCGGTCGCCGCAAGCCCTTCAACGGGCATGAAGCGATCCAGCGCGATCTGCTGCCCGACGCGTGCCAGTTCCACCACGGAGATCAGCGACAGAAGCGAAGAGTCCTTCACCAGCACGATCGCCTGACCGATCAAAGGTGAGATTGTCGGTCGTATCGCTTGCGGCAGGATGATGAAGCGCATGCGCTGCAAGTAGGTGAAGCCAGAACTCATCGACGCTTCGAACTGCCCGCGCGGGATCGCCAGAATGCCGGATCGGATGATCTCGGCGACATAAGCACCGGAATTCAGCGCCAGCGCGATGATGCCGATGACGATCTCGGGCAGCAGTATGCCCAAGCGCGGCAATCCGAAATACAGGAAATAAAGCTGGGCAAGCAGCGGTGTCGCGCGAATGCAATCGACATAGGCGATCGCCGGCGCCCGCAGCCAGCGAAGCGGCTGGATCGTCAGCGCACAGGCGATGATCCCTAGGATCATCGCTCCCGCGAAACCCAGACCGGACAACATCAGCGTGTTCAGGAAGCCCTGCCAAAGCGCAGGGAAATAATCCGCTATGACGCGAATGTTCAGATTGCCCAGCATGGATCACCTGGATGGGTTTGCTAGCGAATGGTGCGGGCACGAAGGCCCGCACCGTCGATCCACCTTAGTGATCGTTCTGCCACTTGTTGGAGTTGACCCAGTAGTCCAGGTTTTCCTTCAAGCGGCCATCCTGCTGGACGGTGTCGAGGAAGAGGTTGGTCCAGGTCAGCAGGTCCTGCGAGTCATAACGCACGGCATAGGCCAGCGGCTCGGCAGTCAGCATATCCGGGAACACGGTAAAGGTGTTTTCCGGATAGTTCAGCACCTGCGCTGCAACAGCCGTGTTGTCGTTGACGCCGCACTGCGCCTGACCCGACGCGACAGCATCCAGAACCACCGTGCCGCCGCCCTTGAACGACTTCATCTCGCCCTCGGGAAAGAACTTCGGCACGCTCTTTTCGGCGGTAGAACCGAGAATAACGGCAATCGTGGTACCCGGCTTCTTGCAGTCTTCGACGCTCTTGAAATCACTGCCACTCGTTGTGAAAGCGACCGCGCCAACGTGAATCCACGGCTTGGTGAAGGCGACCTTGGTCGCGCGCGTCAGCGTGGCCGTCATGTCGGCAGCCAGAATGTCGGCCTTGCCGGACATCAGGGCCGGGATCAGACCATCCCAGTCGAAGTCAAGATACGTCACCTTGACGCCCATTTCCTTGGCCATCAATTCGGTGAGCTGGATGGCGCTTCCGGTGCGCGCGCCTGCCTTGTCCATGAAGGAGTAAGGAGGACCTTGCGTCTGAACTGCGACGCGCAGTTCGCCGCGCGCAAGAATGTCGTCCAGCGTTCCGGCTTCCGCCGTATAGGTCGTTGCCGCCGTTCCCGCCAATGCAAAGAGCGAAGCGGAAAGAAGGAGTTTGGTGAGTTTGGCTGTCATTTCGTGTCCTGTTCCCCATTAAGACTTCTTAGTATCCAGCACCCGGCATGTCCGGCTGATCAGACTTTCCTGGCGGTCTCTTCGGCAGACTGCTCGGCTGAATTGATTTCCCAAACCCCTTTCGGCAGGTTGAGCCACTTGTTGTGGGACTTCATGACGACGAAGGTCTCGCTGCCGCGGATCACACCCGGCTCCGCCAGCTTCGGCAGCAATTCGCTGGTCACCTGATAAAGCGCATCCGTGTCACCTTCGAACATGACCTCGCAAATAAGATCGTACCGCCCCGTCACGATGCTGACCGACGTCACAAACGGAAGCTCGGAAATCTTCTTGGCAACCTCGTCCAACCGGCCGTTTGCATAGGCATTGATGCCGAGAATGGCGACGGTGAGTTCCGGGCGCTCCGAAACGTTCAGCAGGCCAGCGATCTTCAGCAGGTTCTGATCGATCAACGACTTCAACCGTGTGCGCACCGTCGGCGGGCTGAGCTCAAGCCGCGCGGCAACCTGGTTGGCGCCTTCCCGAGCGTCGTTCGAAAGCAGCTTCACGAGCTTTCGGTCGATCTTGTCGAGCGCTGCACGCATTGACCCGGCTGTTCCCCCACGCCTTCTTTGATCGCAGTTTTTTCCTAAACAAAGATTTTGTCAATGCAGATTATCCAAGCGGCAAAAATTATCCGCCTGTTCTTTCCGACTGGTCACATGCGGTCCGCCATGCGCGACAACCTGGATAAGCAAAAGGCTAAAATCGCCGGTTGATCTGGAACTCAAACTTAATCTCATTGCGGGAGTGTCCGCCCCGGCAGGAGGCCGGATGCAGACCGTCATCACATGTATTCAGCAGGCGCACGACGGCTATTCGCTGATCATCGCCGCCTTGGTCTGCACGATCGGTGTTTACGGCTCTTTCTCCGTGGCCAATCACGCCGGGCGTTCGCAGGGCCGCCGGCGAGCAATCCTCGCCCTCACCGCTATCATCACCGCCGGTTGTACCGCCTGGGCAACGCATATGATCGCGCTGCTCGCCTTCCTACCCGGAATGCAGGCCGGGTTCGAGCTGATTGGCACCGGCATTTCGCTGATAGCGGCCATTATTGGAATCGGCGCCGGCATGCTCGTCTCGATCGGGCAGCACAGGCGACAGCGGCGTCTCGCAGGCGGGTTCGTTCTTGGTCTCGGCATTGTCGCGCTGCATTACCTTGGGCAACACGCTTACGTCGTCCGGGGCCAAGTCACTTACGACGCTGGCCTGGTAACCGCCTCAATCCTCGGCAGCCTGCCGATCTTCGCTTTGTCGCTGACTGTGTCGGGAGAGCGGAACAAGCGGGTCAGGCTTCTGGGCGCACCGCTGCTCCTTCTGGCAATTGCCGTGCTGCACTTGACCGGCATGGCCGCGCTCAGCTTCACCATCGATCCCACGGTGGAGTTTCCGCCGCTGACTGCCCACCCTGACGTTCTAGCCCCGATCGTTGCCGCCGTAAGCATCGGCGTTTTCGGCGTTGCAGTTGCCGGCTTGCGCATGACCCTGCATGCGCAGGCGACACTGCGGCGCGAACGCCAGCGTCTTGGAGAACTGGCTAACCTCGCTCTGGAAGGCCTCGCGATTTGCGATGGCGATACGATCGTGTCTGTTAATGACACGCTTCAACGCTTGAGCGGTTATCACCAGCAAGATCTTGCCGGATCAACCCTCAGGACGCTTGTACCCGCGCTCGATCTTTCTGCTGCGCTCGACGGCGAGGAAGCGGATGCTACCCTCGTTGCCGCAACAGGCGATATTGTGCCGGTCCGTGTCATCAGCAGGCAGGTAGGCCTCGGTGCAAGGCAACAAACGGTTTTGGCATTCCGCGACCAACGCGAACGACTGCGTAGCGAGAGCCAGATCCGCACACTGGCCTTCACTGATCATCTGACCGGCCTGGCGAACCGCACCCGCTTCCTTGATCTCCTTGCCGTCTCGATCCAGGAAGAGGCTTCCGGAAACAGCAAGGACTTTGCCGTTCTGCTTCTCGACCTTGATGGCTTCAAGAGCGTCAACGATGCCTTCGGGCACCATGGCGGCGATGTCGTGTTAAAGATTGTCGCCGATCGTTTGAAGAAGAATGTCGATACCGGGATGGTCGTTGCTCGGTTGGGCGGCGATGAATTTGCCATCCTCATACGCGATGACATCGATGCGGCACGTGCCGAAATGCTCGGCCTGAAGCTCATCAAGGCCGTGGAAGAACCGATCCCCGTCGGCGATCAGGTTGTTTATGTCTCAGCCAGCGTCGGCGCAAAACGCTCCCAGCATCGGGGGTCAAGCTCGATCCAGATCCTCGATAATGCCGACCTCGCCCTTTATGACGCCAAGGCCAAAGGCAAGGGCCGCGTTCGGTTGTTCACTAGCGAATTGCGGGCGGCGGCCGACGAGCGGGGCCGGTTGTCCAGCGCGATGCGAACAGCCTGGGAAGAAGGTCACTTCGAGCTCTACTATCAGCCCCAGGTCAGGCTGTCAGACAATGCGCTTGTAGGTGCCGAAGCGCTGATCCGCTACAATGATCCAGAAGCGGGCGTGGTGTCTCCTGCAGCTTTTCTGCCTGTCTTGGAAACAAGCTCGCTGGCTGTTCCGGTCGGCGACTGGATCCTGCAGACTGCATGCCGTCAGGCTGCAAGCTGGCGCAAAGCAGGCAAAGGCAATTTTCGCATCGGCGTAAACCTGTTTCCAGCCCAACTCCGCTCGCCGGACTTCGTGTCGCGCGTGGAGCATGTCCTGGCTGCAAGCGGCTTGCCTGCCTCTGCGCTTGAACTGGAAGTCACCGAAAACATCGTGTTGCAGAACGAGGTCATGACGCTCGATCATCTTGCGCGGCTGCGCAAACTCGGGCTCTTCGTCGCGTTCGACGATTTCGGCACCGGCTTTGCCTCACTGACCATGCTGAAGCGCATGCAGATTGACCGCTTGAAGGTCGATCAGTCCTTCGTCCGCAATGTCGAGCACGATCCCAAGGACCAAGCCATCGTCGACGCCATCGCGCGCATGGCGGAAGGCTGCGGTCTCACTGTTATTGCGGAGGGGATCGAAACAAACGCGCAGGCTCGCTTCATGCAGAACTATGCCGCGGAAGGACAAGGCTACCTGTTCGGAGCGCCGATGCCGGCCGCCGAGTTCGAGCAGCGCTTCATCAAGACAAAGCGGTCCATGATTGCCGCAGCCTGATCAAGCAGCCAGGCTGACCTCTTCTGGCGCCAATTGCAGGAGGTGGAACCTCGCTGCCAATCAGCAGCGAGGCTCCCGTGTTACGTCAACGCCTCACACGCCCTTGCGATGCGCGACAAGGCTTCGGTGAGTTCCGCCTCCGACGTTGCATAGGAGATGCGGAAGAAGGGCGACAAGCCAAAGGCAGAGCCCGGCACCACCGCGACATGCGCATCGCTCAGCAGGTAGTTGCAGAAGTCGGAGTCTGTTGCGATCACCCGTCCATCCGCAGTCTTTCGGCCTAACAACCCGGCACAGCCGGAGAACGTATAGAACGCGCCTTCCGGCACCCGGCAGGTAATACCTTCGATCGCATTCAGGCCTGCTACAACCAGATCGCGACGGCGCTGGAAGCTGGCTTTGCGCTCTTGGAGGAACGACTGGTCGCCGTTCAGAGCGGCTACCGATGCCGCCTGGCTGACAGATGACGGACACGACGTTGCCTGGCTCTGCACCACCGACATCGCCTTGATCAGCGCCTTGGGTCCACCGGCATAGCCGATGCGCCAGCCGGTCATGGCATAGGCCTTGGACACGCCATTGACCGTCAGCGTGCGGTTCTTCAAGCGCGGCTCTATCGCGGCGGGCGTGACGAAGCGGAAGTCGTCATAGGTGATGTGCTCATACATGTCGTCGACGAGCAGCATGACCTGCGGATGGCGCAAGAGAACGTCGAGCAGCGGCCGGTAGTCCGCTTCGCTATAAGCCGCACCCGATGGGTTGGACGGCGAGTTCAGCAGCACCCACTTCGTCTTTGGCGTAATTGCCGCGTCCAGCTGTTCGGCGGTCAGCCGGAACCCAGCTTCGGCCGTACAGGTGACAAGCACCGGCACGCCTTCGGCGATCTGCACGATATCGGAATAGGATGTCCAATACGGCGTCGGGATCACCACCTCATCGCCCGCATTGAGCGACGCCATCATGGCGTTAAACAGGATCTGCTTGGCGCCGGTCGCAACCGTGATCTCGTCCAGCACGTAATCGACATTGTTCTCGCGCGAAAACTTGGCCTGAATTGCCTGCTTGAGGGCGGGCGTGCCATCGAGCGCGGTGTATTTCGTGTCGCCGGCCATAATGGCTTCGACCGCGCCTTGCTTGACGAAGTGCGGCGTGTCGAAGTCCGGTTCGCCGGCACCCAGAATGATGATCGGCTTGCCTTCGCGCTTCAGCGCCTGAGCCCGCGCGCCGATGCGCACGATCTCCGACACGTCGATCCGGGCGATGCGCGAGGCCGGCGCGAAGCCGGCCTCTTCAACGGGAGTAGGAGCGTTCATCGAAACCGCCGCTTACTCGATGTCGAACGAAACGCCCTGCGCCAGCGGCAGAGCCTTCGAATAGTTCACGGTGTTGGTGGCGCGGCGCATATAGGCTTTCCACGCATCCGAACCGCTCTCACGACCGCCGCCGGTTTCCTTTTCACCGCCGAACGCACCGCCGATTTCCGCACCGGACGTGCCGATATTGACGTTCGCAATGCCGCAATCCGACCCGTCAACGGCCAAAAAGCGCTCGGATTCCTGCATGTTCAGGGTGAAGATCGACGAGGAAAGACCGGCGCCGACATCATTATGCATGCGCAAGGCTTCGTCGAACTCGGTGTACTTCACGACGTAAAGGATCGGCGCGAAGGTTTCTTCCAGCATCGGGCCGGCATGATCCGGCATCTCGATCAAAGCCGGCTTGACGTAATAGGCCTCGGCCGCACCCGTATCAACGCGGTCACCGCCGGTCACCTGACCGCCGATTGCCTTGGCCGTTTCGATCGCCTTCTGCATGCCCTCGAACGCTGCCTTGTCGATCAACGGGCCGACCAGTGCGCTGGTTTCCAGCGGGCTGCCGACCGACACGCTCTCATAGGCCTTCTTCAAGCGCGGCAGGAGCTTGTCATAGACATCCGCGTGAACGAACAGGCGGCGCAGCGTGGTGCAGCGCTGACCGGCCGTGCCCATCGCACCGAAAGCGATCGCGCGAAGCGCCATGTCAAGATCGGCCGATGGGCAGACGATGCCCGCATTGTTACCGCCGAGTTCGAGGATCGAACGAGCGAAGCGCTTTGCCAAACGCGGACCAACCTCGCGGCCCATGCGGGTCGAACCGGTCGCCGAAACCAGAGCCACCTTCGGATGATCGACCAGCACTTCGCCAATCGAGCGGTCGCCGACCAGCACCTGCGAAATGTCGGCCGGCGCATCGCCGAAGCGCTTGATCGCACGGTCGAAGATCGCCTGGCAGGCCAGTGCCGTCAGCGGCGTCTTTTCCGACGGCTTCCAGACGACGGTGTTGCCGGCAACGATCGCCAGCGCGGTGTTCCAGGACCAGACAGCAACGGGGAAGTTGAAGGCGGAGATCACGCCGACGACGCCGAGCGGGTGCCAGGTTTCCATCATGCGGTGACCCGGACGCTCGGTTGCGATGGTCAAACCGTAAAGCTGGCGCGACAGGCCGACGGCGAAGTCGCAGATGTCGATCATCTCCTGAACTTCGCCGAGACCTTCGGATGGGATCTTACCGGCTTCGATCGAAACGAGGCGGCCGAGATCGGCCTTGGAAGCGCGCAGCTCTTCGCCCAGCAGGCGGATCAGCTCGCCGCGCTTGGGCGCCGGCACCAGACGCCAGTCGCGGAACGCGTTTGCGGCCCGCTCGATGATCGCGCCGGCATCGGCTGCGCTGTGCACCGGCAAATCGGCGATCTTCTCGCCGGTCACAGGCGTGAAGGATGCCATCGTGCCACCCGAAACGGCCGTGTCGGCGACGCCCAGCTTGGCAAGCAGCGCCCTGGTTTCAGTTGAAACGCTCTTTTCCGTCGATTGCGTGTCCATGAAAATGCTCCCTGATTTTCGTTGATGGGTCAGGCCGATCCGAAGCGGACCGCGCCGAGTTGGGCGGGCGAGGTGATGGCTTTCAAGCCATCGGCAAGCGTGCGACGCGTCGCATCGGTGTAAAGATCGTAGAACATCTGGTTCTTGCGGCCGATGCCGTGTTCGGCCGAAAAGCTGCCGCCGAACTGTTCGACCGCAACGGCATAGACCCATTCGCGTAGCGCGGTTTCGACCTCGGCGTCGTGGTGAGCACCCCTATCGAACACCAGATTGAAGTGCACGCCGCCATCGCCGATATGGCCGAAGTCGCAGATCAGGACGCCCGGAAACTTGGCAGGTAGCGCGTCCTTCATCCAGTCGCAGAAGGCAATCACATCCTGGCGGCGGAAGCTGAGGTCGAACCCAACCAGCCGGCCGCGATGCTTCACCCCTTCCGACAAAGCATGGCGCAGCGCCCACATTTCCTGAGCGGGACCGACGAAGGCGTCGAGAAGCGGCGCGCCATCCAGCTCCCAGATTTCAGCCAACACGCTTTCCAGCACCGCATCCAGCGCCTGTTCGCCCTCGCGCAAATCCCAGTCACGGCTGACTTCGGTCAGGATGACGTAATCCGGCACGACGCCGTTCTGAAATGGATTGCGAAGGGACGGCACATGCGCCAGCGTCGCTTCCACCGCGTTGCGGGACATGCCCTCGAAGGCCGAAAGGTAGCCTCCCAGCCGCCGTTCCATCGCCGCCAGAAGCGGCATCACGGCCTTGCCATCGCGCGGCACCAGAAGCGCGGTCGCGATCTGGCGCGGCAAGGCTTCCAAGTTGATCTCGCATTCCGTGATGATGCCGAAAGCGCCCGAGGTGCCGATAAAGACCTGCTTCCAGTCAACGCCGGTGTTGTTCTTGCGCAAGCCTGACAGGAGATCGAGCACCGTGCCGTGCTCGTCGGCCAGCACCACCTTGATGCCCAGCACGTTGCGGCGGACGTCGCCGAACTTCAGAAAGCGCGATCCGCCTGTGTTCGTCGAAAGCATGCCGCCGATGCCAGGATCGGCGCCAAGATCGATCGGGAACTGCAAGCCGTGCTCTTCCAAGCGCCCGTTGATATCGGAAAGGCGAAAGCCCGCATCGACATGCAGCGACCGGTTCTCGACATCGAGCGCAAAGGTCTTCGTCAGCCGATCGAGGCTGAGCACCACCTGATCGCCGCTTGCATCCGGCGTCGAGCCTGAAACCACACCCGTATTGCCGGACTGCGGCACGATCGCGATGCCGTTGCGCACGCAATAGGCCACCGCCAAAGAGACCTGCTCCGTATCGCGCGGACGCAGGACCAGCGCGGCCTCCCCGCGATCATAGCGCGCACCCGTTTCATAGCCGGCACGATCGCCGGCTTCGACAAGCACGTTCTCTGCGCCGATCAAGTCGGCCAGCGCGGTATGATGGGTGGAGGCGATCATCCCTCCGGCTTATTCCGCCGCCTCCAACTTGCCAAGAGCCGCCAGACAGCTGTCGAGCGAGGCTTGCTCGATCGCCGCGTAATGGTCGAACTCGTTGAGCACGGCCGCGCCGAGATCGGCTTCGAAGCGCATCTGGTTCGGGCTCGCCTGAAACTCCTGCGCCGCATCGTCTCCAAGGTTGGACTGGAAGATACCGGCTGCACTGACTGGCAGAAAGTCTTCATAGGTGATCGGGTCGAAGCGCACCAAGCCTTCGGCAACCAAAGCCTCGATATCCGCATCAGGCCGCGGCGCCGACTTTTCACCCGCTGCGGTCAGCGAATAGGTGAAGTAGCCAAGGCCCGCCGCTCGGATGCCCGCCCAGTCATCCGGGAACTGCTCGAAGGTCTCGCCCAAGGCTGCGACATAGGCATCCGCATTCGACCCATCGGCAGCAGGACGCACCTTGCTACGCGTTTCGGTGAGCAGCTGATCATAAAGCGCTCTGCCCTTCGGCGTCAGCGCAACGCCGCGCTGCTCGATCTCGCCGAAGCGCGCGGTATGCGAGCCGGACTTCCAGGACCCGTCTTCCGAGCGGAACGACACCGGCTCTTCCAGCGCCTTGAACGATGTCTGCCGCAGCAGGATCGGGCAAACACGCGTCGGCGGTCCTTCCACGATCGCCTTCGGCGCGATAGCGCGCGACGGCATGAGGTCCTGCACGGCGTCGATGTCGAGCGTGCGCGGCGTCAGATGGTTGATGTGCGGACCCTTGAATGACACCACATCGGCAATCAGGCGATGCGCATCGTGCAGGCGGTGATACATGTCTTCAGACACATTGGCCTTGTCATGCCAGCGAAAGGTTTCCAGCACCTGCTCCACGAAGCGGTCGGCATCGGCCTTGTCGAGGCCACCGTTCTTCTCGGCCTTTTCCACGAGCGCGACAGCCTCATCGGTGAAGATTTGACGCTTGTTCAGGATGGCCTCGGCCTCGGCTCGCAAGGTTTCGTCGGCAATCAGGTCCAGCCGCAGCAGCGAGGTGAAGACGCGAAACGGATTGATCGACAGCGCGTCCTCGCCAACCGGGCGGAACGCCGTGGAATGAACCGGCACGCCGGCCTCCGACAGATCGTAGTAGCCGACCGGGAACATGCCCATCACCGCAAACACGCGGCGCATCATCGCGAGCTCGGCCGGCGTTCCCAAGCGGATCGCGCCGTGACGCTCTTCTGAGATGCGGTCGAGCGAGTTCGTGGCATCGAGGCTGTCACGCAAGGCCGGGTCTGCCGCCAGAACTTTCCCGTTCACCTCGGCAACCAGTTCCATCAACGTGCCGTAGGCCGGAACTTCCGTGCGGTACATCGCAGACATCGCGGCGGAAAAACCGGCGCGGATCTCGCTGGCGGCAACGTGTTGACCCATCTGGCTTCCTCATCCGGCAAGAATGTGGTTGATACAGGATCGGGATCATAACAGGCGAACACACGCCTTGCTCACGATTGAATCGACTGACTTGATGCGAAACGCGCATGAACCTCGCTAGACGCTATCTTCCGGACCTCGGTGCCCTGCAGGCTTTCGAATGCGCCGCGCGGCATGGCAGCTTCACGCGTGCGGCCCAGGAACTCAGCCTGACGCAAAGCGCCGTCAGCCGTCAGGTTAAGGATCTCGAACAGCATCTCGGCACGCTGCTTTTCGAGAGGGTCCGCCAGCGCGTGGTTCTGTCTGATGACGGCAAGCGCTTCCTGCCAGAAGCCCGTAAGCTCCTGCATCAAAGCGAAACCACGATGCTGCGCGCCATGGCCTCCGCCGATGCAAGGCAGACGCTGAGCGTTGCCACGCTGCCCACCTTCGGCAGCCGCTGGCTGAGCCCTCGCTTGCCGAATTTCATAGAGGGTCATCCGGGCGTAGTGCTCAACATCGGGTCACGCTCCGAGCCCTTCGATTTCGAGGAACAAGATTTCGACCTCGCAATCCATTATGGCCAGCCAGTCTGGGCGCGCGCGAACGCGATCTATCTGTGCAGCGAAACGATCATCCCGGTCGCCAGCCGCACCCTTCTGGATTCGTCCCCACGACCTGAGGGTACCATGACGGCAGCAGCCCTTGCCGAGCAGCCGCTGTTGCAACTGGCCACCCGTCCAAAACTCTGGTCGCAGTGGTTCGCTATGGCAGGCGTCGAAGCGCGCACGGCCTTTCGCGGCCACCGTCTCGACCAGTTTTCCATGATCATCGAGGCCGCGATCGCCGGCATGGGTTATGCGCTGGTGCCGCGCTACCTGATCGAAACGGAGTTGCGGACCGGCGCGCTTCAAGTCGTCGTCGACCTGCCGCTGCAAACCGAAAACAGCTATTACGTCGTCACGCCAGAGGCCAAGCAGACCCTGCCGCTGGCGCAGCAGTTCACCGACTGGCTGCTCGGACAGGTCAGCAGCAGCGCGAACTGAGCGGTCTTCTTAAAACAAAAAAGCGGAGCCTCGGCCCCGCTTTTTCAATCGTGTTCCGGAGGATCAACCCTTCGGGCTGAGATCCAGCTTGAACCACTTTTCCGAGATCTTGGCCAAGGTGCCGTCGCTCTTTAGTTCGGCCAGCGCCTTGTTCAGGATTTCCTTCAGCTCGCCGTCTTCTTTGCGAACACCAAGGCAGACATTTGTGGCCTGAATGCCGCCGACCAGCAGGGGTCCGCTGATCTTGAGCGCACCATTGCTCTTTTCCGCACGATCGCGCGCAAAGACGACGTTATCATACTGAGCGTCGAGACGACCGGCTTCGAGATCGAGAAGCACCTGTTCCGAGGATTTGTATGAACGAACTTCGACCGCGTCACCGAAGTTCTCCTCAACGAATTGCAGCTGGCTGGTGGACAGCGAACCACCCAGCGTCAGCCCCTTCACGGCTTCCTTGATCTCGGCAAGCGCCGCCTTGCCTTCTTCCGTTTCGCTCGACAGGCTCTCGCCATCATGCGGCAGCTTGGCCAGCGGACCATCGGCTGCAGCGAGGAAGGTGTTGGGCGTAATCACGTAGGGATCGGAAAAGTCAATCGTCTTGCGGCGCTCCGGGTTCGGTCCCGCCGTCAGTATCACGTCGAACTTACCGGCAACCAGTGACGGGATCTGGCTGTCCCAATCCTGCGCGACGATGTTGCATTCGAGCTTTGCACGCTTGCAGACTTCGTTGATGACGTCGAGGTCGAGACCTTCGAGCTGGCCGTTTGGCGCCGTTGCGTTGAAAGGCGGAAATGCGCCTTCCACACCCACATTGACGGTCTTCCATTCCTTGGCGCTGGCGGCACCAGCAAAGGTCAAAGCCGACAGCGCGCAGGCTGCGAGAACAGTGATTGTCTTGTTCATTCCATTTCTCCTCTGGGCGGCAATAGCGTGCCGCCAGACGTTGTTCTTTCCCCTGAGCGGACGATTTTCGCCGCTCTTCGGATCAGAACCTGCCGTGTCGCCGCGCAGCTGAAAAGCGGAACTTCGTTCTCATATGTGAATTGCGTTCACTGACAGGTACATTCCTGTCAGCTGCATGCTGTTTTCGCATGTCTGACGACGTCGGCATGGCTCGCGAACCAGATCCCCTCGTGGCCCCGAATATGCGCAATCAGCTCCTCCAGGATCCACAGGCGCGAGCGATGGCCGATGATGTCGGGATGCATGGTCAGCTGAAAGATGCCGCCTTCCTGATAAGCCGCATCGAACTCCCGCATGAAGATCTTGAGGATGTCATGCGGTGCGATCTGAGGCCGCAACCCGCCCCAGCGATCCATAACAAGGTAAGCGGCATCGTCGCGAATCCATTCCACAGGCAGCTCGATGACGCCGGAGGGCTGACCATCCATGAGCAGTTCGTAGCAATCCACATCCGCCATGAGCGAGGAATCATAGAGCAGCCCCATCTCGGCCGAGATCGCGAGGGTTGCGTCGCTGAAGTCCCAGGACGGTGTGCGGATGCCGATCGGACGTTCGCCGGTGATCGCTTCCAGCGTGTCGGCAGCCTTCAACGCCAGATCGCGCTCCGTATCGGCATCGAGAAGGGTGTTGCGCTCGTGAATCCAGCCATGCAGGGCAATCTCGTGGCCATCCGCCACAAGGCCGCGTTGCTCGTCCGGGTAATGGATCGCAGATACTGCCGGCACGAAGAAGGTCGCCGGAATGCTGTTGCGCGCCAATAGCGCCTTGATGCGCGGCACGCCCTGGCGCGGGCCAAACTGGCCCTGCGACAGCGCAGAAATGGAGCGGCCGCCATCGCGTAGCTCGAATGTGTCGTGATCGGAATCGAAGGACAGCGCCACCGCACAGCGCGCGCCGCCCGGCCAGCTCTCTGGCTTCAGCGCGCGTCCGGCACGAGCGCGGTTGAGTATGGTTTGAAGCCGCTCTTCCGGCCAGGTCCAGGTCGGCAGAACCGTTGTATCGGCGCTCATGGCTTCGGTCCTCCGCTGACCGACAAGGTCTGGCCACTGATATAGCTGGCGAAGGGGGAGGCCAAAAACAGAACGGCGTTGGACAGGTCTTCCGGTACGCCGATGCGGCGCAGTGGGATTTCTTCCAGCATCGCCTTCTGCCCGGCCTCCCCATAAGAGGCCCACTGCCGTTCGTAATCTGGGCTCGTCGGCAGGAAGCCGGGCGCAACCGAATTGACGTTGATGCCGAAGGGTCCGAGTTCATGACCAAGCTGACGGGTCAAACCGATGAGCGCTGCCTTCGCGCTGGCATAGGCCTGGATGCCCGTCAGGCTAACGCCGAGACCGGCGCCGCTCGAGATGAACACCATCTTGCCCGCGCCGCGCTTCTTCATACCGGGCACGAGCGCCTTTGCGACAAGAAACGCGCCGCGCACATTGACGCCGTAGATCTTGTCCCAGTCTTCCGCCGGAACCTCTTCCACCGGCTTGGCGCGCTGGCCGAGCACACCACCGGCAACATGCACGAAGATGTCGAACCCGCCGCGCGCTTCTTCCTGCGCAGCGAATGCCGCCAGTCCAGCCTCATCGATGACGTCGAGCAGCACGGTTGTCACCGCGCCGCCCCGCGCCGGCACGACCGACGTTACCTCGGCAAGCGCCGCCTCGTTGACGTCGCTCGCCGTGACGTCCGCGCCCTCTTGCGCAAAGGCCGCGCAGATCGCACGCCCAATGCCTTGCGCTGCTCCCGTTACGAGAACGCGCTTTCCTTCAAACTGGATGTCCATTCCTGCCCTTGTCCGCTGTTCGGTAGCCAAGTCGCTGGCTGAGTTCCTCGGCCGACTGAACCACCGCCTCGATCATGCTTTCGCGACGTGCGGCAAAGCGGGTCGAAACCGTCGCCATGTTGAGTGCCGCGACCACCTCGCCGCTCGCGTCGCGCACCGGCGCCGCCACGCCCGATCCGCCAACGACGGCTTCCTCGTCGCTGATCGCGAAACCGTCCTCGCGCGTTTGTTCGACGATGCGGCGCAGCTGAACACGGTCGATCACCGTTTGCGGCGTGATCTGCACGATCCGCTCCTTGGCAAGATAGGCCGCGACCTTTTCCGGCACCCAATGCGCCAGAAGCACGCGGCCCATGGCGGTGCAAAAGGCCGGGTCGGAGCCCGTCAAATCGGAATCGAAGCGGATGGACTGGTTGCTGACGCTTTTGGCGAGGATCTTCACCCGCCCATCCTTGCGCCGCGCGCCGAGGAACACGGTTTCCTCATGCCGGTCGCGCAGGGCATCCATGATCGGCGCGGCTACGGCGATCAGCGACGCTTCGCCGCCGCCCGCCCAGCCCGGACCGTTCCGGAAGGCTTCGTGGATGGCGTAGGCCTCGCCATCGTTGCGGACGACATAAGCGCGCGCAACAAGGGTCGCCAGAAGATTGAAGGTGCTGCTCTTGGGATAACCAAGTTCGGATACGATCATCTTCAGCGTCAGCGGCTTTGGTGAACGGGCCAGCAGTTCGAGGATTTCCAACACCCGAACCGCCGATTTCACCTCTGAGTTCTGTTCTTGTATGTGAACCATATTCTTATTGAAGAATTTGGCTTGGACATATCATCATTGCGGCCGATTGAAAAGGATCGGAAGTAACATGATGGAAGGCACGAAGGTCGCGATCGTCACGGGTGCGGCTCGCGGCATCGGCAAGGCCTGCGCACTGGATCTCGCCCGCGCCGGCTACAACCTCGCTTTGGTGGATCTGCTTGAAAAAGAGCTGAGCGAAACAACCGCCCTTTGCGAAGAACTCGGCATCAAGGCAGTCGGCTTCGTGGCGGATGTGGCGAGCCATGCGCGGGCCGGCGAGATCGTGGAAGCAACGGTCGCGCAGTTCGACCGCGTCGACTTCCTTTTGAACAATGCCGGCCGTTCCGCGCCTGAAAGCATCCTCGACATCACCGAAGACCAGTTCGACCGCGCCATCGCGATCAACCTGAAGAGCTGCTTCAACTATATCCAGCACACCGCGCCGCACATGATCCGCAATGGCGGCGGCCGCATCGTTTCGATCTCATCGCTGAACGCCTTCACCGGCGGCGTCACGCAGGCCGTCAGCCGCTTTGCTTACGCCGCGGCCAAGGCCGGCAT
This sequence comes from Tianweitania populi, assembly GCF_014652875.1. Lineage (GTDB taxonomy): Bacteria > Pseudomonadota > Alphaproteobacteria > Rhizobiales > Rhizobiaceae > Tianweitania > Tianweitania populi. Next base: position 93,902 of record NZ_BMZQ01000005.1, on the reverse strand, counting down.
TCTCGGCATGACCCGCTCGCTTGCCAAGGAACTCGGACCGCACATCGCCATCAACGCGATCTGCCCCGGCGTGATCCAGACCGAGATCGACACCGACTTCACGGCACGCGAGGAAGAAACCAAGAAGGGCATCGCGCTCGGCCGTCTCGGCACCGCCGATGACGTCGCCCGCCTCGTGACCTTCCTTGCGACCTCCGAACCCTGCTTCATGACCGGTCAGGCGCTGACCGTGGACGGGTTCCAATTCAACATCTGACCGCCTGAACCGGCTAAAACAAGAAGGCAGGGAATGGCAGAGTTCTTTGGTTTGTTGAGCTTCGGCCCCGATGGATGGGGCCGATCCCTCGTGAGTGCGGCCGGCATGACCGTGGCAGTCGCGCTTTGCGGCTTCCTGCTCGGCACCGTGATCGGCGGCCTGCTCGCCTGGGCGCGGCTTGCCGGCAATCTGGCATTCCGCGTTGGCTCCGACACCTACACGACGGTGCTGCGCGGCATTCCCGATCTTCTCGTGGTCTATCTCTTCTATTTCGGCGGCAGCCTGCTGGTGACCAATGTCGCGGCAGCCTTCGGCAGCGAAGGGTTCGTCGGCATACCGGCCTTCGTTGCGGGTGCGGCCGCGATCGGCGTCGTGTCCGGCGCTTATCAGGCCGAAGTCTTTCGCGGTGCCTTTCGCTCGCTTCTCCCCGGCGAGATCGAAGCCGGCCGTTCCGTCGGCATGAGCCGCTTCCTTCTGTTTCGCCGCATCATCGCGCCGCAGGTTGTCCAGCACGCTTTGCCGGGCATCGGCAATATCTGGCAGATGGCCTTGAAGGAGTCGGCCCTGATCTCCGTCACCGGCCTGGTGGAACTGTTGCGCCAGTCGCAGATCGCCGCGGGCTCAACCCGCCGGCCCTTCGAGTTCTTCCTGATCGCCGGCGCCATCTTCCTCGTCATTGCCTGGATCTCGCAGCATCTGTTCCAGTATCTGGAAAAGCGGACGGCGCGCGGCGTGCGTCTGGAAGGAGCGGCCTGATGGATTTCGCCTTCATCGGCCAAACCTTTTTGCAGCTTCTGGGCGGCATTCCGCTCACTCTGAAGCTTGCAGCCGTCGCCTTTCTCATCGCCTCCGTGCTGGCCGTGCTGATCGCCATCATCCGCACGAGGAAGATCCCGGTTCTCGACCAGATCGCCGGCTTCTACGTCTTCGTTCTGCGCGGCACGCCGCTGCTCGTGCAGATCTTCCTGATCTATTACGGGCTCGGCCAGTTCCGCCCGACCTTGCAGAGCCTCGGTCTGTGGCAGTTCCTGCGCGATCCTTACTGGTGTTCGATCCTGGCGCTGGCGCTCAACAGCTCGGCCTATGCCAGTGAGATCCTGCGCGGCGGCTTGCGCTCGGTGCCAGTGCGCGAGATCGAAACGGCGCGCGCTTACGGCATGTCGGGCCTGCGCCTTTACCGCCGCATCATCTTGCCGATTGCAATCCGCCGCGCCTTGCCAGGCTATGGCAATGAGCTGATCCTGATGGTGAAGGCAACGTCGCTCACCTCCACCATCACCTTGATGGAAGTCACAGGGATCGCGGCCAAGCTGATCTCCGAGAGCTATCGCCCGGTGGAAGTGTTCATCGCCGCCGGCGTCATTTATCTGGCCATCAACTTCATCCTTACGCGCGTCATCGCCCTCCTCGACTGGTGGCTGACGCCGCATCTTCGCCGCCCACGGATCGTGGCTGCCAAGCTGGAACCTGCTCATGCCTGACCATTCTTCCCAGCCCGTCGTGTCGCTGCGCGACATCCACAAGCATTTCGGCGCGCTAGAAGTGCTGAAAGGCATTTCTCTCGAAGCGCAGAAGGGCGAGGTCATCGCGATCCTCGGTTCGTCGGGATCGGGCAAGAGCACGATGCTGCGTTGCATCAACATGCTCGAACTGCCGACCGCAGGCGAAGTCGCGATCAATGGCGAGGCCATTCGCCTGAAAGTGACGCGCAATGGCCCGGCCATTGCCGACCAGAAGCAGATCGACCGCATCCGCACCCGCGTCGCCATGGTGTTCCAGAGCTTCAATCTCTGGTCGCATATGACGATCGAGCAGAACCTGATCGAAGCCCCGATCCATGTTCAGGGCCGCCATCGCAGCGACTGCATCGCCGAAGCCAAGGCGCTACTCGACAAGGTCGGCATAGCCGACAAGATCGACGCCTATCCCGCCCATCTCTCGGGCGGACAGCAGCAGCGCGCGGCGATCGCACGGGCACTCGCCATGCATCCCGATGTCATGCTGTTCGACGAGCCGACCTCCGCGCTTGATCCCGAACGGGTCGGCGAGGTGCTCAAGGTCATCCGCGCCCTGGCGGAAGAAGGGCGCACCATGCTGGTCGTGACCCACGAAATGGCTTTCGCGCGTGAAGTCGCCAGCCGCGTCATCTTCCTGCATCAGGGTCGTATCGAGGAAGACGGTCCGGCCAAAGAAACCTTTGCCAATCCGAAGTCCGAGCGCTTCCGCCAATTCATCGCCACGGCGCACAATCACTGACGAACGAAGCCCAAGCGGCACTGCCGTGTCGCTGATCGCTCGGCGACAGTGAGATAAAACGAAAAAAGGGGAGGACGCTTGCGCCCTCCCCTTTCGTTTTGTCAGCCTTCGTTCGTCAGCCTTGGGCCGCCTGCCGCCGCAGCAGCATGCCAAAAAGGTCCCGAGGCTCGTCCGGATCGGCCAACAGGTCGAGATTGTCGAAGAAGGCGGTGCCGGCGATCTTATCGCGGACATAGCGCAGCGCCGAGAAGTCCTCGGTGGCAAAGCCGACGCTGTCGAACAGCGTGATCTGCCGATCGGACCGGCGGCCCTGCGCATTGCCGACGATGACGTCCCACAACTCCGTAACCGCATGATCGGCCGGCAGTTGCTGGATCTCGCCTTCGATGCGCGTTTGCGGCGGAAACTCCACGAAGATGTCCGAGCGCAGCAGGATGTCGCGATGCAGCTCCGTCTTGCCCGGGCAATCGCCGCCGACCGCGTTGATGTGCAGACCCGCGCCGATCATGTTGTCGGTGAGGATCGTGGCGTTCTGCTTGTCAGCCGTGACGGTGGTGACGATATCAGCGCCTTCCACCGCCTGTTCGGCGGAAGAACAGGCCTCGATGTGGAACCCGAAGCGTTCCAGATTGGTCTTGCAGCGCTGCGTGGCGGACGGGTCGAGGTCGTAGAGGCGCAGATTGTCGATGCCGAGCAGCGCCTTGAAGGCCAGCGCCTGGAACTCGCTTTGCGCGCCATTGCCGATGATCGCCATCCGCCGCGAACCGTTCGGCGCCAGATATTTTGCAGCAACGGCGGACGTCGCCGCCGTGCGCAGCGCGGTCAGGATGGTCATTTCGGACAACAGGAGCGGATAGCCGGTATCCACATCAGCGAGCACGCCGAAAGCCGTTACGGTCTGGCGGCCCGTCTTGGTGTTCTTGGGGTGACCGTTGACATATTTGAAGCCGTACAACCGGCCGTCGCTCGCCGGCATCAGCTCGATCACGCCGTCGATCGAATGCGCCGCCACGCGGGCGACCTTGTCGAAGCTTTCCCAGCGGCGGAAATCTTCCTCGATGTAAGCGGCGAGTTCGGTAAGGAAGGTTTCGGTTCCCGTGGCAAGCACGAGATCCATCATCTTCTCGACGCTGACGAAGGGAACGAGGTTCAGATTTTCGAGCGCAGGCATCAATAGCTCCTGGTTGGACGGTCCAAGACCCGGCGACCCATCAGGCTGGCGGTCAGGTCGACCATCAGCCGTGCGGTACGGCCGCGCACATCGAGGAAGGGATTGAGTTCAACGAGATCGAGGCTGGAAACGAGTCCGCTGTCATGCAGCATCTCCATCACGAGGTGCGCTTCGCGGAAGGTGGCGCCGCCGGGCACCGTGGTGCCGACCGCCGGTGCGATGTCCGGCTCGAGGAAGTCCACGTCCAGGCTGACATGAAGCAGACCATTGGCCGCTTCCACCCGCTCGATGAACTGGCGCAAAGGCGCGGCGATGCCGTGCTCATCGATGGAGCGCATATCGACCACGGTGATCGGGCTGTCAGCGAGGGCGGCGCGTTCGGCCGGATCCACGCTGCGAATGCCGATCATGCAGACATTGGCGGGGTCAACCGGATGCGCGTTCGGCGGGAAATAGTCGGCGAAGCCGGGACGGCCGGTCAGATAGGCCATCGGCACGCCGTGCAGATTGCCGCTGTCGGTGGTTTCCAGCGTGTGGAAATCGGTATGGGCATCAAGCCACAGCACGAACAGTGGTCGGCTCTGTTCCGCTGCACGCCGCGCAACACCGGCGACGGTGCCGGCCGATAGCGCATGATCGCCGCCGAGGAAAATCGGCATGCCATCAGCGCTTTGGCGATAAGCGACATCCGTCAGAACCTCGGTCCAGCCGGCAATTTCCGGCAGATGATGAACAGCGGAATTGGGGTGCGTCTTTGCTTCCGTGTGCGGCAGCGTGACATTGCCGAGGTCGGTGACCTCATGGCCGAGCTCGGCCAGAACTTCCACGAGACCGGCCGTGCGATACGCGCTCGGCCCCATCTCGCAACCCCGATGGGAATTACCGTCCTGAAGCGGGACGCCTATTAATCTGCAACGCATACGTGATCTCCTATGCCCCGCAATAGGCCATGGGTGATCGGCAGTTCGAATAGATTGATTTGTCAGATTACATAGTTAAACCTATCATTTTGGCAGCTTCAACAAACGATATGGCATGGATGCGCTCAATCAGCGACTGATCACCCTTTTGCGCCACAATGCGCGGCGCAGCATTTCCGATCTGGCAAGCGAACTTGGCGTATCGCGCGCCACGGCGCGGGCGCGGGTGGAAAACCTGGAAAAGAGCGGCAGCATTGTCGGCTACACGGTGATCCTGCGCGCCGACACCGTCGATCTGCCGGTGCGCGGCATCATGATGATCGAGATCGAAGGCCGCGTCACCGAGCGCGTCATCTCGGCGCTCGGCGGCTTTCTCGAAATTTCGGAGATCCACACGACCAACGGCCGCTGGGACCTGATCGTGGAACTTAGCGCGGCGACGCTCGCCGACTTCGACAATGTGCTGCGTCGCATCCGCTTGTTGCCTGGCATCATCGCCAGCGAAACCAACCTGCTCCTCGCGACACCGCGCAGCACGAAAGCGCGGCTTTGAACTAGCGCCGGCTCAGCGCGGGCTCGCAACCGCCGGCGTCCGCACTGAACTCCGCCGCCCTGCTGCCGAGGTCGCCATGACCGCCAGCACAGCCAAGGGAAACATCGCGCCAATCCAGCCGAGATCGCCTGGCGTACCGTATCGCAAAACGAGGCCGCCGGTCAGCGCACCCGCGGCGATGCCGAGGTAAAGGGCGGACGCATTCAGCGAAAGCAGCAGCGGCGCGCTGGTCGGTGCGAGTCCAACCAGCCGGCTGGATTGCGCGGGCGCGAAGGCCCAGCCGGATGCTCCCCACAGAAGCATCAGCACGAAGAAGCTCGGTGTGATTGCCGGTGCTGGCAGATAAGGCACAAGCGACAGGCAGGCGAGCAGAAACCCGTTCAACACCACGGCTCCGGCAACCGTCCTCCGCGCTCCGATCCGGTCGGCAAGCTGCCCGCCGACGGGATTGCCGAGCGCTGCCCCGATCCCAAAAGTCAGCAGAACGGCAGGCACCAGCTCGCGCGACAATCCGATGGAACCGGTTGTGATCACCGCGAGATAGATGACGACGGTGAAAGCACCCGCCATATACAGCAAGGTCATCAGCAAGGCTGACGGAACGCCGGGGATTGTCACAGCCGAAACGCGCTCGCGCAGCGACAGCTGCGTTCCGCGCAAACCTTTCGGCAGCATGATCCAGATGGCGACAGCAGCGATTACCGCAAAGGCGGTTACCAGCGCATAATTGCCCCGCCATCCGACCGTCCCAGCCACGAAGGCACCCAAGGGCGCGCCGAACGCCACCGCCATCGTCGTGCCGCCAACGATCACGGAAATCGCACGGCCGCGATGATCGGGCTTGGAGATTGCCACGCCGGTCGCCTGCGCCGTTGCCGTATAAAGACCGGCGCAGAACGCCATCAGCACGCGCCCCGCCATCAGTTCAAGATAGCTGTCGGCCAGCCCCGCCCAGGCCGCGCAGCCGGCAAACAGCAAAGCGGTCACCGTCAAGATGAGCCGCCGATCCGCCGTTCCCGTCAGCGCAGCCAGCACCGGCGCCCCGAAGGCATTGGCGAGCGAGAAGGCGATCACGAGATAGCCGGCCTTCGTCACCGACACATGCGTGGCATCCGCGATCTGCGGCAGGATGCTGGAAATGGCGAAGCTTTCAACGCCGATCGCGAAAGTGCCCACCGCGAGCCAGATTAGCCGTATGTCCACGATCATTCCTTTGTTCAATGATCGTTGGACAATTGAACATCAGCCTGAACCTGTCAAGCGGATGTTCAAGACTTATTGAACTAAGCTTCGCGACACGCTATGTCTCCCCCATGAGCCTTCCCCATCCCGATCCCGATCAAATCTTCCTTCCCAACGTTCTCGCAGCCCTGGGCGACGAAACCCGCCTGGCGATCATCGGCTGTCTGGCGCGGACGGAAGCGGCGGAAGGTCTGGTCTGCGGGCAGTTTGCACCGCTTACCTCCAAGACCAACCTGACCTACCACGTCGGAAAGCTGCGCGAAGCGGGCGTCATCAACGTGCGGATTGAAGGCACAAAGCGCCGGGTGTCGCTGCGGCGCGAGGATCTGGACAACCGCTTTCCCGGGGTCCTCGACAGCATCATCGCGACCGCAATCAATCTTCCGTCCGTTGAAACCGTGCTTTTGGATCTCGAAACTCAAAACGCCGCGACCTGACAAAAGAAAAGCCCCGGCCGAAGCCAGGGCATGTTTCCATTCGTTAGATCATCCTGCGGAGCATCGCTCCGACCGGCGTGTCACCAGGTGGAGCTGATCTTGAACAGCGCCTTGCGGCCTTCGCCGTAAGAGCAAACCAGTTCGCCCTGGCAGCCCGACACGAACTTCTCGTCGAACAGGTTGGACACCGTGACGTCCGCGCTCCAATTGTCCTTGGTGTAACCAATGCGCGCATCGGCCAGCGTCACGTCCGGCACTTTCAGTGTGTTGGCGCGGTCGGCATAGGACGAGCCCACGAAGCGCACGCCGCCACCTAAGCTAAGGCCCGTCAGCGCGCCTTGCGTGAAGGTGTAGTCCACAAAGGCAGAAGCCTGGGTTTCCGGGATCAAGAACGGCTGATTGCCGACGATCGTCGCATCGGTGTCCTTGGTGACTTCCAGATCCATCGTCGTGAAGGCCGCGGTCAGGCGCCAGTTGTCGTTCAGGTTGACCTTGCCTTCCAGCTCGATGCCGCGCGAGCGGATTTCGCCGGTCTGAACCTGGGCGAAGATGTTCGTTGGATCGGTGGTCGGCACATTCTGACGCGTCAGGTCAAACAGAGCGACTGTGAACAGGCCGTCGAAGCTTGTCGGCTTGTACTTCACGCCGACTTCATACTGCTCGCCCGTTTCCGGCTTGAACAGCGCGCCGTCCCCGGTCGTGCCGATCACCGGGTTGAAGAAGCTCGCAACGCTGGCATAAGGCACGATGCCGTTCTCAAACTCGTAGGCCAGGCCCGCGCGGCCCGTCCACTCGCCGCTGTCACGCTCCGCATCTTCGGTGAGGCCGTAGAAGTTCGGGCGATTTTCCGTTTCGGTCCAGACATGGTCGTAACGGCCGTTCAGCGTCGCCAGCCAGCCGCCGCCGAAGCGGATCTGGTCCTGCGCATAAAAGCCGACCTGCTGCTGCGTTAGATCCTGGTTGATGTAGGACACCGGACCGCTTGGCTGCGGCACGCCATAGATCGGATCGAATGCGCTGATCGGCGTCGTGGTGCCGAATAAGGCCGACGACTGAATCTGGTCGATGTTGAAGCGCTTGTACTCGAAGCCGCCGAGCAGCGTATGATCGAGTTCACCGGTCTTCACCGCGCCTTCGATCTGGTTGTCGATCAGCTGCGAGTTGATGTCCGTGTCGTGGCTGAAGTTGACGCGGGCGAGCTCGCCGGCCGCGAGATCGGCGTAACCGTTCGGATAGAGATACGCTTCCTCGATGCTGGCAACGCCGATCCGCGCATTCTGGCGGAAGGTCCAGTTGTTGTCGAAGGTATGCGCGAATTCATAGCCGATCGAGGCCTGCTGGCGATCGTAATCGTCAATGTCCGGCTCGGTAAAATTGGCGTCGCGGCTGATCTTGCCATAAGGCGCGTCCACCACGGTGCCGACATAAGGCAGGAAGGTGCCGCCGCTGTGAGTGAGATCCATGTGGGTGTAATTGGCCAGCACCGTCAGGCTGGTTGCCGCATCTGGCGACCAGGTGATGCTTGGCGAAATCACGCCACGGAACTGTTCCTCGAAATCCGTGTAGCCGTTGCCGCCAAACAAGCGGCCGACGAGGCGATAATCCACCGCTTCGCTGAACGAGCCGCCGGCGTCGAAGCCGACATAGCCCGTGCCGTTCGTGTCGATGCCGGCTTCGATCGTCTTGAAGGTCTCGCCATTCGGACGCTTCGACACGTAGTTGACGATGCCACCCGGATTGCTCGAACCGTAGATCGCCGATGCCGGCCCCTTCAGGGTCTCGATGCGCTCCAGCAGGAAGCTGTCGATGAAGTAAGCGCCGAACGCGTAGCTCTGTAGCTGCAATCCGTCCTGATAGGTGCCGGTCTGCGTGGCGTCAAAGCCGCGGATGTAGATCCAGTTCGTATCGCTGTCGGCGCCGAATGGCTGCGTGAAAACGCCAGCCGTATAGCGCAGGGCTTCATCGACCTTCTGCGCGCCGCGATCGTCGATTTCCTCGCGACCCAGAACTGATACGGCCTGCGGGATCTCCTCGATCGGCGTGTCGGTCTTGGAACCCGTGCGGGTTTCGTCCGCGACATAGCCTTCAACCGCCGAGGTGCCCGTACCGTTGCCGGCGCCGCCTTCGCCCTGAACCACAACGGTTTCAAGCTGCACCGCCTGCGACCAAGCCGGCGTTGCAGCCAAAACCGAAGCAAGTGCGACGAAGCTGGCGCCAGTCAGCCACCGACGTGAAAGCATGTGAGATCCCCTGCGAAGCGATGATGCTGCAACCACTAGGCGAGATTACATGAGGCGACTAGTCCAGTTTAAATGCCTATCCATCAATGTCATCGCCGCGTGACCCGAAAGCAACAAATGACAGGCTCATGACAGAAGCCGCACTTGGAGTGGTCAATCATCAGCGACCTGAATCTTTGACGGCGGATCGATTCAAAGAACGCGTTGGACGCGAGTCCTTCCAGAAGCGACTCTTCCGCCATGACAGACCTCGACAACCAAGCCTTGCACCTCAACCGCGTCGATCCCACACGCAACATGCGGCGCTTCTATCAGCTGACGATCCAGCCGACCTTGTTTGGCGAAGTATCGCTGGTCCGAAATTGGGGCAGGATCGGCACGTGCGGGCAATCCATGATGCAGACTTTCGACAATCCCCAAGCTGCGCGTACCGTGTTTGCCAAACTGGAGCGTGTCAAGCGCGGCCGGGGCTACACGAAGTAACGACAGTCTGTTGCTGAAAGCTCGGGATGCAAAAGGAGGTGCTAGCGCATAGCTAGGAACCAAACGTCCCCGGAGTTCTCATCCATGAAAAAGCTCGGCTTCCTGTCCTTCGGCCATTGGTCCCCCTCTCAGCATTCGCAGACGCGTTCTGCCAGCGATGTTCTCCTGCAGAGCATTGACCTCGCCGTTGCTGCCGAAGAGCTTGGGCTGGACGGCGCGTACTTCCGCGTTCATCACTTTGCGCGCCAGCTTTCCGCCCCCTTCCCACTGCTGGCAGCCGTCGGTGCCCGCACCAGCCGCATCGAGATCGGCACGGGCGTCATCGACATGCGCTACGAGAACCCGCTCTACATGGCCGAAGATGCCGGTGCGGCCGATCTCATCGCCGGCGGACGCCTGCAGCTCGGCATCAGCCGCGGCTCGCCCGAACAGGTGATCGAAGGCTGGCGCTATTTCGGTTACGCGCCGCCAGAAGGCAAAAGCGATGCCGACATGGCGCGCAATGCCGCCGAGATCTTCCTGGAGGTCCTGAAGGGCCAGGGCTTCGCACAGCCCAACCCGCGCCCGATGTTCCCCAACCCGCCCGGCCTGCTGCGGCTGGAACCGCATGCACCCGGTCTGCGCGAGCGCATCTGGTGGGGCGCCGGCTCCGATGCGACCGCCGTTTGGGCCGCCAAAATGGGCATGAACCTGCAAAGCTCGACGCTGAAGGATGATGAAACCGGCGAACCGTTCCACATCCAGCAGGCCAAGCAGATCCGCGCCTATCGCGAAGCCTGGAAGGAAGCCGGCCACGAAAGAACGCCGCGCGTTTCCGTCAGCCGCAGCATCTTCGCGCTCGTGGATGATCGCGACCGGGCCTATTTCGGCCATGACGGCAAGAGCCAGGACCAGATCGGCATGATCGACGAAAACACCCGCGCCATCTTCGGCCGCTCCTTTGCCGCCGAGCCGGACGTGCTCGTCAAGCAATTGGCTGAGGATGAAGCCATCCGCGAAGCCGATACGCTGCTTCTGACGGTGCCGAACCAGCTTGGCGTCGATTATAATGTGCATGCGATCGAGTCGATTCTGACCCATGTCGCTCCAGCGCTTGGGTGGCGCTGAGCCGCTCACTTCAGCAGCGGCCAGCACTTCCAAGCGGCCGCTGCAAGAGATCGAGTGCTCATGCCCTTCCGCTTCGTTCACACAGCCGACATCCATCTGGATTCGCCGCTACGCTCGCTCAGCCTGCGCAACCCGGATCTGGCAGCCCTGATCGGCGATGCTACCCGCCAGGCGCTGGCTTCCATCGTCGATCTGTGTTTGGACGAACAGGTCGATGCCCTGATCATCGCCGGCGATCTCTACGACGGCGACCAGACCTCCATGAAGACGGCCCGCTTCCTGGCGAGCCAGATGGAGCGCCTGCATCAAGCGGGAATCGCCGTTTACAAGATCCGCGGTAATCACGACGCCTTGTCGAAGATTACTGATCAGTTGATGCTTCCGCCTTCGGTTAAGGTCTTCAATGGACGTGGCGAGACGGTCGATGTGCGCCATGGCAATTTGGATGTCGCAGTCCACGGGATCAGCTTCAAACAAGCGCATGCGCCTGAAAGCCTGCTATCGAAGTACCGCCGTCCCGCCCCCGACACAGTCAATATCGGCATCATGCATACCAGCCTGGCCGGCGCACCGGGCCATGATCTTTATGCGCCAATTCCGGTCGCTGACCTGCATGACTGGGGCTTCGATTACTGGGCGCTTGGTCATATTCACACGCGCAGCCAACATGCCGGGGACCGTACCGTCATCATGCCGGGCATGCCGCAAGGGCGCGACATCAACGAAGCCGGCGAAAAGACCGTCACCCTCGTCACGATCGGTGACGACAAGAGCATCACGGTCGAAGAGCGCCCTACCAGCATCGCCCAATTCGAGCGCATTTCCGTCGACCTTTCATCCGCAACGGATTGGCGTGCGGCAATCGAGCAGATCGAGCAAGCGGTAGCGGCGGTGCGCGACACCACCCGCGCCGATCATCTCGTCGGCCGCCTGATGCTGTCAGGTCAAACGCCTTTGTCTTGGGCGCTGCGCCGTGATCGCGACCTGCTCATGACCGAGATCGAGCAGCGCATCGAAGGCATGAACAAGACTTGGATCGAGAAGATCGAGCTTGCCACCTCCGCCCCATCAGCAACCGCACCGGTCACCGGCACCGCCGATCCTGTCGCGGAACTTGGCGCGCTGATGAAGACCGACATCATGCATCAGGACGCCGTGCGCGAAGACATCCGCAACCTCGTGACGGAGCTGCGCGACGATCTTCCGGCCGAAGCCCGCTCCTTCAGCGGCAAGGATGAACAGGAGTTCGAGGCCCTGATCGACCGGCTTTTGGCCGACGGAAGCGAGGACATCTTGGCTCGCCTCCGCCTGGCCGGCATGGGAGCCGATTGATGCGCCTGCGCCGCCTCGATCTCACCCGCTATGGCAAGTTCACGGATTACGCCATCGACTTCGGCGCGCATGAGCCCGGCGCGCCAGACTTCCACATCATCTATGGCCTGAACGAAGCGGGCAAATCGACCTCGCTATCCGGCTTCCTCGATCTGCTGTTCGGCATCGAGGAGCGCACCCGCTACGGCTTCCTTCACCAGAACAAGGCGATGGAAGTCGGCGGGTGTTTGGAGTTCGACGGCAGGAGCCATGAGCTCAAGCGCCTGAAGCAGCGAAGCAATTCGCTCATCAACGCGCAAGGCCAGCCGGTCAACGAAGCGCTCCTCAGCGCGCCCTTGGCGGGGCTCAGCCGCGACGCCTACCGCACCATGTTTTCGCTTGATGACGAAACGCTGGAAAGCGGCGGCAACGCCATCCTCGAAAGCGAGGGCGATCTCGGCGAGCTCCTGTTTTCCGCCAGCGCCGGCTTGGCCGGCATCAGTGCGGCGCTCGAAAAAACCGCGCAGGAAGCGGACACGATCTTCCGCAAGCGCGCCAGCACCACCGACATTGCAGTGCTGAAGCGCCGCATCGCCGACCTGAAAACCCGCCGCGACGAGATCGACACCCAGGCCTCCGCCTTCACCGCCTTGGTTGCTGCCCTCAAACAGGCCGAGGCTGCATATGACGAGGCTATGCGCGACAAGGGTGCAGCCCGCGCCCGCCACGAAGACATCGCCCGCCTCCTGCGCGCCGTCCCGCTTGGGCGAGATCATGCACGCCTGTTGGACGCGCTACAAGATTTCCGCGACCTTCCGCAGCCGCCCGCCCATTGGAGCGCCGAGCTCCCCTTCCTGATGAAGGAAGAAGCCACACTGCAAACCCGCCTCAACGGCCTGGAAGACCGCGCGGAAGTGGCGCGGCAGGAACTCGAAGACCTCGCCGTCGACGAGCAACTTCTGGCTCTTGCCGATCAGCTCAACCAACTCGCCGACGCCGCCGCCCGCTACAGCACGGCCGAGGAAGACTTGCCCAAGCGCCGCAAGGAGCTGGCCGATCGCGACCTGCAGATCACGCTCATCACCCGGACGCTCGGCGCAGCTCCGGAGGTCGGACCCGAAACGCTGCTCGTTCCCGCAGCCACCATCGGCACCCTGCGCGAGCTGATCGCTTCCCGCTCCGGCATCGACGTTGCGCTTGAAGCCGCAACCCGCGAGCAGGAAGCCGCGGCTGCCGCCTTGCAGGAGGCACGTCAGTCTCAGGATGAAGAGGCGACGATCAAAAACCCGCTCTCGCCATCCCTCGCTGCCCAACTGCAAGCCGCCCTCGCCCGCCTGCGCCAAAGCGATCTTCTCGCACAACTCCGCCTCGCCGAGCGCAACCTGCCGTCAGCGCAGTCCCGCTTGGACAACGCACTTGCCCTACTGGCTCCCTGGATAGGCGATGGTCGCACCCTGCGGGGCCTGAACCTGCCGGACGGATCGCAGATCGAGGCATGGCGTTCGAAACTCGCCACCCTCGAAAAGCGCCAAGCCGACTATGCGGAGAAGATCCGCGACCTCACCACCCGGCGTCAGGATCACGCGACACGGATGGAGGTCATTCGCGCCAACACCGGGGCCATCACCGATGAAGATCTAGCCGCCGTCCTTACCTTACGTGAGGACGCTTGGCAGACCCACCTGAGCGCCTTCGATCAAGCAACCGCCGCTTCGTTCGAAACCCGCATGCGGAGGGTCGATGATTTCGCCCAGAAGCGCCTCGAACATGCCGCTGATCTCGCCGATCTGCGCTCCCATATCGCCGAAATAGCCCTTGCTGACACCGCTATATCTCGCAATGGCGACCTTCTGCGGGAGACCGACGGAGCGCTCCACGCGCTGCGAGATGAAGTCCGCGACGCCATCCCAATCGAGCTTGATCTTCCCGCGAAGCAACCCCTCGCAACCTTGTTGTCTCAGCTCGAACGCTGGCTGAAAAACCGCGCAGACGCCCTTTCCGCCTTTGACGATCTGCAGGACGTCCAAGCCTCCGTCACAACGGCAAGAACCGAGTTGGAGCGGGAACAACAGGGCCTTCGTTCCCTTCTCTCCACCGCAGCCGAAGCCGACGATCTCCCTCTCCCGGCCCTCATCCAGCTGGCCGAAACAACGCTCACAAACAGCCTCGCCGATCAAACCCGCCGCGCCACGGCAGGCAAAAGGCTGAAGGAAATAGAAGGCGAATTGTCCATCCGCAACAAGGGCTTGGACAAGGCCAGGCTTGCTGCCGAAAGCTGGGACGAGCGTTGGCAATCAGCCTTGCAAGCCACCTGGTTTATTGATCGGCGAGACAGCCCCGGCGCCGTGCGTGAAATCCTCGACGCCTTGACCGACCTACCGGCCACACTACGCAGCCGTGCCGACATCCAGCACCGCATCGCCGCCATGGAAGCCGATCGTAGCGCCTTCGCAAAACGCGTTTCCGACATCCATACAGCACTTGACGAAAGCTTCGACACTGGTTCTCCGCTGAAGGCCGCAAGGCAGCTCGTCCAGCGCTTCGAAGAAGCCAAGACACTACTCGCCCGCCACCGCGAAAAAGAACGCGACCTCACCCGCCTCCAGGACGAGCGCTCCGCCCTCAATGAAGACCTCGCACTTCACCTCGCGCGAAAGGCTGAACTCACGACCTTCTTCGAGGTCGAAACCCTGCAAGATGTCTCGGCAGCGCTTGATCACTGCTCGGAGCGAAGCCGCCGCGTGGATCAACAGCGTAAGCTTGAAGGCCAGATTCTTGCCGAACTGCAAGCAACGACGCTCGACGCAGCGCTCGGCACGCTCGCCGATCTCGACCTAGCCGAGCTTCAGCGCGAGCAGGCGGAACTCACTGCCCGCCTGGACGATCTCGATGAGCGCGGCAAGCATCTCTTTGCCGACAAAACCCGCGCCTCCGACAGGCTGGCAGCCGTCGGCGGCGATGATGCGGTGGCCCGCATTGAAAGCGAACGCAAGACGGTTCTCCTTCAAATTGAGGATCTTGCGCTACGCTTCCTGCGTCTGCGAACGGGCGGGCTTTTGGCCGACCATGCAATCCGGGCCTATCGCGACAAACATCGCAGCGCCATGATGAACCGCGCGTCCGAAGCCTTCCGCATCATGACGCGGGACGATTACACAGGCCTCGCGACCCGGCCTGAGAAAAGCGGCGAAGTGCTGATCGGCCTATCGCGAACCGGCGGTTCCAAGCTTGCGACCGACATGTCCAAAGGCACGCGCTTCCAGCTCTACCTGGCCCTGCGTCTAGCAGGCTACGAAGAGTTCGCCAGCGCCCGCCCCGCCGTGCCTTTCGTTGCCGACGACATCATGGAAACCTTCGACGAACCCCGCTCGGAAGAGGTCTTCCGCCTGTTCGGTGAAATGGCGTCCAAGGGCCAGGTGATCTACCTAACCCACCACCGCCACCTCTGCGACATCGCCGCCGAGATTGTGCCCAGCGTTCGGGTTCATGAGTTGGCTTGAAGCTAGAAGAACGGCATGACTTGTAATCTGCGTATATTGTGGGAATATACACAATGCTTGACTGGTCGCTTATCGTTGGCTTCGATTGGGATCAGGGCAACGCGCGCAAGAACGTAGAGAAGCATGACGTTAGCCAAGCAGAAGCAGAGCAAGTCTTCTTCAACGAGCCCCTGCTTGTCGTACCCGATGCGCGACATAGCTCGACGGAAGTTCGGATCCATGCCTTGGGTCGCACCGATGACGGAAGGCGGCTCCACATCACCGTTACCCTAAGAGAGGGTAGTACCATGATCAGGATTATTTCGGCTCGGGATATGAGCCGCAAGGAGCGGAACATCTATGAGCAAGAAGCCTGAAGTCGCGCCGGATTTTAATAGCGAAAGCGAAGAGCGGAGCTTCTGGGAAAGCCAAGACTCCGCCAATTATGTCGACTGGAGCAAGGCTGAGAAAGTCCGTCTTCCAAACCTCAAGCCATCCTCAACATCGATATCGCTCCGGCTGCCCAATGCTCTCTTGGAGCGCATCAAGGTTGCGGCTGGGAAGCGCGATGTGCCGTACCAGTCTCTTATCAAGATCTGGCTCGCCGAAAAGCTGGATGGATCAATTGCCCGCGTTGAGGGCACAGGCCGTAAGCTACTCTGAGCAGATAGGCGGAAGCCCCTCTCCCCCTTTATGAGACGGCCGAGATCTCCTGCCAAGCGTCATAGGCCGAGAGCACGGTCTGCATCTGCGCTTCGTGACCGAGGCGAAACGCATCGCCATAAATCGTTTCGTCGGGATATTCCGTGATCAGCGTTACCGGCACCTTGTGGCGTAGATCCTCGGTGACGGTGACAGGAAAGCCGTGCAGGACCTCGAAGCCAAGTTCGCCGGCATGGATGCGGTAAAGCTCGATCTGCTTTTCGTTGAAGGCAACAAGTCCCGGCACTTCGGCGAGCTTCGCGGTGACAATGCGCACCAATTGCCAGGATTGTTCGGCAAAGCCGGGTTGATGGCGGATCACCAGGAAGAAGCCTTTCGGCACGGTCCACAGCGCGAAGTTGCGCGGGATGTAGCCGGTCATCGGCCGCGTCCACTCATGCGCGGGGTAACCGTGCAGATTGACGTGAAGACCCGGTTGCGTGTGGGCGACAAACGCTTCGCGGGCAGAGCGCTCATGCAGTGGCTCGGCTTCGCGATATTCCAGATCGTCGCCCAGCGCGGTGTAGCGCGCGGCATGCAGCATGTGCCGCGGCTGTGTTTCCCGCAGTTCGGCGCACAGCGCGTAGCCGTCCGGATTCTCTAGCGGCAGGACGGCGAAGTGCGCTGCCTTGCGGCGTGAGAGCGTATCGGCCGCCCGCAGAGCGCCGACCACGCCGGTCGGTTCATTGGCGTGCTGGCCGCCGGAGATCAGAACAAGAGCGTCCGATCCCTCGCGGTAGCGTCCGACGATTGATCGGCCACACACCGATTCTCCGTCCAGTGGCTCACCACCAATCGACTGCAAAGCTTCATCGATGTCTGGTGACGACAGCGGCTCGCTAGCAGTCTCGAGCGGAAGGGCGCAGAAGGGAGGCTCATCCCGGATCAGGTGGATGCGCATCGCGATGGAGAGGCTCAGCGGACCATCCGCAAATCTGATGTCCGGCACGATGCGGCCGGGTTGAAGACCGCGATCGCCGGACGGGCGGCCCGAGCGGGAATGGAAAATTTCCAGCCCGGAGAAGTAAAGATCCTCATGCAGCGCTTCCGTCAGGCTGATGGCTTCTTCACCGAAGGCGAGCGGTTCATCTGGAAAGGGCAGACTTGCTTCGATCCGCAACTCTTCGAAGAACGGCTCGGTGCTGCCCCAGCTATGCCCCGCAATTTGCGTGATGGCCGTTTCGAACAGAACCTCGAAATCGGTCTCAAGCCGTCCATCTTCGATGGTCTGGCCATCCCGATTAACGCGCAACCAGCCGGTGGGGGAAAGGACCCGCGCGCCGGTATGATCGACATGAACGCGGTTCGGCGCTTCAACGACTGTGGTGCGCTCAGATCCGTCCTGGCCGGTGACTGTCACTTCGTAATGCAGCTCATTGTCGCTGCGAGCCGTAAAGCTGATCGGCAGCTGGATAAGGCCGGCAAGCGGATAGGCTTCGAGCAGGAAGCGCCGCTCTTCAGCGTCGGCATGTACGGGATAGATGACGGCGACAGACTTGGCGCCGGTCAGATCGATGTCTTCAAGGAAGGCCTGAACCAGCGGCTTATACGCCGAACGCAATCGCGCCTTCACTCCGCTCGCGGCAAGCTTTTCCTCGGCTGCACGGCGCGCTACTTTGCCCTCGAACAGCCAGGCCTCGATCTGCGTATCCGCCGCGCCCTCGAAGCGGTCAAGAAGCTTGTCCAGCGTGCGGGGGAAGCTTTGCGAGAAGGAAAGGGTCATTGCCTTGTCCGTCCGGTTGGATCGAGGCGGTCACGCAGCCAATCGCCGAGAAGGTTGAGGCCGAGCACGGTCAACAGGATGGCGAGGCCGGGGAAAACGCTGACCCACCAGGCCGTTTGCAGATAGGTGCGGCCATCCGCGAGCATGCCGCCCCAGGACGGCATCGAGGGATCGACGCCAAGACCGAGGAAGGTCAGGCTCGATTCAAGCAGGATGTTGGTGGCGACGTTCAGCGTGATCAGCACGATCACAGGCCCAAGCAGGTTGGGCAGAAGATGATGCCAGATCAGGTTGAAGTTGGACACGCCGAACGAGCGCGCCGACAACACGAATTCGCGCTCCCGCAAGGCAAGCACCTGTCCGCGCACGAGCCGCGCATATTGCACCCATTGCGACACGATCATCAGCATGATGATGTTGAACAAGCCGCCGCCGAGGATCGCGATGAAGGTGATGGCGAGCAGGATGAAGGGCAGTGCCAGCTGAACGTCGGCAAAGCGCATGACCACCATGTCCCACACGCCGCGATAGAAGCCGGAAACCAGGCCCATGAAGACGCCGATGACCGCGCCGCCGGCGACCGAAAGAACGCCGACCAGCAGTGAAATGCGCCCGCCGGAGATGACTCGGCCAAGCACGTCGCGGCCGAGCGGATCAGTGCCGAGGATGTGGCTCCAGTCGGTGAACGGTGCCCGCAGACGTGCAATGAGGTTCACGCCCATCCCGTTATCGGGGAACAGCCAGGGCGACAGGATCACGGCCAGGCTGATGCCGCCGACCAGCAAAAGGCCGGCAACCAGTTCAAAGGAGCGGAACACGGAAGCGCTGCGCTGCGGACGATCTGCGGTGAGGCTCAAGATCCTACTCCGTGCGGATGCGGGGATCGACCAGCCCGTAGGCGATGTCGACGATCAAGTTCACAACAACGATCAACAGCGACAGAACGACGATCACGCCCTGCAGCACAGGATAATCGCGGTCGGCCACGGCTTGAAAGGCCAGCGTGCCGAGCCCTGGCCAGTTGAACACGCGTTCCACCACCACGATGCCGCCCAACAACCCGCCGAACTGGATGCCAAGATAGGTAATCAGCGGGATCGCGCAGTTTCGCAGCGCGTGCTTATAAAGAACGATGGTCTCTGAGAGCCCCTTGGCGCGCGCCACAGTCACATATTGCTGCTGCAGCGTTTCCAGCATCGCGGTGCGCACCAGCCGCACATTGGTGGCGGTCAGGATGATGCCCATGGTGAGCGCGGGCATCAGGAAGCTTTGCCAACCTTCCATGCCGCTCGGCGGCAGCCATTGCAGCGTGATGGAAAACACCAGCACCAGCATGATCGCCAGCCAGAAGTTCGGGAAGGACAGGCCGATCAGCGACAGAACGCGTATGATCTGATCGGGCCAGCGGCCGCGCTTGGTGGCCGAGGCGATGCCAAGCGGAATGGAGATCACGATCGAAACGAGCAGCGAGGCGAAAGCCAGCGCCAGCGTGGCCGGAAGCGCGCGGCCGATCAGTTCGCGGACCGGCGTGCCGCCGAGAAAGGAGCGGCCGAAATCCAGCGTGAACAGACCGAGCAGAAAGTCGAGATATTGCACGTAGAAAGGCCGGTCGAGGCCGAGCCCCGTGCGGATTCGCGCCAGATCGGCTTCCGTGACGCTGCCGGCGCCCTGGCTCAGCATCAAGGCGGGATCGCCCGTCAGGCGGATGGCGTAAGCAACGAGCAGCGTGACGCATAGCACCACGAAGATCGCTTGCAGAAAGCGTTTGATTAGAAAACCGGCCATCAATTCACCTGGGAAAAGAGGTCTGCCCCGCATGAAGCGGGGCAGATGCGTCGATCGTTACTCGACGGTGACATCCGTCAGCCGAAGGCGGCTGTCCGGCGGCGCGATGAAGTTCTTCACCCGCTTGTTGATCGCGTAGATCTGGTTGAGATTATAGAGCGGCATCTCAAGCGCCTGATCCGCGACATACCTAGCGATCTCGTGGAGAACCTTTTCGCGCTCTTCGCGGTTGGTCATCCCACGCTGCGACTCCAGCAGCGCATCGAGCTTCGGATCGTTGCCATACGGGTTCCAGCGCTCACCCTTGTGGTACATGAGGTAGGCGGTGTTGTCGTAGTCGAACGTCCAGGCGCCCCAGGTCTGCTGCCACATCGCGCCGGTGCGGCCAGCCGGGATGATGTCGTTCAGGAGGACGTTGGTTTCATAGGGCTTGATGGTCGCCGTAATGCCGATCGTCGACAGGTAGCTCGCAACAGCCTGAGCGACCTCGTTGAAGGTCGAGTCATTGCCGCGCACGTCGATCTGCAGTGTCGCGCCCGGCTTCACGCCGGCTTCGTCCAGCAGCTTCTGCGCACCGGCCGTGTCGAAGGGAATGGCTTCCAGCGACGGATCGTTGCCGAAGGTCTGTTCGGACTGGAACGACGCGATCGGCTTGGCCTGGCCGGCCAAGATCGCCTCGTTGATGGTAGCGCGATCGACCGCCATCACGAGCGCCTTGCGCACCTTCGGATCGGCCGTAATGCCGTCGCGCGTGTTGAAGCGCAACGAATACACGGTTGCGCCAGCCGTGCTGACGATTCCGAGCTTCGGATCGGCCTCGATCGTCGGCAGCGAGCCGATCGGCACGGATGGCGGGATCACCATATCGACGCGGCCTGATTGCAGTTCGGCAAGGGCGGTGGACGGTTCGGTGATGAAGCGGAAGGTGACATTTTCGAGCTTCGGCTTGTCGCCCCAGAAGCCTTCATAGGCCTTGAGCTGCACGGCATCGCGCGCCGTGTAGGAGGTCATGCTGAACGGGCCAGTGCCGACCGGATGGGTGTTGAAGTAGTCGTCGCCCTTCTCGGCGATATAGGCAGGCGGCACGATCATCGCGCCATAGCCGGTCAGCTTAGTAAGCAGCACCGGATCGGGACGCGACAGCTTCAGCTCCACCGTCTTAGGGTCGATGACGTTGACGCTCTGAATGACGTTGTAGTTCGACTTCTGCGGACCCTTGTCGCCTTCTTCACCCAACAGTCGCTCGAAGCTGAATTTCACCGCATCCGCGTTGAACGGCTCGCCATTGTGGAAGGTCACGCCTTCGCGCAGCGTGAACCGATAGGTCAGGCCATCGTCGCTGATGGTCCATTCCGTTGCCAGGGCCGGAATGATCTTGAGGTCCGGGGTGCGGGCAACGAGACCGTCGAACACGTTGTTCGCGACGGCGGACCAGTTGACCAGGAACGTGTCGATCGGATCCCAGCTGCCGGGATCCTGCGGCGAGGAGATGGTGAGCGTATTGGCCGTTTGGGCCTGCGCGGCGGAAACAAGTGCGAGCGCACTCGTCAAAAGGGCGCCTCTCAAAGCGCGGTTCCAGCGGGTCATGCCATTCTCCTCATTTTTTGTTGTGGTTCAAGCATCGGCGGCAACGAAGTGGCCGGGTGCAATTTCGCGATGTTTCAGGATGGTCGGCTCGGAACCGACTGCCCGCACTGGGCTTGGCACCTCGCCTTCCAGAAGCGGCAGGCGGCCGCGTCGGCCGGGTTCTGCAACCGGCACGGCCGACAACAGGCGGCGCGTATAAGGATGCGTCGGCGTTTCGAAGATCTGGGCGCGCGAGCCCATTTCCACGATCTGGCCGAGGTAAAGCACGGCCACGCGATGCGCCATGCGCTCCACCACCGCCATGTCATGGCTGATGAAGAGGTAAGCGAGCTTGCGTTCTTCCTGCAGCGCCATGAACAGCTCGATGATCTGCGCTTGCACCGACACATCGAGCGCCGACAGCGCTTCGTCGGCGATGATCAGCTTGGGATCGCAACTGAGCGCGCGCGCAATGCAGATGCGCTGGCGCTGTCCGCCGGAGAACTGGTGCGGATAGCGCGATGCATGCGAGGGCTCGAGCCCAACCTTCACTAGAAGCTCCTCGACGCGCTGGCGAATAGCCTTGTTGTCGGTGAGCAGACCATGGGTGCGGATCGGCTCGGCGATGGAGAAGCCGACCGTCTTTCGCGGGTCGAGCGAGGCAAACGGGTCCTGGAAGATGTACTGGATTTCGCGGCGCAAACGCAGCGTCTCGTCGCCGGTCATGTCCGCTACGGGCTTGCCGTCATAAAGGATACGGCCGGAAGTCGGCGCTTGCAGACCCTGGATCGTGCGCCCGATCGTCGACTTGCCCGAACCGGATTCGCCGACAAGCGCCAGCGTTTCGCCGGGACGGATATCGAAGCTGACCTTTTCGGCGGCATGAACGCGATGCGTGACGCGGCCGAACATCGTCTTGCCGACATCGAAACGGACGGTCAGGTCCTCGACGGCCAGCAGCGGCTTGGCGGTGATGTCGGCGGTGCCGTGATCGCGGTCTTCGCCGATCCGGCGCGGGGTTTCGCCGTCCATGACGGTTAGAGCCAAGCGGCGCGGGAGCGCGCGGCCGGTCATGGCGCCGAGCTTCGGCACGGCGGACAGAAGCGTTTGCGTATAGGGATGCTGTGGATTGGCGAAGATGTCGGCAACCGCACCTTCCTCGACCTTGCGGCCGCGCCACATCACCACGACGCGATCCGCGATCTCGGCCACCACGCCCATGTCATGGGTGATGAACACCACGGCCATGCCGAGTTCACGCTGAAGATCGGCAAGGATCGACAGGATCTGCGCCTGGATCGTCACGTCGAGCGCCGTTGTCGGCTCGTCGGCGATCAGCACCTTGGGCTGACAGGCAAGCGCCATGGCGATCATCACGCGCTGGCGCATACCGCCCGAAAGCTGGTGCGGGTAGCGGTCGAGCATGCGTTCGGCATCGGACAGGCGCACGAGCGACAGGAGCCGGGCGGCTTCCGCGCGCGCCTCGGCCCGGCTCATGTTCCGGTGCAGGATCAGGGTTTCGCAGATCTGGTTGCCAACCGTGAACACCGGGTTCAGCGAAGTCATCGGCTCCTGGAAGATCATCGCGATCTCGTTGCCGCGAAGCTTGCGCATCCGCGCTTCGCCGGCAGTGGCAAGGTCGGTTGTTCCCTCGCCTGCATCGAACAGGATGGAGCCGCTGGTCAGCCGGCCGTTGCCGTGCTCCACCAG
Organism: Tianweitania populi; assembly: GCF_014652875.1. GTDB lineage: Bacteria > Pseudomonadota > Alphaproteobacteria > Rhizobiales > Rhizobiaceae > Tianweitania > Tianweitania populi. The sequence goes on along the minus strand of NZ_BMZQ01000005.1, from coordinate 70,961 downwards.
CCGCATCACCGAAAGCGATGTCACGGACTTGCCAGACCCGGACTCGCCGACGATCGCCACCGTCTCCCCCGGCCGCACGCTGAAGGACAGCCTATCCACCACGCGGGCGGCGCCAAAGGCAACCGACAGGTCGTTGACGGACAGGATCGGCGACGTGTCGCTCATCAGGTTTGTTTCCGTCATGGATCAGACCGTCGCTGCGGCGCGGGACGCCTGGTCATAGGAGCCGGACAGGAAGCGTAGCACCGAAGCGATGCGAGACAGCTCTTCCTGAGACGGACCGGCATCCGACATGCCGCGCAGCAGAAGCTCGTTGCGGATCTCAGCATAGCGATCGCAGAGCTCCAGACCGGCGTCGGAAATTCGCACCGTCTTTTCCTTACCGGCGCGACCCGTATGGATCAGCCCGGCCTTTTCCAGCTTGCGGATGGCATAATTCGCGACATGCGTGTCGCCGATATCCAGCGCGAGGCAGACGTCGGCAAGGGTCTTCGGCCGGCTGCGATGGCGGATAGAATGAAGGATCAGGATCTCGATGGGCGACAAGCTCGACTGACCCGCTGCCGTCATGCAGCGCACCATCCAGCGAGAAAAGGCGTGCGAGATCAGGATCACGCCATATTCCATTTCAGACAATCCAGGAGACGTGCCTGCCGCGAGATGCTGCGACGACACGATAGGGCCGAGCGAACGACCCGTCAGATCCCGCTCGCGCACTGCATTCGCGCCTTCCACTGGATTATCGCCCGCCTTCAAACGCCACCGCCTCGTTGCTGTTGACGCGACTATGGCATCATCATAACGATACTTTGTCAATAAACTGCAAGCGTTTTGAACAACGAAGGCGCATGTGGCGGAACTGCCCGCTTTTTGAGCGGGTGCGGATGAGGCTGGAATTTCATGCTACAAACTGGCGACACGGCAAAGCGTTGGGACTTCTGGATCGACCGCGGCGGCACATTCACGGACGTCATTGCCCGCGATCCACAGGGCGCGCTGCTTGCTCGCAAGGTGTTGTCGGAAAACCCGTCCGCTTACCGTGACGCCGCCGTGCAGGGCATCCGCCTGCATCTTGGTCTACAAGCCGGCGATCCTATCCCTTCCGGCCTGATTGGCGAAGTGCGCATGGGCACGACCGTTGCAACCAATGCGCTGCTTGAGCGCAAGGGCGAGCGGCTGGCACTGGTGACGACGCGCGGGTTCCGCGATGCGCTGCGTATCGGCTACCAGGAGCGCAAGGACATTTTCGCGCTCGCCATCGAGAAGCCGGAAGCACTGTATTCCATAGTGGTCGAGATCGACGAGCGCGTATTGGCGGACGGCGTCGTGGAAAAGGCGCTGGACGAAGGTGCCGCGCGCTCTGCCCTCGAAGCGCTGCGTGCAGACGGCTACGATGCCGTGGCGATCGTGCTGATGCACGCCTCCAAGTTCCCCGAACACGAAGCCGCCCTCGGCCGCATCGCCCGTGAAATCGGCTTTTCACAGGTATCGGTGAGCCATGAGGTTTCGCCGCTGGTGAAGTTGGTTGGGCGCGGCGACACGACGGTTGTCGACGCCTACCTTTCGCCGGTTCTCAAGCGCTATGTGGCGCAGGTCGCGCAGGAACTGGACGTCGAGCGCTCTGGCGCGCGCATCATGTTCATGATGTCGTCCGGCGGTCTGACCGCAGCCGAGATGTTCCAGGGCAAGGACGCGATCTTGTCCGGTCCGGCCGGCGGCGTGGTCGGCCTGGCGCGCACCGGCGCTTCTGCGGGCTTCGACTGCGTCATCGGCTTCGACATGGGCGGGACCTCCACCGATGTGGCCCATTTCGACGGCGAATATGAGCGCGCCTTCGAAACGGAAGTCGCCGGCGTTCGAGTCCGCGCCCCGATGATGCTGATCCACACGGTGGCGGCCGGCGGTGGCTCGATCCTGAACTATGACGGAAACCGCTTCCGCGTCGGCCCGGAATCGGCCGGCGCCTTTCCCGGCCCCGCCTGCTACCGCAACGGCGGCCCACTCGCTGTCACCGACGCAAACCTCATGCTCGGCAAGCTGATGCCGGACTTCTTCCCGGCCATCTTCGGCCCGCAGCAGAACGAGCCGCTCGACCGTGCCGCCGTGGAAGCGCGTTTCGCTGATCTCGCCGGCCAAATTGGCGACGGTCGCTCGGCCGAGGAAGTGGCGGATGGTTTTGTGACGATTGCCGTCGCCTCCATGGTGCAGGCCATTAAGAAGATTTCCGTGCAGCGCGGCTATGACGTCACGCGCTATGCGCTCAGCTGCTTCGGCGGCGCCGGCGGCCAGCACGCCTGCCTCGTGGCCGATGCGCTGGGCATGACGAAAATCCTGATCCATCCGCTTTCCGGCCTGCTTTCGGCCTATGGCATGGGCTTGGCCGACATTCGCGCGACGCGTCAAAAGGCACTGGACGTGCCCCTAGACAATGCGGCTCCAGAAGCCCTCGCAAGCCTCGGCGAAACGCTGGCGATCGAGTGCCGCGACGAGTTGGCCGCGCAGGGCATCGAGGCCGGCGATGTCACCACCTATCTGCGCGCCCATATCCGCTATGCCGGCACTGACACGGTACTTAGCATCGACTCGCCCTATGGCGAAGGCGACACCGCCGAGCGCCTGCGGGTCGCCTTCGAAACCGCGCACAAGCGCCGCTTCGGCTTCATCGCTGAAGGCAAGGCGCTCACCATCGATGCGGTGGAAGTCGAAGCCGTCGGCGGCGGTGCGGCCGGCGAAGAGGCGTCGAGCGCGATCGAGGCGCAAAGCGAAACGCCGGCCGCGCGTCGCACGCGCTTCTTCTCGGGCGGCGCCTTCCATGATGCCGGCGTGGTGATGCGCGAGACGATGCAGGCCGGTCAGCGCGTCACCGGCCCGGCCATCATCATCGAGCCCAACCAAACGGTTGTGGTGGAAAAAGGCTGGCAGGCAGAACTCACCGCCAAGAACCATCTGGTTCTCGCCCGCATCGAAGCCCTGCCGCAGCGCGTTGCGGTCGGCACGCAGGCCGATCCGGTGCTGCTGGAAATCTTCAACAGCCTGTTCATGTCCATTGCGGAACAGATGGGCGTGACGCTGCAGAACACGGCCTATTCCGTCAACATCAAGGAGCGGCTCGACTTCTCCTGCGCGGTGTTTGATGCCTCCGGCGCGCTTGTCGCCAACGCTCCGCATATGCCGGTGCATCTTGGCTCCATGGACGCCTCCGTCGCCGCCGCGATCCGCGAAAACCCCGTGATCCATCCGGGCGACGTGTTCCTGATCAACGCGCCCTATAACGGCGGCACGCATCTGCCGGACCTGACCGTCTGCACGCCTGTCTTCGCCGAAGACGGCAAGACGCTGCGCTTCTGGGTCGCGTCGCGCGGGCACCACGCCGATATCGGCGGCCTCGCGCCGGGCTCGATGTCGCCGGAAGCCCGCACGATCGAGGAAGAAGGCGTTTACATCGACAACTTCAAGCTGCTCGACCGCGGCGTGTTCCGCGAGGAAGCGCTGGCGGAACTGCTGACCTCGGCGAAGTATCCGGTGCGCAATCTCTTGCAGAACGTCAACGACCTGAAGGCGCAGGTCGCGGCCAACGAAAAGGGCGTGGCGGAGTTGACCAAGACCATCGCCCAGTTCGGCGATGATGTGGTCGAGGCCTACATGGGTCACGTGCAAGACAACGCCGCCGAAAGCGTGCGTCGCGTGCTCGACAAGCTGCCGGACGGCCAGTTCACCTACGAAATGGACCAGGGCTGCCAGATCGCGGTGAAGATCACGATCGATCGTGCCGCGCGCGAAGCCACGGTGGATTTCACCGGCACATCGGCCCAGCGCGACGACAACTTCAACGCGCCTATGCCGGTGACCCGCGCGGCCGTGCTTTACGTCTTCCGCATGCTCGTGAGCGCCGACATTCCGATGAATGCCGGTTGCTTGCGGCCGGTAAAGATCGTGGTGCCGGATGGCACGATGCTGTCGCCGCGCTATCCGGCAGCCGTTGTGGCAGGCAATGTCGAGGTCAGCCAGGCCGTCACCGACACGCTGTTTGGCGCGGTCGGCGCGATGGCTGCGGCGCAAGGGACGATGAACAATCTGACCTTCGGCAACGAGATCTATCAGTATTACGAGACGATCTGCTCCGGTTCACCGGCAGGCCCCGGCTTCAACGGCACGGATGCGGTTCATACCCATATGACCAACTCCCGTTTGACCGATCCGGAGATCCTGGAAACGCGTTTCCCGGTGGTGCTGGAAGACTTCCACATCCGACAGGGATCAGGCGGACGCGGCCGCTGGAGTGCGGGTAACGGCACCAGCCGCACCATCCGGGCGCGCGAAGCGCTCGATTTCGCCATCCTGTCCGGCCACCGCAGGGTTCACCCCTTCGGTTTGGAAGGTGGCGAGCCCGGCGAACTCGGCCGCAACCAGGTGCGTCGTGTGGACGGTCAGGTGCAGGAACTCGGTGGCTGCGATCAGGCGAAGCTCGAAGCCGGCGATGCCTTCATCATCGTGACGCCCACCGGCGGCGGCTACGGCAAGCCCGAGTAGGAACAGCGACAAGGACGGCGGCTCTCCGGCCGCCCTCCCCTTTCACAGCCTCTTCTCGTTTGAACGGGTTCAGGATAATCGTGCTCCCAATTCCGAGGGGATGGGACACACGCCATGCTGAAATCACTGCTCGCATCAACGGCGCTGGTGGTAGCGCTGACCTCGCCTTCCCTCGCGAGGGAGGCCGAGCCGAGTTATGACAGCTACAAATCCTGGTTCGTGGCTTGCGACAACGGTCTCGCCTGCCAAGCCCGTGGCTTCGGCGATGATGGCAGCGCCGAAAGTCCTGACCTCAACGTCGCGCGTGACGCTGGACCGGACGCCAAAGCCATCGTCACGTTAAGCCTCCCCTTCGCAGCCGAACCCAAGGACCTGAAGGTCGATGGCGCGCCTTTGACCCTCGCTGACAATGCCTGGGAGATCCAGCGCGAAGATGGGTTCACGACCCTGTCGCTGACGGGAGACGAAGCGATCGCAACCCTGATTGCCCAGCTTCGCGATGCATCCACGCTGCAGACAAACAATCCGGAAGCATCGGTTCCGCTCGAAGGTTTCGTCGCAGCACTGCTGCGCATGGATGATCGGCAAGGGCGGATCGGGGGTGTGACAGCCTTGATCCGCAAGGGCAAAGCACCCGCGTCCGCCGTGCCGCCTGCTCCCGAGCTTCCCGAAGCTCCGAAATACAAGCCGGGTGCGCCGCTGAAAGCCGGCGAAGACGCTGCCTTGCTGGCCCGCGCCCGCAAGGATCTTGCCGCCGTCTTCACCAGCGAAGACTGCAGCGCAGATATGCCCTCAGACATCGACAGCTCGGAAGCGGTGGCGCTGGATGATACACACGGACTTGCGTTCATCGCCTGCAATATGGGCGCTTACCAGGGATCATCGCTGGTCGCGATCGTGCCCCGCGATGAGGGCAAGCCGGCCGAAATCTTCCGCCCGAGTTTGCCTATCCGCGAAAACGATTTCGACACCGTGGCGCTGACCGAGCCCGGCTTCGATCCCGATACCGGGACTTTGTCGATGAGCGGACGCGGTCGCGGCTTGGGCGATTGCGGCCTGAGCGCGGAATGGGTGTGGGACGGCGCGCAATTCACACTCACCGGTGGCAGCTACCAGATGGCCTGCGGCGGTAGCCAACCAGGCGATTGGCCGACCGTTTATCGCTCGCGATAAGGGCGCCTCAGCTCACGACTTGGTTTGTTTCCAGAACACCCAATGCGCGACCAACAGCGTGACGACTGCAATGCCGAACAGCGCAAGCAGCGAGGTCTGCGTTTCCGCAAGGCCATAGCTTTTCAGGAAAATGCCCTTTGCCATTTCGATGAAATGGGTCAGCGGATTGATCGCGCTGATCCAGCGCAAGACAGTCGGCATGTTTTCGACCGGCGCAAGATAGCCCGACAGAACGACGGACGGCACCATGAAGCAGAACACGCCGAGAAAGGCCTGCTGCTGGCTGTTTGAAATAGCCGACAACAGCAAGCCGACGCCGGAAAGCGCCAGCGCATAAGCGAAGGTCGCCAGCATCAGCAGCCACACGGTGCCGGTGAACGGCACGCCGTAAAGCCACACGGCCGCCAGCGAGATGATGCCGCCTTGTGCCATGGCAACCAGAATGCCCGGTACCGCCTTGCCCAGCATGATGTAAGCCGGCGTCAGCGGCGTCACCAGCAACTGATCGAAGGTCCCCTCCTCCCGTTCGCGCGCCAGCGACAGCGACGTGACCAGAAGACAGCCGACAGTGGCAATGATTGCAACCAGGCTCGGCAGAACAAACCAGCGATAATCGAGATTGGGATTGTAGAGGTTGCGCACGATGAGCTTCGCCGGTGCCACCTGACCCGTCCGCTCTTCGGCAAAGTCGTTGGTTATCTGCTGGATATAGGAATAGGCGATCTGCGCCGAATTAGAGCGCCGTCCGTCGATCACCGCCTGAAGGCTGACCGGTTCGCCGGCAAGCACTTTTCGCGAGAAATCCGGCGGAATGCGGATGGCGAGCAGCGCATCCTGCCGATCAATCACCCTCTCTAGATCCTCTTCGCTGTAGAGCGACAGCACCTCAGTGAAGGCCGACGCCGCCGCCATACGCTGAACCAGTTCCACGGAAGCCGCGCCACTATCCTCGTTGAGGATGGAAAGCGTGGCGTTGCGCAATTCCAGCGTGGTGGCGAAGGGGAAGATTGCAAGCTGCAGCACCAGCGGCGTCAACAGCAGCATGATGTTGCGCCGCGTCGAAAACAGCTGCTGCAGTTCCTTGGCGATCAAAGCGACGATGCGGTTCCACATGGGTTTATCCGTCCAGCCGACGGCGGGTCTTCCATGCGGTCAGACCGAGCCAGAAGATGGCAGATAACAGCAGGAACAAAAGGTTCGGCACCACGATCGACGGAATGTCGCCGGCTTGAAACAGCGTCTGCATGATTTTCACGAAATACCGCGCCGGCACGAACAGCGTCACCGCCTGCACGAAAGCTGGCATGGACGCGATCTCGAAGATCAAACCAGACAAAAGTGCTGCCGGCAGGAACGCTGCGTTCAACGCCCCTTGCGCGGCGTTGAACTGGTTTCGCGTCACCGTCGAAAGCAGCAGCCCGAGCCCCAGTGCACTGCCCAGAAACAGGCTGGTAGACAACAGCAGCATCAGCACAGAGCCGCGAAACGGCACGTTCATGATGAAGATCGCGATCAGCACACAGATCGCCATCGCGATCAGCGCCAGCCCATAATAGGGCAGGCTTTTCGACAGCAGCAATTCGGTGCGGCTGATGGGCGTGGCAAGCAGCGCTTCCATCGTGCCGCGCTCCCACTCGCGAGCCACCACGAGCGAGGTCAGAAGCGCGCCGATGATGGTCATCACGACGGAGATTGAACCGGGGATAAGATAATTGCGGCTGACCGTGGTGGGGTTGAACCAGTAGCGCGGTTCAACCGCGATCGGCTCGTGAAACTCGGCGCCATAGGCATCAGCACGAGCGGCCAACCAGTTGCCGAAAAGGCCCTGCGCGTAGCTGCCCACGAAGTTGGCGGTGTTCGGCTCGGCACCATCGGCGAGAACCTGGATCGCCGCATCTCCGCTGCCTTCCATGACCTTGGCCGTGAAATCCTGCGGAATGACGATGATCCCTCGCACCTTGCCGCGCACAAGGCTGTCTTCCATCTCGTCATAGCTGTTGGCAAAGACCAGATCGATATAAGGCGAACCGGCAGCGGCGGCGGCAAACCGCACCGCTTCCACGCCGTGATCTTCCATCACAACGCCGATGCGCAGACGGTTTGTGTCGAGCGAAATGCCGAAGCCGAAGATGAAAAGCAGCATTACCGGCAAGATCACGGCAATCAGCAAGCTGCTCGGATCGCGCAGGATCTGCCGCGTTTCTTTCACGCACAGCGCACGCAACCGGCGCCAGGAAAAACCGGCAACAGGGGGATGAGCGAGGCTCACGCGGCCTTGTCCTTTTCAGCCACTTCGCGCGCCTGGTCGTCGCGCTGGATCAGCCCGATGAAGGCATCCTCAAAGGTTGGGTCCGGCAGATCTTCGCTGGCAACCGCCTTTTTCAGCTGATCCGGCGGGCCGGCGGCGATCATCCGGCCGCGATAGATCAGGGCGATGCGATCGCAATATTCGGCCTCGTCCATGAAGTGGGTCGTGACCATCACCGTCACACCCTTGTCCACGAGCGCGTTGATGTGCACCCAGAACTCGCGGCGGGTCACCGGATCGACGCCGGATGTGGGCTCGTCCAGAAAGATCAGCGGCGGCTCGTGCATCAGCGCGCAAGCGAGCGACAGGCGCTGCTTGAAGCCGAGCGGCAGTTCCCCGGCATTGGTGCGGCGATAGCGCGTGAGGTCGAAGCTATCCATCATCTGCGCAACCTTGTCGGCTTGCGCCCTCCCCTTCAGCCCATAGATGCCGGAGAAGAAAATGAGGTTTCGCTCAACGCTCAGATTGCCGTAGAGCGAAAACTTTTGGGCCATGTAGCCGAGCTTCTGGCGGGCTTCGCTGGCGCTGCGCTTGAAGTCGATGCCCATCACCTCAGCATCGCCCGATGTCGGCGTCAGAAGCCCGCACATCATGCGGAAGGTCGTGGATTTTCCGGCGCCGTTCGGTCCGAGAAGGCCGAAGATCTCACCCTTTTTGACATCGAAGGTGACGTGATCGGTTGCAGTGAAATCGCCGAAAGTGCGCGTGAGCTCATGCGCCCGGATAACTGCCTGCGGGTCCACGCCGGATGGCAGGTCAACCAACGGCATCGTATCGGCAAGCACGGAATGACCATCCGGCCCACCACCGACGAGGTCAATGAAAGCATCTTCCAGGCGCGGTTCAACCGTGACCACGCGCGCAGTCGGCTCGCCTTCAAGAACCCCAGGATCAGGCTCCGAAAGACCCTCCTTCAGCACCAGCCGAACGCTTTCGCCCTGGATGACGCCATCGACCACGCTGGGACTGCCCAGCGCATGCCGCAGAAAGTGACGGCGGTTGCCGGCGATGTCGCGAACCTGAATGCAGCGCCCCTGCATGCGCTCCTTCTGCTCGCGCGGCGCGCCGGAAAAGATGACCCTGCCTTCGTTCATCAGGCAGAGATCGTCGCAAAGCTCGGCTTCATCGAGATAGGCCGTTGCCCAGACCACAGCCATGCCGCCTTGCGCCAGGCTCTGAACCATGCGCCACAGATCTCGGCGCGAAATAGGATCGACGCCCACGCCCGGCTCATCGAGAAGCAGCAGTTCGGGCGTCCCGATCAGTGTGCAGGCCAGTCCAAGCTTCTGCTTCATGCCGCCCGACAGCTTGCCGGCAAGACGTTTGGTGAAGCGGTGCAGATCGGTGAAATCGAGCAGCCGCTCGAACTGCGCCTTGCGTTCCTCAGCGCCGACCCCGCGCAGATCGGCATAAAGCACGAGGTTCTCCATGACGGTGAGATCCTCGTACAGGCCGAACTTCTGCGGCATGTAGCCGACCCGCAAATGCAGCGCGTCCGCTTGGCGCACGGGATCGAGGCCCACCACCTCGATCTCGCCCTTTGTCGCCTTCAATAAGCCGGCCATCACGCGCATCAGCGTGGTTTTGCCCGCACCGTCTGGCCCGGCAAGACCGGTGATGATGCCCGGCCGCACCGTCAGATCAACATCGGCAAGCGCCTGCTCATCCCGTTTCTGTTCGGGATAGCGATGCGTCAAACCCTTGATGCGAACGGCAGCGGAGGCGTCCATCGCAGCTCAGCGCGCCTCGTCAGCCAGACGCACAGTGACCGGCATGCCCTGCCGTAGCACGTTGTCGGCATCATCCACGGTAATCCGCAAACGATAAACCAGCGCAGTGCGTAGATCCTGCGTTTCCACCTGCTTGGGCGTAAACTCCGCACGCGGCGACACAAAACCGACCGTTCCGGCATACGGATTACCGGGTCGGGCATCGGTGTAGACCAGCACCTTGGTGCCCGCAGCCAGCCGGCCAAGATCCGGCTCCTGGACGTAAGCGCGAATGCGCGTCGGGCGGTCGATCGACAGCGTCACAACGCCGGTCCCAGCCGCAACCATGGCGCCAGGCTCCACCGCGCGCGTCAGAACCGTGCCGCTGCTCGGCGCATGCAAGGTCGCGTCGGCCAACTGGATTTCGGCCGCTTTCTGCTGGGCCGAAGCGGTTTCCACCTGTGCCTGTGCTTGCGCGATCTCTTCTGGACGCGCGCCCTTTTCGGCAGCGAGCAAAGCTTGTTGCGCGGCTTCTTCCTCAGCCTTGGCTTGGTCGAGCGCGGCCCGCGCATTGTCCAGGGCCTGTGGCGGGCTCGTTCTGGAGGTCAGAAGCGCTTGCTGGCGCTCGAAGGTCGTTTGCGCGTTCACCACGGCAGCCCGCGCGCCCTCCGTTTGCGCTTTCAGCCGTGCGATATCCTCAGCGCGACTACCTGCCTGAAGAAGAGCAAGACTGGCTTGCGCCGCAGCCAGCGATCCCTGCGCCTGGTTGAGTACGGCTTGCAGCGGCTCGGGATCAACACGCGCAATGACCGCCCCAGCCTCGACGCGATCGCCTTCATCCACGACCACCTCGGCCACCCGGCCCGGTACGCGGAAGGACAAGGTCACTTCCCGGATGTCGACATTTCCGCTGAGCACAAGCGAAGGATCTTGCACCTGGTGGCTGCGCCAGTAAGTGGCTCCACCGCCGGCCAGAGCGACCAAGACAAGCAGCACGAGCAAGGTTCTTTTGTTCATCGTCAAAAAGCTTCTCGAGATGTCGGCCAACCCTTAGACGCACGAAGACGCTCTCTCAAGGATAGAGCAGGAACAAAGCCCCACCCGGCTAACAGATCAAAGCCCAGACTGCCCTCCCCTACCCGCCTGTCAGTCGTGAAGGCTCATCAAAGATCGCGTTGTTTCCTGTGGAAAGAGCAGTCTTGCGATTCGAGTTTTCTTGTCCTTGCACTCGACATCATGCCTTGTTTGAGGCAGCGCCCAAGAACAAGTCACCTATTCGGTGGTCGGGATCGATCATAGGAAGGCAGGGCGAGGCGCAGCCGCCTCTCTGCTAACGCTTTGCTCTGTCTAGGTTTTTCGCTTGCACCGCTGGTCATAGACCACCCGGCGCATCCCCTCTTAGCGATCCGTTAACCTTAAACCGCTGGACCACCGGCCGGAATCATGCGCTAAGCTTGACGGGAGAAGGGCATTAAAGCGGCCATTGGCCGTCAAAGGGGTACGACAGCGACAATGTCGAAACAGGCAACGATTGCAGCGGCGGAAGATCCCGGCGACAAAATCACGCGTCATGCGCGGATGCTGTCGGGCGAGCTTCAGGCGCGTCGCGAGCAAATGTATCCCCCGAATGCCGAGAAGCAGCTGCGCTACTTCCTGACGAACGAAGTGTCGAAGCTTACCACGATCCCTGAGTCGACGTTGCGCACAATGTCTATCGAAGGCAAGGGCCCGACCCCTGCCCGGCTAGAGAATAACCACCGCGCCTATACGCTCGCCCAGATCAACGAACTGCGTGAGATGTTCGCGGACATGCGTCCGTCCGATCTGCGGCGCTATCTGCCGCGCAGGCAAGAGGGCGAGCACGTCCAGATCTTGGCCATCGCCAACTTCAAGGGCGGCAGCGCGAAGACGACGACGAGTGCGCACCTCGCGCACTACTTGGCACTGCACGGTTACCGCGTGCTGGCGATCGACCTCGATCCGCAGGCCTCGCTTTCCGCCATGTTCGGCGCGCAACCGGAGCTCGATGTCGGCGAGAACGAGACGATCTATGGCGCCCTGCGCTATGACGAAGATCGCCGGCCGATGAAGGAGATCATCCGCAAGACCTATTTCTCCGGCGTCGATCTCATTCCCGGCAATATCGAAGTCATGGAATATGAGCACGAGACGCCGCGGGCCCTGGCCGACCGGCGCACCGGCTCGCAGGAAATCTTCTTCGAGCGTCTGCGCATTGCAATCAGCGAGGTCGAGGATAATTACGACATCATCCTCCTGGACACGCCACCCTCGCTCGGCTTCCTGACCCTTGGCGCGATCTATGCTGCCACCGGCCTGATCATCACGGTTCATCCCGCGATGCTGGATGTCATGTCGATGAGCCAGTTCCTACTCATGATGGGCGACCTGATCGCTGTGATCCGCGATGCCGGTGCCACCATGCAGCAGGACTTCCTGCGTTATCTTATTACACGGCACGACCCGAACGATCAGTCGCAGGTTCATGTCGTGGGCATGCTGCGCAGCCTGTTCGGCGAAGATGTCCTGACACCGACGGCCGTTGAGAGCAGCGCAGTAGAAACCGCAGGCTTGGCCAAGCGCACGCTATACGAGCTGGAGTCCGGCAACATTGGTGCCGGGACCGTTCGGCGGGCCCGCGAATCCATCGATGCCGTAAATGGTCGGATCGTTGATCTCGTTGAACGAAGCTGGAACCGCACATGAGCAAGGCACCCGGCAAGAAGTCCATCCTCGCAAGCTTCGCCGCCTACACGGCGCCCGTCGGCGCGGCTCCTGAAAAGGAGCCGGCAGTACGCGAACCTGCTGCGCCCCTCGCCCGCGTCGGCGCCGGCGTTGTCGGCGCCACCCAACGTTCGATCGCTGAGTTGCGCGCGGAGCGTGATGAACTGAAGGCACTGGTTGAGGCGGGCACAGGACGCGAGCTCGATCCTGCCGTCATCGACTCCTCGCCTTTCCCCGACCGTCTGCCGGATGATGATCAAACATCCTTCGAAGCCTTCAAAGCGTTGATCGCGAGCGAAGGCCAGATCGTTCCGATCTTGGTTCGCCCCAGTCCTGATGTCGCAGACCGCTATCAGGTCATCTATGGCCATCGGCGTCTTCGTGCGGCACGCGAGCTCGGACTGAATGTCAAGGCGACGGTGGCTCAGTTCGATGATCGCGAGTTGGCGATTGCGCAAGGTATCGAGAATGCAGCTCGGCAGGATCTGAGCTGGATCGAAAAGGCACTGTTTGCCGCGCGCATGGATGCGGCCGGGGTCAAGGCGAGGGACATCCGTTCCGCCCTTTCGATCGACGATCCGGAGCTTGCGCGTTACCGCGCAGTGTGCCGCGCCGTGCCCGAAGACATCATTCAGAGCATTGGCCGAGCGCCGAAGGCGGGACGGACCCGCTGGGCTTCCTTCGCTAAAGCTTTTGCCGGCGAGACCGCGCTTGATCGGGTGCGCGAAACCTTGGCAGCTGCCAAGGTTCATGATTCCGATCGTCGGTTCGTCCTCGCTCTGGCTGCTGCGACCGACAAGCCGAAGGCAGAGCCGCATGACGTCGCTTTAAGGAACAGCACAGGCAAGACCCTTGGCCGAGCACAGTTTGCCCGACGCGAGATCAAGCTGACGATCGACGCGAAAGAAGCTGTGGCCTTCTCAGATTTCCTACAGTCCGAGCTTCCGAGCTTGGTGGAGCGCTACTACGCAGAGAAAGAAGCGTGATCGAATACCTTGGCAGCTGCCAAGGTTCTTAGGCGTCGCCGGTCCGCATGATCGGCTTGAGCAGAGAGAAAGGAGAACGAGGCCCGGCAAAAAGAAAAGGCCCCCAAGCGGCGAACCAACCTGAGAGCCTTGTTCTCTTGTAGCAAAGAAACAATAGCCCTCTCCGATTCGGCTGTCAAATCCGAAACCCGCACTTGGCGGCATATTTCGCTTTGCCCAAAGCTTTGTGGCGATGACATGCGAGAGACTATTGTATCGACGCCCTTTGGGCGGCGGCCAATGACGCTTGCCTTGTTGGCGAGACAGGTCGCAAGCAAAGACATCCCGTCGAAAGACATATCCAAGTGGCAGGTATTCCAGCACGTGCGCGAAGCGCGTGAGCGTCTCGGCGCGACCGATCGCGCCCTCGCCATCCTGAACGCGCTGTTGTCGTTCTATCCAGAAGCAACGCTAAGCGCGAAAACCGGCACAATCGTCTGGCCTTCCAACGAGCAGCTTTGTGGGCGGGCCAACGGAATGTCACTTGCAACGCTGCGCCGCCACATCGCCATCCTGCTCGACTGCGGCTTGATCCTTCGCCGCGACAGCCCCAACGGCAAACGCTTCGCCCGCAAAGGCGAGGGTGGCTCTGTTGTGCAGGCCTATGGCTTCGACCTTGCCCCTCTGCTCACCCGCGCTGAAGAGTTCCGCCGCATGGCAGAAGCGATTGTCGCCGAACGTCAGGTACTGAAAGTCCTCCGTGAACGACTGACGATCTGCCGGCGCGACATCGTCAAGCTCCTTGAGAGCGGCCGCGATGCCAACATTCCGCATGATTGGGATGACATGGAAGAGCGGTACCGCGAGATCATTGCCCGCCTACCCCGTAAAACAACTAAGCCAGTCCTCAAGACGATCAACGCAGATCTTGATGCATTGCGCCTCGAAATCACTAATGCGCTGAATTCCTTCATCAATGCCGCTGACTTGAGCCGCAATGAGTCGCGATCTGAGACTCACAAACAAGAGTCAAACCCAGACTCCCAATCTGAATCAAAGATCGATTTTCGGAAGAGGATTGAAGCTTCGCTTGAACCCCGGACCAGCCCTCGCCCCAAGAACCCCAGCAAACCGGTTCTGCCGCTTACCGTCGTTCTAGACGCTTGCTCGAACCTGCGGGGCTTAGCTCAAGGTGGCGAGATCCGGGAGTGGCGTGAATTCTCCGCCGCAATAACCGTGGTCCGATCCATGCTCCAGATCACGCCAACCACCTGGCAGGATGCCTGTGGCAGCCTCGGCGAGCATCAGGCGGCGATCACACTCGGCGCCATCTACCAGCGCTCTGAGCAGATCGGAAATCCCGGCGGATATCTCCGCACGCTGAGCCGCAGGGCTAAGACGGGACATTTCACGCCAGCGCCCATGATCATGGCTTTGCGCAGGAACGGAACCGAGCTGATCGGCACTGCTAGGTCTTCGGATCAACAGGCAATCGAACCGACAGAGCACGTACCGATGATCGAAGATCTTCAGGTCAGCGACCTGCTCCTGCGTAGTCTGGCTCAGTCCCAAACGCTCGGCAGCAAGATGCGCCGCAACCTCATCCGACCATGAACCCAGCAGGAATTAACGTATCCATCCTCCTGCAAGCTTCGCCTGCTAACCACTGGTTAACCATGCTCGTGGCAGCCGCCAGCAACGGAACTGTAGAAAATGACTGACGTAGTAAGTGAGTCCAAGGCGATCCGGCTGAAGGGACGTTCCTTCCTGGCCCTTGTTCTCACGCCTGAGCTGCCCTTCGAAGATTGGCTAGCGCGCCTCGATGATCTCGCCGCTCGTTCGGCTGGATTCTTCCTGCGTCGTCCTATCGTGCTTGATGTTCAGAACCTGGATGTCGATCGGGCGCAGTTGCGGACGATGATCGACCAGCTTACGGCGCGCAACGTTCGCATCATGGGCCTCGAAAATGCCCGCGCGTCGATGCTGGCGCCCGATCTACCGCCTGCCTTGACCGATGGTCGCGCGGCGTCCGACTTCGAGCCACCCGCGCAAAGTGCTTCCGGCGAAACATCTCAGACGAGCCAGCCTCAACCTGCCTATGAACGCGAGCCGTCGCATAACCACTTTGCAACGGCCATGCCGTCGCTTACCGTCACCGAACCAGTACGGTCCGGACAGTCGCTGGTGTTTCCGGACGGCGACGTCACCGTGGTCGGCTCTGTCGCGTCCGGCGCGGAAATCATCGCGGGCGGTTCGATCCATATCTATGGCGCTTTGCGGGGGAGGGCGCTTGCCGGAACGATGGGCAATGCTTCGGCCCGCATTTTTTGCCGCAAACTTGAGGCAGAACTGATTGCCATCGACGGCTTCTACAAGACGGCGGAAGACATGGAGTCGGAACTGCGTGGCCAAGCCGTACAGATTTGGCTCGAAGGCGAGGCAATCGTCGCGGAAACTCTAAGCTGACGCGAAAGCGGGCAAACGAAACACAGGAGACAACGATGGGCAAAGTTATTGTAGTCACATCGGGCAAGGGCGGCGTTGGCAAGACGACGTCGAGCGCCGCACTCGGTGCTGCTTTGGCGCAGAACGGCGACAAGGTCGTGGTCGTGGACTTCGACGTCGGCCTGCGCAATCTCGATCTCGTCATGGGCGCCGAGCGCCGCGTGGTTTACGATCTGGTCAACGTTATCCAGGGCGAAGCCAAGCTTGCTCAGGCGCTGATCCGCGACAAGCGCTTGGAAACGCTTTATCTCCTTCCGGCCTCACAGACCCGCGACAAGGATAATCTGACGCCAGAAGGTGTCGAGAAGGTCATCACCGCTTTGCGCAAAGCCTTTGACTGGGTCATCTGCGACAGCCCGGCCGGTATCGAGCGTGGCGCGACCTTGGCCATGCGCCATGCCGACGTCGCCATCGTCGTGACCAATCCGGAAGTCTCTTCGGTCCGCGATTCTGATCGCATCATCGGTCTGCTCGATTCCAAGACCTTGAAGGCGGAGCAGGGCGAACGGATGGAAAAGCATCTGCTCCTTACTCGGTTCGATCCAGCTCGCGCAGAGCGCGGCGATATGCTGAAGGTCGAGGATGTTCTCGAAATACTGTCGATCCCGCTCCTCGGCATCATTCCTGAAAGTATGGACGTTCTGCGCGCTTCGAACGTCGGCGCTCCGGTCACGCTTGCCGACAACAAGAGCGCGCCGGCCGTCGCCTATTTCGATGCCGCACGCCGGTTGAAGGGCGAGACCATTCCCGTCACCGTGCCTGGCGACAAGCGCGGTTTCTTTGGCAAAATCTTCGGAAGGAAGGCGGCATGAACTTCAAGCGTTTTTTCTCCCGTCCAGCCTCCGCGCCCGCCGCGCGCGAGCGCCTGCAGGTGCTCCTTGCGCATGAGCGTGTCGCGAACGGCGATTCCGATCTTCTGAAAACGCTGCGCGACGAGATCATGGCCGTCATCGCCAAGCACATGCAGGTGGATGGCGATAAGGTCAGCGTGAAGATGGAACGAGGCGCATCGGTTTCGACGCTAGCCGTCGATATTGAAGTGCCGTTCGATGGTGGTAAAAAGGCAGCCTGATCGCTGCCGTCATCACCTGTTTTCGGCTTCATAGTCGAACTGCGTCTATACGACGACGCGATGCGCGGCCTGTCCCCGGATGCCAAGCTCTGCTTTGAAGACGGAGCCGGCGAGCCCCTCGTTTGCCAGCGCTTCGGGAGCAAGATTTTCCCTCGCAGTCGTCATAAACAGCGTCGACAAATCCGCCCCGCCGAAGGCTGGGCAAGAGGTTTGTGACGCCGGCGCGGTCACGACTTCGGTTAGCGTTCCGCCCTGGTCATAGCAGGCAACCCGGCTTGCACCCCATTGCGCCACCCACAAACGCCCTTCGGCATCCACGGCAGCACCGTCCGGATTAAGGTCTTCAGCACGCAGATCCAGGAATACGGACGGCTCGCCCTTCGGCCAACCGTGCTCATCAAGCACCTGCTTCCACACGAACTGCTCACGTGTATCGGCGAAAAACGCGTAGCTTCCATCAGGCGCGAAGGAAATCGCGTTCGTAATGGTTACATCAGGCACGAGCCGCCTAAGTTGGCCGCGATAGTAGCGATAGATCGACCCGCGTTTGTGCTGGCCTTTGCGGCCCATCGTGCCGATCCAAAAGCCGCCCCACGGATCAGTGCCGCCATCGTTTGATCGGTTGTCGGGCTGATCGTTCTCCAGCTCAACGATTGGCTCATAGTGCCCGCTCACGAGATCGAAGCGGAGCAAGGCGTCGGCCGCCGCGACCAACAGCGTGTCGCGATCGATCCATCCGGCCGCCGAGACTGTGCGATCGAACTGCCATTCAAGCGGTTCGTCACCGTCGCGCGAAAGCAGCTTGTGGTTCAGAATGTCGAACCAAAACAGCTGCTTACGCTCAGGGTGCCAGAGCGGCCCTTCACCAAGCAGGCAAGCGCGATCGTCGTAAAGCTCCGCCTGAATCATGCTTACTTCCCGGCCATCCACGCGGCGACACTGCGTTTTGCCTCTTCGCCGACGCGGTCAGCTGACCAATCCGGCTTGAACAGCGACGATCCCAAGCCGAAACCGTTTGCACCGGCCGCGCGCCACACCGCGAAATCATCCGGTCCGACGCCACCGACGGGATAGATCTGTGTCTCGAAAGGAAGCACAGCGCGCAAAGCCTTGAGTGCTTCTGGACCCATGAGGCTCGCAGGGAAGATTTTCAGGGCATCTGCACCGGCAGCCAGCGCCGCGAAACATTCGGTTGCCGTGAAAACGCCGGGATAAGAGCCCAAGCCGCGTTGCTTGCTGTAGCGGATGACATCCGGGTTGCAGTTGGGCGAAACGATGAAAGTCGCGCCGGCTTGGCGAACCGCATCGACCTCGTCAGTCGTCAAAACCGTGCCGGCGCCGATCTCAGCCACATCCCCGTAGGCGCGGCTCATGGCCGTGATGCTCGCCAAAACATCCGGCGAGTTCAACGGCACTTCGATGCGCGTAATACCAGCGTCGATCAAGGCGTGGCCTACGGCCTCGGCATTATCAGGCGTGAGCCCACGCAAAATCGCGATCAAGGGCAGGGTCATCGTGCCTCCAGCAGTCGGTTTCGGGACGCAACCAGGCCCGCGAGCGTACAAGTCTGCGCATCGACAATGCGGGCCGTGCCTCCGAGCGCCTGTAAACCGCGCGAATAGCGGTCGGCAAGCTGGTCAGCACCGATCAGAACGACTTCGCCGCCAGACCATCCCTGTTGCATGGCAACCAGCTCGGTGCCGATCAGCAGGCCAGATAGCCGGGAGCGTGCATCCAGATTGTTTGGGCCGCCGACAAGACCGGCGGCGCGGATGCCGAACAGCAGGGAGGACAGATCCGCAGGACGTTCGGCCACGACGCGCACGGCATCATCGAACACCGCGTCATGAAGCTTGTCACTCCCGGCCATCGAATGCCGCAGTACTGACTGCTTCGCCAACAGCGCAAACAGCTCGCCGGTCATGAAGGTACGAAAGCTGACGACGCGGCCGGCTTCGATCCGGGCCCATTTGGAATGCGTTCCCGGCAGACAAGCCACGCCGGTGAAATCAGGCTCCTGAGCAAGCAGGCCGGCGATCTGCGTTTCCTCGCCGCGCATAACATCGGCGGGTTCAGTCTGGCTCAGCCCGTGAATGATGCTGACGCTTATACGCGAGTCCGATGTCGCGACCTGCTGCATGGCCGAAGCCACGATCGGCTCAGTCGGCACCGAGACATACGGCACCTCCTGCCAGCCTTGCCGCGCGCCAACCATGCCGCAGGCGACGACCTCGATCGTGCGATCGGCGGACAGCCATGGCTCGATAGCCGCAAGCAGGGCAGGCTCGAACTGATGCCGCTCAAGCCCGCCCATTCCGGTCGGCGCGGTGACCGTTGCCACCGCGCGATCATCCACCATGCCCCAAGCGCGCAGATTGCTCGTACCCCAATCGACGGCGATCCAGTCAATGCGCTCCGCATTGCTCGGGGACATCGGCATCATGCCAGATCTTGCGGCAGAAGGTCGGCCGGCAGGTTCTGGTAGGCGACCGGGCGTAGGAAGCGCCGGATCGCCAGTGTGCCGACCGATGTCGTCGAAACATTGGTGCTGGCAGGGTAGGGGCCGCCATGCATCATCGCATCCGCCACTTCCACGCCGGTGGGATATCCGTTTGCGAGGATGCGGCCGGACTTGCGCTCCAGCACCGGCACGAGCTGCTTTGCGAGATCGGTGTCGCCGCTATCGAGTTGAAGCGTTGTCGTGAGCTGGCCGCGCAGGCCGTGTGCGATTGCCAGCATCTGCTCGGGACCGGCCGCGCGCACCATGATGCCGAGCGGGCCAAAGACTTCCTCGCCGAGTTCGGGATTGTCGAGGAACGTGTCGCCATCCGTCACGAAAAGGGCAGGGGCGGCTTCGCGGCCATTGCCGTCGGCGGCATGGGCCTGGCGCACGGCATTGCTGCCGGCAATCCGCGCCGAACCCCGGCGGAACGCGTCGGCGATACCCTTGGACAGCATCGGCTGCGCCTGGACGGCGCCGAGTGCCTCGGCAGCGTGTCTCTCGAACCCTTCGGCAATCGCATCCGGCACGACGATGATGCCGGGATTGGTGCAGAACTGGCCGACGCCCATGGTCAGCGACGCGGCCCAGTCCCGCGCGATCGTTTCGCCGCGAGCCTTTGCCGCTTCCGGCAACACGAATACCGGATTGACCGAGCCAAGCTCGCCGAAGAACGGGATCGGCTCTTCGCGGCTGTTGGCAATGTCGAACAAGGCACGCCCGCCGCCCAGCGAGCCGGTAAAGCCGATGGCCTTGATCAGCGGATGGCGCACCAGCGCTTCGCCGGCCTCGTTGGTGTTGGATTGCACGAGGGAAAAGGTGCCGGGATGCTGGCCGGTCTTCTCGATCGCCTCGAGAATGGCTTCGGCAACGATCTCCGCCGTCCCGGGATGGCCGGGATGCCCCTTCACCACAACCGGGCAGCCTGCCGCGAGCGCGGATGCCGTATCGCCGCCGGCTGTCGAGAAGGCGAGGGGGAAGTTCGAGGCGCCGAACACGCCGACCGGGCCGATCGGCCGCTGCACCAGCTTGATCTCGGGACGCGGCGCCGGCTTGCGGTCGGGCATTGCCAGATCGTGCCGCTTGTCGAGATAAGCGCCGTCCCGGATATGGCTGGCGAACAGACGCAACTGGCCGGTCGTACGCCCGCGCTCGCCTTCCAAACGCCCGGCGGGCAGGCCGCTTTCGCGCGTGCCGATGGCGGTGATGGCAGCGCCGCGAGCTTCGATCGCATCGGCAATCGCGTCGAGGAACGCAGCGCGGTTTTCCCGGCTTGACGAACCGAACACCCAGAACGCGTCTTCTGCGGCCTTGGCGGCGCGGTCGATATCGGCCGCTGTCCCCAGCGCGAAAGTCTGCGGCTCGCCGCTAACCGGATCGGACTGGAAGCTCTGCGATCCTTCCACCCATTCGCCGGCAATCAGATGGCGGCCGCGCGGCTTGAAGTTGTCAGACATGGTTGGGTCCTTATCCTGCGTCGATTGCGTGTTTGTTCCGAATTACATGTCGAAGGCGTCAACCGCAATGCGGCGACCCAACATGAATGCATCGGCAACATGCACAAGCGGGGCAAGGTCTACGTCGATCGCGCGCTCTGCAACCACGGTGGCAAAGCGTGCATAGATGCCGTCATACTCGCTGTCGGCTTCTTGTATGACAACCTTCTGGTCGACCGTCATCTCGGCACCGCCGGAAGACAGCTTCAGCGTCCCGTCGTTTGTCAGGACGTCGATGTCCCAAGTCTGCGGTCCGGTCTGGCGCCAGTCGAAGTCTGCGGACACCGTCTCGCCGCTCGCCCCCGCAAACTGCAGCTGCGCCCCAATCGGCGCGTCGCGTCCTTCCGGAAACTCCAGTTCGGCGGATGTCACGCGAACCGGCTGCGGCAGAATTTCGGTTAGGATCGACAGCGCATTGATGCCGGGATCGAACACGCCCAGTCCGCCCGGCTGCCAAATCCATTCCTGGCCGGGATGCCAGCGCCGCACATCTTCCTTCCAGGTGATGCGGGCGGATTCTACCTTTCGCTCCGCCAACCAGGCCTTGGCCGAAGGCACGGCAGCGGCATAACGTGAATGCCAGGTGGCAAACAGCGCAACGCCCTTGTCACGCGCAGCCTCTACCAGCGCCTGAACTTCGGCGATCGTGGCACCAGGCGGCTTTTCCAGCAGGACATGACGGCCGGCCTTGATCGCCGTCCAAGCCGCATCGAAGCGGTTCTGCGGCGGCATGCACAGAGCGACAGCCGGAATATCAGGCCGCTGCTCGAGCAATTCCTCGATCGTCGCAAAGTTCTCGACGCCGTCGACCTCAGAATGCCGGCTGACCGTCGCAGCCAGTCGAAACGCGTCGTTTTTGGTGATCGACGGGATATGCTGATCCCGCGCGATCTTGCCGACGCCGACGATAGCAATATCAGTGGCTGTCACGACCGACCGCCTTTCCACGATTGCCCCGCAGGAAGTCGAGATCGGCGCCAGTATCCGCACCCTGCACATGCTGCTGATGCAGCCAGGCATAGCCGGAGTCATACTGCTCATGCTTGGGCTGCCAAGCAGCGAGACGGCGCGTCAGCTCCTCATCGGAAATGTCGAGATGCAGCCGGCGGTTCGGTACGTCGAGCTCGATGAAATCGCCGGTTTGCACCACCGCCAGAGGGCCGCCGGCAGCGGCTTCCGGGGAGGTGTGGAGCACGACGGTGCCATAGGCGGTGCCAGACATGCGCGCATCGGAAATGCGCACCATGTCGGTGATGCCCTTGCGAAGCACCTTGGGCGGCAGGCCCATATTACCGACCTCGGCCATGCCCGGATAACCCTTCGGCCCGCAGTTCTTCATCACCATGACGCAGGTCTCGTCGATGTCGAGCGCCTCGTCGTTGATCTTCGCCTTGTAGTCGTCGATGTCCTCGAACACCACGGCGCGGCCGCGATGCGTCAGCAGATGCGCCGAGGACGCGGACGGCTTCAGCACGGCACCCTTGGGCGCTAGATTGCCCTTGAGCACCACGATTCCGCCGGACTGCGTCAGCGCCTTTTCGGCCGGACGAATGACGTCCTCGTCGTGGTTGGTGACGTCCTTGACTTGCTCCCACATCGTTTCGCCCGAAACGGTGAGGGCGTCCTTGTGCAGCAGACCGGCTTCGCCCAGGCGCTTGATGACAACGGGCAGACCGCCGGCATAGAAGAACTCTTCCATCAGATATTTGCCGGATGGCATCAGGTTGACGATGGTCGGCACGTCGCGCCCGCAACGGTCCCAATCCTCTAGCGTCAGGTCGATGCCGACGCGGCCGGCAATTGCCAGAAGGTGGATCACCGCATTGGTCGAGCCGCCGATCGCCGCATTGGTGCGGATGGCGTTCTCGAAGGCTTCCTTCGTCAACACGTCGGACGGCTTCAGGTCGTCCTTGACCATATCCACGATGCGCCGACCGGACATCTGCGCCATTACGCGGCGGCGGCTGTCGACGGCGGGGATCGCGGCATTGCCGGACAGAGCCATGCCCAAAGCTTCTGCCATCGATGCCATCGTCGAGGCCGTTCCCATCGTGTTGCAGGAGCCGGCCGAGCGCGACATGGAGGCTTCGGCTTCGGAAAACTCCTCGGCCGTCATCTCGCCAGCCTTCACGGCTTCGGAGAAACGCCACAGATGCGTGCCCGAACCGACACGCTCGCCCTTGTAATAACCGTTCAGCATCGGCCCGCCGGTCACCACGATCGACGGCATGTCGGTGGAAGCGGCAGCCATCAGCAGGCTTGGCGTGGTTTTGTCGCAGCCAACCAGCAGGACGCAGCCATCCATCGGCTGGCCGCGGATCTGTTCTTCCACCGACATCGCCGCGAGATTGCGGAACATCATGGCCGTCGGGCGGAACCCGGATTCACTGGCCGAAAAGGCCGGAACTTCTACCGGAAAGCCGCCGGCTTCATACACGCCGCGTTTCACGGATTCCGCGAGCACGTTCAAATGCGCGTTGCACGGAGTCAGCTCGGACCATGTGTTCATGATGCCGATCACCGGACGGCCATCGAACAGGTCGTGCGGGAAGCCCTGGTTCTTCATCCAGCCGCGATGATAGATCTGGTCGCGGCCCGTCCCGCCAAACCACTCCTGCGAGCGGAGTTTACGCGGCCATGTGGCCTTGGTGAACGCCATGGAAGACGCTCCTTTCCCTGCAATCAAAGAGTTTGAACGGCAACGCGCGAAGCGGCCGGCGTGAAGCCGTCGATCGCAAGACCGTTGCGCAAAGGCAGGCCGAACTCGGCCGCCTCGATCTCGAACTGGTCGCCCGGTGCCGTGCGGATGCCGTCGGCAAAAGACAGCGTCGCGGTGCCGAACATATGCACATGCACGTCGCCCGGCTGGCGGAACACGCGATATTTGAAGTGGTGATGTTCCAGATTGGCGATGGAATGCGACATGTTCGCTTCGCCCGAAAGGAACGGCTTTTCGAAGATCACCTCGCCACCGCGACGGATGCGCGAGACACCGCGCACATCTTCCGGCAGGGCGCCAATGCGGATTTCCGGGCCGAACGAGGCCGGACGCAGCTTGGAATGGGCGAGGTAAAGATAGTTCACCCGCTCCATGACGTGGTCGGAAAACTCGTTCGACAAAGCGAAGCCCAGCCGGAACGGCGTACCGTCATCGCCGATCACATAGATGCCCGCCAGCTCCGGCTCTTCGCCGGCATCATCCGCGAAAGCGGGGGAGGGGAGGTCGGCACCCGGTGCAACGAGGCTGGCGCCATTGCCCTTGTAGAACCATTCCGGCTGAACGCCGACACCCTCACCGGCAGGTTTGCCGTTCTCCAGCCCCATGCGGAACATCTTCATGGAGTCTGTTAGCACCTCTTCCGCGCCCGATACTTTCGCATGCATGGCATTGCGGGTGGAAGCGGAGCCGAGATGCGTCAGGCCGGTGCCGGTGAGATGAAGATGCGCGGGATCGGGATGATGGATCGGCGACAGGAGCCGATTTTCTTCATAGGCCTGTTCAAGGTCGACCGCACCGCCAAAGCCGAGGCTGCCGATATGGGCGGCCAGGCTCTTGCCGTTGCGGGCACAATCCAGGGCCAGAGCATAAACACTCTGCGCGCCCCGGACTTCATAGGCTTCCTTGCCTTCACGCGCGACCACGGCGAGCGCGCCATCCGGCTTCTTGATCTGCGACAGCAGCATCGGTGCGCTCCTCAGGCCTTGTTGCGGTTGTAAACGTCGAAGGAAACAGCAGCGAGTAGCACGAGACCCTTCACCAGCTGCTGGTAGTCGATGCTGAGCTGCATGGCGCTCTGCATGCCCATGTTCAGCGCGCCCATGATGAAGGCGCCGATCACCGCGCCCGTCACCTTTCCGACGCCGCCATAAGCCGATGCGCCGCCGATGAAGCAGGCTGCGATCACGTCGAGCTCGAGGCCCGTGCCGTTCTTGGCGGTGGCGCTGCCGACGCGGGCAAAGAACACCAGACCGGCGATAGCGGCCAGAACGCCCATATTGACGAAGGCCAGGAACACGATGCGCTCGGTCTTCACACCCGAAAGCTTCGCAGCCTTCTCGTTGCCGCCAACGGCATAAACGCGACGGCCGACGGTCGTGCGGCTGGTCACGAAGGCATAGATCGCGATCAACAGCGCCATCAAGATCAGGACGTTGGGCAGGCCGCGATTGGTGGACAGCAGATAGCCCATGTAAAGGATCGCAGCGGCCACAATGGCGACGCGGCCGAAGAAGAAGGATTGCGGCTCGTGCGCCGTACCGAGCGCATTCTGGCGCGAGCGCTTGCGGAAGGCGAAAAGGAGGAAGCCGACGGTCAGCACGACCGCGATGATCATCGTCGTGGAATTGGCAAGGCCGAGAACCGGTGCGAGATCGGGGATCGTGCCGGTGGAAAGAGCGCGCAAGGAGGGCGGGATCGGCGAGATCGAGGATGACGAACCGAGCGTCATGAAGGTCAAGCCGCGAAACACCAGCATGCCCGCCAGCGTCACGATAAAGGACGGGATGCGCAGATAAGCGACGAAGTAGCCTTGCGTGGCCCCGATCGCGGCACCGACGCACAAGCAGACCAGCACAGCGAATGCCACCGGCAGATCGTAAAGCACCATCAACACGGCGCCCACCGCGCCGATGAAGCCCACCACCGAGCCGACCGACAGGTCGATATGGCCGGTGATGATGATCATCAGCATGCCGATGGCCATGATGATCACGTAGCTGTTCTGCAGGAACAGGTTGGTCAGGTTCGAAGCCGACACGAAGGTCGGTCGGCCGGTCACGGCCGAATAAACGGCAAAGAACAGGATGATCGCCACCAGCGCGACGAGCATGCCGTATTCGCGCAAATGGTCCTTGAAGTAGTCGAGGCTCCTCGTCTCCGTTGCTTTCACAACAGGCGCGTCCATTGTATTCGTGCTCATGCGGCGCTCCTTCCTGCGGTGCGGATGATGGCGCGCATGATGCTTTCCTGCGTCGCTTCTCCCCGCGCCATTTCGGCCACGAAGCGGCCTTCGTTCATGACGTAGATGCGGTCGCACATCCCCAGCAATTCCGGCATTTCCGACGAGATCATCAGGATGCCTTTGCCCTCGGATGCGAGCCGCTCGATGATGGAATAGATCTCGAACTTGGCGCCGACATCGATGCCGCGCGTCGGCTCATCGAGGATCAGCAGTTCGGGATCCGAGAACAGCCATTTCGACAGCACAACCTTCTGCTGGTTTCCGCCGGACAGGTTCAGCGTCTTATGGAAGATGTCCGACGAGCGGATGCGCAGATTGTTGCGATAATCTTCGGCAACCGAGCGTTCGCGCTCGGCGTCGATCACGCCGCTCTTGGCGATTTCCGGCAGGTTGGCGAGTGATACGTTCTGGCGGATATCGTCTTCGAGCAGCAGGCCATATTGCTTGCGGTCCTCGGTGACGTAAGCCAGCCCCGTATCAATCGCCTTGGTGATCGTTGAGACATCCACCGGCTTGCCGTGCATGAAGGCCTTGCCCGAAACGTTGCGCCCGTAGGAGCGGCCGAAGATGCTCATCGCAAGCTCGGTACGGCCGGCGCCCATCAGGCCGGCAATGCCGACGATCTCGCCTTTGCGCACGTTGAAGGACACGTCCTTTACGATGTGGCGCTGGGTATTCAGGTGGTGATAGGCATTCCAGCCTTTCACCTCGAACAGCACCTCGCCAATATTGGGCTGGCGCGGCGGATAACGGTCGTCCAGCTGACGGCCGACCATGTCGCGGATGATGCGGTCTTCGCTGACGCCGTTCTTGGCATCGAGCGTGGACACGGTGGAACCGTCGCGCAGCACGGTGATGGAATCGGCCACGCGCGAAATCTCGTTCAGCTTGTGGCTGATCATGATCGAGGTCATGCCCTCGGCCTTGAACGCAAGCAGAAGATCGAGCAGCGCCTGGCTGTCGCGCTCGTTCAGGCTGGCGGTCGGCTCGTCCAGGATCAGCAAACGGACCTTCTTCGACAGCGCCTTGGCGATTTCCACCAGCTGCTGTTTGCCGACGCCCATATCCTTGATGAGCGTGGTCGGCGGTTCGGACAGGCCGACTTGGGCGAGAAGCTTTTCCGATCGGCGGAAGGCTTCCGGCCAATCGATCACGCCGAAGCGCGAAATCTCGTTGCCGAGGAAGATGTTCTCGGCGATCGACAGGAGCGGCACCAAAGCCAGCTCCTGATGGATAATGATGATGCCGGCATGTTCGCTGTCGCGGATGCCGCGAAAGGCCTGAACCTTTCCATCGTAAACGATGTCGCCCTCATAGGAACCGTGCGGATAAACGCCCGACAGGACCTTCATCAGCGTCGACTTGCCGGCGCCGTTTTCACCGCAGATGGCGTGGATTTCGCCCTGTTGAACCGTGAGGTTGACGTTGTCCAGGGCGCGAACGCCGGGAAACGTCTTGGTGATGCCGCGCATCTCGAGGATCGGTGCCAAAGCGCGCTCCCGCAGGCGTGAGGGATCGTGGACGGCCTTGAGCGGCCGCCCGGCATGAAGAGCGGGGCGCATTCAACGCCCCGCCGGATCAAGGGATCAAGGCTTGATCTGGTCGGCCGTGTAGTAGCCGCTGTCGACCAGAACCGGCGCGATGTTGTCCTTGGTCACCAGAACCGGCTTCAACAGGTAGGACGGAACGACCTTCTCGCCATTGTCGTAGGTCTTGGTGTCGTTGACCTCAGGCTCCTTCTTTTGGCCAACGGCGTCGATCATGTTGACCGTGACCTTGGCGAGCTCGCGGGTGTCCTTGAAGATCGTGGAATACTGCTGGCCGTTCTGGATCGACTTGACCGACGGCACTTCGGCGTCCTGACCGGACACGATCGGCATCGGCTTGTCGCCCTGGCCGTAACCCACGGCGCTCAGGGCCGAAATGATGCCGATCGACAGGCCGTCATAGGGCGACAGCACGGCATTCACGGTCTTGTCGCCGTAATAGGACGACAGCAGGTTGTCCATGCGCGCCTGTGCAACGGCCGGATCCCAGCGCAGCGTGCCGACCTTCTCCATGCCGGTTTCGCCCGACACCACCACCAGCTTGCCCTGGTCGATATAAGGCTGCAGCACGCTCATGGCGCCGTTGTAGAAGAAGAAAGCGTTGTTGTCGTCCGGCGAGCCGCCGAACAGCTCGATGTTGAACGGACCGGCTTCGGTCTCGAGCTTCAGGCCTTGAACGATCGACTGCGCCTGCAGCACGCCGACCTGCTGGTTGTCGAAGGTGGTGTAGTAATCGACATTCGGCGAATTGCGGATCAGGCGGTCATAGGCGATGACCTTGATGCCCTTGTTATGGGCCTGTTCCAGCACGTCCGTCAGCGTGGTGCCGTCGATCGACGCGATCACCAGCGTCTGCACGCCGGCAGCCACCATGTTTTCCAGCTGGCTGATCTGCGTCGGAATATCGTCCTCGGCATACTGCAGATCGGTCTTGTAGCCGCGTTCCTGCAGCTGCTTGACCATGTTGTCGCCATCGGCGATCCAACGGGCCGAAGCCTTGGTCGGCATCAGAACGCCGACGGTGCCCTTTTCCTGCGCAAAGGCAGATCCGCTCAGCACGGTGGCGGTGAGCAGGGTTGCCGCGAGGGCGGCTTTCAAAAATCGCATGTGGTCCTCCCAGGGATCCGTTTGACGCAGACCAGACGATGCCGCGTACAAGCGTGCGAACGTCTCCACCCGATCTCCCAATCGGTGTGAGGCATGGGTAGTGGCGCATCGGTATGCCGGTCAATTCAGAATGATGCTGTGCGATATAGCGCTTTTGGTATATCGTATAATCATGATCAATTCGGCATCCTCGTCCAACCCCGGTTCCATCCGCGATCGCCTGATCCGTCGTGGCTTGAAGCTCACCCATCTGCGCCTGCTCGCGGTGCTCAATGAAACCGGCCAGATCCGCGCCGCGGCGACCAAGCTCGCCATGACCCAACCTGCCGCGTCGCGCCTCCTGGCTGAGCTCGACACGATCACCGGGGCCAAGCTTTACCAGCGCCATCCGCGCGGCGTGGTGCTCACACCGTTCGGCCTCAAGCTCGCGGATTGGGCTGGCAAGATCCTCAGGGATCTCGACGCGGCGGACCGCGAGATCGGCGAAATGGAAGCCGGCCAAAGCGGCTTCGTGTCCATCGGTTCGGTGACCGGCCCCGCACTCGATCTCGTTTTGCCGGTTCTGCGCCAAACGCGCGTCACCCATCCCAATATCGCCAGCAATATCTTTGTGGATACCAGCGACAAGCTGGCCGAGCTGCTCTTGAGCGAGCGGCTCGACTTCTTTGTCGGCCGCATTCCCCCCGATGTCGATCACGGGCGCTTCGCTGCCCGCCCGGTCGGCCCCGAGCCGATGAGCCTGATCGTACGCCAGGACCATCCGCTGATCCGCACCGGCAGCACGTCGCTGGCCGATTGTGTGGAATATGACTGGGTGCTGCAGGCACCGGGCGGTCTGCTGCGCAGGACGGTCGAAACCTACATCCTGAGCAAGGGTCTGTCTTTGCCGCACCGCGTTTTCAGCACCTCATCGACCCTGATGACCCTGGCGATCATCTCGCAATCCAATGCGATCGCGGCCTTGTCCGAGGCTGTGGCGAACTTCTTTTCCAAACCCGACGGCTTGAACGCCCGCATCGCGACCCTGCCGGCAGCGCCCGATCTCGCTGTCTCACCCTATTCGCTCCTGCGATCTAAGGATCGGCCCCTGTCGCCGGCGTCGCAGACCATCTGGGACCTCGTGGAAGACCGGCTGCAAGCAAGCCAAACGCAGGAACAGGTCCCCCGTTTACAAAAGTAATATAGTATGATTTTTCTTCTCCTCAGGGCAGCAGCCCTTCTCGTGGAGGAGAAACATGATCAGCAAAATCGTATTCGGCGCGAGCCTTCTCGCGTCGGTGAGCCTTTTGTCGTCCGCAGCCATGGCACAGACCATCGGCTTTTCGCAGATCGGTTCGGAATCGGGCTGGCGCGCGGCTGAAACCACGCTCACCAAGATGGAAGCCGAAAAGCGCGGCATCGACCTCAAATTCGCCGATGCCCAGCAGAAACAGGAAAATCAGATCAAGGCGCTGCGCTCCTTCATCGCGCAGGGCGTCGATGCCATCCTGATCGCCCCGGTTGTCGCGACCGGCTGGGATGCCGTGCTGGAAGAAGCCAAGGAAGCCGAAATCCCGGTGATCCTGCTTGATCGCCAAGTCGATTCGAAGGACGACCTCTATCTCACCGCCGTCGGCTCGGATCTCGAGCTTGAAGGCAAGGTTGCGGGCGAGTGGCTGGCAAAAGATGTTGGCGACAAGCCCTGCAACGTCGTTGAACTCCAGGGCACGACCGGCTCCTCGCCGGCCATCAAGCGCAAGGCCGGCTTCGAGCAGGGCATTGCCGGCCACGACAACATCAAGATCACCCGCAGCCAGACCGGCGACTTCACCCGCGCCAAGGGCAAGGAAGTGATGGAAAGCTTCCTGAAGGCGGAAGGCGGCGGCAAGAACATCTGCGCGCTTTATGCCCATAATGACGACATGGCCGTCGGCGCCATCCAGGCGATCAAGGAAGCCGGTCTGAAGCCCGGCACGGACATCAAGGTCGTATCGATCGACGCCGTGCCGGATATCTTCCAGGCCATGGCGGCAGGCGAGGCCAATGCCACGGTGGAACTGACCCCGAACATGGCCGGCCCGGCCTTCGATGCGCTCAAGGCCTATATGGACGACAAGAAAGAGCCGCCGAAGTTCATCCAGACTGAGTCCAAGCTCTACACCCAGGCTGACGATCCGAAGGCCGTTTACGAGCAGAAGAAGGGCCTCGGCTACTAAGCCGCCCCCTTCGGCTGCCCGGCCCGGAGTCGGGCAGCGCGCTCAAACCTATCCGCCGCACTCAAGCGCGGCGGATATCAGCTTGCGACCTTCCAAGGAACGACCTGAATGCTCGACCCGACCCCCGGTCGCGTCCCGCTTTTGCGCGCGGCGGCCGTGTCCAAGAGTTTCCCCGGCACGAAAGCACTTGATGGCGTGGATTTCACCTTACGCGCCGGCGAAGTGCATGCTTTGCTTGGTGAAAATGGTGCCGGCAAGTCCACGCTGGTGAAATGCCTTACCGGCGCTTATCGCCGCGACGGTGGCGAGATCCAGCTGGATGGCGTTTCGATCGATCCGCGCGACACGCTGGATGCGCAGCGCCTCGGCATCGGCACGGTGTACCAGGAGGTCAACCTCCTCACCAATCTCACGGTTGCCGAGAACCTCTTCCTCGGCCATCAGCCGACATGGCTCGGCTTGGTTTCTACCCGCCGAATGAATAGGCAAGCCCGCGCCCTGACGGCGCAATACGGGCTCGACATCGACGTCACCCGCAGCCTCGGCAGCTATTCCGTCGCCATCCAGCAGATCGTTGCCATCGCCCGCGCCGTGCGACTCTCGGGCAAGGTGCTGATCCTCGACGAACCCACCGCCAGCCTCGATGCGCATGAGGTCGATGTCCTGTTCGATGCCATCAGCGGCCTAAAAGAGCGCGGTCTCGGCATCGTCTTCATCTCGCATTTCCTGGATCAGGTGTTCCGCATTACCGACCGCATCACGGTTCTGCGCAACGGAAAGCTGGTGGGCACGGAAGACACCGTCTCGCTCGACCGTCTGCGCTTGGTCAACATGATGCTCGGCCGCGAGCTCGCCGAAGAAACACGCCGCACCGGCAAGTCGGGCATGCGCTATGATGCCGAGCCCCGTTTGCGTTTTTCAGGCTTCGGCCGGCGCGGGCGCATCGCGCCCTTCGACCTCGCCATCCAGCGTGGCGAGGTGGTTGGTATGGCCGGCCTGCTCGGCTCCGGCCGCACCGAAACGGCGGAAGTGCTGTTCGGCGTTTACCCGCATGACAGCGGCACGGCGGCGAAGGAGGGTAGGGCGCTTTCCCTTGGCTCGACTCGCGCAGCTGTTGCCGCCGGCTTCGGCTTCCTTCCCGAAGACCGCAAGACCGACGGCATCATCGGTGAGCTTTCGATCCGCGAAAACATCGCACTGGCGCTGCAAGCCCGCATCGGCTGGGCCCGTCCGCTTTCCGCCAAGCGGCAGCGGGCCATGGCAGACGACTTCATCCGCCGCTTGGACATCCGAACCTCCGACGCCGAAAAGCCGGTCGGACAGCTCTCCGGCGGCAATCAGCAGAAGGTCATGCTCGCCCGCTGGCTTGCCACCAATCCCGAATTCCTGATCCTTGATGAACCCACGCGCGGCATTGATGTTGGTGCCCATGCCGAGATCATCCGCCTCATCGAGGAACTATGCGAAGGCGGCATGTCGCTGCTCGTCATCTCCTCCGAACTGGAAGAGCTCGTCGTTTACAGCCACCGCGTGATCGTGGTGCGCGATCGCGCCCATGTCGCCGAACTCGTCGGCGAAGACATCACCACGACGCGGATCGTCAACGCCATCGCCGGAACGCCTGATAGCGCGGAGGCAGCAGCATGAGCGCGGTTAAACGACTGGCGCAACGCCTCCTGCCGCAGATCATCGCGCTCGCCGCCGTTCTCGGCCTGATTGCCGTGGTGTTTCCCGGCTTTTTCGACATCAGCTTTGCCAATGGCCGTCTTTACGGCAGTCCGATCGACATCCTCAATCGCGGCGCGCCGGTCGCCTTGCTGGCGATCGGCATGACCCTGGTGATCGCCACCGGCGGCATCGACCTGTCGGTTGGCGCGGTCATGGCGATCTGCGGAGCGCTGGCCGCATCCTGCATCACACAGGGCTACGGGCTTCCGGCAACGATCGCCATCAGCCTTGCCGCCGGCCTCGCCTGCGGTTTGTGGAACGGTATCCTGGTCGCCGTCCTACGCATCCAACCGATCGTCGCGACGCTCATCCTGATGGTGGCCGGTCGCGGCATCGCGCAGCTCGTCACGCAAGGCGCGATCCTCACCTTCAACGATGAAAGCCTGATCTTCCTGGGTTCCGGCAGTTTCCTCGGTCTGCCAATGCCGGTCATCCTGTGGCTGGCCATGGGAGCGCTCGTCACGCTGCTTGTCCGCCGCAGCGCGCTCGGTCTGCTGATCGAAGCGGTCGGCATCAACCAGCGTGCGTCCATGCTGTCGGGCATTAATGCGCGCGTGCTGCTGATTGCCGTTTATATGACCTCGGGCCTTTGCGCGGCTCTCGCCGGCATCATCGTCGCCGCCGACATTCGCGGCGCCGACGCCAACAATGCCGGCCTCTGGCTGGAACTCGACGCCATTCTTGCTGTGGTGATCGGCGGCACCTCGCTGCTTGGCGGCCGCTTCTCGCTGATTGCCTCCCTGATCGGCGCGATGATCATTCAGGCCGTCAACACCGGCATTCTCCTGTCCGGCTTCCCGCCCGAGTTCAACCTGGTGATCAAGGCGGTGATCATCCTCATCATCCTCGTCGTCCAATCACCTGCCATCCAGATCATGATGACCTTCTTCACAACAAGGAGGCCGGCGCGATGAATGCCCGCACGCTGCCCCTCGTCGCCACGGTGCTGATCTTCATCGTCGCCTATGCCCTCTGCTATCTCCAGTTCCCGGCGATCCTTTCGACCCGTGTCGTCGGCAACCTCCTAACCGACAACGCCTTTCTCGGCATCGTTGCCGTCGGCATGACCTTCGTCATCATCTCCGGCGGCATCGACCTGTCCGTCGGCTCGGTGATCGCCTTTTCCGGTGTGTTCATCGCCGTCCTGCTGCGCGATACCGGCCTTGGACCATGGCCAATCTTTGCGCTCCTCCTCATCATCACCACGTTATTCGGCGCCGCGATGGGCGCCACGATCCATTTCCTGCAAATGCCGCCCTTTATCGTCACCCTGGCCGGAATGTTTCTGGCTCGCGGCATGGCTTACGTCCTGTCGATCGACAGCGTGCCGATCAGCGATGACACGATAAGTGCTTTGCAGCGCATCTACTGGCTGCTGCCGGGCAAAGGACGGCTGACCCTGGTCGGCGGCTTGATGCTGATTGTCGTTCTCGTCGGCATCGTCGTTGCGCATCGCACCCGCTTCGGCACCAACATCTATGCGCTTGGCGGTGGTGCCCAAACGGCGCGGCTGATGGGCGTGCCGGTCGCCCGCACCACGATCCAGGTTTATGCCCTATCCGGTTTCCTCGCAGGCCTTTCGGGCATCGTCTTTGCCATCTATACCTCCGCCGGCTATTCGCTGGCCACGGTGGGCGTCGAACTCGATGCGATTGCCGCCGTGGTGATCGGCGGCACGCTGCTGACGGGCGGCAGCGGCTTTGTGGCGGGCACCCTCATCGGCGTGCTGATCATGGGTCTGATCCAGACTTACATCACCTTCGATGGCTCGCTGTCGAGCTGGTGGACCAAGATCGCGATCGGCATGTTGCTGCTAGGCTTCATCGTGCTGCAGAAGGCGCTGGTCTGGGCGGGCGGACGCCGTGCGGAGGCGGCGTCGGGGAAGGGTTGAACGGGGTATGATGCTGAAGACCGCGATTTCCGGGGGCGTCACGCGCAACAGTCACGCGCGCGTTGTCGACGAACTCGGCAAGGCGATCGTCGGCGGCACCTATTCAACCGGAACCGTGCTTCCCGGCGATGCGGAACTAGCGGAGCGTTTCGACGTCTCACGCACGGTTCTGCGCGAAGCCATGAAGACGCTTACGGCGAAGGGGCTGGTGGTTGCCAAGGCCCGGATCGGCACCCGGGTGACCGAGCGTTCGACCTGGAACCTGTTCGATGGCGATGTGCTGATCTGGCATCTGGAAAGCGGAATTGACCCGGAATTTATCGGAAATCTCGCCGAAATGCGCCTGAGTTTCGAGCCTTTTGCGGCGGATTTGGCCGCAAAACGGGCGAGTCCTTCCGAAATTTCCCGGCTTTATGCCTGTGTCGAGGCCATGGAAACGGCCGATGCGATGGACAGCTTCGCCTTCGCCGATCTCGACTTCCACCTCACTCTGCTCGACATTTCGAAGAACCCTTTCATGTTTTCGGTCGGCTCCCTCATCGAAGCCGCCCTCGTCACCAGCTTCCGCCTGAGCTCGCCCTATGGCGAACCCAGCCGGCAGCAAGCAACCTCCGAAGCCCACCGCGCCATCGTCGATGCGATCGCGAATGGCAACGGCAGCAAGGCTGCGTCGGCCATGCAGGCCGTGATCATCGACGGCCGCGATCGTATTTCTGGCGAGGTGGCGGGGTCGTAACGCGGGGGCCCGTTCTCAAGCGAGAACGCGGAAGAACGGCTCCATACGCTGGCAGGATGCATCGATATGCGCCTGCATTGCCGAGCGTGCATGTTCCACATCGCCATCCGCGATTGCTTGGCTAATCAGGAGGTGTTCCTTGACCGCTTCTTCCGCGACAGCCGTGTGGTGGCGCAGGCGGAAGAGGTGCATGTGGGCGTAGAGACGCTCCAGCGTTTCAGCGATGATCGCATTGCCGCAAGCGCCTGCGATGAGCGCGTGGAACTGTCCGTCCAGCTGGGCGAAGCGGCCGTAGTTGGCGAGGGTGTCGCCTTTCGTCAGCGCTTCCATCTCCGAACAAAGCCGAGCCAGATCTTTCTTCTGCGCTGATGTCATTCGACCTGCCGACAAGGCTGCGGCTTCCGGCTCGATCAGGCGGCGCATGGCGTAGGTGTCGCGAAAATACGCGCCGCTTGGCATGGGAGCCGCGCTGTAGCCCGAGTTGAACTTCTTGGCGACCAGCCCTTCCGCTTCTAGCCGGATCAGGGCCGCGCGCACCGGAGTCTGCGACACGCCGAAGTGCCTTGCCAGCGCATCCACCGACATCCGCTCGCCGGGCGGAATCCGCAGGGCGATAAGGTCGGATAACAGCGCGCCGTAGACATCCTCGCCGATTGAATGGCGGGACGGCAGGGTCGCCGGTGACAAACGGTGTGCTGAGGATGGAGGCGAAGCAGGCGCGTTCATCAGGCGAGCATACTGCCTTGCATAGACAAAAGCGATCCGATATTAAATCCGATATCGTATCGGATTATTCGCTGTGCAGTTGATGTCTGGCGGATCGGGGTTTCGGCCAATGATCAGCGAGGGGAGGGTTGATTATGCGACAGGACTACGGGGTCACACGTGCGCCGAGCCAGCTTCTGTTTGGAGCAGGCCAGCGCCGCGCCCTTGGGCGGGTGGCGGCAGCTTTGGGGCGGAGCGTCCTGCTTTGCACCGACAAACGCATTGCCGAACTGCCCTTGCTCGCCGAGATCATCGCAGATCTAAAGGCCTTTGACCTGAACGTTGCTGTGTTCGACGCCACCCAGCCGGAGTTGCCGCTGCACGGCATCGAGGCGTGTGTCGCCGCTTATGCGGACTTCAAGCCGGATGTCGTGATCGGACTCGGCGGCGGCAGTTGCCTCGATCTGGCGAAGCTGGTCAGCCTGTTGCTCAGCCATCTCGGCCCCCTGTCGGACTACTACGGCGAATATAAGGTCCCGGGTCCGATCCGCCCTGTAATCGCTGTGCCGACGACCTCCGGCACGGGCTCGGAAGTCACGCCGGTGGCGGTTCTGGCTGACCCCGATCGTGCCATGAAGGTCGGTATTTCCAGTCCCTACCTCATTCCGCATACGGCCATCTGCGATCCTGAACTGACACTGTCCTGCCCACCTGGTTTGACCGCGATCTCTGGGGCAGATGCTCTGGCGCATGCGATCGAAGCCTTTGCGGCTGTTGCCAGGAAGGCCGAGCCGGATCTCGCCATGACCCGCGTCTTTGTCGGCAAGAACGGGCTTAGCGATCATTACGCCTTGCAGGCAATCAAGCTGATCTTCGACTATCTGGAGCACGCGGTGTCGCAGGGTGACGATCTCGACGCCCGCTCCGCCGTGATGCTGGCCTCGACCTATGCGGGTCTTGCTTTCGGAAGCGCTGGCACGGCGGCCGCGCACGCCATCCAATATCCGGTCGGCGCGCGCACCCACACGGCGCATGGGCTGGGTGTCGGCGTTCTCCTGCCGCACACGATGGACTTCAACCTGCGCGCCGCTGCCGCCGACTACGCCGACATCGCCCGCGCGATCGATGTGGCTTCGAGCACAGACACCGATGCGCATGCAGCGAAGACTGCGATCGAAGCGGTGCGGTCACTGTTCGGGCGCATCGGCATCCCGTCGAACCTGCGCGCGATCGGTGTCGAAGAGGCCGATCTGCCGGCAATGGCGGATCTCGCAATGAACGCCGCTCGGCTCGTCGAGAACAATCCCGCCCCGCTCAATCCCGCCGCCATTCGCTCGATCCTCGAACGCGCGCTTTGATGCGTCGCCGATAACACGAACCTGAAAGAGCTGAGACACGATGACCAATCATCCGACAGACCTCTTCATCAACGGCGCCTGGGCTCAAGGCTCATCGGATAAGCGGATTGCGGTGATCAATCCTTCCGACGGTACGGTCCTCGACCATGTCGCGGATGCCGATGTTGGCGACGCGATTGCGGCGGTGGATGCGGCAGCGGCTGCCTTGCCGGCCTGGGCGAAAACGCCGGCACGGCAACGGTCCGAAATCCTTCGCCGTTGTTACGAGCTGATGATGCGCGACAGCGAGGATCTGGCGCGGCTGATCTCGCTGGAAAATGGAAAGGCGCTGAGGGATGCGCGCGGTGAGGTTGCCTATGCCGCCGAGTTCTTCCGCTGGTTCGCGGAAGAAGCGGTACGCATCAATGGCGATCTGTCCGCCGCACCTTCGGGCACGAATCGCATCCTTGTGCAGTATCAGCCGATCGGCGTGTCCTTGCTGATCACGCCATGGAATTTTCCCGCCGCCATGGCCACGCGCAAGATCGCACCGGCGCTGGCGGCGGGCTGCACCTGCGTGCTGAAGCCGGCAACCGAAACGCCGTTGACCGCCTTCGCCGTTGCCAAGCTTCTGGCGGAAGCAGGCGTTCCCGATGGCGTGGTCAACGTCATTACGTCCAGCAAGACCTCCGCCGTCGTCAACGCCATGCTGGAAGATCCACGCGTGCGGAAGCTTTCCTTCACCGGCTCGACGGAAGTGGGACGCATCCTGCTGCGCAAGGCGGCGGAGCAGATCATCCATTGCTCGATGGAACTCGGCGGCAACGCGCCCTTCGTTGTGTTCGACGATGCCGATCTCGACAAGGCTGTCGATGGAGCCATGATCGCCAAGATGCGCAATGGCGGTGAAGCTTGCACGGCGGCCAACCGACTTTACGCCCAGCGCGGCATCGCCGAGGCCTTTGCATCCAGACTGGCGGAGCGCATGCGCGCGATGAAAGTGGGCGCCGGCGCAGAAGCAACGACGGACTGCGGCCCGCTGGTTAATGCGGCTGCCGTGAACAAGATCACCGAACTGGTCGAGGACGCCGTCTCACAGGGAGGCCGCGTCTTGTGCGGGGGTGAGCGCGGGGAGGGCGCCGGCTTCTTCTATCCACCGACCGTGCTGGTTGATGTGCCGCCGCATGCCAAGATGGCGCATGAAGAGATTTTTGGTCCGGTGGCGCCGGTCTATGTTTTCGACACCGAAGATGAGGCCGTGACGCTTGCCAATGACACGGAATATGGCCTCGTCGCTTACGTCTACACGCGCGATCTCGCCAAGGGATTACGCGTCAGCGAGCGCATCGAGGCGGGCATGGTGGCGCTCAATCGCGGCCTTGTGTCAGATCCGGCCGCACCCTTTGGTGGCGTCAAGCAGAGCGGTCTGGGACGTGAAGGGGCCCATCACGGCATGCTCGAATTCATGGAAGCGAAGTACATAGCGGCCGAGTGGTAGCGCAGACTGCGCCAAACAGCGGCTACTTGCGTGCCCGATAGCCCAGATTGGCGGAGATCTTATCAGCCGCCGCCAGCACGGCGCGGACCTGATCGAGGCTTGGATCGGGCGCGATGTGCTGCACGGAATCGTTGATGGCGATCGCGCCGACGAAGCCGCCGAGCGCATCGAAGATGGGTGCGGCGACCGCGTTCAGCCCGACCATGGCTTCGTTGGGTCCGGTTGCCCAGCGACGCTTGCGCACGGCATCGACTTCCGCCTGCAACTGGTCCGCATCGGTGACGGTGTAGGGGGTCCGCATATCGAGCCCTTCGGACAGGATGCGCGGCAGAAGCAGCCGATCGCCGAAGGCAAGCGTGACCTTGCCCTGGGCGCTGGCATGGTAATGGAGAAGCGAGCCGGGCTTGACGTGGATCTCGATGTTGGAGCGGCTCGGCACGATCAGCAGGATGCGCACGCCGTCCGGTTCCGGCTGGCTGATCGCGACCGCATGACCGGTCTGGTCGCGCAACTCGCGGGCGACTTCGCGGGCAGCGGTTGCCAGCTCGAAGCTTTCGCTGACAGCTTGGCCCAGTGACATCAGCCGGGCGCTGATCGAGTAGCGCTCGGTTTCCTCGTTGCGGATGAGGTAGCCGGCCGACACCAGCGTTTGCAGGTGGCGGTGGATGCGGCTCTTGGTGGTGTTGAAGGCACGCGCCATTTCCGACACGCCGACCGAGGTCTGGCCTCGGGCGACATATTCCAGGATTTCCAGCGCAAACTCGACCGCCTGGATCGAACCGCCTTTGGGTGCCTCATTCATGCTTTGACCGTTTCCGACCCATCTCGTGCCGCGAACCGGCCGGTGCGGGCTTTGGGCAGATAGACCGCCATTTTCGTTCTGGAGCAAGGCTGCCGCACTGCGACAACCTCGCCGATGTCAGCTGAGCGAGGCTGGTGCAGGATATTCGTCGGCGTTTAGCACCCAACCCTGGTTGGAAAAATCCGTGCGGGGCGGGGAGAAGATGTCGACCAGCTGGTTGAGCCCGTCATCCATACCGCGCGAGGTGTGGATGGCGGGCGGCGGGATCACGGTCAGTGACGGCGACTTGACCAGGGCATGCTCGTCATCGCGCCAGGCGTTGAGGTTGGTTGTCCAGGGCCAGCGCAAATGATGCGTGTAAGTGCCGTCTAGGGCGAGCGACCCCTGCTCGAAGTCGTCGTGATGGTGCGGCGAGAGTTTCGCGATGTCGCGCGGACCGTGCTGCTCGTCGAGATAGTTCACCATCAGCGTGGTGCAGCGGAAAATGCGTCCGAATCGGCCCTGGCTGGGCGGCACGTCCAGGCTGTAGGCGCGGATGCGAAAGCCGCCAACCGGATCGGGCCAGGGCTCGAGCAATGTCACATTCGGGTGCCGCTCAGTGTAAGACTCGGCATTGGCGCAAAGCGCGTTGAGATCGTCCGACCGGGTCGAGAAGATACGGGTTGCGCGGCCCCCGTTGGGCAGGGTTATGCGGCTGTCGCCGGGCGGCAGGATCACCAGCGAAAAGCCGTCCACCTCTAACCGCTCGCCATTTGCTTCCACGATTGCCGGCGTTTCGTGGTCAGACAGGAGAAGAACATATTCGTCGCCTTGGCCCGTGCGCGACAGGGACCCGCCGGCCTCGACCTCGCTATAACCCACGAGGAAGTTCTGGCCGCGGGTCAGCCATGTGCGGGCACCGTCTGCGGTGATCTGCGGATCCGTCTGGTAGAACAGGCCGTAGTCGGCGCCGGAAAAGCTGGTTGGCGCTGATGCCTGTGCAGCGGAAGCGGCAGCCATGCGCGAACGCGGATCTGTTTGATCGTACATCGTCTTCCTCCCGTCGTTCTCTCAAGCAGAACGTTGATAGCGAAAATGATGCGTGTTGAACGTCTGGATTGTCAAGTGCGTCCCGTACGGGCGGGCTAGCAAATTCTTTCAACCTCCCGCTTGACAGCGGAAAGCAATCAAAACACTATTCTACGTAACAGCGTTCTGCATAACGAAACGGAGGAGACGTTCATGCTGACTCGCCGACAGGTCCTTGCGTCGACTGGCGCAATGGCTGCTACCCTTGCCATGCCCAATATTGCCCGCGCCGCACCGATCCAGATGCGGTACGCTCATGCTGCCAACGAAATTCACCCCGGCCACATCGCCGCGCTGGAGTTCAAGAAGGCGCTGGAAACGCTCGTTCCCGGCGCCATTGAAATTACCATCTTTCCGAACCGCCAGCTCGGCGAAGACAAGCAGAACCTCGAATCCGCGATTGCGGGCGTGGTCGATCTTTGCGGCTGCTCGGGCGTGCAGTATCCGCTCGTTACCGGGCGGCAGGCGCTTGATGCCTATCAGCTGCCCTTCCTGATCCGCGACTATGATCACTTCACTAAGCTCGCGACCAGCGATGTCGGCCAGAAGCTTCTGGACGATCTGGAGCCAGCCGGCCTTGTCGGCTTGCAGACGACGGACATCGGCAAGCGCCACTTCGTGTCGGCCGGCAAGGTCGTGAAGTCGCTGCCCGATTTTGCCGGCTTGAAGACCCGCATCCTGCCGGTGCCGTTGCACAAGGCCATCTGGGAAGCGGTGGGCACATCGCCCGTCGGTCTGCCCTATGGCGAAGTCTATGGCGCGCTGGAAACCAAGGTCATCGACGCCGTCGAGATCAACGTGTCCTCGATGCTGTCTGAAAACCTCTGGGAAGTCGGCAAGAACTTCACGCTCACCGGTCATTATCCCTGGCACAATGTCACGGCCATGAACAAGATGGTGTTCGATGGGCTGCCGCAGGAGCTGCAGCAGGCGGTTCGCGAGGCCGGCAAGCAATCGATCAAGCCGACCATGGACTACACGGCCAAGCAGGACATGGAAGGCCGCGA
Organism: Tianweitania populi; assembly: GCF_014652875.1. Lineage (GTDB taxonomy): Bacteria > Pseudomonadota > Alphaproteobacteria > Rhizobiales > Rhizobiaceae > Tianweitania > Tianweitania populi. Next base: position 29,379 of record NZ_BMZQ01000005.1, on the reverse strand, counting down.
CCAGCTCAAGGCCAAGGGCGTGACGATCTACGAACTGGAAAACCTGCAGGAGATGCAGGCCAAGGTTGCGCCGATCGTGGACACCTGGAGCGCCAAGGATCCGCTGATCGCCGAGTTCGCGGCAGCAGCCCGCAACGCGAGCTGAACCCAGATCAAGCCGATCTCTCGGTAGATTGGGTCGGCATCATCGCGAAACGATCGCAAGCTTCAAGCGCGCACCGCTAACGGTGGTCGCGTGGCTTGCGCCCTGCATTCTCGAAGAAAGCCATGGGAATGAATCAATCAAGTTTCGGCAGGCTGTTTGGTGCCTATGAGCGCGTCATCAAGGTGCTTGCCGGCGGCTCGATGGCCGTCATCGTCACCGTCATGGTGGTGCAGGTCATCGCCCGCTACGTCTTCAATTCATCGCTGATCTGGGCGGAGGAACTGTGCCGCTACATCCTGATCTGGCAGACCTTCCTGTTCGTCGGTTACGCCTATCACCGGGGTGAGCTGGTCATTCTCGACCTGTTCAGCGCCTATGTGTCGCCGGCCGTCTACATGGCGATCCGCTATCTGACCGCGATCCCGATCTCCGTCTTTCTTTACATGATCATCGTGGCGGGCTGGACCCATGCTTCGCGCTTTGCCAGGCAGATGATCCCGGCGCTCGACTTCATCTGGAACTCGCTGACCGGCAATGACCTGCATGTGCCGGTCTTCTGGGTCTATGTCGCCGTGCCGGTCGGCTGCACCATCCTGCTCATCCACTTCCTCGCACGCCTTGCCTACGACACCTGGCGCGTGGCCAAGGGCCAGCCGCTCGCGCCGCCTGCTACGATGGAGACCGCGACGTGATTGCCTTTCTCGGGATCTTTGCCGTTTTCCTCGTGATCGGCATTCCAATCTCGCTGGCGCTGGGCGCTGGCGGCCTGCTCTACCTTTATCTCACCGGCAACGGCATGCTGGTAATGGCGCTGCCGCAGCGCATGCTGCAGGGCGTCGACCAGTTCGTGCTGCTCACCATCCCGCTCTTCCTCCTTGCCGGCAATCTGATGAATCTAGGTGGCTTGAGCGGGCGCATGATCGGCTTTGCAAATGCGCTGGTTGGCCACTTCCGTGGCGGCCTTTCTCTGGTGACGGTTCTGGCGAGCACGCTGTTTGCGGGCATTTCCGGCAGCGCGATCGCACAGGCTTCCGCCATCGGTTCCTTTATGATCCCGGCCATGGCCAAGCAGGGCATTCCGGCTTCCTACGGCGCGGCGCTCGTGGCCATCAGCGCGGTGATCGATCCGCTGATCCCGCCCAGCATCACCATGATCATCTTTGGAGTGCTGTCGGGCGCCTCGATCGGCCAGCTGTTTATCGCCGGCATCGTGCCGGGCCTGCTGCTGGGTCTGGGCTTGCTTGGCTACGCCTGGTTCAAGGCCTGGCGCCACGACTATCCTCGTATGCCGAAAGTGCCGTGGAAGGAACGCGGACCGCTGCTGATGCAGGCCATTCCGGCGCTCATGCTGCCACTGATCATCGTGGGCGGCGTCAAGACCGGCATCTTCACGGTCACCGAGTCTGCTGCCGTGGCCGTGGCTTATGCGCTGCTGGTCGGCCTGCTTCACCGCGAACTGTCCTGGGACAAGATCTGGCAATCGCTGGTGTCGACCGCGATCGCGACGTCCGGGCTGCTCTTCATCCTTGCCATGGCGAGCATCGTGGCCTTCGCGCTCACCATCGAACAGGTGCCGACCAAGTTCGCCGATCTTCTGCTTGGCGTCTCGGACAACAAGCTGGTGATCCTGCTGATGGTCAACATCATGCTGCTGATCCTCGGCAAGTTCCTGGAGCCGATCTCGGTGATGATCGTCACCATGCCGATCCTCTTGAAGGTGGCCGATGTCATCGACATGGATCTGGTTCAGTTCGGCGTCATGGTCACGCTGAACGTGGTGATCGGCATGGTTACGCCGCCGGTGGGCGTCTGCCTCTTCGTGGTCTGCGCCATCTCCGGCCAGTCGCTGGGGGCGGTCAGTAGGGAAGTCGTGCCGATGTTCTTCATCTGCATCGCGCTTCTAGCAGCCATCGCCCTCATCCCGGCCGTGACGCTCTGGCTGCCGAACTTCATGACCCCGCTGCCGTAAGCAGCGGGTCGATCTGAAAAGGAATGACCATGTCATCATCGACTTCTCCAACCGGCTTTCGCCAGCGCTTCATTGCAGGTGAAACGCTTGTCGGAACTTTCGTGAAGACGCCGACCACGCATCCGATCGAGATCCTCGGCAATCTCGGCTTCGACTTCGTGGTGATCGACGAGGAACACGCGCCCTGGGATCGCGGCACGATCGACGCGGCGCTGTTGGCAGCGCGGGCCAGTGGCACCGCCGGCATCGTGCGGGTGGCCGAACCGACGCCGGCCAAGATCCTCGCCGTGCTGGACGATGGCGCGGCCGGCGTGCTGGTGCCGCATGTGAGTTCACCGGCCAAGGCCAAGGAGATCGTCCAGGCCTGCCGCTTCCGCGGCGGACGGCGCGGCTTTTCCAACACGACGCGGGCCGGCGACTTCGGGGCCGTGGGTGTGTGGCCGCATGTGGATGCGCAGGACGCGGCCGTGACCTTTGTCGCGATGATCGAGGACCCGGAAGCGCTCGACGAAATCGATGCGATCGTCGGCACGGAAGGCCTCGATGGCGTCTTCATCGGTCGCGGCGACCTGACGGTGGCGCTGGGCGCGCCGGCCATGGATGCGCCGGAAATCATGAGCGCCTGCGAGACGATCATCGCGGCGGCGAAGAAGGCGGGCAAGCCGGTTGCCATGATGGTGGCCAATGCCGACGACGCCAAACGCTTCAACGCCATGGGTGCGACCACCTTCATCGTCGCATCCGACCAGGGCTTTCTGCGCCAGGCCGCGTCGAAAGCCTATTCCGAAATATCAGCCGTGGGCGCGAAAAGCGCCTGATCGAACCTGAGGAGGAGACGAACAATGGCCGACAACAACACGAACTATCCCACCATCGTACCCCTGACCGAAATGTCGCCGGAGCGAACCGCGGAAGTGGCCGAGCTTCTGGTCGACGCGGTTGACCTGCACTGCCATTCCGGCCCGGCCGCCATGCCGCGTATCCTCGGTCACACCGAAGCCTTCCAGATGGCGGAAGATGCAGGCTTCAAGGCGCTGCTTTACAAGGATCATTACTATGTCGGCATGCCGCATTGCGCGGTGCTGAAGGATATCTACCCGGATTCGAAGGTGGAGCTTTACTCGGGCGTGGCGCTCAACAACGCGTCGGGCGGCATCAACCCGCATGCGGTGGACCACAACATCAAGCTCGGCGGCAAGATCGTTTGGTTTCCGACCTTTGCGGCCAAGAACCATATCGAAGCCTATGCCTCGAAGAGCTTCCCCAAAACGGCCAAGCCGATGCTGCCGCCGATCCCGCTCACGGTACTCGATGCCAACGGCAAGCTGATCGACGAGGCCAAGCAGATCTGCGACCTGATCGCCGAAGCCGACATCATTCTGGCGGGCGGGCACCTTTCGGCGGCCGAGCTGTTCGTGCTTTTCGAGGAAGCGGCAAAGCGCGGCGTCAAGAAGATGCTGGTGAACCACCCTTCCTACATCATCGGCTGTTCCGACGAGGACATCCGCGGATTGGTCGGGCTCGGCGCTTACATGGAGCACTCGATCTGCATGTTCATTCCAGGCCGTGCCAAGCAGCATGAAACGGAAGACCTGATCCACATGATGGAAGTGGCGGGCGTTGACCGCACCGTGCTCGGCTCCGATCTCGGCCTGACGCAGGCGCCGAAGCCGGTGGATGGCTATCGCATGATCGTGTCCGACCTGCTCGACCATCAGGTTGATAAGGCCGACATCAAGAAGATCATCTCCACCAATGCCAGCGGCCTGATCAATCTCGCGGCCTGAACAGAACCAAACGAGGAGGAAAAGGGATGGCTGCTGCTCGCAAAGTGATCATCACCTGCGCGGTGACGGGTTCGATCCACACGCCGTCGATGTCGCCGCATTTGCCGGTGACGGCCGAGGAAATCGCCGATGCCGCGATCGGGGCGGCGGAAGCGGGCGCGGCGATCGTGCATCTGCATGCGCGCAACCCGGTGGATGGCTCGGCCGACCAGTCGCCGGAAGCGTTCGAGCCGTTCTTGAAGGTGATCAAGCAGCGCTCGGATTGCGTGGTGAACATCACCACCGGTGGGGCCGCGACCATGACGATCGAGGAGCGGCTGCGGCCGGTATCGACCTTTAAGCCGGAAGTGGCCTCGCTCAACATGGGCTCGATGAATTTCGGCCTTTATCCGATGCTGAACCGCTACAAGGAGTTCAAGCATGAATGGGAGCGCGACTATCTGGAAGGCTCGCGCGACCGCATCTTCAAGAACACCTTCGCGGATATTGAGAACATCCTGACCACCTGTGCGGAGAACGGCACGCGGTTCGAGGTGGAATGCTATGATATCGGCCACCTTTATACGCTCGCGCATTTCGTGGATCGCGGCATCGTCAAGCCGCCCTTCTTTGTGCAAAGCGTGTTCGGCATTTTGGGTGGCATCGGCCAGCATCCGGAAGACGTCATGCACATGAAAAGAACAGCCGACCGGCTGTTCGGCGACCAGTATTCCTGGTCGGTGCTGGGGGCGGGCTCGAACCAGATGCGCATTGCTGCACAGGCGGCGGCGATCGGCGGCAATGTGCGGGTCGGTCTGGAAGATTCGCTCTGGATCGGACCCGGCCAGCTGGCAAAAACCAATGCCGAGCAGGTCACCAAGGTTCGCGGCATCATCGAAGGGCTGGGTCTGTCGATCGCCACGCCGGATGAAGCGCGCGACATCCTGCAGCTCAAAGGTGCGGACCGGGTGGCGTTCTAGTGGCGGCTGGCAAGAACGTCCTGATCGTCTACGCCCATCCCGAGCCCGCTTCCTTCAACGCAGCGCTGCGCGATCGTGCACGGGCGGCGTTGGAGAGAGCCGGGCACAGGGTTGTCGTGTCGGATCTTTATGCGGAGGGCTTCAATCCGCTTGCCGGCCGGCACGATTTCACCAGCGTCGCCGATCCCGCCATCTTCCACTACCAGACCGAGCAGGCGCATGCGGCCCGCCACGACACTTTCGCGCCAGACATCGCTCGCGAACAAGAGCGGGTGGCGAATGCGGATCTCATCCTGTTCCAATTCCCGCTGTGGTGGGGTGGACCCCCAGCAATCATCAAGGGCTGGGGCGAACGTGTCCTCGCCTATGGCTTCGGCTATGCTGATGGCTTGCGCTACGAAACCGGCGTGTTTCGCGGTCGGCGGGCGATGGTGTCGATGACCTCGGGCGGCACCACGGCGCGGTTCGGCGCGAGCAATGCTTATGGCGATCTTCAAAGCCAGGTGCTGTGGCAGCTGCAGCATCTTGGGCTCGAATATATGGGCTACGAACTCGAAGAGCCCTTCGTTGCTTACGGCGCGCCGCGCACCGACCATGCGGGGCGGTTGGCCTACCTCGATGAATTGGAGCAACGCGTTCTGGCCGCCGCCGCCAAGCCGGTGGACCGCAGCCTCACGATCACCAACCCGCTCGACCTCGTGCCGGACGGCGCCTGGAAGCAACAGCGATAGGAGAGGGCACCATGGACAAAGGAAAGGTTGCGCTCGTTGCAGGCGGATCGCGCGGCATCGGCACCGCCGTTGCGCGCCGACTTGCGAAGGACGGGATGGCAATTGCCGTCGGCTACCGCAACTCATCGGCGGAAGCCGAGGCAATCGTGCGCGACATTGAGGCTGCGGGTGGCCAGGCCCTCGCCGTTCAAGGCGATGTCGGGCGTGACGGCGATCCCGCGCGGATGGTGGCAGAAACAGTCGAGCGCTTCGGTCAGTTGGACGTTCTCGTAAACACCGCAGGCATCGGACCCTACCGTTCGCTGGACGCGGTGGATGAGGCCTATATCCGCACGATGTTCGACACCAACGTCACCGGCGCGATCATGCTGACCAAGGCTGCGGCTGCGGTGATGCAGGAGGGCGGGCGGATCATCCAGGTGTCGTCGCGCCTGGCCTTCAGCCCGATCCCGACCAGCACGGTCTATGCTGCGTCCAAGGCTGCCGTTCAGGCGCTGGTGCATGGCTTTGCCAAGGAGCTTGGATCGCGCGGCATCACGGTCAATGCGGTGGCGCCTGGGGTGATCGAAACCGACATGACCACGAAGATCATCGCCGAGCGCGGCGAGCAAATCCGCGCCACAACGCCGCTCGGCCGCATCGGCCAGCCTGATGACATTGCGGGCATCGTGGCTTTCCTGGCGTCCGACGATGCGCGCTGGATCACCGGCCGCACGATCCTTGCGGATGGCGGGCTGACCTGACGGCCATCATCCGGCAACAGCGCGTTGCTTGACCATCAGGCGTGGCTTATGAACGTTGCCGCCCCTCTAACGGGCCGATCAGCGTTTCTTCAGGTGCTTGCCGCTTATGTCTTCCGTTGTGATCATCGGCGCCGGCCATGCCGGTTTCAACCTTGCGCATTTGCTTAGGCAGAACGGCTTCAGCGGCCGTGTCACTCTGATCGGCGACGAAGGCGGCGCGCCCTATCAGCGGCCGCCGTTGTCGAAAGCCTACCTGATGGGCAAACTCGATGCCTCGGGTCTGACTTTCCGGCCGGACAGCTTCTTCGACGAGCAAAGCATCGAGCGCATCGACGGAACGGCAACGAGCATCGACCGGCAAACACAGCGCGTTCATGTCGAGGGTCATGCCCCGGTCGCCTATGACACGCTGGTGCTGGCAACAGGCGCGCGGCGTCGCGAGTTGCCGGTCGAGGGCGGCACGCTGCAGGGCGTGCACGGACTGGCGACGCGCGCGGATGCCGATCGTCTCAAGCGCGCGCTGGAAGACGAGAGGCATCAGCCGCTGGTGATCGGCGCCGGTTTTATCGGCCTGGAATTCGCAGCGGGCGCGCGGCATTTCGGCTTCGACGTCAAGGTTCTCGACCTCGCGCCGCGCATCATGGCGCGCGCCGTCAGCCCCGCGATCTCCATCTATTTCCAGCAGGCGCATGAGCAAAGCGGCGTGCAATTCCTGTTGGAGACCGGCATTGCGCATCTGGAGGGCAAGGACGGTCACGTGACCCATGTCGTCACCACCAATGGGGACCGGCTCCAGACAGATCTCGTGGTGGCCGGCATCGGCGTCATCCCTAACGATCAGCTCGCCCGCCATGCGGGGCTTGCTGTCGAGAACGGCATCGTGGTGGACGAACATCTGGCGACGAGCGATCCCCACATCTACGCGATCGGCGATTGCGCCAACTTCCCGGACAAAGCGCTGGCCTCGCGGCTGCGGCTGGAATCTGTGCAGAATGCGACGGATCAGGCGCGTGCGCTGGCGGCGCTCATCACCAGCCAGGAGCGCGTTCCTTACGATGCCGTTCCATGGTTCTGGTCGGATCAGGGTCCGTTGAAGCTGCAGATCGCGGGTCTGGGAACAGGCAGCGACATCTTTATCGAACAGCGTGACGACAAGGGCCTGTCGGTGTTCGCCTTCCGCGACGGGCAGCTGGCCGCGGTGGAAACCGCTAACCATGCCGGCAACCATATGGCCGCGCGCAAGCTGTTCGGCTCGGAGCTAGCTCGGCCAAGTGCCGATGCGGTCGCAAGCCCCGGCTTTACGCTAAAGGATTATGTGCTGCGCAAATAGCGTCTAGCTCCTGAGCGCCTGCGCGGGCGATTGGCGGTAAGCGAGCAAGGCGGGGATCAGCGTCACGATCGCCACGGCAACGAACAGCAGGCCGAGCGTGCCGAGATCCGTGCTGCGGAACTCGACCGGCATGGCGACACCGCTGGCTTCAGCGAGGCGGGCCGACAGGGCACGAACCGCGGCATAGCCGATCGCGAAGCCGGCAAGAACGCCGGCGGCGAGCATGGCGAAGGCTTCCAGCCAAACGATCGTGAAAACCACGCCGCGCGGTGCCCCGAAGGCGCGCAGCGCGCCGATCTGGCGGCGGCGCTGCAACACATGCACGGCGATCACCAGCAGGATCGACGCCGCAACCAGCGCCTGCGCACCGAGCGACACCGCGCTCAGGATCTGGCGCGCATCGCCGAGCGTGCCGTAAAGGCGCGTCAGCACCTCGCCGGGAAACACGGCGACGGTCGTCTCGCGGCGATATTGCTGGCGCAGATTATAGGCGTCGGCGATCGATTTCGGCTTCACCACGATGGCCGGCACGCCGGGATTGTTGCTCGTGCTGGCGGCGTGGCGGTCGACCAGGGCTGCGAAGGGGCCGTGGTGATCATGATCGTGGCCGGCATGATTGTGGTGTTGTTCCTCGGGAGTCTCGCCGGCTGCAGCCGCCGGCGCGGTTTCCTCATGATCATGATGCTCATGCACCGCCCACACCGCTTCGATCGGCACAAGGATGGCGCGGTCCCAGGGCGTGCCTGTCGGCTTCATACGGCCGACGACTTCATAGTCCACATCGTCATGCACATGCCCGGCTTCGCCGACCGTGCCGTGGAAGGGATGAAAGCGGTCGCCGATCTTGCGGCGCACGGACGAGCCGATCACGGCATCGCCCAGATGGCTGAAGCTTTCGCCGTCCGCAACGCCGCTCAAACCATCCAGCACCGCCTGTGTGGTGCCGATGATCGGATAGCCCGCAACGAAATCGCCGAAGCCGACGGGTGCCGCCCAGGCGACGCGCGGATCGGCGTTCAACTCGGCCAGAACCTGACCGGGCACGAGGGGGAGGGGTGCCGGCTGGAGAAACACGGAAGACAGGATCAGCTGCGTTTCGCTGCCGGCCGCGCCGATCACGAGGTCGAAGGCCGACGCTGCGCGGGCGCTACCGAGACGCAAAGCGCGTTCCTGCAAGGTGACGGCGACACCGAGTGCGGTGGCCAGCGCAATCAGCAGCATGACGATCAGAACGCCGATCCAGTGGCGGCGCAGGTCGGCGGCGATGAAGCGGATCATGCGGCTGCAAGCTCCGGCTGCACCACCCGTCCGCCTTCCAGCCGCAGCACGCGGTCGAGGCGGTCCACCAGACGGTGGTCGTGGCTGGCGACGATCAGGGTCGCGCCGATCTCGGCGGCGAGGTCGAGCAGGAGTTCGGCGACGGCGGCACCCGATTGCGCATCGAGGCTGGCGGTCGGCTCGTCGGCCACGATGAGGCCCGGCCGGCCAAGCAGCGCGCGCGCTACCGCGACACGCTGCATCTGCCCGCGCGATAGGGTTTCGACCGCCTGATCGAGCCGTTCGATGCCGACCTGGCTCAACAGGCGCAAGGCATCGTCGTACATTCCGGCCGGCAATCTCAGATGCGCCAGGCGCTGCGGCAGCAACACGTTTTCGAGCGCCGACAGGCCGGGAAAGAGGTGGAAGTCCTGCATGACCAAGCCGACATTGGCGGCGCGCCATTGATCGCGGCGGCGCTCGGATAAACTGGCGAGGTCCGTATCCCCCCAACGCACCGATGACTTCGCGGCACGGTTATGCGGCACGCGCTCAAGGCCGGTCAGGATGTTGATGAGGGTCGTCTTGCCGGAGCCCGATGGACCGGTCAGCGCAAGGCGTTCGCCGGCCTTGAGCTGGAGGGTGGGGATGTCCAAGGCAGGCAGTGCCAAACCGGGAAAGCGCACGTCGAGCGCTTCGACAACAAGCGGCAGCATGGATCAGACCGTCTCGAACGCGGCGTCGACGATCCGCACCAGGCTGACGAAGCCGGTGTCGGGATCGGTCCAGGAACCGACTTCGAGTTTGCCGGTGACCTCGATCGTGGCGTTTGCCTGTTCGAAGGTCTGGGCTTCCTTCAGATAAACCACGACAATGTTGTCCGGCCAGTCCGCATCCGACGAGCAGAAGGGGCAAAGCGCCATCGGAATTTCGGTCAGAACGAAGAAGTTGGCCTCGGCCTTCAGCGGCGGCGCCATGAAGCCCTGCATGGAAACGGGCTTGTCCTGAAGGCTATTCAGCTTGTCGGAGAATGTGAGGCCGAGCACGCCCACCGAGCCATACATTTGATCAAAGGTGAGGCTCGATGGAGCCGCGAGCGCCTGTCGCGCCGGCAGCATCAGGGCGACGCCCCCGATGAGCCCGAGCGCGTGACGGCGGCTGATGCGAATGAAGGAAGAAGCGTCCATGGTCACGGCATGACCCCGGTGTCAGTCGGAAAAGGCGAAGGGAACCCGGACTTGTCGCCCGGGCTCCCGCTTGGGTCAGATTTGACCGCTTTTACTTGGCCTGCTTGGTGCCCAAGGCAAAGGCGTCGGCCAGCACGCGGTAAACGTCGCTCTGTTCCATATAGCCCTTGAAGCCTTCCGAGCCCGGGCCGTTCGACTGCAGCACGACGTCGTCCACGGCATGAACGCCGGTGTCGCCATCGCGCGGGATGTTGCCCTGCACGAGAACGGCGCCCGGAACATCCTTGTACTGCTCGTTGGCGATATACTGCTTCTGCTCGTTCTGGATCGCCGGAACGAACGGGCCGTCGAGCTTCGGACGGAAGGTCTCGTAATGATCCGGACCGTTGTTGGCGGCCAGGAACAGGCGGCGCGATACGTCGATCTTGTCGGGATAGCCGTCGCCGTTCTCGTCCGTGTAGTTCGGGAAGCCGGCATCGGCGTAGGTGCCGACCTTTTCGCGCATGTCCGTGCCTTCCTTCTCGTCATCGACCGTGCCGATGATGGAAACGCCATGCGTATGGTCGCCCGTGACGACGATCATCGTGTCCGGGTTGCTCTTGGCGAAGTCCATCGCCACGCGGATGGCCTTGTCGAACTCGATCGTGTCCATCACCGCGCGATCCCAATCCAGCGGATGGGACATCTTGTCGATATTGGCGCCTTCCACCATCAGGAAGAAGCCGTCCTGGTTCTTCGACAGCTGGTCGATCGCGACCTTGGTCATCTCTTCCAGGCCTGGCTGGTTCGGGAACTTGCCGACCGTGCCCTTCTTCAGGAACTCGCGGTCGAGCGTGGAATCCATGTTGCCGGTGTGGAACAGGCCGAGGATCTTGCCGGTATTGGTGCCGGTTGCCTTTTCGAGCTCTTCCTTGTTGGTCGCCAGCGTGTAACCGGCGTCCTGGTACATCTTGACGAAGTCCTTGTCGTCCTTGCGCTTCGAGCCCGGCGTGGCCTGCGGCAGGAAGTAGGCGGAACCGCCGCCCAGGATGACGTCGGGCTTTACATCGAACATCATCTGATTGATTTCGGCCTTGTCGCCGCGCTTGCGGGTGTGGGAGGCCACGGCTGCCGGGGTCGCGTCCTGCAGTTCCGAGGTCGTGACGATGCCGATCGCCTTGTTTGTCTGGCGGCGCAGCGCCTCGGCCATGGTCTCGACCTTCGGGTCGTCCATGGAATCCTTCGTGCGGTCGGCATAAACGCCGATCGCGTTCACGGCCGTCTTATGGCCGGTCATGTAGGCCGACATCGTGTTGGCGCTGTCGGTGGCGATCGCTTCGGTGGAAGACGTGCCGATAAAGGCCATACGGTCGAGGTCGTCCATGGCGAGGCGGCCGTTTGCCTTGCCCTCGGTCATGCCGTGCGACATGATGCGGGCAGCGGTGCGATGGGCAACCGACAGGCCGTCGCCGACGAGGAAGATGACGTTCTTGGCCTTCGGGGTCTCGGCCGTGCCGTAAACGTCCCAGGTGACGGTCTTGGTCTCGTCGCCGGCCTTGGCGACGATCTCATAGGAGCCGGCCTTGGCGATGGTCACGCCCTTAAAGCGGATCGCGGACGCATCGGCATCGGCTTCCTTTTCGATGAACGCGATCTCGCCGCCGAGCACGTCCTTGGCCGGCTTGCCGTTGATCGTGACCGTCACATCGCCTTCAGCAACCACGCCGTCGAACTCGACCTTCATGTCGAATGGCGAGCCGGAAAGGATCGTTGCGCGATCGAGCGGATAGATGGTGGTGGCGCTGGCGACCGTGGCGGTGGCCAAACAGGTCGTTGCAGTCAAAAGGGCGAGCAAGCCGCGCATGGTTGGTTCTCCGGTGAGGATCAGACACAAGCCGCTCGCTAGCGCCTGCGCATGTCAGCCGGATGACAGGTGTATGAGTGGTCGCTGAAGGAGGCGTTCGGGTTGCTGCTTGCCAACCAGCGCCCGATCAATAGCGATCGGCATCGCGCAGCGCGCGCACGAATTCGCCAACATCTTCAGTCTGGACAGGAAGCGTGGCCGTAAGGGCTTGCAGCACAGCAAGGTCCACCGGCTTGCGCGGCTGTTCGTTCGTCGCGCCTTCTCCCCCACCACCCGCCTCGCGCTGGTCAAACGCTCCTACAGCTTGCCGGATCATGTCGGCGAGCTTTTGTGCGGCCAGTGAAGGCGGGCGGGTGTTGGGGGTGAGCATCCACACCTGCATAGGCGTGGCGGGCAGCAAGGGCCGGCGCACCAGCTGGCTTTCCCCATAATCGAGGCCGACGAAGGGCGGCACCACTGACACGCCGACGCCGTTGGCGACAAAGCCGCAGATCGTTTCCGATAGCGGCACTTCGATCGTCGTGCGCTTCTGTACGCCATGTGCCCGAAACGCGCTGTCGATCGTCATCAGCGAGCAATCGTCGCGCGCCAGCGAAATGAAGGGCTCGCTGCGCAGATCCTCGAAGCTGACCGCATTGTTGCGCGCCAGTGGGTGGCCTGCCGGCAGCACGCAGACCATGTCGAAGCGCATGATGAGTTCGGCATCGACCTGCGGATGGTCGAACGGCACGACGGTTAAACCAATATCGATCTGTTGCGCTGCAACCAGTTCGGCAATGCGCGGAGAATGATGGCTTTTCAGCGTGAAATGCAGGTCGGGCTGGGACGCTAGAAACGGCGAAAGGGCATGGGCGAGATAGCGCGTGGCGAGGGCTGCCGGTGCTGCCACGCTGACCTCGCCCCATTCGCGGTTCTTAAGGGCTTTGGCAAGGCGCGCGACACGCTCCGTGCCTGAAAACATGCGGTCCACTTCACCTGCCAGCATGCGCGCTTCCTGGGTCGGCACCAGACGGCCGCCGCTGCGCACGAACAAGGGAAATCCACAGCTTTCTGAGAAGGCGCGCAGGAGCTTGCTGACGGCGGGCTGGCTGACATTCAGGCGCTGTGCGGCGCGCGAGACCGAGCCGGTTTCGATCGTGGCCTGAAAGGCTTCGAGCTGCCGAACGTTCATGGCGTCATCCAAACACAATATGAGCTTTGGTTATATTGATGGGAGAACAAGCTATTTGACAATCATACCTTGGGGATTTCCCCTATGCGTCTAACCTGCGCCTCACGGGGGAGCGCGGGATCGATCAAGGGAACCTGCCGATGCGAACCGTTCTTGGCCTTTGCACCGCCGCGCTGCTGATGTCGGCGCCTGCCTATTCCGCCAACCTGTCCGTGTGCCTGGAAGGCGCGCCGGAGATCTTCAATCCACAGCTGTCGAGCAACGGCACGACGCTGACCGTGCTTGGCCAGATCTACGACAATCTGGTTTCCGTGAAGGCGGGCTCCTCGGAGATCCAGCCGGCGCTGGCGGAAAGCTGGAGCGTTTCGGACGACGCCAAGACCTATACGTTCAAGCTGCGCCAGGGCGTGAAGTGGCAGGCCAACGACCAGTTCACGCCGAGCCGTGACTTCAACGCCGATGATGTCGTGTTCACCTTCGAGCGCATGATGCGCGACGATCACCCTTACGCCAAGGTCGGCGGCGGCACCTTTGTCACCTTCAACACCAAGCTTTCGGACGTGCTGGAAAAGGTCGAGAAGATCGACGACCACACGGTGGCCTTCACGCTGGATGCACCGCTCGCGCCCTTCATCGGCATCATGGCGCACCAGTCGCTGGCGATCACTTCGGCCGAATATGCCGATACGCTTTTGAAGGCCGGCGCGCAGGATCAGTTCGACCGCCAGCCAATAGGCACTGGTCCGTTCCGGCTGGAAGCCTATCAGCAGGACGCGGCCGTGCGCTTGGCTGCGTTCCCGGAAACCTGGGGAGCGGCGATCGGCGACGACATGCGGACCCCGAAGGTCGATGCAGTCGTGATGGCGATCAGCGCCGATGCCTCCGTACGCCTGCAACGGGCCTTGGCGGGCGAATGCCACATCGCGCTCTACCCCAACCTCACAGATCTCAAGCAGATCGAAGACAGCGGCACGCTGGATGCCGTGCCGACGCCTGTTGCGTCTTCCGGCTTCATCACCTTCAACTTCAAACAGAAGGAGTTTCAGGACAAGAAGGTCCGCGAAGCCCTCGCGCATGCCATCAACATGAAGCCGCTGGTGGATGTCGTTTATGACGGCAAGGGCAAGGTGACGGGCTCCCTTGTGCCGCCGGCGCTGTGGGGCACGGCCGATCTCGGCGCTTATGATTACGATCCAGAACTTGCCAAGAAGCTGCTCGCCGAAGCCGGCTACCCCGATGGTTTTTCGACGCAGCTCTGGGCCATTCCGGTGGCTCGGCCCTACATGCCGCACGGCCGCCGCGCGGCCGAGTTCATCCAGGCGGATTGGGCGGCGATTGGCGTCAAGGCCGAGATCATTTCCTATGAATGGTCAGAATACATCACCCGTTCGCGCCAAGGCGAAGCGCAGGTCGGCATGTTCGGCGGCATCTATGATTTCCCCGATCCAAGCCAGATCCCGAACAACTATTTCGGCTGCGATTCCACCGGCAAGCCGAGCCCGTCGAACATCGGCGCGTGGTGCAATGACGCGTTCAATGCGCTGATGAAGAAGGCTGGCGAGATCACCGATCAGGCCGAGCGCGAAAAGCTTTATCGGGAGGCGCAGGATGTGTTCCACGCCGAAGTACCGGCCGTGATCCTCGGCGGCGCCGACACGATCACCGCCGTGAACAAGTCGGTGAAGGGCTTCGTGCCGGCGATCTTCGGCGCGAACCGCCTGTCCGGCGTCAGCGTCGAATAAACCGATCATCCACGAAACAGGGCTTCGGCGCGGGTAGCGCGCCGGGGCGGCAGAAGAAGAAGGGGATGCGCATGCGCGTTCTGATTATCGGCGCCGGAATGCTCGGCGCCAGCACGGCCTACCATCTCGCGCAGCTGGGCGCGGAGGTCGAGATCGTTGATGAGGAACATCAGGGCAAGGCGACGCTCGCCGGTGCGGGCATTGTTTGCCCCTGGGCGACTAAGGCCGACGAGCCGCAATGGTATGAGATGTATGCGGCCGGCGCTCGCTATTACGACACGCTGATCGAAGGCCTGAAGGAGCGCGGCGAAACCAGCATAGGCTACGGCAAGGTCGGCGCCCTTGTGGTGGCCGAAGAGGAAGCCGAGTTCGATGCTGCGGAAGAACGCGTTCTGCGCCGTACGAAGGATGTGCCGGAAGCCGGCACCATCTCCAAACTGACGCCGGAAGAAGCGCGCAAGCTTTTTCCGCCGCTGCGCGAGGACATGCCGGCGATCCATATCTCCGGTGCGGCGCGCGTCGATGCGAGGCTGCTGGCGGCCGCCATGCTGCGTGCTGCTGTATCGCTCGGCGCCACCTTCCGGCGCGACAATGTCACGCTCGCCATGAAAGATGACAAGCCGGTCTGCATTGGCAGCAGCGGCGAGGTGATCGAAGCCGACGAGATCATCGTCACGGCCGGCGCCTGGGCGTCGCGCATCCTGCAGCCGCTTGGGCTTCACCACCCGGTGCAGCCGCAAAAAGGGCAGATCGTGCATCTGTCGCTGCCCGGCGTTGCCACCGCCAAATGGCCGGTGATCCTGCCGATGGGCAGCCATTACATGCTGTCCTTTGACGATTCCCGTGTGGTGATCGGCGCGACGCGCGAAGACAGTTCCGGCTTCGATTATCGCGTCACGGCCGCCGGCGAGCATGAGGTTCTGTCGGCCGGCCTGAAGATCGCGCCGGGTCTGGCCAACGCAACCCACATCGAAACGCGCATTGGCTTCCGGCCGGCGGCACCGACGATCCGCCCGATCCTCGGCCGTGTGCCGGGCATCCAAGGCCTGACGGTCGGCAACGGCCTCGGCGCGTCCGGCCTCACCGTCGGACCGTTTGCCGGCAAGTGCCTGGCCGATCTGGTTGCCGGCAAAAACCTGTCCGCCTCGCTGGACGCCTACGCTCCGCAGGGCCGCGCCTGAACCAAAACCAAACCCATCACCATCGTTCGAGCCGGCACAAACCCCCGTGCCGGTGAGCGGCTCCCTGCATTCAAACAAGAAGGAACCATCCATGATTACCCGTCACCGCAAGGCCCGTACCCTTTATGGCGCCGTCGAGCACAATGGCGTGCTTTACCTTGCCGGCCACGCCGCCTCCGATCTTAACGGCGGCATGAAGGAGCAGACACGCGAAACCTGCGCCAAGATCGAGGCGCTCCTAAAGGAGCTCGGCTCCGACAAGACCAAGCTCCTGTCGGCGCGCATCTATCTCAGCGATATGTCACGCAAGGAGGAAATGAACGAAGCCTGGATGGAATGGCTCGATGAAGCCGACTTGCCCTCGCGCGCCACGATCGGCGGCGCGGATCTCGGTGATCCCAAGCGGCTGATCGAGATCGTCGTGATCGCCGCTAAGGACTAAAGCCGACAGATCGAGGGAGGGCGGGCATGACCAGGCAGCCGAACCACATGGACGATCGTTATGTGACGTCCGAAAAATACGTCACGCTGAAAGGCATCCATGCCGATGCCCGCCGGCATCTATCCGACGTTCATTGGAACTACCTGTGGTGTGGCACCGGTGACGAAGTCACCTTGCGTGAAAACACGGCCGCCTTCGACCGCCATCTGTTCGAAGCGCCTTTGTTCACCGGCGTCAGCAATCCGCGCACGGATACGCGCGTCCTCGACCTCGATCTCAGCTTCCCCGCCTTCATCGCACCTTTTGGCGGCGGAGAATCCGTTTTTCATCCGGATGCGCATCTGGCGATCGGCCGTGCGGCGAAAGCCGTCGGCATCAGCCAGATGGTGCCGGTTGCCGCCTTCCATTCTCTGGAAGAGGTGGCGGCGGCCTCATCGGTCGCTTCCGTGTTCCAGATGACCTTTGCCGGCGACGAAGGCGCGGTGCTCGACATGATCGCGCGCGCCAAGGATGCCGGCTACCGATATATCTGCGTCACATATTCGCCGATCCGGCAATGGCGCGAGCGCATGATGGAAGACCGCTTCAGCGTGCGCGGCGAAAAAGCGCCGTCGAACTTCGGCGAGGGCAAGTCCGACCCCGCCATGCTGCGCGAGCTGCTCGACTTCACGCAACCGCGCTGGACCTGGGAACAGGCCGCGCGCGTCATCGCCAAATCGCCGCTGCCCTGCATGATCAAGGGCGTGATGAGCGTGCGCGATGCTAAGGCTTCGATCGATGCCGGTGCCGTCGCGCTTTACGTCTCGAACTACGGCGCGCGCACCATCGACCGGACGCCGACCACGATCGACGTTTTGCCGGCCGTGCGCGAAGCGGCCGGGCCTGATATGCCGATTATCCTAGATTCCGGCATCCGCCGCGGCAGCGACATCGCGACCGCCTTGGCGCTCGGCGCAAATGCCGTAGCGCTCGGCCGCCTCATCGCGCTCGGCCTTGCTGCCGATGGGGAATATGGCGTGCGCCGCACACTGGAACTGCTGAAGCGCGAGTTCTGGACGACGCTCGGCCATCTCGGCTGCTCGTCGCCGGCCGAACTGAACCGCGACGTGCTGGTTCAGCGCTGAACCTTACTGCTCGGGAATGTTCTCCTTGAAGATCACCTGCAAGCGCGGCAGGTGGCCTTCGTAGGCCGTGCCCTGGATGGCGTGGGTGAGGATGTTCAGGGCTTCGCGGGCTTCGACGCGCGGGTTCTGGTCGATCACCGCGTCGAGCGTGCCGTCGAGCAGCAATTCGCGCGTGCCGGCGGTGACATCATGGGCGACGAAGATGACGTCGCCGCTGCGGCCGCGTTCCTTCAGCGCCTTGGCGATACCTGTATTGCCCGCGCCGACATTGTAGATCGCGGCCAGATCCGGGTGGCGGTCGAGCAGCGCGCAGGCTTCCGCATAGGCCTTCTCGCGGTCATCCAGCATTTCCCGCATTTCGACGATGTGGAGGTTCTGCGCTTCCTCGTTGAGGATGTGGCGAAAGCCCATCTCGCGCTCTTCATGGCCGCGATACGCCAGCGAGCCGGCAAACAGCGCGACCTTGGCCTCACCCTTGCCGACGAAGCGCTTCACGAGAAAGCCTGCGAGCCTGCCCGCCGCGCGATTGTCGATGCCGACATAAGCGATGCGTGGGACATGGAGAATGTCGGACGCAATGGTCACGACCTTGACCCCGCTGGCCGACAGCGAGCGGATCGCTTCGCGCACCGTGGGGTGATCGAGCGCAATCACGCCGACGCCCTGCGTCTTGCCATTGAGGCTGTGAAGGGTTCGCGCCAGCGCATCGGGATCGAAGCCCTCGATGGCTTCAACATGGACGGTCAAGCCGGCCCGGCTTTTCGCCTGTGTTTCGAGTTCCAGGCGCAGGGCCTTCATGAAGGGGTTCGTGCCGGCCGGCAGGGCAAAATGCAGGTTGAGCGCTTCGGCGGAGCGCGGTACAGCGGGCGAAGTTGCGTCCTCGTCTCCGATATAGCCAAGGCGTTGTGCCGTTTCCAAGACGATCTGGCGGGTGCGCGATCGTACGCCGGAGCGGTTGTTCAGGACGCGGTCGACCGTGGCCGGTGATACGCCGGCTTCCCTGGCCACATCGATCAACGTCGCGCGCAACAAGAGCACTCCCCAACCTGCAGGCTCGTTCATACCGCGAATCGTATCGAAGTGGCGGCCTGTCGATGGGATTTGATGAACGCTTGGTAATCGCAACGCAAGCACGACGGTTTTTACACCAAGCCTTAAATCGACGATCAAACAGCTGCAAAAGTCGTCTGACTGAAAATGATGTTTTATGCTTATAAATGATGTTGACAGCGGAAGCGATCGCAAGTCAGTATTATCGCGGATCGGTTGAGGAGCCGGTTTGAGGGAGGAACCTCATGTCTGACCCATTGCGTTCTCCGGGGCATTGCCTTCGGATCCGCGAAGTCGTGCCGCCGCACGTTTGTTAGCCATCCATTTCCTTCCACCATATTGCTGAAAGACGCCCAAAGCGCGCTGCCATTTGCCCGTTCTGCGCTGTTAAACGCGCAATCCGCGTGAGGCGTCATGGGTGATGCAGCCAGTTTGAAGCGGGAAGGGAGTTTGTCCGTGACACAGTTTGAACCGGATGTGACTGTTCGGACGAAAGACTATCGGATCGGCGCAATTGGTGCCGGCATGATCATG
Source organism: Tianweitania populi (assembly GCF_014652875.1). Lineage (GTDB taxonomy): Bacteria > Pseudomonadota > Alphaproteobacteria > Rhizobiales > Rhizobiaceae > Tianweitania > Tianweitania populi. Next base: position 10,184 of record NZ_BMZQ01000005.1, on the reverse strand, counting down.
TCCGAGTGCCATCTCGCCGCCTACAAGCAAGCCGGCTTCACCGTTGCCGCCATCACTTCTCGCACCAAAGCCAATGCGCAGAAGGTGGCTGAGCGCTGGGAGATTACGACTGTTCACGACACGCCGGATGCCCTGATCGAAGATTCCAGCATCGAGATCATCGACCTGGCTTATCCGCCGGATCAGCAGCCTGATCTGATCCGCAAAGCGCTGCAGCAACAACACATCAAAGGTATCCTGGCGCAGAAGCCGCTCGCCCTTTCGCTCGAAGAAGCGATCAAGCTGCGCGACGAGGCAAAGGCTGCCGGCAAGATCCTCTCCGTCAACCAGAACATGCGCTACGACCAATCCATGCGCGTGCTGAAGCAGATTATCGACAGCGGTGCGCTGGGCGAGATCGTCTTCGCGCAGATCGACATGCACGCCATCCCGCACTGGCAGCCGTTCCTGGAAAACTATGACCGCCTGACGCTCTCCAACATGAGCGTGCACCACCTCGACGTGCTGCGCTTCCTGCTCGGCCAACCCACTGAAATTACAACGCAAACACGCAAAGACCCACGCACGACATTCGAGCATTCCGACGGCATCACCGTCTCGACCCTGCGCTTTGCATCCGGCGCTTTGGCCGTCTCGCTGGAGGATGTGTGGTCTGGTCCGCGGCAGGATGGTTATAAAGACGACCAGCACATCAACTGGCGGGTCGACGGTACGAAGGGTGTCGCCAAGGGCACGATCGGCTGGCCAACCGGTGCGGCCTCCACGCTGACCTATGCGTCGACCGAGACGACCGGGGGCGAGTGGGTGACGCCGACCTGGGACACGATGTGGTTCCCGCATGCCTTTATCGGCGTCATGGAGCAGTTGCAGCATGCCATCAAAACCGGCGAAGCACCCGCTTTGTCCGTTGCCGACAATGTCGAGACCATGGCGCTGATCGAGGCGGGTTACCGCTCGATCACGGAGGAGCGCACGGTCAAGCTTTCCGAAATACCGACGCATTGAAGATCCAGGGAGGATTACAATCATGATGCAAGCCGGCATTTTCACGGGCTATTTCCCGTACGGCCTTGAAGAAACGGCCAAGAAAATCAGGGCGTTGGACTTCAACACGGTCCAGCTCGACCTGCATTTCAAGGATGTCGATCTCTCGGCCGGCCAGATCACGACCGAGAAGGCAAAGAAGGTGCGCGACACGTTCCGCGACCATCACCTGCCGATCTCCTGCATCTCCGCCTATACCAACATCATCCATCCCGATAAGAGCGAGCGCGAAAAGCGCGTCGGCTATCTCAAGGAGATCATCCGCAACGCCCGCCACTTCGGCACGCCTTACGTTATCTCGGAAACCGGCACCTACAACACCGATTCCGACTGGGTTCACCACGAGAAGAACAAGACGGAAGAGGGCTTTGAGGAATGCCGCAAGGTGATCTCCGACCTCGCCCAGACTGCTTACGACCACGGTTCGGTGTTCCTGCTCGAAACCTATGTGAACAACGTAGTCGGTTCGGTGGAAGAAACCGTGAAGATGTTCGCGCAGGTCGACCATCCCGGCCTGGGTCTGCTGATGGATCCAACCAACTATTTCGAGACCCACAACATCGACAAGATGGACCAGATCCTCAATCAGGTCTTCGACACGCTCACGGACAAGATCAAGATTGCCCACGCCAAGGACGTGAAGCGTTCAGGCGACGACAAGTCCGAAAAGCACGCCGATATCGGAGATGAGACGGCGTCCGAAAGCCATACTTTCCGCGGCGTTGGCGAGATCGAACTGCCGGCACCGGGTCTCGGTTCGCTGAACTACGACCTCTACCTCCAGCGCCTCGCCGAAAAGCACCCCAACATCCCGATGATCATTGAGCACCTATCGGAAGACGACGTGCCGCGCGCCAAGAAATTCCTCGACGGCAAGCTGCGCGACAACGGGTTGTAAGAACGAGGCCGAGGGAGGCACGGATGATGAAGACGGTCCTGAAACTGGCTGGGGTCACGCTGATTGCCTGCGCCGGGTTTGTCGCGCAGGGTCATGCGCAGGAAGGCAAGAAGACTTTCTACCTTCTGTCGCATGGCGGCCCGTCCGATGCTTTCTGGCTGGATTGGAACGCGGGCGCGCAAAGCGCCTGCGAGCAGCTCAACGTGACCTGCCAGATCTCTTTCTCGGGCGGCGATATGGCGGCCCAGAAGGAAGCCCTCAACTCGGCCATCGCTGCTGCACCGGATGGGATCGCCACCACGTCAGCGCAGGCTGGCCTTTGGACGCAAGAAGTGAAGGCTGCCAAGGATGCTGGCATCCCGATCGTCTTCTTCAACACCGACGATCCCGACACCGGCCGGCAAGCCTATGTCGGCGCCGATCTCACGCAAGCTGGCGTCACATGGGCCAAATACCTCGTCGAAAACAAGCTCGTGAAGCAAGGGGATAAGGTCTTCCTGCCGGTGGAAGTGCCGGGCGCAAGCTATCAGCAGCTGGAAACTTCAGGCATTGCCTCGGTCTTCGACCCGCTGGGGATTACCTATGACGTGGTGGATGCCGGCACCGATCCGGCCGGCATTATTGCCAAGATGAGCGATTACATGCTCGCCAACAACCCGCCTGCGATCATCGCGCTAGGCGACTCGGTTGCCGCTGCCATCAAGCCGGTGTTCGACAATGCGGGCATCGCGCCCGGTTCTCTACCGGTGGTGGGCTGGGGCAACGCGAAGGAAACGGCGGAAGCCGTGCGCGACGGCTACTTCAAGGCCGCCGCCTGGCAATATCCGTCGGCGCAGGGTTTCATGCCGGTGGCGCTACTCAATCTCGCCGCATCGGGCGAGCCCATCGGCTATGATGTCCAGACCTTCAGCCTCTACGACCAGGCAAGCGTCGATCCAATCCTCAAGCTTTATTCCAAGTAGACCAACTTTCGTTGGCCATGAAGGTCGGCGGCCGCTTGCTGGAAGACGAAATGTCCGTTGTTACCGAACCTGATGTGCTGCCTCGCCGCCGCTGGCGCGGGATCGCTGCATCACCTGAAGTTGCCTCGCTGATCATCCTGGCGATCGTCCTGATCGGCTTCTCGCTTGCGCGGCCAGCTTTCCTTTCGCCGCTCAATGTCTCCAACATGATGGCGTTTCTGCCGGAGCTCGGCATCATCGCGCTCGGCATGACGCTGCTGCTCACCGCAGGCGAGTTCGATTTGTCGGTCGGCGCAACCTTTGCGCTCGGGCCGGTGATCGTAATGCTGCTCGCGCAAAACGGCGTTGTCGATATCGGCACGGCGCTGGCGATCGGGCTTCTGGTCTGCATTGCCATCGGCACGATCAACGGGTTGATCGTTACCAAGATCGGCATCTCGTCTTTTCTGGTGACGCTGTCGATGCTGATGATCGTGCGCGGCGTGGCACTCTATATCACGCAGGGCTTTCCGCTGAAGGCGTGGAACGAACCGGGCGTGTTCGTGACGATGCTGGCGGGGAGCTTCACGCTCGGCGGCTTTCGGCTTTACACCTCGCTCTGGTGGTTCATCGGCCTGACGATCCTCACCGCCTATGTTCTCAACTACTCCAAGCTTGGCAACTGGATCAGCGCGATCGGCTCCAACCGCAATGCGGCCGTGGCGCGCGGCGTGCCGGCTGACCGGGTCAAGATCGGCCTGTTCATCCTGACCTCGGTTCTGGCCGGACTTGCCGGCATGATCAGCGCGTTTCGCATCTCCAACGCCTCGCCTGTGGCGGGTACCGGTTATGAGCTGGAAGTCATTGCGATGGTGGTGGTCGGCGGAACGGCTCTGACGGGCGGACGAGGAACGGTGCTGGGCACGATCATCGGCGCCCTCATGTTGCGTGCGATCCGCAACGGCATCGTCCTCATCGGCGTGCCGGGCCTCGCCTTCAACATCTTCGTCGGCGCGATCATCCTGGTGATGCTCATCGTCCATGCCACGATCCAGAAGGGAGGCGGGCGGCGATGAACGAGGCTCAGGAAATCCTGCGGCTCGACCGTGTTCGCAAGAGCTTCGGCAATGTTCATGCTCTACGCAACGCCTCGATGGTCGTGCGCGAAGGCGAGGTAGTCGCGCTGCTCGGCGATAATGGCGCCGGCAAGTCCACCTTGATCAAGGCAATCTCCGGCGTGCATCCCTTCGATGGTGGCGAGATCCGTGTGCGCGGGGAAAAGGCGGAGATCCGCACTGCGCGCGATGCGATGGATCTCGGCATCGAGACGATCCATCAGGACACGTCGCTTGCTCCCGATCTTTCCATAGCGCGGAACCTGTTTCTCGGTCGCGAGCCGGTGAAGATGCCATGGCTCGGCGTCTTCGCGCCGCTCGATTTCGGCGCCCTAAACCAAGCCGCAACAACGCTTCTGAAGCGCGTCGGCATATCAAAGAAACTGGACGCGGATGTGCTGGTCAACACGCTGTCGGGCGGTGAACGGCAGTCGATCGCCATTTCGCGCGCCATGCAGTTCGCCGCCAAGCTGATTATTCTGGACGAACCGACTAACAATCTCGGCGTGGAAGAAACGCACGGCGTGCTGCGCTTCGTGAGGGATGTGAAGGCTGCCGGGCATAGCGTGCTCTTCATCACGCATAACATCCATCACGTCTTTCAGGTTGCCGACCGCCTAGTGGTGATGCGGCGCGGTGAAGTAGTGGCCGAGCGTGCTGTTGCCGATACCGATCTTCTGTCCGTGGAAGCGCTGATCATGGGTGTCGATGTGGCCGATCTCGCGCAAGACGGCGGGGCGCATTGAGGAAGGCCCAATGGTAAAGCTCTACGGCCAAACCCTCACCCGCCGCGATGTGGCGGAGCGGTCGGGCATGCTGTCGCAATTCGCTGGCGTCCGCTTGATGACCTTGGGCGATGGCGTCGAGCGTGGCGTGCGGATGCTGGAGTTTCGTACGGGCTCCGGTCTGCGGTTCACGGCGCTGGTGGATCGGGCGCTCGATATTGCGGATTGCGACTACAAGGGGCAGGCGATTGGGTGGCATTCGCCGACTGGCTTTCGGCACCCCGGACTGCATGAATATGAGGGCGAGAAAGGGCTGGCTTGGGCGCGGTCCTTTTCCGGGCTGCTCGTGACTTGCGGGCTCGACCATATCCTTGGGCCCGGCGAGGTGCCGGCTGACGAATACAACTACCCCGGCAAGCAGGGCATCACGCATTCCCTGCACGGCCGCGTCGGTACGATCCCTGCGCGGCTGACAGGCTATGGCGAAAGCTGGGATGGCGACGAATGCGTGTTGTGGGCGGAAGGGATCGTGCAGCAGTCGGCCGTGTTCGGGGAGGACCTGCATCTCATCCGCCGCATCGAAGCCGATGTCGGCGGCAACGAGATCCGCATCCGCGATCGGGTGATCAATCACGGCTTTGTTCGCACGCCGCATATGCTCTTCTACCACGTCAATGTCAGCCATCCCCTGGTGGATGAAGGCGCGCGCTACGTTGCGCCGATCGCCGATGTGGTGTGGGCGGCGCATGCGGGGGATGCCTATCGCGCGCAAGGGGTCGGCTACCGCACGCTGCCCAAACCACAGCTCGGCTTTCGCGAGCAGGTCTGGCAGCACGAAATGGCGGCGGATGCGAAAGGCGATGTTCCCGTTGCCGTGCTCAACGACGCTCTCGGCCTCGGCTTCCAGGTCACGACCCGAAAAAATCAGCTGCCTTGCGCCTATCAATGGCAGAACTTTCAGGCCGGACACTATGCGCTGGGTATCGAGCCTTCGACCCACCATGTGCTGGGCGACCTCGTAGCACGCGAACGCGGCGAGATGATCTGGCTCGACCATGACGAAAGCCGCGCATACGAGGTTTCATTCCGCGTTCTGGACGGCGGGGAAGCGCTTGCGGATGCCGAAGCCGCGATCCGCAGCATCGCCATTCAGCCTGCCGATGATTACCCCACGCCCTCCGGCCATTTCAGATCGCTGTAACGAAATGACGGAAAATGAGGTAAAAAGAGATAAAATGCTTTGTTATCTTGATGTTTAACAAGGCGAATGCTATATGCTGAAGCGTGCGACATGCGGAGGAGACTGGCTTGCTTTGTGAGCCAGGCCGCATCATCCGGGAGGCTTGAATGAGCATTGTTGAGGGCTTTCAGCCCAAGAAGACTGTTCGCGATTATAGCCTGACTGGCCTCAGCGCCCGCGAAGCTGTCGAGAACGGTCTGGCTGCCGCCGAGTGGTACCATACCGATGTTTCCCGCAAGGAAATGAAGGCGCTGATGCAGCGTTCCGATCAGCCTGCGATCCGCGACACGATCATCTGGCTAGGCGTAATGGTGCTGGCTGCAGCGGGCGCGATTGCGACATGGGGCAGCTGGTGGTGCGTGCCGTTATTCCTTGTTTACGGCGTGCTGTATGGCTCGGCGAGCGACTCGCGCTGGCATGAATGCAGCCATGGCACGGCGTTCAAGACGCGCTGGATGAACGATGTCGTTTACCAGATCGCCTCCTTCATGCTGATGCGCAATCCGGTGACGTGGCGCTGGAGCCATGCGCGCCATCACACCGATACGATTATCGTCGGTCGTGACGCCGAGATCGCGGTGATGCGCCCGCCGGATCTGCTGAAGGCTGGTTTGATGTTCACCGGCCTGCTCGACTTCCGCTATTCGCTGCCGACGCTGTTCCGCCAGGCGATCCTCGGCCTCAACGCGGAAGAGAAGTCCTATGTGCCGGAAATGGAGTTCGCCAAGGCGCAGACGGCCGCTCAGTGGCATGTCGCGATCTATGTCGTGACGATCGCCGTTGCGGTTGCCACCTGGTCGTTCCTGCCGCTGATGCTGGTGGGCCTGCCGCGCCTTTACGGCAGCTGGCACATGATACTGACCGGTCTGTTGCAGCATCTCGGCCTGGCCGACAATGTCACAGATCATCGCCTGAACACGCGCACCGTCTACATGAACCCGGTGAGCCGCTTCATCTATTGGAACATGAACTACCACGTCGAACACCACATGTACCCGATGGTGCCTTATCATGCGCTGCCCAGGCTGCATGAGATGATCAAGCACGATCTGCCGACGCCGAACCCCTCCATGTGGCACGCCTACAAGGAAATCTGGCCCGTGCTCCTCCAGCAGCTGCGCTACGAGGATCATTATCTCAAGCGCGACCTGCCGGCGACGGCGCGGCCTTATCGCGGCGAGTATCACGACTTCGAACTGGCCGCTGCCGAGTAGGGGCGCGCCAGCCGGCGTGGCGGTACTGCCGCGCCTTCAACCCCGCGCGTGCCCTCACGCGACGCGCAAGGCAACTTGCATCTTCTGGAGGACTTTCATGGCCGGTTGGGTTGACGCCTGCGGCGCCGACGACGTGGACGAGGAGGATGTAATCCGCTTCGACCACGAGGGCCGCACCTTCGCGATCTATCGGTCGCCTGACGACGACTACTTCGCCACCGACGGTCTTTGCACGCATGAGAAGATCCACCTGGCCGATGGTCTGGTGATGGACGACATTATCGAGTGCCCCAAGCACAACGGCCGCTTCAACTACAAGACCGGTCAGGCCAAGGGTGCGCCCGTCTGCGTAAACCTGAAGACTTATCCGGTGAAGGTGGAAGCCGGCCGCGTCATGATCGATATCGGCTGAGGCTCGGGTGATGCAGGACGCGGGCATGGTGATCGTTGGTGCTGGCGAATGCGGTCTCCGCGCTGCGATGAGCTTGCGCGAACAGGGATACCACGGTCGTGTCACGCTGATTGGCGCCGAAGTCCATCTGCCTTATGAGCGACCGCCACTGTCGAAAGACGCCATGGCGGGCGAGACTTTGCCAACGCCGAAGACGATCACCAGCCGTGACGTGCTTGATGCACAGGGGATCAGCCTGATCAGCGGCGTGACGGTGAGAGCGATCGACCGCGCTGGCAGGTTCGTGCGGCTTTCGACCGGTGAGAGCATCCCTTATGACAAGCTGTTGCTTGCGACCGGTGCGGAGCCACGGCGTCTGCCAATGGCGGAAGGCTTGAGCCGCTGCGTCACCCTGCGAACCTTTGACGATGCTTTGGCGATCCGTTCGCATCTTACCCGCGGCATACGTGTGGCGGTGATCGGCGGCGGCTTCATTGGGCTGGAACTGGCAGCCGCGGCGCGGCGGCTTGGCTGCCCGGTGACGGTGATCGAAAGTCTCCCACGCATTCTGGCGCGTGCGGTCCCGGCCGAGATCGCGGCGATCATCCATGCGGAGCATGTCGCGCATGGCGTCGATATTCGCACGGGTACGGGTTTGGCTTCGATGGAGGAAGGTCCGGACGGTCTCAGCATCGCCTTAGCGGATGGTGCGTCGGTTGAGGCCGACCTTTGCATCATCGGCATCGGTGCCGTGCCGCATGTCGGCCTTGCCCAAGAGGCTGGTCTCAGCGTAGACAATGGGATTGCAGTGGATGCCGAGTTGCGAACGGATGATCCGCATATCTTTGCGGCCGGGGACTGCTGTTCCTTTCCGCTCGATCTTTATGGCGGCCGCCGCATCAGGCTGGAAGCCTGGCGCAATGCGCAGGAACAAGGCGCCTTGGCAGCTGCCAACATGCTGGGTGGGCATGAGGGGCACAAGGCCGTGCCGTGGTTCTGGTCGGATCAGTATGGACTTGGCCTGCAGATTGCAGGGCTTTGTGATGAGGGCCCTCAGACCGTGCGGCGCGATGTCGGCGAGGTCGCTTTCATCCTGTTCCACCTCGCCGAAGATGGTCGGCTGGTGGCCGCGTCGGGTATCGGGCCGGGTAACGCGATCGCTCGCGATATACGCTTGGCCGAAATGCTGATTGCCAAGCGAGCCTGTCCGCCGGTCGACAAGCTTGCGGCCGCCGACACGAAGCTCAAGGCGCTGCTTGCCGCATAAAGCTGATCTAAGAAGGGGATGGATTTCATGAGCCGTTCAAGGCCGACCGTTGCGGATCTGCGCGCCATCAAGGGCAAACGGCAGCTCACCATGCTGCGCGTCATGACGCTGGAGGAAGCCGAGGCCGCTGAACGGGCCGACGTCGACATCGTGTCTATCCCGCCGGAGTTGATGCTCGATCCGCGCTATCGCGACGCCGCGCCAAGCCTGTTTTCCATGCCGGGCGAGAACTTCTTCGACATCGGCACGGCGGACGATTTCGTGCGCTGGTCGTTCAAGATGGTGAAGGCAAGCGCCGACGCCGTTTATTGCAGCGCGAGTATCGCCACGATCAAGCGCATGGCGGACGAGGCCATTCCAGTCATTGGCCATGTCGGGCTGATCCCGTCACGACGAACCTGGACCGGAGGATGGAAGGCTGTGGGTAAGACAGCGGACAGCGCGCTTGCCATGCTGGAACAAGTTCGCCAGCTCGAAGCGGCCGGCGCGGTCGGTGCCGAGATAGAGGTCGTGCCGGTGGAGGTTGCCGAGGCGATCTCGCAGCGGACATCACTGTTCATGATCTCCATGGGCTCGGGCACGGGGTGCGACGCGCAATATTTGTTTGCGGAGGATGTGCTAGGCGCCAACCGCGGTCACATGCCCCGGCACTCCAAGGTCTACCGCAACTTCGCGGCGGAGTATGACCGCTTGCAGACCGAGCGCATCGCCGCCTTTTCCGAGTTCGTCGCCGATGTAAACAGCACTGCCTATCCAGAAGACCGCCATGTCGTGCGGATGGATCCGGCTGAACTGGACATCTTCTTGCAGCGGGTCGATGGGGCCTGACGCGCTGCCTTTTTCTTGTTGCTGATCGCGGGCATAATTTGAGGGAATTTCGATGACGACAGGCTTTTTCGGCGACATTGCGCCGGTGCGCTTCGAGGGAACGGACAGCACCAATCCGCTGGCTTATCGCCACTACAACAAGGACGAGATGGTCGCCGGCAAGCGGATGGAGGACCATCTGCGCTTTGCCGTGGCCTACTGGCACTCCTTTGCCTGGGAGGGCAGCGATCCGTTTGGCGGGCAGACGTTCGAGCGGCCGTGGTTCACGACGGATATGGCCGGCGCGCGGCTGAAGGCCGATGTTGCGTTCGAGATGTTCTCGGCGCTTGGCGCGCCGTTCTATTGCTTCCACGATGCTGATGTTCGGCCGGAAGGCGAGACCTTTGCGGAAAGCGCCAAGCGGCTCGACGAGATCGTCGACATCTTTGCGCGCAAGCAGGAAGAAACCGGCGTCAAGCTGCTGTGGGGCACGGCAAACCTGTTCTCGCATCGCCGCTATATGGCAGGTGCCGCGACCAATC
>NZ_BMZQ01000004.1 GCF_014652875.1 Tianweitania populi | reverse complement strand
ATCAGGTGGGAGATCGGCGAACCTTGATACCCGCCGACATAAGACACGCCGGATTGCAGCAGAGCCTTCGTAATGGCGAGAATGCCTTCCCCCCGGAACTCCTCGCCGTCGCCCAGCCGGAGATCCTCCACTTCGCGTGCGAATGAGCGCTCGGCCATGACACAGCTCCTCCCAAAGCGTATGCATCAGCATAGACTTTTGCGACTCTAGGGTCAATCTCACTTCATGTGCTTCGTTGACGTATGGACCTCATGATGCCGTCACGACGATACTGTCATCTGCAGGCCTGCCTCATGCTCGATAAACGCGACGATGGCTTCGAGCCCTGCCTTCCGCGACAGGTCGCTCATGATGTAAGGGCGTCCTTGCCGCACCTTTTCGGTGTCCGAGCGCATGATGTCGAGGTCGGCGCCGACATAAGGTGCGAGGTCGGTTTTGTTGATCACCAGCAGGTCGGAGCGCGTGATGGCAGGGCCGCCCTTGCGCGGGATTTTCTCGCCTTGCGAGACCGAGATGACGTAGATCGTCAGGTCGGCGAGGTCGGGTGAGAAGGTGGCCGCAAGATTGTCGCCACCGCTTTCGATCAGGATCACGTCAAGATCGGGAAAGCGCTTGTTCAGGTCGGCGATAGCCGCAAGGTTGAGCGAGGCGTCTTCGCGGATGGCGGTATGAGGACAGCCGCCGGTTTCGACACCAACGATCCGGTCTTCGGAAATCGCTTGCAGCCGCGCCAGGATCAACGCGTCTTCCTTGGTGTAGATGTCGTTGGTCACGACAGCCATCGAATAGCCATCGCGCATCGCCTTCAGCAGCTTCTCGCAAAGCGTCGTCTTACCGGAGCCGACAGGGCCGCCGATGCCGATCCGCAGTGGTCCGTTGGGAGAGGTCATGAGCGGAAGATCCTTGTAGTGAGCGTTTCGTGGTTCATCGCGGCGATGTCGGTTGCATAGGCGATGGCGCCGAGGTCGTTTTCGTCGGCGTCGGCAAGCGTCTTTGCGAGGTCTGCGATCAAGGGCTCGAGCGCAGCCAGGATAGCGAGACCGCTGGTTTGTCCGATCGGTATGAGCCTGACCGCAACGGAGACCTGCGCCTGAGCATAGGCGGTGAGAAAGGCGAGCGCGGCGTTGACCGCATTGATCGAGGCCGCGCCGGCGATTGCACCGAAAGCGATTGGGTAAGGACACGCGGCGGGAAGGCGTTCATGGACCGGATCGGACCATGCCTTGGCGGCCTGAATGAAGGCGTGGCCGGTCACCAGCAGTTCCTCATGACGCTGCCGCGCGGGCGTTAAAGCAAGGCAGAGATCGGCGAGGTCGGACAGTCGCGCGGCATCGTCGTGCGCCCGACAGGCAAGCGCCGCAAGGATGGCATCGTTGCGCCCGGCGCCACTTTGCAGATTGCCTTCAAGCCAATCGCGCATAGCCTCGGCGTCGCGGACCGCTCCTTCCGCGATCGCCGTTTCCAGCCCGCCGGAATAAGCGAACGTTCCCACCGGAAAGGCCGGTGAGGCCCAGATCAGAAGCCGTTGCAGCGCAAGGCCGTCAGTCATGGTGGTGATGGTGCTTGGAATGGGCATGATCGTGGCCGTGATCATCCCCATGCCCATGATATGCGCCGCGTTCCGGTGAGAAGGGCGCTTCCACATCGCTTACGCGGGCGCCGAGGCCGATCAGCATGTCGCGGATGACGTGATCGCGGCCGATCAGGATGCGGTGTTCCTCGATCTGCGCGGGCAGATGGCGGTTGCCGAGATGCCAGCAGAGCTTGGCAAGATGGTTGGGATCGCGCGCCGTGATCTCGTAGAGGGGTTCCTGTGCGGCGGAGACGGCAATCAATGTGCCGTCTTCAAGAACCAGCGCGTCGCCATCGGCGAGAACGATCGCGCTTGGAAAATCGACCAGCACGTCGCCACCGCCCTGAAGCGACAGCCGCTTACGCCGGAGATGCCGCTCATCATGAGCGAGCACGACGCGTCCGGCAATCTCCTGCGAAGACGTGAGGCCATGGGTATGACTGACGGCGCGTTTCATAAAGCTGTTCCTCGGGTATTGGCAAAGCGAAGGGAGACTAGGGGTTCAGAACCTGCATCGCCTTCACGGCGGCGGTAGCGCGGTTTTCAACGCCGAGCTTGGTGTAGATCTGTTCCAGATGCTTGTTGACCGTTCGCGGGCTGAGGCTCAGCACGGCAGCAATGTCGCGGTTCGACTTGCCGCGCGCAATCCATAGCAGCACCTCGCTTTCGCGCGCGGTGAGGCGGAAATGCTGGCGCAGCGCTTCTTCCTGATTGGCCTCTCCTTCGGTAATCAACCGGAACAGGTGTTCGTCCGTGCCGATCAAGCCAAGATAGGTAAGGTGGATCGTCAATCCGGGACTAAGGAGCAGGCTCGACGTTTCGCCGGTGGCAACCGTGCGCGCACCAAGCCAATTGCGTATCCGCTGGCTGATCAGGGCCTGCGCATCACCTGGCATTCCCGGTTGTTCGATCAAGCGGGACGCCTGCGGTGTCGCCCAGTGGCAGGTGCCGGATGCGGCAAAGGCCATCAAATGCCGGCCCGCTGCATCAAGGGCCACGCGTGCGCTGCGGGTTTGTCGCGCAAGTGCCAGATGCACGCGCATGCGCGCCCGTAATTCCTCGAGGTTGATGGGCTTTGTGAGGTAATCGACGCCGCCGGACTCCAGCGCATGCACGACGTGCTCGGTGTCGGTCAGCGCGGTCATGAAGATCACTGGAGCATGGCCGAGGCCGGGCAGCGCCTTCAGTCTCCGACAGGTCTCGAACCCGTCCAGGCCGGGCATGACCGCATCCATCAGGATCACATCAGGAACGATTTCCACCGCGATCTGAAGCGCTGCCTCGCCGCTGGTGGCCACAAGGACGTCAATCCCGGCCTCTTCCAGCGCATGGGTGATGAAGCCGAGCGCATCGGGGGAATCGTCGACAACCAGAACGATGTCGCCTTCAGGTTGCAACGCCGACCTCTTCCTTCACGCTCTCGAGCAGCTTTGAATAACCTGCAAAGTCATAGACTTCGACATGCGCCCGCAGCTTCTCGACAAGAGGTCGATAGCCCGGTGTGACACTCAGATCAGCAAGTTTGCGATCGATGCCGCGCACGAAGCCGATCCGCCCCAGCCGCAGCAGTTCCTCGATCTCGTGGGTATTGGGTACCGCCAACTGGGCGCCGAGGTCCGGGGAAGGCTGAGGTTTCGCGCCTTCAGCGGCCTTCTTGATCCAGTCGAGGCCAAGCTGGAGACCGATCCTGTCGAGCAACTGGGTGAGGTTGAACGGCTTGGCGAGCGCATCGTCATGGCCGGAATGCTCACCGCTGCGCGCAACGCCATCGCCAATATTCGCCGAGAGCATGATCACGGGCGCGCTGATGCCTCGGCTACGGAGCCGCTCCACCAGCTCCCAGCCGGTCATGTCCGGCATCAGGATGTCGACAAGGAAGAGGTCGGGCTCCAAGCCCTCAAGCAGCGTCAAACAATCCGGACCATCGGTTGCGGTCAGAACCGTGAAGCCGAGCGGCGCCAGCATCTGCCGGACCATATCGCGATGATCGGCATTGTCATCGACGACCATGATGGTGCGGCGGGCGCCTGCATAGCCGGTGATCATCGCATCCTGCACGGCAAGGCTGGCAGGCCGGTTGACCCGCGCTAGCATCAACCGCGCCTGAAAGGTCGAGCCTTCGCCGAGCGCGCTTCTGACCGTGATCTCGCCGCCCAGCGTCTCTGTGAGGAGCTTGGTGATCGTCAAACCGAGCCCCAGACCTGGCGAAAGCCGGTCGCGTTCGGCACGCCCGCGCGTGAACGGCTCGAAGATGCGCTGGAGATCGTCGGGATCGATCCCCGGCCCGCTGTCGCTGACCTGAAAGCTCGCAACCTCCGAACGGTAGGCGATCGCAAGCTCCACATGCCCACTGCGCGTGAACTTGATGGCATTGGACAGAAGATTGACCAGGATCTGCCGCAGCCGCTTTTCGTCGGTGCGCACGTAAAGCGGCAGCGTCGGGTCGCGCTTTTCGCGGAAAACCAAGCCTTTCGCTTCCGCCTGCATGCGGAACATGCCGACGATCTGGTCGAGAAATTCGGACAGGTTGATCTCGTTGGAATAGACCTGCAGCCGACCCGCCTCAATCTTGGAGATGTCCAACAGACCGTCGATGAGGCCGGACAGATGCTCGGCCGAGCGGCGGATCACCTTGACGCCTGACTGCCAGGTGGGCGGCGCTTCGCTTTCGCGTTCTAAGATCTGCGCATAGCCCATCACGGCGTTGAGCGGTGTGCGCAGCTCATGGCTAAGCCCCACGACATAGCGGCTCTTCGCGCGATTGGCGGCTTCGGCCTTTTCCTTGGCGTCCTGAAGGGCGGCGTCAGTTTTTCGATGCGCAGCGATCTCGCGCAGGAACAGAGTGTTCTGGCGCGCGCTTTCCTCTTCCGCGACCTTGCGCGTGTCATGGGCGAGCACGAGGAACCAGGACACGACGCCGGCCACCACCGCCAGGATGAAGAACACGACGACGATGGTTGCGCCCACCACCTCCGCCGTGTCCGGTGCCGCGCGGGTGGCGAAGGCGTAGACCATGCCGAGGATCGCAGCGAGCATCCCGAGCGACAAAGCCATGGCGATGCCGAAGCGCCCGAGCCGGGTTTGCAGGCTTTCCACCGCCCAGGAAGGGAGCGTTGCATCCGCCACCACCTGTGCCTGCGCGCGCAAATGCGCCTTCGGCTTGCACAGATCGTGGCAGCGCGCATCCAACGAGCAGCAAAGCGAACAGATCGGCGCGGCATAGGCCGGACACCATGCCATGTCCTCGGGCTCGAACGGATGCTCGCAGATCGAGCAGGTGATTTCGCTGCGGCTCGCCCAGCTGCGGCGCGACCGCCGCGCGAGATAATAGCGCCCGCCCGTGCCCCAGGCGATGGCCGGTGCGGCCACAAAGGCCACGACCAGCGCGATGTAAGGCGCCAGCGCTGCCGCCATGACGCCGAACGCACCAAAATGCGCCGCTAGCGCTGTGCCGCCCGACAGGATCATGGCCCCGACGCCAACCGGATTGACGTCGTAGAGATGCGCGCGCTTGAACTCGATGCCATCAGGCGCAAGGCCGAGCGGCTTGTTGACGAACAGATCGGCTGAGACCGTGCTGAGCCAGGCCATCGCCACGATGGAGAACACCGTCAGCGTTTGTTCCAGCAGACGATAGATGCCGAGTTCCATCAAAAGCAGTGCGATCGCGACGTTGAACACCAGCCAGACCACGCGGCCGGGATGGCTATGCGTCAGGCGAGCAAAGAAGTTCGACCACGCCAGCGACCCCGCATAAGCGTTCATGACATTGATCTTGAGCTGGGAAACGACGACGAACGCCACCATCAGCATGAGTGCCGCTGTCTCGTTCGGCATCATGTAGCCAAAGGCCGCCGCATACATCTGCGCGGGTTCGCCGGCGTGCTCGGGCGGCACGCCGTTCGACAGCGCCAGCACCGCCAGAAACGAGCCCGCAATCAGCTTTGGCGCGCCGAGCACGACCCATCCCGGTCCCGCCAAAAAGACGCTCAATCGGTAGCGGCGGCTCGTCGTGTCATGCGCAGGCACGAAGCGCAGGAAATCGACCTGCTCGCCGATCTGGGTCATGAGGGCGAGAATAACGGCGGACGCCGCGCCGAACTTGGCGACATCGAGAAATGCAACGCTGTTTACTGGCTCATGCGCGCCGGGAAAGCGCCACCATAGCGCCAGCTTGTCCCAATCCAGCAGGAAGATGAACAGAAAGGGCAGGATGTTCAGCACGATCCAGACCGGCTGCGTCAGGATCTGAAACCGACTGATCAACCGCACACCATGCGTCACCAGCGGGATCACCGCGACCGCGCTGACGATATAGCCCAGCCACAGTGGCACGCCGAGCGCCAGTTCCAGCGCGCTCGACATGATCGAGGCTTCGATCGCGAAAAGGATAAAGGTGAAGCTGGCATAGATCAGCGACGTCACCGTCGAGCCGACATAGCCAAAGCCCGCGCCGCGCGTCAGCAGGTCGATGTCGAGCCCGTGACGCATCGCATAACGCGCGATCGGAATGCCTACGGCCATGATGCAGAGGCTGGCGATGAGAATGGCCGCAACCGCGTTGACCGAGCCGTAGGACAGCGTGATCGCCCCGCCGATCGCTTCCAGCGCCAAAAAGGAGATCGCGCCGATCGCCGTTTGCGAAATGCGACGGCTTGAAAAGCGCCGCGCGCTCTTGGCGGTAAAGCGAAGCGCGTAATCCTCCAGTGTTTCGTCGGCCACCCAGCGATTGTACTCGCGCCGAACTGGCAAGATCCGCTGCCGCGCCATCGATATCCCAGTCATCCGCGCGTGAAGCGCTTCGCGCGCAGATGACTACAATCAAGCCATTTCTGCAATATGCCAAAAGTTTAGGCTGTTGGTAGCTTGCTACGTCCCCGAAGCCACTACGTCAATCGACGTATGTGCACTGCGAAAAGATGCGGGCAGTCTGCTGGTGGGGCCACGGATGCGGCCGCATCTTTCGAAGGGGAACATAAAAATGAACCTGAAACTTACGCGTCGCGGCGTGCTTGCCGCCGCGCTGGCTGGCTCGATCAGCTTCACTGCCGGCGCTGCCTTTGCGCAGGAAGAAACCATCAAGGTCGGCGTCCTTCATTCGCTGTCGGGCACGATGGCGATTTCGGAAACCACGCTCAAGGACACGATGCTGTTTCTGATCGACGAGCAGAACAAGAAGGGCGGCGTGCTCGGCAAGAAGCTCGAAGCCGTGGTGGTCGATCCGGCGTCCGATTGGCCGCTTTTCGCTGAAAAGGCCCGCGAGCTGATCTCGGCCAACAAGGTCGCGGCCGTGTTCGGCTGCTGGACCTCGGTGTCGCGCAAGTCCGTGCTGCCGGTGTTCGAGGAGTTGAACAACATCCTGTTCTACCCCGTGCAGTATGAGGGTGAGGAATCGCAGCGCAACGTGTTTTACACCGGTGCTGCACCGAACCAGCAGGCAATCCCGGCTGTCGACTACCTGATGAACGAGGAAGGCGTCGAGCGCTGGGTTCTGGCCGGCACGGACTATGTTTATCCGCAGACCACGAACAAGATCCTGGCCGCCTATCTCGAAGCCAAAGGCGTGGCCAAGGAAGACATCATGGTCAACTACACGCCGTTCGGTCATTCCGACTGGCAGACGATCGTGACCGACATCAAGAACTTTGGCTCGACCGGCAAGAAGACCGCCGTGGTTTCGACCATCAACGGCGACGCCAACGTGCCCTTCTACAAGGAACTCGCCAACCAGGGCATCAAGGCCGAGGACATCCCGGTCGTTGCCTTCTCGGTGGGCGAAGAAGAACTCGCCGGTCTCGACACCGCACCATTGGTCGGTCACCTGACGGCCTGGAACTACTTCCAGTCGGTCGATACGCCTGAGAATGCCGACTTCATCGCCAAGTGGAAGGCCTATATCAAGAACGACAAGCGCGTCACCAACGACCCGATGGAAGCCCACTACATCGGCTTCAACATGTGGGTGAAGGCTGTCGAAAAGGCCGGCACCACCGATCCGGACGCGGTGATCGACGCATTGGTCGGCGTATCCGTGCCGAACCTGTCGGGCGGTTATTCCACCATGATGCCGAACCACCACATCACCAAGCCGGTGCTGATCGGCGAAATCCAGGCCGATGGCCAGATGGAAACGGTTTGGGAAACGCCGGGCGTCGTGGTGGGTGACGAGTGGTCGGATTACCTGGCCGACTCCAAGGACCTGATCGCGGATTGGCGCGCCCCAATGAACTGCGGCAACTTCAACACCGCTTCCGGCAAGTGCGGCGGCAAGGCCACCAACTAAAGCAAGCTGACGACCCGGACGGCGGTTTCTGCCGTCCGGACTGACTGCCGCCAGGACCTGGAAGCTGACCTTGCAAAGACGTGTCCAACATTGCCGACAAAGCCGCAGTCTCGCAGTTCTCCCGCTGCTTCTGGCTTTCGTCATTGCCTTCCTCGCTCCGGCCCATGCCGACGAAGCGCAAGTCCGTTCAATCATTACGAAATTTGGCGACGCAAAGGGCTTCCCGCAAATCGAGGCAGTCGTGCAGGAACTCGGCGCCACCGGCGATCCGGTGGTGGCGCGTTCGCTCAACGCCCTGTCGGACGGCGTCCTCCATGTCCGTAAAGCCGACAAGCAGATTTTCATTCTTGAAGAGCGCGGCGGACTTCGTGTGCTTGATCCGCTGTCCGGGGAAGCCGTGGCGGATGCCGGCGTCGCACGCGATTACACCAAGATCCGCGTCAATAATGGGCTGCGCCGCACGATCCGCGGTGTGCTGGGCTCACTGACGCTCAGCGCCTCGGATCCCAATGCGCGGATGCGCGCTGCCGATACGCTGTTCCAGACGCCGGATCCTGACGCGATCGAAACGCTCGATGGCGCAATCGCCGGGGAAAGCGTGCCGGCGGTGAAGATGCGCCTCCAACAAGCCCGAGCCGCTGCTGTCTTGCAGTCCGACTTGCCTGATGCCCAGAAGGAAGAGGCCATCGCCCTTCTCGGTGGCATGGGCGACCGCGCGGCGCTCTCGCTGCTCAACGGGTTCGCGGCCAACGCGCAGGGCGATCTCAAATCCGCCGCCGAAGGCGCGGCGGACCGTATCAACACGACGCTGGCCGCCTGGGACATGGCTCAGAATGTCTGGTTCGGCCTGTCGCTCGGATCGGTTCTCCTGCTGGCCGCCATCGGCCTTGCCATCACCTTCGGCGTCATGGGCGTCATCAACATGGCGCATGGCGAAATGGTGATGCTCGGTGCCTACACGACCTTCGCCGTGCAGGAAGCGATCCGCGCCGGTGCGCCCGGCCTGTTCGACTGGTCGCTCCTCATCGCCGCGCCCACCGCCTTTCTCGTTGCCGGGGCGGTCGGTTTGGCGATGGAACGCGGCATCATCCGCTTTCTTTACGGCCGTCCGCTGGAAACGCTGCTCGCCACATGGGGTGTGTCGCTGATCCTGCAACAGGCGGTGCGCACCATCTTCGGCCCGAACAATCGCGAGGTTGGCAATCCCTCATGGATGTCGGGCTCCTTCGAGCTCGGACAATTGGCGATCACCTGGAACCGGCTCTGGATCGTCGTTTTCGCACTGGCCGTCTTCGCCGTGCTGTTGTTCGTCTTCAACCGCACGAGCTGGGGCCTGCATATGCGCGCGGTCACCCAGAACCGGCGGATGGCCGCATCCATGGGCATCCGCACGCCTTGGGTGGATGCCTTCACCTTTGCCCTGGGTTCGGGCATCGCCGGTATTGCGGGCGTGGCGCTCAGCCAGATCGGCAACGTCTCGCCCAATCTCGGCCAAAGCTACATCATCGACAGCTTCATGGTTGTCGTATTCGGCGGCGTCGGTAATCTCTGGGGCACGCTGGTCGGCGCCATGAGCCTCGGCGTCCTCAACAAGTTCCTCGAACCCTATGCGGGCGCCGTGCTCGGCAAGATCCTCGTGCTCGTGCTGATCATCCTGTTCATCCAGAAACGACCGCGCGGTCTGTTTGCGCTCAAGGGCAGGGCGGTGGAAGCATGATCGCGGTTTTCAGCGTACCAACTACGCCCGTCATCCTCGGGCTTGTACCGAGGATCTGCACCCATAGCAGGGGGAACTTAGAAGCGTGGGTAGATCCTCGGGACGAGCCCGAGGATGACGGCTGGAGGGATGGGGCCTTGTCCGAAGTTCGGCTTGGCGTCGGTGCGTCAGGGAGCATAACCGGATGATCACACAACGCTTCCTGAGCAACGGTTTCAGCCCCCGCATCCAGCTCACGCTGCTGCTTCTCGTGGCGGTAGCCATCCTCGTGCCGGTGCTGAACCTGGCCCTGCCGGCAGACAATCCCTTCCATGTGCCGACCTACCTCGTTGCGCTGTTCGGCAAGTATCTCTGTTATGCCCTGCTGGCCCTCGCGCTCGATTTGGTTTGGGGCTATTGCGGCATTCTCTCGCTCGGCCACGGCGCCTTTTTCTCGCTCGGCGGCTATGCAATGGGCATGTATCTTATGCGCCAGATCGGCTCGCGCGGTGTCTACGCCAACCCGATCCTGCCCGATTTCATGGTCTTCCTGAACTATCGGGAACTGCCGTGGTTCTGGCTCGGCTTCGACCATTTCTGGTTCGCGGCCTTGATGGTGATGGCCGTGCCCGGTCTGCTCGCCTTCGTGTTCGGCTGGTTCGCATTCCGCTCGCGGGTGACCGGCGTTTACCTCTCCATCATCACCCAGGCGATGACCTACGCGCTGCTGCTCGCCTTTTTCCGCAATGACATGGGCTTTGGCGGCAATAATGGACTGACCGACTTCAAAGACATCGTGGGTTTCCCCGTCCAGGCGCAAACGACGCGCGCAACCCTGTTTGCCCTGAGCGCTTTGGCGCTGGCACTGGGCGTCGTGGTCACTGCGGCCATCGTCGGCTCCAAGTATGGAAAGCTGATGATTGCGGTGCGTGACGCCGAGCCCCGCACGCGCTTCCTTGGCTGGCGGCCGGAAAACGTCAAGCTTTTCGCCTTCACCGTCTCGGCTGTCATGGCCGGCATTGCGGGCGCGCTTTACGTGCCGCAGGTCGGCATCATCAATCCCGGCGAATTTGCACCGGCCAACTCCATCGAAGTCGTAGTGTGGACGGCAGTGGGCGGGCGCGGCACGATCATCGGACCCATTATCGGCGCGTTGCTGGTGAATGGCGCAAAAAGCTGGTTCACCGGCGCGCTGCCGGAACTCTGGCTGTTTGCGCTTGGAGGGCTGTTCATCTTCGTCACGCTGTTCCTGCCCAAGGGCATCCTCGGTCTTTACGACCAGTGGACGGGCCACCGCCGTCGCATACGCAAACAAGAGCCCGCGCCCTTGCCCGGCGCCGAAGTCCAGCCGGCGGAATGAGCATGAGCAAAAGCGGAACCATCCTCTACCTCGACGGCGTATCGGTTGCCTTTGACGGCTTCAAGGCGATCAACAATCTGTCGCTGGTTCTCGACCAGGGCGAGATGCGCGCGATCATCGGCCCCAACGGCGCTGGCAAGACCACCATGATGGACATCATTACCGGCAAGACCCGGCCAAATTCTGGACAGGTCTTCTTTAACGGGGACGTCGATCTCACCAAGCATGACGAAGCCGACATCGCCACGATGGGCATCGGCCGCAAGTTCCAGAAGCCGACGGTGTTCGAAAGCCATACGGTTGAGGACAATCTGGTTCTGGCACTTGCCGGCGAGCGCTCGATCCTGTCGGCCCTGTTCGCGCGCCGATCGTCAGGGGAAAGCGTGCGGATCGACGAGATCCTCCAAACGGTCCGTCTTACCCACCGCCGCGACGATCTTGCCGCCGATCTTAGTCACGGCCAAAAGCAGTGGCTGGAAATCGGCATGCTGCTCGCCCAGGACCCGAAACTGCTTCTGGTCGACGAACCTGTGGCCGGCATGACCGACGCGGAAACGGAAGAAACTGCAAGGCTCCTCAAGGACATAGCACGCGATCATTCCGTGATCGTGGTCGAACACGACATGCATTTCGTTAGGGAACTCGGCGTCAAGGTCACCTGCCTGCATGAAGGCTCGGTGCTGTCTGAAGGATCGCTCGACCATGTTTCCGCCGACCCGCGCGTGGTCGAAGTCTATCTCGGACGGTGAGTATCAGCATGCTCGAAGTCAAAAACGCGGTTCTGCATTATGGCGCGGCGCAAGCTCTGCGCGGCGTCTCGCTTCAAGCCGAGCCGGGCAAGATCACCTGCGTGCTTGGCCGCAACGGCGTCGGCAAGACCAGTCTGATGCGCGCGATCGTCGGTCATCATCGGCTGACATCGGGCAGCGTGCAGTTCGAGGGCAGGTCGATCGGCTCTACGGCCGCATATGATCGAGCCCGTTCTGGCATCGGATTTGTGCCGCAAGGGCGGGAAATCTTCCCGCTTTTGACCGTCAAGGAGAACCTTTTCACCGGTTTTGCGCCGCTAAACCGGAAAAACAGGAGCATTCCTTCCGATGTTTTCCAGCTTTTTCCCGTGCTGAACGCGATGCTGGCACGTCGAGGCGGCGATCTTTCCGGTGGCCAGCAACAGCAACTCGCGATCGGCCGGGCATTGGTCATGCGGCCGAAACTGCTGATCCTCGACGAGCCGACCGAAGGCATTCAGCCCTCCATCATCAAGGACATCGGCCGCGCTCTGCAATTCCTTCGCGACCAGATGGGCATGACGATCCTGCTGGTCGAACAATATCTCGACTTCTGCCGGCAGCTCGCCGACGCCATCTACATCATGGATCGCGGTGAGATACTGCATTCGGGGCCAGCCAGCGATCTCGACATGCCTGAGGTAAAGCGGCATCTCACCGTCTGATATCATGCAATCTCAGCTCACGAACGCAGCGCCTCCTATCACCATGCAACGCTCCTCCGGCACGGGTCGGCTGGGTACGCAGTTGCGTGATGGCCGGACGCGGTTGGCGACGCTCTACCAGGAAGGCTGCTGCAAGCTTCGATTGCCGCGGGCGCACGGATCGGCGCTGGAGGCGGTGCTCATCAACACGTCCGGGGGGCTTACCGGCGGCGATGCGATTGGCTGGGAAGCCGAGGCTTCCGCCGGCTGTAAGGTGGTGCTGACGACGCAAGCCTGCGAACGCGCTTACCGGTCGACCGGGGATGCTGCCGAGATTTTGGTGAAGCTTCAGGTTGGGCGCGATGCCCATCTCGACTGGCTGCCGCAGGAAACGATCCTGTTCGAAAGGAGCCGCCTCGAGCGCAGGCTTGAGGTCGATCTGGAGGAGGGCGCGACCTTTACGGCAGTGGAAGCGGTTCTTCTTGGCCGAGAGGCTATGGGGGAGACGGCGCGCCGTGCCTGCCTCAGCGACAACTGGCGCATTCGTCGCAACGGGCGGCTGATCCATGCGGAAGCGACACGTCTGGACGGAACCGACATCGAACGCGGCGCCCTCTCGCTTCTCGCCGGCAACAATGCCTTTGCCACCGTGCTGGCGATAACGCCCGATGCCGCGAACAAGCTTGAAGCGCTGCGCTCCTTGCTTCCGGCGCATGTTGCAGCCGGCGCAAGCGTCATCGAAGATCGGCTGGTTCTGCGCGCGCTCGCGCCATCCGGCCTGGCGTTGCGACGCGTTCTGGCTCCAGCCATCGCGCTGCTTTCAGGCGCCGGTACGCTGCCGCGCTTGTGGACCATCTGAGAAGGACCGGACAATGAACCTCACTCCGCGCGAAAAAGACAAGCTGCTGATTTCCATGGCGGCGATAGTCGCGCGACGCAGACTTGAGCGCGGCGTGAAGCTCAACCATCCCGAGGCTATCGCTCTGATCAGTGATTTCGTGGTCGAAGGCGCGCGCGATGGGCGGGCGGTTGCCGATCTGATGGAAGCCGGCGCGCATGTGATTACGCGCGAACAGGTCATGGAAGGCGTGCCTGAAATGATCCACGACATTCAAGTGGAGGCAACATTCCCGGACGGCACCAAGCTGGTGACCGTTCACGAGCCCATCCGCTGATTACCAGCAATATCCGAGGGAACACCCATGATGATCCGCAACCGCCTGGCAATCAGCGCTTTCGTTTTTCTCGCTGCAACCGCGCCCGCTTTCGCGCATCTCGATCCGGGCGAGCACGGCTCGTTTGCAGCAGGCTTCTCGCATCCGCTGTTTGGCGCCGATCATATCCTTGCCATGGTCGCGGTCGGGCTGTGGGCGGCTTTGCTCGGCGGTCGTGCGCTGTGGCAGGTGCCAGTGGCCTTCGTCGGAACGATGATGCTCGGCTTTGCCGCAGCCCTTTTCGGCGCACCGCTGCCCTTTGTGGAACCTGTGATCCTCGCTTCCGTCGTCGTCATCGGGTTGGCAGCGGCGGCAGCGCTCAAGGTTCCCACGCCGGCGGCCATGGCGATGGTCGGCTTCTTCGCCTTCTTCCATGGCCATGCGCATGGCGGGGAACTCGGCGAGGCAGGGGCTGCGTCCTTCATGATCGGCTTTGCGCTGGCCACCGCTTTTCTGCACCTGGCGGGCGTGGTGATCGGCCTTGGACTGGGTCGGGTGTTTGGCGGGCAACTTGGCCAGATGGTGACGCGTGGCGCCGGTGGTCTGACGGCACTGGCCGGTCTTTGGCTGGCGCTTGGAGCCTGACGCCATGATCCCCGGAGAAGTGATAACACAAAGCGGCGAGATCGAGCTGAACGCCGGCGCGCCGCAGCTTGTGCTGGAAGTCGCCAATACGGGCGATCGGCCGGTTCAGGTCGGCTCGCACTACCACTTCTTCGAGGTCAACGAAGGTCTGCGCTTTGAGCGCGACAAGGCGCGTGGCATGCGCCTCGATATCGCGGCGGGAACGGCGGTGCGGTTCGAACCGGGACAAACCCGCGAAGTGCGGCTGGTGCCACTTGGCGGCTCGCGTCAGGTTTACGGCTTCCAGCAGAAGATCATGGGAGAACTCTGATGCCGGCAAAGATCTCCCGCGCGGCCTATGCCGACATGTACGGCCCGACCGTCGGCGACAAGGTCCGGCTGGCCGACACGGAACTCTTCATCGAGGTCGAGAAGGATTTCACCATCTATGGCGAGGAGGTGAAGTTCGGCGGCGGCAAGGTGATCCGCGACGGGATGGGCCAGAGCCAGGCGACTCGCGCGCAAGGGGCCGTCGACACAGTCATCACCAATGCGCTGATCGTCGATCACACCGGTATCTACAAGGCCGATGTCGGTCTGCGCGATGGCTTAATCGCAAGCATCGGCAAGGCCGGCAATCCCGATACGCAAGCCGGCGTGACGATCATCGTCGGGCCCGGCACGGAGGTAATCGCAGGCGAAGGCAAAATCCTCACGGCCGGCGGTTTCGACACGCATATCCATTTCATCTGCCCGCAGCAGATCGAAGAAGCGCTGATGTCCGGCCTCACCTCGATGCTCGGTGGTGGCACCGGACCAGCGCATGGCACGCTTGCTACGACCTGCACGCCCGGTCCGTGGCATCTCGGTCGGATGATCCAGTCCTTCGACGCCTTTCCCATGAACATCGGCCTTGCGGGTAAGGGCAACGCCTCGCTGCCCGGCGCGCTGATCGAGATGGTGGAAGGTGGAGCCTGCGCGCTCAAGCTGCATGAAGACTGGGGCACGACGCCGGCCGCGATCGACAACTGCCTGAACGTCGCCGACGATTTCGACGTGCAGGTGATGATCCACACCGACACGCTGAATGAAAGCGGCTTCGTGGAAGACACGCTGGCGGCCTTCAAGGGCCGCACCATCCATTCCTATCATACGGAGGGTGCGGGCGGCGGCCATGCGCCTGATATCATCAAGGTGGCGGGTTTCGCCAACGTCATTCCGTCCTCGACCAACCCGACCCGCCCTTATACGCGCAACACGGTGGCCGAACACCTCGACATGCTGATGGTGTGCCATCATCTCGATGCTTCCATCCCCGAAGACGTTGCCTTCGCCGAAAGCCGCATCCGCAAGGAAACGATTGCCGCGGAAGATATTCTGCACGACCTTGGCGCGTTTTCGATCATTTCGTCGGACAGCCAGGCGATGGGGCGGGTCGGCGAGGTTATCATCCGCACTTGGCAGACCGCCGACAAGATGAAGCGCCAGCGCGGGGCCCTGCCGGAAGAAACCGGAAACAACGACAATTTCCGCGTCCGCCGCTACATCGCCAAATACACGATCAACCCGGCAATCGCCCATGGCGTGTCGCGCCACATCGGCTCCATCGAGGTCGGCAAGCGCGCCGACCTCGTTTTGTGGAAGCCGGCCTTCTTCGGCGTAAAACCGGAACTGGTTCTGCTCGGCGGCACCATCGTCGCCGCGCCGATGGGCGATCCGAACGCATCCATTCCAACACCGCAGCCGATGCATTACCGTCCAATGTTTGGCGCCTATGGCAAGGCGGTGTCGGCGTCCTCCGTAACCTTCACGTCCCGCGCGGCACTCGACAGCGGTTTGCGCGAGCGGCTTGGCGTCGATAAGGCCATGATCGCGGTTGAGAATACGCGCGGCGGGATCGGCAAGGCCGCGATGAAACTCAACGATGCCACGCCGTATCTGGAGGTCGATCCGGAGACCTATGAGGTTCGCGCCGATGGCATGCTGCTGACCTGCGAACCGGCGGACGTGCTCCCGATGGCGCAGCGATACTTCTTGTTCTAGCTGCTGCTTCAACTGCAGAGAAGGCTTAGCTGAGATGCAGCGCCTTCTTTGCAGTTGCAGTCGCTTCGAGCGTCATTCGCTCAAGGTGAAACAGCGTCGGATAGCCCGCGGGTCGTCACATAAATACCTTTTCGGGATCCAAGCTAAGCTCGATCAAGCTTGGTCCGTTCCGGCTGGTCAGCGTTTTCAGCGCTACCTCTAGCTCCGCTGGATTTGGGACCTTACAAGCGGTCATACCCATGGCCCGCGCTATGCCGGTAAAATCAGGCGGGCTTGTCATGGACAGAGCGGGCGACATGCCCTTGTTCGTGAACTGGATGTGTTCAGCTCCGTAGCTGCCATCGTTGCAGAGGATGATGGCAAGGTTGAGCTTCTCGCGCACCACGGTCGAGAGCTCGGTCAAGCCGCCCATGGTGAAGCCGCCGTCGCCGGCAACTAGAACGGTCAGTTTGTCAGGCGCCGCTCTTGCTGCCCCGATCGCTTCTCCGAGGCCGCAGCCGATTGAGGCGAAATTGGCAGTATAAACGAGATGGCGCGGGTCGCTCACGGGAAGGTTTCGCCAGGCGGAAACCACGAAGCGGCCAAGATCCGTCACGAGCACCCGGTCGCATGGCAAGGCTTGATGGATCCGTCGCAAGGCGGGCTCATAGTCGATGGTGCCGTCCGAAGTCTCGCGCGTTGGCGGCAGTTGTGCTTGTGCCTCTGCCTCTCGCGACAAGGCTTCGGCGAGATCAGCATCGGTTGCGCCCGATGGTGCAATCTCGGCCAGATCAAGCATTTCAACAATCTTGTCGGCCATCGAAGCGGGGTCGGCAATCAACAGCATGCCCGGATCGGTGCGCCGGTCGTTATCCAGTGGATCGCCTAGGATCTGGATCACGCGCTTGCCGTCGAGCAGCTTGCCGTTATCGGTCGTCAACCGGCTGAGGCTTGCGCCAAAGGCGATGACGCAGTCGGACTTCAGCAGTGTTTCGAGGGCGACAGGGCGGGCAAGCGTACCGAGAACGCCGAGGTCGAAGGGTGCGCCGTGAAAGAGGCCGGATGCTTTCAGTGTCGTTGCGACGGGCGCTTCGAGGCGGGCGGCGAGGCGGAGGAGCGCAGCCTTTACATCCGGCGCTATGGCGCCTCGGCCGGCAAGGATGAGAGGCCGCTTGGCGGAGGCAATCGCACCAAGGGCCTCGTCGAACGCGTCACCTTCAACGATGACAGTCCGAACAACAGGAATAGGCAGCTTCACCGGACTTGCAGCCGTCTTCTCCCATTGCAGATCTGCGCGCATGTTGAACACAACTGGTCGCCGCTCGAGGGAAGCTTGCCGAAAGGCACGCGCCAGATCGCTCGAGGCAGTATCCGGCGTTCGCATGTCCACGAAGCCGGCACCCGTTGCCTTGACCAACTCGCGCTGGTCGATCTTTTGCAGATGTTCGCGATCATGCGGCGCCGTGTCGCCGCAGAGCAAGACCACCGGGATGCCGCCCTTGGCTCCTTCGGCCAAGGCAGTCATGGCATTGGTAAGAGCCGGCCCATGGGTGATTGTCGCCACGCCAGTCAGCCCGGATACCTGAGCATAGCCGAGTGCCGCAAGGACCGCCGTTGCTTCGTGCGCACACGCCGTATAGCGGCCCCAGTCTGCGCGCACCCAGGCATCGACCATGTAGAGGTTAGCATCACCAATCAGGCCGAAAAGCTCCGTCACGCCGTGAGCGTGGAGGGATTGGGCCAGAAGCTCGAAAACCGGTTTTATAGCGTGCATCCTGTGAAAGCCTTGGTAGTCCATCGCGTGTGACGAAGCCGGGGAACGCCCGTCAGAAACGATGCACGCGCAGGCCCAAGACCTTTTCCGATATGATGACAACCAGGATGGTGACGACGATCGAGACGGTCGAAACGGCGGCCGCTTCCGGCGTGTAGTTCGTCTTCAGGTAATCGAACAGCTGGATTGGCAGCGTGGAACTGCCGATGCTCTTCAGCATGAAGCTGATGGTGAAGACGTCGAAGGAGATCACGAACGCAAACAAGCATCCGCTGAAGACGCCGGGCTTGATCAGCGGCAAGGTGATGCGGCGGAAGCGGGTCCAGCGGCTTGCACCCAGCGACTGCGCCGCCATCGACCAGTCAGGATCGTAGCCCTCGAGGCTGGAGGTCACGTTCATGAACACGAAGGGCAGCGTGATCAGCACATGGCCGACCAGAAGACCGAACATCGTGGTGGTGCCGATGCCGACCGCATACACGAAGAAGAGCAGCGAGATCGCCGTCAGCACTTCCGGCAGAAGCAGCGGCGACAGCATGGCGATCCGGATGGTTTCCTTCGAGCGGGCCGCATAGTTCACGTAATACACGGCGGCCATCGTACCTATGATACCCGACACCACCATGGCGACTGCCGCGATCCAGAGCGACGTGCGGATCGCGCGCATGAAGACTTCATTGTTGAGGAAGGCCACGTACCAACGCAGCGAGAACCCCTGCGGCGGGAAGGTCAGGAACTCGCCTGAGTTGAAAGATGCGCCGACCACGACGGCGATCGGCAGAAGCAGGAAAATGTAGATGATGACCGAATAGATGTTGAGTGCCTGACGCGCCATCAGCCGACCTTCCACTTCATCCGCGTGGCACGGGCGAAAATCATCACGATTACCGCACCGATCGCCGACAGCATGAGCGCGAGCGCCGCACCAAGGGGCCACTGGAACGTGTCGAGCAAAGCGTCGACCACCGTCACCGCCATGGTCTTGACCCTCAACCCGCCGATCATGGCCGGCGTGACATAGGCCGACAGCGACAGCACGAAAACGAGGATGCAGCCGGCCTGGATGCCGGGCATCGCCAGCGGCAGGAGGATGCGGCGGATCACCGTCGCGCGGCCCGCGCCAAGTGATCGTGCGGCAGAAACAACCGCCGGATCGATGGACTGCACGGCCGACATGATTGGCAGGATCATGAACGGCAGGAAGACATGGACGAGCGCGATGATGATGCCGAGGGAATTGTACATCAGCGGCAAAGGATACTCGGTCAGCCCGAGATTGATCAGCGTGCGGTTGATGACGCCATTGTTGCCGAGCAGGATCGTCCAGCCATAGCTGCGGATGACGATGCCGACCAGCAATGGCGACAGCACGATACCATAAGCGAGGCCACGCCAGCGCAGATCGGCGCGTCCAAGCTGAAAAGCGACCGGCAGGCCGATCACAAGGGTTGCGAAGGTCGTGACGATGCCGATCCACAGCGTGTTGAACAGCTGGCCTTGATAAAGCGGCGAGCTGAAGATGCGCGCATAGTTCATCAGCGTATAGCCGTCCGCATAGGGCGTTCCCTGGCCGGGATTGCGGAAGCTGGTGACGAGGATGTTCAGGTAAGGAATGGCCATGAACACGATCAACAGGATCGCGGCAGGGAGTAGCAGCAAATAGGGTCGATTCCCGGGCGATGCCGTCTGCATCATGCTGCCTCGATCGGCCAGAAGCGATGCGCGTCGACGGATAGACGCACTTGTGCGCCCGGCTCGAAGCGCGTACGGGCAATCGTCTTGACGTCGACTTTCGTGCCGTCCGCCATGGCCAGCGTGTAATCGAGGATCGCGCCGGAAAAGTAGGAGCTGACCACGGTTGCCGGAATGCCATGCCCGGCTGTATCGGGAACGATGTCAATGGCTTCCGGGCGCAGCGCCAGAGTTACGGCAGAACCCCGGCCGCGCGTTTTTGCCGGCACTTCCGCGGGTCCGAATGGCGTTTCGATGCACGCCAGATCGCCATCAACAGAGGCCACGAAACCGTCGATGAAGTTGACCTGTCCCACAAAGCCGGCGACCTCACGGCTGACCGGATAGTCGTAGATGTCGCTGGGCGGCGCTTGTTGCGCGATCTTGCCCCCGAACATGACAACGACGCGATCCGACATCGTCATCGCCTCTGCCTGGTCATGCGTGACGTAGACTGTGGTGATGCCGACGCGCCGCTGCAGGTCGCGGATGAAAACGCGCATCTCCTCGCGCAGCTTGGCGTCGAGGTTAGCCAGCGGCTCGTCGAGCAGGAGGATGCGCGGCTCGATCACCAGCGCACGGCCGATCGCAACACGCTGCTGCTGCCCGCCGGACAGCTGGCGCGGATACCGGTCCGCGTAGGGTCCAAGTTGAACGAGGTCCAGCGTGGCATCAATGCGCCGTTGCATCTCCGCCTTCGGCACCTTGCGCATTTCCAGCCCGAAGGCGAGGTTGCCGCGCACGGTCATATGCGGGAACAACGCATAGTTCTGGAACACCATGCCGATGTCGCGCCCTTCGGGCGGCACCGCAACGACATCGTCGCCATCGAAGGCGATGCTCCCGGACGTCACGCTTTCGAAGCCCGCCAGCATCTTGAGCGTGGTTGTCTTTCCGCAGCCCGATGGGCCGAGCAGCGACACGAACTCGCCGGACGGGATTTCCAGCGAGATCGAATCCACGGCCTTGATGGCCTGACCATAGATCTTCGTCAGATTGCGGATGGTGACTTTGGTCATCGGCTACTCAGGCATTCCGGTGAGAAAGGCAGACCGCGAGGAAATGACCCGCGGTCGGATGGCACGCCGCTTGGCCGCGCGATCAGCCGACGGTCGAGGCCCAGCGCTCAGACAGTTCGTTCTGGTGCTCATTCACGAAGGCCCAGTCCCACTGCAGGATTTCGCTCATCCGATCGCCCGAAATCGGTACCTCGTACGCCAGTTCATTCGGTGCCTTCACAGCGGTGTTGGTGGGAGACACGTAGAAGCCGCGCATGAGTAGTTCCTGCGCTTCCGGCGAAAGGAGGAAGTTGGCGTATTGATATGACAACTCCTTTTCAGGACCGTTAGCGAGGATGTTCAGCGTCTGGTCGAACGCCATGACACCTTCTTCCGGAACGACATAGTCGACAGGCAGACCCTGCTTCTTCAGCCGCGCGATTTCCGCGAAATCGAACGGGGCGACGACGATCTCGCCGGAGGCCAGAGCCGTCGAAAGATTGAAGTCGACCTGAATGACTTGGCCGAGATCCGCGAGCGCCTTGAAGCCGGCATCGACATCATACTGATCCTTGCCGAACAGGCGGGAAGCCAGCAGCAATTCCATCTTGCCGGCGGAATTGGCAAAGTTGTAGAGGCCGATGCGATTGCGGAATTCCGGGTTTTCCCAGAGGTCGTGCCATCTCTTAGGCGGGGTCTGGACCATGTCGGTCCGATAACCGATGCCGACCGGCGAGTAACAGACGACGACACCATAGCCGCCGGTGTTGCGGGCCACCTGGTAGGTAGAATTATAGTTCGGCAGCTTTGAAAGATCGAGCTGCTCGAAGAAGCCTTCCTTGCGCAAGCCTTCCGAGAAAACTTCGTTTGTCATGACGATGGAATAAGGCGGCTTCTGCGGTCCGGCCGCGCGCAGATTTGCTCCGAAGACGCGTCCGTTACCCACATCCAGGGTGACGTTTGCACCGCTGAGCTTCGTGAACTCCGGCGCGATCTTGTCGCGCCAGAACTGTTCCCAGACACCGCCCAGCGTCGGAACGATGAGGGTCCGTTGCTGTGCGAAGGCTGCGCGTGTCGGCAACAGAGCTGCCGCAGCCAAAGCGCCAAGCGCTTGCCGTCGATTGAGTTCCATCTTGGTCCTCCATTGTGACCCGTGTGTTGCACCCTCTGCAGACCTGATCTTGCGCCAGGTTCTGCTTTGATCGACCGATTAGCCTTTGCTGAAGGCTTGGCCGGTCTTCACCTTGATATATTCACCATACGTGATCGGCTCATACTTGGCGCCTTGTCCAGCAAAAGCTGGAAGGCATTCGATCACCGTGTCCTTGGATGGATTGAGGAAGAATGGGATCGATTGGCGCCGCGCGGTGCCGCCATAGCCGGAAGGCGGATTAGCCACCCGATGCGGCGTCGAGACCCATTCATCATTTGTCCAGCGCATGAAGGCGTCGCCGATATTGATGACATAGGCGCCCTCGATCGACGGTGCGTCCAGCCATTCGCCATCGCGGTTGCGCACCTGGAGACCGCCTTGTGACGCTTCGGAGCGCAGGATGGTCATGAAGCCATAATCGGTGTGGACGCCGGCGCGAAGCTGGCCGGGCTCTGGCTC
Source organism: Tianweitania populi (assembly GCF_014652875.1). GTDB lineage: Bacteria > Pseudomonadota > Alphaproteobacteria > Rhizobiales > Rhizobiaceae > Tianweitania > Tianweitania populi. Next base: position 193,271 of record NZ_BMZQ01000004.1, on the reverse strand, counting down.
AACATGCTGCTCGGGATAGTTGATCACGCGCAGGGCCGATAGGTGATCGACAAACTCCTTCTCGAAATGATCGGGCGCAAGGCCGATCGCGCTGCAGAAGATCCGGCGCAGATGGCCGGCCAGAATTTCCATTTCGCTGAAATAATCCTCGAAGGCAGACTCCAAGCCGGACGGCTTGGAAGGCCAAGCGTCACCCGGCAGGCGAGGACCGTAATTCAAGCTTTCCTTGAAGTCGCCGGGTGTCTTCAATCCCATCGTGGCCGCCAAGGCTTCGTCGGCAATTGGGGAAAAGGCGACGCCGCCGATCTCGCTCGTGCCGCGTCCTTGCCCGACCTTCCACTCCTGCGGCTCATCGAAGAAAGCACGCGCCGTGTCGTAGAGCCTGGCGGTCACGTCCTTCGGCACGCCATGACCTGTCACCAGAAGGAAGCCGAGATTGCGGCAGGCCGCTTCAACCGCGCGAACCACATCGGCAGAGCCGGCTTCATTGGCGATGAAGGGAGCAATGTCGATGACCGGAATGTCGATGGTCAGCGTGTCGGCGGTTGAACTCATTCTCACATCCTCCAGTCGCGAGAACGAGACCTGCAAATCGGCTGAAGAAGGAGGCTTGGAACACCTGCCTTGAAGCCGGTCTCGCTCACTTGTTTCGCTGAAAACTATTGTTGACAACAAAAACTGTTGTTGTCTACACAAAAAAGCACGAGCAGCAGCAGGCGAGTGATGGCGGACCTAACCACCCAGGAAGCGGCGGTTCTTGAGCAGATCTCGCGCAACCCTTTTGCGGGTCAGCAGGAAATTGCAGATGCGCTTGGCATTGCTCGATCGACCGTCGCGGCCCACATCGTTCAGCTCATCAAACAGGGGCACATTCTTGGCCGCGGCTATGTCCTGCCCGAGCCCGGACACATCGTCTGTATCGGTGGCGCCGTTTTCGACCGTAAGCACCGCTTGCTATCGCCGCTCGCGATGGAAACCTCGAACCCCGTCGACAGCGTCCACAGCTTCGGAGGGGTGGCGCGCAACGTGGCGGAAAGCCTGGCGCTTCTCGGCGAACGGCCACTGTTCATTTCGGCCGTGGGCGACGATCAGACCGGCCAGCACCTGCTGAACCATCTACGTGGACGCGGCGTGGATGTCAGCGGCGTCATCATGGTGCCCGGCCAGATCACTGCCGAATACAGCGCGGTGCTAAGTCCGGACGGACAGCTCGTCTTCGGCATGGACAATATGCGTTTGTTCGACCTGTTGACCCCCGGTGCGCTGGCGCGGATCTGGTCTCACCTTGCAGCCGCATCATGGGTGTTCGCGGAAACCAATTTGCCGGCCGAAACACTGGAAGCCTTGATCCGGCGTCAGGGCGGAGGACGCTACAAGCTGGCAATCGACGCAGTTTCCATCGGCAAGGTCCGCAAATTGCCGAAGGATCTGACCGGCATCGATCTTCTGCTTCTGAACGCGGATGAGGCAGCCATCCTCCTGTCTGGTGCCCGTGCCACAACGCTCGACGAGGCGCTGGACGCCGCACAAGCCCTGCAAAGCCAAGGCGCCGGCATGGTGCAACTTTCGTTGGGATCAAAGGGCGTCGTCATTGCGGGCGAGGGGACGCAGACAACGCTTCCCTCCATACCGGCCACGGTGATCGATCTAACTGGTGCCGGCGATGCAATGGTCGCCGGAACCTTGCATGGCTTGTTGAGCGGGAAGGAACTTGCAGCAGCCACGGCGCTCGGCAACCTGATGAGCGCCTTGACCATCGAGACGACGGGAACAGTCCGGGCCGATCTCAGCCTCGCAACGCTGGAAAGTCACGCCCGGATGCGCATGCCTGCGCCAAGCGCGGGGCAGCCCGCTTAGACGATAAACAGCCGTCCATGCGGCGAGAGGGTTACGGCGGCACAAAGGGTAAACCGGCTGCCAGAATGAGGAGAAGACATGACCTACGAGACGATCCTGTACGAAAAGGACGCGACCGATAAATTCGCCACCATCACGATCAATCGGCCCGACAAGCTGAACGCGATGAACAAGACGGTGGTGCGCGAGATCGATGCGGCCGTTGCGGCTTCCGTCGCCGATCCGGACGTCAACGCCCTGATTATCACCGGTGCAGGCCGCGCCTTCTCGTCGGGTTACGATCTGCAGGGTGGCGACTTCGACGTGGATTTCGACTTCTGGGTCGAGGACATGACGGAAAACGCCGAAGCGCTCCTGAACATCTGGAAAGCGCCGATCCCGGTTATCGCCGCCGTTAACGGTTATGCACTGGCCGGCGCGCTTGAACTTGTCATGAGCTGTGATCTCGCGATCGCGGCCGACAACGCCAAGTTCGGCGAGCCGGAAGTGCGGCACAATTCCGGTCCGCCGGCGCTGATGATGCCCTGGCTGCTCGCCACGCGCGACGTGCGTTGGCTGATGTATACCGGGGACACGATTGATGCCGAGGAAGCGTTGCGCATGCATCTCATCAACAAGATCGTGCCGGCCGCCGAGCTGAAGCAGAAGTCGGAGAATCTGGCGCGCAAGCTGGCCCGCGTTCCCACGCCGGCGCTGAAATACACCAAGATGTCGATCAACAATCAGCAGATGATCGCCGGCATCCGGGAGAGCTTCAACTACAACGTCACGGCGATTGCCGGCCTGCATGTCACCAAGGCGGGCAATGAGTGGATGAAGAAACTCGGCCATATGACGCTCAAGGAGTATCTTGAGTACCGGGACGGCCCCTTCCGCGGGCTCGACGTCTGATGATCCAGGACCTGCGCCCTCTGATGGCGCCGCGCTCCGTCGCCGTTGTGGGTGCCACGGAGCGCGCGGGCGCCTCCGCCGGTTACGTGATGCGCAACCTGATCGGCATGAACTATGCCGGTCGAATTCTGCCTGTGCATCCGCGTGAAAGTTCGGTCTTCGGATACAAGGCGGCGCCTTCGATCTCGGCGCTCGACGAGGCGCCGGATTGCGTGGTGATCGGCATCGGCGCGGCGCATGTTGCCGGGGTGCTGCAAGAGGCCGGCCAGCGGGGAACGCGCGCGGCGGTCGTGCTCGCGTCCGGCTTCGGTGAGGTCGGCGAGACGGGTGCTGCTCTTGAAGCCGAACTAACCGAGGTTGCTCGCCGTCACGGCATGGTGCTGTGCGGACCCAACTGCCTCGGCCTCGTTTCCCTCGCAAACGGCGCTGCACTTTACTCCTCCACGCTCGATCCGGCCATGAAACGCGGCCGCATGGCGCTGATATCGGCATCCGGCGCCAGCGCCATTGCGCTCGGCAATTCCGGCCGCGTCGGCGTTTCGGCACTCGTTTCGATGGGCAATGCGCCGGTGACCAGCCTCGGCGATTATCTTCGCTGGTTCGCGCAGGATCCGGAAACGGACGTGATCGGCCTGGTCATCGAAGGTATCCGCGATCCAGCTTCGATCGCGTCGGCCATGGAAGCGGTGCATGCCGCCGGCAAGACCGCGATCGCGCTTCGAGTGGGCCGATCCGCTGAAGGTCAGCGCGCGACGGCAGCGCATACAGGCGCGCTCGCCGGTGCTGCCGAAGCGCAGGCCGCCTTCCTCGCGCGCGTGGGCATCGTCGATTTGCCTGATATGGACAGCTTCATCGAAGCTGGTGTGTTGTGCTCCGGCGGTAAGCGCCCCAAAGCTGGAGCGGTCGCGGTGGTCGGTGTCAGCGGCGGCGGCGTTGCGCATGTCACTGATATCGCCAGCGAAGTCGGGCTGCACCTAGCAACCCTTGCGCCGGAAACTGTGGAACGCCTGCGCGTGTTGCTGCCGGATTTCGCCACGCCGCAAAACCCGCTGGATGTGACCGGTGCCGCCTTCGGCGACCCGAATGTTTATCGTGGGGCGCTGGACGCTTTGGATGCTGATCCAAAGGTGGCCGTCACGATCGCCGCGCAAGATGCCCCGCCCGGTCTATCTCCTGCTATTGCAGCGGAATATTCTGGCATTGCAGGCGCGGTCGCTACCTATGCAGGCAACACGCCTGTCATCGCGATGTCGAACCTTTCTGCCGGCGTGCATCCTGACGTCGCCGCAGCTTATGGCGATGCGGTGCGGCTTCATGGCACCCGTGCCACGCTGACGGCCATCGCGCGCTGCCAGGCGGCAAGCCGAACCGTGACATGGCATGGGGCCAGCGCGGGCGATGCACCGCTCGATGCTGAACCAGGCCCGATCAACGAAGCCGTAGCTCGCGCCATCTTCGCTGAGATCGGCCTGAATGGACCGACCGGCGAAGTTGCGGCAACCGCCGATGAAGCTGTAGCGATTGCCGAGCGCATCGGGAGCAAGGTCGCGATGAAGATCGCGTCACCCGACATCGCGCACAAGACTGAAGCTGGCGGCGTCGTGCTCGGTGTAGAGGGTGGTGAAGCAGCCGGCGTGATCTTCGAGCGCATCATGGCATCGGCCAGGGCTTACGCGCCGGATGCGCGTTTGGACGGCGCGCTGGTGCAGGAAATGGTCACCGGCGGCGTTGAGGTTCTGCTCGGCCTCGTTCAGCATCCGCCCTTTGGTCCCGGGCTGGTTGTGGGCGCCGGTGGCACGCTGACCGAACTGATGCAGGACGCTGCCTTTGATCTTCTTCCGATCGATGCCGAGCGTGCCGAGGCCATGATCGCGCGTACGCGCCTCGCCAAGCTGCTGGCTGGTATGCGGGGCGCGCCGGCTGCCGATCGCAGAGCGCTTGTCGATGCCATGGTCGCGCTGTCAGAGTTCGGCGAGCGGCATGCGGCGGCCATCGAGGCGGTCGACCTCAATCCCGTCGCGGTTCTGCCGGAAGGCAAGGGTATCCGTCTGTTGGATTCTCTCATTCTGCGGGCATGAGCGCCCGCAGTTTTAGCGAAAACTCGCCAGGCGTTCGGTGAGGAGGGCGAAGAAGCCGTCCGCATCGACATCGCGGATCCAGGTCGCGTTCTTTTCGCGCGAGGTGACGCCCCACCAGTCCACCACCGTCATACCGACGCATAGCTCAGATTCCGTTTCGATTTCCACATTGCAGAGCCGGCCCTGGTAGAGGTCGGGCCGCAGCAGCCAGGCGATGACGTTGGGGTCATGCAACGGGCCGCCATCGGTGCCGTACTTTGCCTCGTCGAACCGCTCGAAAAACTCCAGCCAGCCGGCAGCAGCCTCCGCCAGCGGCGTGCCGATTGCGCGGATGGCGGCGATCCTGTCGCGCGTGGTGAGAACCTTATGCGTGACGTCAAGCGGGACGATGGTCAACGGAACGCCGGAGCCCAGCACGATCGTCGCCGCTTCCGGATCGACCCAGATGTTAAATTCGGCCGCCGGGGTTATGTTGCCACCTTCGAACAGGCCGCCTCCCATGGCGACAATCCGGCGGATGCGCGAAGCGATATCCGGAGCGCGGGTCAGCGCGGTCGCGATATTCGTGAGCGGCCCGAGCGGACACAGTGTCACCGTGCCCGGCGCTTCGCGGCGTAGCGTCTCGATGATGAAGTCGACGCCGTGCTGGTTCTGCAGGGGCATGGTCGGGTCTGGCAACTCTGCACCATCGAGGCCGGTTGCGCCATGCACATGCTCGGCGGTGTGCAGCGCCCTCTGCATCGGCCGGTCGCAGCCGGCAAAGACCGGGATATCCGTGCGCTTCGCCAGGTCGCAGATCTTGCGGATGTTCACTTCGGTTAAGGACAAAGGCACGTTGCCCGCAACCGCCGTAATGCCCAGCACGTCGAGTTCCGGACTGGCCAGAGCAAGCAGGATGGCGAAGGCATCATCCTGCCCGGGATCGGTGTCGATGATAATCTTGTCGGCCATGGCCATGCCTTTCAGGGTAGAAGCGTTTTGTTGCCGTACGCTGCGGAGGTGGAGATGACGCGCTCGGGATTGAGAATGCCGGCGGGATCAAGGGCGCGTTTCAGGCGGCCCATTACGGCAAGTTCCGCCTCGCTTCGGCACAGATGCAGCCAATCCCGCTTGTCGGTGCCGATCCCGTGTTCGGCAGTGATCGTGCCGCCGGCCTCGGCGACCGCAGTCAGCACGGCCTTTGCGATATCAGCGCCTTCCTCGGTTTCCACGATGTAGTGCAGGTTGCCGTCCCCGAGATGGCCGAAGATGAAGGCGCGGGCCGTAGGATCGATGGCGGAAACACGATCGGCGGCCAGCTTAAGAAAGCGGTTGATTGCGTTTAACGGGACACCGATGTCGAAACCGTAAGACTGGCCTTGCGCATAAACACAGTCACTGACGCCGTCCCGAATTGCCCACAGCGTCTCGAACTCGCGTCCCGACGAGGACAGTATGGCGTCACTGCACAATCCGATCTCAACGGCGTCGCCGAGCGCGGCTTGGAAGCGCTCAAGATCGGCATCGGGCGTCTGTCCCTGGATATCCGTCAGCACATAGAGGCCGGCGCCCGGAGGCAGCGGCGGAACGATGCCCATATGCGCGATGGTGCCAGCGTAAACATCTGGAAAGATGATCTCGAAGGCCGCCAGCAGGTCGCCGATCCGCTCTCGAAGAAACACCAGCAGCTTGATGGCATCATCGACAGACCCGAGCGACAGCAGCGCCGCACGTTCGCTTTTTGGAGCAGGGCGTAGCCGCAGCTTTGCGCGCGTTACAACGCCAAGCGTGCCTTCCGACCCGACAAGCAACTGCCGCAGGTCATAGCCCGCATTGTCCTTAGGAAGGCCGAGCATGGAGTCAATGACCGTGCCGTCGGCCAGCACGCCTTCCAGTCCGGCGACCTGATCGCGCATCATGCCGTATCGCAAGACGCGGATACCGCCGGCATTGGTGGCAATCATGCCGCCGATGGAGGCGCTTCCACGCGCGCCGAGATCCACGCCGAACATGAATCCAGCTGCCTGCGCGGCCTCTTGCACCGCCTGCAGAGGAACACCCGCTTCCACCTCGATCGTACCTTCGGCAACATTCACCGCAGACATGCCGCGCATCCGCTCCAGCGAAACCGCCACTTCACCGTGGCGCGGCCTTGCTCCGCCGGCGAGACCGGTCAGGCCGCCTTGAATAACCACCGACTGGCGCAGCTTTGTTGCCGTTTGGAGGATCAACGACAAGTCCGCTGCATTCCTCGGGCGCAGCAGGAGGGAGGGTAAAAAGCCCGAAACGCGCGTCCCATCGCTGACGCTCGCGGGATTGACGTTTGCGCCCTCGACAAACGCATTCGCATCGAGGTGCGCACGAAGATACGCTACGAAATCCGATGACTTTTCAGGCGTCATGGATCACGCCGCGGTGGATCGCACGGACACTCATGCAGGTGAAGAGGAAGGTGAAGCCATTCACGCGGGCAACTCACAAGCGGCCAAGTTCAAATGAACGGTGAGACAAACAACCATATTTGTCAAACCTATATTTAAACTGGATTTGGCAGCTCGACCCTGCCATGTTGGGCCGCAAAGAGGAGCGAAGATGGTCCTGAACTATGATGGCGTGGTGCGCGGCAGCGTTGCCAAGCAGGTGGCCGACAGCATTCGCGAAGCCATTATGGACGGCCGTCTCAAGATGGATGAGCGTTTGCCGACGGAAGAAGAGTTGGCGCGCCGATTTGGCATTTCGCGGCCGACGGTGCGGGAAGCACTGAAGCGGCTGGCGGCGCAGAACCTCATTCAGTCGAAGCGCGGTCCGTCCGGTGGCACCTTCGTCATGCGTCCCGATCCTGCGGGCCTGTCGGGAACCATCACGGCCGCCGCGACGCTGCTGGTCGGCGTCGGCGCCTTTGATATCGATGAGATCATCACAGCGCGTCGGGAAACAGAAGCAATCTGCTGCCGCTTGGCCGCTGCCAACCGCAAGGAGGAAGAGCTTGCTGCTATGGAAGCCGAGATCACCCTTCAAAGCGACAGCGCGACGAGCGACGAAGAGTTCTGCGCTTCCGACGTTCGCTTTCACCGCGCTCTCGTGCGCGCCAGCCGCAACGGGCCGCTGGAACTCATGATGTATACGGTGATCGAGGCCTTCATCCCGATTACCAACATGATCGTGGTGCGCATGCGTGAGCGCCAGCAAATTGTGTCGCTGCACCGCGACATGCTGGACGCCGTGCGCCGCAGCGATGCCCCGGCTGCCATCACCGCTTTGGAGCGGCTGCTCGATTATTTGCGCGCGATGTACAACGCCACGCTGACCGCTCGCGCGGCACGCAGCGCCAGCTGATCACCCGAACCACACCGTATGGGAGAAGATGCCATGTCCGACACGTTCCGTGCTTTGGTTATCGATAATGTTGAAGGCAACCAGACTGTCGCGTTTCGCGATCTATCCAGGTCGGATCTGCCGGACCACGATGTTCTCGTCGAAATCGCCTATTCTACCCTTAACTATAAGGACGGTCTCGCGGTCAGTGGAAAGGGGCGCATCGCGCGGCGGCTTCCAATGGTCGCTGGCATCGATCTGGCCGGCACGGTGGTGGAAAGCCGCTCAGCCGACTGGAAGGTGGGCGATCAGGTCGTCGTCAACGGCTGGGGTCTGTCGGAAACCGAATGGGGTGGCTACAGCCGGTTCCAGCGCCTCAAGCCGGAATGGCTGACGCGCCTGCCGGATGCCTTCACGCCTTTGCAAGCCATGGCGATCGGGACAGCCGGCTATACCGCATCGCTGTGCGTCGATGCGCTCGAAGACTGGGGTCGCATTCAGCCAGGCGTAGGAGAGGTGCTGGTGACGGGTGCTGCCGGCGGCGTGGGATCGGTTGCGATCAGCCTCCTGGCGGCGCGCGGCTACAATGTCACGGCCGCGACCGGTCGGCCCGAAACACACGACTTCCTGCGCGGTCTTGGAGCTACCAACTTCATCAGCCGTGAAGATCTTTTAGCCAAGGGTGGTCCGTTGCAGAAAGAGCGCTGGACCGGCGGTGTGGATGCCGTCGGCTCGACGATCCTTGCCAATGCGCTGGCTCAGACAGTTCGGGGCGGGGCGATCGCCTGCTGCGGTCTAGCTGGGGGTGCTGATCTTCCCGCAACCGTTTTGCCGCATATCCTTCGCAGCGTTGCTTTGATCGGCGTCGACTCCGTCATGGCATCGGCGAGCCAACGTGATCGGGCTTGGCAGCGTCTTGCCCGGGACCTGGACCCTGGCAAGCTTGATACCCTGACGAGGGTAGAACCTTTGTCGAAGATCCAGGCCCTTGGCGACGAGATACTTGCGGGCAACGTGCGAGGCAGGGTTGTCATAGACGTCACGGCTTAGTTCCCGGCTTTCGCGCAGGCGCCGCCACTCCTGTCAGGAGCCCTTTGACCGGTCGGAACCATCCCAACCTCCATCGGTTCAGGGACTCCACAATAGGAATTTGTATGCGTACCAATCATGCTGTGCTCGAGCAGCCGATGTTGCCGAGCGCTGAAGAGCACTTGCGTGACTTCATTCTTGATCCCGAGTTTCCCTGTGTCGGCGCAAAGTCTGCGGTGCAGAAGGGGCGTATGACCGTTTATTCGGCTCGCGATATTCGCAGTGCCTGGAACGATGTCGAGATCCAGGATGCCTTGATGCATTTTGCCTGGGCTTATTCGGAAGACCCGACGCTGTTCACAAGTTTTGCCGTTGTGTTCGAGGGGCCTGACGATCTCAGCGAGTCCGAGTTCGAAACGGCGTTGTGGGAGCGCGTTCAATCCTTGGCCGACAAGGATGCCTGGCGTGGCCAGAAGCATGATCCGCGCGTCAGCTCAGATCCCGACGACCCGCATTTCTCTCTAAGCTTTGGCGGTGAAGCTTTCTTTGTTGTCGGTCTGCACCCCAATGCCAGCCGCCCGGCGCGGCGCTTTGACCGGCCGACGATGGTGTTCAACCTGCACGATCAGTTCGAAATGCTGCGGCAGCAGAACCGCTATGAGAAACTGCGCAAGGCGATCCTTGATCGCGACGTAAAGCTCGCCGGCGATATCAACCCGATGCTCGCGCGGCATGGCTCAATCTCTGAAGCGCGGCAATATAGCGGACGCGCCGTCAACGATGACTGGCGTTGTCCGTTCGGCCGAAAGGCGGAGGCGGAAGTGGTGCTTGAGCCCCAAAGCACCAGTGCGGCGAGCGAGGAGCGTTCGTGATGGATCACGCACACCACCATCATCACGTCATCCCGCCGCGCAGTGGCGACGCCTTTGAGATGAAGGCCGGACAGACGCTGACGGTGATCGACGCGCTTGGAGCGCAGGTCGCCGATCTCCTCGCGATCAATGCCGCCGACAAACGCGAGATGCTCTCATCCGGGCGCACGCTCGATTATGCTGAGCGCATCTATCTCACAACTGGCGACAAGCTCTATTCCAACCGCTCCAACGTGATGCTGGAGATCGTTGAGGACGATGTCGGCAGGCACGACTTCCTGCTGACGCCGTGTTCCGAAGCGACCTTCCGCATGTGCTATGACAACGAGCCGCCGCATCGCGGCTGCCTCGGCAATTTGGCTGCAGCGTTGCAGCCGTATGGTATTGAGGAAGACGCCATCCCGATTGCCTTCAACTGCTTCATGAACGTGCCAGTGGATGGCGAAACCGGCAAGCTGAAGGTCCTGCCGCCGCTGAGCAAGGCCGGTGATCGCATCGTTTTCGTCGCCAGAATGGATTTGATCATCGGGCTGACGGCATGCTCCGCACCTGCCAGCAACGGTGGCAGCTTCAAGCCGATCCATTACGAAGTGCGTTGAACCTTTAGTTTGCGTGCGCCACGCAAGGCGCACGCAGCGTGTCAGGGTTGTTCCAGCAACATTGCGATGCCCTGGCCGACACCGATGCAAAGGGTCGCCACAGCGCGTTGCGCTTTTCTGTCTGCCAGATCGATCGCCGTCGTCAGCGCCAAGCGCGCACCGGACATGCCGAGAGGATGGCCGAGCGCAATCGCGCCGCCATTCGGATTGATGAAGTCGCCATCGTCGGGAAGGCCGAGTTGGCGCAGGCAGGCAAGGGACTGCGCCGCGAAGGCTTCGTTGAGCTCTATGACATCGATGTCGCCGATGCCAAGCCCTTTGGTCGCGAGAAGCTTCTGCGTGGCAGGCACGGGGCCGATGCCCATGATCGAGGGCGCAACCCCAACGGTCGCCATGCCCGTGATCCGGGCCAACGGGCTCAAGCCGTATTTTGCAACGGCCTGTTCCGACGCGAGCAACAGCGCGGCCGCACCATCATTGACTCCGGAAGCATTGCCCGCCGTGACGGTTCCGCCCTGTCGGAACGGGGTTCCCAGAGCGGCAAGCTTTTCCAGCGTGGTTTGACGCGGATGCTCGTCTTGATCGACCGTGGCCGTCGTGCCCTTACTAGCTGGAACGTCTATTGGTGCGATCTCGCGAACAAAGCGGCCATTGGCTTGAGCCGCAAGCGCGCGTTCCTGGCTGCGCAGCGCGAAGGCATCCTGGTCAGCGCGGGAGATGCCGTATTGCGCAGCGACGTTCTCCGCCGTTTCTGGCATGGAGTCGATGCCATATTGCTTTTCGATCAGCTTGTTGACGAAACGCCAGCCGATCGTTGTGTCATGGATCTCGTTTTGACGGGCAAACGGCGTTGTTGCCTTCGGCATGACGAAGGGCGCGCGCGACATGGATTCCACGCCGCCTGCGATCACCAGATCGGCTTCGCCAAGGCGGACTGCGCGCGCGGCATAGCCGACCGCGTCCAGCCCCGAGCCGCACAGGCGGTTGATGGTCGTGCCTGCGGTTGTCGCCGTAAGACCCGAAAGCAGCACCGCCATGCGCGCGACATTGCGATTGTCTTCGCCGGCCTGGTTGGCACAGCCGAGGACGACCTCCTCGATCGCTTCGGCCGGTATCTGCGGGAAGCGCTGCATCAAGGCGCGGATGGGGTGGGCGGCAAGATCGTCGGTCCGCACCGATGAAAGACTGCCGCCATAGCGTCCGATGGGCGTACGCAGGCCGTCGACGATGTAAGCGTTACCAACCATCACTGAATTCCTGCCTGAACCATCGGCCCACCGCGCCAAGCGGGGTAGCCGTAGCCATTGATCAGAACGAGATCGATGTCGGACGCGCGCAGAGCGATGCCCTCGTCGAGGATCTTGCGTCCTTCGGAAACGATCCCATCCAGCACGCGCGAAACGATGTCGGCGGCTTCGAAGGGACGGCGGTCGATACCGGCGTCCCGCGACGATTGTTCGATGATAGCGGTCACTTCGGGATCGACCATGCGGCGGCCGTCCGGGTAGGCGTAGTAGCCTTTGCCGCTTTTCTGACCGAAGCGCCCGGCTTCACACAAGCGATCTGCGATGGTCACGTATCGCTTGCTCGGATCACGCGTTGCTGCGTTGCGCTTGCGGCGGGCCCAGGAAATATCCAGGCCGGCCATATCGTTGACGGCATACGGACCCATGGCAAAGCCATAGTTTTCAAGCGCCGCATCGATTTCGTGCGGCAGCACGCCGTCTTCCAGCATGAAGTCGCATTCACGGCGATAGGCTGTGAACAGGCGATTGCCGATGAAGCCTTCGCACACGCCGCTGATCACGCCTAGCTTGCCGAGCCGCTTGACGACGGCGAGGCCGGTTGCAAGCACGACCGGCGCGACCTGTGCCGTGCGAACCACCTCCACCAGCCGCATGATATTGGCCGGCGAGAAGAAGTGCAGGCCAAGGAACCGCTCAGGGTTTGTCACGACGGCTGCGATTTCGTCCGGGTCGAGATAGCTGGTGTTGGTCGCGAGAATGGCGTCCGGGCGAACGATGGTGGAGAGTTCGGCGAAAAGCTCCGTCTTCACCGCAAGATCGTCGAACACGGCTTCGATCACCAGATCGCAGGGAGCAAGCGCGCTCCGGTCGGCGAAGGTGCTGAGGCGACCCAGCTGCTCGGCGCGATCGACCTCGCTGATGCGGCCGGATTTTACGAGCCGCGTAAACAGTCCTTCGATGCGAACACGGCCGGCTTTCATCGATGTCTCGTCGCGCTCAACGACGCGCACCGTGTAGCCGGCGTGAAGAAAGGCGACGGCAATGCCAGCGCCCATCAGACCGGCGCCAACAACGCCGACGGTTTGAACGGCCCGCGGCTTGACCTCTTCCAGGCCCGGCACCTTTGCAGCAACACGCTCGGCGGCGAAGACATGCCGCAGCGCCTTGGACTGATCGGACTGAACCAGCTCGAGGAAGCATACGCGCTCAGCGGCCAGACCCTCAGCGAAGGACAACTGTGCGGCCTGGAGAACAAGGCGTGCGGCAGCAGCCGGCGATTGCTGTCCGCGCGCTTTCTTCTCCACAGCAGCAAACTGCTTTTGCGCTTCACCTTCATCGAAAGCCGGCATGGCGAGCGAACTGGTTTGGCGCGGTTCGCAGCCCACGAGACTGCTGGCGAGGGCCATGGCGGCGCTAATAAGATCGCCCTCCGCGACCACGTCGATGAGGCCGCAGGCTTCAGCTTCGGCCGTGTCCATGCGGCGGCCGCTGGAAACCAGATCCATCGCCAGTGGAACGCCGATCAAGCGTGGCAGCCGCTGCGTGCCGCCGGCACCTGGAACGATGCCGAGCTTTACTTCCGGCAGACCGAGTTCGGCGTCCGCGCTCGCCACCCGGCCGTGACAAGCGAGCGCCAGTTCCAGCCCCCCGCCCAAAGCGGTGCCATGGATTGCGGCGACGATCGGCTTGGACGAAGCTTCGATGGCACTGACCACGTCGGGCAAAAAGGGCTGCTGTGGTGGCTGGCCGAATTCCTTGACGTCGGCACCGGCTACAAAAGTTCGGCCGGCGCAACTCAGCACGATCGCGGATACCGTCTCATCCGAATTGGCTTGCGCCAGCGCCTGCATCAAGCCAGCGCGCACCGCGTGCGATGTCGCGTTCACGGGCGGATTGTCGATGATGAGATGGGCGATCTCGCCGTCTCGCGTCAGGGAAACAGCCATCGGGTCAGTCCGGAACCACGGCCGTCGCCTGGATTTCGACGAGCGCTTCGTCTTCCACGAGGCCGGAAACCTGAACCACGGCCATCGCCGGGAAATTGCGCCCGATCACGGCCTTGTAGGCGGCGCCAATTTCCTTCAGCGAGGCGGAATAGTCTTTGCGGTCCAGCACATACCAGGTCATGGTCGTGATGTGCTCAGGGCCGGCGCCGGCTTCGCCGAGAATGGCGACGATGTTTTCCAGCGTTTGCCGGACTTGGCCGGCAAGATCATGGGCTTCGAATTTGCACTGCCCGGTCCAGCCGATCTGCCCGCCAACGAAGACGATGCGACCCCGTGCTTCGATGCCGTTGGAATAACCGCGCGGCCGTTCCCAACCCTCAGGCTGGAGGATGCGGTTCGGCGAGGCCTTCGGCCGTTCGGACAGGTCGGTGACGCTCATGTCCTTCTCCATTCAGATGCTGGTTGTCGCTGCGCGGCGGAGCGGACAAGCGGTCGATTTTTGTGGGTGCAGGTCATGAGCGGGCCGCCTTCATCAATTCGCGGCCGATGATCAGCTTCTGGACCTCGGTGGCCCCTTCATAGATGCGAAGGGCCCGGATCTCGCGGTAAAGCCGCTCGGTAATCTCGCCGACGCGCACACCGCGCCCGCCAAACAGCTGCAGCGCCTGATCGATGACCCATTGCGCGTTCTCCGTGGCAGTCATCTTTGCCATGGCCGCTTCGCGCGTGATCGGCAGCTTCTGCACGTCGCGGCGCCAAGCTGTGCGGATGGTCAAAAGCGACCCCGCATCGATGGCGGTAGCCATGTCGCCGAGGGTACTTTGCGCCGTGGGAAGATCGCCGAGCGTCGCCCCGAACATCTTGCGCGATGTGGCGTGAGCGACCGCTTCATCCAGCGCGCGACGCGCGAAGCCAAGTGCGGCGGCCGCGACCGATGGACGAAAGATGTCGAGCGTGCGCATGGCGATCTTGAAGCCTTCGCCGGGCGTGCCGAGCATCTGGGCCGCGGGAACGCGGCAGTTCTCGAAGCGGATGCGGGCTAGGGGGTGCGGCGCGATCGTTTCGATCCGCTCAGCCACGACCAGGCCCGGCGCATCGGCGAAGACGACAAAGGCGGAGATGCCGCGTGTGCCCGGCGCTTCTCCGGTACGGGCAAAAACCGTGTAGATATCGGCGATGCCGCCGTTGGAGATGAAGATCTTCTCGCCATTCAGCACGTAGTCGTCGCCATCGCGGTCAGCCGTCGTCGCCATCGCAGCGACGTCCGACCCTGCTTCCGGCTCGGTGAGAGCAAAGCCCGAGATCAACTCGCCCTTGGCAATGCGCGGCAGCACGTCGCTCTTGATGGCGTCCGAGCCTGACAGGCTGATCGCGCCTGTGCCGAGCCCCTGCATGGCGAAGGCAAAGTCCGCCAGACCGTCGGCATAGGCCAGCGTTTCGCGCATTACGCAAAGGGCACGGCTGTCGATGATCTCGGACGCCCCGCCATAGACTGACGGCACGCATTGGCGCAGGAAGCCCGCGTCGCCCAGCCGCCGCACCAGTGCCTTGCAGGCATTATCCGCATCGCCATGGTCGATCTCACCCAGCCCGCCCTGTGCGATAAAGGCATCCAGCTGCCCGGCGAGATCGCGATGTTCTGGACCAAAGAAGGGCCAGTCCAGATGATCGCGTGATGGCGCGCGGGCGATGCTATGGGAATGATCCGCCATGGCTCAGTTGCCCTCGAAGGCCGGCTTGGTTTTTCCCGCGAAAGCCTCAAAGGCGCGGCGAAAGTCACCGGTCGCCATGCAGATCGCCTGCGCCTGCGCTTCCGATTCGAGCATCTCATCAATGCCCATCGACCATTCCTGATCGAGCATCTTCTTGGTCATGGAATGCGCGAACCAGGGCCCATCTGCCAACGTGCGCGCAAAGCGCTGAGCTTCCTCGATCAGGGCAGCGCGTTCATGCAGGGCGTTGTAGAAGCCCCAGGCATGCCCCTCTGCAGCGCTCAGAACGCGGCCGGTAAACAGGAGTTCTGCCGCACGCCCTTGGCCGATAATGCGCGGAAGAATGCCGCACGCGCCCATATCCGCACCGGCCAGACCGACGCGGGTAAACAGGAAAGCGGTTTTCGCTTCCGGCGTTGCCAAGCGGTAATCCGAAGCCATTGCCAGGATCGCCCCGGCGCCGGCGCAGATCCCATCCACTGCGGCAATCACCGGCTGCGGGCAGGCGCGGATCTGGCGCACGAGATCGCCGGTCATGCGGGTGAAAGCCAGGAGGTCCGGCATTGTCATCGTGGTCAGGGGCTCGATGATGTCGAACACATCGCCGCCCGAGGAAAAGTTGTTGTCAGCGCCGCGCAGAACCACAACACGCACATCGCTGGCGCGATGCAGCGAGCGGAACAGGTCGCCGAGTTCCTCGTAGCTTTCGAAGGTCAGCGGATTCTTCTTCTCGGGACGGTTGAGCGTGATGGTGGCAACGCGACCATCCTCGTCCGTTTCGAACAGGAAGTGGCTGGCCTTGTGGGTCTTGAACGGACGCTGCTTGTTCTGCATCGCGTTGGTCATCAGTTTTCCTCCGTTCCAGGCTGCATCAACCGCACCGTCATGCAGTCCCGCGCCCTTGTTCTTGATCCTACCCAGCCATCACTTCGCCGCCGGCAACCGCAATCGCTTGTCCGGTGATGGAACCTGCGGCCGGCGACACCAGCCATATCACGGCATGCGCCACCTCTTCAGGCGTCACCAATCGGCCTTGCGGGTTGCTGCGCGCGAGGCTGGCGCGGGCTTCATCCGCCGTCCGCCCAGTTTTGCCGGTAATCACGTCGATCGCCCCGTCCAGCAGCGGCGTGTCGGTGAAGCCGGGGCAGACCGCATTCACCGTCACATCCGTTTTCGCCAGTTCCAAGGCCAGGGCGCGGGTCAGTCCGATCACGCCATGCTTGGAGGCGCAGTAGGCAGAGACGTAGGGATAGCCGGTCATGCCCGCCGTGCTGGCGATGTTGACGATGCGGCCATTGCCGGCCTGTTTGATCGAGGGCAGGGCGGCCTGCGTGGTCAGGAAGGTGCCGGTGAGATTGATGCCCAGCACGCGATTCCACAGGTCCAAGCCCGTCTTTTCGAAGGGTGCCGATGGCGCTTCGCCGGCACAGTTCACGAGTACGGCGATTGGCCCAGCCTCGGCCACAGCACGCGAAACGCCAGCCTGCACAACTGCCTCGTCCGTGACGTCCAATCCGTCGAGAACGGAGCTCATGCCGCCGCTTGCCGCAATCTCCGTTGCCGCCGCTTGCAGCGGCTCAGCCCGACGACCGGCCAACGTCACCGCATAGCCCGCTTCTGCCAGTTTCAGCGCAATGACCCTGCCGATACCGCTGCCGGCGCCGGTCACGAAAGCATGGCGGCTCACCGCTTGGCCTCGGCTGCCGCGCGCTGCAGGTTCGTCACATACTGCGCACGCCCGGAGTGATACTGCTTGGGCCATTGCTGGCCTTCAAACCCGATCTTGGCCGCTTCGTGCAGAACGAAAGCGGGATCGGCCAAATGTGGTCGCGCTACCGCGCACAAATCCGCTCGCCCTGCCGCGATGATCGAGTTGGCATGGTCGGCCTCCGAGATCGCGCCAACGGCAATGGTCGGCACTTCGATTTCGTTGCGGATCTTGTCGGAAAACGGCGTTTGGAACAGGCGGCCATAAACCGGCTTCTCCTCGCTCACCACCTGGCCCGACGAGCAGTCGATCATGTCGGCGCCGGCATCCTTGAACATCTGCGCAAAGACCGTCGCGTCTTCCGGCGTGTTGCCGCCCTCATACCAGTCATGCGCCGACAAGCGCACGGAGATCGGCTTGTTTTCCGGCCATGCCGTCTTTACGGCCCTGAACACTTCCAGCGGGAAACGAGCACGGTTCTCGGCGCTGCCGCCATACTCGTCCTCACGCTTGTTGGTCAGCGGCGACAGGAAGCTCGACAGGAGATAGCCATGTGCGGCATGCAGTTCCAGCATGTCGAACCCGGCCGCTACGGCCCGCTTCGTGGCGGAAACGAAGTCGGCGACGACGCGATCCATATCCTCGCGCGTCATGGCGCGCGGTGTGTGGGATGCGGGCTTGTAGGGCAGGGCGGATGCGGAAATCAGGTCCCAGCCGCCTTCATCCACCGGCTGATCCATGCCTTCCCAGGCAAGCTTGGTTGAACCCTTACGGCCGGCATGGCCGAGCTGGATGCCGATCTTGGCGGGCGTCTGGGTGTGAACGAAATCAACGAGGCGCTTCAGCGCTGCACCCTGTTCGTCGGTCCACAGGCCGAGGCAGCCCGGCGTGATACGCCCATCAGGCGACACGCAGGTCATTTCAGGGAAGATCAACGCCGCTCCACCCATGGCGCGCGAACCGAGATGGACAAGGTGGAAGTCGTTGGCGAGGCCATCGGTTGCCGAATACATGGCCATCGGCGACATCACGATGCGGTTGTGCAGCGTCAGGTCCTTGATGGAATAAGGCGTGAACATCGGCGGCGGCACCTGTCCGTTCGCGCCCGGCTGAACGCCGGCCCGCTCTGCAAACCACCGCTCGTAACCTTCCAGCCAGATCGGATCACGCAGCCGCAGGTTTTCATGGCTGATCCGCTGCGAACGCGTCAGCATGGAATACATGAACTGTTCCGGCTCGAAATGCTCTGCATAGCGTTCGCCGACGACTTCGAACCATTCCATCGCATTGCGTGCGGCGTTCTGAATGCGCGCCACATCCACGCGCCTGATGTCCTCATAGGCGTCGAGAACGGCCGGGATCTTCTCGGCCTCATGGCCGGCAAGGTCGAACTGGCGGGTCAGCTCGATGGCGTCGTCAAGCGCCAGCTTGGTGCCGGAGCCGATCGCGAAATGCGCTGTATGCGCGCTGTCGCCCATCAGGACGACATGGCTGCTGCCGTTATGCAGGCTCCATTTGTCGCAGATCAGGCGGTTGAAGTTAAGCCAGGCCGAACCGCGCAGATGGCGCGCATTGCTCAGCAGGCTGTGACCTTCCAGCGTTTCCGAAAACACGGCCTCGCAAAACGCGATGGACTGATCTTGATCTATCTGATCGAGGCCATGCGCCTTGAACGTCTCTTCCGTCGTTTCAACGATGAAGGTCGAGGTATTCTCGTCGAAGCGGTAGATATGCGCTTGGAACCAGCCGTGCTCCGTACGGCGGAAGTCGAAGGTAAAGGCGTCATAACGCTTGTTGGTGCCGAGCCAGATGAAGCGGTTCGGCCGCACTAGGAGGTCGGGCTTGAAGACGGTCTCGTACTTCCTGCGGATTTTCGAGTTTACGCCATCGGCGGCGATGATCAGATCGGCATCGGGGAACTCGGTGTCGGAATCCACTTCGCGCTCGAACTGCAATTCTACGCCAAGCTCGATGCAGCGATCCTGCAGGATGTTCAGCATCTTCTTGCGGCCAATGCCGACAAAGCCATGCCCGGTTGTGCGGATGCGCCGACCCTTGAACAGAAGCTCGATGTCGTCCCAGTGGTTGAAGCTGTCTTCGATCACCTGCGCCGTTTGCGGGTCCCATTGCCGCATGGACTGCATGGTGGCGTCGGAAAAAACAATGCCCCAGCCGAATGTATCAAACGGCTTGTTGCGCTCGATCACGGTGATCTCATGCGCAGGATGCTGCCGCTTCATCAGCAGCGCAAAATACAGGCCGGCAGCGCCCCCGCCGATGCAAACCATCCGCATATGCTTCTTCCTTCGCTTCGATCCACGCAGAGCGGACCATCCAAGGCACCGCGAGGGTGGACCTCTTCGAAAGAAGTTTCAAGCTTAAAGTTTTTACCGGTCGGTGATTATTGCTGTGGCCACGAGCAGCGCTGTCAGACGCTCAGCGCTCTTGTGCCAGGCCCTGCCGCACGGAGATCTTGAGCTTGGCGAGCGCGGCCAGAAGCACATCCCGTTCTTCCGCCGACACGCCTGAGAACAGGTTGTTCAACCAGGCACGATGGCGTTCGGCCATTTCACCAAAGGCGCTGTGTCCGAAGGGCGTGAGCGTGACGATCTGCACCCGACGGTCGGAAGGCGAGGTCGTGCGCGTGATGTGGCCGCTTTCCACCAACCGCTCTACAAGAGCGGTCAGATTGCCCGCCGACACCATCATCCGCTTGGATATTTCGCCGAGCACCATGCCATTTTCGGCGCGCTCCAGCTGAGCCAGCAGATCGAAACGCGGCAGGGTGAAGTCGAACTCCTCGCGCAATCCGCGCCGAATCTCGGTCTCGATCAACGTCGTGCAGGTGAGCAGACGAAGCCACAGATGCGTCTCATCGCCATGCTTGTCGGGCGCATCGGCGATCTTGGTTTCGCCGTCCAGCCAATGATCCCTCTCGGTCTGATCCGCGGTCAACTTGCTTGTTTCCCTTGTTGCTACCGCTGTGCTTTGTGCCTGTGAGGCATAATCCCGAGCGCGGCTTAGCCGTTTCAGCACAGCCAGATCAACCTGCTTACATCTTGTCTTTGATGCTGGCACCGCAACAAGGATGTTTGCAGACGCATATTTTTATGCCTAGACTTTCTCCCGGGAACAAGCGGCACCCTTCCATCAACGAGATGCGGGTCGCGGACAAAGGCCATTGCGCCTGATTGAGGAGGCTCGACCGATGACGACTGCGACGACTCTGGGGCAACTCGCGGATCTGCTGGGAACAGGCGGGGTCGAGGTTGTCGATCTGACCGCCCCACTTGGCCCTGACACGCCGCTGTTGAAGCTGCCGCCGGAGTTCGCCAAGGACACGCCGAAGATCGAGATCCATCGCATTTCCGAATATGATCAGGACGGGCCATTCTGGGCCTGGAACTGGCTGAAGGTCGGCGAGCATTCCGGCACCCATTTCGATGCGCCGCATCACTGGATTACCGGCAAAGACTATTCGGACGGCTTCACCGACACGATCCCCGTCAAGAACTTCGTCGCGCCCGTCAACGTTATCGATTGCTCGGCGCAAACGGCGGAGAACCCCGACTTCCTGCTGACGGCCGACGGCGTGAAGGCCTGGGAAGCCGAACATGGCGCGATCAATCCGGGTGAATGGGTCGTAATGCGCACCGACTGGGACAAGCGCAACGGCTCCGAAGACAGCTTCCTGAACGCCGACGAGAACGGCCCCCATTCACCCGGACCATCGCCCGACTGCATCGACTATATTCTTCAACGCGGCGCGATCGGCTGGGGCACGCAATGCATCGGCACGGATGCCGGTGGCGCCGGCGGCTTCGAACCGCCATTTCCGGCGCACAACCTGCTGCACAAGAACAACAAATACGGCCTCGCCAGCTTGGTAAACCTCGACAAGCTCCCGCCTAAGGGCGCGATCCTCATTGTGGCGCCGCTGAAGATCGTTGGCGGCACGGGCAGTCCTGTGCGTGCATTGGCGTTGGTCACGAAAGTCTAGCCATCGCCCCTGCTGGACGCGTGCCGGCTCTCCCTTGCGGCTCGCCAACGCGCTAAACCATCAAAATTGTGTCGTTTCCGGTGAAGCGGCACAATGGCCTCTGGAAAAACAAGCCGGAATACTGCCTTGTAACCCGCGAAGTTCGACGTCGGCTCACAAGGGCTGCACGCATCGGTGGAATACCATCGGGGAACGATCGGGTGACAGGGAGAATGGTATGAAGAAGTTTCTACTCGTTTCTGCATCGCTTCTGGTGCTGGCGACGGCGGCCAAGGCTGAAGACGTCAAGATCGGCATCGAAATGGGCTTCACCGGCCCAATTGAAACGCTGACTCCGCCGATGGCGCAGGCGGCCGAACTCGTGATCAAGGAAGTCAATGATTCCGGCCTTTTCCTTGATGGCGCCAAGGTCACGGCCGTACGCGCAGACGAGACCTGCATCGATGCCGGTGCGGCGACAGCGGCGGCCGAACGGCTGATTACGGGTGACAAGGTGGCTGGTATCATCGGGCCGAGTTGCTCGGGTGCAGCCACTGCCGTTCTCACCAATGTCGCGGTGCCCAACGGCATCGTGTTGATTTCGCCGTCCGCCACTTCGCCCGCGCTTTCGACGCTGGAGGACAAGGGACTGTTCTTCCGCACGGCTCCGTCGGATGCACGTGAAGGCGAAGTGCTGGCGCAGATCATGCGGGACCGCGGCATCAAGAGCGTGGCGATTTCCTACACCAACAACGACTACGGCAAGGGCGTTGCCTCGTCCGTGCAGACCGCCTTCGAGAAGCTCGGCGGCAAGGTCACGCTGAGCGCCCCGCATGAAGACGGCAAGGGCGATTATTCGGCAGAAGTGGGCTCGCTCGCCTCGGCTGGCGGCGACGCGCTGGTTATTGCTGGTTATGCGGATCAGGGCGGTGCGGGCATCGTGCAAACGGTTCTTGATACGGGCGCCTTTTCCAAGTTCGCGTTTCCGAATGGCATGTGGGGTGCCAGCCTCGTCAAGCGTTTCGGCACGCAACTCGACGGCGCCTTCGGCAACCTGCCCGGAACGGACAGCCCGGGCGCGGCCAAGCTGATGGAAATGACGGAAAAGGCAGGCATTGCCGGGTCGGCGACCTTCGTTCCGGAAACCTATGATGCCACCGCGCTCATGCTGCTGGCCATGCAGGCTGCCAAGTCTTCGGCCTCGGCCGACTACAAGTCCAAGATCATGGACGTTGCCAATGCACCGGGCGAGAAGATCTACCCGGGTGAACTGGCGAAGGCGCTGCAGATCCTGAAGGATGGCGGCGACATCGACTATGTCGGCGCATCCGCTGTCGAGCTGATCGAGCCGGGCGAAAGCGCAGGTGCGTTCCGTGAGCAGGAAATCGAAGGCGGAGCGGTCAAGACCGTTAAGTTCCACTAAGATCTGACACAGAACGCAATGCCGGGCGGTCCTGAAGACTGTCCGGCACCGCCTTTATCTCTGTGCCGCAGTGCTCTTCGGCATCGAACTATCAGGATTGGGAGACTGGATGATCGTCGTCCAGGATATGATCAAACGCTTCGGCGGCTTCCACGCCGTCGATGGTGTGTCACTGGAGATCGCTCAAGGCGAGATCACCGGTTTGATCGGGCCGAACGGGGCAGGCAAGTCGACGCTCTTCAACCTGATTGCCGGCGTGCACCAGCCGACGTCGGGACGGGTGACCATGGCCGGCGAAGACATCACCGGGCTACCGCCGCATGTGCTTTTCTCTAAGGGGCTGCTGCGCACATTCCAGATCGCGCATGAATTCAGCTCCATGACCGTGCTCGAAAACCTGATGATGGTGCCAGGCAATCAGCAGGGCGAAACGCTTTGGAATGCTTGGTTTCGCCGCGGCGCCATCGCGCAGGAAGAGCGCCGTTTGCGCGACAAGGCGGAAGGCGTGCTGGACTTCCTCACTTTGTCTCACCTGCGCGATGAGAAGGCCGGAAACCTGTCCGGCGGGCAGAAGAAACTCGTCGAACTCGGCCGCACCATGATGGTCGACGCCAAGATCGTGTTTCTCGATGAGGTCGGTGCCGGCGTCAATCGCACCCTGCTGAAGACCATCGGCGAGGCGATCGTGCGCTTGAACAAGGAGCGTGGCTACACTTTCTGCGTGATCGAGCACGACATGGACTTCATCGCCCGTCTTTGCCATTCGGTGATCGTGATGGCGCAGGGCAAGGTTCTGGCGACGGGCGCGCCCGACGAGATCATCCGCAACGAGCAGGTGATCGAAGCCTATCTCGGCACGGGTCTGAAGAACCGGGCACTTGCGCAGCCTGAAACGGCAGCACTGACACTATGAGCCCCGACACAACACAGGCCGAGCCGTATCTGGTCGGCGAGGCGATGACCGGCGGCTACGGTGCCGCCGACATCCTGAAGACCTGCACCATCACCGCCGCGAAGGGCGAGATTGCGGTCATCGTCGGCCCGAACGGAGCCGGCAAGTCCACGGCGATGAAAGCGCTGTTCGGCATGCTGCCGCTGCGGTCGGGCTCGGTGCGGCTGGGCGGCGAGGATATCACCGCGCTCCAGCCTCAGCAGCGCGTCGCCAAGGGCATGGGCTTCGTGCCGCAAACCCACAATGTCTTCACCTCCATGACGGTGGAAGAAAACCTGGAGATGGGGGCCTTTCTGCGCCGCGATGATATCCGCAAGACGATCGAGCAGGTCTATGACCTGTTCCCCATCCTGCGCGAAAAGCGTCGCCAACCGGCGGGCGAGCTATCCGGCGGTCAGCGCCAGCAAGTCGCGGTTGGCCGGGCGCTAATGACCGAGCCGCAGGTGCTGATGCTCGACGAACCGACCGCGGGCGTCAGCCCGATCGTCATGGACGAGTTGTTCGACCGCATCATCGACGTGGCGCGCATCGGCATCACCATTCTCATGGTCGAGCAGAACGCCCGCCAGGCGCTCGAGATCGCCGATCGCGGCTATGTGCTGGTGCAGGGCGGCAACCGCTTCACCGGATCGGGGCGCGAACTCCTCGACAATCCCGAGGTGCGCCGCACCTTCCTCGGAGGCTGACGCAAATGGATGCCGCCAACGCCCTGGTCGCGTTCACCAACTATGTGCTTCTTCCCGGCGCAACCTACGGTGCGCAGCTGGCGCTGGGTGCGCTCGGCGCGACGCTGATCTACGGCATCATGCGCTTTTCCAATTTCGCGCATGGCGACACGATGGCTTTCGGCACCATGGCCACGATCCTGGTGACCTGGCTATTGCAGTCTATCGGCATCAGCTTCGGCCCGCTGCCCACAGCCCTGATCGCGCTGCCGGTCGGCATAATCGCAACTGCTACCTTTGTGCTGGCAACCGACCGGCTGGTCTATCGCCATTACCGCCGCAACAAGGTGCCGTCGATCATCCTCGTGATGGTGTCGCTCGGCGTCATGTTCGTGATGAACGGCGTGGTGCGCATGATCATCGGCGTGGACGATCGCCAGTTTGCCGATGGCGCGCGCTTTGTGTTTACCGCCGCGCAATTCAAGACATGGACCGGTCTGGCGGAGCCGATCGCGCTGCGCGTATCGCAGGTGATCTCGTTGATCGCCGCCGTCGTCGTGGTGGCTTGGCTCTACTGGTTTCTGGAGAAGACGCGCACCGGCAAGTCCATGCGCGCCTTTTCCGACAACGAGAACCTTGCGCTGCTGTCCGGCATCAATCCCGAACGCGTCGTCGCCATTACCTGGATCCTTGCCGCCGCTCTGGCAACGATCGCCGGCGTTCTTTACGGCCTCGACAAGTCCTTCCGCCCGTTCACATACTTCCAGCTTCTGCTGCCGATCTTCGCGGCAGCGGTGGTTGGCGGCCTGGGCAACCCGCTCGGCGCCATCGCGGGCGGTTTCGTGGTGGCGTTCTCGGAAGTCGCCGTCACCTACAGCTTCCGCAAGGTGGCGACCTACCTCCTGCCTGATGATTGGCAGCCTGATGGGCTGCTGCAGCTTCTGACCACCGACTACAAGGTCGCCGTTTCCTTCTCCGTTCTCGTGCTGGTTCTGCTGTTCAAGCCGTCCGGCCTGTTCAAGGGCAAAGCGGCGTGAGTGCGATGACGGGAACCCAGCGCAACCTCCTCATGTTCGGCGCCATGGCAGCCCTCATCGTGCTGACCGGCTTTACCCAGAGCTGGAACTCGGCCCTCGCCATCATCAATATGGGCCTGATTTCCGCGGTCATGGCGCTCGGCGTCAACATCCAGTGGGGCTATGCCGGCCTGTATAATGTCGGCACGATGGGCTTCGTGGCGCTTGGCAGTCTTGCGGCCGTGCTGGTCGGGCTCGATCCCGTCCCCGGTGCTTGGGAAGCCGGCGGTTTGCGCATCTTCGGCGCACTGGCATTCGGTGCGCTCGTGATCGCTCTTGCGGCCTTGATCTATCGCCGGATGGACCGAGGAAAGACCCGCGCTCTTGCCG
Organism: Tianweitania populi; assembly: GCF_014652875.1. Classification (GTDB taxonomy): domain Bacteria; phylum Pseudomonadota; class Alphaproteobacteria; order Rhizobiales; family Rhizobiaceae; genus Tianweitania; species Tianweitania populi. Next base: position 167,613 of record NZ_BMZQ01000004.1, on the reverse strand, counting down.
TCGCTGCTCTTCTGGCTGGCGGCTTCATCCTCTACCGCTTCCTGCTCGATCCGGCAGTCGACGCAGTCGAAGCCATTAATCCCGCCGTGCAAGGCAATCTTGGCGGTCTCGGTCTGCCGATCCTGTTATCCTGGCCCGTGGGCGCTCTCTTGGCGGCTGGCGCCGGCTGGCTGATCGGCAAGACCGCGCTCGGCCTGCGCTCGGACTATCTGGCGATTGCTACGCTCGGCATCGCGGAAATCGTCATCGCCGTTCTCAAGAATGAAGATTGGCTGGCGCGCGGAGTCAAGAACGTCGTCGATATTCCGCGTCCCGTTCCCTACGAAGTGGATCTACGCGCCAATCCCGATTTCCTGTCCGTCGTGCAATGGTTCGGCGCCGATCCGGTCTCGGCCGCAGCCGTCGCCGTGAAGCTCTGCTACGCCGGGCTTTTCCTGGCCGTGCTGCTCCTTTTGATCTGGCTGTCTGAAGCCGCCCTCCATTCGCCCTGGGGCCGCATGATGCGCGCCATCCGCGACAATGAAGTTGCGGCATCCGCCATGGGCAAGGATGTCACGCGCCGCCATCTCCAAGTCTTTGTGCTGGGCTGCGCCGTCCTCGGCATAGCCGGCGCGATGCTCGCCACGATGGAAAGCCAGCTGACGCCCGGCGCCTTCCAGCCGCTGCGCTTCACCTTCCTGATCTGGGTGATGGTCGTTGTCGGCGGCTCCGGCAACAATTGGGGCGCAGTGCTCGGCGGTATGCTGATCTGGTACCTTTGGGTTCAGGTCGAGCCTTGGGGCAGCAGTTTGATGAGCCTGGTCACATCCGGCATGGCGGACGGCTCACCCTTGAAGCAGCATCTGATCGACAGCGCCGCGCATATGCGACTGCTGGTCATGGGCGTGATCCTGATCGTCGTGCTGCGCTTCCGCCCGGCCGGACTGATCCCCGGCAAGTAAGCGCTTCAGTCCGCTTCCTTCCAGCGCTTGACGAGATCGGTCTCGATGCCAAACAGATCGAGCACCCGGCCGACCGTATGGTCGACCAGCGCTTCGATGGTCTGCGGGCGCGGATGAAGCGCCGGCACTGGTGGCGCGATAATTGCACCCATTTCCGATAAAGCCACCATGGTTCGCAAATGGCCGGTATGGAACGGCGTTTCGCGCACCATCAGGACGAGCCGGCGACGCTCCTTCAGCACGACATCGGCCGCTCTGGTCAGCAGGTTCGAGGTCACACCAGTCGCGATCTCCGACATCGAGCGCACCGAGCACGGCGCGACGATCATGCCCATGGTGCGAAACGAGCCGCTGGCAATGGACGCCGCAATGTCGGCATGCGCATGAACCACGCTCGCAAGAGCGCGAACATCGGCGATCTTGAGGTCGGATTCATGTGCCAGCGTGATTTCAGCCGATCGCGACATCACGAGATGCGTTTCGATACCCACTCGCCGCAGCGCTTCGAGCAGGCGCACACCATAGATAATGCCGGATGCTCCGGAAATGCCGACGATGAGCCGCTGCGGTGGGGCTGCGGCGGGCGGAACGATCGTCATGCATTACCTCTGAAGATGCAGAGACGATCACGCCTCCGCTGCCACTCCAGTCAGAACTGGACCAGGCGGATCACAGGCGGGTGCATAGCGTGTTCTCGCCCGGTCGAAAATGGCCGATGCGGCTTCTTCGGTGGATTGCGCGACCGGCCTAGCCGAGCAGGGTTTGGGTGAGTGGATGGTCCGGATCGGCCAGGCCGTCGATGACGTTGAAATGGTGCCGGTCCGGTTCGGCGACACAAGCGGTGCTTGCGCCAAGCCCGATCCAGATATTGGCCAGGAGTTCGGATTGCCGCAGGAACTCCGCACGCTCGCCGCCGCCTACCCAGCAGGTCACGCGCGCACCCTCGATGGGAGCCAGAAGGGCAGGGCTCTCGCTGGCCGCCTCTGCTTCGTCGATCCGTAGCGCATCGTTCATCTGCGAGCGCATCAATGGACGGAGATCATGAAGGCCGGAAATCGGCACGGTATGCGCGATGCGCTGCTGCAGCGCTTGTGAAAGGGGCGATGTCGCGCTGACCATGCGCGCCACGAGATGACCCCCGGCAGAATGGCCCGTCAGCCGGATCGGTCCGTCCACAAGTCCCGCGGCGTGGGTGATCGCCGCCGCGATCTCGCGGGTGATGCCGGCAATGCTGGTTGTGGGGCAAAGCGTGTAGGACGGCATGGCTACCGCATAGCCATGCGCCAATGCTCCACCTGCCAGATGCGACCAGAAGCTCTTGTCGAGCGCCCGCCAATAGCCGCCATGCACGAAGACCACGAGCCCGGCCGGCTCGCCCTCGGGCTTGAAAAGGTCAAGCCGGTTACGTTCGCCCGAGCCGTAGGCGACGTCCATCTCAGCCCGTTCCGCCTGTTCCAGATTGCGCCGGAAGTTCGCTGCCGGCTCGACCCACGCGTCGGGCCAGCGGTCACCCCCGGGTATGTTGGGACCGTTGGCATAAGCGTCGTCCCAATCCCTGATATGGCGGAAGATCATGCTTGTTGCTCCGGTTCTCTGGCTCGGTTGAAGCCGATCCTATCCAAAAGACATCAGGCCGCAATCAAAAAACTATAAGCTTGAAGTATCTCGAACAGCGTGCCACGCTCCCCATATCGCCGATCAGCCGCAGGCACGCTACCGTGCCTGACAAGAAGCTGACGGCATGCTTGGACAATCCAGCTCGGGGACTGCTGTGATGCTTGGAGTTTCGGCTCATACCGACACGTTTACGCGCGACAATCTTCCACCCGTGGGGGACTGGCCGCAGCTTCTGCTCGATGGCTTCAACTATCCGGAGCGCCTGAACGCGGCTGTGGAACTCACAGATCGTCTGGTGGAACGCGGTCTTGGCAATCGCACAGCGCTGATCGGCAACGGACGTCGGCGCACCTACAAGGAGCTATCCGACTGGACGAACCGGCTGGCCCATGCGCTGGTCGAGGACTTTGGCGTTCAGCCCGGCAACCGTGTTCTGATCCGCTCGGCCAACAATCCGGCCATGGTCGCCTGCTGGCTGGCGGCAACCAAGGCGGGCGCCGTCGTCGTCAACACGATGCCCATGCTGCGCGCCGGCGAACTGGCCAAGATCGTCGACAAGGCGGAGATTGCGCTCGCCCTTTGCGACACGCGGCTGATGGAAGACATGGAAGTCTGCGCCGCTGGTAGCACCTTCCTCAAGCGCGTTGTCGGCTTCGACGGCACTGCGAACCATGACGCCGAGCTCGATCGCGCCGCCCTCGACAAGCCTGTCGACTTCGACGCCGTGCAAACCAGCAGCGACGATGTTGCGCTTCTTGGCTTCACCTCAGGCACCACCGGCGTGCCGAAAGCCACCATGCACTTCCATCGCGATATACTGATCATCGCCGACGGCTATGCCAGGGAAGTGCTCGGCGTCACGCCGGATGACGTGTTTGTTGGCTCGCCGCCGCTCGCTTTCACCTTCGGGTTGGGTGGTCTCGCGGTGTTTCCGCTGCGCTTCGGCGCGGCGGCGACCCTTCTGGAAAGCGCGACGCCGCCCAACATGATGGCGATCATCGAGAAATACAAAGCGACGATCAGCTTCACCGCGCCAACTGCTTATCGCGCAATGCTGAAGGGCATGGAAGAAGGTGCTGATCTGTCCTCGCTTCGCATCGCAGTGTCAGCCGGCGAAACCCTGCCGGCGCCCATCTTCGAGGAATGGCAACGCAAGACGGGCAAGCCGATGCTGGATGGAATCGGCGCGACCGAAATGCTCCACATCTTCATCACCAACCGTCTCGACGATTGTGCGCCCGGATCGACTGGCCGACCCGTCAGTGGCTACGAGGCGCGCATTGTCGATGAGGAGATGAACGAACTGCCGCGCGGCAGCATCGGGCGCCTGGCCGTGCGCGGCCCGACCGGCTGCCGCTACCTCGCCGACGACCGGCAGCGCGATTATGTCCGCGATGGCTGGAACCTGACAGGCGACACCTTCATCCAGGATGATGAAGGCCGCTTTCACTTTGCGGCGCGGTCCGACGACATGATCGTCTCGGCCGGCTACAATATTGCTGGACCAGAGGTGGAAGCAGCACTTCTTGCGCATGAGCATGTGCTGGAATGTGCGGTCATCGGAGCGACAGACCGTGACCGAGGCGAGATCGTGGAAGCCTATGTGGTACTCGCTTCCGGCATCGATGCGGGTGACGAGACGGCCAAACTGCTGCAGGACCATGTCAAGGCGACAATTGCGCCTTACAAATATCCGCGCTCTGTGAAATTCGTGGATGTCCTGCCGAAAACCCAGACAGGCAAGATCCAGCGATTCCTGTTGCGCCAACAAGGCTGACGATGACCGACTTTACCACCACGCGGAAACGGTTTCACCTTCCTGACGGCGTGATCTACCTCGACGGCAATTCGCTTGGGCCGTTGCCAGTTGCCGCCGCAAAACGGGTGAGCCAAACACTCGAAGCCGAGTGGGGCGAAATGCTGATCCGCGGCTGGAATGCTGCCGGTTGGATGGAACAGCCGGCGCGCGTCGGTGACCGCGTCGGCCGCCTCATCGGCGCGGAGCCGGGCACCGTCGTCATGGGCGACACGCTGTCGATCAAGGTCTATCAGGCTCTGGCAGCGGCCCTCGACCTCAATCCGGACCGCAAGGTTGTTCTTTCCGACAACGGCAATTTTCCGTCCGACCTTTATATCGCGCAAGGCCTGCTGCGCTCGCGCGGCGCTGGACATGAATTGAAGGTCGTCGACCCGGAAGCGGTGGAAGCCGCCATCGATGACACCGTCGCCGTTCTGATGCTGACCGAGGTGGATTACCGAACCGGCCGGCTCCACGACATGAAGGCGCTGACCGCCAAGGCTCATGCGGCAGGTGTCATCACCGTATGGGATCTGGCTCATTCCGCCGGCGCCTTGCCGGTGGAGCTCGCCGCCGCGCAAGCGGACTTTGCCGTGGGCTGCACCTACAAATATCTTAACGGCGGCCCTGGCGCACCGGCCTTCATTTATGTTGCGCCCCGCCATGCGCATACGGCACGCCCGAGCCTTTCGGGCTGGATGGGTCATGAAGCGCCCTTTGCCTTCGATCTGGATTATCGTGCCGGAACCGGCATCGAGCGCATGCGCGTGGGCACACCGCCGGTGATCGCGCTGGCGTCCCTGGAAGCGGCGCTCGATGCCTGGGACGGCGTCGACATGGGCGATCTGCGCGCCGCCTCCATTGCCTTGTCCGAGTGCTTTATCACTGAAGTCGAAGCACGCTGCCCCGATCTGATCCTCGCATCGCCGCGCGATACGAACCGCCGCGGCAGCCAGGTCTCGTTCCGCCATCCCGAAGGCTACGCGATCATGCAGGCTCTGATTGCTCGCGGCGTGATCGGCGATTTCCGCGCGCCCGACATCCTGCGCTTCGGCTTCACGCCGCTATACCTCACGCAGGACGATGTGCTTCGCGCCGTAGAAATCCTTGCCGAGATCATGGCTGATCGTCTTTGGGACAAAGAGGAATACCGCAAGAAGGCTCGCGTCACATGAGCCAGCCCTACGATCCCCAGAAAGAGGGCGCGCAGATGTCGTTCAAGGATCGTATGGCCTATGGCGACTATCTCAGCCTCGAGCGCATCCTGAACGCCCAAGCGCCGCTGTCCGATGCGCATGACGAGATGCTGTTCATCATCCAGCATCAGACATCCGAATTGTGGATGAAGCTCGCCATCCACGAGCTGCGCTCTGCTATCGCGGCGATCCGCGGGGATCAGCTGCAACCAGCCTTCAAGATGCTGACGCGGGTCGCGCGCATTTTCGAACAGCTCAACAATGCCTGGGATGTGCTGCGCACTATGACCCCCAGCGAATACAGCCACTTTCGCGATGCGCTCGGCCAATCCTCGGGCTTCCAGTCCTATCAATATCGCGCCATCGAGTTCCTAGCCGGCAACCGCAACCTGGCCATGCTCAACCCGCACAGCCACCGTCCGGAAGTTCTGGCCGGCCTGGAAGACATCCTGTCGGCGCCGAGCCTCTACGATGAAGCGCTGCTTCTGCTTCACCGCAATGGCTTCGACATCGGCGAGGAAGCGGAGCGCAGCGAGTGGCGCACTGCGCGCTCGGAGAACCCGAAGGTGGTGGAAGCCTGGAAGGCGATCTACGCCGACGAGGAGAAATACTGGACGCTCTACGAACTGGCCGAAAAGCTAGTCGACTTCGAGGACTATTTCCGTCGCTGGCGCTTCAACCATGTCACCACGGTCGAACGCGTCATCGGCCTCAAGCGCGGCACCGGCGGCACCGGCGGCGTTTCCTACCTCCGCCGCATGCTGGATGTCGTGCTGTTCCCCGAGCTTTGGAACGTGAGGACGGTGCTCTAAGCCGTCCCTCAGCGACACCTTCTACAGATTGTTGAAGAACGTCCCGAGCCGATCCATGGCTTCCTCGATCCGCTCGTAGCTTTCGGAGCCGAAGCAAACGCGCAGATGGCTGTTGCCTGACGCGCCATAGAAGCTGCCGGCTTCCACCACCACGCCGGCCTTTTCGAGAATGGCGTCGGCGGCTTCCTGGGCGCTCAATCCCGTGCCGGAAATATCCGGAAAGGCGTAGATCGTGCCCTCAGGTGCCGCGCAGATCACGCCGGGCATCTGGTTCAGGCGCTGCACAACGAGGTCGCGCTTGCGGCGATCGTCGTCCACCATCGCATCCAGTACCTCCGCCGGCCCGGTCACGGCTGCCAGCGCGCCATACTGGATGAAGGTGTTGACGTGGGTCACTTCGTTCATCGTGATCTTCATGATGCCCGACATCATCGCCTTGTCGGCAACGAGGTAGCCCAGCCGCCAGCCATCCATCGCATAGGCCTTAGTGAAGGCGAACATGGAAACGGTGCGCGCCTTCATGCCCGGCAGGGAAGCGATGGAGGTGTGTTCGACGCCGTCGAACAGGATCTGCTCGTAGACCTCGTCTGACACCACCACGAGATCATGCTCGATCGCGAGATCCGCGATGACCTGCAACTCCGCGCGTGAATAAACGCGGCCGGTCGGATTGGCCGGATTGACGAGCACGAGCATGCGTGTCCGCTTGGTGATCTTGGCTTCGATCAGATCGCGCCGGATGCGGAAGCCGGCTTCCCGATCGAGCGGCGCCAGAACCACCTTCGCCCCCGCCATCTCGATCTTGTTGACGTGCTGCGGATAGAACGGCTCCAGCAAAATGCATTCGTCGCCATCATCGAGCAGCGCCATGAACGCGGCATAGGAGGCTTGCGTCAGTCCGTTGGTGACGAGGATTTCGTCAGCCGACACGTCCAGCTTGTTGTAGGAGGCGAGCTTGTCCTTGAGGGCTGCGCGCAGGGCGTGTTCGCCGCGCATGTCGCTGTAATGAACCTTGCCGGCCCACAAGGCGTCGGCAGCGGCCTTCTTGATGTGGTCGGGCGTATCATGGAACGGCTTGCCGAGTTCAAGGTGGATCAGGTCGGCGCCGGTTGCCGCCTTGGCCATCGCCTTTTCGAACATGCCGTAATTCTTCGGCGATGTCTGCGTGATGCGTCGGGCAAAGCGGGTCATGGATATCTCCGGATAATCAGGCAAGCGGCGGCTGTCGCGCTCTAAAGGATCTCGCCAAGCGCCGCGTCGAAGCGCTCGATTTCGGCGGCTGAATTGTAATGAACGAGCGAAAGGCGCATGGCGCCGCTCGCCATTTCAAGGCCGAGCCGTGCCATCAGCCGCGGCGCGAACATGTGCCCGTCGCGAATGCCGATGTCGCGGTCGGCCAAAGCCTGAGCGACCGTTCCCGGCGCAAGACCCGGGAAGTTGAAGCAGATCGTCGGCACGCGTTCGCTGGCCCTCTCCGGATCAGCCAAACCGTAGATCACGGCACCGCGCCTGTGGAGCACATCGAGGCAGCGTGCCGAAAGCTCGCGCTCGTAAGCCTGGATCGCCGCCATCGCAGTCGCAATCGCCTGGCGCCGCGAGCCCGTCGCGCCAAGTGTCTCACCGAGCCCTTCGAGATAGTGGATGGCTGCTGCCATTCCGGCGACATTCTCATAAACGAAGGTTCCGACCTCGATCTTGAAGGGCGGCTCGTTCGGGATGAAGTCTTCGCGAAAGGTCGGCAGGGCGCGCAGCTTTTCGAGCTTGCCCCATAAGAAACCCATATGCGGCGAGAAGGTCTTGTAGCCCGAGCAAACCAGATAATCGCAGTCCCAGGCCTGAACATCGATCAGCCCGTGCGGACCGTAATGAACGCAATCCACGAACACGTCGGCGCCTACACCATGCGCGGCGTCCGCAACGGAGCGAACATCCACAAGCGTTCCCAGCGCGTGGGAGGCTGCCGTGAAGGCAACCAGCCGCGTGCGTTCGTTCAACAGCGGCTGGAGGTCTTCCAGGTAGAGCTTGCCGTCATCGCGCATGCGCCACCAGGCGAACTTGGCGCCGAGCGGTTCGAGCGCCAGCCAGGTCGCGATATTGGCGTCATGATCGAGGTCGGTCACCACGATCTCGTTGCGCTCTCCCAGCATCTGCCCGATGCCGAGGCTGACCAGCCGAATGAACGAGGTCGCATTCATGCCGAACGAGACTTCGGCCGGGTTCTCCGCGTTCAGGAACAGGGCGACCGTTTCGCGCGCATCCGCCATGGAGCGATCCACCGCCACGCTCTGCCGGTAACGCCCACCACGCTGAACATTATGGTGCAGCAGATGCGTGTTGACGGCGTCGAACACACCCTGCGGAACCTGCGCGCCCGCCGCATTGTCGAAGAAGATGAACGGTCCTGCCTGCGCTAATGCGGGAAATTGCGCCCTCACGGCATCCACCGGAAAGGGTTTGGTTGGGGCAGAAGTGGCGGTCATCGCTCAGTGCATGATCTGGTTGAGGAAGGCACGCGCGCGCGGCTCTTTCGGATTGGCGAAGAAGGCGTCGGGTGCAGCGACTTCCTTGATCTCGCCGGCATCCATGAAGATCACGCGGTCGGCCACTTCGCGGGCAAAGCCCATCTCGTGGGTCACCACCATCATGGTCATGCCCTCGTCGGCCAAGCCGATCATGGTTTCCAGAACTTCGCGTACCATCTCGGGGTCGAGCGCCGAGGTCGGTTCGTCGAACAGCATGATCTTCGGCACCATGCACAAGGATCGCGAGATGGCCGCACGCTGCTGCTGGCCGCCGGAAAGCTGGAACGGATACTTCCTGGCCTGTTCGGCAATCTTGACCCGCTCGAGGTAGTGCATGGCGCGCTCTTCGGCTTCGCGCTTCGGCACCTTGCGTACCGAGATCGGCGCAACCGTGCAGTTCTCGAGAATGGTCAGGTGCGGGAACAGGTTGAAGTGCTGGAACACCATGCCGACATCCTGTCGCACAACATCCAGCTTCTTCATGCCCGGCGTCAGCTCCTGACCATTCACTCGCAGCGTTCCGCTTGCATGGGTTTCCAGCTGGTTGATCGTGCGGATCAGCGTCGACTTGCCCGAGCCGGATGGCCCGCACAGCACGATGCGTTCCCCCGAGGCAACATCGAGATCGATGTCGCGCAAGGCATGGTAGCTTCCATACCACTTGTTGATGCCCGTCATGCTGACGACGGGCGGACTGTTTCGATCGATTACATGCGGATGCGCGGCAGTCATGAGGGCCTCGATGTCAGGCGAGCCGAAAGGTGGGACGAGCTTGGCGCGAAACGGTCATCGCATCTGCAGACGCTGGTTGCGCGCTTCGAGATAACCGACGACGCGAACCAGAGGCCAAAGCAACGCGAGATAGATGATGGCCGCGCCGATCAGCGGTGTCGGATTGGCCATCAGCGCCTGCGTGTCCTGCGCCTGCTTCAAGAGGTCGGGCATGGCGACAACCGACGCGAGTGCGGTGTCCTTGAAGACGGCGATGGAGTTGCTGGTCAGCGGGGGAATGATGACCTTCACTGCCTGCGGCAGGATGATCTTGCGCATGCCAAGCCAGAACGGCATGCCCAGTGTCGCCGCCGCTTCAAACTGCCCGACGGGCACGTTCTGGATGCCCGCGCGGCAGACTTCCGCCGTGAACGCCGCCAGCACCATCGAAAGCGCCAGCAAAGCGGAAACAAAGGAGCTGAACCGGATCCCCACGAAGGGCAGCGCATAGTAAATCAGGATCAGCAGAACCAGGATCGGCAGCGCGCGGAACATGTCGATATAGGCGACCGCAAGCAGCTGAACCGGTCGAGGCGCATAAAGCCTGACCAGACATAGAAGCAGCCCGGCAAAGGTCCCCAAGACGATGCTGCAACACGCCAGAACAACCGTATTGCTCAGGCCGCGCATCAGGATCGGGAACGATCGCAGCAGGATGTCCCAGTTAAAGAAAGTGTCGATCAATTCCATGGGGGCAGCCCGCACCGGTCGTGAAGAAGAGGCCGGCGAAGCGCCTGATCGACGCCTCGCCGAGCGTGCTTACTGTGCGGTCGGGACTGGCATGGCGGTCAGCGTGCTGGTGCCAGCTTCAGGCGCCACGCCGAACCACTTTTCGTGGATTTTGGCCATGGTGCCATCGCTCTTCATGGCGGAAATGGCTTCGTTGATTTCCGGCAGGATAGGCAGGTTCTTCTTCGCCATCATGGCGAAACGCTCGCCGGTCGGGATGCGCACCAGAACCTTCAAGGACGGGATCTGCTTGATCGCGAACTGGAAGCCGGCGAGCTCGCCCGCACCGCCATCGATGCGGCCGTTCTGAACGTCGAGCAGCAGGTCCTGCTGGGCATTGTAGCTCGTGACATCGGCGATGCCGTATTTCTCGGCGTTTTCCTTGGCCCACTTGTCGCCGGTGGTGCCGGCAACGACGCCGATCGTCTTGCCCTTCAAATCTTCAAGCGTAGCAATCTCGGTTCCTTGACGACCCACGATCGTGCCGTCGCTGTCATAATAAGGCTGCGTGAACGACTGGTTGGCCAGACGCTCGTTGGTGACCGAAATCGAAGACACGGCAAAATCGATGCGGCCCGAAGCGGTGGCAGCAAACAAAGCCTGAAAGCCCAATTCCTGGATCTCTATACCCTTGCCGATCCGCTTGGCAGCTTCGGTCGCGACATCGATCTCGAAGCCTTCAAACGTGCCGGCTTCGTTCTTGAACTCCCAAGGCGGATTGGCGGCATAGGCACCAAGCACAACGCTTTCCTGTGCTTGCGAAGGCGAGGCAAGCGCGCCGAATGCGGTCAGCGCCAATGCGATAAGGCTCATGCGTTTGTTCATGGTCTTTCCCCTTATATGCCAGTCATGCTGGCTTTTTCGCCGCTGCAGTGTCAAAAGCGCAGCAACACTCTTGTGGTCACGTCTACTTGCGCAAAATCGACTGAAGCGCTTCTCCCAAAGCCTCCACATCGTTTTGCGTCGTCACGATGCCCGGCGACAGGCGTAGTGTGGTGCCGCGCGCATCAGCATAAAGCGCACGTTCGCGTAAGCGCGCAATAATTTCGCTGGGCACCGCATGATCGGGCAAAGTGATCATCACGCTTCCGCCCCGCTCTTGTGGGTTTTGAGGCGATGCCAGCGTCCAGCCATTCTCTTGCGCGATGGTTACCAGACGCTCCGTCGAGTCTCGGTTCTGCGCGGCAATCGCTTTGACGCCTGTTCTTTCTACCCACTGAAGGCCGGGCAAAGACGCGACGCTGGCGAGAATTGCGGGCGTGCCATGATCGAAGCGCCGCGCATCCGAGGCATAGCTGAATTTGTCCAGATCCCAAGAAAACGGGTTTTCCTGGCTGAACCAGCCTCTCAGCTCCGGCTCGCATTGAGCGATAAGGTCTGGCTGAACATAGAGAATGCCGGCACCCGACGTACCGCACAGCCACTTCAGTGAGGTCGACACAACGAAGTCTACCGGCAGCGTGGCAACCGAAAACGGAACGACGCCCACGCCTTGCGTAATATCCACGCCGGTGATCGAGCCCATGCGACGACCGTGTTCGGCAAGCCGCGCGACATCGCAGCGGTGCGAGGTGGTGGAGGATACCAGCGTGAGAAGCGCAAGGCCGACATCTGGCCCCCAGCGCTCCAGAATATCGTCGTCGTTGACCCACCGCTCGCCCTGCCGCATCGGCACGGTATCGAGCGTGAAGCCGAACCTGTCCTGCAGCTTCGCCAGCAGAAAATGCAGGCTGGGAAAACAATCGGCCGCTACCAGCACTCGCTTGTTCCTGAGACGCCCCGCAGGCAGACCGCCGATCAGGCTGAACAGAGCGGTCGTGACATTCTCGGCGGTGGTCAAACTGTGAGCTGGAGCCGAGATGAGCCGTTCCCAGGCTTCTATGAACGCTTGCCGCTGTTGCAAAGCAAAGGGCCACTGCGTGTCATCTTCCGCCGACCATGCTTCTGAAAAGCGGCTGAGAGCCTGCGCCATCAAAGTCGCTTTGTCAGGGAAAGTGCCGATCGAGTGATAAAGGAAGTAGCCGGACATCAACCTCTCCGCCAATTTGATCAAATGATCATGAAGCTGGCTAGGACGTCAAGAGCCTTCCTTTAAGTTCAAAACGTCTTCCGAGGCGGAGCAGTCACAGCTGCTTCCCATCGCACTATCGGCTAGTGGCAAAGGTCCTTCAGCATGTCCCAGGTTGTCTGGATATCCTGCTCCAGTTCCCGCCGCGTACGGCTTTCGTCGCGTACTTCGATGGCTGCAAGGATTGCAAGGTGCTGCTTGATGTATGGCTCGTGCGGGCCCTGCTCGACGAGAGGTCGGACATGCGTGGAGAGCATCCGCATATAGGGTCCGAACCGCAGCCACAGGGTGTCGATCAGCTGCACCAGAACATCGGAGCCTGACGCTCGGTAGATCGCAAAGTGAAAGTCGCGGTTCGCGAGCAGCATCTGGTAAACGTTGCCGGCCTTTGCCGCCGCAGTATGTTGTCCTTCGATAGCCGCCAGGCGCGCGCGGTCTTCTTCCGTGATGAATCGCGCGCCAAGTTCTGCCGCCAAACCTTCCACGGCCATGCGCGCGCGGCAAAGATCGTCCAAGCGGGAGCGGGATACGACGGGAACGCGCGCTGATCCGTTGCGTGCGACATCGAGCGCTGTTTCGGCTGCGAGCCGGCGCAAGGCCTCGCGCACCGGCATGTGGCTCGTCCCGAACTGCCCGGCCAGCGACGAGATCGTCAGGGTCTGCCCTGGATCGAAGTCGCCGTTGATAAGCGCGTTGCGAAGCTGCCGATAAACTAAGTCCTGTATCGTAGCACGGGCGGTAACTTGTTCGAAGCCGGGTTCAGATTGCAAGAAGGACGATCCTGGATACTGCGCTGTCAGCTGCATGGTACACAGGGTTGCTCTTCGCCCCAACTCCTGTGACACCCAATGCGCAAGGATTACCGTGGCAGGTCGAGCAAGACCAGAACGAACGGGTCATCCTGAACAGCAGTCCGCGCGGTCCCAGAACCAACCGCGCGGAGCCGGCTCTCATCTCAGCCGTTCTTGCGGATCGTCGCGTACACGATGTTGCGGTTGTCGCCGTAATACACCTGCGCATCCACCGTGTTGCGGTCGACGCTGGCATTCACGATGTCCCACATTTCCGCTTCCGTGCGCAGCAGCAGCGACCAGTTCATGAAGGTCTCCATGAAGCCGTCGTCGGGAATGCCCGCCGCGAAGTTGGCAAACAGGAACATGCCTTTCGGCTTTAGCATCTGCATGCACTTCTTGGTCAGCCTCACGGCAACCTTGCGAGGCAGATAGTCGTAGAGGCCGGCGGCGTACACGAAATCGAACTGGCCGAGCTGGTACGTGTCGGTCAGGAGAACGCTGACCGAGCCATCGATCGGCGTGATCGACGTTCCCGCGAAGTCGCGCACCATCGAGCCGACGCTGAGCGGATCCTGGTCGAGCGCCACCCAGCGGGCGAGGTCACCGCTTTGCAATGCGATCGAGCGGTCGGCCTCGCGCAAGTGACCGGCGGCGATCGTCAGGATTTCCGCGTCTTTGCCATGCGTCGCCGCCACTTCGTCCACGTAGGTGGTCAAGAGATCGCGCCGCTCGCGCACGGCAGCTGAGGACTGTGAAGCGCTGGTGATTTCATACAGCGTTTGTCCAAGCGGGGAGGCGGCGGCGATCGCGTCTTGCGCCGAAGAATGGCGATAGATGAAGTCGAGCAGTTGCGCGTCGCCCGAATAACCGCGCGGCTTTTCGAACGACCAGCGCGTAAACGGATCCTGCAGCAAGAATTCGGTGACGCCATGGTTCTGCACCACGGGCACAAAACTTTCCCACACCTGCGGGCTCACCTGGCTGCGGATCTGGTGCAAATCGTCATTGATCCGCTGCGTAGCCTCTTCGAGGTTCTGACCCGAAAGGAAGCGCTGTTCGGCAAGCTGGAGCACGAGGGCGAGTTGCGCGCGAGCTGTCTCTGGAGCGAAGGCAGCATCAACCGTTAGTTGCGGCCGCAACTCAGCGGCAACAGCTTCCGGGGTGATGAGGCTCATCCCGTCAAACACAATCTGGCTCATTCCTGCTTCCCGGCTTAACTATTGTTAACCATAACGAGGAGTTAACATTCTCGGGAAGATCTTACTAGATCAATTTATTAAGCAGGTTCTAAACCGTTCGACTAAGGGCCTCGGTTTGGCAATGAAAGTCAGCCGGCGCAGGGTCGATCCAGACAATTGGATGGATCCGTTAAAGCGCACGGAAACGACCTGAGCTTATAAGAACGCCACGGCTTGCTTGGGAAAGGGAAGTGATCAGAGGATCGATTACCTTCCTAATGACGATCTGCTCTGTCACGCTAACAACAGGTTCGGTTCAGCAACATGAATGACCAGCGCCTGTCAGCAATTGTCGAGACTGCGCTGCTGAAGAAGCCAAGCGCAACCTTGCCAAAATCTCTTTATGGTCTGTATCAGAGCGAGAGTGACAAGCCGCGCCGCAGAATTGCGCGCCAAGGAATCTGGCTTTCCTTCGTCATGTATCTTCTATTCTCGATTACGGACGCTATCCTGATCCCCGATGTGGCCCGCTATTCTATCACGGCGCGCGTTCTCGTGGGTTTGATCATCCTGCCGTTCTTTGAATATCAGTATCACAGCAATCAGAGCTCGAACGCGCTGGATCTAACTTGCGCGGTCGGCCTGGTGGTCGCCTATCTCGCATGGTTGTTCACCTCGCTTCCAACCGACTACACCGTCAACTTCTCGTACTATATGTTCTACGGCTGCATCTTCATGATGGGCGCGAACCTTTTCTTCAGTTTCCAATTCCAGCTGTCCGTCATCTCCTCGACGGCCATTCTGGCAAGCGTTTTGACGGCGCTTTACATCTTTCCAGGCAGCGCAACCTATCGGCTGACTTTGGCCACCTTCTATCTCTCCTGTTTTGCTTTCACGACTTACGTGAATTGGAAGCTCAACAAGGAGCGCTTCAGCGTCTTCCTGAACGCCATGAAGGCCCGCATTCGCCAAACGGAGGCAGTTCAGCGCGGTGAAGCCCTGTTGAAGCTGTCGCGCACGGATGCGCTCACTGGCGTCGCAAACCGCCGTGCGGTGGACGAGAAGCTGCGCGATTTCTGGGACGATTGGCAGATGCTCGGCATGAGCTTCTCGGCGATGCTGGTGGATGTCGACTTCTTCAAGAAGTTCAACGATTTCTACGGCCACCAGGAAGGCGATCATTGCTTGCGCCTGGTGGCCGATGCGCTCAGCGAAACCATCAACAAGCATCATGGCTTCATCGGCCGTTACGGCGGCGAGGAATTCATCATCCTGGCTCCTATAACCACCGAAGACGAAGTGGCCGAGCTTGCCGAAGGCATCCGGCTTGCCGTCGAAGATCTGCGCATCGCGCATGAACAGCGCCGCGATGGCACGTCCTTCGTCACGGTCAGCGTCGGCGCGGCTTTAGTGCGACCGCGCAATGATGGCAAGCTGGAACGGATCATCCACGAAGCCGATCGCGCGCTTTATACGGCCAAGGCCAGCGGCCGGAATTGTTCGCGCGTGTTCGACCCCAACGATCCCTTCACCAGCGATGAAAGCGAGAATGTCGCTGCGCTTCTGCGGATGGCGACGCGCGAAAAGCTGGTGTCGCTCGTTTATCAGCCCATCCAGCACATCGCGTCCGGCGAGACCGAAGCGGTGGAAGCGCTGATGCGCTTGCGCATGCTGGATGGCACTTTGGTGCTGCCGAGCCAGTTCATTCCGGTTGCCGAGCGGACCGGCGCCATTCTTGATCTCGGCCTTTGGGCGATCCGCACGGTTTGCCAGGACCTCCTGATGGATGGGCATGTGTCGCTGGTCAGCGTCAATGTTTCGCCGATCCAGTTGAAGGCGCCCGGCTTCGCGGCGTCCGTTGCTGCGATCCTTTCTGAGACCGGCGTCAGCGGCAGCAAGCTTGCCTTCGAGATCACTGAAGGCCTCGACATGGAAATGCATTCGGATGTGCTGCGCTGCATCGCCGACCTTAAGCGCCTCGGCATCCGCATCTGGCTGGATGATTTCGGCACCGGTTTCGCCGGCCTGTCCTGGCTGCGGCTGATCGATTTCGACACGGTCAAGATCGACCGCTCCTTCCTGCATGATTGCGATACGACGCGGGGCAAGGCGATGCTGCGCGACATCGTCGGCCTGGTGCGCAACCGCGGCCATTCAGTGCTCATCGAAGGTGTCGAAACGGACGAACATGTTGCGCTCGTGCGAGAACTCGAGATCGACAAGGTCCAGGGCTTCCATGTCGGGCGCCCCGTCGCCGCCAAGCAGTTTCAAAGCGCCTATGCCGTGAACCCGCATCTGCACGGGTATCGCAAATCGGCCTGATGCGGCACCGGTTGCGGGGGGGCGGATGCTTAACCGCCGCTAACCCACGCGTCGTGAAAGATAATGAACTCGCGCATGAAGCGGTCGACAATATCCGACCGGCTGCGATTGGCCGGTTGGATGGCGAGAAAGCCAGCATCGATGAAAAGCCCGAAGCGCCGCACCGCAACCCCTCTGTCGGTGAATTCGCTGGCCGAGGTCGGATCGATGATCGCAATGCCCGCGCCCTCGCTCACCAGCGACAGGGCGGTGTGCGACAGCCTGGTTTCCACATTCGACAGGCGCTGAACGCCGGCCAGTGCCACCTCCACCCGCATGGCGAAGACCGTGCCCGGCTCCAGGCTGATCATCCGTTGGCCCTGAAGGTCGGCCGGATGGATGACGTCCTTGGCCGCAAGCGGATGCCCGTCCGGCATGGCGACGACGGCGGCCATGGATTGCGTCTCGATAATGAAGCCCGGCCGGTCGAGCGGCCCGTCGGCATAGCCGATCTCGGCCTGACCGGCCGCCACCGCTTCGATCACCATGGATGAAGGCAAGCCGCTCAAAGATGCCTGCAGGTTCGGCTTGTCCCGCAGGAAGCGCGCGAGAAAGCGCGGAAGTACCCCGCTGGCCAGCGCAGGCATGGCCGCGATGCGCAGCGTACCCGCCGCCTGCCGGGCGATCTCCTTGGCGAGAACAGCGATGTGGTTCATGCCGACAAAGGCGCGATCGACCTCCTTCCAGAGCGTGACGGCTTCCTGCGTGGGAATGATCTGGTTGCCGCGCCGCTCGAACAGCCGCAGGTTGGTGGCATGTTCGAAGTCGCGGATGAGCCGGCTGACCGCCGGCTGCGTGATCGACATCAGCTCGGCCGCTGTCGTCATCTGCCCCGTCAGCATCACGGCGCGGAACGCTTCCACCTGTCTCAGGTTCATCATCATCTCAGCATAACATTCGTTTATTCTTGGGCATCGATTACGAATTTGACGGAATGCAGGCGCGTTGACAATCTTGCTGTTTAGAATGCCAGCCCGCAAAACGAGCGCTGGATCAATCGACGCGTGTCAAACACGCGCGGGAACGAGAGGCTGAAGGTTGGATTACTTGCAGCTCATGGGCTTCGGGCCCAATGGGTGGGGCTATGGCATGCTCGCGGCGACCGGAATGACGGTGGCGGTCGCGCTGTGCGGTTACCTCATCGGTTCGATTCTAGGGTCGCTCGGCGCGGCGGCTGCTTTCTCGCGCTTCATGCTCTTGCGCGGCATCGCCGGTTTTTACACGACCGTTCTGCGCGGTATCCCTGACCTTCTCGTCATCTACCTCTTTTATTTCGGCTCAAGCTCGGTGATTTCCGGCGTTGCAGCCCTGTTTGGCGCCGAAGGCTTCGTTGGCGCGCCCGCCTTCATTACCGGCGCCATGGCGATCGGCGTCGTGTCCGGCGCGTATCAGATGCAGGTGTTCCGCGGTGCTGTGCTGGCGCTGGCCAAAGGCGAGATCGAGGCAGCGCGCGCCTATGGCATGCCGTCCTTTCTCCTGTTCCGCCGCATCATCCTGCCGCAAGCCGCCCGCTTCGCCATTCCCGGCATGGGCAATGTCTGGCAGCTGGTGTTGAAGGAGTCGGCGCTGATATCGGTGATCGGCTTGGTCGAGATCATGCGCCAGTCGCAGATCGGCGCCGGCTCGACCCGCCAGCCCTTCAGCTTCTACCTCACGGCTGCCGCTCTCTATCTTCTCATCACCTTCGTATCGGGCCGCGGCTTCCGGTTGGCGGAGCGCCGAGCCATGCGCGGCGTGCGGAGGGCTGCGTGATGTTGATCGATTTTCCGTTTCTGTGGGAAAGCTTCACAGCCCTTTTGAAGGGCATCCCGTTGACGCTGCAGCTGACGGCGCTGTCTGTCGTCACCGGCGGCGTGCTGGCCGTTTTGCTCGCCTTGATGCGCGTGTCGAACAAATGGTGGCTCGACCTCCCGGCGCAGTTCTACGTCTTCGTCTTCCGCGGCACGCCGCTGCTCGTCCAGATTTACATCATCTATTACGGCATCAGCCAGTTTCCCGAGCTGCGCCAAAGCTGGGTCTGGCCGTTCCTGCGCCAAGCCTATTGGTGCGCGGCTTTGGCTCTGGCGCTCAACACGGCAGCCTATAGCGCCGAGATCATTCGCGGCGGGCTTTTGTCCGTGCCGGCCGGTCAGATCGAGGCGGCGCGGGCAACCGGCATGTCCGGCTTCCTCCTGATGCGTCGCATCATCTTCCCGCAGGCCTTGCGGCAGATGCTGCCGGGCTACAGCAACGAAATCATCCTGATGGTAAAATCGACCGCGCTCGCCTCCACCGTCACGCTGATGGAAGTCACCGGAATTGCCGCCAAGCTGATCTCGCAGAGTTATCGCCCGATCGAGCTCTTCATCTGCGCCGGCGCAATCTACCTCGCTCTCAACTTCATCGTCGCCCGCCTGTTTGCGGCGCTCGAATATGCGCTGTCACCGGAGCGCCGCCCTGCGCCCGTGTCAGCTGCCGACAAGCCGGAGAAAGCCCGTGCCTGATCTCGCCAACACGCCCGCTGTTGTTCTTTCCGGCATCCGCAAGAGCTATGGCGAGCACGAAGTGCTGCATGGCGTCTCGCTGACCGCCAATGAAGGCGATGTCATTTCGATCCTCGGCTCGTCGGGCTCAGGCAAGTCGACGCTGCTGCGCTGCATCAACATGCTGGAAGTGCCGAATGCCGGCAGTGTGTCGATCCATGGCGAAACCATCGCGCTCGACCAGAAGCCCGGCCAGCAGCCGCGCGCCCGCGACAACGCCCAGGTCAATCGCCTGCGCGCCAAGGCCGGCATGGTGTTCCAGTCCTTTAACCTGTGGTCTCACCTCACTATCCTCGAAAATCTCATTGAGGCGCCGGTTCATGTGCTGAAGCGCGACCGCAAGGACGCGATCGCCGAGGCTGAAACCCTGCTTGCCCGCGTCGGCATTGCCGAGAAGCGTCACGCCTACCCGGCGCACCTTTCCGGTGGCCAGCAGCAGCGCGCCGCTATTGCCCGCGCACTTGCGATGCATCCAAGCGTGATGCTGTTCGACGAACCAACCTCCGCGCTCGATCCGGAGCTCGTCGGTGAAGTCCTGAAGGTCATGCGCGATCTCGCCGCCGAAGGCCGGACGATGCTGATCGTCACCCACGAGATGGGCTTTGCGCGTGATGTCTCCACCCGCACCGTCTTCCTCCACAACGGCGTGATCGAGGAAGAGGGCCCGCCATCCCTGGTGTTCAGGAACCCGCGTTCCGACCGCTTTCGGCAATTCATATCGCGAGACGAACGAGAAGCCCGCTGACGGCTCCATGCCGTTATCCAAGGGAAAACACGGCTCGCGCCAACCATCAACAGAGGTGAACCAATGAAACTCAGATCCATCCTCGCAGCCGCCCTCCTTCTGACCGCAGGAAGCCAGGCTTTCGCGCAGGAAAAGACCATCAAGATCGCGTCCGAAGGTGCCTACGCGCCGTGGAACTTCTCCGGCCCGAACGGCGAGTTGCAGGGCTTCGAGATCGACTTGGCCAAGGTGCTGTGCGAGCGCATGAAGGTGAAGTGCGAGATCGTCGCCCAGAACTGGGACGGCATCATCCCTTCGCTCAACGCCAAGAAGTACGACGCGATCATGGCCGCCATGAGCGTCACCCCTGCGCGCCAGGAAGTCATCGCCTTTTCCAACCCTTACGCTGCCGGCATCAACGCCTTTGCCGTGCCGAGCGATGGTCCGCTGGCCGACATGCCCGGCACCGGCAAGACCTATTCGCTCGACACTGAAGAAGCCGCAGCCAAGCAGGACATCGAGAAGATCGCCGGCCTTCTCAAGGGCAAGTCCGTCGGCGTTCAGGGCTCCACCACCGCGTCCACCTTCATGGAAACCTACTTCAAGGACGGCGTCGACCTGCGCGAGTACAAGACGACGGAAGAGCATAACCTCGACCTGACCAGCGGCCGTGTGGATGCCGTTCTGGCCAACGCTACCGTGCTCACCGAAGCGCTCAGCAAGCCTGAAATGTCGGGTGCCAAGATTTCCGGCCCGATCTTCTCCGGCGGCGTGTTCGGCGTCATTGCTGTCGGCCTGCGCAAGGACGATACCGAGTTGAAGGCGCAGTTCGACCAGGCGATCAAGGCCGCGCTCGCCGACGGCACGATCAAGGAACTCTCCATGAAGTGGTTCAAGGTCGACGTCAGCCCACGCGGCTGATCCGGCATCTCCGGTGCGGTCTTCAACGACCGCACCGCCTTCTCTTTCCGGTAATCTAATGACCTCATCCCCCCTCGAAATGGTTGTGATCGGCGGCGGCCTTGTCGGCTCGACGCTGGCCTGGGGCCTGGCGCGCGCCGGGCTGCAGACGACCGTTCTCGACGGTGCGGATCTCGATCCCCGTGCTTCCCGCGCCAACTTCGCCCTGGTCTGGGTGCAGGGAAAAGGCGTCGGCAAGCCGGCATACGCGCTGTGGTCCAAGGCGTCGGCCGAACGCTGGCCGCAACTCGCCGCCGCCCTCCTCGAAGACACGGGCATTGACGTGTCCCTGAACCAGAACGGCGGCTTCTCCTTCGCGCTCGACCCGCTCGAACTTGAAACCTGGCAAGCCGAGATGCAGGACATCGTCCGCGAGACCAACGGCCGTGCCGCCCCTTTCGAGGTGCTCAGCGGAGCCGAGACCCGCGACCGACTGCCTTTTGTCGGCCCCGACGTTGTCGGCTCCATCTATTCGCCGCTCGATGGCCACGTAAACGCACTACGCCTGTTCCGCGCGCTTCACATGGGCATGAAGAAGCGCAACGTCGATTATCGCGCCGGTTACCCGATCGAGCGCATCGAGCCAGTCCGCGACGGCTTCCGGCTGACCGGACCCAAAGGCACGCTTGTCGCCCAGCGGATCGTTCTCGCCGCCGGCCTCGACAACAACCGCCTGGCCGAAATGGTCGGCCTTCATGCGCCGATGAAGCGCAGCAAGGGCCAGATCCTCGTCACCGAAAAATGCGCGCCCTTCTTCGACTACACCTCCGCCACCATGCGCCAGACCGACGAAGGCGGCGTGATGATCGGCGATAGCGAGGAAACGCATACGGCAGCCCACGCTACCAACCAGGACATCAGCGCCGTGCTCGCTAATCGCGCAGTCCGCACTTTCCCTGTGTTAGGCGACCTCAACATCGTGCGCAGCTGGACCGGCCAGCGCGTCAAGCCGCTGGATGGCCTGCCGATCTACGAGCAGTCCGCCGCCCATCCCGGCGCCTTCATCGCCGTGTGCCATTCCGGCGTAACGCTCGCCGCCAATCACGCGCTGGTTGTCGCGCCCCAGATCGCGGCGGGCGCCCTGTCGCACGGTCTTGCAGCCTTCGGATCGCAGAGGTTCCATGCTTCGCAGACTGCGTGAGGTAACGGATCCCGTGACCTTTTCCTTCGACGGCTGTCCGGTCACCGCCGAGCGCGGCGACACGCTTGCGGCCGCGCTGCTCGCCGGCGGCATCGACACCATCCGCCATTCCGTGGTCGGCGACCAGCCGCGCGCGCCTTATTGCCTGATGGGCGTGTGCTTCGAATGCCTCGTCACCGTCGACGGCGTTCAGAACCGGCAAAGCTGTCTGATGGAAGTGCGCGACGGAATGGTGGTCGCCAGCCAGCGCGGCGGCCGCCAGGTCCTGCAAGGCAATCGCTGATGCGCAAGATCACCGAGGCCGCGCAGTTCGCGGATACCTACGACATCGCCATCATCGGCGCCGGACCGGCCGGCATGTCGGCGGCCATCGAGGCCGCCCAAGCCGGCGCATCGGTGCTTCTGGTCGACGAAAACACGTCGCCGGGCGGCCAGATCTACCGCGCCGTGACGCGCCATTCGCCTGATGACGACGACTTCCTTGGTGCCGATTACTGGAAAGGCCGGACGATCGCCGAACCCTTTCTCGCCGCGCCGATCGACTACGCATGCTCCACAACGGTCTGGAGCCTCGACCCCGCCGCCGAACCATCCGCCAAGGCCACGCTCGGCCTGACATTGGCCGGTGCTGCCCGCCGCGTCGAAGCCCGCATCGTGATCATCGCCACCGGCGCGATGGAACGCCCGATGCCGGTGCCCGGTTGGACGCTGCCCGGCGTCATGACGGCCGGTGCGGCTCAGATCGCACTCAAGTCGATTTCCGCCGTTCCCGACGGTCCGACCGTGCTCGCCGGCTGCGGTCCCTTGCTTTACCTGCTCGCTTCCCAGCTGCTCAAAGCCGGCACTGAGATCGTCGCCGTGCTGGACACATCCGATGCCGGTCAGCGCCTGAAAGCCCTACCGCATCTGCCGGCCTTCCTCGGTTCGCCCTATCTCGCCAAGGGCTTGCGCCTCCTTGTTGATGTACGTCGTCAAACCCGCGTCGTCTCCGGCATTGCTGAATTGACCATCAACGGTGACACCCGCGCCCAGTCCGTTACCATCCGCACCGGCCAAGGATCCGAAACTCTCGCCGTCCAGACCGTGCTCCTGCACCAGGGCGTCATCCCCAGCATCAACCTCGCCAGCAGCGCCGGCTGCACGATCCGCTGGAACGAAGACCAGCGCGCCTTCGAGCCGGAAACTGACCCCCTTGGCCGCCTGTCGGTGCCCGGCCTGTTTGCCGCCGGCGATGGCGCAGGGATCGGCGGCGCCGACCACGCCGCCATTGAAGGCCGCATTGCAGCAGTCGGCGCTCTCCTAGACCTTGGCCTGGTAGAGCAACCGGAAGCCGAAACCCGTCTGACCCCGCTGAAGCAGCAGCGCCGCCGTTACCGTCGCGGCCGCGCCTTCCTCGACATCTTGTATCGCCCTGCTAAGCAGTTCCTCAGCCCCCCAGATGACGCCACGATCATCTGCCGCTGCGAAGAGGTGAAAGCCGGTCAGCTGCGGCAGGTGATCGACCTCGGCGTTCCCGGTCCGAACCAGCTGAAAACCTTTATCCGCTGCGGCATGGGTCCCTGCCAGGGCCGCCTTTGCGCTTCCACCGTCACCGAGATCATGGCGGAACGCCGCGGCGTCAGCCCGGCCGAAATCGGCACCTATCGCCTGCGCGCGCCGATCAAGCCGGTGCGCCTGTCCGAACTCGCAGCCCTGCCGCAAACCGAAGACGCCGTTTTCGCCGTCACCGGCCGCCGGCCAGAACCAGTATCCAACCCGAAAGGACCGAACCAATGACCAACCGCCACCTCCAGACCCCGATCATGCACCGCGTCGTGGAGCATAGCGGCCTCGTTTTCGTCGGTGGCACGACCTGCGATGGCGAAAGCCTCGACATGGCCGGCCAGACCAAGGAAATCCTGGCCAAGCTCGACACCTATCTTGCGCAGGCCGGATCGGACAAAACCAAAATCCTGTCGGCCACCATCTTCATCACCGACATGAACCTGAAGCCCGAGATGGACAAGGTCTGGAAGGAATGGCTGTCGCCCGACACCTTCCCGACCCGCGCCACCGTCGGCGTTGCCGATCTCGGCGGCACCACGCTGATCGAGATCGTCGTCACCGCCCACAAGTAAGACCAAGCGCCAGCACCGCCGAAGGACCGTTCCATGAAGATCAGCACCATCCGCATCTATCGCATCGAAGGCGGCGGTTTGCGGCCGGTGCTGTTCGAGATCGAGACCGATGACGGCGTCAGCGGCTTCGGGGAAGCGGGCGTCGCCTATGGCTATGGCGCGCCCGCCGTTGCTGGCATGCTCCAAGACATGGCGGCTCAGATCATCGGCCGCAACGCGTCCGAAATCCGCATGATCTGGCAGGATCTTTACGATCAATCCTTCTGGGCCAAAGGCGGCGGCGCCGTCACCTTCGCGGCGCTGAGCGCCATCGAACTCGCGCTTTGGGACATCAAGGGCAAGGCGGCCAACATGCCGGTGCATGAGCTGCTCGGCGGTGCGATGCGCAGCCAGATCAAGCTTTACGCCAATGGCTGGAACCACGAGCATGACGACGTGGTGAATTGGGCAAAAGCCGCCGCCCGCCCGCTGGCGGACGGCTTTCGCAGTCTGAAATCCTATCCCTTCGCCCACGAACTGCCGGACGGCACCTTCCGCCATGTGTCCGCGCGCGCCGTCGATGATGGCCGCTTCAAGCGCGCGGTCGATCGCGTCAAGGCGCTGCGCGCGGAAGTCGGCCCCGACATCGAGCTGATGCTTGATCTGTCCGGCGGTGTGGCCGACGACCAGCTCATCCGGTTCCTAGATACCTGCCGCGACCTCGACATCACCTGGATCGAAGAGCCGCTCGACCCCTTCAATCTCGCCGGCCTGTCCAGGGTCGCCAGCCGCCACGCAATCCCTATTGCGGTGGGCGAACGCGTTTACGGTCGCGCCGGCTTCCGCAACGTGCTCGATACGGGTGCGGTGTCGATCGTCATG
This sequence comes from Tianweitania populi, assembly GCF_014652875.1. GTDB lineage: Bacteria > Pseudomonadota > Alphaproteobacteria > Rhizobiales > Rhizobiaceae > Tianweitania > Tianweitania populi. The sequence goes on along the minus strand of NZ_BMZQ01000004.1, from coordinate 142,501 downwards.
CCCGACATCGCCAACTGCGGCGGCATGCTCGAAGCCGTCCAGATCGCCGGCTTGGCGGAAACCTACAATGCCCGCGTTTCCCCGCACAACTGCGCCAGCTCACTCTGCTCGGCCGCATCCCTCTCGCTCTGCGCCGCCATTCCCAACGCCATGAACCTGGAAGTCTATCCCTATTTCAGCGACGCCAACACCTATGTGCAGGTGCTTGAGAACCCACCGGAACAGGCGATCGGCCGAGATGGAACGCTGCAGGTCAACACCATGCCGGGGCTCGGCATCGCGGTAGATCAGAAGGCAATCGCGCCTTTTCTCAGCCACACGATCGGCGCCTGAACGTCTACCGCGTCAGTCCAAGCTCCGGCCAAAGCGCGTCCACTCGCGCGATCACCGCATCGCTCATCGACAGCGGCGTTCCCCATTCGCGGGTGGTTTCGGGTGCAATCTTGGTGGTGGCATCCAGACCGAGCTTGCCGCCGAGGCCCTGCTGTGGCGAGGCGAAGTCGAGATAGTCGATCGGCGTGTCGGGGATGACGATCAGATCGCGCGGCGCATCGAAGCGGGTCGAGAGTGCCCACATCACATCGTCCCAGCTACGCACATTGATGTCGGGATCGACGACGATGATCAGCTTTGTCATGCTGAATTGCGGCAGCATGGACCACAGGCCCATCATCACCCGCCGCGCCTGCCCGGGATAGCGCTTATCGATCGCAACAACCATGGCGCGATAGGAGCAGGCTTCCGGCGGCAGCCAGAGATCGGTGATTTCGGGAAACTGGCGCTTGGCCAAAGGCGCGAACAGCGGCGTCATGGCTTCGCCCAGCCGCGAGGGCTCGTCCGGCGGCCGCCCCGTATAGGTCGAAAGGTAGAGCGGATCGCGGCGCATCGTGATGGCGGAGGCGGTCATCACCGGAAACGGCTCCACCGAATTGAAGTAGCCGGTATGGTCGCCGTAAGGACCCTCCGGAGCGGTCTCGGCGATTGAGACGCTTCCCTCGATGACCATCTCAGCGTCGGCCGGAACGGGCAGGTCGACGCTGACGCCGCGCCCGATGCGCCCGGCCTTGCGCCGCAGCACACCGGAGAAGGAAAGCTCGCTCATGCCTTCGGGCAGCGGCATCACGGCCGCCAGGATCGTTGCCGGATCAGCACCGATCGCGATCGCGACCGGCATGTCGCGTCCAAGCTTCTGCCAGGCGCGATGATGGCGCGCACCGCCGCGCGCCGGCAGCCAGCGCATGATCGCCTGGTTCCTGTTCAACACCTGCATCCGATAAATGCCGACATTGATGTCATGCGGATCGTCCGGCGATCGGGTGATCACCAATGGCCATGTGATCAGCGGCGCCGGCTCGCCCGGCCAGCACCATTGGATCGGCAGCGATCCGAAATCCACCGCATTGCCGGTAAAAACCTGCTCCTGGCACGAGGGGTGCCGCACGGTTCTCGTGCGCATCGATAAGGCGATCTTCAGAAGATCCCGCTGTGCCCAGGCTGCGGCCAGACTTCGTGGCGGGCGCGGTGCGCGAAGATCGGCCATGGCTTCGCCAAGACGCGGCAAATCGGCTTCATCCAACCCCATTCCAAGCGCCACGCGCTCGACCGTGCCGAACAGGTTCACGACCACCGGCATCGAAGCGGCACGGCCATCTGCCAGCACCGGCTTTTCGACAAGCAGCGCCGGTCCGCCCGCATGCAGCACCCGGCGATGGATTTCGGTGAGTTCGTGCTGGACGCTGATCGGGGCCGTGATCCGCCTGAGAAGGCCGCGATCTTCCAGGATATGAAGGAAACCGCGCAGATCCCTAGCGATCGGATGACGAGGAACGGGCAAGAGAGGGCATGACATGGCGCGGACGGTTATCGCAAGGAAATGGCTTCTTCCTTGCGCTTGATCAAAGGCAGCATGAATGAAGCTCGATAGGACAGGCGAGGACTTACTCAATCAGAAGCGCCCGATGGATATTCCACGCCCTCTCGTTTTCGCCGTGAACACAACGCCCCTGCCGATCGTGCAGAAGATCGTCGACGCCGTGTTCCGGCGCGCCCTGCGCCAGCATCCTAATTTGTTCGACCGGCTGGGTTCTTATGCGGAGAAACGGTTCGGCTTCAGCCCGACGGGTCTGGATCTTGCCTTTGAGATCCACCCGGCAACGCCATCGATCTCCGTATACCGAAAGCGGCAGGCGCCAGACACCGATGCAGCCGTCACCGGCCCGCTCGTCATGCTGCTGGCCCTGCTGGAAGGCCGGATCGACGGCGATGCCATGTTCTTCTCGCGCAGCCTCAGCGTAACCGGCGACATGGAAGCGATGCTCGCCCTGCGCAACGCGCTGGACGATTGCGGCTTCGACCTGCCGAAGGACCTCGCGGGTCTGGCCGGACCCTTTGCCGTGCCGTTCCAGGAACTGGCTAACCGCGTGCGCAGTCGCGCATTGGAAGGGTTGGCCTGACATGGAACTGATCTGTCCTGCCGGCACGCCCGCGGCCTACCGCGAGGCGGTTCAAGCCGGCGCCGACGCCATCTATTGCGGCTTTCGCGACGAAACCAACGCGCGCAATTTCCCCGGCCTGAACTTTACGCGCGACGAGATGAAAGCGGCGATCGCCTTTGGCCGGTCGCGCGGCGTCGACACCTATGTCGCGCTCAACACCTTCATGCGCGCCGGTGCCGAGGACATCTGGTATCGCGCGGCCGACGATGCGGCGGCGGCCGGTGCCACTGCCCTGATCCTCGCTGACATGGCCTTGATGGATTACGTCGCCACCAAGCATCCCGACCAGCGGCTGCATGTTTCGGTTCAGGCATCCGCTTCCAACGCCGTTGCCGTCAACTTCCTGGTGGAAAGCTTCGGCGCCAAACGGCTGGTGCTGCCGCGCGTGCTCACCGTGGCTGAGATCGCAGCACTTGCACGAAAGGTCAGCTGCGAACTCGAAGTCTTCGCTTTTGGCGGCCTTTGCGTCATGGCCGAAGGCCGGTGCTCTCTGTCGTCCTATGTCACCGGCAAGTCACCCAACATGCAGGGCGTGTGCTCGCCGGCCAGTCATGTACGCTACCGCGAAGATGGGGGCGACATGGTGTCGGAGCTTGGCGGCTTCACCATCAATCGCTTTGGCAAGAACGAGCCTGCCGGCTATCCGACGCTCTGCAAGGGGCGTTTCCACATCGCCGACAGCGACGCCTATGCGTTCGAAGATCCGGTCAGCCTGGACGTCATGGATCACCTCGATGCCTTGCGGGCGGCTGGCGTCAAGGCGCTGAAGATCGAGGGTCGACAGCGCGGCAAGGCCTATGTGGCCGAAGTCGTCTCGAGCCTGCGCCGCGCTCTGTCTGCCTCGCCGCAAGCGCGCCCAGCCCATGTCGCGCAGTTGCGCAAGCTTAGCGAGGGGCAGCAGACCACGTCCGGAGCCTATGAAAAGAAGTGGCGCTGACATGACCGATGAAGCAGCACTCAAGATCACCATGGGGCCGGTGCCCTACCTTTGGGCCGGGGAAAAATGGCGCGACTTTTATTATCGGGTGGCAGACAGCGAGGATGTCGATGCGGTGACGCTCGGCGAAGTTGTCTGCTCCAAGCGCGACCACTTCATCAAGCCATATCTCGATGAGGTGGTGAGGCGGCTGACCGATGCCGGCAAGGATGTGGCCGTCGCCTCGCTGGCTCTCGTCACGCTCGAACGTGAAGCCATCGCGACACGCCGGCTGGCGGCAGGGCAGGCCATGGTGGAAGCCAACGATCTTTCGGCGCTTCGCCTGCTCGCTGGCAAGCCGCACCGCATCGGTCCCTTCGTCAACGTCTATAATGGCGCTACCGCCGCGCTCCTTGCACGCAAAGGTGCGACGCGCATCTGCATCGGCCCCGAACTGTCTGCGATATCCATAGGGTCGATCATAGCCGGTGCGCCGGGCGTCGAGTTCGAGGTCATCGCGTTCGGCCGTCTGCCGCTCGCCATATCGGCGCGATGCGCCCATGCCCGCGCTAAGGGCAACACGAAGGACAACTGCAAATTCGTCTGCGGTGAGGAACCGGATGGGCTTGATGTCGACACGCTGGATGGTCAGTCCTTTCTGACCGTCAACGGCGTGCAGACCATGTCGCGGCACTGCCAAGTGCTGCTCAACGATTTAGGTGGGCTCGCCAGACTTGGTGTCACGCATCTGCGCCTCTCACCGCAGGATTGCGACATGGTTGCGGTGGCACGGCTATATGCCGAAGTCCGAGACGGCGCCCTGTCCGCGCAGGAAGCGATCGCAGCGCTGCGCAACCTTTACTCAGCCGCGCCTTACGCCAACGGTTTCCTCCATGGGCAGCCCGGCATGAACTGGGTGGCGGCATGAACTTCCATCAGGTGCTTACGCCACGCCAGAATGCCGAAGACTTCGTGCATCGCATCGAGGGGATCATCGGCACGGTGGCGCTGGATTGCGGTTGTCGCGAGCGCGTCAACGATGCGCTGCACCGTTTTGCAGCAATGGAAAAACAGCGTGAGACGCGCCGGCATCTTCTGTCGTCACGCCAGCACCGCGACGCGATTGCGGCCCTGATGGACCTGCTGGCGGAGCTGGAAGAGATCAGTTGGCAGGATTCCGATCGTCCTGTCTTTGCCGAACTGGCGCATCTGTTCGACGACATCGCCGAACACGCCATGCGCGGCGCCGAGGATCTGCGCATGATGGCAGCGGAAGCACCGGCTGACTGAGGAAGTCAGGAGGCCGCGGGCGTCATGCGCCCGCGACCTTCCGGTATGTCTGGACCTAAGCAGCCTTCTCGACCGCCTGCATCTGCACGAAGTGACCCGCGCTGACTTCCTGATAGTGGAGCGGAGCAGGGGTGTAGCCGGCATCATGGTAGGGACTGCGGATCTCGTCATTCGAGATGTTGCGCACCCGCCGGCGCGTCGGATCGGCGATCGGCACTGCCGACATCAGCTTGCGTGTGTAGGGGTGCTGCGGGTTTTCGAACACCGCCTGGCGCGGACCGATCTCGACGATCTCGCCGAGATACATGACCGCCACGCGATGGCTGATGCGCTCCACCACCGCCATGTCATGGCTGATGAAGAGATAGCCCAGCCCAAGCTGCTCCTGCAGATCGAGCATCAGGTTGATCACCTGCGCCTTGATCGACACGTCCAGCGCCGACACGGATTCGTCCGCCACGATCAGCTTCGGATCGAGCGCGAGCGCACGCGCGATACACACGCGCTGGCGCTGTCCGCCGGAAAATTCGTGCGGGAAACGGTCGGCCATCGCCGGCGACAAGCCGACCTGTTCAAGCAGCTTGCCGACACGCTGCCTTGCATCGGCGCGGTTTACCAGCCCATGCGTGACCATCGGCTCGGCAATGGCGTCGCCCACCCGCATGCGCGGATTGAGACTTTCGAACGGGTCCTGGAAGATCATCTGCGCATCGCGGCGGATGCTCGCCAGTTCCGTCTTCGACGCACTCGCCACGTCGCGGCCGCTGATCGTCACCGAACCGGAGGTCAGATCCGTCAAACGAATGATCGAACGACCCGTCGTCGATTTGCCGCAACCGGATTCGCCGACAAGCGACAGGGTTTCACCCTTGCGCAGTTCGAAGGACACGTCTTCCACCGCGTGGATGTTGCCCACCGTGCGCTGCAGAATGCCCTTGCGGACGGGGAAGCGCGTCACGAGATGGTCGACTTTGAGGATCGGTGCTTCGTCGGTGCGCACTGTGTCGGCGGTTGGCTTCACAGGCTGTGCTTCGCCGGTGCGCATGTCCACGATCGGGAATCGCAGCGGGCGCGGCTCGCCGGCCATGGAGCCGAGCTGCGGCACGGCTGAAAGCAAGGCGCGCGTATAGGGATGCGCGGCGTCGCGGAAGATGCGCTCAGTCGTGTCGGCTTCCACGATGTCGCCGCGATACATCACCACCGTGCGGTCGGAGATCTCTGCCACCACGCCCATGTCATGGGTGATGAAGAGAACCGACATGCCCTCTTCCTGTTGCAGCGTCTTGATCAGCTCCAGGATCTGCGCCTGGATGGTGACGTCGAGCGCGGTCGTCGGCTCGTCGGCGATCAGCAGCTTCGGCTCGCAGGCCAGCGCAATCGCGATCACCACGCGCTGCCGCATACCACCGGAAAAGCTCATCGGATATTCGTTGAGCCGCGCCTGGGCGGAAGGAATGCGAACCTTGTCGAGCAGACGCACGGCTTCGGCCCGGGCCTTGCCCTGATCCATGCCGCGATGCTGCATCAGCACTTCGGTGATCTGGTCGCCGATCTTCAGCACCGGGTTGAGCGAAGTCATCGGCTCCTGGAATATCATGCCGATGCGGTTGCCGCGAATGTGCTGCATCAAGTCCATCGGCAGCGACAGCAGGTCCTGGCCCTCGAACTCGATGCGCCCTGTGGAACGCGCGTTCGGCCCGAGCAGCCGCATGATCGACATGGCGGTCACGCTCTTGCCGGAGCCGGATTCACCGACAACTGCCACCGTTTCACGCTCCGCGATGTCGAAGGTGACATCGCGGATCACGTTGCGCCATTCACCGCCCACCTTGAAGGCGGTGTTGAGGTCGTCAATCGAAAGGATCGGTCTGGTCATGGGTCAGCCCTCCCGGCGCGGATTGAGGATGTCGCGCAGCGCATCACCGATCAGGTTGATGCCCACGATAAGAAGAAGCAGCGTGATGCCCGGAAAGAAGCTGATCCAGTAATCGCCCGACAGGATATATTCGAAGCCATTGGAGATCAGCAAACCGAGCGAGGGTTCCGTCACCGGCAAGCCAATGCCGAGGAAGGAGAGCGTCGCTTCCAGCATGATCGCGTAAGCGACGCGCATGGTTGCCACCACGATCAGCGGCGGCAAACAGTTCGGCAGCATGTGGCGGAAGATGATGCTTCGGTCGGGCAATGCCATCGAGCGCGCCGCTTCGATATAAGCGCGCTTGCTTTCCACCAGCGCCGAACCGCGCACCGTGCGGGCGTAATAAGCCCACTGCGTTACCACCAGGGCGATGATGATCTTGTCGACGCCCTGTCCGAGGATCGCCAGAAAGATCAACGCGATCAGGATCGATGGGAAGCTCAGCTGAATATCGACGATGCGCATCAGCACCGCATCCGTCCGCCCGCCCGCATAAGCGCTGAACAGGCCGATGCTCGTGCCGATCACCAGCGCTACCGCCGCGCTGACGAGACCAACGAGGATCGAGGTCCGCAACCCATACATGATCGCGCTGACGAGATCGCGACCCTGCGTATCGGTGCCCAACCAATAGGTTAGGCCGGACATGCTTTCGCCGCCCGGCGCCAGCCGTCCATCCATGATATCGAGCTGCGCCAGGTCATACGGATCCTGCGGCGCCAGCACTGGAGCGAGGATCGCCGCCAGCAGCAGGATGCCGGTGATGATCAGGCCGGTCAGCGCCAGACGATTGTGCAAGAGCGCGATGAAGGTGCGCTTCAAGGGCGACATGGCGGGCTTAGCGGCGATGGTTTCAGTCCCAGCGTGAACCGAGGTCGAGAGTTCGTGAGGGTTGCTCATCGCGAACCTCCTTCCAAACGGACGCGCGGATCGACGACGGAGTAGAGAATGTCGACCACGAGGTTGATGACGCTGAACATGATGACGGTGATCATGAGGTAAGCGAGCACGACGGGACGATCGAGCACGGCGATGGAATCGATGATCAGTTTGCCCATGCCCGGCCAGGCGAAGATCGTTTCGGTCACCACCGCAAAGGCGATCAGCGAGCCGAGTTCGAGGCCGATCACCGTGATCAGCGGAATCAGCGTGTTCTTCAGCACATGCACCCGCAGGATGCGGCTTTCCGGCATGCCCTTGGCACGGGCAAAGCGCACGAAGTCGAGCTGCATCACCTCCATCACGCCGGCGCGGGTGAGCCGGATCACCAGCGAGATCTTGAACAGCGCAAGATTGAAGGCCGGCAGGATCAGGTGGCTCAAACCGTCCCAGGTCAGGAAGCTCACCGGCACGCCCAACAACTCGACCGTTTGTCCGCGCCCGGAAGCCGGCAACCAGCCAAGCTGTACGCTGAACACCATGATCATGATCAGGCCGATCCAGAAGGTCGGCAGGCTGAAGCCGAGGATCGAGAAGGTCATGATCGACTTGGAAACGAGGCTGTGTGGCTTCAAACCGGCATAGATGCCGAGCGGAATGCCCAGCACCAGCGCCATCACCAGCGCCACGAAAGCGAGTTCCAGCGTTGCGGGCATCCGTTGCAGGATCAGGTCGAGCGCCGGCTGGTTGAACACGAAGGAATTGCCGAGATCGCCGGTCAGCGCCTTGCCCAGGAACACAAAATACTGTTCCCACACCGGGCGGTCGAGACCAAAGGCCTGGATAACCTCAAGCCGCTCGGCAGGCGTTGCCGATGAGCTCAGAAGCACGTCGACGGGATTGCCAACGAGATAGAGGCCCACGAACACCAGAAGGCTCATGACGAACAGCGTCACGATCGTCTGTATGACGCGGCTAAAGAGGTAACTGCTCATGCGTGGAACTCCCTTATCGGGGTCGTTGGTCGCGGCGTCGCACCAAGCCTTGCGATGCGCTCCACCACCAGCCGGCGATAGCCGGCCTGGTCGACATGGGTCATCACGCAGGCATTGGGGCGCTGCTCGGTTTTGCCGTGAAGATCCGCCCAGGTCTGGCCGGCGGTGGGGCCATAAAGGGTCACGCCAATGGCGCAGTGGCTGCCTGAAAACAGTTCGGGCTGCAACAGCCAGGCAACCGTCATCGCATCATGGATCGGCCCGCCGGGCCGGCCGTAACGCTTGAGGTCACTGCGGTCGAACCGGCGCAGCAAGCCAGCCAGCGCTATGCCGCAGGGGCTGCCATGCGCTTCCATCGCGGCGAAATCCTGTTCAACAAACAGCGCCTGCAGCGTCACGTCCAGCGGCAACAGAACCACCGGCACGCCGGAACCCCACACGATCTCGGCCGCATGCGGATCGGCCATGATGTTGTATTCGGCAAACGGCGTGCGGTGCCCGAGCGCGGTAAACGCCCCGCCCATGATCACGATGCTTTCGATGCCGCGGGCCACATCCGGGTGCAGCCGCAGCGCCAGCGCGATGTTGGTCAGCGGGCCGATGGCGCAGATCGTGATGCCGCGTCCGTCAGCGGCGGCTGCGCGTGCTTGTTCGGCAATGAAGCGCACGGCCGAAAGCGTCGCCGGCTCATAATCGGTGTTCGGCATGAGGTCGTCGGGGAAGTTGCCGATATGGGCATATTTGCCAAAAGCCTGCTTGCCTACGAGAGGAAGGGCCGCACCCACCAGCACGGGCACGTCACGCCGTCCGGCCAGTGCCACGATCCTGCAGGCATTGGCAACGCTCGCTTGCAGCCCGACATTGCCGGCCACCACGGTCACACCGCGCAGGTCGATCTCGGGCGATCCGAGTGCAAGCATGATCGCCGCCGCATCGTCCACGCCGGGATCGGTGTCGATGATGACGGAAATGCGGCTCATGCAGCGCGCTCGCTTCTGTAGCGGGAAAACAGGTCGAGGAAGAGCGCGATCACGCCCTCGGCGTCTACATGGCAAACGATTTCCGCGTTCGGCTCCAAGCCGCTCTTGTTGTACCAGTCGGCCACCGTCTGACCCATGCACAGCTCGCTTTCCTGCTCTATGAACACGCGGGCGCGCTTGGTCTGGAAGAGGTGAGGGGCAAGAAGAAAGGCGATGACGAGCGGATCATGCAGCGGCCCGCCGCGCGAGCCATAGCGCTCAACCTGGTTGCGGTCCCAGAACGCCATCAGGTCGGCAACCGTCGAGGCGATGCGACCGCTTACGGAGGCAAACTGCTCGACATGCTCCGGCGTCAGGATCACCTGATGCGTGGCGTCCAGCGCCAGTGCCACGATCGGAATGTCGGACGAGAACACGATATGCGCCGCATGCGGATCAGCCAGCATGTTGAACTCGGCGGTCATGGTGCGGTTGCCCGGCTCGCGATAGGCGCCGCCCATCATCACGATGCGGGCAATGCCGGCAGCGATGCTTGGATCGATCCGCAGCGCCATGGCAATGTTGGTCAGCGGACCGAGGCAGCCCAGCGTAACCGGCTTGCCCGCCCGCGCGGCTTCGCCCAGCCGGTCAACCAGAAACTCCACCGCACCCTTCTGCTCGGCGCGCTTTTTTGGCTCCGGCAGGTTGGTGTTTCCCAACCCCGACTGGCCGTGGAACTGGCCGCGGATCACATCGCGCAGCAGGGGGCGATGGGAGCCTGGATAAACCGGGATGTCGGTTCGCCCGCCCAACTCGCAGATCTGCAAAGCATTGCGCACGGTACGTTCAAGCGGCTGGTTGCCCGATACCGGCGTGATCCCAAGGATCTCCAGTTCCGGCGACACGAAAGCGGCCAGAAGCGCAATCGAGTCGTCGATGCCGGGATCGCAGTCGATGATGATCTGGGTGGAAGTCATAAACATTTACCTGAGCATTAACGTGTCGTCCCCTGGGCTCGAGCCGCGCTCACAAGCTGCGGCGCCCAGGTGTCGACAAAGGCATTTCGGTATTGGGGCGGTCCTACAGCGCACCCACGGAGCGCAGAACTTCGGCGACCTCGTTGCGTGCCGCTTCGTCCAGCGGCACCTGCGGCGCGATCGGATCGCCGACGGCAAAGCCCTGCAGCTGCAAGGCGGTCTTGATGCAGGCCGCGATCGAATAGCGCGCGAAGATTTCGTTGACCCGCCACAACGGCCGCTGCAGCTCCATCACGCGGGTCCAGTCACCGGCCTGTGCTGCGTCGTAGAGCGCAATGCTTTGCTTCGGCACGATGCAGGCCGGGCCCGCCATCCAGCCGACGCCGCCGATCATCAGCACGCAAGCGGGGATGTGGGCGGAAGCCGAAAACACCTCCATGCGCCCGCGCGTGCGCTCGATGATCGAAAGCAGCCGCCCGGTATTGGTGGACGCATCCTTGATGTAGTTGATGTTCGAGATCTGGCTGAGCCGCTCGATCACCGGCAGCGTCAGGTCGGAGCGTTGGAAGTTCGGGTTGGTGTAAAGCACCACCGGACGTCCGCGCGCCGCGCCGGCAATGGCCTTGAAATAGGCTTCCACGCCGGCATCCCCGACCGGGAAGTAGGCTTCCAAAATCGCCAGAATGCCGTCGGCACCCGCTTCCACCATGGCTTCGGTTTGCGCCACGGCATCCCGGATCGTGGTGGACGCAACGCCCGCCACAACCGGCACGCGACCGCGATTGGCGGCGATCGTCGTCTTCACGACTTCCATGCGCTGCGCGTTCGACAGGTAGGCGAACTCGCCGGTGCTGCCGAGCGGTGCCAGCCCATGCACACCCTGGGAGACCAGGTGTTCAACCAGGTCTCCGAGAACGGCGGTGTTGATGTCACCGCCTTGTGTCGTCGGCGAAACGAGATACGGAAAGACGCCGTGGAAAGACATCGCGAAGTCCTTCACCGCGCCGCTTACTGCGCCGCCTTTACGTAGAAGGGCAGGGTATAGCCGTCCGAGCGTCCTTCAAAGGACAGGTCGGTCTTGGCGGCCCAGGTGTTGTCCAGGAAGAACAGCGGGATGATGCCGAGATCGCTCATCGCGATGCCGGTCGCCTTCTTCAACAGCGCCTCACGCTCGCCGTCGTCCAGCGTGGTGCGGGCCTGTTCCAACGTCTTGTCAAACTCGGCATTGGAATAACGGCCGCGATTGCCCTGGCCGGCATTGTCGCCGAAGGTTTCCAGAAGCGGTCCCAGCACGCCCGATGCCTCGCCGGTTTCCACCGCGGCCCCGCCCATGATGAAGCTGAATTCGCGGGCCGAAGCGCGCGAGAAATACACGCTGCCCGGCAGGGTCTCGACCTTGGTCTTTACGCCAATGCGGCTGAAGAACTGGCCAACGGCCTGCGCGATCTTGGAATCGTTGGGATAACGATCGTTGGTCGCATGGAAAGTCAGGTCGAATCCATCGGGATAACCAGCCTGCGCCAGCATGTCCTTGGCCTTGTTCGGGTCGAACGGATCGGTGGCAAGCGCTTCGTCATGGCCGAAATAGCCTTCCGGCACGACTTGGCCAGTCGGCGTGCCCTGGCCGTCCATCAGGCGCTCGACGATCGCGTCACTGTTGAGCGACAAGGACAGCGCGCGGCGTACTTCCGCCTTCTGCAGCGGGTTCTTGCCGTCTTCGCCCTTGGCGAATGGCGAGGTTTCGCGGTCCTGATCCATATGAAGATACATCAGGCGGTTACCGGTGGCCTTAATGACCTTGACCGAGTTGGATTCTTCCAGCCGGCTCGTATCGGCGGTCGGGATGTTCTCGATCATGTCGACATCGCCCGACAGGATTGCGGCAACGCGGGCGCTGTTGTTCTTGAAGATGCGGAACGTCACCTTGTCCCAATCCGTCGCGCCGCCCCAGTAATCGGGGTTGCGCTCGAGCGTGATCACCGAGTCCGGCGTCCAGGACACGAACTTGAACGGGCCGGTGCCGACCACGCCCTTGCCCTGGTTCATCTGCTCGGTCGGCGTTTCGCCGAATTCAGCCGGCAGGATCGCGATGCGGCTGAGATTGTTCAGAAGCAGAGGGGTCGGACCCTTCGTGGTGATGCGCACCGTCATCGGATCGACAGCGAGCACATCCGCGATCGCCTTTACGTAAGGGGTAAAGGCGCTCGGGCTGTTCTTGGCGGCGAGCGGAACGCGCTTGATGCTGGCGACCACGTCCTCGGCGGTGAAGTCGCTGCCGTCATGGAACTTGACGTTCGGGCGCAGCTTGAATTCCCAGGTCGTGTCGTCGACGCGGTTCCAGCTTGTCGCCAGCGCCGGTTCGATCTGCTGGCGGGCGTCCTGGTTCACGAGGCCGTCGAAGATGTTGCGCGCCATCGCGCTGTTGGGGCCGACGACGTAAAACTGCGGGTCCATCGAGGTCGTGGACGCCGAAAGGCCAACCGTCAGGTCACGCGCCCAGGCGCCGGCCGACGGGAAAAGAACCACGGATGCGGCGAGCGCGGCGGCTGCGAAAAACTTCATGAACAAGCTCCTCCAAAGCTTCATCCCCAGATGGGGAGATTTGGGGCAACTGCATATTTCCTTCGCACAATGATGGAAAATTGCATTATAGCCTGATCTCATGCCGAAACGTTATGGAGGCATCGCATGCGCCTGAAGCCGCGTCAGCTGGAAGCCTTCCGCCATGTTATGCTCACGCGCGGCGTCACGGCGGCGTCCGAGGCCATGAACATCGCTCAGCCCGCCGTGAGCCGCCTGATCCGCGATCTGGAAAGCGAAGTCGGCATGACCTTGTTCACCCGGCAAGGCGGACGACTCTTGCCGACGCCTGAAGCAGTATTGCTGCTGGCCGAGGTGGAGCGGCTTTATATCGGCATCGATCAGGTCGCGCGTGCAGCCGACGATATCCGCCAGCATTTGAATGTCGTTCTGCGCATGGCCAGCGTCACCTCGCTGGTGCGGCCCTTCCTGCATCGGGCCATGATGGAGGTCGTCGGGCCGCGTCTCGACCTGCCGCTGGTTCTCGATGTGGAAAACAGCCGTCACATCTGGGACATGGTGGAACAGAGCCATTACGATCTGGGCCTCGTCTTCGGCCCACCGCGCCAAGGCGATCTGCAGACCGTCCATCTGCACAGTTCAACGGCCGTCGCCGCCATGCCGCCGGATCATCCGCTGGCGGAGAAGGACGTCATCACGCCGACCGACCTCCTCGACTGCCGCGTTCTTACCGCCGGCCGCAACTCGCCGCTGCGCCGCGGCCTCGACCGCGCCTTTTCCCAAGCCGAGCAAGCACCGCTGAATACGCTCGAGACTTCCATGCTCAACTGCTGCCACTTCGCCGCCGCCGGCATGGGTGTCGCTATCGTCGACCGCATCACCATGCGCGCCGCCGACGTCAAACTCTGCGCCAAGCCCTTCCTACCGACAATCGACGTTTCCTACTACGCCGCCCGCCCCGCCGGCTCGCGCCAGATCCTCGTGCTCGACCAGATCGTCGAGCGCATCAAGGAGCTTTTGGACGAGGACACCGTGATCGCCAGCTGACGCTCCACTCGTCATCAGGAAGGTAGATAGTTTTCCGCCCGCACCGTCATTGCGCCCGACAATGTATCCCCGGGTTGAAGAACGGCCATCGCGTTCGATTCGCCCAACTCAGGACGGTTCACGACATCTGGCGCATGGCTGACCGGTTCGGCGCAGAACACCGGCCGATTGTCCGGCACGAAAACATGAAGATGCCGGAGCGCGCCGTCGGCCTCGAGCGTGATCGCCAAGCCTTCCTCGGGCCGGCAGATGCGGGCCAAAAACGGGCTCCATTCCGGGAAAAACCGGTCAAAATACGGTAGTTCGCCGAGACTTTCCGGCGCTTCGGACCGGAAAATCGGCGTCTCAACCCGCTTCGGCAGCGGCAAACCGGCCTCATCGCGCTCGAAAGCGCCCGAAGATCCGAAGCTCAGCGTCGTCCGCGGCGTCTTTACGAACCACGGATGTAACCCCATTCCAAAGGGCAGAGTGTGCTCGCCCGTATTGCGGATGGACAAGCCAATCCGCAATCCTTGTTCAGACAGACCGATCTCCTGCTGCGCCACATATTGATAAAGATTCCCGACACTTGCAAAATTCTGCTCCAGAAAAAGCTTAGCATCATTCAGGCTCGCTACCCGCCACGGATGCTCCCGCGAAAAGCCATGGATCGCCATGCCTTCATCCGGAAGATTAACTGATAACACGATCTCGCGCCCGTCGAACCCAAACCGGCCTTTTTTGATCCGGTTCGCAAACGGCAGCATCGTAAAACACCCCGCCTTAAACGGCGGCACACTGCCATCCGCTGGGGCGAACAAAGCGCTCCAAGTACCTGTTTTTGCCTGCCAATCCAACGAGAGAATAACACCGCCACCCGCCGGATCCACGACGACACGGTAACCGCCGGCGATCAGCGTAATGGTCATCGATCGTCGCGCGTATAGTCCTGCGCCGTAAACGACCCGCCCTGAAACCGCCGCGTAATCGCATCGCCTTCTTCCGGCAACGGCGCGAAAGTCTCGGCATTGTCCTGCGGCCGATAGCCAATGCGTTCCGCGTCATCCTCCTTCCACCAGGAGCGCGAGTTCGCCGAAACGCCCCAGACTACGGCGTGGCCGGTTTTGTCAGCTTCCACAGCCGCAATAATCAGCCGTTCGAGGTCGTCATGCGACAGCCAGGTCGACAGATGGCGGGCCTCCGTCGGCTTTGGCAAACAGGAGCCGATGCGCATATGCACGCTTTCCAGCCCGTGCTTATCGAACATCATCCGCCCGAGCATTTCCGCGTAAGCCTTTGACAAACCGTAATATCCATCCGGCTGCACCAGATCCTTGGTCGAGAGCGTCTCACCGCGCTCGTAGAAGCCGATCGTGTGATTGGAACTCGCGAACACGATCCGCTGCTTCTCCGCCCGAGCCGCTTCGAAGACATGCGTCAGGCCAAGAATATTGGCCTCGATGATCGGCCGAAACGGCTTCTCCACGCTGATGCCGCCGAGATGAACGATCGCGTCCGTGCCTTCCACAAGGCGCTGCACCGCGCCTTCGTCAGCCAGATCGGCCTGAACAAACGTCGCGCCTTCAGGCACTGGATCAGGAAATGGGTTGATGTCCGATAAACGCACTTGGTAGCCGCGTTTGACCAGCCTCGGCGCGAGCATGCGGCCGAGCGTGCCGGATGCGCCGGTCAGGAGAAGGTGCCGCGCCATGATCAAAGCCCTTTCATGCGAGCAACCGGCGTCCCGCTCACCGGCGCCTCAGCCAGGAACACGCTGCCCGATTGGGGCGCGTCTTCCAGCGCTGCGGCATCGACCTGACGGTGACTGGTGATCGCAATTTGCTTGAGATCGGGGCCGCAGAAGCAGGGCATGGTCGGTGCGGGAACCGGTACAGGGATGCGCGCGCGCAATGTCCCGTCGGGCGCGAAACGGTTGAGCACGCTGGCCGACACGCCGGCGCTCCAATAATCGCCATCCGCATCGCAAGCGCCGCCATCAGGCCGCCCGGTGGCCTCATCGAGATCGACCATCCGCCTTCGGTTCGTGGCTTCCCCAGTTGCCGGATCGAAGTCGAGGCGGTCGATCCAGGGACCGCGCGAGTCCGAATGGTACAGGCTGCGGCCATCCGGCGACCAGGCAAGTCCGTTGGAGACGGCGAAACCACCCTCCATCGCTCTCGCTTGGCCTTGCGCGTCGACGCGGTACAGCCTGGCAATCGGCTTGCGGTCGGCACGTCCGTCCATGGCCCCGATCCAGAACGCGCCATCCGGCCCGACCTTGCCGTCGTTCAGCCGCGAAGTCTCGGGTTCATCATAGCCGGTCCAAAGATCGCGCCGCGTTTCCGTGTCGGGATCGAACACGATCACTTTTCGGGCGAGCGCAACCACCAGCGCGCCGCTGTCGCAAAGCCCGAGCGCCGTCACCTCCGCCTCGAACGACCATTGCCGCCGCACGCCCTCCGCAAGGTCGATCTCGATGATCGCCTTGCCCGGTATGTCGCACACGAACAGCGTGCCGCGCCTGTCATCCCAAACGGGGCTTTCGGTTAAACCGGCGCGAAGATCGGCGATGCAGCGAAAGGTAAGCGTCATTCGGCCCTCGTGGTACGGCGGATCACGTCGGGATGGTCGAGCACGAAGTCGGAGAGTTCAAGCCCCAGTCCCGCGCCCTCGAACGGGTAGATCTGTCCGTTCTTGATGCGCGGCATGACCGTGACCAGATCGCGATACCAGGAGGTGTAGTAAGCCCGCACCGACTCTTGATAAACGGCGTTCGGCAGGTTCAGCGACAGGTGGATGGAAGCCGCGAAGATCACTGGTCCGGTGCAGTCGTGTGGCGCAACTGGGCGCTGGAAGGTTTCCGCCATGGTCGCGATCTTCTTGGCTTCTGAAAGACCGCCGCACCACGACACGTCGAGCATGACATAGTCGGTCGCGTCGGCCTTGAGCACATCCAGGAATTGCGAACGCGTCGCCAGCGTCTCGCTTGCGCAAACGGGAATGCCGGCTTGGCGCGCATAGATCGCCAGGGTCTGCGGGTTCACCATCTTGATCGGATCTTCCGCCCAGAACGGCTTGAACTCCTGCAAGCCGCGCGCGATCGCAAGCGCGGAGGTCAGGTCCCACATCGAATGCAATTCGACCATGACCTCCATCTTGCTGCCGACCGCATCGCGGATCTGGCGGAACGGAACGAGCGCCTCGTCAAGCTCACGCGCATGGATGAAATTTCCGCCATTGGCGACGGCGAAAGGGTCGAACGGCCAGATCTTCATTGCCGTGATGCCTTCCGAAAGCAGGCTTTCGGCCAGCGCTCCGGCATCGCGGTGGAAGGCGAGCTGGTCCTCGTAGGGGCCTTCCTTGGCCTCGTCGGCATCGCCGATATACCGGCGCGCGCCCGACTTGTTGTAGGTATAGCCGGCACAGGTGTTGTAAGTGCGGATCGACGGCCGCGACAGCCCGCCAAGCAGCTGATGAACAGGCTGGTTCACGGCCTTTCCGAAGATATCCCAAAGCGCGACATCGATCGCGGATGCCGCGCGAATTTCAACACCCGACGAGCGGAAGCCGACATAGGGCGACAGCAAGAGGCTGGAAATGCGGTCGATTTCCAGCGGATCCTTGCCGACGATCTGGGGCGCCACATCGCTGTGGATATAGGCGGCCACGGCATTCGCACCGCGAAAGGTCTCGCCCAACCCGACGATGCCCTCATCCGTATGAACCCGCACCCATAGGATGTTGTTGAGATGCGGTAGCTGGATGGTTTCGACGGCTTCGATCTTCATGGGTGTTTCCGGCAGGCAAGCGAAACGGGGCAGCGCGTGCCGCCCCGTGAGGATGGGTCAGTGTGCGGCAGCAGTGGCGTTCTTGCCGCGCGCCACGATCTGAGTCGGGTTCACGAAGCGCAGTGCGATCAAGAGCCAGATCAGCGAGGTCACCATGTAGATCACCGCCATGGCGTCGATCGACTGCACGGAGCGGACACCGGCGGCAAAGACCGAGTAGTAGAGTGCCACGACGAGCGTCTGGCTGGTTGGTCCGGCCGTCAGGAAGGTCAGCTCGAACATCGCGACCGTGCGCACCAGCACCAGCAGCATTGCGGCAAGCACGCCGGGCAGAAGCATGGGCAGGAGCACATAGCGGAACAGCTTGAACGTGCCCGCGCCGAAGACGCGTGCGGCGGCTTCCACCTTCGGGTCGATCTGCTCGATAAAAGGGATCATGACCAGGATCACGAAAGGCACGGTCGGCACGAGGTTGGCGAGCACCACGCCCCAGAAGGTGCCGCCGACGCCCGCCATATAAAGCACGGTCGCCAGCGGGATGCCGAAGGTGATCGGCGGCACGAGCAGCGGCAGAAGGAAGATCAGGAGCACGATCTTCTTGCCCGGAAAATCCCGCCGCGCCATGGCGTAGGCGGCCGTTACGCCGAGCAGTCCGGACAGGATCACGACGGTGAACACGATCTGGAATGTGACGACCAGCACATGGTCGAGCTGGAACTCAGCCCAGGACGCCGCATACCAGCGCGTGGTGAAAGCGTCGGGGATCCAGGTGCCCAGCCAGCGTGTGCCGAAGGACGATACGACCACTGCGGCAATGACGGCCAGCACGTTGAGGATGAAGAAGGCCGTGACCAGCCAGACGAAGGTGATCCAGAGGCGGGACAGGACGGATGTATCGCGGATCATGGCTCAGCCTTTCCCGCCAGCGGTCGAGCCGCGATAAAACAGTGAGCGGATGCCGAGCAAAGCCGCAACCACCAGCAACTGCACGGCGGCCATAATCATCGCGATCGCCGAAGCCATGGAGTCGTCATACTGCTCGAAGGCAGCTTGAGCGGCGGCAATAGAAATGACGCGCGTCGGGCCGGACGGCGCACCGAGCAGCACGGCCGAAGGGAACACTGCGAAGGCTTGCACGAAGGTCAGACATGCGGCCACGACCAAACCCGGCACCAGTAGAGGCAGCATGACATGGCGGAAGCGCTGCCAGCTGTTGGCGCCATGCGTCGCGGCGGCCCGTTCCAAGGCAGGATCAATGCCGGTGACATAGGACAGCGTTAGCAGGAAGGTGAAGGGGAACACGGTGATGATCAGCGAGGCCAGCACGCCCCAATAGTTGTTCACCAGGCGAAGCGGCGCATCGATCAGCCCGATCGTGAGCAGGGTCCGGTTGAACCAGCCTTGCGGCCCGAGATAGTTCAGCAGCCCTTCCGCCACGAGCACCGTGCCGAGCGTGACCGGCAGAACCAGGATCGTGGTCAGCAGCCGTTGCTTCTTCATGAGGCGCACGCGCATTGCGATGGGAACAGCTAGAAGCAGGCTGACGATGGTGACCGGCACCGCCAGCCACAAGGTCGCGCCGATGGTCTTGTAGAGATAGGGATCGGAAAAGAACTTGATGTAATTGGCGAAGGCGCTCTCCCCTTCTAGCGGCCGGAACGACAGAACCAGCCCGTACAGGAAGGGGTAAACGAAGATCGCCAGCACGAACAACAGCGCCGGCAGGATCAACAGCGTGACGCCGTCGATGCCGCGATTGGCGAGGCGCTGACGCAGACCCGGCCGTTCTATTACCCGTGCTGCGGGCGAGGGGCGTTCGTAAGTATCGACTGCCGTGCTCATGGCTGCGCCGCGAAAACAAGGGCGCGGCGGGCATCGATCTCGAGCCTGACCCGGCTGCCGAGTTCGGCGTTGCGCGGCCCGTGAAACACCAGCTGCATGCCGCTGTCCGTGTTGGCAGTGCCAACGAACTCACGGCCGCGATATTCGATTGTCTCGACCGCAGCCTCAATGGCATTGGTGCCGGAGACGCCCTCGATGACGTCATCGCCGCGCGCGGCCAAAATGGCTGTATCCCCGACCGCAAGCGCATCGAGCGCGCGTCCGGTGAGCCTCGCGCCGCCAACCTCGATCGTCGCTTCGCCGTTAGCTGCCTGCACGACCCTGCCGCTGATCTTGTTGCGGAAGCCCATGAACTCCGCCACGTCGAGATAAAGCGGGCTTTCATAGAGCTCGCGCGGCGTACCCACCTGCCGGATCGAACCATCGCGCAGAACCACGATGCGATCGGCGAGCGACAGCGCCTCATCCTGGTCATGCGTCACGTAGATCGTGGTGGCGCCGAGCTGGTTGTGAATGCGGCGAATTTCAGCGCGCATTTCGAGCCGCAGCTTGGCGTCGAGGTTTGATAGCGGCTCGTCCATCAGAACCAGCGGGGGCTCGATCACGATGGCGCGGGCGATCGCCACGCGCTGCTGCTGGCCGCCAGAGAGCTGCCCGGGCAGCTTGTCAGCCTGACCCTGCAAGCGAACCAGAGCAAGTGCTGCATGGGAGCGCTCGTCGATTTCGGCACGGGCTAGGCCGCGCATCTTCAGTCCGAAGCCGACATTCTGCAGCACGGTCATATGCGGAAACAGCGCGTAGTTCTGGAACACCATGCCGAAGCCGCGATCTTCCGGCTTCAGCTGATCGATGCGTTTGTCGTCGATATAGATGCCGCCGCCGGTGGTGCCAAGCAGGCCGGCGATGCAGTTCAGGGCCGTCGACTTGCCGCAGCCGGAGGGCCCGAGCAGCGCGACGAACTCGCCCTTGCGGATCGTCAGATCGATCTCGTTCAGCGCGTTGAACGTGCCGAAGGCCCGGCTCATCCGCTCAAGGCGCAACTGGTTGAAGGACAGGGAAGCAAGCGACATGCCGACAGATCCATTCCGAGCATGAATGGGGAAGGGGACTGCGGATAACGAGATCCGCAGTCTTCGATGCGTCGAGTTGGCGCCGGTCAGCCGGCCGCCACCTCTTCGTCCCAGCGGCGGAAGGCCGTGACCAGCGCTTCCGGCTCGAGCGGCAGCTCGATCGGATTGTTGGCGATCCAGTCCTCGTATTCAGGACGACCGAATTGCGCGATCGTATCCTGGCTTGCCTGCGGCGCCATCTGCAGCGTCACATCCTTCACGGCCGGACCAGGATAGAAATAGCCGGCATCATAGGAGTATGCCTGCTGCTGCGGTTGGAGTGCGAACTTGATGAACTCCATAAGCACCGCGACCTTCTCGTCCGAAACACCCTTCGGAATGGAGAAGTAGTGGGCATCGCAGACCCAGTGGAAGCCCTTGAGCTGGCCGACGGCCGCTTCCTTCTGCACCACGCCGAGCGCGCGGGGATTGATGTCCCAGCCGGTGGTGGTCACGGTCATGTCGCGCGTGCCTTCGCCGAACTCCTTCATCAGGGCGCCGGTGCCGGCCGGGTAATATTCGATGTGCTTGTGCAGCTCCTTGAGATAGGCCCAGGTTTTGTCCCAACCCTTGGCGGGATCTTTCGGGTCGGTATCGCCCAGAAGATAAGGCAGGCCCATCAGGAAGGTGCGGCCGGGGCCGGAATTGGCGGGGCGCGCATAGATGAACTTGTTGGGGTTCTCCTTGGCCCAGGCCAGCAGTTCCTCGGCCGAGGTCGGCGGCGTTCTTACGCGCTCCGGCATGTATTCGATAAGCGGGCCTGAGGGATAATAAGACACGACCACGCCCTTGCCCTTGGCCAGACCTTGCATGCGCCAAGCCGGATCGAGATAGATCGACTGGAGATCCGGCAGACCATTTTCGGGCAGCGCGATGATGTCGGTCCAGATGTCATCGGCAAGACCGGCCGACAGCGCGTCGGGGCCGATAATCACGAGATCGATGTCGATGCGGTTGGCGCGCTGCTGAGCCTTGATCTTGCCGGGTAGTTCTGGCGACGGTGCCTTGTTGAAGGTAAAGCGCGAAACGAGGTCGCTGTGTTCCTTCGCGAAGTTGTCGAAGATCGGCTGCGTCAAAGCCAGGTTGCCGGCGGCATCGATGACGTTGAGCGCCACCGGTGACGAGGGCAGCTTTGCGGTCTGTGCAAATGCGCCTTGGGGCAGAACGAAGCCTGCGCCGGCGGCGACACCAGCGCCCGCCAGAAAGCGACGGCGTGAAATTCCGTATGTCATGACTTCCTCCTCTTGTTATCGATCGAAGCACCGGCCGCCTCCTCCATTGGCAAACCGGCGCTTTTCATTCTCAGGCCGCGATGGCCTCCCTCCAGCTTTCGAGCACGCGCTTCAGCGCGGCCCGGTCCGTGTCTTCCAACCGCGCCAATCCGGGCAGACGGACTGGCCCCACACTCATGCCCTGCAGGCCGAGCGCTTCCTTCACCACGGTGACATTCGCGCCGTTGCGATACTTCGTGCGCATGGCCTCGAACGGCGCGATGCTGTCGACGTAACCGCGCGCCGTGGCGTAATCGCCGGCTTCCAGAGCCCGCCAGACGGCCATCGAGAGGTCCGGCGCGACATTCACGAGGCCGGATGTGAAGCCCTTGCCGCCAAGCGCGTAGAAGGGCAGGGCCCAGCTTTCGGCGAGGCCGCAGATCCAGGTCGCATTCGTGCCCTTGGTGGCGCGGGTGCATTCGGCAAAGAGCATCGTGTTGATCGACGCAAATTTGACGCCGGCAACGGCCGGATGGGTCGCCAAACGCACCATTTCGTCGAGCGGGATCAGGTCGGAGCGGACATAGGCCACCAGCGGCAGGTCGACGGCTTCGGCGATCGCGATGAAATAATCCACCTGGGCATGCGGTGCGGCGAAGGGGTCGAGCGGATGGTGGATCATCACGCCGTCCGCGCCCTCAGCCTTTGCAGCCCGCGCCACAGTGATCGCTTCGCGCACCGAGCGGCCGGCTGCGGCGGTCAGCGCGGCGCGGCCGTCGTTGGCCGCAATCGCGATGGCCTGAAGCCGGATTACCTCGTCCATGGTGAGGCTGAAAAACTCGCCAGTATTGCCGCCCGACACGATGTTGTGCACGCCGGCGGCCGCGATCTTCGACACGATCCGGCCCGTTGTCGTCGGCTCGATCTCGCCGCGATCGTCGTAGGCCGTGACGTGAACGCCGGAGATCCCTTGCAGGACGCGGCGATAATCCTCGAATTCCATGCTTCCCTCCCAGGAGCCAGCCCAAAGGCCGACTTAGAAAACCAGTTCGATATGCGTCTTCCCTGCATCCATGATGTGCTGGCGCATCAACCGCTCCGCCGCGTCCTCATCGCGAGTAACGATCGCCTTCATGATGGCCTCGTGCTCGAGAAACGATGTGCGCCGCACGTCTTCATGCGACAGAACCGTCACGCGGGCCGCGTGGTCGTACGTGCGCTGCGTGTTCTGCAGCCGCCGCAGATATTCGCAGCCGGACGCATCGTGAATTGCGTCATGAAACTGCTCGTTCATCCGGATCAGTTCTTCGACATCACCGCTCTCCACGGCCGCCAGCATCTTGCCGATGACCGAACGGAGGAGGTCAAACGCGTCAACCGAACCGTGCCTGGCAGCCTGGCGCGCGATGATGCTTTCGAGCGCTGCGCGAGCCAGCATCATTTCTTCCGCCTGCCGCTGCGAGAACGTCACGAAGCTGCCGCGCCGCGGTTCCGTGCGCACCAGACCTTCCGCTTCAAGCTGCCGAAGCGCTTCCTTCAACGGGCTGGTGCTGGTGCCGAGATCGGCCGCCAACTGCCGCTCGTTCAACCGCGCACCGCTTTTCAGCCGGCCGGAGATAATGGCTTGGCGAAGTTCCTCGTGAACATGCTCGCGAAGGCTGCGAAGGCGAATAGGCCGAAAGCCGCTATCGGTCTCCTCCACCAGCATGATCCGCTCCGTTCCGTGTTGGGAGGACCATTCCACGGCTCGAACTGATATGCAAGACGTGATGTATCAGATTTCAGTTGGCGTCGGTCGCTTGTTAGCAGGCGATGTTACAATGTCTGTCAAGTGCGCCTTGTCGGTGAAGTTAAAGGAAGAACGTCGAGAACACCGGGAACACGGCAATCAGCAGCAGGCCGATCAGCAGCGCCCCGATATACGGCCAGATCGCGCGCATGGCTTCGTCCGGCGATACCGCGCCGATCTTGCAGGCTATATAGAAGCCGATGCCGATTGGCGGCGCGATCAAGCCGATATTCATCGCCGTCACCACGACCATCGAATAATGCACGTCGTTGATGCCGAGGCTTCGGGCGATCGGGAACATGATCGGTGCCATCAGCACAAGGGCGGGAAGACCTTCGAGCACGCAGCCAAGCAGCGCGAAGATCGCGACCGTTACCGCCATGAAGGTCAGCCATCCGCCCGGCAGACCGGTGACCGATTGCGCGAGTTGAGAGGCGAATCCTGTTTGTGTCAGCGCCCAGGCCATGGCCGATGCGCAGCCAAGGATCAGCAGGATCGCGCCCGACAAGGCCGCCGTTTCCACGAGCATGCCGTAGAACTTGCGTAAGGAGATTCCGCCATAAAGCGTCGCGCCGGTAATCAGGGCATAAAGAACGGCGATGGTCGACACTTCCGTGGCCGTTGCAACACCACCGCCAACCACGCTGCGGATCAGGAAGGGCAGAACGAGCGCGGGTGCCGCGATCAGCAGCGCGCGGCCGATTGTCGGAAGCGTCGCGCGCCGCACACCTTCCATCGACTCATGCCGCGCCTTCCAGCGCGCCAGAATGGCCAGTGTCACCAAGAGCACCATGGCAATGGCAAAGCCGGAAGTGAACAGTCCCGCGATCGACACGCCGGCAGTGGAGCCCAGCACGATCAGCACGATCGAGGGCGGTACGGTTTCGGCCATGGCCGCACCCGTCGCCAGAAGCGCGATCATCTCCGGCGGCTTGTGGCCGCGTCGCTTCATCTCGGGGAAGAGGGCCGGCGCGACTGTCGCCATGTCGGACACCTTGGAACCGGAAATACCCGACACCAGGAACATCGAGCCCAGCAGCACATAGGACATGCCGGCCTTCACATGGCCAAGCAGCGACGCCATCACATTGACGATTGCGCGGCCCATTCCCGTCGCGTCCAGAATGCAGCCGAGCAGAACGAAGATCGGCACGGACAGAAGGATGATGCTCGACATGCCTTCATCCATGCGGCCCACGATCACGAAGATCGGCACCGAACTGGTGAAGGTCAGGAAGGACAGGGCGCCAAGGCCAAAGCAGAAGGCGATTGGGATGCCCATGACAAGAAGGATGCCAACGCCGACAACCAAGAACACCACGATGTTCCAGTTGCCGAGCGGCACAAGCGCCGGCTCCAGCGCAAACAAGGCACCGCCCACCGCGCCCACGACCGCGGCGGCAAGGAGGAGCATCCGCGCATTGCCGAGCTGAACGCCATGCATGATCACGGTGATCAGCATCAGACCGAGGCCAACCGGCAGGGCGGAAGCGCGGTAGCTCATCGGCAGCACGAGTGCGGCGGATGTCACGTAGTTTTCCTCGATCGCGTAATCGATGGCGGGATAAAGCAGGCTGCCGAGGAATACCGCAGTCAGCAACAGCCCGACCGTCGTGACGAAGGCCTGCTTCGGCTCGCTTAAGCGCCGGAGGAAAACCGTTAACCGAAGATGCTCGTTGCGGTCGATCGCGATAGCGGAACCCAGCATCGCCAGCCATAGAAAGGCAAAAGAAGCGACTTCATCGCCCCAGATCAGCGGTGTGGAAAAGACGTAGCGTGCCGCCACACCCGCCAGCAACACGCCGATGATCAGCAGAAGCAGCGCCGCCGCCGCCGCTTCCACTGGCCTCATCCATCGCGAGCCGGTCACAGTCGGCTGCAGTTCGGCAAGCTGGATGTCGTCCAGCACCTCGGTATTCGTGCTCATGATTGTCCTCCCTGACGGCGCTCCCCTTCCGCCGTCGTGATGTCGCCCCGGTCAGGGCAGATTTTCGCGAAAGATGACGTCGCTGCGCATGGGTTCGGCATCGTCGGCGATCGACTTGCCACCCCGCAGGTTGAGGAAAGTGCCCGCCAGACGGCGGATCGTTTCCTTTGGGTTTTGCGTGATCACGGCATCCATCGTTCCGTCCATCAGGAAGGAGCGTGTGTCGGGCGTCAGGCCGTGGCCAACGAAAACCAGCGTATGTTCGCGCCTGGCATCCTTCAGCGCCTTGCCCACGCCACTGGCGCCGCCGCCGATATTGTAGATGCCTGCGAGGTCGGGATGCTGGCTGAGCAGCATGCGCATCTGGCGATAGTTCATCGCCTCGTCGTCCTGACCTTCGCGGATGCCGACCACTTCGATATGCGGATGGCTTTCCTTAAGCACATGCAGGAAGCCCATTTCGCGCTCTTCATGGGCGCGATAGCTCAAACTGCCGGCAATCATCGCGACCTTGGCCGGCCGCTCGCCAACGAAGCGCGCGATCAGGTAACCGGCCAGACGGCCGGCCGACCGATTGTCCAGCCCGAGAAAGGCCGCGCGCTGCGCATTGGCGATGTCCGAGATCAGCGTGACGGTCGGAATGCCCTTTTCCGCTAGACGATTGACCGCTTCGCGTACCGCTGGATGCTCCAGCGCCATGAAGGCGATGCCGTCCGCGCTGCGGCCATGGCGCTGCAGGGCCTGCGCCAGCGCTTCCGGATTGAAGCTCTTGATATAGTCGACCGTTGGCTTGATGCCTTGCGCCTGAAGCGCGTCGGACTGCTCGACGATCAACCGCCCGAGATGACCGAGATAGCGGTTGGTGCCGGACGGCAGAAGGATCGAGATATTGGCAGGCACCTCACCCGCAGCGCTCGCCGAACTTTCCTCGACATAGCCGAGCTCGGCTGCGGCGCGCATCACCCGCTGGATCATGGGCGCGCGCACACCCTGCCGTCCATTCAGGACGCGATCGACCGTCGCGGTCGAGACTCCGGCCTGACGCGCGACATCGACGATGGTCGAGCGTCGGTCCTGCAACGGAGAAAGCGCGGGCTTATCCAACATGATTACATCATATTACATCAGAAACGGCATTTGACTTGATGGTTTGTATGATGGATTTGTTGCGGAGGGAAGAGACAATTCTGGGGAGGATGAAATGAAGACCACACTGTCGCGTCGCACGTTGCTCAAAGGTTTGGCTGCCGCACCGGCCGCTAGCGCCGTGTTCAGCATCCCGCGTTATGCGCATGCCGCCGAAATCCGCCTGCGCTACGGCAACAACCTGCCGCTCAGCCATCCGCTCAACATCCGCGCCAAGGAAGCGGCCAACCGCATCGCCAAGGAAACCAACGGTCGCGCCGAGATGCTGATCTTCCCGGCCAACCAGCTTGGCGGCGACACCGACATGCTGTCCCAGGTGCGCAGCGGCGGTCTGACCTTCTTCACGCCGTCCTCGCTTGTGATCGCGACGCTTGTTCCGGCCGCCGCCCTCAACGCCGTCGGCTTCGCCTTCAAGGATTACGATCAGGTCTGGAAAGCCATGGACGGCCCGGTCGGCGCCTTCGTGCGCAACAAGATCGCGGACTCCCGCCTGCATGCGCTCGAAACCATGTGGGACAACGGCTTCCGCCAGACGACGACCAGCAGCGGCGCTATTACCAAGGCCGACGATATGGCGGGCTTGAAGATCCGCGTGCCTGTCAGCCCGCTCAGCATCGACATGTTCACAGCACTCGGCGCCTCGCCCACCAGCCTGCAGTTCTCGGAAGTCTATTCCGCGTTGCAGACCAAGGTGGTCGACGCGCAGGAAAACCCGCTGCCGATCATCCAGGTCTCCAAGATCTACGAAGTCCAGCAGAACTGCGCACTAACCAACCACATCTGGGACGGCTACTGGTTCATCGCCAACGGCCGCCAGTGGTCCGGTCTGCCGGATGACGTGAAAGAGATCGTGGCGCGCGCCATCAATGAAGCCGGCTTGGACCAGCGCGCCGATATCGCCAAGCTGAACTCCAGCGTGCAGACGGATCTTGAAAAGGCCGGTCTGAAGTTCAACACGGTCGAAACCGACAGCTTCCGCGACAAGCTCAAGGAAGGCGGCTTCTACTCCAAGTGGAGCAAGGAGTTCGGCGACGAAGCCTGGGGCGCACTCGAAAGCGTCGTCGGCTCACTGGCCTGACGCCGGATGATCATGCGGGAGATGCAAGGCATCTCCCCATCAGTTTCCATCAGATTTGCAGACGTAAAGACATCAGATGAGTCGCTTCTTCGGAAAGATCCGCCAGGCCGGCTATGTCGTCGACGACATCGAGGCGGCTATGGATTATTGGAGCCGTACGCTCGGCGTCGGCCCGTTCTTCTACAATGAGCGCGTGCCGATCGAAAACTACCGCTACAAGGGCGAAGCCTACCAGCCGCACAATTCGGTCGCGCTCGCCAACTCCGGCGAGTTGCAGGTCGAACTGATCCAGACGCGCAACGATGTCCCCTCCATGTATCGTGATTTTCGCGAGGCTGGCCATCGCGGTCTGCAGCATGTCGCCTACTGGACCGATCAATACGACGCCGATCTTGAGCGCCTGATCAAGCAGGGCTTCGAGGTCGTGATGAGCGGCGAGGTCGGCCAGAACGGCCGCTTCGTTTATTTCGACACGCATTATCACCCCGGCACCGTGATCGAACTGTCGGAAGTCGCCGGACCGAAGGGCCGGATGTTCGACGCCATCCGCCAGGCATCCGAGACCTGGGACGGCAGCGATCCGGTCCGACCGTTCCCAGACCTGTCGAAGCTATGAGCCAGCCAATGGCGGAAGAGCATTTCGAGGCCGAATACCTTATAGAAACGCCGCTTGATCCTGCCAAAGTGGCGGAGATCATGGCTGGCGAGCAGTCATCCGGCACCTTCATCCGCGTTGCCGGTGAAACGGACGACCTGCGCGCCCGCGCCCGCGCGGAGGTCATCGCCGTCGATAGCCTCGAAGAACGCCCCGAACCGACGCTGCCGAGCGCTTGGCTCCAACGGCGGGGCATTGCTGGGCCTTTCAAACGCGCGCGCATCCGCATCCGCTTTCCCATCGCCAATATCGGCGTCAACCTTTCAGCCCTTGCCTCAACCGTCGCCGGCAACCTCTATGATCTCGGCGAGGTGACCGGTCTTCGCCTGCAAACCATCACCCTGCCTTCATCCTATCGCCGTCGTTACCGTATGCCCAAGCAGGGTATCGCCGGAACGCGCGCGCTGATGAAGGCGGGCGAGGGGCCGCTGCTCGGCTCAATCATCAAGCCCAATGTCGGCATGTCTTCGGCTGAAACCGCCGCGCAGGTCGTGATCCTCTGCCAAGCCGGCATCGATTTCATCAAGGACGACGAAATCTCGGCCAATCCGGACCATGCACCGCTGCGCGAGCGCATTCCGGCCGTGATGGCCGAGATCAAGCGCGCCGAGGATCGCTCCGGCCGGCGGGTGATGATGGCCTTCAACATCACCGACGATACCGACGCCATGCGCCGCCATGCCGATCTGGTTGCACGCGAAGGCGGCACTTGCGTCATGGCCAATCTGAATTGGTGCGGCTTTTCGGCCGTGGAAACGCTGCGCCGTTCCACCGACCTGGCACTGCATGGCCACCGCAACGGCTTCGGCGCTCTGTCGCGCTGCGAGGTGCTCGGCATCGGCTTTGGCGCCTACCAGGTGCTCTGGCGTTTGGCGGGCGTCGATCACATGCATGTGCATGGTCTCGACGGCAAATTCGCGCAGGACAACCAGGAAGTGATCGACAGCACCGCACTCTGCCTGACCCCGCTCGACGATCAATCCGACGATCGCGTGCTGCCTGCCTTTTCCTCCGGTCAGTGGGCGGGAACGGTGCCCGCCACCCGCCAGGCGGCCGGCGGCGACGATTTTCTGTTCATGGCCGGCGGCGGCATTGCGGGTCATCCCGGTGGCGCTGCGGCCGGTGTCGAAAGCATCCGCGCAGCCTTCGAGGCAACGCGCACGGGCCAAACGCTCAAAGATGCCGCCAAGTCCTCGCAGCCATTGCGGCAAGCGCTGGAATTCTTCGGCAGCAAGGCGGCATGAGCGGCCAGAGCCGGCCATCCTATGCTTGGTATGGCGATGATTTCACCGGCGCCACCGATACGCTGGCGACACTCGCCGCCCGTGGCGTCCAAGCCTTCCTGTTCCTCGGCGTTCCATCGCGCGAGCATCTGGAACAGGCCGGCCCGCTAGACGCCCTCGGGGTCGCCGGTTCCGTCCGCAGCATGGCGCCCGATGCGATGGATCGCGAGTTGCAGCCCGTCGCGACCTTCTTCGCCGAAACGGGCGCACGCCTGATCCATTACAAATGCTGCTCGACCTTCGACAGCGCTGCCGAACTTGGCAATCTTGTCACCGCCGTCGAAACGCTGCGCGTCCCCGGCGCTCGTGATCAGGTGCTTGTGCTCGGCGGGCAACCCTCGCTCGACCGTTACTGCATCTTCGGCAACCTCTTCGCCGCTGCCGGGCAAGGCGGCGACGTCTACCGCCTCGATCGCCACCCCACCATGAGCCGCCATCCGGCAACGCCGATGAGTGAAGCGGATCTGCGCCGGCATCTGATTGCGCTCGGCGCACGTGACGTGGGTCTCATTTCGTGGCGCGACCTCGAAGCCGAACGGGACATCAACCCAGGCGACAAGCCTTATGTCC
The DNA here is from genome assembly GCF_014652875.1 of Tianweitania populi. Classification (GTDB taxonomy): domain Bacteria; phylum Pseudomonadota; class Alphaproteobacteria; order Rhizobiales; family Rhizobiaceae; genus Tianweitania; species Tianweitania populi. Next base: position 112,107 of record NZ_BMZQ01000004.1, on the reverse strand, counting down.
TGCTCGATGCACTCGACGAGCGTCACATTGCCTGCATCGGCCAGCTGCTCAGAGCCCGCGCGACACAAGGCACACCGCAAATCGTCCTTGGCGCCAGCAGTGTCGCTCAAGCCTTCTTCCCGGCCTCCGAGACCACAGCGCCCAACAAAGCTTCTGCCGACAGCGGTCCGACCCTCGCGATCGCCGGCTCGCTGTCACCTTTGACCCGCCGCCAGATCGCCGCCGCCACCCGCTATCGCAGAGTGGCGGTGAACCCAGAGCGCCTGCTCAGCGAGGAAGCGCACCGCCAAGCCATCATCAAGGAAGCCGTAAACTTCCTGAAACAAGGCGCCAACGTGCTCGTCACCACGGCACCGGATGCCGATGCGCACGCCACCTCCGCCCACGCCGATCTCGCCACCGCGACGGGCCGACTGACCGACAGCATCCTCAACCAGGCCCCCGTCCGCCGTCTTCTGGTCGCCGGCGGCGACACATCCAGCCACGTCGTTCAGCATCTCGGCGTCTGGGGTCTCTCCAGCGCTGGCTCTTTCGCACCAGGCGTTGCCTTGTCCAAAACCCGTAGCGACAATCCCGCCCGCGATGGCCTGTGCCTCCTGCTCAAAGGCGGGCAGATGGGTGAGGAAGCGATGTTCGATCGGTTTGCAGAGCCGCGTCAGGTCTAGGCGTGCCGAAGCCCTGATGGAGCGCTGCTAGTTCACTCTGGAGGGCGTCGCAGAAAGACGATCGCGCAAGACGAGTAAGTCACTGCAAACCGCTTCAAGGTCCTTCAACGCAAAACCCTCGGCGTGAACCGACCCTTCTTCAGCCAACAGCTCCTTCAGGCGGCCATGATAGTGCGCCGTTCCGTCGCTGACGGTCAGGCCTTTGCGCGCTTCAAACGCTTCGTTCCAGGCAATCGCATCCGCCTCGCTGACAGATGAAGGCAAGTCTAGCTTCAACGCCCCATCTTCGAGCTTGACGGGATAACCGCCCGGCAACCCGTTTGGCCCCGGGACATGCCCGTGCCACACCTTGTTTGCCGCGAATGCCAGCATCAAGGTGACGCCGGATGCGCCTGAAATCTCAATGGCCGGCTCGGGCGTCAGCTGGCAATGGCTGAAGGCGTCGAACGGATCGGTGATCTCCGTGTCGCCGATGAACACGCGCGGTGCCGCTGCACCTTTGCGCGCTTCCGGCGGCTGACGCCATGGCGCAAGGCACTGATAATGGGCGAGCACGCGCAGCGGGCCGTCGGGAAGGTTTTCACGCGCGCCGGCAAACACGTTTGAAAGGATGGCGACATTGCCAGTTCCGCAAAGCACATCATGGCCCATCGCGGTGATCATGCCGTTGACGACATCGGGAAACGAGCAGTTGATTAGCTTGGTTTGCGGTGCAAGTGCCGAGATCGCAGCAGCCATGCGGCTCGAAATCAGCGCCTGAAACACCGCGGTCGCGCTCAACCCGCCTTCCGCAACCAGATCGGTCCAGCGCGAACCCCCGTCGGAAATCACGGTCGAAGTCTGGATCGATGCGGCTTGAACCACGAGGCGCGGCTGGTGCTCGCGAATGACAGCCTCGCTGGCGCCCGGCTCCAGCAGGTCGATTGCCTGCGTCGAAAACCGCGCGGGCGTGTCGAACATGGCTGCACGGGCGTTGCCGGCCGTCCGCAGCCAGTCGAGCCGCATCCGGTTGCGGCCGGCAATCACGACGTTGATAGGCTCCCTGGCCGTTGATGCGATATCGAGCGCGATGCGCCCGGCGAACATGCCCGTGCCGGTGATGAGGATGTCGCAACTCATTTGGATGCTCCTTCGCGGATCTTCGGCTTGTGGCTGGGGATGTTCGCTTCCCACCGCATGTCCGGCCGCTGTGGTAGAAGATGCTTCTGGATGCGCTGGCTTGGCGTGCGCGGAAATTCCGGCACCAGCGCGATGTAGCGGGGACGCTGATAGGGCGCGAGCTGGTCCGCCATCCATGACCAGATGTCGGCCGGATCGGGTCTTGTTCCTTCGCGCGGCTGGATGAACAGCTGAATATCGTGCTCGCCGATTTCTCCCGGGACGCCGACCATCGCGGCTTCGGCAACGTCCGGGTGGCGGTTGGCAACGCTTTCAACTTCAAAGGCCGAAACATTCTCGCCCTTGCATCGGACCGAGTCCGTCATCCGCCCATGAAAGAACAGCATGCCGTTTTCGTCCCAGGAGCCGAGATCGCCGGTGTGGAAGCCGTCGTCCTGCAGTGCCTTCGCGGTCGCTTGCGGGTTGGCGTAATAGCCTTGGGTGATCGCGCCGGGCAGCGACGTGCGCACGACGATCTCGCCGCGGCCTTCGCCCGGTCCTAACGTGCGGCCGGTCTCATCCTTCAACGTGATGTCGAACCATGGCATGGCGCGCCCGACTGAACCGACCACGCCCTCCGCATTCCACGAGGTCAGGCTGGAGCATTCGGTCATGCCGTAGCATTCACGGATCTGGATTCCGAAACGCTTCTCAAATGGAAGCCAGGCTTCCGGCGCGCAGCCGCCGCCCCAGGCAACACGAACCTTGTGGTTGCGCTCCCAGGAACTGTCGGGCTGTTTCAGCAGGATCTGGATGATGCCGCCGAGATGGTGGATATGCGTGCAGCCCGCTTCGGCAACCTGCTGCCAGAATCGCGATGCGCTGAAGCGGTCCGAGATCGTCAGCGACACGTCGCGCACGAGCGGCAGCAGCAGAACCTGCGCGCCGCCGATATGATAGAACGGTTCCCACATGAAGAGGTTGTCGCCGGGAACGACATCGGCACACAGGCTGACCGCCTCGGCCGCCAGTTCCAGCATCATGTGGGTCACCATCACCCCCTTGGCCGGACCCGTCGTGCCGGAGGTGAACATGATGGTCGCGAGATCATCCGGTCCGGCGAAGTCATCCGCACAGGGTTCTTCGGCTTTGGCCGGCAGACCGCGATCGGAGATGATCTCGATCTGGATCGAGGCCACCTCTGCTAGGTTCTCGAAGGCGTTTTCGACACCGGCATCGCAGAGAATGAGGCTTGGCTGCGTAGTGCGCAACACATGCTGGAGCGGCGCGCCGACTAGGGCCGGATTGACCGGCACCCACACGAAGCCGCCGCGCATCAGGCCGTGGATCAACGACAGCGATGCCAGGCTGTTGGCCATCATGACCACCACCCGGTCGCCGCGCTTGATACCGAGGTCGTGCAGGCGTTGAGCCATCGCATCGGCTGCTGTCGCGAGCGCGCCAAACGTCACCGGGCCCGAAGCGGTTGACGCATAGATGCGGTCAGGTGTGGCGCGCGCCAGGTCCTGAAGGCGGTTCGCCAGTCCTAGGATTTGCTGCATGAGTTTGGAATGCCTTGATATCGGGCCGGACAGAACGAACTGTCCGGCATCATTCACTTCTGGAGTTTGCGGGTTGCAAGCAGGATCACGGTCACGATCAGCAGAACCACTACGGACACCGCCGCGAGGGTCGGGTTGAGCTGCAGGAACATGTCATCCCACATCTGCTTCGGCAGCGTCGTCTTGAGCCCGCCCGAAATGAAGATCGCGACCGTCAGCTCATCGAAGGAGGTGACGAAGGCGAACAAGGCAGCCGAGATCACACCGCCGCGCAGAAGCGGCAGGGTGATGCGGCGCAGGATCGTCAAGCGCCCGGCACCCAGCGTCTCGGCCGCCTGGTTCAGCCGCCAGTCATAGCTTTTCAGCACCGCGCCAATCGTGATGAAGCAGTAGGGGATTGCAAGAAGCGTGTGGCCAATCACAAGGCCGGTATTCGTCGCCACCAGACCGATCTGCGCCATGAGGTAGAACAGGCCCACAGCAATGACGATCCTGGGCACCACCATCGGCGCCAGCATCAGAGCGAAGATCGGCCCATTCCAGCGAGACTGGCTGCGAGCCAGCGCCAGTGCTGCAAGGCCGCCGAGCACCGTGGCGCAGAAGGCGGTTGCAAAGGCGACGCCGAAGGAGCGCAGCGTTGCGGCAAGCCACACCGGCGAGGAGAAATATTGCTCGAACCAACGCAGCGAATAGCCGGGCGGCGGGAACTGCAGCGAGCTCGCCGAGGTGAAAGCCAGCGGAAACACGACCAGGATCGGCGCGACGAGAAAAATCACCGCGACCAGGGCATAGATGCTGAAGCCGCCTTTGGCTGAAGGGTCCTGCGAGGCGAAGCGGTCGAATGGGCTCGAAAGCCAGGCAAGGTCTTTCAGAACGCGCTGTCCGCAGGCGCGCAGAGCCGCACTTCCGCGCGGAGTACCATCGACCTTTGGTGCCTGACCGGACAGTGCGGAAAGGCCGAAGAACTTGTTGTAGATCCAAATCGCAACCAGCGTCGCCGCCACCATCAGGCTGGCGAGAACTGCCGCAAACGACCAGTTCACCAGCTCCTGAACCTGCGTGATGATGGTCTGCGCCAGCATAGTCTGGCCGCGTCCGCCGAGGAAGGCTGGCACGATAAAGAAGCCGAGCGAGGTGATGAAGGTCAGCAAACCGGCCGCAGCCACACCGGGCGCGGAAAGCGGGAAGTAGATCAGCCAGAAGCGCTGCGAGCGGCTCGCACCCATCGTGCCGGCGGCAAGCGACAGCCGGTTGTCGATGCTGTTCATCACCGGCAACATGGTCAACACGGCCAGTGGCATCATCGCATGCACCATGCCGATAATGACGCCGAGCTCGTTATACATCAGCCGCATCGGCCGCTCGAGCAGACCCGTATCCGTCAGCAGCGAGTTCAACACGCCGCGATTGCCGAGCAGGATCATCCAGGCGAAGGTCTTGACGAGGTAGGACGTCCAGAACGGCAGGAGAACCAGCAGCGTCATCAGAGACTGGCGCCGGCTGTCCATTTTCGACAGCCACAATGCCAGGGGGTAGCCGAGCAGCAGGCAGAACGCCGCCGTCAGGAATGCGATGCGGAAGGTGATGCCGAGGATGCGCCAATAAACCGGCGTGTCGGCCAAGCGCGCATAATGCTCCGTCGTCAGCGCGCCTGTGCCGGGATCCTGGACGCCCAGCACGAAAAGGCGTCCCAGCGGGAAGATGAAGAAAACGGCAAGCAAAGCCAGCGCCGGAAGCACCAGCCAAAGCGGGCCGAACTGAAAGCGCCGCGGCGCGGAAACAACAGCACTCGCGCTCATGTCACGATTCTCGCTGCTGTTTTCGGCCAATGAACCGCCACCTCGTCGCCGATCGACGGCAGGTCGCCAGCCGAAGGATCATGGCGCAAGGTCAGGCTGGTGTCGGACCCAAGCGTCAACAAAAGCCGCGTTTCGGCGCCGACATAGATCAGGTCCGTCAGCCGACCCGTCACGCCGTCAAACGCGTCACCAGGCGCCGAACCCAAACGCATCTGCTCCGGCCGGATGATCAACGACACATCGGTTGCGGAACGATCACGCGCCGTATGTTTGCCGCTGAACGTGCCAAACGGCGTGCGGATGGTCGCGACATCACCGTCGCTCGACACCTTCTCACCGCTCAGCACGTTGGAATGGCCGATAAAGGTCGCGGCGAAGAGCGTTTCCGGATTGCCGTAGATCTGGCTCGGCGCGCCGATCTGTTCCACCCGCGCATGGTTCATGACGCAGATGCGGTCGGACATCACCAGCGCTTCTTCCTGGTCATGGGTCACGTAGATGATCGTGGTGCCGTACTCCTTGTGCAGTCGGCGGATTTCGAGCTGCATATGCTCGCGCAACGCCTTGTCGAGCGCGCCCAGCGGCTCGTCCATCAGGATCACCTTCGGGCGGAACACAAGACAGCGGGCCAAGGCGACACGCTGCTGCTGGCCGCCCGACAGTTCCTTGGGAAAGCGATGCGCGAACTGGTCGAGCTGAACCTTGCGCAGCGTTTCTTCCACGCGCGTCTTCATCTCGGCCGAAGGCAGCTTGCGCATTTCCAGCGGGAAGGCGACGTTTTCGGCAACCGTCATGTGCGGGAACAACGCATAATGCTGGAACACTAACCCCATGCCGCGCGCGTTGACGGGCCTGTGAGTCCAGTCTTCACCGTTGAAGATCAGGCGCCCTTCGCTCGGATCGGTCAAACCGGAGATCATCTGCAGCAAGGTGGTCTTGCCGGAACCCGATGGCCCCAGCAGCGTGAGGAACTCGCCGTCTTCGATGGTCAGGCTGGTGGGTTCGAGCGCTGTGAACGTGCCATAGCGCTTCGACAAACCTTCAAGCACAAGCGCGCCCTGCTGAGATGCCGCTGCCATTGGGGCTCCTGGAAAGTGATGCCGATCAACGCTTGCTCCGCAGTCATGCCGAGCAAGCGTCTATGGCCGAAAGAGATGGTCAGGGGAGCAGCACGCCGCTCCCCAAGCTGGATCTGCCTAGTCGAGCAGCCAGCCGTTGAAGCGTTCCGTCAGCGCCGCGCGATTGGCTTTCCAGAACGGCTCTGATGCTAGCGACATCAGTTCCAGGTTCTTCGGCGAGGTCGGCAGGATGGCCGCGCGGTCAGCTTCGATGTGATCGTAAGCGCGCAGATTGGTCGGGCCGTAAGCCAGGTCGTCGGTGAACTTCGCCTGCATCTCGGCCTGGCCGCAGAAGGCAACGAATTGGCGGGCCAGATCGGCCTTCGGGTTGCCCTTCGGCACGCCCCAGCCTTCAATGGAATAAAGGCCGCCGTTCCAGACGATCTTTGCCGGAGCACCGCCGTCGATGGCTGCCTGGAAACGCGCGTTCCAGCCGGCGATCATGTCCACTTCGCCGCTTTCCAGCAGCTGCGTGGATTGTGCGCCGCCGGTCCACCAGACGTCGATCTTGTCCTTGATTTCGTCGAGCTTGCGGAAGGCACGATCAACATCGAGCGGATAAAGATCCTTCGGCGCGACGCCGTCGGCCATCAAAGCGATTTCCAGCGTGTCGATCGGGTTCTTGCGCAAGGAACGGCGGCCGGGGAGCTTGTCGAAATCCCAGAACGCGGCCCAGCCTTCGGGCGCCTCGGTTATCGTATCGGTGTTGTAGGCCAGCACTGTGGAATAAACGTCCGTGCCCAGCATGTTCGGGTGAACGGCTTCCGGCATCACGTCGGACACCTTGGTCGCATCGAGATTGAGCGGCTCGAGCAAACCCTGTTCTTCGAGGATCAGCCGCGCGGAAAGCGTGATCGTGCACACGTCCCAGATGTAGGATTTGGTATCCACGATCGACTTGAACTGTGCAGTCGGCTCGGCATCGCGCGCCACGCTGTTGATGGCGATGCCTGTTGCCGCGGTGAACGGCTCGTAGAACGCCTTGCGGTAGCCTTCGGTGAAGGGACCGCCTGGATCGGCGACGACCAGCGATTGCTCGGCATGAGCGCGGCGCATCAGCATGGGTGTAGCAAGCGCTGCTGCTCCTGAAGCCAGGAGGGTTCGGCGCGTTAGAACTGGAAGAAGCGACTTGGTCATTTCTGTTCTCCTCTGGTTGTTGAGCCGCACCGTTTGCCGGCGTCGGTAGTGGCATTCCAGGCGCGTCCAATGCCTGGAATGCAGTCTCGTCAAGCCTTGCGTGCGGCGCGGCTTGCCAGGAACTTCTCCATCATCGCGGAAGGCTCACCGGAGGCATAAGCCTCGCGCTGGATGCGGACGCCGGAAGTCATGGCGTCGTCGAAACCTTCCTGTGTCAACTCGGCAAAACGCTGACGGTTGAGGCGCATCGCGACCGGCGGCTTGCCCGCCAGAAACTCAGCCAGTTCCAGCGCGGCCGATTGAACCTGGTCTTCTTCGACAAGGCGCGAGATCAAGCCAAAGCCGAAAGCTTCCTGCGCATCGAGCATTCGTCCGGTCAGCGTCAGGTCGATCGTCCGTGCGAGACCGAGAATTTCGCGCATGATCCAGCTGCCGGTCACCGTGGCGATGCCGGAATTGATCTCGGGCTGCCCCATCTTTACGCCGGCATGCGCAACGCGCAGGTCACACAACAGCGCCACCTGGAAGGCAGAGCCTGCCGCCACGCCGTTCAGAGCGGCAACGATCGGCTTCGATCCCAAACGGAACAGGTTGTAGAGCGTCTTCCACTCTCCCATCCAGCTTTCGGCGCGATCGGCATCGAAGCTCTTGCTTTCCGAAAGATCCTGGCCGGCACCGAAAGCGCGGTCGCCTGCGCCGGTCAGAACGATCGCACGCACCTGATCGTCTGCTTCAGCAGCCTGCAGCGCTGCAATCAGCTGATCACGCATCGGCGTGTTCCAGGCGTTGAGCTTTTCTGGCCGGTTCAAGGTCAGGCGACGCACTTGACCGATGGTTTCAGCCAACACGAATTCCTGGGACACGCTTCCTCCTTATTGCGATGCAATAGCTGTTATTGCATGATGCAACTGAGAGAACGGATCGGTCAAGCGGGGTTGTGAAAAAACTTGGGTTGAAAGCTGCTGGACGGATCGATCGAGCCGATCTATCGCGCTGTAAGATCAATGTCTTTCCGGTGCTGGCACTTGTTGTAAGTTGACCGGAAGTATCGGAACCAAGCGCCACTCGGCTAAGCTGGAAAAGACGAGTAGTCGAAAGGTCAGGAACAAGAATGCAGGACAAACCGGCCACAGCGCGGCGCGAAGATCCTTTGATGGTCCAGTCCGTTGCGAAAGCCTTTCGGGTGTTGACCGTCTTCGATAAAGGGCATGGTTCGCTGACGCTATCGCAGATTGCCCAGCTCACGGACATGGACGTCAGTGCTGCTCAACGCTTCACCCACACGCTGACACAACTCGGCTATCTTAAGCGCGATCCGGTGACGCGTCAGTTCGAACTGACCATCAAGACCCTCGATCTTGCCTATCATTACACGCGCGGTTCACGCCTGGTGGACCGAGCGATGCCTGTGCTGCAGCATCTCAGCAAGGAAACGCAGGAGGCAATCAGCCTGACGATCCTCGATGGCACGGAGATCGTCTTCGTCACGCGCTATCTCAGCCGCCAGATGCTCAGCACGGACGTTATCACCGGTTCTCGTCTGCCCGCCTATTGCACCTCGCCGGGTCGCGCGATCCTGTCGTGTCTGCCCGAAGCGGAAGTGCGCTCGATCGTGCAAGCCTCGGAGCTTCAAGCCTATACGTCATCGACGCCCAAGAGTGCCGATGACATTCTTGGCCTCGTTGCCAAGGCCAAGCTGGACGGTCACGCCGTGGCCTTTGAAGAAATCTACCACGGGGACGCTTCAGTCGCCGCGCCGATCCTTGGCTCCAACGGCGCGGTGGTTGCCGCGGTCAGCATAGCAGTGCCACTGGCCCGCTTCAGCCGGGATGAAGTCCTGGCCACATTTCCTAAGCTGGTGGTCGCGGCGGCACGCAGCATTTCCTTCGGCTGACAGGATAAGCCGCCTGGCGGACATTTGCTTGTTGACAGCGAACCGCTTTGACGCTCCCATGATGCAATACGAGTTATCGGATTGCAATAACATGCTGGATGGCCCGATTTTGTTTCGGCCCGCTGTAGAAAGGCGGCCGGACATCACGATCCGCTTTGAAGGGCGAGACATTCCCGCTTGTGCAGGCGAAAGCCTCGTCACAGCACTGCTCACTGCCGGACTTCTGACAGGTCGCTCGGAATTTGATGGCACGCCGCGTGCCGGCTTCTGCTTGATGGGCGTCTGCCAGGAATGCACGGTCTGGACCTCAGCCGGACAGCGGATTCGCGCCTGCATGACCGAAGCGCGGCCTGGTCTCGATTTGCGTACAAGTGCGCCTTTCGAGACCTTTGCGTCATGAGCTTGCCGCAGCTTCCGCCGGTGATCGTCGGCGCTGGTCCAGCAGGACTTGCCTGTGCCGCAACCCTGGTGGAAGCGGGACTTCGGCCAATCCTGCTTGACGAAGCGCGGCGACCGGGCGGGCAGGGCACCCGCCGCCTTTCGCCCGCGATGATGCCGTTTGCGGAGCAGTTCTTGGGACGAGCCTACGCAAACAAGACCGCGACACGCGAAGCCCTCGAAGATCGCCTTCTCACCCGCTGCGACTGGCGGCCCGGCACATTGGCCTGGGGCATCTTTGAGGATCGCCTGGAGGTGGTGCAGGACGGTCGGCATGACAGCATTCGATTCGATCAGTTGCTGGTCGCTGTCGGCGCGACGGACCGGCTGATGGCCCTGCCTGGCTGGACTTTGCCGGGTGTCTTCACCTTGGGTGGAGCGCAAGTCGCGCTCAAGCAGCATTCCGCCTTCATCGGCCAGCGCGTGGTCATGGCCGGCTCGTCACCGCTGCTTTACCTCGCCGCAGCCCAATATGCCCGCATGGGGCTTCGAGATCTCATCGTCGTCGACACGTCGAAGTCGGCGGACAAACGCCGCGCTGCCATCGGCATGGTGCTTTCGGCACCGGGCACATTCGCCGAAGGCCTGCTCCTTCTCGCGGAGCTGAGACGCAGAGGAGTACGGCGCATCGAGGGTGCAGAGCTTCTTCGTGTAAACGGAACGAATAGGGTCGAAGCCATCGAGATCCGCCATGCTGACGGACGGGTCGAGGCGTTGAGCTGCGATGCCGTAGCGCTAGGCCATGGCCTCCGTCCGGAAACGCAACTAGCCGAACTCGCTGGCGCAAAGCTTAAGTTCGACCCGATCTTACGCAACTGGTTTCCCGAAACAGACGAAGACGGACGCGCCGGTGATCGCCTCTGGCTCGCCGGCGATAGCGCGATGACCGGCGGGCGGATCGCTGCGGCCGAAAGCGGGCGCTTGGCGGCTTTGTCGATGCTTGCCGCTAGGGGCATGACCGTGCCGGCAGACGCGGCTAAGCTGCGGCGCAGGGTTGAGCGCCTCCGCGTTTTTCAGCAGCGAATGGCCTCTGCCTTCCGTTGGCCGAGCCATCTTGCCGCCGAACTGCCGGACGAAACAATCGTCTGCCGATGCGAGCGCGTGCACGCCGGTACGATCCGCGAAGCCGTTCGCAAGCAAGCCGGACCGGTCGAGGTCAACCGGGTCAAGGCGATCACCCGCTGCGGAATGGGCCGCTGCCAAGGCCGCTTCTGTGGCCAGACCCTGCAGGAGCTAACAGCGTCGACCAGCGGCATGCCGGTGGAAACCGTCGGGCGCTTGCGTGCCCAAGCGCCGGTGCGCCCGATCCCGATCGAAGCGGCAATGGAAGGGGATGGGCTTTGACCCGCTCGTCGTCTTTCGACGCCATCATCATCGGCGGTGGCTTGTTTGGCTGCTTCACCGGCCTGTTTCTTGCTCGCTCTGGCAAGCGCGTCGCGGTGCTGGAACGTGGCTATGTCGGCGCGCAATCGAGCGGTGCCAATTTCGGTGGTCTCCGACTGCAAGGTCGATCCCTGAGCCAGTATCCGCTTTCGCTTGCGGCCCAGCATCACTGGGAAACGTTTGAAGAGCTGAGCGGCGAAAGCTGCGAATATGACCGGAACGGGATGGTCTATTTTGCCCATACCGACGCCGGTCGCGAGCGCCTGCTGGGCTATGCCGAAAACTCGCGCCGTTGCGGTTTGGAGATCGCGTTGTGGGAAGGCGAAGCCCTGCGCCGCAACCTTCCCTGGCTCGCACCCTCCGCTCTGATCGCGTCCTTCTCGCCACGCTGCGCCGTCGCCAATCCCCGCACCGCAACGCCTGCCGTCGCGCGCGCCATGATCGGGGCGGGCGGGGCTTTGCTGCAGAACTGCGACGTCACGCAGGTCGATCACAAGGACGGTCTCTTCACCGTCGCGGGAACTGGCTGCGAGCCCATAACCGCGCCGGTCCTCATTAACGCCGCCGGCGGCTGGGCAGGTCAGCTGGCCAAGCAATTCGGCGAAGAGGTCCCGCTCTTCTCCGCCGGGCCACCCCAGTTCGTCACCGAGCCGCTGCCCTATGTTCTCCAGCCTTCGGTCTATGCCATCGAAGGCGACATGATCCTGCGCCAAACGACCCGCGGCAACTTCATCTTCGCCGGCTATCCTCGAACGCTATCCAACGCCGACGGCCGCCACACCTTCGTTCCCCCGCACAAGACCCTCAACGGCATGCGCGCCGTCGCCACCCACATTCCCGCACTGCGGCATGCCGAGGTGATGCGCGTCTGGTCGGGTGTCGAAGGTTACCTGCCGGACATGCTGCCGATCGTCGGCGCAGGCCAGACAACCCCTGGCCTCTTCCACGCCTTCGGCGGCAGTGGCGGTGGGTTCCAGATCGCGCCGGCGGTCGGAGAATGCCTGGCACATCTGATCTCCGGAGACACACCGCCGGTCGACCTTGCTCCCTACGCCATCACCCGTTTCGCTTCGGCGATCGAAGCCAGCGAAAAGCTGACGCGGGAATTTGATCGGGTTTGAGCCGAGCAAAGCCGAAGTAAGGCTGCGGAAAAGCGGGCAAAAACCGGGGAAATGATCCGGAAAAGCGGACTTTTTCGCCTGAAACATCCCGCTTTTGCGTCGCCATAACCCGGTTTTGTGCTGCGACTTACCGGATTTGCAGCACCGCGCGGGCCGTATTTTCGTCGGTAATGAAAGCGTTTGCGAGCTTGCCGGTGAGGGCGGCGCGGATGGCTGGAACGCGAATTTCGCCCGAGCTGACGAGAAGCGTTGTCTGCTTGCTGTCTGGTGCGCGGAGCAATGAGGTCAGCCGATCGAAGTAGCCGGTCTCGATGAACCGGCCTTCCTTGTCGATCACGCCGCCGAGGATTTCGCCGACGGCGCCTGCATCCATGGCTTCCGCCAGCTCACGATCGCTGATGAAACCATCAAGATGAACGCCAACCTGCCAGCCAACATTGCCGCTGCCCATCACCAGCAAATTGGCCTCATCCACAAGGCCTCGTAGGGTCTTATAGCCGAGCTGAGCCTGCAGGATCTCGCGGTCGGATGTCGTCGCCGTCACCAAGGGCATCGGCAGTGGGTAGCTTTGCGCGCCGATTCGTTCCGCCAGCTTGGTCACCACATCATGGCGCGACGCCCGGCCGGTCGGCGTGAGGTTGCCCATGAGCGACACGCAGCGATGCTGTGGCCGGTCCATGGAACTAACGCGCAGCACGGTTTCCCGCATCGCGGTGCCGTTGCCGACGGCGATGGTGAAGGGCGACTTCTGGGTCAGGAGGTTGTCGAGATAGAGCGCGGCTACCGTTGCCGCAGACGGTATGTCTTCCGTGCTGCCGGCCTCGCTCAAAGACACTTCGCAGAACTGAAGGTCGAAGCGCTCTTTGAGCTGGTCTGCCAGGGCGATGCACTCGGCAAGTGGGTGCCGGACCTGGAAGCTGATCAGGTTTTCGCTGAGCGCCAGCGCAATCAGGCGCTGGACGATCTGGCGGGAAATGCCGAGATCCCCCGCGATATCGTCCTGACGCTTGCCTTTGACGTAATAGAGCCAGGCCGCGCGTGCAGCCTGGTCGAGCCGTCGATCGGCTTCGCTTCTCTCGGTAACTGCCATGATCGTCTTGACGCTGTTGGCTGCTTAGAGCTTCAGGATCTTGGCGATGTTGCCGCCGACGATCGCGCGGTAACCTTCCGGATCATCGGTGGCGCGTTCCATTTTCTTGAACTCGAATTCATAGTCCACGAAGGGCGAGTCCGTGCCCCAGATGACCTTCTCGGGTCCCAATGCCTTGACTGCCGTTTGGATCTCGAAGATCGGCGCGCGCGAGGTTTCGAGGTAGAGGTTCGGGCATTCCTGGGCATATTCGATGGCCTGCTCGACCGACCAGAAGAAGCCCATATGCGCCATCAGCAGCGTCACATCTGGGAAGCGCTTGGCCATGATGCGGAATTCGGGCGGGCTGTTGAGCAGGTCGCTCGCGCCATGCACGATGACCGGGATGCCGTACTCATCCGCGATCTTGAACAGCGGGTCGACCAGACCGGAATCCGAAAGATGATAGCCGTTGATGGTCGGATGCAGCTTCAAACCCTTGAAGCCCCAGTCGCGGATGCAGCGCCGGACTTCTTCGGCGGCATCGGGCTGCCAGGGATTGACGGCGCAGTAGGGGATCAAGCGATCGGGAAACTCGTCATAGGCTTCCTTGATCGGATCGTTGGTGAAGTTGCCTTCAACAAAGGGGAACATGACGGCCTTGTCGACGCCGACCGCGTCGATCTTGGCGACGAGGTCCGCTCCGGTCTGCCGTGCGCCGTGGCGGATGCCGAGGTGATTATGGGCATCGATGATCAGCGTCATGGAAAATCCTCCGTTGAGATCTTACGTTCTAGTTCTTGCGCTTCAGGGCGCCGATGGCCATTGCCAGCAGGATGAACCCGCCATTGAGTGCGTAGCGATAAGGGGCGCCGAGGCCCAGCAGCGTCAAGCCGTTGCTGAGGAAGCCGATGAACAGCGCGCCCATCAGCGTGCCGGGAATGCTCATCTCGCCTTGGCGTGATGCGAGTGTTCCGAGATAAGCGGCGGCAAAGGCGTCGAGCAGGAAGGGCTCGGCACCGCGCGGCATGGCGATGCCGGTGCGCGAAACGAGCGCCACGCCGGCAAGCGCTGCCAGAACACCGGCGATCACGAAGCCCAGACCGAAGGTCAGGCGGATGTCGATGCCCGCGAGGAACGCGGCGCGGACATTGCTTCCCACGGCCTTGGCGTATCGGGCAAACGGTGTGAAGCGCATGACCACGAAGACGACGAGGAAGACAACGAGGGCCAGCACGATCAGCGCGGCGACCGGTCCCAGATCCTTTTGCCCCAACCACAGGAAGTCGCGAGTGACGGAGCGCGGCAGCGTAAACAGGATCTGCGGCTCGGCACCGTTGGTTGCCATCAACTCGCCCCAGCGGATGATGAACATCATGCCCAGCGTGCCTATGATGGCGGGGATGCCGACATAGGCCATCAACACTGCATTCACGAGGCCGACCACCAGGCCGAACAGAAGCGGAAGCGCAAAGGCCATCCAGATCGGATATTTGGCGATGATCAGCATGGCTGCAATCAGGCCAGCCGCATCCGCGGTTTGTGCGATGGACAAGTCGACGCCGCGCATCTTCATGACGATCGTCAGGCCTAGAGCCATGATCATCACGATGCCGCTTTGACGAAAGACATTCTCGATATTGGCAGCCGAAAGGAAGGCGGGCTTCAGATACCAGAAGATGCCGAGCACGACGATCATGCCGAGGATCGCGCCGTAATCGCGCAACAGGCCAAGCACCGAGATCGAGGCGGTCGAGGACTTCGGGAGGTTTGATGAAACAGACATCGCGATGCTCCTCAGAAGATCAGGACCTGGCCGATGCCACGCTTGTGGATCACGCCAAGTGCGATAGAGAGGATGAGAACGAGACCCTGGATCCCGGGCAGGGCCTGGCTCGAAATCCCGATGAGGATGAGGCCGTTGGACAGAGAAGCGAGGAACAGGGCCGCGATCAGCGTTCCGACGACGTTGAGTTCGCCCGCCTTGTTCAACGTGCTGCCGAGGAAGGCGGCGGCCAGGGCGCTGATCAGGAAGTCGATGCCGGTGGCCAGCGCAGACGCGCCATAGGAGTAGGAGGCGAGGATCACGCCTGCCAGACCCAGCACCAGGCCGCCCAGCATGAAGGATGCGGTGGCATAGCGAGCACGACCGATGCCGCGCAGCTCAGCCGCCACGAGGTTTTGACCGACGGCATACATGCGCAGGCCAAGCTGGGTGCGCTTCAGCACGAAATGCAGGACTGCAGTTGTGGCGAGAAGCAGGAGCAGCACGAAGGGGACGGGGCCGACATAACCCTGGCCGATAAAGAAGAAGCCGGGCTGGTTGGCGAGGGTGAGAGCCTGTCCGCCATTGTAAAGCAGCGTTGCGCCCATCGCGACGAACATGACGCCGAGTGTGGCGACGAAGGCGGGCATGCCGAAGATCAGCACGAGGGCAGCGTTGACGGCGCCTGCGACCAGGCCGGTCAAGGCGCCGAGCCCAAGGGCGGCCGCTGATCCTGCTCCCGCAATCAATGTGCCGGCGGCAAGATTGGTCGCGAACTGGCTGACGGCGCCCGCCGACATATCGAACCCACCGGCGATCAGCACGACGGTGAGACCAAGCGCAATGAAGGCGAGCACGCTGCCCTGCTTTAACACGTCGAAGATGTTGTTGAGGGCCAGAAACTGCGGCGCGAGCACCGCGATCAGGGCCAGCACAACCACCATGCCGCCGATCGTGCCCCAACGCGCCCAAACACTCGGCGGTTTTGCGACTTGCGCCGGCGATGCGACGGCGTCTGCGCTAGGCATTTGGCTGGTCGCTTCATCGGCGACAGTCTCGCGGGAGGTGGCAGATGCCGGCTTTGCCTCATCCCCGGACCCGGAGGCCCAGTATAGCAGCGATTCCGCCGTGGCCTCGCCGGGCTCGAACAGCTTGTTGATCCGCCCCTTATGCATGACGGCCACGCGGTCGCTCATGCCTGCGATTTCTTCGAAGTCGGACGAGATGAAGATGACGGCAGCACCGCGCCGCGCCAATTCCACCATCTGACGGTAGATCTCGACCTTGGAGCCGACGTCCACGCCCGTGGTCGGTTCGTCGAACAGGAAGACCTCGGCATCACCCAGGAGCCAGCGGCCGATGACAATCTTCTGCTGGTTGCCGCCGGAAAGGTTGCGGGTGGCCTGGTTGAGGTGCGGGGGCTGGATGCGCAGCCGCTCGACCAGAGACTTGGCCGCAGCCCGCTCTTGCCCGCCGCGCACGATGCCGGCGCGGGAATAACGCGTGAGTTCCGGCAGCGTGAGGTTTTCACGCACCGTCATGTCGGTCACCAGACCTTCATGGCGCCGGTCTTCGGGGATGAGCGCGAAGCCCTGCTTCTTGGCGCTGCGGGGCGTGCGAGGATTGGAAGGCTTGCCGGCAATCGTCACCGTCCCGGTGGAACGGGGCAGGGCACCGATCAGGGACAAAGCAAGCTCGCTTCGCCCGGCGCCCATGAGGCCCGCAATGCCGAAGATCTCGCCGCGCCTGACATCGAGATCGACGCCGCGCAGCATATGGCCTTGCGCGAGGCCCCGGACCTGCAGCAGCGGTTCGCCGATCGTGACCTGCTCTTTCGGGTAAAGCTGTTCGATGTCGCGGCCGACCATCATCTGGACGATGCCCGCGCGCGATGTTTCGGCGACAGGCAGCGTGGCGACCAGCTTGCCGTCGCGCAGAACCGTGACGCGGTCAACAAGATCAAGCACTTCGTCGAGATAGTGCGAGATATAGATGATCGTGACACCGTTATCGCGCAGCGCGCGAACGATGCCGAACAAAAGCTCGGCCTCGCTATCGCTCAAGGACGCCGTGGGCTCATCCAGGATGAGAATGCGCGGCTTGCGCACGATCGCAGCGGCAATGGCCGCTTGTTCACGCTGCGCTACGCTCAACTCTCCAACCAGTGTGTCAGCGTCGAAGGAGGCACCGACCTGTTGCAGCGCAACGGTGGTCTGCTTGCGCATGGTCGCAAGATCCAGCACGCCTCCACCGAGCGTAAGTTCCTGTCCGAGAAACACGTTCCGCGTGACGTCGAGCTGTGCGACCAGCGGCTGGTCCTGATGCACGATCGCGATACCGTTGGCTTCCGCGTCGCGCGGATCGCGTAGCTGCACGCTCTTGCCATCAACCAGGATCTCGCCGCGCGTGGCGCGATAAACGCCGGTCAGCACCTTGACGAGCGTCGACTTGCCCGCGCCGTTCTGGCCCAGGAACGCATGGATCTCACCGGCGCGGATCTCGAGCGAAACATCGCTCAGGGCAACAACGCCGGGGAACTCCTTGCCGATGCCGCGGCACTCGAGGACGGGGGCCGCCGCTGCCTCTGGCGCGCGCGCGACATCGATGGTGCTTGTCATAGGACAGAACCTCGGGAAGTTATGCGGGAGAAGGTGGCGTTTGTTCGCCGCCACCTTCGAAGGTGATTAAGGCAGGATGGGATGGACGACGATCAGCTCGCCGTTCTGCTCCCAACGCTCTTCGACATCGGCGCGCGGAATGAACATCTCATCCCAGATACCGGCGCCCCAACGCTTTTCGGCGGAAGCAACGCCATTGGCATGAGTTGCAAGCCAAGCATCGGTGAACAGCGTGCTTGCAAACTCCTTCTCGCCGGCGATGCCCTTCAGCAAGACTTCGGCCGCAAGCGAACCGATGCGCGGCACGTCCTGAACGACAGTGGCGACAAAGGGGCTTTCCTCGTCGAGCAGCATCTGGAAGCCGACGCGATCACCGTCGATCGAAGCGATCTTGATCTCGTTGCGATCATTGCGGCGCACGGCTTCGACGGCGCCGGAGACGAGCAGATCGTAAGCGCCCCAAACGGCGGCAACGCTGCCGGGCTCCGGGTTGGCCGTCAGGATGTCCTCCATCTGCGCCTGAACACGCGCGGCGCTATGTTCGGTCGGCACTTCATGCAGCTTGACCTGAGGATAATCCGCCACCATCGCCTGCAGGATGCGTTTGCGTGTCTCAAGAATCGGCGCGCCCGGCACCCAGAACACGTAAACGTCGCCCTTGTAGTCGATGCTGGACAAAAGCGCTCGGCTGACGATGGCCGACATCAAGGCATCGTCACCGCCGACATCGGCCAGCACGCCTTCCGTCTTGGAACCGATGGAGGTGGTGACAACAGGGATGCCAGCCGCAGTTGCCTTTGCCACGACCGGTGCCAGCTGCTGTGCGTCACCGAGCTGAACCACGATGCCAGCAACGCCGGAATTGATCAGGCTTTCGATATTCTCGTTGTGCTTGCGCGGATCTGCGCCGCCATCAGTCACCACAACTTCCGCGCCAGCCGCCTTCAGCGCCTTTTCGGCGCCGGCGATGATGTCGCGGTTGTAGTCGTTGGTAATTTCGCGGGCAGCGATGCCGATCTTCTTGCCAGCGACGTCCTGCGCGTAAGCGGCACTGGTCAGCGTTGCCAAGCCGATGGCCGCAGATAGGGCCAAGCCCTTCAGCGTTCCTGAAATCATGATGTTTCCTCCACCACGCCGGCTGGAGCACCAGCGGTTCGGATCATCTATGTCGAGCAATTATTCAGAGAGCAAGCAGAAAATCATTAGAGAGGATCTCTTCGCCAAGCCCAGACGCTATGCACCATGAGCAAAACTTCGAGTCATCTGGTCATCAGCTTGCATCCAGCGCATAGCTTTTGTTCGCCGCATTCTGGATGAGGGCGAAGGCGACGGGAGGCAGGAGGAAGGTCCAGATGGCCAGCCAGGAGATCGAGACGGCCCGTGCTTGTCCTCTTTCGCGCGCGCGATCGTTGAGAATATCGCCGAGCGTGGTGATGAGGATCGGCACGGCGAGTGGCGCCAGAAGCGCGATCAGCAAGGCGCCGAGCGGCGTCAGCAGACGCTGCGACGGCTCTGCACCGGCGAGTTCGCCATGAATGCGGTACATCCAGTAAAGGAAATAGATGAAGGCGGCGACGACCAGAGCCAGGATCAGGTAGTAGCCGATGAGGAAGGCGGGAGACGCGAAAAGCTCGTAACCGCGGTCCTCTAGGATATAGTTCGCCAGGATCATCGCGCCGAGCAACACGGGCGGCGTCAGCAGGAGCAGCGCGACCTTCCAAGGCGAGCGCCGGCGAGGTTCAAGCGGTACGTGGCGTGGGCGCGGTTGGTCAACAAAAGAGAGGTTCGGTGCGGCCATGAGCACGATGACTGCAAGGACGAGGTAAGCGACAAACGCCAGCAGGATGGGCAGGCCGTTTTGAAAGCGCCCGTAAAGCAAGGATGATCCAAAGGCCGCAAAGTTCGAGGCCAGGAGTGTTGTCGACAAAACGGCGAGGGCACCGGCGAAGTCCAGCCGGCTAGGCCGCCCGCCGTTCAACGTGACGGCGATGGTGATAGGGAAGACCGCCTGAACCGTTCCGAGCAGCAAGCCAAACGGAAATAGAAGCGCAAGCGTGCCGCCCAGATAAAAGATCGCAGAGAAGGCAATTGCAGTGAGGGTGCAAAGGGTGAGCGGGCTGATCAAAGCCCACAATGGATGCCGTCCGCCAACAACAAAGGCGAGAAAGGCGCCGATTACCCAGCCGAAATTCAAGCCGAAATAGAACAGCCCGATTGTCTGATAGCTGCTCCCGGTTTCCGACAGCATCAGCGGGAAGAAGGTGGTGAGGCTCTGTCCGCCAACCGCCACGAACAGGGCTGCGGCAAACAGCGCCCAGAAGCGGTAGGTGCTCAGAAAGTCTGCCAGGGTCCATCGAACACTGTGCGAGGCAGAAGTATTTTCCATCTGGGAACCATGCCTCTCGTTTGGCAGACCGACTCACAGCTCGGGCCTGAACGAAGCCGAGGACTCAGCTTCGCTCAGCAAGGAGCCATGATAACTGATGCAGGATGTGCGACGTCTATGCTGCCGCTGATCCGGAAAGGTATTCCGCGACGCGCGCGACTTCGTCTGTGGAGCCGAGCACGACGCCGACACGCTGATGCAGACTGTCGGGCTGGATTTCGAGGATGCGCCGCTTGCCGTCCGTCGCCATGCCGCCGGCTTGTTCCACGAGGAAAGCCATCGGGTTGGCTTCATACATCAGGCGAAGCTTGCCGTTCTGCATATTGGGCCGCGTGTCGGTCGGATACATGAAGACACCGCCGCGGGTCAGCACGCGGTGGACGTCACCTACCATCGAGGCCATCCAGCGCATGTTGAAGTCTTGTGCGCGTGCGCCTTCCTTGCCGGCCACCAGCTCGTCGATGTAGCGGCGCATCGGCGCTTCCCAGTGACGGTGGTTCGCCATGTTGATCGCGAACTCACGCGTGGCGCGCGGGATCGTCATGTGATCGGCGGTCTGCACCCATGAGCCCATCTCACGATCGAGCGAGAAGGCATGAACGCCGGTGCCAACCGTCAGCACCAGGAGCGTCTGCGGACCGTAGATCGCGTAGCCCGCGGCGACCTGCTGGGTTCCGGGCTGAAGGAAATCAGCTTCAACCGCTTCACGACCGGCCACGCTTTCCGGCGCCTTGAGCACGGAGAAGATGGTGCCGACGACGCCGTTCACGTCGATATTGCTCGATCCATCGATCGGATCATAAACGAGCAGATACTCGCCTTTGGGGAAACGATGCGGGATCGGATGGATCGCCTCCATCTCTTCGGAAGCAAGGGCCGCCAGGTTGCCGCCCCATTCGTTGGCGTCCAGCAGAATGTCGTTGGAGATGACGTCCAAGCGTTTCTGTACTTCGCCTTGCACATTGATCTGATCGATCGAACCGAGCGAGCCGGTGATCGCACCCTTGTTCACGGTATGGCCGATCACCTTGCAGGCGCGCGCCACAACCTCGATCAAAAGGCGAAGTTGGGCCGGCATGGCATTCTCGCGCCGCTGCTGCTCAACGAGAAACTGAGTCAAAGACTTCTTCATGCGAACCACTCCGGATCATAATTCACAGCGGGCTACGATCATGCAGCCGCTTGGCGTTAGGGTGACGGCGTAACGTACTTACGTCCGCGCGCACAGGCTTGGCCTGACGCTCAAATCGATTTTATCGCGATTAAGAAGCCAAGTGTCTGCAAGATTTGCGCTGAAATCACGCACCCTGATCTTTAGGTCATTGCCACTGAGCGCAACAGCAGCGGTGAGTTCGGAACTCGACGATATGTCCACGATCGTCCACAAGGCATTAGGCGACGGATGGTCATCGTAGCGCAGAAGAAGCGGGTTTCGTTCTTCCGGAGCCAGTTGTAGAGCGAAACTCTGCAAAGACCGCGTTGCCAGTCCGTCGCCGGTCACCTTCAGGATCGCTTCCTTGCGTGTCCATCCCGCATAGAAGCCACGTAATTGCAGATCTGGGTGCAAGGCCGCGAATTCCGCGCGCTCTTCTTCCGCGAAATGGTTGGCGACGACAGCGTCGATGTCATCGATGGGGCGGACACGCTCGAGATCGACGCCGACCTGCCCTGCGCGCGTGACCGCGATCAGGCCGGCACCGTGGGAATGGGCAAGGTTGAAGTGCAGGGGGTGCGCCAGCATGGGTTTGCCGGCCGGGCAATAGTCAAAGCGCAGGGAGCCGGGTGCCTGTCCGAGATAAGCTCCGATCAACAGGCGCAGCAGACCGCGACCGATCCTGTATCGGGCACGATCCTGTTCGAACACAAAGCGCGCGGCGCGTTCCTGCTCGTCTGGCGCAAGCAGATTCCTCAGCCTCCCGACGTCGAAGCCGTCCATGTCGAAGAACCAGCAATGGACGTCATTTGGGTCAAGCGGCCCCAGATCATGAAGCATTGCGTACGACTTTGAGCAACGTTTGTTGCATCTGAAGGTATCGGAGGCCCGGAGTTCTGTCCATTTGCTGACGAGCGACACAGGGACGAACAAAGTCTCTTTCTTTATAGCTGAGAACAACGGATGATTGTTTGAAGCCGGTGGTTGGCTCTGGCTGTTGAGTGCGGTGAGGGTGGCATGGACGGGTCCGTAACCGATCACACCGGGCTGGTGCTGGTCACCGGCGGAGCTGGCTTCATCGGGTCCAATGTGGCGTTGGCGCTAGCCGCTCAAGGCAGACAGGTTGTGATCTGCGACGATCTTGGTGCCGATGCCCGTTGGATGAATCTGCGCGAAGGCACCTTCCACGACATCATCGCGATCGATGATCTTCCGCGCTGGCTTTCCGGCCATGAGGATGAGGTCGGGGCGATCGTCCACATGGGTGCGATTTCCGCCACCACCGAGCGGGATGTCGACAGGATCGTGCGGCTGAACATTCGCGCCTCGCTCGATCTTTGGGCGCTGTGTGCACGGATTGGCATCCCCTTCATCTATGCGTCCTCGGCCGCGACCTATGGGGATGGAGCGCTCGGCTTTGATGACACACAGGATCTCGGCCAGCTCGAGCGCTTGAAGCCGCTTAATGCCTATGGCTGGAGCAAGCACTTCGTGGATCGTCGCATTCTCGCCGACCGGGATCGCGGTGCGCCGACGCCGCCGAGCTGGGCTGGGCTCAAATTCTTCAACGTGTACGGGCCGCGCGAAAGCCATAAGGGGCCGATGCGCTCGGTAATCCACCAGATCTATCAGACGATCGAGCGCGGTGAGACGGTCACCCTGTTCAAGTCCGACAACCCCGACTATCCCGAAGGCGGGCAGATGCGCGATTTCATCCATGTCGATGACTGCGTGCGCTTCATCCTGAACGTATTGGCGAAGCCCGGCACCGCCGGCATCTTCAATGTCGGGACCGGGCAGGCGAGGACCTTTCGCGAGCTTGCGGTGGCGACCTTCGCGGCAATGGGACGCGAACCCGAGATCAGTTACGTGGACATGCCGCCGGCACTGCGTGCGCGCTACCAGTATTTCACCGAAGCGAAGACAGGTCGGGGCGTTGCTGGGCAACTTGCGCCGAACTACCGGTCTCTGGAAGACGGCGCGGCGGAATATGTCGCCTGGCTGCGGGACAATCCCGACTTCTGAAGTCCGCGATATGGGCGACTGCGAAGTCCCAGAGGTTGCCGCCGGGAAAGAAATGGCCTGTCACGCCCGCCGCTGCGGCTGCCTGCATGTCCCGAGCCTGATCGCCGATCATGTGGGAGCGGGCGAGGTCGAGATTGAGGTCGCGGGCGGCGCGTAGCAGCATGCCGGGCTTGGGCTTGCGATCTTCGCTGTCGCGGTCATAGAGCAGGGATCCGCAGCCGGGCAGGTAGGGGCAGGCGTAGATCGCGTCGATCCGCGCTCCTCGTGATGCAAGATCTTGGGTCAGCGTTTCGTGCAGGGCGGCAATGTCTGCTTCTGAGAAATAGCCGCGCGCGATGCCGGACTGGTTTGTCACGATCACGACAACCCATCCCAAATCGTTGGCGGCCTGGATCACCGCCTCAACGCCGGGAATGTAGTGGAAACGCTCCCAACGCGAGACATAGCCGTAGTCGACATTCACCACGCCGTCGCGATCCAGAAATAGCGCCGGGCGAAAGGGCTCTGTCATCAACCGGCCTGTAGGCTTGGCGCAAGTCCGTCCATCACCGTGAGCACCTGGCTCGGCCGGAGGGTCGCCATGATCTGCATGGCGGATGAATGCTGCTCGAATCCGTAATTGATATAGCCGGCATATGGGTGCGGTGCGTCGAGGCCGATCGCATGCGGGCTAGACGACCCCCAGCGTGCCGCGCGTGTCGGGCCGTGCAGGCCAATGGAACGTCCGTTCACCGCTGCGGAAAGATGCAGCACGCCGGTGTCGACGGAAATGAGCATGTCGACCTCCGCCAACAGTTCGGCAAGCAGACTGAGCGACAGTTTTCCGCATAGATTGGTGACGCGCTCGTTCGGCAGGGCAACCCGCTGAATTAGGTCATCCACCACACGCTGGTCCTTGGACGTTCCGGTCAGGCCGACGCGATAGCCGCGCTGCACGAGGGCGTGGATCAGCTTTCGCCAATGATGCATCGGCCAGGCCTTGGCGGCAGCGCGAGAACCGCCGGCTGCGATGTGGCAGAGGACGAGGCCTCGTGGATCGAGGTCGGCTTCAAGCAAGGCGCGGTGCCGCTTGATTGCCATGCCCGATACGGGGCCGGCGCCCAAGGCGTCCGCCATAGCCCACAGGTTGCGGCTTTCGTGCCGATCGATGTGGTGAGGCACGGCTAGATCGTAGAGGGACCCTCGCCGGCTGCCTTGTGGCACGAAGCCGGCGGTCCAGGCGCCCGTCATGCGGGCCGCCAAAGCGGTAGCATAGGGCCAAGGGCAGAGATCCACGACGATGTCTGGTGCCAGCGAGCGCAGTTTCATCCCAGCTTTCAACGGGTTGGTGAACGAGATTTGCGCCATCTCGACCGGCGCCAGCAGGATCTCGACCGCGGCCGCATTGCTCGGCCCATGCGCGACGATGACGGTTGCTCGGGGAAAGCGTTTGGTCAAAGCGAGGATGCAGCCGGAGCCGATCAGCGTATCGCCGATCGCCGTGGGCTCGATCACGACGATGCGGCGCGGGTTTCTGGGCATCGGCGCCTTCCGGCGCATCGCTCCGATCATCGGAGCGATGACGGTTCCGACGGACTGATCCAGCTTGCGTCCCAACTCGCCCGAGCGCATCAGCCTTTGGCCTCCACCAGTTGCTTCGACCGCTCGATGATGCGGCTGGTAGAGAAGCCTTCCACCAGATCAACCAGTTCGACGCGGCCGCCATAGGATTGGACGAAAGCACCGCCGACGACGGTCTCGAGCGTATAATCAGAGCCCTTGAGGATCACGTCGGGCTGAAGCGCCTCGATCAGTCCCATCGGCGTGTCCTCGTCAAACAGCAAGGCCATGTCGACGGCCTCCAGTGCTGCGATGACTTCGGCACGGGCGCCGTCCGGCTGAATAGGTCGCGCCGGTCCTTTGAGGCGCCGGACCGATGCATCCGTGTTGAGCGCGACGATGAGACGGTCGCATTTCTTGCGGGCCTTGTTGAGAAGCGTGACATGGCCGCGGTGGATGATATCGAAACAGCCATTGGTGAAGCCGACCGAAAGACCCCGCCGCGCCCATTCCGCGCGGATCGCCTTTGCCGTCGCGAGCGAGGCGAGCTTACGGTTCAGCATCGTGCTGTCGGCATGCTGCAACATGGCGGCGATAAGTTCGGAAGCAACCACGGACGACGTGCCGCTTTTGCCCACGACAATGCCAGCTGCGATGTTGGCTGTGAGCGCTGCATCCGTGAGGTCCGCACCTGCCGCCAATGCCAAGGCGATCACCGCAGCGACGGTATCGCCGGCACCCGACACGTCGCGGAGCTCGCGGTTGCGCGCGCCGTCATGGAGCGGCGGGCGAGCGGGATGCAAGACGGACATGCCTTGTTCCGAGCGGGTCAGGACGATCGGGCCGCCGAACTGATCCATCGCCGCCGGTGCTGCTCGTTCGACGTCGGCATCGCTGTCGGCAGGCATCTTGGTTGCGAGCGAAAACTCCTTGCGATTGGGCGTGAGAACGGTGCAGCCGCGATAATCCGCAAAATTGGCGCGCTTCGGATCAGCGACGACGGGGATGCCATGCGCGCGTCCGGCAAGCACGCAGGCCGCGATGATTGCCGGGGTGACCACACCCTTTGCATAGTCGGACAGGATGATTGCGTCGCAGGTTGCTGCGGCTGCCTCGATCCGCTGGACCAACTCCTCCTCCACAGCACCTGCGATGGCGGGCGCCCCCTCGCGGTCGGCACGCAGAAGGTGGTTGTCGCCGGCAATGAAGCGGGTTTTCTCGATGGTCGGCCAGCTGGGATAAGTGACGAGATGGTTTTCGAGATTGGCGTCCCGGTCGAACAGGATATCGATGCGGCGAGCGGCATCGTCCTCTCCCACCACGCCGACGAGGCAGCCGATCCCGCCAAGGCTCGACACATTCGTCGCGACATTGCCTGCGCCGCCGACGGCCCAGTAATCGGACTGGATGCGCAACACGAGCGCCGGTGCTTCCGGTGACACACGCTCTACCGATCCCCGAACGAAGTGGTCGAGCATGATGTCGCCAACGACCAAGATTCGTTTGCCGTGAAAGTCATCGACGATCATGCTGCATCCCCCTGCGCAGTGCCGAACAATGCATGGGCCGTCCGATCGAGCTCGGCATAGGCCAGGAACAGATGGTAGAGTGTGCTGGCGGGAACTGCTGACACACACGGTTTCCCTTTGGCGGTGATGTGGTCGATCCACGCGCCCTGCGGGGCTGGGGCGATGTAGTGCGTCCAAAGCGCGTCCAGGGCCTGGAAGATGTCGGGATGCGGCCACTGGCATGTTGTTTCGCCGCAGGCAATCAGCGCCTTGATGCGCTCGGTTTGCGGCCAGGATCGATGGCCGG
The DNA here is from genome assembly GCF_014652875.1 of Tianweitania populi. GTDB lineage: Bacteria > Pseudomonadota > Alphaproteobacteria > Rhizobiales > Rhizobiaceae > Tianweitania > Tianweitania populi. The sequence goes on along the minus strand of NZ_BMZQ01000004.1, from coordinate 85,522 downwards.
ATGCAAGGATGCGGCCGTCGCGGGCCACCTCATCATGGATCAGGGCTGAGCCGGGTGCGAGACCGTATGTTTCGGCGAAGGCGAACAGGCGTTCCGATTTGTTCGGCTCGACGGCGTATCCCAGCTGCCGAGCCCGATGCAGCAGCCAAACCCATTCATAGTGATGGCCGGGCTCAAGATGGTCGCCTGTTCCATCCGCCGGCGTCTGCCAGTTTTGGTCGAAGTGTTCGCCGAGCGTGCCTGTTTCGGGATCAAAGAGGTGGGTTTCGAACAGCCGCAACAGCATCCGGATCACCCTGTCGGATCGCTCGTTCGGCATGACTTCGTGCAGCGCAAGGATGGATTCCAGCAGATGCATGTGCGGGTTCTGAAGCTGCTCGCCGCGGTCGGGCAACCGGCAGTGGAAGCCTTGGCCATCGGCGCGCGCAAAGCGGGTCTCAATCATCGCCAGCGTGTCACGCGCGAGCGCAAGCGCCTCGTGTTCGCCGCTGGCCTTGTACCACCAGACCAGAGCGAGAATGACAAAGGCCTGGTCGTAGAGGTCGACGTCGCTGTTTACCACGCCGCCCGCCTCGCCCATCTTGACCACCCAGCCGCCGGCATGATCGCGGCCGTGGCGCAGAAGGAAGTCGACGCCGTGTCGCGCAGCCGGAAGCATGTCGGGAACGCCGAGAACATGCGCATGCGAGAACACGTAGATCTGGCGCGCATGAACACGCACGCGCTTGAAGCCAGGCCGTGCCGGTCGACCGTCGAGCGAAAGGCATTCCACCACGCCGCCATCCGGCGACAGGCCAGTGGTGGACCAGAATGGCAAAGCGAGGTCCAGCATCCAGGTCTTGAACCGGTGGAATGCGAGCCCGGCCAAGGCATTCGCATTCGGCGCGATAGGGGTGGGGGGCATCGGGGATGAAGCGAGCGTCATGCGGCTGCTCCCGGTGCAAAGACTTGCCAGAGCTTGGCGACGTCGGCCCTGGCTTCCGCGATGACAGCGCAGCGTTCGGCGTCGGGGATCCCTTCTGCATGGGCCAGCATCGCGAGCTCGGCGCATCGCGGTCCATCAATCGACAAGGGATCCGCCAGCCATTGTTCGCGGCCGACCGAAGCCATGAAGGAGCGCAGCTTGCGGTCCCATTCCAGTGCGATAGCGGGAACGCCATAGGAGTAAGCGGCGATCACCGCATGCATGCGATGGGCCAGCATCACGTCGAAACCGGCAATGTGTCGGCACAACTCGCGTGGCGTGCGCTGGTCGAAAAAGCTGATGTCGGCAGAGCTTCCGAGCGAGGCCAGACGGGGTCGCAGGCGCGCGGCAAAGGCGACGTCTTCCGGGCTGCCATTGGTGAAGACACGGACCGAAAAGCCCAGTCTAACCAGCCCGGAGGCCGCTTCCACAAACCACTCTTCGAGCGCGCGCGGTGAAGGTGCCTTATCGGAATGGTAGCGGATGGCGATGGGGCTGATGATGCCAAGGCCGGCAATCGGGCGACTGTTCGCCTTTTGTCGAGGCGAGCGCGCATCATAGACCTCGCTCGCCAACAGGCCGGGATCGCGCACGACCTGCGCGATGTGGCCAGTCGCTGGCGCCAGGAGCTTGTCCCAAACCGTCTTTGAATCCTGATCGCGCACGAAGACCGCGCGAAGCGCCGGGCTGGCGAAGGCGCGCCGCAAACGCCGCAAGCCGGCCTCGCTGAAATCGCAGCCGGCACCGCAGGCATAGATCGCCACGGGAAGGTTGCGGCGTTCCGCTTCGGCAATGGCGAGTGGGAGTTTGGTCGGGAAGTTGAGGTCGATGTCCGAGATGAGGTTGCCGCCGCCGATCACGACGCCGCTCGCGCCTTCCAGCCCTTCGGCATAGTGCGGCCGCCATTTCATCGATGCGCTGAGTGCGAGCGGCAGCCGCACGGCTTTGCGTCGCAAGGCGTCCGGCAGACTGTCCAGCACTTTCAGCGCGCCGCTTCGCCCGGTCATGACGTCGCCGAAGCGGGTGCGTGCTGCAAGATCGATCGACTGTGTGTCGGGATCGGCGCCAAGTGCGATCAGCGCGGCTTCCAGGCATTCGGACAGGATGCCGTCGCCGAGATTGGGGCTGTACTTAACATTGAAGCAGCGCAGCACCACCGCCTGTCCAAAAGAAGCCGACGGAACCTGCCTCCACTCAGCCTCGCGTGGGGTCCTGGCTTCGATGACGCTCATGCTGTCACCGGACGATAAAGGAGGCTTCGCTCGTGGCTGGTCAGGCGCTCAACAATGAGCAGCGTGCCGGTATAGGCGATAGCGCCTGACATGATCTGCAGCGCCAGAACGGGCCATAGCGCCCAATTCTCCTCCGTTGCGATCGCTTGCGCGGAAGTGACCGCTACCGCCATGGCGACCAAGGCTGGCACAATGGGAAAGGCGCGGCGAAGGACGCGGTCGAATGCGACTCCGGCATAGCGGCTTTGCAGCCGCACCTGGAAGGCTAAAGAAACCGCAGCCGCAAGGCATTGTCCGACCGCCACGGCAAGGATGCCGAACGGCGCGCAGACCAGCACCAGCACCAGAGCCAGAATGGCGTTGAACAGGGAGACCGGAGGCATGCGCCGCACTTCGCCCATGGTCGCCAAAAGCGGCTCGGTGACAAAGCCTGGCATCAGCAGCAGCTGACGGATGGCGATAAGAGAGGCCACGGCTGCGGCCGGCGTCCAGGCTGGGCCGAGCACCACCTCGATCACATTGCCTGAAACCAGCGCCAGTCCAAGAAATATCGGAGCTGAGGTCGCGAGCAGGATGGGGTGGATGTATTCGGCCTCGCGGGCGAGAAACCGCTGCTGCGCGCCGCGCTCATCGGTTTGCGTCAGGGAGCGGCTGCAGTTCTTCCAGGCAATGACCTGAACGGTTTCTGCCAGAACCTCCGAAAGGGAAACGACGAGCCGCTCGGCTGCGCGAAAAAGGCCGGTGCTCGCCGAACCGAGCAGGAAACCAATGATGAAGGTCGCGCCATAAGACCGGAAGAAGGCGATCAGCCGGGTGGCCAGGATCTGACGCGAGAAATCGACAAGTTCCCATGCTGTTGCTCTATCCAGCCGGACCGGGCGCGGCGCGCCAATGAGCGAGACAAAGGCCAGCAGGCTGAAGATCTGGCACGCAAGTCGTCCGTAAACGAGCGACAGGAGGCCAAAACCTGCGTTCAAACTCGCGAGCGAACAGGCGAGCCCGATCAACTCGCCGAGCATCTGAACGATCGAAAGCGCCCGGACCCGTCCGCCTCGGATCATCACGCCCGACTGCACGGAGCTGATGCCCGCGGGCAGCAGCCATAATGCAAAGAAACCCAGCAACCAGCCCATCTCGCTTGCCGCGAAAAAGGAAGCGGCCACGGTCGCGGCGCCGAAGCATATGGACGTGGAGACAAGCCCGCTGATCAGGGCGGCCGTGGTAGCAGATGCCACGGCGCTAGGACTGCGCGACGACAGGACATATTCCCGCCAGCCGGCTTCGCCGAGTTTCGCCAGAAGGATCGCCACAGCCGATCCGAGCGCGAACATGCCGAACTGCGCGGGAGCCAGCACGCGGGCCGCCACGATGAAGATGACGAACTGGCTGACCTGCATGAAGGTCCGGGCCGATATGAAATACAGGCTATCGCCTGTGCCCAGACGTTTCAGAAGCCGCAGGAAAGCAGCGCTTGTCATGAACATGCAATCGCGCCGATTTCCTCGGTGCGCCCCTGATGCGACATGGCACGGTTGCGCAGGTCAAGCGGCGGCGCGCGCCGTGACTGGACGTATCCATGCGTGGTTGGACTAAGGTTCCAAATTGCCCGCAAAGGGCGGACACATCGCCACGGCAGAACACATTGCCGTGGCTGAATTGTTGGCATCTTCAATCGGCCATGACCCAAATGAAAGAAGGCAAATGCGCAGTGCTGTCAGGTTTTTCCTGTCAGATTGCAGCGCTTATACTGCGCTTCCGCACCATCGTTGTTTGTCATTCTGTGTCCGGGTTGATGTTCCCAGGCGTTGATGTTCGCGAGGTGTAATTCCGCTTCAAACGGAAATGCGAGACGTGCGCGCTGCCTGGGACCCAGTGTGAGATGGTCCGGCATGGTTGCGATTTCAGCGCCGTTGAAGCGGCAAGTCTTGGGCGGGGCGTTGGTCGCGGCTTGTCATCGACCGGCCGTCTACGCTGCGGCGCTTCTTTGTTTTTCCGGCATCGTGTCCGCGCCCGCGCTGGCAGACGGGTATCGGCTGGGGCCACAGGACAAGCTGCGCATCCGTGTGCTGGAATGGATTGCCGCGAAAGGCACCTACCAGACCTGGGAAGCGCTTGACGGTGATTATACGGTTTCCGAAGCGGGTACGATTTCGATGCCTCTGCTCGGCGCCGTTCCTGCAGCCGGTAAGAGCGCTGAGGAGCTCGGCAGCGAAGTCGGTCTTCTCATGCAGAAGACGACGGGTTTGCAGACGGCTCCGGTCGCCTCGGTCGAAGTTTCGCAGTTTCGTCCCGTCTATGTTAGCGGTGCCGTCTCCAAGCCGGGTGAATATCCCTGGCGGCCGGGCATGGATGTCACGAAAGCGATCAGTCTTGCGGGCGGACGACAGCGACCATTCGAAACATCGCAGCGTCCTGAGCGTGATGTCATCACGCAGATGGGCGTCATCACGTCGATCGATCTGGAAATCGTCCGCATGTTGGCCCGCCGTGCGCGCTTGTCGGCAGAGGCGGCGGACGCAGCCGACATCGCCTTTCCGCAGCCAATCACCAGCCATGCGACCGGCAACCAGATCATGGCAGAAGAGCGTGCGATCCTCGGCTCGCGTCGTGAGAAGCTTGCGCGCCAGGTCGCGGCCATCGACGCGCTAAAAGGCTTGCTGCAGACGGAAATCGACACTTTAGGAGCCAAGACGCACGTCCTCGAGCGGCAGCTGGAGTCCAGCAAATCGGAGTTGGCCAGTGTCACGGGCCTTGTAAAACAGGGTATTGCTCCCGCAAACCGGCAGTTCGAGATGGATCGCGTGCTGGGCAACATCCAGGCGCAGCAGCTCGATCTTGCGACAAGCCTCGTTCGCGCCCGGCAGGGCATCGCAAACGCCGAACGCGACAAGATCGCACTTGTGGAAGACCAGCGGCTACAGGTCGCCCGCGACATACAGGATACGCAGGCTTCCATCGACCAGCTCGGCGAACGCCGCCTGACGGCCGAGCGGCTTGTGTTCGAGGCCAGCTCGATTGCAGCGCGCGGCAGCATCGAAGCTTTCCTCAACCAGCAATCCAACTTCAAGATGACCATCGCCCGCACCGTCGAAGGCAAGACGGTCCGTCTGACGGCATCGGCCGACACGCCGGTCATGGCCGACGACGTCGTGGAAATCGTGGAAATGCCCCCCGTCGAGGCAAGCGTCGGCGCCATCACGACACAGCCCTTTGCGGTGCCCGCTGCACCAGCACTGGATAATCAAACGGATGTTGCGGGAGGTCAGGAATGATCCCCGTCACGCTTCAGCCAACGCTCGGAATGCCAGCCCAGCCGTTAACTGAGGCGGAGCACGTCTCGTTGCGCGACGTCGTCGACTTCATCCGCAAGGAGTGGCTGATCATCGGCCTTTGCGTGGTGACCTTCACCGTACTCAGCGTGGCCTATGCGGCAACCGCTCTGCCGACCTACACGGCCGAAGCCCGGCTCATCATCGACACGTCCCAGTCGCGTCTCGTTTTGCAGGAAGCGGATTCCGTGTCGCTGGCCATGGAGTCCGCGCGTGTCGACAGCGAGGTCGAGCTGGTCAAATCGCGCTCCATCGCTTTGGCCGTGATCGAAAAGCTCGGGCTGGTGAACGAGGCGGAGTACAATGCCGAACCCGGTCTTTTGACGAGGATCCGTCGGTCAATCAAGGCGGCCTTCGAGGATATGCCTTCGATCGAGGGCAACGAAGTGGATGCGCGGCTGCGCGGCGCCATGGGCGCCTATGCCGCCCGTCTCGGCGTGCGCCGTCTTGGTCAGTCCTATGTGCTCGAGATCTCGTATTCCTCGTCCTCGGCTGCGCGGGCTGCGCAGATCACCAACGCGATCGTCGATGCCTACATCGCCGCCAAGGTCGACTCCAAGGCCGAAGCCGCGCGACGCGGCGCCAAATGGCTGGAAGGCCGCCTCGACGAGCTGGGCACGCAAGCCAATCAGGCCGCTGCGGCCGTCGAACAGTTCAGAACCTCGCAGCGTTTGTTCACGTCCCGCACGGATGGTCCGCTGGCCGACCGCGAACTGCGCGATACAAGCACGCAGTTGCAGGCTGCACGCGGCGAGTCTTCACGGCTGAAGGCACGGCTCGACGCCGTGGATGCGATCCTGCGATCGGGCGCAATCAGCGAGACCATGGATGCCGATATCGGCGAAACGCCGGTGCTGACCACGCTGCGCCAACGCCTTCTCGATGCGCGCATCCGGCAAGCCGATCTGTCGGCGCGTTACGGGCCAGATGGCGCAGCACCGTCCGCCGTTGCCGCCGAGATCGAGCAGATCCGCGAAGAAATGCGCAGCGAGCTGACGCGTTTGCGCACCACCTACAAGCTCGAACTCGACACCGCCGAGCGCAACCGTTTGAGCACCGATGACACGCTCGAGCAGATGCTCGATCAGGCGGGCGAAGCCAGTGTTCAATATGTGAGGCTGGCTGAGTTGGAAAGCCGCGCATCTACCTTCCGGCGCATGTACGAACTCATGCTGCAACATTTCACGCAGACCGTGCAGCGGGAGTCTTTCCCCGTCTCGGATGCCCGCATCGTCACGCCCGCAGTGCAACCTTTCACGCCGAGCCAGCCGAAAACCACGCTGATCGTCAGCCTGGGCGTCGTGCTCGGGGCCGTTTTGGGCGTCGGTGCTGCGCTCATGCGACGTGCGCTCGCACCGGGGGTCACGTCGCGTCGGCAGATCGAAAGCCGTACAGGCGTGCCGTGCCTTGCCGTGCTTCCCCGACCCGGCCGACTGGCCGCGTTGCGCGCATGGATGCGTGGGAGGGAGCTCGAAGAGGATGCCTTCCGCGCTGTGTTAGCGGCACCGCAATCCGAATTTTCTCGTGCGCTCGCAGAAGCAAAGACCTCGCTCGATATTGCGCTGAACGAAAAGCGGCCGATGGTTCTTGGCATCACATCTGTGAACCACGACGCCGGCCGCGCACAGATCTCGAGCAACCTGGCTCTGCTTTATGCCGCGGGCGGTGCATCAACGCTGCTTGTCGACGCGGACCGACTGCATTCTGGTTTGACGCAAGAGATGGAGAGCGTTGAGGACGGAGAGGGCGAGGAACGTTCTGTCATCGGCCGCTCCGTCACGGAAACCGGGGACGGCATCCGGTTCGTCAGCCTTGCCGACCTGACCGGTAAGGATGCGCATCGCGTGCCGACATATCTGAAACTCGCGCTGCGCGAAGCCGCTGGCATTTACGATGTCATCATCGTCGATCTGCCACCGCTCAAGGAAGCGCCTGATGCCAGAGCCATATGCGCTGGGCTGGATGGCCTGCTGATCAGCTGCCGTTACCTCCGCACGCCGGTCGCAGATATTGCCGGCGCGCTTGCGTCACTTGCCGGCTCACCGACGCGCTTCCGCGCCGTGATGATCGATGGCGCCTTGGAGGGTTCGTCCGTTGGATAGATACCACAACGCCTGGATGAGGAAGCCGGAGCAGCCGTTTCTTGTGCTCGGCATCGCAACCGCAGGTCGGCGCGACCTGCTGTCTGAGGTGTTTGCGCGGCTCGATCATCAGTCGACCTACCCGGATCTCGCGGTGGTTTGCGGGACGGCTGTGGATGATGTCGACAAGTATGCGCTGGCGCGTGCGCCATTTCCTGTTGTGGTCCTGCATGGTGTGAAAGGCCTGGCGCTGCAGCGCAATGCGATCCTCGATCTTCTGGAAGCGCATTGGCCTGAGGCAAGCCTCCTTCTTTTTCTCGATGACGACTTCGTGCCCGCAACGACTTTTGTGGAGCAGGCGATCTCGCTCGCAAATGACCATCCCGAGGTCGTTCTCGCCACGGGAACCGTGCTGAAGGACGGCATCAAGAATTCCGGCGTTCCTCTGACTGAAGCCATCCACGTGCTTGATGACGATCAACGGTCGGGCAGGGCATCTCGGATCGGCGCCCTGCAAGACGTTTACAACGTTTACGGTTGCAACATGCTGTTGCGTTTGCGCCCGATCCTGGAGCAGGGCGCTCGGTTCGACGCCAATCTTCCCCTGTATAGCTGGCTGGAAGACGTCGAGTTCAGCCGCGCCGTTGCGCGTTGTGGGCGGATCGTTCGCAGCTCCGCGCTTCGCGGCGTGCATCTCGGCACCAAGAGCGGACGAACACCCGGCATCAAGTTCGGCTATTCGCAGGTCGCCAACCCCATCTATCTCTGGCGCAAGAACCGGATGACGGCCCGCCGTACGGTGACGCGCGTCGCGCGGAACCTGATTGCGAACCTCGTCCGCAGTTTCCGACCCGAACCCTGGGTGGATCGTCGCGGGCGGCTGAAGGGCAATCTGATCGGGCTGAGCGAACTTCTCGCCGGGCGCCTGTCTCCCATGCGCATTCTGGATCTGGATTAGCTGCCATGCTGACCGGCGTTGTGATCATCAACGATCTGTCCCGCGCCGCAGGCGGTGCGACCAGCCTTGCCTTGCTGTCGGCTCGACTGCTGCGCGAGCGCGACGTACCGGTCACCTTTGTTACGGGAGACGCCGGCGAAGGGCGCGCCGAACTTGAGGCACTTGGCGTCAGGGTGGTGAGCCTGGGATCGGCGCCGCTGCTTGAACGGGGCCGTGCCCGGTCGCTCTTGACCGGCCTTTATAACCTTTCTGCATTTCGCATGATGCGCGCCTGGATCGCCGAGAACGACCAGCCCGGCCTCGTTTATCATCTGCATACGTGGTCTCGGATCCTGTCGCCGGCGATTTTCCATGCATTGAAGCCGGTGGCCGATCGTATGCTGATCCATGCGCACGACTATTTCCTTACCTGTCCCAATGGGCTGCAATACAACTTCCGGAGCGCCCATGCCTGCCAACGAACCGCCTTGTCGCCGGCATGCCTGCTGACGCATTGCGACAAGCGGTCCTATGGCCAGAAACTGTGGCGTTCGTCGCGCCAGAGCGTGAGGCAGGCGCTGTTTGATGTGGCGGCGGGGTCGAGCCAGGTCATCACCATCCATCCCAACATGCGCGCGACGTTCCTGCGTGCAGGCTTGCCGGCTTCGCAGGTACATCTGATCCGCAATCCTGCCGAGCCGTTCACGCGCGAAGACCTTTCACCGCAGCGCTTCGCAAAGTTCTACATGATCTCGCGCCTCAACCCCGAAAAAGGGTTCGAGGACGCAGCAGCGGCAGCACGCTTGGCGGGGGTCCATCTGGCGATCATCGGTGACGGGCCTGGCCGCGATCTGCTGCGCACGCACTATCCCGAGGTCGAAGTCCTTGGATGGCGTGCCAAAAGCGAGATCGGAGCGCTGCTTGTTGATGCGCGAGCGGTTGTCGTTCCATCGCGCGGACCGGAGCCATTCGGGATGGCTGCCGTGGAAGCAGCTGGAAGCGGTTTGCCGATCATTATCAATGATCAGGCCAACATTGCGGAAGAAGCAGTGCAGGGTGGCTTCGGCCTCACCTTTACCACCGGTTCCGTTGCAGCGCTCGCAGCCACCATGCGCGGGCTCGCGGATAACGATGCCTTGATTGAGCGCATGTCAGGGCAAGCACGATCACAGGCGAAGGAACTGACGCAGAGCGAGAGCGCCTGGTGCGACCAGCTGATGGATCGCTATCGCGTCTGTCTGGTGGAGGCAGGCGGAACGGCCCGTCCGCCGATGATGCAGGAAGGATTTGCATCATGAGCCTTACCGCCATTGGCGCCTTCACGCTTGTTCTCGGGTTCGCAAGCCTGTTCATGCCGGTAGGTCTCGCGATCGGCTCGATTGCGGTGCTTTCGATTCTCAGAACAGCCGCGGCCCTCAACCTGACATCGGTTGGCGGATTGTCTGTTATCTGCGCCAACCTCTTCCTGCTGTTCTACATGGCGCGAGCAGTTCGCCGCGTCGGCCCGGCGCCGGTTCTGCAATCACTGATGCCACCAAGTCCCGGTTTCTGGCTGCTGTTGCTGGCGATCTATGCCGTCGTTTCAGCGCTGTTCTTCCCCCGAATGATGGCGGGCATCACCGACACCATCTCCATCGTCCGCGATCCAGACGGGAAAGCCGCGCTCCAACTGCGCCCGCTTGAAAACAACTCGATGTATCTGAGCCAGCTGATCTACTTTCTCGGCGGCGTGGCGACTTTCATGGCAACCTTCGCCCTGACAAGGCTACCGGATGGCATGCGTCACCTCAGGCGGGCGATCTACCTCGTTCTCGGCCTGCATGTCCTGCTCGGGATTGTCGACGTGCTGACCTATCAGACAGGAACAGCCTTTCTTCTCGGCTTCATTCGCACCGCGAACTACGCGCTGTTGACGGACGCCGAAAAGGGCGGCCTCAAGCGCATCACCGGGTCGTTTTCCGAGGCCTCGGCCTTCGCCTGCTTCAGCCTTGTTTTGTTCGCCATATCGGTCAGTCTCTGGCTGGACCGTCAGCGACCCCGCGTGACCGGCTGTTTCGCCGTAGCGATGCTGGTTCTCCTCCTCGCTTCGACATCCGGTACCGCCTATGTCGGACTGGCCGTCTTCTTGTTGGCTCTCGTGCTTTACGAGTTCGGTGGTCCTTTTGTTGGAAGGCCGATCCGGCGACCGATCGCGCTGTTTTCCATAGCCGTGCTCGGGCTGGCCTTTCTGATGCTTCTCCTGCTGCTGGCGCCTTCCATCGCAGACCGCGTTCAGGAGTTTTTCGAAGAGACCGTTGTCGGCAAGATTTCCGACGCATCGGGCCGTGAGCGCATGATGTGGAACGAGGTCGCCTTCCAGAACTTCCTCGATTCTTATGGTCTAGGAGTCGGGATCGGCGGCGCGCGGGCCTCCAGCTTTCTTCTGGTTCTCCTATCGAATGTCGGATTGCCCGGCTTCATCCTTTTCGCCGGTTTCGTAGCCTCGCTTTTGTGGATGCGGCTGGAACGAACGCTTTCCGCAGAGGATAGGCGCTTCGTTACAGCGCTGCGTTGCGGACTGGTTGGTGCCCTGATCGCCGAAAGCATCGTTGGTGCAGTCTTCGACATCGGACTGTTCGTCTATGTCATGGCCGGTGGGATCGCGGCCGCATCTTTCGCGCCACATCGCGCAGCCATCAGGCAGTCATTTGACGTCCCTCTCACCATCCGTCCCGCCTTTGCCAACGCTTCAAGGTCGGAGGCGCTCGCATGAGTGACCAAGACGCAGCTGTCCACTCGGCACAAACAACAGACACCTGGACACTGCCCCGGCGCAAGCTGCTTTGCGGTGGCGCCGGCAGCCTTGGTCTCGCAGCATTCATGACGGTCTCGGCGGCTAAGGCTGCAGACGGCGAAGAGGGTGAAGCGCCTTCGCTTCCCATTGTTCCCGTCCGCACGGTGCGGCAGCTGGCGCATATCCAGACTGCTACCCATCTGGCTTACGCCGAAGGGCTTGAAAGGCCTGAAGACAGCGGCGGGGGCCTTTTCGTATGGCGCCCGCAAACAGAAGATGCCGTACCCGATGACGGCCATGTGCATGTAGCCGACGCGACCGGGCGCGGTGGATACTGGGTTCGGGCTGATTATGACGGCGCAAGCGTGCGGCCGGGCTGGTTTGGTCCACTGGAAGCTGGCGCCGACCATGCGCGCACGATCCAGCGCGCCATCACCTTCGTATCGGATGTTCGCGGCGGGCAGGTCGATCTCGGCAGCCGAACCTACAGCTGCCGATCGCGCATCGAACTGGACCCGACACTGTGCGCGTTGACGGCTTCCGGCGCGGTGCTGGATTTCTCACAGCGCAAGGACGTTCAAACACGCGACATCGTTGCGCTGACGGGTCTCGTGGCCGTAGCCGCCGGATCCTGGATGAAGAGGGATGAGCGTCTTCATCATGTCGGCGCTGAGACCGAAGAGCTGACCCTGCCGTTGCAGGTCCAACCAGGCAAACGCTGTCGCATGGAAGTCGATCTGGCCTTGCTGCAGGGCGACCCCAACAACCCCTTCCTGCGCATTCAGATCTCGCCCGAAGGGCAGGAGGCCCCCTTGTTCAAGTGGGTTCTCTCGGCAGCGGGCATCTATGCCTTCGAGTTCGATGCTCCGGATGCGCCTTGCAGGCTGAGGCTGTCCTGCAACAGCGACGCAGCGATCGAAGATTTTCGACTGACGCAATCAGACCCGCGCGAATGCCTGCTGATCCGCTGCCGAGAGGACGGCGCGCAATACGGCCACCGCTGGATCACTGGTCTGAGACTGCGCGGTCCAGGAACGGCCGGCGTGGACAACGGCCTCGAAGGCATCCGCTTCCAGACCACCATCGACAGTCGCGCAAGCAGGCTCGCAATGCGTGATGTCATGGTGGAAGGTTTCGGCACCGCGCTCGTTTTGGCGGACCGCTGCTATCTCGCGCAGTTCGACAGCTGCCGCTTCGTCGGCGAGATCGGCGTACATGTGCTCGGCGGCACGGAGGATGCCGGCGAGAATATCAGCTTCTTCGGTTGCGCGATTGGCGCCGGCCGCATCGGCATCTGGAACGGCGGCGCGGAGCTGAACCTGTTCGGAACATCCGTCAATTTCTGCGATCAGTTTTATGTCGGCGCCGGTAAAGTGCATGCCTCCGGCTGCCATTTCGAAACCGGCCGCCTTCTGTGCAAGGACCAACTCCTGTTCGATATCGGTGCGGGGCTGGTTACCATCGAAGGCGGCACGATGATGGTGAGCGGCCGCGACTTCGAAGACGGCAATCAGGCCGATCACATCGTTCTATGCCGCTCACGTCTGGCGACGTTTCGTTTAACGCGCGCCAGCTGCTACAACTTGAGAACCGCTACCGGCATATTCGGCAGCGGCGATGGAAAGGTCATCCTGCAGGACATCGCAGGGGATGCGCGCAAGTTCATCGCACCCATCGTGACTCGCGATCCGGCCAGCAACCTGTTTGGACCGACAGCGGCGTTCGAAGACCTTGCAAACCTGCCGATCCGACTGGTCGGCCGCGATGAAGTGGAGCAACGCGACTGCCTGTCCCGGCACAGCGAAGCCGGGGTTGTCGCGCTTACGCCAGGAACAGGGAACGGAGGCGATGCCGCTTGTTGGCTGATCGCGCGGGCACTCCCGGGAATGCGGCTCTCATGGTCGCTCGATCTCAGGCTGGAACGGACCGTCACGACCATCGGTGAACGGCCGCCGACCGATGACCTGCTGCTCGACATCCTGTTTTGCGACCCATCGCAGACCAGCGGAAACGGCGAGCCGCTTTCCTATGTGGTGGCGAAAAAGCCGCTTCCGATCGCGGCGAGCGATCTCGTGGAATGGCGAACCCTTGCCGGTTCGACCCTGGACACGCGTGAAGACGAATGGCGCGACGGAACAGTTCCCGCCTTCGCCACGCATATCGCCATCCGCCTCAACCTGAAAAACCTTCAACCCGGCGACCAGCTCCTGCTGCGTTCGCCATTCGCAGCCGCCGTGTGACAGTTCTGGATCAGAACCATGAGCCTCGCAGAAAAAGACGATAGATTGATCGACCTGTCTGCAACCATGCGGCAGGCAAGCGGGCCGGCCATTGTCGTGGATCTGCCAGGCCGTGTTATCGACGACGGCGTGAGGGTGTTGGTCGACGCAGGCGATGCGGGTTGGCCGCACACCGTTCTTACATCAGAAGCCTCAAAACGTCTGCTCGACGTTGTGGGCGCAAGCATGTTGCTGCTGTTCTTCCTACCGGTTTTCCTCCTGATCTTCATCGCTCTGGCGGTAACGGAAGGGACACCTGTGCTGTTTTCGCAGATGCGGGTAGGGCGCGGCGGCAAGATGTTCCGCTGCTACAAGTTTCGCACCATGGCGAGGAATGCCGAGCACCTCCTGCGCTGCCATCTGGAAGCAAGCGAGGCGGCTCGGTCGGAGTGGGCCGCCTTCCACAAGCTGCATCGTGACCCCCGCGTCACCCGGTTGGGTGCGATGCTCAGGAAGTCCAGTCTCGATGAACTGCCGCAGCTTTGGAACGTCTTGCGCGGCGAGATGAGTCTGGTGGGCCCCCGGCCGATCGTTACCGACGAGATCTCCCGCTACGATGACGACTTTACCTTCTATGCCCAGGTGCGGCCCGGCCTGACAGGTCTTTGGCAAATTAGCGGACGCAGCGATACGACCTATGAGGAGCGCGTGCGGCTGGATGTGCAGTATGTTCGCGAACACAACCTCGTGCTCGACATCTTTATCCTGTTGAAAACTGCCGGCGTTGCGTGGACCGGCCGCGGTTCATGCTGAGGCTGGTACAGCCAACGGTCTAAAAAGAACGGACTAGACGTACGCGTAGATCGCTATCCCAACGCCACCCCAGAACAGAAGGGCGAGGATGATCGCAAGCCTGCGATAGAACGCGCCGCTTGCCGTCCACCGGGTTCGTGATCCAGGCCCGGATGTTTGTTGCATCAGCAAACGTCCCAAGGTCTCGCCCTTGTTGTCCTGTTTCGCACCTGATGGTGCCAAATCAAGGTTAACGCCGATCTAACGCCGCCTTGCGCTTCGAACAGGTGGCTCCACGCGTGGTAACGCAACGAAGGGCTAGTTCTTCTCGCGCGGGATGGACTACATCGGCCGCAGCAGGCGCCAAATTCCCACCTATGGTTTAGGCCCGAGGAGCTATGGCGCATTAGTGTCATTAATAATAGGTTTACTTCGGGGACAAAGGAGATTTGGCGATGTGGGGAATAATATCATGTTTATCGAAGATCAGGAGAAGGTTAGCGTAAGTGATAATGGCGCGTGGGCGGATGCATACCTCAGCGCGCGCCTGCACCTGTCGCGAGAGTTGCACGACCGGGTCGGTTGGGACCTCACGGCCTTCAGCTACGAATTGTTTGCTGTCGAGAACGATCCGACCGACCGGCTGAAGATTGCGACGCTGCGAAAGCGGCTCGACACCCTCAACGGCACCTTACGGGGTCTGGCCTGCGACATGCGGTGCATTCAGCACCGGGGGCTCGTTGAAGTCATCAGCAACCAGATGCAGACCTGGTCTCAGGTCACGCAAATTCCAACACTCGTTGAGCTGAACACACCGCATGTTGATGTCGGGAGCCATTGCGCTGACCTTATCACGGCCGTGATCGGCGAATTGCTGACCAACGTCGCCAAGCACGCGCCGAGCTCGACCCATGTGCTGGTTCGTCTGCATCAGTCCGCGATCGGCACGTTGGAGATCACGTTCAGCGATGACGGGAACGGCATCGATCTCGAAAAGGCTTACGACCGCAGCGGCCGACATCTGGGTCTGCACTGCGTGCGCGAGCGCCTCGCGGAGTTGAAAGGCAATTTGCAGATCGAGCCCAATCACCCGCGGGGAGCGCGCATGCTCATCCACATCCCCGATGCGAGGTGGTGATGGAAAAAGATGCGGCAAGCACGGGCGTCTTCATTGTGGACGACCACCCCAGTATCATCGCTGGCCTCTCGGCCCTCATGGCCAGCGAGCCCGATCTGACGCTGATCGGATCGGCAAGAACGGCGGACAGCGCGGCAACGCATTTCGCCGATCCGCGTGCCTCCGTCGCGATCCTCGACATCACCCTTGAGCAGGATCAAGGCTTGAGCTGGATCGCCAGGCTAATGAGCCGCTTCCCGACCGTGAAAGTGCTGCTTCACAGCATGCACACGGATCAGGAAACCCTCCGCAACGCCCTGCAGATGCAGGTGGGCGGCTTTATCTTGAAGAGTTCCGATCCGCGCCTGATTGTACCGGCTATTCGCTCCGTCAGGGCCGGCGGCACTTACGTCGATCCGGTGCTGCTGAGCCGGACACTCGGACGCAGTTCGGCGAACCAGGGCATTAGGATTGCGCCGCATCCTGCACATCCGAAAGTCAGCACGAGGGAACTCGATACGCTGCGGCTGACGGCACTCGGCTACGGGATCAAGGAGATCGCCGCCGAGTTCAACCTCAGTCCAAAGTCGGTCGAGACTTACAAACTGCGCGCGGCCGAAAAGCTCGGCCTCGGCACGCGTTCGGCCATCGTGCGCTATGCGATCGCCAATGGCTGGTTCTCGGCGCTGGACTGATCCATCCTTATCGTGCTGAGGCCGGGCATAAGGCAGCGATCGTGCCTCGGTCGGCGTCGATGGCGGCGGGCTTGTTCTCAAGCCCCGCCGCCCTCCGCTTGCTGCAAAGTCGCTTCGATCCGGGCCGCCGCTTCGGCCGTGCCGATCTCAACGCCCCGCGACACCACGATCTCCTCAAGCTCGGCAATGTCGAACCTGCCTGAAACAACAGCCTTCCAGCCCAGGCTCTTGTCGAAGTCGCGGCCGGCAGGCGACTCGTTTGTCTTGAACATCACCACATCGCCGGGATAGGTTTCAGGCATGTACCGGTTCCTGGCCGCAGCCAGGTAGGAAACAAAGGCACCCTGCGAGGTCGTGGATAGCAGGCGTGTTTCCATTTCCAGCGTGTTCCCGAAGAAACGCTCCATCACCAGGAACAGGCGTCGCGATCGGATAATGGGATAATATCTGAGCACGTCGAACATCGACAACTCCCCACGTCGCCATCTGCGAAGCCTCAGGAGACCGTCGTGGACCTTGTTGAGCAGGCGGATCTTGCGGTTGTCTCGCACATGGGCCGAATAGGCCGGCGCCCAGACATCTTTGATAAACAGCCCCGCCACCTCGTCGCCGCCGGCAATCAGTCGGCGTGCGATTTCCAGCGCGATATTGCCATGAACGCAAACGCCGAAGAGGGCATAGGGGCCTCTAGGCTGCACGCGCTTGACCAGTTCGACATAGGCGTCGGCGATCTGCTCGAAGCTCTTGTTATCGGGCTCGAAAGGCGCGTCCGGATCGACCAACCGCACGCTGATGCAGCGCCGCGGCGTGCTGAAATGCTTGGAGATGGCGTAGATCGTCGAATAGTTGTTGATCGAGATGATCGGAATGCCCGGTGCATCCGGATTGATGTCGTGGATGCGGGTGTCTTCTTCCGGGATGACAGCGTTGATGGGCGCGAACGCCGCCAGCTCGGCTGTGAGCTTCTCGATCGTCGGCGCGCGGTAAAGGGCCGTGGTGGTCAGCTTGACGTTCAAGCGCTCGCGCAGCTTTGCGATCAGGCGGACAGCCAATAACGAGTGCCCGCCAAGATCGAAGAAGTTGGCAGTGCGATCCACGTCCGAAAGCCCAAGAAGCTCGCGCCACAGTTCGCTGACCACGGCTTCAAGCGCGTCGTGATGAGCATTCGTGGCAGTTTCGGCGTCGCCCTTGGCTGGCCTAGCTTGAAGGCTTTTGCCGACGTCGCCGGGCAATTGCATGACCAAGCTGATCGAGATTGGCCGGGATAAAGCCGGCGCGGTCTTCGATAGATGGTCGAGGAGTGTCGTCGGCAATGTTTCGAGCGGCTGCGTGCAGGAGGGGTCAGGCACCACAAGAAGCCGGTAGGCCCCGTTGCTCGGATCAACGGCCTTCACGGCGGCAACCGCCGCGTGTTCGAGGAGCAGCGCCTCAATCGTCGCCGGACCAGGCTGGTCGACAGCAGTTGCGGCAGCCGGGAAGGTGATGGGAAGCGCCGCGATCGCGCGTGCCGGATGGGCTGTCAGCGTCTCGATCGCCCCCGTCCAGTCGGCAAGAAGCCGGTCTGCCGTGGTGGCGTCGAAAAGATCCGGATTGTATTCGATGGTTGCCCGCCAGCCGTCCGGCCGCCCGATCATCATAAAATTGAGATCAAATAGCGCACCAGGCGTGGAAGAGGGGCGGCCAAGCATTTCGAAGTGCTTGTAGCGATGATCCTCCATGAACGCCCTCTGCACGATCATGTTGACCGAAAACAGCGGCGTGCGTGCAGGATCGCGCGGCGGATTGAGCATCTCCACCAGCGTGTTGAAGGGCATATGCTGATGAACCAGCGCATCCCTAACTATCCCGTTCGCAGCGGCCAAATGGGATTGAAAGCCGGCGTCGGGCTCAACTGCGAAGCGAAGGACGATGTTGTTGATGAAGACGCCAAGAAGCGTCTCGAGGTCGGTCTCATCACGGCCGGCGATCTGCGTTCCGATGGCGATGTCGGTCTTGCCCGTCCAGCGATGAAGCACGGCGGCCAGGATCGCCGCCGACAGGCTGAAGACGCTGACCCCTTCGCTGCGGGAAAGAGCGTCGATGCGGTTGGAGGTGTCTTTGGACAACAGCATCGAGACAGCTGCGCCGGCATGGCTCCGCGCCAGATCGCGCGGCTTGTCCGTCGGCAATTCGAAATACGGCGCGTCGGCCAGCCTGTCGCGCCAATATGATCGCTCGGTCTCGAAATCCGCCGATTGCCGATGTGCCTCCTCCCACAGGGCAAAGTCGCCATATTGAAGCGCAAGCTCCGGCAGTTCGGGTGCACGGTTGTTGTCCGCCGCATCGAGGATCTCGCCGATCTCGCGACCAAGGACGCGGATCGACATGCCGTCGAAGCACAGATGATGGACGGTAATCAGCAGATAGGCACGGTCTGCGGCAAGCTGGAGCAAGGTGGCGCGAAGGAGGCATGCCCGCGACAGATCGAAGGAGATACGGGCCTCCTCTTTGCTGATGGATGCGACCCGCTTTTCCAACTGATCCGTGGGGACGGTGCGAAGATCGACGACGGAGAGCTTGAAGTCGCAGTGATCGACGACTTCCTGCAGTGGCACGGAGTCTTCTTCCACAAAGCGGGTGCGCAGGATCTCATGCCGGTCGTTCACTTGGCGGAACGCTTTTTCGATGGTTTCCGCCTGAAAGCTCCCGCGTAATTCCCAGCACAAGGCGACATTGGCGGAGGTGTTGCCGGGCGCCATCTGTTCGAGCAGCCAGAAGCGCTGCTGCGACTGCGTGCAAGGAAAGCGATCAACGACACTCGGAAGCGGCAGGGGTCGCGCGCCAAGGGAATGTTGGTTCATGCGACCCTCCTTGCAGCGCGCCTGGCGCCATTGCGGAAATCTTTGAGGCTGGTGGCCGAACCGGAACCTACGCCGGGTTTCGCCTGGGCAGCGTGGCGGGCGAGGTCGCGGATCGTCGGGAACTTGAGGAGATCGCGCGCGTCAAGACCGAGGCCTGCCTCCATCATCCGGGCAGCAATGCGGAACACCGAAAGGGAATCGGCGCCCAGCGAAAAGATGTTGTGGCGTACATCCACCTCGGGGATGCCCAACACGTTCTTCCAGATTTCGGCGAGCTCGTGTTCCAGTTGTGTTGTCGGACCCTGCAATGCAGTCGGCGCCGCTGATACCGCCAAGCCGGGCAGGGGCAACGCCTTGCGATCAAGCTTGCCGTTGGCGGTTTCCGGCAGGGCCTCAAGCTGCACCCACGCACTCGGCAACATGTAGGCCGGCAGCTTGGCAGCAGCTTGCGTAGCGAGGGTTTCAGCGGACACGCTCTGGCCCGGCGTACAGACATAATAGCCGACCAGCTGACGATCACCGGTCGCCTTTGCCTTCACGTCCACGGCCGCATCGGCGATGCCTTTGACCTTCCGCAGCACGGCTTCTATATCGCCAAGCTCGATGCGGAAGCCGCGCAATTTGACCTGATTGTCGCGTCGCCCGAGCAGCTGGAGCGAACCATCCGGCAGGCGCTTCCCCACATCGCCCGTGCTGTAAAGGCGCTGGATGGTATGGCCCGGCAGGGCAATGGAGCGGAAGCTCTTCTCCGTCAGATCGGGCTGGTTGAGATAGCCATGCGCGAGACCGACACCGCCGATATGCAACTCCCCGATCGCGCCGACCGGCTGCAACTGCCCCTCCGGCGAAAGGATATGCAGCGACGTGTTGTCGATGGGGTGGCCGATGGTGATCGGCCGGCTGGCATCGACACGATCGACGGAAGACCAGATCGTCGTCTCGGTTGGGCCATACATGTTCCACAGCGTGCCGCCGGACTGGGTGAGGCGTTCCGCCAGATAGCGCGGCAGCGCTTCGCCGCCGCACAGCATGCGCATGGATGCATCCGGTTCGAAGCCGGCTTCCAGCAGCATGCGCCACAAAGTGGGCGTTGCCTGCAGCACCCTCGCACCGCTCGCCTTGATCCGGTCCACAAGGGCAAAGCCGTCCGTGACCTCGGATCGATCGGCGATGACCACGGTGCCGCCGCAGATCAGGGGCAGATAAAGCTCCAGCGCCGCGATGTCGAACGAGATGGTCGTCAGCGCGACGATGGAATCCTGCGGCCCGAAGCCGGGCTCCTTCGCCATCGATCGAAGGAAGTTGGTGAGCGCGCGATGCGGAACCTCGACACCTTTAGGAATGCCGGTCGAGCCAGAGGTGAAGATGATATAGGCCGATGCGCTGCCATCGCGCGCCGAGCGCGGTAACGGTTCTTTGTCCTGCGCGGATATTGCCGCCATATCGCGATGGACGTGGATGAGCTTCGATTCCTGCGGCCGTAATGCCCCCACATCGTCGCTGTCGGCGATCACTGCGGCAACCGCCGCCATTTCCATTGTTTGTGTCAGACGCGGGGCCGGGTGGGCGGGGTCAAGCGGGATATAGGTGTGGCCCGCCTTCATCACAGCCAGCAGGCTCACCAGCATTTCAGCTGATCGCTCGACCGCTATCGCGACGCGCTGGCCGGTCCCAAGGTCCAGGGACGCGATATGCCGTGCCAGCTGCGTGCTGCGCTGGTCGAGTTCGGCATAAGTGAGCGCCTGGTCGCGGTAGCGCACCGCGATGCTGTTTGGCCGGAGCGTAACCTGCTCGGCAAACATGTCTACGACGGTTGTTTGGTCGTCGAACAGCGCTTGCGTCCGGTTGAGATCGTCGATCAGCCAGCGCGCTTGATCGGCTGGAACGACAGGCAGGGCACCGACAGTCTCCGCCTCACTGCCAGCCAGCGCGTCCAGCAGGGTTCCGAAACAATCGATCCAGCGCGCGATTGTGCCGTCATCGAGGACGTCGGTGTTGTAATCGACATCAAGCCGCAGCCCGTCGGGCTGTTCAATGACGTTGAAGAACAGGTCGAAATTGGAGAACGCCTTGGGATTGGGCGTCACCATCGCGCGCCTGCCGCCGAAGCTCAGCGCTTCGGGCACGCGCTCAAGGTTGAACTGGACCTGCGTCAGCGGCAGCACACCGGGCATCGGCTTGATGGCAAGGCGACGCACCAGTGTCCCATAGGTGTAGCTGCGATGTTCGAAAGCATCCGAAACATGCGTCTGCACGGCCTTGAAGTGATCGCGCAGGGCGGTTGAAGGCGTCGAGGCCAGCCGGATCGGCAAAAGGTTCACGCAATGGCCGACAAGCCCTTCATTGCCATCGAGGCTCTGCCCGGCCGAGGGCACGGCGATGGCGAAATCCTCCTGGCCGGACAAACGCGCTAGCAGGATATGCAAGCTGCCGAGCAGGGTCGAGAACAGCGTGCAGCCATACGCCGCGCCGGCTTTGCGGACCCGCTTCAGCATGTCGGCACTGAGTTCGCGGGTGACGGTCGCACCTTGATAGCTGCGCTGTTCGGGCCGTGCGCGATCAAAAGGCAGATCGAGTGGATCGGGAACGGTCTGGAACCGGTCGAGCCAGAATGCCGCTTCGCCTTCGCTGGCCGGCTTGGCTGCGGCCGTGTGCCGGAAGAAGGACGCGGCTTCCGGCATGTCCAATTCCCGCTCCGCCATGCGTGCCGAATAGGCGGTCGCGAGATCTTCGGCGATGATATTGCCCGACCAGCCGTCGCAGACGATGTGGTGCGCGGTAAACAGGAACAGGCTTCGGCCTTCGGGCAGCCGCAGCAAGGCAGCCCGCACGGGCGGCGCTTGCGTCAGGTCGAAGGGCTTGCGTGCATCGGCTGCGATGATCTCCTTGATCGCCGCGTCCACGTCGGGAGCCTGCGAGAGATCAACGCGCGCGACGTCGAACTCGCTTTCGGCCTGAACGGACTGGCTCTTGCCGTCCTTGGCGAAAACCGTGCGCAGGGCATCGTGGCGCATCGCAACATCACGGAGCGCGGCCTGAAGGGCTGCGTCGTCAACCGACCCGTCGATGGTGATGCTGAAGGACTCGTTGAAGGCGGCTGACGCGGCGGGACCCATTTGGGCCGCCAGCCAGATCTCCATCTGCGACTCCGTCAGCGGCGCGGAAACCGGTATGGCCGGTGGCTCGGGCTGCTTCGTCACGGCCATTGGGCGCATGCCTTCAGGGGGGCAGAGAATGCCGCCAGCTTGAAGCGCGTCGGTTGCATCGCGGAAGGTCCTGATGATGAAGGCGAAGTCGTCTTCGCTGTGGGCGGTCGTGAGATAGCAGGGAAAGCCTTCCTGAATATGCAGCCCCATCTGCCGCAGCTGCGTATAGGCAAGGCTGCCGAGCGGGTCGGTCTGGCTGAAATTGATCACGAACCAGGAGCTGAAGACCTCCGCCCGGGCCGGCACGCCACGGCTGGCGAGATCCGCGTTGATCTCCTCGACCAGCGCGGCCGTACGCGGCGCGACGCGGTCGTAAAGCGCGCGCCCTTCGCCTTCGATGTGGGTGAGCACGGCGTCAGCCGCTGCCAATGTCAGTGGATGGCGCACGAAGGTTCCGGCAAAGAAGGTCGGGCTCACTTCCGGCTCGGAAGCATCGCCATAGCGCCAGAAGCCGCCGTCGAGCGCATCCATGTAGCGGGCGCTGCCGGCCAGGATGCCGAGCGGCATGCTGCCGCCCAGAACCTTGCCATAAGTCGCCATGTCGCCCTGAATACCCCACAGGCTTTGAACGCCGCCCGGCGCCACGCGGAAGCCGCTGACGACCTCGTCGAACACCAGCGCGATGTCCTTTTGCGCCGTAAGCGCGCGTAGTTCCCGCACGAACTCCACCGGGCGCAGTTCCGGATGCCGGCTCTGGATCGGCTCGATCACCACGGCGGCGATCTCGCCCGCATGGCGCGCGATCCAGTCCAGACTTTCGGGAGCCCCGTAAGGGATGACGGACATGTTGCCGACCGAGCCCGCTGGAATGCCCGGCGCGATCGGCATCGCCGCGCCCGCACGGCCGCCGCGCTTTACCAGAACCTCGTCGAATTGGCCGTGATAGTCGTTGGAGAACACCACGACCCGGTCGCGTCCGGTGACGCTGCGGGCCACCCGCATGGCGGCCATGACGGCCTCCGAGCCCGTGTTGCAGAACGTCACGCGCTCATGGCCGATCATGCGGCCGATGCGCTCGGCGACCTTGCCGGCCAGCGGCGACTGCGGGCCGATGGCAAAACCTTTCTCCATTTGTTCGGCCAAGGCACGCAACACGAAGTCCGGCGCGTGGCCGAAGGCGCATTGGCCGTAGCCGTTGACGAGGTCGACATAAGTATTGCCGTCCATGTCGGTGATGCGCGACCCCTTCGCTGACGCGGCCACGATCGGGAACACGGCGTCTTTCCATGTCGCCCGGAAACCCGCGGCCGTGCGCGGATCGGCAAGGTGAGCCCGGGCGTCCTGCGTCATCGCCTTGGATGTCGGATGCGTTTGGCCGAAACGGTTCACGAGATCGGCGATGAAGGCGCGGGTCTGATCAGGCATATCCGTCTGCGCGGCATCGCTGCCGGGCCTGTACATCCGAAACCGCGACGGGCCTTCCTCAGCCGGCAGAAAGATGTCTTCGGGAGCGGGAACCGGCTGGGGTGCAGGTGTGGGCTGCGCAACTGGACATGCGACGGAGATCGAGTGCGCTGCGCCCTGCAGACGGGTCAGCGCATGCATCTGCTCGGCAAAGATCGCCTGCATGGTCTGCAACTGGCCATGCATAATGCTTTCGAGACGTCCAGGCTCAGCGGTTTCGATCATCGGTGAAGTGGCGATTGGAGCGGCGGGAACGACCGGGACGATGACGGATGTGGCCGGCATGGGTGCTGGCGCCGGGACCGGCGTCGGAGCCGGCGCGACGGTCGCCGCCGGCAGTTCCCGATTCAGATGCGCGGCAAGGCTGGCCACACTCCCGATGTCGCCGAGAAGCTGGCGGAAGCTCACCTTCACGCCGAACCGCTTCTGAACCTCCTGGCTGAACAGGCCGAGGAACAGGGAGTCGAAGCCGAGTTCGACGAAAGTCGCGCTGGTCGGCAGCTCATCGCCTGGCTGCCCGGACAGGTCGCTCAGAAGGCCGGTCAGCGTGATTTCGAAACGTGCAGTCCTGCGTTCGACGGTAAACTCCGGCATTGCGTTCATGGTGTTGGTCTCTGTGTGATCGGGTCCGTTGTTGAGTTCGAGCGACGCTTGCGCGCGAGGGGAAAAGGTCGTGAGGCCCTGCCGGGCAAGCGGCGTGGGCGCGTCGATCCAGAACCGTTCGCGCTCGAAGGGGTAGGTCGGCAGGCTTGTGCGCCGCGCCGATCCTTGCTGCGGCCAGTCGATGGAAACGCCGGCGGTCCACAGCCTTGCGGTGGCTTCGGCGATGGCTCGCTGGTCGCTCACCCCGCGCTCGTGATCCGGCAGACTGGTGATGTTGGCCGCTAGGTCGCCGCGCTTGAGCGTTTGCGCCGCGAAAGTGGAAAGCGTGCGCCCCGGCCCGACTTCGAGCAGGACGGGCTTGGTCCCGTCGCAGGCCGTTCGCAACGCATCGGCGAAGCGCACCTTCTGGCGGCAGTGATCGGCCCAGTAATCGCCGGCCATCACCTCGCGCCCTGCCCACTCTCCGGTGACGCTGGAGACGAACGGCAACTGCGGCTCGGCAAACCGCATCTCATCTGCCTTCGCGCGCAGCGCCTCCACAACCGGATCCATCATCGCGGAATGAAACGCGTGCGATGTATGAAGCCTGCTCGCCTGCAGGCCGGCCTTGGCAAGAACGGCTTCAAAGGCCTCAATGGCTTCGAACGGGCCAGCCACGACGCTGAGCTTCGGCGCGTTGAGCGCGGCGAGATCGGCGCCGTCGATCAGGAGATCGCGCAGCTCGCTTTCCGTGGCGCGTACCGACAGCATGGCGCCCGCTTCGCAATTCTGCATCAACCGGCCGCGATGGGCGATCAGCCGCAACGCATCCTCGAAGCTGAGCACGCCCGCGATACACGCCGCCGCCAGTTCGCCGACGCTGTGGCCTACCATCCCCGCCGGAACGATGCCGCGATCGATCCAAAGCTGTGCCGTTGCATATTCCGTCAGGAAAAGGGCCGGCTGGGTAACCTGGGTGTCCCTGAGCGCCCGCGCGGCATCCGCTCCCTCGACATCCCGGCAGATCAGCGTGCGGATGTCGAACCCCAGCATGGGTTCGAGGATATCAGCGCCCTTGTCGATCCACTCCGCGAAAACGGCTTCACTGTGGTAGAGGCCGCTCGCCATGCCAGGATATTGTGACCCCTGTCCCGGGAACAGGAAGACGAGGCCCGGCGCCTCAGCAGGCGCCAACCCTTTGATGGCCGGCGGGGAAGCGAGCCTGCTAACCGCCTCCGCCGCGCTCTCGCACACGAAGGCTGCCCTATGCGAAAAGGCATGCCGTCCATGTTGCAGCGTGAAGGCAACGTCTTCCATCGCAACGTCGCAGTTCACAATGGATTGCGCGAGCGCTGCGCACGTTGTGTTGAGCGCGGCGTCTGAGCGGGCCGACAGCGGCAGGATGTGGATGCGATCTGCCGCTTCTTCAATTAAGCGAACAGAACGGGAAGGCTCTTCCATCACCACATGAACATTGGTGCCGCCGATCCCGAACGAACTCACGCCGGCCCGCCGGGGTGTCGACCCCTCCGGCCATGGTGTCAGGCTCGTGGCGACCTTGAAGGGGCTGCGGTTAAGGTCGATCGCCGGATTGATGGAACGGAACTGAGCCAGCGGCGGGATTTCCCGCTCGCGCAGCATCAAGGCGGTCTTGATCAGGCCGGTGATGCCCGCCGCCACATCCAGGTGCCCGACATTGCCCTTGGTGGATCCAAGAACGCAGCGCTGATCCAACCCGGCATCAGCGAACGCAGCGGACAGTCCAAGAAACTCGATCGGATCGCCGAGCGGCGTAGCCGTACCGTGGCATTCCACATAGCCGATGGTGGCCGGATCCACGCCCGCATTGCGATGCGCGGCCTTGATGACCGCGGCCTGGCCCTCCGCGCTCGGCCCGGTATAGCTGACCTTGGCAGCGCCATCATTATTGACGCCGCAGCCTCGTATGACTGCATGGATGTGGTCGCCGTCGGCCAGCGCGTCGTCGAGCCGCTTCAGAAGCACGCAACCCGCGCCGCTCCCGAACACGGTGCCGCTCGCAGACGCGTCGAAGGGCCGGCAGACCCCGTCGCCGGAAACCATACCGCCGGGCTGGTGGATATAGCCGCGCTTTTGCGGCACCGTAACGGAAACGCCGCCTGCAAGCGCCATGTCAGATTGGCCTGACTGAAGGCTCTGGCAGGCTTCCGCCACGCAAAGAAGCGAGGTCGAGCAGGCCGACAGCATGGTGATGGCCGGGCCGCGCAGATCGAGCTTGTGCGCAACGCGTGTCGCCAGCGAGTCGGAAATTCCGCCGAGAAAGGTCGGATAGCAGCCCACCTGGTAGTTCGACGTAAAGTCTTCGACCTGATCGCGCCCGGCGAGGACGTTGTTCAGAAGATAGGTGTTGAAGGCAGCGCCCGCGAAAACGCCGATTGCGCCCTCATAGCGCGCTGGATCATAGCCGGCGTCTTCGAGCGCTTCCCAGGCAATTTCCAGGAAAATGCGTTGCTGCGGATCGATCAGAGCGGCATCGCGTGGCTTGATGCCGAAGAAAGCGGCATCGAACAGATCGACATCTTCTAGATGCGGCCGGCTCGGCACATAATCGGCCGATTTCCGCGTCTCCTCATCGAACGCATCTTCCAGCTCATCCGGCGAGAAGGAACGGAAGGCATGCCGACCTTCCCGCACCATCTGCCATAGCTGGTCGACCGTGGGAGCACCGGGAAACCGTCCGGACATGCCAATGATGGCGATTGCGCCGGTTGACACATCAGCCGGTTCGCTCCGGTGGATGCTGGAAAGAAGAGACAGGTCGTTCATCTGCTTCGTCCGATCGCGCAGCCTCGTTGAAGGTTCGAAGAGGCTGATGCGCTTGGGAGCAGCTTCTATGACTGCATGAGAACGCGAAGCCCCGGGCTGGAAATCAGTAGCAAACAACGCGCAAGGACCAGCCGATCTCGCGATCTGTCTGTTGGCCAACTTGCAAAAATGCCCATGCCCGCCTGCGAGTGTATGGAAAGGCGTTTCGGGCACGCGAAGGTAATTGGCCGCAAGCTGTCAGGAAAAGTCCTACCTGAGCGATCTCTGGTTATGTCGAGCGGCCTTACTTCAGCGCACTAAAATCCTGCTTCATCAGCTATGATGCGCCAGACGCATTCGGCGCTCGTCGGGCGTTCAGACCAGGGCGTCTTGCTGAGAGGCCAGTCGAACATGCGGCGGGAAGCCCAAGACGTGCACGTTGCAAGATCCGCCAAAAGCCGTTCGCTGTTGATCTTTCATCCAGCAGGCGTGTTCTTTGCGCTCGCCGCCTTCATGGCGGCCATGCTGCCGTGGGTCTGGCTTTTGCCACTGGACGATCCACAGCTGGCACATGTCCGGCTGGGCTTGTTCGGCTTTGGTGGTCTGGCCATTTCCGGCTACATCATGACTGCGCAAAAGGCCTGGACCGGCCGGCCGTTTCCGGTGTCGCCTCTTGTCCTTGGTGCGCTCGCCTTCGCATCGCGGCTTGTTTCGCTGTTGTTTCCGGCGGACGCGTGGCCGATGCTTCTCCTGGCGCTGCCGGTCGCCTTGTTCATCATGGTGCCTGTGTTGCGGGCAAAGAGGTGGGACAAGGTGCCGTTGGCCATGGTGCCGCTGTTGCTTGTCTGGGCAGAGGTGATGCTGCTTCAGCAACGGGATCTTGCAGGCGTTCTGCCTGTGGCGATTTCGGTTCTTATCTTCATCGTCGGGGGACGGGTCGTTCCTTCCTTCACCGCTGAAGCGCGGCGGCGGCTCGGCCTCGGAGATCTGCGCCGGCCATTGCTTTGGATGGCGGTCGTCCTGTTGATGATCGGCCTCCTTGACGGGGGAGCAATCGGAACGCTGGCGCTTGTTGCCGCAATGCTATGGGTGATGACTTGCAGCATCGACGGTTTTGGGCTCGGAAGGGCAAACCGGATGCTGTCTCTTGGCTATGCCGGCCTTCTTCCCGGCCTGCTTGCTGTCGTCGCTGCCAGGTTCGGCCTGGTGCCTCATTTGGTTCAGGTCCATGCCCTGACCATGGGGACGATGGGAGCGATGATCCTGGCGATCGCATCGCGCGTGACGATGCTTCGGTCGGAATACACAGAAATCCAACCCCGCCGCCGGCACTGGTATGCACTAGGGTTGATCTTCGGTTCTGCGGTTGCGCGTGCCTTTGCCGAAGTGAGTGAACAGGCGCCCTTATGCCTTCTCGTGGCTGGAACTCTATGGTCCGCAGCCTGGATCGTCTTTCTGTCCGCGCATGTGCAGGCATTGATGAAGCCCGCCCCGTTTCCCTTGCTCAGCGCAAAACGTCCGCGCCAGTTCGTCGGTGAGCACGTCGACGCCAACCCCGCACGCTTGCCGTGATGCAGCGTTTGCAGGCTGGCATCTTTCCGATGCAAGCATCGGATCGCAGTGGCAAAACAAAGGAAGACTCGTTGGGGAGGCATGCTCCCGAATGACGACCAGCCACGGCAACGACAAGCTCTTCTCGCTTATCTGTACTGCATTTACTCAGCCTTGTTCAACTTTTTGAAATACCAATTTGCTTTACTGTCGCAATGACAATCTTCGCCGACAGCAAGCCGCAAGCCAAACCCAAGTTCTTGATCGTCTTCGGCACCCGACCGGAAGCGCTGAAATGCTTTCCGATTGCGCGTGCGGCGATGAACCGGTCGGACTGTGTTGTTGAAACCTGCATCACCGCTCAGCACCGTGAGATGGTCGATCAGGTCATCGCCATGACCGGTTTGCCCGTCCACTACGATCTCAACGTCATGCAGCCGAACCAGACGCTGTTCGACGTCACCGCGCGTGTTCTCGAGGGGATGGCGGAGGTTCTTGATCGCGCCAAGCCAGATGTGGTCATCGTTCAGGGCGATACCACGACGGCCATGGCCGCCGCGCTTGCCGCCTTCTACAAGCGCGTGCCGGTTGCCCATGTCGAAGCGGGTTTGCGCAGCCATGACATCAACTCACCGTTTCCGGAGGAGTTGAACCGCAAGATCGCGGGTGACATCGCGACATGGCACTTTGCGCCGACTGCCCAGGCGCGTGCCAATCTTCTGGCGGAAGGCAAGTCCCCGGACACGATCTTCGTGACGGGCAATACGGTCATCGACACGCTGCTCCATTTCTCCGCAGAGATCGATGCCAATTCCGCCGTGCGGACAGAGCTGGCCGGGCAGTTTCCGTTTCTAGACCCCGCAAAACGGTTGATCCTGGCAACCGCGCATAGGCGCGAGAATTTCGATGGTGGCATCGAACGCATCTGCACGGCGATGAAGACGCTGGCTGCGCGACCGGATGTCCAGATTGTCCTGCCCGTGCATCCCAATCCCAATGTCCGATCGGTAGTGGCAGCGCAGTTGGACGCTGTCGCCAACATCCATCTCATCGAACCGCAGACCTATCTGCCGTTTCTATACCTGCAAAAGCAAAGCCACTTGGTTTTGACCGATAGCGGCGGCGTTCAGGAAGAAGCGCCATCACTCGGCAAGCCAGTCTTGGTTATGCGCGAAAACACCGAACGGCCGGAAGGTGTCGAGGCCGGCACCGCGCTTCTCGTGGGCGCCGACCCCGACAAGATCATTTCCCATGCCAACCGCCTGCTGGACGATCGCGATGCCTATGAAAGCATGGCGACACGGCACAACCCCTATGGCGACGGACAGGCCGCACAACGCATTGTCGAGGAATTACTTCATGGCTGACATCAAGACTGTTTCCGTTATCGGCATGGGCTATGTCGGCCTGCCGACTTGCGCCATCCTCGCGAGCCGCGGGCTTGATGTGACGGGCGTCGACGTCAACGAGGCCGTTGTCGAAAGGGTCAATCGCGGCGAGATCCATATCGTCGAACCCGACCTTGACGGTTTGATCCAGAAGGTCGTCGCCAATGGTAAGCTCAAGGCCAGCAGCAAGCCGCAACCGGCGGACGCGCATGTCATCGCCGTGCCAACGCCGATGACGCAGGACCACCGGCCCGACATCACTTACGTGCTTGCGGCAGGAAGAAGCATCGCGCCCGTGTTGAAGTCAGGCGATCTCATCGTGCTGGAATCGACCTCGCCGGTCGGTACGACGCGCGCCCTGACGGAGATGCTTGCCGAGTTGCGGCCGGATCTGAAGTTCCCGCTCGCCGGTGAAGAACAGTCGGAAATGCTTGTGGTTTATTCTCCCGAGCGTGTTCTTCCCGGCAAGGTGCTGACGGAGCTTTGTAACAATGACCGCTCGATCGGCGGGTTGTCGCGCCGTTCGGCTGCGCGGGCCGCAGCCCTTTACTCCACCTTCGTCACCGGCGACCTCTATTTGACGAGCGCGGAAAGCGCCGAACTCGTGAAGCTCACGGAAAACGCGTTCCGCGACGTGAATATCGCCTTCGCCAACGAGATCGCGGCTGTTTGCCAGGATCTGTCGCTCAATGTCTGGGAGGTCATCGAGCTCGCCAACAAGCATCCGCGCGTCAACATCCTGCAGCCGAGCCCCGGCGTCGGTGGACACTGCATCGCCATCGATCCGTATTTCATCATCGATGCCGCGCCCGACAGCACGCCGTTGATTGCAGCCGCGCGTCGGATCAACTCCGCCCGCCCGCATTCGGTGGTGGAGGACATCAAGGCCCTGCTTAATCCGGCAGCCAAGCAGACGATCGCCTGTCTCGGCTTGAGCTTCAAACCCAATATCGACGACATGCGCGAAAGCCCGGCGGTAGAAGTCGTCGAACTTTTGGCGCAGCTTCCAAACGTCAAAATCGTCGCTGCGGAGCCAAACACGAATGCTCTTCCGGCTCCTTTGCAGAACAAGGGCATCGTGTTCACGGATGCGCTTTCAGCCATCGATCAGGCCGACATCGTGGTTCTTCTCGTCGACCATCGGCAGTTCAACTTCATCGATCCCGAAGAGCTGAAAAACAAGAAGCTGGTCGATACGCGCGGGCTTTGGACATGGCGGAAGGCGCGCAAGCCAGACGCGCGCATTGAACGCCGGGCGCCTGAAGATCGCCGGTCCGTCGGGGTTGCAGCGTGAGCGAAACGGCCCGATCGGGTTGGTCCGAGCATAGCCTGCTGGCATCGCGCCGGGGCGAATTCCTGGCCTCGCCGATCCATGCTTTGACCATGGCGGAGACCATGGATCTGGCCGAAGAAGCCATGCGGCTGAAGCGGCCGCTGCATCATGTCGTGGTCAATGTCGCCAAGCTCGTGAACATGCGCAAGAATGCCGAACTGCACGAGGATGTTTCGACGGCCGATGTGGTGAATGTCGACGGCAAGGGCGTGTTGTGGGGTGCGCGGCTGTGCGGCGTGGCTTTGCCGGAGCGTGTCAGCGGCGTCGATATCATGACGAACCTGTTCATCCTGTGCGAACAGCGCGGCTACAAACCCTTCCTCCTCGGCGCTGAACAGGACGTCCTGGATAGCGTCGTTGAACGCCTTGCACGCAACCATCCGAAACTGGTGATCGCCGGCGCACGTAACGGCTACTTCAAGCCTGAAGACGAGGCCGAGGTGGTCGCGGAGATCAATGCATCGGGAGCCGACTGCCTGCTGGTCGCGATGCCGACCCCGCGCAAGGAGCGCTTCACGAAGCGCCATCGTGCCGAGCTTCTGCCAAGCCTCATCATGGGCGTGGGCGGCAGCTTCGATGTTTATGGCGGCAAGGTCGCCCGGGCACCGAAGTTCATCCAGGCGATCGGGCTTGAATGGCTGTTCCGCGTGGCCCAGGAGCCGAAGCGCCTGTGGCGCCGCTATTACGAGACCAACACCGCCTATGCCGTTCTTCTCTCCCGCGAAGTGTGGACCAGCCGTCGCCGGCGCCGCAATATCAGCGCCTAGATCAACCGCGATTGCGAAGCTTACGGTAGCGCTGCACCGCCGCGTCGCCAAACTGCCGCGCGGCTTGCGGATAGATCATCCACGACAGGATCAGGAACACAGCCAACCCGGCAGAACCGCCTGCGACCAGCACGATCAGGGCTGGCAGGGCTTCGAGCAGGAAGGCGGTCAGCGCTGCGCTCAAGCCTGTGCCGAGTGCAATTGCTAGGGAGCACCCGATGCTGCGCCATGCCACCGGCACATGGGTCAGCCGCTCGCTCAGGAAAGCACAGGCGCCAAGTGCCGCGATCGAACCTCCGGCCAGCGCAAGGGCTGCGCCAAGCTCGGCCCAGCGGGGAATGAGAAGCATCGACAATCCGATCGTCGCCGCCGATCCAACAAGGGTGCCGACAATCAACAGCGCCGGCCGCTTATGCGCGTGGATGACCGTGCCGTAAACGAAGCTTGTCAGGTTGGCGCAAAGCACGCTGAAGGCGATCACGGGGAAAAGCAGCCCGACGCGCCCATGGTAACTTGCGGGCAGCATGAGTTCGGTGATGGGGCCGTTCAGCGCCACCAACAAGGCCGCGACCGGCAAGCAAAGCTGCAACATCAGCGCCATCAGCTGCGTCAGCAAGGCGGCCGATCCGGCGGGCCCTTCCTCGTCGAAACGGTTCATCACCTGCGGAAAAGCGCCGACATTGATGGCGTTGCCCACCATGTCGATCGGCTGGCGCGCCAGAACATAGGCAGCGGCAAAAAGCGCGACCGCACCGGCATCATGATAGGCGTTGAGGAAAAGGCGTTCGGCGCTGTTGAGCCCGAACCCGACCAGCGCCATCACGACCAGAGGCAGACCCAAACTCACCAGTTCGCGCCCGGTGAATTTTGCCGGCCCAACCACCACCCGCCGCGCAGCGACAATGCCGGCGATGAGCCCCGCAATCAGCATGCCCGCACTCGATCCCAGCGAAACAACCAGAAAGGAGTTCGGCAAAAGGAGAATGGCGAGGATCGGAAGCGCCAGCTGCAGGATGGCGCGCAAGCATTCCAGCAGCGAATAGGCGGAATGGCGCTGCTGCATCTGCAGCACCGTCAACGCCAGGCGCGCAATCGATCCGGCAATGAGATAGGCGCAAACCGCCAGCGCAAATTCCGGCCAGCGCTCCGGCACGACGATCACCGAGCCCGCCACCGCAATGACCAGCGCCAGCGCCGTGCTGCCCAGCAGAACCTTCCCCGCCAGCGCCAGCGAGCCGCGGCTGACATCCACCGTGCCGCCCAGCCGCAGAAGCGCAATGCGCAGCCAGTTGGTAACCGCCAGATCGGTCATCTCGCCGACCGTCACTACCAGCGTCAACAGGCCGTATTCATCCTGATCGATGAGGCGCGTGACGACGACGAGCAGAAGCAGCGCTGAGATGCGCGTCAGCAGAATGGCCGGGCCATAGATGAGGGTTGAGCGCAGCAGCAAGCGGAAGATGCCTCAAAGCTGGCCGAAAGCGCGAAGGCGGCCAATCATTGCCGCATCAGGCCCAGCGCTCCGAGCATATTCATGTCAGGCACCGCGTTTTCCTTCGGCACGATCACCGACATTCCGTAAGTATTCGCATATTCCCAGATCGACCACGGAATGCCGGCTTTTTCCGCCGAGCGCCTGACCGCAGTGAGATAGCGGATGCGGTCCGCATCATCGGCTCCCATACGCCCGTCGGCTGTCATGAGGATGGCGCCGAATTCGCCCATGAACAGGCGCTCGGACGGGATGGCGTTTGTTTTGGCCCAGCCAAGTGCCTGCTCGAACCTAGCGTCGAGCTGTTTCTCACCCCAATTCTCCGCGAAGTATTTGGCGATCAGGGGATCGGCTTCCGCCAGGTTGGCGCGCTTCTCCGCCCTGCTCAAACCGGCTGCGTCTATGCGGGCTTCCAGCGCCTTGCGCACGGCCTCCGGCGTGCTGGTCGATGCCGGCCAAGGCATGCCGGACGCAAATCCACCCTTTGTTTCCGAGCGCTGATGCGTGAAGTCGTGCGGCTCATACATGTGGAAGCTGTAATAGATGTTGGGATCGTCGAAGCCGGGCTTCAGGTTGAGCAAGCCTTTGACACCGCCGCCGCAAGCGCCTGTGGCGATGATGGTCAGATCCCCACTCACGGAGCGGATGTCGGCGACCGTTGCTTCCATGATCCGCTGCCAATCGTCTGTGCCGCTGGCATCGCAAGGGTAGTAAGCAGGCTCGTTATAGGGCTCGATCGCAACCTTGTCGGTGCCGACCTTCACCAGCATTCCCGCCACCTCTTTGACCATGGCGCGATAGCGCGCCACGCCCTCGCTGTCGGCGCCGTCATAGATCAGCTTCATGCTGGTGGCCGGAACCTGGTTGACGCCGTGCAGGTCGAACACGACACGCAAGCCGCTGGCCGTAATGCGCTTCACTGCCTTTGAAAGGATCGCGAGCGCTTCCTTTCGCTTGGTCCCCTCGCTCGACACCAGCGGGCCGGGATCGACGCTTAGCCGCACGAAGTCGAAGCCCATCGAGCGGATGCGCTGGAACTCGTTCTCCCCTTTGGAAACGGTGCCTTTCCGGAAGCTGTCCAGCCACTCTTGTTCAGCGCGATAGGGTGGCCAGATATAGGTGCCATCTTCATTGACCGGCGACCAGTTGAGCCATTCATGCACGCCAACGCCGCGATGAAGCTCAAGCACCTTCGCCTGCGCTGTTGCCGTAAGAAAGCTGAAAGCCAAAGCAATGGCTGCAATCACTCTCATCTGCCGTCCCCACCTCAAGAGAAACGGACGTTAACCCGGCAAGTGTAAAGAAGAAGCTTGTTTATCGCCTATTCGTTCTCTCCATCGAAGCGGTCTCGTCACAGATGAAACTCGGCTGGTATCTGAAACGACTGCGCAACATGGAGCCCGCCGAAGTGCTTCACCGACTGAAGGAACATCAGCGCAAGATCGTCTCACGCCGTCGCGACGATGGCTGGCATCGCTATCCCACAGCGCCGCTTCATCCGGTCTTCTTAAGCTTGCGCGACGCGCTGCTTGCAGCCTCTTCCGAACAAAGGCAGGGAATTGCAAATGCCGCAGAGCAAACGCTTCAAGGCCGCTATTCGGCCTTGGGACGCGACTGGCCAAAGCGCGATACGGAACGTCTCTTCCCCGCAGACTTCTGGCGTCTGGATCCGGTGACGGACAAGCTCTGGGCGGGCGCCGAGACACATACATTTGCGGTCGATTACCGTCAGGCCGGCACTTTCGGGGACATCAAATATGTCTGGGAAGCCAACCGTTTGCAGGTTCTGCCGGTTCAGGCCGCGCACCTCGTATTGTCGGGCGATGCAAGAGCGCGCCGAGCCATCCAGACAGCAGTGGAAAGCTGGCATGCGGCCAACCCGCCGTTTCGAGGTGTCGCCTGGGCGTCCGGCATCGAGGTAGCCCTGCGCGCTATCAGTCTGATCATAACGCTCGATCTGGTTGGCGACGAACTTGACGGAGAAACGCTCAAGCAGATCGGCGCAATCCTGGTGGCAAGTGCGTATTGGCTGCAACGCTTCCCGTCCCGCTTTTCGTCAGCCAACAATCATCTCGTCGCCGAATTGGCCGGAGAGTTCCTGATCGGGCTTTCGCTGGGCAGAAAGGTCGATCACCTCCGCCATGCGCTGATTGCGGAAACAACGAAGCAGATCTTGCCGGATGGGCTGGCCGCCGAGCAAAGCCCGACCTATGGTGCCTTCACGGCCGAACTGATCCTGCTTTGCGCGGCAGCGTCGCAGGCGGCGGGAACGCCGTTTCCGGCGAGCGCGACGCAGCGGCTCGCAGCATTCGCCGATGCGGCCGCTTGGCTGC
Source organism: Tianweitania populi (assembly GCF_014652875.1). GTDB lineage: Bacteria > Pseudomonadota > Alphaproteobacteria > Rhizobiales > Rhizobiaceae > Tianweitania > Tianweitania populi. Next base: position 49,703 of record NZ_BMZQ01000004.1, on the reverse strand, counting down.
CACGTGGAGTATCCTATGGTGACGACGACGAGGGTAGGGCTCTCACATTGGGAGGTGAGGAGGACTACGTGCCCTCTGTGGCGTCGGCGATCCACGGCTTCCTTCAACAACCGGGCCTCACCACTTCGCCACAGGATTTCCGCGCGATCATCTTCGGACGACCCAGCCACGCCATGCCCCAGCCGACCGGGTTGAAAACCTTCTATCAAGGCGGCTTGTCGATCTGGCGCGGCGACATCAACGGCCGACTGGTGGAACTGACCTTCGATCATGGACCGCTCGGCTATCTTTCGATTGCCGCGCATGGTCATGCCGATGGCTTGGCGATCACCTTATTCGTGGATGGCGAGCCCGTTCTGGTTGATCCCGGAACCTATCTTTATGGGTCAGGTGGCGAATGGCGCGACTGGTTCCGTTCGACGCCCGCCCACAACACGCTCAACATCGAGAAAACAAGCCAAAGCGTCATGTCGGGCAAGTTCAACTGGTCGCACAAGGCTGCGGCAAACCTGACGGATGCCCGGCCGGAACCGGACTGGAGCCTTTGCGCCCATCATGATGGCTACAAAAACCGCTTCGGCGCTGTGCACCAGAGAAGGGTGGAGCGTTGCGCTGAGGGCATCCAGGTGCGCGATCGCTTGCTTGGCACGGCGTGTAATGCGGAGATCGTTTTCCAGCTTGCCGAGGGGCTCACCACGCATCAGACCGGAAATCGCATGACCGTTTTTCGCGCCGGCGAACCGATCGTGTCGCTTGATCTTCCAGACGGCGCGATTGAAAGTCGGGCAGGCGGGGACCATCCGGGTGAGGGCGGTTGGGTCTCGCAGCGCTTCGGCGAGCGCCAACCCGCAGACAGGATCGCCTGGCGCGGCAAGGTGGATGATGCAGGCGTGGTGTCGCTGATCAAGATCGTCGCGCCAGACAACGGCGTTAACGAGGCTTGACGCATTCGATGTTAATTATAGCAGCACGTTTATCCGTTTTGAGAAGGCCGGTGTGCTAGAACCGGACAGTAACTCCACCGATTTCAAACAACAGCCTTCAGGATAGCCGCTCGACGCTTCGTGATCTTGGCTCGGATCAAGCGTTAATCTCTCGGGATGCCCATGTTCACTGAACTCAGCACAAAGATTACGCATAAGCTCGCCAACATCGACTATGTCACGCCAGGCTTGATCCTTGTCACTGCCCTGATCTGCGCGCTGGTGGCTTACTGGCGTACCGTCGAAAAGAAGTCGGTGCGCGACTTTTTCGATTTCGCTTTTCCTACCGAGATCATTCTCCACCGCTCGGCAAAGGCGGACGCGCTCTTCTTCGTCACCAAGAAGCTGATCATGCCATTCCTGCTGATCCCGGCTGGTGCGACCTTCGTGACCGCCGTGGGTTACGCGACCAACCAGAGCATCAGCTGGATTTTTGGCCTGGACCGTCCGCTGATGACAGGCCCCGCAGGCCCCATCACGATCCTGATCTTCACCGTGACCATGCTTCTGGCCTACGATCTGTCCTATTACCTCTATCATGCCGCGCAGCATCGTTTCCCGTTCCTTTGGGAGCTGCACAAGGTGCACCACTCGGCCGAGGTCATGGTCGGCATCACCAAGGATCGCGTTCATCCGCTCGACGATCTGATGAACCGGATATGGGATGGGGTCATTCCCGGCATCTGCTTCGGCATATGGAGCGTCATTGCGCTCAACCCCGTCGAGGTCGCCGTGTTCGGCATCAACGTCTATGTCGTGCGCAATATCTTGATGATGGACTTCGTGCGCCACACGCATTTGAAGATCTCCTTCGGTCCGCTGAACAACATCATCCTGTGCCCGCATTGGCATCAGGTGCATCACAGCGTCGATCCGCGCCATTACGACAAGAACTTCGGCCTGCTGTTTTCCTTCTGGGACCGCCTGTTCGGCACGCAGTTCGTGCCCGAACCCAACCTGGATCTGAAATTCGGCCTGATGGATCGCGATGCAGCCGATTATCAGACCTTGCGCGGGCTCTGGATCCTGCCGCTGCAAAAGATGTGGGGGCACGCCGCACGTCGCGTAAGGCGCCGTCGTCGTGCCGCAAGCACGCTGACGCGGGACCGGTCGGCAACATGAATAAGCATGTTGCCCCTATGGTAGCCACGGAAGCGGAGCGCCTCGAGATCGTCAGTTCATCGGAGCGTCTGGCCGAGCTGGAACACCAATGGACACAGCTGTGGCAGGCCGGTGATGCCCTGATCTTCCAAAGCCATGGCTGGATTTCGGCGTGGTGGACGACGCTGAAAAACCAGAACCAGGTTGCACTGCGCGTTGGTCTGGTGTGGAACGGCGACAGGCTGGTTGCGGTCGTGCCGCTGGCGATCACGCGCCGCAAGGGACTTCGGTTTCTGGAATGGGCGGCTGCTGCCTATACCGACTATGGCGACATTCTTCGTGCGCCTGACTGTACGGATGCCGCGCTAGCAAGGGTCTGGACGCAGATCCGGCAAGCCGGCGGCTATGATCTCGTCTTCATCAATCGCCTGCTGCCGGACGCAGCCGCCTGGCGCCTGTTTGATCCCGAGACGAAAGGTGGGGCGAAGCTTCGTCCCAACCACCGGGAAGAAATCAGCTCGCGCATGGCGGGCGACTGGAACAGCGGAGCGGCGTGGTTTGCCAGCCATCCCAAGAAGGTCAGGCACAATCATCGCCGCAGCATCCGCATCCTTGAAGAAGCGGGGACCGTTCAGTTTCGATTGCTCGGGCCTGACGAGCCTCTTGGGCCTGTGCTCCAAAAACTGGCTTTGTTGAAGCGCAGGTGGATGGAACGAACTGGCCGCAACGTTTCCGAGCTGTTTGATGAAAGCGCCGAGGCCTTGCCCGCTCTGGTCGAAGTTTTGGCGCGCGCCGGCATCCTGCGCTTGTTCGTGATCGAGGTGAACGGCGCGGTCGCCGCCATATCGGTCAACTTCGTGCAGCGCGACACGATGATGGCCTGGGTCACCACCTATGATCCCGATTATGCGCGGGCATCACCCGGAATGGTGCTGATCTTCGAATATGTGCAGTGGTCGTTCGACCACGGCCTGAAGATGGTCGATCTGTTGTGCGGCGGCGAAGCGTTCAAGGACAGGCTGGCAACGCATACCGTAGCCCTGCAATCCCTGATGGGCACCGGCTCAGCCAAGGGTTCGCTGGCGATGCTCGCGGATAATCTGCGCCGCAAGTTCCGGCAGAAAACCGAGAAGGTGGAAGCCGAGCCGGCTGAGGGGACTTCAGCCTAAGCAACCATCAATCCACCAGCCGCATCACCAGCGGCGTCTTCCCACTCTTCGTGCGTGTCACCGCATCGACCGTCTTGATCTCGATATCCACGCTGGACGGGATCTTCTGACGCGCATTGGCAAGGATGATTTTCCGGCTTTCTTCGCCGAAGCTTGGCAGCGGAACGACCTGGATTTCCACCCGCGCCGCCTCCGTCTGGATGATCTGCATCTGCGCAATATCCGGCACGCCACGCGGAATATGGTTCATGCCGATCAAACGGCTGCCTTCCGGAGACAGAACATATTCCGACTGCCGGCCTTCAACGCCTAGAAATGGCAATATGCCTAGTGTGACTGCCTCGATTTCCTCCACGCTCATTCCACCTGGTAGCCGCGCCAGATCGCCGGTCCGAAACCGAACCAGAGGCTGCGCTGCGTTCCAGTAGGATGTGCCGATGATCTCGTAGAGCCCGGACGCGTCGCTATCCTCGACCGGCAACAACTCGACCCTGCCATAGGCCGGCAAGAAATAGTGCTCATTGCCGGCGACCGAGTACGAAGCGCTGACCCGTTCGGACTGACCATAAAAATCGAGAACGGGTACGTTGAGTTTTTCGGTCGCTTCGCGAGAGACGTCGGCGCTCAAAACTTCCGACGACGAAAGAACAAGCTTCAGGCTTTTGATCGGATGATCCTTCAAGCCGTCATCCCCCAAACGCACGAACGCCTCTAGAGAAGACGGGTAAACCCAGAGCAAATCCGGCTGAAATTTCCGGAAAGCGGCGATAAAAGCGGAAATTGTGGAGCCATTCAGGTGAAAACTCGACGCCACAAGCCGAAAATTTCCGGTTTTTTCCTGCCAAAATGGCGGCTTCGTATCGCCGGGATCCTTGAAAGCATCCCCCCGCAGAACGGCGACCCGAGCAGTTTTCAGATCGAGACCGGAGAACCGGTGCACCAGATGATCCAGGATCGCTTGTTCGAAAACCACCGAAGAAAGCGAGCGGCGAAGCTTGATCGGGATGCCGGTGGTGCCCCCGGTCGAGGCGGCATGCGCCGGCAGCAGCGTGCGAACCGAGCAAAGATCAGGGTCCTGCCGAAGCATTTCCTTCTCCAGGATCGGCCAATCGCTAAAGGAACCCGGCGACTCCAACATCTTTCCGTGCCGCGTTTTCCGTGCTTTCGCGAGGGTTCTGAGCGTTAATGCATCGCGTAAAGCCCTTCGCTCATCGAGCGACATTGTTTCAGAACGCTGTGCAAGATGTTGGAATCTCTGGTAAATGCCAGGCGTTCGGCGAACCAAGTTTTCCGCAATCGAGTTCTTCAAATAAGCGGCGGCGTTCACTGCGGTCCCCTCCGGTCTTCCCGCGCGGTCTCGCCGAGATGCTCTGCAACAGCATCATGCCAAACGGAAACGATCCGGTCGGCATAGGGCGATATGCTCAGATGCTCGCGTTGGAAGCGTTGCCCAGCAGCAGCAAGCCGTTGTCGCAACGCCGTATCGCGCACCAGAAGCGCCAGGGCGTCGGCCAAAGCGGCAACATCCCCCGGCGGAACCAGCAGACCCGTTTCGCCATCTTCGATGATGTCCTCCACCGCTCCTACCGGCGTCGTCACCACTGCAAGCCCAGCAGCCATGGCTTCGATCACCGACATCGCCAAGTTTTCGGCATGAGAGGGGAGGGTCAGAATATCGCCCGTCGCTAGAAGCCTTGCCGCATCTTGGGCACCCAGCCATCCGGGAACTGCGATCCGGTCTTGAAGGCCGAGCTCGGCGACTTCGGCCCGCAAGGCTTCGACGCTGCCATCGCCTGCAATAGTCGCATGCCAGCCTGGCATTTCGCGTAGATTGGTCAGGGCGCGAACGAGTTCGGGAACGCCCTTGCGCTCTTCGATCCGTCCCATGAACAGGATGTGGACGGTTGTAGCGCCAGCATCCGGTCGTGTTTCAGCCTCCGCGACGGCATTGGGCACGATAACGATCCGCGCTGCTGCCTCGGGCACCATCTGCGCCACGAAGGCGCGCCAGGGCGTGCCAAGCACGATGATGCGGCTTGCATGCGCAAACATCCCGTGGATACGGCGGCTTACCGTCGGGCGGCTGTTTGCCCAGAACTCGCGATATTCCGCACCGTGGAGGTGGATGACGTAGGGGATCCGCAGGATGCGTGCACAGGCTGCCAGAACGATCTTGCGATAGGTGCTGCCGCGGCTTGCGAGATTGATGTGCACCAGATCGACGTCGCCGCGAACACGCGCCCCAGCCATCTGCAGGCAAAAGCGCGTAAGATGAAGCCACGAAAGCGCGAGCGATCCGTTGCCGCGCGTGGGTAGGAAGCGCGCAATGACTTCAACTGAGCGCCGCTCCAATTCAGACTGGAGTGCAGCCATCATGCGGTCAATTCCGCCGCGGCCGGTCGTCCCCGCCGGTGTCGCAACAAGAACCTTCAGGGGTCGATCAGCAGCAGCGTTGCGCAAGGGTTTGTCCACCAGACAAAGGTCGCTTAGTCATATGTCGTTGCGGGCACCGGAGCGTTCGCTTTACGGTCAAAGCAGGGCCTCATACTGATCGCCAATCCGCTTAACGTCGAAGTCGGCTGCCCTGTTTTTCAGGATCTCAATGGGCGTAGGCTGATCGAGCATCTCACCCATAGCGCGGGCTAAAGCCGCCGCATCACTAACCGGAACAAGCGTTCCGCAGCGCCCATCCTGAAGGATCTCGGCCGGACCATAGGGCGCTTCGGTGGATACAACCGGAACCCCCGCATTCATGGCCTCCACCAGCACATTGCCGAAGCCCTCGCTGATAGACGACAGGGTAAAAAGATCAGCCACTGCGTAGCAGGCGGCGGGATTGTTCACATATCCGGCAAACAGCACTTGGCTGTCGATGCCAAGTTCGTGCGCAAGGGAACGCAAGGCACCTTCGAGCGGACCTTCTCCAAAGATCACCAGCCGCGCAGGCCGTTGTTCGCGCAGGAGCGCGAAGGCGCGAAGCAGCGTTCGGTGATCTTTGACCTCGACCAAGCGCCCGGCCGTGACGATCACCGCACCGTCTCCCATCGCGGCCAGATCGTTCTGCCAGGGATAGACTTCGGTTTGGGGATCCGCGCCAGCAGGCACCGGATTGTGGATCACGGTAATCTTGCTCGGCGGAAACCCACGTGCCTTCAGCTCTCGACCAATGCCGGTCGAAACAACGATGGCTTTGGTCGCTTGGGCGGAAACCAGCGCAGAAAGCCTGACGGCCAATCGCGCGCCTAGCCTGCCTGTCACGAGCGAAGTGGCGGCGTGAAAGGTCGGGAAAAAGCGGGCACGGCTCGTCGCCATCAGAAGTGCGAGCGCCGCAACCAGGTTCATGAATTCCGGTGCGCTGAACACCGCGTCGGGTTGCAGCTTTCGTAAGGCCTGCGCACTGCGCCTGACGGTTTTCAGCGTCTTCACGATGCTGAAGCCTTCGCCTTGGACGGGGAGGGCGAAATCCACCAGCGTCACCGCGCTCGACAGCAGCGCTGCGTTTGGACCGGCGGCATTCCATGTCAGCAGGGTCACGTCATGCCCCCGCGAAGCGAGTTCGTTTGCCATCAACACGAAGACGCGTTCGGCTCCGCCGCCGCGAAGGCTCGGTGTATGAAAGACGATCCGCTTAGACACCGTAAGCAGGGCTGCGATAATCATCCGGCTCGTCGCGCAGGTCTCGACGGATACCCGTGATGAGGGCCAGGAGAAGGCCGAGAGCAAAGCCCGCGACTGCGCCACCGACTGCCAGCACAATCGTTCTCGGAGGCCAGGACCGCCCATTCGGTGGAACAGCGGTCGAGATCACCTGCACATTGGTCGTATCGATCTGCTGGCGCTCAGTGATCTGGCGTGCGCGCGACAGGAAGCTTTCGTAGATCGCCGTCTTGGACGTCGCGTCCCGCTCAAGTTCGCGGAGGGCAACTTCCGACTCGCGATCGGCAAAGACGTTGCCCTGAAGATCGTTCATGCGTGCAACCAGCGAGTCCATGGTGTTCTTGGTCGCGTCACGGCTGCCTTTGGCCACTTCGACCGTGTGCAGATACTCGGTTTTCACCTGAGCGTTGACTGTATCAAGCGCGACCCGCAATTTCAGGATGGACGGGTGGCGGGGACCGAGTTGCGCGGATTGAGACTCAAGTTCCTGTCGGATCCGGTTGGCTTCGTTGCGCAAAGCGACCAGTGTTTCTGAAACGGAAGGGCTGGCATTCGTGCCGTTTGCGCCGCCCGCAATCAGCGCGTCGTAATCTGCTTGCGCCGCGCTAGCCCTGGCCTGAGCCTGCACGATCTGGGTGTTGAGCTGGGTCATGGTCTGCGAGCTTACGAGTTGGCCGTAGCTCGACGACAGATTTTGATCGCGGCGGTAGTCTTCGATCTTCTTTTCCGCCGCCTGCACGTCAGCTCTTAACTGCCCAAGGCGGCTATCGAGTGCGGTTGCAGCGCGGCTTGCGCCATTGCTCTCAGCTTCGGCTAGCTCATCCTGGAAGGTCTTGACGATCGCCTGCGAGATCTCGATCGCCTTGTCGGGTGTCTGGGCGGTCACCAGCAGCGTCGTTACGAACGACCCTTCATCAGCCTGAACCTTGATGGCCTCCTGCAAGCGCCTCAGGGCCGTCAGCTTGGGATCGGACGCGCCATCGCCGAACTCTGGTTCGCTGGCGAGGTTCAGATCGTCCACGACACGTGCAAGGACATTTCTGGATGTCAGAACTCGCTGCTTGCTGCGGATGTTGAGGAGCTGATTGTCGATCTGGCCGGACTGAACATAAAGGTCGTCATTGACGACCTGCAGATTGGTCGGGTTCAGCAGGATGTCGGTTGCAACTGTATAGCGCTTCTTTGCCAGAAGCCCGTAACCGCCACCGGCGAGAGCACCGATGACAGCCAGGATGCAGGCCAAAAGAAAGCCGGCGCGCAGCCAGGTGAACAAGCGGCGGAAGTCAAGTTCGAGGAACTCGCCCACTTTGGCAACGGTGACAGGCGAGGGGCGATCCGTGCGGTGGTCTGACGGGGATGTCGTAATTGGCGCTTCAGACCGTAGCGGGTCAGCGGTGGTCGCGGTCTGCTCGACCCTGGTTGCCTGCTGCGTGGATCGATCATCCGTAAGGTCCCGATCGGCCAGGCTTTTTGCAGTCAGCAGAAGCGAACCACCGGCCGGGCGCCGGCGGGCTCTATGGTCAAGCGCATCGATGTTGAAGTCCTCCGAAGACAAAGGGGAGGCCTTTCGCCCGAGAATTTGGCTCATGATGGATCGCCGGATGCTGTGAGCTCAGCTGTAAATCGGGTTTGTTAAGATACGATTATCCACGCCGCTTTATTGTGGCATCACGATCTTTGACTTGGGAGCAAGGGCGAATGCCAAGATCGTTGCTTCCATCGAGCCCTCTCGCTTCTGGTTGAAAATGGCTGCAAGTGTCACTGGCGGAATCGAGAAATCGAGCGCCGCGGACGTGTATCAGCGGAATGCCGTGTCTCTGCTGCTTTTTCTATGTGCTGCAGTTGTCTTCATTCTGCGTGCGGTGGTCTCGCCGCAAATGCTGAATCTTGCGGTTTCATACTCCACAGAAGGAGGCTCGTTCCCGGAAAAGCTCCATATCGGAACTTACGCCATCTTCTTCCTGCTTGCAGCCATCCTCATCAGCAGGCCGCTGGTGCTGAAAGGCGATGAGGTCAGCCTGTTCAAGGCAATCCTGCGCTTTACCGCGCTGATCCTTCTGCTCGTGCCCTATCTCTTCGTCACCGGCCGAGCAGGTTCAAGCGGGTTCGTCATTGATTCCTACCTGGTCGCCTGTGCCGCGGCCATGATCATGCTCAGCCTGAACCGGGAAACGCGGACGGCACTGGGAAGTGTCATGCTCGGCATGATCGTCGTCAGCGCGATCCTGGGCATCGTGGAAGCGGTCGTGCAGCAGCACTTCCTGCCCTATCCATTTCGGGAACAGGAGTTCCGGCCGATCGGTCTTTCTGCGCATCCGCTTGCACTGGGCACGCTTTGCGCCACGGCCATCGCCTTCGTCGCGCTGACACCGTGGCGGCTATGGGTCAAGATTGCCTGCATCCTCTTGTTGTTTGCGGGCACCGCCGCCTCCGGCGCACGCGCAGCTTTGCTGCTCGCCATCATCGAAACTCTCTTGCTTACGACCATCCTTCCCTGGCGAGGACTTTCCCGCCGTCAGCAACGGGAGGCGAAATTCACGGTGACGCTTCTAACCGTGATCGGGGGCGCGGCATTGATCATTGCGTTTGCGGCCGGCGGTTTCCTGAACCGCTTCAATGAAACGATTTTCGACGAGAACTTTTCGGCACGCGTGACAGTGTATCAGGTGTTCGACTTCGTGACTTGGCAGAACATCCTGTTCGGCATGAATGCCGACGACCTGCTGGCGATCGTCAACGAGAAGCTTCACCTGCCTTATATCGAAAGCACGCCGGTTGTGCTCGGCCTGCTGTTTGGTGTTCCGCTTGCCGTTATCTTCTCGCTGAGCTTCTTCCGCTTCTTGTATCAGCTGCTTCGCAACACGACGCGCCCGGCCTGGATCGGGACGATCACCTTCCTTCTGGCAGCCTTGTCGAACAACACGCTGTCGTCCAAGGCGCCGGAACTGATGATCGTGTTCATTCTGCTGATGGCATATCAGGTCAATGGCGCGTCGGACGAGGTGAATGTTCGGCGAAGAGGGCTTGCTGACGTAGCTTAAAATCAGCCGGCGCTATCGATCACTTCCACCCGGCCAACACGATTGAGCGTGTGGATGCCTTTTCGGTCCCAGGCTGAACCGGGACGAATGGGTTCCGGCGCACTGAACCGAACATGACCATCGTCGAGCTGTTGCAACTCCATCAGCCCCAGCCCTCCTCCATAGCTTTGTGATCCATTCTGAACGGGCAGCAGGATGCGCTCGCCTGTTCGAATAAACGAGCCACCTGGCCTTGCTGCCGAGTGATCGATGGCAACCGGATTGAGCGCATGGTCGATCCAGGGCCCGCGCGGATTGTCAGCAGACAGGACCACCATCGTGTCCGAAGGGCCGCCGACACCCACTCGCTCCGTGGCGACGAGCCAGAAACGTCCTCCGTGTTGAAGAACCGTGGCGTCGTTGATGTCGCGATCCGCGAGAAGAACCCTGTCACGCACCCACGTGTCCGGAAAGGACGCGGCGCGATACAGCACCAGTTCCCGCGCAGCAGCGCTTTCAGGCAGCATGTAGATCTCGCCATCATGCCTGAAGACCTGAGGGTAAGAAAGATGATGCGGCTCCTCCAGCACTCTGCGCGGCGTGTCGAAGGTTCCGTCATTCTGAAGCTCCGCAACCGAGATAACGCCTCGGTTCAGCGCATAGGGAAACTCTTCCACGAACAGGAACATGCGGCCTTCATGTTCGAACACGAAGGGGTCGGCATAGAAGCGCGTGCCGTCGTCGGGCAGGACCGTGAACGGTGCTCCGTCGATTGCGCCGGTTTCGGCTACGCCCCCACCCTTGATGCTGCGATACGCAACCTGCCAATAGAAGGGACGCTTTCGGCGCTGAACCTTCCGGATCAAGCGAGCGACCACCGCCTTGCTGAAGAACAAGGGATAGTGCCGTGCGAACGATGTTTGGCCAGTGGGGGAGGAGGGCATATCCTCCAACGGAACTAGTCTGTTGGCTGCAAAACGGCTGACGGTCTGCAGGATCAACGATAGGGCGCCGGCGAGCAGATCGTCGGATGCGCGCTTGAGCCAAAGCCGGTCTCGGATCATCGGTCTCGCACGCCCAAGCGCGATGCCATCGATGCTTGCAACCAAGTCCAACGTGTCGCTGCCCGTCACCAGCTGGGCCAGCCCGTCCTCGAAACTACTGCAACCGGCAAATGTAAGCGTCAGTGTTGGCTTGCTTATCTTTGGCGCGGAAGGAGCGAGGTTGATCACGAGATCAACCTCATCATACTCGGTTTGCGGAAGAGGTTTGCACTCGCTGGCCAGTGAAGCGCCGAAAACGCGGGTCTCAGCGGAAAGCACAGCATTCAGAAGCCGCGAGCCTGTAGGTCGACCTGGCGAATGGCGCACGGAAACGACATGCCCCGCCTCCAGCAGTCGCGCCGCCACCTCATTCTGCCAACGCCGGCAACCATCCGCCGGAAGTGTAAGAAGAATTTGGACCACGAACGAACACCCTTCATCAGACTCGCAGGAGCTTCCTTGTGAGCTACTTGTGCGAGTGTTGTTGTAGGGAGGAACCCCTTATGGAGCATTACGAGACAGGTAGCCTGACGAGTGCACCTGCTAACAGTCGCGTGGCCGAGCTAAGGCACTCGACTAGCCGGTAAACGCTCTTCCTTGTAGGCCGGAACCGCGACGCCGACCCGTGGGGTTCCGAGCTGCGCCAAGACCGTCATGTCGATGCCATAGACCGACGAAAGCGCCGACGGTGTCATGAAGTTTGCCGGCGTTTCGTCCGCAACGAGGCATCCGTTCCGCAGGGCCACGATGCGGTCGCAGAAGCGCGCGGCCATGTTGACGTCGTGGAGCACGACAACGACGCAAAGGTTTCGCGTATGGCCTAGGCGCCGGATCAGCGAAAGGACTTCGATCTGGTGCGCGATGTCGAGCGCCGAGGTTGGTTCGTCGAGAAGAAGACAGCCGGCATCCTGCGCCACCAGCATGGCAAGCCAGACACGCTGACGCTCGCCCCCCGACAGCGTATCGATGCTGCGCTCGGCAAATTGCAGCGTGTCGGTCATCTCCATCGCCTTCTCGGCCTTCGCCGCGTCGTCTTCGGTGAACCGGCCCAAGGCACCATGCCAGGGATAGCGGCCGAGGCGAACGAGTTCACGCGCGGTGAGGCCGGTGCCGATCGGCGGATCCTGGGGAAGATAAGCGACACGCTTGGCGAAGTCGCGCGCGCCCCATTTCGTCAGTGAACGGTTTTCGAAGTGGATGGTGCCGCCGCTGGGCTCGTTCTGGCGCGCCAGAAACTTGAGCAAGGTCGACTTTCCCGAGCCGTTTTGTCCGATCAGGCCAACAACTTCGCCGGGATACAAAGTGAGGTCGAGTGGATGAAGGATGGTGCGATCGCCAACCTTGAAGTGCACCTTGTCAAGCGAAAAGGCGGATTGGGGGCCAGGCGAGCCTGAAGAAAGGTTCGTTGTCATCAGGCACGCCTTTGCAGGAGCCAAAGCAGGACGGGCGCGCCGACGAGGCAGGCGACGAGACCGGTGGGAAGCTGGAACGGGAAGGCGCAGACTCGCGCAAGCCAGTCCGCGGCAAGAAGGATTGTGGCGCCGGCGCAGGCGCTGCCCAGCAGGGACGGCAAGGCTCCCCTGACACCCGTCAGTCGAACAAGATGCGGCGCGATCAAGCCTGCGAATGTCAGCGGCCCCACCAACGGAGTGGCCGCCGCCGTGGCGATCGCGGCCAGGGCCAGCAGGAGTAGGTGCACTGAGCGCACGTTCAGGCCCAGCCCGCCAGCACTTGGGGCTCCCAGCGCCAGCAGTTCGATCGGCCGACGAGCCAGGAGGGTGACCGCAAGCATGAGTGCCGCGACAACAGCAGCGGAGGCCGCGCCGACCGGCTGAACGCCGCTGGCAACACCGGACATCCAAGACAGGAGCTGGAAGGAGCGCGGATCGCCTGTTGCCGAAAGCATGCCGATCACGGCATCGAGCAGCGCAGAAATGGCGATGCCGGCAAGCAGCATGCGTTCTGGTGCAAATCCCGCGCGCCGCCCCAGCAGAAGAACCAGGAACAAGGTCGCGGCAGCGCCCGCCATAGCCGCTAGGAAGGCTTCAACGGACGACATGTCGCCGATCACGAAAAGGCCGATCGCCACGGCGAAGGTCGAGCCGGCGCTGATGCCGAGAATTTCGGGACTGGCCATTTCATTGCCGGTCAGGCGCTGGAGCACGAAGCCTGCCGTGGCAAGAAGCGCACCGGCCGAAGCCACCGCAAGGCTGCGCGGCCATCGCCAGGGCAGGGCGGTCGATAGTTCGGTTTGAGCGAGCCAGTGCCAGGAGCCATCGGGCGCGCGCCCGAAAAACAGCACCACCAGAACGAGACCAAGAAGCCCGACCGCGAGCGCAGCCATGACCAGCCTGTTTTGGCTGTTGTTCAGACGCGCAGCGCGAGTGCCGGATGTGTGCCCGCTGGATGGGCGCATGGAAGCCTGAAGGCGCGGCAGAAGCCAAAGCAGGATCGGTGATCCCAGGATCGCCGTCACCGCACCGGTCGGCAACAGGTCGGATGACGCGCCGGCGCCGTATTGCACCAGAAGATCGGTCAACAACAGCAACAAGGCGCCGATCAGGGTTGACCAAACGAGGCGGGCCGTAAAGTCCCGCGCACCGGCCAAGCGTGTCAAAATGGGTGCAACCAAGCCAACAAAGCCGATCACCCCCACTGCGCTGACCGTAAAGGCCGAGAGAACCACGGCCAGTGCTACGGCGCCAAGGCGCAGGCGTGACACGGGCAGTCCCAGCCCGCGCGCTGCGTCATCCCCAAGCTCGAGCAGTGTCAGGGGCCGCAGGAGAAACACCGCGAAGGGCGCCGCCAATGCCAGCCTGATTGAAAGATCCACGGTTGGCTGCCAGCTCTGCTGGCTGAGAGAACCGCCGCCCCAGATGAAAAGACTGGCAAGCCAGCGGCTATCGATCAACGCCAGGATCGAGGCGAGCGCGCCGCAGTAAAGGCCGACAAGCAGGCCCGATAGAACAAGCGGGATCGGCGCGAAATCCTGTCTTCGGGCAAGAGCGAAAACGAGGCAGGCTGCCAGCGATGAGCCAAGAAGCGCCACCACATCGCGCCCCCAGCCAAAAAGGGCGGGAAAAAAGAGCGTGGCGAGCGCAAGAGCCAGTCGCGCTCCGGCATCGATCCCCAACGTGGTTGGCGATGCCAGCGGGTTGCGCAACACCTGCTGCAAAATGGCGCCCGACGCCGCAAGGGCTCCACCGCACAACACCGCCATCACCAGACGCGGAAGCGTGGAATACAGAAACACCATCCGATCGGGGTCATAAGCGGCGCTGGGAGGCTGCCAAAGCATGGGAAGCTTCGAAGACAGAAGCATCGCGCCTAGGATCAGGATCGGAATGACCAGCATGAGCGCCAGCAGGGCAGGGCCATGCGGCAGTTGCCGGTGCGCTTTGTTCAAGGGCGACGAAATCAAGCTGCCGCGCCTTCCAATGCATCGAGAAGAAGTCCGGCAAAACGGCGCGCGGAGGGAATGGCGCCGAACATCAGGACCGTCGGCAGAACGGGGATCTTGCGACCCGATACGGAAGGCAGATCGTTCCAGAGCGGGCTTTGGTCCAGAACAGCCTGGATGTCTTGCGGCAGATGATCGGCAACGGCAAAGGCCGAACCGATCTTTGCCAGAGCCTCGATGCCGATCGTGGAAAAGCCCCAGTAGTTCGTTTCTTCCGTCCAAGCATTGCGCAGGCCGATGCGCTTCAAGACGTCGTCATACATGCCGGGCGCACCATAGACCCTGACATGGCGTGGATCGAGAAAGGAGAGAAGCAGGATCGGCTTCTCGCTGAAAGGCCGCGCCCGCTCGCGGCAGACATCGAAATAGGTTTCCGACTCCGCGACGTAGCGCTGAGCCCGATCCCGGTCGCCGATGAGTTCCCCAAGAGCCAGCGCTGCTTCCACGGCTTTTGGATAGGGCGTGCCGCCTTCGGAAAAGATCGACAAGCGGCGAACGGGAGCCACCACAGTCAGCCGGTCCTCAACCATCGCCAGATACTCGGTTGTCAGGATGACATCCGGTTTAAGGGTGGACAGAAGTTCCAGGTTGGGATCCAGCGCGACCCCACAATCAACCGTCGAAATCGGCAGCGTGGGCTGGGCCACCCAGTCCTTCCAGCCACGCGCGTCAGCAACCGCGATGGGCGCCGAATCGAGCATCAGCAGGGTTTCCGCCAAACCGTAATCGAGTGACACGATCCTGGGTGTACCTGCTATCGAACTGGCACCGGCGCTTAAGGGGAAGCCGGAGCTGACTGCCCCGGCGCATGTTGCCAGAAAGTGTCGACGGGAAAAAACCAATGCGGAGCCTGTTCTAACGTTTTCGTGATGCGGCTTAGCAACACCCGGCGCATCTTTGCAAATGATACTTGAAAGCCCCACTCATGTTAACGCAAAACCCGCTGGCTGCATCTGCAGGTCCAGAGGTATCCCATGTCACCGACCCATCCAACTTCGTCTTTGCACCGCTTGCTTAAAGGCGTTTCGCTCTTCTCTCTCGCGTTGGCTAGCGGGCTCTATCCTGCCCTCGCGCAGGAGGCAGTCACGCTTGAAACGGTGGTGGTGAGCGGCAATGGAGGCGACGGAACCGGGCCAGGTGGCGGCGTGACCGCCGATGGCTATGTCGCGACTCGCGCCGAGGTCGGAACCAAAACCGACACGCCGCTGGTGAAGGTTCCGCAGGCAATCAATGTCGTGACGAGCCAGCAGCTCGAAGATCGCAAGGTTCAGACGCTGAAGGAAGCGCTCGATTACACGCCCGGCATCGTGAACCAGGCATTCGGCTTCGACAATCGCTTCGACAGCTTCTACATCCGCGGCTTCAACGTGACCTATGATGCTGTTTACCGCGATGGCCTGCGCGAACTGCCGGGCAACTTTTCGCTCTTCAAGACGGAGCCTTACGGTCTCGACGCGATCAGCATCCTCAAAGGACCGAGTTCAGTTCTTTATGGCGGCGGTGCACCGGGTGGCATCGTCAACCTGGTCTCCAAGCGACCAACCGAAGACACCTACCGGGTGATCGAAGGTCAGATCGGGAACAACAGCCGCTACCAGAGCCAGTTCGACCTGTCCGGTCCGGTGGCCGGCAACGACAACGTTCTGTATCGCCTGACGGGCCTTTACCGCGATGCCGATACCGACTTGCGCAGCGTACCGGACGACCGCATCTTCATCGCGCCAGCGGTGACCTTCCGTTCGGATGATCGTGACACCAGCCTGACGCTTTTGGGCGAATATTCCCACGCCGAGGTGGGCGGCAATGCGTCCTTCTTCAACGAAGACGGCCGGATCACCAATCTCGAATCCGGCGATCCCGCATCGGGGCCTTTCGTTCAGGACCAGGGCCGCGTGGGCTATGAGTTCAAGCATCGCTTCAACGAAACGTGGAGCGTGCGCCAGAACCTGCGTTATGCCCACATCTATGCAGACGTTCCTTATGGGCAGATCGACGCGATCGCGCCGGATCGCCTGACCGCGCAGCGCTCGTCCTGGATCATCCAGGACAAGCTCGACTCCCTTGCCGTCGACAACCAGGCACAGGCCGAATTCCAGACCGGCACGGTCGATCATACGGTCTTGATGGGCCTCGATTACAACCACGTCGATGTCGACGACAGGATCGGATATGGACCTGCGCCGGATCTCGATCTCGTTTCGCTGAACTATGGCGCGCAACCGTTCGAGCGGCCTGACTACAATTATCGGAACGTGACCACCAAGCAGCACCAAACAGGCGCCTATCTTCAGGATCAGCTTGAATGGAACAGCTTCATCCTGACGTTGGGCGGCCGCTACGACTGGGTAAGCAACAAGGACCACGACAACGACCTCGGCTCCGACACCAAACAGGACGACACCAACTTCTCCGGCCGCGTCGGCCTGGGCTATCTCTTCGATAACGGCATCGCGCCGTATGTAAGCTACTCGACGTCGTTCTCGCCCACCATCGGCGCCAATGCCGACGGCACCAGCTTCAAGCCGACGGAAGGCGAGCAGGTCGAAGCCGGCATCAAGTACCAGCCGACGGACCTAAACCTCACCGCGAGTGCGGCGGTCTTCAATATCGTTCAGTCCAACGTGCTTGCCCCCGACGAGACCAATCCGTTGTTCCAGGTTCAGCGTGGCGAGGTCCGCTCCCGTGGCCTGGAACTTGAAGCGGCAACCAGCCTGCCCAACGGCATCAACCTGACGGCGGCCTACACCTATCTCGACCTCGAGATCACGGAAGGCGATAATGTCGGATCCACGCCGTCGGGCATTCCCGCCCATCAGTTCGCTGTCTGGGGCGACTACACCTTCGTGAACGGACCAGCCGAAGGTCTTGGGCTGGGTCTTGGCCTGCGCGTTGAGGGTAAAAGCTTCGGGGACGACGCCAACACCTTGAAGAACGACGCGCGCCTGCTCGTGGATGCATCGGTCACCTACGACTTCAGCAAGTTGAGCGAGAGCATGAAGGGCACGCAGGCCAAGCTCAACGTAAAGAACGTGTTCGACGACCGCGAGCCGACCTATTCCGGCACCTACGGTTATCGCGGTGAAGGACGCCAGATCATCGGCAGCCTGCGCTACCAGTTCTAGAAGGCATCGGGCCCGCCATGTCGAACGCCTATTCGCTCGCTGGCGCGAGCGTCCATGACATCGAGGCGGCGAGCGGAGCGGTTTATCGCCTGCTGCTTTATGTGCCTCGCATGGAAGTGCCCGACTATCTTCCGGCGCGGACCATGCCGGGAGAGGGCTGGCCGCTGTTGCTGATGACGGACGGAAACAGCTGCTTTGGAACTGCGGTCGATGCCCTGCGGTCGCAAGCCGATTATCCCAAGGGCACCAATATAGGCTGGGGTGTGATCGCGGCGGTCGGTTATCCAACCGAGGAGGCCTATGATCCGCTGCGCCGGTCGTGGGATCTGAGCCCGCCGCCTGGAACCAGCTTCCCGCCTTATACGCCGGATGGGCCACCGGTTCGAACGGGCGGCGCCGACGAGTTCCTCGACTTTCTGGAATCGCGTCTCCTGCCTTTCATTACCGCGCGCACGAAAATCGACCCCGCGCGCAAAAGCCTGTTCGGCCATTCGTTTGGCGGGCTGTTTGCCCTCCATGCGCTGTTTACGCGCCCTGGCTTGTTCCAGAAGATCATTGCCGTCAGTCCCACCATCCACTGGGATGACTGCGCGATCCTGCGCACGGAAAAGGCGGCGACTTTCGATCTCCCAGTCCGTCCGAGCATTCACCTCTCTGCCGGCGAGCATGAAGGGGAGCGTCTGGCGCCCTTCCAGGAAGGGAACGAGGATGCCGCAGCCCGCCTCATCAGCAAGAAAACAGAACGCACGCTGGCCTATGCGGAAGAGATGGCCGCCAAGCTTGCTGAGCCAGATGGTGCAAACCTCCAGACCAGCTTCGAAAACCTAGCCAACCACACCCACATGTCGGCACCGACGCCCGCCATCGCGCGCGCCGTGCAGGTCGCCTTTTCTTTGAAGCAGTAGAACCTTGTATTTTGTGCGTTCCGAATGGCTGACGCAGCCTGACCGGGTCAGGTGAGTCAGCTTTCGTAAGACGCTGTTGGAAAGTTGCATTCCGCTTGGTGAGTGCTTTAGCTCATCACCTGAAACTCGATCCCCCATCGACATCCACGGCCGTACCGTAAACGAAGCTGGCTTCGGGTGAGCACAGGAAGAGGATTGCAGCAGCCATGTCATGCGGCCGGCCCATGCGACGGCGGGGGAGGTTGGCTGCGATGCGCTCTTTGAGCGCGGGATCGATGTGGTTGTGCATCGGCGAGTCGGTGGGGCCGGGATTGAGCGCGTTGATGCGCACATTCTTGCCTGCCAATTCGCGACCAACGGATTTGACGATCGAAAGCGTGCCCGCCTTTGAAGCCGCATAGGCGGTGTCTGCGATCAGACCGCCACCACCGTGATAGGCGACATCGGAAGCGACGCAGACGATGTTGCCGCCTTCAGCGTTGCCAAGCATCCGGGTCACGGCTCCCTTCACGGTGAAGAAGGTTCCCAGAAGGTTCACCGACATCACGCGCTCCCAGTGCGCCCAATCCTGATCGGGGATCTTCTTCGCGGTAATGATGGCTGCGCAGCAGATCACATGGTCGAGCTGAGCCAGGTTGGCATCGCAATAGGCGAACATCGTTTCGATGCTGTCATTCTGCCCAATATCCACGGTGACCGTATGGACCTTGCCTGACAGCTCGCTTTTCGCCCGTGCCAAACCTTCAGCATCGCGGTCGGCGAGAACGATTTCAGCACCCTTGCTCAGGAAGGCGCGGGCCGTTTCGAAGCCCATGCCACTGGCGGCGCCGGTGATGAGGACGGTCTTGCCGGCAAAGGCATCAGAGGCAAATGTCGGATAGGGTGTCATCGGTTCAGGCTTTCAGGTGGAGGGTGACAAGAACGGTGCATTCGGCGCCGTCATCGAACTGCGCACGCACGCGCAGCCAATTGCCAAAGTGGCTGACCCGGGCGACCGAAATGCCGTCGCGGGAAGAGGGCAGGGTGAACTCCGTTCCTTCGGGCACCCAGCGGATGCCGTCGGGAGAAATATCGACAAAGGCTTTTGCGGGCATTCCGACGGGCTGCTTCAAGGCGCGGACGAAAAAGACCGCTTCTTTGGCCCATCCCGCCTCGTAAGGCTCGCTTGCCGCCACGCCGGCCCATGTCTCGTTGCGGGTGACGACGGCGGTGATGTTTTCCGGCAGCATCAGAAGTCTCCCGAAAGACAAACGGAATCGACATACAGAAAGGCGCGCTTATTTGTGTCGGTTTCGGCAAACAGGCATATGTTGAGCATGCACCAAAGGTTCTTCATGGCGGGGATCTTGATGCTCTCGAACCCACTTACGTCGAACACGCGGTCGTTGCAGCGAAAGCCCGTGGCCTGCATCGTTTCCAGATCGAAGTCGAAGCAGAGATAGGTCCAGTTCACCTTTGTCGGGATTTCGTTGTAACAAAGACGCTGCCCGCCGCCCGGCAGGTCCTGCCAGTCATTGGGATTGAGGTGGTCGTGGCTGACGATCTTGTCCTCGGCGCCCATCGGCTTGATATCGCTGGTGCGCTGCTTGAACTGCCACTTCTGCGTATGATGGCCGTTCTCGGCATTGAGGAACCGCAGATGCGGCATCACGCGTAGTGCATCGCCATCCTGATCGCCGCCCTGTAGATCGAACAGGAAGCCGAAGGATCGAACATCCGTTTCAGACAGTTTCAGTTCGTTGGCTTCCGGCTTGAAGGTGACATAGGCTTCCAGGCGGATCGGACCGCGCTTGCGGAACGTATGCCGTTTGATCGCGACATTGCGAGAGCCGGCAACGGGCTTGGTGGCGATCTTGAGCGCATAGGACGAATTCATGCCGCCATGCGAGCCGGCATCCCAATGCGACAGCGTGGACAGCATGGCGCTGCTGTGCTGCGCATAGCCCGGCAGCATCGTATCAAGATCGCCTTCGTAGTTGCCGACCAGTTGCGACCAACCGCAATGGCCCTTGGCGAAGCTGTCATTGGCAATGATGCGGGGAAGGGGATCAAAGTGGCTGAGTGCGGGATCGGATCGCAAGAGGGCCAGACGCAGGTCATGCGCCAAGCTCGTGTTGGTTTGTTCATTCATGTCATACAGCCCTCAGGGTCTTTACGGCGTCCCAGTTGATTTCGATGCCCAGACCGGGGCCTTGCGGCACGTCGAGAACACCGTTTTTCTGTCGCAGGCAGCCCGGCTCAAGATCGGCCAGAAGCGTCTTGAAGGGGCTGCGATCGCACTCGCATTCGAGAATTTTGAAGTTGGGAACCGTGGCCGCGAGATGGACGCTCGCGGTCTCGCAGATGATGCCGGACATGCCGATATGCGGGGCGTAGGCCACGCCATGCGCGGCTGCGTAATCCGCCATCCGGCGGGTTTCCGTGAAGCCGCCCGAACGAGCGATATCCGGCTGCAGGATCGAAAGGGTGCGCGAGGACAGAAGCCGCGTTGCCTGATCAAGCGTGTAATTGCTTTCACCGGCAGCGAGCGGCACAGAACAGCGCTTGCGCAGTTCCTCGTAGCCTTGCTCGTTTTCCGGTGCGAGCGGTTCCTCGAACCAGAAGTAGCCGTTATCCGATAAAGCGCGACCGATCTCGAGCGCCTCGTCGAGCTCATAAGCCCAGTTGGCATCGACACACAGACCGATCTGGTCGCCCGCCCGCTGGCGCATCCGCTCCACGCGTTTGCACGCTTCAGGCACTGGATTGGCCAACTTGACTTTGATCTTTGTGAAGCCTTCGTCCAGGTAGCGCTGGAGCTCGCGGTCGGCCTGTTCGTTTGAACCCCAATTCACCGCCGCGGCGTAAACGTCGATCTGCTCGCGCCCCATTCCGCCAAGCAACTTGGAGATCGGTTGGCGCGCGGCCTTGCCGGCAATATCCCACAGAGCGATGTCGACGCCTGCGATCGCTTCGATCAGCATTCCACCCGAACGGCCGGACAAAGCGCGACGCATGCTGGCCCAGAGCGCGGCAATATTGCGAGCATCTTGGCCAATCAGGCGAGGGCGCAGAGCCGAGTGAATGAGCTCGGCATAGGCCTTCGGCGCGAAGCGTCCCAGCGTTTCACCAACGCCAACCAAGCCGTCGCGTGTTCGCACCTCGACGAGCACCATTCCAACAGTCGTGTAAGTGCCCCACGAGGTGACCGTCGGGATCGGGAGGCTTTGCTGAAGCGGATGCGCGATGACATCGACAATCTCGATCGGCGCGGAAGTCATGCCCGTGGCTTTCAATACCCTGCTAAGTTCGAAGTCACAGAGAAACCTATCAACAAACAAACCTAGTTGCCAAGTTAAAAAGTTGGCGTTAGGTTGGAGGTATGAACGAAATGAAACGCAGCACGATCTTCAGCGGAAAGGTGGCCAGTCCGCTTCGGCTTGCCGACACGGTATCTGACGCGATTGCCGCAGCGCTGCTCGAAGGCAGCATTGCGCCGGGTGAAGCACTGCCGCCGGAAGGCGAGATCGCGCGGGAGTTCGGCGTTTCGCGCCCAATTGCGAGAGAAGCGCTGAGGCAACTCACATCCGCCGGGCTCGTCTCGACACAGCAGGGCAAGGTTGCGCGCGCCAAGGCTCTGAGCGGCGAGCCCATGGACAAGATCTATGGCTATGCCGTCCGCTCCAGCATCAAGTCGCTGCGCGAAGCAAACGAAATGCGGCGTGTCATGGAAGTCGGCGTCGCCAGATTGGCAGCGACCCGCCGCGATGGGGATGGACTTGCCGTTATGCGGGAAGCGCTGGCCGATCTTAATGCATCGGTTGGAAAGCCGGCTGACTTCACCGATGCGGATATCCGTTTCCATCTCGGTATGGCGATGGCGACGGGAAATTCCATGATCCGCATCCAGATCGAGGGACTGCGCTCGATCCAGCGCCAGGTTTCGGAAATCTTCTCGAACCGCTCGAAACGCACGCAGGATGATTGGCGAAAGACAGTCGCGCGGCATGCCGGGATCTTGCAGGCGATCGAAGCCGGCGATGCGGCTCAGGCGGAAGAGAAGATCCTCGCGCATTATGAAGCGGCTGACATCGCTTCCGTCGAGGTCGCTGAAGATGAGCGGCGAGGCCAGCAATGAGTGCTGACCAGTTCTCGCTGGCTGGGAAGCGAGCGCTCGTGACCGGCGCGAGCTCCGGCATCGGTCGTGCGGTGGCCCAAGGCTTGGCCGAACATGGCGCCTCTCTTGTGCTGCATTATTACAAGGATGAGGCTGGCGCTCGATCGCTTGCGCAAAGCATCGGCGGCTCGGTGCCTGTGCTGGAAGCCGACTTTACCCAGACGGATGCGGCAGCACGGTTTTCGGAAGAAGCGTTGCAGCTAGGCGAGATCGACATCCTGATCTGGAACGCGGCGATTGAGCGACGCGGGACGTGGAATGAAGTCTCGCAAGAGACCGTCGTCGATCACGTCGCCGCGAACTTTGCCGCTTTGCTGACGGTGACCCAGCGTTTGGTGCCGCCAATGGCAGAACGTGGCTGGGGCAGAGTGGTCGCCACCGGCAGCATCATGGCGACACGTCCACGCGCCGAAACGGTTGTGTACGCGGCCATGAAATCAGCGCAGCTCACAACCATTCGCGCGATCGGACGAGAGGTCGCGTCTGCCGGTGTGACGATGAACGTCGTTTCGCCGGGCGCGATCGAAATCGAGGCGAACGCTCAGCTATACGCCAACAGCCAATTTCGCAGGGCGGTCAGCGCCAAGATACCGGCCGGCCGACCTGGCAAACCAGCCGACCTCGTCGGCGCCTATGTCTATCTGTGCAGCGACGCGGCGGCCTATGTCACTGGCGCCGACATACCCATCAATGGCGGCTGGTCGATCGGCGATGCCCCCGTCGCTCAAACGCTTGAAGTGACCTGAGCAAAAACCGCGCTCGAGCGCAGCACCTAGTCTTCACATCGGGAGGAAACGATGAAGGGCATTTTTACACTCACAGCATCCGCCATGGTCTTGATGGCGGCGCAGGCATCAGCACAGGACCTACGGGTTGCTGTTTACACGAGCAGCGAGCCGCATCTAAAACTTCTCAACCAACTTGCCGATGGCTTTAAGGCTTCGCATCCCGGCGTGAATGTGAGGTTCGAAACCATTCCGGTCGCCGACTACACGCAGAAGCTTTCGTTCCAGGTTGCCGGCGGCAAAGCCCCAGACGTCGCCTGGATGATGGAAGATGCGGCCCCCGCCTTCATCGAGGCTAATATCCTCATGGACCTAACGCCGGTCCTACAGGCATTCCCGAATTACGATCTGGCCGACTTCACCGATCCGGCCATGGCGCTATGGCGCAAGGGCGATCAGGTCTATGGCGTCCCGTTCTCGACCTCGCCTTTCCTGATCTACTACAACAAGGCCATGTTCGATAAGGCCGGGCTGGAAGATCCGAAGCAGCTTGCCGAAAAAGGCGAGTGGAACATGACGAAGTTCCAGGAGGTTTCCAAGCAGCTTGTTGCAGCCAATCCCGGCAAGTATGCCTTCGAATTCAAGGACGGCGAAGGTTACGCCTCGCGCATGACGCATGCGCTGCTTCCGCCCATTCGCGCTTATGGCGGCGACCTGTGGGAAAATGGCCAGTGTGGTCTGGAAAGCCCCGGCGCGGTGAAAGCCGTGCAGCAGATCCACGACATGGTGTTCAAGGACAAGACGATCGTGCCGCCCGGCACGCAGGGCGACTACTTCTCCGGCGATTCGGCCATGACGGTGAATCAGATCTCCCGCGCCTCGAAAATGAAGGAAGCTGGATTTGATTGGGGCGTCGCGCCGTTGCCGACGGGTCCGAACGGCGAAGAAGGTCCGGTGATCGGTCAGGCTGGCTTCGTTGTGTTCGAGGCAAGCCCGAACAAGGAACTCGCCGCCGAACTGGTTGCGCAGATGACAGACAAGGAAGGCGTGGCCGCATTGGCGCAGTTCTTCCCGCCGGCGCGCCGCAGCGTTTTGACGAGCGACGCCTTCCTCAACAAGAACCAGTATCTCTCGCCTGAGATGATGGGCTTCGTTGCGGCCGGGATCGAAAAAGGTCGCGTCGTCGCCGCGCATGAACGCGTTCCGCAAATTCTCGCTGCCATGAAGCCGCGTGTGGACGCCTTGTGGCGGCCGGATGCCGACGTCGCGAAATCGCTTCAGGGTGTCTGCGCAGCAATCCAGCCGCTGCTCTAAAAGGAAGAACCCGTGACCAGCTCTTTATCGCACCGCTCCGGGGCGCAGGCTCGTGCGCCCTGGCTGACCCTTCAGCGTCGCGACGCGATAGAGGGTTGGTTGTTCGTTAGCCCAACGCTGCTCGGCTTCCTGATCTTCTTCCTCGGTCCCCTCATCGCAATCTTCATCTATGCGATGTCGGACTGGAACTTCCTTTCGGGGGAGGCCACCTTTGTCGGCCTCACCAATTTCGAAGACGCGCTCCTCGAAAACCCCGATTTCTGGCATGTGCTGCGCAATTCGGCAGTTTTCGCGCTAGGCCTGGTTCCGCTGAATGTCGCGCTCGCCCTTTTTCTGGCAGTCGCACTTTCACGTCCGTTTCGCGGCGTCATCATTTTTCGCACGATCTTCTTTGCTCCGGTCATCACCTCGGCCATCGCCTGGGCAATCGTCTGGAAGTTCATGCTGCAGGGCGAAGGCGGACCCATCAACCAAATGCTGGCGCTGATCGGTATCACCGGACCGAACTGGCTGCGCGAGCCGAACTGGGCCATGGCCGCCGTGATCGTGACGCGGGTCATCAAAATGGTCGGCCTGAACATGATCCTTTACATCGCCGCACTTCAAGCGATCCCGCGCGATTACGATGAGGCTGCGGGTCTCGAAGGTGCCTCACGCTGGCAAATCTTCCGGTTGATCACCTGGCCTCTGCTTGGACCAACAACGCTGGTGATTGTAGTTTTGACGACGATCGGCTCGTTCAAGGTGTTCGACCATATTTACCAGATGACCGGCGGCGGGCCAGAAAACGGAACGCTGGTGCTGGCCTTCTACATCTACCAGCAGGGCTTCCAGTTCTTCGATATCGGCTACGCTTCAGCCCTGGCGATCATCATGTTCGTGATCGTAACCATCCTCACCCTGATCCAAGTGTCCCTGCGGCGAAAGGACGATGCATGACGCGCGCCTCCTGGAACCGTCTCGCCTGGACGCTGGCGCTCTTGCTGCTTGCGGTTCCGTTCGTCTTTCCCTTCCTCTGGATGGTGTCGGCTGGATTCAAGAGCGTCACCGAGATCTTCGGCGCGCCTAACCTGATCCCGCGCGTGTGGCGGTACGAGAACTTCGTGGAAGTGTTCACCTACCAGCCCTTCGCGCGACAGTATTTCAACTCGCTCTACATTGCCGGAGTGGTGACAATCCTGACGCTGCTGATCTCTTCGCTTGCTGGTTATGCCTTGGCGCGCATACGCTTTGTCGGAGCAGGACTTCTCATGCTGCTGCTCGTGACCGCGCTGATGATGCCGGATGAAGTGACCATCATCCCGAACTTCTTCCTCATCCGGTGGCTTGGCCTGGTGGATACGCACTGGCCGCTGATCCTTCTGCCTGTGTTCGGTGCGCAGGGCGTCGTCGCCACCTTCCTGATGCGGCAATACTTCCTGTCGCTACCCAAGGAACTGGAAGAAGCCGCCAAGATGGACGGGCTGTCGCGCTTCGGCATCTGGTGGAAGATCGCCATTCCTATGTCGCGGCCGGCTCTGGCAGCTGTGGCCATCATCACCTTCCTGAACTCCTGGAACCTCTTCCTCGAGCCGCTGATTTTCCTGAGTTCTCTGGAAAAGTTCACCCTGCCTCTCGCTTTGTCGAACTTCAACGACAGCTATGGCCTGCCCTTGTGGAACCTGCAGCTGGCGGCAACGACCCTCACGGTTATCCCCGTTCTCATCATCTATCTCATCGCCCAGCGCCAAATTGTCGAAAGCTTCGCGCTTTCCGGCGTCAAAGGTTGAGGATTGCATCCAATGGCCAGTGTTAAGCTCCAGGATTTGCGGAAGACCTTCGGCTCGGTCGAGATCATTCGCGGCATCGATCTCGACATTGCCGATGGCGAGTTCGTGGTCTTTGTCGGCCCATCCGGCTGCGGGAAGTCCACCCTGCTGCGGCTCATCGCCGGGTTGGAGCCGATTACCCACGGCGAGCTAACGATCGGCGACCGGGTCGTGAACGATGTTCCGGCATCCGCGCGTGGCGTCGCGATGGTGTTCCAATCCTACGCCCTTTATCCGCACCTCACAGTGCGTGAGAATATGGGCTTTGGGTTGAAGGTGCGCAAAGTCGCGCGTGCCGAGCGCGAAAAGGCTGTGTCGAAAGCTGCGGCGCTTTTGAAGCTCGAGGCACTGCTTGACCGCTATCCGCGCCAACTCTCGGGTGGTCAGCGCCAGCGTGTCGCAATCGGCCGGGCGATCGTGGCGAACCCCTCGGTCTTTCTTTTCGATGAGCCGCTTTCGAACCTCGATGCGGAACTGCGGGTGCATATGCGCTCCGAGATCGCCAGTCTGCACCAGCGTGTTGCAACGACGATGATCTATGTCACCCATGATCAGGTGGAGGCCATGACGCTGGCCGACCGGATTGTCGTTCTCAAGGACGGCAGGGTCGAGCAAGTCGGCGCGCCGCAGGAGCTTTACGAGCGCCCAGCCAACATCTTCGTTGCGCAGTTCATCGGTAGTCCAAAGATGAACATTCTGAAGGCGGATACGGCGGCGGCGTTGTCGCCAGGCGGGTCTCTTCCACTTTCAGCCACGCAATGCGGCGTGCGCCCTGAACATCTTCGGGTCGGTTCTGCCGCACAGCCCGGTCTGCCTGGAACGGTTGTGATGGCTGAATATGCAGGCGCGGAGACGCTTCTTCACATCCAGCTTGAGAACGGCGACACCTGCCTCGCATTGCACCGGGATGGCCCGCCGCCGCGCGTTCAAAGCGCAGTCACGCTGACTGCCGAGCCTGGCCGAACCTACGCCTTCGATGCTGACGGCGTTGCTGTCCACACTTCATCCTGACGTCTGAAAACCAGCCAAGCTGGGCGCTGCTATGCGGCCAGCCACCAATTTCACAGGAAAATGCAATGCGACAGACTTGGCGCTGGTTCGGGCCGCATGATCAAGCGTCGATGGACGACATGCGGCAAGCCGGGGTGGAAGGCGTCGTCAGTGCCTTGCACTATATTCCGACTGGAGAAGTTTGGTCGTCCGAAGAAATCCGCCGCCGCCAGGATGCTCTTAGCCGCATGAAAGATGGTTCGCCATCCGGACTTGCCTGGGAGGTGGTGGAGAGCCTGCCGGTGTCGGAGGACATCAAGAAACAAACGGGCGACTGGCGCGCGCATATCGAGAATTACAAGCAAAGCCTCCAGCATCTGAGCGAAAATGGGCTGGAAACGATCTGCTACAACTTCATGCCCGTGCTCGACTGGACCCGAACCGATCTCGCCTGGAAACTTCCCCATGGCGGCGACTGCATGCGCTTCGATTTGATCGACTTCGCAGCCTTCGACATTCATATTCTCCAACGCAAGAGCGCAGCCGCATCCTTCGATGAGCAGACTGTTGCCAAGGCGGAAGAGCGCTTCGCCAGCATGGACGAACATCGCCAACGTGAGCTTGCCAGGAACGTAACCGGCGGATTGCCTGGCTCGACGGAGAGCCTGACGATTGAAGATGTCCGTCAGCTACTGGCGCAATATGATGCCATCGACTCAGAGCGGTTGCGTACGCACTATGTCACCTTCCTCGAAGAAGTCGTTCCGGTCGCCGAGAAACTCGGCACGCGCCTTTGCTGCCATCCAGATGATCCGCCATTCCCTTTGCTCGGTTTGCCGCGCATCATGTCAACAGGCGAGGATTTCGAAACCATTCTCGACGCTGTCGACAGCCCTGCTAGCGGGCTGACCTTATGCTCGGGGTCGCTTGGTGCGCGTCCCGATAACGATCTAGCCGCCCTGATGCGCCGGTTCGGGTCACGGGTGCACTTCCTGCATCTGCGCAATGTCACGCGCGAGGAGCCCGGCATCCCTGCTTCCTTCCACGAGGCGGAGCACCTTTGTGGAAGCACCGATATGGTCGCCTTTATTGCCGAGATCGTTCGTGAGGAGAAACGGCGAAAAGTTGAGGGGCGCCGGGATCATCAAATCCCGATGCGCCCCGATCACGGCCAGAGGATCGTGGACGATCTCGGCCGCAGCGGGCAACCGGGTTATCCGATCATCGGGAGACTGCGAGGCCTTGCAGAATTGCGCGGCATCATGACAGCGTTGGCACATCCTATAGCGGGCCAGATGGATCATTGATAGAGCTGTACCCGGTGCAGCCGTTTATTGCTTCCTCAATCAAATCTCCGCGGCGCCCGACGGCTTGTGGCGGCGCAATAATGGAAAAAAGGAACTCTCTTCAAGGAATGCCTGAAGCTGGCTCGCAGACTGCAAACCCTGTTCAGCAGTCCAGTACCAGGTCGTTTTTAGGGATCGCTTGGCAAAGCAGGACCTGGCCACGGGCGATGAGCGGTTCTTCGCCGGACGGGTAGATCACACCGCCACTGATCATCTTCTGGCTGCAGGACTGGCACTCGCCGCTGCGGCAGGAAAACTGGACCTCGATGTCGTTGGCCAGCGCCAGGTCGAGCAGCGAGCCGCATTCCGGGGTCCACGTCGCCTGGCGGTCGGAGCGCGTAAAGCTGACCAGGCGGGGCGGCAGGTTCATCTGCGCCTCTCTCAGCGCAAAGCCTCCACCGCCGCTTTGTTCGAATGCTTCCATGCGGATCGCCGCCGGCGGTGCGCCCAGTTCGATCAGACCGTCGCGCAGCGAGGACATGAAGGTTTCGGGGCCGCAGATGTAAAAGTCGGCCTCCGCGACCGGCACATGCCGTGCAAGTGCCGCGGCATCAAGGCGGCCCTCGTGGTGGAACGTGTCATCGTCGTCGGGGCGAGAGTAAACCGTCAGCAGGCTAATGCCGGGATTGAGGTTGGCGAGTTCCAGCGCCTCAGGGCCGAAAAGGTGGTGCCGGCCATTGCGCGCCGCATGAACGAACCAAATCTCGCGACCAGGCTCCTCGCGGGCCAATTGCTCAGCCATCGGCAGGAGCGGCGTGATACCGACGCCGGCACTAACCAACACGACCGCCTTCAGCGGTGCGCTGTTGAACACGAATTGACCGCCGGGGGGACCAAGGAAGACCTCGTCGCCGATCATGACCCTGTCGTGCAAAAGCGCGGAAACCCCGTTATCGCCGATGCGGCGCACGGAAATGCGTAGCTCGCGGTCGGTCGGGACCGAGGAGATCGAGTAACAGCGACGGCGCGGGGTTTTTGCGTCATCATGCGGCAGCGAGACGGTGACGAACTGGCCAGGTTCCGCCGAGCCGACCGGCGCCCGGTCGCGCGGGCTGAAGGTCAAGGATACGACATCCGGACTTTCCTGCCGTCGCGCAACGCAGGTGAAGCTGCGCTTACCGCTCCAGGCGGCGGGGCGCGCATCCATCCAGATGCGCGATCGGGTGAGCGCTGCCGAGCAATGGAAATAGATTTCTTCCGACTGAAGGCTGAGCCGGCGCCGGCCATCGGGCGTCGTGCAGACCTCGCGATAGGTCCCGTTCACCCGGATGTTGTCGCAGCGGCCTGGCTCGGCGGCGATGATCGCAAACGGGGCCGAATGCAGTGCTGCCGGGCCGGCCGTGCCTTCATGCTCGATATCGAGCAGCAGCGAGGGTGCGTTCGTCTCGCGATCGGCCTTCAATGGCGCGCCGCCGGCCAGGTCGATCAGGATTTCGCCGCTCGCGCCCTCATGCGCAAAAACGATGAAGCGGGCGTCTTCGATGAAGCTCATGAAGCCGGGGCCGGCCGTATCATAGACCTTCTTTTGCACCATGGGGCTCGGCGTGCCGTAGAAGGCGCGCAGGCCAGAGCCGGCAAGGTGGCTTTCGGAGCCCGGATCAAACGGAACGGGATCGCGCCCGCCATCCGTTTGCCACTTGATGTCGCGGGCATAGATGTCGAGCACGTCCAGCGTGGGCTTGAGGCCGGACGCGTCGACCCAGAAGCCGCTGCGGTGGAATGCCTTACTGGCGACGAATTCCATCCTGGTCGGCTGGAGTACGATAACGCTGAGCGGCGGGTTCTCGTCGGCCGGGAAGGCGGCAAGATCGTCCTCGGCCTGCGATACGATCGCGCGAGCATTGATGCGGAGATAATCGTTGCTCAGCCGGTTCAGCAGCAGAAGAGCGACATCCGGGTTGGCGAGCACGTTGCCGATCGTGTCGAGGCGCTTGTTGCCGACATAATCGGGCATCAGCAGCGCGCCATCCGCCCGAAAGCGAAGGACTGAAGGCTGGCCACCGCGCGGCGAAACATCCATCGCCCCATCCGCATTGCGCGAGGCAATGAAGAGGAGCGTGGACTTTTCGATAAAGGCGCGCGTCCGGTTGTCCATGGTTCTGCCCTAAGCGGCACTCCCCGCCAGCTCGCGGCGCTCAAAAAACACGCGCCCTGGGACGGCTTGGAGCAGCCGCCTGGTGTAATCTGCCTGCGGCTGATCGAAGAGCGCGGCGGCAGGCGCCTGCTCGACGATGCGGCCGTTCTGCATGACCACAATGCGATCGGCGATCTCGCGCGCAACACGCAGGTCGTGGGTGATGAACAGCACGCTCAGGCCCATCTCGGATTTCAATTCGGCAAGCAGCTTCAAAACCTGCGCTTGAACAGAAACGTCCAGCGCCGACACGGCCTCGTCGGCGATCAGGCAGACGGGATCAAGCGCCAGCGCGCGGGCGATGCAGATGCGCTGGCGTTGTCCGCCGGAAAATTCGTGCGGGAAGCGGTCCAGCGCGTGCGCACCGAGCCCGACTTTTTCCAGCCAGCGGGTCGCGGTTTTTGTCGCGTCTGTCCGCGAGGCTCCGAACGCCATCGGGCCGCGCACGATGCTCTCGCCAATCTTCAGGCGCGGGTCGAGCGAGGCGTAGGGATCCTGGAACACGATCTGCACGCGGCGGCGAAACTGCCGCAGCGCTTCGCCTTTCATGGCGCGCACCGAAGCGCCATCAAAGTTGATCACGCCGTTGTCCGGCTCGATCAGGCGCAGCACCATGCGGGCCAGCGTCGACTTACCCGAACCGCTCTCGCCCACAACGGCCAGCGTGTCGCCGCGCTGGAGGGAGAGGTTAAGGTCGTCGGCCGCAACCACGCGGCGCGGCTTGGAAAACATGCTCTGGCGCGTGGTAAAGACCTTCTGCAGGTTCTTAATTTCCAGCAGCGGCGTGGTGTCGTCACGAACCGAGCGGATCGCGCCGCGACCCGGCACGGCATCAAGAAGGTCGCGCGTGTAGTCCGTCTGCGGCGTGTCGAGCACGGTGCTTGCCTCGCCCTGTTCGACCACCTTGCCGTGGCGGAGAACAACGACACGGTCGGCAATATCAGCGACCACGCCGATGTCGTGCGTAATGAACAGCACGCCCATATCGCGCTTCTTTTGAAGGTCGAGGATCAGGTCGAGAATCTGGCGCTGGGTGGTGACGTCGAGGGCTGTTGTGGGCTCGTCGGCGATCAGTAGTTCGGGATCGTTTGAAAGCGCCATGGCGATCATGACGCGCTGACGCTGACCGCCGGAAAGCTGAAACGGATAGGCGGAGATGATGGAGGCTGGATCGGGCAGGCCAACCTGGCCGAACAGTTCGACGACGCGTGCTTCGACATCGCCGCCGGCCTTGCCGTGGATGCGGATTGCCTCGGCGACCTGGCTGCCGACCTTTGCCAGCGGGTTCAGCGCCGTCAGCGGCTCCTGGAAAATCATGGCGATGCGGCTGCCGCGAAGCTGGCGCATTTCCCTAGCTGGAAGCTTCAGCAGGTCCTTGCCGCCGAAGCGGATCGCGCCTTCCAGCGCCTTTACCTTGGCAGGCAGCAGGCCGAGGATGGCGTGAGCCGTCATCGACTTGCCCGAGCCGCTTTCGCCCACCAGGCAAACGATCTCGTTGCGATTGACCTCGATGCTGATGCCATCGACAGCGCGCAGGCGGTCGGCGCCTTCCGGGAGGCCAAGCACGAGGTTCTCGATCTGGAGCAGGCTCATGCGCGCGAAATCCTCGGGTTCAGCGTGTCGTTCAAGGCTTCGCCGACGAGGTTGATCGCGACAACGGTGAGCAGGATGGCGATGCCCGGGAAGACGCTCATCCACCAGGCCTGCCGGATCACGGTGCGACCAGCGCCGACCATATAGCCCCAGCTCATGAAATTGGGATCGCCGAGGCCCATGAAGGAAAGTGCGGCCTCAATCAGGATCGCGGCCGCGACCGTCAGCGAGCCGGCGACGATGATGGGTGAAACGGCGTTGGGCAGGACGTGGCGCAGTACGATCGACAGCGTCGACTGGCCCTGGCAGCGCGCGGCCTGGACGAATTCGCGCTGGGTGACCGTCTTGACTTGCGCACGGGTTAGGCGTGACAGCGGCGGCCATGAAACGAGGCCGATCGCCAGGATGATCGTGCCGATCGACGGTGTCAGGATCGCGACGAACAGGATGGCCAGCACGAAGCTCGGGATCGTTTGAAAGATCTCGGTGAAGCGCACGATGGCGCCATCAACCATTCCGCCGGCATAACCGGCGATGCAGCCCAGCGTCACGCCGATAAACAGCGCGGTTAAAGTCGAGGCAAGGCCGATCAGGATCGAAACGCGGGCGCCGTGAACGATGCCGGAGGCGATGTCTCGGCCAAGCGTGTCGCTGCCGAGCAGCATGCCAGCCTCGCCTGGTCGGGCGAAGGGCATGCCGGCCATGTCCCAGGGCGAGCCCGGATAGATCAGCGGTGCGAGCACTGCCATCAGGCAGACGATGACAAGGAGGACAAGTCCGACGATGCCGGCTGGCCGGCTGAGGAACGTGCGGAAGAATTCGCTCATAAGCAGGTCTCCTATCGGCCCTTCACGCGCGGATCGATCAGGCGATGCAGGACATCGGTGAGCAGATTGGTCGCGATAACCAGCACCGACATGATGAGGAACAGGCCGAGCAGCACGGGATAGTCGCGCGCCGTCACGGCATCGTAGGTCAAGCGGCCAAGGCCGGGCCATGAGAACACCGTTTCCACAACAACCGAACCGCCGATCAGCGCGCTGGCCTGAAGGCCGGCAAAGGTGACGACCGGCACGGCCGCGTTGCGCAGCATGTGACGCGACAGGATCTGGCGCTCGTTCAGGCCCTTGGCGCGGGCGGTGCGGACATGGTCCTCGTGGCTGACTTCGATCAGCGAGGAGCGCATGAGGCGGGTGTAAACGGCCATGTAGATCGCGGCCAGCGTCAGCACTGGCAGGATCAAATGGCGCGCGACATCCATCGCATAGTCCCACGGGCCGAAGCTCGAAGCGCGGATCGAGGCATAGCCGAAAGCCGGCACCCAGCCGAGCTGGATTGAAAAGACCAGCACCAGCATCAGGCCAAGCCAGAACACCGGCGTGGCGTAAAGAAGCAGCGAAACCATCGAGATCGCGAGGTCGGCCCACGTACCCTGCCGCTTGCCGGCCAGCGCGCCGAAGAAAACGCCGCCGATCAGCGAAACGAAGAATGCCGACAGCGTCAGAAGCAAGGTAGGGCCAAGGCGATCGAGGATCAGGGCGCTGACATCGGCGCGCTGGCGGTAGGAATAGCCGAGATCAAACTGCAGGACCTTGCCGATATAGGTGCCGAGCTGAATCAGGAACGGCTGGTCGAGACCATAGGCCGCGCGGATATCGGCGATGAATTTCGGATCGGCCGCGCCGGACTGACCGGCGATCACCATGGCCGGATCACCCGGCGTCGCGTGGATCAGGATGAAGTTGATCGTGGCTATGACGAGGATCGTAAAAACGATCCCGATGATCTTGCCGGTAAGACTGGTGATGATCGACATCGGTTCGCTACGTGATTTCGACTAGCGGCCGGACGGCTGGGCAAGGCCCAGTGTCTGGTCGAGGACACGCAGGAACAGACCTGCGCCCACCGGGATCAGCGCATCGGGGAAGTCGTAGTCCGGGTTGTGGACCATCGGCTTGTCCATGCCCGAGCCGATAAACAGCAGCGCGGACTTCGAGCAGGAACCGAACAGGCCGAAATCCTCCGCGCCGCGGATCGGCACATAGTCGTGCGAACGATCAAGCTCCATGTCGGCGGCGGCGGTCTCGAAAGCCGATGCTGCTTCCGGATCGTTGATGCAGGCACGGAAGAAATTGTGGGTGGTGTGCGAAAGACCGAGCCCTTCCTCGGAGGCGATCGCCGCTACCATCGCCACGACATCCTCG
Source organism: Tianweitania populi (assembly GCF_014652875.1). Taxonomy (GTDB): domain Bacteria; phylum Pseudomonadota; class Alphaproteobacteria; order Rhizobiales; family Rhizobiaceae; genus Tianweitania; species Tianweitania populi. The sequence goes on along the minus strand of NZ_BMZQ01000004.1, from coordinate 14,973 downwards.
ACCAGGGCCGGCATCGCGTCGCTCTCCGGGCGGCGCAGCGTCATGCGAATTTCGGCCGAACCGGGTGTCACGCCGAAAACCGGCTTGCCCATCTGAACATTGGTCAGCGTCACGCGCTGGAACCCTTGAGCGACCACCTCGCCGGTCTGGAAGCGCTCCAGTTCGTCGATGATGCGCGCCACGGCCTTGGCCGGCGAGATGCCGGTCTCGGGCATGGAGGCATGTGCGGTCTTGCCGGTGAGCTCGAGCTTCAGCCCCATGGAGGCGCAGGTGATCTGGCCGGCAGCCACCGCAACGCTCGCCAGCGGCAGGCCGGGCATGTTGTGGATTGCAAAGGACAGGTCGGGCGTAATGGCCGCGAATTGGAGATCGGCCAGCACGGCCTCGGCGCCATGCGCCGTTTCTTCGGCCGGCTGGAACAACAGGATGGCGCGTCCCTTTGCCGGGCGGTTCTTGCCGATATGGCGCGCGACCGCTGCCATCATCGTCATGTGACCGTCGTGGCCGCACATATGCGCCTTGTTGTCGATCTTCGAGCGATAGGGCAGGTCGGAAATCTCGTGGATCTGCAGCGCGTCCAGCTCGCAACGCAGCATCACGCTCGGGCCGGGTTCAGCACCCTCGTAGACCAGCGCCACGCCATGGCCGCCAAGACCGGTCACCACCGTGTCCGGATTGGTGTCGGCCAGAAAGGACACGACTTCCTTGGCCGTTTCGATCTCTTCGCCCGAGACTTCCGGAAACTGGTGCAACTTGTGGCGCCAGTCGGTGAGTGTGGCGATCTCGGCAGGGTCGAAATGGAAGGTCATGGCGTTCGGGAATTCCTTGGTCACGAAATAGAAGCATGCGCCGGCACCCTGGAGCGCCGGTGCACCGATATCGGTCAGGCCTCGAAATGTGTCGTGCCGAAATTGGCGTTCACGCCGGTGGACGAGGTCACGACGTCCTTGAGACGGTTGTCGTAGATCGTCGGATACTTCTGCTCGCAGAGCCAGAGAACCGGCATTTCCTCGACCAGCAGTTGCTGAACCTCGGTGTAGAGCGCCTGACGCTTGGCCTGGTCGAGCTCGACGGCCGCCGCCTCGAACAGCTCGTCCACCTTGGGGTTGGAATAGCCCGACGTGTTGGAAAACATCACGCCCTTGCGGATGTTGGACGAAATGTAGGTGCGGGCAACGCCGAGCGCCGGATCGCCGTTCTGGTAGAGCTGGTTGCCGGAAATGTCGAAGTCGCCATTGCTGACGGCCGAGACCCAGCCTGCGAGATCGTTGCTTTGCAGCTCGACCGCGATGCCAGCCTGGCTGAAGGACTGGCGGATATATTCGGCGATGCGGGTCCAGACTTCGCCCGCCGGTACCATGGTGAACTTCAGGCTGACGCGGTTGCCATCGGCACCCGGCTTCAAACCCATCTCGTCAAGCAGCGCGGTGGCCTTCTCGACCGAGGGCTCATAGGTCTTCACGTCCTTGTCGTAGAAGCGCATTGAGGACGAGATGGGGCCGGTGGCCGAATTAGCGAGCCCGAAGAAGATGCGGTCGCGAACGAAGTCGCGATCGATCAGATGCGTCAGCGCCTGCCGGAAGCGCTTGTCGTTCATTGGCGGCTTACGGCAGTTGAGCTCGATCCAAACCATGGGCGAGAAGTACTCATAGCCGTCGGTGGTTATGTCCAGATGATCGAGCGAAGACAGCCGCTCGACGTCGAAGGGCTCGATGTCCTGCCATTGTGCAAGCTGTGCCTCGCCCTGTTCGAGCGCGACGGCGCGCGAAGCGGCGTCCGGCACGACGCGGTAGAAGATTTCCTTCAGCTTCGGCTGGTCGGGACGATAATAATCCTCAACGGCGGTCAGGTGAATATGCGAGCCCTTGACCCATTCGTTCAGCTTGAACGGCCCAGTGCCGATCGGCGGTAGTTCCGCGCCTTCCTTCTTGAAGTCCTTGCCCTCGAGCTGGTGGCGCGGAAGGATTGGGGCGGACGCCGTTTCGAAGGCCATGATGAAGGCCGGGAACGGCGATTTCAGCTTGAACACGACGGTGAAATCGTCCGGCGCCTCGATGCTTGCGCAGCGGTCGAATACGGCGCGGGCGCGCGGGTGGGTCTCGGGCAGGAGTTGCTTGCACGAAAACACGACGTCGGCTGAGGTGAAGGGCTGGCCGTCGTGCCACTTGGCGTTCTGGACGAGCTTGAACGTGTAGGTCAAACCGTCCTCGGAGATCTCCCATGAATCCGCAAGCAGCGGCTGCGGGGTCAGATCCCTGGCGTAGGACAACAGGCCCTCATACATCTTGCCGCCAACCACGCCGGTCGGCGTTTGCTGGTTGATGCCGAGGTTGAGGATCGGCGGCTCCGGCTGGATGAGGGCAGTCAGCGTTTCGCCCTGTTCCTGCGCGACGGCTGCCTTGCCCATGAATGCCGTTGCGCCAACGGTGGCCGATAGCAACAAATTGAATTCGCGGCGATTCATGTCGTTTCCTTTGTTCAACGATGCCGGCAGGATACAAATCGCGCCCTGCCGGCAAGCGGTTCCCCGACCGCTATTTCTTGGTGACCAGTTCGCAGGTCGACTTCTCGAGCGGCTGGAAGGCCTTCTCGCCGTCGATCTTCGAAACGAGCTTGTAGTAATCCCAGGGCGCCTTGGATTCTTCCGGCGTCTTGACCTCAAAGAGATACATGTCGTGCACCATGCGCCCGTCGGGACGGATCGTGCCCTTGTAGAAGATGTCCTCGATGGGCAATTCGCGCATCTTGGCCATCACGATCTTGGTGTCGTCGGTACCCGCCGCCTCGACCGCCTTCAGATAGTGTTTGACCGAGGAATAGGTGCCGGTCTGCAGCATGTTGGGCATTGCGCCGACACGCTCAAAGAAGCGCTTCGACCATTCGCGGGTCTCGTCGTTCATATCCCAGTAGGACGCTTCGGTGATGGTGAGCCCCTGCGCTTCCTGAAGACCGAGGCCGTGCACGTCGTTGATGAAGCCTGCGAGCGTCGCAATCTTTATGCCGCTTTGAGCCAATCCGAACTGCGCGGCCTGCTTGATCGAGTTGATAGTATCCGAGCCCGCATTGGCCAGCGCGACCACCTTGGCACCCGACGACTGAGCGGTCAGCAGCGCCGAACCGAAATCGCTGGTGCCGACCGGCAGGCGCGTGCTGCCGAGAACCTTGCCGCCCTGCGCGGTGACGACGTCGCCTGTGTCCTTCTCCAGGCTGTGGCCGAAGGCATAATCGGCGGTCACGAAGTACCAGCTGTCGAAGCCGGCCCCCATGAGCGCCTGGCCCGTGGAATGCGCGATGGCATAACTGTCATAGGCCCAGTGCACGACCGTGGGGCCGCAAACGTCGTTGGTGATCCTCAGCGAGCCCGGCGAGCTCAGCGTGATGATCTTTTCCTTCTGCTTTGCGACTTCCAGCACCGCCAGCGCGGGCGAGGAGGAAGCCACGTCGAGCACCGCGTCGAGCTTGTCTTCGTCGAACCACTTGCGCGCAACCGAGGCCGCGATGTCGGGCTTGTTCTGGTGATCGGCCGAAAGCACCTCGATCGGCTTACCCAGGACCTTGCCGCCGAACTCCTCGACCGCCATCTCGGCAGCCGTGACCGCCCCTTTGCCTGTAATGTCGGCATAAACGCCCGACATGTCTTCGATGAAGCCGATCTTCACCACACCGTCGCTGATTTTGGCATCCTGCGCCCACGCGCCTGTCACGGCGAATGCTGATACCGTCGCAGCGATGGTCAGGCACATGGTGCGCACGATTTGCGTCGAACCTTTCATATCGTTTCTCCTCCCAGGGTTTCCCGTCTATGCAGCACGCACCTCCTGCACGCAGCCGAGCGGTATGGGTGTGAGCCTAGGGGTGGGGCGAGGCCGCGTTCAATGTCGCGGAAACACACATGGGCAGACCGGCAGTGTCGGTCTTCGACAAATCGCTACACGCCCTAGCGTGCAGCCCGGTCGGCGAAGGCCTGCAGGCCCCGCTTTGCATCGGTGCTGGTAAAGGTGCGCTGTCCAAGCTCCGCTTCCCTGGCGAAAGCTTCTTCCAGCGGCAGATCCTGCAGTTTCAACACTGCTTCCTTGATGGTCTGGATCGCGGTTGGGCTCAGCGTTGCGATGTGGCTTGCGATGTCATGCGCCACGCCCTCGACCTTGTCGGCCGCGACCACCTGGTTGACCACGCCCTTTGCGCGCATCTCTTCCGGGCCGAAGCGGCGAGCAGACAGCAGGATCTCCATGGCATGGGCATAGCCGATCTGGCGCACAAGCCGCACCAGCGTGCCGCCGGCCGGCACGAAGCCGTGGCTCGGTTCCGGTAGCTGGAAAACGGCATCGGTCGCGGCAATGCGGATGTCGGTCGCCAGCATGATCTCGAAGCCGCCGCCGATACACAGGCCGCGCACGGCGCTGATGATCGGCTTGTAGAAGTTCATGCCCTTGAGATGCGCTGGGTCCCAGGCGCTGATATCGAAGCGGTCGCTGGCAAGAGCGGGAATCGACTCCATCAGGTCGGCGCCGACGCAAAAGGCGCGCTCGCCCGCACCCGTCAGCACCACGGCCCGAACCGCGTCGTCGTCGCGCGTTTCGGCAAAGGCTTTGCCGAGGTCCTCGTACATGGCAAGCGACAGCGCGTTCAGCTTTTCCGGCCGATTGATGCGGATGGTGGCGACGTGGCCGACCCGCTCGATTTCGATCGACATCAGATCACCCCCCGTTCAGCCAGTCCGGCGATCTCTTCCGCAGACAGACCGGCGAGGCGCGCATAGATTTCGGCGTTGTGCTCGCCGGGCGTCGGCGCCTTCACATGGTCGCGGCTCTTCGCCTCCGAAAGCTTGATCGGCATGCCGAACATGCGCACCAGCTTGCCGGCGACAGGCACGTTGACGATCATTTCGCGCGCGGCGATATGCGGATCCTCGACGACTTCGGCGATGGTCTTGATGGCGCTGAGCGGTACGCGGTCGCCCGCCATCTCCTCGAGTTCGGCCTTGGTGTATTGGCCGAACCAGCGCGCCAGCAAAGGCGTCACGCGACGCTCGGCAACAGCCGGATCAAAGCGCTTTTCCATCGTGTCGATCTCGGTATCATCAGCCACTTCCGGCTCGCCGAACATTTCGCAGGTGATACGCCAGAACTTGTCGGTATAGCCGCCGAAAAACACGTAGCCATCCTTGCAGGGGAAGGAACCGTAAGGGCGCACGAAGGGATGGTCGTTGCCGAGCGGGGAGGCGACCTCGCCCTTCGTCGTGTAGCGAACAACGGCGTTCTCGGTCAGCGTCAGCACCGAATCCTGCTGCGAAATGTCCACCACCTGGCCCAAGCCGTCCCGTTCGGCCTGACGCAGAGCAGCCAGCGTGCCGATCGCAGCATAGAGCGAGGCGGCGAGATCGCCGATGATGGTGCCGACGCGAACCGGCGGGCGGTCGGCATAGCCGTTCATCGACCACAGGCCGCCAGCTGCCTGGCCGGTATTGTCATAGGCAGGCCGGGATGCATTAGGTCCGGTGCGGCCGAAACCGCTGATCGCCGTATAAACCAGCTGCGGGTTTTCCTGTTTCAGAACCTCGTAGCCGAGGCCGAGCTTTTCCATCGTGCCGGGCCGGAAATTCTCCACCAGGATGTCGGCCTTGCGGACGAGCTGGCGCAGAAGCTGCTTGCCCTCGACCGTCTTCATGTTGAGCGTAATGCCTTGCTTGTTTCGATTGTACTGCGCGAAGAAGGCGCTGAACTCGTCATCACCATGCTCAACCATCGGCGGGAAGGTGCGGGCATAATCGGGCTCGTCGGGGTGCTCGACTTTGATGACCGTGGCGCCCAGTTCGGCAAGCAGCATCGAGCAGAAAGGACCGGCCACCACGCGGGTGATGTCGAGCACGGTCACGCCGGCGAGCGGGCCGGATGCGGCGGTGTGTTGGGTCATTCTGTTCCTCCTGTGGAAACGGTCAGGCGTTGGCGTAGCGTTCGCAATGTGGCTTTGCCATATCGTGCGGACCTCGATGATGGCTCATGCACACATGGATTGCGCCACCTTGGAGCGAGACGTTTTGCCGAGTGCGGCCGAGATGAACTGCCCTGCCGCCACGACGCGGCTGAGATCGACGCCGGTGTGGATTCCCAGGCCATCCAGCATGAAAGCGAGATCCTCGGTCGAGACATTGCCCGCGGCACCCGGTGCATAAGGACAGCCGCCTAAACCGCCGACAGCGCTATCGACAACCGAAACGCCCTCTTCAAGGCAGGCCAGGATGTTGGCCAGCGCCTGGCCGCGTGTGTCGTGGAAGTGAGCAGCGAGCGTGGCGATGTCGAGTTCACCCGCCACCGCGCGCACCATATCGCGGGCCTGCCACGGCGTGCCGATGCCGATCGTGTCGCCGAGTGAGATTTCGTAGCAACCGAGTTCGGCCAGCTTGCGCGACACGGAAACGACGGCATTCATCGCCACCTTGACCTCGTAAGGGCAGCCAAGCACGCAAGAAACATAGCCGCGCACCGCAACATGATTGGCCTTTGCCATCTCGACCACCGGCCGGAAGCGGTCGATGCTTTGTTCGATCGAGCAGTTGATGTTCTTTTGCGAGAACGTCTCGGACGCCGAGGCGAAGACGGCAATCTCGCGCACGCCGGCGGCAAGGGCCGCCACCATGCCCTGTTCGTTGGGAACAAGCACCGGATAACGGACCCCGCCATCTAAATTGAGTTGCCGCACGACCTCGTCGGTATCTGCCATTTGCGGCACGCGCTTAGGCGACACGAAACTTCCGACCTCGATCGCGGCAAGTCCTGCGTCGCGCAGTTGCCGGATCAGGTCGAGCTTGGTTGCGACCGAAACAGCAACCGCCTCGTTTTGAAGTCCGTCGCGTGGCGCCACTTCCACGATCCGCACGCTATCCGCCATGCCGTGTCTCCTCTTCGAGCGACATTTAGCCGGGGGCTTGGCTTGTGCGGATGTTCACAGGCAATATGGATCGCTTGTTGTTGTGTGCTTTCTGTACATTATCTCCCACCGGGGCCTGTGTCAGTCCATACAGGGTGGCAGGCAACGCCTTAGATGAGCCGCCATGTTGGAGAGTTGCCATGTCGCGTCATGCTGAGATCGTGCCCATTGGCCACAAGCCGGCAGACAATCTGGATATCGCATCCTACTACCAACGCATGCTGGCGCTTCTCGACGGCAATGCGCCATTGTCGAGCTTCGAGCAACTCGCGAATGCCGCCAAAGGTACGGCGCGCGACGAGGCGGCTGCCGATACGCTGGGTAGTGCCATGGCGACGGCGCTGCGACTGCGCGAAAACTTCGAGCTGAAGCGCAAGCGCGAGGTGGAGCTCTCGGCGCTCTACGAGACCGCGCGCGATCTGTCTGCCCTGCGGGATACCGACCAGATCCTGCAGGCTATCGTGCGACGCGCACGCCAGCTCGTGGGCAGCGACATCGCCTATCTTTCGGCAGCCGACGACGAGCGCGGCGACTTCTACGTGCGCGTGACGGAAGGCGTCATGTCACAGGATTTCGGGTGTATCCGCGTACCGCGCAACATCGGCGTTTGCGGCAGCGTGGCGCGCGCCCGCCGGCCGTTCTATTCCAACAATTATACCGCCGACCGCAATTTCGACCACGATGTCGAGATCGACCGCGCCACCAGCGGCGAAGGCATTGTCTCGATCCTCGGCATCCCGCTGGAACTCGAAGCCCATGTCATGGGCGTGCTTTTCGTCGGCGACCGCTATGTGCGTTCCTATACGCCGCAGGAAATGGCAGTGCTTTCTTCGCTCGGCACCTTTGCAGCCCTGGCCATCGAGAATGCGCGGCTGCTCGAGGAAGCGCAGCGTTCACTCCTGCTGGCTAAGGACGCCAATGCCGCGCTACGGGCCAAGGCCGACGATATCGAGCAGGCGGCAGTGGCGCATGAGCAGCTTACCGAGTTGATCGCACGCGGCGGTACGCTGGACGACCTGGTCAACCGCGTGTCCAAGCTGCTCAAGGGCGAGGCCGGCGTGATCGACGAGAGCCGCACCGCGATCTCCGGCACGGCGCCGGGCCAGCTTACCGATGAAGAGCTGGCCAAGGCCGTGCGCGAAAGTGATCGGCTTGGCCGTTCCGTGGCGCTCATGGGGGCGGACGGCCGCACCACGCTGGTCGCTGCCGTAATGGGCGGCTCGGCACGGCTCGGCGCGCTGGTTTTTACCCGCAGTCGCCCGCTTTCGCCGTCTGAAACGCGCACGCTCGAGCGCAGCGCCATCGCCACCGGCATCGTGTTGCTGTCGCTCGATCGCATCGCACAGATGGCCCATCGCAACGTCGCCGACACGGTGTCGGCGCTGCTGCGTGGCATTGCCGATCCGTTTTCGCCTGAAAGCGCGCGCCGCCTGCCGCCAGGCATCAGCCTGACATGGCCGGTCACCGTCATCCTGGTGGAACTGCTTGCAATCACCTCGGCGCAGGCCTCGTCGGCACTGCGCTCGACGCTCGCAGGACGCGACACGATCTTTGCCGAATTCAACGGCGACCTTGCGATCGTTTCCAATGCGGCTGACCCTGAAAAGCTCGCAAAACGGATCTCCGAACGGCTCGATGAGGCCTTCGACCAGCGCTTCACCATCGTAATCTCCGATCCCGTTTCCAGCTTCGACAAGGTGCCGGCTCAGTATGAGGCGCTGCGCCGCTGCCTCGGTCTCATCCGCGGCCTGAACCAGCAGGGTCGCGTGACCTTCGAGCGCAGCCTCTCGATGTACGGCCTGCTGTTCCAGAACCGTGGCGAGGATGCCATCGCAGCCTTCCTGCGCAGTGCGGTCGGCACGCTTGTGGAGCAGGACGAGAAGCGCAAGAGCCAGCTTGCGGTGACGCTGCTCACCTATCTCGACACCGGCCGAAGCGTGCAAAAAGCCGCCGAGCTGCTCGGCATCCACGTCAATACGATGCGGCAGCGCCTTGATACGATCGCGCATATCAATCCCGACTGGTCCGACCCCGCGCGCACGCTTGAAGTTCACGTAGCGCTGCGCCTGCACGTATTGGGCCAAGCCGTTTGAGCGACGTGTGACGAAGCCACAGGCGCATCCCGGCTCTGTGTGTTTCCTGCACATTGTCCATCGCAGCTCGTGCCACCTAGCTTCCCGAAAAAGAAACGCAGGGAGTTTCGCCACATGTCTGTCAACAGCCGTATTCCGGGCTTCTACAAGCTCTCGCCAGCGGACCGGTTCAAGGCCGTCGTCGAGCTGACCGGGCTGCCCGAAAGCGAGTTGGCCAGCCTGACCCAGCCCAATCCGGACATACTGTCGATTGCCGACCGCATGATCGAGAACGTGGTGGGCACGCTGTCGATCCCGGTCGGTGTAGCCGCGAACTTCACTGTCAACGGCCGTGACTACCTCATTCCGATGGCGACCGAGGAGCCCTCGGTGGTGGCGGCGGCCAGCAACATGGCCTCGGTCGCCCGCATCAATGGCGGCTTCTTCACCTCGGCCGACCAGCCGATCATGATCTCGCAGATCCAGCTCGTCGGCACGAAGGACCCGTATGGCGCTCGCCTCAAGCTTTATGAGCGCCGCGACGACATTCTGGCGCTCGCAAACGAGCAGGATCCGGTCCTCGTGAAGCTGGGTGGCGGTGCGCGCGACATCGACGTGCGCATCGTGGAAGCCGGGGTAGGGCGCATTTATGTCGTGCTCCATCTCATCGTCGACGTGCGCGATGCGATGGGTGCGAATGCGGTGAACACGATGGCCGAGGCGCTGGCACCGCTGGTGGCCGAAATCGCCGATGCCCGCGTGCGCTTACGGATCCTCTCCAACAAAGCCGACCGCCGCATGGCCCGTGTGCGCGCGACCTACGACGCAGCAGCGCTTGGTGGCCCGGACGTCGTCGACGGCATCATCGACGCCTATGCGTTCGCCGTAGCCGACCCCTACCGCGCCGCGACCCACAATAAGGGCATCATGAACGGCATCACCGCCGTGGTGCTGGCAACTGGCAACGACACCCGCGCCGTGGAAGCCGGCTGCCACTCACATGCAGCAGCGGGCGGACGCTACACATCGCTTTCGCATTACGAGAAGGATGCTGCCGGCAACCTCGTCGGCACGATGGAAGTGCCGATGCCGGTTGGCCTCGTCGGCGGCGCCACCAAGACCCATCCTGTGGCGCAGGCCGCGGTGAAGCTTCTCGGTGTCACCGGCGCGCAGGAACTGGCGCAGGTGATCGTTTCGGTTGGCCTCGCCCAGAACACCGGCGCGCTGCGCGCTTTGGCGGCGGAAGGCATCCAGAAAGGCCACATGTCGCTCCATGCCCGCAACATCGCCGTCATGGCCGGTGCGCAAGGCGAGGAGATCGAAGCCGTCGTCGCCAAGCTGCGCAGCGGCGGGCACGTGCGCATGGATCGCGCCCACGCAATCCTCGACGAGATCAGGCAGGGCGCTTGATCCAGAGACTCGGTGGCGAGGCGAAAGCCCTGCCGCTTCACCCGTCTTGGGGTTGGTTGCGCAAGCGTCCGCCGCTCAAGTCCCGATGGGTTGATCGCGGATGGCCAGCAGCCAACCACGAACCGCAGTGGCACGCGTTAAGGTGCGATCTTTCCTGGCGACCACCCGGAACCTGGTGCCACAGGTAAACGACAGGTCCAGCGGTTTGACGAAGGTGTTATTTTCATGAGATTGCCAATGGCCTGCGCGGCAGCGCCCATCTCGGCGGTACACTGCCCACCAATGCAGGTGGCTTCCGGCCCCTTCGCTATGGCGTTGCGCGCGACCAGGCTCTCGGGCTGGAATGCGTGCTGGCAAACGAAACTGTGCTCAGCCACCTTGTTCCGTATCCCAAGGACATTATCGGTTATGATCTGATGCACCTGTTCATCGGGTCCGAAGGACCGCTCGGTGTGATCACGAAAGCGGTGCTGCGTTTGCATCCGGCACCATCCACCACAAGCACCGCGCTGTTGTCCTTCGACAGTTTAGACGCAGGTGCACGAACGCTGAACCGGATGCAGCGCGATCTGGCCGGTACGCTCTCTTCCTTCGAACTCGTGTGGAATGAGCCCTCGAGTTCATTCTCCGCGCTGTTTTCGGCGAGCGCGCGCCGATTGGTCTCGGCTATCCCTTTTACGTGGTCTGCAAGGCCGAAGGCTTCGAGTCGGACGGATGCGGCGATGTTCGAGTCTGCTGTCGCCACCGCGCTGGAAGCGGAGACATCGCCGATGCGGTGATCCCGCAATCCTCGCGCCAGCGGCCTTAGCTTTAGAATATCCGCGAAGACTTCGAAGCGGTGATAGCGTTGTTCAAGATGATGGTCGACTTCGACGTCTCGCTTCCCAGCCGGGTGCCGTGGTCGGCGCATGCGTCGAACACGTTCTTCATGTTGACCGGCCACTGTTCGACCCAAAGCTTAAGATCCATCGGCAGCCCAGCGGTCAGGTAGACGATCTCTGAGCCTTCGAATGCCTCAAGCGCTTCCCTAGCGTCGAGCAGATCAGCTTTATGCAGATGGTTGCTGTCGTTCACCTTTCTTGGGTTCCGGCTAACCAGCCGAATTTCGTTGGTGAAGCTGCGTTTTAGTTAGACGGCAGGCTCGTTTGAGATCTGCCCGTAGGCACCGAGGATCGTTTGAATCTACTATGCTTTTTTGACGAGGGTGCCCCGCCGCGGGCAGATGACGAAACGCGTCGAGAGGAGCAGTGCCGCATGCGCTTCGTGTTTCCGCACAGCCACGCTTTCCGGAAGGGCCGGGTGACGGTCGATGACGACGGAAAACCCGGACCGGAATGCCTGGTCGAGTTTGGCGACGGCATCACCGTCATCGCCGAATGGTCGGGGGAGGACGATGTTCTCCGCCTTTCAATTCCCGAATATTGCACCGCGCGGGGTACAGTTGTGAACGGTCGAACCTGGCGAGTTGCGAAGGGAAAGGATCGGCTGTGGCGGTCGGAGCTCCTGTCCATGAATGTCGCCGACCAATCGGCGAACGTGTCATCACTCGCTCCGGACGAACGATAGGAGATCGGCGTTCAACTCATCTGCGTGCGTGGTCGGGATCCCGTGAGGTGCACTTTCGTACGTCAAGCGTACCGTCCTCTATGCTGTAACATCCCATTAGTCTTGAGGCTGACGAACCATGTCGCACCGCTCCCATAGCGGCAAGCAAGACTATCCCCTCAGCCGAACTGTACAGGCTTGTCCCCCGGCATGTCGGACGGGACGGCGCTCGGCAACACACCTTTATCCCCATTGCCGCAGTACAAACCCGCTTTCCAGTAATGGCATTCCTGATGCGGCTGCGGATCTTCCACGATCAACCCGCAGGGGTCCGCTAGCAAATTGTGGCCGCTTGTCTTCGCCTGTGGTGATCGCGCCCGCCGCCGCACGCTGACAGAGCCATCGAGCGGGATTGTCCCGCTCCAAGATGGAGCCCTCAGGTGTCGCACAACCTCGAACTTGCCCAGGAGCACGCCTGGAACCTCGCCCGCACCCTCATAACCACGGTCATCCTCTTCCGCTTCGCCGACGAATACGGCGTCATTCCCGAAATCGAACTCTACGACGCCGAAGTCGGTGCTCATTACGTCTGCGATCCCTATTGCGGCGGCCATTCGGTTCACTGAACCGACTTTCCTCCTTGATTGCAGAAAGGCGGCGCAGCGCGCCGCCTTTCTCTTTCCGCAGCGGTAGTTCACGACCCCGTCCTGTCGAGGATCTTGGCGAAGCCAGGCAGCCAGCGCAAAGGCTTCGCCGTCCGGCGCTCCGTTCCGGCCTTTCCGGGTGCTCTGCCTGCGAGCCTGCTCCGCCTTTTTTTGCACCTCGCGACGAGGCCGTGATTGGCGCATGCCCCAGACGGGAGGTTCTTAAAAATGCGCAGTAAAGAGAAGAACAAGACTCGCATCGACATCTATGAGCGAATCACGAACCTGATCGTCGGGCAGCTAGAGAAGATGGTGCGACCTTGGGTCCAGCCCTGGCGCGTGGCTATGCCGGGCCTATCTGGATAACCTTCAAGCAGGCTGCCCGAACATTATTATTCCGGCCCGCGCCGGTCATCGATCCGGTCAAACGAATGAGGGCGCCGACCAATCCTTTACCAATGCCGGTGCCGATATGCAGCATGTCGGATCGTAGCCATTCTATGCACCTGTCTCCGACCACATCCAGATGCCACCCTTCGAGACCGTCCGGGATGCGGCCTCCTACGTCGCTGTCCTGAGCCATGAGCACATTCATTGGACAGCGAAGGCCGACCGTGTCAGTCGCGATCTCAGTCCCTATACCAAGTATAAAACCCGCTGGCCCGATCGAACGGCGGACCTCGAAAGCTGGCTGACCGTCCGCGCCAATTACAAGCGAGCTATCTTCCAGGCCGCCGCCGATGCCTAGCGGGCGGTCAACTATCTGCATGTGCTGCAACCGGCCGCCTCCGACGATCGCGCGGCGGCCTGATGTTCCACGCTCCTGTTGTCACCGGGGAGGGCAAGGCGTCCTCGATCTGCCTGCGCGCCGTCTCGCTTGGACCGGGCGTGCAATCCACCACCATGGCGCTGATGGCCGCGCATGGCGACATCGGGCCGATGCCCGACTGAGCCATCTTCGCCGATACCAGCTGGAACCGAAGGCGGTATATGACCAGCTTGCCTGGCTGATGTCGCCGAATGGCTTGCCCTTCCCGGTGTATGTCGTGTCGGTCGGCAATATTTGCGTGCAGCTTTTGGCCGCCGGCGAGGGCCATCGCTGCGCCTCGGTACCGGCCTTCCCCCGAACGGTAAAGCCGGCCGGCGGCGCGGGCCATTCCTCGACAAGGATGACGAAGGCGAAATCGTCACTATGGGCACGCGCCGTACCGGGAAGGAAGCCCAGTCGATCGGGCGCCAGGTTCATCGGACGATGCAGGGTCGTCAGATCGGGGAGGGATGATCGCGAAGCGTGTATTGTAGTCCTCCATGAAGCCCGGCAAAAACGCATTGCCTGCGTCCATGGTGTCGATGCCCGCCAACCGCAGCTCCTTAACAAGTCGATCCTGCAGCGTGCGGTTCATCCGCTCAACGCGGCCCTTGGCTTGGCTCGAATTTGCACAAGGGATCTCGATGTTGAGCTCGCAAAGCGCACGACCAAATTGGGTCATGCCCTGACCGCCCTTGGCATCCTTCCTCGCCACCCGAAACACCGAGTGCTTGTCGGAATAAAAGGCAACCGGTGCACCGTGACACTTCAGATAAAGCTCCAGTGCCTCGAAATAGGTGAAGGCACTCTCCGAGCGAACAAACCGCAACTGCATCAATCTGCCAGTCGCATCGTCGACGAACACCAGCAACGAGCACGGCGGGCTGCGATCCTCGAACCAACGATGGTCCGATCCGTCAATCTGCGCCAGCTCGCCATAGGCTTCACGTCGCAGCCGCGGCTGACGAAACGTCCGCCGCTGTTTGCGGGATAGCCAAAGACCGCACTCCGACATCCAGTTGCGCAACGTCTCACGCGAGACATCAGACCCTTCGCGCTCAGCCAGCTTCTCGGCCGCCAATGTCGGCGCAAAATCCGCGTAGCGTTCGCGAACCAGCGTCACCGCGTAATCTCAGACACCGTTGCTGATCCGGTTGTTCGATGGCCGGCCGATCGCCTTGTGCCGGATCGATACCGCGCCACCATTTTGCATTCGCTCGAGCAGCCGCCGGATCTTGCGTGTGCTCAGATCAAGCACATGCGCCCCGGACACCATGCTCATTCGGACGGCAATGACCTTCGACAAAATCTCGATCGGCGGCAGATCGCGCTAGCTCATCGTAATTAGTCCCATCAGCAAGCTCCCAGGCGCCATTCAGACCAAGGAGTGACATTCCAACTTTGCAGGAACAGGACATTCGAACTTTGCGGTTATGGCCTTAAGTTGTATAATCTGTGTTATGGAACCGACAAAGAGGTCTGCGGGTCGATTCTTTTAGACAGTTGCAGTGTAGCTTTTGAATCCACCAAGCGCCACCATCCGTCGCAATGGCAGGCTTGGGCGAGC
>NZ_BMZQ01000003.1 GCF_014652875.1 Tianweitania populi | reverse complement strand
ATCAGGTGGGAGATCGGCGAACCTTGATACCCGCCGACATAAGACACGCCGGATTGCAGCAGAGCCTTCGTAATGGCGAGAATGCCTTCCCCCCGGAACTCCTCGCCGTCGCCCAGCCGGAGATCCTTGACCTCTCGGGCAAATGACCGCTCAGCCATCGAACACTCCTGAGAACCATCGTGCTAAACTATGCTTTAGCATAGATTTAGGGGTGAAATACGTCAACGGTCGTTGATCCAAACACAACACCGACCCTTCCAAGCCATCTCTGGTGCATCTCACAGACGGGATCGATGCCGTTTCAGAGTCCCACAACGAAGCCACGCGCGGGCTTTTGCCGGAAACGCCGATAATGTGCGTCGGGCCCACCGCTTGAGCCGTCGCGTGCGCCCGACGACAAGGCGATCCTGTGGGTTCAGGTGCCCGACGCGCCGCGCATCCTGCAAGGCGACGCAGTCGGCGAGATCGCGACCTCCGGGCAATAGGACGACCCAACGTGCGAAGCCTTCGCCGAACGCATCAAGTCCATCCTTGCCCGCCACGTCACCGGCTTCAAGGATACGGTGCTTGGCTGCCGCGCTCTTGCACTGGCCGATCTAGAGGCGCGCAACATCAACTGCTGGGCGGCGATCCATATCGCGGCGCATGCACGGTCGACCAATCTTCCTGTGGCGACATATCCAGGCTCGATGAACCACTGTACACCCGTGGTCGGGCATTACCATATAGGCGCTTCAACCCATCTGGCTCCCGGTCTTGGTGGCGGCTCCGGCTTCCTCGTGGCCAAGGAAGTCGGCTAAGGCCGATGCGCGGGCTTCGGCTCGCCCAAGCCTGCCATTGCGACGGATGGTGGCGCTTGGTGGATTCAAAAGCTACACTGCAACTGTCTAAAAGAATCGACCCGCAGACCTCTTTGTCGGTTCCATAACACAGATTATACAACTTATGGTTGTAGCGGGGTGGGTTCTAACTTGAAGTGCGACTTTGCAGCGATACCAATCGTTTCATCGCATGCAAGGAGCCCCACATGGAACGCACCTACTCTCAGATTGATCTCGATGAGCGTCGTAAGATCGCCCGCTGGAGACAGGCCGGGGTCGGCGTCGATGCCATTGTGGAGAAGCTAGGCCGACATCGCTCGACGATTTTCCGGGAACTGCGCCGCAACAGGTTCCAGGATGTCGAGATGCCAGATCTGACCGGCTACTACTGCGTCACAGCCGATGGTTTCGCCAAGGAGCGCCGGCGCCGATATCGCAAGCTCGTTCGTCATCCGCAGCTTCGGGCAGCCATCATCGAGCGGATCAAGCACGGTTGGTCGCCGCAGCAGATTGCCGGCCGACTGGCTTATGAGCGCAGCAGCATTCGAGTGTGCCACGAAACGATCTACCGCTTTGCCTATTCCCCTGACGGCCGGGAGATGAAGCTCTGGCGTCACTTGCCGGAAGCCCGGGCCAGACGGCGACCGCGCCATGCATGCCAAGCGCCGTCATGGCCGACGCTTCAGCCCAGAACTCAGTATTCTGCACCGTCCCGACGTCGTGCGTGACAGGAAGCAGCTCGGCCATTGGGAGTGCGATCTCATCCAGTTCCGCAAGAAGTTCGGTAAGGCCAATGTGACCTCGCTGGTTGAACGGGTCAGCCGCTTCGCGGTCTTCCTGCACAACAACGACTGGCAATCGAGGCCGATCATGGAAGGAATGATCGACGCCTTGGGTGCCCTGCCGTATACCGCCCGCCGCTCGATCACCTTTGATCGTGGCACCGAGTTCATGGATTGGCCTTACCTTCAAGCCGGGCTTGGCGTGCAAACCTGGTTTTGCGATCCACAATCGCCTTGGCAGAAGGGCACGGTGGAAAATACCAATCGCCGGGTCCGCAAATGGCTGCCGCGTGATGCTGATCCACTAACGTTCGATGATGATCACCTGAAGCAGGTGTGCGCCCATCTCAACTCGACACCGCGCAAGTGCCTCGGCTTCCGAACGCCCGCTCAAGTGTTCCGACGCAAGATGATGGCGGCCAGCCGCTGAACCAGCTACCCTGCCCTTCGCCGCAAAGTCGCACTTGGATGAGAACTCACATATATGGCGAACCTATGCAGATCGACGGGTCGGACCATCGCGGTACATTGCTCTTTGCGACTTCCGTTAGTACCCCCGCGGCGGCCGTGGTTGAGCGGACTCCCGCGACGGCGCCAAGCACGGCATGGTAGAAGATGAACGAAGGCCTCGAATTGCCGGCGGCTGTGGCGTATAACAAATTCTTGTTATCACCTTGGTTGCAGGTCGTGTCTGCAATCTGCTCCTGCTTGATCGCTGGAAAGTAGATACATGGAACTGGCGTGGCATCGGAGCGATCTTTTGTGGACAAGAGAATTGGCTGACGTCGCTATCCCTAATGAACGCATAAGCTCCGATGAGGAAGGGTTGGGGTTCTTCGATAGTGTGCTGGACAGGTGCGAAGCGGACAAGAAGCTTCCCCGGATCATTTTGCGCAATGAAGAGCTCGAGGCTGAGATCATGAGGGTTGTTGCCGAGCGGGACGAGGCAAACCGCCGGAATGACGAAACCCAGCATCAGATCCGCGATCTGCTGAACTCACGGTCCTGGAAGATCTCCGCTCCCTTCCGGTCGCTCGGTACCATAGCGCGCCAAGCTCGCGGTGCTGTGAGACACCGCTTTGGACGTGAGCCTACAGCTGAAGATCAAGCCAACACGTTAGAAGGATTTGTAAGGAACCATCCGCATCTCTTGCTCATGAATGCGGCGTCTCGTTTGGACCCGGCACTCGATGAACCAGCGGTTGCCTTTGCCAACGTGGCGGCGGAGGCCGGTTATGGTGTGGTTTTTATCGGGTGGCAGATGATCGAGACGGACGCGCTTCCCGGGCGCTCCAGCCGGCTTGCCCCAAACCTCTTTCAGATCGGTCGGTATGACATGAAGGAGCTGGTTGCCGTCCTCAAACATGTAAAACCCGCATCAACCACTTGTCTTGTGACCGTGCCAATGTTGGAAATCGTTCAATCCTTGCTGAAGCTTGAAGAGGCAGGTGTGCGGGTCATCTATCACAAGCTGCAGGATTGGGGAGAGATCGCCCAAAAAGGTCTTGCTCCATGGTTCGAGGACCACCTGGAAAGGCACTTGATCTTGAATGCAGATAAGGTGACGGGCATCGCGCTTTCTGGCCTTGAGCCGATCGTGCAGGAAAGCAATGCGATCGTCGTGGGCAAGAAGGTCCTGCCGCTAAGCCCCGCACGTCCCGCTATCTCGCCAAAATCATCCATTTGGGCAGCTCAGCTGCAGATGATCCTTCAATGAGTAAGAGCCTGTTTATCTGCCCCTGGTGCACTCTAGGAGGCGTCGAGCGCAGTTTGCTTAACCGGGCATTGGCCCTGAGGGAAGCCGGCAACGATCAGCAATTCTTTGTTCGCTTTCTCCATGATGGACCGGCCCTGGACCGTTTTCAGTCTGCTATCGACGCGTTGTCCCTGTCCGGGCTTATGAAGCTCCACCAGGGAGAGGGTGAGGACTTTGATCGCTACGTCATCGTAGATTGTCCCGATGGATTGACCATCATCCCGCCCCATGCCGACGTTTATGTGGAATGCCACACGACATATCCCGATTCGAAGCAGTATTTGCGCGACCTTCCTTCGTCTATCCGCGCGGTTTTAAGCCCAAGCGATCAGTTCTCGGGCGAAATCAGGCCGCTGGTTCCGTCACGGACCCCTGTCCGCACACTTTGGAACTACGTACCGGAGGTGAAGCGGGCGACACTTCCAAAACTGAATTCCGAGCCGTCCTTTACGTTTTTCCATTACGGACGGATGGACTTCTGGAAGAACGATGCCGAAGTCGTGGCGACGTTTGCCGAGGTCGCTCGGAATGAACCCCGCGCCAAATTCATCCTGTGCGGCGACAATCTCGGGGAAGACCGCTACTTCCGCTATCTTTCGGATGCAGGACTGATCGGGCGGTGCCGCTTGATGCCGTCCATTTCCTTTGAGGATGTCGACACATTCCTTCGGCAAATGGTTGAAGCCCGCGCTATATTCATCTCAAGTTCGCGAGGAGAGAGTTTCGGCCTCGCAGCCGCCGAAGCGATGTCGCATGGCATCCCTGTTCTGCTTTCAGACATTCGAGGTCACCGCGCGCTGGTTCGGTCGCAAGAGGCTTTCCTGTATCCGCTCTACGACACGTCCTCTGCTGCAGAGAAGTTGCTGCTTTTAAGCCGGAACTGGGCCGATGTTTCGCGCACGGCGCGGGATATGATCGAGGACTATGCCGACGTGCATATGATCAATCGCGCTTGGAAGAGCGCGATGGATCTTTCATGAATGGCCTGCTTTCGCCTCTTGCCAGGCAGGATACAGGCCCAGACCAGCACGCCTTAATCGAGTGGGTTCAAACGTCGAGATCCGGTCGCCGCTTCGGCTTGATGACAGAGGTTGCATCAGCTGCTAGGGCGCCGAAGGTGAGCATCTTGCAAGTCCGGACATCGCATTGACACCTGAAGCAGACGCATCCCACGGGGAAGATCCGGAAGGCTTGTTTTCCGAGCCGGCTCGGCAGGAGCATGGCTCTGCTGCTCTTGCAGCCCGTTACGAAGCCAGAATCGCAGCCCTGAAGGCTGACCGCGACCTAAGAATTTCGGAGATGAGGTCTGAGCGGGATGCGGCTCTCGAACAAGCCAGGCTGATCGAAACAAGCACTGCGTGGAGAGCGACCTTGCTGCTGCGCCGGAGCTTTGCCACAAAGCCGCGCCTGCGTTTGTTCGGTCGCAAAGTGATCAAGCTTGGCTGGTGGACGATTTCTGGCCAGCTTCCTTATCGCATACGCGCTTGGCGACACATTCGCGCTGATGCCACTGCCCGCCGTGCCGAAGCGATGCCGGGTGGGAACTCGCAAACGCCAGAGGTTGCCCGTCCGATTGAGAACGACTACAGCGCGGCCGTGCCCTTTGCTTACCCTATGGCAAACCTGGCGGAAGCGCCGGGCCTGGCTGTCATCTGTCATATCTTTCACGAGAACCTGACGCCAGAAATCCACCGTTACCTCCGCAGCATACCCTTCAAGTCGGATATCTACATTTCCACGGATACCGCCTCAAAGAAGGCGATCATCGAGCGCCAGTTCGCGTCATGGAACAACGGCTGCGTCCAAGTCCGCGTGACGGAAAACAGAGGTCGCGACATTGCACCGAAGCTTGTCGGCTTTCGGGATGTGTACGATGAATACGAGTTCGTTCTGCACCTTCACTCGAAGCAATCCAGCCACGACTCTGTCTTGAACGGTTGGCGTGGGTATCTGCTCGAGAACATGCTTGGTTCTCCCGAGATCGTCCAAAGTGTTTTCGAGGCCTTCACGCGCGAGCCGAAGCTCGGGATCGTCGCATCCCAGCATTTTGAGCCTGTTCGCGCTTGGATCAACTGGGGCGGCAATCTCGACCTTGCCAACCGCCTACTGGCGAAGTTCGGAAAGCCCTTTTCTTATGATCAGGCGCTCGATTTCCCTTCCGGCTCGATGTTCTGGGCCAGGTCTGCCGCACTGAAACCGCTTCTAGACCTGCAACTATGTCCGGAGGACTTTCCATCCGAACAAGCACAAATCGACGGTACGCTAGCGCATGCCATAGAGCGCTTGTTCTATATCGCCTGTGAATATGCAGGTTTTACCTGGATGAAGATCGCGCAACCCGGTTTGTTCGAAGCAACACCTTGCATCGTGCCGATCAACGACATTGCCGATCTCGATCGCTTCATGGTCAAGCATGTTGTTTCACTCACCGGACCAAGCCGTCCGGCAAGGCGCAAGAAGCAGCCGGAGTGGATCGTGGCTCCGACGAAAGGCCTTGTTGACCGACTGCAGACGCGTGCGCTTGGCTTGGATCGACAGGTTGATCGCTCCACTCGGGTCGCCATCGGGATACTGACCTACAACAATGCAAGCGACCAGTTGCAGAGGATGCTTTCCAGCGCCCGTGTCTCGCTTGAACAGGCTGGGCTGGAAACGCATGGGCGGCTCTACCTGACGGACAATGGTGTCTCGACGGAACAGCTGACGCGAGCCAATGCTGCGGTCACCCGCCTGCCGAGTGCCGGCAATGTCGGGTTTGGCGCCGGCCATAACAGGTTGATGCGCGAGGCGTTTGCTCAAGGCACCGATATCTACATCTCCGCAAATCCGGACGGCGCTTTTCATCCTGCAGCGATTACGGCCATGGTTCAGATGATGGCGGCGCAGGATCACAAGGCGCTTATCGAAGCTTGTCAGTTTCCAAGCGAGCATCCCAAGACCTACGATCCGTTCACGTTCCAAACGGCGTGGGCATCGGGTGCGTGCCTTGCCATTTCGCGTCCTGTCTTCGAGGCCCTTCGCGGCTTTGACGATGACTTCTTCATGTATTGCGAGGACGTTGATCTTTCGTGGCGCGCGAAGGCGGCAGGTTTTCCGGTGCAGATCTGCCCGCGCGCATTGTTCCTGCATGGCGTAACGAACCGGCCTCACAATCCGGCCGTTCTATGGATGGTCTTCAACTCGGCCGTCATCTTGGCACGAAAGTGGGGCGATCCCAGCTTCGAGGCTTGGGCAGACAGACAGTTGAAGGAGCTTGGTGGCGAAACACCCACCGTTCAGCCCGAAAAGGTGCCACCGGAATGGCAGCACTTTGCGGACTTCTCACATGAACTGCACTTTTCGCAGGCGCGGTGGTGATGACGATCATTGCTAATCAGGTAGACGTCGTTGTACGGTTCCATGACGTCAGCCGACTTGCGGAACTGGAAAGATGCCTGTTTTCGCTCGTGGGCCAGGACTACAGGCCCTTGCACATTATTCTGGTGGTACAGCGCTTCTCTGATGCAGATATCGAACGCACGTACTCAAGCCTGCTCCCTTTGTTCGGACTCGATCAAGCTCCCAGCTTCGAGATCCTGAACTGGGAGCATGAAGCGCCGCTGGATGCGCGCTCGGCTCTGATCAACCTCGGCATCAGCGCCGCAAAGGGACGCTTCCTTGCTTTTCTGGATTTTGACCAAGCCCTTTATCCGGAAGCCTACCGCCTGCTGGTTTCGCAGTTGCAGTCGGCCGGTGCTGACATCGCCTTTGCCAAGGTGCGCCGGGTTGAAATGGAAGCTTTCAGCAGCTTCCTTCACTCACGAGCCATGTTGCCATCTGCTGAGTGCGCAAGTTTGCGTGATCTATTTACAGGGAATGTCTGCCCGCTCCATAGCTTTATGGTGGATCGGACCCGTATTCCCGAACAGCTCCTGTTCTTCGAGCCTTACCTTATGGTTGAAGAAGCCTATGACTTCCTTCTTCGGATTTGCGCGCAGTTTCGATCCGACTTCACGCTCGCCCGAGCTGGAATAGGGGAATACCACGATAGGATTGACAGCGCTAATGCACAGGATAACGTCAGCGTCCGGCACGAGGGGCGTATTCTCTATAAGCACGAAGCGGCTTTTGTGGAGCAGCGTCGGCGTAATACCCCGCTGTCAGAGCCAGTACGTCGGGCGCTTGGAATTGTACCGCTACAAATAAACTTAAGCATTCGTGATTATCTCGATGGCGCCTCTTAGCGGACAGCCGTAGAGTTTTAGAGCACCATTTGAAGGTTGCTGTACGTGCCACGCTGTCATATGTCGCTGGTAACAGGCCGGGCTTTCGACATGCGAGCTACGGATGGTTTCAACCGCACTTTTTGGGCATTCAGTGACATTCGAAGATAAAGACATCACGTTTGTCGTACAGGGGCCGGTCAGTAGGACCGACGGTGCGAAGACGTCCGACACAATCGCCTCGATTAGGCACTTTTTTCCAAAAAGTCACCTCATCCTGAGTACATGGGAGGATGAAGACACGGACGCGATCGCTGCGGATGAGGTCATCAAGAGTGCCGACCCGGGACCGATTGTTTCGGATTATGAAGGCCTGCAAATCTCCAACAACGTTAACCGCCAGATAACCTCGACACGCGCCGGGATGGAGAAGGCGCAGACGCCTTTTGCCGTCAAGCTTCGCTCAGACGCGCGAGTGACTGGCCGCGGCTTTGTTTCCTTGGATCAGCACTTTCCTGCGCGCCTTCCGCAAGATCGCGTGTTTGAGCGCCGGATCGTGATCTCCAAGCAGATCACCCGGAGCTCGCGGTCGTTTGTGCCCATGGCCTATCATCCTGGCGACCTATTTCAATTCGGGCTGACTAGTGACCTCCGTTTTTTCTGGAAAGCCGATCTCCTCGACGGTCAAGCGCTTTGCGATTTTATCCTCGCGCGAACGCCAGACGTTCGCTTCAAGATGTTTGACCGCTTTCGGTACACGACTGAGCAGTATCTATTCCTGTCCGCTCTCAATCGGGCTGGCCACAATCCGAAACTACGCGATTACGCAGAGATCAATGATCAAATCGTCGCTGATTCCGAGCAGATGCTCTTCAACAACTTCATTCCTTGTGAACCGGAGATCCTGGGCATTTTTCATCAAAGGTTCAGCTATCGGGCTCAGCAATCCCTCGTAGAGGACTGTTTGGGGCTCCGAGAGTTTCTGGCCTGGTACCTTGGGGCGCCAACTCAACTTGGGGCCGGCGCCCTCGTTGGAACAACAGCACCTCGCATGTCTCTGATGCTTCGCGCGGAACGGGTTGGTCGCGAAGTTCTGAAACACAACAGGCTGATGCGCAGCCTCTACGCAGGACGGTTCCTGAAGCGGTGATGACTACAGTTTCAAGCCCGCACCCGCAACACATTCGGTCGCTGACGGGTCATTCAGGATGTTCGGTCACGCTGTGCCTAGATGGCGATCGATATTTTGTGCGCAAGATTTCTGCTTCTCCGGCTTATAACGTGCGCTTCAAGCAGCAGATCGAAAAACAGAGAGCGCTGGCCAGGATCATCTCAACGCCACGGGTATTGCAGCAGGGCGAGAGCGACGGCCTGTTGTGGTATGACATGGACTATGTGCAAGGGCATGGCTTCGTGTCATTCGCACCTTTGCAAGCCGTCTCTGACATACCGCGTATAGTGGAACAACTCACCAAGCCGCTTCATCGTCTCGCCGAAACAGCTTCAGGGTCGCTCGATGACGGTCTGTTTGTGGCCAAGGTCATTGAACTGAACGCGAGCGTACGCCGCAGCCCGTTTTATCCAGCCTATGTGGCCTTTCTCGATGACCTGCTTGATGCACTCGGCGAGGCCGATTGGACGGGAATCCCCCGAACTATGTGCCATGGCGACCTCACAGTCGAGAACATGCTCATCCGAGAGGACGGCTCAATTGTGTTCATCGACCTTCTCGATGGAAATCTCGAAAGCATGTGGATGGATGTGGCCAAGCTGCTTCAGGATCTTGAAAGCGGCTGGTCGCTGAGGAGCCTTCTTTGGCAGGAACGGCCGGATGCAACGGCCAAGCTGCTGCGGACAATCAGCCATTATCTCGCTGACGAAGTTACAACTCAGATGACGGGCTTGTTTCCCGGCCTCTTTGCGAGACTTCCTGCATTGCGTGCATTGCAGGCCATGCGTGTTCTCCCTTACGTGCACGACAAAGCAATCTTCGCCGGCGTCATCGCCGGTCTAAAACGGATCCGACTTATTGAGGCATGAGCATGAGCAAGCAACGAACTGTGATCCTTCCGATCGCTGGTCGGTCTTCGCGTTTTCCGGGCCTTCGCCCTAAGTGGATGTTGACGGCACCGACTGGTGAATTGATGCTGGAAAAGTCGCTTGCATCCGTGTCGGACTGGCGCTCGCATCGTGTGGTCATTGGCGCACTCGCCGAGCATCTCGACGGACTGGGTGGCCGCGGCGCACTCAACAAGGCTTTCGGCGACGCCGTTGAAATCGTCACCTTCGACGAGCAAACGGCCGGACCCGCTGAAACGGTTGCCGAAATCCTGCTGCGAGCCGAGGTGCAGGGACCGATTTTCATCAAGGATTGCGACAGCTGGTTCGTGCCACATGAAGACGTGTTCAGCGACTGCGTGTGTTATGCCGATCTTCGGCAAACCGGTGAAGTTCGCAACATCGCGGCCAAGAGCTTCCTGCACCTCAATGAAAACAGCCTTCTGCTTGGCATCATCGAGAAGAACGTGTCGTCCAACTACATTTCTGTTGGCGGCTACGGCTTTCATGACGCGCAGATTTTCATTGCCTCCTATCAGCGCCTGATCGCATCGAACCATGACGGCGAACCCTTCGTCTCCCATGTCATTCTGGACGCGATCCGGCAGGGCAACGTTTTCCGCGGCATCAACACGGATGGCTATGTCGATGTCGGTACGCTGGAAGCCTGGAACCGTTTCCGCGAAAATCTCGGCCTTTATCTCGTCGATTTGGACGGCGTGGTGTTGAGGAATGCCGGTCAATTCATGCCGCCGCTGTGGGATGATCCAGATCAGGCGCTTCCTCGCAATGTCGAAACGTTGAAGAAGCTCATTGAAAGCGGTGCGCAGATCATCTTCGTAACGGCCCGCCCAGAGCGCTATCGTGAAAAAACAGAGGCTTTCCTTCGCGATCTTGGTCTCACCTGGCATGCTGCTGTCTTCGGAGTAAACCATGCGGCGCGGACGCTGATCAATGATCATGCGTCGTCCAACCCGTACCCATCGGCCGTGGCTATCAATCTCGCGCGTAACGGCGATGATCTTGCAACGATGCTACCTGGCGTCGGCAAGCAATGAGCGAGAAACAAGACCACGTCTCCGGCGGCTCATCTATTGCTAATGAGGACGTCACCATCGTGATGCAAGGCGGATTGGGTGGTGAGTGGGATATACGCTATTCTGCCCGCTATCTGCGTGAGGTCATGCCGGGCGTCAAAATCATCCTGGCCACGCAGAAGACGTCAGCCAAGTCTTTCGATGACGGGTCCGACTTCGATGCCGTGATCCTGACGCAGGATCCAGGGCCTTTGCCGTCAGTAAAGCTGGTAGGGGCGCCTCACAACGTCAACCGCCAGATCGTGTCCTCGGCGGCTGGGCTAGCGGCTGTGACAACTCCATACGCCATGAAATTGCGAACCGACTCATATTTGTCGTCGCGAAGAGCCGTCGAACTCTGGTCACGTTGGGGAGAAGCCAACCCAGGTCCGCGCCAAAAGGGCCAAGCCCGCATCTTGGTAATGTCGTTGTTCAGCCTGAACCCACATTACGATGAACGTCTCTGTTACCATCTCAGCGACTTCATGCAGTTTGGCCGAACGGAAGATCTACGGGCGTTTTGGAACGGCCCTCAAATGGATCTCGGCACTAACACCTATTATGAGCGCCATCCCTATGCTGCACATTCGCTGCCGCGTGAGCGTGAATTCAGATCCCTTTATGGCACAGAGCAGTGGCTGACGCTTGGCTACCTGTTCGGAGAGGGCCCTTATCCCATCGCCTACCACAACGACGTCGACGAACAGATTATCGACGAGTTTGAAGAATATCTAGCCGATAACTTCATTGTCGCCCATCCATTCGATGTCGACTTGCACATGCCGAAGCATCAGCACGTTTTTACAGATCGCTACTTCAATGCGATCTGCTATTCCTTTGAAGATTGGAAACGGCTGGTCGGGAAAAGGTCGAACCTGACCGGCTCCGATATCGGCTACACGCGATGGCCTACCAACGATCGGGACAAGCGCTCCTATGTTGCGGTTCGGCAGCGCCTGCGCTGGTTCCGTCGGTTCGCTCTGGCGCGAGCTATGCGTAGGCTATTGCCGCGTTTGTAACCAAACAGGGATCCATACACGGTCTTCAACAACTCTTAGAGGTTGGGCTTCTCAGTTGTTGATTTAGTCATCGACTCGCGGCGGGTGTTGGATGATCCCTCGTCACCACAACGCCGTATCAAACTAGGCCTTTGCGCTCGTGTACAATTTACAGCGAGGCGAATGCGAGAACATCGGTGGAAACACTCACACAGCTAAGAGCCGCAGCAAATGGTAACGGGTTGAGGATTGCTCAAGCTCAGCACCTCATCAAAAAGCTGACTAGGTTGTGCGAGCCGTCTCGGGCACTGGATGCAGCCGGCGAAGAGCTCGGTTCCCTGCTCTTGAATATCGAGATAGAAAGCATTTTGGGAGGAGAAACCTCTAAAATGAAAGCTAGAGCAAACACGTTACTTGATGCTATAGAAAAAGCGATGGCTAGCCCACGAAGATAGGCACAGGCTGTTGGTTCAACCTTGAAATGCAAGCCAGCGGTCAGGCTACAAGGTCATACAGTCGCTATCCGGTTTCGACTCCAGTCCCTTCCATGTAGGCACAGAGTTGGGCCTCGAGATTGTGATGGCAGGGCATCTCGTGCCGCTTGCCACCCTTCTCACACAGCCGCACCCATAGGCGGCGGTTCTGCACATAGACATTCTCGACCTTCATGCCGAGAGCGGCCCCGATGCGAGCGGAAGAGTAGACCATTAGTCCAATCAGCTCCCGTTTCTCAAACCGCCCAGCGTCGTCACGTCAATCGCTTCGAGGAGCTGACGCGCCTCATGGGGATCAAGCACCGGCGTTTTGCCGCGCCTTACGCTATGCGAGGGACCGCGCACCGAGGCGGCGAGGTTTACCGTCACGATCTGGCCGGTTAACGCCAATCTAACAACATGCGGATAGCCGCCAGGCGCTGTTTGGCTGCTTGTGCCGGTCGAGATTGGCTCAGCGACTCAATATAGCTGGCGACGTGACAACGGTTGCACGGTAGTGATCGACCGGACGCCATGAGCCTCGCACCAAGTCAAGAACTCGCTCACGGCACGACCGTAGGCGCGGCGTGTGTTCACGTTACGGATGTTAGCGGTGAGGAACTTATGGAAGCGCATGCGGGCCGCAGTTTTTAATGCCTCAAGCAGCGTAGGCACACGATCGGCGTGAACGACAAGCGCGGTCACTGCATCACCTTGTTCCAGTCAATCACGTAGCCCGCTGCCTGCAGCTCTCGAGCAAGCGAAGCCTTCCATCCATTCCCCTGGTCCATCGCTTCCCAAACTACGCCTGCGAAGTCGCTCGGGATCTCGAGCTCACCACGTTTAAGCGCACAGACGCGAGATCGCCCTAGTTTGCCAAGGAAATAACCAAGCTCGAGCAACACGTTTTGCCTAGCTCTCGGCTCAGGTTCGCTACCCTTCTTGCTTCCCGTATCATCGGGCGTCAGCAACACCACTGCAAACCCGACATCTGCGTTAGCTTCCACCTTCTCGATGACGGTCCGCCCCTGATTAGCCTGTTCATGTAGGATGATTGCCTCAAGCCCAAGTTTCTCGATGAAACGGGCAACAGCTTCTCTTGCCTCACCATCATGACCGTGCACCACGAAAATCTTTTCACTAACTGGCAACACTAGGCGTGGCACCGGTGCCTCTTTGCTCTCGACATAGACTTTGAAGTCGCGAGCGAAAGGGATCAGCAGCTGGCTGACCACGGAATGGATGTTCGCAGTGTATTTCGAGCCGGAGTAGAAATAGGTGTGACCGAAGTCGATCATGAAGTCAGGGTTTTCTGCAAATCGCCGGATCAGAAGAAGCGTGAGCCCCAGCTCCTCTCGACGATCGTCCGGCCAATTTAGCTGGTCACTTCCAATCATGCTGGCTCGCGAACCCTTTCTCTCCAGAAACGCATCGAGATCGATCCCCTCCGTCAGAGAGCTGACAGCTGGGGCCAGATCGTCAGCCTCAAGCAGTTGCGCAAGTCGCTTGAGAGGACGTGTGTAGGTCTGGGATTGCGATGCTTGCAGATCCAGCAGCGCATTGTTGATCTCGCGAAAGATATCGACGCTGGCCATGATCAGTCGTCCTGTTTGCCGAGGCGGTGCGCCTGTGCCTGCTCGATAATGGCTTGCCGAAAATGCTCTTTAGTTTCCTCGATCATCGGCCCAACCAGCGGATTTCGCGCGTACGGCCCCATCTTGTCGTCGATCATCCGGTGTGCAGCTTGAACAGCGACATCAATGCTCGCAGGATCTTCAGGGTCAAACGACGCTTCGCCAAGCAAACCGTCGATCTCTTTCATGGCCATTTCCGCTTCCTTCAAGTCTCGCTGCAGCTTGTCGATCCCTTGGATCTTCATCATGTCTCTCCTCACACTTATATTTGTTAAAGGATATTATCATATATTAATGAAGTTGGTCGTACCCGCCGGTCATTCATCCCGAAGAGAAACTCCAGACAAGCGACCGCTTTCCGCCTCGCCGGGAGCGTCATCGCCAAAACCGTTTAGGGATGGTCATGACCGTCAGCACCAGGAACGTCAACATCGCAGCCGGCAGCGGCGAAAGCTGGGAAGAAGACCTGCAGTGCCGGCGGTTTGTAGCTGGGTGAGCTGTGCGGCCGTATAGAGTGCATTGCCATCGCCGACTGTCGATGATGATTTGGGCCTCGGCAAGGTTGTAGAAGATTCTCCGCCGAGGACCAGCTCGTCAGAGAACGGCTATGTAGAGAACTTCAACGCGCGTGGCCGGCGATTCGCGCCGACCCGCTCCGCCGGCACAGCTACCGCTGGTGCAAAGACCTACCCTGGACTAATTTCCGACTGGACCACTCAGCGGGAGCCGCTCGCGGCGTCGAGACCGCTTTATGGCTGGATGCCAGCCAGGCTAGGCCTAAAACTTCCGAGTGACCTGGGCTTTAAGCGCAGCGCTGGCTTTTCAACGAAGTGCCAGGAGAGTTTTGCCAATCCGCAGGACACGAGGAGAGCGATAATTGCGTTAAGGCTAGGTTGCCCATCTGTCTTGAACGTCACGGCGACACATTGTTGGACGACGAAGCCATAAAGATAGATACCGTAAGAAAGATCGCCGACGCGGTCGACTGCTGCGAAGGCCGGGATAGGCGCTTTTGCAAAGCTGAGGACGGCATAGGGCAGCAGCACAAACAAGCAGGTTTCCTGAAGGAGCGGCGAGCCTGTAATGAACGGCGCAGAGAAAGCCGCAAGTATACCGCATTGAAGGTTCAGCGGGATCCAGTCCAGATAACGTCGAAAGGTCGCTCCTGCTAGGAAGTAGGGAGCCATGGCACTCGCTGCAGGCAAGCTCGTGCCATAGATCACAAGTGGTTCCGACGCCGGCATTGTGCCGAGCACCCCGGCCAAGCCAAACACCGTTACCGAAATGATCGGAAGGGAAAACCGGACCAGCCGATCGAACATAAGGGCGAACGGCAGGGTGAGATACATGAAAAACTCAACCGGCAACGTCCACAGCGAACCGTTCACTGCTACCGGATAAACGTTCGAGGTGAAGACCCCCGGCAGCGCGTAGACCGGGAAAAGAAAAATATTCCAAAGGTAGTGACGCGTACCCTCTGCGGCCATGTATTCGGCCACGGACAAAGACGTGTATAGGGGTCCCACAACAGCTACAGTCAGCAGGGCGAGAACAGCGAGAGCGGGGAATATCCGCAGGGAACGGCGGATCATATATCGAAG
The DNA here is from genome assembly GCF_014652875.1 of Tianweitania populi. GTDB lineage: Bacteria > Pseudomonadota > Alphaproteobacteria > Rhizobiales > Rhizobiaceae > Tianweitania > Tianweitania populi. Next base: position 231,430 of record NZ_BMZQ01000003.1, on the reverse strand, counting down.
CAAATTAGCATCGCGATCCCAGCTTTCCGTAATGAGGAAGCCGCTAATCACGAAGAACACCTTCACTGCAATTGTGCCCACAGGACTGTAAAGTAGCCCTGGAGACGTTTGTCCGGTCAAGTAGAACGCATGGCCATAAATGACTGCACTGGCTGCCAGGAGTCGCAGAGCAGCAAAATTGTCGCGATGCACTACCCGCCCTTGGTTCATCCCTTGAAGCCCTTTAGTCGCCTAACAGGAGCGCTGAATTGCCAAGATCGCGAATGCCGAATCGTATCGCCGATGTCCCGCAACTGTTGGGTTGTAAGCATTGGCAGTTGCTGGAGCTTGATCTCCGAAGGAGCGCCACATAGCCGCGATGCAAGGCGAAGCGGTTTGGTGAGCTGCCAAGAGGTGGATGCTAAGAGCATCAGAACCTCGCTGAGTGCATGCGACCAGTCCCGAGCGTCACCTGCTTGAAAGGAGCCACAGGGGGTCCGTTCATCGCGTTCGTCCAGAAGCTGCCGGATGAGCCTCGAACTCCCCGCCGGAAGCAGTAGCGGCGCCGAGTCTTGTTTTTGGAAGATCCAGGCGTGGTTTTGCTGCCATTCTGTTTGAGCGTGGTCGGTACGCGACGATTGATGATTGTCGTCCCACCAGTGATACACTGATGTGATTTTCTCGCTGCTTGCCACGCCGACAACCAAGGCCACGCGAAGGATGTAGTCCCAGTCCTCGGTGGTCGTCAGTTGTTCATCGAAATGGATCCCGAGATCAAAGAATGGTCCCCGCGGGAAAGCGACCGATACCGGAGGCGTGCTGTTGACGCGCAAATGTTCGAACAGATCGAATGAGGATGGATAGAGTTTCTCCAATGTTTCCACTGCTCGGATCGCAGCGCGTCCACCCGTTTGGACGCGTTCGATGTTTTGTCTCACGCTGACAGCGCGCAACAGCCGACCGGGATGCTTGGTAGAAAGCTCTCTAAATGTTTCTATCCAATGCCCAAAAACGATGTCGTCGTCGTCGAGGATGGACACGTACTCCCCGGAAGCGACCTCAAAGCCTCTATTCAGAGGGTGGGTCCTGTTGCCGCTATCAACAAGAACCAGCTTTGTACGCCGCCGCAGCGCTTCCGGAGCTGCATCGAGAATACGCTCTATCTGCTTCTGACGCTTGGTATTGAGCTTATGACCAACCACGATCCACTCGAAATCGCTATCCGTCTGGCCGGCAAGACATGTCTGAACCTCGACGAGGCATTCAGGCCGCGTTCCCTGAGTTCGGGTCAGAACACTCAGAAAGGGCCGCTTCTCCTGAGTTGTGGCGAGAAAGGCGGTGGGCTCCGCCGCCGGTCCGCTAAGATATGCGCGGACAAATTGATTGACCTTGGTCACTCGGCTCGCACGCGAACCGAGGTGATCAAACAATTCGCGAAGCGTTGTACCTGAAGCAAGCGCTGGATGAGTTTGGGGAAAGTGTTGATCACTGATCGCTTTCTCCACGTCGAGCCCACCAACCTGATGTAGCCCGGCGGCTCGCATGGTACGCTGGAGACTTGCCTCGCTGAACAAGCGAACGTGGGTGTGGTCCAGAAGGCCGTCAGGTGTGTAGTCCCAACGTCCTAACGCCAATTTCGACCCAATATCCCGGTGGGTGACATTGGGAACACTGGCGATGAGAATGGCCGAATGCGGCTGCATGAGGGCGGCGATAGCGCGGAGCATCGCGTCGCCGTGAGGGAGATGCTCAAGCGTATCGAGAAACGTCACCGAAGCCAGTTGACGCGAACCCACAAAGCCGCGCAAGAGCGCAAGCGTGTTCTCAAAATCCTCGAAGAACCCGCGATGGCATTCAAACCCTCGATCCCGTAGTGACTCGAGACCTGCTTCATTGGCGTCGATACCGACATAATGCAGTTGAAAGCGATCGCGGACAACTTCCGCAATCCGACCGAAACCACAGCCCACGTCGAGATGGACTTTCGCTCCCTCCTCCTGGCTGGGCTGCAAATGACGTCCGAGCAACTCGACGGCATGGCCGTAAACATTATCATGCTCAAAAGCATTGTCGTAGCTGACGTGATCGTTGAGCATCAGAGTTTGTATCTATGTTGAGTGTATAGGTCGCCCGTGAACGTTCCGATCCGGTGTTTGGGATCGCGTGGTTCCGGAAGGTTGTTCTCGTCCATCCGCTTCACGAAAGCCTCCGCCGCTTTTCGTTGGAAGTCGTCGCCGTGCGCCTGGTACATCTTTAGGTATTTCTGGACGAGATCGGCGCGTGACCATTTATGCGCCATGATCATCGAAGCCTCTGCGGAATAGTAGCGTTCGGCATTGGTCGGCTGCCATCCCGCGTTCTGCGATGACAAGCGTTTGTCGTGAAAGACCGTTGCCGACGGCTGAAATATGACCTTCAGTCCCGCTTCACGGACAAGCCAGGAAAAATCTACGTCGTCGCAATAAAGAAAGAAGCTTCGAGAATCGAAGCCACCCAGCTCGTCGAAGACCGCTCGGGGGATCATGGCACAAGCAGTGGTCGCCCAGTCAGTTTCGCCAGTTGCTTTGTTGTAGTCTTTCGGATGCTCGATCGGCAGCTGCTTAGCTTCCACCATTCCGACATTGGGAAGACGAAATGGCTCTAGAAGAGCCTCGAACAGGCGTGGAGACGGAACAACATCAGGATTTTCAATCAAAAGAAAATCGCCATCTTGGGAAAGACCAGCTAAGCGATTATGCCCCGCTGCGGAACCCAGGTTTTCCCCAAAGTGGTGGTAGTCCAAATTGAGGGGCAACGCGAACTTCTCTCCCCACTCCTTCAAAAATTTGTCGTCGAGAACGGGCGACGGCGAACAATCGCCATAAGCGAGGGTGATGCGGCCGCAACAGCCATCCGAAATGGCAAGTTCACACGCTCGGTGGATGTTCTGGATCGAACGCTCCACATCCACCTGATCATTGAGATACAAGATCGATTGTATCCGGAGGTGGGTGTTCGGCTTTCGGTAGGGGCCTTGTAGCGTTTGCACGTTCATGAAAGTGGTTCCTAGCACGCTTAGGCGTACCCATTGGCCACGAGCCATTGCCCGACCCTGGCTGATCCTTCGCGGAAGTCTACCGTCGGACGAACTCCGAGCAGCTCTACCATTTTGGTGATATCGGCAACGGCGCTCCGCACATCACCATCACGGAACTTGCCACAGACCTCTGGGGCTGGAGCACCGTTCAGTTCGGCGATAACTTCCGCTGCCGCTTGGATCGTCGTCGCAGTGCCGGTACCGACATCGATGATCCCTGTATACGGATCAGGAAGATCAACGGCTGCAACAACGGCATCTGCTACATCATCGATGAAGACAAAGTCGCGAACAATCTGACCATCCTCGTAGACAGGGATGGTATCTCCTTTGCGAGCTAAACGGTGAAAGATGTTGATGATGCCTGTGTATGCATTGAACGGCGATTGACCCGGTCCATAAACGTTCTGGAAGCGAAATATCGTCAAGGGAACACCACGTGCTCCGCACCAGGCGGAAAGGATGTTCTCCTGAGCGAGCTTGGTCGAGCCATAGATGCTCGACGGCCGTGGGAACGTCGTTGTTGCCGCGTGAGGGAGGGCCTGGGCAGGCAGATTGTTTGGCCCGTCCGGATCCCACTTGCCCGAACTTAGCATGACATGAGTGCGCGGCTCTGGGTAAAAGCTCGTCCCTTGTTCGGTCTGCCACAAGCCCTCACCGTAGACAGCCCTGCTGGAGGCTAAAACAATCAGTCGGGGCTGGATACGATTGCGTGACAGGGCGTCCAGCATTTCGGCCGTGCCGGTCACGTTGACATTGGCGTGCCTGGAAGCTTCGTCAAGTGATTGAGCGGTCCCGGTTTCCGCCGCCAGATGAATGACAACCTCTGGGCTGAAACGAGCGAGGAGATCGTCCCAAGCAACACTGTCGCAGACATCTGCAACGACAAGTTCGGCTTCCTCATGCAGCAATGGCGGGCGCTTGCCCGATGGATGGATCTGTGGATGCAGATTGTCCAAGGCGACCAATCTTGAACCTGGCCGACCTGTGAGCCGATCGGCCAGAGCAATACCAATGAAGCCGGCGCCGCCGGTAATAAGAATGCAATGCTCGGCCATACGGAAACTCCTTCGACATCTCCCCTAAAGTGAAGCTTGTGCTACTTCAAGGGTCGGTTCCGGCCGGGGCAAAAATCCGCTCCAAGCGCTTGCAGCGCTGGCAGTGATATTCGCCGGTCAAAAATGCCCAACCCAGCGGAGGATATGTGCGCCAGAAGTTCGGGCATACATCAAGTCCTTCATTTTGGCGCTTTTGTCGCTCAGCGACGCTTAGCCGAGATGCAGAGTTTTCCAGTAGATGATGATTGTGCAGAGCAGATCTAGACCACCGATCCTAATGTTAGCCTTCGGTGGTTCGGTCACAGATTCACCTTGGCGACCGATACGCAGCGCATGCTTGAAAGCATGGGGGCCTCGCCCTTGTTGTTGAGGTCGATCTTGGCACGCCACCGCAGACATGGCAGCGTGACTAAACGAAACAGCTTCCGGCAGTCCCGGGACGGTTCAAGCTACTTCGGATGACTGTTGCAATCGTACGTGCAAAACCATTGCTTGCGACAGCTAAAGAACGATGTCACACGCACCACTACGACTAGCCAGCCCGGTCCGCTCCCCCAAAGCGGGCCTTAAAGATGGGCAAGCGGTTTACATTCCTGGAGACCAATGCGGAGTGTTGGCCTCTTCCTGTTCAGGCTAAGGCTCAGCTTGCGGTTCGGGTTGTCCGAGTGCTGCCGCCAGTCCGCATTGATGCGCTCGCGTACTGCCACGACCCCATTTTCAAGGACTCCTTAGGGGATTTGCTGTTGCTGGCCAGGAAGCCTTTGAGGCGCGCAACCGCGGCCGTTGCACCCTTGCCATTCTTTTCGGCCTCCTCCGCCCTTTCCTGAGCCTTTGTCCGCTCCACGATTGCGCGTTCGAGTTCCCAGCGCTGACTGTCGATCCGGTTTTCCAGCAACCGGCGCGCGCCGCTGCTCCATTTTATCGAGGGCGAACTCGAAGCCGTTGCGGATGGTCGCCGTTTCGCGGATTAGATCGACGGCGAGGGTTTCTACTGTAGCCTTAAACGCCTCGAAAGCGGCGGCGGCCGGATCACTGGCGTCTTCGACGTTCAAGACGTCTGGATCGAGGTCCTCTTGGTCATCGTACTGGCTATCCGCCATGTCGCCTTCCCTCCTAGCGTTCCATACCGCGGTCGCGATCGCGACTCCGCGACAGTTCTCGCTCCATTTCACGAGCTATGGTTTGATCCTGGCGCAGATACCTGATCCCAAGCTCCTGAGACCGCCTGCGCAAAGCAGCGTCAGCCTGGGGATCGCGCTCCAGTGTCTTTGCCATGGTGCGCATCTGGTTCTCGACCTTGTCGCGCGCCTCTTCGTTGCTCCAACCACGAAGCTCCTGGCGCTCAGCTTGCAAGCTCTGCCATTGCTGTACGAAGCGCTCCGCTCGAACATGTGGGTCAGCCTGCGCCGCTCGCTCCCGCTCCATGCCGGCTACCAGCTGGATGACGCGATCGCGGCCGGCATGATTGGCGATGACGTCCTTCATCTCCGGATCATGCTGTAAGGCCGAGCGGATCAGGTCGTGCGAGCCCGGCCGCACCTGCTCGAGCTGTTGCCTTGCCCCTTGCAGCTCCTGCTTCTGCATCTCGAGAAGCGGCAGCCCTTGGTTAAGCTGCTTGTCAGCGGCGCTGAACGCACGCGCATAATGATCAATGGCTTGTTCAAAGCTGGACATGGGCCGAGTGCGCTCGGCAAATCGATCTGCTTCCTCTTTTCCCGTGCGCTGTCCCAGCGAGGCTATGCTCCGCTCTCGGGAAACACCGCGGCTGACTGGGAGCTTCAGGCCGTCAAACATGCTGCGTTTTTGTGGCTTGGCCTTCGGCGCATCCGTACCAGCGACGCCATTCCGATCCGCAACGCTGGAACGATTACCAGGAGGATCCTGCCTAGGACGACCTTGGTTTTCACGCGCAAGATCTGGACCGGGCTTCTGCGAGGATCCGCGCGCAAGCGAATGATCCTCAACCGTCACCTTCCGCTCTGTACGCGGGTCGACATGGTCGCGCGCCACCTGTCCCGGTGGAACCTCTATCTCGCTACCGACACCCAGTCGTTCTGCGATCCCGCGCCGTTCGGCAAAGCCCTTGGTGTAGTCGAGTGTGGCTTCCTTTGCCCCCGAGCGCGAAAGACGCTTCTCGAGTTGGTCATAGGCCAGTTCACCGGCATCTCTGACCTTCCACACATTGCGCTGTGTTTCCGCGCCATCGGGCAAGCGGACCGTTTCGGCACCAACATGCTGAAGGCCCATCCTGTCGCCGACCTTAGGCGCAGCCTCCTTCATGGCCTGCTGAAGACCGACGCCCCATGTGGTGTGCCGCTGCCCATGATCGTTTTCCAGCGTGACGAAGTAGCTGTCGCGGTTGCCCGCCTTTTGTTCGTAGGACGCAACACCATGCTGCACCAGTTTGCCGGTTTGGCTGCCAGGACCAGATTTGCTGAACTCCTCCTGCGACGCGTAGACCTGCACGCCATCGCGATGTCGGGTCATGGCGACATAGGTCAGATGCCGGTCCATCGTAGCCGACGCCAGCACATAGGCGCGGTCGACCGTGGCGCCCTGGTTCTTGTGGATGGTCGTGGCATAGCCGTGGTCGATCGCCTGGTAATCGCTCATCGGCACGCTGATGCGATCGCCATTACGGCCATCGAGCTGAACCATCATGCTCGGACCGGTGCCCAGCCGGCCGGCTTCGACCTGCTCCACCGTTCCGAGCATGCCGTTCTTCACGCCCAGATCGCGATTGTTCTGAAGGAACACGACGCGGTCTCCGGCAGCGAACTCGCGTTGGCCGTCATTGGTCTGGAAGGTTCGTGCGTCAGCGCCCTCGCCTCGCGCCAGTTCGCCACGCTCCTGCAGCTCAGTGCGGATCGCATCGTTGAGGGCGCGAACATCGGCCCGCCGATGCGCCATCGCAACGCGGGTGCCGTCAGGCCGCTCATCGCGGTCGGCTAGATAATCGCGCACGATCCCGGCTCGGGCTTCCTCGCCGTTCTTGCTGAACTGAATGTCGCCGCGCTCTCGATAAGCCGCCAGCCCTTCAGCCGATCGGTGCGTAGCAAAAGCGACCGATGCTTCACGCTGCCAGTCCAGACGCTGCCGCCGGATTTCAGACAACTCGGCATGGCCGATCTCTTGCGTGATTGCACGGAATGGAGCCCCGGCCCCGATTGCCTGCAGTTGCTCATGGTCGCCGACTAAAACGATCTTTGCGCCGCGCACTTCGGCCTCGCTAATGAAGCGGGCAAGCTGACGGCTGCCCACCATGCCGGCTTCGTCGATGACGAACACATCGCCGCGACTAAGCTGGTGTTTCGCCCCACCCTGCGGGTTGTCCCAGGAGAGCGACCACGACGCCAGCGTGCGGCTCTGGATGCCGGAGCTTTCCTCAAGTCCTTCAGCCGCTTTGCCAGACAAGGCTGCGCCGTGAACCTTGTAGCCTTGTGCCTCCCAGGCATCGTGTGCTGCCGCGAGCATGGTGGACTTGCCAGCACCGGCAAAGCCAACAACAGCAGAGATCCGCTCTGGCCCTGTAATATGCTCGATCGCCCTCCTCTGCTCGTCCGACAGCCGTGCAGATGCATCGCCGGAACTCCGCTGTATGGCGGCATCCTGGGCTGCAAGTGCTTGACCGACATGCTGCCGATGGACACCATGATCGTGGGCCGCGTGCATCTGCTGCGCGCTTTCGATCATGCCGGTTTCGATGGCGATCATTTCATGGGTCGAATAACGCGCAAGCGACACTGCGCCTGTCTCAGCGTCAGTGCGCGCCGCCTGCAATTCCACTAGCTCGCGTGATACCATAACTTTCGCAAAAGCGTTCTCGAAAGCCTGCGCATCATCGTTGACATACCGATGCAACGTCCGAGCCACATCGTAGCGATCAAACACGCTCTTCTCGTTGGTGATGAGCGAAAGAACCTGTTCTGGTTTTTGCCCGATCAAATCGGCATTGCGCTTGGCCGCATCCGCATCGAGCCGGCTGCGCTCCACAAGGTCGCCTTTGCGCTGCATCTGTGTCGCAGCGACGCCCATATGCTGTGTTGGCTCGATCTCCAATCCGCGCTCGGCATGCGAACGATGATCGATCCGCACATCCAGACCAGCGCTCGCCAGTTCTCGGTTTGCCATCCCTTCCCAGCCGCGGCGAATATCCACCAGCTGCATCTGCGTGGTCGCCAGTCCGCGCGGCAAAAGCTCCTTGTTGGCAAGCTCGATATAGGTTTTGTCGCCTAGACCTTCCGCGGTGACCTGGCGCGTGGTCACCAACACATGAGCATGGTGGTTGCGGACATCGCCGTCGCGGTGCGGTGTGTGGATCGCGAAGTCCACGGCAGCACCATAGCGATCGGCAAGATCCCTAGCGAACTCTCGCGTCAAAGATGACCGCTTTTCTGCAGATAGCTCGTGCGGCAATGCCAGCACGAACTCGCGCGCCACTCGAGCGTCTTTTCGCTTTTCTGCCAGCTCGGCAGCGTTCCACAAAGCTGACCGGTCAAGAGCCCACTCGGCGTTCGCACCTTGCGGCAAAACAATCTCCGAATACTCCACGCCGCCGCGATGCGTGTAGTCGTGCGTCAGGCCATCGCGTTCGTTGGTCAGCTTCGCGGCGGAACGATAAGCAACAGCGGCAACCGCACTGCGGCCGCTGGAGCGTGAGACAACAGACATCTGGCAATAGAAGATCGCCAAAGCCGTTTGTCTCCTTGTCCTCGGGAAGCCCAGCGCCAGCGCCGCAAGGGGTCAGCATGACCCGTATTTGCGCCCTTGTGACTTCCTCGTTTCACTCGAGCAGCCACGGTATCGGCCTGCATCGACGCCGCTATCCCTGAATACCGGGATTGAGCTTGGCCAATCCTGACGCCACGATTTCAACGATTGATGGAGGACCAAATGGCTGCCGACACCCACCGCTCGATGCGCACAACACATCGACAAAGATCATCAAAGCACGGATCTCAGCATTGCCGGGACGTTGATCATGGCGAGGAAGAGCATTGAACAACGCCTGGGTGAGCTGGAAGCGCAACGCTCTGCTCTGAAGGCGCGCTTGTCCAAACAGGAACGTGCCAACGACACACGCCGCAAGGTGCTGCTTGGCGCCTTCGTTCTGCATCGGCTGGAGAACAGCAAGGACGAGGAGTTTGCCCATCGCCTTCGTGAATGGCTGAACAGGGAACTGCCGGGCTTTCTCACGCGCGACAATGACAAGGCCCTGTTCAGCGATCTGATCGGCAATGGTGCCAATGCAGCTCCAGCAAACACAGCCGGGGAGACGACATCATGAACCAGGCAACACAAGCATGGGCGGCGCTGAAAAACATGCTGCGCGCGGCCGTTAGTGATCCGGTATGGGCGCTGACTGCCCTCGTTCTTGCGCCGTTTCGCGCGTTCAAACCGATCGTGCAAGCCATCGTCTTTCTCGGCATCATCACCCTCGTTGTCGGTTTAGGTGGAGCAATGGGCCTCGATGCCATCGGCTTCGGCCAGGGCAGTGTTCCGATGATGGCTTTAGACATCATCCTGCCCCTCATTCTGATCGCCGTTCTGTTCCGCCTGATCACCAATCCCCTGATCATCCACTTCGGTGAAACGGACGGCGATACCCACGGCTCGGCCCGCTTCTCCTCCGACAAGGAAGTGGCTCCCCTCGCCCGCTCCCCCTCCGGACTTCTGATCGGCCGCGATGGCAAAACAAAAAAGCTGCTTCGCTACGACGGTCCGGCTCATCTACTGACCATGGCGCCAACACGCACCGGCAAAGGTGTTGGAACCATTATACCGAACTTGCTTGTTGCCGATCGGTCCGTGATCTGCATCGATCCGAAGGGCGAGAACGCCAGGATCGCTGGGCGGGCCCGTGAGAGGTTTGGGCCTGTGCATGTGCTCGATCCTTTTGGCATTACAAGTTTGCGGTCTGCTGCCTTCAACCCACTTGACGCGCTTGATCCTGACGGCCTCAATGTCGCGGAAGATGCCAGCACCCTGGCCGATGCTCTCGTGTTCGACGAACCTGGTATGAGCGGTGAAGCGCACTGGAATGAAGAAGCAAAAGCGCTCGTCGCCGGCCTGATCCTCCATGTTGTTGCCGAGCAGCCGAGAGCCGGGCGGAATCTCGCGACGGTGCGCGAGTATCTGACACTCGCCCCGGAAGCCTTTGCCAAGCTCTTGAAGGACATGCAGGCATCAACCGCGGTGTCTGGGTTAGTCGCACGCGCAGCGAACCGTCACCTTGGCAAGTCCGACCGGGAAGCTGCCGGTGTGGTGTCGGCCGCGCAGCGCCATACGCACTTTCTGGACAGCCCGCGCATGACGGCCGTGCTTGATCGGTCCGACTTCCGCTTTGCCGATCTTAAACGGCGCAACGTGTCGGTGTTTCTTGTGCTGCCGCCTGATCGTCTTGCCACCTACTCCCGATGGTTGCGGCTGCTCGTTTCGCAGAGTTTGATCGACATGGCGCGCGATCCTTCCAAACCGGATGTGCCTGTGCTCTACCTGCTTGATGAGTTTGCAGCCCTCGGCCATCTGGCGCCTGTTGAGCGCGCGATGGGGCTCATGGCTGGCTATGGCGTTCAGCTCTGGCCGATCCTGCAGGACGTGCACCAGCTTCGCGCCACCTACGGTCAGCGCGCCGGCACCTTCCTGTCGAACGCCGGCGTCCTCCAGGTCTTCGGTGTCAACGATCACGACAGCGCTCGGCTGGTGTCCGATCTGCTCGGGCAGGAAACCGTCGTGTTCCAGACCATGAGCCGCGCGCTCGACTCCGAGAAATCCGGTATCTCTTTTGGCGAACAACACATAGGACGGCCGCTGCTCACGCCGGATGAAGTGCGCAACATGGCACCGCAAGTCCAGTTGTTGTTCCTTGCGGGACAGCGGCCGATTATCGCCGGCAAGCTCGCCTATTACGCGGATCCAGAGTTCAAAGGATTGTTCGATCCAGCATGAATGATGAAACCAAGGATCTGACTGAAACGCTGGCTTTTACCCTCAGCGTCATCCTCAGTGGAAACGAGGCTGAACGACGGCGCATCGCAAGTGCCTACCAGCGCGGACGCCAGCTGATCGCCGGGATCCCCTTCGATCGAGGCGATGCTCGACCTCGGATCATCGCCTGCTCAGAAAGGTTCAACACTTGCGACATTGCCGGGGAGATCGCCAGCGCTGGATGGATGCTTGCCGCGATCGAAGAACGCGTCGCCGAAAAGAACCTGCGTGGATGGAGAAAGCTTCGCAAACTCGTCGATGAGACGGTGAGGTTCCTGCCGTCCTGCCAACAGACCGTGCACTAGGGGCGCACGCCGCTCCTTCGTGCAGATGGAAGGCCCGGAAAACCGGTCAAGGGTGTTGCCCAACCAACGATCCCTGACCGGCCTTCTTAGCCATACACTCCGTTCCCGCAAAGCGTCCGGCCAACCCTGGCTGAGATCGTTCACTGTCCGCCGTGCAGGGCAGGTGACGGACAATCACGAGCCCTCGCTGTCGAGGGCACCAATGCCAGCAGCCTACAGAACAAGCCGAACCAGATCCTGATGCGCTGATCGAATCTGCGGCCAGGGAAACTCCTTGGGATGCTCGTCCCACGCCGCACCCCAGCGAGACACGGCCTCGAGCTTGTTCGCAACACCGGCGAGCGAAGCCGCCTGAGTGATTGCCATCGCGTCCAACAAAGCCTCTGCCTGTTTGAATGCGCCCTGCTCCGCCTTCATGGTGGAGAAGTACTCGACGTCATCCGCAACTGCCTCAAAGCGAGCTTGCCGCTCATCAAGCTCGGCTGCTGCCTGCCTGCGGATCTCATCCACATCCGTCCGGTCACCAACCAGACGATCAAGGGCCTCATGCGAGTAAAGAAGAACAGGCCCCTCCCCTGGAAGCGTAACCCTCATCCCCAAACAGTCCGTCCGCTCGGCAAGTTCAATCTCAAGCTCCTGCATCCGACGGCTGAGATGCTGAACCCTCTCATGCACGGCTTCCCATTCGCGCCAAAGCGAAGCGACTGGGTCAGTTGGAGCCGCCGCATAGAGAGATATGTGATTTAGGGCATTTGCAGATGCACTTTGTGGCGCAGCAGCAGCAGCAGCAATGCCCCATAATGCGACCCGGCGCGTGACGCAGGCAAATCTCGTGGTATTGGTAATCCCAGCCATGATCCGAGCTCCTTGTAGCTTGGGTGTGGTTAGACTGTGCGCGTGTTGCAACCACGCGCACAGTCGACTGCTTATTATGCGCATATTTGCGTTTTTTGTGCAACCGGGTTTGCTTTGAGCCTATGAAACATTTTCCTGCTCAGGTTCGTGCAGCTCGTGGGCTTCTTGCTCTAACTCAACAGGATCTAGCTGCCCTCTCACACGTGAGCTTACGCACTGTGGTGCAACTTGAACGTGGAGACAGACCGGTTTCACCGTCGATCTGCCAAGCTATCAAATTGTCTTTGGAAGCGGCGGGAGTTGACTTTCTCCCTGCTAATGGCGGCGGGCCTGGTGTTCGTTTGGCGCGCTATTCAGAATAGAACTAGCTAAGGGAAGACGCCCGAGGTTTGTAGCTCATTAAGCATTAATTGGAACGAGAAGCTCGCCATACATTAACAAGGGCAAGTTCGTCATGATCATGTGTGCTGGGCAACGTACAGCTTGCAAGGTGCAGTTGAGGCAACGGGATTTACACAGCGCATCCTAGGATCCGTCCGTCCATCCACCGCTCTGCCTTCTTCTAAAATTGTTCGTTATTTTCAGTATTTGGCACGCGATGCTCGCCTCGGAAGGCATAGAAGTTAAGCAGGGAACCTAGCCGTTACTCGAACAGTTCAGCATGGGTACCAGCACGCACGAAAACGATGCTGTCGTCCTCCACCTGGTAGATCAACAGAAAATCGCCTCCGATGTGGCATTCCCGATGGTCCCCCCAATCGCCTTTTAATGGATGATCTAGCCACTCCGGACCTAAAGGTTCATCATTGCCGATCAACTGCAGCATGGCAGTCTTGAGTTGGCGCATATTGTAGCGCCCAGAACGCGAAAGCCGATCCCAGTCTTTTACAAAGCTTTTTGCGTAGTCTGCCGTTCTAGGCATCGAAGCCCGTTTGCTACCTACGGATTTCTTTGTCGAGGGCATCAAACATTTCCTGTCCATCTTTAAATCGCGCGCGATGAGCCTTCATCATGGCGCGAGATTCCTCCATTGCCCCGCGTGTCTCAGCGTTCGGCACCTTCAAGTCGAACGGCAGAGCCTTATCCCGAGCAACTCGCGTCAAAGTCATCCGTACGACATCGGACACGGTAAGCCCCATTTCCGACAAGACCGCTGAAGCTTCGTCTTTAAGTCGCTCATCGATACGAGCACGTACAAATGCGTTAGAAGCCATAGGTAGGGGCCTCCTTTCCAAGCGAGATTGTAGCTCGGTTGAGCAACACAATCAATGAGCGACCAAATGCAAATCTGAGCTGAGCTGGGCCAAATCGATAGAAGAGGGCATTCTGCGTAGGCGACAACGTCCCCTCAGCGAAGCGATTCAGCCGCCATTAACCCCAACAGCGGTCAGACGGCAATCGACCCCATTGCGGTCATTCATGGGGCTCGCAGCGAATGTCCGCTTCGAGCTCTAATTGTATGTTCGCAGCCCGAACCTAGAACGGAAATTAAGTCGCGACTTTCTATGAGCCTGCATTTGCGGAGTCTGTAGAAACACGCTTGCCGCCTGGTGCCTATCGGCGCATGGGGTTGGCAAACCTTATTTCCTGCTCAACGTAAGCGAAAACTTTAGGTGCCCAGCGGTATCCGTATGAATACTCCATCTTATCCGCTTCAGCGAATTTCTTAGCCGTACGTTTAGCACATTCATAGGGCAAAATGGCGTCTACCTGCCTCTTCAATTCAGCACTTTGGGCTGCGCCTACTTCATCATCCTGAACATGATTGATTGCACCAAGGCGACGGCCAACTTCGAGCGTGTTCGACTCCAAGATTGGAACTGATGAGAGCGAGACTAACCGTTTAGAAACTCGCTTAGAGAGTGTCTGAATCTTCTCCCAATCACCGCGGTTCAACACCTCCTCGGTGTTCATGATTGCTACGATCTCATCAAGCGAGGCTACTACGGCATCTCTCTCACTAGCGGGAAGAAACGAATGGGAGCACTGCCGTACTATGCTTAGGACAATCTGGAATTCGTCAGGATCGGTATTGGCCATCCAACCGAACTCGCCGTGGATCAATTCGGCGTAGTCCCACAGATGACTGCCAAAGTACCCAAGGTTTAATGCCGCTAGTAGACGGTCGCGATGGAAGGCATGAGCCTCTGGGAGCGTAAAGTTGGGAAAGTGGCTTTTAAACGTCGAAGGGTTTGCGCCGAGACTTCCCACGATATCGTCCCAGAATAGGAGGCCGACAGCTGACTTGCCCTCGCTGACCCTTTTATCGGAATACATCCTCACTTCCATCTGAAGCTTCGTGTCGCGATCCCGAGTGGTCGCGATATAGATGGCATTGAGTGCAGGCTCGAAAGCGTCGGAATTCTCGACTTCTGCTTTGACCATCTCAATCTTCAGTGGTTTCGCGTACCGCTTACATTGAGCGCCGATCCGCCTTCCGATGTCGTCCGGCCCGAAGATGTCGACACCTTTCTGTTTCTGACCCGGACGACCGTTCGCGGATAAATTGGGCGAACCCCAACGCAGACGTAACGCGTCCAAGGTGATTGCTTCGAAGTCCTGCCAGTTTTTCGGTTTTGGTATCTCGAGGGAGTGAATTGATGTCATGATCTTCGGATGCTGGCTGATCGTTCTGCGATGTATACCCGGTTGAAACGCATGTAAGCAAAATCGGCTGTAAGGACACAAACGAGAGCGATCACATTGTCCGCATAGCTGTCGTAGGTAGCCGATTTCGTGAATGACCGGTTTCCACCCGGTCGAGCCGTCAGCAGACGGCCTGCTTCGACCGCCACGACGATCCGTTAGCGTATATCTGAGTCCGTTCTATGTGCTGACCGGGATGGACCTATCGGTTGCCGGCGCGCGAGGAGCGGCGCTACCGGGAGCGCGTCGCCGATCTTCCCGCCGACATTCAGGCGATCGGCTGGAAGGCGCAGGTGCGCCTGTGCCAACGCTTCCGTCGGCTGACGGCTGCGGGCAAGCCGCAGCCCAAGGTGAACGCGGCGATCGCCCGGGAGCTGGTCGGCTACGCCTGGGATATCGCGCGCCGCACGCTTGCGGCGGCGCCCGCCTGATCGCGGCGGGCACGCCATAGTCTTGGAAGGCGTGCCGCGGGCACCCGACTGTGATGGGCAATCCTCGGCGTACGGTGGGGCAGGATCGATCCGATGCCCGAACTTAGAATGAGGCAGGCCCAGCGACGGAGACGGGAAATGCGGTAGCCACCCCGCGGATGAGAGCTTGATCAATCGTTGTCGATCAGGAGCACGCGGCACACCTGCCAAGGACGGACCCTCGCTGGCCATCAGACCAGCGAGGGTCTAAACTCGTCCAGCGTCTCAGATGGCAGTCATGAGAGCGTACGTTTTTGACCATCCTCTTACCGGCCTCCTGTAGGCTGGATGTGCGTACGCCAGCCTGCGAAGCTTGGAGGCCGGTTCGGGCCATTGCTTGCTGTTAGAACAGTTCGCCCTGCTTTGCGGCTTGCGGAGAGGGCAGAGCAGGCTTGCCGAAAAGTTCCAGGAACGCGTCAGGCGATGAAGTGGCCTGCTCGAGCAGGCCCGACTGCAGCAGCGAAACATACAGCGCAACTGATCGAGCCTGGCAGTTGAACGACTTCTCAGGGTTGAACTCGATGTCCGTGAACGCGTCGTACTTCCGGACGCCATCGGCGAGGTCATGATGGCGCTGGAGCGCGGACACGTAAATCCAGTCATAGAAGACAGTCTTAGGTTCGGTCGGCCATTGCCTACCGTCGAACACGAAGGATGTCAGCGGGCCCGAGTTCCGCAGCCGCTGATCCCGTTTTGCCTCCCTGGGCACCTTCGAGAAAAGGTCGTTGAAGGGCCCGCCGTCCCTGAAGACCTTGCTGCCTTGGAAAGCGCATTCGACGGTGAGGGGCGGGCTGCCGAACGTGAGGTTGAACGCGCTCAGGGCAACGCCTAGACGGTCCCGGGACTTGCTTGACACCTCCAGCACGCTGCGGACTTTAAGGACCGCCCGCGCAGCTGCGTGCAGCTCTTCGACCGATCGCTGCTTTTGCGCTATGGAAAGCCCTGCATGCCATTTGAACTCCACGATCTCGACGGCAACCATGGATGCAGGGCGGGGAACGAAGACGGGCCGACTCGCCATCAGGAAACGGTCCTTAAGTTCTTCCGCGCGAACGCGCGGGTTCCGAAAAAGCCGGAACCTTCCGCACATATGGTGGCCTTTCTCCCTTCAAGGCAATCCTGGTACCTTGCGGCAAGCTCCGGCTTGCTGAACACGAGCTCCTCTATTCCGGAAGGCTCGATTCCCTCGAAGACCAGGACTTCGGCCTGGACGTCGGTGGGATCGAACAGCTCCATCCAGGCACTTTCCCGCCTGGAACCTCCGACTTCCTCGTCGAACATCGCCTCAAAGGCGGAAGGCGTCAGAAGATCGCCCAGTGGCCGCCTGCTCACCCTGCTGTCCGCCGCGTTAAGCGGGCAGAAAGCCGCCTTCTTCGTCCAGAGTATCGAAGGGCTGAGCTTCAGGACCACCCAGTCCTGATCGGGGTTTTCCCGGCGATACTTGTAGAACATCCTGTCGTTGGCATGGGCGACCGATAGCGAGACCGCTCCGGGTCGCCGGTCGTACCGCGCGAGATCGTTGCGGGAGAACGGGATGCGGCGTTCGCCAAGCGTAGTCACAGGAAGCACCCCTGCCTGGCAGATCGACCTCAGGTTCTCGATGCGCGTGAAGTGCACGAGGAACGGCACCCTGCGCCTTTCGGCACTGGCCCGAACCTCCTGTCCAGTCCGGCTTTCAAGGGCGGTCCCGAGCCTGGGCGCTTTCCCTTCTGCGTCCTCCAGTGCCGTTGCAGCGGGCTTCCTGGCGGCTGAGCCTGCCTGCGCCTTCAGTGCTGCGGGCTGAGGGAACTGCGCTGCGAAAGTGCCGACCAACGGCCAGGTCTGTTCGTTCAGCAGGGCGGCGATAAACGCGTTGAAAAGGTCGGGCGAAGCATGCGCCTTCTTCTGCATGTCGCGGATGAACGTCTCGCGTTTCATGCGTAACGCTTCGACCTTCAAGTCGATCCTTGCCTGTACGTCAGGACTGGAGTGCTCGGGTACATGGCTGAACACGGGCGGCCTTACGAGCTCGCGCGACGCCTGCTCCTTGCGTATCTCCTTTGCGCCCTGGAGCGCCTTGTCAAATCGGCTGAAGTTTTCTTCGTAGAGTGCCTTGAGCTGCGGCTCCATCGCCGCGACTTCTCTGGCATGCTCTACTTGGCGAATGGCGGCAGCATAGGCGGCCTCTACGTGGATGCGTTCGCTGTCGACCGTCTGCGCCAGCTCGCGTGTTGCCGTCTGGACAGCGTTTGCCAGGTTTATCGACTGCTCGAGGTCGGCCATGGTTGCTGCTGCCGCCCCGGAGAAGCTGAAGGGCATGTTGGCGGCACTGGACCCGGCCGCCTTGGCAGCTTCCTTTTGCGGTGCATACGGTACCGCGGCAGCCTCCGGACGCTCCGGGAGCCTCTTCTGCGGCGTGGCCTCTGCTGCTTTTTCACCGACAGGTTCGTCGTTCGGCTTCACGAACGCGTATGTTCCCCACACGACGATCAGCTGCAGCCCCACCAGCGGCGGATAGAATAGGTTGAGAAGCGTGAATGCAGTCCACACCGTGCACACGGCGATCAAGTAAGAGGGAATGGCAAAGCGGGCCACGACGATCGTGACAAAAATGAAGGTTTGGTACGCCAGCACTTCCACTCGGGCACTCGCAGTCTGCGCGGACTTACTGCGGTCCCGCTTTCCCTGCGATAGACTGCCGGTGGTTGAGGAATTCAAAACGCGATCTAGGATCGCCAAACGGACAAGCATACCGTTCGATGCAAACCCATAAGTGGCACATCAGCCAAGGGGGTGCGTCTGCTAGGCTTGCTCAGGATCTGCTGCTCCGGTTCGAGCACCGGGTGCTCGCAGTGAACGAGCCTGTCGCCTTGGTTTGGGGCAACCTTATGGGATTGGCCAAGCGCCGCGGTCGTGGCCTTTCGTCGATGGATGGATTGATTGCCGCGACAGCCATTGCCAACAAGCTCACCTTAGCTACCCGCAACATCAAGGATTTCGACGCCTTCGAGATCGATCTTTACAATCCAGGGACGCCTTGAACCGCGCTATGGCATGGATCGCACGGCTTGGCGCAGGGTTTGCGTTGCTTTGCTTCGCGAAGCTGAGGTGCGAACTCAGCATCCCCAATTGCGCGCGGACCGCAAACTCGTGATAGGCAGAGGCCGTTTTCATCATCAGGAGTGAACCAATGACGACAACGACAGAGATCGCCGACAAGATTGCAGCTGAGCAGAACTTGACCGAGGCACAAGCCAAGACAATCGTTGAGGCCGTGTTCAAAGAAATTACGAATGCGGCCTCCTCAGGTGTGGAAACTAGCATCCCTGGGTTTGGCAAGTTCAAGGTCAAAGACACCCCGGCACGGGAAGGGCGCAATCCGGCGACCGGCGCCAGCATCCAGATTGCTGCATCCAAAAAGCTGACCTTCACTCCAGCCAAGACGATCAAGGACGCGCTCAACGTCTAATCACCTGGCTAGCCGGTTCATCACTGTAATGAACCGGCTAGCCGCTTAACGTGCTTCATGCCATTTCGAGACCGAGTACTCGTTTATTTTAGGGGGATTACCATCCGAAGCTTACTTCGCTGATCCCGCCTTCAACAAGTCTGGTGGGATAGCGGCACGTCACGTTTGCCAGTCCAGCGCTTAAACGAACGGTCACCATCAATATCCACGACAACGATGTCACCAGGCGTCGGCGGCACCGAGCGATCGACCACAGCAATATCGCCGTCGAACAGCTGCGCCTCGACCATGCTGGAGCCTTGGACGCGCACCAGGAAGGTCGCAGCCTTGTTCTGAACGAGCAGGCGGTGAAGGTCGATCTCATCCTCGACATGATCCTCAGCGGGCGATGGGAAGCCTGCCGGAACAGCCCTTGCAAGGAGCGGGAGGAAGGTTGGCGTTGGCCGAAAGGCGAAGATGGTCAGCATGATCCGTCACGTGCTTTGAACGTGAACGAACCACGACCATTTGCTACATTGAGTCAATCGCCTCCGCGATCAACTCTCTGGTTCCGAAGCGTCAGCTAAGCCTTGGGCTTACGGCTGCGCCTTTGAACAGGCGCTGGTTCGGCCGCAGATTTTGGACGCCGACCTAGCCCCATCTTCTTGGCAAGCATCGAGCGGTTCGCAGCATAGCTGGCTGCTACCATTGGATAATCTGCCGGCAAGCTCCACTTTGCCCGATATTGATCGGGAGACAGGCCAAGCTTGGCGAGATGTCGCCTGAGCGTCTTGTACTGTTTCCCATCCTCCAGGCTGATGATGTAGTCTGGGGTGATCGACTTCTTGACTGGAACAGCCGGCTTCGCCTTCTCCGAAGATATGGCAGGCTCTGCACTCGCCGGTTGGTTCAGGGCGTTCAGCTTGGTGTGGACGCTCTCGATCAATCCCGGAAACTCGCTCATTGGAACCGGGTTCTTCGCGACATACGCGCTTACGAGCTGCGCAGTTATCTCCATGATAGGGCTTACCACCGAAGCAGGTTCGTCTAGTGTTGGAGTTTCCACGATAATATCCTCGACTGGATCGAAGGCTTCAATGCAGCGGAGGGCTGCTTAAGCATTCAGGTTGTGCCTTGTGATCTATCCTCGCCTTCGGATTTAGGCAACATTGCAGGCACAGCTTTCATTATTTGCCGAAAGCACATCCTCGGAACAACCTTACAGTCATTTCTCCGTTGTTCCACAGGTTCGCCTAGCACGCATTCATGGCCAGCGACAGCTTGTGCTCGTGTGCATCAAGGCTCCAGCAAACAGCATCTGACTGAAGGCGTCACCCCACGCGCCGACTGCTGTACAAAGAACGCATTTGAATCCGTCTCTGATGCGAGCCCTCCCCTCTTGGAGAGCTGGCGCCCTTGCACTAACACCTTTGTTGCGTCCGCGGAGGCATAACCGGCCGGAGCGTCAACCATCAGCGATCCCAACGCTTTTTCGCGATCGATCGGCGAAGTGCATCACTGGCTTCAAAATGGGTTTCGCGGTGATCGCCCTTTTCGGCGCTGCCAGCCTCGAAGGACCGTACATTTGCGCCAGCGTCAGCCGACGAACCTCCTTTCATCTTCTTGCGCAACAAAGCCATCACCATCGGCCAAGGCGAAAACTGCCCCGCCCTCGCCCGCTCCGTCAACGAGCGAAGATAGCCGCCGGCGTTGCCGATTTCGTCAGCTCGTTCGTAGATCGCGCTGACGGTGATGGCAGCGTTTTCCACGCCAAGCACCACCTGCGCGTCCTCCCAGGCGCTCGAGCTGATACCAAGCGACGGCCGCGCCAATCTGGCCGCCGCCTGCAGATCTCGCCATGTCCGGATTTCGCCGCGGTCACCCAGCAGCCGGATTTCCGGGCATGCATCCAGCACAATTCCTAAAGGCAGTTCTCGCTTAGGCAAACTGCGTACGTTGTCGCTATCAGCAGC
Source organism: Tianweitania populi (assembly GCF_014652875.1). Taxonomy (GTDB): domain Bacteria; phylum Pseudomonadota; class Alphaproteobacteria; order Rhizobiales; family Rhizobiaceae; genus Tianweitania; species Tianweitania populi. The sequence continues at coordinate 210,654 of NZ_BMZQ01000003.1, read as the reverse complement.
GTTGCCGCTCTCTTCTTTCTTTTCTCCCAAGCCCTGTTCAGATTCGTAGATGGGTTCTGGTTTTGAATTATGTATGTGGCGATCAGAATGAGACTCATTGGCGTTCATATTCTTCGATTTAACGAACAACTCCAATGCCTTACCAACTTCATCGCGCAGCACTTCGAGCTCGGCGGTGACACTGTCGAGGGTTTGGCGAGCAACTGTGCGTGGAAGGTCGTCGATTAGGAGGCGGTATCGTGCCCTGAAAGCTTCCCAGTCCCCTGGTACTTCCTCTTCCACACCCGTCTCAATAAGTTTGACGATGTCCCGGCGGCATAGCGAGAGCCGTTCCTTGGCAACCTTGAAGGCGTGCTTTTCGGCTCTGATGGCGTCAGCCAGCTCGCGAAACTCCTCGGCACGCGCAACGATCGGTGAGAGATCGAAGCCATAGGCCTGCTCGATCAATCCCCCCTGCCCCTTTCTGGCAAAGCGTTTGCCATTGGGGCTATCGCGTCGAATGATCAGCCCGCAGGTCACCAGATTGGCCAGGTGCCTTCGCAGCGTTGCCGGTGACATTCCGTTGGCACGAGCTTTCAAAAGCTCATTCGACGGCCAAACGACAAGTGTGCCATCCGCCGCAAGCGTCGTGTCCGGATGGAACGTCAGGAGCGCGTTGAGGATCGCCAAAGCACGATCAGTTGCCCCGATCGCCTCGCGCGCCTCGCGGATGGTTTGGAAGACCTGCCACTTGTGTGCCGTCGCTTCGGCCAGCATTTCCTTTGTTGCGACCTGACTTGCCAGAAGGCCAAGCGTCATCGGTCGCCGCCCGAAGGGCGTCGATGAAATATGCGTCTGCATTTCCTTTTACCTTTTGTTAGGCAAAAGAAATCTGCTCGCCAAAACGGCGTTGAGCCCGAACGGACTCTTGACGGCGATTCCTGAAAGTGCGATTCTCAAGTTGCGACACTATGAGAAGGGCTTCCGGAATTCGTTTCGGTGGCCTTTTTCTTTGCCTGCCTGTCAGAGGTGGTTGATCTCCATGGCAGCGGTCAGTACATCAGCTTCCCTCCTCCTTACCATCCGCCTGAAACTCGACGTAAAGCTGGTCAAGACGCGCCGAAATGAAACGGGCGAAGTCTGGGACGACTTTGTCTTCGAACACTAGAGTTGTCCGACCATGCCTGGCTTCTATATGGGCAGCGCGTTTGCCGTTGGGCGCCTTCCACATGTCCTTTGAAGCGAGGCTCTTGCGAGGCTTACTCGCTAGAGCCTGGAGTGCTGCGTTAAGCCGGGTGTCGCTATCTGCCTTGCGAAGCGCGGCGCTTGCAAGAGCATCCTCAACAACATCTATCTGGGATCGCTTCTCCAGGGCATCGGCTAAAGCGAGCCAACGGGCCCGCCCCGCCTTTGGCGCTGGTCCAATTTTCCGCACGATATCTTCTGGAACTCGCCGAGCGACGAGGATGTATCTGCTCACATCGGCTTTGTCTGTCCCGAGAGCGGCGACGATCGTTCGCCGATCACAACCGTCGTCCTCAAGATTCTTAGCAAAAAACGCTTTCTCGATAAATGAGAGGTCCTTTCGATCGAGATTTTCGCGTCCCTGTGCTACGATGAGCTCACTATCGGACAGGGTTTTGACAATCGCCTTGACGGAGCGACCAAGAACTTCCGCAGCTCGTAGGCGGCGCCGGCCATATGCAATCTGGTAACGCCCCGCGACGTCCGGGTGGGGCCGCACAAGGATAGGAACCTGCTGTCCATTCTCCTCTATGCTCGCAACAAGCTGGTCGAAAGCTGCGTCGACTTCGATCGGTATACGATCAGCCACCCGTGAGCTGTCAATCTTCGCTACGTCGAGAGACAGAACGGCTTCGCCTTCAGCCAGCTGCTTTTGTAGATTCGCAGCATGCTTGGCGTTCTCCGACATCTCGTGGAGGGAAGCACCCATCGCCGAAATCGCGCCCGTTCTCACCCGCTCGCCGCTCTTTTGTGGCTTACCGGACTCGGGATCAGGCCGCTTCAAGAAGAGACTATTTACAGTGTCCTTCCGGCTCATGATGTTTCTTTCTGACCCTGTCGCGCGGTAGATTTATCCGGATGTTGGGAGCTCCCAACACTATTTGATTTCCCCAGATCCAAGGATAGCACTAGCCGCTCGTTGGGAGCTCCCAACAAGCAGTTCGCTCCAGTGCAAAATCCTCTACCGCCACCGAGCTTCATCATGCGCGCGCCCAAGCTTTACGGATCAGATCTTCGATCTCCGCGTTGACCGCATCAAGAGCTTCCATGGCACGGTCGTAAGTCGACCGCGTTATATTCTCTCGACCGATCTCATAGAGCGTCTGCTTCGTCAGCCCAGCATCGGAGACAGCTGCTGACTTGACCATCGGGTTTGTCATAACATGATCGTCGAAGAGGTTTCGCAGCAGAGCAGCCACCTTTGTCTGCGGGGCATCCTGAGGCTCGTAGCGCGTCAAGAGATATCGTACGAAATCAAACTTGAGGTCCCCACCGGCATCACGAACAACTCCCAACAGATCCCGAGTCATCAGTAGGAATTGGCTCATGGATGAAATGTCGAGCATCTGCGGGTGAACGGTCACTACCATGCTCGTAGACGCACACAGGCCGCTGAGTGTCAGGAACCCAAGCTGGGGAGGGCAGTCAATGACAACAACGTCATAGTTGTCCGCGACTTCATCAAGCGCTTCTGCCACACGGGCGAAGAAGATGGTTTGATTCTCCCGGCCGTCAGCAGTCAGTGCTTTCGGCGTGGTATGCTCGAACTCCATCAGCTCAAGATTGCCAGGAACTAGGTCTAAGCCATCGAAATAGGTGTGACGCACAACATCGGAGAGTGGTCGTCTCTGAGCGTCGTATCGGATCGCCGCATACAGCGTTTCGTTTGACCCAACATCGACTTCGGGAAGCACTCCAAGTAAGGCCGACAAGCTTGCCTGTGGATCAAGGTCGATCGCAAGAACGCGATATCCTTGTAAGGCCAGATACTGGGCAAGGTGAGCTGACGTTGTGGTCTTGCCAGAACCACCCTTGAAGTTCGTGACCGCAAGAACCTGCAAGTGTTCGTGGGACCGGCGATGCGGCACGAACTCTATAGCCTCTCGGCCGCGTGCCGACTGCGCCAAGAGCTTCCGAATTCCATTGATGTCCGACAGGGTGTAGAGGCGTCGGCCATTGCTTGTGGTCTGGGGCTGAGGTCCATCCCCCGCAAGCGTCATCTTGCGGAGGGTGGAGTCGGAGACACCCATCAGCTTGGCAGCTTCACCAGAGGTGAAACGTCGGAGTACCTTCTGCGACGTTGGAGGAAATAAAGCCTCGCTCATTGCCCGAAGCTGAGAACTCAGCAGCTCTGCTTGAGCGCCGATGGTATCATCGACGCTTGGAAGCAAATCACGGTTGGCTTGAGCGTTCGCACTCACGGTAAAAACTTTCATCACGGTTTTTAGAGCGAAACGGCTCTGTTTCCGTGAAGTTACCTACAAAGCAGTTTCACGCAAGACGTTTTTGGTTAATGAAACCTCAACGATAACGCTCCTTGCTACATACAAGCCTTGACCAGCACACGACCATTATCGTTTTCCGTCAATGCTTTGTCGCTCGATGGACCGGCCGGTGTTAACGAGCTCTCCCTCCTCAATGCACCGGTGGGAAACTACCTCACGCGTTAAGTTTCTATCTATAACCACGGACGCGATGCGCCGATTGCCCCGAATCGGCCTTCGTAGTTCTTCCTTCCCTTGCCGTTTGGTTCATCTTTAACCCTACTGCTTCCAAACCTGTCGATGAGGTGTTGTCTATCAGAGTTGGCGCGAATAATTCACAGTGCGACGTTGAGCGACTGTGCATGGAGGAGGGGAGGGGCGTTAGGCTCCCCGTCTGGTCGAACCAGACATGCCGGTGTCTGTTTCCTTTAGAAAGCAGGAACTGGGCTCGATGCACTGTCCGGCTTATCCGCGCTACTGAACCTGCCTGGTGGCGGGTAAAGCGCTTCGAGTCGATGGATGCGTGGAGCACCATTCCTGTTCCTCTATGGTTGCAAGTCATGCAGGAAACCGGCTGCACGTTCGGCGGCCGATGCAGCTTGGAAGATCGCGCGCTTATCTTCCTTCAAGCACTTCAGCCACGATTCAAGGTAGGCCGCATGATCCTCGCGCGGCTCGATCGAAACACCCAGATCAACCCCGAGGAAGGCTGAGCCGATTTCAGCAACAAGTTCCTCTCTCGCATATGCCTGATCTCCGAAACGTTTTCCAAAGGTCCGGTTTAAACGGGCTTCATGCCCGCTCCAGTGAACAACCTCATGGCAAAGGGTAGCCGCGTATCCTTCCGGCGTCGAGAACTGTTCGAAATTCGGCATCTGAACAAAGTCAAGGCCGCCATTATAGAAAGCGCGATTGCCGCCATGGCGAAGATCGACGCCCGTGTTCTCCACGAAGCGATCAACCTGCGCCAGGCGCTCGCCGGTGGCTTTTGGCTCTGGCGCCACCGGGTAGTATTTGGCGTCTAACCCCTCGATCTGCTCGGCGTTGAAAACAGCATATGATTTCAGGAAGGGTATGCGGCGCTCAATGTCCTCGCCGGTCTCGCTCTGCTCGGTTTTTTCCATGCTGCCGGCGTAAACGACGAACGTTCCGCGCTCGCCTTTCTTAACGCAAGCGTTCAATGCCAGCGCCTGCTTGAAGGTGAACCAGTACGGCGACGAATAGCCCGCCTGCGATGCCGCATCCCACAAAACAAGAACATTGATGCCGCGATAGGGTTCACCGGTTGAACGTGTTGGGCGAACGGGTAGACCGTTCGTTTCCCACGGGCGAAGCCAAGGGCGGACGCCGTTTTCAAGCTGCTGAATGATGCGGTTCGTGATCTGTTGGTAGATGTCTTTCCGCTCGGACATGGCTTCTTCCTTTCGCCTGTGGGGCGAAGCCTTCCCTTCTGTTTAGGGAATGCCTCTCAGCATTTCCCTGGGCAGAGGGGGGAGGGCGCAGCCCGCTCACCGGCGCGCGATCAAGCGGGGTCAACCGGTTGCCTGCTGAAAAACGGAAGGTTCGGGCAAAGCCTGAAAGCCGTCTTTTCTGAAGGCAACGTGGCGAAGCCGCGCTTGCCGGTTGATGCTGCGGCGCGCGATGGCAGGGCGGAAAAGAAGGGATTGTGGCAGCCCAAACGGCGGCCTCCATGCAGGACCAGAGTCTTAGAGGCCTCCCTCGGGATCAGGTTCGAGTTTCCAAAGGAGCACCCTGGAAGCAAGTCGAAGCAGGTTTGTGGCTCATCTAGCGTAAGATCGGCGGTAACCCGCTGTGGACAGAAAATTCCTGGCAAGTCTAGCAGCCGAGCGGGGAGGGGGAGTGGCTAGCTCCGATAACGACGTCAGCAGACAGACGGTAGCCTGCCACCTAGACTGGCTTCCAGATCATCTGCGTTGAGACCGACCATCATGCAACTCACTCGCCTCGAGCTTTACACCCGCGTGTGCAAAAGCCCGCTTAGCAAACTCGCGCCCGAGTTCGGTATCTCTGGAATAGCACTTGCCACGATCTGCAAGAGATACGCCATTCCTTATCCCGGCTCAGGGTACTGGACGCGCTTGTCCCTCGGACAGGATGCCGAGCTGCCCGTGCTGCCTGAGGCGCCCAATCAAACTATCGAGATCGTGCCTCCGGTCACCAAGCCTCGGAAGAAGCGCACCATTGATGAGGGCGGCTCGCCCAAACCTAAGCGCGCTGAAAGAGCACGACCTCCAACCCGACACCCATTGCTGTATGGCGTTGAGGAGCACTTTCGCAAAACGCGCGCTTTAGAAAGCGGCGAGTTCCTTCGACCCTATAAAAGGATCCTGCCGGATCTGATTTCGTCGGAAGCAGCCTTGGCGAAAGCGCTGAGACTCGCCAACGAGCTATACCTTGCACTCACCGAAGCGGGATACCGCGTCCATATTGCGCCAGCCGCCGACAAATTGCGGCGCATGCACGTTCGCGAACAGGAAGTCGAGATGAAGGATCGTCTGTATGGTCGCTACCGTTCCGGCACCATCTGGTCTCCGGACCGTCCAACGGTCTTCCATATCGACACGGTGCCGGTCGGCATCGCCCTCCTCGAGATGACCGAGCGGGTGACCGTCAGATACTTCAACGGCGACTACCATCGCGAAGACAGCGCAATCATACGGTCCGCAAAGTCGTGGCAGCTGACGCATTCCTGGACGGCAGAAAGAGATATGCCCAGCGGACGCTTCAAGCTTTTCGCCTACTCCCCAAGGAACGGCGTCGACTGGTCGATCAGCTGGCAGGAAACGGTACAGGAAAGCTTGAGCGTCCTGACGCAGGCGATCGTAGCGACGCTCACAGCGTCCAAGGACAACCTGCAAGGTCTTATGAACGCGGCCGATGAAGCGGCAGCCCAGAGGAAGCAAGAAACCGCCGAAAGATGGGAGCGCTATCGAAGAGAAGAGGATGCCCGCAAAGTCGCCCAGGCTCAGACCGACAGCCGCAAACAGCTCGCCGACATCATCGACGCCTGGGGGAGGGCGATCACCATAGAACGCTTCTTCACCGATGCTGAGCAACGCCTGGAAGGTACCGAAGGTGAGCGTCGGCTGCGCCTAGAAGATCGGCTAAGACTTGCGCGCGAGATGATGGGGGGTGTCGACCCGCGCGACTTCATCGAAAGCTGGGTAGCGCTGGAAGAGAGATACCGTTCGGAGTATCGGTAGACGGCAAGTTCTTGGGAAAGAAAGCGGGATGCGCTTATCCGGACACGACTGACCCATTCACTCGTTGATCGGTAGTCTCAGCCTGCAGCAGACCAAAGCGCGCGCGCCAAAGCTTGCTCTGCCGCTGAACCAGCCGGCACCGCTCTATGATCGGTGATTGCATCCAAAGCGTCTATGTTAAAGCCTCACGGCGCCTTGTGCGCGAAGATACACACTGGAATGGGAACGACTCCTATGCCTTAATCAAAGCACCAGTAGTCTGCGAGTCGAAGCCCATAATTTATGACATCTGATCCTTACCTAGACGCTCAAAACCGGCTAAGGGGCGCAATCGCTGCATATTTAGGTGCATCAAACAAGCGGGGAAGATCAAAAGATGCGGAAGCTGGTAAGCCACTAGCTGATCTACGAGCTCTACGACATGACGTAGCAGGTGTTTATACCTTCGCTCGCAATCGGATTTCTGAGCCAAGGTTCAGGGAGTTTATTGAATGGAGCATAAAGTCTCTTGAAATTCGTGCCCCGAGATACTTTTCACAACCGATTGGTGAAGACTATTTGAATGCTAGGTCATTAGGCGACACTGGAACTCTGTTGCGAGATTTGGGGTGGATAGCCGAGCGTATAAGAGCAGAACGTCAAACAATAGTACGGTTCTTAGAACTGAGGCAGGCCATCGCCCTAGCTGTGGCGCAAAACGAGGGGCATGCTGCTATAGCACAGCTTACCCAGCTAGACGAGGAGCTTGGCACCTCAGTCTGGAGCATAGAGCTACGCATCGCCTTGGAACATGCCTTCAAAGGATTAGAGGCGCAAAAGAGATTTACTGCATCCGTCCGCGAAAGACACCCAAAAGGTATATTACAATATATAACCTATTTTCTAAGTGTTAGAAATGAAGATCGCACGGCTGTCGATGAATTTTTCAATGCTATAGACCGCCGCATTGACGATAAAGTCGACTTAGCTACTGCCGTATACATAAAGTATAAGTTGACCCACCGACTTCCTCTTACTGAGGACGGCCTGCTTCAACTTTTACTTATGGAGCAGCAGCGTTCCATAATTGATCTATACGAAACTTTCGTCGACATCCTTCAAGAAAATACATTTGGGACTGCCGCTCTATTGAATAGAAAAGCTATCCTCGCCTTGATTGAAGTTGCCTCTCTCGAAGATTTCCGGCTTGAGAAGTGCTTTAATCATCTGGAAGGACACGTACCCGACAGGTTTAACCCGCGACCCTATGATAGCTTGAAAAAAGCGTTACAAACGCCGGTTGACAATAGAGCAATACGACTAGCTTTAACTTATGAACACACCGGACAGTCTCCATGGGAGATAATCTACGCAGGAGCGGCGCTATCTTGCACATCTCGCCCTTCAGCCCTGGTACGATACGGTCCCATCGGGTTAGCCGCTAGCCTTGCAAATGCCCTGAAGCTAGGGCACAGCTCCCAGAGTCCAGCACTAGATTGCGAGCGTGTCTCCGTAAATTTTTCAGGTATCCCGGCGATTAAAGGTGTCTATCGGTTCCTTCGAGAGATGAAATCGACCGACTTAACCTATGCACCAAGGGTCCACGTTGCCGATATATACTCACCAGACGACGGACCTGAGACTCTCTTACTCTATCAAGAAGGAACACTATGCCCCGGGGCGGGGGGTCTCTTCGAAGATCCCACGCATCCTAAAGCTGCTGCTGAAGACACGGTAAGTCCTGCATTCAACGCATTGTTCGACGCTTTAAGCTATGAGCGAGCGGGCGACCCTGACTCTGCCGCTTCGACAATGCACGAGCTTATATCCGAACCTCAACCAAGCTCAGTTCTCCACGCCGCGATTAAGATCCTTTATCGCTCGTACTACGCCCTAGGCAAGCGCCGCCACTTGATTGATCTGACGGCTACAGCGATCGCTTCGAAAGACCAACCCATACCGTCGGAATACATTCTATCAGCCCTCCGCAGCTACGCTTTTGCGGACTACGCTTCGGAGGGGCTGGATCTGTCAGCCATTGTTGCAATCGACGGGCTCCAGAAGATATCGCACGATGAATTACATCTTTCCATTCTGAGATTTGCAACATCGCGGTTCATAAGGCGCAGCGAGTGGGATCGACCGTCTCTGATCCTTGAGCATGTATCTGCATATGATAGCACACAGCTGCGGTACTTTCTCAGCGAAGTGTGTATCCCCAGTGTTATCGACGTTGCAGGGCCGTTTAAGTCTACACGAGAGGTGCTCCGAGAACGCCAATCTATACTCGGGGTATTGGTGATGATAGATGAGGTAAATAGGGCTCATTACGAAGACGAGATTGTAACCATTGCACACCGGCTGAGCGTTATGGATGGGCTCGCCATAGTCGATCGCAACCGTGTCTATGTCGATACGGACGCAATAACTAGGTTGATGCGTCAACGATTAACGCAAACATTTTTGCGATACCGAGATCTACTTAGGCTCGACAGTGAGGAAATAGTTGCGTTTGACCAGCTTCTGAAAGATGTCTCGTTAGCTGCCAAACACGGGAAGGAGGGGATCCAGATACCTCCAAACGAGGCTGATGGCGTCCTTCTCGACATGGTGTCTCAAATAAGGGACGAATTTTTACATAATCCCGCTTATGGTCTCGACTTCTATCTCAGTAAGCGCATTCGTCACCTGTCGTTCGTAGGTAAGTTAAGAGATCCACTTGAACTTAAAAATCTTATTACCACGAGAATGAATGGACATTCAGGCTATAACGAAAATAGTTTTTGGTTGGAGAAGTTGTCACTGACTGAGTCGTCACGAGAGCGACTGAGTTTGCTTTTCAGTGACTTTGCTGCTGAGTTTGACGAGAGAGTTGCATTAATCAAAGATCGTTTGTTCCATGCTCGCTCTACCGACAAGCCAGAAGGCATCTTTGATATAGTAATCACCCCGTCACTGCTATACGTTATAAAAGTCATATCTGTTAATGATACTGACGTAGAAAAGCTTTTCCAGACGATCTACGCTGTCTTTTGGGGCTCTCTCTCGCCTCACCTTGAACTTGCCCGAACAACTATTTCGCAGAGCCTGCGGCTCGCACTACCAGAGTCGCTTAACAGGTTGAGAGCGAAAGTAGCCGAGATCGTCAACCAGGACGCAGCTTTACAAGAATTCAGTCTGTTCGTTGCACAAGCAATAAGTGAGCTGGAGACGGCTATAATTGAGACGGAGTCGTGGTTCGATCGAGCTGACATCAAATCTGCTGAGCACCATTTCACGCTCAGCCAAGCCGTTGATGTTGCAGTCGAGTCTGCACTTAAATCCAACAAGGTTTTAGAGCCAAAAATAGCCTATGAGCTTGATGAAGACACATCAGTCTTCGCGTCTCAACTCGTTTTCATTACGGATGCAGTACTTGTCGCCTTCGGAAACATCCGGAAACACTCGCAACTTGCATCTCCTAATGTACTCATAAGGTGCGGGCTAAACTCAGAAAAGAACGGTCTTCAAGTTGAAGTCATTCATGATGTTTCCTCACGAATAAACAAGCCGGAACATCAAAGGCGAATGTCAGAAATCAGAGATCTTATTTCCAGAGGAGCAGACGGTAAGCGTTCTAAGTTCGACGAGGGATCGGGCTTCATTAAATTAGCCCAGGTTGTAAGACAGTCTGAGCATGGCCGTATTGAGTTTGATTTTCACGAGAGCAGAAAGTTTCGCCTTTTTGTTCAGTACGCGTGGATTCCTGAAGAGACAACTGATGAGACACTTTGATGGCCATCTAGTCGAGGATGAGGACTTCAAACGCCGGCATATCCAAGAGTTTATAAGTCTAGAGTTTCCACAAGCAAATATCATTACGTCTAGATCAGTAACGTCAGCGATTGATAATTTAGACAATCGACTGCCTCATGTCCTATTGCTCGATATGTCTCTTCCTACATTCGATATCGGTGAGGCGGAAGGAGGCGGGAGACCGCAGGGTTTTGGCGGCATTGAGGTACTGCGGCATTTAAAGTTTTCAGGCTTTGCTTTCCCCGTTATTGTCGTAACCGGCTACGAAACCTTCACAAAAGGAGCAGTTTATGTCGATTTGCACGAACTTGAGAGAGAGTTAAAGGAAGAATTTCCTGATCTGGTTCAATCGGTTCTTTACTTTAATTCGGCATTTGACGACTGGAAAGAGCAGCTTCGGATTTCCATTGAGATCGCTGTATTGGGAAGCGCAAATTGAAAATACTTGTGATTGATGACCAACCTAGGAAATATAGTCGTTTTTTTGAAAAGCTAGTCTCAGTTGGGCATTTAAGAGATGAGACCGATATCGTCACATGCTCATCCGACGGACTGCTAAAGCTGAAACAGACCCATTACGATTTAGTGGTGCTTGATATCCTGCTGCCCTATCGAAACGAGGACGAGGCAGATTTCGACAACTCCGTACAACTCCTTATGGAGATTTCCGATGGAACGGAGTTAATAAAACCAGGCAGAGTTGTAGGCATTTCTGCTGATAAGCTGGCTGCCGAGAAGGCTTCACCTCTTTTTGCTCAGTACTTATGGACGATCATAGAATATGACAGCTCGTCCGATGACTGGATTAATCAGCTGACTAGTTGCATATCTTACATGTCGGCTCAGGGTAGTAATCCCGGCAAGCCTAGTTCCAAGATCGATCTCGCTATCATCTGCGCTTTGGCTGAGCCGGAATTATCTGAAATTTTGAGTCTGAATTGGGGGTTCGGATCAGCTGAGCCTATCGACGATGTTACCTTCGGACATCGTGGGCAACTGGTCAGCAATGGCAGATCTCTATCGGTTATGGCCTTCAGCGTGGACCGAATGGGTATGGTGCCCTCTTCGCTGAAAGCCGCTCGCATAATAGAAAAACTTCGCCCCAAGGTTTTGGCGATGACTGGAATTTGTGCGGGAGTGAAGGACAGGGTTGATCTTGGTGACGTTGTATTGGCCGATCCATGTTGGGATTGGCAGGCCGGTAAATATGCTAAGGTTTCAGATCAATCCCGCTTTTTGATGTCTCCCTACCCCTTCCACCCTCCACGGGCTGTTAGGACGTTTATGGAGCAATTAAAGGCCGATCGAAGCGCCCTTGCAGAGATTGGAGCGAATGCACCACATAAAGCGATAGGTATTCCCAAGCTACACCTTGCACCTCTGGCATCTGGCTCAGCAGTTGTAGCAGACAGTGAGATCACGGCTGAGATTGTTGATCAAAATAGGGAGACGTGTGGCATCGATATGGAGGCTTACGGGATATATTCCGCGGCATATCACTCAGACACTCCAACTCCGCTAACCTTCGTTGTAAAAGGGGTTTGTGACTTTGCTGATCCTCACAAGAACGACAGGTACCAACGAGATGCAGCTTATGCGAGCGCTAGTGTATTACGCGTATTGTTCGAAAGGTACGGCGACAAGGTTGTTGAATCGGCAGATTAGAATGCTTTGAAGCTAGCCGTTGCGGCAACTGTAACGACACCGCCGTGGCGGAGAGCTTCTTCAATCTCCTCAAATGCGAGATTATACGACTCCGGACTTACCGGGGACGCGACGAAGCAAGGCAGAACGTGTTCGACTACATCGAGATATCCTACAACTCCAAGCGCAAGCACGTCAGGAACGGGATGCTATCACCCGTCTAGTTCGATCGGCAGCAGGAAATGTAACCCGAGGGCATCCACGAAACTCCGGGCTATTCAGCTGCAGCCACTTGAACCCGTCCGATGGCTTCAGGCAGGGAGCCCGAGATCACGCGCGTGGTGATGGCTGCCTTGCCTAAGCGAGGTAGTCCGCGCGCTGCGTAAACTGCGCCTCGTGTTGTTTCTCCGCTCACAGCGGTGTCAGAGATAAAGCACACCTGATCAAGAGTTCCATAACACAGATTATGCAACGCCTGGTTGTAGCGGGGTGGGTTCTACCTTGAAGTGCGACTTTGCAGCGATACCAATCGGTTCATTGCAAGGAGCCCCACATGGAACGCACCTACTCGCAGGTCGACCTCGATGAGCGTCGTAAGATCGCCCGCTGGAGACAGGCCGGGGTCGGCGTCAATGCGATTGCGGAGAAGCTAGGCCGACATCGCTCGACGATCTTCCGGGAACTACGCCGCAACAGGTTCCAGGATGTCGAGATGCCAGATCTGACCGGCTACTACTGCGTCACAGCCGACGGTTTCGCCAAGGAGCGCCGGCGCCGATATAGCAAGCTCGTTCGTCATCCGCAGCTTCGGGCAGCCATCGTCGAGCGGATCAAGCACGGTTGGTCGCCGCAGCAGATTGCCGGCCGACTGGCTTATGAGGGCAGCAGCATTCGAGTGTGCCACGAAACGATCTACCGCTTTGCCTATTCCCCTGACGGCCGGGAGATGAAGCTCTGGCGTCACTTGCCGGAAGCCCGGGCCAGACGCCGACCGCGACATGCCAGGCGCCGTCATGGCCGACGTTTCAGCCCAGAACTCAGTATTTTGCACCGTCCCGACGTCGTGCGTGACAGGAAGCAGCTCGGCCATTGGGAATGCGATCTCATCCAGTTCCGCAAGAAGTTCGGCAAGGCCAATGTGACCTCGCTGGTTGAACGGGTCAGTCGCTTTGCAGTGTTCCTGCACAACAACGACCGGCAATCGAGGCCGATCATGGAGGGATTGATCGATGCCTTGAGTGCCCTTCCTCATGCAGCCCGCCGCTCGATCACCTTTGATCGTGGCACCGAGTTCATGGATTGGCCTTATCTTCAAGCCGGGCTTGGCGTGCAAACCTGGTTCTGCGATCCACAGTCGCCGTGGCAGAAAGGTACGGTGGAAAATACCAACCGCCGGGTCCGCAAATGGCTGCCGCGTGATGCTGATCCCCTAGCGTTCGATGATGATCACCTGAAGCAGGTTTGCGCCCATCTGAACTCGACCCCGCGCAAGTGCCTCGGCTTCAGAACGCCCGCTGAAGTGTTCCGACGCAAGATGATGGCGGCGAGCCGATGAACCAGCTACACTGCCCTTCGCCGCAAAGTCGCACTTGGGTGAGAACTCACACGGCTGTTTGGTAATGCGACAGCTGGGCCAGTTAGAGATGCGACAGTCTCGCCTCTCTACGCACTGGTCAATGCCACTGTCGGGAGCAAGGATGACGATCTTCAGCCTGGTTGAGACCAGCAGCGGTCGGAGTCGTCATGTCCTTTACGATCACCATGTCGCAGAAAGAGTTGCATCGGCTCGAGGTCATTTAGAAGATTCGTGACAGACGCCTGAGCGTCGTTCGGGCTGCCGAGTTGCTCAGGCTTAGCCGAAGTCAGGTGCATAGACTACTGCAGGCGTATGACCAGGCTGGTCCAGCTTGTCTCGTTTCGAAGAAACGATCGCGTCCGAGCAACCGACGTCACAGTAAGGATTTCCGCAATGCGGTGCTGGATCTGGTCCGTGAACGCTATCTGGATTTTGGCCCGACACTTGTGCGTGAGAAGCTGATCGAGTTGCATCGGCTCTCCGTTTCCAAGGAGACGTTGCGGCAGTGGATGACCGAGGCCGGCATCTGGATCTCGCGTCGCGAGCGCACGAAGAGAGTTTTCCAGCCGCGCGGCCGTCGGGATTGCTTTGGTGAGTTGGTGCAGATCGACGGGTCGCATCACTGGTGGTTCGAGAACCGCGGCCCTAAATGCGCCCTGCTCGTTTATATCGACGATGCCACCGGCAAGCTCTTGCATCTACGCTTTGCCGGATCGGAGAATACGTTCGATTACCTGCATGCGACGAAGTCCTATCTGCAGCAATGGGGCAAGCCGCTCGCTTTCTACAGCGACAAACACGGCGTCTTCCGCTCTACCCATGCGTCAGAGAAAGATCGGACGAGTGGCCTGACGCAGTTCGGCCGAGCGCTCTATGAGCTTAACATCGACATCATCTGCGCCAACACTCCGCAAGCCAAGGGTCGTGTGGAGCGAGCCAACCTGACGCTGCAGGACCGGCTGGTGAAGGAGATGCGGCTGCGAGAGATCAACACGATCGTGGCAGCCAATGCCTATGCACCTGCTTTCATAGCCGACTTCAACGAGCGTTTTGGCAAGCAACCGCGCAATTCGAAGGACATGCACCGACCGCTGGCCGACCATGAGAATCTCGATGGCGCTATGTGCCACAAGGAAGTCCGCACGCTGTCGCAATCCCTAACGCTACGCTATGACAAGGTGCTGTTCATTCTCGATCCAACTGAGTTTTCTCGGCCGCTGGCGGGCCAGAAGGTCGTGGTCTGCGATTATCCGGACGGCCGCCTCGAGATCATGCACGACAGCTTTGCTTTGCCTTGCAGAACCTTTGACACGTTGCGCTCGGTGCATCGCGCAGATGTTGTCGAGAACAAGCGTTTGGACGACATGCTGTCTGTCGTCGCAGAGATGCAAGCTGGGCACGAACAGCAGCGCAGCAAGAGCGGCCCTCGCCGCACTGGCCAGACGGATCATATGTTCGGCATTCGCGACGGTAGCGTGACCAACGGCTGACAGCGATCGACCGTAGCTCCAAGAACAGTGACCGAACCTATGGCGCCCTCCGCGTCTGGCATGACGTGCTGGGCGATGAAGTCGGAGATGACGGCGCAGCTCCTGACAGACGCCCTCATCATGACGATCTGGCGCCGAGGTAAGCCCGACAGCCTGCTGCACCATTCGGATCAAGGCAGCCAATACACCAGCGAGCAGTTCCAGAGCCTGATGGCGGACCAAGGCATTACCTGTTCGATGAGCCGATCGGGCAACGTCTGGGACAATGCTGCGATGGAGAGCTTCTTCTCGTCGCTGAAAACCGAGCGGACGACTCGCAAGGTCTACAGGACGAGGGATGACGCCAGGGCGGACGTGCTCGATTACATCGAGCGCTTTAATAATCCCCGGCGACGGCACTCGACACTGGGCTACATGAGCCCCGTCGAGTTCGAGCGGAAAGCTATGTTAGCTAGACCTCGTGTCCACGAAACCGGCAGCAGGCCAACTCGAGCAACTTCATTGAAGCTGTCTAAGCAATTTTATTCATGTGGATTTCCAGCTAAGGAAACGTAAGGTCATTGCTCGTATGATTTGGCTGCTCACCTCAAACTTGTTCTTCTGTAGTCAAAAGCAAAGCTAGCCGCGTCCAGCTACTGTAAGAGCACGCACCATGCAGGCTAAAGTCGATGAAGCGCTTTTTCGAACGCCCCCCGACAGCTTATCACCTCCAGACGATGTCCTTCCGACATCAAGCAGGTCACACTTCGTGCCGTTTGATGCCGTTCCACTCGGCCATGATGCACGTGATGCTTCTAAGCGCGACCCTACTGGCATTCGGCAACCTTCCTGCCCAAGCGCAGTCTTCCGCCGTAAACGTTCCGGTTGCACAAGGTTCATTGTCACCTTCCACGCAAGTCTGGCCTTCTGATCCGCGCCGAAAGGCGGACGGTACCAAATGGCGCTTAGGGTATTATGAGGGCGGCCAGTACAAAGATTACGAAACCATACTGAAAGCCACGGTCCGCGGCTTAGCTGCCTTAGGCTGGATCGAGCCTATCAGCCTGCCTTCAGCAAACGATCCTCAGGCCGGCGGCTTCTGGCGTTGGTTGTCTGCCAACGTGAAAAGCGACTACATCGACTTTCCGGCTGACGGATACTACGCGTCCGGGAACTTCGACAAGATCAGGCGTCCCAAGGTAAGGGCCGAGCTACTTCAGCGCCTGAACGAACGCCGCGATCTGGATCTCGTTCTGGCGCTTGGCACCTGGGCTGGACAGGATCTTTCAAGCGCCGATTTACGTACGCCAGTTGTCGTAGCATCCACCAGTGATCCCGTCGGATCAAAGATCATCGTTAGTGAAGCGGACTCGGGGCACGACTATCTCAACGCAAAGGTCGAGCCGCAGCGGTATGCCCGGCAGGTCGAGCTTTTCGATGACATCTTTCACTTCAAGCGACTGGGACTTGTCTATGAGGACAGCCCGGAAGGGCGCACTTTCGCCGCAGTAGACGACATCCGACGCCTCGGGGATGAACGCAGCTTCGAAGTCGTACCGTGCTTCGCGCCCTTCAACGACATTGCTCAGGAAGAAGCCGAAGCCAAGGTCATCGCCTGCTATGAGGACATCGCCACAAAGGTAGACGCCGTCTACATCACGGTACATCGCGGCCTCAATGAAACAAGCCTGCCAAAGGCTCTAGCCCCCTTGACCGAAAATCGTATCCCGACCTTTTCGATGCTAGGCGAGACCGAGGTTAAAGCAGGAGCCTTGATGAGCGTCGCCCAATCCGACTATCTGTATGTCGGCCGATTTCACGCGGAAACCATTGCAAAAATCTTCAACGGAGCGTTGCCACGCGAACTCCCGCAAATCTGGCAGGCGCCGGCTAAAATCGCGCTGAACCTGCGCACCGCCGATGCGATCGGCTACGCTCCGTCTGTCGACATCCTTTTAGCCACTGACGAGATCTTCAGTGCGAACCAAGGGCCCGCGACCGCGCCTTGACGAGATTCGCGCTGTCCTTGTGAAAGACTGATGAGGACGCAGGCGCGATAGCAAGAACTGGACATGGAAGCGGTCCCTGAAGCGTCCGCCTTCTGACGAGTTTAAGGATCCGCGTCCTGCTGTCTCCCGATTGTGTCTCGAAAGCCGCCAAAGCGCGGTCCGCGCCGTTCTGCCCGGTTGCAAGAACGTGCCTGGGATAAGCGAGCATCCACCGTTCGGCCGGCGCAAGACCCGCCTCCGCCTCGTCCAGAACAGCCTCGCTGAAGCGCTTCAATGTGAGGCCGTTTAGGGTCCCGCCAAGGCCATGGCGAATTGCCTCTTCCCGCATCATCCGAATGTCTCGCCAAGGCATGAACCGTGACAAGCGCCGATAAGCGTCTGGGTTGAGCTGGAGGCCCTTTTGAAGGGCCGAGGGCGAAACGGCAGCCGATGCTGCTACAAGAGGGTTTGACAGGCCGCAAAGTTCGGGATCCGGGAAGGTCGCGCCACAGGCCCTTCCTTCGATGTAGAGGCCGCTGCACGACGACGCGAAGAGATCCTCGAGCGCATCTTTCGCAAATGCCTCGAAAAAGGAGTCGACCGTCGGTAGTTCGGCAAAAGCGAATCTGATCCTGCCGTCAAGGAACTGTGAGAACTGCAGCTTGTCCAGGTGGTCGACACTTGGAACGAGTTCGAGGGGCGCATTGGTTTCGATGTCAAAAGCCCGTGCGGGACCGCCGCGCAGGAAGGTCAGGAAGTCAGGGTCTCCTTCAACCCGGGCGAGACCGCCAAAGCCCTTGTAGGAGTTGCCAGGCAAAGGCAGCACCTGCATTGCCGTACCCGCGCCGAACATCCACTGGAAGTAGTCCCTGAGACTTCGGAATGGCTGGTCGGGTACTTGGTGGAACGTGCGGTCGCCTGGAAAAACTGGCTCGGCAAACATGCGAGGCCAGATTGTCAGACGGTTCTCCTTCAAGCCCGTCAGCTCTCCGTTCTCGAACGGACTGTTTGCATACAGAGCGATTAACGCGGGCGCAGTCAGGAGGACCAGGTTCAAGGCGGCCACGGCGTCAGCAGCGGTCACGCCAGTGGTCGGCCCATTCTGCGCTTTGGCGTCTATCCCCTGCTCATGCCGCCAGCCACGACCCTCGCGCCAGTATCCGTAAATGGGTTTCGGAGCTCGCATCTCGCGATAGACCTGTTCGGTTACCGGACAAGCGGGGTGTTCCGAGAAGTTCACGACCCCTGCGCCTAGTTCGCCAAGCACGTCGCAAACATCGGTCAGCTCTCGGTGAATAAGCGAAGCAAGGCGGTTTAGAGAAAAGGTTCCCGATCCAGGTCCCCCGACTACGCCGATAGCGCTTTCCAGGTTGTTGAAGCCATTATCGACGCTTGTGATAACAAGATCACCCTCGACGCCGATCATCTGGTCGCCTGCATTCAATGCCGTAACCCGGTCACCTCTCGCGAGCCTATGATTCAGGAACGCGGGAAAGAAGCTTCTTGCATCGTAAGTGGACCCATCATCAAGCCGTGCGACGGGCATCTCGATCTCAGCGCCAAGGGTCGGGTTGCGTTGCATGTCAGGCATGAGGTTGGTCCACGGCAGTGTGGGCGGGGGGGAGACGGTCCCGCGCGATCAGGAAAAAGAGGGAATTGGATGCGACTAAGTAGACGCCAGTGAGCGCAATGCCTTCACGTGCGCCGATAAGGGCAAAGAGCGCGCCCACTGCCACAGGTCCGATCATCTGCCCCAGCTTGTCAGCGGCACGTTGAATGCCCATGGCCCTGCCGGTTCCCAGACGCTGGACGCTTGGCAAATGAAGGGCGAAGCTTGATTGTGCAGGGCCGCCCAAGCTGCTGGCCAGGCCAAGGAGGAACACTGACGACACGAGTGTCGCAACACCGATGTCGACATAGGTAAAGACCAACCCTGCCCCACCCAGCAAGCCGCCTAGAACGATAAACGGCTTTTTGCGAATGTGTCGGTCCACCCACCCTCCTAGAACCGGCGCAATGTAGATCACCGACAACCCGTAGATCATCATGATGCGGCCGATATCGGCCTGCTCGAATCCTTCATGCGAAAGGTAGACGGGCAAGGTATAGTAAAGGAGACCGACCTGGGCGATCGAGAATGGCACGACGCTGAGCAGAAGGAGTGCAAGAAAGTTGCGGTCTGTTAGAAGCGAGGACAGCCTTGAGCCCGGCTGCGCAGTTAAAGGTATTGGCACCGGGGCAGACGCCGCCTGACGAGCTGAAGCATTTTCGCGCATCTCATGCGGCCTGCCGAAGTAGGACCTCATGAAGAACCACGCAAACGGGATCGGTAGCAAGCCGGCGAAGGCAGCTACCTGGAACACTGCCGAGAAGCCAAGCTGGTCCGCAAGCATTGCGCCCGTCACATTGCCGCAGATTTGTCCTGCGAAGATTCCGGCGACAAGGTTGGCGATGCCTTGAGTGCGCGTGCGAGGACTTGACCAAGTAAAAATGTAGCCCTGGATGCCCATCCAGGCGAGGCCATAGCCAAGTCCGACTAACCCTCGGGAAGCAAGAAACAGGACGGGCATGGTTGCTAAAGCCGAAAACAAAGCTCCCGCCGCGCAGATGACGCTGCCGAGCAGAAAGGGGATGTGCCAGCCCTTTCGATCTGTAAGGATGCCTGCGAGCAGAGCTGTAACAAGCGCGCATCCCATCTCAGTGGAAATTGGCAAGGCCATCGTCACGTCGCGCGACAGCCCCAGAAGTGGCTCATCAGTGAGAGCGCTCATCTGGAGGGGTACGAATGACAGTGTCAGGCCCCAGCCGAAGACTAGAAGAAACGAGGCAGGACGCGCCAAGAGATGGTGCGAGTCTTGGTCGGTCACCCTTTGATGTTGCTGCTGCACCAGGCGGCGCATGAGGATCCCGAACAGGACAAGAAGTTCGAAGCCGAACAGCGCGGACGTCAAGAGCACCGTGCTGGCATCGAGAACTCGGCGTCTCACCCCTTCAGAGATTGCCTTCTGTGAAAGTGTGGCGGTCAGGCGAGCCAGAACGTCGCCATCGTTTGAATAGCGGATTTCACGAACAACGGACTGGAATGCAGTTCCAGTGTCATCCAGCGTCGGCCCGCCCCTTCCCGCGTCGTACGCTGACAAAGTCTCGCCGCTCATCGCGGTAAGCCGAACCACGGCGAGCTCCGGTATGTTGCTTGCCATACGCTTGAAAGGAGCTTCGTAGTCTGAAAGCCGTTCGAGATGCACGCCTTGCTCGACCAGCCGCTGAAGATCCGTTTGGAATCGCTCGACCGCTCGCTCGACATTCGTGGTAGCCGCTCGCAGATACACGTCGCGAAACGTTGTTACATTATGCCAGGACGATATGCATTGGGCGCTGACAAGAACAAGCGCGGGGATAACCAGCAGCTTCCATCGCTCAGTACGTTCTGCAGCATTCGCCCGGATCATCAGGGAGCCAAGAGCGATGGCGAGTGCGCCGAAAATGGACGTGACGCAAATCGATTGTACCGCCAAGCTTATCGGCCCACGAGCCGCTTCCGCAATTACGGCTTCCGGGACGACCATCGTCAGCGTTCCAGCGAGAACGTCTCTTGCGCCGCGAACTGGTAGAACGAAGAGGTGGTTTGCTCCAAGTTGAACAGCTGACAAGGTTGGCGGGGTACCGCCGTTGGCAGCTTTGGCAGCTATCTGGCCGATCGCCATTCCTGCCCCCGGGTCCAGTTGTCCCTCGATATTGCTTTCGACGATGGAGCCGTCAGTCAATGTAACGACTACTCCGGAGAGAAAGGGCAAGTCACCGCGTATATCAGCCAGCATCTCTGTCAGTCCGAACATCTGCGTAATTGGCTTGCCGAAGCGCAGAGAGTTCTGGATGCGGAATGCCCAGTCATTGCCGACAATCCGAGCAGCGGTAGCGCTGGCTTCGAAGGCCGTTTTTCGGATGGCCGAGGTTGTGAGGACGCCGTTGAGAAGCTGGGCGAGCACAAGCACTGACAATGCAGCAATGATAAACCGGACTTGAACGCCAAAGCGCAAATGTTTCAACCCCGAACTTAGGCTCTTGACTGCCGTAGCCACTGACGCCCCCAAGCAGCAAAGCTTCTATATCAAAAATTGATATTCACAATTGACCAAAAAAACGTTACGGCTGTGCTGTTGGAAGTGTTTCTCCAGCAAATAGCGCCTTACAGCTTTCAGTGGATACGTGCCGGCCTCCGGCACCTTCTTGAGGCGTCGTCTACGTCAGCAGATCATCCGATACGTTATTTGCGTCACTAATGTTGCCGGATGCGTTGTCTGTGACCTGCCTGGCTTGCATGTGGATGCACGGCAACGGGAAACTTGGATCTCCAAGTTCTCAGCCCCCGTCTCCAAGGTTTGCGTCGGCATCAATTATCAGCAAGTACGGAACGCCAGAAGCAATGAATCCATCGGCGCTAGACCAGGATGGACGCAGGTAAATTCCATCCAGCCCCACCTCTGAGGATGATACCTTAATTTCGGACCCGTTTCCAAAGTGGTAGTAGGTCGATCCGTAATCGCGGCTTGCATCCCAGTGCACCTCAACCTCGGAAGGATGGGTTGGACGAAGAACGACTGTGCCTTTAACCGGGACTTCGGTTATAAGAGGATCGTCGAGATAAGATGCCAAGCTGCTCAAGCGGTCAGCTGGAAGTGGAGGCTTCTCGCATGCTGCAAAGACAACCAGCAGCAGGCAGCCGCCGGTCAGAAGACCTACGGATACCAGTGGCCGAGCGTCGTAGCTGCTGCGCGTTGCCATGGTCAGGTTAGCATAGCTGCCATCAAAGGATGCGGCGGAGCTGTCGTCACTATGAGAGATCAGCCCGGCCAACCCAGGGATTACGCCCTGCTTAAACAATGGCACGCTGCACCAGAACCGTATCGACATACTGGACGAACCGGAGGATCTTTCCGTTGCGGATCGTCCAGGTATGTGCGAAGGGCGATCGAAAGCTCTTCATCGTTGCCTTAAACACGCCGCTGTAGTGCCCAAGCGCGACAACCTCGTCGCCTTCGCTTACATAGCGGTCAGGTGTGGCCCGATAGTCGTTCCACTCAGTCGCCAGCTTGACGAACACGCCGTCCACAACTGCCTGAGGCCCATGGAAGGTCCCGGCATACGGATAGCCTTCTGCTTCCGTCCATTCGATTTCAGGTGACATGTCGGCAAGAACGACAGGCAGGTCCGCAGATGCGAAGCCTGCATAAAGGCGTTTGATGGTTTCGATGTTGCTCACAGGGTCTCCCTCTGGTCATCGTTGAAGCCTCTGTGCTCCGACAGACCTGAAGCTGTGGCGTTCGCTGAACCAGCAGGAGTGTTCGATGCGATCGAACAATTTTTCTTTGCGGAAGAAACTAACTCGCACTCGCCCTTGTTTTGGGAGTGTTCAAGTCGAGGCTTGAATGCAGAGAGGTCGGCCCATCATAGTCGATTGGCGTGGCGCGCCGGCTGCTCGCGTCTCTCGGTTACCGACACGAAAGAGAGCCTGCTCGCAACTCCACCCGCTATCACGTGAAGTTAGGCACTTAAAACTTCCAGTCCATCGAGACCGGAGGCTGATAACGGCAGAAGCTGCCCGTCCTGATGGACAGCGCCAGATGCTGTCCAAGCGCGGGGCAAACAGCTTCGACTTGCGCAACGGCGGCGCGTAGGGTCCGGGTGACATTCACCCGCATCCGTTCCTGCGGAGAGCCAAGACGTCTGGCCCGCCCGCCCAAGCCAGAGCTCTTCGCCAGTTCCTGCGAGACAAGCTCATGCTCGCGAAGAACGCTTGCACGCCGATCAGCGTCCAACGCGTCCTCGTCCATAGCCAGTGCCCGTTCGAGGAGCCGTAATCGCTTGCGGTAAGCGGTAACCGCCTGCGCATCCAACACCGGATCACCACGGCCGATCTCACGTGGCTCCCCATCGGCTACTGCTGCGAGTTTCCCCGCGAAGATCTCAATCCCTGGAGACTGGAGAAGATGCCGGATCTGCCGTAGTCCCTTGCTGTCAGGCAGTATGGCCTCATGTTCATCGAACTGGATGATCCAGACAGCATCGCGCTGCCGGAATACGCCGACATGCGGCGTAGGCGCAGCCAGTCGCTGCAGAACGCATCCAGCGATCTCCCAGGCCGCGCCATCTTGAAGGCGTACGGCCAGAGCCTGGGCTTCAAGGGCTAGGGCTTTTGCCCCGTCCGTGTCCTCTCCCGCCACCAGCCTGACCCGAGCGCAATCGGCAAGCAGACGCGCGTGCGAACCATGCACATCGCCGAGGCGCTGAAGGCCAAGACGTCGGCACAGCGCCAGTGCTTCGTCATAGAGTTGCAGAGCCTCTCCTGCCCTACCTGTGCGCTCCAGAACGCCCGCAAGGCTCTGATCGCCAATCATCCGCACCACAAGGCTGCCGTCATGCTGCGAAGCGATGACCTTCTCGTATCGGCTAGCCGCTTTCTCCCACTCTTCCAGACGCTCATGGCCAAAGCCAACGTTCCATGCTGCGAAGCCTTGACCCCATCGATCCTCAGGGTAGCGTGCGATCAGTTCCGCCCCTTCGATGGCACGCCTCAATCCGGCGTCTTTGCTGCCCGCAATGATGTCACATTCACCGCGAAGACAGAGGTGATAGCCACGCAGAAGATCGGCGCCGGGCTCGTCCAGGTCTTCCAGAAGCGCCAGTCCGCGATCCAGCTCCACCGCAGCATTCAGCCAGTCACCCGTGTCGTGCGCTTCAAGAAAGCCGAGACTGAACTGAGTTGCTGCCTGCAGGATGACAGGCGCCTCGCTGGCCTGGTCGAGCGCAGCACGCAACCAGCCGATGCCCTCGCGATGCCGACTAGCTGTCCACCAGAACATCGTCAGGGCAACCGCGGTCCCCAGAGCTTCGACGGCCCGCCCTTCGTACAGGAGGGTGCGCAGCGCTTCATGCAGATTGTCGACCTCTCCCTGAAGCTCTGGAAGCCAGGTATCTTCAGGCACGAAGTTGACGGCTCGTGCCCGGTGCGCCAGCGCCGAGAAGTGCATCGCATGAGTGAGACGCATGGCACCCAATTCGCCTGCTTCCTGCGCCAGTTTTGCCGCGAACAAGCGCACCATGTGAAGAAGCCGATAACGTGCGGTACTCATATCGAACTGAACCAGCGAGTGTTCCACCAACTCGCGTAGCGAGGGCAGAACGTCCGCCTGAGTCAGTCCTTCATAGGCGCACACAGGCGCCACGGCCTCTAGCGAGAAGCTTGCTTGAAATGCGGAAAGCCGGCGAAGCAGAAGCCGTGCTTTGGCCGTTAAAAGGGCGTGACTCCAACGGATGGTGTCGTCGAGAGTGTCATGCCGCGTTGGTATGGAACCGCGCCGCTGCAGGAGTTCGAAACCCTGCGATAGCTGCAAGGCAATCTCGTTTACTGGAAGAACATCGGTCCAACCAGCAGCGAGCTCAACAGCCAGCGGGAGGCCGTCCACTGCCCGGCAGATCGCCTGCACCGCGCCAAGTGCCTCGCCTGCCATGAGGAGGTTCGGTGCTCGATCGCTAGCCCTCTTGACGAATAGGTCGATGGCGGCTTGTTCGTCGAGTGCCCCCAGCCGCAACTGCTTTTCGCCGACCAGGCTCAGTGGAACGCGGCTAGTCGTCAGAACAGAAACCTTCCGGGTACCCGTCCCAAGTGCGTCTACCAAGGCGGCGACCTTATCGACGACATGCTCGCAGTTGTCGAGCACCAGCAGCAGCTCGGTGTCGCGTAGCCATTGCACGATCGCCTCGAGATACGGCCGTCCGCCCGTCTGCGGCATTCCCACTTCAGCCGCCACGGCTCCGAGCACGGCTGAGGCATCTGACAGCCCATCGAGCCGAACAAAGGCGATGCGCCTGCCGTCGTTTCGTTCGTTTGCGGCAAGCCATTCCAGAACCAAACGCGTCTTGCCGACGCCGCCGGGGCCTATGACCGAGACGAAAGCCGAAGACTGCATCAATGCATCGAGCTCCTGCAGTACCGCAGCACGCCCGATGAAAGGATCACGTCTAGGTATCACCGCCGTTACTTTCTGCTCTTAGATACGCGCCTGAACGGATCCCGTGCGTTTGTGATCTAACATACAATCAGGAGTAACGGGCAGTTGTACGCACCTTCTTACTGCGACTTCAGTTCGGCAGAATCACGCGCTAGCGGAAAGAATACCCTGCTTCGAATGCAGGAACAGGGCACTAAGCTGGGAGCACAATGCTCAGAATTTATACGTGAACCCCAACGAGGCCCGGTGGCTGTCGATGCCAGATGAGAACGTGCCATCATACCGCACATTGGCTGATAGTTCGTCGGAAAGAGCAACACCAACACCTGCACCAACCAGAAAACGATCTCGCTTGCCGCCTGTAACTGACGTATAAAAATCGGCGCCGGCCACGGCAATCGTAGAGGAGCTGGTTGTGTCCAAGCCGCGCAACGAACGCTCATACATCAGTTCAATGGCAGGTGTCACAGTGATGCTGCCGAACTGAACTGTTGAGCCGAGACGTGCACCGAAAACAGCGTACAGCTGATCGCTGTGTTCATCGTCGACGGTGAGGTTGAGAAGGCCAGCGCCATCCTCCGTGTAGCTGTCTCGCGAAGCATGAACACCACGCAGGCGTGCGACAGGACCGAGTTGCACGTTACTCAGGCCAACCGCAGGCGCTAAGTCATAGAACGCTTCCGCGAAACCGGAGAGCGCTGTACCGTCAGCGTCTCCACGAGCCGTGATCGTGTCTGCACCAACAGCGATGTCACGGGTCAGATCGTAATTGAGCCATGTATAGGCCAAAGCCCCTGATATTGCTAGATTGCCCTCTGTGTGGCTGCCATAGAAGCCAAAATGGCCAGCATCTGCATCAGCTTCGCCGTCAGCTACATCGACGTTGGTCCGTGAGTACCCCCCCGCTAAACCGAACACAGTCGTGCCAGTACCGTAGTTTGTGTACTCAAACCCACCCGCGACGCCACCCGTTTGGCTATCGTAGCCGAAAGCCGAACCGCGGCTAACAACAGATGTGTCCTCGCCAAAGCCGGAGATCCAAACCGCCAGCCCGCTTGAATCAACGATCGGTGCTATTTCGGCGGTTTCGTTATTAAACACGCCCGGATGTGACAAACCCGTCGTCTTTGCACTGGGCTCTTCAGCAAACCCAAGCGGGATAGTGGCGCCGGTGACAGACATGCGGCCGAGTTGGCTTTGCATGGATATGCGACGGCCAAGCGTCTCTGCGAAAGCCATTGAAGCATTTCCAGCGCCGTAGAGCGAGGCGGGGCCATTCGCCTTGTTTGAAAAGCCTGGTGTCGGCTGCGGCTCCGGTTCAGGATCTGTCTCTGGATCCGGGATAACTATCCCCTGCTTCTTTAGACCGAGTTGCACGTTGGACGGGTTGTAGACAGCATAGGCATCGATGTCGGGCAGATTGTCGATCACACCGGAAAACTCGCCCGAGATGCCGCCCGCCGAGATGATTGTGTAGCGATCTGCATCCGAGTAGGCCCCTGCCGCACCAAGAACGCTTACGGTGCCGCCGTTGATCGAGACAATACCTTCGGAAACAAGGCGATCGGACTTGCTTGTCGCATCGATCTCTACTTCGTAAGTCGATCCCTCGCCGAACGTCACGTCGCCTGCGACCCTTAGGGTGCCGATCGAGTTGCCGGGTGCAAGCGTGGAGCCGTTGTTGAGGCTGACGCTACCGGCGATCTCTCCGGATCCAGCGAGCCGACCATTGCTGTTCACACTGACGCGCGCCTGGTTTGAGCCATCCGTATCATCTAGGTCGCCGAAGAGACCGTTCACCCGCAACGTGCTGTCCGTGACGTTGGTGGTGCCTGTGAAGGACGACCGTTCAGTGTTTATGCCAGTTAGGTTAAGTAAGCCGCCGCCAGTCATGTTGATGACGCCAGACCCAGTGAAAGCGCCAGTATAGTCGGCGCTGGCGGCACCCGTAACATCAAGCTCACCGTCAATTTGGCTAACGGCATCAGCACTTGATCCGCCGAAATATTGTGTCTGCAACGTCGAGCCGGTTGTCACGAAGATCGAGCGATCGCCGAACACTGTAAGGCTGGTGTTCGCGTCGTTGACAAGCGAAGTGAGGCCAGTCAGTTCACCATCGACAATGAGCAGCCCACCGTCGGTATTTGCAAAGCTATCGTCCGCAGTGGTCGTGCCGTCTACGAGGAACAGGCCACTATTGGCGATAGCACCGCTGATCGATCCACCCCGCGTCTCAAAGCGGTTCAATGAACTGATGCCGCCGCTGATCGAACCGGCAAGTTGTTGCGTGTAGCCTGTGTTGACGAGGCCACCGGTGAGTACGCCCGATGTTTCGAAAGTGTCCGTGTTAATAACGCCTGATAAAAGCGATCCGCTGATGTCGAGCACAAGGCGACCCTGGCTGACAACGGTTCCACCGGCAAAGGTGTTCGCGCCAGAAAGCGTCAGCGATCCGCTACCGCTTTTTGTAAGCGACCCCGCGCCAGAGATAACTCCAGAAAGGGCGGCTGATACCGATGGAGTGACTTCGACCGTCCCGCCGACGGCTTCGATCAGAATACGACGCGCGCTCGTCAGATCGTCTGTCGCGCGCAAAGTGCCGCCTCCAAGCAACAACCCACCAGAGGCTGCGCCCAGATTGGCATCAGACGAGATGGAAAGCGTACCTTCTCGTATAATCCAGTCGGTTTGCGCGCTCGTTGCGTTCTCAAGTGTCCATACGCTTTGACCGGTCTTGTGGAAGTCACCGAAGCCGACAAACTGATTGCCTAGCGACGATGCGTCGAATGTTGCGTCGTTCGCGCCGCCAAGGATGAAGCTATCGCTGGAGGAATACGCAAGGACGTCGCCCTCGATTGTGGAGCCAGCTTGCAGCTCCAAGCTGTTGCCGCCGCCGGTAAAGCGTATAGCGGCAGCCTGTTCGGAACTACCTGCGAAATAGTACGAGTTGTCGCCGCCCTCGATCGTCCCTGCGTTGATCACCGATAGGTTTGCACCCTCGATCGCGCTCGCATTAGCGCCCAACGGGGCACCTCCGGTGAAGTAGGAGTTGGGGGTTTGGCCACCTCTGATCTGGCCGCGATTGATAATCGTTCCACCGCTCGCTGCTAGTATACCTTTTCCGCCGTCACCAGATCGGCCCCTCATCGCCAGGGAAGCATCTTCTCCTTGCAAGTCGCCCGCAGCGCCGCCTAATCCGCCTTCGATAGTGCCATTATTAGTTAAAGTTCCGCCGCCCTGAAGTCGAACACCAACGCCACCGACCCCTCCGTTGCCACTGATGCTATTTGCTCGACCCTCATAGAGAATGCCACCGTCGCCTCCCAAACCGCCTCGAATAGTTCCACCGTTCATGATTTGGGCAACGTCACTTGCCTCGACGCCGATTCCGCCGGAGCCACCGTTCCCGATAGTGCCAGACGAACGATCAGAGTCACGATCGATATAAAGTAGACCGCCAATCCCGCCGGCCCCGCCGCTGACCAGAGCATCTTCGTTGACCAACGAACCTCCAATGATGGCTATGGCCGCTCCACCACTACCCCCGTCTCCGGTCGTAGTGTCTGTAAATTCTGCTCCGACAAAGCCCCCCGTGCCGCCAGCGCCTCCCGTCACGCTGCCGGTGGCAAGCGTAATGTTTGTGCTGCCTGAGGTCTGAAGCGCAATACCTCCAGCGCCACCTGCGCCGCCAGTAAAGTAAGAATATCCCCCATCGCCTCCCATACCACCAGATAGCGATCCGCCTGCGTGCCGATAAAGGCCACCATTAAGCCTTGCGCCGGTACCACCGGCACCACCGCTGCCTGCGGTACTTGAAGTCACATAACCGTAAGCACGACCACCGGCCCCACCGCGGATGGTGCCGCTATTTTCGACCTCCGCACCGTTGAGGACAATACCCGCTCCACCTGCCCCGCCGCTTGCACCAACGCTCCTGTAATTAGTAGTGCTCTCTCCTCCGCTGCCACCATTTACCGTTCCCGCGTTGCTAAAGCGTCCGCCAATGATCGCAGAGGCTCTGCTGAAACCTACGCCCCCGTCACCACCTTTTCCGACAACTCCGTAAGTAGATTCGCCGCCTGCGCCGCCTTCACCACCTGCAACAGTGGCAAGACCTTCGTTGACGAAGTCTTTGGCTGAACGCAGTTCAAGACCAGTGCCACCGCCGCCGCCAGCTCCTCCGTCCCCGGACGGTATGACTAAGATGCCATAAGGCACATAAGGTACATTCCCGCCGTCGCCACCCCTGCCTCCAGCACCACCTGTGATCTGCCCGGTATTGGAGATTGAGCCTTCTCCGTAAAGGATCGCACCTTGCCCACCGGCGCCACCGCCACCTCCCCCGCCGCTGCTCGCGGGATTCGAAGAGGTGTCTCCCCCCGCCCCTCCGTTGCCGCCCGAGCCACCCAACAGAACAGATGCGTTAGGAAACTGCGTTTGGCCTGTTAGACCGTTTCCACTGATGCCACCGGCTCCCGCACCACCGCCGCCGCCGCCAAAGTAGGAACTCGTACCCTTCGACCCGTCACTTCCTGACGCTCCCGCACTCGAACCGTCGGGCGCTCCTCCTTGACCACCTTCAGCGCCGTTGCCGCTAGCACCACCAGCGCCTCCAGCCTGGCCTGGATCGCCGCCGTTGCCTCCCGATCCATTTGTGTTCGTGCCAACTGCGCCAGACGCTCCATCCGACCCAGCACTAGCACCAGCTGCGTTACCCCCAGTTCCACCCGCTCCCGGAACTCCTACGAATTGGGCTTGCGCAAGTGCAACGCTGGCCGCCAGCAGTGAACCAGCAAGTCCGCTGGAAAGCATTGTGCGGGCGAGTAGGCGACGCTTCCCAGAGATAGATCGGTGCGTGGGTGCTTGTAAGAACGGCAAACGATCTTGTTCATGGGACAGGCCAAGCAGCACGTCAGCCAAGTCACTGCTCACTGCTTCTGGCGACGATGCCGCCAATCCAACCCAAGCATCTTCCGACGCCGCCTTCATCAAGAAGTCGCGCGCTGCAGGCAGGTCAGGTAGCACCAGATCCAACAAGAAGGCCTTCGGATGTAGATCGCGATGGACTGGAATGTTAGACAGGATCAGTGGGGCACCGTGAGCGGCCGCTTCGGCCGCCGGCATGTTAAAGCCTTCGAACCGTGACATGGAGACAAACGCTTTGGTGCGGCGGTAAAGCTCGTCCAGCTCAGCTCGCGACACAAAACCGCGATGCTCAATGCGTGATTGGATGTCAGTTGGTAGCCTCACAAGCTCCCCTTCAAAACCATCCCTTCCATAACCTGTGAGTACCAGGCGAAGTTTCGGATCAGAAGTCGCAAGCTCGGCAAAGAGATTCACGAGGCCAGGAAAGTTCTTATGTGGATGATTTTCATGGTGCGCTACAGCGAGAAGGAAATTTTCGCGCTGCCTTGCCGGCGCTACAGCGGGAGCGAATATGACAGGCGGGACAATCGAGAAGTTGCGAGGCGAACCAAACACGCTTGAGAAGTCTCGCCGGCTGGCCTCACTAACAAAAGCGATGTGGTCTGCCCAAACCCTTGTTTCTGTGAATAAAGTCTCAAGCTCAGCCCGTTCATGAGCCGGAAAAAGGTCATGGAGAAAAGCGAACTGGATGTCATGGACAATGTTCACAACTCTAGGCCGCGGTGAACCAGACTGAGATGGCTTAAGGGGTGACTGGAAGTTGGGAATTAGAAAGACCGAATGTGGATCCAGGCGTGCGAGAGCTTCAGCACATGCCCGCTCTCGTGGGAGATAGCGTTCTGGAAGAGGTCCAAACTTGTCTAGAAGAGAAGTGACTTGGACAAGACGTGAGCCCAGCCTTGCCTGCAATGCGGTTCGCAGGCGTTGAGAATATTCTGCCACACCGCCCATGAGCGGAAACTGCTCAACTACGTCAAAATAGTAAATTCGACGCTCGTTGCTGACACCAATCCCACCCATCGTCTATCCTAGTTGCTATACCCCCGGCAACCAGCAGTTACCCTGAGTAAGCAGGCAGTGTCTTTGGTCTTCTATTAGCAACCAGAAATATCTTGCGCTTTGTTGCCGTTGCGACACAGCTTCTTACCGAAATAGCCGATAGCTTGAATGGTATGTCGTGAACCTTCGAATCGTCGCGTTCAGGTATGTCTCTCAAAAAGTTCACTAGCGCTCCGCCTGATCTTCGTGACAATACCACACCGTCATCAGTATGGGATGCTGCGGACCCCAAAAGCTAGATGGTGGGGACTTAGGATGACTTCATGCTCAAAACCGACACCCGCCAAGCCAACTGGCGCCGAGCCAATCCCGGTAAGTATGAGGCTCATCTTGCTGTTCAACGAGCAATGAAAGCAGGAGAGCTGGAGAAGCAGGGTTGCGAGGTTTGCGGGACCGACGCCGTTGATGCCCATCACGACCAATACGATAAGCCTTTGACGGTCCGCTGGCTATGCCGTCGGCATCATACAAGGCTTCACCACTACGGCGAAGACATGTTTCCGATCAGAAACGCGCTCTAGAATACGAACGGTGCGCCGCGAACCTCTCAGAACGCACTCCCACGATGTCGATTGCCAGTCGCTATAGCGCCCCCGCCTGATGCAGCCAAACACCCATGACGACGCCGGCCACTTGGACCGCAACCTAAAACGGCAGCATTGCTGGCAGGAACAGGGTCAACACAACACCGGCGAGCATCCCGCAGAAAGCAGCGATGATGAACCATCGATTTTGCCGGTTGCGCTCACGGGCGCTGGCAACGTGCGCGGACAAGTTCCTGCCGGCGCGCTCCAGGTCAGATGCTTGCCGTTCGAGGTGCTGCGCAGCGGTTCTAACCAGGCTCTCGCCGCTGTTCTCGATCACGCGGGCATAATGCTCCGGACCATGCTTGAGAGCGGAGGATTGCTCAATAGCTTGCAGGCGCTCATTGGTTTCAGCCTGGTTTCGTTCCATGCGGCCGATTTCAGGGCTGTAGTCAACAGGCGCGCCCCGCTGCTCCATTCGGTCGAGGGCGAACTCGATACCGCTACGGATGGTCATCATTTCACGGGTGAGATCGGCGGCGAGCGTTTCCACTGTGTTCCGTAGCGCCTCGAATGCGACGGCGGCTGGATCGTTGGCGTCCTCGTTGTTCAAGATATCCGTATCGAGATCCTCCAGGCCTTGGTTTTGGTCATCCGCCATTTCACCTCCTCCTATCGTTCCATCCCACGGTCGCGATCGCGACTCCGCGACAGTTCCCGCTCCATTTCACGAGCGATGGTCTGATCCTGGCGCAGATACCTGATCCCAAGCTCCTGGGCCCGATTACGTAAAGCAACTTGAGCTTGGGGATCGCGCTCCAGTGTCTTTGCCATGCTGCGCATCTGGCTCTCGATTTTGCTGCGTGCCTCGTCGTTGCTCCAACCACGAAGCTCCTGGCGCTCAGCCTGCAAGCTCTGCCATTGCTGCACGAAGCGCTCGGCCCGGACATGGGGATCAGCCTGTGCCGCTCGCTCCCTATCCATGGCGACCACAAGCTGTCTGACGCGATCGCGGCCGGCATGATTGGCCATGACGTCCATCGTCTCCGGATCATGCTGTAAGGCCGAGCGGATCAGGTCGTGCGAGCCCGGCCGCGCCTGCTCGAGCTGCTGCCCTGCCCTTTGCAGCTCCTGCTTCTGCATTTCGAGAAGCGGCAGGCCCTGTTTAAGCTGCTTGTCGACCGCGCTGAACGCCCGTGCATAGTGATCGACGGCCTGCTCAAAGCCGGACAGAGGTCGGATTCGTTCGGCAAACCGATCTGCCTCCTCTTTTCCCATGCGCCGGCTCAGCGAGGCTGCGTCGCGCTCCTGGACGGCACCGCGGCTGACTGGGAGCTTCAGGCCGTCAAACATGCTGCGCTTCGGTGCCTTGGCCTGACGCGCCACCGTGTTGGACGTGCCTTGGCGCTCCTGAACGGCGGAACGATCACCAGCGGGAGCCTGCACAGGATGCTCGGGATCCCTGGGTGCAATATCTGCACCGGGCTTCTGCGAGGATCCGTGCGCAAGCGTCTGATGGTTGGTAGACACCGTCCGCTCCATGCCCAGTTGGACATTGTCGCGGGCCACCTGTGCGGTTGGAACCTCAATCTCGCTGCCAACACCCAAACGTTCCGCAATCCCGCGCCGTTCGCCAAATGCCTTGGTGTAGTCGAGCGTGGTTTCTTTTGCGCCTGAACGCGACAAGCGCTTCTCCAGCTGGTCATAGGCCAGCTCATCAGCAGCCCTCACCTTCCACACATTCCGCTGTGCTTCCGTGCCATAGGGCAAGCGGACGGGCTCCGCGCCAACATGCTTGAGGCCGATCCTGTCGCCGATCTGAGGCGCGGCCTCCTTCATGGCCTGCTGAAGGCCGACGCCCCATACTGTGTGGCGCTCGCCCTGATCGTTTTCCAGCGTCACAAAGTAGTTGTCGCGGTTACCAGCCTTTTGTTCATAGGACGCAACACCATGCTGCACGAGTTTACCGGCTTGGCTGCCGGGCCCAGACTTGCTGAACTCGTCTCCAGCCGCGTACAGCTTCACGCCGTCGCGATGCCGGGTCATCGCGACATAGGTGAGATGCCGGTCCATCGTGCCTGAAGCCAGCACAAAGGCGCGGTCGACCGTGGCGCCTTGGTTCTTGTGGATCGTCGTCGCATAGCCGTGGTCAATGGCCTGATAGTCACGCATCGGCACGCTGACCTTGTCGCCGTCGCGGCCATCGAGCTGCACGATCATTGTCGGACCGGTGACTAGTTGGGCAGCTTCGACCCGCTCGACCGTTCCCAGCATTCCGTTCTTCACACCAAGATCGCGATTGTTCTCCATGAACACGACACGGTCGCTGACTGCGAACTCGCGTCGACCAACATTGGTTTGGAATGTCAGCGCACCCGCCTCCTCACCCCGTGCAAGCTCCCCCCTCTCCTGTAGCTCTGAGCGGATGGCATCATTGATGGCGCGAACGTCGACACGGCGATGCGCCATCGCAACGCGGGTTCCCTCCGGTCGCTCGTCGCGGTCAGCGAGATAATCGCGCACGATCGCGGCCCGCGTATCCTCACCATTCTTGCTGAACGTTATGTCGCCGCATTCTCGATAAGCCGCCAATCCTTCAGCTGTTCGATGCGTGGCAAAAGCAACCGATGCGTCACGCTGCCAGTCCACACGCTGCCGGCGGATCTCCGACAACTCGGCATGGCCGATCTCTTGCGCAATTGCCCGGAACGGAGCCCCTGCCCCGATCGCCTGCAGCTGCTCATGGTCGCCGACCAGGACGATCTTCGCTCCGCGCTTCTCTGTCTCACTGATGAAACGGGCGAGCTGCCGGCTGCCCACCATGCCGGCCTCATCGATCACAAACACATCACCGTGACCAAGCTGGTGTTTCGAGCCACTATCCGGGTTGTCCCAGGAGAGCCACCACGACGCCAGCGTGCGGCTTTGGATGCCAGAACTTTCCTCAAGTCCTTCCGCCGCTTTGCCCGACAAAGCGGCACCATGAACCTTGTAGCCTTGGGCTTCCCAAGCCTCGCGTGCTGCCGCGAGCATGGTGGACTTGCCGGCACCCGCAAAACCGACAACAGCAGCGATCCGCTCAGGCCCAGTGATATGCTCGATCGCCCTCCTCTGCTCGCCTGACAGCCTGGCAGATGCGTTGCCGGCACTTCGCTGGATGGCAGCATCCTGTGCTGCAATAGACTGACCGACATGGTTCCGATGAACACCATGATCCTGCGCCGAGTACATCCGCTGCGCGCTCTCGATCATGCTGGTTTCGATGGCTACCATTTCACGGGTCGAATAGCGCGCAAGCGAGACTTCGCCCGTGTCACCATCAGCGCGCTCAGCTTGAAGCTCGACCAAGGCTGGTGAGGCCATCACTTTGGCGAAAGCGTTCTCGAAAGCCTGCGCATCATCGTTGACATACCGATGCAACGTCCGAGCCACATCGTAGCGATCAAACACGCTCTTCTCGTTGGAGATGAGTGAAAGAACCTGCTCGGGTTTATCCCGGATCAGCTCTGCATTGCGCTTTGCCGCATCCGCATCGAGCCGGCTGCGCTCCACATGGTCGCCCTTGCGCTGCATCTGAGTGGCCGCGACGCCCATATGCTGTGTTGGCTCGATCTCCAAACCGCGCTCAGCATGCGAACGGTGGTCGATACGAACATCCAGACCGGCACTCGCCAGTTCGCGGTTTGCCATTCCCTCCCAGCCGCGGCGAATATCCACCAGCTGCATCTGCGTTGTCGCCAGCCCGCGCGGCAGAAGCTCCTTGTTGGCGAGCTCGAGATAGGTCTTGTCGCCCAGACCTTCTGCTGTGATTTGGCGCGTGGTCATCAAGACGTGCGCATGATGGTTGCGAACGTC
Organism: Tianweitania populi; assembly: GCF_014652875.1. Classification (GTDB taxonomy): domain Bacteria; phylum Pseudomonadota; class Alphaproteobacteria; order Rhizobiales; family Rhizobiaceae; genus Tianweitania; species Tianweitania populi. The sequence continues at coordinate 175,118 of NZ_BMZQ01000003.1, read as the reverse complement.
GCCGTCGCGATGCGGTGTGTGAACAGCGAAGTCCACGGCGCCGCCGTAGCGATGGGCAAGATCCTGAGCGAACTCTCGCGTCAGCGACAACCGCTTTTCTGCAGACAGCTCGTGCGGCAATGCCAGCACGAACTCGCGGGCGACACGAGCATCTTTGCGCTTCTCCGCCACCTCAGCCGCATTCCATAGAGCCGCACGATCATACGCCCATTCGGCACCAACGCCTTGCGGCAGCACGATCTCAGAATGTTCGACGCCGCCGCGATGCGTGTAGTCGTGCGTCAGGCCATCGCGTTCGTTGGTGAGCTTCCCGGCCGAACGGTAGGCCACAGCCGCAACAGCACTGCGGCCGCTCGACCGCGAGATAACAGACATCTGGCAATAGAAGATCGCCAAAGCCGTTTGTCTCCTTGTCTTCAGGAAGCCCAGCGCCAGCGCCGCAAGGGGTCAGCATGACCCGTATTTGCGCCCTTGTGACTTCCTCGTTTCACTCGAGCAGTCACGGTATCGCCCTGGATCAGCGCCGCTATCCCTGAATACCGGGATTGAGCTCAGCCATTTCAGACGGCACGATTTCACTGCTTGATGGAGGACCAAATGGCTGCTGATACACTCGCGGTGCTTATTGATGCCGACAACGCGTCACCGAAGATCATCTCGGGCCTGCTTGCCGAGATTGCTAATTACGGCGTGGCAAGCGTTAAACGCATCTATGGCGACTGGACCGCGCCGAACCTTAGGGGCTGGAAAGCATGCCTGCTTGAGCATTCGCTGCAGCCAGTCCAGCAGTTTGCCTACACGACGGGAAAAAACGCCACCGACGGCGCGATGATCATCGATGCGATGGATCTACTTTACACCGGTCGGTTCACCGGCTTCTGCATTGTTTCCAGTGATAGCGACTTTGCTCGACTGGCAGCAAGGCTGCGCGAGCATGCCGTCACCGTTTACGGCTTCGGAGAACGGAAAACGCCGCGTCCATTCATCACGGCTTGCGACAAGTTCGTGTATTTTGACGTGCTGGCTTCAGCAACGGCAGAGACGAAGACGCCTTCTGAGTCGGAACAAACACCGCCTACAAAGGCTCCGGTCGTCGACGGTGCGGCTCAATCTGCCAAGCCCACACCGACAAGGGCGCGGCTGGACAAAACAGCTTTGGAAATGCTGAGAACGGCGGTGACCGCTTCATCTGATGAAGACGGCCGCGCCAATCTCGCCCGCGTCGGTGCGCACCTCGCGAAACAAGCTCCAGACTTCGATCCGCGTAACTACGGCTTTGCCCGCCTTTCACAGCTCGTGTTGGCTTCTGGTCTCGTCGACATGGAGAGCGTCGGCGAGCATCCGAAGGTCATCATGGTCAAGCTGAAAGCAGCTGCCACAGTGACGTCGGGGGAATGATCATGGCGCGGAAAACCATTGAACAACGCCTCGGTGAGCTGGAAGCTCAGCGCTCTGCTCTGAAGGCGCGCTTGTCGAAGCAGGAACGCGCCAATGACACACGCCGCAAGGTGCTGCTCGGCGCGTTCGTTCTGCATCGGCTGGAAAGCAGCAACGACGGGGAGTTTGCCGACCGATTGCGCGAATGGCTCGCACGGCACCTGCCGGGCTTTCTCACGCGCGCCAATGACAAGGCCCTGTTCAGCGATTTGATCGGCAAGCGTGCCAATGCAGCTCCAACAAGCACAGTAGCGGAGACGGCATTATGAAACAGGCAATACAAGCATGGGCGGCATTCATAAACATGCTGCGAGCCGCCGGCCGTGATCCGACATGGGCGCTGACTGCCCTTGTTCTTGCACCGGTTCGCGCGTTCAAACCGATCGTGCAAGCCATCGTGTTTCTCGGCATCATCACGCTCGTTGTTGGACTGGGTGGCGCACTGGCTCTCGATGCCATCGGCTTCGGCGAAGGCAGTGTTCCGATGAGGGCACTAAATATTATCCTGCCCCTCATCCTGATCGCCGTTCTGTTCCGCCTGATCACCAGTCCCCTGATCATCCATTTTGGAGAAACGGACGGCGACACGCATGGCTCGGCTCGCTTCTCATCCGACAAGGAAATGGCTCCCCTCGCCCGCTCTTCTTCCGGCCTTCTCATCGGACGTGATGGCAAAACGAAGAAGCTGATGCGGTACGATGGTCCAGCTCATCTCCTCACAATGGCGCCAACACGCACGGGCAAAGGTGTGGGAACCATTATCCCGAACTTGCTGACCGCCGATCGGTCCGTGATCTGCATCGATCCCAAGGGCGAGAACGCCAGGATCGCGAGACGCGCGAGAGAGAGGTTTGGTCCTGTGCATGAACTCGATCCGTTTGGCGTAACCGGCCAGCCGTCTGCTGCCTTCAATCCGCTTGATGTGCTCGATCCCGACGGCCTCGATGTCGCAGAAGATGCCAGCACGCTGGCCGATGCTCTCGTGTTCGACGAACCTGGTATGAGCGGTGAAGCGCACTGGAATGAAGAAGCAAAAGCGCTCGTCGCCGGCCTGATCCTCCATGTTGTTGCCGAGCAGCCGAGAGCCGGGCGGAATCTCGCGACGGTACGCGAGTATCTGACACTCGCCCCGGAAGCCTTTGCCAAGCTCTTGAAGGACATGCAGGCATCAACCGCGGTGTCTGGGTTAGTCGCACGCGCAGCAAACCGTCACCTTGGCAAGTCCGACCGGGAAGCCGCCGGCGTGGTGTCGGCCGCACAGCGCCATACACACTTCCTCGATAGCCCTCGCATGACGGCCGTTCTCGATCGATCTGACTTCCGCTTTGCCGATCTTAAACGCCGCAACGTGTCGGTGTTTCTTGTCCTTCCACCCGATCGTCTCGCCACCTATTCCCGATGGCTGCGGCTCCTCGTTTCTCAAAGTCTGATCGACATGGCGCGCGATCCGGCCAAACCGGATGTGCCTGTTCTCTACCTGCTTGATGAGTTTGCAGCCCTCGGCCATCTGGCGCCGGTTGAACGCGCTATGGGTTTGATGGCTGGTTATGGCGTTCAGCTTTGGCCGATCATGCAGGACGTGCACCAGCTGCGCGCCACCTATGGGCAGCACGCAGGCACCTTCCTGTCGAACGCCGGCGTCCTGCAGGTCTTCGGTGTCAACGATCACGACAGCGCAAGGCTGGTGTCCGATTTGCTAGGTCAGGGAACGGTCGTGTTTCAGACCATGAGCCGCGCCCTCGACTCCGAAAAGTCCGGCATCTCTTACAGCGAACAACACACAGGCCGGCCACTGCTCACCCCGGACGAAGTCCGCAACATGGCGCCGCAAGCGCAACTGCTGTTCCTGGCTGGACAACGGCCGATCATCGCCGGCAAGCTCGCCTATTATGCGGATGCAGAGTTTGAAGGATTGTTTGATCCAGCATGAATGATGAAACCGAGGATCTGACAGAGTCCCTGGCTTTCACCCTCAGCGTGATCCTCAATGGAAACGAGGCTGAACGACAGCACCTAGCAAACGCGTACAGAAGTGGACGCAGGCTGATCGCTGGCATCCCCTTCGATAGAAGCGATGCTCGACCCCGCATCATCGCCTGCCTGGAACGGTTCAACACCTGCGACCTTGCCGGTGAGATCGCCAGCGCTGGATGGATGCTTGCCGCGATTGAAGAACGCGTAGCCGAAAAGAACGTGCGCGGATGGAGAAAGCTTCGCAAACTCGTCGATGAGGCGGTGAGGTTCCTGCCGTTATGCCAGCCGACGGTGCACTAACGGGTAACACGGTTCCTTCGTGCAGATGGAAGACCCGGAAAACCGGTCAAGGTGTCGCCCAACCAACGATCCTTGACCGGCCTTCTTGGCCACACACTCCGTTCCCGCGAAGCGTCCGGCCAACCCTGGCTGGGATAGTCTGCTGTCCGTCATGCAGGGCAGGTGGCGGACAAGTGCAAGCCCTCGTTGTTGAGGGTTGAAACGTCAGCAGCTACAGCGCGAGCCGAACCAGATCCTGGTGCGCCGATCGGATCTGCGGCCAAGGAAACTCCTTGGGATGCTCGTCCCACGCTGCACCCCAGCGGGACACGGCCTCCAGCTTGTTAGCAACACCGGCGAGCGACGCTGCCTGAGTGGTTGCCATCGTGTCCAACAAAGCCTCTGCCTGTTTGAATGCGGCCTGCTCCGCCTTCATGGTGGAGAAGTACTCAACATCATCAGCAACTGCCTCAAAGCGCGCTTGCCGCTCATCAAGCTCGGCTGCTGCCTTCCTGCGGATCTCATCGACATCCGTCCGGTCACTCACGAGACGGTCAAGCGCCTCGTGCGAGTAAACGAGAACAGGCCCCTCACCTGGGAGCGTAACCCTCATCCCCAAACAGTCTGTCCGCTCGGCAAGCTCAATCTCGAGTTCCTGCATCCGTTTGCTGAGACGTTGAACCCTTTCGTGAACGGCTTCCCAATCGCGCCAAAGCGAGATCACGGGATCAGCGCGTAGGGAAGCTGATGAATGAACGGACGACAGATCTCGGGCTTGGGCAAATGCATCCCGTGGCGCAATCGCGGTAGCAGCAGCGCCCCACAGGGCAACCCGGCGCGTGACGCAGGCAAACTTCATGCTATGGTCGGAATCAGCCATGATCCGAGCTCCTTACAGCTTGGTTTGTGGTTAGGTTGCTAGGGGTGAAGCGAACACCCCAGCAGCCGCTAAATTGAATTCGTAACACTGATACGATAATTGAAGTTGCCCTGTTGATCAACATGAATCGTAGCCCTGTTCTGAAATGAACGCCATACAGTGCAAAATGGCGCGTGCGGCGCTGGGCTGGGGAACGCGCGATCTTGCACGGAATGCAGCCGTGTCTCCCGACACTGTGGCTCGTCTTGAGAGAGGCGAGCAATTAAAGGCGTCGACAGTCATGGCACTTCGATCTGTATTCGAAGCAGCAGGAGTTGAGTTCATTCCCGCCAATGGTGGCGGGCCTGGGGTTCGAATGATGCGACCATTAGACGAGTAATTTGTCAGCACGCTGTTTGGCTGCGCCGCTTCGTTTAAGCTTGCTTGCTTTCGTCCAAAGCATTTTCAAGAACGTCTATCGTCGACGTAAGACCAGTCGCGATCAGGTCGAGATAGTCGGGAAGGATCATCAACTGAGCGATGGTTCCTGATACGAAATCTGGGTTGAGAGCTTGTAACCGGTCGAGAGCGTTGGCAACCTGGTCTGGGTAGGCACGCAACGCTTCAACAATTTCAGAGCGATGCGAGCGCGCAGCAGCCGCGATGTCAAACACGTCCCGTGCCTCGGCTTGACTACCGCGATGAACGATCTTCTTGACTACGATTTCCGGAATAGTCTCTAGCTCGACAGTCCGGTCTTGGATGAAGAACGAAGTTGTGGGCACCGCAGTCAAGCTGGCAGCCACGATGAAGTCGATCTCGCCGATGCCCTCAAAGGCAAATTTTTGGAAGCGCGCGCCCTCCCCCATGTAAGAGGAAGGTGCCTCTTGAAAGCTCAGTTCCGCTTTTGCCGGATCAAGAAAGCCGAGGACCTGACTGTCATCGAGGAAGATATCGACATCGTGACTTTCCCGATGACCGATCTGCAGCATCATTGCTGTGCCGCCGCCAAACGACCAACGTAGGGGGTAACCAGCAGTCCGTTCGTCAACTTGGTCGAGTAGATCAGCAGCAATGGCGAAAAGCCGTGCCCACTGAGATGGCCGGCGATTGTGCGAAGCGAACATCAAGAAGCGAGATGGTAACTCTGGCCCGACCATTTTGCAAAATCAGAGGCGAAGCTCTTCAAGTCTGCCAGGGCAATCCCGAACTCGTAAGCGAAAGCCTGTTGCTCCGCGGCGGGAACCTCGCCAAAGAACGAACTAACCTGACCGGAAAACTGCTTAGCTAGGTCAAAATTTGACAGGCAATGTGCAAGCTCTGCCCCATCCAGCTGTGCGCTGTAAGGAGCATTCACCGTCGTCAATACTGAGGCGAGTTGCTTGCTCATCGTGCACAGATAGAGCTTTTCCAACCTTTCGGCAAGTTGCAAACCGGTAGGCGTATAGGCGGCTTCCGACCCCTCCCAAGACATTCAGCATCCATTTGCGCGCTCCCAATAGCGGACGTCTGAGTCCGGGGCCTTCTCCCGCCAGTACAACACCGTCGGCGGCCGCGGCGCGACCCTGAAGCCCGGCCGCGACGGCAAGCTCCACGTGTACATGGGCATGCAGAAGAAGCCCGAGGGCGAGCAAGACTGGGACAACGAGCGGATGAAACAGTTCCTCCGGGAGTGGTTCGCGACCGACCGCTGGCACTTCCCACGGATCCTCGACGGAATGTTGAAGACGCAGAACCTCTACTTTGACGTCCTGCGCCAAGTCAGGATTGCCCGCTGGTCCATCGGTCGCATGGTGCTGGCGGGCGACGCCGCATGGTGCGCAACGCCGCTGTCGGGGATTGGCACACAGCTTGCGTTCGTCGGCGGCTACGTGCTAGCGGGCAAGCTTGCCAAGACGGATGACGTGCCCTCCGCTCTCGCTGCATACGATCGAATCATGCGTCCGGTCGTGAAGGAGGGCCAGGGAGTGCCGAAGATCGTGCCGCGCATGTTGTGGCCGCACTCGCGGTTGGGTCGGGCCGCCCTGCGCGAGGTTATGCGGGTCGCTGGATGGCCTTTCGTGCGCAAGACGTTCGCAAAGCTGTACCTGCGGGACTCGAAGCGGGTATTTCTGCCGAACTACCGCGAACCAGCACCGACAAAGGCCTGACAACAGTTTCTCCCGCAACCTCCTTAAAACGCTGGCCAAGGCGTCCGTCAGGAAGGATCACCAGTTCATCCGCGCGCTTCGTGCGAAGTGGGAGGCCGTGAGGGTCTTTGTGCGAGCAGGGTTGGAATGCACTTATCAGTGTGGAGGAAGGACATCACATCGATGACGATACTGGATAAATATATCTCAGGCTGGCGGGCGCACGACGTTGCGGCGATCCTCGCGACGCTTACCCCGGATTGCGTTGTCATAGAGAGTTTCGGACCGATCTACCGCGGGCACGACTGGATTGAACGATGGGTCTCGACATGGCTGGCCGAGGAAGGCCGCGTCATCGACTGGACCGTCCACGATTTGCGATCCTCGCCCGAGGGTGAGACTGCGGAATGGACCTTCCACTACACGTGGCGCGGTGAGGAAAAGAGTTTTGAGGGCGCGACCATCGCGAAGCTGCACGACGGCAAACTCTCGTATCTACGAGAATATGCCGCGACGGCAGAGCTCTACGAATGGCAAGGCGCGTTCGAATGATCACTGTCGACTGCCGACGCGTAGTTCGGTTGCCCCCGCTACCTGATGCTGGGCTGGCATTCAGTCCGCCACCTCGAACAGGTCGGCGAGGACGTCGCCGGAACACTTGAGAAACGAGCCTGCCCCGGGCCGTCACGAAGTACGGGGATTCGTTCTTTCCCCTCGGGTGCTCCCGATGTTCGCCCCTTCCAGATGATGGACTCTCCTTACGTAAGGCAGGTTAATCATCCGTTCGGGCGGGTGGACCGAGACAGTGTCCGCTCTGGACGCGGGCTCGCTCACCCAGTTCCGCTAGAGATACAGCGCGCTTTTGGCAGATACCGCCATTCCCAAACAGCGTCTGCAATGCTGGGACTCGAGACGAACTTCACTACCCGCAGCTTGACATCAGCTTTCTCATGCAACATTTGATGTTCTATGAGAAGCGATAGCCGACTGTCGGGCGTCCTGCACGTCCTGCTCCACATGGCCGAGACCGACGGTCCGGTAACATCAGAACATCTGTCGAAGGCGATGCAGACCAACCCGGTCGTCATTCGCCGGATCATGGCGGGACTGCGCGACGACGGTCTCGTGCGGTCGGAGAAGGGGCACGGCGGCGGCTGGACCATCGCGCGCGACCTGTCGAGCGTGACGCTGCGCGACGTCTACGCGGCTCTTGGGTCGCCCGGCCTGTTCGCCATGGGCAACCGCACAGACTCTCCCGGTTGCCTCGTCGAGGAAGCGGTCAACGCGGCGTTGGACGACACGTTCGCCAAGGCCGAGGCTCTGCTACTCGAACATTTCGGCGCGGTGACGCTGGCCGCGCTCCATGCCGATTTCCATGCCCGGCTGAAACGGCGGGCCAGCCAGTGCAACTTCGAGGGAGAACCCCATGCGGCATGACGCGATCATCGTCGGCGGCAGCTTCGCCGGCCTGTCGGCGGCCACCTACATCGCCCGCGGCCGCCGGCGAGTTGCGGTGATCGACGCCGGGTCCGCACGCAACCGCTTTGCCGCCCACTCCCATGGCTTCCTCGCGCAGGACGGCGCAGATCCTCAGGCCATCCTGTCGACCGGGCGGCGGCAACTGGCCGGCTACGCGGAAGCCTCTCTCATCAAGGCAACCGCCATGGACGCTCGGGCGATCGACGGCGGCTTCGCGGTTGTCCTCGACAACGGCGACACTCTCGAGGCCACGAAGATCGTCCTCGCCTTCGGCGTCAGCGACACCCTGCCGGACGTCCCGGGGCTGCGCTCGCGCTGGGGCCGCGACGTGCTTCACTGCCCCTACTGCCATGGCTACGAGTTCGCGGGCCGGAGCCTTGGCGTGCTTCACACTGCACCCCATTCCGCCCATCAGGCGATGCTGATCGCGGAATGGGGGCGGACGACCCTGTTCCTCGACGGCGCGGACATGCCGGACGCGTCGACCTGCGAGGCGCTCGGCGGGCGCGGCGTCACGATTGAGGCCAGTCCCGTAAGATCCTTGGTCGGCTGCGACGGGCGGCCTCTCGACGTGCTGCTTGAGGACGGTCGGAGCGCCCTCGTCGGCGCGCTCTTCATCGCCGCCCCGACCCGGTTGAACAGCGACCTCGCCGAACGGCTGGGATGTGCCGTTGACGATGGACCGCTTGGGCCGATAATTAGGACGGATGCGGAAAAGATGACGACCGTACCTGGTGTCTACGCCGCAGGTGACGTGGCCCGCGCGCCTCATACAGTGACCTGGGCGGCCAGCGACGGCGTCACCGCCGGTCTTTCGGTCCACCGTACCCTCGTGTTCGGCTGAGGACGTCGCCGCCGCGGACGGGGTCGACACCGAAAGCTTTGGAACGGCGCCGCGACCACGACCGTGTGGCCTCGGGAGCGACCTACGTCGGCAACACCATGTTTGGAGCGTGGGCGCGAATGCCTTCGTCGGGAGTGCCGTTTGTCTTCCCCACCACCGTCGACCGATCCTCTCGCGATCATCCAGAACATGATGGAGTTGCTGCTTGTCGTCCTTCTCCGATCCAGAAGCGGTGGCCCGATACTCGGAGGGTCCGGTTCGAATGGTGCCTGGCTTCCACCCTATGCAGCGTATGGCCGCCCTGCTGCTGGCGGAGCGCGTTCCAAACGACGGTCGCGTGCTGGTTCTGGGAGCAGGCGGCGGCTTGGAACTGAAAGTGTTCGCCGAACACCATTCAGGTTGGCGGTTCGATGGAATTGATCCGTCGGCGGAGATGCTGGAGCTCGCGGCACGCACGCTCGGTCCGCTCGCCTCGCGCGTCGGTTTCCACAAGGGCACGATCGACATCGCACCCGACGGACCTTTCGACGGTGCGACGTGCTTGCTGACGCTTCACTTCCTGCCGCGGGACGAGCGCCTGCGCACCTTGGTTGAAATCCGGCGGCGGCTGACGCCCGGCGCGCCCTTGGTCGTCGCGCACCACAGCTTCCCGCAGGAACCTGCGGAGAAGTCGCTATGGCTGGATCGCTTCGCAGCGTTCGCGACGGCGCCGGGCATGTCCGCTTTACAGATGCGCGGCGCGGCCGTTGCGATCGGCGAGCGCCTGCCAACAATGTCTCCCAAGGAGGACGAGGCTCTGCTCCGAGAGGCAGGATTCAACGGAGTCGGCCTGTTCTATGCCGCATTTACGTTCAGGGGCTGGGTCGGATACGCCTGACGGATCGGACACGTAGATGACTTGCCCGAGGCCTCGCTCCGCCCTTCGAAGCGGAATAGGTGGCAGAAGCATCGAACGATCCAGCCGCGATCGAACCCTCTCGGACAGCCGAACGGCTGGACATCGCAACGAGAAGCAGACGTTCTCAAGGGCCCCTGGGTTGCTGCGCTTACCGAAGGTCGTGCAGATCCTTCCCAAGATGGTTCGTCAGCGTCCAATCTGAGAAGTGGACTGCCAGACCCGCTCGCTCCGGCGTGCAGCACATCGGGCCGACCTGGTAGCTGACGCCTTCCGGGAATGGACAGAGCCGTATGAGGGGCCAAAGCCTCCCGTCGATCGAGGCCTGCACGCGCAGGACACCATCGTCCAGGGACACGCGCATCCAGAAATCCATCGGGTCGCCATCAAAGCGTCCCATTGCCCAGTCGGACCGCTCGTTTGTCAGGACGCTGCCAAGCAGGGCATGTCCATCCGAAAACTCGAGCCCAGCCTTGATCCAGTGCCGCTCGTCGATCCGGACCATGATGCTGGCTTGGTCGTAGAGGCTCTCGAACTTCGCCCGGATGCGCACCTGAGCGGTGAAGCCGTCGTTGGTCTCCAGTCCCAGGAAGTGGCCGCTGTCGCGCGTGAAACCATAATGCGTCTCGCGCCAGAAGTCGGTCCGTTCGTCGGTCACCATCTGGAGACTGTCGGGGCCAAGCTCCGCCTGCCCTGGTTCGTTCAGCCAAACACCTGTCCTGAGATCCGTCATCGACCCTCATCCTTCGATTATCTCATGGCGTCGGCGCACCAACCCGGCGACCTCTGGCTCAGTCTCGATGGCTGAACCACTTCGACGTACCGGAGCACGGTCCATTGGGCGCTGCAACGCAGGCCCGGCAGCTTACGCTACCTTTACCCCCCAAAAATGCCCGACCGCTTTCCACCCGTCCAGTCTCAGGCGGCCAAGTGGATCGACGCTCGGGAAGCGGTTCATCCGCTGTCGACCCCTTCATTGCCATTCCAAAGCTTTGCGCATCTCACCAAAAGCAGTCATCCGAACGCGTGGGAAAGCATCCCATTATTCCATCGTTCGTCAGCCACTTCGGGAAATGGCATTCAGGATCAGGTTTTAGGCAAGCCCAGGACGGGTCTGGCTCGCGTCCGATCTGCGTCCAGCTTTCTCGTTGAACGTTCCTTTCCGGGAAGGACGGACAGCGCCTAAGGCTACACTTTTACTGATGCCGAGGGATCACCCCTCCCGAGGCGCGAACAGCGGCGCGAACAGCTCCGGCCGATTATAGTGGCCTGCCGTATCGTGGACCATCTTGGGAATGATGACGTCGCCAAGGTCGATGTCGGCATAGACCAGCCGCTCGTCCGAGCCGGTGCCGTCCCCGATCCGCTCGCCGATCGGGCTGAAGATCATCGCTCCTTGTTTGGCGGCGCGCTGCACCTCGAGATACTCGCGATCGGCGTCCGTCGCCGCCACCGCTTCGATATAGGCGTCGGAGAGACGCAACACTGCCGACAGTACAAAGCATTTGAGCGAGTAGGCGAGCCCGGCCGACGCGGTCTGGATTGCGTGCTGCAACGTCACACCCGGCCCGAAGTAGGCAGGCCAAGACGCAACATGAACGACGGGATAGTGGACCGCCGCAGCATATTGCCCGAGCGGATTTGAGTTCTCGCCGCAGATCAGGCCGGATACGATGCCGAAATCGGTTTCGAAGCTATTATGGTGCCCAGTCGTGCCCGGCGCCTGTATCTGGCGTTCGCCCGTTGTTGGAACGTATTTTTGGTGCTTGCCTGCAATCACGCCGTCGCGGGTAATGTGGACTTGCGTGTTGAAGGTCGTGCCAGTCGTGCGCGCCCGGCGCTCGTTAATGCCGACCACGGCGTTGACGCCCGCCTGTCGGCACGCGTCGGCGATGGTGCTGATATGCTCGCCTGGCAAGACGACCGAGTTGAGGAACAGCCGCCGATCGAGATCCCGCGCCTTCGCCCCCTCGCTCAGCGTCTCGTACCAGTTGGGATAGGAAGGGACGAAGTTCTCGGGAAAGGCGATCAGGTCCGCGCCGTTCCTGCCGGCTTCCGCGATCAAATCGCAGGCGATGCGCGTCGAGCCCTCGAGATCGAGGAAGGCAGGCTCGGCCTGGACGGCCGCCACCTTGATGCGCCGGAACTCGGCGCTGTCGTTAATCGTCATTGTTCGTACCTCATGATATTCGTCGGGATAGCCGCAGCGCGTCCACCGGTAGGGCACGCGCTGGCAACGGCGTCGCGTCGCAGCAGGGTAGTGCAGAGCGTGGACAGCGCCGGGTCTTGCAACCCGGCGATCAGCCCGGCGCGCACCAGCCAAGCCGGCATGGCGCCGGCTACCGGTGGAAGGAGGTGCATCACACCTCCTCCGTCGCCCAGGCGGCCGCATTGGGAGTGTCGTCACGAGGCCGCCCGATCTTCCACTCGCGCAGGCCCACCACGACGCCAAGCAGCGCAACGCCACCGCCGATATAATGGTAGGCGTGGAGCCGTTCGCCGAGGATCGCCCAGGCAAGCAGCGCGACGACGACCGGCAGAAGGTTAATCGTCAGCGCGGTGCGGGCAGCACCCAGCTTCGCAATACCGACCATCCAGAACAACGGCGCCAACAGCGAGGCGGGGATCGCCGCGTAGAGGATCAGCGGCACGCCAGCCGCGTCGATCGGCTCGATCGGACCGAGCAGCCATACCGGCACAAGCACGATGGTCGCCGCCACGATCTGCCAGAACAGCAGTTCCCAGACGGGCAGCGTGAGCCCCCAGCGCTTGAGCAGGACGCCGTAGAACGCGTTCGCTAGGACGGCGACCAGCATCAGCGCGTCGCCGATGTGGAGCCCGCCGCGCACTAGGTTCATCGGATCGCCCTGCGAGGTCAGGTAGACGAGGCCGCCGATCGAGATCACGCCGCCGACGATGCGAGCCGTCGTCAGGCGCTCGCCGGCGAAGATGCTGGCGAGCAGCGTGGAGAATAGCGGCATGAGCGCGAGGATGACGCCCATGTTGATCGCGGTGGTGGTCTCGGCCGCGACGTAGGCGAGGCACTGATAGATTACCATGCCGAGCAGGCCACCGATGAAGAGCTTGCCCCAAACCGCCTTTGCGGCGGCGCGATTGCTCCACGCCGCGGGCGCTACAAACGGTGCCAGGACGATTAGCGCCAGTGCCCAGCGGTAGAAGGCGATCGCGCTCGGCGCGACGACCCCGGCTGCGGCCTTGGTGACGATCGCGTTGCCCGACCAGATCAGGACGGTCGCGAGCGGGGCGAGGATCGCCAAGGAGGCGGTGCGGAAAGTGTTGGTCTGGGTCATGGGTATGTGCCGTTGAGAGGGGTGCACGCCTCGCGCGCTCTTAACTGGCAACAATGTAGCCATTGTCCGAAAGACATTATATAGTGACTTTCAGACAATGGCTGTCGATCTTAGGTACGGTGCATGGAGCAGGCTGTCATCGAGGGTGTGGCGCCCGACCCTGTGTCGGTTCGCACGGCCACCTACCCGGCCGGAACCACCTTCCCGCGTCAGGGCCGACCTTGGGGGGAGTTGAACTATGCGCTGTCAGGCGTGTGCGAGTTCGTCATCGCCGGGCGCGCCTATTTGTCGCCGCCTTCCTACGGAATATGGATACCACCCGGCGTCGAGCATCAAGCGTGGAACCGGCAGGCGATCCACTATGCGACGGTGTATGTCGCGCCCGGCCTGTGCGGCGACCTGCCCGCCGAGCTACGCACGATCGCGATCGATCCGTTGCTGAAGGCGATCGTCGCCGACTTCTCGGGCCGCGGCGTTGCCGTGCCGCGTTCGGCGGCCGACCACCGCCTCGCGCATGTGCTGGTCGATCGGATCGTGGCGGCACCACGCTTCGACAGCTACTTACCTGCGTCCGATGATCCGCTGGTCGCGCCTGTGATTGCGGCGCTCCAGACCGATCCCGGTGATCGAACCTCGCTCGACGAATGGGCGCGCCAGGCTGGAGTGACGGACCGCACCCTGTCACGACGATGGGCGGCTTCGACTGGGTTGGGATTTCACGAGTGGCGCCAACGGGCCAAGCTGATAGCCGCGCTAACCCTCCTCGATGCTGGGGTTAAGGTGCAGGACGTGGCGGATCGGCTTGGCTATCGCAGCACATCGGCGTTTGTGGCGATGTTCCACAAGATGACCGGACATAGCCCTACCCGCATCCTCTCGGCAGATGAGAGGTGATCGGTCAATCAGAGTTTGACAACTGTTTGGTTTCCCGTTTTTCCATCATTTTCGATAAGGCTTGCGATGCCCTACAAATGGCGGCCTACCGCCAATCTGTACAATAAGCGGACAGACCGTTTTCCACCAGGTCGGGCCGCTCACGATCGAAGAAGCGGACGGCCGAAAGCAACCCTTCGGCTTTCGACCCCATTCTTGACGTTGATGGCCGGCATCTACATTCCTAGAAGCAGACCATCTGGCGAAAGATAGCGTAGACGGATGGTGCCGCTGTTGGACGAAACATGCGGCAGCGGTACGGATGATGTTTCACCCAATCCGTCCACTTAGGACTAAAACAGTAAGCTAACTCGTGAACCCAGGGAAACGCTGCTGCGCAGTCGTCGAAGTCGGACGTTTATATCAGCTGAGCCCGAGCTTGTGCGGCCGTCCACCTTTGGCCGTTGGCACTCCTCACCTGGATGTTTGTGCCGCCCAGGCGTTCGATCTTAGACAGCAGCGGCAGTGCATCTGCTTGCCTGACCGACTGGCTTTCGCGATCGCCACCCGAGTTTAGATGCGTTATCTCGAATGACATAGGTTTTCCTTGTAAATCGAAATTTTTTCTGGACCGCTAATAGCGGAGATATAAACAGAACACCGTTCTGTGTTTTTCATAGTCACTGAAGTGAAGGTTCAGGCCACACCTTTGTTCCGAAGCCATGAATAAAAAAATCGTTGTACGACAGCCAAATAATTATCTTTAATATTCCACTCGCCCTTGTGTTATCTCAAGAATAAGCGCAATCTCCGAGTGTTGGATTTGGCCAAATGGCTTGGCGGTGTCAGAACCTGGAGCCGCCGTTTCTGAATTCTCCTGAAAATCATTAGCTCGACAACCGCTTAAGCTCACTCTTTCGCGTAATCTCGCTCAGCCGTTCGGCCGATGTTTGATCATGCTCTCAGGCGTAACGAGCTCAAAGTCGGATCGGCGCGTTGCAATCGGAGATCCATCAATGACCAGCCGCACACGCCAAGACGTTGTCCATTTTGCTACCGATTTCACCTTATGGGGCATAGACATGCCGCAACCAGCTGGGACTTATCGCGTCGACTACGATGAAGAGTCTATTGACGGCGCATCCTGGATCGCTTGGCGGAACGTCGGCACCTTCCTGCACCTGCCAGCCATCGTTGCTGGTTCGGCCACTAAACAAATGATGCCCGTCGATTTGGCGGACTTACAATCCGCCCTAAAGAAAGATCAGCAACAATGACCATTATTGCCTCCACCGGTAAGCCCGCGCGCGTATCTGTTCAGAACATCCATATCTTCGAGGTCGGGCAAGCCGTCCGCTTCAAGAATGTTTTCGCAATGCCGCGGATGACGAACACGTACAAGGTGACGCGCAAACTGCCGCCGCTGGGAAATGCCCTGCAATACCGCATCTCGGCAGAAGGAGAAGGCTATGAGCGCGTGACCACGCAGGACGATCTAGAGATCGTGCTTGAAGGATCGACGATCCACAACACCCTCATCCAGAAGACGTTCCGCACTTAAACATTCTGTCGTAAGCTTCTGCATGAACGGCCAGATTGAGGGCAGGATTCGACATGAGCAACGTCGTGACGCTTCATACCGACAAAAGGTGGAAGGCGGTCATTGAGTACAATGGCGGGCGCGGTCTGGAATCAGCGACACACTACTTCGAGGAAGTTTCGGAACTTCATCTAATCATTGAGCACGGAACAGACTGGAACCACCTTGCTCAATGTGTCCTGACGCTCAACCGGACCGATGATGGAAGCGCCCAGAACATGCAGGGAAAGGTGAGAAGCAACGAAAAATGCTGAGTTAGCCGCACCCTAGTCGTACGAAACGCCAACGGCCGGGTAGTAGCGCGACTCAGGGTATCCCTCGATGCCGCCGAACTCGATTACGTCGTTACCGGCTTGGGTCCAGATCTGAGTGCCCGCCTTAAGGCAGATGCAACGACCGGAGCGTTCGGCCTCGGCCTTCATCTCGGCTGCCGTCCGCTTCTTACGATTTCCGCGATGGATTGCTCGTCCTCACAGGCCCACATCGCGTTTTCACCGTTGCGAAGGCGCCTGTCTGCCCTGCAATGGCCGGAATGTGATGCTATGGCAGTCGAACACACGAGAGGCCCGTTTCAGGAAGCGACATCGTTGGTTGGTGCGATATCGTGCAAGGTCACGAGGATGGGGTCTTGGAACGCTCGGAATGGGCGTAGTCTCGCGCTGGCGAGGTCAAGGAATAGGGCGAAAGTTGATCGTTGAGACCTTGAAAGCGGCAGACGACGCTGCCGAGTTCTTGCGAATACAGCTGAGCGTCTATTCGAATAATGACGCCGCGATAAATCTCTATCGCAGCGTGGGCTTTCAGCAAGAAGGCGTTCAGCGCAAGGCCCGCATAAGTCTGAGCGGCTTCGTTGACGTCATTATGATGGCGCGGCTTCAATATGCCGATCTCTGGAATCGCCACAGTGACTTCAGTGCGCAATCTTAGGTCAGCTTTTTCTCAATCCTTGCAGAAAGCTGCCATTTTGCTTTCCACCATCCCTCGCCATTCGGCTTCGATGAAGCGAACACCTACAGCGGACGTACATCAACCGTGTGCTCCGCCATCAGGCGCTTGCACGAGCGAACGCACAACCAGACATTGTTCCCGCTTCACCAACCGTCTAGTCTAGGCCGTCTGTGCCGCCTTATCCTGCAACTGCACCTGTTCCAGGAGCCCGACCAGATGATGCACCTTGCTGTGAGGTAGATCTTGAATCAGTCCGATCAGTCGGCGTCGTTCATCCGCCTCTTCTTGCGTCTCAGCATATAGATGGGGTGCCAGATCGAAAATCAGTTCTAGCGGCTGAATGCCAAATAACTCGCAGAGATGGATCAAACGAGGGACCGTTAAACTGGAGAATGCGCGTTCATAGGGGCCGTATACAGGCATTGAAAGTCCGACAAGGGATGCGAATTCAGCTCGTGTGAGACCGTCTGCCTCACGTCTCTCGCGGATCGAAGCTGCAAGCTTTTCCTCTATCTCCCGGTAGCTTACTACCCCGTCGAAGCCGGGCCGCCTGAAAACGGCTTGTCGACTTCCTCGTCTTTTGTCTCTACCAAGCCACGTAGATTTTTAAAATCAAGCAGATCACGTTTTGAAGGCATGCTATTCCACTCACATCGTTCAATATGCCTCAAACTTCTTACAAGCTAGCCGTTCGAACTGGGAATACCAACATCTACTGAAATCTACTCATTTATACATGATCATGAAAAGCGGATGGATCGTTAGGCAAGTACAAATTCAATCAGTAACGCACTAGGCTATTAGCCTGGACTAAGCCTTCGTAGATCGGTCGCTTCAAGCTGCAACGATTGGCAACTCGCTGAGCCTCGTCGTATATCTCGGCGACCGCATCGAGAACTTGGTGGACCAACCCCTCTTGCCTAGAGCCCCGGCAGAGGCCGGCACAACCGTTCCCCTGCCCCACTTCCTGTTACATTCGTCCATGGCCTCCATCAGCGCGCTGCCGCCTTCGCGGTCGAGCCGGCCAAGCCCGGGCAAGGCACGTTGACTTGCCTCGATCGGAACCAGGTCCACAGTCACGACGCCTGCTTTGGAATAGCGGTAGCCGTCCTTCCATACGGAGCGGACACCGTGCGTGGCCGCCGCGGCCAACACCATCGTGTTGTTCGATGCTTCCGGCAAGGTGACGGTCGTTGATACGGATCGTTGCGGCGCGCTTCGATCATGATCAGAGGTGTGGAAGAACACAGTGACGTGGTCCGTCCCTAGTCCGCCCCGGCGCAGCTTCTCGCTCAATCTGGCTGCATGACTGGCGACCGCCTGCTCCATGGTCTGCCTAGCGTCCACCCGCGACGAGAACATGCGGGTCACCGCGCAGCCCTTGCGCGTAGGCGCATGCTCTTCCAGCGAGAGACAGGACACGCCACGCAGCTCGTGGATGATGCGCTCGCCAACGACCGTCATCGATCGCCTGGCAAGCTTTGGATCCATGCGGGCAACATCGGCAACCGTCTTGAGACCGATGCCGTACAGCCGAGCGGCGCCGGCAGGACCGATACCCCAGACTTCCTCCAGAGCTACACGGCTCATCCATGCAGCTCGTTCGTCAGGATCAGTCAGGTCACATACGCCGCCGAGATCAACATTCTTCTTTGCGATGTGGTTTGCCAGCTTGGCGAGCGTCTTCGTCGGTCCAATTCCTACGCAGGTCGGAATGCCTGTCCATAGCAGAACCTTGGCACGCATCTCCTTGGCCATCCCGGCGCGCTGGCTCGCATCGACATCCGACCAGTCCATGAACGATTCGTCGATGGAGTAGATCTCCACCCTCGGCGCGAACGTGCGGTAGATGTCATTCACCCGCGTCATCATCGAGTGGTAAAGGCTGTAGTTGCTGCTGAACACCCGGACGCCCCGATCTCGGCACAGGTCCTTCATCTTGAAGTATGGCTCGCCCATCCTGATGCCCAAAGCCTTCGCCTCTGCAGTTCTGGCCACTGCGCAGCCGTCATTGTTGGACAACACGATGACTGGGACGAGCTTCAGTTTGGGATCGAAGACGCGCTCGCACGAGCAATAGAAGCTGTTGCCGTCAGAGATGGCGTAGCTCAGCAGCCGGCGCTCACGCACGGTGGGCACGCCGCCTGGCGCAAACGCTGCCTGTCACCGTTCCCCAGACTTCAACCAATGCCTCTTGGGGTAGCTGGTAGGGTGGCAGAGCGCGGTTGGCGAAGGTTAGCGGCACGTCACGCTTGCCAGTCCAACGCTTGAACGATCGGTCGCCATCGATATCCACGACAACGATGTCACCCGGCGCCGGCGGCACCGAGCGATCGACCACAGCGATATCGCCATCGAACAGCTGGGCCTCGACCATGCTGGAGCCCTGGACGCGCACCAGGAAGGTCGCAGCCTTGTTCTGAACGAGCAAGCGGTGAAGGTCGATCTCGTCCTCGACATGATCCTCAGCGGGCGATGGAAAGCCTGCCGGAACAGCCCTTGCGAGGAGCGGGAGGAAGGTTGGCGTTGGCCTGAGGGCGAAGATGGTCAGCATGATCCGTCGCGTACTTTGAACGTGAACGGATCAAGAACATTTTCCTACGCTGAGTCAATCGTCGACGCGATCAAGTCTGTGCTTCCTGAACGTCAATTATGCCTTGGCTTTCCGGCTAGATTTTTGAACAGGCGCTGGTTCGGCTTCAGGTTTCGGGCGGCGGCCCAAGCCGATCCGCTTAGCGAGCATCGAGCGGTTTTCAGCATAGCTGGTTGCGACCATGGGATAATCTGCCGGCAAGCTCCATTTTGCACGATATTGATCGGGTGACAGGCCGAGCTTGGCAAGATGCAGCTTCAACGTCTTGTATTGTTTCCCGTCCTCCAGGCTGATGAGGTAGTCTGGGGTGATAGACTTCTTGATCGGAACGGCCGGCTTCGCCTTCTCCGAAGATGTGGCAGGCTCGGCACTAGACGGTTGGTTCAGGGCGTTCAGCTTGGCGTAGACGCTTTCGATCAATCCCGGAAATTCGCTCATTGGAACCGGGTTCTTCGCGACATACGCGCTTACAAGCTGCGCAGTCATTTCCATGATAGGGCTTACCACCGAAGCAGGTTCGTCTAGAACTGAAGTGTTCACGATAATATCCTCAACTGGATCGAAGGCTTCAATGCAGCGGAGGGCTGCTTAAGCATTCACGTTGTGACTTGTGATCTATCCTCGCCTTTAGAATGAGGCAACATTGCAGGCACAGCTTTCATTATTTGACCAAAGCACATCCTCGGAACAACCTTACAATCATCTCTGTGTTGTTCCCCAGGTTCGGCTAGCACGCATCCATGGCTACCCGCAGCTTGTGCTCGTGTGCATCAAGGCTCCAGCGAACAGCATTTGACTGAAGGCACCATGCCGCGCGCCGACTTCTGTACAAAGAACGCTCTTTCACACCGTCTTTGATGCGACCCCTCCCCTCTTGGAGAGCTGGCGCCCTTGCACAATTCCTATCATTGCATCCGCGGAGGCAAATAGATCGGGAGCGTTAACCATCAGCGATCCCACTGCTTTTTCGCGATCGATCGGCGAAGTGCATCACTGGCTTCAAAATGGGTTTCGTCGTGATCGCCCTTTTCGGCGCTGCCAGCTTGGAAAGACCTTACATTTGCGCCAGCGTCAGCCGACGAACTTTCTTTCATCTTCTTGCGCAACAAAGCCATGACCATCGGCCAAGGCGAAAACTGGCCCGCCCTCGCCCGCTCCGTCAACGAACGGAGATAACCACCGGCATTTCCGATCTCGTCGGCTCGTTCGTAGATCGCACTGTGCGATGGGCTCGATCTCCGATCCGGCGACCTTCTGCGCTACAACCTGGTGTCACCCGACCCGGACGAGCCGGGATGGGTTGGATGGAGCGAATGGTTCTCGGCCTTCTCGACCGATGTGCCCGCCGCCAACTTTGGAATGCATATCAGCTTCTGCATGGGCAGCATTCATGCGGCCCTGATTGGCGAAGGGGTGGCCCTTGGCTGGTCGCGGCTCGTACAGCGCCTTCTTCAGGAAAGGCGCCTCGTGCGCATAACGCCATATTCCATGACAACCCATAGGGTTACTTCATCGTGGTGCCCCGGCACCGCAGTGAGCGCAGCGACGTCTCGCTTTTTGTACACTGGATCAAGGATCAAACTCGGGAGGGTCAGGGGTAAGTCTCTGCCGAGAACACGCAAATGGACCGCTTTGAAAAACTTGCCGCTCCAGTTCTCGTTCTACGGTTCGATCCTTGCTTGGATGCCTTCGCGCGCTTCAGAAGAGGACCTGCCAACCAAGTGGATCGAAGGCCAGCTTTCCAGACATATCATCGGTGCACTCAAATCTTGACGACGGCGATCTTCGAGCGCATATGTGGTCACATATGACCATTTTGTGAGGCTTGGATGCCCATTGTCAGCTTGAGAGATGCGAAGACCGGCCTGTCTTCCTATGTCGACGATGCGATCAGGGGCGAGTACATCACGATCACCCGCCACGGAAAACCCGTGGCTGCCTTGGTTTCATTGGCTGCTGCTGAGATTGCTCAACGCGCTCAAAGACCCCGTCGATCCAGCTTCCTGTCCTACCTGAAAACGTTTCCGGGTGGGGAATTCGACCGCAATACCTCGCCTTCGCGCGAGGTCGATCTTTGACAGCATACCTCCTCGACACGAATGTCGTGTCGCTCCTGTCGCCTTCTCGTGCGCAGGCGACGGCCTTGATCGCCTGGTTGGACAGGACCGATGAGACAACAGAATTTTTCCTGTCAGTCGTTACCGTCCATGAAATTGAGCGTGGCATCATGCTGCTCGAGCGCAAGGGTGCAACAGCCAAGGCAAGTGGTCTGAGGCATTGGATGGCCGGCCTGGTTGCAACTTACGAAGATCGAATCCTGCCGATAGATGCTGAAGTTGCGGCTTTATCCGGAAAGCTTGAGGCTGAAGCGGTCTCTTTAGGCCACAGTCCCGGAATGGCCGATGCGCTGATCGCAGGAACCGCAAAGGCGCATAATCTGACCGTGGTGACACTCAACATGCGGCATTTCGAGCCATTCGGCATTGACCTCATGGCGGTACCTGTCTGATCCAGCCGTGATGGTACACGGTCAGATGCACGGCTGCAGAACTTCCTAGCTAATGCATCAACCCCTGAGCTAGGCTGAGCCTAATCAAACCGGAAGTCGGCATCGGGAGGCAGACAGTGTTCAAAGTGCTTGCGGCGGCGACTGCCCTCGGAACCATGATGTCCGCAGCGGTGGCGCAGGAGAACGGGCCGATCACCCAGGTCACCCTGTCATCGGGCGGTCTCGCCGAGATCGTTCGCACCGCCCGCGTGACGGGCAGCGGTTTGGTTGAGGTCGACATCCCGACCGCGCAGATCGATGATGTTCTAAAAAGCCTGCTGGTCCGTGATCCATCCGGCAAAGTCGGGAAGGTGTCGCTGGATGGTCCTGCGCAGGATGACCTTGCGCGCCGAGCCCTCCCCTTTCCGGCAGGCGAACTGACATCGGTGCCCTCCTTGCTCTCCGCGCTTCAGGGATCGCGCATGACTATTTCGAGCGGCGGCAAAACGCTCACCGGACTTGTGATGGGCGTGGAAACGCGGTCCATGGGCGAGAACGAAACGCTCGCTCTTCTTACAGTTGTCAGCGATGACGGAGCGATCGACACGTTGAAGCTCGGTCCTGATGCCCGGCTGACCATCGAAGACCCGTCTGTTCGCCGAAAGGTCGACGCTTCGATCAAGGCGGCAGGCGCCCGCGCGTCGGATGGCTCGCGATTGGTTCGCATCGCCGTCGAAGGCAGTGGCGAGCGCGATGTCACGCTTTCTTATGTGGTTGAAGCCTCGGTCTGGAAAGCTGCCTACAGGATCGTCGCCGACCAAGATGGCAAGGCGCGCATGCAAGCCTGGGCCATTTTGGAAAACGCAAGCGGCGAAGATTGGAATGGCATCCACCTTTCGCTTTCTTCCGGCAAGCCGGTGACCCTCAAGCAGGCGCTGCATCGTAGGTACTGGGCGGATCGCACGGAGGTTCCCGTATCGGTCGGCAGTGCGCCACTGCCTGCAACAGACACCGGCGTCTTGGCGATGGAAAGTGCAGATCACGAGCCGTCACGCATGCGAGCGTCGGCGATGCTAGCTGCCCCCGCGCCTGCTGCAGAACCAGCACCTCTCTTGTCGCAGGCAGTTTCGGCCGAAGCGTCGGAAGGCGATCTTTCCGCAAGGTACTTCCTGCCTGGAACCTATGATCTGCAGAGCGGGCAAAGCCTGTCGGTCCCTCTTGTGGATGCCGACCTGCAGGCCAGCTTGGTGTCGGTCTACCGTTCCGGCCAGGCGAGCAGCCATCCCATTGCCTCCGTGTCGCTGACCAACGCCACCGGGGCCAGCCTGCCACCCGGCATCGTCACCGTCTACGATGAGCGTTCAGGCTATCTCGGCGATGCTCAACTCGGCGGCGTGCCTCCCTTAGAAAGCCGCTTGGCCGGCTTCGCTGCTGACAGCAAGGTGCAAGTGGTGGAAGAGGCCGAAGATGAGACCTCGATCATCGATGTCAAAGCCGTGGACGGCCTGCTGAAGGCGACCTTCCGCAACCGGCAAAGCGTGACATACCGCATTGCGGGTGCGGCCGACGCACCTCGGACGGTGGTCATCGAGCATCCCCGAATGGCTGGCTGGACCTTCGCCTCCGATGCGGCCGACGGCGAGACCGCCACTCATCACCGCCTTAAAGCGTCTATCTCGCCAAGTAGCTCGGCCACTGTGAAAGCCATGCAGGAGATGATCCGCGAAGAAGCCTACGCACTTGTCGATGCTGATGCGCAGCAGCTCGTTTCGCTGGCAGGTTCAGCGCGCGACCCTGAAACCAGGCGCAAGATCGAGGAACTGGCCGACGCACGCCGCCGACAAAGCGAGGCGCAGCGTGCCATCGATGACGCGACGCGCGACATCGACGAGCGCTCGCAGGCGCAGGCCCGCATCCGCGACAATCTCGGCGCAGTGCCTGACAACAGCGATCTCCAGAAATCCTACCTCCAACGCCTGTCCAAGGCCGAAGATGCGATTTCAGCTTTGGAAGCCAAGCGCGGGGAAGCGTGCGAGGCGGAAGCCGAAGCGTCCAAGTTGGTTGGCGAAGCCATCAGGTCCTTTACATCTGACTAAATCAACGCGGAAGAGACCCATTCTAGGGATCGTGGGTGCAAAGCTTGCCTGACATCCGCCCGCCCACCGAGAAGCGGATTTGGAGACGAACCACAATGGTTCGTCTCATGCAGGATACTGCTTGGAAAGCCGGCTACTTGCGGAAGGCAGCGTGGCGGCTTTGGTCGCTTCCCTCCAGCGGCGGCAAGAGCACGCTGCTTCGCTGCATCAATCTCAACGGATGCTTCGTGCAGCTCTCCGAGTTGACGTGCTGCCGTGAGAGGAAACGCCCGCGGCATCTTCCAAGATTGCATGATCATCGTACACTCTCGTCAGGTTTTCGGCTGCATTCGGCAGATTGGCAGCAAAATGCGAAAGATCTGATCTAAATCCCGGCAAATACGTCGTGTTTGTCATCTGGGTTGCCCGTTTTCCAGCGCGGCAAGCATCGGTATGACCGAGAATTTGCCGGCTTCAGCCCGTTCGGTGAGCGCCCGAAGATAGCCGCCCGGCGACCGGATATGTTCGGCGCGTTCCAAGATTGCGGCGATGGTCATGGCAGCACCGAGATCGCCCATTGCTTCACGCGCCCGCGTCCAGGCATCGGCTGAAATCCCCAGCATCGACCGGACCAGTTCAGCGGTGGTCAAAACGCTTCGCCAATCGGCAATCCCGTCGCGGGCATAGGTGGCAAGGGCCGGGCAAACCGCCAGGAGGTAAGACAGAGGTACCGTCGTGCTCTTGGTTTCGGGCGCCCTCCCCTCTTTCGTGTCTGGCCTTCCCGTACCATTCGGTTGGCTCAAAGCATCCAGATTGTCGCTCGGCGCTTCCTTCAGTTCGTTTGCCGAGCCCTTTTCATAATGGTGGTCTGTTTTTGAATTCTGATAGTGCCGCTCGAAATCGGCGTCATTGCCGCTCATTTCTTGTTCTGACATGGAGTTGAGGTAGGATGTCTCGACCTCGGCGCGCAGGCGCAGGAGTGCATCGCGACGCGCTTCCAGGAGGGGGCGTTCGGCGTTGCGGGCAAGGCGACGGCCGAGCGGCATCAAGGAGAGCGCGAAGCCTTGCCAATCCCCTGCCCTTGTTTCAGCCAGCCCCGCTTCGATGATCTTGCCGACATCGCGCAGATGGATGGTGATCTCGCCGCGCAATCGATGGCACAAGCGGCTTTCGTCGCGCATGTCCTCGGCGGCGGCATGGATGCCGGCAGCGGCGAGCGCCAAGGGTGAAAGATCGAAGCCGAAGGCGTTCTCGACCACGCCGCGCTCGTTGCGCTGGCAATAGCGCTTTCCGTTCGGGCTGTCGCGGCGCAGAACCAGGCCGGCCTCCACGAGGGCCGCAAGGTGGCGCCGGAGCGTGGCATCGGCCATGCCGCGCGTGCGCAGCGAAAGCTCGGCGTTGGACGGGAAAACGATGATGGGTGCGGTTCCATCCAGCTCGCGGTCGGGATGGAAGCTCAACAGCGCTTCCAGAACCGCGATCGTGCGATCCGACAGCTTATAAAGGCCGCGCGCTTCCGTCAGCGCCTTGAGGAGCGCATATTTCTCGGCCCGACCGGTATCGTTGCCGCCTTTCGCCAGTCCTTCGCGCTGCCGATCGATGGCCTGCCTGCGCTGAAATTTAGCCGCAGTCATTCGTCCGCCGCCAAATGGCGTCGTTGCTAAGCGTTCCGTCATGATCACCTCGTCGAGGAGGCACAGAAAAACGCGGCCGGGACGCGCCCACCCTTGACTTGGAGTCGTAGAAGTGATTCTTTCAGATTGCTACATCGAAAGGGGCTTCTGGAATGGTGACGTTCTGGGGCCTTTTTTCTTTGCCTGGATCTCCGTTATCGTTTCAGGTCTACACACACATGCCGCCGCAACCGATTGCGCCGGCAGGTCTTCAGGGCTTGACCTTCTTGGCATCGCCCGTTGTTTCACTCGCCGAGCCCGACTGTTGCGCGGCTTTAAACGCCTCGTGCAACGTCGGCAGTTGTTCGGCCACATAATCGGCAAATCTCCTGCCCGCGCTGATCGGGATTGTCAGACGTGCGCCTCTGGCAGACTGCGCGAGTTCGCCGATCGCGGCGCCGTCGGCCGCGCGAATGACCACCGCTGCGTCCGGAGCCACACTGGTGGACTGCAACGCGCTTGTCAGGCGATCGAACACACGCTGAAAGCGCTGGTCGCTGTCAGCCGTATCGCGAAAAGCCTGGTCGGTGATCTCCTCGTTCGCCCAATGCCGAATGCGAGGATTTGCGATCAGCTCGCCCAGCGCCATCCAGCGCGGGCGCCCCGTTTTTGGCGCCGGACCAATGGCATGGGCGACCTGAATCGGGATCATTTCGGCAACGCCGATCAGCCGGCTCATTTCTGATTTATGGACGGCAAGGGCGGCCTGGATCGTGGCGCGGTCGAAACCGTGATCGATCAGGGTCTTGGAAAACAGAGCGCGCTCGATGAAGCTCAGCGCCCGCCTTTCCGCGTTTTCCTTGCCCTGCGCGACCACGAGCTCCGCATCGTCAAGGCTTCGGATCACGGCTCGCACGGTGCGCCCAAGCGCACGCGCGGCCAGCACGCGCCGGTGGCCATAAGCGATCTGGAAGATGCCCTGCCCCGCTTTAACTGGCTCGCTGTGTGGACGCACGAGAACCGGCACCTGCTGACCATGGTCGGCTATGCTCTGCATCAGGTCCTCGAAGCTCTCGTCATGGGTCGGGCCGTCGCTGAGACGGTCGGAAAAGGGCGACCCCTCGATCACAGCCGGATCGAGCTCGACGATCTGCTCGCCCCGGCTGAGGCTTTCGCGCAAACGTCGCGCGTCTTCAACCTCCTGAGACAGCGAAGACAGCGACAGACCCATGGCCTTTACGGCTCCGGATGTCGCGCGCTTGTGCGGTTCGGCAGCGGGCGCCGGCTCGTTCTGATCGGCAGCCTTATTGGCCTCCTCGGCCGGCACACCACCAAACAACGATCGTAATTGGTTCTTGCGTGTATTCATGCCGCGCTCCCTTTTCCACGGGCACCATCGCATCCGCCTAAGAGAGGTGGATAGATCCGAGCGCGTGCCGCAGCCTGGGACTGACTGGGAAGCCTGCATCTGCTGGGCTTTGGGGCAAAGTTGACAGCTGTCAACTCGATGGCTTCATCCACTCCCATCATGCGATCCGTCCCCAAGAGCGCAGCATCAGATCCTCAATCTCGGAGTTGACCGCCGTCAGCGCTTCATAGGCGCGGTCGTAGGTGCCACGGTGGAAATTTTCACGGCCGACTTCATAGAGCGTCTGCTTGGTCAAGCCGGCATCGGAAATCGCTGTCGATTTCAGCATCGCCGCCGTCAAGACACGCGATCCGAACTGCGTGCGCAGGAAACCGGCGATCTGGGTCTGCGGTCCGTCATTGGGTTCGTAGCGCGTCACGAGATAGCGCAGGAAATCGAAATTGAGCGTGCCGCCGGCCTCCCGCACTACAGACAGGAGGTCGGAGGTCATGAACAGAAACTGGCTCATGGACGCCACATCGAGCATCTGCGGATGCACGGTGACGATCACCGATGTTGCCGCACAAAGCGCGCCCAAAGTGAGGTAGCCGAGTTGGGGAGGACAATCGATCACGACAACGTCGTAGTCGGCCTCCACCGTGGCGATCGTCTGCTGCACACGGGCAAAAAACAAGTCATCGGCCTTCCCGCGCTCGCGCCCTGCCAGATGTTGCGGCGTGGTGTGCTCGAACTCCTGCAGTTCGAGATTGCCAGGCACCAGCGACAAGCCGTCGAAATAGGTTTCGCGGATGATCGAGGCGAGGGGAACGCGCTCGGCATCATAGCGGATCGCGCCGTAGAGCGTATCGTTTCCGGTAAGATCAAGCTCCGGCTGATAGCCATACAGAGCCGATAAGGATGCCTGAGGATCAAGGTCGATGGCAAGCACGCGATAGCCTTGCAGGGCAAGATGCTGTGCCAGATGCGCGGTCGTGGTGGTTTTGCCGGACCCGCCCTTGAAGTTCGTGACGGCGATCACCTGGAGAT
The DNA here is from genome assembly GCF_014652875.1 of Tianweitania populi. GTDB lineage: Bacteria > Pseudomonadota > Alphaproteobacteria > Rhizobiales > Rhizobiaceae > Tianweitania > Tianweitania populi. The sequence goes on along the minus strand of NZ_BMZQ01000003.1, from coordinate 147,326 downwards.
GCTCGCCCGGCTGGCGCCATTTCAGATACTGCTTGGCCTTCACGCCGCCCTGGGCACCAAGATGACGCCGAAGCGCATTGACGTCAGCCAGCGTGTAAGAGCGCCGGCCGCCGGCACCGATTTCAGGGGAGGGGCCTTCCCCGGAAATCGACAGCTGCCGCAGATAGCCATCGGTGACGCCAATCAGCTTTGCAGCTTCTCCCGAAGAGAAGGAGCGCAGCGTCTTTTGCGCTGTTGGCGGAAAAAGACGACCGCGCAAGGCAGCGAGTTGCGCGGATAACAGCTCGGCATCCGCAGCGATCTGCTTATCTGCGGGTTCTTCGTTCGGCACCGTCTTGGCCCCACGTAGTTCTTGCATAAAACGCCTCTCGGACGCGCAATGATGCACATCCCGACTCACTCGACCGCTCATAGATTACGCGATTACGCATCAACTAACAGCCAGAGACCGAATTTACGGTTTTTACGACTAGTACTCACAGTCGGCGTATCTCCGCTTCATCAGTCATCGATTCGTGTCAACAGCCGGCTGACGCTTTGGATCTATCCCGCTGAAGGAAGTTGACAGCTGTCAACTTCCTTCAGACTTGGGATTAAGCGTATGGAGTAGGAAGCGGTATGGTGGCTCTCATGTTAGCGGGGGAACGGTTGCAGACTGCGGCAAAACTGAACGTGTGTCGCTACTTTCCTGTGTTAAAGAACGCTAGTGCAGGGGTAAGAACGATGCCATCCAAAACGTCTCTAGAAAGCTACAAACACGCTCGCGGGTTAGTCGAGACCACTGATGATGAAGTCGATAAGCCACTGCATAGGCGGCCGGGTTATCAAGGCATCGTCAGTTTTGGTGAGATGGATGAGAAGCTTGCTGCTTTCATCCGCAACAAGCGTGAAACACAAGGGCTGACACGCGCTGAGTTTGCCGCCATCGTTGGGCTGTCCACCCCAGTTTACGGCCGGTATGAACGTGCGTTCTCACGCATCACAGTTACCCGCATGATCCATCTTTGCGAGTTACTTGGATTCATGCCGATCGACATGATCTTTGAGGCGGCACCGCATCTGTACGGACGTACACACGAAGAAGCGGAAGACCACCGCAAGCTTTCGCAGCTGATCCGGAATCTGCCGCACGAGACGATCCGCGATTTGATTGGACTGCTAAAAAGGATGACGCCGGACGAAGCCGGCGACAAGTAGACGAGAAGAAGGAAGGCCGCTAAGGGGCCTTCTTCGTTTCGGCTCCTTGCAAACTATGCAGAAAGTCGGCGGCGGCTTGGGCCTTTGCTGCGGCAGCGATGATGGCGCGCTTGTCCTGCTTAAGGACCTTGAGCCAGCTCTCGATGTAGGCGGTCGTGTTGCCTCGCGTATCGTGGGCGATACCCAGATCAGCGCAAACAAAGGCCGCGGTCATTTCGGCGCAAAGCTCCTCGATCGCGTAGGCTTCCTTTCCGAAGCGGCCGCTGAGATCACGGTCCAGCCTGGATTTCGCACCAGTCCAGTGCCCCAGCTCGTGCAGGGCGGTGCTATAAAGATGAACCTCGCTGATGAACCGGTTTCTATCCGGAATGAGGATGTCATCCAGGGCGGGGCGATAGCAGGCCTTGGTTCCGCCGTAGGAAACGAGGGCGCCGGTGCGCTTGATGAAGGTCTCGACATTTTCGAGGACGGGCAGGGGCTCTACAGCCGCGTCTTCGACAGGGCTTTTGAAGCGATCAGGAAGGTTTTCGATCTGCTCGACGTTAAAGACCGTGTAGCCCTTGAGGTAGGGGATGGTGCGATCGACATCCTCGCGCTCCTTCGGGGTGAAGGTGCCGTACTTGACGACGAGGGTGCCTTTCTCTCCCTTGCGGACCTGGCCACCGAGCTCTGACGCTTGCCGGTAAGTAATCCAGGTATTTTCCTCGTAGCCGCTGAGCTGGCCGGAAAGCCACAGCATGATGACGTTGATGCCGCGATAGGCCTCTCCGGTTGCGCGCAGCGGGATGATGGAGCTGCGGACGTTGCCGCGCCAAGGGCGGATCCAAGGCTTCGTGCCGGCTTCAAGCTGCTCTACGATGGTGTCTGTGATGCGCTGGTAAGTGTCCTTGATGCTCTGCATTGCCGCCTCCTGCTCGTTGGTTGACGGCAGGAAGCGAAGATAGCCAAAGCGAGCCTATGCACCCGAAGGGCCGTAACGAAGAGGAGGACCGCGCAGCGGTTGAATGGGGGAGCGGCTATCGTAGATTGCCCGTCAATCACCCAACGGACAGGAGGCGGCAAGAGGAAGGGATTGGCACGCCGGCTCTGCCTCACAGGCGAAACAGGCAGCGCCTCGCCGGCATGACCGCTACCGGTCCCGATCGTCGCGGCTTTGCTGCTGCTGACGGTTTGCAAGGTGTTCCGCCTCGATGGCCTTCAGCTCGGCATTCTGGCTTTGCTGCTGTGGCTGTTCAGCTTGTCGTGGCGTGGATTTTACCTCCTGGGACTGTTCCGAGCGTCCAAGGCTGGTGAAGTCCGAACGGGCGGTGAACTTGACCTCCTCGTCATCTGACGGCAGTTGCTCCGGAAGATCCGCGCGATTGACCGCAATGATCCCCTGATTGGTCGCAAGGGTAGCAACACGATCGTCGTGTCCGAAGACATGGCCGCTGATCTCCTCGCCCTGTCGGGCCGTGCGGATGTAATGCTCGAACGGCTTCTCGCCGACGTCTTCAAGATCCGAGAACGCGCCGCGAAGAGCCTCACGGCGATTAGAGTCCATCGCGTCCTTAATGACATGCTTCATGGCCGGATGCGATGGATCGTTGGTGGTCGATATCGACGCCTCGATCATGCGTGTTTTGCTGATGTTGGTAAAATCGATCTCGTGGCCGTATTGTCGGCCGAGTTCGGAAATGAAAGCTTCCTGCGTTCGGCCATTGCCCTCCCGAAAGGGATGCACGTAATTGAGCTCTGACAGGACCTTGGCCGCGCGTTCGGCAAACTCGTAGGGTGACGCACGCCTAAACGCTTGCGCCTCACTGATAGGCTTTAGCGCCTCGTTGAGGCCTATATCGATACGGGCACCATGCAGAAACGATGTGTCGCCCTTGCGCATGCCGCCAATCGGCTGCACCCGCTCACCATCAACAACCGAGCTCTCGTTGCGAGTGTGGCCCGCCCACTCATAAACATCTTGGAAGATATGGCCGTGGATGGCCTTCAGGTGCGCAGCATCGAAGTTGCCTTTCGGGCCGAAACCTTCCTCGATCTCGATAATGCGAAAGGCCGCCACGCGGTACTCGGCGGTGCGCAACTCGGATCGGGTTTCGATGCCAAACTTGTTCCTGAGAACGTCCTGCCGATCTGGATCGTCCGACGTGTTTGGATAGGTGTAGGAGCCTTTAGGGCTATCTTCTGCCATGGCTTAGACCAAAAAAAAGCCGCCTGCAGAAATGCAGACGGCGCTTTGCCTTGTTGAGCTGCGGGGGAGGGTTTAGGACTTCGCTACCGGCATGATGCGGACGCGATATTCCTCGCGCGTAAGATCGCCGGCGACATAGGCGGCGGTTGCATCTTCCAGCAACTGGTCGTGCACGTAGCCCTGACGGATGTTCATTGCCCGTGCCTGGTCTGCAGCCTTCTTTCGAGCTGCAACGGCTTCGGGCGAGCGGTCGGGACGCGAGGTATGAACGTTCATCGGGAGACCTCCTATTGAGACCAAAACTAGCACAAAGTGCGTGAAAAAGCCAGCTTTTCACGATGATTTCGACCTCGCGCGAGGGGGAAGCCCGGTTCAAGACCGGGCTCGCTGCGCTCCTCAATCCCGTGGATCCCACTCGATGATGGCCTGCACCGAGGCATCGTCCTGGCCGGGGTAGCGGCCCAAGTTGGCGTTGAAGCCCATGCGCTTGATGGACAAGGTGTAGTAGGCCTTCTGCTCGGCGCTGATCTTCTTCCAGATGCCGCCAACCTCGATGTCATGGCCGCGTGGCGACTTAGCGTAAACCCGGTGCGTGGGAGCCTTCTCGTTGGTCGATGTGAAGGGCGTAACCTTGATGTCCAGGTCGCGGTCGATGGTGGAGATGATGCCGGTGCCGGCTGCGCCCTCGATGTCGTCGTTGGTGAACTTGATGAAGTTGGTCATGCTCATGTTAGTCACTCCTCTTGGGTGGTTGCGATGAACGTTCACAAGGCACGGCGGAAAGCGGTGCGCACCGAAGGCCGGAGCGCAGCGAAGGAGGCCAAGAGCGGCCAAAATTTGCTTCGCGAGGAAGCCGAAGGCGGGGAAATTTTTGCGTTTCTCGGCTTTGCGTTAAGCGCGTCGACGTGCGAACGGACATCAAGAGCAACCCCCCATGAGGGGTGATGTATGAACGCGCTTGCCAAACGATCACCTGTTCTTCCGCGATGACATCGACACGATAAGTGCGCCAATATTATTCATCGCCAAAGTACACACAACCGGTAAAGTCAGGGTTCTTACCCGGAACAACAAATCAAATTGGCTATGTCCCTGCATGCTGATTTAGTCGCCGCATCATGCAGAGGCTAGTTGTGGCGTCGGAACGCGCCGGTATGAACTCGGCCGCTCCATTTGGGCTCCCCACAAGCCCCGGCGACGAGCACGGGCGCTCTCCTCGGCCGCATGGTAGTCATGCAGATCGATGGGATGGGAAGAGGGGAGATACTGCAGCAAAAGCGCGGCTTGTCCTGCTTTCACCATCTCAAGGCCGACATCGACATTCTGGCTGAAGCACTGCGCGACCAGGCGCTCGTATTAGTCGGTGTCGAACACGATGCAACGGACGTGTTTGCCATCGATCAGCTTTGAAAGATGACTGCGCGCAACAAGGCCGCACTTCCACACCGCACCATCCTTCAGGCCTGTTTGATCTCGCTCGCAAGCGTCAATCGCACCGAGCCGAATCCGCTGCTGACGGATGCTAATCGTATCGCCATCGATCACTCGGGCACGCCCTGAATACTCGGCTGCAAGAACAGGTCCGCTGACGAGCAGGGCGGATAGGAGCATTATTGGTAGGGCTGGTTTTCTCAAGCGACGGCCTCCGTAGAATTTCGCGCGCTTAAACGGCGTGAGCGGTGTTTATAGCTCTGTTAGCGTGATGATCCCTCACGGGCGGGAGGAGAGTTTGAGAGGAGGGGGCTTGGGCCTCCTCTCAAGGCCGGATAGGCCATCCTTGCGAAAGCAAAACGCCCGCCAGGCTGGATGCCTTACGGGCGTTTGGGGTTCTCGGATCGGGAAGCCCGTCACGCGGGAGAACGTGACCGGCTGGATAGCATGGGATTAGTCAGCCGCCATCGGGAGCGGCTGATCTACGCTTTCGCTATTATCGTCCTCTTGCATGGTGTGGTCGCCGGGTGCGCTGGTTGCCTTCGGATCGGCCTCAATCCGTATCAAAGGCGGGACCCAACTGCTACTTTGACGGCACGTTCCGCGAACGCTGCCGCCTCGGCCTTCTTCATCCCGGCAACGGAGGCCGCATATTCACGGCCTCGAACCTCGGAAACCGCCGCCTGAATACTCGACCGGTTGATATGGCTGAAACAGCTTTCTGCCGTGGTTTCAAACCACTCGCGCATATCGACCTTAAAGGCACGGGCAAGCTGGTGCGACTGTGCGATGCCCGACTTGCGATCATGGAACTTCTTTTCCACCGCGTTCAGGCTGTGCGCTACGGCGTAAGAGCCAAGCGACGGCGCACGATGATCTCTGTAACGCCGAACCGGGCAGCAACATCGGAAACGATCTTGCTGTTCTCCACGAGGCTCTGAACCCCTCAGACTGATCGACCGGGTGCATGGCCCCGCGCTATTCCTTTTCCGATAGGCTGATCTCGACGGCGTTTACGCTATCGCGCACCTTACATTCGATGGCACGGCCTTTCGCAAATGTCCCTGTTCGATCAGCAAGAACCAACGCGCGGCAGCGGCGCTCGCCAGCGGCAACGGATTACCGGCCCCTGTTGATGCGGGGATAGACGATGAGGTTTTGCAGCAAGTCATTGGCTGCGATGTTGGCCGCAAGCTGCGCGATGATGTCCGCGTTATACGTCTTTCGAACATTCTTCGGGGAGGCGTCAAGCTTCCCGACTTCGATTGCAATTGTCTCGCTCATAGCGAGGGTCCAGTTGACTCACCATCCACGTTTTTCGGTATTTTGAGAGTTACCCAAATCGGTATTGTATTCACTCTTAAGTTTATACGGATGAGGGTATGAGACCGTCTCTAGAAATTCGGGTTACTGATCTAAGTGTGCAGGAGGTGCATGATCCGGACACAACAAAGCCAATTAACAAAGAGCCTTTTAGAGGGTGTATTCCCCTAGGAGCTGCGCTCGATGATAAAGTTAGTGTGAGCATTCGTGATGCTTGCAAAAAACGAAATTTGCCTAGCTCAGAAGTCGCTCCACTGTTGGGGCTAGGCGTTGACGTCTACCATTCTTTCGAAACTGATGCTTCGACTCTGACAGTTGTTAGTTTCATTCGCATTTGCGAAGTGCTTCGCGCAACACCGGAAGAACTTCTTGGGCCTGCTGCGCCGCAACTTTGGGGCGAAACCGTTAAACAATCAGACCTTCTACGTGCCAATATCGATATCATGCGTTACCTCGACACTGAAACGCTGACCTTGGTGCACAGCTTCATTAGCAGGCTGGGCGTTCAGCCTCAGCTTAAAGAACGCTGAAACATGCATAACCTTCACTCAAACTTTCGTTCGGCCGGTATACATTCCGATCAGTTTCGCATTGCTGTTACAGATGTATGCTGTACGACGCCGCGCTTGAGTTACGGCAAGGAATGGCTTCGTGACTATGCAGAGTTGGTGGAGTGGACCCCGTTTCACCGGACAGGCGGCGGTTGTGTTTAGGCACTGAGGCGCAGGAACTCGCGTGGTGAGCGGAACTTGAGCCCGGAGTGCGGGTCGACCTCACAGTAGCCGTCGATCCATTCGGGCAGCAAGGTCAGGATTGTCTCGGCGTCTGGGAGGATGACGGTTGAAGCGTAGTCCCTTTTCAGGGTCTTGACGAATGCTTCGGACATGCTGTTGCTTTGGGGGCTCCGAACCGGGGTGAAGAGCAGGTCAATGCCCAGAGCCGCGGCCACCTGTGCGGTCTGCCTGGCGATATAGGCGGTGCCGTTGTGCGAGAGCCATTCCAGCCGGTGTGGAACCTTGAGTGTCCGGAAGCGGCGCTCGACGGCTGCGATCATCAGGTCACACCCCATCTCGCCGGAGATGCCGGGATTTGGCGATGGCTGACCAGGCGATGATCTCCCGGTCGCAGGCATCGATTACAAAGACGATGCGGACCACCTCTCCGTTGCGGGCATGCATCTCCAATTGATCTGAACACCACCGTATGTTGGAGCGCAGGGCAACCACGACGCCATCGTGGGTGCGAGTTCGCCGCAAAGCCGTATGCTTTTGAAGGGTACGCCCGTTTTGCTGCATGACCCTGAGAACCCGCTTGGTGTTGACGGTGGGCTTGCTCTCTTTGCGCCGCTGCCTGTTGAGCAATGCCGTCACGCGGCGATAGCCATATGTGGGGCGTTGATCGATGATCGGACGCAGTTCGGCGAGAAGGACGAGATCATCGACCTTGCGATAAGGTCCGCGAGGCTTGGACGGATTGGTGGCGCGCTCGATCAGGTTGGACCTGGAGACGCCTAGAGTGCGGGCAATGACGCTCATTGGGTATCGTCCTCCGGATTGCTCCACGACAGCAAGGGCGACGTCCGTTTTTTTGGGCGCGCAAGATCCAGGGCCTCTCTTAGGATCTCGGCTTCCATGGTCTTCTTGCCCAGCATGCGCTCGAGATCGCGCACCCGCTTCTCCAACTCGCGCATCTGAGAAGCGCCAACAACGTCTTCATCAGCCTGAACGGCCGCGTGGCCACCTTCAAGCATGCGACGCTTCCAGGCGAAGAGCTGGGAGGGCGAAATGCCGGCACGTCGTGCCACGTAGGAAACGCTCATACCCGGCTGCATGGCTTCCTCAACCAGCCGGACCTTCTCGGCGACTGACCAGCGTCGGCGGCGCTGCACGGAGGTGATGACTTCAACCCGTCGAAACGGCTCATCGGAACTTTTGGACATAGTCGTACTCATAGGCGCATGCCTATGCCTTATCAGCTATGCCGCCTGTCCGGTCAAAATGGGGTGCGCTCCAAAGCGGATGGACGAAATCGTCACCAAGCTCCCTTTCGTGGCAGGGTACAACATCAAATTCGCGTTCATCATTCAGGACCTAAAGAGCTTGGATGAAATCTACGGAGAGAGTTCCCGCCAATCTTTGTTCGCCAATTGTGGCTACCAGCTCGTGCTGGGTGCCAACGATCAGGCGACGGCAGAATATGCATCGAGGGCGCTGGGGAAGCGAACTATTCGTTACAAGTCTGAATCTCGTACTATGGAGCTTGTGGGGCTGCCCCATCGGACAAAGGTTGAACAGATACGCGAACGCGATCTGATGATGCCGCAGGAGGTGCGGCAAATGCGCGAAAATAAGATGATCCTGCTCGTGGAAGGCCAGAGGCCGATCTTTGGAGACAGGCTCCGTTACTTTGAGACTGAGCCGTATAAAGCAGCTGGAACCTATTCGCGGGCGCATGTTCCAGTTATCCCCGAGATAGAATGTGAACAGCCTTTGCCGGTACCAGCGACAACGCCTTTCTACGAAAAAACTGGGCGGTCTCTACACGTGGGAGAGGGAGGGAGTGGCGAGTAAGCATGTCAATGCGCCGGCAGTTTGCTTCTACGTTGCCAACTCGTGCCGAAATGTCGGCCGTCAGAAGCAGAGCCGGATCAACCAAAGCCTATGGCAGGGAAGATGCGGTTGATGCTGAAGTGCTTAGCCTTAGCCGTTCAAAGCCGAAGTCGCGCTTATCTCTGATCCTATGTTCTCAGCTGACGGCCAACCACGTTAGCCTCTGGTCTTCGAGCAAAAAGTTCGACCCTTTTAGGGTGACATTTAGGGTTATCGTCCTTATGTTATGCCCCATAAAGAGAGACATATGACGATCATCCTGCAGACATTCCTTGGTTCGGACTGGTATGACGCTGCAGAAGTCGATTTTGAAATCGACAACCACGGCTACCTCAGTCCATCGCATGTAGGATACGAAATTGACTATTACGCGCGACATGGTTCGGCTGATTACGCTGACGGTCATCCCGCGATAGACCATCGCGCGGTATCCACGCGCAATCCGGTAGATTTGGTCGACCGTTATACATCCCGATGGCCTCCATTCTTGCTTGACCTCCTTCCCCAGGGACATGCTCGTATTCGTTTGGCAAAAGCGCTTGGTTTAGACCCGGAAGCGCGTTCGTCTGACCTGCCTTTGCTAATGAGATCAGCTGGCAGCACGATAGGGAATGTCCGCATTAAGGAAGCCGCAGAAGAGGAAGAGAAGCGTCTCAATGGGGCGCCAAGGGCGGGCCTGTCTGACCATGACCTGATCCACCGTACGGATCTCTTTGTCGAGGTGGTCGACAGGCACTCGATGATCGCTTCCGGATCTAGCGGTCTGCAAGGCGAGTGGCCGAAGGTTGCCCTAACGAAGTCACGGGACGGCCTTTACTACCCGGACCCACTCGTCGCTGACGAAGACGCTGTAGAGCACGTCATAGTCAAGCTACGGCGTGGGGGAGAAGTAGATGGCCTAATCCTCTCAATGGAGGCGACGTACTCCGTCGTTGCTTCTCAGATCGGGCTCAACGTGTACGGGGTCGCGTCCGCAGGAAATGGAACGCTGGTCATACCAAGGTTTGACAGACGTGTCGTTGAGGGAAGAACGGTTCGCATTGGCCAGGAAAGCATGACGTCTGCAGTCGGCGTGTCCGAATTTGGCCATATCGACGAGCATGAACGCTACGTCGGGATTCTCAAAGCCGTGTCCGCAGATCCCCAGGCGGATGTACTCGAATATCTCAAGCGCGACGCCGCAAACCTTGCGATGGGCAATCCTGATAATCACGGACGCAATACAGCCCTGTCGAAGTATCCCGACGGGTCGATCCGTCTTGCGCCCCTTTACGACTTCGCCCCAATGAAGCTTGCGGGGGAGGTTATCGCCCGATCGACGCGCTGGCGATGCTTGAAAGACTTCGGCTCGGATTATTCTCCAGACTGGTCCACCGTTTGCGCAGCTGTGTCGGGCGATACCGTCGACGGACGCCTGCTTGCAGAAGAGCTCGCCGTTTTTGCTGACGCTCTTGAAGACGCTCCGCGGATTGCCGTGGATCGGGGAGCGCCGCTGGAAGCAGTCGAGCAGGCGGCGGGACGTTGCAGCGAGGTCGTGGATGGCCTGCGCCGAACATTAGACGCGCCTTCTTTGATACGGAGGTAGTGATGGCCCGCTTTGCACGTCCAACGAAAGAAGAGATCCGGGAACGCCGCCGACAGCTGTCGCAAAGGGCGGCTTCTGGAGGGCTGCGCTTCCCCGAGGATCTTAAAGATATCCGGCTAACCTTTGGGAAATCCCAGGAAGAGTTCGCGTCACTGATTGGCCTGACGCGGAGGCAAGTCGCGGAAATGGAGGGAGGAAAGGCAAACCCTACATACGAGACGATCATGAAGGTAGGACGTCTGTTCGGCTATAGACTTGCTTTCGTGCCGGTGGAGAGTGCGTCTTGAAACGCACTACTACAACCTTGAGCATGCCGCTGGATAATATAGCCTCTTGCAGAGGATTTTGACGAAGCGTCGAGAATGGCTGTCGCTTTGATAACTGCTTACGTGAGCACAATACGCCTTGAGTAACCGAAGTTTTTCTCAGCGGCAATCAACACGACTCGCAACCTGCCTTTTCTACTTCAAACCGACGACGCCTTTGGACACATCCGGCCGGGAGGGGATGATGCCGCTTTCCGCGTACCAGTCGGCGATCTTGCCGATCTGGGCGGCGTCGGCGTCCGACACTGGAGTGGTTGGAACGGCATTGTTCTCGCCGATCTTGCTCGCCAGCTCGGCGGGCAAGTTCATTTCCTTGGCCCAGATAGCGCCTGCTTCCGCCTTATGCTCCAGCGCCCAGGCGTTCTCGCTTTTTAGGACGTCGAACACGGCTTGCAGCGTGTCCCGCTTCTGGTCGGTGAACGTGCGGCTCGCGACGAGCACGACGGCGTTATCGGAGCCAATGGCGTTTCCATCTGCCAGGACCTTGCCGTCATAGGATGCTTCGGCGATCGACAGGAACGGGTCCCAAGTCGCCCAGGCGTCAACATGGTTCTGCAGGAAGCTTGGGCCGCTATCGCTGGGGCTGAGGTAAACGCGCTCGACCGTTTTCGGATCGACGCCGTTCTTCTCAAGGGCCTGCATCAGCAAATACTCGCCGGTGCCGCCACGGTTCACAGCGACCTTCTTGCCGGCCAGGTCCTTGATTGATGCGATGGTCGAGGTCCTCTTGACCACGATGCCCTCGGAAGCAGCCGCCATCTTCTGATAGCCGAACACCACGACCGGAACACGCGCGGCGAGCGCTGCGATGGCCGATGTCGAGCTGCCCGCCGTTATGTCGATGCTGCCGGCGTTCAGCGCTTCGAAAGCGGGAGCGGCAGCCGGGAACGGGCCGGCCCATTCAACGGTGATGCCCTTCTCTCCCAAAGCCTTTTCAAGCGTGCCGCGCGACTTGGCGAGCGTGATGTCGTTTGGCCCGCGCAGCCAGCCGATGCGTACGGTTTCGGCGGCCTGTGCAGCCATGCTGCCGAAACCTAGAAGAGTAGCGGCTGCAAGCGTCAAGAGCGTGCGTTTGTTGATCATGGTTCGATCCGTTCGCTATGAGGGTTGTGATGTTGGTGGTGATCTGCCTGCTCGACGCCCAGTTCAGCCAGAAGTTCGGCTTCGAGGGCTGCGGCATGAGGGTCGGTGCGTCGGCGGGGATGGTTGAGCGCCACGTGAACCTCCCGCCGAAAGCGGCCATCCTCAAGCACGAGGATGCGGTCTGCCAACGTGACCGCTTCCCAGACATCGTGGGTCACGAGCAGTACGGCAGGCTGATGCTTGCGCCAAAGTTCACGTACGAGACCCTGCATGCGCAGCCGTGTCAGCGCATCAAGAGACGCGAAGGGTTCGTCCAACAGGAGCAGTTCCGGCTCGCGCACGAGAGCGCGCGCAAGCGCTGCACGCTGCGCTTCGCCGCCAGACAGCGTAAGCGGCCAGGCTTCCGAGCGGTGCGACAGCTCCACATCGTCGAGTGCGAGTGCCACGGCACCACTCGCACGCGCGTTCGGCACACCCAGCGCAATGTTAGCGGCGACGCTCTTCCACGGCATGAGCCGCGGTTCCTGAAACACGATGCTGCGCCGTTTCGGCAGCGTGACGCGGCCGGCGTCGGCCTCATCAAGTCCAGCAAGAACCCGCAGAAGCGTGGATTTTCCCGAACCGCTGCGCCCAAGAAGTGCAACGAATTCTCCAGCCTCAATCCGCAGATCGATCCTGTCCAGCACGGGGGAGCGGCCGAAGCTGCGCGACAAGCCTTGAATATCGACCAGTGCGCTCATGCGATCACCATGACCGCCAGCGAAGCGTGTGGGCTTCGATGAGGCGCACGAGCGCATCTGTCAGCAAGCCCATCAAAGCGTAAACGATCAGGCAGACGACAATTACATCGGTCTGGAGGAAGTCGCGAGCATAGGTGATGATCGAGCCGATGCCGCTCGATGCGTTGATCTGCTCGGCCACAACCAGGCTCAGCCACGCAATGCTCAAGCCGTAGCGCACGCCGACCAGAAGTGAAGGCAGTGCGCCGGGTATAACCACGTGCCGGATGATGCCGAAGGTGTTGAGGCCCAGCGTGCGACCCGCTTCAATCAGCTTACGGTCAACACCGCGAATACCGCCATGCAACGTCAGGTAGATCGGAAAAACGGAGCCGAACGCGACCATGCCGATCTTGGGCGCTTCGCCGATCCCGTACCACAGGATAAACAGCGGCAGCAGGCCGAGAAAGGGCATGGCTTTCAGCATCTGGATCGGGGGATCGACCAAGATGTCGCCAACGCGCGAAAGCCCGGCTGCCAGGGCCAATGCAATGCCGACCACAAGCGCAATCGCAAAACCCGCCAAGACACGTAGAAACGAGACGCCTAGCCCAGTCACCAGTTCGCCCGACGCCACCAGCCGTGCGCCCGTTTTCGCAATATCGAGCGGCGAGGCCAGAATGTGAGGCGTGAGCACGCCTGTGAGGCTCGCAAGTTGCCAGAGCACGAGAATGGCCAGCGGTGACAACAGCCGCAACAAGCTTGCGCCTACTCGCCATTTGCCGAAGCGTCGCACAGGCTTTGCTTCCGCCTCCGAAAGACGTTCGAGGCGTTGCGGATCAGCCATTCGCGGCCTTTCCGCTCAGATCGCGGTCGAACAATGTGGACCAGGTATATTGCTTGGCAGTGAGCGCAGCCCGCTCCACGGGCAAACGCGGCAGCACCATCTCGCCAAACCGATAAGCCTCCTCCAGAAGCGGCATTCCAGACAGAATAAAGGTCTCGACACCGACCGCTTGATACGCTTCCAGCGTGCGGATTACGGTGTCGGGTGATCCGACGATGGCCGTTCCCGGACCGGGGCGCACGAGGCCGATGCCGGCCCATAGATTGGGCGAGATCTCCAGATCGCGCAGGTTCGCCGGCTTGATACCGCCGTGCATGGCGCTCATCCGCTGCTGGCCGACGGAATCCGTATTCGACACGAAGCGCTGGTTGGCGGCGAGCGCCACGTCGTCCATCTCCGCATACAGATCGGCTGCGGCCTCCCACGCCTTTTCATCAGTCTGGCGCACAATCACATAAAGCCGGATGCCGTAGTTGAGCTCACGCCCATGCACTGCCGCGCGGCGCTTGACCTGTTCGACCTTGGCACCCATCTGCTCGGGCGTTTCGCCCCAGGAGAGATAGGTATCGACATGCTTGGCGGCGACTTCGATGGCGCTGTCGGAAGAGCCACCGAACCATAGGGGTGGCGGAGCAATCGTGGAGCCGGCGGGCAATGCAAGCTTTGCACCTTCGGTCTGAAAGTACTTTCCTTGGTGCGAAACGCTTTCGCCAGCCATCAGCCGGTGCCACAAAGCGAGATACTCGTCCGCCATCTGGTAGCGTTCGTCATGCGGCAGCGTCATGCCATACGCGCCGAGCATCTTGGCGTCGCCCGACACGACATTGAGCATCAGCCGGCCATTCGAAAACTCCTGGAACGTCGCGGCCATCTTGGCCAGCAAAGTCGGAGCAACAAGGCCGGGATGAAAGGCCAGCAGGAACTTCATCCTGTCTGTATAGGGCAGCAACGCGCCAGCAAGCGGCCAGACATCATGGGCGCCGGTTGCGAACAAGGCGCCCGTATAACCCAGATGGTCGTATGCCTGTGCAAGTTGCTTGTAATAGCCGTAATCGACGGTGCGTGAGCCTTCCGGCTTCCAGGGATAAGCACCGTCAGGCGCGCACATATACCAAAGCACGTTCATGACAGCGCTGCCTTCCCGTTCTGTTCGGCGATCTGCACGCTGCGTTCCAGCGCACCATGGCGAAACAGCGTGTCCGCCTCCCTCTGCTGCTCCCACAGCAATTCAGCATCCGCGGGATCGATGCGCCAGTTGCGCTCGCTGACGATGCGCGTCCAGGCCCGGCGCTCGCGCTCGCCGCCATCGGGTGAAAGAAGCCTCGCAGCCTGCTCTGGATCGGCCGTTATCGCTTGGCCGAGTTCGGCAAGTTCGCTCTGGAACGTTGCGAGTGTTTCGGCCGAGAGGGCGCGCTCTTTGCTGGTCCAGAACAGCGAGCGGTTAGGGATGGTAGTGCCGCAATGGGCGAGGACCTGAAAGTCTCCTTCACCGAGTGCCTGTTCCAGGTGGGGCGCCATGGCCAGCCATGCAGCCACCTCGCCGGATAACAGCAACTCGCGCGACTGAGCGGGCGGGAGGTCGCGGCGTTCGACATTGCCCAGGTTGAGCCCGGCCTCTTCGAGGCTGCGGGCAAGAAAGTATGTCAGAAAGGAACCATCAACGAGCGCGACGGGCTTGTTCGAAAGATCCGCAATGCGTTCAACGCCTGCGCCCTTTTTCACCAAGATCGCTCCGTTGGCCGGGCGCGGTGCGGAAGCGGCAGCGTAGATCACCGACATCCCGTTGACCGCTGCGATGATCGGCGGGGTCGAACCTGTGCCGCCCAAGTCGATCTCGCCGCGTGCAAGCTTCACTGCCGTGTCGCGACCTTCCTCGTAGCGGATGAAGTCCGGCCGCAGGGTCTTGAATGCCCCTGGCCAGTGCGAAGCCAGTGTCAAATGCAGGTTGTTAGGGTGAAAGCCGATTTTCAAGGTCACGCTGGAAATCAAGGTTCGTGTCGATATACCTTTTTGTATAATGACTCCCAGCGGGGTGATGAGGCACCGACTTCCATTCCTTCGGCCATTGTTGGAAAAAGCTGTCTGTCCAACCAAACGCTTCTGGGACACGAGGTGACAAACAGGGATCGATCGATGCTGACCAAAAGCCGGGAGCCGAAAATTCAGTGCCAGGCGATCGGTGCGGCGTCTGACTTTTTGAGGGCGCTCGGCAATCCTGTGCGGCTGTCGATCCTGTGCGTGCTTTCCGAAGGCGCCCGCACCGTGAGTGAACTCGAAGCTATTTTGGATGTGCACCAACCGACGCTATCGCAACAAATCGGCGCGTTGCGAAGGGCCGGCCTTATCGAAGGGCAGCGCACGGCGCGCGCGGTGAGCTATCGTCTTTCCGACCCCCGCGCTTCTCAGCTTATCGGCCATCTCCGCCTGCTGTTCCCGGATCCAAGCGCATCCGCCATTTGGCGCGGCGCGCGCCTCGACGATAGCGTTGGTGAGATGATGTCGGGTCATGCTTTCCACCAGCGATGAAAGTGGTGCACCGGACCTCGGCCCGAGCCAACGTGAAGCCGATCAGCACTTCGGAGCGCTTCATGCAAAAAGGCTTTTGCCTGCCTCACAGCCTCATCCAGCGGAAGCCCTAGCGCGATACCAGCCGCAATCGCAGCTGAGAGGGTGCAGCCCGTTCCATGATCGTGCGTGGTTTTCAGCCTCGGTGCTTCAAAACGGCGAATGTTCATGCCATCGAAAAGCAGGTCGGTGCTTGTCTCGCCTTTGCCATGCCCGCCCTTGATCAGCACAGACTTCGCGCCCAGCGCAAGGATGCGCTCGGCTTGCGCGGTTATCGTCCGCTCGTCTTGCGCGACCGGACTGTCGGCAAGAATTGCAGCCTCCGGCAGGTTGGGCGTGACGAGATCCGACAAGGGCAGAAGCTCGGTGCGCAGCGCTTCCACCGCGTCGGGCTGCAGAAGCCTGTCGCCGGAGGTCGCCACCATGACGGGATCAAGCACCGCGCGTCGGCCATGCCGTCGAAGAGCGGCGGCAACAGCATGTGCAGTCTCAACCCTAGACACCATGCCGATCTTGATCGCACCGACCGCAAGATCCGATAGCACCGCGTCGATCTGTGCCGCGATGATTGCGGGCGACAGGTCCTCCACAGCCGTCACGCCCCGCGTGTTCTGCGCGGTAATGGCCGTGATTGCGCTCGCGCCGTAAACACCGAGTGCCGAGAACGTCTTGAGATCGGCCTGGATGCCGGCGCCGCCGCTGGAGTCGGAACCGGCGATGGTCAAAGCAATTGGGGTCGTCATGCGGTTCGTCGCTCCAGCGCTTCGTCCACGGCCTGCCTCAGAGCAGCAGCTGCTGCGCCTGGATCGGCATGCTGAAAAATCGCTGATATGACCGCTACGCCGTCGGCGCCTGCTGCGATGGCTTGAGGCACGCGTTGAAGATCGATCCCAGCAATAGCGCCGACCGGCATTGACGGACGAAGGTCGGCCAGCTGCCTCCGCAGAAAAGTCAGGCCTCCAAGACCTACGGGCGCATCGGGATTGTGTTTGGACAAAGTCTCGAACACGCCGCCGATACAAGCGTAGTCCACGGGGGCCGCACCCAAAGCTGCCGCATCCTGCTCGTTCTTGACCGTCGATCCGATAATGGCTTCGCGACCGAGGATAGCGCGAGCCTGCGTTACCGCCATGTCCTCACGGCCGAGATGCACGCCGGCCGCACCGCTGGCGAGCGCGACATCCACACGGTCATTAATGAGAAGCGGGACGCCCGTTCCGCTGAGTGCCGCTCCGATCGCAGAGGCGCACTCCACCATCTCCCGTGTTCCGCCGCTCTTATCGCGATACTGGATCAGGGTCGCTCCGCCGTTTGCGGCCAAGCGTGCAAGTTCGGGCAGTTTTGCGCGACCCAGCGATGCATCAACCAGGGCATAAAGACGAAGGTCAATCATGAACGAGCCTCAACCGTACGCGGATGTCGTCAGCCTCGATGCTTGCCAGCGCGTCGAGCAGTTCGGGTGCGAAGGTGCCGGGGCCTCGGCTGCGTTGCGCGGCCATTTCCGCCCCAATCCCGAGAAGCGCCATTGCACCAATGCCTGCATGCAGTGGGTCATCTTCCACCGCAGCAGCGGCTGCGATCACGGCACCGGCGAGGCATCCGGTGGCGGTCACCATCGCCAGCCATGGATGGCCATTTTCGACCGCTACGGTTGTTTCGCCATTGGTGATGCGGTCCTTTGAGCCGGTCTCGACCACAAGCATGTGCGGGGTCGCAACGGGGTGAAGATCATCCATCTCAGCGCGGTTGAGCTTCACCGCGTAAGGTTCGCGCGCGATCAGTTCTTTAGCGAAGTCGTGGCGGACCGTTGAAGCATAGGCCTTTACGGGATCGAGGATGAAGGGCTTGCTTGCTTCCCTGGAAGCGCTGACGGCGACAGCAATGGTCTCGCGCATTTCCGGTGTCGAAGTGCCCAGATTGACCAGAAGCGCATCTGCTCGTTCCGTGAACTGCGCTACTTCGTCCAGGCTCGACGTCATGGACGGCGTGCATCCAATCGCCGATAGGCCGTCCGCCACGAACTTCTGCGCGACGGTGTTGAGGAGACAATGCACGCGCGGCCCTTTCTTGCGCAACCGCTCCGGCAGCGCCGCGAGGCGGTCGATGTCGAGGCTCATTGGCCAAGCTCCACTGCAATGTCGGAGATAACGGGAGCCTGCTTGATCAAACCCGAGTCCGCCATGAACTGCCCAAAACGGCGATAGCGGAGCGCGTCGAGAGCCGCTGGACGCTTCGCGAAACGCGGCAGCGTATCGATCCAGGCTTGCCGGTTCAGCTCGTCGTCCAGATCGGGGTAGGCCTTGATGAAAAGCGTCCAGCTCTCTTCCGGGTGATTGGTGAGATAGATGGCGGCCTCTTCCACCGCCGCAAGGAAGCGCGGCAGGCGCGAGTCGTTCACTAGGTCCTTGCGGGTGACGAAGATCAGTTCGTCATAGGCCGGCACGCCATGCTCTTCGGGAAAGAAGGCGCGCCCCTCATGGCCCGCCAGCCGCATCTGGGTCAGCTCGAAGTTGCGATAGCCGCCGATTGTTGCGTCGACGCCGCCGCTGATCAGCGATGGAGAAAGCGAGAAGTTGACGTTGACCAAGGTCACGTCTTGGTCGGTCAGTCCAGCACTGCGAAGGAGTCCGTTCAGCAAAGCTGTCTCGAACCCAGAAACGGAAAAGCCAACGCGCTTTCCCTTAAGATCCTTCAGCGTTTTGATCGGGCCATCAGCCAACACCGTGAGTGTATTCAACGGCGTTTCCACCAGTGTGCCGAAGCGCCGGAGGTCAAGACCATTCGCGTGATCGAGGTAAAGGTTGGGCTGGTAATGCACGGCTACGTCCGCTTGGCCAGCCGCAACGAGACGAGGCGGGGCGGCTGGATCGGCAGGCGGAAGAAGGTCCACTTCCAGCCCATGAACCGCGAAGAAGCCCTTCTCCCGTGCAACCACCAGCGGCGCGTGATCCGGGTTTACGTACCATTCCAGGAGCACGGACAGCTTGTCGGCAGCGAAGGCCGGCACAAGGGACCCGAAAAGCAGACTGGCGGCAAGAGATGTGACTTTGAACATGAAGGCGATCCGTTTGGTATCAGCGGGTTTCGGGAGCCCAGGGGGCGATCCGTCGGGTGAGCGCATCCGCGAGGAAGCGCAGGAACAGCGTGGTTGCCGCCAGCAAAGTGAGAGCTGCAAAGACCGTGTCGGTCTGCATTCGTGCATTGGCCTGCAGCATCACGAAGCCCAGCCCGCCCGAAGCACCCACCCATTCGCTGATCACGGCGCCGAGCGGCGCCAACGGTGCCGCCACCCGGATCCCTGTCGCGAGTGCCGGAAGAGCAAGCGGGACGCGAACATGCCACAGCGCCTGCAGATGGGACGCCTCCGTCATGGCCGTGGCATCTAAAAGGTTGGGATCGATCCGTCGCAGCCCATCGGCATAGGCGGAAGCAACGGGAAAGAAGATGATCAGCCCCGCCATCACGATCTTGGAAGTGAGCCCGAAGCCGAACCAGAGGACCAGGAGAGGTGCCAATGCGAAAACCGGCATCGCTTGCAGGACCAGGAGAACGGGCCAAAGCAAGCGCCCGAAGCGCGGAAAGGCAACAACGGAAAGGCCGATAGATGCGCCGGCCGTGATGCCGAAGAAAAGGCCGAGCCATATTTCCAGCCCGGTCACGAAGCTTTCGCGCAAAAGAAACGGAGCGCGCTCGATTAGCGTGGCTGCAACACGAAGGGGGGACGGGAGCATGAACGAGGGCGGATCGAGGACCCAGATCGCCAACTGCCACACCAAGCAGACAACCATCATGGCGCCGATCGTTGCTGCGACCGCGCGCAAGGGCATGAGCAGCCCCCTGCCAGTCGCGTGCTCAGCCTTCCCGAAAACAAACGTCGCCATTGCCCCAGCGTCCAAGACGATCAGGCACAAACAGCGGAAGACAGAGGAGCGCTCGACGCACATTCCGTTCCTACGCCGGCATGACCCGGATCAGGTTCAAGGGTGCTGGCTCAACGCCATCTCAGCACGGTCACGTGCGCCCCTCGGAATAACAGGAGGTTGCAGCCCTACAGTCTGGAAGTCAACCAGACAGGTCCTCATCCCCAGGGTTGATTGGGTAAGGCATGTTAATCGATCTTTGGCTTGGGGTAAGGAAGGTGCATGCGGCTTTCAGATACCGGTGCCCTCTCGCCAACCAGAAGGTGGGGCAATGTCGTATACCATGCCTGACGATCGGGGCGATGAAGTTGGACATGAACACCCTTGTATTCGGCCTAAACCTTTAGCCAGCTGCTCCGCTCGGTTCTGTCAGCGATACTTCAGGCGGTGGCAGAGCATCAACCTTGTCAGCCTGGGACAAGCAATGGGTACGCCGATGATCATCGCCGAACTTGAGGAGGAGGAGAGATGAACCATCAGGGTGAACAGCTTGCCCGGAACGGATCGGTGCGCATCCATCGTCATCTGCATATTCTGCCGGGGACTGGACTTCTGCACCGTCAATCATGCGGCTGATGCAGGTCGCCGGACTGGACGCCGATGTCTACCCCAATCAGCGGCACCATCGAACCAAAGGTCGAAGTCGGCGACCAAGTACAGATAGGATCCATCGGTGGCACCATTTATCCGTTTAACGATGACGCGGCGATCCTCATCCGCTTCATACGAATAGTCGTATTGCGTGCAGCGTTCCCTACCCTGACCGCGAAAGGCGACTGC
The DNA here is from genome assembly GCF_014652875.1 of Tianweitania populi. Lineage (GTDB taxonomy): Bacteria > Pseudomonadota > Alphaproteobacteria > Rhizobiales > Rhizobiaceae > Tianweitania > Tianweitania populi. The sequence goes on along the minus strand of NZ_BMZQ01000003.1, from coordinate 126,756 downwards.
TTGTTCAAGGTCGTTGAAGATCGACCCCAGATCAGGTGTCACTATCTCGCTCAAACCAATGTGGCGCGACCTGAACAAACCTAGTCGCTAGAGCCTGAGTTCCGAAAGAACCTCGATGTTCTTGTCGGCGAGGAGATCGCCAAGCTCGCGATCCTGTTGTTCAAGCCAAAGGTCTCGATCAAGGTTGAGTTGGCGAATGATGTCCTCATAGCGCGTGACGATCGCTGTCAGCCACCGATTCACAAGGTAGTCCGGCTCGGCGAGTTCGACGTTGAAACGATCGAGGTAGCTGTTTGTAGTCTCGGCATCACTCCAATCGCCGCCAACCACCCATTGATTGACGGTGAACAGCCGGGTGACATGACCAAGCCGGTCGACGCCGACTGCAATCAGGTGGCAGGCGGCACTGTGCATTCCATCTGGTCTGACGAAGCAGTGGAAGTGCCCGTGCTCTCCTTTCCCCGGAGAATCGTCGTGGCAATGATAATACCATTGCGCACCACTCTGCGGATCATAGACGTCCGTTTGAGGGTAATGCTTCCAGGTCTCTAAGCCGGTTTGAGGCAGAACCTTAAGCAACACATTCGAGCTCGACTTCGCAAGGATCGCTTCGCAATAGGCGATTTCCTGCGTGGCACGGACTTGGTCCTCGGATGCCATCAGAGGGTGCCGGCGGAGCAGGGATTGCTTGCCGGATCCGGGGGTGGGGCAGGTTCGGGTGCCGGCGCAGCTGCAGGCCCGCCGCTATATTCGTTTGCCAGATCATCATAGCTGCGCTGGCGTGGCATTGTGGGTGGCGCTGCGGCGCAGGGATTGGAGGTTTGATCCTTCGCGATGGCGGCTGGAGGCGCTTCGCTCGCAGCATAATCGGCGGTGATCGCACCGAGAGCGGCGGCGAGGGACGCTCCGAACAGCAGCGTATTCTTCTTGCTCATGCCTTCTTGAACCCATCGAGGCCGAAGAGCGGGCGCAACGCGATCCCGAGCAGGCTGCCTATGTAGGCCAGGACAAACCACACCCAGCCATGTAGGCTTCCCGATGCGATGCCGCTGAACAATGCGCCGATATTGCATCCAAAGGACAGGCGGGCCCCATATCCCATCAACAGTCCGCCGAGGATGGCGGCTGCGTAGGAGGCGAGCGGCACATCCGATTTCTGGGCGAACCGGCCCGCCAAACAAGCCGCAAGCGCCGCACCCAGGATCACGCCGAAGTTCATCACCGAGGTGACATCAAACAGCACGCTTCGGGTGAATGCCAGCTTTTGCGCCGGCGCCTGCCAGAAGGCCCAGTCTGCAACCGGAATGCCGATGGCTGAAAAGATCTTTGCGCCCCAAAGACCGAAACCATAGGTGACCGACCAGGGATGACCGGCAAGCAGCAGTGTCATAACGTTGCCTGCGACAAGGACGAGAGCCGCGATGATCAGCGGCCAAGGACCGAACAGGACCTTGCTGCCCTTGAAATCGGACAAGCCTGAGACGATAGACTCCACGTTTCCGTGCCGCCGCTTTTCGAAAACAGCGAGAATGCCGATGATGGCGGTTATGCCGGCAAGCGTCAGGCCGGTCCCGATCAGCGGACCAAAGGCCTCTCCGAACTTGATGGCCGGCAGGGATGGCAGAGATAGCCAGAAAGGCAGATGCGCCGTGCCGACGACGGCCCCGACCACGAAGCCCGTGAGCGTCACGAGCATGCGACTGCTTCCGCCGCCGACCGTAAACAGTGTGCCTGAGCCGCAACCACCGCCCAGTTGCATTCCGGCGCCGAAAAGAAACGCGCCGAGGACAACCGAAACACCGACAGGTGCCCACGCACCGACGAGGGTTTGATCAAAAGGACTTACGCCGCTGAGAAGCGGAATGAAGATGATGGCCGTCAAGCCGATCATCAGGAACTGCGTCCGCATCCCGCGCGACCGACCCTCGGTCGCAAAGCGGCGCCAGCCGCCGGTGAAGCCGAAGGATGCTTGATACAAGGCAATGCCAAGCATGCTGCCGGTCAGAAAAAGAAGCGCCTGCGTGGCGCTGACCAGCCATCCGATAGCGATGCTGCCGAGAACGATTGCAAGCAGGATGGTCGCCAAAGGCGACACTTCGATGGGTGGACGCAACCGGCTTTCGGTCACGGCTGAGACGGTCATAGGCGTAATTCCTCTATGACGATCTTATCCCATTTTCCGAACGGCCAAGACAACGATGGCCTTTCTAGAAGTGCGCGCAGGAGGAAAATTTATCCTCCTCCGATTGTGGTTGTGGAAGGCTCGTTCTTCAGAAGAGCGACGTCGGGCGTTAGTTTTGAATCGAACCTTGAGGAATGTCCCGTGCTTGCAAGCCGTCTTCGTGAAGCCTTCATATGTCTTGCGTTCGCATGTGTTTCGATGACGCTGGTCGCCGTCCAAGCTCCGGCATTTGCCCAGGAGCAAACTCAAAGAGCCCAGCTGGTGCAGTATGGCGTCGAGACCGACCTGAAGGCGCTGGCCAGGAATGGCAAGACGGTGGTGTTCTTCTTCGCGACCTGGTGTCCCAACTGCATCCTGACGTTGAGCGAGCTTCAGGAAAAATGGAACGATATCGATCCTGAACTTACGCTCGTCATCGCCGACTATGATCGGGAAACCGCTTTAAAGGCGCAGTATGGCGTCACCTATCAGGACACGTTTGTGCTGCTCGATGGCGATGCCGGTCGCGTCAAGCTGTGGAATTCCGGCGGGGTGAAGGGACTGAACGAGAATACCCGCACGCGATGACCATCGCCTTCGCCTTTCTTGCAGGCGTGGTGACGATCCTGTCGCCCTGCGTGTTGCCGCTTTTACCCGTGCTTCTGGCAAGCACGGCTTTGGAAGGCCGAGCCCGGCCGTTGGGTCTCATTATCGGTTTTGCCACATTCTTTACCGCCATCACGCTGCTCTTAAGCCTCCTGGTCCAGCAGTTTCCGATCTCGCCGGACATTCACCGCGTTGCAGCGGCAACGATTTTTGTCGGGCTCGGCATGGTGCTTGCCGTTCCCGCGCTGAAACTGCGCTTTCAACTCGCTGCTTCGGGGCTGACCTCGAGTCTGGTGGCAGCAGGGTCAGGAGGCAGTGGCTTCGGCGGAGGGCTGGTGTCCGGCGCGGGCCTGGGACTTGCGTGGACGCCCTGTGTCGGGCCGATCATGGGGTCGGTCATCACCTTGGCGCTCAATCAACAAACGACCATGGCCTCTGGATTGACCGCGATCGCCTTTAGCCTCGGGACCGCGTTGCCGATGGGGCTCTTCGTTCTGTTCGGTACCCGCGTCTATCGCCGCATCGGCTTCTTGAAGCACAACAGCGAACGGATCCAGCAGGCCATGGGCCTCCTGATCGTGCTGGTTGGGCTTGCGATCTGGTTCGGCTTCGATCGATCGATCCAGATCATGCTTTTCCAACTATTTCCCGGATGGGATGCGTTCCTGACAGGATGGGAGAAGGTCGTTCTGGAATAACTTGGCTTCAGTTCCGCGAAGACGAAAAACAAATTCGCTGAGCCTGTCAACTTTACAAATCCATTCATTGTCTCAACCGCTGCGGTCCATGAAGATCCGACCATTAAGCTCCAGGAGACCAGTATGCCGATCCAATCCGTGAAGAACGTCCTTCTTGCCGGTACGATATCTATGTTGGCGTTGAGCGCCATGCCTGTAGTCAGCACGCTTGTCCCGGCCAGCGTCGGATCCGAAGCCTTTGCGCAGGACGCAGCCTATCCCATTATCGTCAACGAGCAGCAGTTCAAAGAACTGGCTGATAAGGGCGCCAAGGTGGTGGACTCGCGTCAGGCGGCGGCCTTCGAGCGGGGACATATCCCAAGTGCGGTCAACCTGCCCTGGGCCAAGCTCAACGTCTCCGAGCGCGACGGCATTCGTAATGAATTTGCGGAAGACAAAGTGTTCGAGGAGGTCATCAGCAGCGCGGGGCTCAAGGCGGACGACACCCTCCTGATCTATGACACCAACTCACTTCCCGGCCGTGCGTTTATCGCGCTGGAATATGCCGGTTTCAAGAACATCCACGTTCTGGATGGCGGTGTCGGCGCTTACTCGGGAGAGCTTTCGACCGAGCCGGTTCAAGTTACGAAAAGCGACTTCAAGCTCGTCGACAAGCATGATGTTCGCGTCGACAAGGCCTATGTGGAATCGAAGCTTCGCTCGCAGGACACGGTGATCGTCGATGGTCGCCAGGCCGATGCCTTTGTCGATGGCCATATTCCCGGGGCCAAGTCGCTTGTTGCCTCGAGCCTTCTCACCAAGGACAGCAAGATCCAGCCGGAAGAAGTCATCAGCAACTTGCTGGCATCCCGCGGCATCGACAAGAGCAAGGAGATTCTTTCTTATTGCGGTAGTGGTGTCGCCGCGGCGAACAACTACATCGCTTTACGCAATCTCGGCTATACCAATATCCGTCTTTATGACGAAAGCTGGGATGAATGGAGCCGCGATCCAAAGGCCGGCCAATCGCTGGCCCTCGGCAACTACACGTTCGGGGTAGGGGAAGCGTCTGGTGATGCCGGACAAGGACAGCCTCACTTCCTGACCGAAGCGCAGGTCAAGGATCTGGCGAAGGATCCGAAAGTGGTCGTGGTGGATGTTCGTTCGCCTTCCGATTACAGCGCGGGACAGATTCCGGGTTCCGTCAACGTGTTCTGGGATTCGACGCTGGACGAAAATCGAGTGCTCAAGACGCCGGAAGCGCTGAAGCAGATTTATTCGGAAGTTGGCGTTACGCCGGATAAGCGCGTCATCTTGTTCACGCGCGGCGGCGTCCAGCTGACGCATAGCTATACCGTCCTGTCTCTTCTCGGCTTCAAGAACGTCGATTTCTTCACAGGCAAGTTCGAAGGTTGGGAAAACGGAGCGTTGAAGAAGGGCTGACCGGACGTGCCAAGTCCTGCGACATGTCCGGCTTATCGACATGTTGCGGGCTTGTACAAAGAACCGCCCCTGAGATTTGGGTCGCCAGCGGAGGCTTGGCGGCCCAACGTCGTATGAGGCGCCGGAGCGTGACACCTTCCATGCCGTGTCGCTTGCTGCCGATATCAGGCAACGTTTCTGCAGACCGGACAACTTGGACAAGCCAACCTTGCTGCCACGCGCCGGTCGCTGACAAACGACTTTCTGGAACCGTACTTTCCGAGAAGCCCTAACTTTGGAAAGCCCATCCTTCACGCATGAGGCAACTTCGACCAAGCTTTGCGTCGACTTGCAAGAACCGAGGTGCCTCATGTCCGCGTCGACCGCAGAAGTGATTGACTTTCAAGCTTACCGGAAGGCGCGGGATCAATCGGCGAGACCGAATATGCCCGCACCGGCCATTGGCGGCTTCGTGGCGATGCCCGTTGCATGGATGCCCGTTTGGTATGTTCCCGTCTTCATGATGCCCAGCCCCCTCGAACAGGCAAATTGAGGGCATAAGGAAGCGGTGAGTGAACAACAGCTGCAGCAGACCGCACGCGACGGCCGGCTGAAACCGTCTTCGGTGCAGGCAGGCGTGGAGACGGCAGATCCGTCGCCGGAGGCACAAACAGAACTGGCTCTGCTGCTGGGGCGCAATCTTCGTCGACTGCGAACACAACGCGGGCATTCGCTGGAACGGTTGGCCAAGCTTTCAGGCGTCAGCCGCGCCATGCTGGGGCAGATCGAGACCGGCAAAAGTGCACCGACCATCAGCCTTCTTTGGCGCGTATCGACCGCGCTGAACATTCCCTTTGCCACGCTTCTCGAAAGTCACCGGCTTCCAGGCGTGACAGTGTTGCGCCGCAAGGATGCCAAGCTTCTCACTTCGCGCGACGGGGGCTTTATCTCCCGCGCCCTGTTTCCGTTCGATGGCAAACGCAAGGTCGAGTTCTACGAGTTGCGGATCGCTGCGAACCACTTCCAGGCTTCGCATGCGCACCAGGCCGGAACCGTGGAAAATCTCGTGGTTGCTGAAGGGTCCCTGGACATCAAGGTCGGACAAGCCAATCCTCAAACCTTGAATGCAGGCGATGCCCTGCTGTTTGAGGCGGATGTCGCACACAGCTACCACAATACAGGCGATAGCGAAGCCGTTGCCTATCTCGTGATGACCTATCTCGAAACGGTCGGCTGACACGACGCTGAGCCATTTTCAAAAGAAAAGGGCCAGCATGCCGACCCTTTGGGTACGCATACCTGGCTGAAGGCTCAGCCCTTCATGCACATCATCATCATGCCGCCGCAGGCCATCATCATGGGCATGCCGCCATTCATGCATTCAGCCATACGCTTGCAGCATTCGTTGAACATCTCGTTGGACATGCCGTCCATCGGCATCATCTTGCAGACCATGCCCTGATCGGTCATTTCCATGGTCATGCGGCACATCATGGTCGGCATCATGCCCGACATCATCGGGTTCATGCCCATCATCATCGGGTTCATCATCGGCATCATGTTCATCATGCCGTTCATTGGCATCATGCCCATCATCGGCATGGCAGGCATCTGCATTGCGGGGTTCATGGTCAGCTCCGTCATTTATCTGGTGCCCATCACCGTGGTGGGCGGTCACGGCGCTGCATGTGAACCCCGCCGCTGCTACCAGCAAGACGGGTGGAACCTGCTCGTGTCGCTTTCCTCCGCTGCGATCGACAGCCTGTCAGGCTGAGTGGATAAACCGGCCAACCATGGATGATCTTACTGCCGAAAGGCTCTGAGTTGCCGTCAAAATCCATGAACAAGCCCGAATCCGGGCGATCTTGACTTGACGGTGCCGGATTTGATGATGCGGTGACGTTAATCCGAGTTTACGTCACGCCCAGCATCCCTCAATGGCTCGGGCGGCCGCGGCCTTGCACGATACGATCCAGCACGATGGCGCAAACGAGGATTGCCAAGCCGGCAAGCAATCCTTGACCCTGGGCGGCATATTGCAGGGCATGAAGGACATCCTCGCCCAGACCCTTCGCGCCGATCAAGGCGGCGATCACGACCATGGACAGGCACATCAGGATCGTCTGGCTCACACCCGCCATGATCGAAGGCGCCGCCGTCGGCAGATCGACTTTCAGAAGAAGGAACAAGCGGGATGCCCCAAAGGCGATCGCGGCTTCCCTTACCGAAGGCGGCACATTGGCGATGCCAAGCGCGGTAAGCCTGACAACCGGAGGAATGCCGAAGATGATCGTCGCTATGATGCCGGACGGCTTGCCGATGCCGAACAAGGCGATCACCGGAATCAGGTAAACGAAAGCCGGCATCGTCTGCATGAAATCGAGCAGCGGGCGGATGAAGGCTGCGACGCGCTTGTTGTAGCCACACAGAACGCCGAGCGGGATGCCGATGGCGATCGAGATGAAGGCTGCGGTTCCCAGCAGTGCCACGGTCTGCATGCTCTTTTCCCAATAGCCGAGCAGAGCCAGGTAGCTGATGGCAACGAAGGTGAGCAGGAAGACGCGGAACCCTGCCAGTTGCCAGGCAACGGCGAGAATGAGGGCCATGACCACCGGCCAGGGCGTCGCGGTCAGTGCGTTTTCCATCAAACCGAGAACAGCGCTGATGCCGGCTGTAAGCCCGATCGCAGCTGGGCGAACGGCGAAACTGATCGCGGCGATCAAGCCGTCCAGCCACTCGGCCGCTCGCGAGTTCCAGGTCGGATCGCTCGGGACGGCCTGGAAGAGCGTTCGATCCGCAAAGCTCAGGAGGACGGTCGGGACCAGAACGGCAAGAAGCACTGCGGCGGCGGCAGCGCTCGGCAGGCTGAACCCGCCTTTCGCCGCGTCTCCTTCCAACCGCCAGGCACGAAAACGGCGCTCCGCGAGGTGGTTGGAGAAGGCACCCTGAAGGAGGCGCGATGCCGCAAGCAGGCCGACGCCCATGGCGGTGAACAGCCACGTATCCGCCTGCGCCTGCTCAGCCGTTTCCCGCGCATCGGCGGCGGCTTGCTGAAGGGCCGTGGCGGAACGAGACAGCGACTTGGCGAGATTGGATGCGGCGTTTTGCGCGCTGGCATCCTGAGCCTCGACCTGCCGACGCGCGGCAAGGTCTTCCAGTTGGTTGGCGCGCGCTGCCAGATCCACGCTGTCGCCGCCGGACAGGGCATAGGCGATGATGACGACCGCGAGCAGGTCCGCAATCAGGAAGGGCCAGAAAGCGGACCAGATCCGGCGACCGCTGAGCCAGATCGGACCGAGCAAGAATGCAGCGACATTGAAGGAAGGCACATAGCCCTTGCGCTCGCCGATCGTCTTGAAGGCGCGTCTGTAATAGGGTCCATTGCTTCCGACGAAGCGATCGATGGCTTGTTCCCGCGCAGTGCCCTCACTCATGCGTTTTCCCTCGCTTCAAGAGGCTGCTTCTTTTCGCGATAAGCGGGGTTCGTATGCCCCATGAAGCGGGCCACGTAGTCGTCGGCCGGCTGATCGAGCAGCTGCTGCGGCGTGCCTATCTGGACGATCCGGCCGGCCCGCATCAAGACGACACGATCGGCGATGCGGAAGGCTTCCTCGACATCATGCGTGACGAAGACCGTTGTTTTCCGCAGATCGGCCGACAGCGCCATGAACTGCGTTTGCAGATCGTGGCGGATCAGAGGATCGAGCGCGCTAAAGGGCTCATCCATCAGGAGAATGTCGGGATCTGCGGCAAGCGCGCGGGCAAGTCCGACGCGCTGCTGCATACCGCCCGATAGCGCGCGGACACGTCCGTCGCCAAGTCCGGTCAGGCCGACATGTGCGAGGAGCTCGTCGGCGCGGTCTTCGCGCTGCGTTCGTGCCACGCCGCGAATTTCGAGGGGCAGCGCGACATTGTCGCGGATCGAGAGATGATCGATCAGCGCATGGGACTGGAACACCATCCCGATGCGCGTCGATCTCAGCTCCCTCAGGGCCTTGTTGCCAAGCTGGATGATGTCCTGACCATCGATGCGAACGCGCCCGGCGCTGGGCTCAAGAAGCCGGTTGATGAGCCGCACGAGCGTGGATTTGCCACTGCCGGACAAACCCATGATGCAGAGCAATTCACCGTGCCCGACGCTGAGCTGTGCCCCGGCAACACCAATCACCGCACGATGGCGCTTGAGGATCTCCTGGTCTGGCAAAGAGCGGCGAGCTTCGCGTAAGACGGCCTGCTCGTCGGTGCCAAAGACTTTCCAGAGATCCTCCAGCTCGATCATCACCTTAGTTGCCGAGCCAGTTGGCCACGGTTTCCTTGTTGGCAGCCAGCCATTCCTTGGCGGCTGCTTCCGGCGTCTTGTTCTGGACAGCGATTTCGTAAGCAAGCTTGCTGACCTCGTCCGTGGTGAAGGTCACCTTCTCGAGGATGGCCGCGACATCCGGCTCGGCTTCCGCGAGCGACTTCGCATAGGCGATGTGAATTTCGGCATCCTTGTAGCCCGACTTGATGCTGGACTTCTCAAGCCAGTTCGGGTCGGACGCTTCCACGACCTTCCAGTTCGCTTCGTCATGGGCTGGCTCTTCGAGCACTTCCAGCTCGTAGCGGGCGAAGTTCTGGTGCGGACCATAGCAATAGCCGATCCAGCCCGTGCCGGCCTTCACCGCTGCGTCGAGGTCGGCAGTGGCGACGGCTTCATCGGTGGTCTGAAGATCGAAGAAGTTGGCAAAGCCGTAATCGCGTGCCCGCACCGTTTCGATATTGGTGGAAAGCCAGCCGGCCGCACCGACCCAGATTCTGCCCTTGCCTTCATTATCCGCCGAGAAGACGGCAGCCTTTTTCGGGTCGGAAAGATCGTAAACGGAGTGGATGTCGTGCTTGTCGGCAATGGCCTTTGTCGTGCAATAGCCTTGCGTGCCGGCATAGAAGTTCTTGGCCAGCTTTACCGAGCCGCCTTCTTTAGCGTACTGATCGACAAGCGCCTTCTGGTTCGGCAGCCAGACATCGGTCCAGATGTCGGCTTCGCCATTGTTGCGGTTCAGCGCTTCCCAGATCACCGGGACAGACGTCGTGTTGACGACCGAAACTTCCTTGCCGAGCTGATCCTCAAGCAGGACTTTGACCACATAGGCCGTTCCCTGGGCAGTCGCATAACCGGGATCAACGACCGTGATCGGCTTTGCGCTGGCCGCCGACCAGGAGGCAGCAAGAAGAAGAGAAGCGACAAGAGTGGTCTTAGAGGCGAAGTGCATTTTTGAAGATCCAGTTGGCTGATGCGTTGATCTTGAATTGGTCAGGCGCTCTTGCGCTCTGTCTTGGTGTTCATCCGAAGCGGACGTGGCAGGTTCAGGCGTTGCCGCAGCGTTCGAGCCGTGACATCGGGCTCAAAAAGGCCGCGATGGGTCAGCAGCGGCACGACATCGCGGATGAAGTCGTCCTGTCCATCGGGGAAGGTTGGCGGGAGCACCATGAAGCCGTCGGCAGCGCCCGCGGTGAACCAGTCTTCCATCTGGCCTGCGATGTCTTCCGCCGTGCCGATGACCTGCCAATGACCGCGCGCGCCGGCGATCCGGCGGGCCAGTCCAATCACGGAAAGCCCCTCCTGACGCGCAAGGCCGGTTAACAGGCCTTGGCGACTGCGGATGGAGTTGGATTGCGGCAGATCAGGCAGCGGCCCATCGATGTCGACGCCGGAAAGATCGACATCGCCCAGATAGGTCTCCAGGAGAGACAAAGCGACCTCCGGCTGGATGAGGTCCTGCAGCGTGGCGTATCTGTCCTCCGCTTCCGCCCTCGTTCGACCGACAACGGGAAAGATGCCCGGCAGCACCAGGAGATGATCGGATGAGCGGCCTTCAGCGCCGCGGCGTTGCTTCAGGTCCTGGTAGAAGGCACGGCCGGCCGCCAAATCCGGTTGAGCCGTGAAGACGACGTCGGCGGTCCTTGCTGCAAGCGCCTTGCCCGCATCGGAAGAACCGGCCTGAGCAAGGATCGGGTGGTCCTGGCTGGAAGGAATGACGTTCAGCGGACCCTTGCTTCGAAAAAAGCGACCCTCATGATCCACGCTTTTGAGCGCGTCGGGCCCGAGGAAGACGCCGCTTTGCTTGTTGCGAAGAATGCTGTCGGGGTTCCAGCTTTCCCACAGGGCCAGAACGGTCTCCACGAATTCCGATGCGCGCTCATAGCGGTCGGCATGATCGAAGCTCGGTATCGGATTGAAGTTCTCGCGCTCTTGCTCAAGCGAAGACGTCACGATGTTCCAGCCGATGCGGCCCTTGCTGATCAGGTCGAGCGAAGCAAGCTGACGCGCCAGATTGTACGGCTCGTTGAAACTCGTAGAGGCTGTGGCGATCACGCCGATGCGCGTTGTGGCCGTGGCGACAGCAGCGGCAAGTGTCAGCGCCTCGAAACCGTGAGACCATTCATCGACGCGCTGCAAGGCCTCTGCCCGGCTTTGCGGAATGCCCAGGCGATCGGAGATGAACGCGATGTGGAAGCCGGCTTCCTCCGCTGCCCGTGCCGAACGGATGTAGTGGTCGACATCCACATTGGCGCTGGCCGACGTCGAGGGATGACGCCATGCCGCCACATGGTGCCCGCTTGGATACAGGATGGTGCCTAGGACAAGTTTGCGGGACGCCATGATCGATGTTCTGGAGGATGATTATTCCAATAATATCTCTGACGATCGCGCAAACCAGGCATCTGCATGCGTTTGAAATCAAGAACGTAGAAGGAAACTAACTATTTGGACGGTCGCTGTGAAATGCCGGAGGTCACGTCGCTGAGTGGGCTGGCTTCAAGTGACTGCATGCAAATTACCGCCAGGGTCACAGATCCTTACGTTAATTGACCGTTCCACGGAGGCATCACCGAACAGATCGGTCGCCTGATGCTAGAGCTTGGAAAACGCGCTTGGCGCCCAGAAGTTGTCGATGAGCGGCCGGCGACTTGGGCGCTCAACGCCAATCAGCTACCGCCATCGTCGCGCTGTTGCCGGCGGTAAACCTAGCAGATCGCTTTGACTATACCTCTTTTTGAACAGGCATCGTTCCCTACAACGCGGCTTCGCCGACCTGCGCCTATGTCAAGGATTTCGAACGCTTATTGAGCCGCATTGCACAGCTCGGTTCTGCTGGAGTGATGAGCTGCGGCTCGGCCTTGCTTCGAACCACCTATGCTTGGCGTCTGCTCGGTGCATGGTCAGCCTCTATACGACGGTAGTCACACTGGTTGCCGCAGCTGGTCCATCGGTCCATGCCGCAACCCTGATACGGGCTTTGACTGGCTCTGGCCGTTCCTCGCAGGCGTTCTCCTAGTGTTGCTGAAGCGCCTTGCACGCTCGCGCTCATGGCACTGTCCAGCAAGCCGCGGCGTGGATTACTCTCTGTGGTCTCAAGAGCAAGCACGCGATGGCCAAGATTGTCAGCGGCTGCGTGATCTGGGTGAGGCCCTCACGTTTCCAGAAGATCCGCGATCTCCGCCCGCGCTGCAACAAAATCAGGATCGCTGCGGCGTCGTGGGCGTTGGCCGGGCACATCGACGATGCGGCGAACCCTGCCGGGGCGCGGCTGCATAACGATCACGCGGTCGGACAGAACGATGGCTTCCTCCACATCATGGGTCACCATGATCACCGTGCTTTGTTCCTGCTGCCAGATTTGGAGAAGCTCGTCCTGCAGTCGTGCACGGGTCAAGGCATCCAGCGCGCCGAGCGGTTCGTCGAGAAGCAGAAGCGGCGGACGTGGCGCGAGGCCGCGCGCGATCGAGGCGCGCTGCGACATGCCGCCCGAGAGCTGATGCGGCAGCGCGGACTCAAAGCCGCTCAAACCGACGAGGTCGATCAGTTCCGCCACCCGTGCAGCCTTTTCGGCGGCCGTTCCTAGAACAGTGCGCAGGGCAAGCCCGATGTTCTTTTCCACCGAAAGCCAGGGAAGCAGGCGGTGATCCTGAAAAACGATGCCGCGCTTCAAGCTCGGTCCGGCAATCGCCGCGCCATCAACGGTGATCGTGCCTTTGTCCGGCGTATCGAGCCCGGCCAAGAAGCGCAGCAGCGTAGACTTTCCACAACCTGATAGGCCAACGATGGAGATGAACTCGCGTGGACGGATCGACAAGGACACGTCGTCGAGAGCGTGAACCTCGCGGTCCTTGACCCTGAAGGTCTTGGACACGTTCCTGATCTCCACCGAGCCGACGACATCGCCTATTTCCGGTTCGGTCGCGGGAGCGCGCGTGCTTAATGCCTGTGCCACGGAATAGCCTTCCTAGAAAAACCGATAACGAGCCGATCCAGCGTCACGCCGATCAGGCCGAGGAAAAGAACGCCGAGCAGGACCTGATCCATCCGCGCATATTCGCGTGCGGCGGCGAGATATGCGCCCAGCCCATCGCCCATGCCGTTGATGTAGCCGGTGCCGATCAGATATTCGGCGCCGAACGTACCGAGCCACGCCACGTTGAGCGACAGTTCCGCGCCAGCGACGATGGAGGGCATGGCAGCCGGCAGGATGATGGAGCGCAGCGTATCCCGGCGGCTGAGTTCCAGCACCTTGCCGACCTCACGCCAGCCTTCCGGCACGTTCTGGCATCCCGCTTGCGCGCCCAGCGCCATCGGGAAGAAGGCTCCGAGCGCGATCAGCGTGATCTTCATTGTCTCGCCATTGCCGAACCAGGCTGACAGAAGCGGGATCCAAGCAAACAAGGCGATCTGGCGCAGGCTGTTGATCGTGGGATTGAAGAGGCCGCGTGCCAGGCCCGAGATGCCGATCAAAGTGCCGACAAGGAGGCCCGCGCCGGCGCCGATGATCCAGCCTGCCAAAGCGCGCAACAGGGTGGCTGCCGTGGCGCCCGACAGGCTTCCATCGGCAAAGCCGGCGATCGCGGACTGTACGACTTGCAGCGGCGAAACAAACAGATCGCGGTTGGACCATCCGGCCGCATCCGCCGCAGCCCACAGGGCGATCAACGCCGCCGGGAGAAGCAGGGCTTTCCAGAACAGGCCGGTTTCAGGACGCTCGACGGTGTCGCTCATGGCGGCCTCCTAACCCACGGCCTTGAAAGACCAGCCGGTGGCCCGCATCTGGCTTTTCAGCAGCGCCCAATCCAATAGCCAGCCCACGAGTCCGATGACGATGATCGTGGCAAAAACGACGTCGAGTTGAAACGCCTTGCGGCCCCACATCATGAGATAGCCGATGCCGGCCGCCGACGAGATCATCTCCACCAGGATCAGGGCTTTCCAGCCCTTGGACAAAGCAAGACGCAGGCCGGTGAGAATAGATGGCAGGATGGAAGGCCAGATCACGATGCCGACGCGCGTTGCCCAGGGGAGTTCAAGGACGGCTGCCACCTCGTCATACTTGCGGGGACGATTGCGCAAGCCCTCATAGGACGCCACCATCAGCGGCAGGAAGCAGGTCTTGGCGATGAGGATGATCTTGAGCGCTTCGCCGATGCCGAACATCAGCATGAAGAAGGGCAGCCAGCCAAGTGACGGCACGAGACAGATGGCGCGGATCGTTGGCGACACATAGATGTCTAGCGGACGCCAGAGGCCGAAGCTCAGTCCAGCCACAAGCCCCAGACCACCGCCCGCGACAAGCCCCGCTACGACGCGGCCAAGGCTGACCAGCAACTCACGCTGCAGTTCGCCGGTGGCGAGGAGATCAAAGAAGGTCTCCCACACCAGCAACGGCGACGGCAGGATCTGTTCTGCCAGCCATTGTTGCTGAACCGCATAAGACCATAAGGCTAGAACGCCGAGTGGCACAACCAGGCCGAGTGCAATCGCCGTGGCGTGGTCGCGCAGGCGCCCCCATGCGATCGCAGCTTTATCGGCGAAGCGGCCGCTCAAGGTGGCGGCAAGAGGCGACTTGTAGCTGATCTCCGACATCACGAAGGTCTCCTGCGGCTGAGTGGATTGGCGGAGTTACGGTCAGCCGTCAGCCGACCTTCTTTCCTTCTGCATCCCGGGCGTTCCAGACAGTCTGGTAGCCGAGATCGGCGATGACCTTCGTCAGCAGGCTGTCGTCGATCCATTCATCGAGATCAAACGGACGCCGGACCAGGCGCTGCGCGACCGTGAAGTCGAGACCAGCCTTGATGTTGGCCCGGTAGAAGCCATCCAGCAGCGGCGAATTGCGGTCGGTGAGTGCGTCGCCTTCATAGTCGCGCACGTAAGTTTCGCGCGGCGAACCTGTCAGGGCAAAGATGTCGTACAGCTTTTCACGATTCTCTTCCTGGCTGGCGTAGTGGGAGGCCGCGATGAAGGTTCGAAGAACGCGCTCCGTGATCTCCGGATTGTCGGCGCGGAATTGATTGTGAACGGTGAAGGAACCGAAGGTCGCGCCGGGCGCGGGGCTGCCCTTCGTGCTGTAGGCCACTTCAACCAGACCCTTGTCGACCAGTGCGAGCACCGTGTTGCCCTGACCCAACAACGCATCGACATCGCCCGACTGGATCGCCGCGACCTGATCGGCCCCCTGCAAGTCGTAGATCTCCACGTCACTGTTGGTGAGGTTGGCCTGTTCCAGGATGCGCGACAACGAGAGCTCGAAGATCGTGCCGCGCTGGAAGGCCACCTTCTTGCCCTTCAGATCGGCGATCGTCTTGATCTGGGCGGCCGGCCTTGCGCCGATATAGGTCGGCGAGTTGCCTGTTGCCGAGATCACGGTTGTCGGCACACCCGCGCCACGGCCCACGATGTTGGGCAGACCGCCATAGCTCGCGAAATCGAGCTGGCCATTTGCCAGCGCCTCGTTGATTGCCGGGCCGGTGCCGCGCGGAAATTGCCATTCGATGCGAATGCCATCCGCTTCAAACTCTTTCTCAAGCAGTTCCAGCGCCCGAAGCACGCCGATCGAGCCCGAGCCGTAAGGGCGTCCCGATGCATTGCCGGGACCTGCGAGGCGGATTACCTCAACCTTCTTCTGCGCACGCACTAGCACAGGTGAAGCGAGCATCCCAGCTGCGACACCTGCTGCGCCCTTGATGAACGTCCTACGCGAAATCATCATGTCATCATCCCCTTGTCGTCGTAATCCGGCGCGCAGCCGGATCGATCCGTTTCAGCCGCGCAAGCGCTGCATGATCTCTGGCGCCGGTCTCTGGCGTCCGCCTTCTGCCCAGCCAACAGCCTGCCGGTAGCTGCCGAAGGCTCCGGCGAGTTCCAACTGCTCTTCAGTCACGTCCACCGGACCATCGGCGTTCGGTGACACGTAGAGCGCGTCGTAGGGGCACCAGACCTCGCACATGAAGCAGGTCTGGCAGTCGTCCTTCCGGGCGATCACCGGAATGCTGCCCTTGACGGCGTCGAAGACATTGGTCGGACAGGCCGTGACGCAGATGTTGCAGGCGGTGCAGCGGCTGGCGCTGATGAGTTCGATCATGCCGCCAGCACCTCGTCGGCCGGTCCGCCCACATTGGCCGTCGAGGTCCAGACCTCGTCCAGGCCGCCGGCGATGATGTGGTGGCGCTGAGCCTCGTCGCGGCCGGGATAATCTTCGCGCTTGTGCATGCCACGGCTTTCGGTGCGCGCGAGTGCGGAACGATACATCCAGCGGGCCGTCGCAAGCATCGCGACGCCCTCACGTGTACGAACGGCTTCGCTGAGATCGGCGGCATCCGTGGAGCGCAGGTCGCTCCACAGCGTGTCGAGGCGATCAAGCGAGGCGTTCAGGCGGTCGGCATGACGATGATAGGTATGGTTGTAGGGCAGCACCTCCTGCCGCACGGACTGGATTAGGGACGACGCATCGATGCGCGAGCCACGGCCTTCCGTCAGCCCGGTTTGACCTGATCGGGTAGCAACACGCGACCGGCCACGAACCTGGCGCGCATGGTCGCTGGCCGATGATCCCGCCCAGAAGCCGGAAGACATGGCCCAGGCCGCATTGTGGCTGCCCCCGCCGGTGAATGCGCCGCAAACCAGTTCACGCGTTGCCGCATCGCCGGCTGCGTATAGGCCCGGCACAGTTGTCGCGCAGCCTTCGTCGACGAGGCGCAGGCCACCCGTTCCGCGCACGGTTGCTTCCAACCGCAACGTGATGGGAAAGCGGTCTTTGAACGGGTCGACGCCAGTGCGGTTCAAAGGCAGAAAGAAGTTCGGCTGCGCATGGCGCATGGCCACCTGCTCCTGAGCATCCGCATTCAAGCGGGCGTAGACCGCCTGGCCCGTTCCTAGCACCTTCGCGATGCTGGAACGCCCGCCCTTCGAGGCCGCACCTGGGATCGGCGAACCATCGGCATAGGTAAATTCAGCCCATTCGTAGAAGCGCGTCTTCGTCACCGAACCATGATCCACCGCCATGGCATAGGCGGAAGAAAACTCCATGCCGGAAAGCTCGGCGCCGAGTTCGGCAGCCATCAAATGTCCGTCGCCGGTCAGGACGTTGCAGCCGAGAGCCTTGGACAAGAAGGCGCAACCCCCGGTGGCGATCACCACGGCACCTGCACGGACTGACCACGTGTCGCCTTTCTGGCGGCGGATACCGGTGGCACCTGCTACGGCGCCGGACGCATCGCGCAGCAGTTCGAGCGCCGGGCTATGATCGAGGATGCGCACCCCAGCTGATTTCACCCGCTTGCGCATCAGGCGCATGTAATCGGGACCATCCAGACTGGTGCGGATTTCCTCCCCATCCACCCCGGTCGGAAAGGGGTAACCCCATTCAGCCAGGTGGTTGACGTTCTGATAGGTACGGTCCAGCACGCGCCGCATCCAGACCGGATCGGCAAGCCGGCCGCCTAGATCCCAGCGGCTGTTCATCGCCTTGGTTCTGCGGGCCGGATCCGGCGGCACGTACCAGACGCCGGTTCCCGATGGCGCTGTTGCACCCGACGTTCCGCAAAAGCCCTTGTCCGCAAGCACCACCTTGGCGCCCCGGCCAGCCGCCGCAATCGCGGCCCAAGTGCCGGCCGGACCACCGCCGATCACCAGCACGTCGACCTCGTAATAGACCGCTGTATCAGCCGAAAAACCTGTTGATGCCGTAACCATGCGAACCCCCTACAAGTCTCCCGTAAGAGTTCCGCGTAATCCCTATAAAGTCGATAGAGTATAATTCCTTTTTCAAGCCACTTGCAGGCCGCCATGCTCACTTTCGGCACGCTTGCAGTTGTTAAATCTCCGTGCCGCTACGTTGGGTTAAATCGAACCGGGAACAAGCTTGAGCATCATCCGGTAGGCCGACCTTTTGCTGACAACCATCCCAGCCGTCCACTAACTGAACTTCATTGTCCGCATACAACGGTCCTGCTTTTTGCTTGCCATCCACCAGGGAAGCGAAAAGAGGCTAGCCACGTGGCCAGCCTCATAGCATTTGTCGGATCAGGGCTTCGGCGCCGGTGCCGGACCACCAGTTCCCGGAGCTGTCTCGCTGCCAGGAAGCGGAACTGATGCTGCGCTTCGATCGTCGGGCATCAGGCCTGGTTCTGGCATGGCTGCAAACTTGTCCATCAACTGGTTGGCAGCATCGGCACAGGGCTTGATCGGCTCGAGTTCCGAGCAGCGTACCGCCACTTCGAGAGGCCCGCGCTTGAAGCGGAACTCAGCAGCCTTTGATGGTGGCGGAGGCGGTGGGCCGTCGTGGCCCTTAGGCCCCCCGCGTGCCTCATCCTTGGGGCCGCGTTCTGGCGGGCCGCGGCGGTCATCACCGCGCGGGCTGGCTTTGTCACCTCCTTCCGGGCCACGAGCTTCAGGACCAGGGGCCACAGGCGGAGGAGGAGGTACGTCGGTCCCGGCAGGTGGTGGTGGCGGTGGCGGGGTTGCAGCTTCCTGTGCGAAGGCCGCAGATGAGGCCAGAAGACTCAGTCCAAGTGCCCCGATGATCAGTTTCTTCATGTTGCGATGCTCCGTTGCTGAAGGGTTGATGCCAGGTTGCCAGGATCAGGGAAGCGTCGGCTCTTCCGCTACCCGAACATGACCGTGGCCGAGACGTTCGACCCAGCCACGCGGACCGGGCTTGGGTGGCTTCAGGCTCTGTGCTGCGCCATCGGCGCGGACCAGAACCTCGGCGCGAAGCGAGCCGCGATCGAACCTGCCCTGAACGGTGACGGTCTCACCCGGCTTGACGAGATCGCCGCCTTCTCCGCGCCAGCCGCTGTCGATCAGTGCGCGGCCGGATTGGTCCGCCAGAACGAACCTGTTGCCGAAGACGTCGCCCACCGTGCCCTTGATGGCGGCCCGGGTGCCGTCTTCCAATGTGTTCACGGCAACCGGCTTCATCAGCACAGTGCTTTCGTCAGGCGACAAAGCGGCCGTTGCGCCCGCGCCGCCGGCAAGGCCAAGGACGAGAAGGCCGATGCCGAAGAGGGCGGCTTTGGTTCGCCCGCCTCCGACCAATGAAGGAGCGGGACGTTCCGTCTTTATCTGTATCGCCTCGTTTTCAGGGCTCACTGGCATATCTCCTCGTGTTGCGAATGGGCTGATCATGCACGGATCCTCGCAATCGAGCCTGAACTGCCTCGTTCAGGTTCGGTTCAGCGCCCAGGCATAGGTCGCAGCCGACGGATGCATCGGAGAACAAAGGGCGTGAAGGTTTTACTGCTCGAAGACGACGTAGCGCTCGGAAGCCGCATCGCGGATGCTTTGCGGGCCGAAGACTTCGCGGTTGATTGGGCGAAGAACGGCGAAGACGGGCAGCATCTGGGCGATACCGGCATCTATGACGCAGCCGTGCTCGATCTCGGCCTTCCGAAGATCGACGGCAAAACCGTACTGCGCGCTTGGCGTCAGGCAGGTCGCGCTTTGCCGGTCCTGATCTTGACCGCTCGCGACGGCTGGTCGGAAAAGGTCGAGGGCTTCAAGGCCGGGGCGGACGACTACCTCACCAAGCCTTTCCGCGTCGAGGAACTGGTGATGCGCTTGCGTGCGCTCGCGCGTCGCGCCGCCGGCCATGCCGCTACCCGCATCGCCTGCGGCGCGCTCGTCTTCGATGCCCAGCTCGGCTCCTTCGAGCTGAACGGCCTACCGTTGCGGCTCACCGCACTTGAGTGGCGCGTTCTTTCCGCGCTCGCCTTGCGCAAGGATATAGTGGTGTCGCGCAGCGAGCTGACCGAGCGCGTTTATGAGGGCGACGCTGAAACAGACTCCAATTCGCTGGAAGTGATTGTCGGCCGTTTGCGCCGCAAGCTCGGCCGCGAAGCGATCGAGACGGTGCGCGGCCACGGCTATCGGTTGACGGCGGTGAATGGCGAATGACACTCATGCCCCGCTCCCTGGCCGGACGCCTGCTTCTTGCGGCGGGTGTCGCAATTGCCGCAGCGCTCGTGGCGGCGGGCTTCTTGATCAATGCCGTGCTTGAACGCTTCGTCGTGCGGCAGGTGGATGGGCGGCTCGATGCGCAGATTGCCCTGCTCGATGCAAGCCTCACCAACGGAGATGACTCCCTGGAGAAAGCCCGGGACCGCCCGTTCTTCGACCGCCGCGAGAAATGGGTCTGGGTTGTCTCTCGCAATGGCCGAACCATTGAATCCGAGTTTCTTGGCTCGCTACCTGATTTTAGCGAACGGGCGCGCAAAGTTGATCCAAATGGTATCCAACCCTTCGACCTCCACGACGATGACGGCCGGCTGATCCACTGGCGGGTGCTTCGAAAAAGCGGCGATGCGACAATCATTGCTGCTGGCGCACCCTACGATCCGGCGATCGGCCGCCCTCTTAGGGAAGCCATGCAGCCGCTGGTTTGGGCGCTGCTTGCACTGGGCGTCGCACTTGTGCTCGCGGCGCTCATCCAGGTTCGGCTAGGGCTTAGGCCACTACAATTGCTGCAAGCGGACCTTCATGACATCCGCGCGGGCAGGCGGCAGGAGGTAAGCGAAAACCAGCCCAGCGAGATCATGCCGCTCGCCGCCGAGTTGAACAAGCTTCTGGGCGAAAACACCGAAACTCTCGCTCGCGCGCGCCGCCATGTGGCGAACCTTGCCCATGGGCTGAAGACACCGTTGGCGACGCTTGCGGCGGCTCCGTCGGCGGCGGCCGATCCGCAGGTCCGCGATCTTGTAGAGCGCATGGACAGGCTGATCCGCCACCATCTCACGCGCGCCAAGGCGGCGGCGTTAGGGGACACCTCACGGGCAAGAACGGACGCAACCGAACGGCTCGTTGAGCTCGCAGAAGTGATGCGGGCAGTACACGCGCCTAAACTCGTCCAGGTCGAGCTCGATGTTCCCGCAGAATCAGTAGTTGCCTGTGAGGCGCAGGATTTCGACGAGATCTTCGGCAACATCATCGACAACGCCTTCAAGTGGGCGAACGGAACCGTGCATATTGTAGCCAGTCGCGAAATGCGCGAAGTCTGCTTTCGCATCGAAGATGACGGCCCTGGCGTCAATGCTGAGGCAGTGCGCGACGTGCTTGAGCCCGGAAAGCGCCTGGACGAAACGGTGCCGGGATATGGCTTTGGTCTAGCAATCGCTCGCGAACTCGTCGAACTCTATGGTGGCTCGATCAGGCTCGGCGCGTCGCAGGGTCTGAAGGGTACATCTGTGGAGGTGCGTTTACCATGGGCTTCGAGCTAAGACGCGTGCGACCAGTTTCCAGCCAGATAAGGCAGTACGAAGCACGCTGCGAATGGTAGACTTTGAACCTATCAACGACATTCAACAAGAAGTCTTCGCTCCCGCAACTGCCATGACAGCCGGGGAAAACTCGCATTATCCTCATGCTTGTTCTCCTTTCGTCGCTACGACTTGGAAGAAGCGAGGAGGTTCGGAGAACGCGTTTGCAGGTTGGAGTAGCAGCAGTTTTGGTCGACGATAGATGACCGACGGCATCCTACGTTCAACGCGTTCCAACTTGCCGGATGTCGACTATGTTTACTTGCCACAGATAACGCGTTCCCAAGCCGGGTCTGGCCCTTAGCAGATCGTCCGCTTCCGTGCAGGGAGGGCAATAAGCTGCCATTTCAAAAACGACGCGCTCGCTGTCATGGAAGTCGAACCTTGGATTCTCGCTCAAGGTGTCCATACTCATAAAGGTCTTGGATAAGCTAAATCGGCCGAACCTGTAACCTTGCCTCTTTCATAGGTCAGAACCGCTTCGACACCTTTGCTTCGATCCTATGGTCCTGCGCATTGCCGTTGGTGCCGAACTCAGTCTTGTAGGTGAGCCCCAATGCCCATCCGGTAGCAAACTGTGCATCTATGCCCAGGACAAGCGTGATGTTGTCCTTGCTGAAAACGTCCGCGTCCAGCGAGTAAGGTAGGTTGTCGCCAAGATCGGCATAGCCAAGACCAACGCGGCTGGAGCCGTCGAAATCGTGTGAGTACTCGATCCGGCCCTTTGGCGTCAGCGTGCCCCATAGTCGGTTGATATCTTTCTCCAGCCTCAAACCAATCAGCGCGGAGGACGTGGTGACCTGCTGTTCGCCGAAGCGAAGATTGAAGATGCCGGCTCCGTTCTCGCTATAAGCATCCAGGTTGGATCTGGAGCCTTCGTAGCCTGCGTAAGGCGCCACCAGCCAGCCGTTCTGCTTATGCTCATAGGCGACCGTCAGCGATCCGAACACCTGATTGCCCGAGCGCTCGCCTTGCGCCCGCAGATCCTGGTCGGTCACGGCTCGCCGCGTATCGAAGTTCAGGTCGCTGTAGCCGAGCACGCCATCGACGTAGATGTTGGCCACGGGCGAGTAGCTGCCATAAACAGCGCCGCTATAGGCGCGGGCGCTTGCTTGCGACCCTCTGTCGCCGATCTCGCTCTTGTCGCGGCCGACGCCAAAGCCGACGCCGCCAACGAACTGCGAGGAGAAGCGGTAATCCACGCCAGCGCTGATGCCGACCAGCGTTTGATCGAGCTCGATACCGTCATTGTCGCGAGAGCCGAAGTTGACGAAACCGCCGGTCCACAGCGCGGCATTGCCGAAGCGGCGACGCGCTTCCGCTTCAGACGGCAAGACAATCGGCTTACTGTCGTTGGCATAGCCCAGCACGGCAAGCGTCGCGGGATCAGTGCCGCGACGGGCTTCTTCTTCCGCGTAAGACGACAGTGGGCGGTCGTCTTCGCTTCGGCCGCCGCCCAGCGTGATACCGAACGATCCCTGCAGCCGTGTTTCCTCGTCATGGGTCTGCTCGAGACGATCCCGGAAGTTCCTGATCTGCGCACGCGCCATACGCTGGGTGGATTCAACCTGTGCGCTGACCAAGCCGATGACTTCGGCATCTTTTGACGGATTAGGACGAGCTGTCACCATGAAGGTCACGGATGCAGGCGCAGAGGTCGCGAACTGATTTGACAGAGTATAGGTAGCCACAGTCTGACCCGATGCATCGGCGCCTGCGGCAAACACAAGATCATAGTCCGAACCAGAACGCACGATCCGCGACGTTCCCAAAGACGGATCGGATACACTAACCAGCGTTGCGTTTGTAAATGGCCCTCCTCGCGCACCGTCTGTCAGCCGGACGGTGGATGTGGTGCCGGCAAGCAGGGCTGCCGACTGGTTCTGCGCAACAGGGATCTCGCCATCTACCGTCAGCGAGAGATCTACGGTTGCGGCAAAGCCGTTGGCGTCGGTTGCTTCGATCGTGAAGGCGAAGCTTCCTCCCGTTTGCGGCGTGCCGGAAAGGCGACCGCCGGTGTCGAATACCAGGCCAGTCGGCAGTTCCCCGCCCGACACGGCAAAGCTGTAGGGCGCAGCCCCGCCTGAGGCTGCAAACGTTATCGCATAGGCGTTGCCAGCCGTGGCGTTGGACAGCGAGGCCGGCGTGACCGCAACCTGTGGCGCATCAACCCGGAGGGTGTAAGCCTGCGACGCCGTGAAGTTGCCGTGGTCAGTGGCCGTCACAGTGAAGGCAAAGCTGCCTGACACTGTAGGCGTGCCGGACAGGACGCCGTTGGCGGCGAGAGCCAGCCCCTGCGGCAGGGTTCCTGCCGTCACAGTGAAGCTGTAGGGCGCCAACCCACCCGATGCCGATATCGTCTGTGCATAAGCTGCACTGCCGGTCGCCGAGGGGAGAGAACCTGGAGCCAGGATGATGGCGGGCGCGGAAACGTCGAGCGTGAAGGCCTGCGACCCGGCAAATCCATTCGCGTCCGTTGCCGAGACTGTCAGAACAAAGCTGCCTGCTTCGGTCGGCGCGCCCCTGAGCGTGCCATCAGACGCAAGCGTCACCCCTGCCGGAAGCGAGCCTGAAGCCAGGGCGAAAGTGTAAGGTGCAGCTCCTCCGGATGCAGAGAGCGTCTGGCTGAACTGCGCGGCAACAACAGCGTCCGGTAAGTTTGAAGGCGCCAACGCGATGCCCGGCGCCGCAACGGTTACGGTGTAGGCCTGGAAGCCGGTAAAGGTCCCGCTGTCCGTCGCCGTCACCGTGAAGTTGAAGCCGCCTGCTGCCGTGGGCACCCCAGAGAGCGTGCCGTCAGGCGCAAGCGCAAGGCCTGTCGGCAGGGCACCGGACGTCACCTTGAAGCTGTAATTGCCTAATCCGCCTGACGCGGTGATCGTCTCGCGGTAGAGTGCGCTGCCGGTCACTGCGGGCAGCGAACCTGGTGCCAGCACGATGGTGGGTGCAGACACGTCGAGCGTGTAAGCCTGCGTCCCGGCAAACCCATTCACGTCGAGGGCTCGGATGGTAAGAGAGAATGCTCCGGCATCGGTTGGTGTGCCTGTAAGAAAACCGTCGGATTCAAGTGTCAGTCCTTCAGGTAGCGCACCTGCGGAGATTGCGAATGTGTAGGGTGCAGTTCCCCCTGTGGCCTCTAGGGGTTCATTGTATGCGCTGGCCACCACCGCCGCAGGAAGGGTCCGCGGAATGACGGTGATACCCGGTGCCTCAATGTCGACAGTATAAAGCTGAGACCCAGTGAACGTCTCGTCGTCCGTTGCCGTCACCGTGAAGGTAAACGAGCCTGCACTCGTTGGAACACCGGAAAGTTTACCGTCCGTACCCAAGGCCAAGCCAGGCGGAACGTTTCCATCAACGGCAAAGGTGTAGGGCGAAAAGCCCCCTGAGGCGGTAAGGATCGTCAAATAAGCAGTGCCGCCGCTTCCCTTGGGCAGGGTGGACGGGTTCAAAGCGATGGTTGGGGGTGCCACTGCGAGGGTATAGTTTTGCAAGGCCTGGAAGCCGTAACCATCTGTGGCGGTCACGGTGATTAGAAAGGCCCCTTCCTCTGTTGGTATGCCTGACAGCCTGTCCTTCGAAAAAGCGAGCCCCGTTGGCAAGGTGCCGGACAGCGTGAAGGCGTAGGGCTCGGTTCCACCTGACGCTGTGAAGACCTGACTGAATTCGCTAGCAGCTTTTGCATCCGCCAGAGCTTGCGGAAACAGGCCGATGCCCGGTGCATCAATCACAAGCACATAGTCTTGTACGATCCTGTAAGGACCAGCACCGGAACTATCGTCCGTCACAGTGACGGCGAATGAGAATGTTCCGCTTTCGATCGGGGTGCCTGACAGCGTGCCATCAACGTCAAGTGCGAGACCCCGCGGCAGGCCTGTACCTGCACTGAAGGTATATGGCTTGGTGCCGCCGCTTGCGGTTAGCTGCTGGCTGTAGGCGTTGCCCCCCAAGCCATTTGGAAGGCTCGTAGGTGAGATCGAGAGCGTCGCACCCCCGACGACCAAGCTATACTCTTGCGTTCCGGAAAACGGCGCCCCGCGCCCGGTCGAGCTGTCCGTTGCAGTAATGGAGAAGGATGCCAGGCCGCCTTGCGTCGGTGTTCCCGAGAGAGCACCTTCGGCCGACAGAGAAATGCCGAGCGGCAAAGAACCGTTCGTGACCCTAAAGCTGTAAGGGGGCAGGCCACCATTAGCAGACAGCGGTTCCTCGAAGGGCAAACCTATCTTGGCGCCCGATAGCGTGGTTGGTGACAGCACAATGGTCGGCGCGTTCACTGTGACATCATAGGTCCTCGGATCTGAGGTGTTGCCGTCGGCATCGATCGCTGTAATTGCGAAACGAAAGAAGCCGGCTTTCGAAGGTGTTCCCGCGAGCGCGTCCTCATTAAGCTTGATGCCGTCCGGCAACTGTCCGTCCGAGATTGCGTATGCATAAGGGGAGGTTCCTCCAGTGGCAGAAAATACCTGCGAGAAGTTGGCTCCAACGGTCATCTTGGGAAGGTAAAGAGGATCTAACTGGATTCTGGGCGACCGCACGGTGATGGTCAACGTCTCTTCAAAGGAGTACGGCCCCGAGCCGGTGGAACTGTCCGTCACCCGGTATTTTAACGGGTATTCTCCCGATTTTCGCTGGGTACCGGACAATGTGCCGTCTGGTGACAATGTGAAGCCTGCCCACTCGCCAAGGGGTGCGAAACTGTAGGGGAGGGTGCCCTGATTGGCGTACAATTGTTCGCTCAGTTGTGCTCCCGCGTCGATCGAAAGGATCGTCGGAGCGACAGAGAGGGTAGGCGGCGCGATCACCAACTTGATTGGCTTGGTCGCAGTTAAAGGCGCTGGACTCCGCGTGCCGTCTGTTACCATGAGCGTGAGATCATAGGTGCCGCCGCCTGTCGGAATGCCGCTTATGTTCAAACCAGACGAGGTTAACCCTGTTGGCAGTGCCCCTGACGAGACCGAGATTTTGTAAGGTCTGGTGCCACCCGTTGCCTCCAGTGCAAGGTTAAAAGGGCGCCCGACCATTCCTGATCCATCCCCAGTCAGTAATTGCAGATCAGGCTTTGACACCGTTAGCGTATAATCCGCACTCGCGGGCAAGGGGCCTTCGTCGGACGCGCTTCTTTCCGTGACTGTGACCGTGAACTTGAAGTCTCCGTATTCGGTAGGGCTGCCTTCTATCGAGCCGGTTTGGCTAAGCATCAACCCGGCAGGGAGTGCTCCGCTGGATATGGTAAAGATGTAATCGCCCGAACCGCCGATCGCGGTAATATCCTCCGCGTAGGGAGATCCCGACGCTGCATCTTTTAACGCGCCACTTGAAGGCGAGATCGTCAACTTCGGGGCGACGCGTTCGACGTTGATGGTGTAGCCACTGCCGGCGCCGGTTGAGGTTATCACCCAGACAATGATTTGCGTTTGCCCCAGCTTAAGCGAGATCGGCTGAGAGGATGCTCCGGACTCAACGAGTACGTCGTTGATCCTGATAGTGTCTGTAGGATCCGTCGTGGTTGCTGTGATGGAAGTCGACGTCACACCCTCATCGGCATTGGCATCGTACCAGCGGCGACCAGGCTGGAAAGAGGTACTCAGCGAGACGCCTGACAATTCAAGTGTGTCAAGCGTGGCTTTAGATCCACTACGACGCGTGACCTGGATCTTATAGGTCTTTGTCGTGATGCCGTTTTGTGCGGTGACGACAACAGGAAACACATTCGAGCCGGTTGACAAGGGAACGGTGACACTGCCGCCCAAGACAAAGGTTTGACCGTAAATCGATACCGTGGCCTCGTCATCTTCAGCTGCGGCGCTGATCGTGACGTTGTCGACATCTGCATCAAAAGTAGCTGAGTAGGTTAGATGATCTGATGAAAAAACATCTGGTTCTAGGACTTTATCAATAATCTCTAGAGAAATAAGATCTGCATTTTGTCGAAGCGGTGCGCGCTCAATCGTGATCTGATAGAAATTGTATGAAGAATTTTGACCCTTGACGGTCACACCGACTGCACGGCCCGAACCTGCAGGAACTTCGATCGGCTTGCTTTCGGCTCCGCTAGCAAGACTTTCCCCACCAACCAATATTGAAGTCGTACCTGAGGTTCCAAAAGGCCGCAGCGTGACTTGGCTCACGTCTGCTGGCAGATTCAGTTTATAGACGGTGACATCCGGAGAAAAGGCGGGATCAAGCGTCCCGGCGCTAAACGACAATCTTGAAAGGCTGACGGAAGATGCAGCTTCGCTGCACGTTGTCGTGACCTTATATTGTCCTGGATCGCTAGAAGTGGATACCGTAGTTAAAGTAAAATCGAAGTATTTGCTGTAAGGTATTGTCCAATCGAATTTACTGATAAAGCCAAAAGGCCCCGACCCTCCATCAACCGATATTTCCGTCCGATTAAAACCCACGGACTCGTTCGTGATATGCAAGACCTCGCCACCAAGAAAATCTCCTGAGTAGCGGATCGCTTTCGATGTTCCTGTTAACGCACCGTTTTGCACGGCCTGGCAGCCAGCAGAAAGTGCATTCGCCGAAGTTACGAGTGTCGACAGCAAAGCCACTGAAAGAAGAACCTTAGCAAACGCCCGAATGGCGTCGCGTACAGTCACTTTGAGTGTCTGCCTGCAAGTGACCAATTTGTTTCCGCATGCTGGAGCGTTGGACCCAGATCCACTGTGTTGCTGTTGCATGCTGTCCCCGCCTGATCGGCCTGTTCGTTCCGCCGACGAGATGGGGCTAAATGCTGCCAAGCATGTTCCCATTGATCGGCAAACGGCGGGAATAGGTTTGAGATGGCGATCTGTCTGTCGGCTATATACCTACAAGCCAAGTTTTGACTTCAACTCCATGCGTGACCTCCATTCCGACCTTCGCAGATCAACTTTCTGAGTTGCGGTCGCGAGGCTGCAACCTTTCTTGACGCGACCTGATGACTGACAGGCGCAGGCTGAGATCACGGGAAACATGTAAGCTTGTAGGTTAGCAACCGACAGATGGGCTTTGATCAGTGGTGTATGGCTCGATTTTACGCTTGCCTGCACCCTGCCTCCTTCAACGTCATCAATCCCGACGAAGGGGGCAGCATGATCTGGATGAATCAGAATGCTTCCAATCCGCATCCGCCTGCCGGGCGGAACGTTGAAAATCAAAGAGTGCAGGCACTTGAGGCGTCTTGAACTGGAAGGGCTCGTGCCCTTGTGGCGTATTGGCCGGACCTACTTCGTGTGGCACCGCACCAGGAAGTCTGACCGTCCTGCTGCACGTCGTTGATCCAAGGCGAATGCTATACAACTGCTTCTTCAAAGGACGGTCCCCCTACAGGTTGATCATGGCCGCAGGCATATGCATTGTCCCGCGTAACGGGCTGCAACGATCTTTCAGCTAAGAATTGGCGGACTAATTACATTACAGGTCACAAGCAGAATGACTGATCATCATCTTTGGTCCAGGCTTCGATTGTGATGCGCGCACGTGTCCTCATCATCGACGACCATCCAGTGGTCCTTTATGGCCTGCGCTTTTTGTTCTCGCGCGATCCCCGGTTTGAAGTCTGTGGCGAGGCGGGAGACAGCGTCGCGGCGCGCAGCCAGACACTAGCACTTCAACCAGACTTCATTATTTGCGACTTGGTGCTTGGCGGACGCGATGGAATGGAAATGGTTCAGGATCTTTGCCGTATCGCAGCGAAGACTCGCATCCTAGTCTACTCCAGCCATAGCGAGTGGACGTTTGCCCGCCGGGCTCTGCAAGCCGGTGCCAAAGGCTATGTAGCCAAATCTGAGGGCTTGGAACGAGTGGCGACAGCCCTTGGGATGATTGCGCGAAACCAGATCTATGTGAGTGAAGACGTTAGGTCCCGCCTGACTGAGCGAGGCGAGAGTGAGGCATCTATGTCGGTAAAGCCGAACATCGATGCGCTTTCAAATCGTGAATTGCAGATCCTCCGCCTGGTTGGAAACGGAACTTCCAGCCGAGAGATTGCGGACGCCCTAGGATTGTCAATCAAGACCGTGGCCACCTACTGCGAGCGTCTGAAGGTCAAGTTCAAGCTAGGCGCGATGCGCGATCTTCAAGCTCTTGCTCGCGAGCATGTTGAGGGCAACAGCTAAGCGATGAAAGTGACCGTCACCGATTGGCGCCGCCTGCTCGATCCAGCCGGCGGTGATCTTCTTGATCATCCGCATCGCAGACTTCGTCTGAACTTGCGCCGCATGGAAGCCGTTGGCCTACTGGCAATCCTGGTTGCCGCTGTTGAAGCATCGTTCAGCCGGTACAGAGGCATTCCTGAGATGGCATGGTTATGCCTAGCACTCGCAGCAATCGCGTTAGGCTTCATCCTGTATGCCCGCCATGTTCAACGAAACGGCAGCCAGCATTCCAAACGATTGCCGGACATTTTCATCCTTTTCGTATTGCTGGCATCACAAAGTCTCGGGTACTTCATTTCCATGACAGGTCGGTTGGCTTCCGGTTACGGCCTTACAGCCATGGCTTGCGCCGTATTCTTCCTGATACCACCTCGCCGCTTTCTAGCGCTTTGTCTTAGTACCCTTGCTGTCTATGTCACCTGGATGTTGCTCACACATTTGAGCCCGTTCGACAAAATCAATGGCATATTCAATACGATACTCGCCGTCTCTTTCGCGACCATGGGGCGTTGGGGCCTGAACCACCTAGAACAAACGGACGAGCGGCAAAAGCGCCAGATCGCAGAACAGAACGCAACACTTAAGAAGGTCAACGCGCGTTTGCATGCGAGCAACATTGAGCTCAATTCCCTGATGGCCGTTGCTGCGCATGATCTGCGTAGTCCATTGTACGGCCTAGGCAATTTGCTGGATCTTGCCTCAACGCGCCCACCCCATACAAAAGCAGGATGGCAAGGCATCTTGCGTGAAGCAAGAAACAGCATCGCCGGCATGCAGGCATTAATTGGCCGAATACTTGAAGCGCACGAAGCTGAGACCAAGCAGTTTGGAAAGCTCCAGCGCAGCGATCTCGGTCAGTCGCTTCGCTCGGCCGCCGCACGCGCTCGATCTATCGCCGAACACAGCGGTATAACAATCATCTTGGCTCTCCAACCGCCAGCAGCAGAAGCGTTCGTGGAAAAGGACGACCTTGCCCAGATACTCGACAACCTCCTTTCCAACGCCATACGGTTTTCTCCGCTCTCTTCAATTGTGGAACTAAGAGCGAGCGGAGGCTCTTCGCCCTTCATTGAAGTTTGCGACAGGGGCATTGGGATCCCTGTTGAGCAACGTGCGCAGTTGTTCGGTAAGTTTCAGCGCGGAACGAATACCCCGCTCAACGGCACGAGAGGGTCTGGCCTAGGGCTGTACATCGTCAAGACCTTGGCCAACGGTATGGATGCAGAAGCAAGCTACCGTCCTAGAGAGGGAGGTGGATCAGTGTTCCGTATCACTTTTCGGCGAACGTAAGTCGCCGCTTTTTTCACGAATTTCCACTTCAACCGCATTCGGTTGACAGCATGCTGTGACGAAGGCTCTCTCAAAAATTCCTTCGTTAAGGTTCAGACTCAATCGACTACAGCGTTGTGACCGTGGCTGAGGACGTTGATAAGGCGTCCGAACGGGTCGCGGACATAGAAGCGCCTTACGCCCCAGGGCTCATCGGTCGGACCATACTCAACTTCAAGCCCAGCTGTTTCGGCACGCTGCTGGACTTCTTCAAAGTTATCGACTTCGACAGATAGATCGGGAACAGCTGTTCCAGAACCTCCTTCGCTGGCAAAGCTAACCTGCGGCCTGCCATCTATTGCCGGCGCAGCAAACGTGATCATCCAGCCATGATCCATGACAGCTTCAAGGCCCAATATGTCACAATAGAATGACCGAGCAGCATCAGGATAGGGCGTAGCGATATTGGCGATAATCCGTTTGACGGCCATGGTTCTCTCCTCGGTTGAAGAAGCATAATGTTTTCAAAGCCAGAACGCGACCGCGGCCATGAGGCCCACGGCTGAGAGGAAGTTGCGAGCGAGCTAGTCCTAGCGAGTGGCAGTCCGGTCCAACTCCTTGGGGCGGCAGATCATGGCGTTGACCTGCCAACCTGGCAATCGCGCGGGTTGAACGCTTCAAGGATCGGAACGAGGCTCTCGTTCTTGGTAATTGTTGGCGATGACATTGCGAGCCAGTTCCAGCGTAACCGCACCCGCAATCTTGAAAATGGTGCTTCACCCATAACTTCAGGTTAGGTCGGGATCGATCTTTTATGCCCTGCTCCGTCTAGGCATTGGCGTTTAGTCTGGCTCAAGACGTGGGAACAAAGACATTCCAGGGCTGCGAGGCTCATGGAATGCAAGCTCAAAAAGCCATGTGTGCGTCATGCTTCGGATAGGCAGGGTGCCTGCCCGGCGGAGGAGATTGTAGATGGATGGCGCAGTGCTGTACCTTGCGGATCCCCCGCAGTCATCGCAGGATCGTAGCAACGGCGGCATCATGATGGAGCAGGGAAGCAACGGGACGGTCATCCGGCTTCGTGCATTAAGCAAGCATTTCGGGGCACACACCGTTCTCGATGCGATCGACCTAGATGTTAGGCCAGGCGAAGTGCTTGCCATCATCGGGCCGAGCGGTTCCGGCAAGAGCACGCTGCTTCGCTGCATCAATTACCTGGAGCGGCCAGACGGGGGGACGATCACCATTGGCCCCACTACGATCGACGCATCGATGCCAGTCGAAAGGGCTGAACTTTCCAAGCTCAGGCGTCGGGTGGGCATGGTATTTCAGTCCTTCAATCTCTTCCCGCACATGACTGTCTTGCGAAATGTCAGCATTGCCCAGGAACGCGTACTTGGCCGGAGCCGTGCAGAGGCGGAAGAGCGTGCGATGCAGCTTCTCAGCCGTGTCGGCTTGGCCGATAAAGCCGGCCAGCATCCCGGCCGCTGTTCAGGTGGGCAGCAGCAACGCATAGCGATCGCAAGAGCGCTCGCGCTCGACCCGGAAGTCATGCTCTTTGATGAACCCACATCGGCTCTGGACCCTGAGCTCGGTCTTGAGGTGCTTGCCGTCATGCGCGAGCTCGCCGACAGCGGCATGACGATGATCGTCGTGACGCATGAGATGGGTTTCGCGGAAAACGTATCCGACACGGTGATGATGATGGCCGATGGCGACATTGTCGAAAAAGGCTCGTCGAACCAGGTCATGCGCCAGCCCCAGCAAGAGAGGACAAAGCGTTTCCTGCGTGCGGTGCATGATCGATGAGCCAAGCGGATATATTCGTCATTCTGCGTGGCCTGCCTTGGACAGTCGCCCTGACGCTCGGCGCATTCCTGATAGGCTCCATCGTTGCAGTGCCGCTGCTCGCGGCTCGGGAAAGCCAGTTCCTGCCGCTGCGCCTTTTTGCCATGTCACTGATCCAGGTCGTGCGCGGTATCCCGCCCCTGCTATGGCTGTTCATCATCTTCTTTGGCCTGGGGATGAGTTACTTCCCGATCAGCCCCTTTGTCGCGGCCTTGACGGGGCTGGGCTTGATTGCTGCGGCCAATATGGCGGAAATCTATAGAGGGGCGCTGAAATCGATACACCACGGGCAGTGGGAAGCAGCCAACGCTCTTGATCTAGGCCGCCTAAGCACGGTCGCTTTCATCATCGCGCCGCAGGCGCTCCGCGTTGCTCTCCCGTCCGCAGCGAGCTACTTGATCGGCCTCATGAAGGAGACGGCCGTCGCGTCTACGATCGGCGTGGCGGAACTCGCGTTCCAGGGCAACCGCTTATCCCAGCTGACCTTCCAGGGTTTAGAAGTTTTTGCCGTTGTCGGCCTGCTTTACGTTGTCCTTAGCTTGCCAGTTGCGTGGCTGTCGCGATCTGCAGACGCCTATCTCCGATCGAAGGTGGCAGCCTGATGCTCCCAGCTTACGAAGAACTCGTTGCTTGGCTGCCCGAGCTTCTTGCGGGACTGACGATCAGCCTGCAGGTTGCCGCACTAAGCCTGCTGTTCGGCATGCCGCTCGGCTTGCTCCTCGCGCTCGGGGTCATAGCGCGAAGCAGGATACTCAAGACGGTCTCGCTGGTGCTAGTCGAAATTGGCCGCGGCGCCCCTGCACTCGTGCTGCTGCAGTTCATCTATTTTGGCTTGCCGGCCACGGGGTTGACGCTCGGCTCGTTCACGGCAGCCGTGGTGGCGCTTGCCTGGAACACGGGCGCTTACACGAGCGAGATTATCCGCGCGAGCCTCCAGTCAATACCACGCGGCCAACGGGATGCCGCCGAGGCGATCGGCCTCACTGGGGTTGACGAACTGCGCTACGTTCTCCTGCCGCAGGCACTCCGGGTCGCTTTGCCGCCTCTTCTGGGCTTTTCTATTCTGATCTTCCAGGGCACGTCGCTCTGCTTCACCATCGCACTGCCGGAACTGGTCAGCCGCGCCTATGAAATCGGCTCGGGCACGTTCCGCTACTTCCCTGTCCTTCTTGCGGCGGGGTGCCTCTACGCTGCTGTTTCGGTCCCGGCAGCCATCCTCGTCGGGCACGTGGAGAAGCGTGCAGGCCGTTACGCTGAACGTTGAATAACCTTTGAAAGGAGATCTGCCATGAACTCTTCTATGTCGAAGACCTCGCTTCTTCTTGCCGCAGCAGCCGGGGCGATGC
This sequence comes from Tianweitania populi, assembly GCF_014652875.1. Classification (GTDB taxonomy): domain Bacteria; phylum Pseudomonadota; class Alphaproteobacteria; order Rhizobiales; family Rhizobiaceae; genus Tianweitania; species Tianweitania populi. Next base: position 92,726 of record NZ_BMZQ01000003.1, on the reverse strand, counting down.
TGCTTTCTGCCCAGTTTGCTGCGGCGCAGGACTGCAAGCCCGCGCATCAATTCAGCACGATTGAGTCTGGAACCCTGACTGTTGCAGTGACCACCTATGCGCCTCATTCCTTTCTTGACGAGGCCGGGGCGATGAAGGGCATCGATGGCGACATTGCCGCGGAATTCGCGAAACGCGAATGCCTGACCGTAAAGGCGGTCGCCGTCGATCCTGCAGCAGCCATCCAGTATGTCCTATCTGGTCAGGCTGACATCACCACAGGTGATTGGTACCGTACCGCAGAACGCGCCAAGGCCATGAACCTTTCAGCGCCGCTTTACGTCGACCAGATGGGCATCTATTCGAAGGACGGTCTTTCGAAGGTTTCTGACCTCGAAGGCAAGTCGGTCGGGACCGTGCAGGGCTACCTGTGGGTGGCCGACCTTAAGGCGCTTCTCGGTTCCTCGCTCAAGCTGTATCCGAACTCCGTCAACATGCAGCAGGACCTGTTCTCTGGCCGTATCGACGTGGCAGTCGATGGTTACTCTACGGGGGTCGTTGCCGAGCAGAAGGGTGCCTTGAAGGGTTATCAGGTCAAGGCCGCGGAACCCGATGATCGCGTGAAGGCTACTAAGGAAGCAGCCCAGGCCGCGTTCCCATATGCGCTCAAAGCCACAGAGCTGGGAGCGGCGCTGGATGCCCAGGTCAAGGCAATGCATGAGGATGGCACTATCGTGAAAATCCTTAAGTCCTATGGGCTGGATGGCACGGCTGGCGACACAGGCGAAGCACGCCTGCTTCAATAGAGACTTCGTGGGAGGCAGCCAGCCTCTCCTTTCTTCAACCAGAGCATGCTGCCGGAGATATCGGGATGGCTGTTTATTCGGTCTTGCGCAAGACGCAGTCTTGGTATGGCGAGTCCATCGGCATCCTGATCCTGGATGCCGCATACCCCTGCGTTCCTGGAAACGTCGGGAACGCGACGACCTATGACTTCCCGGTACGCTTTCAGGAAGTACGCGGTGCCTCGATCGACCGGCTCCTCAATCAACGCGACCCCGCGCTCCGCGAAGTGTTCATCGAAGCGGCTTTGGAGCTGCAGGACCGGGGTGTAAAAGCGATCACCGGCGCATGCGGTTTCATGGCCTATTTCCAGGAGGAAGTGGCCGCAGCCGTCGAAATCCCCGTCTTCCTGTCAAGCCTGATCCAGATACCCTTCATGCATGCCGTCACTGGCGGGACCGTTGGCATCATCACTGCTAACGCATCTCGCCTGACGCCGAGGCACTTCGAGGCCAGCAACGTACCGGCGCATATCCCCTTGGCGATCGCGGGCATGGAAGGCCAGACGGAGTTCCGCGAAGCGATCCTCGAGGAGAAAGGCACGCTCGACAGTGGGCGGATAGAGCAGGAGGTCACCGCCGTGGCGCGCCAGCTGGTGGAGGAGAGCCCTGATGTTCGCTCGATCTTGCTGGAGTGCAGCGATCTACCGCCTTACGCGCATGCCATCCAGACTGCGACGGGCAAGCCGGTTTTCGACTTCGTCACGATGATCAACTACGTGCAGCAGAGCGTGGCGCGCCGCCGCTATGATGGCCGGATGTAACGCAGGTCGACCGGGACAGCTTGGCGATGGCGATTGATCACTACTATCACCTGGGGCGCTCAGGCCTGCGTGTAAGCAGGCTGGCCCTTGGCACGATGACTTTCGGGAACAAAGGCATCAGGGGGATCAAGGGCGCCTGGGGATCTGACGAACAAACAGCACGATCCATTTTCCAGCGTTACGTACAGGCCGGCGGCAACTTCATTGACACTGCGGATTCCTATGGAGAAGGCCTGAGCGAAAGCCTGCTCGGCCAGTTTGTGGCCGAAGCCGGGCTTCGGGACCAGGTTGTAATATCCACCAAGTTCTCGAACAGCCTTCAGCCCGGGAACCCGAATGCTGGCGGCAATGGCCGCAAGTCAATGATGCGCGCCGTGGATGCTTCGCTGCGCCGGTTGAGGACAGACTACATCGACCTTTACCTGCTGCACACCTGGGACCGGGTCACGCCGGCCGAAGAGGTCATTCGGGGCTTTGACGATCTCGTACGCGCTGGCAAGATCCGGTACTGGGGGTTATCCGATGTACCCGGCAGGGCGCAGACATGGGCAGAACTTCACGGTCTGTCGCAGCCGGCCTGTCTCCAGCTTCCTTACTCGCTGGTTGAACGCAGCATCGAGCAGGAGTTCGTGCCGCTGGCTCATGCGTTAGGGCTCGGCATAACAGCGTGGAGCCCTCTGGCGATGGGCTTACTGTCAGGAAAGTATCAGGGGCGAGACCCTGGCGAAGGCCGTTTGGCGCTCGATCAATCCGGAAGCGGCCTGGGCCTCTTTACTGACCGCAACCAGCGCATCCTTGGGATCCTTCATGACGCTTCCGCGACGCTTGGCAGAAGCATGGCGCAGATCGCGTTGAACTGGGCCGTGTCTCAGCCATCGATTGCCAGCGCAATTGTGGGTGCCCGGAGCGTCGAGCAGTTAAACGTCAATATGGCCGCACTCGCGTTCAGCCTTCCCGACGACGTACTGTTAGACTTGGCTGAGGCCAGCCGTATCGAGCTTGCACATCCCTATACGCTGTTCGCAGATGACTATCAGGCCGGCGTCTTGAATGCTGGTGTAACGGTAGGTGACAAGCCTGATGGTTATGCAACCCGCACCTTCTTACCGAAGGTCACTGACTATGCTTTCGGCCGGTCAAGAATGTAGCCGCAATGGAAGCCGGCCCGGACCAGTTCGAGTGTCCCGCGAGGAAAAGACATGCTGAATGATCGACGTTCCCATGGATTGTGGGAAGAAACGGCGCCGCCGGCCCCGGGCTCGGAGCCGTTGCTGAAGGATGCGGCGGCTGATGTCGTTGTTGTCGGCGCAGGCTATACTGGGCTGTCGGCTGCACTCCATCTCGCGGAGGCAGGACGAAGTGTAGTCGTTCTGGAAGCGAACGAGGTAGGCTTTGGCGGCGCTGGCCGGAATGTCGGCCTGATCAATGCGGGCATGTGGGTCATGCCTGACGACCTCCCTGCCGAGCTTGGCGAAGTGCATGGCGAGCGGCTGCTGCAGTTGTTGGGCAACGGTCCCAAGGCGGTGATGCAACTGATCGACAAGCATGGCATCGACTGTGAGCTTGAGCGCAACGGCACTCTGCACTGTGCAGCTGGGACAGAGGGGCTGCGCGAACTTAGGCAACGCGCTGAGCAGTGGCAGCGTCGGGGCGCACCCGTCGAACTCCTCGACGCAGCACAAACTGCAAAGCATGTCGGCAGCCGTGCCTATAGCGGTTCGCTGTTGGACCGTCGCGCAGGAACGCTGCAGCCGCTAGCCTACGTGCGCGGCCTCGCTCATGCCGCCGTACGGGCGGGTGTCGTCCTCCACACAGGCAGCCCTGTTGTCGCAGCCGAGCGTGCAGACAACGGCTGGAAGGTTTCGGCGAACGGCGCCAGCGTGACTGCCAGCTGGATTGTCGTCGCGACGGATGCATACAGTACCGGTCCTTGGGAAACCGTCCGCAGCGAGCAGGTGCATCTTCCCTATTTCAACCTCGCGACCCAGCCGCTCGACGCGTCCTTGCTGGCTTCGATCCTGCCAGGGCGCGAAGGCGTGTGGGACACGAAGGAAATCCTTTCCTCTTTCCGCTTGGACAAAGCCGGGAGGCTGGTGTTTGGCAGCGTTGGCGCACTGCGCAATTCAGGCACGTCCATTCACAAGGGCTGGGCTCGCCGCTCCCTAAGGCGCCTGTTCCCGCAACTTGGAGAGCTTGCGTTCGAGCATGAGTGGCATGGCCGCATCGGCATGACGGTCAATGCCTTGCCCCGCTTTCATCGCTTTGCGACCAACGTTGTCGGGTTCTCGGGCTATAATGGCCGCGGCATCGCGCCGGGCACGGTGTTCGGGCGGGTTCTGGCTCGCCATATCCTCGGCGAATTGAGCGAAGAAGACCTTCCGTTGCCCCTGACGGAACCGCAGAAGGCGCCATACCGCAGAATGAAGGAGGCCTACTACGAAGCCGGTGCGCAGGCAGCCCACGTTGTTGGCGAACGGTTTTAGCCCCGTGTACTTTTTCCCATTTCGGCAACCTGTTCCAGCAGCCAGTCCCGGAACAGCTCTGCCCCGCGCTTCGGCCACCGCTGAGCCGGCATGATCAGGTATATTGACTGACCTGATCGATAGCTGGTTGTCAAAGGAGATAACAGCCTGCCTGCTTTGAGGTGGTCGTGCACCAAGTGGCGCCATCCGAGTGCGACCCCTTGGCCGAGTACCGCAGCCTCAATAGAGCCGAGCGCATCGGTGAAGACGAACTCCTGGCGGAGTTTCGGAACCGGTACGCCGTTGCGCTCAAGCCATTCGCGCCAGACCATTCGGGTGCGGTGACGCTCCTCGAAGTTAAGGAGTTCATGGTTCAGCAGGTCGGCAGGTTCGCGGATTGGGCCATGTTCGCGGAGGTAGTCCGCGCTGCAGACGGCGATGACCTCTTCGCTTGCCAAAGACCATACATTCACACCAGGCCAGTTTCCAAGTCCAAGGCGCGCTGAAAGGTCGATGTCCTCCTCGACCAGATCTTGATCGTCGCGGCTGCTTTCCTCGATCCGCAGCGAAACGTCAGGGTGACGCGCCTTGAAGCCCTTGAGGCGCGGAAGAAGCCACAGCTGCACGAACGAAGCCGAGAACGATACGCGGACAATGTCGGTCGAATGTTTCTTCTGGAGAGTCGAAATGACCATGTGAAGGTGATCGAAGGCTTCCTGCGTCTCCTTGTAGAGACGCTTCCCTTCGGCAGTCAGCTCCAGCCTCGTATGGTCACGCCTGAACAGCCGCAGACCTGTCGCTTCCTCCAGAAGCCTGATCGTCTTGCTCACGGCAGGCTGGCTGACATTCAGCTCCTGTGCCGCACCGGTGAAGCTCTTCCGCCGGGCCGCAGCCTCGAACACGAAAAGATAGTTGGCGGAGGGGATAAGGGAGCGAAGGCGATGCATAACGTGAGGTTATGAAGCTTAGCACTGCTTTGCAAGCTTACACTCGCACTTGCCCCCCGTAGATTGCCATCAACCTACAAAAAGGACTGATGGATGCAAACTCATGCTCGCGCTGTGGTAATCGGCGGTGGATGTGTCGGGGCGGCTATTCTTTATGGCTTGGCCAAGCGCGGCTGGACAGACGTGGCGCTATTAGAGCGTACCCAGCTCACAGCTGGCTCGACCTGGCATGCTGCAGGCCTCATCCCCTCCTATGCACGCAACATCAACATCGGACGGATGATCGCCAAGACGATCGAAATCTACGAAGGCCTCGAGGCCGAAACCGGGCAGCATGTCGGCTGGCACAAATGCGGGCAGCTGCGTATCGCGAACACGCGAGACCGGCTGGACGAGTACAAGAGCTATATGAGCGTCGCCGCCGCACAAGGGATCCGGGCGGAACTTGTCACCCCCGACGAAGCGCGCGCATTGTGGCCATTGCTTGAAAACAACAACGACATTCTTGCCGCCCTCTACCACCCCGACGATGGCCATATCGCCCCGGCTGACGTGACCCAGGCTATGGCGAAAGGCGCGCGGGACCTAGGCGCGAAAATCTACCTCAACACGGAGGTCAGGGGCTTCGAACGCCTGCCCAACGGGGAATGGAAGATCAAGACCAGCAATGGGGACATCGTCTGCGAGCACGTCATCTCGGCGACAGGCAATTATGCCCGCCAAACCGGCGCTATGCTCGGCCTTGATATCCCCGCCATTCCGATCCTGCACCAGTATTGGATCACCGATGCTGTCCCGGAAGTTGTCGAACGCAAGCGGGCGGGACTGCCGGAGATGCCGATCCTGCGCGACGAGGCTTTCGAGGGTTACCTGCGCGAGGAAGGCGACGGGCTGATGTTCGGCCCGTACGAGCGGACCGAGCATCTCAAGCTGTTTGCTGAGAACGGCGTGCCGGAGTGGTTTGGCGCAGATCTGGTCGAAGAAGATTTTGATGCCGTTTCCTGGAACTGGGAAAAGGCAATGGAACTGGTCCCAGCCCTTGGACGCGCGGGCATCAAGGCCAACGTGCGCGGTCCCTTCCAGATGACAGCCGACGAGCTGCCGCTGGTAGGAGCGGCATGGGGGCTCGAGAACGTCTGGCTTGCGGAGGGCGTTCCCGGCGGCATCCTCTGGGGAGGGGCGATCGGCTACTACCTATCCGAACGCATCGTAGAGGGTTCCAACAGCATCGACACGTCCAGTCTCGATCCACGCCGCTTCGGTGACTATGCCAACAAGAACTGGACCCGTGAAAAGGTGCGCGAAGCCTGGGGCACCCATGCCGAGCAGCACTATCCCGGCCAGGACATGCCCGCCGCGCGGCCGCAAAAGACGGCACCGTCCTATGACCGCCTGACGCAGCTTGGCGCCGTGTGGGGCGTGCTGAACGGCTGGGAGATGCCCAACTGGTTTGCGACCGGCGGCATCGAGGCCAAGAACCAGTATAGCTGGAGGTGGACCGAGAAGGGCAGGATCATTGGCGAAGAGGTGCATGCGGTGCGCAATGCAGTCGGCCTCGTCGAAATGACGCCCATGACGAAGTTCGAGGTGAGCGGCCCAGGTGCTGAAGCCTGGCTCGACGGAATCCTGGCGAACCGCCTGCCGAAGGTGGGCCGCGTCAATCTGAGCCATCAACTAACGCCGCGAGGAGGCGTTCAGGCCGAGTATGTCGTTTCGCGACTGGAGGATGGTAGCTTCTACCTCATCTCGACGCCAAGCGCCGAGCGCTGGAATTTCGATGACCTGTCCAGGCTGCTTCCAAAGGACGGCAGCGTCCAACTGCGCAACGCGACGAATGAACGTGGCTGCTTCACCGTGGTTGGGCCCAAGGCCCGCGACGTTCTGCAATCCCTGACGGAAATTGATCTTTCCAACGAGGCATTTCCGTGGTTTGGCGTCCGTTCAGGCACGGTTGCCCTTGCAACAGACGTCCGCCTGCTTCGCGTCAACTATGAAGGCGAACTGGGCTGGGAACTCTATCACCCATTGGCCTACCAGCGGCATCTTCTGGAAGCGATCCTGGCTGCCGGCGAGCCCCATGGCCTGCGTCTGATCGGCTTGCATGCACTGGAATCGCTGCGGCTGGAAAAATCCTACCGCGCAATGTACCGCGACATGAACCCTGAGCTGTCTGCATGGGAAAGCAGCCTTGACCGCTTTATCCGGCTGGACAAGGGTGACTTCATCGGTCGCGATGCCCTGGTCAAGGTAAAGGAAGAAGGGGTATTTCGCAGGACGTTTACGATCGCGATCGAAACGGACGATGCGAGCGCGCTTGCTTTTGAGAGCGTCTACCATGATGGCAAGCTCGTTGGGCGAATAACCTCAGGAGGGTACGCCTATACGCTCGGTCACGACGTCGCGTTTGCGCTCCTGCCTGTCGAACTAGGCACTCCGGGCACGGAGCTTGAGGTGCCTGTCCTTGGGGAGATGCGAAAGGCACGTGTCATTACAGAGTCTCCTTACGACCCAGATGCCCTGCGCGCCCGGATGTAGGCCTAGGCCGCGTCGATCATGATCGAGAGGAAGAAGCCATGAGGATAGTCGTCCCGGTTAAGCGGGTTGTCGATTACAACGTCAAGATCCGCGTCAAGTCTGACGGATCGGGCGTCGAACTCGCCAATGTCAAAATGTCGATGAACCCGTTCGACGAGATCGCGGTTGAAGAAGCGATCCGTCTGAAGGAAGCCGGCAAGGCCGAAGAGATCATCGTCGTTTCGGTTGGTCCGCAGCAGGCGCAGGAAACCCTGCGCACGGCGCTCGCCATGGGCGCCGATCGTGCCATCCTGATCAAGGTGGAAGAAGCCGCCGAGCCGCTGACCGTCGCCAAGCTCTTGAAGGGCGTCGTCGATGCCGAACAGCCCGGCCTCGTGATCCTCGGCAAGCAGGCGATCGACGACGACGCCAACCAGACCGGTCAGATGCTGTCCGCACTGCTTGGCTGGAGCCAGGGAACCTTCGCATCCAAGCTCGAGATCGAAGGCGAAAGCGCCAAGGTCACGCGCGAAGTGGATGGCGGTCTGCAGGTCATCACCGTCAAGCTGCCGGCAATCATCACTACGGACCTGCGCTTGAACCAGCCGCGTTACGCCTCGCTGCCCAACATCATGAAGGCCAAGAAGAAGCCGCTCGACGAAAAGTCGGCCGCCGATCTCGGCGTCGAAGTCAAGCAGCGCCTCACCGTTCTGAAGACCGAAGAGCCGGGCGGCCGCAAGGCCGGCGTCAAGGTCAAGGACGTGGCGGAACTGGTTTCGTCGCTTAAGTCGGCCGGCGTGCTCTGAGTTCGGAAGAAAGGAAAGTTATCATGGCTATTCTCCTCATCGCCGAACATGACAATGCTTCGCTGTCCGACCAGACCGCCAAGGCGCTGACTGCCGCCACCCAGATCGGCTCGGACGTCGACGTGCTGGTGGCCGGCAAGGGCGCGCAGGGCGTTGCCGATGCCGCCGCCAAGCTCCAGGGCGTGCGCAAGGTTCTCCTCGCCGAAGGTGACGACCTGGAACAGCGTCTGGCCGAGCCGCTCGCCGCTCTGGTGGTTTCGCTTGCCGACACCTACGACACGATCGTCGCGCCTGCGACCTCGACCGGCAAGAACGTGCTGCCGCGCGTGGCTGCCTTGCTCGACGTGATGCAGATCTCCGAGATCATCGAAGTCGTCTCCGCCGACACGTTCAAGCGTCCGATCTATGCCGGCAACGCGATCCAGACCGTACAATCGACCGATCCGAAGAAGGTCATCACGGTTCGCACCGCCTCCTTCGCGGCGGCCGGCGAGGGCGGTTCGGCGTCCGTCGAAAATGCATCGGCTGCCGCCAATCCCGGCCTCTCCACCTTCGTGGAAAACCGCCTGTCGGAAAGCGATCGCCCGGAGCTCACTTCGGCCAAGATCATCATCTCGGGTGGTCGTGCGCTTGGCTCGTCCGAGAAGTTCGAGGAAGTCATCCTGCCTGTCGCCGACAAGCTTGGTGCCGCCATCGGCGCTTCCCGCGCGGCCGTTGATGCCGGCTATGCCCCGAATGACTGGCAGGTCGGCCAGACCGGCAAGGTCGTGGCGCCCGAGCTTTACATCGCCTGCGGCATTTCCGGTGCAATCCAGCATCTTGCCGGCATGAAGGACTCGAAGGTCATCGTCGCCATCAACAAGGACGAGGAAGCGCCGATCTTCCAGGTCGCCGATTACGGCCTGGTCGGCGATCTCTTCACGATCCTGCCGGAACTTGAAAAGGCACTTTGACCTGCCTCAACGAAACTTTGCTCCTCGCCAAGTCCAATCTGTATCTCGTTGTGCCTGAGATGAAAAAACAATGGCGAGATGAGAAAGTTCTTCGGGATTATACCTTCGCCAGTACCTTCGTTTCCCTGATACCAAAAGCTACACAATACTCAGCTTCAACCGATCGTTGGCGGGATCGTCGTGCCATGCCGAAGACGTCCGCTTTACGTACCAGGATGCGGGGGTCGTCGCGGATGACCACATCTTGCCGCTTGAGGTCGATCGTGATCGACATTTTTGTCTTGGGGAACGGCTCGCGCCTAGAGGTAAGCGTGAAGAGCGTGGTGCGACGGCGCAGCGGGTCGAGTCGGACGATGTGCTCCTGCTCGATGTCGCCTGACAAGTACAGCGCGCACCCGACGTAACACCTCAGCATCCCCTCGAGCTTGGCAACGCGTTCTCTGTTGATGACCAGGCGTCCATCCTCGTCGATCGCCCCCAAGCCCCCATCGGATGCGTGCTGCATGGCGGTGACCGTGCGTTGTGGATCCGCGAGGAGGTGGAGATATTCGAGCGCCTGTTCGCCGAACTGCTGCTGGCTACCGAAGTGCTGGCGGATGTCGCGCAACATCGCCGTGCTCAGCTGTGTGGCCGTACGAGACCGGTTGAGGATGTTGAGCGCTTGGTGCACGAGCAAATCCTCTCTCCGCTCGTACACCGCCCGAGCGAACATTTCCGCATCTATGCCTGCATCGCGGCTGGCCTCGATTGCCCGCGCGAACGATACACGCTCGGCGGCGAGGAGATCATGAACATCCGGGGTCACCTCGTCCGGATGGGGCAACCGCCCCCGCTCGAGCGCAAAGCCTGTTATCGCGTTGATAGCGGTGCCGATCCGATCTGCGAGTTGTGGTTTCGAGACGGCGGTCCTGGGGGGACGATCGGCGCGGTAGGCACTGGTGGACGTTCTGCTCCCGCGACGTCGCTCCAAAAGGAAGTCCTGCTCGTCCTCGGGCAAGCGGAAGAGCGCAAAGATGCCTGGCGCCAAGGCAACGGGCTCGACCCCCGTCACCTGGGTCAGCATCGCCTTTAACTCCGCCTGCTGAAAGTACTTCTGGAAGGTGCTCCGAGCAGTCAGGTACCCGTCACCGAACTGACGCAGGCCGACCACAGGCACTGCGCCGACAATCATTACCGAGACAACCAGGATGCGCGTCGCGAGCGCCCACGCTCCCGTGAGTGCAACGATGCGCTCGGCCGGATCCTCGATGACGTTCAGGACGTAGCCGAGATTGACGATCTCGGCTTTATGCTGTGGCGCCTCGGGTGCGAAGTACGGATCCCAGCCGACCGCCTGTACGCCCGCCGCACCTAACGCCCGCAGGTCGTCGCCTTGGCCGCAGCCGTAGTCGAACACCGTCACGCCCGACCGGACCAACCCAAGGCGAACCGCGAGCGACATCGGTCGCGACAGAGTGTGCCGCACCATGGCTGTCCGATGGCGGTGCACGGTCGCGTTAGTCATGCGGGAAAATCACCTCGTCGCCGAACGCGGCCCAGCCTGCCTGCGCGAGCCGCTCGTTCCAGGTTCTTTGTCGTCCGATGACGTGGCTGTCCTTGAACAGGCCCGTCTCGACCATCTTTCGGGTCGTCTTGGCCCAGCGGACGGCGCGTGGATCGTTCGGCATCACCAGCTGTTCCTTGCGATGTAGGATCAGCGGGTTGGCCGAACGGCTGAAGTCAGTTCGGGTATGCTTTCCAGTTGCGACGTTCACCCGCGTCGATGTGATGAGCCGCGGGAAGGCTGCGGCATCAAAATCCTCGTACTCGAGCAGTCCAACGACATGCTTCTCTACGCGCGCGACGTTCCACCGTGATGCACTCGCGATCGCGACTGCCTCGTCGATAATAGACCGCTTATCCTTCGCGAGCGCCCCGATAGCGTCGCGGTGAACGTAGAGCGCGCCGCGTACGAGCTTCCCGACAGCCATCTACTCCGCCGCTTCCCGACGCGCCTCCAGCCAGGTCGAGATCACAGCGTCCGCGAGCTCCTCGACCTCTTCGTCGCCGATAAAGGGTACCTGCAGGTAGATCTTGTCGTCGGTGTCGAGCTTCGCGATCAGGTGCCCCTTGCCCAGCAGCCGGTCGGCACCGGCCTCGCCGAGCGCTATGCGCGAACTTCCCTCATCGCCGAGACGCAGGATCAGCTTGTTTCCGAGGTTCGTCCGCAGCTGCATGGTCATAACCTGATTGTCGGCACGCTGGTACACCATGAACAGGTGAAAGCCCGCGGCTCGCGACTTGGTCGCGATCTTGTTGATGAGGCCGTCGACGAGCTTCTTGAAGTCGTCGTCCTGCATCCAGTTCGCGACCTCGTCGAAGAAGATGACGATCCGCGGCATGCGCCTGTCGGGTGGCATCTTGCGGTTGTACTGGTCGATGTTGCGGCAGTTCTCGCGGCTGATCTCGTCATATCTCAGGTCCATGTCACCCACTAGGCGCTCCAGGAGTGCCATCGCCCCGTCCTGATCGTCGACGATGCCGCCCTTTAGGTGCGGCAGGCGACGGGCCCAGGCGTAGTCGACTCCCCGCTTGGGGTCGATCAGGTACATCTCAAGCTCTTCCGGGCTGTTGAGGGAGCACAAATCGAGCATGAGATTGGTGACGAGGATGCCCTTGCCGCTGCCTGTCGTGCCCGAGATTAGGCTGTGAGGCGCCGCGCGCTCCTGCGCGAGGTATGCGCTAGCCAGCGGCAGGAAGCAAAGGCTGCCGTCATCCTCCTTTTCACCCAGAAGCGGCGAGGTGCGCTGGCCATCCGCAGGATCGGCCACGCGCTTAAGCCAAGCGTCAGCGAGGTGAAGGATCGCGCGCGCCGGGCGGCGCAGACCGATCGCGATCTGCCCGGGCATCGGCGATATGCGCACGATGTCGAGCCCATAGCGGGTGAGCAGGTCCGTCCGCTTCCGCTCCAGCCAAGCGACCGTCAGCGTGCGCCCGCCGACATAGACAAGACCGGTGTTCGGAGTGAGCCGCTGGCCCGTAACGGGTGCGTCCATGCCCTCGGCTTGCAGCGCCGCACGCAATGAGTCGATCTGCCCTGCGAGCCATGTTTGGCCCTCCGCCTCGTCGCGGGCGTTGCTCAGCCGATGTAGGACTCCCGTGATCTGGTGGCTCCACGGGCCAGCGGCGTCTGCAGGCTCGTCAGCCACACACAGTTCGGCTGATCCCTCAGAAATTGGATTGGGCGGCGGCTTCGGTCCGTCTGGCTGCGGCCCCGAAGGTGGCGGCGGTACGTCGTCTAGTGGGTCGTCCTGCGATGGATCCGCATTGAACTGCGAAGGCGTCGAGGGCGCCTGCACGTCGTCAGGTTCGACGCCAAGCGCCGATCGTGGCCAACCAGCCGGCACATGGATCATGGGAGTCAGCGAGGCATCGGCGAGCCCCCGCAGAGCTTTGGCGGTATCCGCACGCGAGAACACCCACTGTGCTAGACATCGACGTTCGGCAATAACCTTCGCCTCGTCGGGCAGGTGCGGCATCGGTTCGAAAACGGCGTCCAGCTCATGGCTGAACACCATAGAGTGTCCGTCGACCGAGATCGGGAGAGTACCGTCTCGCAGGCCCTCCAGCCATCGATCCTGGCCGATCCCCCCGATTTGGTCAAACGGCTCCATGTGCTCGAGGACCATGTCCGCGAGGCGGTGGCGCCAAATCGCCGGATCCAGGTTCGCGGATCCGCCGAGCAGGCGGTGGTTGAGCGCCGTCCACGTCGCCTCGAGTTGCCCAGCGGACCGCTTGCGGTGCTCGGAGATGCCGTCCTGACCGACGTATTTCGCCTCGGCCACCACCACGCGGACCTCCGGTCCGTTGACACCGACCGCGAAGTCGATGGCGAGGATATCGGCCATTTCGCCCGTCAGATCGAGCCAGTCCCGGTAGTCGTCGAGGAAGAACCACGCGGTCTTGTTCTCGCGATCCACGCTTAGCAGACGCTCGAGTTCACGTAGGGAGAGGACGAGACCGAGCAGCTCATGCGCGTAGTTCGACCATTGTGCGCCCCGCATCACGACGCCGCCGGACAGCTGCGCCGCCCGGATGAAGAGCTCGTGGCGGATTGCCGATAAGGTGTCTGCGTCCAGCCCCTGGAGCAGGACGCCGATGTCCGCGTCGATGCAGTCGCCGAGCTCTCGCTCGGTGATCTCGGTCGATACGATTACGTTGTGCGTCGACCCAGGCACGCTGAAGTAACGGATGATGCGGCGCTCGTCGGTGGCGATGAGCCGACGGTCGGCGACTCGGTCGAAGGTCATCACCCAGTTGCCGAGCTTGTGCGCCTTGGCGAGGATCTGGCTGACCTCGCCAGCCTTGAACTCGACCTCCTGCACGGGGAGCCAGGGTTCAGCGTTCGTCGCCACGTCGCGCATCATGATCGTTCGTAGGGCATCGACGTAGATCCGTCCCGCAAGTGGCTGCCTCGGCGCCGTCAGGTATAGCGCAGCCGTGGTGTTCCCCTTGCGGAAGGGCCGTCGCTTCGAGCGCGCGGTCGGGACGAACGTCGCGATCTCCTCGCTTGTGCCGTCGTCAAATCCCTTTGTCCAGCGCACCTTGCTGCTGCGCGCGATCACGTCCTGCAGCAGGACGATGTCGTTTGCCTTCTGCGTCTCTTGCGCGAGCGTCTCGGGGCTGAAGATGCCAACACGCAGACGCGACAGGAAGTTGCGTGCCGCCTCGCTGGCAAGACTGGTGTCGATTTCGTGGCTGATGCGTCGGTTCTGCCGCTCGTACACCTGACGAAGCCGGATGGGATCGTCGTCAGTCACGACGAGCTCGCACCTGATCTCGCTGTCATCCTCGACACGACGCGATAGCCCGTTGGCCATAGCGAGCGGAAGGTTCTCCGAATCGGCGTTAAGGATCACCACCGAGAAGTTCGCCCGCTCGTGCGGGCGCAGTTTGAGGTACTCGTCGGCGACGCGGTCGAACGCGGCGATCGCCGCATCGGCGGGTTCGTTGGTGACGCCGTGCTGGGTGCCCCCCGAGACCGGCTCGAGCAGGCTGCAGTCCATGATCGCCTCGGTTTCGGCGATTAGCTGCGCGTCAAGGCCTGGAAGCACGGCGATGTCGCCGTAGTAGGTGCCGCCGAGGGTGGCGATCCGGTCGCAAACAAAGTCCTCGACACCGCTGCGCTGGTCGGGATCACTGGTGACCACGGCGGCCACAGCCTTCGCCAGCTGACGGGCTTTGGCACCGATCTCGGCAAGTCGCAGAGGGTGCCACGCCGTCACGATGGCCGACGGCGTCTCTCCCTCGACTGCTATGAGGCCGATGCTCGTCAAGGGTGCAAGCAGGTCTCGAATACACAGTTCCTGCGGTGCAATCGTCATGACGCTGCGGAGTAGGTCTCCGTAGAGTTCAGCCTGAAGCAAGATATCGTCGGCGCCGATGCCTGAGCCCCGCACGAGAGCATCGACGGCCGCACCGTAGGTCGCTACGAACGTGTCGTAGGCGGAGCGCAGCTCCTGTCCCTGGTCGGACGTGATCACGCCCTGCTCAACAATGGCGGTCAGCGCGCGCGGCCACGTAACGTCGATGCAGTTCTCATCGCGACCCGGGTTTGCCAGCAGTCCCTCGCTCTGCTGGAACGCGTCCGTTACGGAGCTGCGTTGAGCGAGATCGACGTTGCTGGGCGCGGCCCTTCGGCTTGCCCTGTTCTGGTAAATGCGTCCGGTGATCAGGTGCGTCGGCTGCGTGGCGTCCTGCTGTCGGATCTGCCGCAAATCGATCGAAAGCGACAAACCCAAGGCTTCGGGGTGCGGTTTCCAGACCATCTGCGCGCGGTTGGCGTGCGGCTTGCTCGATCGGTCCTCGAGGACGGCTTCGAGCTCCTCTCGCGTGACCAAAAAGGCCTCGAACTCGAGCTCGGTCGCCGCCTTTCCGTTGCTGGAGTTCTCCTCGGCGACGTTCTGCTCCCAGCTGTCCTCCCAGCATCTCCCGAAGTCGAGCACCGTGTGGGGTGCGAGCAGTTCGGGAAGGCCGCGGTATCGGTCACGCAGGTAGCGCAGGATGCGCGTGTTCTTTTCCGAAGCCCAGAAATCCATCTTCTCCGAATTGCGGAGACGTATGAATAGGACCGGCGAGCCTTCGTCTGTCTCGGTGTCCTCAGTTTCGGGGAACGCACGATGCGCGAGGCGCAGGAGGCCTTCGCCCAGATCCCTGGTTTCGATCGGCGCGCGAAAGACCATGCGCTCCCACCGCTTGTAGAGCTTCGGGTTCGTCTGCAGCCGGGGGCGGTGCCGGGCGAAGAAGTCGTCCACCTGTTGGGATGGCTTCAGGTTCTCCTTGGCCAAGTCTGCGAGCAGTTCGTCTTCGGCTGGCTTCAGCGTCCCTGGGTACTGGCGGTCGAAGAACGACTTCGTCTCGCTGCCGAACGACTGCTTTGGCTTGCGCTTGGTTTCGCTGAAGAACGGCTCAATGCGATCCCATCCGAGTTCGGAGACCGCCTGCTGGCTCTGCGTCCACTGGCCGTCGTGCACGGCGCGGTCGGCGACCAGTGCCTCGAGCTTGTCGTGCACTTCATCATTGAGGGTGCCGTCGGCCTTCATGACTGCCAGCCTTTGGCGCAGCTCGCTGCGGTTGAGCGGATCGCCGTCCTTCGCACGCAGAAAGATCGCCGGCTGCACGTCTTCGACGATCTTGCGGAAGAAGCGCGCCGCCGTCTCCGCCGACTCTGTGATCTTCATCCTCGGGTCCCCACTGTCGCGCGGTAGCCGTAACGCGGGCAGCGAGGCACGGATCGCGTTCTCTGGCGCGAGACCCTTTTCAATCAGGTGGAAAACGACGTTCGAAACGAAATCGCCGATCGTCTCGGCGTCATGGGCGACGAACGCGCCGAGCACCCCTTCCAGCACGTTCGTGAACTTGTTCCGAATCTCGTCGGAGCTCTGCCTGAGCGCCACCTGCGACCAGATCTCGGGACTCTGCAGCAGCCACGCCTCGTCGATCTTCGAGTTGTGGGCTAGCGTCGGTTCGGTGGCCTTTACCATGTCCGGCGGGACCGTGCAGACAGTTAGCTTCATGCCGGCTGTCGCGTGGTTGCGGTGCCACGGCGCCGTCTGGTCCGAGATGACTGCGGGCGAGACGTCGCCGACGGCCAGTCGCGGATGGATAAACACCTCAACGGCGCCGCTGTGGGCGGCCGCATCCTGCGCCACGCTCCTGACTATGGCACTTGTCACCTCGGCCCCGAGGCCAATGATGCAGTAGAAGGCACGGCCGGTCGAAGCGTCGCGCACTTCGGCGAGACGACGCGCGGCCACATGACCTATCAGTTCAAGCGTGGACAAGTTGCGCTGCTCCGCTGGTCGCCGCCGTTGCGTCGTGGAAGGGATTGATGACGAAAGCGCAGTCGTCGGACTTGCGGTCTAGGAAGCCTAGCACGCGGAGCCGGTCTTCGAGACGGCGCTCGTTGTCCTTCAGGTCCGCCAGTGGTGCTGGAAGCGCGCTGGTCTTCACGTTGAAGGCGACGCGCACCTCCTCCGGTCCGATGACGATGTTGTACCTAGTCATCAGCCTATGCAGGAAGTCGCCGAACTCCATAGGAGTCGTGACGTTTGCGAGCACCAGCGCCTCGAGGAACGCGTCGCTCGGCGCATACCATGTGCCGGAGCTGCGCTGGGCCCTCAGCATGCCGATGTGCTTCGCATGGTTCGAGAACGTCGATGTGATCGAGTGCCCTTTGGTGTTCTGTGCCTGCGTGCGCAGCTCGGCGAGTTGATCCAGCGGCGAGGGCATCCAGTCCGGGTTGGGTGATCGGCTTGGCCGCCATAGGAAGCGGGATGCGAGGAGGTCCATCGCCTCCTTCGCGCCAGCGGCACTGGCCAGCACGCCACTCCATTCGCCGGATGCGGCGAAGGTGTCGATGAAAGCGCCGATCGCTTCGACCGGCATCGAGCGGTGCCGCCTGAACTGGTTCGCGGACAGCTTCCGGATGGGGTTGTTGCCGGGCGCGCCGAGCAGGTCTAGGAAGAATGGCGGAACCGGCACGTCGTCGCCGATCGTCTCCTGCGCGCGCTCGAGGATGTAGAGGATCTGCATAAGTCCACTGACGCGTTCGAGCGGATCGAGCAGGTTCTCGACGGGGATGTTACGCAGGGACAGAAGCGCGACCCAGTCGTCGGCGAGACGGTTGTAGCTGGTGGCACTGGCCACAGGCAGGTAGCCGATGTGCGTGTCACCAACCGATGCTGCGGTCGATCCGCCGACACGCTTAGCCAAGCGGTTCCATGGGCTCGCTGCACCAAGCAGGCGCGTTTCGATGAGCTCGCCGAGCCCCTCCCGCCGAGTCGCCCGATTGAGCATCAGGTAGAGCATCTCGCCCGTCCGACGCATGAACTTGCGGTCGAGAGAATTCTTATCGTTGACGTCTGCAAACAGCATGTCTGGGCCGAGCGGGAGGATGTGCCGCGACGTCCACCGCTTTGCCGACTGCGCCTCGATTTCGGCGGTGCGCAGCAGCTCCACCGAGCGTGCCATCTCGCCGAACGTCTCGAACTCGTCCTGTAGGTAACCAAGTTCAAGGCCTGCATAGTCCCGGCTGACGGTCCCGAGCCATGCCTGCCAGCGGGCCTTCTCGTCGACTGACTGTCCGTTTGCGATCCGGATTACCTCGCGATCGCGGAAGAGCATGTGTCTGAGTTCGTAGTTGAGCCGCAGTCTGTAGGTGATCGCCTCGTGCTCCCCAGAGGCAGCGGATGCGACGGGCGTGAAGACCGGGTCGCCTTGCACCTTGCGGTGGAAGCAGATGTGCAGCGCCTCGACTACGGTGAGCCATGGTGACTGGTCATCGTAGAACAGCAGCCCCCAAATTGCGTACTCGCACCACAGCTTCACGCTCGAGAGGTTCTGCGTCTCGGGAACGCGGACAGCGTTCTTTAGGAGCTGCAGGTGCTGATTTCTGCTGGTAGTCATCAGATTTCGATCCTGCTGGCCTGGACCTCGCCCTGGGTTCCGAGCGACAGCATGTGGACGACTTCAGGATTAGATTCGTCATCGGCATGCATCGCGCGGATCGCGGCAGTGGCGACCAGCGCGTAGTGCCGTATCTCCTGATGGCACTGCCTCGAAAAGCTCGCTGGAAGGCTGCCGTTAGCAACGCGCATCAGGTACTCAAATAGCAGCGGACGTAGGTCGAGCTGCGGCATCTTGGCCTGGACCCATAGCTTCGGGACCGCGACGCCGAGCGATGGCCGGCGCGTGACCGGGTCGCGTAACAGCTTGACCGAGAGGTTGGTGGTGGAGGTTCGATCGACGGCTTCCACTGTGGCGACCCTCCCCGACGGGTCGTCGGTCTTGCCAATCGTACCCGACAGCCAGAGATGGTTGTCGTCCGCGGCCATCATGCCCGTCAGTGCCCTGTTGAGGCCGCGGACGAGCTGCCGCGTGAACGGGTCGGTGACGTCACGAGCGGCCCCCGCCTCAAGCGCGTCAAGCAGCCGGAGGTATTCGCCCCCGTGATGGAAGATGGTCAGGCGCCACGGCGTTGCCCCCTCAACATACGGATGTTCCGGAAGGAGGAAGAAGGCGCGCCGGCGTTGGGCCTCGAGGCCGCGGCGGAAGTTACGGATCGCGACATCGCCGCCGCCACCGCCCAGATACTCGCGCCTGAGTTGATCGAAGACGTTCGAGCCGTAAGTCGGCTCCTGATCGAATAAGGTGCCGTATAGCGACTTCGGCTCGCGCTGCACGAGCATTGCGTCGATAATGTTGTTCGTCTCGAAACCCACTCCGAGCACCTCAAAGATACCGAAGACTCGGTTCGCGCGCCGCCTGTCGTCGCGCAGGTTGCGGCCCATCGCGTTGTTGTAGGGGTTGGTGCTCCCGTAATCCCGCGCGAGGGCCCGCTTCTTCGCGGTGGCGCAGTCGAGCAGAGGCCGATCGGCATTCTTCGCGTCGCCAAGGATGATGTTTACGACGAGTGTCAGTAGCTGGCGAATGGGTACGTGCTGATCGTTCGCCGCGGCGAGGCGCAGCGAATTCCGTAGTCGGGCGCGGAACGATGACGGCACGCCGTCTGAAGACATCAGCAGCGACCGGTTTAGCTGGATTGGACAAGGTGTCTCGCCCGAGGCACCTAGGCATCCCGAGCAGGCTCCGTCCCAGTCGGGATGTTCGAGAACCGCGTCGAAGATGGAGTCAACGGTGGCGCTGCTCCATGTCCGACTGAGGTTCATCAGGCGTAGCGCCACGCCGTTGGCGGTCTCGCTCTCCGCACGCAGCATCTCGGTGATACGTTCGTGTAGCAGCCGGTATCGATCCGCGACCGTTCCGCCCGTGCGAGCGGCATCGCGGAAGTACTTCAGGAGCTGCCCATCGTTCGCGGCCACCAGGTACAGCCGCTCGTCGGTCTCGCCGAGCAGAGCGCTTGCGAAACTCGCTAGCTCGGCCTCCTTCTCGCTGTCTGAAATTTCACTCAGGTCGCGGATGACGCGCAATTCCCGACCGTCCGGCAGCTGGATGTGAAGAACACCTTCCGCGCCTGGCCAGCCGACCAGCGCGGCTGGGTGGTGCACCTCGAGGAAGCGCCGGATGTGGAAGGTCTTGCCGTCGCCCGCTGTTCCCGTAAGGATGACGTTCCTTCCGGCGCCGATGTTTAGCTCCGTTCCGATGTCCTCGAGGCGGGGCGCCTGCGTGCTGATGCTGGTGACGCCATACTCGTCCTCTGCTATTCGGACGTTCTCGTCGCACAGGCTATCCGAGGCGGCGACCGGACCGTATGTAGCCAGGAAGTCGATGAGCCTGTTGTGGGCCGGCGCGTTCATCAAAGGTGGCAGACGGCGCAGCCGTCCTCTGCCTTCGATTTGACCACCCTTCGCGGCATGTTCTCGACATCGTCGAGCGAACGGCCATCGACCCAAGTGTACTTCCGACCCTTTTTCATCGTCTCGTAACTCTTCGCCTTCTCATACAGCTCGGGATGGCGCTCCTTAAGGCCCTGCCACTCGCCGATCTGCTGGTAGAAGCAGAAGTAGCACCCCGACCGGCTCCGCCACTCGTAGTAGTCCGGAAGGCCTAGCCCGGCGCTGTCGAGGATCCGGCCGACCTCGGCGATGTCGATAGCGTCATCTCGGTAGGGATAGACGGGCGTGATGTTGGGCCTTTCCGAGATCACCACCGGTTTGGCCCCAGCCGTGCCCGTCCCGAGGTATCCAGCGCGGTTCTCATCGGCGCGTAGACCAATGTAGGAGTAGGCTCGATCGCCGCCGATGAAGCGCTCAAACGGCGCGATCTTCATAATCCGTGTGCACCACCTCGCGCGCGGGCTAGGCAGGAAGCCCGCGAAGTGTTCGAACAGCGCGACATCAAATGCAGTGCGCCCCGGCTTTTCAGCAACATCGAACATTTCCATTGCCGAGACCCGGTGGATCTTCACCCCGATGATGTTTTCGAGCCGATCCAGATAGTTGATTGTCTCGGGCAGCTCGACGCCTGTGTCGGAGAACACGTACTCGAAGTTAACTTCGGGATTGCGCTGCTTCAGGTAGACAGCGAGAGCGGACGAGTCTTTGCCACCCGAGACGGGCACGATGTGCCGTGCTCCAGTATCCTTCACTGCGTCATTGACGTTCGTGGCCACTAAGCTCATCTTTTTCCTCCCGCGACCTGAACGCTGCGGACGCGACTGTCTTCGGTCTCGTCGATCTTAGCAAGCATTCTGGTAAGTTGCTCAACGCGGGCCTGGACAATCGGCCTCAGCGCCACGGTTGGCTTTTCGGTGTCCATCGCTGCCGCCTCTATCCGCTCCCGCGCGTCACGCAGCGCGGACCTGAACTGCGCGGCAGTGCGATCGTCCCACTTGTCGAGGCTGCGCTGGAGCAGGATCGAGCTGAGCGCGTTGGCAAGAGACTTCGGCGAGAAGCGGCCGTTCACCGCCTCTACCGCCTTCCGCAACACGGCACGGTCGACAATGCGTAGGTCGTCGCGCCTATCTAGTGATGCGGCGTCGAAGCAATCTGCCCAGGCGGTGACCGCTTCCAGCGGATCAATGCCGAGATAGGCGGACCGGAAGCCCTGGGCTATCACCTCGACAGCATCCTGAGCGAATTGGTCGCGCAGATGATCGATCTCGTTCCGCGCAGTCTCCAGCTTGCCGATGAGGCTAGTGGAAGGCGTCTTTTCGCCAATCGCCATTGGCAGATCCTTGAGGAGGAGCTGGACTGGATCGGAAGAGCTGCCCACTGTCCGCAGTAACCCCCTTGCACGAGTCCCAAGCTTCTGGGAGCGTCTGGATCCGTCGGAAACGGTGAGCAGCCAGCGTGTCAGCGCATCATGCGCGAAGCGGATGAGTTCGTCGCCCGCCGTGGGCCGCTCGTGAGCGAAGACGTAGGCGATCTCGGACAGGTATTCGACGAGGTTGGGCGTGGGGTCGAGAACCTGCACGCAGAACCCCTTCGGGTTGGACACCATGCTGTCGAATTGGAAGCCCAGGGTGTCAGTGACGTATCGACCGCTTTCGTACAGCGCCACGGCGCGTGAGAAGTGCTTGAACCCAGCAGCGATGAGCACCGGTATCACTGCCCTCGGGACGCCCATCGGCGCCGACGCAAGTGTCGTGACGAACTCACCCAAGTCACGGTACTCGCCTTGGTTCCGACCCGTGGGCGTGCGGAAGAAGTTGGCGATACGGAACCAGACTTCCTGGAGGCCCGGGTCGGCGATTTGGTCGGGATCAGCGAAGCGCTTCGATCCTGCGGGACGAAGCCCCGTGTTCTCTAACACTGTTCGGTAGATGGATCCTTCCGCGCTTCGATCGCCTTCCTCGTAGCCCAGCCGTTCGCGATCGGAGCGTTCGAGTATGGATCCGATGACGCGGACGCGCGCGGTCTGCATCGTGCGCGATGCGGAGCTGCGCATCAGCTGCTCGTTCGCAATCCTTGGCGTCTTGTCGAACCATTGGCTGAGCAGGCGGGATGCTGCCATTGGTCCGGGGCGCTCCGGCGACACCCCTAAAAGCTGGCCTTGCGAATACCACGTCGATCCGGTGGCACGTGGATCCAATAGCCCGCGCAGCAGTGTGGCCAGCTCCTCGAAAGCCACCGACTGGAGTTCGTCGATCTCTGTAATCACCATGGGATCGGACGCCACGAACTCCTTGTCGGCGCGAAGCGCCTCGATTGACGTCAGCTCAATAGCGGCGCTTTCAACATCGAGGGGACGGTCCGGCACAGCAATGATCGCCTTGACGTCGGACTTCTTCGCCAGCTCCCGCGCGGCGGCTATCTGCGCCTTGTCCTCGGCAAGCACGTAGATGATCAAACCATCCGCCGCGTCGCCGTCCGCGAGGAGTGTGCCCAGTTCATTGATTGACGCATAGCGTCCCATCAGGAAGCGGTTCACCCCGTATTCGGCGTTGTGGCGCGGTGCTCGCAGATGCGGCGCAGGAAAACGGTCATCGAGGAACGCCCGCAAGTTGAACGCGCTCGACCGGCGTTCGCGTTCTTCGCGTACTCGGATGGCGACATCGATGTCCGCACCGTGCCACACCGCTACGTCGTCGGTATGCTTGCGCCAGAGCAGCAGCTTGGCCTCGAGCAGATCGTCCACGGCGGTCACGACGTCGGCGGATGGGATGTCCGCCTCCGCGACCGCCAGCTCAAGGACCTCGCGCGGCAAGCGGCGACGTTCGCCGCTGATGCCTAGCTGCAGCAAGCACGCTGCCGCGAGCAGCATTCGTTGCAGGGCGGTATCGGCCCGCGACCTGGCGCTCTCGGTCTCGATCCAGCGGCGGTACGTGCCGCCGATGCCGACATCGGTACGCATCGCGTCCGAGAACGCCGTGTAGACCGCCTCAAGATCGACCTTGCGCGTAAGGTCGATCTCTCGCAGGAAGGAGAAGAGGCTTCGCTCGTTCTGGCCCACACGCGCGACAAGTGTCGGCAGAATCTGTAGCGCGCCCGGCGACAGTGGTCTCGCGTCTTCGAGGATCGCGAGTGCCTGGCCCGCGTCTTCGATACCGTCTAGCCACTTCCACTTCACGACCTCTTCGGCGATGCCCTGGGTGACAGGCGGCATGATCGCCGCGCTATCGGGCGGACGCATGTCAGAGACAACCTCAGCGATCAGGCGGTAGAATTCCTGACTATCCTCGATCATTCGAAGTGGGCGGAACCGCCCCTCAATCTTCCGCCACTCGCTGCGCGACGTCTCATTGAGGCGCGTTGCGTACGCGAGAAGGTTCTGGTGCAATAGTAGCGTCAGGCTCATCGTTGGCCCGGTCGCGCGTGATACGCGTTCCGACAGACGCTGGACGACATCGAGCTCACCCGAACGACCATCGGCAACCAGGCCTTCGAGGTGTCGACCGAATTCATCCCAGACGATGGCGACGTGGTCCCAGCCAGCGTCGCGCATCTTCTTGCCGAAGCCCTCGACGCTCTTTGGCGGCTGCTTCATGCCAAGCGCTTCGGCTATCGCCGCGATAGGGTCATCGACCATCCCAGACAGGACGACGACATGCCCTTGAAGGTTGCCGGCGAATCGGCTGCGTAGGGCCGATCCGATTTCCGGGTCGACCTGGTCGACACGGTCCAGGACCGGTGCAAGCGCACGCCGGTCGTGGTCAGAGTTGAAGACCAGCAGCGCTCCGACGCCTGCTGCCAAGCTCTTTCCGCTTCCATAGGGCGCGATGACCATCGTCGCGGTGCCTGGTTCGATGATGGCGCTGATGATCGGCAGCGCTCGGCGGGTGGGGCGATAGTGGCTGAAACGTTCTGGATGCTTCAGATCCTCGACCAAGCTGAGCGAGCGGAAGAAGTCGGCGCCAATCATGGCGCGTCCTTGATGCGACCATAGTAGTCGCGGAGCCACTGTTCGATCGGCCTGACCGAAGCCCGAAGGTATCGCTCGCCTGCCAGTGTCTCGACGCTGACGCCCTTCATCGACAATGCGCTGGCCGCCGTGCCAACCATTTCGTCGACGGCATCGAGGCCGGCACAAAAAACGCGGCCCGGGCCGAGACGGAGCGTTGCGAGTTCGCGCAGCGACAGCGCGTCTCGGCCTGTCTCCCCGGCGAGCAGCGAGGAGCAGGCGAGGAATGCCTCGACCGGCAGCCCGACAGTTGCACGGCTGCGCTCGAAGCGTCTTACAAGGTCGTGGCGCACGATCAGCCCGAGCTCGCGAAACGGGCACGCGCCCACGTCGTCGGGATCGACGAGGTCGACGCCCGGACGCGCTGCGTACGCGTTGAGTAGGCAAGATACGTCCTTCAGCGCCATGGCGTCGCTGGCTGGACGCAGGGCTTTGGCGCGCGTGAATTGAAGGAAGGCCTCCGCGCATGAAGCACGGTCGAAGATACGGTCCGAATGGTCGTTGAAGAACCACGACCACACAGACCCTTCGCGGGTCGCCAACACCAAATGGAGGAACCACCATGTGCCAGGCAACTCGCAATAAGGATCGTGCGTCGTGACCAAATTCGCGATTTCCGACGGCACACGGCCCGACCGGGCATCATCGCCGTCACGGGCTAGTCCGGTTGCCTTAAGCCAAAACCCAAGCGACTCAACCATCTTGGAGCCGAGGCCGAGATCGTCGCCAACCTCCGTGTTTGGATGGAAGGCGCCCTCCTGCCGCATCCGGGAGAGGCCCTTTGGTAGCCAGCCATAGCGCACTGGGAAGGTGACGTGGCCGCCGTAGGAGAAGCGCATTAGGCCTGTGCCCATGAAATGCTCCTTAGATGGTTGACAGTATCGGCGATTATTGACGTCGCCTCATCTATCTCGGCACCGGTATTCAGGGTGGAGATCGAGAAGCGGACGGTCTCAAAAGCGTCATTCTCGGACATGCCCATCGCCATCAGCACATGCGATGGTTCAGGGCGGCGGCTTGAGCATGCCGACCCCTGCGATGCCGCAACGCCGCGGCTGTCCAGCTGGGCGATCAGCGACATGCCATCGACACCCGGGAAACGTACGCTCGAGATGTTAGGCAGTCGATTGGTCGCGCCCTCGACTAGCACGACTTCGGGAAGTGCATCTCGCAGCCCGGCCTCCAGTCGATCGCGCAACTGCGACATGCGCAGCACGCTGTCATCCATTGTGCCGGCGCGCGCCTCGCAGGCCGCGCTAAGGCCCGCGATCAACGGAACCGCTTCGGTGCCCGCTCTCAGCGATCCCTCCTGGTCGCCGCCGACGAGCAGGGGTGCTAGCGGTACGCCCCGCTCGGCGGCTACAATCGCGCCGACACCCATCGGAGCGTGCAGCTTGTGCCCGGAGATGGTAATCACGTCGGGGCCAACTCCGGGCGATAGGTCGATCGGCAGCTTGCCAAACGCCTGCGCCGCGTCGGAGTGAAACGTCGTCTGCGTACGTGTCGCCAGCAGCGTCGCGATAGCAGCGATCGGCTGGATCACGCCTGTCTCACTGTTCGCGAACTGGATCGAGACGAGAAGCGGCCCCTGCACGGACGCGACCATTGCTCCGAGCTGCTCGAGATCCACCAAGCCAGTCCGATCGACCGGGACGAACAAGACGGTCGTTCCGCTGGATGCCGCCCGCTCGGCCGACCGTAGCACCGAAGGATGTTCGACGGTGCTCGTGATAATCGTGGTCGCCGGGACGCCTGCGAACACTGTGTTGTTTGCCTCCGTGCAGCCGGATGTGAATGTCACGCCATCATCCAGTGCGCCGCCCAGGAGTGACATCACACCGTCGCGGGCCCGGGTGAGGACGGCACGCGAGCGATCACCGAGCTCGTGTGCGCTCGCTGGATTGGCCGCTCCGCTGCGCATTGCGGCGACGACAGCGTCGATCACTTCCTCGGTTGGTATGGTGTTCGCGGCGGCATCCAAATTGATCATCGTCGCGGTGCCCAACGGCAGGGAACCATTGTTGAAACCGGTAAGAAGTACGTCATTACGCCATCCCTCGCACGGTCGATGGCTTGTAGGATGAGCTCCAGTACGCCAACGATTTATCTGCACCATCCGCCACCGCGCAGTGGCGACGCCTACCTGGCGGTGGGACATACGAAGAATCGTACGCACACCGCAATTGATTACTGACGGACGGCACGCTCTTGCACCACCGCGACAACATTGAGCGCTCCTACAATCTTCGGCGGAGACACTCGGCATCAAGCTGTCAGCCCCGTCGCGTTCGAAGAAATAGCTATGGTAGCTTACCCTCGCGTCCACAAGACCGGCAGTAGGTCTCTTGGATAGGATTAGAGCCCGGGTAACTTACAACGTGACGATGCATTAAAGTTTTTTGGGTGAGCGAAGTCTGACACCTACGCCCCCGCCATTTTCATCGATGAACTCGATGCCGGCCTCCTGCAAGCAACGCTTAAGTGCAGCGATGGTCACCCGGTTAGCTTTTATTGGGCCGGATACCGGCTCTAGGCGCTTGATCGTTGCCAAAGAAACACCGGACTTTTCGGCCAGCTTCTTCTGATCCCACTGAAGCAGCGCTCTCGCGGCTCGAACCTGATCGCTGGTCAGTTGAGAGTCTTCATCGGCAGCAACAGCATTCATAGGGCTTGATTATTCTTCTGGCATCATTTAAGTCTTATGGCATCACGCGTTCGCTTAGGTGAGCAGTTAAAAAACCTGCCTAGGCGACGTGCGAGAGCGGCTGAAAGAGGTGCGTCAACACCTCTCCCAGCCTGACCACTACCAAGCTGTTGGGAGCTCGGATCATGGCTGATTCCGACAATACCACGACTTTGCCCGTCGTCATCAAGAAGTGGCGTGAGAAGCAGAGGCGTGTAGGCACCACTCAGAAACAAAGTTGCATCGCATCGACGCACGCGGCATCGATCGTTTCCGATCCTGCAATCGAACTTCTGCACAACTGGAACGAGACGCATTACGCGGCGAGCGTGCTATGCCGCCTGCAACAAAGGCAGGAAAGCCGCTCGTTGAGGCTCCGGCCGCGGCGCTCCAATCCTGACGTTCCACATACCGAATGCTGCAACCATGAAGCGGCGCGGGCTGCCGAGATCACGGCCATCGATGAGGAGGAACGCCTGCTTGAAGCGTGCTCGGCAACCTCGGCCTCCACGCTGGAGGGCGTCTTGGCCAAGCTCGAAATGATCGAAAGCGCCGGGCAGAGCAGGGGAACGGCCACGGAGTTCCCTTGGCCGCAGATCCGTTCGCTGACTATGGACCTCAGGAAGGTCTTGTCGGCAGGCAAGAGGTAGCCGTGATCGCCTGAGCCGGAACGAAGCGCGGCACAAGCCAAACAGGCCAGCTGCACCACAAGTCTTACGAGAATGGGAGAAGAGAATGTTCGATCGCTTTCGCGAGCCGGTAGCGCTTGCCTGTACCACAATGGCATGCCTCGCGCTGGTGAGCTTGTCCGCCATTACTCCGGCGCAGGCAGAAACAACCAGGGAGCGCGTGCTCCGTGAAGGCAAAATCGTCATCGGCATCCATAACCGTTCACCATGGGGCCTCCGTGACGATCAAACAGGCGAAGCGACCGGCTGGCATCCCGACCTTCTGCGTGCAGCGTTCGAGCCGCTCGGTGTGACCAAAATCGAGTTCAGGGTGACAGAGTTTGGCGCGCTGATACCGGGCCTGCTCGCTGGGCGCTTCGATGCAGTGGCCTCCGGGCTTGCGATAACGCCAGAGCGATGCAAGCAGGTTTCCTTCGGAGCGCCCGACCTTCAGGCACCTGACGCAGCCATCGTGCTCGCGGGTAATGCCCAAAAAATTTACGGGTATGCCGACATTGCCGACAACGACGATCTTGTCATGGGCGCCGGCCGAGGGAGCGTCGTCACACGGAATGCCACGGCCGCGGGAGTGCCGGAGTCGCGCATGCTGCTTTTTCCCGACATTGAAGCGAATGTCTCCGCGCTTCGGGCGGGACGCGTTGATGTGGCGGTTTTGTCTTCAGCGACAGTCATCGGGATCTTAGGAGGGCAGGGGGCTCAAGGACTAGAACGGGCCTTGCCCTTTGATGTGGGGGAAGCGGAGTTAAACGTCTCTGCAATTGCGTTCCGGCATGAAGACGACGATCTGCGCGCCGTCTACGACCAGCAGTTGGCGGAGATCAAGAAAGACGGCCGCTTCGAAGCAATTATGAAGAAGTACGGCTTCGGTGAGCCGGAGATGGTGCCGTCTGGCGTGACCACCGCCGAAATCTGCGCCACCAAGCCGTAACAGATCGCCATGACCATTCTGGATATCTGGCTGGGCATCCTTCGGGGGCTCGGGACCACTGCGGCCGTGACCGGTTACGGCCTCGTCTTCGCAGTCCCGTTCGCGCTTCTTTTAGGGGTCGCCCAATATCTTACCCGAGGGATCGCACGCCTTGCGATTACCTGCATCATCGAATTCTGGCGCAGTTCTGCCGTCATCATTCTCCTCTTCTTCTTCTACTACACGCTTCCGGTGGTAGGCGTCACGCTGTCGGCCTGGACGGTAAGCGCCATGGTTCTTGGTCTGAACGCCGGCGGCTATGCCAGCCAGGCAGTGCGGGCGGGGCTGCAAGCCCTGCCAGCCGGTCAAAGGGAGGCAGGGAAGGCGCTCGGACTGTCGCGCGCCACCACACTGTTGCTGATTGAGCTTCCTCAGGCCTTGGTTGCGATGAGCCCGACTTTCGTGAACACCCTCATTCAGCTTGTGAAGGGAACAGCACTGGTCTCCTTGGTCACACTGACGGACATGACGTTCAGGGCCAAGGAAATCGCCCAGATCGAATATAATCCTATCGCCATTTATAGCGCGCTGCTCATGGCCTTCTTTGTCGTCTGTTATCCCATTGCCTTGATGGGACGCTGGCTTGAGGCGCGCATCGGCAAATCGGGAGGGCGTTTCGGTGGGATTTGATCCAGATTTCGCAGTTTCGAGTGTGCCCATCATCCTCAGCGCGCTCGGCACAACCCTGGCTGTAGCGTTGGCAAGCTGCATAGGTGCAGCGATCATCGGCTTCGCCTTCGAACTGATCCGGCGCGCAGGCGGGCTTGGGGGCGCGACCACACGCTTCATCATCGACTTCATTCGCTCGACGCCAGTGCTCGCTTGGCTTTACTTCCTCTACTATGTGCTGCCTTTCTACGGCATCCGCATCAACGCGATAGGCACAGGCATAATCGCCCTGAGCCTCTACTACAGCGGCTACCTGGCGGAGGTCTTCAAAGCTGGCATAGATGCCATTCCGCGTGGCCAGTCGGAGGCTGCAAAGGCCTTATCGCTCAGCCGCCGCGACACGATCGTTCACGTCATTGCGCCTCAGATGCTGCGCAACATCGCCCCACCACTTGGCAACTACTTCGTGTCGATCCTGAAGGCGACGCCTTACCTTGCCGTTCTAGCCGTCCCCGAGATGCTTGGACGCGCCTTCGACATCGCCTCTGAGATCTATCGCTACGCGGAACCGCTGGCTGCAGCTGGGCTGATTTTCCTCGTGCTCGCACTGCTCGTCTCAGCCGGCGTCAAGCGCCTGGAAAATCAGCTTCTTTGGAGCGGTACGCGATGAACATCGCAATCCGGAACTCAACAATGACGGCAGCCAAGCAACCGGTCGTGGAGATCATCGGCCTGAACAAGTGGTTTGGAGCGCTTCATGTACTCAAGGACATCGACTTTGAGCTACCCACTGGTGCACGAATTGTCGTCTGCGGCCCGTCTGGTTCGGGAAAATCGACCCTGATACGCTGCGTAAAAAGGGCTTGAAACCTACCAATCCGGGCAGCTGCGTCTGGCGGGGGTAATCGTTGGCCAAGACCCCAAGGCAAGTGCCGCAGCACGCCGCCAGACCGGGATGGTCTTCCAGAGTTTCAATCTCTTTCCTCATCTCATGGTCCCTGCCAACTGCACATTGGCGTTGCGTCGTGTCGCGGGCAAAAACCGAAGCGAGGCCGACGCCATAGCGATGGCGTACCTCGAAAAAGTTCAAATACCGGAGAAGGCCAGATCCTATACGGGTCAGCTTTCCGGCGGCCAGCAGCAGCGCGTCGCCATCGCGCGGGCACTCTGCCTCAACCCGCGGGTGATGCTGTTTGACGAACCAACATCCGCTCTCGATCCCGAGATGATCAAGGAAGTGCTCGACGTCATGCGCGGCCTTGCGAATGACGGCATGACGATGATCTGCGTGACACACGAGATGGGCTTTGCGCGGGAGGTCGCCGATCAGGTCGTGTTCATGGACGCCGGTCAGATTCTGTATCGCGGGTCGTCTGACAGTTTTTTCAAAGGGGAAGGGCATCCACGCTCACGCACCTTCCTCGAAACGATCTTGAAGCATTGAGGATGCCATTCGTGACTGGCTATACACAGGTCTGGACGGCCATTGATTTCGAAGCAGACGGCAAGCAGGGCGACTGGCTCCGAGTTCCCCACTCGACGGACCTGTCAGGGTACGGCGTCATTCCCATCCCGATCGTATGTATCAAGAACGGCGAAGGCCCGACTGCGCTGTTCGTCGGAGGCAGCCACGGCGACGAGTACGAAGGTTAGGTGGCATTGGCTCGGCTCGGCAGGGAGATCGATCCGAAGGATGTCAGTGGGCGCATCATCATCTTGCCATCCCTGAACCTGCCGGCGGTAGCCGCTGGACGGCGGGTGTCACCGCTCGATGACGGGAACATGAACCGGTCGTTTCCCGGCGATCCGAAAGGTGGCTCGACAGCGATGATTGCTCACTACGTCTCCTCGGTGCTCTTAAGGCTGGCGGATGTCGTCGTGGATCTTCATGCAGGAGGTCGATCGAGCTACTATCTGCCCTGCGCTCTCATAAGAGAGGGCGGTGATGAAACAGAAAAAGAGGTGAACTCGCCCGACGGTTCGGCGCGCCGATCACGTCGATCAGCGACGGCTCGGGTGGCGGTGGGGCGACCTGTCTGCGACGGCACAGAGCCTTGGCCTGCCGGCTCTCACGGCCGAACTTGGAGGACACGCGACTCTGTCAAAAGAGGGAATGGAGATCGCTGAAGAAGGCCTTTGGCGGGTTCTTCGAGAGTATCAGATCGTTTCAGGCGCCAGAACAATGCCGGCACAGCAAACCCGCTTCATGCAAGTGCGTGGTCGTGGCGCCTTTGTCTACATGATGAGCAACGGGATGTTTGAACCCGCAGCGGATCTGGGTGCCACAGTCCAAGATGGTCAGCTTGCCGGTTTCATTCATGCCATCGACCAACCATAGCGGCGGCCTGAGGAGGTGACGTTCAGACAAGAGGGCTTGGTAGCATGCAGGCGAGCTGTTTCACTGACTGTGCCTGGGGACTGCCTTTACAAGCTCCTCGTCGATGTCCCATTACGCTGATCGGTGGCAAGATGTTCTACAGAGGCAATGAGAATGTTTCGGGGTCCGAAGCGGCCCTCCACAATGGCTCCCGTCGGCGCGAAGCCGCGGCCGAGATTGAAGCGCATGGCCAAACATTTTTCACATTGACGCTTGCCATGACATGCGTAACGGAAGGTCGGTTCGCTCGATCCATTGCGCCACAAGGCGCAACGCTTCCTTGCCGTAGCCATGCCCCTGAGCATGTCGGTCAGTGCGCATAGCATCGGCAGGGTTTCGGCGCTCTTGCAGCACCTTACCGTCCTCACTCTTGATCGCGGCATAGCCTAGTCGAACGACGGTACGCTGCTCTGGCCCCAGGAACGGAAAATGGCGAGCTTCCTGCTCGTGGCAGCGGCCTTGCACCTGGACATCTTTGAACGCGTCAGGAAAACCTTTGCGGGAGAACAGCGCACCTCCGCCCTTGAGATGGGCAGTGAAGCTTATCAGCTTGCGCCAGCGGTCAAGGCCGCCATGCGCTGCCAAGGTCTGGGCGAGAAGATCGGTCATGGCATCGCCTTCGATGACGTTACAGGACGAGGAGCGTCGACGTTGCCGACGCACACAGCCGACCGTTGCGGTCGTGCAATTCGCCGCGCGTGAAAGCTACGCGGCGACCGTGGGATACGGTTTCGCCTGTGGTGCGGAGTGGCCCGCTCTCGACGGAGAGACCACGGTGGAAGGCAACCTTCAGCTCAAGTGTCTTATAGCTCTGGCCTGCTGCAAGTGACGATTGCAGCGCGAGGCCGCAGGCGCTGTCGAGCATAGTTGCGGGATATCCGCCAGTGATCGCGCCATCGGGATTGAGCATGGTTGCAGGTGGCGTCGTTTCGATAACGATCCTTCCCGGTTCCAGCTCGACGATCGCGAAATCGAACGTTTCCGCAACGGGCGGCCGAGCAGACCGTCCTGTTCGGATCGCCTGTAGAAGGCTCAGGCCATGGGGTGCGGTGGAAAGACCATCAACAAGCATGTCGGGTTCCTATGATATGACAACGATCATACTAAACGGCAGACGGAAAGCACGGCGCGTGTTGCCCTTCACTCTTGATGATCTTAGCTCTCGCTATGAAGGCCCAACGTGGTCCGCACGGAGATGCGCGTCTTTGCAAGCAGCTTTTCGGCGTCCTGGCGATCGGCGATGCGCGCGAGACTGATAGCACCAACCATTTCGGCCAGTGCCACGTCGGCACGTGCCTGGGAATCGGTGATGCCGTTGCCCTCCACAAGCCGCGACAACCGAGCGCGCATCCGTAATGACGCGGCCGCGAAACGGGATCTAGCGGCTGCCGGCATCCGGTGCAGCTCGCCTGCTAAGATCGGGATCGGACACCCGCGTTCGCGGGCGTCCCGGTGTGCCATCGACAGGTAACGGTCTACAAAAGTCGCTAGGATTTCTCCGTCTCCAGCCTCGTCACCCTTGGGCAGCAAATGAGGCTGGGCATCGGCGAACATCTGGTCGACGGCATGAGCGAGAAGATCGTTCTTCGACTTGAAGTGCGCATAGAATCCACCATGCGTAAGTCCGGCACGGCTCATCACTGCGGCGATCCCCACGCGCTCCGCGCCATCGGCACGGATGGCAGCCGCCGCTTCCCTCAGGATGCGTTCGCGAGTCTCCGCCTTGTGTGCGGTATCATACCTCATAACCTCGCCTCTTTGATCGCCCACGGCAGGGTAGATGGCAGGCAGACGCGTCGCATTCGCTGTAGGAATTAGGAGTGGCCGCGCTCGCCTGGAGGATTCACTTGCTAAACGAAAGTCATATATTACAGCCATCATCCAATGATTGCAAGGGGAGAGATGGCATGGCTGCAGCCGCGACAGGCAAGAAGACATTCGAAGCGTACGAACAAGGTCTCGCACAGTCGCGCCATACGATGATGGAACACGACACTGCGTTCCCGTTAGCAGCGTCTGAAGCGCGGAAAAACTTGACCAAGATCGCACAAAGCGCGGACGTCCGCATCCAGCTCGATCCCGTTCATGCCAGCGTCCATCATCTGCGGGCCAAGCTTCGGGGTGCGGCCAAGGTCCGCTCTACGGAAACGCTGGATCAGCGTTCATGAGCGCAAGAGAGACAAAGCGCCTTGATGGGCTTGCTCAGCTTTGGGCCATGTTGGGCGCAGGCGTGCCTGCCTCAATCGGCGAAACGCTCGGCTTTTCGCTGGTCGAGGTAGACGCCGGCCGGGCCGTCTTCGAAGGCCAGCCTGACAGGCGCGTCTACAACCCCATCGGCTCGGTCCATGGCGGCTATGCGGCCACGCTGCTCGACAGCGCGTGCGGCATCGCGGCTCACAGCCAGCTTGCAGCTGACGAAGGCTACACAACGCTTGAGCTTAAAGTCAGCTACCTTCGCGGGCTGTCGGACAAGAGTGGTCGCGTCAGAGCCGAAGGGCGTGTGGTGTCAAGAGGACGCCGAGTTGTGTTTGCTGAAGCGGCATTGGTCGATGGTGCGGGACGTTTATGCGCTACCGCGACTTCAACGCTGCTCGTGTTTTCGCTCCCGCCTGTAGAACCGCCACGCGCCGAAACCGAATAGATCAAGCTGAAGACGCATGTTGTAGAAGTTCCTGCCTGCTTCGCGATCGGCGAGACTTCAACCGCTAGATCCAGCGCGTAGTTGTTGTCGGTACGGATCAAGACTGATGAAAGCCGCTGTACATGTCAAAGGCATGACGGGGCCAATGGATCATTAGCTCAGGCTTACAGTCTAGGCTGGCACTGAAGCACTCCTCATGTCACTGGACAGGTCGGCTAGTATGACTCAGTGGTGGTGAGGTTGCGCTGGATGAGCCATCCTGCCCGCTTTGTTCAAGTTAACGGTAACGCTACTGTCTACGAATGTCCGCTTCTGGACCCGCTAGGAATACAAGGTATGGCTGCAACGGGGTCGAAAGGAGCCGAACGCTAATGCGGCGAAAAACATATGTTTTCCGACGAATTTTAGAACATCCCCTGTGGGAAACACGCGCTAAGTGCAGGCTTAACAACAGTCTATCTCGGCAGCTTACATAAGCTTACAGCTGCTATGGTGACAGTGATAAACCAAACGCCACTATCATCAGTGAACCGCTCTCTAGCAATCTAGCTCGATGTCGCCTTTGGGGATCGACTGACACAGGAGGACTTGGCCACGCGCAATCAGCGGGACTTCTCCAGATGGGTAGATCACACCACCGCTGACCATCTTCTGGCTGCAGGACTGGCATTCGCCTGAGCGGCAAGAAAATTGGACCTCAATGTCGTTTGCAAGCGCTAAGTCGAGCAGCGAGCCGCATTCCGGTGTCCACGTCGCCTGCCTATTGGAGCGTGCAAACACAACCTCCCGGGGTGGCAGTTTCATCTGTGTCTCAGACAGCGCGAAGCCGCCGCCACTGCTCTGCTCGAAAGCCTCCATGCGAATGGATGACGGCGATGCGCCCAGTTCGATCAGGCCCTCGCTTAACGAGGACATGAATGCTTCGGGGCCGCAGATGTAGAAGTCGGCTTCCGCGACCGGTACGTGCCGCGCAACCGCTGCGGCATCAAGCCGGCCTTCGTGGTGGCCGCTATCACCGGCTTCGGGGCGCGAATAGGCAGTCAGAATGCGAATGCCGGGATTTTGCTCGGCGAGGCGCAGAACCTCCGGTGCAAAGAAATGGTGCCGGGAATTTTTGGCGGCATGGACGAACCAGACGTTTCTCCCGGGCTCTTCCTTCGCAAGATACTCGGCCATGGGCAGTAGGGGCGTGACACCAACACCGGCGCTGATCAAAACGACCGGCTTCATCGGTTCGCTGTCCAGAACGAAGTGTCCGCCTGGAGGGCCCAGGAAGACCATGTCTCCGGGCCTCACGGTGTCGTGCAGCAAAGCCGAGACGCCTGCATCGCCGACGCGGCGAACGGAGATGCGCAACGCTTGATCGCTTGGCACCGAAGAAATCGAATAACAGCGCTGGCGCGCCGACTTGGCGTCGTCAGGCAAGGAAAGGGTGACAAACTGCCCGGGTGCGGCCGCGCCGATCGGAGCACGATCGCGTGGGCTGAAGGTGAAGGAAACGACCTCCGGGCTTTCCTGCCGGCGCTCCACGCAGGTAAAGGCGCGCTTGCCGCTCCAGGCGACGGGGCGTGTGTCCATCCAGATGCGTGACCTGGTCAGCGCCGCCGAGCAGTGAAAGAAGATTTCGTTCGACTGAAGGCTGAGTTGTCGCCGGCCTTCAGCCGAGGCTGAAACTTCGCGGTAAACGCCATTCAGGCGAATGTTGTCGCAGCGGCCTGGCTCGACTGCAATGATGGCGAATGGAGCGGCGTGCGGCATGGCATCGTCGATGCCTGACCCCTCGTGTTTGAGGTCAAGCAACAGCGACTGGGCGTTGGTTGTGGGATCCCGGCGCAATGGCGGACCGCCAGCCAGGTCAATTGAAATTTCTCCAGTCGTGCTCTCATGCGCGAAGACGATGAAACGTGCCTCGTCGATGAAATTCATGAAGCCGGGTCCGGCCGTGTCATAGACCTTCTTCTGCACGGCAGGGCTTGGCGTACCGTAGAACTCACGCAATCCGGACTGCTGAAGGCGGCTTTCGGAAGCCGTATCGTAGAGTACCGGGTCGCGGCGGCGGTCTGTCTGCCACTGGATGTCGCGTGCATAGATGGCAAGCACGTCATGCGTTGCCTTCAGCCCGGACTGGTCGACCCAGAAGCCGCTCGCCTCGAAAGCCTCGCTCGCTACGAGTTCCATCCGGGTTGGGTGCAGGATGATAACCGTCAGCGGACTGCTCTCATCGGCCGGGAAGGCAGCGATGTCGTCGTCCTGCTGAGAAATGGTGGCGCGAGCGAAGATGCGGAGATAGGCGTTTGAGGCACGGTTGAGGAGGAGCAGAGCTACTTCAGGGTTGCTCAACACGTTGCCGATCGTGTCGAGCCGCTTGTTGCCGACATAGTCGGGCAAGAGCAATGCGCCGTCTTCGCGCAAGCGCAGAACCGAGGGCTGGCCTCCGCGCGGCGAAACATCCATTGCGCCGTCGATGTTGCGCGATGCAATGAAGAGCAGGGTGGATCTTTCGATGAAAGTGCGCGCCTGGTCGTCCATGGTCTGTTTCATCGAACTGCTTCTGCCCTGCGCCCAAAATTGACATCAGCGGCTACGGCTAGCCGGCCTGGGGACTTTGGAAATATGCGGCAACGAACGCCACCATCCGTCCTTTGCATCCCACAGCCGTCAAGCGGCCGGCGTCAGGTCCCATTCTCCCGGGATGGCATTGATCAACTCGCGTGTGTAAGCGGCCTGGGGCGCCGTGAAGATGGTCTGGGTCGGTCCGACTTCCACCACCCGGCCACGATGCATGACCAGAACACGATCGCAGATGTTCGAGGCGACCCTCAGATCATGGGTGATAAAGAGCATCGCGAACCCAAAGTCATTCTTGAGGCCTTCAAAGAGGGCCAGCACCTGCGCTTGAACGGAAACGTCGAGTGCTGAAACAGCCTCGTCGGCGATTACGAGACGCGGCCGCATGGCCAATGCTCTGGCGATGCAGATTCGTTGTCTTTGCCCACCCGAAAATTCATGCGGAAAGCGGTTCATCGCATCGCGCGGCAAGGAGACACGATCGAGAAGCTCATGAGCTCGCCCAACAGCCTCGGCCTTGCTGACCCCGTTTTCGATAGGGCCCTCCGTCAGAGACAGACCGACTTTTCGGCGGGGGTTCAAGGACTTGAATGGGTCCTGGAAGACCATTTGCACGTCGGCCCGATAGCGGCGCAAGGCTTGTCCACGAAGCTTGGTCGCGTCTTCGCCGAACACCTGCAACTGGCCGTTATCGGGCGTTTCGAACAGCATCAGCGTTCGTGCAAGCGTCGATTTGCCTGATCCGGACTCGCCGACGACGCCCAGAACTTCGCCCGGATCGATGTTGAAACTGACTTTGTCGAGTGCCTTTACCTGGCGCGTGCGACCAGTGAAGCCGCGTGTCGTGTAAGTCAGTTCCAGGTCATGGGCGCTAACAAGCGGCGTATCGGACGGCGGCAGGGGAGAACGAAACCGATATTTCGGAACCGCTGCAATCAGGCTGCGCGTGTAAGGGTGCTGCGGCGCCTTGAGGATGTCCGCGGCAGAACCATGCTCGACGACCTGTCCATTCTGCATGACATAGACGGTGTCGGCGACTTCCGTGACGACGCCGAAATCGTGCGTTATCAGGAGAATTCCGCTTTCATGGCGCGTCATCAATTCGCGAAACAGCTTCAGGATTTGAGCCTGCGTCGTGACATCGAGCGCCGTTGTCGGCTCGTCTGCGATGATGAGGGCGGGCTCCAGCGCAAGAGCCATCGCGATGACCACGCGCTGTCGCTGTCCGCCGGACAATTGATGCGGGAATGCCATCAGCGTTGCGGGAGGATCGGGAAGGTGTACGTCGCCAAGGAGTTCAAGAATGCGACGTTTTCTTTCCTGGCTGCCCATTTTAGGACGATGGATCTTGAGGAGTTCGCCGATCTGGTCGCCGACCCGCATAACGGGATTGAGAGCCGTCAAAGGCTCCTGAAAGACCATTGAAACAACACGCCCTCGCAGATCCGCGAGTTGTTCTGCGTTGGCGCCGGTCATCTCGTGACCGTCGAGCAGGATCTGTCCCCCCACCAGGCGCAACCCTCCGGGGAGAAGCTTCATGACCGCCGACGAGGTCACCGACTTTCCGGAGCCGGATTCTCCTATGAGGCAGGTGATCTTGCGCCGCCATACCGTAAGGCTGACGTCATCGACCACCTCCTTTCCGGCAGGAGCATTCAATCCGATCGACAGATTGCAGATTTCAAGAATGGGTTCGTCCATCGGGCTGATCCAGTCTAACGGGCGCGGCTTGCTGATATCCGCGGATCGAGCAGATCGCGCAGACGATCGCCGAGGATATTCACGGTGAGGACAGTGATGGACAGGAAGATACCGGGAAAAAGGATACACCAGGGTGCGCGTTGGAATGCGGTGCGTCCTTCCGCAATCACGTTGCCCCAGCTTGGTATCTCCGATGGGAAGCCGACGCCAAGAAACCCGAGAACGGCCTCTGACAGAATGGCGGAGGCGAACATGTAGGAGAACTGGACGACAAGCGGCGCCACGCAGCCAGGCAGGACGTGCCTGAGGAGGATCTTCCAGCGCGGTATGGACATGCTGACGGCCGCGAAGACATAAGGCTCTTCGCGCAGGGTCAGCACCATTGCCCGTATCAATCGAGCCACACGCGGTATCTCCGGAATGCAGATCGCAACCACGATCGACACGAGGCTGGGCCCTACCAACGAGACGATTGCGACCGCAAGCAGCACGTTTGGAATAGCCATCAGGCCATCCATGACCCGCATGAGGATCTGGTCGATCAGCCGGAACGATCCAGCCAGCAATCCCGCCAGCGTGCCGAAAAAGGCGGCGAGCACAGCTGACAGAAAGCCGACCATCAAGGATATCTGGCCGCCATGCAGAACACGGGAGAAGATATCGCGGCCGAACTGATCCGAGCCGAATAGAAATTCGCTCGACGGCAGCCGATAGCGAAAACGAGGACTGATGCTCAAAGGATCGGCGCTGGAAATCCAGCTGGCCAAGATTGCCGATCCAATGACGAGGCCGAGCATGACCAGAGCCATCATCACGAATGGCTCACGGGCTACGAGTCCTAGGATGCCGCTTGGCGGGGTTGAACGATGGAGCGTGGAAGTATTGGACATCGCCTACCCCATCAATACCGGATGCGCGGATCGACAATCAGATAGATGATGTCGATCGTCAGGTTGATGAGGACGTAGACGAAGGAGAAGACGAGGATCAGCCCCTGCACGACCGGGTAGTCGCGTCCCTGGATCGCATCGATGGTTAGACGACCCAATCCCGGAATGTTGAAAACGCTTTCCGTCACGACGACGCCTGAAATCAGGGTGGCGATGCCGAGACCGATGACCGTCACGATCGATACAGCTGCGTTGGGCAGGGCATGCTTCCAGAGGATGCGCTTCTCGTGCCCCCCTTTTGCCCGCGCGGTGCGAATGAAATCTTCGCCCAGAATTTCCAGTATGCTGGCACGTGTTACGCGGGAGATCAGCGCCATGAAGACGATGGACAAGGTGATCGCCGGCAGGATCACATGGCGCAGGCTTCCCCACGGATCTGCGAAGGGGCTGACATATCCCTGGACCGGAAGAAGTTTGGCGTTGATCGCAAGCAAAAGGACGAGCGTGTAGCCGATAACAAAGCTCGGCACAGAAAAGCCGATCACTGCGAAGGTCATGACAACACGATCACGCCAACCGTCCCGGTTCCAGGCGGCGATCGCTCCCATCGGAACCGCAAGCAGTACAGTGAGGATGATTGTCACGGTGGCAAGGACTAGGGTCGGCTCCAGGCGGTCCGCAATAAGGCTCAGGACCGGCTGTCGGGAAAGCACGGAGTTGCCGAAATCCCCGCTGGCCATTTGCGACATCCACAGCACGTATTGGACTACCAGCGACTGGTCGAGGCCGAGCGCCATTCGAACGCTTTCGATCTGCTGCTGTGAGGCATGCTCCCCGGCGATCACGATAGCTGGATCGCCAGGGCTCAGGCGTAGGAGGAGGAAGACAAAGGTCGCGACCACGAGCATGACGGGGATTGCCGCCAGCAGTCGCGTGAAGATGAGTCGCGCCATGGATCGCCCCCTCTCAGTGAGTTATTTCTTCTCGATACCCCAGACCACCGGGATCGCGGAGGAGATTGGCGGGGTTACGTTGTCGCGATAGGCCGTGTACTGATAGTAGGTCCCCAGCGGCACGAAGAAGATCAACTCGTTGGCGCGCTCCTGGATCTTGGCCGCTACGACCTTCTGCTCTTCCAATGTCGCGGCGCGGGCGAAGTCCACCTTGAGCTTGGAAATTTCCTCGTCGGAAGACCACCCCACGTAACCGTCATTACCCTTCGTATCGAGATTGAGGTTCGAAAGGGGAGACGACAGGTCGGACCCATACCAGCCACCGAACGCGATACTCCAGCCGCCTTCAGCCACAGGAGCCTTGCTGGTCCGCTGTGCCAGATAGGTCGAGAAGTCCATC
Organism: Tianweitania populi; assembly: GCF_014652875.1. GTDB lineage: Bacteria > Pseudomonadota > Alphaproteobacteria > Rhizobiales > Rhizobiaceae > Tianweitania > Tianweitania populi. The sequence goes on along the minus strand of NZ_BMZQ01000003.1, from coordinate 52,140 downwards.
GTCTGGACTTTTACGTTCATTCCGGATTGGCGCAGATATTGAGCCGTGATCGTAGCCAAGCCCGCGAAGGAGGGCACGTCGGACGCATCGAGGATTACAACCTCCTCGCCATTGTAGCCGGCTTCGGCCATCAAGGCTTTCGCCTTTTCCAAATCGGGCGCCTGCATGCCCAAAGGATTGACGTCGGTCGTCAGCGGAGACTCGCAGCCATAGAGCGAGGGACAGAGCTTGTAGGTCTCCGGGTCGCCGATCGTTGCGGCCATGAACTCCTCTTGCGAGATCATGGCCGCAACCGCCTGACGCATCTTAACGTTATCAAAGGGTTTCTGGAGCCAATTGATACGCAGAACGGGTGTAAAAGTGCCTGCACGCATGCCGTATTTGACGCCGGGAGCATCTTGGATGTTCGGCAGGAGATCGGCGCTCATCGTCTCGATAAGATCGATCTCGCCACTCGTCAGGGCGTTGACGGTTGTTTGCAGGTCGGGGAACGTCAGCCACTCGACACGATCCACCTTCGCAACCTTTCCGCCGGACAGCGAATTTGCAGGTTCCGAACGCGGGACGTAGCCATCGAACCGTGCATAAGCCGCCGAAACGCCAGGACGAAATTCCTCAGCGAGAAAGCGGTAAGGTCCGGAGCCGACGATTTCCTGGATGCCCTGCTCGCCAGCGGTCTCGACGATGCGTTTGGGCATGATGAAGGCGGGAAACGAAGACGGCTTTGCCAGCGTGTCGATGAGAGGACCGAACGGTTCTTTCAGCTTGATCGTGAAGGTCTTTGCATCAACAGCTTCGACGCTGGCCAGGATGAGTGCGATCTGCTGACCCGTAGCATCCTTCTTCATCCAGCGCTGGAGCGAGGCGACGACATCATCTGTCGTGACAGCCGCATCATCATGGAACTTCAAACCGTCGCGTAGCGTGAAGTTGTAGACAAGCCGATCGTCGCTGATCGACCACGTGTCGACCATCTGGGGCTGAGGCTTGCTGTTCTCGTCGACGCTGAACAGCGTGTCGAAAACCATGTAGCCGTGATTGCGAGTGACATAAGCAGTGGTGTTCAGCGGATCGAGCAAACGCAACGTCGCGTTTGGCACCATCTTGAGCACCGTTTCCTGAGCAGAAGCGGCCAAAGGCGTAGCGAGGATCGTCGCAGCCAATGCCAGCGTTTTTAGTGAAGCATATTTCATTTAACGTTCTCCTCTTCTTTCTTGTTATTCCTGGTCATCCAAGCTGACACACGCCGGAAGCGGGCTTGGCCGATCCCGGCATGTGGCCGGGGATCACCCGTTCGCGGGCGTCCGGCATTGTGCGCTACCTGCATAGGGTCCGCGCGGTGCTCTCGGATCGACCGGTGTCCGGCCCAAGGCGCCGACGATGTCTTCGAAGATCTGCGCGGCTGCGAGTAGATCTGCTTCTCCGCGCGGTCGCCCCACCAGCTGGAGGCCGACAGGCATGCCTGATTTGGTGAAGCCGCAGGGAACCGAGATCGACGGACAGCCAAGAAGCGAGATCGTGTAGGTTATTGCAATCCAGTCGATGTAGGCATCGAACTCATGGTCATGGAGCTTGTCCACCCGGCGCCAATCGCAAGGAAAGGGCTCCATGATGCCGGTCGGGCAAACAAGCAGATCGTAGTCGTCGAAGAACGCCATGGTGCGCAGGAACATCTGAGCGCGTTCGCGCTCGCCCCAGGCATAACGGGTGATCGGCAGTTCAGCAGCGCGTTTGACTGAATAGTGGATCTCGGGGATCATCCGGTCGCCATGCGCCTCGCAGAGCGGACCCATATTGGCCAGATGGTTCACCCCGCGGATTGCGTGGAAGACTTCGACGCCGTTTGATAGGTCCGGCGCATCGTGCTCGACTGGGATCCCGGCCTCAGTGAAGCGCTTTGCAGCGGCTTCGACAATGGCTGCGATCTCTGGATCAACCGGCGTAACGCCAAGGTCCGGCGAGAAGCCGATGCGGCGAGGAGCCTTGCGGTTGCTTGCTGCATGCAAGAACTGGCCTTCTGTGACGGGGATGGTCAGCGGATCGGCCCAGTGTTCCGCCACCATGGCGTCCAGCATAAGCGCCGTGTCACCGACGGTTCGAGCTATCGGACCCAGAACCGCAAGCGTGTTGAACGGCATCCCCTTGCGTGCGCGCGGCACACGACCCGGCGAGGGACGAAGGCCCACAACGGAATTGTAGGCGGCTGGAAGGCGGATGGACGAGCCGAGATCCGACCCCGTAGCAAGCCAAACCTCGCCGGTGGCCACAGAAACGGCTGCACCGCCGGACGAGCCCGCTGCGGTTCGCGACGTGTCGTAGGGGTTGCGGGTCGGACCGAACAGGTCGTTGATCGTGTTGGCATTGAAGCCGAATTCCGGGGAATTCGACTTGCCCATCGTGATTGCGCCGTTGGTCTCCAGCGTTTCCACCATCGGAGAGGATTTCGTCGCGACGTATTCTTCGAAGATCACCGACCCGCCATTGGTGTGCCGAACGCCGGCCACCTCATCCAGGTCCTTCACCGAAATCGGCAAGCCTGTCAGAATCGATGCGGACCCTTTGGCATCGTCGAAGTGCCGCGCCTGTGTCCGCGCACGCTCGAAACAGGTTATGGGAAGAGCGTTGACCTTCGGTTCCACGGCCTCGATGCGCCTGATGGATGCTTCAACAAGCTCCAGCGAAGAGATGTCGCGCGACTTCAGCCGTTCCACCGCCTCCACAGCCGTCAAGTTGAGCAGTGCGGCGTTAGACATTGCAGTTCTCCGAAAGAAGGATCGGCATCGAAAGAAGATGGAAGGAGAGGCACTTTCCGTGTGCATCGAGATACAGGCTCGAATTCACGCCACCGCCGAGGGCATTCTCGAGAACGATGTTGAAGCCGCCTAATACCGGTAGATCATGCCGCGTGATGCTGGTCGGTTTGCGCCTGGAAAAATGCTCCCGAATGCGCTCCGGCGTGACCTGCTTCGCCAGCATATGCCAATGGGCGGGATCGTACGGAAACAGGCTGATGTTCAGGCGGTTGTCCTTATCGCCGGCGCGGGCATGGGCAATTTTGTGCAAAGGGACACTGAGCTCAGCCATGAGATGCCTCGTCGAACTTGACCGCATGGCTCGTCACAAGCTCGCGCGGGATCAGAACCGGTTCGGAACTGAGGCGCTCGACAAGATGGTTTCGCACGCCACCACCACCGGCCGGACCGCAGAGATAAAGGCTCTCGACCTCATCAAGCGCGATCTGCGCACGCTCACGCGTGGACGTTTCCACCGCCAGTCGGACACGGATTTCGGGCACCTGTGCCAGCGAAACAGGATCTGCATTGCATGACCCCGAGATGGCATCGACCCCGATCAGGTCGACGCGGTTCTGCGGGATGTCCAACTTGCGCAGTCTGCTATCAAGAATGTCGGCCGCCAGTCGGCCCCGCTTCACGGCGTTCGGACCGGTATAGGAAATCTCAGCCTCGCCGAACCACCCGCCTTTGTAGCAGGCCATGGCGCGTAGTGATCGGGGCTTTTCGCGCCCCTTAGCGCCGGAAAGCGTCACGCGGTCCGGGCCGGCTTCGGCGATGCGGACATTGGTCAGGTCGAGCACGACATCAGGCGTGATGTAGCTTGCCGGATCATCGATCTCGTAGAGAACCTGCTCGCGAACCGTAGAGACGGTCACACATCCTCCCGTTCCGGAGGGCTTGCTGATGGTGATGACGCCATCGCGGGAAATTTCGGCTACGGGGAAGCCGATATTGGCAAGATCCGGAACGTCCTTGATGCCGGGATCTGCAAAATAGCCGCCTGTTACCTGGGCGGCACATTCGAGCACATGACCGCAAAGCGTGCCGGCGGCAAGACGATCCCAATCCTCCCAGCCCCATTTGAAAACGTGCATCAGCGGGCCAAGGGCGAGGGATGGATCCGAGACCCGACCGGTGACAACGATTTCGGCACCATCATCGAGCGCCTCGCAAATGGAAGCCGCGCCGATATAGGCGTTGGCAGCAACCAGCTCTCGCTGATCCATGCGCGCTTTATCCAGTGCGTTGCGCGCCGGTCCGTCCATGACGTTGTCACCCGCAACATAAGCTAGCTTCGGCTTTCTCAAACCGAGTTCGTTACAGAGTTGAGCGATGCGGCTGCAGGCAGCGGCGGGATCGGCCGCGCCGAAATTGCCGATGATGCGGATGCCATGCGAGAGGCAGATCTCCAGAACAGGCTTCAAGAAGGCTTCCGTGCGGGGCAAGTAACCAGGACCGCCATTCATCAGGCGCAGCTGAGCCTGAGCAAGCGTCCGCTCCGCAAGGGTTTCGTAGATCATAAAGCGAGGGCCGTCGCACTTGGACAGCTCTTGCGCTACCGCACGGCCTGCATCGGTGCGATCTCCGGCAAATCCAGCCCCACAACCAATAAAAACTCGGTCTTGTCGCACGCTGCCACAGCCCCATCCACCAGTCTCGCGAATGTTATAGACAGCGCATTTCACAACCAGCTAACATCAAATTCTGCTATATTCAGAACTTGGCATGATGAATTACACTCTTCGACAACTGCGGGCGTTCCGATGCATCGCGGCCCATCGCAACATCACGCATGCCGCGCAGGAACTTGGACTGACCCAATCGGGTCTGTCAGCGATGCTGCGTGAGTTGGAGATCGACGCTGGTGAGGCCCTTTTCGAGCGTACGACAAGAAGAATCGATATCACGCCGGCCGGGATGGTGTTTCACGCACTGGCGGAACGCGTGCTGGGCGAAGCGGAGACCCTCGACCAGGAATTTCACGAGTACCGCACCGGCGCACGGGGCATCCTGCGGCTTGGTGCACTTCCATCCCTCTCTGCGCAAATGCTGCCGCGGCTTTTAACGAGCTTCCGCTCGGATCATCCTTTTGTCGAAGTCGAGCTTGTCGAAGGTCATGCAGGGACACTGTTCTCGATGGTCAGCGAAGGCGCTTTGTCGATCGCTCTTGGCACCGCCTTTGCCAGAGCACGTCATCTTCGCCAAGAAACGTTGTGGCGCGATGAAATCGTGGCAGCCGTACCCATGGGGCACAACCTGGTTGGTGCTGGACCGATCCGATGGAGAGACCTAGCCGACCTTGACTTCATTGCCATCAAGGACACATCCAGCCTCCGAAAGCTTTCTGACGCAGGGTTTGAAGTAGCTGGCACAAGGCCGCGCATGGCTCTTGAGGTCGCCTCAATGGCCACTGCCGTTGCCTTCGCCCGATCCGGCGCAGGATTCACCATCTTGCCACGCTCTGCATTGGAGATGCTCTGCCTGGATGGATTGGAGATACTGCATTTGAAGGAGCCGTCGCTGTGGCGAGACATCTCGATGATCACTCCCGAGCGCCTGCCAAACCAGGTCAGCATCGCCTTTCGTGATCTCGTTCTGCGGGAACGCAGCTCGCGCAGCAGAATAGACTAACGAAGCGAAGCTCGAAGCTTCTATCTTGAGCCGGCTGACGGCTAAGTAAAAAACGCGTTGGGCAGTGGTTTATCATTTCCACCGCCAATCACATGTTTTTCGTACATTACTGGAGCTTTGCTGAATTATGTTGCGCGGCGGTGGTGCAGCAACCAACAGAAAGCGGGCTTTTGTTTAGCTAATGATTAGCCCAGGACAAAGCTCGCATGGGCGGTCCTGCTCACTCGTGAGCCGACAATGCGACGGGCGTAGGCGTCGATGACGAAGGCCACGTAAACGAAGCCCGACCAGGTGCTGACGTAGGTAAAGTCCGATAGCCAGAGCCTGTTCGGCGCCGGGGCATGGAACACCCGGTTCACATGGTCGCGTGGACATGGCGCGGCCTTGTCCTGCACCGTAGTGCGGATCGGCTTGCCTCGAATGACCCCGTGAAGGCCGAGTTCGGCCATCAGGCGTTCGACCGTGCAGCGTGCGACGGCGAAGCCCTCGCGCAGCATCTGACGCCAGACCTTCCTTGCGCCGTAGACCTCGAAGTTCTCGGCGAAGACACGTTTAATCTCTGGCTTGAGCTTCAGGTCCCGCTTCGCCCGCGCCGACAGCTTCTCAGGATCGGCGCGCTTGGCGACATGATCGTGGTAGGTCGACGGGGCGATCGGCAGCACCTTGCAGATCGGCTCGACCCCATGCGCCTCGCGGTGATCGTCAATGAACGCGATCATCGTTTGAATGGGCAGTCGAGCTCCGCCTGGGCAAAATAAGCGCTCGCCTAGCGCAGAATCTCGTTGGCCTGACGAAGCTCCCGGTTCTCCCGCTCCAGAGCCTTCATCTTCTCGGCAGTGTCCGCCGGCAAACCAGCCCTTTTGCCGGCATCGACTTCCGCCTTCTTCACCCAATCCAGTAGCGTGTGCGCCGAGCAGCCGAACTTCGCCGCTATCGACTGGCAGGTGGTCCAGCGGGAGGAATGGTCAGCCTCATGATCCAACACCGACCGAACCGCGCGTTCGCGCACCTCAGGGGAAAACTAGTTCGTCGTTTTGCTCGTCATGGCTCCATCCTATTTGGAAGTTGGAGCCTCCGGTAAACCCGGGGCGGTTCAATAGGCCCAATGCCTTCAGGCCGCGCAAAACAATGAGTATTGCGCCCCTCGCGCCGGATCACCACCAATCGCGCCCGATCCAGCACCATGAGATGTTTGGTAATGGCAGGCTGCGAGACGCCCGATCCTTCCGCTACCCGTTGCGTGAGCGGTCGGCTTGCTCGCAAGCTACCCGGCGACATCCAACGCCCGGCGCTGAAGAAGCTGCGGCAGCTAGATCTGGCCGCTGCACTGGACGACCTGCGCATTCCTCTTGGCAACCGTCTGGAGGCGCTGCCGGGCAACCGTGCCGGCCAGCACAGCATTCGTATTAACGACCAGCCGCGCATCTGCTTTCGATCGGACGCCGGCAACGCCTGCGATGTCGAGATCATCGACTACCACTGACTTTGAGGAGGCAGGCATGAGCGAACAGATCCCCCAAGACTGGCTGCCCAACGTTCACCCGGGCGAGATCCTGCTTGAGGACTATCTGCAGCCTATGGGGTTGACGAAGAACGCGCTGGCCACCGCTATCGGTGAGCCGGCGACACGTATCGGGGAGCTGATCCGCGGGCGCCGTGCGGTCACTGCCGATACCGACCTGCGCCTGTCTCGCTACTTCGGCACGTCCGAGGGTTTCTGGCTCCGCCTGCAGAACGCCTATGACCTGATGGAGGCCCGGCGCTCCGGGCATTATCAGGAAATTGTGCCCCGAGCGGCTTGAGGTGTCAGTCAGGGATGTGATCTGCCAGCCTTGACGTTGGGCGAGCTACAGAACGCAGTATTGCTCGAACCGTGGCGGTTTAGGCGCGAACCGAGTAGTTCTGGCACTGCTAAGGGTGAACGTTCGCCTTTGGTAAAGTGCGCGGCGGCTCAAATGACTAAGATAGGGCCTAGAGCTGCGGTAAGGCAACTCACGCCGAAGCCGTAACCTAAAAAACCACTCGTTTTCCGACAGGGCGTTAGGAGCACGACCATCCACTCCAAGCGCCCAAACAAAATGATGACCTCTGTCTGTACGCCAATCGCCGGCAGTATTGGGGAAGCCGTAGATCAGCATCCAAACGGCAAGGCTGAAAATCAGCCATGTATCATTCTCCGACTCGCTCCGTCATGAAGAACGATAGTTCAAGCTTCGAGCACTGTTCACGAGCTAAGGGAGTTAAAGCCTCGCCAAGCAGCAATAGGGTATTGCCATCATGCACCCCGCAGCCCTTCGCGAGCGTCTATTTCCTGAAGATAGCTTAGGAAAGATCGACCGCCTTCTGTCAAATCGGCACGGAAGGCTGAGGCCAGCGCTTCCGCATCCTGCGCGCGTAGCGCGGCCAAGACATGCAGATGCTGATGCGGCCCGTCATAGCTTGGATGGCCGAAGGGGTAGAGGAAGTTCAGCAGCGGTCCGATTTGGATCCAGAGACGCTCAAGGATTTCGATGAGCTGCGGCATCTCCGAGCGTCTATAGACTGAAAAATGGAACTCGTAATTTGCGAGCAGGGCTGCTGGATAGTCTTTCTCCAGCTCCGCGCGAATGAGCGTCTCGTGAACCGTTTCCAAATGGTCGATGAAGGCTTCGTCAATGTTGGGTAACGCCTTTACCGCTGCATGCGGCTCGAGCATGAGGCGGATCTCGCGAAGCTCGACATATTCTCGAAGGGTGAGCCGACGTACGCGAATATAGTAGCCGGGCTTCATTTCCAGCGCGCCGTCGCGGACGAGTTGCAGCAAGGCTTCGCGCACTGGTGTTTCGCTGGTTCCCAGATTTCGGGCCAGCTCGCGGATCTTCAAGCGCGCGCCTGGCTGCAAACGGGCTGCCATTAACTGGTGGCGAAGCTGGCCGTAGATCTGCCCGGACAAGCTCTTCGGCTGAATATCCGTGAAAGCCTGCATGTCCCTAATGCCTGTCCATTCTTCACCTGCCTGCGCAGCCGCAAGCGGCGAATGCTTGTTTTGCCTTGCAGCAGTTTCTCACATGCTTGGCCACCATAAAGAACTTGATGGTCAGAGATACATGATATATCAAAATTGCAACTGAGTTCATTGGGGTGGAAAAGATGGATCTCCAAGCCTTCGACACCGATGCCGCTCTAAGAGAGCGTGCAGCCAAGGTCATCCCTGGCGGGATGTGGGGTCATCAAAACAGCGCACGCCTTCCGGCCGGCTATCCGCAGTATTTTACGCGCGGCGAGGGTTGCCGCACCTGGGACGCGAACGGACGCTCCTACATCGACTATATGTGCGCCTGGGGCCCCATGATCCTGGGCTATTCCGATCCGGATGTTGAAGCTGCCGCAGCCCGCCAGCGGGCTGAGGGCGATGGTTTTAACGGTCCAACGCCGAGGCTGGTTGAGTTAGCTGAACTTGTCGTGGACACGGTAAGTCATGCCGATTGGGCGATGTTCTCGAAGAATGGTACAGACGCGACGACCGCCTGTGTAACCACAGCGCGTGCTGGAACAGGACGACGCAAGGTTCTCGTTGCGCGCGGCGCCTACCATGGCGCCATTCCGTGGTGCACGCCTTCCGTGGCAGGTGTCACGGAAGAAGACCGCGCTCACCTCGTCCAATACGACTACAATGATGTTGCGAGCCTTGAAGAAGCCGTTGCATTGGTCAAGGGCGATCTCGCCGCGATAATCGCAACCGCTTTCAAGCATGATCTCGGCAAGGAGCACATCCTTCCGACCCGCGAGTTCGCGCAGGCTGCTCGGCGGCTCGCCGACGAAGCCGATGCGGCGCTGATCGTGGATGACGTCCGCGCAGGGCTGCGGCTTGATCTCGGCGGGAGCTGGGACTTGGTTGACGTCAAGCCGGATCTCTCGGCCTGGAGCAAGGCGATCGCCAATGGCCGCGCGCTCGGAATGATGACCGGCAATGATCGCTTCCGCGAAGCCGCCACCAAGATCTACACGACGGGATCGTTCTGGACAGCTGGCGTAGCAATGGCCGCCTCGATCGCCACGATTACCAAGCTGCGGGACTGCGACGGTATTGGCCGGATGAAATCCGCCGGGCAACGGCTGCGCGATGGGCTGCAAGCACAGGCTGACAGATATGGTCTGCCGCTTAGGCAAAGCGGGCCGGTTCAGATGCCAGTCTTCCTGTTTGAAGGCGATGGAGATCGCGAGCTGGGTAATCGCTTCTGCCTCGAAGCCTTGGCTCGTGGCGTTTACTTCCATCCGACCCACACGATGTTCCTGTCGGTCGCGCACACAGACGCGGTGATCGACGAGACGCTGCAGGTCACCAACGAGGTGTTCAAGGCCATCGCCTGAGTACGGATGCCGCTTCAAGCGAGAACGATGATCATGGGGAGGACAGAACATTGATGAGCGAAGGTGAACCAGCTGACCGGCGCAACCTGTCCGAAGCCTATCTGATTGAGCGCGCGAAATTTATCCGTCTGGAAACCATGCGTCTGACGCGCATCGCAGGCGCCGGGCATTATTCCAGCACCTTTTCGGCAGCCGAACTGTTTGCCGCGCTCTATTATGGCCATCTGCGACTAGACCCTAAGAACCCCAAATGGGAGGATCGTGATCGCTTCGTGCTGAGCAAGGGGCATGCCGCGATCGGTCTTTATCCGGTGCTTGCGGATCTTGGCTTCTACCCGCTCTCCAAGCTTGACGACTTTACCCGATTGGGCAGCGCGTTTGGCGATCACCCCGACATGAAAAAGATCCCCGGCATTGATTTCTCGTCGGGATCGCTCGGGCACGGTCTTTCCATTGCCTTAGGCATGGCGTTGGCTGGCCGTCTCACGGGACGTACCTACCGTAGCTACTGTATGCTGGGGGACGGTGAACTTAACGAGGGACAGATCTGGGAGGCAGCGATGGCGGCCGGGCACTTCAAGTTGCAGGGCCTAGTCGGGATCGTCGATCGCAATCAGCTTTCCATCGACGGTCCGACGGAAAAAGTGATGTCCGTCGAGCCGTTGGCGGATCGATTCACCTCGTTCGGCTGGGATGTGAAGCGGATCGACGGCCACGACCTGTCAGCCATCATGGCGACCCTGTCAGCGCTGAAGCCTGCCGGCACCGGCCGACCGCAGATGATCATTGCGGATACGGTGAAGGGGCGGGGCGTCAAATATATGGAGCTTTCGCTCGACTGGCATGTCGGCAATCTGGTTGGCGACGACTACGACGATGCCTGGGCGGAAATCGAAGCCGGGCTGCAGCCGTTCGAAAAGGAAGATGCCTGATGAGCGCTGCAGGACAAGACCAGAGCACGCTGTTTCGCGGCGATGAAGGTGAACTGCGCCTCAAGGATGCAAAATCCGTGCGCGGAACGCCAGCCAAAGCAATGCCGGCCTTTATTCTGGGTGAGGAACTGGCGGATCTTGCCGAGACCGACCCGCGCATCGTGGTTGCGACCGCCGATCTCGCCAACTCCAGTCGCACCCGCGACTTCGCAAATCGCCATCCCGATCGTTTCATCGATTTCGGCATTGCCGAGCGGAACATGATTACGGCTGCGGCCGGCATGGCCTCATGCGGTCTTGTTCCTTATGTCGCGACCTTTGCGTCCTTTGCTGGTATTCTCGCAGCCGAAGCAATCAAGACGGACTGCGCCTACCCACGCATGCCGGTGCGCATCATTGCGCATCATTCAGGTATCTCGATGGGCTTCTATGGCACGAGCCACCACGCGACCGAGGATCTCGGCATGATGCGCACGATCGCCGATCTGACCGTGGTTTGTGCCGCCGACGCCAACCAGTTGCGTGCGATCCTGCGGGCTTCGGTGGATCATCCAGGCGCGATGTATATCCGTCTTGGCCGTGGACGTGATGCGGAGGTTTACGCGCAGGTGCCTGCGGACTTCGCTTTCGGCAAGGCAACGACACTGCGCGAGGGCAAGGATCTGACCATTATCGCGACGGGCTCGCAGGTTCACGCGGCCATCACGGCTGCCGATCGGCTGGCGGAAACTGGTGCTTCCGTTCGAGTAATTGACATGCACACGATCAAGCCGCTCGATGAGTCTGCCGTTCGCGCCGCGGCACGCGAAACCAAGGCCATCCTGACGGTCGAGGAACACAACGTGGTCGGGGGTCTCGGATCTGCCGTGGCTGAAGTGCTGGTTGACGAAGACCGCCTGCCATTCCGTCGTCACGGGATTCAGGACGAGTTCTCGCTGATCGGTCCGCCAGCGGCTTTATACGCGCATTACCGATTGGACGCTGACGGCGTAACGGCTGTTGCCCGAGAACTTTTACAGATCAACTGAGCCGGGAAAGGCCCTCCGCATAAAAGCTTCAAGGGGAAGCGGAGGTCCTGTTCCACCAAGTCTGACCATGGGAGATCGTGATGGAAGGCATCTTAAGAAACGCCGCGCGAGCCGCTGCCGCTTGTGCAACTCTGGGCGCATTAAGCGTGACTTTACCGGCCTGGGCGCAGGAGCGTCCGCTAGTGATCGCGCGCAACCTCGAGATCAACTCCCTCGACCCGCATCGCGCCTTTTGCGACACGTGCCAGATCTATCTAAGCGCAACCTATCAGGGGCTGGTGAAGCTCGCGGCCGATGACCGCTCCATCGAGCCATCGCTGGCGACCGAGTGGAAAGCCAACGACAACCAGACCGAGTTCACCTTCAAGCTCGATCCGAAAGCCGTCTTCTCTGATGGCAGTCCGGTGGAAGCCAAGGACGTGAAGTGGACGTTCGAGCGGCTGAAAAATCTGCAGGCCGACCCTTCCTTCATGATGAAGGGTGTCACTGCCATCGAAACGCCTGATGACAAGACCGTTGTGGTGAAGATGGAAAGCCCGAACTCCGAGTTCATCGGCATTCTCGCAGCACCCTATGCGGGCATCATCAACAGTGAGGTTGCATCCTCGAACGGCGCTTCGGCAGGTGCTGATGCTGCAACGGCCGACAAGGGCGAAACATGGTTCCTGGCCAACTCCGCCGGTAGCGGCCCTTATGTTCTCGACACCTATCGCCCGGATGATGAATTGCGCTTTCGCGCTAATGACAAGTTCTGGGGTGCGGCTCCAGCTGTCAAGGAGATCGTGATCGACCAGTCGGCCGATGCCGTTTCGCAGGCGCAGATGCTGCAAAGCGGTGCAGCCGACATCGCAATGCAGGTCGATCCCGATACGGCCGAAACGGTCGCCTCGCCTGATCTGACGATCGAGACTGTACCGTCCTATAACTACATCTACGTATCCTTCTCGCCGGGTGCCGCCGGCAACCAGACGCCGCTCGACCGAGAGGTTCGGCAGGCGCTGGCCTATGCCGTCGATTATCAGGGCGCGATTGACTTTACCGTGGGCGGCAAGGGTGCGCTGCAGGCTTCACCTATTCCGAATGGCTTCCCTGGCACCGACGATCTGCCGATGCCGGAAGAAAACCTCGAAAAGGCCAAGGAGCTCCTGGCCGCGAAGGGACTTCAGGACGGCTTCACGGTTGATGCCACTGTTGCTTCCATCAACGTCTACGGCGTTGATCTCGCTTTGCTGATGCAAAAGCTTCAGCAGGATCTCGCCCGCATCAACGTCACCTTGAACATCCAGCCGGTTGCTTCCGCCGTTTGGCGTCAGCAGATCGTCAACCCCGGCATCCCCTTCAGCGCACGCTTCTATGCCCCGGACTATTACGGCTCGGCTCAGTATGTGCAGTTCTTCGGCATGGTTCCGGGTTCCTGGTGGGAGCGCAATGCAAGCGGCCAGGGCAAGGTCGACCTTGTGAATCAGAAGGAAGTCGATCTGCTTCAGCAGGCGCTGGCTGCTTCGGGCGATGACGTTGCCCGTCTTTACCGCGAGATCGCGCTTGAGATGATCAACGATCGGATCATCGTGCCGGTTGTCAGCCCGAACCTCATTCTGGCCTATCGCAACGAGGTTGCCGGCGTTCGCTACAGCGCCTGCTGCAACCTTCCGCTTGCCGAACTCAGCATGAAATAGCGGCTCGACGCCGAGGGCATCCCGATGTTCGCCTATGTCGCCAAACGAATTGTCGCGATGCCCTTTCTGCTGCTGGGTGTCATTACCGTCGCATTCCTTCTGACGCATTTCACCGCCGCCGACCCGCTGACCTCGATCATTGGCGAACGGCAGATGAACAATCCGGACGTGGTGGAAGCCGCCCGGCAGCGCTGGGGGCTCGATCGCTCTCTGCCGGAACAGTATCTGGTCTATCTCGGAAACCTCGTGACGGGCGATTTCGGCACGTCCTTCCGCACGCGCCAGCCGGTCGCGCAGGATCTCATCGTGCGTCTGCCCGCCACGCTTGAGTTGGTCATCTCAGCGATGATCCTTGGAACAGTCTTCGGCATCACGCTTGGTGTGTTTGCCGCCCGTTCCCGTGGCGGCGTGATCGACAATCTGGCGCGGCTTTTCGCCTTGGTCGGCGCCTCCGCGCCTGTTTTCTGGTCCGGTCTGCTCGTTCTGTTCGTGTTTTCCGTTCAGCTTGGCTGGCTGCCTGGGCCGGGCCGTATCGACGCCCGCGCGGTCGCGCCGCCATTCGTAACCGGCTTCTTCACGATCGACTCGCTGCTGGCTGGCGACTGGGCTGGGTTTCGCAGCGCGCTTCTGCATCTCCTGCTGCCGGCTTCCGTACTCGGCTGGACGGTGACTGGCATCGTGTCGCGTATGGTGCGCGCATCCATGCTCGACGTTCTTTCGCAGGAATACATCCTTGCCGCGCGCGCGAAGGGCGCAAGCCCGGTGCGGGTCCTGCTTCATCACGCCTTACGCAATGCCATGTTGCCTACCCTGACCATCATAGGCTTCTCTTTCGCCTATCTGATTACCGGCGCGGTTTTGACCGAAACCATCTTCGCCTGGCCCGGCATCGGCTCCTATGCCGTGTCGGCCGCGCGGGGCCTCGATCATCCGGCCATTGTAGGCGTGACGATCGTCGGCGGCGCGGCGTTTCTTGTTTCCAATCTGCTGACCGACATCGCCTATGCCGTGGTTGATCCGCGTGTGAAGCTTGGCGCCAAGGTGGGCGCATGAGCCTCCTAGCGAACCAATCTGCTTCTTCGCGCTTTGTTTGGCCGGAATGGGCGACGCTGCCGTTGGTTGGCGGTGGCCTTGTTATCTTCGCCTGGGTAATCGTCGGCTTGACCGTCACGTCATGGGCGCCCTTTGACCCGGTGAAACTGGCCGGCATGCGCTTCCAGGCGCCAAGCATGGAGCACTGGCTTGGCACGGATTCGCTCGGTCGCGATGTCTTGTCCCGCACGCTTTACGGAGTGCGCCATTCCTTCCCCATCGCAGTTTTTGTGATCGGCTGTGCGGTGGTGATCGGCTGCACCCTGGGCGCAATTGCCGGTTATGTCGGCGGCTGGCTCGACGGTGTCATCATGCGCTTTGTCGACATCACCCTGTCGTTTCCGCCGATCCTGCTTGCCATGGCCGTCACGGCCTCGCTTGGGCCGGGCCTTGGCAACGCCGCCATCGCCATGGTGATCGTGTGGTGGCCGATCTATGCGCGCCTGATGCGTGCGCAAGTTCTTTCGGTTCGCCAGCGCGAGCATGTTGAGGCAGCCGTTGCTTCAGGTGCCACGCGCTCGCGTGTCTTGATCAAGCATATCCTGCCGCTCTGCTGGAGCCCGATCATCGTCAACGCCACGATGGATTTCGGCCAGGTCGTGCTTCTCGCGGCCAGCCTCTCCTTTATCGGCCTTGGCGCAGTGCCTCCCACACCAGAATGGGGCCAGATGATCTCCGAAGGTGCAGTTCAGTTTTATCGCTGGTGGATTGCACTTGGACCCGGCGTTGCAATCCTGTCCATTGTACTGGCATCCAACTTCCTTGGCGACGGCTTGCGCGATTATCTCGACCCGAGGGCAGCATGAGCGTGCCGCTTCTTGAAATCACCGATCTGACCGTCTCCTTCGCGGCTCGCGGCAAAGCCTTTCAGGCGGTCAGTGGCGTCGATCTCACAGTTCAGTCCGGTGAGGTCCATGGGGTCGTCGGTGAATCCGGTTCGGGCAAGAGCGTAACGATGCTGGCCGTCATGCAGCTCCTGTCGCAGAGCGCCACCATCGATGGTTCCATAAAGCTCGGCGGACAGGAACTCACCGGGCTTTCGGATCGTCAGATGCGCAAGATCCGTGGCGTGCGCATCGGCTACATCTTCCAGGATCCGATGACGGCGCTCAATCCGCTGCTGACTGTCGGGGAACAGATTGCTGAAGCGGTGCGGATCCACCGCTCCGATGTCAGCCGCTGGCAGGCGTCCGAGCGGGCAGTTGAATTGTTGCGGCTGGTGGCCATTCCCAATCCTGAAAAACGGGCCGACCAATACCCCCATGAGTTCTCCGGCGGCATGCGCCAGCGCGCCGTGATCGCAATGGCCATGGCCAATGAACCGGACCTGCTGATTGCCGACGAACCGACAACCGCACTCGACGTCACGATCCAGGCGCAGATCATGGAGCTATTGGATCAGCTGCGCCGCGAAAAGGGCATCGGCATCGTTCTGGTGACGCATGATCTTGGCGTGGTGGCGGGCGTCGCGAAAAGCCTGTCGATTATGTATGCTGGGCGTGTGGTCGAGCGCGGTCTGGTAGATGATGTTTTCGCCGCTCCGCATCATCCCTACACGAAGGGACTGCTAGAGAGCTTGCCGCAAATGGATCAGAGGGTCCAGCGGCTCAGGGCCATCGCCGGCGCGCCGCCGCCGATCAGCGCGCGCCCTGCAGGCTGCCCTTTTCACCCGCGTTGCCCTTATGTCATCGAGCTCTGCCACAGCGAGCGTCCGGTTCTGCGCAAGGTCGGGCCGATCGACGTCGCGTGTCATCGCGCCGAAGTCGTGGCTGCTGATAGCGGGGCTTTACAGAATGCTTGATACAACTACCGTTACGAAGCCACTTCTTGCGGTGGATGGCCTGGTCAAGGAGTTTACCATTTCAGGCGGGTGGTTTGGACGCTCGGGCGCATCGGTTCGTGCCCTATCGGACGTCAGTTTCGATATTGCCGGTGGTGAAACGCTTGGCCTGGTCGGCGAGTCCGGCTGCGGAAAGTCTACATTGGCGCGGTGCGTTGCACGGCTTCTGCGACCCACCGATGGCAGTGTCATCTTTGATGGGATCGATTTGACACAATTGACGCATGCGGAAATGCGTCCGTTTCGCAAGCGCATCCAGTTCGTGTTTCAGGATCCGCACGCGTCACTCCACCCACGCATGCGCACGCGCGACATCATCGCCGAACCCTTGCGACTGGAAGACGGGACGGCTTCTTCAAAGCGCGGGCGCATTGCCGAACTTCTTGAACTGGTCAAACTCGATCCTGCCCATGCCGACCGCTATCCGCACGAGTTCTCCGGCGGTCAGCGCCAGCGCATCGGGATTGCCCGCGCGCTGGCCTTGCAACCTGAACTCATCATTCTGGATGAGCCGGTTTCCGCGCTCGATGTTTCGATCCAGGCTGGCGTTCTCAATCTTCTGAAGGATCTGCAGGACAGGTTCCAATTGTCCTACCTGTTCATCGCCCATGATCTGTCCGTGGTGCATCATCTGTGCGACCGGATTGCCGTGATGTATCTCGGCAAGATCGTGGAGATCGGCGATCGCGACCGGCTTTATCGATCGCCCAGCCATCCTTATACGCAAGCCCTCCTGTCGGCCGTGCCACTTGCCGATCCGGCAAAGGAGCGTACCCGTCGCCGCCTTGTTCTACAGGGCGACGCGCCAAGTCCGAGCAACCCGCCATCGGGTTGTCGCTTCCGAACCCGCTGTTCTCGTGCGCAGGGCATTTGTGCCCAACAGGAACCGGTACTGGAGCGCAAGGCCGGTGGTACGAACGCCGCCTGCCATTTTCCGCTGACGGCTTAACGGCGAGAACAGTCAGCGACCGCTTTCTTCCGCAAACGGATTGGCTGCCATCTGCTCGATCGGAATATAGATCCGGTCGATCGCCTTTTGCGTGAGCGGCTTACGAGGCAGATATTCGGGAAGGAAGCGGCGTAAATAGTCGATCGCGGCCGCACTTGCCTCAAGCCGGAAGTCCTCTGTGATCCTTCCATGCCGGCCGTAAGACAGCGCCCAAATGCCGTCCATGCTTGCCCCCGCAATTTCCAGTCGGTCTGCGAGATCGGGAATGAAGGGCATATGGAAATAGGCTTCGAAAAGCCGCTCGCGACTGCGCGCAAGCCGTGCATTTCCCGTCAGATCCGCGTTGCGCACGGCGACGCTGACACCGGCACCCAGAAACAGCCTTAGCGCGGCCGGACGGCTGTTCTGGAAAGCAGCTGCGCGTGCATGCTTCATATGCAGCATTTCTTGCCATGTCTGCGGTTCGGGATCGGTGAGCGGCTGGATGGAAAGCTGATAGATTTCCTCGTTGAACCGAAGTGCGAGTGCCACGAAGGCCGCATTGCGGTTGGGAAAGAAGTGGTAGACCGAGGCCAGCGGGACCTGAGCCCCTTCCGCGATCTGCGCGAGGCTGACATCCTCGTCATTATGGACCGTCAGCAATGTCTCCGTTGCATTGAGCAGAGTGTTATATCGCTCGACACCGCGCTTGCGCATCTGGCGGGATGGAACGCCATCGGTTCGCGTTGGATTGGCTTCCACCAAGATCGGCCGGCTCCTTGTATCGTTAGCTCAGTTGCGCATGGCCTCCACGGCGCGCAGCAAAATATCGTCGGCGCCAAGTTTACCGGGTTTGAGATAGAGCGATAGATGCAGCGGCGCTTCCGCAACGCAGAAGCCTGTGCCGAGGCCTGTATCAGCAAAGGCGCGAACCTGACGAATACCCAGACTTTCGACGATCGACCCTGACGTTTCGCCGCCGGCAACTGCCAGTCGCCGCACGCCGCGTTCCACCAGTCCCTTGCCCACGGCGGCAAGCAGTCGCTCCGCTTTGCGCGCCGCTTGAAGCGATCCATGGGCGCGTTGCGCTTTCTTGACAGCCTCTTGATCCGCAGCCGTGGTCAAGGCGATCGGCTCGGCGCCTATCCGATGTTCAGCCCATTCCAATGCGTCAGCGACGATCGCGTCTTCAGACCGTTCATCGAGGATATCGATCACCAAGACCGGATGCTGCTGCCCAAACGCCGCCAACTGAGCGGTTGCAATCGGGCCGACACTGCCAACAAGAACGGCTGCGGGACCTTCCGCATGGTGCGGAGCGGGCAGACGCTTGTCTGTGCCAGAACCCGCGCAGACCTTGGCGAAGGCAATGATATGCGCGTCGCTACCGATCGTAGTTCGGTGGCTGCCGGCCAAAGCCGCACCGACATCGGCATCTGTATCGTCGGAGCAGTCCACCAAAATGTAGTCGTGGTCCTCCGATCGCAGCTGATCAAGCCGCGCGCGGGCTCCATCGACGCCGGTGTGAAGCGCTGCATGGGACAAAAGGCCGACCTTGCCGTTCGTTTGCCGCGCAAGGGTACGAACCATGTCAGGATCGCTCATCGGAGTGAGCGGATCGAAGCGCTTGATCGACTCCGAGACTAATCGAGCGCGGTAGAACAGGTAGCCCTGATGCACGGTTGTGCCGAAACGTGGAAAGCCTGCGCTGAGCAGAAGCGGTTTTTGCCCGTAGCGCGCCGACAACAGGTCGGCCACTGGTCCGATATTTCCGTCATCCGTGGAATCGAAACTGGCGCAGACTTTATAGGCGACCTTATCGAAGCCGGCTGCGTCGAAGCGGTTTGCGATGGCTTTTACATCGGCAACGGCTTCATCGGCCGGCGCCAGCCGCGTGCGCGTGCCCACCACCGCGACATCACAAGGATCGAGCGATGCGATCGCATCCCTGTCGAACAAAACAGGGCAGGCGATACCGGCACCCTCTATATACCCGGCGACCATCAAGCCGCCGGTGAAATCATCCGCAATGATCCCGAGCATCGCGCCTCCAAAATGATAATCATTTCGATATTCTCAACACAATGACGCGGTTCATCATGGAAGTCTCGCGAAAACTACGATAGCTTTCTCGAATTCCGATTAGCTATCTATGATCGGCTATGCCCTTGGCAAAGGAGGCAGCCTTGGACGAATATCAAGCGCGTCACTCGATCGTCGAAGCCGTGCGCTTCTTGGAAGAAAAGGGTTTGAACCACGGCAGTGCCGGCAATGTCAGCCTTCGCTACGCCGACCATCTGCTTATCACCCCAACCGGCGGTCGCGGCACGACGATGCGCCCAAAAGACATTGTCCAGCTGTCGCTCGATGGATCGGTGCAGGGCGAAGGGATACCGTCCAGCGAATGGCGCTTTCATACAGGTATCCTGTCGCGGCGGTCCGATGCCCATGCCGTCGTCCACACTCATGCCGACAGCTGCGTGGCCTTGAGCTGTTTGCGCAAGCCCATTCCGGCTTTCCACTACATGATCGCGAGCTTCGGTGGCATCACCGTGCCTTGTTCGCGCTACGAGCCTTTCGGCTCGAAGGCCCTAGCCGAGGCGGCCGTCGAGGCGATCGAAGGTCATTATGCCTGCCTCCTCGCCAATCATGGTATGATCGTCACCGGTCGAAGCCTGCAGCATGCGCTCGACCTCACGGTCAAGCTCGAAACATTGGCGCGCCAATACATCCTTGCCTGTCAGGCGGGTGATCCGGTTATGCTCGGCCAAGCCGAGATGGCGGAAGTGCACCGCCGTTACGGCACTTATGGCACCGCGGCGATGCCGGAGTGAGGACAAGCGATGCGGATCACCGGCAAGACCAGGATCATGTGCCACGATCCTGTTCAACTACCCGCAAGCAAAGATTTTCGTCCGCCCCCGCGAAGCCGATCTGCCCGACGCTGTGATCTTATCTTCAACGCGATGTCGCTTGGCATGCATGAACGCGACCCGCTTCCGGTCTCCCCTAACCACATCACAACCGGAACCGCTGTTGCCGAAGTCATCAAGAAACCGTCGACACGCCGCTTCTCGAAGAGGCTGTTCGGCGAGGGGCGAAGGTGATCCCGGGACTGGCGATGATGTAGCCACAACCGCATCTCGTTGCCCAATTTCCCGGCCATTCAGTGCTGCAACGTGACCATTCTACGCCGCCATGTTGCTGAAAGGCCGGCGCTTAGGCCGGCCTTCGCTTGTATAGTAGACTTACTGAGCGAGCCAGGCGGTCCACCGATCCCGTAGCGTCGCCCGGTTTTCACCGATCCACTTGAAGTCCGGGTCAACCAGAACCTCATAGTTCGCGGGGTAGGTTGCAAACAGCTTCTGCTCTTCCTCCGGCAGCTTGGCCAACCCGGCCGATGAAGCCGTGGCATAGCCGACCTTCTGCATGAAGCCGGGATGTCCATCCGAATTGCCGTAGAAAAAGTCGATGTACTTCAAAGCGCCTTGGGGGTTCGGCGCATCCTTCAGGATCGACATGTAGCCCGTGTCGCGCATCGCCCCGTCCCATGCCATGGCAAGGGGCGCGCCGTCCTTGATGGTTGCGAGCGATC
This sequence comes from Tianweitania populi, assembly GCF_014652875.1. Classification (GTDB taxonomy): domain Bacteria; phylum Pseudomonadota; class Alphaproteobacteria; order Rhizobiales; family Rhizobiaceae; genus Tianweitania; species Tianweitania populi. The sequence goes on along the minus strand of NZ_BMZQ01000003.1, from coordinate 31,273 downwards.
GGCCGGAGTAGGACATCGCCATCACGACTTCCTTGTCGCGCAGGATCTGCTGTACCTGGTTGCCGGTCTTCCACCAAACGGCGATGTGCGGCCTGATCTCGTCGAGCTTCTTGTAGGCGCGGTCGAGATCGAGCGGAAACAGATCCTTTCGATCAACCCCGTCGGCCAGGAGTGCCGCGGCAGGCACCCACCAGTCGCGATCGCCGGTGTCGGGCAGGCCGCGCGGTCCCGGGAAATCGGTGACGTTCCAGAAGTCGGCCCAGTTTTTCGGCGTCTTCTCACCAAAGGCTTCGGTGTTGTAGGTCAGAACCATGCCACCGGTGGTGCGGGCCACGCCTTTTGCGGTGCACGCCCCTTCAAGTCCGAACTTCTTCACGTTTTCCAGTGTGTCGCAGGGAATATCCATCAGGAGGTCCGCCTTGTCGACGAGGTCCGGGCCAGTCGCCGTGACGATGTCGAACTCGACATTGCCGCTACGCACCATGCCTTCCGCACGGGCCCACTGATCTGGAACCTCGATGTCGAATGGAATGACTTCCGTTCCCGAGGCTTCCTGGAAGGGCAGATACATCTGCTCTTCAAGCGTGTTGCGCATCAATCCACCGGTTGTCGCAACGACGATTTCGTCGGCCAGCGCCGGCATCGTTGCAGCGAGAAGTGTCGCGCCAAGCAATCCTGTAAGCAATTTCCTGGTTGTCATGTCAGCCTCCTTTGCTGAGTTCCCTTCTTGTTGTCAGGTTTCTTCACGCGCCGTGGAATTGCGGTCTGCGAGGTATTTGAGCAGAGCAGCGGCCAACAGCACGACGATCGAGAGCACCGTCAAAAGCACGGCAATGGCCGGGATAATCGGCGTCAGGTTCTGCTCGATGTCATCGAACATCATGCGCGGCAGGGTCTTGTCGCGGATGCCGGCAAGAAAGAACGCGATCACCGGCTCGTCAAAGGAGATGATGAACGCAAAGAGCCCGCCTGAAATTACATTGGGCAGAATGATCGGCAGAGTGATGAGCCGGAACGCGTTGAAGCGGTTGGCGCCGCAGCTCATGGCTGCATCCTCCAAGGCCGGATCGACGCTCGAAAGGGCGGCTGCGACCGTAAAGACCGTGAAAGGCATCGCGATGATCGAATGCGCTGCGACATAGCCGAACACCGTTCCCGACAGACCGGTATTCTGGAAGAACAGGTAGAGCGCCACAGCCAGGGCGATATGCGGAACCACGATAGGGCCGATGAGAAAAGCCTGGAAGATCGTTCCCATCGTCCGCGCGCCACGCACGAGCGCATAGGTTGCCATGGTCCCGACCACGGCTGTCGTAATGGCCGTCAGCGCCGCAATCTTGGCGCTAAACCAGGTTGCAGCCATCCAGCGTGAGTCACCGAAGAATTCTTCAAACCAACGCAGCGTCACGCCCTGCGGCGGGAAAGTCAGGTAGGTCGTCTCGCTGAATGCCATCGGAAGGATGATGAAGATCGGTAGCAGAATGAACGCCAGAACTGCATAGACATAGGCGTTGAGGAGAAGCGATCGCGGATTCATGCGCGGGCTCCCAGCATGCGTTCAAAGCGAAACACCTTGCTGAAGACGAGGGTGATGATCGTCACCAGAAGCGTAAGCACGCCGACGAGGGCTGCCGCGAAGGGCCAGTCCAGATTTTCGCGGATTTGTTGCGAGATCAGCGTTGCGATCATCATCTCCTGCGGGGACCCCAGCAGGGAGGGCGTGATGAAATAGCCCAGTGCGGTCAGGAAAACGAGGATGAAGCCGCCGAGGATGCCCGGCATCGCAAGCGGCAGCGTGACCTCCCAGAAACTCCGTAGCGGCCCGGCTCCACAAATGGCGGCGGCCCGGTTGTAATCGAAGGGAATGTTGCGCAAGGCGCCATAGATCGGCAGCACCATGAACGGCATCAACACATGGGTCATGGCGATCACAACCGCGCCCTGTGTGTAAAGGAGGCGCAGTGGCTCGGAGGTGATACCGATGCCTTGCAGGAACTCGTTCACGAGACCGTTGCGTTGTAGCAAAATCGACCAGGCTGCAGTGCGCACGAGAACAGAAGACCAGAAAGGCAACAACACACAAGCCGTCAAAAAGACGGCCTTCGGTCCTCTAGAATTGGCCATCAAGATAGCGACTGGCAGGGATAGAGCGAGAGAAAGCAAGCTGACCAGCAGCGCCATCCTCAGCGTTCTATAAAGAACCGTCGCGTAGATGGGATTATCGAACACACGTTCGTAGTTGGTCAGAGTGGGCGAGGGCTCCAGCACCGACAGCGAAAGCAGGCTGCCCAGAGGATACAGGAAGGCAAAGATCACCAATGCGAAGAAAGGTGCCATCAGGAGCAGAATGGCGCCCCGCGACATCTGACGACCATTGGCTTCGAAGAACCCAGCCTTCATCGAGCCGCGTCCGCGGGATAAAGAAGGGCGGCTTCCGGCGGCACTTTTATTCCGATGGCCTGTCCCGGCCGGACCGGGGCTTGCCCGGCACTCGCCACGCGCAGACGAACCTCGCTACCATCATGAAGATGCGTGATCAGCAGACTGCCTGCGCCAGCATAAACCACATCGCTGACCGTCGCGCGCCAGCTGCCCGTTTCACCCGGAGACGTGACAGAAAGCCGTTCCGGCCGAACGGCAAGAACGGCCCGGCCGGATGGGACCGTTTCGATGGATGCGCTATCGGGCAGCCGGATGTGCTCACGTTCTGAGAATGTGGCGTTTGCGCCATCCCATTGGACCGGCAGCATGTTCATTTCGCCGATGAAGCTCGCGGCGAAGAGGTTCGATGGCCGCTCATAAAGCTCGCGCGCCGGCGAAACCTGCTGCAAACGTCCAGCTTTGAGGATGGCGATGCGATCCGCCATTGTCAGCGCTTCACCCTGATCATGCGTCACGAACACGACCGTGAAGCCGAGTTCGGCATGAAGCCGCTTGATCTCGATCTGCATCTCCTCGCGCAGGTTCTTGTCGAGCGCGGATAAGGGCTCGTCCATCAAGAGCACCTGCGGATTGTAGACGATGGCGCGGGCAAGCGCGACGCGCTGCTGTTGTCCGCCAGACAACTGCTTCGGCATCCTGTCGCCATAGCCACCCAAACGAACGATCTCGAGTGCGGCTTCAGCCTGCCTGCGCCGTTCTGCCTTTGCCACGCCGCGCATCTTCAGGGGAAAAGCGACGTTGTCGCCGACGCTTAGATGGGGAAACAGCGTGTAATGCTGAAACACCATGCCGATGTCGCGCTTGTTTGGTGGAAGCCTCGTGCAATCCTTGCCACCGATCATGATCCGTCCAGCGGAGGGACGCTCAAAGCCTGCAACACTCATCAGCACAGTCGACTTGCCGGATCCACTCGGTCCCAACAGTGCGACGAACTCGCCGGGTTCGATGGTGAGCGAAACGTCGTCAACCGCCCTCACGCTTCCGAACGTCTTGGCGAGACGATCGATTTCGATAGACGCGCCTTTGTTGTTCGACGAGACGGTTTGCGACATGGGAGCTCCCGGGTCCTGGACACATTCGTAGAAAGTTAGACGCTACACGATATATCCTTAACCTCAAGTATTTTGATTATCGTTCGGCGTCTTTTGGCTTCTGTTGTCATTCTCGCTCTAAAGGCGACGGCTGCTAGACAACCTAACCAGCATAAAAATGCGGCTCGCATTGAAGTCTTTTTGTGCGTCTTGATAGAAAGATTCCGACCGCCTCGGCATGGCATGGCCGAATAAATTATCATTAAGTTCAGCCTCGCGCTTGACAGGTCACTGCGTTGGCTTTCCTCTGCACTCCGGCAGCCAGCTTTTGCTGCCATGTCGCTTGAGCATCTTGTTTGATGCTCTTTTCGAAAGGTTTGGGTCAGACCCAGATCGATCGGTCGTTCCAACGAGGAATTTAGGCGATCATGACCAAGGAACCGTTCCAGTTTCCCGAGATGGGCCCTCATGCCATTTTGCCGCGTACAGTCCGGAGGGGCTACGCGGACGAGCATTTCCTAGCCGATTATCGCTTTCAGTTCCCGCGCGAAGATCCCGATCTGCCGGAGGTTTTTGTTTACACCGAGCGGATGTCCTTTGATCCCGGCGAGACGGTTGAATTCCATGGATCAACAACCTCGCAGGAATGGTCGATCCAGATCTATCGGGACGGCTTCAAGCCGGAGATGGTGCATGAAAGCTTCGGATTGCCGGGCAGCTTCACCAAGACCTCGGAAACGGCCTATTCGGATGGATGCGACTGGCCGGTGCTGCATCGCTGGACCATTCCGCAAGACCTGCGATCGGGCTTCTACCGCGTTGTGTCGACCTGTTTACGCGCTGGCGGCGAACGTTTCGTTCAGCATCATTTCGTTGTGGTGCGTCCTACCTCAGCAACCCGTCGCGGCCGCATTCTCTTCATGCTGGCGACCGGCACCTGGACTGCCTACAACGACTGGGGCGGCGCCAACCATTACTTCGGCACGTGGGGGCCGAACAAGAACGAAGGTTCTCCTATCCTCAGCCTCAAGCGGCCATGGACACGCGGAATGGTCTGGCTGCCTAAAGGGGCGGCGCGTATCATGACAACGCCTTTGCCGGACATGAATGACGCACCGCGCTTCCCTTCCAAGGAATGGGGCTACTCAGGCGGCTGGGGACAGTACTACGCGGCCGCTGGCTGGGCTCAGTTCGATCGCCATTTCGCTGTATGGGCCGAGCGCGAAGGCTACGACTTCGACATCATCACGCAAACCGACCTTCATTTCCGTCCTGAAATCCTCGACGATTACAGTTGCCTCGTCACCGTGGGACATGACGAATACTGGTCGTGGGACATGCGCAAGACGGTCGAGGCCTTTGTTGAGCGTGGCGGTGGTTTCTCCCGCTTCGGTGGCAACTTTCTCTGGCAGATCCGGCTAGAAGACAATGGCAGCCAGCAACACTGCTGGAAGTTTAAGGCGCCAACCATGGATCCCGTGCGCGACGATCCGGAGCGCAAGCATCTGCTGACCGCATCGTGGGAAAGCGGCGGAGTGAACTGGCCCGGCGCCTCAACGGTTGGCGTGAACGGCTGCCACGGCATGTATGCGAGCTGGGGTGGTTTTGCCCCACGCGGCTCACGCGGCTTTACCGTTTATCGCCCGGATCATTGGGCCTTCAAAGGCACCGACCTGCGCTACGCCGACATCTTCGGCGCGGAAGCCGGGATCTTCGGCTACGAGGTCGACGGCCTCGACTACACGTTCCGCCAGGGCTTGCCTTATCCCGTTGCCGCGGAAGGCGTACCCGACGCGATCGACATCTTGGCGATGAGCCCGGCCGTCCTGCTGGAACATGAGCATGAAGGCGAGGGTGTGCGCTACTACGTTCGAGATAGCGACCTCAACGGTCTGGCCGAACTGGCCGCTGAAGACACTCCGGTTGCCCGACGCAAGTTCCAGTACGGGTCTGGCATGGTGGTCGGCATGAAGCGCGGCAAAGGTGAAGTCATTACCGCGGGATCTTGCGAATGGATCATGGGACTAACCCGCAGTGATCCGTTCACAGAAGCGATCACCCGCAACGCACTGGACCGCTTCTCTAGTTATTAGTTCAGCTGTGCAGCAGTAATTCAGTGCTTATAGATCGCCTGAAACGAACGTCGGCTATATCATTCACAAGACCAAACCTATCCGTCAGCTGCCGCGCAGAAAATATCATGCTAATACATCTTCTTGTCGTGCATTATATGTTAAACAGGCGGCAGGCTTTAGATCAAAGTAACCGTAAGCCATACCCTCCGAGTAAAATGTCTGAGCGGCAGCTCCGTTAGGAAATTTGCAACAGGCTGAAGCTTGCCGAAATACGATGTGTCGGAAAATACATGATTTTCGATCAATGACCTAAGTGCCGCTAGAACGAACCTGTGAGTAGTCCAGGTTTGTACGAAAATTACTTTCGAAATCGTGTAGTGTGCGGGAACATACGATTTAGGGTTTCCCGCACATGCTAGTTGGCTACATGCGTGTTTCGTCCGCTGATGATCGTCAGTCAGTCGATCTGCAGCGTGATGCGCTGATCACCGCTGGTGTTGATGAGCGTCATCTAGACCAGGATAAAGCTTCGGGAACACGGGACGATCGCCCCGGACTAAATGCCTGCATGGAAGACTTGCGCAGTGGTGACTGCCTTGTGGTCTGGAAGCCTGATCGTCTTGGCTGATCTCTGCCGCACCTCCTGTCCATCATCGCCGACCTGAAGGGGAGGGGTGTTGCGTTTCGCTCGCTGACCGAACAGATGGACACGAGCACGCCTCACGGCGAACTGCTGTTCTCGATCTTCGGTGCGCTTGCCCAGTATGAACAGGCGCTCACTCGTGAGCGGGTCATTGCGGGATTGGCGGCTGCTAAACGAAGAGGCAAGCGGGCAGGGCAGCCACAGGCGCTTGATCAGGAAAAGATCGACCAGATCATTGAAGCCCTCGAGGCCGGCGTCAGCAAGTCTGCGGTATGCCGTACCTTCAGCGTTGCGCGTTCTACTCTGATCGACACGCTCGCCCGTATCGGATGATCAGGACCATCCGCTGGCAAATCCGCGCCGTCGAAGAAGGCGAGGGCGGGGGCATGAAGACAGCAACTTCTCAGTTCGACCTTTTTTGACGAGGCTCCGGGCTATCGGCAATCACCGCGACCACTGCGTAAGAAGCGGAAAGAGGCTTTCGCTGCAACTCTGGAGACCTCGAACGCGGAAGTGGCAGCTCAACGGCTAGAACAAAGCGGCCACTACAGAGTGCCGCGCAAGCTGGTTCCCAGGCAGGTAGTTCCACGCCGCCAAAGCGCATACCCGAACCTAGCTGTGTTGGTTGATGCTGAAACAACCGGTCTGCAGCACGCAAGGGACGAGGTGATCGAGATCGGCGCTGTGGCCTGCACGTACAATAATGAAGGCATCGTCGGCGACGTGGTCAGCATCTATAGCGGACTACGTCAGCCCTCTTCGCCTATCCCTCCAGAGATCACCCGCCTTACTGGCATCACAGACGATATGGTTGCCGGACAGGAGTTCGACATCGCCACACTGGATGCTTTGATCGAGCCGGCCAATTTGATAATCGCGCATAACGCAGCCTTTTATCGGCCCTTCTGCGAGAAGCTTTCGCCGTCGTTTGTGCCGAAAGCCTGGGCCTGCTCGGTATCGGAGATCAAGTGGGCTGATCTCGGTTTCGAAGGCAACAAGCTCGGCTATCTCGTTGGCCAGTCAGGTCTCTTCCATGAGGGGCATCGCGCGACTGATGATTGTCATGCGCTGCCTGAGGTGCTGGCAAGGGCTGTAGAGGAGGGCGGGCAATCTCCTTTTGCCGAGCTGCTTCGATCCAGTACACGCTGCAGGATCCGCATCTTCGCCGAGAACTCACCGTTCGACATGAAGGATCATCTAAAAGCGAGGGGATATCGGTGGTCGGACGGCAGTGACGGCAGACCTAAAGCGTGGTGGATCGAGGTGGATGAGGATCTTTACGACGACGAGCTCCACTATCTACGTACGGAGATCTACCGGTGGGATGAGGCCGAGCCGTTGACGATCCGCCTCACCGCTGAGAATAGGTTCCGTCTCTGACTGCACCCTCAAGAGTCTTCTGAAGCGAGAGCGCCAGCACGGCAGCACTTGCTTAGTTAGATCACAATTTGACGCGGTAGTTTTGGGCGCGAACAAGCACAGCTGAATATGGAAAGACGGATTCGTCGAGCCTTGGGAATTCCTGTAGAAAACGGCGCGCCTAGGTAGCAGTTCGTGCCTCTGGCGGCAGTTCCGACTGTGGGTATCGCACTCAAAGCTCGGGTAGGCTTTCGCAGCCGACCACGGTGAAGTCAAAATTATCTACCTCACTGGCAATAGACGATCAGATTGGAGGGCATGACGAATATATTGTTGCATTGGACTCTGACATTCGACCTCTTGGACAAATGCAGCGGCTGCCGTATTCGGAGCGAGGGCCACTACTGCAAAGCCGATATACAAAGCGAGCCTTGAAAATAAGCTTAATGGCCGATCCTGCCGCTATGGCGACTTGACGACGCGACCTTCCCGCTGCTTTGCTCCGAATACGCTTGTTGCGCTGCCAGCAAGAAGGCGTCTGGCTCCGAGCGCGCAGCGGTTTCTTTCCATGGAGAGGTTCTCATGAAGTTTGCTCTCGTTGCTGTCACAGCGCTGTCTATCGGCGCGGCTTCGCAAGCCGCCCAAGCCGAGATCGTCGTTGGCGTTGGAACTGCGCTAAGCGGCGCCGTAGCCTCGATCGGCATTCCCAACCACAAGGGCATCAAAGCCGGCTTCGAATACAAGGGCGAGATCAACGGGGAGCCGATCCGCATGGTTGTTCTCGATGACGGCTCCGACCCATCCACCGCGGCGCGCAACGCCCGCAAATTTGTGGAACAGGAAAATGTCGACATCATCATTGGCACGGCCGGCGCGCCGCAAACGCTCGCAATGGCAACGGCTGCCGCCGAATTGAAGGTGCCGATGGTTGCCATCTCGCCGATTGCTCCGCCACCGGAAGGCGAGGGCGGGCCGTGGGTCGTGCAAACGCCGCAACCTATGCCACTGCTGGTGCAGGGCGTCGTGGATCACATGCAGGCCAACGGCGTGAAAACTGTCGCCTTCATCGGCTTTGCCGATGCCTTCGGCGATCTGCTCAGCGCATCGCTGAAGGCGAGCGCAGAAAAGGCCGGCATCGAGATCGTAACGGACGAGCGCTATGCCCGCACCGATACGAGTGTGGCCGCACAGGCATTGAAGGCCGTGGCCCGCAAGCCGGATGCGGTCATGATCGGCGGCACCGCTACGCCAGGTGCGCTGCCTGCGTTGGCGTTGGCCGACCGTCGCTATAACGGTAAGATCTATGGCAATCACGGCCTGATCTCGGCCGACTTCCTGCGCGTGGCCGGCGAGCAAGCAAACGGCATCATCTGCCCGACCGGCCCGGTTGTTGTGGCTGAGCAACTCTCAGACGACAACCCCATCAAGAAGGTCGCACTGGCTTTCCGCGACGCTTACCAGAAGGCTAACGGCGAAGCCGTGCAGGATGCCTTTGCTCCTTACGCATTCGACGGTTGGCTGGTGTTCGCGGATGCCGCAACGCGCGCGCTGGAAACAGGCGCCAAGCCTGGAACGCCGGAGTTCAAGAGCGCCTTGCGCGAAGCGCTGTTCACCACGAAGGAAGTGGTCGGCACCCATGCAGTCTATAACTACACACCCGAAAGCAGCCTAGGCGTCGATGAGCGCTCGCGCGTCTTGGTGAGGATCGACAACGGCGAATACAAGCTGGTGAATTAAGGGCTGAGCAGACGACGATGGAGGCGCGGCGTTGGCGGCCGCGCCTTTCTTCTTGCCGGGATTCACAAGAACGCGGTGAGGCGGGCACGGCGTTTGAAGCCGTCAGGCGACCGTGCGGTCGAGCCAGCCCGGCATGGGTTCGGGTAAGGGGATCGCGTCGATGAGCTTGCGGGTGTAGGCAGCCTGCGGTGCGGCGAACACGGCATCGCAGGGGCTGATGAAGGCGACCGACAGGCCTGTTTCCCTTGACAGCTCCATCAGGAGGCTCAGCACCTGCGCTCAGCGCGCGCCGTGCTGTTGCAGCCTGATTTCGTGCTCACCAACGAGATCGTGCCGGAGTCGGACTTGGCGACGCAATACGGCTTTATGCCGCCTAGCTCGGCGCGACGCCGAGCACCCGCAACGGGCTGCCGGAGCCGTTGAGGATCTTAAGCGGCGTAGTAATCAGGATCGCGCCGGTGGGCGGCAGTTGGTCGAGATTGCGCAGGCATTGCAGCCCGTAGCGGCCGGCGCCATGAAGGAAATGGTGGGCGGGGTGAGGGGGGGCGAAATGGCTGCCCTGACCGGCATCGGTGCCGATGGTTTCAGTGCCAAAGCCAAGAATGTCGCGCTCGTTGACCAGCCATTCCATGACGTTTGAATCCGGGCCGGGCGTATGGGCGCCGTCTTCGCGCAGATTGGCGAAGTCGCGGGGCCCAAGCTTCGACCAGTCGGTACGCAGGAGAACCCAGTGTCCGGCGAGAATGCGGCCGTGGGATTTTTCCCAGTCTTCCACGAACGCGCGGGTGAGCAGGAAGTCGGGATCGGCAGCAGCCTGCGCCGAACAGTCAATCACGCAGGCCGGTGCGATCATGTGCTCCACCGGCAGCGTATCCACCGCGTTGTTGGGCAGGTCCTTGCCCGTATACCAATGAACAGGTGCATCGAAATGCGTGCCGGTATGTTCCCCAACCGTGATGTTGTTCCAGTACCAGCCAGGCCCGTTCTCGTCGTAGCGCGAGATCTGCTGGATGCGCACGGGCGATGATTGGCCGAATTCCGGCGGCAGCACGATCACCGGCATGTCGGGCGACAGCGTGAAGGTGAGGTCCACGACGCGTAGCGACCCTTGCGCAATGGCGGTCGCGAAAGCGATGGCGGTGTTGTCGGTCATGATCGTCCGCCCTTTCAGGAAATGCGCTGGTTCAGGTCGCGTTCCAGCGCCTTCGGATTCGCAAGAAGCCGCTGGCGCACATCTTCCGCGACATCGCCCACAAACACGTCCTCGGTGCCGTTTTCAAGCGCGGCAACGATGGCGCTGGCAACCGCTTTGGGTGCGAGCTTGGGCGGCGGCACGGTCTGGAACCATTCGGTATCGAGCGGGCCGGTGAACAGGTTGACCACCCGCACGCCGCCGAGACGCAATTCGCCGCGCAGGCAGTGCGACAGGGACAAGGCGGCGGCTTGTGCTGCGCTGTTGGTGCCGAAGGGCGCCCAGTTCGCCAGCGCATAAACGGAAAATACGTTGACCCATGCGGCGGCGCTGTTGACGCCATCGGCGCCGCGCGCGCGCATGGCAGGGCCAAAGGCCTGCGCCAGATGCACGAAGCCGAAATGATGCTGATCCATTTCGTCTTTCACCGCGTTGGTGACGCGCCGGTCCAGCAAGCCGCCGGGACGCACATGCTCCGTTGAGTTGACGAGAATATCGATCTTGCCGCCAAGATCGGCTGCGAGTTCCTGAACGGAACGCTCATCGGCCACATCGAGCGGCACGACATGGTGGTCGCGCTTCAGTGTTTCCTCGCCGGGAAATGGCTTCCAGGGGTCGGCGAGGCCGACATAAACCTCCGCGCCGGCCGCCTTCAGCGCTGCCGCCACAGCCTGGCCAAGCGCGGTGCGGCCATTGGTGACCAAAGCGCGCCGGAATTTGGGTGTTGCCGTCATTTCACGCCATTGCCTGTCATCGGCCTGGTTAGGGGTCTTTTCGGTCGGGCGGGCAAAGGCCACGGCCTGGCCGGACTTGTCGAGCTGCAGGGACATGCGCACGCGCTCGCCGTCATAACAATCGGCATGAAGATGCGCCACCATTTCGGGGCCGCAATCGAGCTTGACGATGCCGATGCGCCAGGACGCGCGCTCGCGGAAATACACATCGGTGGGCACGCGCACGGTTGTTTCGGAAACGATCGTGCCGCCGTTCGGCGCATCGGTCAGCGGAAGGTCGGCCGACAGGCAGTTGGGGCAGGCGTCGCGCGCGGGGTAACAGAACAGGCCGCATTCACTGCAGCATTGCAGGGCAAAGCGCCCTTGCGCGGCAGCGAGCGTGAGCAACTGGCCCTTGCGGCTGCGGCCGGCCGGTGGCAGCGCCTGCTGCCTCGTGCGATCGAGCGGGTTCTTGCGGCCCGGCTTTTGCAGCGGCTCAACCATCAGCCTTCTCCCGCAATGATCATGGCGCCGGACGAAAGGCCGCGATCATAGTTGATCATGCCAAAGCCGGACGCGAGGCCGAGCCGCGCATCCTTGACCTGGGTCGGACCGGCCGTGCCCAGCACCTGGCGGATCGACTCCGTGACGCCGATATAAGCGCCGGCCGCACCCGCCTGTCCCGCCGACAACTGGCCGCCGGTGGTGTTGTGGGGGAAGGTGCCGTCGATCGTCAGGTCATGGCTGCGGACGAATTCGGCGCCTTCGCCCTTTTTGCAGAAGCCGAGATCCTCGAGCTGCATCATCACGATCACCGGATAATCGTCATAGGTCTGCACGAAGTCGAGATCGCCGGGCGCTGCGCCGGCCATGCCCCACAGATCGTCGATGTCGGCGATCCAGCCGCCATGGTTCTGCACGACATCGTCGAGGCGCGCATTGTGGCGCTCGATCGTGCCCAGCACGCGCGCACCCTTGAGTTTGGCGGCGGCGGCCTTTTCCTCGCGCATCACAAGAAAGGCTTCCGCGCCGGCGCAGGGCATCACGCAATCAAACAGGTGGATCGGATCGGCGATCGGCCGCGCCGCCATATACTGTTCGAGCGTCAGCGGCGTCTTCATTAAGGCATTGGGATTGCGCAGGGCGTTGTCGCGCTGCGACACGGCAATGCGGCCGAAATCCTCGCGGGAAATCCCGAAGCGGTTCATGTAATGGCGCGCGATCAGCGCGAAGCTCGCATTGGCCCCCCCCGCGCCATAGGGGTAAGCGGCATCGGCGGCGAAGCGGGAAAAATTCTCCAGCGTGCGGCGGAAGGAATCGACGTGGTTGGTGTCGCCCGCCACGCATGCCACGATGTCGGCGTCGCCGGCCTGCACCGCGCGCGCCGCCCGCCGGAAAGCGGCAACGGCGCTCGCCCCGCCAAGCGGGATATGGTCGAGCCAGCGCACGCTCAACCCGAAATGCTGCGTCAGGCCAATGGCTGTGTCCGGGCCGACGGTGAAGCTCGACAGGCAGAAGCCGTCGATGTCGCGCGGGCTTATTCCCGAAGCATCAACAAGACCGCGCAAAGCACGGCCGATCCACCAATGCGCGCTTTCCACGGAATAGCGCTGGTAAGGGATGGTGACGGGCGTCGTGACCACGACGCCGTCATAGGATGCTCTTCGGGATGTCCTCATCGTCTGCTGGTCGGCTCAGGCGATAGTCAGCTTGACATCGACATTGCCTAGCGTGGCGCGCGAAAAGGGGCAGCGCTCATGCGCGCCGGCCACCAGTTCCTCAGCCGTTTCGCGCGGCACGCCCGGCAGGTCCACCACGAGCTCGGCGGTGAACATGTAGCCGACCTCAACCGTGCCGACGCCGATCCTGGCGGTCACGGTCGACTGGTCGGGGATGGCAACCCTGTTCAGCCGGCCCATCAGCTTGATCGCGCTGAGGAAACAGGCTGAATAGCCTGCGCCAAACAGCTGCTCGGGATTGGTGCCGTCCGCACCCGGACCGCCGAACTCCTTCGGCACGGACAGGGACACGGCGAGCTTGCCGTCCTTGCTGGAAGCCTTGCCGTCGCGGCCGCCGGTGGCGGTTACTTCCGTTGAGTAGATGATCTTCTCAGGGGTCGTCATTGCTGATCCGCTCCGTTGATGGTGGGGTTGAAGGAGTGAAGGCCATGCGCGGCGGCTTGCCGGAAATCGGCCTTGGCGCGTTCATTGGCGAGGGCGAAGGAAGGGCCGCGGCTGGGCTCAAGCCCGCTCAGCGCCCGCAACTGCACCCACATCTCGGCTGATTTCAAAGCAACGGCGGCACAATTCACCACCGGCGCATAACCGACGACAAAACCGGGCTCACCTCCGATCAGCAGGCCCGGTAGAACGCCGGCCGGAACGATCACGTCGGCGCCGGCCTCCACCAGCGGCATGGCGCATGCCGTGAAATCGCGCAGCAGCTGGTCCCTGGCAATGGCGTCGCCGGCAAAACAGGCGTTGAAGTCTTCCGGCCGGCAACCCATGCCTACAACGCCCTGGATGCGTCGGCCAAGCCCATAAAGCTCGGCCTGTTCATGGTGCCACACCTCAAAGGCGCGATCGAGCGTCACGAGGCCAAGACGGCGTCCGAGTTGCGAAGCGGTGTGCAGCGTGGCTTCACCGGCACCTACAACCGGAATGCGCAAAGCCGAGCGCAGCTCATAAAGGCCGGGATCCTGGAAATGCCCCATCACCACGGCATCATAGCCGGCTTCCTCAGCGCCGATGCCCGCATCAATGGCGTGGATGGCGCAGCGAAATTCGGCCAATCGTCCAAAATCGCGATCAGGCGGCGAGATCCCGGACACCTCCACCTGCGTGCCGGCAGCAGCAATGCCATTGAGATAATCTTCGAGGCGGCGGAGATAGGCCGCGCCGATTGTTTTATCCAAGAAGCTTTGCCAGAAAATGCGCACCACGCTTCCTTCCCCGAACAATCAGGCGGTAATCGGCAGACATGGGCGCCTTCATCCCCAACCGAGCATTACGACAGCGATGAGGGTATTATCAACGCATCGAAGCCGTCACGTCCGAAGATGTCTTATGCATAAAATAAATTCTCGACACTTCAAGCCTAAAGTACTAGCGTTTTGAAATCGGCTTCTCGATCGATGTGGCCGAAGGAAGGATTGGAGCCTTCCGGAACATATTCAAGCTGAGGGGCGGTAACGGGTCCACCTACAGCGTAGCGAAACGGGTTTCGACACCGGCGATCATCTGGCTTGTTGGGATCTTAATCGACGCTCAGCTTGCACGAACCAAAGAAAAGAAGGTGCGCAGCCGACTGGCCAGCGCCCCGGCAACAAGCATTAAGGCGGCTTCAGCCGTCAGCTGGTTCAACGTCGCAACAGTGGGGAACACAGATGCGCAGATCGCTCCTACTCGCAGCAACTCTATTAAGCGGGGTGGTGTCGACCACGTTCGCTCATGCCGATATCAAGGTTGGCTTCGTTACGTCTCTTAGTGGCAACGGCGCTTCGATCGGCATTCCTTATTCCAAGGGGATCAAGGCCGGGCAGCAGTATCAAAGCGAAGTCGGCGGCGAAAAGATCACCGTGATCGAGCTTGATGACGGCGCCGATCCTTCGGCTGCAACGCGCAATGCGCGCAAGCTCGTGGAAGAAGACAAGGTCGACATCCTGATCGGCACGGCCACCGCGCCGTCCACCATCGCCATGATGGCCGTTGCCAAGGAACTCAGGGTTCCGATGATCGCCATTTCGCCGGTGAAGCTGGATGAAGGCGACGGTTCCAACCAGTGGGGCGTGACCATGCCTCAGCCGCCCGCGCTGATGGCAAGCGTGATCGCCGACCGGATGGTGCGCGACGGTGAAAAGCGCATCGGCTATATCGGCTTTGCCGATGCCTGGGGCGACCTGGTTTATGAAGGCGCCAAGGCAGCCGAAGAAGCCGGCAAGATCGAGGTTCTCACTAATGAGCGCTATACGCGCACCGACACTTCCGTCACCGGCCAGATCCTGAAGGTGCTGGCATCCAAGCCCGATGCGGTTCTTCTCGGCGGCTCGGCAACCCAGGGCGCCCTGCCGCCGCTGGAACTAGCCAAGCGCGGCTACAAGGGCGAGCTCTACGGCCTGGCGGCGCTGGTGAATGCCGACTTCATCCGCGTCGGCGGCAAGGCGGTTGAAGGCGTCAAGGTCAGCACCGGCCCGATCATCGTGGCCGAACAGCTGCCGGAAGAGCATTTTGCCAAGAAGATCTCCATGGAATTCCGCGACGCCTACCAGAAGGCCAACGGGGAACCCACCACGGACGGTTTTTCCGCCTACAGCTTCGACGCCTGGGTGATCCTGGTCGACGCGGCCGAACGCGCGCTGAAGGCTGAACAACCCGGCACGCCCGCTTTCCGCGAAGCCCTGAAGGAAGAGATCTTCAAGGGCGACGAGGTTGCCGGCGTCCATGGCGTCTACAACTTCCGCAAAGGCAACAGCTATGGCGTCGACGAGCGCTCGCTCGTGGTGGTCAAGCTGGTCGACGGCAAGTGGACCTACGAGCCGTAAGCATTGCAGGGCGGGAGGCATTCGTGCCTCCTGCTTACCGACTGCCCCGGCCACTCTTTTCCCAAAGCCTGAACTGCCTGTCGCCGGCTACCTTGCGCATTTGAGCGCAACCGGTCGTTTGGAGTGTCTTGATGGATTTCGATATTGCTTCGATCCTTGCGATCGATGGCCTTGCTTCCGGTGCGATCTATGTTCTGATCGCCATCGGCACGGTGCTGATCTTCACCGTGACCCGTGTGGTCTTCATTCCCTTCGGCGACATCGCGGCCTTTACCGCCCTGACCCTCGCGGCGCTTGAAATGGGCAGGCTTCCCGGCACTGCCGGCCTTGTTGTGGTTCTAGCCGGCATGGCCACACTCGTGGAAGTGGTTGCGCTTCTGCGCAACGGACGGGCCCACGAAATCCCCGGCGCACTCCTTTACTACCTCGCTCTGCCGCTGGCACTCGTCGGCGTTGTGTGGCTGTCCGAGCCGCTTTATCAGTCGAGCATGGTGCTGCGCATCCTGTTTTCCCTGATCCTGATCCTGCCCATCGCGCCTCTACTTGACCGCATCGTGTATCGTCCGATAGCCGATGCATCCGTGCTGATGCTGCTGATCGTTTCCATGGCGCTGCATTTTGCGCTTGTGGGTCTCGGCCTGCTGTTTTTCGGGCCCGAAGGCGTGCGCACCGAGCCGATGACGGATGCGATCTTCGAGTTCGGCTCGATCATGATCACCGGCCAGGCTGCCCTGATCATGTTTGCGGCCGTTCTGTTCAGCGGCCTCCTTTACCTGTTCTTCGACTTCACGCTGATCGGCAAGTCGCTGCGCGCAACCGCCGTGAATCGCTCCGGCGCACGGCTGATGGGCATCCGCCCCGAGCGCTCCGGTACGATCGCCTATATTGTCGGTTCGCTGATGGCGGGCGTGTCCGGCATCCTGATCGCCCCGGTCAACACCATGTTCTATGATTCCGGCTTCCTGCTGGGGCTGCGCGCTTTTGTGGGGGCGATCATCGGCGGGCTGGTGAGCTATCCCGGCACCGCCATCGGCTCCCTGTTCGTGGGCGTGCTGGAAAGCTTCGCCTCGTTCCAAAGCAGCGCCTTCAAGGACGTGATCGTCTTTTCTCTCCTGATCCCGATCCTGATCTGGCGATCGATCGTGTCCGTGCATACCGAGGAGCATGACGAGGAATGAGCCGCTTCACCCTTCGCCTCGCCGTTCTGATCGCGGTTCTGGCGCTTGTCGGCGCGCCGTTCCTGCTGGGTGCCTTCACCATCACCCTGATGAACTATGTCGGCATCTATGCGCTGGTCGCGATCGGCCTTGCGCTTTTGACCGGCGTCGGCGGTCTCGTGTCCTTCGGACAGGCGGCCTTTGTGGGCCTCGCCGCTTATTCCAGCGCATGGGTCACCGCGCTGAACGGCGGTTCGCCCTGGATCGGCCTCCTGCTCGGCATCGTCATCACCTGCGCGGTCGCCTTTATCCTCGGCCTGATCACGCTGCGCCTCCAAGGCCATTACCTGTCGCTCAGCACCATCGCCTGGGGCCTCGCCATCGGCTTCCTGTTCGGCAATGTGGAAGGGCTGGGCAAGCATAACGGCATCGCGTCCATCCCGCCGATCTCGATCGGTTCCGTGTCGCTGGTTGAAAGCTGGCAGATCTATTACCTGATCTGGGCGGTGGTCTGTGTTGTGCTGCTGCTGGTGTATAACCTTCTGGATTCACGCATCGGCCGCGCCATGCGCGCGCTGCGTGGCGGCAACACGCTGGTTGAAAGCCTCGGCATCAACGTGTTCTGGATCAAGGTCACCTGCTTCGTTTTTGCAGCTTTCCTGGCCGCCCTGTCGGGCTGGCTTTATGCCCATCTCAGCCGCTTCATCAGTCCTACCCCGTTTGAGCCGCTGATGGGCATCGAATATCTGATGATGGCCATGGTGGGCGGCGCGGGCAGCCCGATCGGCGGCGTGATCGGCGCGGCGATCGTGACGCTGCTCAAGAACTTCGTGCAGGATTATCTCCATTACATCATTCCAAGCGGCACGGGTCAGCTCGAAGTGGTGGCCTATGCCGGCCTCTTCATCGTGTTCCTGCAATATGCCCGGGGCGGCGTCGTGGCGTGGGTCCAGCAATATCTTCCCGCAACCGCCATCCCACGTCCCTCGCAAGCCACGCCGCTTGCACGGCGCGACAAGCCCGCGGCCGGCACGCCGCTGCTCAAGGTCGACCAGGCGGAGCGCCGGTTCGGCGGCCTAATTGCCGTCAACAAGGTCAGCTTCGACGTCAATGCCGGTGAGATCCTCGGCCTGATCGGGCCGAACGGCGCCGGCAAAAGCACGATGTTCAACCTTCTGACCGGCGCGCTGCAGACCAACAGCGGCTCGATCACCTTTGCCGGCAAGGACATCACCAGAACGCGGCAGTCCAACATCGCCCAGGCCGGTATTGCCCGAACCTTCCAGCACGTGAAGCTGCGGCCGAAAATGACCCTGCTCGACAATGTCATGCTCGGTGCTTATCCGCGCACGCATACCGGCCTGTTTAGCGGCCTGTTCCGCTTGAACAGGGCGGAAGAAGCCTCCGCCCGGTATGACGCGCTCCAGCAGCTCGAGCGCGTCGGGCTGGGCGACAAGCCTTTTGAGCTCGCCGGCAACCTGCCGCTCGGCAACCAGCGCATTCTGGAAATCGCCCGCGCGCTTGCGGCCGATCCCGTTCTGCTGGTGCTGGACGAACCGGCCGCCGGTCTGCGCCGGGGTGAAAAGCAGCAGCTTGCAGCCCTGCTCAAGTCGCTGCGCGACAATGACAAGCTCACCATCCTTCTGGTTGAACACGACATGGAATTCGTGATGGGACTGGTGGATCGCCTCGTCGTGATGGATTTCGGCGAGAAGCTCATCGAGGGCCAGCCGGAAGCCGTGCGCGAAGATCCGCGCGTTCAGGAAGCTTATCTCGGGGGAACCGCGTGATGCCGCTTCTCACAATCGAAGACGTCAGCGTTTCCTATGGCAAGGTGGATGCGGTCCGCTCGGTGTCGCTCCAGGTCGAGGAAGGCCAGATCGTTACCGTGATCGGCCCCAACGGCGCCGGCAAGACCACGCTGATGCTGGCCACGATCGGGCTTTTGCGCTCATTCGGCCGCATGACCTTCATGGGTGAGGATCTTTCCCGCCTGTCAGTGGAAGACCGCATCGAAAAGGGGCTCTGCCTCGTTCCGGAAAAGCGCGAGCTGTTTGCCGAAATGAGCGTGCGCGACAACCTGCTGCTCGGCGCTTATACCCGCTACAACCGGGCGACGATCAACAACGAGCTGGAAGCCGTTTACGAGCGCTTCCCGCGCTTGAAGCAGCGCCATAAGCAGGATGCCGGCACGCTGTCGGGCGGCGAACGCCAGATGCTGGCGCTCGGCCGTGCGCTGATGACCAAACCGAAGCTGCTGGTTCTCGACGAGCCGAGCCTCGGTCTTGCGCCGCTGATCGTGCGCGAAATCTTCCACACGGTCGCCTCTTTGCGCGAGCTCGGCGTTTCCGTGCTTCTGGTGGAACAGAATGCGCGCGCAGCACTCGAAACCGCGGATGTCGGTTATGTCTTGGAAACAGGCGAGATCGTGCAGTCCGGCGAAGCAAGCAGCCTGATCCACGATCCGCGCCTGATGGCCGCTTATCTGGGCGGTCACTGAGGAGGGGGGCGGAGCAGCAGTCGAAACATCCGACCGCTGTTTCTTGTCCGGGAAGCGCAACCGGCAGGCGGTTGCCGAAAGGCGCATCGACCGGCTCCATCGTCCCGAAAGGTGCGCGCAATGGTGAAGCAAGGGGGAACTTGGACACCATCACCAATCCGTTTGTTGAGGACGAGGATCTCGTTCATCCCGCCGATCAGCAAGCCGTCATTCGCTTGTGGCTGCGCATGCTGGCCTGCACCACGCTGGTGGAATCCGAACTGCGCAAGCAGTTTCGCGTGCAGTTCGATTTCACCCTGCCGCGCTTCGAAATTCTCGCGCAGCTCGATCGTCGCCCCGGCGGCATGATGCTGAGCGAATTGTCGAAGCGCCTGATGGTGCCGGCCGGCAATGTCACGCCGATCATCGACCGCCTGATCGCCGACGGGCTCGTGACGCGCACGGCGCTGGAAATCGATCGCAGGGTGCAGATCGTGCGCCTGACGATCGAAGGCCGGCGCAAGTTCCGGCGCATGGCCAAGAAGAACGGCGAAATGATCGCCGGTATCTCCAGCGGCCTGACGCCAGGCCAGGTGGAAGCGCTGACGGCGCTGCTCAGCGAAACAAAGGCCGCGGTCTCCGCCAGCACGCAAAAACCAGAAGAGCCGGCGCGCCGCCGCCAGGTGGAAACCTGACAAGGAAGATGCATGAACGCTCCTGCCGCCGTCGATCCCGTCCGCCCTGCCGAAGGGGATCGCTATGACGCGATCGTCGCGCAGTTCGCGCCACGCGAGCGCGTGTTGTCGACGATCCTCCTGCGGCAGGCGAAGCGCTATGGTGATGCGCTTCTTCTGCGCTGCGGCGGCGTGGAATGGACCTATAATGACACGCTCGCGGTTGCCGCGGCCTGGGCAGGGCAGCTTGCTTCGGCGGGCATCCAGGCAGGTGACCGGGTCGCCATTTTTTGCGGCAATCGTCCGGAGTTCCTTCAGGTTTATCTCGGCTGCGCCTGGCTTGGCGCGATCGCCACGCCCATCAACATCGCCTTTCGCGGGGCGCAGCTTTCGCATGTCCTGAACAACGCCAGACCCAAGCTGCTGGTGGTCGAAAACATCCACCGCGCCGTTTTCGACAGTGTTGACGAGGGTGCCACCATACCCTCGCTGGTCTGGACCGTTGGCAAAGATGGCATCACCGACGGATCGGATGCGGTGCTTGCCCCTGCTTCCGCTTCCCCCGACGAGATCGCTTCGCCGCCCCTCGTGCGACCGGGCGATACGGTTGCCATTCTTTACACATCCGGCACCACCGGCCCTTCCAAGGGTGTGTGCTGCCCGCAGGCGCAGTTGTTCTGGTGGGGTATCTATTCGGCCCGCGCGCTGGGCATCCGCGAAGGCGACGTGCTTCTGACTACGCTGCCGATCTTCCATACCAATGCGCTAAACGCCTTTTACCAGGCGCTGCTCAACGGCTGCACCTATGTGCTGGAGCCGAAGTTTTCGGCCTCGGGCTTTTGGCCGAGCGTGCGCCGGCACAAGGTCAATGTCACCTATCTCCTGGGGGCCATGGCAGCGATCCTTCTTTCGCGGCCAAGCGAGCAGGGCGATCGCGACCACGGGCTGCGCGTCGCGCTTGGCGGCGGCGTGCCGGAACGCTTCCACGCCAGTTTCCTCGAGCGCTTCAACGTGCCGCTGGTGGATGGCTATGCGTCCACGGAAACCAATTTCGTGTTTGCAAGCCCGATTCCGTCGGATCATCCCGGCAGCATGGGCTACCTGATGAAGGGCGCCGAAGCGATCATCGTGGATGGAGACGACGCACCGGTGCCCGATGGCGAGGCTGGCGAGCTTTTGTTGCGACCGGTTGAACCCTTTTCCTTTGCCACCGGCTATCTCGATATGCCCGAAAAAACGGTGGAAGCCTGGTGCAACTACTGGTTCCATACCGGCGACCGCGTCCTGCGCGGACCGGGCGGAGTGTTCCGCTTCATCGACCGCGTGAAGGATGCGATCCGAAGGCGGGGCGAGAACGTGTCGTCCTGGGAAGTGGAACAGGTGCTGATGCAGCATCCCGCCATTTCCGCCTGCGCGGTTTATGCCGTGCCGTCCGAAATGGGCGAGGACGAGGTGGCGGCAGCACTCGAACTCAAGCCAGACATGGCGTTCGATCCGGTTGACGTAACCAGCTTTTGCGAAACGCGGCTCGCTTATTTCGCGGTTCCGCGCTTCCTGCTCGTTCTCGCAGCCATGCCGCTCACCGAAAACGGCAAGATCAAGAAGATCGAGCTGCGCGAAGCGGGCATCACCCCCGACATGTGGGATCGCGAAGCCGCAGGCTACAAGCTCAAGCGCTGACTAAGCCGGGTGCTCGAGGAGGAAGTCGCAGACGGCCCGCGCAAAGACATCCGGCATCTGGTCGGGGAAGGGCACCATTGCGCCCGGCACGCCCTGCACCCGTGCGCCAGGGATCGCCGCACCGACCCGGCGCGCCGACGGATAAGCATGCGAATCATCCGTTGGCGCCAGAACCAGTGTGGGACAGCGCACAAGGCCGATGCGCTCTTCCATATGGTAACGGTTCACCACGCGGTGGCCTTCGCTCATCATCGGCCCGGCCTTGAGGGCATCGCGCATCAGCCTCTCCAGAAGCGCCACCCTGTTGTCTTGCGGATAATGAGGCGCACGCCGCTGCCAGAGTTCAGCAAGATGGCTGCCATCGGCTCGCGGCTCCACCTCGTCGATGACTCGGTGCCCAGCGTGGCGGGCGCGCCGCTCCGCATCAACAAAGGACATGGCGGACAAAACGAGATGCGTGACGCGTTTCGGTGCGCGCGCCGCAACTTCCAGCGCGATCACCGCGCCCGTGTGATGGCCCGCAACAACAAAGCGCTCGATGCCCAAGGCGTCGGCCAGATCAAGCACCGCTTCTGCCCAACCCTTGATGGATGGCTTCGGAAGGGGATCGGAATCGCCGAAGCCGCGCGTGTCCATCGCGATGGCTCGGAAATGCTCGCCAACCAGCGGCAGCACCTCGCGATATTCGTCCCAGGAGCGTGGCGTCTGGTGCAGCAGAAAAACAGGCATGCCGTCCCCTGCTTCAGCAAGGTGGACAGGGCCCGTTCTGGTTTCAACAAAGCGGCGGGTGATCGTGGCGGGCAAGGCGGCCTCCGGCAGGTGCAACGCCCGCAGTTAAGCACGCGCCGCAGGAATGTTTCAGCTAAAAGATTATGCGGTTGCATAATTCTAAGTATAAAATACACTTCGCCTGCCTGAGAAAAAATCGGATATAGGGGCGTCCGGCAGGAAAATGGAGGGGAGCATGCGGATCACTGTTCTTGGCGGTGGTAACGGATCACTTGCGGCTGCGGGCGACTTCGCGCTTTCAGGACACGAGGTCACCTTGTGGCGGCGCGGTGAAGCAGACATTGCCCGACATCGCGAAACCAACAACACCATTACCGTGCGCGATAAGTCGGGCACGCGCGAAGCAGCACTCACGCGGGTCACGAGCCGCATCGACGAGGCGCTTGCCGATTCCGAACTGATCTTCTGCCCGGCGCCGGCCACGGCCCATGAAGACATCGCCCGCGTGGTTGCGCCGCATCTGCGCTCGGGCCAGGTCATCTTCATGCCGCCGGGCACGCTGGGCACGATGATCTTTGCCCGCGCGGCAAAGGAAGCCGGCACGGTGGAAGGGGTTGCCTTTGCCGAATCCGGCACGCTGCCATGGCTGGTGCGCAAACATGGCTTTGCGGAAGTGCTGATCACCACCCGCGCTACCCGCCTGCCCACCGGCGTGTTTCCGCTGACCCTTGCCGACCACGCGATTGAAGTCACAAGCCGCGCCTTTCCGGGCGTGATCGAGCTCTGCGGCGATGCCGTGTCGGGCGCGCTGATGAATGCCGGCCCGATCATTCACCCGCCCCTGATCATCATGAATGCCTCGCCGCTCGAACATTTCCCGGCCTGGGATATCCATAACGAGGGCACGCAGCCTTCCGTGCGCCGGGTCACCGACCAACTCGATGCGGAACGCATCCGGGTTCGCGAAGCGCTGGGCTACGGCGAACCGCATTTCCCGCTCGCCAACCATTACAACACGGAGGGCGAGGAATGGATGTATGGCCACCGCTCCCATGGAGACCTGAAGGACTCCGGCGATTGGCGCGAAAAGATCGTGCTCACCGAACATCGCTACATGATGGAAGACGTGCGGCTCGGCCTGTCGCTTCTGGTTTCGCTAGCCGAGCTTGCCGGCGTGGATGTGCCGATCATGCGCGGTTTGCTGGGGATCGGCAGCGCCATCTGCGGCGAGGATTTCGCGACGAATGGCCGGCCACTGGCCAAAGTCGGCTTGGGCGACATGGACCGCGCGGCGCTGCAAAGCTTTCTCCAGAAGGGCTACGACGCATGAGCGGTGCAGAGCGCATTGCAGCCCTTGGCGCTGGCCGGATGGGGCGCGGCATCGCGATCGTCTTCGCCTATGCCGGGCATTCCGTGTCCCTCATCGACTTCAAGGAGCGCCCGGCCGATGCCTTTGCGGCACTGGCCGGTGAGGTCGAAGCCGAAATCATTGACACGCTGACCCTGCTTGGCGAGATTGGCCTGTTTGAAGCCGCTGCGGACACGATCCGGCAGATCGCGGGTCGCGTGACTGTTGTTCCGAAGCATGAGGCGGCAAGCGTGCTCGGCAAAGCCAACATCGTGTTCGAGGGCTTTCCGGAAGTGCTCGACCTCAAGCTCGACGGTTTGCGCGAGGCATCCGCCCTGTGTTTGCCGAACGCGATCATCGCTTCCACCACATCAACGATCCTCGTGGACGATCTCGCGCCGGCCGTTGAAAGGCCGGAGCGCTTCCTGAACGCGCATTGGCTGAATCCGGCCTTTATCGTCCCGCTGGTGGAAGTCTCGCCCGGCAAGGCCACCGATCCCGGCGTCACCGAACGGCTGAAAACGCTGCTGGAAGCCGTCGGCAAGGTGCCGGTGATCTGTGCGGCAAGCCCGGGCTTCATCGTGCCGCGCATCCAGGGCATCGCCATGAACGAGGCCGCGCGCATCGTGGAAGAAGGCGTGGCCAGCGTCGAGGATGTGGAAAAGGCCGCCAAATACGGGTTCGGTTTCCGCTTTTCCGTACTCGGCCTGCTGGAATTCATCGACTGGGGCGGCGGCGACATTCTATATCACACCAGCCGCTATATGAGCGGCGCGCTCAACAACAGCCGCTATGAGGCGCCTGAGATCATCGAGCGCAACATGGCGGAGGGGCGAACGGGGCTGAAAGCGCGTCAGGGCTTTCTCGATTATAAGGACAGGGATGTCGCGGCCTATCGCAAGGCACGGATGACGGCCATGGTGGAGCGGCTGCGTGACCTCGAACTTGTGCGCGCGCCTCGTGTTTGAAGCTGAAGTCGGCGTCTTACCCCGTGCCTTGATCCTGCCGGATTAACTTAACATGCTTAATAGTAAGAATATGTGAAATCATATTTCTTGGGCGAGAAATCTGTGATGAGCAAAGCGACGGAAGCGCAGCGGACCAAGTTCCGAGTGGCCTCGGTGTCGATGGAAACACCGACGATCCGGCACGTCGTGCTGGCGCCCGTGGACGCTCGCGGCTTTGACTGGACGCCGGGTGCGCATGTCCGGGTGATCCTGCCGGCCGGCGGTGACCGTCCTTATTCGCTGCTCGCCCTGCCGCATGTGGATCGCGCGCATTGCTCGCTCGGCATTCTTCTGGAAGAAAAAAGCGCCGGTGGCTCGCGTTTCATGCACGCGTTGAAGGCGGGCGACGAGATGCTCCTTTCGCAGCCGGAAAACAATTTCGCGCTACATGAGGGCAACGAGCCCGCGCTTCTGTTTGCCGGCGGCATCGGTGTGACGCCGATCGTTTCCATGGCTGCCGAGTTGAACGGGCGCGGCACGGCCTATCACGTGCATTATGCCGGCCGCGCACCCGGTGCGCTCGCCTTTCTCGAACCGTTGAAGGCAATCTGCGGCGATAGGCTTTCCGTGCACCACGACAGCGACGAAACGCGACTCGACATCGAAGCCGCGCTCAGCGCCGCCGATACTGCGGCCCATATCTATGTCTGCGGCCCGTCCGGCATGATCGACGCGGTGAAGGCCGCGGCCGCCGAGGCCGGTTTTCCACCTGAGCGCATTCATTTCGAACTGTTCAAGGCGGCCGCACCCGTCGGGGCCGACGCGCCCTTCGAGGTCGAGATCGCATCAAGCGGACAGGTCATCGAGGTCGCCGCCGACCAGACCATCATCCAGGCGCTTGAAGCCGCAGGACTCGACCCGCTTTATGATTGCCAGCGCGGCGATTGCGGCATCTGCCAGACCACGGTTCTGGCAGGCGAGCCCGATCACCGCGACGTCATCCTGACGGACGAGGAGAAAGCGTCCAACACAGTGATGCAGATCTGCGTGTCGCGGTCGAAATCGCCGCGGCTCGTGCTCGACCTCTAGAACAGCCGGATCCAACGTAGCAACGCGACGCAGGAGGAGTGTATCCATGGCCCAGTACACCGGAAATGCCGAGGCAGTGAGCGCGCTGGTGCGCGACACCGAGGTTCACCGCGACGTTTATGTCGACCGCGAGATCTTCGAGCTGGAAATGGAGCACCTTTTCCCAAGCACCTGGATCTATATCGGCCATGCCAGCCAGCTCCCGAACCCCGGCGACTTCATCACCGCGACGGTGGGACGCCAGCCTGTTCTGGCGACGCGCCATTCCAACGGCACCATCCACGTCTTCCACAATCGCTGCCCGCACAAGGGCGTGAAGATCGCGTCGGAAGCCTGCGGCAACACCGGCAAGTTCTTCCGCTGTCCTTATCATGCGTGGTCGTTCAAGACCGACGGCTCGCTGCTGGCGATCCCCCTGAAGAAGGGCTACGACAACACAGGCCTGAACGAGGTGCAGGCATCCGAAGGACTGGCCAAGGTCGCCGAATTCCGCGTTTATCGCGATTTCCTCTTCGCCAAGCTGAAGCCGGGTGGCCTGTCCTTCGAGGATTTCTTCGGCGAAAGCCTGTCCACGATCGACAACATGATCGACCGTTCTCCCGAAGGCCAGTTGCGCATCGAGGCGACGCCCATCCGCTACATGCATACCTGCAACTGGAAGATGCTGGTGGAAAACCAGACCGACACCTGCCACCCGATGGTGGCGCATGAAAGCTCTGCCGGAACGGCGATCAAGGTTTGGGAGCGCGAGGGCGCGGGTTCAACCGAAACCCCGATGGCGGTGCAGCTTTATGCGCCCTTCATGAGCCCCTACGAGTTCTATGAGAAGGCCGGTCTGCGGGTTTGGGCGAACGGCCATGGCCATAGCGGCGTGGCCAACTCCATCCATGCCGATTATTCTGACATTCCCGGCTATTTCGACAGCATGGTCGCTGCCTACGGCGGAACGCGGGCGCGTGAGATCCTCGGCGACGTGCGCCACAACAGCATCTATTTTCCCAATCTCCTGGTGAAGGCGCCGGTGCAGATTATCCGCAACTTCATTCCGATCGCAGTAGACAAGACGCTGGTGGAAAGCTGGGTGTTCCGCCTCGTGGGCGCGCCCGACAAGTTCTACGAACGAGCGCTGATGTATAACCGCTTCATCAATGCGCCGACCTCGATCGTCGGCCATGACGACTTGGAGATGTATGAGCGCGCCCAGGAAGGCTTGAACTCCGACGGCAACCAGTGGGTGAACCTCCAGCGCCTGTATGACGAGGACGAGGAGGCGGACGTCACCGCCGTGATCAACGGCACGTCCGAGCGTCAAATGCGCAACCAGTTCCATGCCTGGAAGAAGTTCATGACCGGCGCCATGCAGGAAGGAGCCGCAGCGTGAACCGCAAGGACGTCATCGATTTCATCTATAACGAAGCCGACCTGCTCGACAGGATGCAGTGGCAGTCCTGGATCGAACTTTACCACCCGGACGCCCGCTACTGGATGCCGCTCGAATGGCAGCAGACCGATCCCGTTCTCCAGCCCTCGCTGATGTATGAGGACCTTTTGCTCCTGAAGGTGCGCGTCGAGCGGCTGGCTGGCGAGCGCACCTTCTCGCAAAAGCCGAAAAGCCGCTGCCATCATCTGCTGCAAGCGCCGCAGCTCACCGCCCTGGACGAGGCGGCCGGCACGGCATCCACCCGCACCAGCTTCATCTACACGGAAACGCGCGGTGACGTGCTGGAGCGCTTTTCCGGCTGGGCGAGCCATGACCTCGTGACTGTGGATGGCGCCCTCAGGATCAAGCTTAAGCGGATCGACCTGATCAACTTCGACGCGCCCTTCAGCAACATTCAGCTTTTTATGTGATCGATGACCTCCACCGAAACGGTATATTCGCGCTTTCGCGACCAAACCCGCGCGCGTCCCGACGCTTCGTTCCTTGAGGTCTTGGCCGAAACGGCCGCGATCTACGACATTCCGGCGGAAGCGATTTTTTATCGCGCCATGCTCGAGCGGGTGGATGCCCGCCGCGCGAAGCTGCAGGCTGCGGGCTATGGCGAAGGCCATCGCGTCGGATTGCTGCTGCAGAACCGGCCGGCTTTCCTTGAAGCCTGGTTCGCCTTGAACAGCCTTGGCGTTTCGGTGGTGCCGATCAATCCGGACCTGCGCTCAAGCGAGCTCGAATATATCATCGGCCATTCCGAAATGTCGGCGGCCATCGTGCTGGGTGACCGCTTTGCCGAGATCGAGGCGGCGGCTGCAACGGTCGGCCGGGCGATCTCCGTTTCCACGCCCGACGCGGACCTCGGCGCGCCCTTCGGCGGGTCTCGCGCAGCGGTGGACGGCGATGCGGCTACGGAATGCGCGCTGCTATACACGTCCGGCACGACGGGGCGGCCAAAGGGCTGCGTCCTCCCCAACGAGTATTTCCTTTATTCCGGCGACTGGTATCGCGATGTGGGCGGCATTGTTTCGTTGCGTTCCGAAGGCGAGCGCATGCTGACCCCACTGCCAGTTTTCCACATGAACGCAATGGCCGTGTCGGTGATGGCGATGGTGAGTGTCGGCGGCTGCCTGATCATGCTCGACCGCTTCCATCCGCGATCTTGGTGGGACCAGGTGCGCGAAAGCCGGGCGACCTGCCTTCATTATCTCGGCGTCATGCCCTCCATGCTGATGAGCGCGCCGCCTTCCGAGCGCGACCGCAACCATCAGGTCCGCTTCGGCTTTGGCGCGGGCGTAGACAAGCAGCTGCACGCGCCTTTTGAGGAGCGTTTCGGCTTTCCCTTGATCGAAGCCTGGGCCATGACCGAAACCGGCAGTGGCGGCTGCATCGGCGCCACGGATGAACCGCGCAAGATCGGCACGAGCTGCTTCGGCCGGCCATCCGGCGTTGTCGCGATCCGCATCTTAGGCGATGATGGCGCGGATGTGGAGGGCGATACGCCCGGCGAGCTTCTGGTGCGGCGCGCGGGCGAAAATCCGCGCTTTGGCTTTTTCCGCGAATATCTCAAGGATCCACAGGCAACGGCGGAAGCCTGGGCGGATGGCTGGTTTCATACCGGCGACATCGTTTCGCGTGACGCCGATGGCGACCTGCATTTCATCGACCGCAAGAAGAACGTGATCCGCCGTTCGGGCGAAAACATCGCCGCGGTTGAAGTGGAAACCGTGCTCAACCGCCACCCCCTCGTGCGCCAGGCAGCCGTTGCGGCGACGCCGGACGAGATCCGCGGCGAGGAAGTGGCGGCTCTGATCATCATGGCCGACGGCAGTTCGGCGGGAGCGGGTGCAGCCAAAGACATTGCGCGCTGGGCGCTGGAGCGCATGGCTTATTACAAGGTGCCGGGCTGGATCGCCTTGGTGGACAAGCTGCCGCTGACGGCCACCGAAAAGATCCAGCGCGCCGGGCTGAAAACCGTTGTCGCCGAAACCATGGCGCAGGGCGACTTCCATGATCTTCGCGCTCTGAAAAAGCGCCAGACCTGAGACCGGGGCGAGGGGATCACCATGACGCAAACCAGAACAACCCTGATCACCGGCGGCAATTCCGGTATCGGCGAAGCCACCGCAAAGCTGCTTCTGGAGCGCGGCGAGCGCGTCGTGTCGCTCGGCCTCGACCTGCTCTCGTGGGAGCATGAACGGCTGAGCGCCTTTCGCGCCGACCTCACCGATATCGGGGAAACGCGCGCCGTTGCGGCCGAAATCGCGGCCGCCGGGCCAATCGACGCAATCGTGCACAATGCGGGGCTGATCCTGCCGAACCTCTTGGCCGAAGCAAAGGCCGAAGACATCCAGACGCTGGCGCAGCTTCATCTCGGCGCGCCGATGATCCTGACCCAGGCTGCACTGCCCGGCATGGAACAGCGCGGCTTCGGCCGGATCGTCTTTGTGAGTTCGCGCGCGTCCATGGGGGCGCCCACCCGCTCTTCCTATGCGGCAACCAAGGCCGGCATCCACGGCATGGCGCGCACCTGGGCGCTCGAACTCGCCCGTAAGGGCATCACGGTAAATGTCGTGGCGCCGGGTCCCATCCTGACGGACAATTTCTGGGGCATCGTGCCCAAGGATTCACCGCAGCAGCAGAAATTGGCCGACCACATCCCGGTAGGCCGCGTCGGTTCGCGCGACGATGTCGCCAATGCGATCGGCTTCTTTCTTGATGAAAAGGCGAGCTTCGTCACCGGTCAGGTGCTTTATGTCTGCGGCGGTGCAAGCCTGGGCGGCCTGCGGGCCTGAGCCTGTCTAGGGTTAGAGTGTCTCAGACCGGCGATTCACCAATATTGCGGATCATCGCCAAAAGCGTGTTAAGGCACACTTTAAGGTCATCTTCCGGTATATCCTCGATCAGCTTTCCATGATTGCGCACCATGATCGGCCAAAGCTGGCGCAACAGCGCTTCGCCCTTGACGGTAAGCCCGATTTCGCGCCGGCGTAGGTCGTTTGCCGCGATCTGCCGTTTCACCAATCCAGCGGTCACCATCGTGTCGATCGTGCGGCTGGCATTTGACTGTTCCACAATCGCGTAACTGGCAATTTCGTTCACCGTAAGCGTCTTGTAGATGTAAAGAACCGACAGGGTGCGCAGCACAGTGTTGTTGATGCCATGCTCGCTGAGGTCGCGGTTGATGTCGATGTTCCAGCGATTGCTCAGCCGGTTTAGAAGATACGGTAGGTGTGCGTGCAGCTCGGCAGGCATTGACGGGATCTGCGCCGGCTGATCGACATCTTCGTTTGCTGCGGTACGGGCTGGACTACGCATTTGTTCTTTCCTGGACTCGGGCCGACAAGGACCGCAGCGCTAGAAGCTGGTTCTGCAATTCGTCCGATGAGGCAGACGCAAAACAGGCGGCGAGCGTCCGGGCATGCAGCGCGTTGGCCTTGTCGAACAGAGCCTCACCTTCCGGCGTAAAGCGAACGAAGAACGAGCGGCGGTCGTCCTGCGACATCGTTTTTGTGATCAGCCCGTCAGCAACAAGACGCCGAACCAGACCCGACACATTGCCGCTGGTTACCTTCAGATTGGCTGATATTCGCCCCAGACTGATGCCTTCGGGGAAGCGGTTTACTTGGGCCAGGAACTCGAATTTGGCTACCGATAGACCGCATTCTGAAGCAAGCACGCCGTTGAGACGCATGAATACCGTGCTCTCCACCGACAAAATCTGCAGCCATATGCGTGTTTCTAACTTGCGGCGCTCGTTGTCCCCATCCGTGCTCTCGATATCCGGCATTGAGACCTCGTCTGTTGGCAGAACCCTTAGCGCAGCCAAGTCCCTCTCTTATGGTGCACAAGGACTGCTCAGTTTGCCGCAAACCTATTCACGATTTGGCATATTCAAGCAAGGCGTGGCGCAGATCGGCCGGGATCGGGATCGACTTATGCAGGTTGAGGTCCGTTGTCACGACGGTGAATCGCCCGCGCAATGCTTCCTGCTTTCCTTTGAAGGCAT
>NZ_BMZQ01000002.1:1237500-1463426 GCF_014652875.1 Tianweitania populi | reverse complement strand
GATCGCCTTGGCTGTTTGCGGCGGCATCGGCTACGGCGCCCATGTGCTGCTTTCGCCGACGCAAGGCGCCAATGCCGACATCCTGGGCGGCGTGGTCGGCGTGCTCGTGATCTACGTGTTTGCGATCATCGACAAGGCGATGAACCTCAACATCATGTCGCGCCTGGCGCAGCAGGTGATCATCGTTTTGATCCCACCTTTGGCGCTGGTGTTCC
The DNA here is from genome assembly GCF_014652875.1 of Tianweitania populi. GTDB lineage: Bacteria > Pseudomonadota > Alphaproteobacteria > Rhizobiales > Rhizobiaceae > Tianweitania > Tianweitania populi. The sequence goes on along the minus strand of NZ_BMZQ01000002.1, from coordinate 1,463,211 downwards.
TGGTGCTGGGCACGATCTTCCTGGGCATTGCGACCCCGACCGAAGGCGGCGCCATGGGTGCTGTCGGCGCGCTGATCCTGGCAGGCTTCAAAGGCCGGCTGCGGATGGACGTGATCACCGGCGCGCTGATGTCGACGACGCGGCTGTCCGCTTTCGTGATGTTCATTCTGCTTGGCGCACGCGTGTTTTCGCTGACCTTCTATGGTGTGAACGGTCATGTGTGGGTGGAGCATCTGCTGACCTCCTTGCCGGGCGGCGAAGTCGGCTTCCTGATTGCGGTCAACTTCCTCGTCTTCTTCCTCGCTTTCTTCCTCGACTTCTTCGAGCTCGCCTTCATTATCGTGCCGCTGCTTGCACCGGCTGCAACCGCGATGGGCATCGATCTCATTTGGTTCGGCGTGCTGCTTGGCGTGAACATGCAAACGAGCTTCATGCATCCGCCGTTCGGCTTTGCGCTGTTCTTCCTGCGCTCGGTTGCGGCCCGCGTGCCGTATCTCGACCGTGTCACGGGCAAGAAGATCCAGCCGATCACAACCGGCCAGATTTATTGGGGCGCCGTGCCGTTCGTGGGCATCCAACTCTTGATGGTGGCGCTCGTCATCATCTTCCCGGGCATGGTGATGCACTACAAGGGCAATGCGCAAGCGGTGGATCCGAATACGATCCAGATCGACATTCCGGGCTTCGGTGATCAGGGCGGCGGCATGCCGAGCTTCGAAGTGCCCTCGCTAGGTGCACCACCCTCCTTCGGCACACCGCCGGCGATCCCCGGTCAGGAAGGGCAGCCGGCACAACCGGCAGCCCCGCCGCCCCCTGACTTGTCACAGCCGCCTTCCTTCAACTGAAGGCTCTGGCTTGATCCGAGAACCCCGGCTGCAAGGCCGGGGTTTTTCGTGAGGTGCGTCCTTCGAGGAAAGGACTACACCCCGCCCGCTTCGTCATCCTCGGGCTCGACCCGAGGATCCATGCCGGAACAGGGAAGGCTGCACGAAACACCTGACCGCCATCGCCTCGTAACACAGAACCGGTCAGGCATGGATCCTAGGGTCTGCGCCTCCGCTGACGCTCCGGCTCCGCCCAAGGATGACGAAGAGCGTACAGCAGTCACCGTTTCCATTCGCTCCACATGAAAAAAGGGAAGAGCTGCATGAAGGCGGTGCGTCCTTCGAGGCTCGCCCGTTCAACAAAAGCTAATCGTTGCCATTGTCTTGCGGGCTCGCACCTCAGGATGAGGACGGTTGGGGTTAGCCGCACCCTCACCGCTTCCACCAACAAAAAACCCCGGCTCGGTGGCCGGGGTTTGATGCTGGATGATGGCTGGGCTTACAGCTTGTTGGCGCGTTGGAGCGAGACCATGAAGCTGTCGAAGGGGTAATCGGCGACCTGGGTGTAGAGGTAGTTTTCCTTGCGGAAGGCCTTGATGGATTCCCAGATCTTCTTGAAATCGGCATTGGTGGTTTCGATGCTGGCGAACAACTCGTTCGTGGCGTCGAAGCAGGCCTGCATGATTTCGGGGCTGAACGGGCGCAGCTGCGCGCCGTTGGCGACCAGTTTGCGGATCGCGATCGGGTTCAGGTAATCGTATTTCTGCAGCATGTTCGCGTCGGTTGCCTGGCAGGCCGTGCGCAGCAGCGACTTGTAGTGCTCCGGCAGGCCATCATAGGCCGCCTTGTTGAACATGAAGTGGACGGTCGGGCCGCCTTCCCAGAAACCGGGATAGTAATAGAACGGCGCGACCTTCTGGAAGCCGAGCTTTTCGTCGTCATGCGGGCCGACCCATTCGGCTGCGTCGATCGTGCCGCGCTCGAGCGACGGATAGATGTCGCCGCCGGCGAGCTGCTGCGGAACGACGCCGAGCTTGCTCAGCACTTGGCCAGCAATGCCGGCGATACGCATCTTGAGGCCCTGAAGATCGGCCGGCGTCTTGATTTCCTTGCGGAACCAGCCGCCCATCTGCGTACCGGTATTGCCGCCTGGAAAGCCGATCAACCCGCTCTTGCCGAGGAACTCGTTATAAAGAGCCATGCCGCCGCCATGATACATCCAGGCGTTCATGCCGCGCGCGTTGAGCGCGAAGGGGACGGCCGAGCCGAGCGCCCAGGTCGGGTCCTTGCCGACATAATAATAGCCAACGGTATGAGCGGCTTCCACGGTGCCGGACGACGCCGCATCCATCGCCTGCAGGCCCGGCACGATTTCACCGGCAGCGAAGGGCTGCAGGGTGAAGTTGCCTTCGGTCGCCTCGCTCATCATCTTGGCGAGATCCGGAGCGCCGCCATAGATGGTTTCAAGCGACTTCGGGAAAGACGAGGCAATACGCCAGGTGATCTTCGGATTGGACTGCGCGATGGCCGGCGCGGCCAGCGTCGTGGCAGCGGCAGCAGCGCCAGCACCTGCAAAGCCTGCCTTGGTGATAAATGTACGACGATCCATGATGCTCTCCTCCGCCATCGTCTCGAATCCGTGATGCCGAATTCTTGTTAAAAGCTCCCCCCGGCGCCTGTTGGCGACCGGCTTGGAAGCGCATGAATACACGCTGCACCGGGAGTGTCTAGCAGCGCGACATAAACACTTAGGCGCAGCAATGGACGCGCTGCCCGCACGGTCTTTATTGAACGAAAGGCAGCTGCATTGGTCTGGAAACGGAGGGCGTAACCCCATATTAGGCGCGCTGTGGCTTCGTGCCGCAAACATCAATGACACTAAGCGGATCAGCATAGCATGGCGACATTTCAGGACAGTTCGGAATCGCTGCGCGACGCGCTCATGCGCACGATCAGCCAGATCCGCGGCGAGCATGTCACCTTGCGCGAACTGGTGCGGCTGATCGGTGAACAGGGCCTGCTGCTGCTTTGCGCGCTGCTGACGATTCCCTTCCTGCTGCCCGTCTCCATTCCTGGCGTATCGACCGTGTTCGGTGCGGCGATCATCCTTATCAGCGTCGGCATCATCACCAATCGCGCGCCCTGGCTGCCTGAGCGTTTGATGGACCGCCCGCTCGACGCCGACAAGCTGAACGGCATCCTGAAGCGCGGCGCCGACATGGTGGCGAAAATCGAGCGCGTGATCCGGCCGCGCGTGCGGGCACTGACCGATGGTGCCTTCATCAATCGGCTGAACGGCTTCGGCATTATGGCTGGCGGCATCCTGCTGATCTTTCCGCTGGGCCTGATCCCGTTTTCCAACACGCTGCCGGCTTTTGCGATCCTGTTCCTGTGCCTCGGCATTTCGCAGCGCGACGGCGTGTTCGTGATCCTCGGCTATCTCACGCTGGTTGCGACCGTCATCTATTTCGCAGCATTGGCCTATGCCGCCTTTGCCGCCGGTCAGGGTCTGGCCTCGTTCTTCGGCGGCTGAGGTCCCTTGGCGTGATACTGGGCCGGGCTTACATATCCGGCGACCTGGAGAGTTCGTGATGTCCCTGCCCATCATTGCCGTGCCGACCGACAAGCGTGCCTTTGACAACTACACGTGGCATGCGACGCCGCACCAATATCTGGAAGCGGCGGTGGCTGTGGCAGGCGTGATGCCGGTGCTGGTGCCATCCTTCGGCGAACGGATCGACATCGACGGCCTGCTCGACCGTGTCGATGGCGTGATGATCACCGGCTCAAAGAGCAATGTGCATCCCTCGCTCTACGGCCAGGAAGCCACGGAAGCGAACGGGCCTTATGATCCCGATCGCGACGCGACCTCCCTGCCCCTGATCCGCCGGGCGATCGAACGCGGCATTCCGCTGCTCGCGATCTGCCGCGGCATTCAGGAAATGAACGTCGCCATGGGCGGATCATTGGCCGCCGAGATCCAGGAGCGCGAAGGTGCGATGGACCATCGCGCGCCGGAAGAGGCTACCCAGGATGAGCGCTTCGCCATCCACCAGCCGGTGACGATCAAGCCAGGCTCGTGCCTGGCCGGTGTGTTCGGCGCGGGCGACATCACGATCAACAGCGTGCATCGCCAGGCGGTGGATCGGCTGGGCGATCGCTTGCAGGTTGAAGCGGTCGCGCCCGATGGCACCGTCGAGGCCGTCTCGGTGAAGGATGCCAAGGCCTTTGCGGTCGGCGTGCAGTGGCATCCCGAATATTGGGCGGCCAGCGACGAGGCCTCCGGCCAGTTGTTCCGCGCCTTCGGCGATGCCGTGCGCGCCTATGCAGCGCGCGGACTGCAACAGGCGGCTGAGTAGAACTCAGGCTTTCCGACTAATCGCGGCGGTTTCGGGAACGGGCGTCAGAGCCTCTCCCCTACTGAACCAGCTTTCCAGATTGTCGACCAGCAGGTCGGCCATGGCTTCGCGCGTATGCTGCGAGGCCGAGGCGACATGCGGCAACAGCGTGGCGTTGTCTGCATCGATCAGCGCTTGCGGCACGTGGGGCTCGTTCGCGAATACATCGAGACCGGCAGCGAGGATGGTTCTGGCTTGCAGGGCTTCAATCAAGGCGGGCTCATCGACTGTCGCACCACGGCCGACATTGATGAACACGCCATCGGCCCCCAGCGCCTGGAGGATGTCGGCATTGACCGCACGGGTCGTTTCAGGTGTGGCGGGCGCGACGTCGATCAGCGTGTCGCAGGCCTCCGCCAAGTCCTTGAGCGTGGCGTGGTAGGTGTAGGATACGCCCTCGACGGGGCGGCGGTTGTGATAGGCGATAGCAACGCCGAACCCTTCCAGCCGGCGCGCGATGGCCAAACCGATACGGCCCATGCCGAAGATGCCGATACGGCGGCCGCGCAGCGTTCCCTTCGACAGTGGGAAAGGACCCTGCGGCCACTGGCCGGCACGCAGGAAGCGTTCGGCCTGGCCAAAGCCGCGCACGGTATTCAACAAAAGCGCGATCGCGGTGTCGGCGACTTCGTCCGTCAGAACATCGGGCGTGTTGGTGACGACGACGTCTCGCTGCACGGCATGAGCGGCATCCACGGCATCATAGCCAACACCGAAGCTGGCGATGATCTCGAGCTTGGGCAGCGCGTCGATGAACGGAGCGGAAGCGCCGAGGAAGCTCGCTGCAACGCCGCGCACGTGCTCGCGATCATCCGGCGTCAGCAGATCGGCATCCGGCCGGGCGATCTCCCTGATCTCGAATTCCTTGGCAAGGCGCTTCAGCACGTGAGGGATCAACTTGCCGGTAACGAGGATCAAGGGACGGCTGGTGGTCATGAAGCGTGCTCCCGCTCAATCAAGAATTTGCTCACTATGCCAAAGCAGTGATCGAAAACAGAGTCTTCTTCTGAAGGCTGCGGGGAACCTTGGCGAACAAGCGGAGTTATGTGTGTGATCGTCCGCTACGATGGTCCAACCTGAGATCACGAAAGGAATTTGCTATGAAGACCAAGCTTTTCGCACTCGCTCTCGCCATGTCGATGACTGCCGGCGCAGCCTATGCTCAGACCGCTATCGAGACTCCGACCCAGTCGGGCGGTTCGGAAGCGACTGGCCAGAACACGCAGCAGGGCGTACCGGAACTGCCGGGTGAGTCCGTTGGCAACAAGGGTAATGGTACCGCTGTTGCTCCTGCCCTGCCGAGCCAGACGGTTGTCGGTAACTTCTACACCGACTCCTCGATGGGCACCATGCGTACCGATGAGGAGATCGGCACCTACTGGAAGGGCCTGAGCCCGGAAGAACAGCAGGCTGTTCGCGACGGCTGCACGGACGAATTCACCGCTCAGAACAAGGACACGCCAGAGTCCACGCTGAACGTGTGTAAGAAGGTCAACGGCATGAAGTAAGCTTCGGCTTACTGGATTGCTTGAAAACAGCGGGCTTCGGCCCGCTGTTTTTGTTTGTGAGTATATCAAAGCAGCGATCGCGCTGAAGGCGTTATCATCACGCATCTTCACAAACTTGTAAGCCGCGCAACTTTTGCGATGCACCATCGTTTCTGCTGCAGTCGCGAACAAGATCCATCATAGCCGTTCGCGACAACCATTAAGAACTGACAGGATTTGATTATGTCTATGAAGATGCTTGCTATTGCCGCCGCCGTTCTGAGTGCAACCGCTGGTGTTGCGTCCGCTCAGGCCGTCGGTTCCAAGACTGAAGCCGGTGCTGGTCTTTTCGACCAAGGCGGCGCTTACTACCGCGGTCCAGACAGCTCGCCGGGCAACAGCGTGAACGGCAGCAATGTCGACCGTTCGACCACCCAGTCGATCGGCAAGGTCATGCGGGACGGTTCGTCCGCGCAGCCGCGCATTCGCTCGGTGGTGAAGGACAACAAGGCAGTTCCGGCGGATACCCGCAACGAGAGTGGCCTTGGCATGTTCGACAGCTCGAACTAAGCCGAGCTGTTATCGAAACGAAGAAGCGGCCTTCATGGCCGCTTTTTTCGTTTTCAGTTGCGCTCGATTGCCTGTCCGGTGGACTGGCGGACATGCAGTTCCGGCGTAATCAGATCCTGCGGCAGATGCACGGTTGCGCCGTTCAGGCGGTCGAGCAAGGCACGCGCTGCTCTCCGGCCCACTTCCCGCTGGCCGTTCCACACTGTGGTCAACGCCGGCGTGGCGATGGACGCTTCTTCCAGATCGTCATAGCCGGTGACGGATACATCGACGCCCGGCACCAGGCCCGCGCGAGCCAGACCGTTCATCAGGCCGATCGCCACCAGATCGTTCCAGCACACGGCTGCCGTCGGCTTGTCCGCAATGTCGAGGAAGCGCGGCGCGGCTTCGAACCCCGCGAGCTTCGTGCGCGGACCGGCAACCCGCCAGCCCGGATCGACCGCAATCCCGGCCCGTTCCATGGCGGCGACATAGCCTTGATAGCGATCGCGACCGGTCGAAGTCTGGTCGGTACCGCCGACCATTGCAATGCGGCGATGGCCCAGCGAAATCAGGTGATCTGTCGCAAGTCCTACGCCGAACGCGTCGTTGCCGCGGAAAACCGGAACTTCGGCGCCGACCACGTCACGCGCAATGAGCACGACGGGCAAGCCGTTGTCTTCGGCCATGCCGATATCGGCGGCCGGTGTGCCGATTGCCGGTGACATGATGACGCCATCGGCACCAAGCTGCAGCAGCGTGTCCATGAAGGTGCGCTGCTTTTCGAGCTGGTCGTAGTGGTTGGAGAGAATGAAGGTCTGACGGCTGCGGTCGAGCTCGGTTTCGATGGAGCGCAGGATTTCTGCGAAGAACGGGTTCATGATGTCGTGAACCACGACACCGACAATGCCCGACCGCGACGTGCGAAGGCTGGCGGCGCGGCGATTATAGATATAGCCGATCGCGCGCGCATGCTCCTTGATGCGTTCACGCGTCGAGCCGGCAACGAGCGGACTGTCACGCAAAGCCAGCGAAACGGTAGCCGTCGATACGCCAAGCGCATCCGCAATCGTCGACAGTTTGATCTTCTGCGCCAGCTTGATCCTCCGAGCCGCACCAGGATCGGGGACGAACACGCCCCCTAAATCGGTTGATGGGGCTTATGCCATGCAGAAGACGAAGACGGAACTGTTTTTGGCATGCCCTATTCGGGCGCTATTCCGCTGCGACCGCTTCTTCGAGTTCGATGACGTCTTCGGCATCGGTTTCGGCAACGGCGCCGGTCAGGTTACCCTCGATCTTCATCAGGAGCTTGAAGAGCGTCTTCTGGTCCTTCTTGTCGAAGCCCTTCAGCGCAAGTTTTTCGGTCTTGCGGATCGACTTCTCGATGGCCTTGATCGCATCACGACCGGTTTCGGTGAGCGACACATGCGCCTGGCGCGCATCTTCGGTGGACTGCGCTTTGACGAGAAAGCCCTGCCCTGCCAGACGATTGATCGTCTTGGTGATGGTTGGCGGGCGCACGCCGAGCCGAGCGGCGAGTTGACTTGGCGTCTGGCCATCATCCTGCGCCAGTGCCAGCATGATCTGGTCCTGGCCGGCATAGAAGCCATGGGCGAGCAGACGCGAGGCGAGCGCCGTGCGCGAAAGCCTTGCACTGGATTGGAGGCGCGTCAGCACCGTCCCTTTTTCCGATTTTGCCATCTTTCCCTCGGGACCGCCTGACCACGACTTGATTATCCGGGCACCTTACGCCTTCTAGAGCCTGAACTCATAAGGCGACGCATGTGCTGGAACCCTTTATGGGCAGTGCTCGCTTGCCACGGTGATGTTACAAGCAGATGACGAAAACAGAAGCCGACAAACAACCATCCACCATTGCCGTGTTGCCGCTGGGCGCAACCGAGCAGCATGGGCCCCATCTGCCGTTCGAAACGGACACGATCATTGCGCAAGGCGTGGCAGAACGCGCGAAGGCACTGTTGCCGACGTCGCTTGATGTGCACTTCCTGCCTGTGGAGCCGGTCGGCTATTCGCCAGAGCACCTGCATGTCGCGGGCACAAGGAGCTTGTCCTACAGCGAAGCGATTGAGCGCTGGATCGGCATCGGTGCGAGTTTGAACAAAGCCGGCGTGCGCCGCTTCGTGCTGCTCAATGCGCATGGCGGCAACTCGCCTTTGATGACCGTGGTCACAACCGAACTGCGGCAGCGCTTCGCCATGCTAGCGGTGGCGACGAGCTGGACGCGCTTCGCCTTGCCGGAAGGGTTGGTGTCAGCGGAGGAAAAAGCGCTCGGCATTCACGGCGGTCTGGTGGAAACGGCCGTCATGCTCGCACTGGCGCCGGATCAGGTCGACATGACGAAGGCGCAGGATTTCTCCTCGCAGCAGAGCGACTTCATCAACCGCTTCAAGCATCTGCGCGCTTACGGGCCGCATGCTTTCGGCTGGCTGATGAGCGATCTGTCTGCGGAAGGGGTTGTCGGCAACGCGGCGGCCGCGACGTCGGAACTCGGCAATCGCATCCTCGATCACGCCGCACGTGGCTTCGTGGAACTGCTCGAGGATGTCTCGCGCTTCGACCTGGCGACTTTCGATTAGGAGGCTGCTCCCGCACGATCAGGTCGTGCAATCGCCATAACATCGTCCTATATGGACAAACGAAACACTATAACATCCCGAAGAGGTCCGCCATGAGCGAAGCCGCAACCGCAGCAGCCCCACAAGCTCCCGCACAGATCCCCGTCACCGTCCTGACCGGCTATCTCGGCGCCGGCAAGACCACGCTTCTCAACCGCATCCTGTCCGAAGCGCATGGCAAACGCTATGCCGTGATCGTCAACGAGTTCGGCGAAATCGGTATCGACAACGACCTGATCGTGGAATCCGACGAGGAGATCTACGAGATGAACAATGGCTGCGTGTGCTGCACGGTGCGCGGCGATTTGATCCGCGTGGTGGAGGGCCTGATGCGCCGGCCCGGCCGCTTTGATGCGATCGTGGTGGAAACAACCGGCCTCGCCGATCCCGTGCCGGTGGCGCAGACCTTCTTCATGGACGACGATGTACGCGCCAAGACCCGGCTCGATGCCGTGATCGCCCTGGTCGATGCCAAGCACCTGCCGCTGCGCTTGAAGGACAGCCGCGAGGCCGAAGACCAGATCGCCTTCGCCGATGTCGTCGTGCTGAACAAGGTCGATCTCGTTTCCGAAGACGAAGTGCGCAAGGTGGAAGCCACGATCCGCGCCATCAATCCTGCCGCCAAGATCTACCGCACGACCCGTTCGGGTGTCGACCTCGCCAATGTGCTCGACCGCGGCGCCTTCGACCTCAACCGCGTACTGCTCAACGATCCGCACTTCCTTGAAGAAGCGCATGATCATGACCACGACCATGACCATGTTTGCGGCCCCGACTGCGGCCATGATCATCACCACCATGATCATGGGCACGAACACCACCATCATCACGACCATGACCACGATCACCACCACCATGGCGACGTTTCGCCGATCCACGACGTGACGGTGCAGTCGATCTCGCTGCGCGGCGGCGAAATGGATCCGAAACGCTTCTTCCCGTGGCTGGACAAGGTCACGCAGACCGATGGCCCGAACATCCTGCGTCTCAAGGGCATCATCGCGATCAAGGACGATCCGGACCGCTATGTCGTTCAGGGCGTTCACATGATCGTGGAAGGCGACCACCAGCGCGCCTGGAAGGACGACGAGAAGCATGAATCGCGCCTCGTTTTCATCGGTAGGGATCTCGATCGCGAGAAGCTGACGCGCTCCTTCGAAGCTTGCCAGGCCCAGTAAACAAGCATGCCCACTGTTGCACCGCTTGACCTCGACGGTCACTGCATCGCCGCCGTCTTCCTGGACGGCGTGCCGCATTTCGCTCTAGCCGACGGCACGATCCACCGGCTCGACCATGGCCATCAATGGACGCAGGTTCATGACGGCCTGCTTTGCGCGAGCGTCGAACACTCCGGCAAAACGCTGCTGACTGGCGGCGAGGACGGCAAGGTCTGCCGCTCCGGTGGGAGCACGGAAGTCGAGGTGCTGCATGAAGCGCCGCGCAAGTGGATCACCTCAGTGGCAGCCGGGCCGCAAGGCGTGCTTGCTTTCGGCAGCGGCCGCACCGCCTTTGCGCGGCTCGCCAATGGCACGATCAAGCCGTTCGAGCATCCGCGCTCGGTGGAAGGTCTGGCTTTCGCGCCCAAGGGCCTGCGCTTCGGCGTCGCCCGCTACAACGGCGTGACGCTGCATTTTCCAGGCACTGAGGGCAAGCCGGTGGAGATGGAATGGGCCGGCGCCCATACCGGCGTGACCTTCTCGCCCAACGGCGATTTCCTCGTTACCACCATGCAGGAAAACGCCCTGCATGGCTGGAAGCTGTCGGATGGCCGCCACATGCGCATGACCGGCTATCCCACCAAGGTGAAGAGCTTTTCCTGGAGCAATAAAGGCCGCTGGCTCGCCTCCTCCGGCGCACCGGCCGCAATCGTCTGGCCCTTCCAGGGCAAGGACGGCCCGATGGGCAAGCCGCCGCTGGAACTCGGCACGCGCGGCAACACGATGGTGACCGCTGTCGCCTTCCATCCCAGCGAGGAGATCCTGGCAATCGGCTATGCCGACGGCATGGTGTTGGCCGTGCGGGTCGCGGACCAGAAGGAAATCCTGCTCAAGCGCGAAGGCAAAGGGCCGATTTCCACTATGAACTGGGACAAGGACGAGCGCCGTTTGGCCTTCGGCACGGAAACCGGCGACTGCGGCGTGATCGACATAGCGGGGTAAAATCAGGCCGCGGGGTCATCCAAAACGTGTCAGGATGACGCTGCGGCATCCACGTTTCCGCTGGAACGGTTGCGCAGAGAACATATTATGAACGCATGGCCGTTCTCAGCACTCGCGAAAAGCTGGCGATCCTTTCGGACGCCGCGAAATATGATGCATCCTGCGCGTCCTCAGGAGCGGCGAAGCGCAACTCGCTGAAGTCGGGCGGCATTGGCTCGACCGAAGGCTCCGGCATCTGCCATGCCTATGCGCCGGATGGCCGCTGTATCTCGCTGCTGAAGATCCTGCTGACCAACTTCTGCATTTACGACTGTTCGTATTGCATCAACCGCTCGTCTTCCAACGTGAAGCGGGCGCGCTTTACGGTCGACGAGGTCGTGCAGCTGACGCTGAATTTCTACAAGCGCAACTATATCGAAGGCCTGTTTTTGTCCTCCGGCGTGATCCGCTCGCCGGATGAGACGATGGGCGAGATGGTAGAGATCGCGCGGCAGTTGCGCGAGATGCACAAGTTTGGCGGCTATATCCACCTCAAGACCATTCCCGAATGCGCGCCGGAATTGCTGGATGCGGCGGGTAAGTATGCCGACCGTTTGTCGATCAATGTCGAGCTGCCAACCGACGAGGGCGTGAAGCGGCTGGCGCCGGAAAAGAAGCCGGAAACGATCCGGCTGTCGATGGCGAACCTGCGTTCGCGGATCGAGGAGAAGTCCGAGCCTACCATGAAGACCAAGCGCCGCGAGCGCTTCGCGCCGGGCGGTCAGTCGACGCAGATGATTGTGGGGGCCGACCAGACCACCGATGCGACGATCCTGAAAACGAGCGCGCGGCTCTACGGCTCCTATCATTTGCGGCGCATCTATTTCTCGGCTTTCAGTCCGATCCCGGATTCGTCCGCTGCCTTGCCGTCGATGAAGCCGCCGCTGATGCGCGAGCATCGGCTTTATCAGGCGGATTGGCTGATGCGCTTTTATGGGTTCTCGGAACAGGAGATCGTTGCGGATCAGGCGGATGGCATGCTCGATCTGCAGGTGGACCCCAAGCTTGCCTGGGCGCTCGCCAATCGCGGACAGTTTCCGCTGGACGTAAACCGCGCCAGCCGGGAGATGCTGCTGCGCGTGCCGGGGCTTGGCACCAAGGCCGTGACGAAGATCCTGGAAGTGCGGCGTTATCGCCGTCTCAGGCTGGAAGATGTCGGCAAGCTCTGCGCGTCCGTTGCCAAGGTGCGGCCGTTCCTCGTTGCGGAAGGCTGGTCGCCGGGCGGCCTGACCGACACGCAGCATCTGCGCCAGAAGTTGGTGCCGAAGCCGCAACAGCTGAGCCTGTTCTAATGGGCGCGCAGCCAAAACCCCTTCCCTTCTCCTTCGAGGTCCTGCTCGATGGCGAAACGGATTTCGCTGGCTGGCGTGACGCCGCACGGCGCCTTGCGCTGAACGAGGTGCCGTCGGATCGCGTGACATGGTCGACCGGCAGCAATGGCGACCTGTTCGGTTCGCGTGAGCCACTGCCCGATGTGCCCGAGGGCGCGACAATGAACGTGCCGCGCGCCTTTGTGGATCTGGCCGAACTGGTAATCTGCCATTCCGACCCGCAGCGCTTTGCCCTGCTCTATCGCATCCTGTTCCGGCTGCGATCCGACCACGATTTGATGAAGATCGCGTCCGATCGCGACATCATCCGCTTGAGCGAGATGGGGAAGAGCGTGCGGCGCGACATCCACAAGATGCGCGCTTTCGTGCGCTTCCGGCAGATCGTGGAAGGCGAGGTCGAGCGTTATGTCGCTTGGTTCGAGCCCCAGCATCACATCGTCGAGCGCAACGCGCCCTTCTTCCAGCGCCGCTTCACCGGCATGAATTGGACGATCCTGACGCCGGAGCTTTCGGCCGATTGGGATGGCGAGACGCTGCGCTTCGGGCCGGGTGCCGAGAAACGGGACGCGCCGAGCGACGACGATCTCGAAGCGTTGTGGAAGACCTACTACGCCAACATCTTCAACCCTGCGCGGCTGAAGGTGAAGGCGATGCAGGCGGAGATGCCGAAGAAATATTGGCGGAACCTGCCGGAGGCCACGCTCATTCCTGATCTGATCGCGGGCGCCGAGAAGTCCGCTCAGGAGATGATAGCCAGGATGCCGACCATCCCAGCCCCTCATCATGAAACCGTGCGCGCCAAGCATTGGTCGAAGGCCGAGCCCCAAATTGGCGATGGCGCTGACGCCTCAACCATTGATGAACTGCGCGACGCCGCCAAAGGCTGCCGCCGCTGCCCGCTGTGGTCCAATGCGACGCAGACCGTGTTCGGCGAAGGTCCGGACGACGCGCGCATCGTTTTTGTCGGCGAACAGCCGGGTGACCAGGAGGATATTGCGGGCCGCCCATTCGTCGGTCCGGCCGGCAAGGTCTTCGACGGCGTGCTGGAAGAAGTCGGCGTCGACCGCTCCATCACCTATGTCACCAACGGCGTAAAGCATTTCAAATTCGAGCCGCGCGGCAAGCGCCGCATCCACGCCAAGCCTAATGCCGGCGAAGTCAGCGCCTGCCGCTGGTGGATCGACTACGAGCTGAAATTGATCAAGCCGGATCTAGCTGTGGCACTAGGTGCGACGGCCGCACTGTCGCTGCTCGGCAAGGCAATCGCGGTCACCAAGATGCGCGGCCAGGTGGTAACGCGGGACGATGGATTGCGGGTGTTTCTGACGATCCACCCGTCGTTTATCCTGCGTATTCCCGATCCACGCGACAAGGAAGCCGAGCATGCCCGGTTTGTCGCCGATATGCGGGCTGTCAAAGAATTGATGGCCGAATAAACTGCGGTTCATTAGTTATTTCCAATATACACATCTTTTCACGGCGGCGTGAAATATCGTGGCCTTTTATTGGTCCTTCTATACTTGCCACTGAGCCAACAGTCAGAAGGAGACAACATGAAGAACATTGCCCTCGCCGCCTCGATGATACTTGCGCTTTCCGCCTCGGCATTTGCCCAGTCCAGTATGTCCCAGAGCGTCAAGGCTGCCGACCAGGATGTTTCCAACGGTATCGTCAGCGCCGATACAGTGATGGCCGCAAAGAATGGTTGGCTGGTTGTTCACCGCACCGACGCGGAGATGAAGCCCGGTCCGGTCGTCGGCTATGCGCCGATCCGAGAAGGCACCACCAACGATGTCGCCGCCATTCTGACCGAAGATATTGCGTCAGGCGACATGCTCATGCTGATGGTGCATTCGGAGGACGGCGGAACGAAGCGTGGCGTGTTTGAATACACGCTGGGCGCAAAGGAAGATGGTCCGGTTCGCGTTGACGATAAACTGGTGATGACGGTCATCAAGGCCCAATAAAGACCGAGACTGCTTCAAAAGCCAGTTTTGGCGATCGCTAGAACGGGCTTTTTGTTGCCTTACCCGCCACATAAACCTCGCGCACGGCGCGGTCGTCACCCAGTGTTTGCAGAAGGAACAGTTCATCGGCGAGCGAGCCGATCGTTTCCTTGCGTAGCGCCATCGTGGGCGTCGCGGCTGCGTCGAGGACTACAAGATCTGCGTCGGTACCCGCATCCAGCGTCCCGACATGATCGCTGATCGACAGCGCTTCGGCATTGCCGCGCGTGATCTGCCAGAAGGAGGCGAGCGGGTTGAGCTTTTCGCCTTGCAGGGCGATGACCTTGTAGGCTTCGTCCATGGTGCGCAGCAGCGAATAGTTGGTGCCGCCGCCGACATCGCTGGCGACCGCGACGCGCAGCGGCTTCTCGCGACGGTTATAGCGGTGATAGGCGAACAGGCCGGAGCCCAGGAACAGGTTGGATGTCGGGCAGAACACGGCGACCGAGCCGCTGTCAGACAGCGCATCGGCCTCTCGTTCCGACAAATGGATACAGTGACCGAACAGGCTCTTCGGGCCGGTCAGGCCATAATGTTCGTAGATCGCGGTGTAGTCCTGAAGGCCGGGATAGAGCGCCATCGTTTCGGCGATCTCGGCATGGTTCTCTGACAAATGCGTCTGCACATGGCAGTCCGAATACTCCCGCGCCAACGCACCGGCTGCTTCCAGCTGCTCAGGCGTCGAGGTCAGCGCGAAGCGCGGCGTGATGGCGTAGCGCTGGCGGCCGCGATTGTGCCAGGTCTCTATCAGCGCCTTGGAGTCGTCGTAGGCCGTTTGCGCGGTGTCGAGCACAGCGTCCGGCGCATTGCGGTCCATCATCACCTTGCCGGCGATAACCACCATGTTGCGGGCACTGGCCTCCTCGAAGAAGGCTTCGGCCGACGACTTGTGCACCGAGCAATAGGCCGCGACCGTCGTGGTGCCATGGCGGATGCTCTCGTCCAGGAACAAGCGCGCGATGCGGCGGCCGTGCTGGGCGTCGCGGAACTTGGATTCTTCCGGGAAGGTGTAGGTGTTCAGCCAATCCAGCAGTTCTGTGCCGTAGGAAGCAATGACCTGCATTTGCGGCATGTGGACATGCGCGTCGATGAATCCCGGCAGGATCAGATGCGGCCGGTGATCGATGACGGCAGCGTTCTCGCCCGCCACCTGCGACACGCGATCATAGGCGCCGGCTTGCACGATCAAGCCATCGCGCATCAGCACCGCACCATCCTCATCGTAAGAACAGGCAGCAAGATCGTCGCGGCTTTCCGGGCGACGGAGGAACCACAGCACGCGGCCTCGGATCAGCATTTCACGCATCGACAAACCTATCCTTCATCATCGCGCGCCGTGTTTCGTCTGGTCTGTTCGGCAATGCAAGCGATGGCAGTGATTCGATCGGCTGATCTGCTTGCCACGCAAAGCTGCCATGCACTCTACATTGGAACAGTTCTAAACTATCGGCATTGGTGCTATAGAAAGCGAAGGGAAAGGAACCCATCATGAAAATGCATCAGACCAAGAACGACACGCCTTCCAATACCAAGCAGGTTTCGATCGAACTGCTGAACGCGCGCCTTGCCGACGCCATCGATCTCGCGCTTATCACCAAGCAGGCGCATTGGAACCTCAAGGGTCCGCGTTTCATCGCGATTCACGAACTGCTGGATCAGTTCCGCACCGCGATCGACGAGCATGTCGACATTATCGCAGAACGTGCCGTGCAGCTTGGCGGTACGGCGCTTGGTACGAAGGAGACGGTTTCAGAAAAGAGCAAGCTGACGGCCTATCCGACCGATATCTACAAGATCGAGGATCATCTGGCCGCTTTGATCGACCGCTATGCCGATACGGCGAATGCTGTTCGCAAGTCGATCGACGAGGCTGACGAAGCGGGTGATGCCGACACTGCCGACATCTTCACCGCCTTCTCACGCGTGCTCGACAAGAACCTCTGGTTCCTGGAAGCGCATGTGCAGGAAGCTGCCTGACATCACAAAGCGAGCGGCTAAAACGGCCGCTCGCTTTTTGTTTGAAGGGCTGTCACCGAAAGCCCTGAAGTGAGCCGTTTAACGGCGCTTCGACGCACCTCGATCCGGCCGAATCCTATTTCTGGCGCGCAAATTATGTATTTGCGACACGGTCCGTTATCCTCCTCATTCTCCTGTCCACCGCGCGAAAACTTTGTCTTTCCTGGGTAATTTTACGAGGAAAGATGGAAAAATTTGGCGCATCCGGGGTTACGATCCCCTGTTTGCGACGGTATCAATTACGCCATGCCATGTCGCATCCCATCGGGTGACAGGGGCCCGGCGCCTTGTCATACTCGCCTTCAATGAAGCCGGTTTAATCGGCTCAACCACCGACAGAGTGAGGAACAAACGCATGTCCAACGAACTCGATTTCTTGAGCCGCAGCGTTGCATCGGGCCGGTTGAGCCGACGCGATTTTCTTGGCCGGGCGGCAGCGCTCGGCGTTAGCGCCACCTTCGCCAATGGCTTGCTGGCGAGTGCCGCCAAGGCGCAGGCACCGCAGAAGGGCGGCGCTTTGCGCATGGGTCTGGTGGGTGGCGAATCCACCAACAGCCTCGATCCCGCAACCATCCTGACCCAAGTGCCGCAGAACTTTTCCTCGACCTGGGGCGAACTGCTGGTGGTCCAGTCGCCGACCGATGGATCGGCGCAGCCGGTTCTTGCGGAATCCTGGGACTCCTCACCGGATGCGGCTGAGTGGAGCTTCAAGATCCGCAAGGGCGTGACCTTCCACAACGGCAAGGAGATGAAGCCCGAAGACGTGGCGCAGACCATTCGCCGCCATGCCGACGCCAACACCAAGTCGGCAGCACTCGGCGTACTCGGCGACATCAAGGAAGTGAAGGTCGACGGCGACAATGTCGTGTTCCAGCTGCAGCGCGGCAATGCTGACCTGCCGCTGCTTCTGACCGACTACCACCTCATCATCCAGCCCAATGGCGGCTTCGACAATCCAGCCGACGGTATCGGCACCGGCCCTTACAAGGTCGAGGTCGACGAGCCGGGCGTGCGCCACATGTCGACGAAGTATGACGGCTACTGGCGCGACGATGTCGGCCACGTCGATTCCGTCGAAGTGATCGTGATGAACGACAACACGGCCCGCATGGCAGCCCTTCAGTCCGGCCAGGTCCACATCATCAACCGCGTCGAGCCGAAGACCGTCGCCCTTCTGGCGCGCGCGCCGGGCGTGAAGATCGTCAGTGTCCCCTCCAAGGGCCACTATGTCTTCCTCATGCATTGCAACACCGCGCCGTTCGACAATGCCGACCTGCGCATGGCGCTGAAGCTTGCCATCGACCGCGAGCAGATGGTGCAGCAGATCCTGCAGGGCCATGCCTCCGTGGGCAACGACTTCCCGATCAACAAGAGCTATGCGCTCTTCCCCGAAGGCATCGAACAGCGCGCTTACGATCCGGAGAAGGCCAAGTTCCATTACCAGAAGTCCGGCCATAGCGGCCCGCTCGTGCTGCAGACCTCCGACGTTGCCTTCCCCGGCGCCGTGGATGCCTCGCAGCTCTTCCAGCAGCAGGCGCAGAAGGCCGGCATTCAGATCGAGGTCAAGCGCGAGCCAGGCGACGGATACTGGACCGAAGTCTGGAACAAGCAACCGTTCTGCGCTTCCTATTGGGGTGGCCGCGCGACGCAGGATTCCATGTATTCGACGGCCTATGTCAAAGGCGCGGATTGGAACGACACCCGCTTCTTTGACGAAGGCTTCGACAAGATCATTCTCCAGGCGCGCGCCGAACTCGACGACACCAAGCGCGCCGCACTTTACCGCGACGCGGCCACCAAGGTGCGCGACGATGGCGGCCTGATCCTGCCGATGTTCAACGACTTCATTGATGCGCATCGCGAGGAAGTTCAGGGCTGGGTCGTCGATCCCAACCATGAAACCTCCAACCTGAAGGCCGCGATCCGCGTCTGGCTCCAGGCCTAAGTTTCATGGGGGGCGCAACCGTCGCAAAACTGATCGCCCAGCGTATTGCGCTGGGCGTTCTTCTCCTTCTGGCCGTGTCGGTGCTGATCTTCGCCGGCACGCAGATCCTTCCGGGCGATGTCGCCCAATCCATTCTCGGCCAGGCTGCAACGCCTCAAGCATTGGAAAACCTGCGCCGTGAGCTGGGGCTCAACGATCCCGCTTATATCCGCTACTTCCGCTGGCTGTTCGGTATTCTGCAAGGCGATCTTGGCACGGCGCTGTCGAACAAACGCGATATCGCAACGGCCCTGAGCGGGCGCCTCGCGAATACGCTCTTCCTTGCGGCTTGCGCGGCCGTCGTGTCGGTGCCGCTTGCCATCCTGCTCGGCCTGTTGGCGGTGCGCTATCGCAACGGCATCATCGACAAGGCGATTTCCGGCTTTGCACTGGCCTCGACCTCCTTGCCGGAGTTCTTCATCGGCTATCTGCTGATCCTGGTTTTTGCCGTGAAGCTGCAATGGTTCCCCGCAAGCTCGACGGTTTATGACAGCATGAGCTTCCTGCAGCGATTGCAGGCAGTGGTGCTGCCGGCAACCGCTCTGACCCTAGTTGTGCTGGCTCATATGATGCGCATGACGCGTGCGGCCGTGCTTAACGTCATGCAGTCCGCTTACATCGAAACGGCCGAGCTGAAGGGCCTGAGCCCGCTCAAGATCATCCGCCGCCATGCGTTCCCCAACGCCATCGCGCCGATCATCAACGTCGTCATGCTCAACCTCGCCTTCCTAGTGGTGGGCGTGGTCGTGGTGGAGGTGATCTTCGTTTATCCGGGCATGGGGCAGTATCTCGTCGACCACGTATCGAAGCGCGACGTGCCCGTCGTGCAGGCGGTCGGTTTGATCTTCGCCGCCGTCTACATCACGCTGAACATGGTGGCCGACATCGCTGCGCTCCTTGCCAATCCGCGTCTGAGGCATCCGAAATGAGCATCGCCCGTATCCCCATCGGCGCGTTGATCGGATTGGTCCTCACCGCGATGTTCCTGATCATGGCGATCTTCGCGCCATGGATCGCACCCTTCGGCAATGGCGAGATCGTCGGCGAAGTCTGGGCGCCGATGTCATCAGCGCACTGGCTCGGCACCGACAATATCGGCCGCGATCTGCTCACGCGCATCATCTATGGCGCGCGCACCACGATCTTCATTGCCGTGCTGGCCACCGCGCTGTCGTTTACGCTGGGCGCCGTGCTCGGCTTCACCGCAGCTGTGGTCGGCGGATGGTTCGACACGATCATGTCGCGCTTCGTCGATCTACTGATGTCGATTCCGACGCTGATCTTCGGCCTCGTCGTTCTGTCGGTTCTGCCTTCCACCATGCTGACCCTGATCCTGGTGATGGGCATCCTCGACTCCACCCGCGTGTACCGCTTGTCACGTGCGGTTGCGGTCGACATCAACGTCATGGATTTCGTGGAAGCGGCGCGCCTGCGCGGCGAAGGCACGGGCTGGGTTATCTTCCGCGAGATCCTGCCCAACGCCCTGTCGCCGCTGATTTCCGAGCTTGGTCTGCGCTTCATCTATGCCGTGCTGTTCCTGTCGGCGCTGTCCTTCCTCGGCCTCGGCGTTCAGCCGCCAAATGCGGATTGGGGCGGCATGGTCAAGGAAAACAAGGATGGCATCGTGTTCGGCATCGGCGCAGCCCTCATCCCGGCCGCTGCCATCGCGGCGCTGGCGATCTCCGTCAACCTCGTGGCGGACTGGGTGCTGAACCGGACCACCTCGCTAAAGGGAGGCCGTGGCTGATGGCTGAAGCACAATCAAAAGCCCGGCCCAAACCACGTGCTGAGGGCGCCCTACTCGACATCCGCAACCTGCGCATCGAGGCAACCGTTTATCCGCCCGGCGAGAAGCCGCGCGACGTCGTTCTGGTGGATGACGTGTCACTCAAGCTCGAACGCGGCAAGGTGCTCGGCCTGATCGGTGAATCGGGTGCCGGCAAGTCCACGATCGGCCTGTCTTCCATGGGCTTCGGCCGGGGCGGCGTGCGTCTCACCGGTGGCGAAATCCTGCTGAACGGCCGTGACCTGCGCAAAACCGGCGCCGGCGGTCTGCGCCGGATGCGCGGGCGCGAAGTCTGCTATGTCGCGCAATCGGCGGCCGCTGCCTTCAACCCCGCGCACAAGCTGATGGACCAGGTGGTGGAAGCCGCTCTGGAACATCGCGTTCTCTCGCGCGCCGCAGCCGAAAAGCGCGCGATCGAACTCTTCCGCAAGCTCAGCCTGCCGAACCCCGAAACGATCGGTGAGCGCTATCCGCACCAGGTGTCCGGCGGCCAGCTGCAGCGCGTGATGACCGCGATGGCGCTGTGCTCGGAGCCGGATCTGATCGTCTTCGACGAACCGACCACCGCGCTCGACGTAACGACGCAGATCGACGTGCTGGCGGCGATCAAGGAAGCAATTCGCGACACGCATGTGGCGGCGCTCTACATCACCCATGATCTGGCGGTGGTGGCGCAGGTGTCCGACGAGATCATGGTGCTGCGCCACGGCAAGCTGGTGGAATGGGGCGGCACGCACCAGATCATCAAGGAACCGCGCCAGGCCTACACCAATGCGCTGGTTTCCGTGCACCAGATCGAGCATCAGGAACATGCGCCGGGCGTGACGCCCGTTTTGTCGGTGAAGAACGTGACGGCCTCTTACGGTGGCGGCACGGTCAAGGTGCTGAAGAACGTCTCGGTCGACGTGTTTCCTGGCCAGACGCTCGCTGTCGTCGGCGAATCCGGCTCCGGCAAATCGACGCTCGCCCGCGCCATCACCGGCCTGCTGCCGCCGTTGGAAGGTTCCATTACCTTCGACGGCCGCACGCTTGGTAACAAGCTTGCCGACCGCTCGCGCGACGATCTGCGCGAATTGCAGATGATCTACCAGATGGCCGATGTCGCGATGAATCCGCGCCAGACCGTCGGCACGATCATCGGCCGTCCGCTCGAATTCTACTTCAAGATGCACGGCCGCGAACGCGACCAACGTGTCGCCGAACTGCTCGAAAAGATCGAGATGGGCAAAGGCTATGCCGACCGCTATCCGGCCGAACTCTCCGGCGGCCAGAAACAGCGCGTCTGCATCGCCCGAGCGCTCGCCGCCAAGCCCAAGCTGATCATCTGCGACGAGGTCACCAGCGCGCTTGACCCGCTCGTGGCGCATGGCATTCTCGAACTGCTGCTCGGGCTGCAGGCGGAAGAAGACGTCGCATACCTCTTCATCACGCATGACCTTGCCACCGTAAAGTCGATCGCCGACTCCATTGCCGTGATGTATCGCGGAGAAGTCGTGCGCTATGGCTCCAAGAGCACCGTGCTCACCCCGCCCTTCGACGATTACACGGACCTGCTGCTGCGCTCTGTGCCGGAAATGGAGATCGGCTGGCTAGAAAAGGCGATCCAGGGCCGCAAGATGGCAGGCGCAGGCAATTGACCTTAGCCAGCTAAACGACAAATGTTGTTTTCAGGACTTTCTACGTCGTTCCGGTCCATCGTCGGAACGACGTTTTGCTTACAGGAGTATCCATGTCAGAACTCGACTTCCTCAGCCGCCGTGTCATGACCGGCCGGCTGTCGCGCCGTGACTTTCTTGGACGGGCTGCGGCACTGGGCGTCTCGGCTGCGTTCGCCAATACGATGCTGTCGACCGCCGCGCAGGCGCAAAGCCCCGTTCGCGGTGGCATTTTGCGCGCCGGTCTGCAGGGTGGCGAATCCACCAACAGCCTCGATCCGGCGCTCAACCTCAGCCAGGTTCCCTTCAACTTCTGCAAGCAGTGGGGCGAGTTCCTGTTTCGCCTGACGCGCGATGGCGGCCTCGAAAACCGCATCGCGGAAGACGCCGGCCCATCGTCGGACGCCAAGACCTGGACGATGAAGATCCGCCAGGGCGTGGAGTTTCACAACGGCAAGACCGTGACAGCCGAGGACGTAGCGGCCACGATCGAGCGTCATGCCGATAAGAACTCAAATTCCGGCGCGTTCGGCATTCTCGGCAATGTCGACACGATCAAGGCGAGTGGCAACGAGGTCGTGATTACGCTCAAGGAGCCCGACGCCGAGTTCAACTATCTTCTTGCCGACTACCATCTGCTGATCCAGCCCAATGGCGGC
Source organism: Tianweitania populi (assembly GCF_014652875.1). Lineage (GTDB taxonomy): Bacteria > Pseudomonadota > Alphaproteobacteria > Rhizobiales > Rhizobiaceae > Tianweitania > Tianweitania populi. Next base: position 1,440,679 of record NZ_BMZQ01000002.1, on the reverse strand, counting down.
AAGGATAACCCGACATCAGGCATCTCGGCCGGTCCCTACAAGGTGACGGTGGACGAGCCCGGCATTCGCTATGGCGGCGAGCGGTTCGAAAACTTCTGGGACAAGGAGCATATGGGCTTCGCCGACCAGGTCGAAATCATCGTGATGAACGATCCGACGGCACGTATGGCAGCCCTCCAAAGCGGCCAGGTCCACTTCATCAACCGAGTCGAGCCGAAGATCGTGGATCTCGTGAAGCGGCTGCCGGGCGTCTCGATCGAGAACGTGTCCGGCAAGGGCTATTATCCCATCAACATGTTCTGCGACACGCCGCCTTTCGACAACAAGGATCTGCGCATGGCGCTGAAGCTTGCGGTGGATCGCGAGCAGATGCTGCAAACGATCCTGCGCGGCTACGGCACAGTGGGCAACGACTTTCCCGTCAACAAGGCCTATCCGCTCTTTCCCGAAGGGATCGAACAGCGCGTCTTCGACCCTGAAAAAGCGGCCGAGTTCTACAAGAAATCGGGTCACAGCGGCTCGATTCTCTTACGCACCTCCGACGTCGCCTTTCCGGGCGCCATCGACGCTGCGCAGCTGTTCCAGCAAAGTGCCGCCAAATGCGGCATCACGATCGAGGTGCGCCGCGAACCAGGCGACGGCTACTGGTCGGAAGTCTGGAACAAGCAGCCTTTCTGCCTGTCCTACTGGGGTGGTCGGGCGACGCAGAACCAGATGTACACCACCGGCTACACGTCGAATGCCGACTGGAACGACACGCGTTTCAAAAACCCGCAGATGGACCAGATGGTGGTGGCATCGCGTGGCGAACTCGACGAAGAAAAGCGCAAGGGCATCTATCGCGACATGGCCGTGCTGATGCGCGACGAAGGGGGGCTTATCGTACCCTTCTTCAACGACTTCATGGACGCCGTCGCCACGAACAAGGTCGGCGGCTACAACAAGCACGTCGCTGGCGAGTTGATGGACGGCTACAGCTTGGCGGAATGCTGGGCGACCGCTTGATCATCTAAGGGATCACATCGAGGCAGCGGGCAACCGCTGCCTCCTGCGTTTCAGGAGCGACCATCATGGCGCTGAACAACAAGCTTCTCCTCATCATCCTGGACGGCCTACCCTGGCGCAATTGGCGCCGCTTCATGGGCAATCTCGAGGGGTGGGTGCAGTCAGGCGATGCGCGCGTGTGGAAGATGCGCTCCGTCCTGCCGTCGATCTCGGCCTGCTGCTATGCCTCGATCCATACCGGCGTTCCGCCGCAGGTGCATGGTGTGTTGTCGAACTCGATCCGCCACCGCGTCCAGCAGCCCGACATCTTTTCCGAAGTGACCAAGGCTGGCGGCAAGACGGGTGCGGTGACGCATTCGTATTGGTCCGAGTTTTTCAAGCGCTTCCCCTTCGATACGATTGAAGACCTGGAATATGATGAGCCCGGCAGCCCGATCGCCCATGGCCGCTTCCACACGATGAGCGGCTACAACCTGCGCAACCAGATGACGCCGAGCGACATCGACCTGTTCGCAACGCTGACCATGCTGACCAAGCGCCATGGCATCGACTACGGCATTCTCCACACCTGCACGCTGGACTCGATGGGCCATCGCTACGGCCATGACTGCCACGAAATGGACGAGGCATTGGTGATGATGGACGTGATGCTGGCAGCCTTCCTGCCCGGCTGGCTGAAGGCAGGCTACGAGGTCATCGTCACCGCCGACCACGGCCAAACCGACCGCGGCCATCACGGCGGCCACGACGACGAAATGCAGGATTTCGCACTGTACTACTTCGGCAAGGGCAAAGGCCCGGCGCAAGACACGCTGCTCGACCAGCTGCAACTGGCGCCCACCGTGCTGGCCCGCCTCGGCGTGCCGGTGCCGGACACGATGAAGGCGAAGCCGTTTCTAAGCTGAGACAAGGACATGACGCCGGACCAGTTGCGCACGATCTATGAGGCTTACATAGACTGTTTGAACAGGCAGGATTGGCCACAGCTTGAAGCGTTTGTCGCCGGCAATGTGCACTACAACGGCGGGCTGATCGGCTTGTCCGGCTACCAGCAGATGTCGGAAAAGGATCACCGCGACATTCCAGATCTTAGCTTCAACATCCAGATGCTTGTTGCTGAAGGATCCACGATCGCCGCAAGGCTGCGATTCAACTGCACGCCGCGAGCCGAGTTTCTAGGATTACCCGTCAACGGGCAAAGGGTGTCGTTCTGCGAGAACGTCTTCTACCGTTTCGAAGCCGGCAAGATCCATGAGGTCTGGTCGGTAATCGACAAGGCGGCAATCGAAGCGCAGCTCGGCGGCTAGTTTCGGCAGTTCTTTTCGCTTCGAGAAGCCTTCGCTTCCAAACGCCACGCAAACAAAAAGGCCGCCCTTTCGAGCGGCCTTTTTGCCCTCCGATCTCGACGGGGCTTCAAGCCGCCTTTTCGAGATCCGTTTTCCAGGTGCCGATGGCGGCCAGCGAGTTCATGCGGGCGCGGTGAGTGAAGGCGCGCTGGCCGGCGGCGACGTTTTCTGTCTTGCCGCTCCAGGCTTGGAGCGCTGCGGCCTGTAATGCGCGGCCGTAAGAGAAGGTGAGCTTCCACGGCAGGTCGTAGTTGGCGTTCATGGCCGAGAGATGCGCGGTGGCTTCTTCGTCGGACTGGCCGCCGGAGAGGAAGGCAATGCCCGGAACGGCCGAGGGCACGGTGGCCTTAAGAACGCGCACGGTCTTTTCCGCCACCTCCTCGACGCCCGCCTTGCGGGCATTTTTGCCGTCGATGATCATGTTCGGCTTCAGGATCATGCCTTCAAGCGAAACGCGGGCGTCGTAGAGCTCGTCGAACACGGTCTTCAGAACCCATTGGGTGACTTCAGCGCAGCGGTCGATCGAGTGATCGGCAGGCGCGCCGTCCATCAGCACTTCCGGCTCGACGATCGGCACGATGCCGGCTTCCTGGCAAAGGGCTGCATAGCGGGCGAGCGCCTGGGCGTTCTGCTTCACCGCACCCCAGGTCGGAACGCCTTCGGCAATCGCGATCACGCCGCGCCATTTGGCGAAACGGGCGCCAAGGCCGTAATACTCGGCCAGACGCTCGCGAAGGCCATCGAGGCCTTCGGTGATGCTTTCGCCGGGAAAGTTCGTGAGATCCTTGGCGCCGGCATCGACCTTGATGCCCGGAATGGAGCCAGCAGCCTTGATGAGGTCGGCGAGCGGCGTGCCGTCGACGGCCTTCTGGCGCAGCGTTTCGTCGTAGAGAATGACGCCGGAGATGTACTTGCTCATCGCCTCGTCGGAGCGGAACAGCATTTCGCGGTAATCACGGCGGCTGTCGGCTGTGGACTCGACCTTGATCGCATCGAAGCGCTTCTTGATGGTGCCGGAGCTTTCGTCCGCGGCAAGGATGCCCTTGCCGTCGGCAACCATGGCCACTGCGATGTCTTCAAGCCGTTCGCTCATTGCTGTCTCCTGCTGGGGTTGGTGCGCCCATACCAGAAGCAACCAAGAAGGGGAACAGCACCTAAAGCGTTGAACCGATTGAAACTTTTTTCAATCGGTTTAGATGGCTTGGACCCCGCATAAGCGCGCGGAGTCCTCGGCTTCAATCCACCTCAGGCCTGCTTGAGCACCTGCACGCCAGGCAGATCCTTGCCTTCCATCCATTCCAGGAAAGCGCCGCCGGCCGTCGAGACATAGGTGAAGGCGTCTTCCACGCCGGCATGGTTGAGCGCCGAAACCGTGTCGCCGCCACCGGCGATCGAGACGAGGTCAGCGGCCTTGGTGCGCTCGGCCGCATGCTGAGCGGCAGCGACCGTCGCCTTGTCGAAGGGCGCGATCTCGAAGGCGCCGAGCGGGCCGTTCCAGACCAGCGTCTTGGCCTTGTCGATCCACTGGTTGACGGCCTTCACCGTGTCTGGGCCGACATCGAGGATCATCGCATTGGCGGGCACCGCATCTATCGCCACGACTTCGTTGGCGGCATTGGCCTTGAACTCGCGCGCGACAACGGCATCCGTCGGCAGGACGATAGCGCAGCCGGCCTTTTCGGCAGCGGCGAGGATGGTTTTTGCGGTATCGGCGAGGTCGTGCTCGCAAAGCGACTTGCCGACATCCACCCCTTGAGCGGCCAGGAACGTGTTGGCCATGCCGCCGCCGATCACCAGCGCATCGACGCGCGTCACGAGGTTCTGCAACAGGTCGATCTTGGTGGAAACCTTGGCGCCGCCGACGATGGCCACGACCGGTTTCTCCGGCGAGCCCAAGCCCTTTTCAAGCGCATCGAGCTCGGCCTGCAGGGTGCGGCCGGCATAAGCGGGCAGAATGTGGGCGAGGCCTTCGGTGGAGGCGTGGGCGCGATGGGCGGCCGAAAACGCGTCGTTGACGAAGATGTCGCCGGACGCCGCAAGCGCCTTGGCGAAGTCCGGATCGTTCTTTTCCTCGCCCTTGTGGAAGCGGGTATTCTCGAACAGCAGGATGTCACCGCCCTGGATCGCATTGGCGGAGGCTTCGGCCACCTCGCCGATGCAGTCTTCCACGAAGGCGACGGGGCGGCCGAAGATGCCGGCTGCGGTCTCAGTGATCGGCTTCAGGGAATACTTCGCGTCCGGCGCGCCTTTCGGCCGGCCGAAATGGGCGAGCAGGATAATGCGCGCGCCCTTGTCGGCGAGTTCGGTGATGGTCGGCTTTACGCGCTCGATGCGGGTCGCGTCGGACACTTTGCCATCCTGCATCGGCACGTTGAGGTCGACGCGCACCAGCACGCGCTTGTTCTTGACGTCCGCGTCGTCGAGCGTCCGAAAAGCCGCCATATCCCCGAAACTCCCTGTCCTGATTTGTGCGCGGAATAGACCGCAGGCGCTGCCTTCGCGCAAGCCGCAGCGGCGCGGCAAAATCGATTAAAGCAGCCGTAAAAGAAAAGGGCGCCCGGCCGATGCCGAACGCCCTTCGATCAAGATCGTACTTAACCGGCTTAGAGCAGCTTGCCCATGGCCACGGCCGTGTCGCACATGCGGTTCGAGAAGCCCCATTCGTTGTCGTACCACGCCAAGATTCGCACGAAGTTGCCTTCGAGAACCTTGGTCTGGTCGAGCGCGAAGGTCGAGGAATGCGGATCGTGGTTGAAGTCGATCGAGACATTCGGCTGATCGGTGACGGCAAGAATGCCCTTCAGCGGACCGTTGGCGGCAGCGGTCACGGCTTCGTTGATCTCGGCAACGGTAGTGTTGCGCGAGGCTACGAATTTCAGGTCGACCACAGAGACGTTCGGGGTCGGTACGCGGATCGAGGAGCCGTCGAGCTTGCCCTTGAGTTCCGGCAGAACGAGGCCGACGGCCTTGGCGGCACCGGTCGAGGTCGGGATCTGCGACAGCGCCGCGGCGCGGGCGCGGTAAAGATCCTTGTGCATCGTGTCGAGCGTCGGCTGATCCCCCGTATAGGAGTGGATCGTCGTCATGAAGCCCTTCTCGATACCGACAGCTTGGCTCAGCACGTAAGCAACCGGTGCCAGGCAGTTCGTGGTGCAGGACGCATTCGAGATGACCACGTGGTCCTTGGTCAGCTTGTCGTGGTTCACGCCATAAACGACCGTGAGGTCGGCGCCATCGGCCGGAGCCGACACGATCACGCGCTTGGCGCCAGCCTGAAGGTGGGCGGAGGCCTTTTCCTTCGAAGTGAAGATGCCCGTGCATTCCAGCGCGATATCGACGCCTAGATCCTTGTGCGGCAGTTCGGCCGGGTTTTTCACCGCGGTGACCTTGATGCGCTTGCCATCCACCACGATCGCATCGCCATCGACTTCGATCTTGCCGGGATACTTGCCGTGGATAGAATCGAAGCGCAGCAGATGCGCATTGGTTTCCACCGGGCCAAGATCGTTGATTGCCACGACTTCGATGTCCTCGCGGCCATTCTCATGGATGGCGCGAAGAATGTTGCGGCCGATACGACCAAAACCGTTGATGGCAACTTTGACTGTCATTCCACTCTCCCAAATAGCTCGGATCAGGCGGTCATTAGTGTTTGAATGCGTCGATCAGGCGGCGAGACGCTTCTGCGCGGCTTCGGCGGCCGCATCGGCGGTGATGCCGAAATGCGGGTAAAGATCCTCGATCTTGCCGCTGGCGCCGAAGGTGCTCATGCCAATGAAGATGCCGTCCGAGCCGATCAGGTGATCCCAACCATTGCGGACGCCGGCTTCGATCGCGACCTTCACCTCGGCCTTGCCGATAATGGCGCGCTGGTATTCCTCGCTCTGCTTGGCGAAAAGCTCCATGCACGGGACGGACACGACGCGGGCGGCAATGCCCGCAGCCTTCAGCTTGTCGAAAGCGCCCATGGCAATCTCGACTTCCGAACCCGTCGCGAAGATCGTGACCTTGGCGTCGCTGTCTCCGGCCAGCTCATAGGCACCGCGCGCCGACTTGTTCTCGTCCGTATGCTCGGTGCGCAGAACCGGCAGGTTCTGACGGGTCAGAGCCAGCGTCGAAGGCGTGTCCTTCGATTCCAGTGCCGCTTGCCAGCATTCCACGGCTTCCACCGCATCGGCCGGACGCATGACGTAGTGGTTCGGGATGCAACGCAGCGCTGCCAGATGTTCCACCGGCTGGTGGGTCGGGCCGTCTTCACCGAGACCGATAGAGTCATGCGTCATCACGAAGATGGAACGGATATGCATGAGCGAAGCCAGGCGCATGGCCGGCCGCGCGTAATCGGAGAAGGTCAGGAAGGTGCCGCCGTAAGGAATGACGCCACCATGCAGCGCCAGTCCGTTGATGGCTGCGGCCATGCCGTGCTCGCGAATACCGTAATAGATGTAGCGGCCGGAATAATCGTCCGCCGTCAGCGGCTTGGTCTGGCTGGTCTTGGTGTTGTTGGACCCGGTCAGATCGGCCGAACCGCCGACCGTGTCGGGCACCACGCCGTTGATGACTTCCAGCGCCATTTCCGAGGACTTGCGGGTCGCGACCTTGGGCTTTTCGGCCGAAAGCTTCTTCTTGTACTTGATGATGGTTTCATTGAAACCGGCCGGCAGATCACCGCGGAAACGGCGCTCGAACTCGCCCTTGGTTTCCGCGTCGATCGTGTTGAAGTGTTCCTGCCAGGCCTTGCAGGATTTGGCGGCATTGAGGCCGGCCAGGCGCCAGGCGTCGAGCACATCAGACGGCACGACGAAAGGCTCCGAATCCCAGTTCAGCGCCTTGCGGGTGCCCGCGATTTCTTCCGATCCCAGCGGCGAACCGTGAGCCTTGCTGGTGCCCGCGCGGGTCGGAGCGCCGAAGCCGATCGTGGTGCGGCAGGCGATCATGCTTGGCTTGTCGGACGCCTGGGCGGCCTCGATGGCCTGAGCAATCGCTTCCGGATCATGACCATCGATACGCTGCGTGTGCCAGCCCGAGGCTTCGAAGCGCGCGCACTGATCGGTCGAGTCCGACATCGACACGGCGCCGTCGATCGTGATGCGGTTGTCGTCCCAGAACACGATCAGCTTCGACAGCTTGAGGTGACCCGCAAGCGAAATGGCTTCCTGGCTGATGCCTTCCATGAGGCAGCCGTCACCGGCCAGAACATAGGTGTAGTGGTCGACGAGGTCGTCGCCATAGGCCGTGTTCAGATGGCGTTCGGCGAGCGCGAAGCCGACCGAATTGGCAAGCCCCTGGCCAAGCGGGCCGGTCGTCGTTTCGATGCCATCGGCATGCTTGTATTCCGGATGGCCGGCGGTCTTGGAACCGAGCTGGCGGAAATTTTTGATCTCGTCGAGCGTCATGTCCTCGTAGCCGGTCAGATACAGCAGCGAGTAAAGGAGCATGGAGCCGTGGCCGGCGGAAAGAATGAAGCGGTCGCGGTTCGGCCAGTTCGGGTTCTTCGGGTCGAAGCGCAGATAGCGGCTGAACAGAACGGTCGCGATATCGGCCGCGCCCATCGGCAAGCCGGGATGGCCCGAGTTTGCTTTTTCCACCGCATCCATCGACAGGAAGCGGATCGCATTAGCCATCCGGTCGTGTTTGTCGCGTGAAGTCATGGCGATGCTCGCTCTCGTGATGCGGTTCGACGTGGCATGGTGGCCTGGAAGATGCAGACCACGGGGTCGCCGGGACACATAGCAGGCGGCCAAGGCGTGTCAATCAAAGCTCGCGCAAACACCCGCTTTGGTGGTCAGTTCCACCAGATCGTGATGGCGAAAAGATGAGGCCCTGCACAATGGTCATCATACCGAGGGGGGACGGTGGTACATCTCCTCCTTCACCCTCTTTGCGGGGGATAGCTTAACCCATTGATTGACGTTGCACCCTCAAGCCGCCAAGATTCTTGCGCAATTGGCCGGCTGATCGTTATTTTTGATTCGGCGGAGGGGGAAGGCTGGATCACAGCCCCGCGCCGGGTCTTTGAGATGGGGTAGATGTCGGAAGCCACTTTGAAAGATGCCTTGACGCGGCTCGGTCACGCCATGGTCGCGCTTGAAGATGCGGTGTCGTCCCGCATCGAGCGCGAGGGCGACTATGTCGAGGCCGAGGCGGAAGTGCAGCGCATGAATGCCGATCGCGCTCGCCTCGCCGGCGAGCTCGACAAGTCTGAAGCGCGCGCGGAACGTCTCGAAGACGCCAACAAGGAAGTCTCGCGTCGCCTGGTTACGGCGATGGAAACGATCCGCGCCGTGCTCGACCGCTAGGAAGGACAGGGATGCCGCAAGTCACCGTGACGATCGACGGCAAGGCCTATCGAATGGCCTGCGACGAAGGTCAGGAAGAACACCTGATCGACCTGGCCGAGCGGTTCGACCGCTATGTCGGCCATCTCAAAGGCAGTTTCGGCGAGATCGGCGACCAGCGCCTGACGGTCATGGCGGGCATCATGATCATGGACGAGCTCACCGAACTGCAAAAACGCATGCAGGGGATCGACGACGAGATCGATGCGCTTCGTGCATCGCGCGACGAAGCGCTCGCCAAGGCTAACCAGACCGAAACCGCGCTGACCGATACTCTGGTCGATGTTGCCGGTCGCATGGAAACACTGGCCCAACAGGTTGCAGCCAAGCCGGCTTGAACGGCTATGCCCGCACCACCATTCTCTTGCCGTGATGCAGCGTTAGTAATTGGCGCTGACAGGTGAGGTTTGCAGTTGGTGCATTTGGCGAAAGCAACGAAGCGGTTCGGTCAGGCGCTCAGCGCGGCTGCCATGTTGGCCATCGCAGCTACTGTCCCTGCCCGCGCCGAGACCTTTACGGCCGAATATGTCGTCACCATCTTCGGCATCACGATCGCCCGCACCAGCTTCACCAGCACGCTCGATGCCAACAGCTATGCGGTGGACGGCACGATCTCCAGTTCCGGCCTCGGCGCCGTTTTCGACGACACGAAAGGCGTCGTGCACACATCCGGAAGCCTCAAGAAAAGTGAGCCGCAGCCAACCACCCATATGCTGGATTACACCTCCGGCAAGAAGAAGCAGCGCACCACGGTTCGGTTCGAAAACGGGCAGGTCGTTGCTACCGAGAACGTGCCGCCGCCCAAGCCGCGTCGCCATGGCTGGGTGCCGGTGGAAGCCGGAGATCTCACCGGTGTGGTCGATCCGCTGACCGCCACGCTGGTGCGCGCCAACTCACTCGACGAAGTGTGCAACCGCACCGTCCATATCTATGACGGCGAATTGCGTGCCGACCTGACCCTCACCTATGCCGGCAAGGCGCCAGCCGTTGTCGGCGACTTCAAGGGGGAAGGCGTTACCTGCACCATCCGCTTCAAGCCGATCTCGGGTTATCGCAAGGGCTCCAAGACGATGGACTACCTCTCGGCCGGCCACGACATGCGCGTAACCTTTGCCAGGATGGGCGAGACCCAGTTCTTCGTGCCGCTGCGCGGCCAGGTCGAAAGCCGCATCGGCACCGTTTACTTCCGCGTCGGGAAGATCAGCTAGAGCGCCTTGCGTCCTCTTGGACGCACAAAGGACGCTCTAGCACTTTGATCCCCGCGCATCGTGCTTTCCGAAAATCGAAATCGATTTTCGGGCCGATGCTGTAGGCAGCACCCTATCCGCCTGCTACTCCGGCTTTGGTGCAGGAGGCGGGACAATGGCGCGGGCGACCCTGATCGGCTTTACGGCAGTAGCGATGTGGGCGCTGCTCGCCATGCTCACGGCAGCGTCGGGAACGGTGCCTCCCTTCCAGCTTTCAGCCATGACCTTTGCGATCGGCACGCTTGTGGGCCTCGCCATGCGGATCGTCCAGCCGGCACCAAAGGGCCTGAGGATCCCCCTGCAGGTCTGGATCGTCGGCATAGGCGGCTTGTTCGGCTACCACTTCTTCTATTTCACCGCCTTGCGTGCCGCGCCCGCCGTGGAAGCCAGCCTGATCGCCTATCTGTGGCCCCTACTGATCGTGCTGGGCTCGGCGCTGATGCCCGGCGAGAGGTTGCGCTGGTTCCACATCGCCGGAGCCCTGCTCGGCCTTGCGGGCACCGCACTGATCGTTACCAAGGACAGTGGCGTCGGCTTCGAAGCGCAATACAGCTTCGGCTACCTAATGGCCGCCGTCTGCGCGGTGCTCTGGTCCGCCTATTCGCTTCTGTCGCGCCGCTTTCCTGCCGTGCCAACCAGCATCGTCACCTGGTACTGCCTCGCCACCGCGATCCTGTCGCTCATGTGCCATCTCCTGCTTGAAGACACGGTGTGGCCGCGAGGCACAACGCAATGGCTGGCCGTTCTCGGCCTCGGCCTCATGCCGGTGGGTGCGGCTTTCTACACCTGGGACTACGGCGTGAAGCACGGCAACATCCAAGTACTTGGCGCAGCGAGCTATGCGGCACCGCTTTTGTCGACGCTAGTTCTGATCGCTGTCGGCGCTGCCGAGCCAAGCGGGCGCATCCTGGCAGCCTGCCTTGCGATTACGGGCGGCGCGGTGCTGGCATCCAAGTCGATGCTATTCGATCGCAAGGCGAGAACCGCCGTGACATCCGCTGAGGCCAAGGAGGCAAGACCTTGAAACAAAGCCTGATCCATGTCGTCAGCGCTGCTGGTCTTCTGCTGTCCGGCCTGTTTTCTGCGGCGTTCGCCGAGCCGGCCCGCGAGTCCCGTTACACGAATTTAAAGGAGTGCCGGCTTGTGGAATCGCAGGAAGACGAAGGCGGCTATTCCCTGTCTTCCTGTGCAGGCCACGGTGGCTACAAACTGGACGTGGTCGATGCCGATGCGCGTGAGAACATCTTCGTCATCACGCCCAAAGGCCAAAAGCAGAGCCTGCAGCTGCCGAGCCGTATGGGTGGCGGCTTCAGCAGTTTGGGCGACACGATCGAATGGCGCGGCCGTGTTGAAGGCGGCACCCTGCACCCGACTGCGATGATCGCCCGCTACCGGGTCGAGGATCCGAGCGGGCCCGGACGACCGACATCCTACCTTCTTGTTATCTCGCTACCGGGCAAGCCGTGCCTGGCAGCCGAAATCGCGCCCGGTCCGAACCAGAACGAACGCGCACGAGCCGCAGCCGACGGAAAGCTTTACTGCCTTCCAGAGGACTAAAGCGGCTCTGCTCCGCTCAGAACGCGTCTTTGCGTCGCCGCAGCTCGGCGAACACGCCGCTGTCGGTCGCGTCTTCCATGCCGAGTGTCCCACGGATGGCCGGATCGGCCCAGCGCAGGAACGGGTTGGTGTCGAGCTCGTCGCCGATCGTGGTCGGCAGCGTCATTTCCTTGCTGGCACGAAGGCGCTCGACCTCCTTGGCGCGGCGTTGAAGAACCTCGTTTTCCGGATCGACGCTCCGCGCAAACCGGGCATTGGCTTCGGTATATTCATGGCCGCAATGGACCACGGTATCACGTGGCCATTCAGCGATCTTTTTCAGCGACTCGAACATCACCGGCGGCTGGCATTCGAGCAGCCGGCCACAGCCCATCGCGAAAAGCGTGTCGCCAGTGAAGGCGAGCTTGGCTTCGGGAATGAACAGGCTGACATGGCCGGCCGTGTGCCCCGGCGTCGATACGACATGGATCGTGTAGGCGCCGAACGACAGCGTGTGGCCGTCATCATAGGCCTCATCGATGCCCGGAATATTGTCGCGCTCGGCCGCCGGACCGTAGATCGGCATGCCGTAACGCTGCTTCAGGCCCAGATTGCCAGCGACATGATCGGCGTGATGATGGGTGATCAGAAGCATGGTCGGCTTCCAGCCGGTGCGCTCGATGGCTGCAACAATCGGCTTTTCTTCCGGCGCATCGATGATCAGCGTCTGCTCGCTGTCGGGATCATGCACGAGCACGCCATAATTATCGCTGCGGCAGATGAATTGTTCGATCGAAAGCGGCATGGAAGGTTTCCCCTGTTTCCTGCCAAGACATATAGCGCTGGGCAAGGGCTTCCAGCGTCAGGTTGAACTCAGCGCATGCCGCATCTAGGTTCGGTTCATGAACACCGACATCGTCGACTTGCGCGCTTTCTACGCTTCCACCCTCGGACACCTGGCCGAGCGCGCCATCGCCATAGCCCTGGCTGCCGTCTGGGCGCCGCTGCCCAACGAGCGGCTGGTGGGGCTTGGCTATACGCTGCCTTGGCTGGAGCGTTTCGGCGGCGATGCTGAACGCGTGTTCGCCTTCATGCCGGCGCGGCAGGGCGCTGTGAACTGGCCGGCCGGCGCACCATCGGCTACCGCGCTTGTGTCGGAAGAAGACTTGCCGCTAACCGACTCCTCGGTCGACCGTCTGCTTCTCGTGCATCTTCTGGAGCATTCCGAAAATCCCAACGAGACGCTGACCGAGATCTGGCGCGTTCTGGCGCCCGGCGGCCGCTTGGTGCTTGTCGTGCCGCATCGCCGCGGTGTGTGGGCGCGCATGGAGCACACGCCTTTCGGCACCGGCCGGCCCTATTCCCGTACGCAGCTGATGACGCTGTTGCGTGAAGCCAACTTCACGCCCGGCGCCTGGGGTGACGCCCTGTTCTTCCCGCCTTCCACCAGCCGCTGGATGATGCGCCTCGCCCAGGTCCTAGAACGCGCCGGCCGCCGGTTCTGGCCGATCTTTTCAGGCGTGATCGTGGTGGAAGCGCAGAAGCGGTTGTATCAAGGGATACCGGTGGCGAAGCGCGTGACGCGGCGGGTGCTGGTGCCGGCGCTGAGCCCGCAGGGTGCAGTGCGGGTGGGCGCTAGTGAGCCCAAGCGCTGAGCGCACGAACTTTTTCGACGATTTTGCGGCTTGTCGACAGTTCTCCCAGCGTGACTTTCAGAAGTGGGTCATGGCTCTCGATGCTGTCCAAGGCGTCCTTCAGGGAAAGAAGCAGTTCAGCGGTGCCTTCCACCTCGTCGAGCGAATAGCGACCCGGATCAACATCGGCTTCCTCAAGTTGCGCCCGGACCTGAGCCAGTTTTTGCTGCAGGGTCCGTAGATGCGCCAACGCTTCAGCTATCAAGCCGTCGAGCGACGCGCCGCCAGCGACCCGGGTGCGCACAAAATCGGCGGTTTCCGCAGAAAGAGCTATGGTCAACCGCTTAGGCATCGAGTGACCTCCGATTTGAACCGCTATCCATGAAAGTTACCAGCCTTAATTGTTGTCGCCCTGATCATCTCGCAGGACGTCTCTGCCCGTAGAGTAGATGCGTACAACAGTCACCCGGTCCGTCAGACTACGATAGATGATCGTCTGACGCCTTCGGAACGAAAACGAACGTCTGCCCTGACCCAGTTCGTCTCGGCGACGTCCCAGTTCCGGCATCTCACCTAATTTCATGCACGCATCAACGATTTCCAACGCATAGCTTACGGCGCGAACTGGATTGTCGACCGCGATGAAAGCTTCGATTGCATCCAGATCGCGAATTGCTTGATCTGTAAAAATGACAGCGAGCTTCACGAATGAGCATTCAGTTCTGCAAGACGCCGTTCTAACCGAGCTTTGACCTCTTCCAGCGAGTAGCGCCGAGGGTCTTTTTCCGCCTCGTCCAACTCCGCTTTCATCCGCGCCGTCTGTTCATGCTGGTGTCGCAACACGTCGAACGCTTGCTGAACGACCTCGTCGCTCAAAGTCTCGCTGCCACTACCCGAAATCTGCTCACTGACGAAGTCCGCGAGATCATCGGACAGATTCACCGTAAACTGCTCGTCGCGCATGGCATGGCTCCGGTCTGTCATGATCTAGGATAGCACACCCACCGTCCCGCGTCAGCGGCGCAGCATGAAGACCGCTTGCTGGCCGAAGAAGTTCCAGAACCACCAGGGCATCGACAGGCCTATTTTCTGGCCGCTGCCGTTGAGAGCCGCAGCACTTTCCACCTTCGCGCCGACTTCGTCGCAGAGTTTCACGAAGTCGCGGATGGTGCAGAAGTGGATGTTGGGCGTGTCGTACCAGCTATAGGGCAGATGGCGGTTGACGGGCATCTGGCCCTTGAAAGCGAGTGCGAGGCGGTTGGGCCAATAGCCGAAATTGGGGATCGACACGATCACCTTGTCACCGATGCGTAAGAGATCCTCCAGCACGGCTTTCGGGTTCTTGGTGGCCTGAAGCGTCTGGCTGAGAATGACGTAATCGAAGCCGCGATCGGGATAGAAAACGAGGTCGGTGTCGGCATCGCCCTGGATCACCGAGAGGCCGCGCGCAACGCATTCGTTGACGCCGCGCTGAGACAACTCGACGCCGCGCCCATCGACCTGCTTTTCGCCGGCAAGCTTTTCCAGAAGCAAGCCATCGCCGCAGCCGACATCGAGCACCTTCGCTTGGGGCTTGATATAGGAGGCGACGACATCGAGATCGAAGCGGGTTTGACGCTCGCCGATGGTGAGTTTTGGTGGTTCCTGGCTCATTGCACGGCCTCCGGAAGGCCGTAGGCGCGGGCGGCCGAGCTGATGAAGCCGTTGATGGCGGCGAACAGTTCGGGCTCGTCGAGCAGGAAGGCGTCGTGGCCGCGATCGGTTTCGATTTCGACAAACGACACCGACGCTCCGGCGGCATTGAGCGCGTGCACAACCGACCGGCTTTCCGACGTCGGGAACAGCCAATCGGACGTGAAGGATACAAGGCAGAAGCGCGTCGAGGTGCCGGCGAAGGCGTCAGCCAGGCGTCCATCATGGTCCGCTGCCAGATCAAAATAATCCATGGCGCGGGTCATGTAGAGATAAGAGTTGGCGTCGAAGCGGTCGACAAAGGTCATGCCCTGATGGCGTAGATAGCTCTCGATCTGGAAATCGGCATCGAAGCCGAAGGTCAGCTGAGACCGATCCTGCAGGTTGCGACCGAACTTGCGGTGCAAAGCCGCCTCGGAGAGATACGTGATGTGCGCGGCCATGCGCGCCACCGCGAGACCCTTCTCCGGCCGCTTGTCTTCCTCGATATACTTGCCGCCGCACCAGTCGGGATCGGCCATCACGGCCTGACGCCCAACTTCGTTGAAGGCGATGTTCTGCGAGGAATGACGCGGGCCTGTGGCGATCGGCAGCGCGCTGAAGACGCGCTTCGGGTGGCTTGCGGCCCATTCCAGCACCTGCATGCCGCCCATGGAGCCGCCGATCACGCAAAACAGCTGGTCGATGCCGAAATGATCCACCAGCATGGATTGCGCGCGCACCATGTCGGGAATGGTGATGACCGGCAGGTCGAGACCGTAGGGCTTGCCGGTGGACGGGTTGATCGAGGCCGGGCCGGTGGAGCCGAGGCAGCCGCCGATGACATTCGAGCAGATGACGAAGAAGCGGTTGGTATCGACGATCTTGCCGGGACCGATCAGCACATCCCACCAGCCATCCTTGCCGGTGACGGGGTGGGTGTTGGCGGCGTGCTGGTCGCCTGTCAGCGCATGGCAAACAAGGACGGCGTTGGATCGCGCCTCGTTGAGCGTGCCATAAGTCTGGTAGGCGATCTGGAACGGCGCGAGATCGACGCCGGCATCGAGCTTGAGCGGTTTGTCGGGGCCGAAGCGCAGAACCTGGCTGGTGGGTTTGTTTGCCTCGTCGGCAGCAAGCAGCCGGCGCGGGCGCGCGAGCTTCGGCAAGGTAATCATGGTCGGGCAACCCCAGGGAAAGATCGGCTTAGCTAGGGAAGGACGCCCTGTCCTGTCAATGGGGCGTCGAGGCGGCAGGCTGCTTTGAACTCGACAAGCCGCTGCGTCGGGTTTATTCGCGGATCATCAAGTCAGTGTTGAATGTTAGCCGAAGCAAAACGAGCGCCGTCATGAGCATCGAAGCCGTCCAGGATCGTCCCACACCCAAGCCCGGCGTGCTGGACATCGCGGCCTATGTGCCCGGCAAGTCGACCGCGCCGGCTGGCGTGAGCAAGATCCACAAGCTGTCGTCCAACGAGAACCCGCTTGGTGCATCCGACAAGGCGATGGCCGCGGTGCGCGACACTGCCGGCCACATGGAGTTCTATCCGGATGGCTCCGCCACGGTTTTGCGCGAGGCGATCGGCGAAGCTTACGGGCTGAACCCCGCCAACATCCTGTGCACCAACGGCTCGGACGAAGCGATCGGCTTGCTGGCGCAGGTCTACCTGCAGCCGGGCGACGAAGGCATCTTCACCGAACACGGCTTCCTGGTTTACCGCATCTACATCCAGTCGGCCGGCGGTGTGCCGGTGGTGGTCAAGGAAAAGGATGAGACGGCGGAAGTCGACGCGATCCTGGCGGCGGTGACGCCGCGCACGAAGATCGTGTTCCTTGCCAACCCCAACAATCCGACCGGCACCTATATCCCGTTTGCTGAAGTGCGTCGCCTGCATGCCGGACTGCCGAAGACCGTGTTACTCGTTCTGGATGCGGCCTATGCCGAATATGTCCGCCGCGAAGATTACGAGTCCGGCGTGGATCTGGTGAAGTCGGCGCAGAACGTGGTGATGACGCGCACCTTCTCCAAGATCCACGGTCTTGGCGGAATGCGGATCGGCTGGCTGTACGGCCCCGAGCACATTCTCGATCCGCTGAACCGCGTGCGTGGTCCCTTCAACGTCAATGCTGCTGCGATCGCTGCCGGTGTTGCGGCGATCCGCGACCAGGCGCATGTCGAAAAGACGGTACAGCACAACGAGACCTGGCTGCCCTGGCTGACGGAAGAGCTGACCAAGCTGGGCCTTCGCGTGACGCCCAGCGTCGGCAACTTCATCCTCATCCATTTTCCGCCTGCGGAAGCGCATTCGGCGGCGAAGGCGGACGATTATCTCAGCGCCCAAGGCTATATCTTGCGGCGCGTTGCGGGATATGGCTTCCCCAACGCGCTGCGAATGACCGTGGGCTCCGAGGAGGCCAATCGTGGCGTCGTCGCGGCCTTGAGTGACTTTCTCAAGACCTGAAGAAACAAATCCATGTCTGACATTCTGTTTGAGAAGATTGCCCTGATCGGCATCGGTCTCATCGGCTCCTCTTTGGCGCGCGTGATCCGCCGCGAGGGCTTGACCAACCACATCGCCATTTCCACCCGCAGCGAGCAAACACTTGAAGAAGCTCGGCAATTGGGGCTGGGCGACAGTTACTCGATCGATGCGAAAGAGGTCGTGCTGGACGCTGATCTCGTGATCATTTCCGTGCCGGTGGGCTCATCGGGTGCCGCCGCGGAGCAGATCGCGCCTGCCCTGAAAGCGGGGGCGATCGTGACCGATGTGGGGTCCACGAAGGCCTCAGTAATCGGACAGATGCTCCCGTTTTTGCCGAAAAACGTCCATTTTATTCCCGGTCACCCCATCGCAGGCACCGAAAAATCGGGTCCATCCGCCGGTTTTGCGGAGCTCTTCCGGGGTCGCTGGTGCATTCTGACCCCCCTGCCCGGGACGGATCAGAATGCGGTGGAACGTCTCGGCCGCTTCTGGGAAGCCTGCGGCTCGCGGCTCGATACGATGGATCCGAACCACCACGACAAGGTGCTTGCGATCGTTTCACACCTCCCGCACATCATCGCCTACAACATCGTTGGTACGGCGGATGACCTGGAAACAGTGACGGAATCCGAGGTCATCAAATATTCGGCTTCCGGTTTCCGCGATTTCACGCGGCTTGCGGCGTCCGATCCGGTGATGTGGCGCGACATCTGCCTCCATAACAAGGACGCGATCCTTGAAATGCTGGCACGCTTTTCAGAGGACCTGTCTTCGCTTCAGCGTGCGATCCGCTGGGGCGACGGAGACAAGCTGTTCGAGATGTTCACCCACACGCGCGACGTGCGCCGCTCGATCATCGAAGCAGGTCAGGAAGTCGACCTGCCGGACTTCGGCCGACAGGCTGCCAACAAGAACTAGCTTTCATAACGCAATCTCCGGACGCAAAACCGCTTCGCACTTTTGCTGGAATTGCTTCAAGGCCGCAGCGGCGGAATATCGCCGAGCGTGATGAACGCGATCGACGCCCTGCCCTTGGCGATCGTCAAGGGCAGAGACGGCGCGTTGCCGAGCATGGTCAGGCCGGACGAGGCCATCTCGATCTCCTTGCGCTGCTCGGGAAACAGCGCTGTCAGCACTCGGGCAATGGCGATTGGTTGGCGCGCAGTCAGCGTCAGTTGCGCGTCGATCAGACCGGACGAATCCACCGACAGCGGGCCGGACAGGCCGATCGAGGCATCCGGGCCAAAGGACAAGGTCAAGGCGCGGATCTCAGTCTTGTAGCCGAGTTCGATCGCCTGCGGAGACGTGGCAAGAGTGACGCCGTCGAACACGGTCATATTGCCTTCGGCGTTCAGCCCCGGCGCGCCTTCCGCATCCGAAGCGCCGTTGAGCCGCAGATTGGTGAAGCGCGCTGCGAGATCCACATCGCTGTTGTTGGCGCGCATATGGACCTGCGCGTTTTCGGCCTTGAACAGGCCCTCTCCCCCGGCACTTTCCCCGACAACCACATCGCGCCCCTCGACCGATACGGCCGATGGCAGCGGTTCGGCCAGGCGCACGCTGGCATGCATCAGGTTCCAGGACAGTGACAGCGGCACGAGGCCGGGCAGCACGGCTTCCATCGGGCCGTCGAGTTCGCCGACAATCGTGCGGGGATCATAGACCTGGGCGGCCGAGCGGAACGCGCCGGCTTTCAGCTGCACATCGCGGGCCGGGGTGGAATAAAGCACGCCGTTGCAGAACAGGCCGATGCGGAACGGAAAGCCTTGCACGGTCTGGTCGACGCAATCGGCCTCTCCGCCGGCCGCGCGGATGTCGCGCAGCGAGCGGTTGGCCGAGCTTTCCAGCCGTCCCGCGAGATAATACCAGCCGGCGATGTAAGCGCAGATGACCACCAGCACCACGAGCGCAAGCACCAATATGCGCCGGAAAATCGGTGAACCCTGCTGGTCACTTGACGTCATGGAAAGGTCTGCTTTTTCTTATCGAATAGTGGGAAGATCGGTGTGGCTGGGTTTGGACCTGGCGAACGGCTCGAATCCTTGCGGGAGTTTACAAGCCATCTCTTCCGGCGATATGGGCGATTTTTGGGTGTTTGGCTACGGTTCGTTGATTTGGCGGCCGGGCTTTGCGCATGTGGAAACAAGACGCGCCCGTTTGCACGGGTTTCGGCGCTCGCTTTGCGTCCTTTCAACCGGCCACCGGGGAACGCGCGAACGAAAGGGTCTGGTGCTCGGCCTCGATCGCGGCGGCTCCTGCATCGGTCTCGCATTTCGCGTGCCTGGTGCCCTGCGAGACGAAGTCATCGCCTATCTACGCGAACGCGAATTGGTGACGCATGTTTATCGCGAGCGCATTTTGACCGTGACGTTGAGCGATGGCTACCGCGTGTCTGCGCTGACCTACGTCGTCGACCGGGAGCACCCGCATTATGCCGGTACGCTCGAAGCGCGTGAGGCGGCGGCGATTGTTTCCGGCGCCAAGGGCTATTCCGGCCCCAACGAAGATTACGTCCTCAACACGGTGGAGCATCTGCGCGCCTTGCGCATACGCGATCCGTGGCTGGAGGAAGTGGCTGCCTTGTTGCCGCAGGCTACAAGCGTCAGCGCGTAACGGAAACGCCGAGTTCGCCCAGCCGCTTCAAAGCCGTTGGCGGCAAGGGCGGCGGGTTGGGACCGGTGGCGGCCTCAATCAGCATCTGATCGCAGGCAGCTTCCGTTTCCGCGATCAACCGCTCCAGAAACGCCTTGCGATCGAGGCCGGGCGGGATCGGCGGCAGGAACCGCGCATGGATCGTGCCGGGATAGCGCAGGAACTTGCGGCGCGGCCAATAAAGACCAGCGGCATGGGCAACCGGTACGACAGGTACGTTCAGCTTGCTGTAAAGCTCGGCAATGCCCCACTTATAGGCCGGCTCGTCGCCAGGGGCGCGGCGGGTCCCTTCGGGATAGATGATGAGCTGCCGGTTGCGTTCCATCTCCTTTGATGTCGCGGCAACAACGGCGCGCAGCGCCTTGGCGCGCTCGCCACGATTGACCGGCACCATCTGCATTTTGGCGACATACCAGCCGAACAAAGGGATCCACATCAGCTCGCGCTTGAGGATGAACAGGGGATCCTTGAGGTACGGGAAGAAGGCCAGCACGTCCCAGAAGGATTGATGCTTCGGCGCAAGGATGAACGACGTGTTCGGCAGGTTCTCCACGCCAGTGATCTCGCTCTTCGTGCCGGCGATGACGTGTTGCAACCAGAGGCTCGATCGCGCCCAGAACTTCGGCACGAACCAGGCTTTCAAGCGCGGCAGCACGAAATAGATTGGCGTGAACACGATCATCAAGACGATGAGGTTCACGTAAAAGGCGACGTTATACAGGAAGGAGCGGATTGCGGTCATGCGGCGGGCCAGCAGGAGGGGCTTGCTGGGTAGAGCATTTCGGTCCCGAGTGGAATGGCCTGTCTGGTCAGAAATGCCGTAACGAGGGCCAACGGACTGCGATCAGCCGTTGGCCGTGGTCGAACCGTCCGCCATACCGGTCCAGCCGCGAGCAAGGGCTGCAAGGAATTTAGCATATTCGGTGGCGATCACCCGAAGCGCGTCCGGATCGGTCATCCAGCTGCCATCGCTCAGATTGGTGTTGACCACGGGATAAGGCTGGATCTCGACGCCGCGCAGGATACGGCGCATTTCCAGCAGGCTGCGGGGCATGTGGTAGTTATTGGTAACGAGGATGACGCTGTTATAATGATGCGTTTGCATCCACTTGCCGCTTTCTTCCGCATTGCCGATCGTATCGAGCGCTGCGTGATCGATGTCGACGCAGCAGGAAAACAGCTTGCGGTCTCCGCCGGTCGCCAAACGGAGATCATCGCGTCCGGCTTTGGGATTGACGCCGCTGATCAGCAGGCGCTCACCTTTGCCGTCGTTCAGGAGATTGACGCCGGCATCGAGCCGGTAAAGCCCGCCGGTCAAGACGATGATGGCGTCCGCCTTTCGTGGATCCTGCGGGGTATCCAGCGTGGCGACATGGGTCGCAAAAGCGAGGAAGCCGACACCCAGCATGAAGGCTGCAAACAAGCAGAGCGAGACGATCCAGCGCAGGATGCGCGGCACGCGGCGGCGGGTTTGCGGCTGACCTTGCCGCAGCACATCCAGGCCCCGTTGGGTCGCCCGGTCTCCTTCCATGCTCTTCATCACGCTCATTCTATCCTCGAACGTTCGCCGAGGAAATTCGCTCCGCTGCAACAAGGTGGTTGTACAGCATCGTCCTATTCCGAAGCTTGCTGGGACAGATCCATTTCGCTGAGGTAGCGGACCACAGTGAAATGGCTGGTGGCTGCGGTCAGCGCGCCGATCAAGAGCACGATCAAACCGACGCCGAGATAACCCGACATGCCGATGGCGAAATTGCCGAACAAAGCGGTCGCCTGATCGGCTTCCGGCGTCGCCAAATTGCGTGACGACCACCAGCCGAAGCCGAGAAAAACCAGCATCGCGAGAACGCCGCCTACCAGCGCGCCCTTCATGCCCGTAAGCAGGAAGTGGCGGCGGAACTCGGCAGCGATGAAGCGCGCCTCGGCCCCGACGAAATGCAGCACTTCGATGATGTGACCATTGCCCGCCATTGCCCCACGCGTGGCGAACACAACGGACAGAACGGTGGCCGACAACATCAGCACCAGAACCGCCAGACCGATCGTCACGGTTGTGCGCGCCATGGCCACGAGCCGGTCTACCCAGGTGCGGTGATCATCCAAGGACGAGGTCGGGATCTCGGACGCCAGCAGGCTGCGCATGGAGCCGAAATCCGGCGGATTGGATTCATCGATCGTCACCACGACGAGGCGCGGCACTGGAAGGTCGTCGATGTTGAGACCGGTTCCGAGCCACGGCTCCAGCAGACGCGAGGTCGCGGCGCGGTCCACAACCGTGGCGCTGCGGACGCCGGCAAAGCCTGAAGCAATGCGGCTGGCGTCAACCAGCGCCTGTTCCATGTCCAGCCCTTCGCGCGGCCGGATCTGGATCGTCGCTTCGCGCGAAATCTGGCTTTCCCACATGGAAGCGGTGTCGCGCACGAGGGAAACCGCGCCGAGCGTGAGGCAGGACAGAAAGGTCATGATCGCGATCACGAAGATCAGCGCGCGGCCGGCGATGTTTTGTTCCGGTACGATCGGCGCGGTGCGTCGGCGCGGTGGCGCAGGCGATGCGGTCACGCGGCCGGGACGCGCCGCCGTGTGCTGGTTGTCGCCCAGGCCTGCGTCGTCGAAGTGATCATGGCTCTCAGTCATGAACGTCGAGCCGCCCTTCCGACAGGATCATGCGGCGCGCGTCGACCTGCTCCATCAGCTGCAGGTCATGCGTAGCGATCACCACGGCCGTGCCGAGGCGGTTGAGTTCGATGAACAGACGCAGCAAACGGCGGGCGAGCGGCGGATCGACATTGCCGGTGGGCTCGTCGGCCAGCAGGATTTCGGGCTGTTCGATCAGGGCGCGGGCAATGGCCGCGCGCTGCTTTTCACCGCCGGACAAGATTGGCGGCAGCACATGCATGCGCTCGCCCAAGCCCACCCATTTCAGGAGATCGATCACGTCGTCGCGGTAGCTCGATTCATCGCGCCCGCGAATGCGCAGTGGGAGAGCGACATTCTCATAGGTCGTCATATGGTCGAGCAGACGGAAATCTTGGAACACCACGCCGATGCGGCGGCGCAAGTGCGGCAGCTCCTTTCGGGTGATCAGCGCGCGATCCTTGCCGAACACTGTGATCAGCCCGCGCGTCGGCTTCAGCGCCAGAAACAGCAACCGCAGCAAGGTCGTCTTGCCCGCGCCGGATGGCCCGGTCAGGAACTGGAAGGAGCGTTCGGGAATATGCAGCGAAATATCGCGCAGGATTTCCGGTCCCATTCCATAACGCAGGCCGACATTTTCGAAGCGGAACACGGGTGCTTTTTGGTCCTTTGGGTTTCAGCTTCAGCCAACCGGCTGCCGCCCAGCATCGGACGGGCATGGTTAAGGCGACGTTAAGCAACGAGCGGTAAACGTATTTCGTTAACCATTCCGCTTTACGCCTGCGTGCGATTCAGGAGGCCAGCGCATCATGAGAGTCGACCCGACACCACGCTTGGTTTCCGGCGAAATCATGACAGCTGCCGTACGCCGCGGACTGCCCAAGCCCGTCCGTGAGGTGATCGACGCCGAGATCATCGAGAACGCTGAAGAAGTAGTACGAGCTCCTGCTGCGCCTTTGGAAACACAGCAAAATCCAAGGCTCGGTGTTCTGCAGAACCAGCCGCAGCCAGCGGGATCGCGTCGGGGCGGCGCGGTTTTCTGGACGGCCGGCCTGACCTTGGTGGTCTCCGCCTTCTGGATTTCGGGCGGCCATGCGCTGGTGCCAAGCAGTTTCGCGATGGGCGCGCAGCCCAAGCTCGCCATCGCCCATGTGGAAAGCCGCGTCGAAACCCATGCGGAGCTTTCCACGCTGATGGTGGACGGCGAAGCCCGCAATGCCGGCCCAAGTGCTGCGGCCATGCCGCCAATCGCCATTGCAGTGACCGCACTGGATGGCGCTGTGACGCGCTATACGCTATCCACCAACGCGCAGCCGGTTGCGGCTGGCGACCTTTATCTGTTTTCCAGCCGGTTGCGGGTGCCGCCGGGCGGAGTAAGATCGGTCGCAGTCACATTGCAGCCCGCCACCTAGGCGGGTTTGTTGTTTTCCCCGCCCGAATTGGCGGGTCGCTTGATTGAGTGAGGTTTCATGCCGGTTGTTCGCCAAAAAGACATCGAGGTTCTGTTCAGCGCCGACGAGATCGCGCGCCGCAACCTCGAACTGGCCAAGGAAATCACCGCGCACGAATACAAGGACTTGCTGGTCATCTCGATCCTGAAGGGCTCCTTCATTTTCGCGGCCGACCTGATCCGCGCCATGCACGAGATGGGTTCGGCACCGGAAGTCGAGTTCATGTTCATCTCGTCCTACGGCGCCGGCACAACGAGCGGCGAAGTGCGCGTGCTGCGCGACATCGACAATGACGTGACCGACCGCGACGTGCTTCTGGTCGACGACATCCTGGAATCCGGCAAGACGCTGAAGTTCACGCGTGACCTTCTTTTGTCGCGCGGCGCACGCAGCGTGTCGCTCGCCGTGCTTTTGGACAAGACGTCGCGCCGACAGATCGATCTCAATGCCGATTATGTCGGCTTCAACTGCCCCGATTATTTCGTTGTCGGCTATGGCATGGACGTCGCCCACGCCTTCCGCGAGCTGCCTTATGTCGGCATCGTCAAGGGCGACGCTTAAGCGCGCACATCCGCCCATTCGGGATGCCGCTTGAACTGGGCGGCTGCGAACGAACATGAGGGGATGATGGTCTTGCCGGCTGCTCGTGCGTCTTCCACTGCTTGCGCGACGAGTTTAGCGCCCATCCCCTGTCCGCGAAACGCATCCGGCACGCCAGTGTGGTCGATGATGATCTGGCCATCGCCGGTCTCTCTAAAGGTCAACTCGGCTTCAGCGCCGTCGATGCGATAAACATAGCGGCTCGTGCCGGCACCATCCTCGCGTTCGATCCTCGTCGTCCTGGCTTCCATGCTTCTTTCCTTCCCCCGCTACACAAAAAGAGCCCGCGCATTGCTGCGCGGGCTCTTTGTGGATCTCAGTCGAGATTACTTCGACATCAAACGCTGCTGATCACGCTGAGCTGCCCAGGTGCTTTCGTCATACTCAGGCTGAGACTCGAGCTGCTCCTTGGTGAAGGTGGTGTAGAGGTAACGATCACCATCCTCGTCCTGCATGAACTTCAGGTTGTCGAAGCCGACAGCAACCTGCTTCTCGCCGATGCCGAGGAAGCCGCCGACGTCGATGATGACCGCGTCAACCTTGCCATCCTGGGTCAGCACGACGTCACCGATATCGCCAACATTGGCGTCTTCAGCGCCGTATACAGTCGTGCCTTCGAGGTTCTCCGACGTCAGGTCTGCTGCCGGAACTTCCTTCAGCGTCGCACGATCAACTGCTGCGGTGTCGTTCGCAGCCGTGTCGGTCGTTGCAGCCGTACCAGCGGCCGGAGCCGTGGTGGTCGTAGCCGTGCCCGAAGCCGGCGCCATGGCTGTTCCCGACGTGCCCGTTGCCGTGGTAGCCGTGCCACCGCCGTTGGCGGCATTTGCATTGGCCGGGTCATAGGCGCGGCGGTCGAAGGCAGGCAGCTGCTTCAGCGCGTCTGCGGTGGTCGCGAGAACGATCCAACGATCGCCGTCCTTCTCAGCCCAATCAATGTCGCTGTACGACAGGGCAACGTTCTTTTCACCGATGCCGAGGAAGCCGCCGACGCCGACGATCACGGATTCGATCTGGCCGCTGTCGCTCAGGATCAGGTCGTTGACGTTGCCGATGTTCTCGGCGTCGTCGCCCGTGCCGTTGTAAACTGTTTCGCCGATCAGGTTGCTCGCGAGCTGTCCGTCAGCTGGCACGACGGCGGTGTTGACGTTGGCGTTAGCGTCGGCCGGCGTTGCCGGTGCGGCGGTCGTGGCCGGTGCGTCGGTCGTAGCCGGTGCAGTCGTGGTGCCGCTCTGCGCGAAAGCGCCGGTGGCGATAACGGATGCGATGGCGGTCGTAGCTAAAAGCTTGCGGATCATAGTAAGCTCTCCTTGTTCGTGTTTTGAGGGACCAAACCGCGATTATCCATTAAACCGGATATCCGATGCGGCCGTTCCGATGAGCAAACGGCGTGTCACGGAAATCGTTCCGGCCAGTTCGGCTCGTTCGGGAACACGGAAGTTTGTCCGCGAATAGAATTTCTGTGTGCCCACTCTTCAACCACGATTGAATTGTCTATCTCTGTGAAGGTCTCCGCGTCCGGCGGCCGGCACCAGACCAGAAGGACGTCGAGGCGATGCATTTTCTTGCAGTTCTCAATCGTGACGGGGGCACGCTGCGCACCACCGATCTCGATGCCTTTGCCGAGCGAAGCCGCGCCACGCTGGAAAAAGCGGGGCACACGTTGGAGGTGGAAATCGTCTCCGGTAAGGAGCTTGTTTCAGCCCTAGAGAAGGCTTCAAAGGACGGCGCTGCGGATGTCGTGATCGCGGGCGGCGGCGACGGAACGATCTCGGCAGCCGCAACCTGCCTGATGAACAGCGACACGGCCCTGGCGGTGCTGCCTGCTGGAACCATGAACCTGTTCGCGCGCAGTTTGAAGATCCCGCTCGGGCTCGATGCGGCGATGACCGCCTTCGCCACGGGTCAGGTCAAAGCTGTCGACATTGCCTCGGCCAACGGCAAGCCGTTCGTGCACCAATTCTCGCTCGGTCTTCACGCCAAGCTCGTCGATCTCAGAGACAAGATGGAATATGCGTCGCGTGTCGGTAAGATGCGCGCGTCGCTGCGCGCAGCCTTCCTGACCGTTTTCCAGCCGCCGCGCGTCAACATCACGATCAAGACCGATCAGTCCGAGATCATCGCCCGCACAACGGGGATTGGCGTCACCAACAATCTGTTTGGAGAAGGCCATCTACCCTACGCCGACCGGCTCGATGAGGGAGTGCTTGGCGTTTATCTGACCACGGCGCAGACCTCGCGCGAGATCGTCAGCTTCCTGTTCAATCTCGCCGTCGGGCGCTGGAAGAACAATGCCAAGGTCGAAATTCATGAAACGAAGGCGCTGACGCTGACCGTACGGGGCCGACGGCGCAAACCCTATCGTTGTGTGATGGACGGCGAGTCAGGCGATCTGGCGCGCGAGACGGTGATCAAGATCCATCCCGGTGCGCTGAAAGTGCTGACGCCCGCTGAATGAGCGGGCGTCTTTAAACGTAGCGAAAAGGCGGCCGATCAGTTGTTGACGCCGCTGTTCCCTGCCGGTTCGGTCTGAGTCGACGGCGCTGGTGCATTGTCCGGCTGCGGATCGATCGACTGGCCGAACATTTCGGCTGCAAACCAGGCGATTGCTGCCAGAACTAAGGCGGCGATCAACACGACGAGCACTGGCCGGCCAGCTTTTCCCTGCCGTGCCTTGTCGGTCGACACTTTCTTGTCCACCACCGGCCTACCGGTATTCTGCTGCCTATCCATGTCGGTCTCCCACCATAATTGCTAAATTGAACATCCCCGCAATGCGGTGATCCCCGCTTTGTTCCGCCTGCTGCCGTAAGGCCATCCGGCGGGATCGCCCAAAATGCGTTTTAAACCCTTTTCAAGGCCATCCTTGTTCCTAGCTATGGCGGGGAGTCCAGGTAGAACGATCGCAATTTGACGGTAGCCGAAGACCAGCGTGGCATCCTCCCGCAACACGTTCGTGACGTGTTGGAAAGTGACTCACGCAATGAAGCCTTAAGGTCCCTCGATATCGCGTTGAGCGGCAGCGATGCGGATTTCGATGCGATTACGGCTTTGGCGTCGCAGATCATGCAGACGCCGGTTGCGCTGGTGACGCTGCTTGGCCGTGAAAGGCAGGAATTTCGATCCAAGGTCGGAACGGAACTGGACGGTACGCCATCCCACATCTCCTTTTGCGCCCACACGATCGCGGAAGCCGGCAACGCCCCTTTCCTTGTTCCGAACGCCGCTGATGACAGCCGGTTCACAGAGAACGAGCTGGTAACGGGCCCTCTTCACATCCGGTTCTATGCCGGTGTTCCCTTGACCGTTGCCGGGGAAAAGGTCGGCTCGCTTTGCGTTCTCGACACCGAGCCGCGCGAACAGCCGCGACCAGCCCAGCTTTCACAACTGGAAAGCATGGCCACCCTGGTCTCGTCCTTGCTGCATCTTAAAGACAGCGCGCGGCGGGGAGACATAGCGCGAACTGCGTTAATTCGGGAAAAGAAGCGGCACACGCTGGCGCTGGAAGCGGCGTCGATCGCAAGCTGGGTCTGGGACCTGCGTACCAACAGGATCGAATGCGACGATCTGCTTCCGCAAATGCTCGGTCTTCCGATCACCAGCAGCCTTCGCGCAAGTGACCTGTTTCGGGCAATCGATCGGCGCGACCGACGGCAGTCGATGCTTCAGTTGCGCCAGGCTCTGGAAACGAATGGTGAGTATGCCGGCGAATATCGGGTCGGCAGAAGCCAGCCGGAGCGTTGGTTGGGAACCCGCGGGCGGGTGCTGGATCGCGATGCGAAGGGAACGCCCACGCTGGTTTTCGGCGTCAACTTCGACATCACCACAACCAAGACCTCACAGGAACGCCAGCGCCTGCTGCTGCGCGAAATCAACCACCGCGTGAAGAACACGCTGGCGACCGTGCAGGCCCTCGCGACCCAAACTGTTCGACATGCACGCGAGCCTCGCGAATTCTTGGCAGCCTTTACCGGCAGGCTTCAGGCGCTCGGTCTGGCGCACGGGCTTTTGTCGGACATGGAATGGGGCGGCATTGATCTCGCCGAAGTGGTTCGCTTGCAGGCAATGCCGTTCACGGACAAGGCTGACCCGCGCATCAATGCGACCGGTCCGGCCATCTCGCTTTCACCGGATCAGGCCTTGGGTATGGGACTGATCCTGCATGAACTCGGCAGCAATGCGCTGAAGCACGGCGCGCTTTCGGTCAGCACGGGACGGGTTGACCTGACCTGGCGCCTGGATGGCGACCGCGAACATCCGCGCGTATCGCTGTTGTGGGAAGAGCATGACGGTCCTGCCGTCAGCAGGCCATCGCGTTCAGGGTTCGGCTCTATCCTGATCAAGCGTAGTCTGGACAAGGTGCTTGGCGCGAAGGTCGATCATCGCTTTGAGCCGGAAGGCGTACAAGCCGAGATTTCGCTGCCACTGGAATAACAGTGGCGAATATCAGCGCGGAGTTCACGCTGATATGGTTTGAACATCGACTTACGCGAAAGAGTGACCGCGCAAAGACTGCGCGGTCTTTGAGCGCTGGATCAGGCGCCCGGATCGTCGGCGTTGCGGCGCCTTTGATAAAGCGCGTAGGCGACACCGAGAACCAGTGGCGTGACGGCTGCAGCCGCGCCTGTCGCGCGACCGCGACGTCCGCGCATCATGTTCGGCAAAGCAGCGATGGCGGCGGTCGCGCCGAGGCTGACCAAATCAGTCTTACGCTTCTCAGCCACCCGGCGCTGTTCTGTACGGGCACGCGACTGATGAACGACCAACACGATACCGCCGATCACGACAAAACCGATGCCAAGCCCCAGCGCGGCAACCAGGGGCCCGAACATGCGTGCAAGCTGAATGTAACCGGCAACCAGCAGAAAGCTGACCCCAAGCAGCACGAATAGCAGTGCCACCACATAGGCAAGCACTGCGCGCTTCGTGCGCTCGACGGTCAGCCCGATCTCGCCGGTGGCGAAGGCCGCGATGAGCGGTCCGATCACCAGACTTACCGACGGTTGATCAGCGCAAAGAAGTAGCCGACGGCTGCCGCAACGGCGAGCGCGGTGAGCGGCTTTTCCTGAACGCGGGCAACGACCTGCTCTTCGAGATCCTGAGCGTTGGTGCGGAGACGATCGACGCTCTGCTGCGCAACAGCCTTAGCGGTGTCGAAGGACTGCGTGCCAGCAGCGCCGATCTGCTTGGTCAAGTTTGCCAGGTCGCTACGCAGGCGGGAAATCTCGGCTTCGAGATCCTGCGGCGTGCGGTCGGCATTCTCTTTGTTCTGCGATTCGGTGTTCGGCGAGTTGGCCATGAATGACTCCTGTTCCATCAACGCTGCTATAACGCAACGCAAGCAGCTATGTTCCCCTCAGGAACCATCAATGAGGCTCTACGTTTGGGGGCTCGCTAAGAACAGGTAAAGCATCAGGATGAACCGGACTACCAAGCGCGCAGCGATCGTCCGGCTTCCCCCGCGATCCAACATCGAGATCGTGATTGCCCGTTCCGCGCAGGTGGCGACGATCCTTGTCGGTATCCTGGCGGTGATCACCGCGCTTTATGCGGGCAAGTTCATCCTGTCGCCCATCTTTCTCGGCGTGACCATCGGGCTGATGCTGGGTCCCGTGGCCACCCGCGTCGAGCGCTATGCGGTTTCCGCAAGCCTGACGGGCGCCATCGTTGTTCTGATCTTTCTAGCGCTGCTGAGCGTGCTGGTCTTTGCGGTCGCAGCACCCCTGTCGTTCTGGATCGAGCGCATCCCGACCATCCTTACTGATCTGCGGCTGCGCTTGACGGAGTTCCAGGCCCCCATCGAAACGATACGCACCATGCGCGAACAACTGCGCTCAGTGACCGGCGGGGGTGAAAGCCTTCCGGTATCAGTGGACGATGATTCCGCGGTTGCCAGCCTCGCGACCCTGGCGCCGGGGTTGATCGCGCAGATCCTGCTGTTCTTCGCCAGCCTGTATTTCTTTATCGCCACGAGGCACGAGACCCGCGCGGCGATCCTGAAGCTGTGCATCCGTCGCCGTTTGCGCTGGCGCGTCGCCCATATCTTCCGCGATATTGAGCGACTGGTTTCGCGCTATCTCCTGTCGATCGCCCTGATCAACATCGCCCATGGTGCGGCCGTGGTCATCGCGATGTGGGCGCTCGGTGTCCCCTCACCCATGCTGTGGGGCGCGATCGCCACGATCTTCAACTTCGTGCCCTACCTTGGCCCGGCGCTGACCGCGGTGATCCTGTTTGCCGTTGGTTTGGCGGAATTCGACACGCTGATGGGAAGCCTGCTGCCCGTCATCATCTATCTCGCCATCCACCTCACCGAAGCGCAATTCGTGACGCCGATGGTGATCGGTCGAGCCATGACGCTCAATCCGTTCGCAGTGCTGATCGCGCTGGCGTTCTGGATCTGGCTTTGGGGACCGATCGGCGGATTTATCGCCATACCTTTTTTGCTGATCCTTTATGCCGTGGTGTGGAACCTGATCCCCGGCGTTGCTGCGGATAACGCTGCTTCAAGGTCGGAAAACCGCGCATCTTGACGGCCTCTACCTTGTCCGCAACATGTCTTATTTAAATGACAGCACCTGCATTTGCGGCAATGCAGCAGACGAACCGGGTTGGAGAATACGTGATTGGCAGATCGGGCCCTTGAAGGGCTTCGGGTTATGTTGCTCGAAGATGAATTTCTGATAGCGCTGGATGTTGAGCAAATCTGCCACGACGAAGGGTGCGCGGAGGTTATAACCTTTCGCGATCTCGCCGAAATCGATGATGCCGTCTTGGATGAACACCGCTTCGACATCGCCATCGTGGATGTCATGATCGGCGATGGCGTCACCCTGCCCCTGGCGGAACGGCTGCAAAGCCGGGGCCTGCCGTTTATCTTCGCGACCGGCCTGTCGCGGCACGAAGACACGTTTCGCGCTTTTCCCGATGTACCGGTGGTGACGAAGCCTTATGCCAGCCACCACCTCGTATCCGCCATGCAGGCCGCACTGGGGAACAGGCGCGGCTAACCGCGCCTGTCGTCGAAAGGTTAGACGCCGGCGCCTGATCCCATCACATGGGCAGCAATGGCGTCCGGGCCGTAATCCGCCTCGCCCGACACCTTCAGGATGTCCTGCAAACGGGTGCGGGCACGGCTGACGCGGCTCTTGATGGTGCCGACCGCGCAATTGCAGATTTCGGCAGCTTCCTCATAGGAAAAGCCCGATGCGCCGATCAAGATGATGGCTTCGCGCTGGTCCTCGGGCAACTTCTCGAGGGCGGTGCGGAAATCTTCCAGGTCGAGCGAGCCGTGCTGGGAAGGATGGATGGCTAGCCGGGCCGTCATCGCGCCATCGCTGTCCTGCACTTCGCGGCCGCGCTTGCGCATCTGCGAATAGAACTCGTTGCGAAGGATGGTGAACAACCAGGCCTTGAGATTTGTACCGGGCTGGAAGCTCGACTGCTTGTCCCACGCCTTGACCAGCGTTTCCTGAACAAGATCGTCGGCCTTGTCGGAATTTTGCGTCAGCGAAACGCCGAACGCACGCAGGCTGGGAATCGCGCCAAGCAAGTCTTGCTTGAACTGCAGGCTGTCCGACATCGTCAGTCCTTTTTCCGACCGGAATCCGCTGCTTCCAGCTTGCTCAACAGATCCATGAAACGATCAGGGACCTGATCGGAAATGATCCCGTCGTAGAACTGCTTCAGCTTCCGTCCTATTTCGGTATTGGTTCCAAGCGGATCAAGATGCCCACCCTGCCGCGCAGCTTCGTGCTGCCCGGTATTTTCCTCGTCGCTCATTCCAAAACCGCCTTCTAAAATCGATAGGTAAGGTGTGCAGCCCCTGCGCTTGTAGACAGCCCGGTCTAATCCGGGCACACGCAAGCGGCTCTAAACGGGCTTATGGCAAAAATGTTCCTCGACGCGGAACTTTTTTCCATGGACGATGTTATAGCCTCGACCCACTTTAATGGGCACGACTTCTTATTCCAGGGATAATCACAGAATGAGCCTTTCCTCGTCGATTGCTCCGCACCTGCCGTATCTGCGGCGCTTTTCGCGGGCAGTGTCCGGTTCTCAGACCAGCGGTGACGCGCTCGTTGCCGCAATGCTCGAAGCGATTATCGCGGATGTCAGCATTTTTCCGAAGGCGAGCAGCGACAAGATCGCGCTTTACAAGATCTTCGCCAAGCTTTTCACCTCGATCGCCGTACGCGTTCCCGAAGAATCCCCGGCCTCTGCCTGGGAAAGAAGCGCGGTCGCGAACCTCTCCGCTTTGGCACCGCTTCCCCGCCAGGCTTTCCTGCTCGTGGCCGTTGAAGGTTTCACCGACGCCGAAGCTGCCGAAATCCTGGACGTTCCGACCGCTGAGTTCGGCGACCTTCTCACGGAAGCCAGCAACGAAATCTCGCGTCAGGTTGCCACCGAGATCATGGTGATCGAGGACGAGCCGCTGATCGCCATGGACATCGAAGAAATGGTGGAAAGCCTCGGCCATCGCGTGGTCGGCGTTGCGCGCACCCATTCGGAAGCCACCGAACTGTTCCATCGTACCCAGCCAAAGATGATTTTGGCTGACATTCAGCTTGCTGATGGCAGCTCGGGCATCGATGCGGTCAACGAAATCTTGGCCGACCGCGCCGTGCCGGTGATCTTCATCACCGCCTTCCCTGAGCGCCTGCTGACCGGCGAGCGTCCTGAGCCTGCCTTCCTCGTGACCAAGCCGTTCAACCCGGACATGGTGAAGGCCTTGATCAGCCAGGCGCTGTTTTTCGACCAGCAAAAAGCGGCTGCCTGAAAAACGTTCAGGCATCGTTCAGGGAGACAGCCTTAATACGGTGTTGAAGATCATTGATGAAACCACAACCTTCTGGTTGTGCTTCATTAAGATTCAACATCGGGAACGGCTGCCTCCCAAGCACGTTTCCCTCGGCGTAAGGAGTGAAGACGATGCTCTATTGGTTTCTCGTATCTGCTGTAGTTGCCGCAATCGCCGGCGCTTTGAGCGTGGGCGTCACTGCAACTTCGATCGGCATGGCGCAGGTTCTGGTTATGATGCTGTGCGCGTTTGTTGTGATTTCGCTGTTTACGGGTGTGATGCGCCGGGTGCGTTGACATATCGGACCAGCAACAAAAAAGGGCGCCTCGGTCGCCCTTTTTTGTTGCCTCCTCCAAGCTTCAACTGCTGGAAGGGATTAACAGAAAGTCATGCATTCGGACAAAAAGAAAGCCGGCCTCAAAGGGCCGGCTTTTTTAGTACCGAGAACCGAGGGGGGATCGTTCTCGGTAAAGACACGACTGCCGCTGGGGTGGGGGCGATAGGGGTGCGGCGCGCCGTGTTCGCATCAATAACAACACGGCCGGCACTTGGTTCCACCACCAGCACGAAAAATCTGACTGGCTGCAAATTTTTTATTCTGCAGGCATCAAGCATCGTTCAAGCTGCGCGCAGCATCTTGTTGCACCGCACTTTGAAGCATTGTGGATGCCAGCAAAAATTTTTGGAACCACAAACATTGATGTTCCGTTACTAGCAGCAAATGAGGTGTTCGACATGGAACATATTGCTGCTGTCCTTCTGCTGATCGGTTGTTCTGACGACATGAGCGCGTGCCGGGAGCTTCCCGTGCAGACCGCGATCTTCGAAAGCGCCGAGGAATGCGAAGCGGAAATCAACCCGGCCATTGCTGGCATGACAACGACGTTCTCCCAGGTCATGGGCAAGTGCGTTGCCGTCGATCCGGCCATGGAAGAAGAAGACGCTGAACTCGTCTGGAACCTTAAGGCTGATGGTTCGTTATACGCCGCTGTAGAGGTTCCGGATGTCATGGTCGCCGAAAACGCCACCAAGCAGGATCGCTACGTCGGGCAAGAGTAACTTGCTATTGTCTTGGTCCTTGTCCAATGATCCGCGGCAAGGGACGCGTTTTAGGAGAGCAGACTATGAAGAACACCATTTTCGCGTTGGCCGCGCTCGGCACGGTAGCTGGTTGCACCACGGCTGAGCAGAGCGCAGTTGTTGGCGCGGCTGGTGGCGCTGCCATCGGTGGCCTCGCAACCGGCCGTACTTCGGGCGCCCTCATCGGTGCTGGTGCTGGCGCAGTTGCCGGCTACGTTATTGGCAAGGCAGCAACCCCTGGCTACTGCCTTTATGAAGACCGCCGCACCGGCCGTCGTTACGAAGCGCGCTGCTGATCCGGCGACGTTTCTTGGAAAACGAAAGAGGTCCTTCGGGGCCTCTTTTTTATAGGCCGACCTTCAGACTATGCTGCCGCCTTCATTGCGCCGGGACCAGGAATGGCGCCTGGCGGACATTTGCCTAGGATGATCATTCCTAGCACTTCATCCTGTGTCACATCCGTGGTCTTGGCCGTGCCGACCACCTGACCGTTCTTCATGACGCAGACGCGATCGGCCAGATCGAAGACATCATGAATGTCGTGGCTGATCAGGAAGATGCCGATCCCTTCCGACTTCAATTGCTTCACCAACTCACCGACTTGCGCTGTTTCCTG
The DNA here is from genome assembly GCF_014652875.1 of Tianweitania populi. Taxonomy (GTDB): domain Bacteria; phylum Pseudomonadota; class Alphaproteobacteria; order Rhizobiales; family Rhizobiaceae; genus Tianweitania; species Tianweitania populi. The sequence goes on along the minus strand of NZ_BMZQ01000002.1, from coordinate 1,405,593 downwards.
CGGTCCAAGCGCTGCCGTCGGCTCATCCATGATCAGGATGCGGGCGTTGAACAGGATGGCGCGGGCGATTGCCACCGATTGGCGCTGACCGCCAGACAGACGCGCAACGGGATCCTTGAAACGCTGGAAGCGCGGATTGAGACGCCCCATCACCTTGCGCGCTTCGGCTTCCATCGCAACATCGTCCAGCGTGCCCCAGGACGTCATCAACTCGCGGCCGAGAAACAGGTTGGCTGCGGCATCGACATTGTCGGCCAAAGCCAGTGTCTGATAGATCGTCTCGATGCCATACTGCTTTGCATCGCGCGGGCTGTTGATCGCCACCTCCGCGCCGTTCACGAGGATGGCGCCGCTATCGCGCTTGTAGGCACCCGAGAGGATCTTGATCAGCGTCGACTTGCCGGCCCCGTTGTGACCGAGCAGGGCGACCACTTCGCCGGGATAAAGGTCGATCGAAGCATCATCGACGGCGCGGATGCCGCCGAAGGCGATGGAGATGTCGCGCATTTCGACGAGCGGCACTTCGGTGGTGGGTGCGAGGGGAACCATGCTTCGCCTCCTAGACGCGCTTGCGGTACATGGTGTCGAGCCACACGGCGAGCACCAGAACAAAGCCGACAATGATGTTTTGCAGCGGCGTGTCGATGCCGAGCAGCACCATGCCGGACTGCAGCGATTGCATCAGCAAGGCGCCCAGCATGGCGCCAAGAACCGTCCCTGCGCCGCCGGCCAGCGACGTGCCGCCAATGACCGCTGCCGCGATGACGAGCAATTCATCCAACGTTCCCAGTGCGTTGGTGGACGCGTTCAGGCGTGCTGACGAAATCGCAGCCCCGATGGCGGCCAGAAGCCCCATCAGCATAAAAATCTTCATCGTCACCCAACGAGTCGCGATGCCGGCCAGCGCTGCCGCTTCAGGATTGCCGCCGATCGCAAAGACGTAGCGGCCGAAACGGGTGCGGCGGGTCAGGAAGGTCATGACGATACCAACCGCGACGGCCATCAGAACGGGAATGGCGATGCCGTGGGCGATGAACAAGCCGCCTTCGGGCAAGGTGATGCCGTTTTCCTGCGCATAGCGGCGCACGATGCCGATCGGCCAGCCGTATGAATTGGCGACTAAGACAGCGCCGAGAATGACGAGGCAGGCGACAGCGCCCAAGAAAACCTCAGCCCATACCGGGCGGAGCGGGAAATGGAAGCGTTTGCGCTGGGTGCGGGCCGAGCGCAGCAGCCAGATAACGCCGAGACAGGCTATGACGGCAACGATCCAGCTCCAGGTCGCGCCGATCGAGCCTTCCGGCCCGCCGCCCATCAGGCGATAGGTCTCGTCCATCGGGGCAACGGTCTGGCCAGAGGTTAGCCACCAGGCCCCACCGCGCCAGATCAGCAAGCCGCCGAGCGTGACGATAAAGGCAGGAACGCCCATATAAGCAATGACATAGCCCTGTAGGGCACCAATAGCCGTGCCGACGATCAGGCCGGAACACAGGGCGATGATCCAGAGCCAGTGGCTGCCAAGCGGGATGCCTAGGTATTGCGGCAGCCATTGCGCCTGCATGACGCCCATGACCATGCCGGAAAAGCCGAGGATGGAGCCGACCGAAAGGTCGATGTTGCGAGTGACGATCACCAGCACCATGCCGGTCGCCATGATGGCAACGGAAGCGGATTGAACGGACAAGTTCCAGAGATTGCGAGGGGTTAGGAACAGGCCGCCGGAGAGGAAATGCAGGCCGACCCAGATGATGGCGAGCGCGGCCAGCATGCCGAGCATGCGTACATCCAGCTCGGTTGCTTTCAAAAAGCGCGCAAAAGGGCCGAGCTCGGAAGCGCGTGCGCGATCAACCGGCGTGGTTGTGATATCCGTCATTTCTGCTCCTCCAGCCGCGCGCAACACGCGACTTGGCGCACCATTTGGCCAAATGGCAGCACGAAACGGGGCGCTTGGAGCGCCCCGTTTTCCTGGTTCAGCGATTTATTCGCAGCCCTTCACGCCCTGAGCGGCACCCTGACAAGCGGCCTCCTTTGAGATCCAGCCGGCGTCGATCACCAGGTTGAGGTTGTCCTTGGTGATAGGAACGGGGGTGAGGAAGAGCGAGGTGAGTTCGGTGCCGGACGGCGACTTGAACGGTTTTACGTTGGCGATGTCGGTCATCGCTTTTCCATCGGCCAGCTGAGACGCGATTTCAGCGGCGGTCTTGCCGAGTTCGCGCGAGTCCTTCCAGACGGAGACGGTTTGCGTGCCCTGCGCAACGCGGTTCAACGCGGCATGGTCGGCATCCTGGCCGGAAACCGGAACCGAGCCGGCGAGACCCTGGGCGCTCAACGCGGCAATCGCGCCGCCGGCGGTTCCGTCATTGGCGGCGACCACGGCATCAACCTTGTTGTCGTTGGCGGTGAGGAACTGCTCCATGTTCTTCTGGGCGTTCGCGGGCAGCCAGCCGTCGGTATAGGCCTCACCGACATTCTTGATCTTGCCAGAGTAGATGGCGTCCTTCAGCACTTCGGTCGCGCCGGCAAACAGGAAGTCGGCATTGGGATCGGCGCCGTTGCCCTTGATGAAGACGTAATTGCCTTCGGGCTTCACCTTGAACACTTCGCGGGCCTGCATGCGGCCGACTTCGACATTGTCGAAGGTGAGGTAGAAGGCATCCTTGCTGTCGATCAGGCGATCATAGCCGACAACCGGAATGCCCTCGTCGACCGCCTTCTGCACGGCCGGACCGATCGCGCTGGCATCCTGAGCCAGGATGATCAGGGCATTCGCGCCCTGCGAGATCAGCGATTCCACATCAGTCAGCTGCTTGGATGCCGAAGACTGGGCGTCGGCAGAGATATACTTGTCGCCGGCGGCCTCGATGGCCTTCTTCATGGCGGCTTCATCGGTTTTCCAGCGCTCTTCCTGGAAGTTGGACCAGGACACGCCGATAACCTTGTCCTTCGCCTGCGCCATGCCGGCAAAGGCGAACGACAGCGTCACACCCGCCAACAAGGCGGTTGCCAAACGATTCATGATTTCCTCCCTGCACGCGAAAAGCGCGCGACGATCCTCACCGAAGCCGGCGTAGCCGACCTTCTTAGAAAGAGTGACCCGGCGGTGGGGCACCTGTCAACGTAGCCCTTGGGAGCATGTGGGAATGGCAGTGGAGAAGGAAAGCGGAGAGGCGGATGGCTGCTGAACGGCAGCATCACTCTTAGCGTGGACGCGTCGGGCAACGGCATCAGCGCCCTGCCCGGCTAGTCGCGTGACGCGGCTATTCCTCGCTGATGGAATAACCGGCGCCGCGCACGGTGCGGATCACGTCCGGCATGCGGTTGGTGTTTACCGCTTTGCGTAGGCGGCCGACATGCACGTCGACGGTGCGCTCGTCGATATAGATCGTTTCGCCCCAGACATTGTCGAGCAGCTGACCGCGCGAAAATACGCGGCCGGGATGGCGCATCATGAATTCGAGCAGGCGGAACTCAGTTGGACCGAGCTTCACTTCGCTCTTCTTGCGGAACACGCGATGGGACTCGCGATCGAGCACGAGATCGCCGACCTTGAGCACGCTGGACAGGACTTCCGGCTTGGCGCGACGCAGCAGCGCGCGGACGCGTGCGAGAAACTCCGGCGTCGAGAACGGCTTCACGAGATAATCGTCGGCGCCGGTCGCCAGACCGCGTACGCGGTCGCTTTCTTCGCCGCGGGCCGTGAGCATGATCACCGGCAGGCGTTCGGTTTCGGGGCGCACCCGCAAACGGCGGCAGATCTCGATGCCGGATACGCCGGGCACCATCCAGTCAAGGACAAGAAGGTCCGGCACATGCTCCTGCAGCCGCAGATCGGCCTCGTCCCCACGGGTAACGATCTCGACTTGATAGCCTTCGGATTCCAAATTGTACTGGAGGAGGACGCCCAAGGGCTCCTCATCCTCCACGATCATGATTTTCGGCGCGATCATTCAATAATCAATCTCGGATCAGCATTCTTACGCCAGTGACGGCTGCGTTCCCGTTTCATCGACCTTGGGTCGGTTGGCCGGAAGCTGCGAGCCGGTCATGACATAATAGGCGTTTTCGGCGATGTTGGTAACATGATCGCCGATGCGCTCCAGGTTCTTGGCGCAGAACAGGAGATGCGTGCAGGCGGTGATGTTGCGCGGATCTTCCATCATGTAGGTCAGAAGTTCGCGGAACACGGCCGTATATTGCACGTCGATCTTCTCGTCATCGGCCCGCAGCGGCACCAGAGCCTCGGCGTCGCGCTCGATATAGATGTCGACGACGCGTTCGAGCTGGTGCTGGACCAGTTCGGCCATGGACTCGATGCTGTGCGCGAAAGTCTGCGAGGCCGGGCTCTTGTCGACTGCCGCAACGCGCTTGCCGAGGTTCTTGGCGAGATCGCCGATGCGCTCGAGATCGGACGCGATGCGGATGGCGCCGACAACCGTGCGCAGATCGTCGGCCATCGGCTGGCGCTTGCCGATCAGCGTTATGGCGCGTTCGTCCAACTCGCGCTGACGGGCATCCATGACGGCGTCATCGGCAATGACGCGACGCGCCATATCCTGCTCGCCTTCAAGCAGGGCGACCGTCGCGGCTTGAACCATAGCGGCCGAAAAATGCCCCATGTCACGGATGATCCGGTCGATGGCGGCAAGTTCCTCGTCGAAGGAAGTAACGGTATGTGCAACCATGATGCTGCTCCCTTCCCCGATCAGCCGAAGCGACCGGTGATGTAGTCTTGCGTGCGCTTTTCGGCGGGGCTCGTGAACATCATCTCGGTGGGACCTTCCTCGACCAGAATGCCGAGATGGAAGAACGCCGTGCGCTGCGACACGCGGGCCGCCTGCTGCATCGAGTGGGTCACGATGACGATCGTGTAGTTGGCGCGCAACTCGTCGATCAGCTCCTCGATCTTAGCGGTCGCGATCGGATCGAGTGCCGAGCACGGCTCGTCCATAAGGATCACTTCCGGCGACACGGCGATGGCGCGGGCGATGCAAAGGCGCTGCTGCTGGCCGCCGGACAGGCCGGTGCCGACTTCATGCAGACGGTCCTTCACCTCGTTGAAGAGCGAGGCCTTCTGCAGGCTTTCCACGACGATCTGTTCGAGATCGGTTTTTGAGGTGGCGAGGCCGTGAATGCGCGGGCCGTAAGCGACGTTCTCGAAGATGGTCTTCGGGAACGGGTTCGGCTTCTGGAACACCATGCCGATGCGGGCGCGCAATTCCACTACGTCGAGCTTGGGATCATAGAGATCCTCGCCGTCCAGCTGGATCGTGCCGGACACGCGCGCGCCTTCGATCGTGTCGTTCATGCGGTTGAGGCAGCGCAAAAAGGTCGACTTGCCGCAACCCGACGGGCCGATGAAGGCGGTGACGGCCTTTTCCGGAATATCGATCGAGACATCGAACAGCGCCTGCTTCGGACCATAGAAGACACTGACATCCTTGGCGTGAACGCGCACTTGGCGGGGTTCGGGATCTGGCGTGCGCACCGTCTGGAAGGTCTTGGGCAACGCAACCGAGGCCGGGTCGGGAATAGAAACCGGGGCGACGTTCGCGTTCATTTTCTGGGTCTCCGGAGCATTAAACATCATGCGCGCCTTTCGAAGCGTGACCGCAGAACAATCGCGATCGCATTGAGGGCCAACATTACAGTGAGAAGGATAATGATCGCCGCCGCTGTCTTCGGCTCGAAGTAGTTGCGGTTCTCATTGCCTTCCCAAAGGAAGATCTGAACCGGCAAAGCGGTGGATTGGTCGAGCGGGCTGACCGGCAGCGAGGTCACGAAGGCGTTCATGCCGATCAGAAGCAGCGGCGCGGTTTCGCCGATCGCTTGCGCCACGCCGATGATCGTGGCGGTCAGGATGCCGGGATAGGTGACCGGCAAAACGTGGTGGAACACGGTCTGGGTGCGCGACGCACCGAGGCCAAGTGCGGCCTGGCGAAGCGAAGGCGGCACGGCGCGAAGAGCGGCGCGGGTCGCGATGATCACGGTGGGCAGCGTCATCAGGCTGAGCACGAGACCGCCAGCCAGCGGCGCCGACAATGGCAGGTGAAAGTAGTTGATGAAGACCGCGGCACCCAACAAACCGAACACGATGGACGGCACGGCTGCGAGGTTGTTGATGTTGACCTCGATCAGGTCGGTCAGCCGGTTCTTCGGGGCGAACTCTTCGAGATAGATAGCGCTGGCCACACCGACCGGAACCGCCAGCACAATGACGATGATCATCATGTAAAGCGAACCGATAAAGGCACCGAGCAGGCCGGCTTCGGCAGGGGCATTGCGGGAATCGGTGTTGGTGAACAGCACGGATGCAAAGGCCATGCGGATGCGGCCGTCTTCATAGAAACGATCGGCCAAGGTGCGCGCGGCTTCCGGCAGCTGCTGGCGGTCGCTGGCGATCGAGCGATCGATGTCGCCCTTCAGCCAGACATCGACATTGGCCGAAGCGAGCAACTCGACGGGCACGGTCTTGCCGAGCAGATCAGGGTTCTCGATGAACATGTTGCGCAGACGATAGCGCTCGTTCTGCGAGATCATCGCCTGAATGTCGCGCGGCGTCATCTGGATATCGGGGGCTTCAGCGCGGACGCTGTTTTCCACGATGCGGTTCCAGTTCAGCAGCGACACCTTGCGCTGCCAATCCAGGTTCGCACGCTGGAAAGCGGCGGGCGACTGGTCGGGCTGCTGGACCGGCTTGGGCTCGACCTTGATGACGGCCGGATCGAAGGTCACATCGACCTTCACCACCGGCTGCCAGAAGGCCGGCACGCCATCATGCAGGATCGTGCCGAACAGGAAGAGCACGAAGCCGATGGCAATCGTGACGGAGGCGATGCCGTAGAAGCGGAAGCGGGTTTCGGCACCGCGCCGGCGCTTCAGGCTGGCCTGGATGCGGCTGCGGTTGGGCGAGCTGGCGGCAGCCGATGACTTGGGAGAGGACACAGCGGAAACGGTCATGGTCTTACTCGTACTGCTCCCGATATTTGCGCACGACATAAAGCGCGATGACATTGAGGCAGAGCGTCATGGCAAACAGCGTGAGCCCGAGCGCGAAGGCGACAAGGCTCTGTGGGCTGGCGAAGTTGGTGTCGCCGGTCAGCTGGTTGACGATGGACACGGTGACGGTGGACGTCGCCTCGAACGGGTTGAAGCGAAGGATCGGCGCGTTGCCGGCAGCGAGAACCACGATCATGGTTTCGCCGAAAGCCTTGGACACGGCCAGAAGAAAGGCGCCGACGATGCCAGGCAGTGCTGCAGGCAGAACCACGCGGCGGATGGTTTCGGACTTGGTGGCACCCATGCCCAGCGAACCGTCACGCATGGCGCCCGGCACCTGGGTGATGATGTCGTCGGACAAGGAAGACACGAAGGGGATGATCATGATGCCCATCGCGATGCCGGCGGTGAGCGCTGATGTGGCACGGATCGGCACGCCGATCATGCCGCCAAGAGCAGCCAGGGCCGGTCCAAGCGTGACGAGGGCGAAGAAGCCGTAGATGATCGAAGGGATACCGGCGAGGATTTCGATGGCCGGCTTGGCGAAGGCACGCACTTTGCGCGGCGCATATTCGGCCAGGTAGATCGCCGACATCAGCCCGAGCGGGATAGCGACCAGCATGGCGATGGTGGACACCATGATCGTACCCCACAAGAGCGGCAGCAGGCCGTACTGACCGTAATCGCCGCCCGCTGTCGCGGAAAAGCGCGGTGCCCACACGGTGCCGAAGAAGAAGTCCATCGGCGAGATAAAGGAGAAGAAGTGCAGCGCCTCGCGCAGAAGCGAGGCGATGATGCCGACCGTGGTGAGGATCGCGATGCCCGAGCAGATCGCCAGCAGCACCTTCACAACGGCTTCAAACTCGTTGCGGGCGCGCAGCCTTGGAGCGATGCGCGCGCGCATGACGAGCAGCCCGATGATGCCGAGGCCGGCAGCCACCGCAACGGTGGCCCAGAAGGTCAGCAAGCGAAATTCGTGTAGGGACTGCCCGGCCGCGTTTTCGTAGGGCTGCGCATCGCCAACCACGCCATAGCCGGTGGAAATCTGTTCGACGCGACGAAGCGCATCACGCAGTTGCGTGGCGTCGCCGTTCACCACCTCGGGCGGCAGAAGCGACAGCGTGTAGGTGCGAACGACGTCGTCGCCGACGAAAAACCAGACAAGCAGGATGGCCAGCGCGGGCACCAGGCACCAGAGCGCGACCATCATGCCATGATAATTCGGGCGCGAATGCATTTTCAGCGTGCTGCTGCCGGCAACGGCGCGGCTACGCGAAAGGCCGATCTGATAGGATGCGGCCAGGAGAAGGAGAAGCAGAGCGGCAACGACCAGGCTGTTCACGAACCCACTCCAGAAAAGACGTCAAAACAAGTCGGCTATGCGCGACCAGGCTTTAAGGCAAAGACAATGCCGTCAGCTGCGCGCGTGGCAAGACACCGAAAAAGGCGGAGCGCCGATGCGCCCCGCCCTTCTCCAAAAGTTTTACTTCGCTGCGACGGTCTTGCCGTCTTCGAAAGCCTTCAAGGCTTCGGCGCGCTTGTCGTCCGGCATCGGGATGAGGCCAGCGCCTTCCAGCGTGCCGCCCGAGCCGGTCACCGCGTCGGACAGGAAGAACTCGGTATATTCCTTGATGCCCGGGATCGTGCCGATGTGCTCGCCCTTGACGTAGAAGTAGAGCGGACGCGACACCGGATACTTGCCCGAAGCAACGGTCTCGAGCGAAGGCGTAACGCCGGAAACGTCGGCAACCTTCAGCGTGTCGCGGTTCTGCTCGTAGAAGGAAAGGCCGAACACGCCAACGGTGGACGGATTGGCCTGCAGGCGAGCCAGCGTCTCGGTGTAATCGCCGGAGATTTCAACGACGACGTCCTGACGGAAGGTTTCGCAAGCCTTGGTCATGGCTTCCTTGTCCATTTCCGGCAGCTTGGCTTCCTTGCAGCCTGGAGCGATCATCTTCTCCTGGAAGACTTCGCGGGTGCCGTGGTTGGAACCGGGGATGGCGACGTTGATTTCCTGGTCCGGAAGCGATGCGTCGATGTCCTTCCAGTTCTTATAAGGGTTGGCGACCATCTTGCCGTCAACCGGAACCTGTGCAGCGATCGCCTTGTAGACGTGGACCGGCTGCAGTTTGAAGTCGCCCTGGTTGCTGCTGGTGGCGAACACGATGCCGTCGAAGCCGAACTGGACTTCCTGGATCTTCTCGACGCCCTTGGCCTTGCAGGCCTCGATCTCTTCCTTCTTGATCGGACGCGAAGCGTTGGCGATGTCGATGGTGTTTTCGCCGACACCTTCACAGAACTGCTTCAAACCACCGCCGGTGCCGCCGGAGCCGACAACAGGTGCCTTGAAGTCAGGGAAAGCGTTGCCGAATTCTTCGGCCACGATCGAGGCGAAAGGCAGCACGGTCGAGGAACCGGCGATCTGGATGGTGTCGCGGGACTGAGCCGAGGCTGGGCCTGCGAGGAGGATCGCCGCAACGGCGGTCGAAAGCAAAAGCTTGTTCATGGAGCCTACTCCGTTCCGGATAAATTCAAATTCGGATGCACCGTGGGGCGTCTTGCCCGCGGGCTGCGAGGGGAGGCTTAGGGGGTCTGTGTAACAGTTACATGACAGTTTTATATCGGCTCAATGATGAGTGAAGATCATCCGCCGATCGGCTACAAGAGCGGCTGCAAATTCTTGTCATGCAGAGTCTAGGCGTCAGCTTCAAACAGCAAAAAGCCGGCGCGAGGCCGGCTTCTGCTTGGATCAGTCTCGTCGTTCAGATCAGCGGCGCGAGGAAAACAGCGCGATCAGAAGGCCGATAATGGTGAAGCCGACAACGGCTGTCGCGACCGGGTTGTCCTTGGCTGTGGCTTCCACGAAACGAGCCTTGGAATACAGCTCCTTGCGCGCGCCCTTGGTGTTGGTGAGGAAGCTGTCGATCAGGTCCGCAATGGTTTCAGACGCATCGTCATAAACCTGCGACGACTGCTTCCTCACCTGCTTGCGCAGCACGGCCACTTCCTTCTGCAGGGAAGCAAGCTGATCGCTCACGTCGCCTCCAAGATCGTCGCGGAATTTCGAGAAAGACGTCATGGATCGGTCCTCAAATCAATGAATGGAAGTTCTAGGAACGGATGGGACCAAGCTTTGTTCCCCGATCGAAGTGACAGGACGCATACAGAAATGCCCTCGTGCGGCCGCAACAAACCGCCACCAGAATGGTTCTAGGTTCGATCAACCTGTCTCGGGAAGGAGACCACCATGGCCGACCAAGATAATCGCCGAAACGATGCGTTGAACGAAGATCGCTTGCCCAGCGACGAGAACCGTCTCCCCGGTGCCGACACCGCAGGGACAGAAGACGGTGCCGTACTTGCAGACGACGATCTACTGGGTGACGACGAGATCGACACGGAAGATGCGGATCTCGCCGAAGCCGATCTGTTCGACGACGATGAAGACCTCGTCTCGCTTGACGAAATCGAAGACGACGAAGCCGAGGACGTAACCGGCCAGGATGACGACAATCCGTATCAGGAGTCCGATGAAGCCCTGCCGGACGACGACGAAGAGCGTTCGATCGCCCGCGACAACTCGCGTGAAGGCTCACGCTTCGGCGAAGTCTGATCGCTTCGATCGCGGGTAATGAAAAAGCGCCCGGCTTCATCAGCCGGGCGTTTTTTATGTCAGGAGATTGTCGGACGGACTGGCCCGACACTTACAGATGATGGTGACCCTGCCGGTGGATGACGCTAAGACGTAAGTTCCTTCGGAGCTGGATGAACGCCCACCGATGACGACGACTGACTGGGTGGACGACCCGATTCTGCAAAATGGCGGCGAATGCGGTGCGCTGATGCGCGGCTTTGACTGGGCCCGGTCGCCTCTCGGCGTTCCAAGCACGTGGTCGCCGCAGCTGCGCACGACGGTTGGTCTGGCGCTGGGTTCGGTTCAGCCCATGCTGATCGTGTGGGGACCGGAACAGATCACGCTTTACAATGATGGCTATGCCCCGATGTGCGGCAATCGCCACCCGGCCGCACTCGGCCAGCCCTTTCGCGATTTGTGGTTCGATATCTGGGACGACATCGAGCCGATTCTTGCGCGTGCCTATCAAGGCATCGGCACGCAGATGGACGACATCCAGTTGACCATGCACCGCCATGGCTATCCCGAGGAAACACATTTCGCCTTTTCCTATACGCCGGTGCGCGGCGATGACGGTGCGGTGCTCGGCATGTTCTGCGCCTGCGCGGAAACAACGCGAATGGTGATGGCGCGGCGCCAGCATCATCGTGAAAGCGATCTGTTGCGGCAGGTCTTCGAACAGGCACCGGGCAGTGTCGCCGTTCTGCGCAGTCCCGAGCACGTGTTCGAGATGGCCAACGCGTCCTATGAACATCTGGTCGGGCGCAAGGAACTAGTTGGCCGTTCCGTGCGCGAGGCACTTCCCGAGATCGCCGAACAAGGCTTCATCGATCTGCTCGATGCGGTGTATCGCACCGGCGAGGCCTATGTCGGCACCAACATGCCGATCACGCTCAATCGTTTGTCGGATGGCAAGTTCGAAGAGCGCGTCGTCGATTTCGTATATCAGGCACTTCGGGATGAAGCCGGAAATGTGGACGGCATTTTCGTCCAGGCACTCGATGTAACCGACCGCGTGCAGTCCGAACGCCAGCAGGAGGTGCTGAATCAGGAACTGGCGCACCGCATGAAGAACCAGCTGGCAATGGTGCAGGCGATCGTGTCGCAAACGATGCGCTCGGCCGAAGATCTGGCCGGCGCGCGCAAGAGCATCAGCGACCGTATCCAGGTTCTGGGACGCGCCCATGACATGATCCAGGTCGGCGTGGGTGGTCGCACCGGTGTGCGCGAAATCGCCGATGCCGTCGTCAACCTGCACAGCGACCTGCGCAACAAGCAATTCACCATCGAAGGACCAAAGATTGTACTGGGCGCCAAGCAGGCGTTGTCTCTGTCGCTGATCCTGCACGAACTCGCCACCAACGCCTTCAAGCACGGGGCCTTGTCAGTGGAAGGTGGCCAGATCGATCTCAGCTGGAATGCAGAAATGCGCGACGGCATCGAGCACTTCGTTCTCGACTGGAGCGAAAGCAACGGCCCGCAGGTCGTGAAGCCCACCACCACTGGTTCCGGCAGCCGCCTCATCAAGGCCGGTCTGGCCGGCGCGATCCGTTGCAGCAGCGAGTCGGTTTACGCGCCCGACGGCTTCCGCTTCCGCTTGTCGGCCGACCTGTCTTCCCTGCGCGACTAGCCTGGTTCAAGCCGCAGCAGCGGGATGCAGCTGCCGCAGTTCCCGCGCCACCAGATCCTGCAAGCGCCAGAGATTGCGGTCGTGGATGCCGAAAGCCTCCAGATGGGCGACGGTGTTGTAAAGGTATTCCGCGCAGGACCCGGCGTGGCCGCAAGCGCGGGCGAGAATTACGGCGACGTCGGCCAGCGGCAGTTTTCGCGCCGTGTTTTCGCCGGTCGGTCCTGCCCAAAAAGCCAGAACGCGCATCTTGCCCTGGTCTGTGTCTACCGTGATCCAGCGGATCATGTGGGCATGCTGGTGGTAGCGCAATTCCCGCCACAACATGCGCCGGATCTGGCTCACGCGGTCGTCTTCGGCGATGCGATAGATCACACCATCGCAACGCCCGCCGCGCTCCAGCGCCATCATCAAGCCCGGCTGTTCCGGCGTGCCGCGCCAACCCCGCATGATCAAACAAAACGAGCGATGCCAGCCATAGGCGCTTGCCCGCATATGACCGGTGGCATCGAAGTCCGGCTTCCAGATCAGTGAGCCGTAAGCAAAGACCCACAAGGGATCATCGCCGCATTCCGCATCGTAGCGACGCGCCAGCACATCAAGCTCGTCATCGGACAAAAGCGTCATGCCGGGCTCGGGAGCAAGCTCCGGCTCGGGACGAACGCTCAAGGCAACAAGCTCGGGGGTCAGCGTCATGTGGCGGGTCATGGTAAAACAAGCTAGGCGCTGAGCCCCACCCTGTCATCAGCGACGCAGCGTCAACCGGGTCATTCCCCCTGTTATGGCTGTCATGGATGAGCTGCAGCCGCTTCAAGCGCCCGAAAACGGGACAGAGGCGCCTTGCGTGTGAAGTTTGGATGGTTATCCGCCAGGCTACCCCCTCTTGGTGTCAGCAGACCTCCCTTTTTGCGCACTGTCTGCCCTACGCAAAAGAAGGCTGGCTTCCTAAATGAGCGGCGTTCGAGGGGAGCTCCGCATTCATGTCGTCCACCAATGAGCAGTCGGCCTGGTCGGTTACAGAAGCCTACATCCTGCTGCGCCGTACCTCGTCGCGCCCGCTTTCCACCAAGGCTGCCGTTGCGCATCTGCGCGAAACCGTGTCGGACTGCGAACACACGGATGAAGAACTGGTTCAGCTGATCGCCATCAGCGCGGTGCGCCATCGCTGCCCCCTGGCTTTCGACGGCCCGTTCAAGCCCAGCCAGGCAGCCATAGAACAGACCATCCTGTAAGCCAGCTAAGCTTTTTCTTAAGCGAACGATGGCGCTTCCTAGAAGCAGGAAGAGGCAAGTCAAGCCTCTGATTCAGTTACAGATTTGTAATGCAGTCATTCACACCTCGTTCATCAGCACGGGCTCAAAAAGCATGCGTTGAGTTCAAGGAGTTTCTCATGTCCAAGATTTTCAAGCGTCTCGTTCTGTCCACCGCGGCCGTTGCCATGCTCGCTGTTCCCGTCGCGCAGGCGCAGAGCCGTCACCAGGATACACGCCAGGGTCACCATTACAGCCAGAAGAAGCATCAGGATGCCAAGCGCCACAGCTGGAAGCGCGGCGAGCGTGTATCCGATTGGCGCAAGCGCGCGGCGATCCGCGACTACAAGCGCCACGGTCTGCGGGCTCCAGGTCGCGGCCAGCATTGGGTCAAGGTCGACAATGACTACCTGTTGATCACCCTGGCGACGGGTGTCGTTGCCGGCATCGCTGCTGCACGGTAATCGACCCGCTCTTGCACCGGCCGCTTCATCGCGGCCGTTGCAACTCTGCGATGACCGGGCGCGGCTGGACGATCCATCCTTCCCCGTCTGCCCCTGCAATGGGCTGGGAATGATGCCATAGTGCGGGCCGTTCGATTCCTCGAAAGCCCGCCTCCATGCAAATGCTCCTCCGCAAGATCCTTCTCGACCCGTTCCTGATCATGCTTCTGGGGGCGATGCTCCTGGCAGCCTTGCTGCCCGCGCGCGGCGACGCAGCCGACGTGCTCGACTGGGTCGTGACCGCGGCCATCGCGCTGCTGTTCTTTCTGTATGGCGCCAAGCTGTCACCATCAGCCGTTGCGTCCGGCTTGCTGCATTGGCGGCTGCAATCGCTTGTCTTCATCTGCACCTACGGCATCTTCCCGGTTCTCGGGCTGATCGCGTCGCATGTCTTACGCGGTCATCTGCCGGATGATCTGGTGCTCGGCATCTTGTTTCTGTGCCTGCTGCCGTCGACCGTGCAGTCCTCGATCGCCTTTACCTCGATCGCCAGAGGCAATGTCGCAGCCGCCATCACCAGCGCCAGCCTGTCGAACCTAGCCGGCGTCTTTGTGACACCGCTTCTGGTCGGCCTGATCATCGGCGCCCAGGGTGGCGAAAGCTTCGATCTGAGCTCGGTCGGCGACATCGCGCTGCAGATCCTGCTGCCCTTCGCGATCGGCCAGCTGTGCCGCCCGCTGATCGGCAAGTTCCTTCAGCGTCATGCGCGCATGACCCAATTCACCGATCGCGGCGCGATCCTGCTGGTGGTTTATGCTGCCTTCAGCGAAGGCATGGTGGCGGGCGTGTGGTCGCATGTGGACGGCACCGACCTCATCTGGATCCTGGCAACCGCCTGCATTCTGCTCGCTTTGATCCTCGCGATCACGGCATTGCTAGGAAAGCTGCTCGGCTTCAGCCGCGAAGACCAGATCACGATCCTGTTCTGCGGCTCAAAGAAAAGCCTCGCCACCGGCGTGCCCATGGCCGGCATCCTCTTTGCCGGGCAGTCCGTATCCCTGGTCGTGCTGCCGCTGATGATCTTCCACCAGATCCAGCTCTTCATCTGCGCCCTTCTGGCACAGCGCTACGCAGCCCACGCGGACGCCGATGCCAACGCCGTGAACACGGTGGTGCAAGCCGTGGAAACCAAGGCTTGAAGAGCTTGAATGGGGAGAAGAGGTGGTACGCCCAAGGGGAATCGAACCCCTGTTTGCGCCGTGAGAGGGCGCCGTCCTAACCGCTAGACGATGGGCGCTAGCCGGAGTGACCGCGATATAAACGGCACTTTGCGAAAAGGCAATGGCCTGTTGATGCGCAGGCCAAAAACCTGTGCGGATCAGAGTGCCGGCAGGGCGACGCGGGCAATAATGCGGCCGGCGGTGAAGTCGTAGATCACCAGAACACGGTTGCCGTTCGGCTCGATCGTGTCGAGCGCGACGCGGTTGCCGGACAGGGATTGGCCGGTGACGCGCGTGCCTTCAGCTAAGGGCACGGACTGGATGCGGTCGTCGCCTTGCGGGATCGTCGCGGTTTCGGCGGCAGGGACTGCTTCGGGTTCGGGTGTTCGGGTCCAGCGGTAGACAATTGCCAGCACGACCGCCATAAGCGCCAAAAACAGCAGGCCGAGATTGATCGCCATGAAGCGCACGAGCTTGCGGCGAACATTCTCCACCGCCGGATCGAGCGGCTTGTCGTCGTCGAGATCGGGATCCTGCTGATTCATGAACTCACTTCCAGGAGATGCGTGCCATAATGAGTGGCCGTGATAGCGAAGCCGCCGCCGCAAAGGAAGGTGCCGAGATGAATGCAACTGCCGGAACCGACCTGCTTACTTTGCTCGTTGAAGAAGACGGCGCTGGCATGCGGCTCGATCAATGGTTGTCGGCGCAAATGGCGCCTGATTATTCGCGCAGCCGCATTCAGGCTCTGATCAAGGCCGGCGCAGTGCAGATCGATCAGGTGCCGGTCAGCGACCAGAAGCGCAAGCTTGGCGTCGGCCAGAGCGTGACCATCGACGTGCCGCCGGCGCAAGATCCGGAACCGCAGGGCGAGAACATCCCGCTCGACGTGCTGTTTGAGGACGAGCATCTCATCGTCATCAATAAGCCGGCGGGCCTCGTCGTGCATCCAGGTGCCGGCAACTGGACGGGCACGCTGGTCAATGCGCTGATCCATCACTGCAGCCAAAGCCTGTCGGGCATCGGCGGCGTAAAGCGGCCGGGCATCGTGCACCGGTTGGACAAGGACACCAGCGGCGTCATGGTGGCGGCGAAAACGGACCAGGCCCATCGTGTCCTGTCGGACGCCTTTGCCGACCATGGCCGCAGCGGCGATCTCGAACGCGCTTATCTGGCCCTGGTCTGGGGCACTCCCGATCGGGCCACCGGGACGATCGACGCGGCCCTTGGTCGTGCCTCGGACCGGGTCCGGCGCGCGGTTGTTCGCGAAACTCGCGAAGATGCGCGCCATGCTGTCACGCATTATGCGGTGGCCGAGACCTTCGGCGACAAGACGGCGCCGTCGGCTTCCCTGGTGGAATGCACGCTGGAAACCGGCCGCACCCATCAGATCCGCGTGCATATGGCCCATCTCGGTCACCCCGTGATCGGCGATGCGGATTATGGTCAAGCTTTTCGCACCAAGGCCAACCGGCTGGCGGAACCGTTGCGCGCCCAGGTCGTTGCATTCCCTCGGCAGGCCCTGCACGCTTGGCTCCTCGGCTTTTCACACCCGGTTACGGGCGAGCCGATGCGGTTTGAAGCGCCACCGCCCGCCGATATGGCTGCATTGCTGGCGGGATTTCGCGCTTTGTAACACTCTGGGCCGCATCGTTCACGCTTGGGTGACGCTGTGTTGCGTGCCACAGAAAAAGTGCAATTTCTCGATTTGTTCTGATATAAGAACGTCGTCGCGCATGGCTTATCCGAGTGCGCGCGGCAGGCCTGCCAGCAGGAGGCCGTTCGAGAAGGAGGGTGCTTTATGGCCCAGTCACTACCCAGTATCGTTTCCGGCGAAGGCGGCTTGTCCCGCTACCTGGAAGAAATCCGCCGCTTTCCCATGCTGCAGCCGCAGGAAGAGTACATGCTCGCCAAGCGGTATCTCGAGCATGAGGACACCAAGGCGGCCCACAAACTCGTGACCAGCCATCTGCGTCTCGTGGCCAAGATCGCCATGGGCTATCGCGGCTATGGTCTGCCGATCGGCGAAGTCATTTCCGAAGGCAATGTCGGCCTCATGCAGGCCGTGAAGAAGTTCGAGCCGGAACGCGGATTCCGTCTGGCCACCTACGCGATGTGGTGGATCAAGGCTTCGATCCAAGAATACATCCTGCGTTCGTGGAGCCTCGTGAAGATGGGCACCACCGCCAACCAGAAGCGGCTGTTCTTCAACCTGCGCAAGGTGAAGGGCAAGATCCAGGCGCTGGAAGATGGCGATCTGCGTCCTGACCAGATTGCCGAGATCGCCACCAAGCTGAACGTCTCGGAAGCCGAAGTCGTGTCGATGAACCGCCGTTTGTCCGGTGACGCATCGCTGAACGCGCCGATCCGCGCCAGCGAAGGCGAAAGCGGCGAATGGCAGGACTGGCTGGTCGACGATTCGGAAAGCCAGGAAGCCATGCTGATCGAGCAGGATGAGCTGGATAATCGCCGCAGCATGCTGTCGTCGGCCATGGCGGTCCTGAACGATCGCGAGCGCCGCATCTTCGAAGCGCGCCGCTTGTCGGAAGACCCGCTGACCCTGGAAGAACTGTCGTCGGAATTTGACATCAGCCGCGAGCGCGTTCGGCAGATCGAAGTCCGCGCTTTTGAAAAGGTGCAGGAAGCCGTTCAGGTCGCCGCGCGCCGTCAGGCGCAGGCCCTGCGCACCATCGAGGCGGAACCCGCCTGATCCCAGGATCATCCCTGATCCCTGCAATTATCTGATTAAATAAAAAGCCCGCCTGGATCGCTCCCGGCGGGCTTTTTTGATGCTTCGATGTCTGTGTTCAGCGATTGCCGGCGGCCTGCCAGGCTCGCATCGCTTCCTCGAACACGCGTTCGCCGGGCACACCCTTTTCCATGGTAATGAGTGCGCGGCGGCCGGAATTGTAGATCAACGGCACGTCGATCCAGTTCTGGCGGCGCAGCAGCGTCATGTTGGCTTGGATTTCGGCCGGCGAGTCGCTCAGCGCGACAAGGAAGAAGCCTTCCGCGATTCGGGCGGGAATGCCGAGCAGCGGGCTGCCGGTGGCCTGCTCGCTATCCTTCATCGCCACGCGAACGACGTTCTGGATGCCGCCGCCCTCGAAACCTTCCGGCGTGAGGAAGATCATTTCCATAATGTGGCTGGCCGGCAGCGTCGGATCGGCATTGCGGCGGATCGTCATGCGCAGCTGCATATTCTTGCCGGGAATCGTGGCTTCCGCGCGAATGGCTGGCTCGGGCGGCGCATCACCGCCGGGCGATTCCTGCACGACCGACCAGACGATCGATCCGCTTTCAGCGGTGTTCGGCGCAGTTGACGTCCGCTCTTCATAGAAGATCGCGCGCTGGCCGACCTGAACCGTCGGCTCGGAAGTGGCAGGCGTGGTGCCGGCTGGCGTCGTTGTTGGTGCAGCAGAACCGGATGCCGGAGCATCGCTGGCGGCAGGCGTTTCTGCTTGCGCGGTTTGCGTCAGCTCGGCAACCGAGGTGCCCTCGCCGATCGCTACGCTGCCATCGGCTGGGCCGGGATCGACCTCGCTGCCATCGGCCTGAAGGCGCTGCGTGTATTTGCGCAAAGGCTCGGCGCCATTTGCGGCGGGCTGCGCCGCAGGTGTGGCGGCCGCCTGCTCCGGCTGGCTTGGCGTCGCAGCGGCAACTTGCGGCTGCTCGGCGTCTTCCGTAGCTTCAGGCTCGGTGGTTTCCGCCGTTGCCGGATCGGTCGCGGCGGCTGTTGCACCGCCGGCAGCCTCGTCGTTCACCGCCGCATCATCAGGCAGATCCGTTCCTTCGGCAACATCGCCCGCACCATTCAAGCCGACCCAGGCCGTCAGCGCGTCCTTGTTTGACCATGCAGCATAAGCACCACCGCCGAGAACCAGCAGCGCCAGAACGGCAGCGATCAGACCGCCGGAAACGCCACGACGCGGCTTGTCGCGATAAACAGGCTGCGGGATAAACGGACGATCCCGCTCGCGATCATGACCGACCTCATCGAGCGCAGGCTCGTCATCGACCGTGTCACCGGGAAGTGCCGCGCGCGCATACGCATCTTCCTGGCGTGGTTCGGAAACGGCAAACTCGCCGGTGCGCGGAAGCACGGCCGGCTGCTCGCGTTCAAGCTGCGGCTCGGGGAAATGATCGTCGTCCGATTGGTAGGTGTCGAACAGCGTATCGAGTTCGTCGAGATCCTCTTCCGGCGGTGCGTAATACTGCTCCACCGCCTGGATCGCGTCTTCGATCGCCTGCCGCTGACGCTCGGCCACGGCTGCCGGCGGCGGAGGATTGATCGCTGCCAGCTTGGAGTCGATGGTCGCGCGCGCCTTGGCATAAACCTTGGCGCGCACTTCCGGCGTGTTTTCGCTCAGCCCTTCGATCGTCTTCTTAAGGACGGCGACGAAATCTGCCATTCGGGTTGAAACCTTATCTCGGCGGGGACACCAGCCAAATCACCGGCGTCTGGTGTTTCACGAATTAATCTTGAAACGGATCGGTCACAAGGATCGTGTCGTCGCGTTCCGGGCTGGTTGAAAGAAGCGCCACCGGCGCGCCGATCAATTCCTCGATATGGCGCACATATTTGACTGCCTGCGCCGGCAGGTCATTCCAGCTGCGGGCACCCTTCGTGGTGCCCTGCCAGCCCTCGAGCACTTCGTAGATCGGCTCGACCCGAGCTTGCGCGCCCTGGCTGGCCGGCAGATAGTCGATCACCTCACCGTCCAGACGATAGCCGGTGCAGACCTTGATCTCGTCCAACCCATCCAGCACGTCGAGCTTGGTCAGCGCGATGCCGTCGATGCCGTTGACGGCGACCGCCTGGCGAACAAGCACCGCATCGAACCAACCGCAGCGCCTTTTACGCCCGGTAACTGTGCCGAATTCATGGCCACGCTCGCCCAGGAACTGGCCGACTTCATTGTCCTGCTCACTTGGGAACGGCCCTTCGCCCACACGCGTCGTATAGGCCTTGGTGATGCCCAGCACATAGCCGATCGCGCCAGGCCCGACGCCCGACCCGGCCGCAGCCTGACCAGCCACCGTGTTGGATGAGGTCACGAAGGGATAGGTGCCGTGGTCGACGTCGAGCAAGGTGCCCTGCGCGCCTTCGAACAGGATGCGCTCGCCAGCGCGGCGCTTGTCGTCCAGTACCTTCCAGACGCGGTCGATGTAAGGAAGGATCTCGCCGGCCACCGATGTCAGCTCGGCCATGATCGTTTCATGCGCCACTTCCGGATGACCGAGGCCGCGGCGCAGCGCATTGTGATGCGTCAGCAGGCGGTCGACCTTCATCGGCAGCGTGTCAGGCTCGGCAAGATCCATGATACGGATCGCACGGCGGCCGCCCTTGTCTTCATAGGCCGGGCCGATGCCGCGACGCGTCGTGCCGATCTTGGTGCCGGAATTCGATGCGGCATCCTCGCGAAACCCGTCGAGCTCGCGATGCAGCGACAGAATCAGCGGCGTGTTTTCGGCGATCTTGAGCCGGTCCGGCCCGATCTCAACGCCCAGCGCGCGGATGCGCTCGAGTTCAGCCACGAAAGCATGCGGATCAAACACCACGCCGCTGCCGATGATCGAAAGCTTGCCGGGACGCACGACGCCGGACGGCAGAAGCGAAAGCTTGTAGGTCTTGCCATCCACGACCAGCGTATGACCGGCATTGTGGCCGCCCTGAAAGCGGACCACCACATCGGCGCGCTCCGACAGCCAGTCTACGATCTTGCCCTTGCCTTCATCGCCCCATTGCGAGCCGACGACCACTACGTTGGCCATGCTATCTTCCGTACAGGTTCTCGCGGTCAAACAAGCCGCAAACAGTTGAAAACAGACGCCTCTATAACCGCTGGACTGCCGTTGCGCGACCCTTGATTAACGATTTGGGCAAAGTCAGGCACAACAAACTCAGGCGGCTGACCATTTACTTACGCGAGCCTTCCCCGCTACTGCCTCCCCTGCAGTCGGGAGCATCCATGCGCAAAACAGCCTATCCTCTTCTGGCACTGACGATGCTGCTTTGGGCCGGCAATTCCATCGCCGGCAAGCTCGCTGTTGGGCATGTGTCGCCGATGGTATTGGTGACGGTGCGATGGGGCGCCGTTTTCCTCATCCTGCTCGCCACGCAAGCGAGTCAGCTGAAGCGCGACTGGGCGTTGATCCGCGCACGCTGGGTCTATCTGCTAAGTTGGGGCGCGATCGGCTTCACCGGCTTCAGTGTCGCGCTGTATTACGCGCTGCATTTCACGACGGCGGTGAATACGAGCATTCTGCAGGGCGGCATGCCCTTGTTCGTTTTCGCCGCAAGCTTCGCGCTGTTCGGCAGCCGGGTGCATCTTGAACAGGTACTCGGCTTTTCGCTGTCCTTCATCGGCGTGCTGGTGATTGCCCTGCGCGGCGAATGGGCAAACCTAGTCACGCTCAACGTCAACTTCGGCGATGCGCTGATGCTGCTCGCCATCATCGCCTACGGCTTCTACACCGCGGCCCTCAAAGCCAAGCCGATGCTGCACTGGACGAGCCTGATGATCATGCTGTGCCTGGGCGCGACACTATCCGCCCTGCCCTTCCTGGCACTGGAAGCGGCATCCGGTTCGACCATCCTGCCGGATCTGGAGGGCTCGGCGCTGATCGCCTTCATCGTGCTGTTCCCGTCCCTGCTGGGACAGGTGCTTTACATCAAGGGCGTCGAACTGATCGGCTCGAACCGCGCCGGCCTCTTCATCAACCTGCTGCCTCTATGGGGCGCACTGCTGGCCGTGCTGATCCTCGGCGAAGAGTTCCACCTCTACCACGCGATCGCGCTCGCCATGATCCTGGCCGGCATCGCACTGGCTGAGCGGCGGAGTCTGACTCGACCTTGAACGCACCGAGTGATATCATTGGTCTGCAAGCTGATATCACGGAGCAGAAACGATGGCCCAGCTTCTCATCCGCCGCCTCGACGATGAGGTCAAAGAACGCCTGCGCAGCCGCGCCAAGGCGCATGGTGTGAGCATGGAAGAAGAGGCGCGGACGATTTTGGTTGGGCAGCTTGCGCCGGTCGAGGCTGAGGATACACGCGGAATTGGCACCAAGATTGCGGATCTGTTTCGGCACATCGACTGGGAAGGCGAGGAATTGCCCCGGCTCCCACATCAGCCCTATAAGCCATTCAGCTTCGACGAATGATAGTTCTCGATACGAATGTAGTGTCGGCTCTCATGAAGCCGAGCGACCATCCCGATATCGCGGGATGGCTCAACCAGTGGCCTGAACGGCTGGTCCGAACGACGTCCATCACGATCATGGAATTGAACTACGGCATCCATCGACTGCCGTTTGGACGAAAACGGCGGGAACTTACGGAAAGCCTCCAGACCTTGCGCAGGCAATACCTGCAAGAGGTTCTCGCCTTTGATCAAGACGCAGCCGAATTTACCGCCACGCTCCTTGCCAACGCTCATTCCGTCGGCCGCAACCTAGATTTTCCAGACACCCAGATCGCCGGCATCGTTCTTGCCAACAACGCCACACTCGCCACGCGCAACATCCGCGATTTCGAAGGTCTAGGGCTGAAGCTCGTCAATCCTTGGGACTGACGAGCCTCATCGTCGTTTCGCCTTAAGCGGCCGGGGCCACGTCGAAGGTCAGCGGCTTGGCGGACTGGATCGCGTTGAGATCCTTCAGTTCCTGAATGACCGCCTCAGGGAACGGCGCGTCGAGATACAAGAGCGCAATCGCGTCGCCGCCCGGATGATCGCGGCCGAGGTGGAAGTTGGCGATGTTGACGCCGTTCCTGCCGCACACGGTGCCAAGAAGGCCGATCATGCCCGGCGTATCGGCATTGGTGGTGTAGAGCATGTGCTGGCCGACCTCGGCATCGAGGTTGATGTTCTTGATCTGGATGAAGCGCGGCTTGCCGTCGGAGAAGCAGGTGCCGGCGATCGAGCGCGACATCTTCTCAGTCTTCACTGTCAGCTTGATATAGCCGTCGAACACGCCGGACTTGTCGCGCTTGACCTCGGACACGATGATGCCGCGCTCCTTTACCATGATCGGCGCCGACACCATGTTGACGTCAGCCACCTGCGGCCGGATCAGGCCGGCCAGGGCTGCGCTGATCAGCGCACGCGTGTTCATGGTGGCGGTTGCGCCGTCGAACAGGATCTCGACTTCCGTGATCGGATCTTCGGTCACCTGGCCGACAAAGGCGCCGAGCACTTCGGCGAGCTTCACGAACGGCTTCAAGCGCGGCGCTTCCTCGGCGGTGATTGACGGCATGTTGATCGCGTTGGTGACCGCGCCCTTGATCAGGTAGTCGGCCATCTGCTCGGCAACCTGCAGCGCGACATTCTCCTGCGCTTCCGAAGTCGATGCGCCGAGATGCGGCGTTGCAACCACATTTTCCATGCCGAACAGCGGGTTTTCTGTTGCCGGCTCGGTTTCGAACACATCGACGGCCGCACCGCCGACCTTGCCGCTCTTCAGGGCTTCAACGAGATCGGCCTCGACGATCAAACCGCCGCGTGCGCAATTGATGATGCGCACGCCGTTTTTCATCTTGGCAAAGGCCTCGGCATTGATGATGCCCTTGGTCTTGTCCGTCATCGGCGTGTGCAGGGTGATGAAGTCGGCGCGCTTCAGCAGATCGTCGAGCTCGACCTTTTCGACACCGAGTTCTTCCGCGCGATGTTCCGACAGGAACGGATCGAAGGCGATGACGCGCATCTTGAGGCCGACGCCGCGCGTGGCCACAATCGAACCGATATTGCCGCAGCCGATCACACCCAGCACCTTGCCGGTGATCTCGACACCCATGAAGCGGTTCTTTTCCCACTTGCCGGCCTGAGTGGAAGCATTGGCTTCCGGCAGCTGGCGGGCGAGCGCGAACATCAGGGCAATGGCGTGTTCGGCGGTCGTGATCGAATTGCCGAAGGGCGTGTTCATCACGATGATGCCCTTGCGGCTGGCAGCGGGGATGTCGACATTGTCGACACCGATACCGGCGCGGCCGATCACCTTCAGCTTGGTCGCGGCATTGATCAGCTTTTCCGTCGCCTTGGTGGCCGAGCGGATGGCCAGACCGTCATACTGATCGATGACGGCAAGCAGCTTTTCCTTGTCCTTGCCGAGATCCGGCAGGTAGTCGACATCGACGCCGCGATCCTTGAAGATCTGAACGGCGGTCGGGGAGAGTTTATCGGAAACGAGTACGCGAGGCATAGGAAGGTCCTTTGCGTTGGATTTCGCCTCTCAGCACCAAAGGGCGAAGCGAAGAAAAAAGATCGGAGAATGTTGTGGTGAGCGAAGCGGCCGGAGCCGCATCGCGGAAGCGTCAGGCAGCAGCCTTGAGCTTTGCCTTCTGGGCGGCAAAAGCCCAATCCAGCCAAGGCAGAAGCGCCTCGATATCGGCCGTCTCGACGGTCGCGCCGCACCAAATGCGCAGACCGGGAGGGGCATCGCGATAGGCACCGATATCGAGCGCGACGCCCTCTTTTTCCAGCACAGAAACGAGACCCTTGGCGAAGGCCGCCTTGCCGTCGGCATCCAGAGCCTCGATCTCAGGATCGGTGATCGACAAACAAACGGAGGTGTTGGAGCGCGTTGCCGGCTCCACCGCCAGATGACCCAGCCAGTCGCTGTCGGCCACGAAGCGGTCGAGCGCCGCGAAGTTTGCGTCAGCACGTCCAATCAGGCCTTCAAGGCTACCGATCGACTTCGCCCAATTCAGCGCGTCGATGTAGTCTTCCACGCAAAGCATGGAGGGCGTGTTGATCGTTTCGCCCTTGAAGATGCCTTCGATCAGCTTGCCGCCGGAGGTCAGGCGGAAGATCTTCGGCAGCGGCCAGGCCGGCTTGTAGCTTTCCAGCCGTTCAACGGCACGCGGGCTGAGGATCAGCATGCCATGCGCCGCCTCGCCGCCAAGCACCTTCTGCCAGGAGAAGGTCACGACGTCGAGCTTAGCGAAGTCGAGCCGCTGCGCGAACGCTGCCGAGGTCGCGTCGCAAATCGTCAGGCCCTGACGGTCGGCGGGGATGAAGTCGGCATTGGGCACACGCACGCCGGAGGTCGTGCCGTTCCAGGTGAACACCACATCACGGTTGAAATCGACCGTCGTGAGATCTGGCAGCGCGCCATAGGGCGCATCGATTGTGCGGACGTCAGGAAGCTTGAGCTGCTTGACTACGTCCGTCACCCAGCCCGAACCGAAGCTTTCCCAAGCGAGAACATCGACACCGCGCGCGCCGAGCAGCGACCAGAGCGCCATTTCGACAGCGCCGGTATCGGAAGCCGGTACAATGCCGATGCGGTAATCCGCCGGCACCTGCAGCACCTCACGCGTGAGGTCGATCGCTTCCTGCAATTTGGATTTGCCGACCTTGGCGCGATGCGAGCGGCCGAGTGCGGCATCGCTCAGGGCATCCAACGACCATCCCGGTCGTTTGGCGCAAGGTCCAGAAGAAAATTGGGGATTGGCCGGGCGCAATGCCGGCTTGGTCTGTGTCGTCATCGTGGTCTATCCTTCCAGATAGTCGGCACCTCGTTGGGGAGGTGTGGCCCACGGACGTGTTTATTGATGAAGCGCCTTGCCGTCAAGAACAAACAAAGCGTCGCAACCAAGCTATTTGCGGAAACGACAACGGCGAGCCGAAGCCCGCCGCCTGATCTCGCCTGGTTGGCCTGTTACCAGAGGTCGTAGCGCAAACCGACCTTGACCTGGTGCATGTCGAACCCCTCATCGACGTAACCGTCGCTGGAAGCCGAGAAGTACTTGGCGTCCGGGGAGTTCAGATACTGGTAGCCGACATCGAGCGACAGGTTCTCGGTCATGCGGTAAGCGAAACCGGCATTGAGCGTGTAGGCGAAGGCGAAGTCGTCATCTGGATAGGCGCCGGGGAAGTCTGCAAACGCGACATCGCCGGAATTGGTGTTGTGCGAATAGATGAAGCCGGCGCCCGCACCAATATAGGGCGTGATGCCAACGACCGTGCCGAGATCGACATAGCCTGTGGCCATGCCATAGCTCATCGTCGACTTGATGCTGCCGCGCAGATCGCCAAGATCAAGCCTCGCTTCTTCCTGCTGAAGGAAGGCGCCGGTGATGTCGGCCCGGAAATAGTCGGTGAAATGATAGCCGATACCGCCGCCGCCGAAGACGCTCGTATGGTCCTCGTCAAAGTCGAAGGCACCACCGCCGCCATTATCCGAGCCGTCGGAGATCGTGTAGCCGACATCGCCGCGCAGATACCAGCCGGAGCCGACCTCCACCGGAACGACTTCCGGAGCGTCGTCGATGATGATCGGCGGATCGTAATCGGCTGCCTGCGAAGGGGTAACCAGCGCTGCGGCCAAAGCGGCGGGTAAAAAGAGGCGCAGACCTGATTGCATCGACATAGTCTCCTGATCAGCGGCGGGTGCCGGTCTCCTGATCAGGCAATCATTAACTATGTGGGTTAACCGCCGGTTAAGCATAACGGCGAAACGGCGGCTGATGCTTTTCCGCAACGAAAAAGGCCCGGCACAGGATGCCGGGCCTTGGTCGAAGCGCGTGCTACAGGGTCAGTTGAACTTGTAGCGGAAGCCCAGCTTGAAGTCGTGGGAGTAGAGATCCTTGAAGGTGAAGCCGTCATTCGGGCGCGAGAAGGCGGCATCGTAATTGCGCGCCTCGCCTGTCTTGCCGTCACCCAGGTGAACGAAGCTGTAGCCGAGATCCATCATCAGGCGATCGGTCACCGCATAGCCCAAGCCGGCATGCAGCGCATAAGCGAACTCCCACTGCGAATCCTTGGGCGCATAACCACCGCCGCCTGCGAATACATTGGTGTCGTTGAAGTTCGAGATCGTATTGCGCGATGCACCGATACCGGCGCCGATATAAGGCGAGATTCCGCGGAATTCACCGAGATCGACATAAGCGTTGGCAAGCAGAAGCCATTCCGACTTGGTTGCCGAGTAGGAGTTGGTGCCGACAAGGTCGCCCGTTGCATCTTCTGTGAAGCTGTCGAGCGCATGGAAGCTCGACTTGCCGCGGAACTCGGCGGTGACATCCGCGCGCAGCCAGTTGTTGAACTGGTAACCGACACCGCCACCCCCGATCGGGGCCGAGTCGAAATCGCCATCATCCAGCCAGTTCTGCGTGAAACCGTCGACGTCGAAATAGTCGTAGTCCAGACCTTTGTGCTTCTGGTTGCTCATGCCGACATGGCCGCGCAGATACCAACCGCCATATTGCGGAGCGGCAACAGGTGCTTCGACGGGCACCGGCTCGTAGAGATCGGCAGCAACAGCCGGAACTGCCAGGCTGCCGAGCAGCAATGCGCCGGCCAACGGCATGCGGAAATTGAACATCGTCGTACCCCTGAACGTTCGCCGATCGCACGGCGCCGGATGAACTTTGGGAACGATGACATTCATTGGTTAAATCACGCTTAACCGTCTTCCTTAACCACGATTATCGACCAGTTTATCTGTGCAGCAACAAAAAAGCCGGCCTGGAGGCCGGCTTTGTTTGCAGCATAGCTAATATTCAGGCCGCGCGCTGGTCAGCGATAACGCCGATCAGGTCGTTGACCACGGTCTCGACGAGATTGCGATCGTCGCCTTCCGCCATGACGCGGATCAGGGGTTCGGTGCCGGAAGGACGGATCACGAGACGACCGCCCTCGCCCAAGCGCGAGCGCACGTCTTCGATCATCTTCTGAACCGGCTTGCTTTCGAGCGGCTTGCCGCCGGAGAAGCGAACATTCTTCAAAACCTGCGGCACCGGTTCGAACTTGGCGCAGACTTCCGATGCCGGCCGTCCCTCGCGCTTGATGCAGGCCAGAACCTGCAGAGCGGCAACGAGGCCATCGCCGGTCGTGGAGAAGTCCGACATCACGATATGGCCGGACTGCTCGCCGCCGACATTGAAGCCGTGGGCGCGCATATGTTCCACCACATAGCGGTCGCCGACCTTGGTGCGATGAAGCGACAGGCCTTGTTCGGTCAGGAAGCGCTCCAGCCCGAGATTGGACATCACTGTCGCGACTAAGCCACCGCCGGCCAGCCGACCGGACTTGGCCCAGCTTTCGGCGATCAGCGCCATGATCTGGTCGCCATCGATCAACGTGCCGTTTTCATCGACGATGATCATGCGGTCGGCATCGCCATCGAGCGCGATGCCGATATCGGCGCGCACTTCGTGAACCTTCTTGGACAGGCTCAACGGATGGGTTGAACCGCATTCCTTGTTGACGTTGATGCCATCCGGCTCGTCATGGATCGCGATGACCTCGGCGCCGAGTTCCCAAAGGGCGGCGGGCGCGACCTTGTAGGCGGCGCCGTTTGCGCAATCGATCACGATGCGCAGGCCGGACAGGGACATCGAGCGCGGCAGGGTGCGCTTGGCGAATTCGATGTAACGGTCATGCACGCCGTCGATACGCTTGGCGCGGCCGATCTGATCGGGTGCCGCGACCTGCAACGGCTCCTTCTGGTCGAGCATCGCCTCGATGCGCGCTTCGATCTCGTCCGACAGCTTGTAGCCGTCCGGGCCGAACAGCTTGATGCCGTTGTCGTTGTAGGGGTTGTGCGAGGCCGAGATCATCACGCCCAGATCGGCGCGCAGCGAGCGCGCCAGCATCGCGACGGCCGGCGTCGGAATGGGCCCAAGCAGAAACACGTCCATGCCCGCAGCCGTGAAGCCCGCGACCAGCGCGTTCTCAATCATATAGCCGGACAAACGCGTGTCCTTGCCGATCACCACGCGGTGGCGGTGATTGCCGCGATGGAAGCAAAGCCCTGCAGCCATGCCGACCTTCATCGCGACTTCAACGGTCATCGGGAACTGGTTGGCCGTTCCGCGGATACCGTCGGTTCCGAAATATTTCCTGCTCATGCTGTTCGATTGCCCGCAATGGTTTGGGTCATGGCGTTTGCTTTGACACGGAATCGCAAGATGCGAGCATCACATTATATGAGCAGATGTTACTTCTTCCTAAGCAACCCACTACAAGGCAAGGTTGGCGCAAGGATCAAAGCTTGGATATAAAACGTAAAATGCCAGCAGGATCACCGCTGGCATTTTGATTGTTGAAGCCTTTCGAGGCGGGAACCTCAGCCCTGCGGCTGCGGCTCCATCCCGCCTTCCGGCTCTTCGCCACCCTTTTTGCGGCGGCCGCCGGTGGAACCGGCATTCGGCACGGCAGATCCACGCGAAGGCGGCGTATCGTCGCCAAGGTCGCGGGCCGGCTTCTTGCCTTCCAGCATGCCGCGCAACTCGTCGCCCGTCAGCGTCTCGTATTCCAGCAGACCTTCCGCGATCTCGATGAACGCGTCGTGGTTTTCCGTGATGATCTTGCGCGCTTCCGTTTCGCCATACTCGATAAGGCGGCGCACTTCTTCGTCGATCAAACGAGCGGTTTCCTCGGACATGTTGTTGCTCTGCGCAACCGAGTGGCCGAGGAACACTTCCTGGTCATTGCTCTTATAGCGAACGCGGCCGAGCTTCTCGGACATGCCCCATTCCATCACCATCGAGCGGGCAAGGCCGGTCGCCATCTGGATGTCGCCTGCGGCACCCGTGGTGACCTTCTCCTTGCCGAAGGTAATGATCTCGGCTTCGCGGCCACCGAACAGCATGACCAGGCGGGCAATCGCCTTTTCATAGGTCCAGTTGTAGCGATCGGATTCCGGCAGCGTCATCACCATGCCGAGCGAACGACCGCGTGGAATGATCGTCGCCTTGTGGATCGGGTCGATCGTCGACGACAGCATCAGCGCGATGATCGCGTGGCCGGCTTCATGATAGGCGGTGTTCTTCTTTTCCTCAGGCGTCATGGCGAGCGAGCGACGCTCGGCGCCCATCATCACCTTGTCCTTGGCGTCCTCGAACTCGGCCATTGTGACCAGACGCTTGTTGCGCCGCGCAGCCATCAAGGCCGCCTCGTTGACGAGGTTCATGAGATCGGCGCCGGAGAAGCCCGGCGTACCGCGTGCCAAGATCTTGAGGTCGACATTCGGCGCCAGCGGCACATTGCGGACGTGAACCTTGAGGATCTTCTCGCGACCGTTGACGTCCGGATTGGGCACCGTGACCTGACGGTCGAAGCGGCCTGGACGCAGCAGCGCGGGATCGAGTACATCCGGACGGTTGGTGGCGGCGATCAGGATCACGCCTTCATTGGCCTCGAAGCCGTCCATCTCGACCAGCAGCTGGTTGAGCGTCTGTTCGCGCTCGTCATTGCCGCCGCCGAGACCGGCGCCGCGATGACGGCCGACCGCGTCGATTTCGTCGATAAAGATGATGCAGGGCGCGTTCTTCTTGGCCTGCTCGAACATGTCGCGCACGCGGCTTGCACCCACGCCGACGAACATTTCAACGAAGTCAGAGCCGGAGATCGTGAAGAACGGCACATTGGCTTCACCGGCAACGGCACGCGCAGTCAGCGTCTTACCCGTACCGGGAGGGCCTACGAGCAATACGCCGCGCGGGATCTTGCCGCCGAGACGCTGAAACTTCTGCGGATCGCGCAGGAATTCAACGATTTCTTCCAGATCCTGCTTGGCTTCGTCTACGCCTGCGACATCGGCAAAGGTCACGCGGCCATGCGCTTCGGTGAGCAGCTTGGCCTTGGACTTGCCAAAGCCCATGGCGCGGCCCGAACCGGACTGCATCTGGCGCATGAAGAAGATCCACACGCCCAGGATCAGGATCATCGGCAGCCAGGACAGGAGCAGGCCGAGAATTCCGCTCTGGCCATCGGTTTCCGGCCGTGCGGTGATGGTAACGTTCTTGCCTTCAAGGCGCTGGACGAGGTTGGTGTCGCCCGGCGAATAGGTCTGGAAGCCGGTCGCATTGTCGGAATAGGTGCCGGAAATGCGGTCACCGGCGATGGTCACGCTCTTGACGCGCCCGGCATCCACTTCCTGCAGGAACTCGGAATAAGCGACATCGCGCGATGCGCCACGCTGCTGCGGGGTTTGAAACAGATTGAAGAGCGCAATCAGAAGGACAGCGATAATCGCCCAAAGAGCGAGATTGCGATAATTCGGATTCATTCTTTGTCCTGTCGGGCCCGTTTGCACGAACCGCTTTGTGGCCTCGCGGCCCGTTCATCTCGCCCCGGTTTCCCTCAGCGCGCTGAAAAACGGTGCAGCGCTTCGGGAACTACCTCGTAACATAGGTGGAGCCATCTCCCTTGCCAAGGAGATCACACGCGATGGGTTAAGGGAATGGCGCATTGTGTTGGGAGGAAGGCGGTGCCGGCAAATCGTTTGCCTTCAACATCTTCGCCAAGGCCTGCATGGCGGCGAGGTCGAAGCCAGGAACGATTGGTCGCAGCACCGTTGCGGCAAACATCGTCGTGATCGTGCCGTGATCGCTAGCGTCACGACGCTCCGGCCGCACCGTGATCCCCGCGCGGCGATGGCGCGCGACGCAGCCGGCCAGCGATCCGGAGAAGCCAAGCAGGCCCAACTGATCGAACAACAGGGTGGCACGCGGGAGGTCAGGCCAATGCGGCTGCCGACCGAGAACGCAAAGCAGAAGCCGGAAAGCGTGGATTGCCGCATCCCGATCCAGGGTTTGCAGGAAGGCCGGCGCGATCATCACCGCCTCTGCGTCTGCCGTCACGTGCTCGGCCAGAAGTGAAGCAGCCCGCTCGGACAACTCGCGCCGCAAAGCCCCTGCTCGTTTCGCCTGTTCAGCCAGAAGCGTCCTTCGCTCTGGCGCCAGCCCTGCCCTCACCCGCACGCGCTCGGACGTCGGATTGCTGTTGCTGGGATCATCGATCCAAGGAATGTCCGAGTTCTGGAGATGCTCCCGCAGCGCGCTACGGCTGACACCCAGCAGCGGCCGCATCAGCCAGATCGAACCGTCCAGCAGCGTTTCCGGCGCCATACCGGCAAGGCCGATGCCGGCGGACCGTTGCGCGCGCATGGCGACCGTTTCGGCCTGATCGTCCTGCGTATGGCCGGTCAACACGATGTCGGTTCCGGCCTCGCGAGCGGCCTCGATCAGCAGGCGATAGCGTGCGGCACGCGCGGCGGCAGCCAAACCGGTTTGCGGCTTGTCGCCGGACCAGACTTTCGTGATGTGGGGAATGGTGCGTGTTGCGCAGAAGGCAGCGACGGCGCGCGCCTCATCCGCGGCTTGCGCGCGCAAACGGTGATCCACGGTGACGGCGACAGCTAAATTGGTGCGTCCGTGTTCAAGAAACCAGCGGTGAAGAAGTGTAAGCAGCGACAGGGAGTCGCTTCCGCCTGAAACGGCCACGATGACCGATCGGCGTTGAAGAAGGCCGAGCTTGCCGAACAGGCGCTCAGGCCGAAGATCCGAACCCGAAGCTTGAGCCGGGTTCAGCAACCGTTCGTTGCGAGTTCCTGCCGAACCCGCTCCTTGAGCGCGTCAGAGGCCTTGGGGTAACGCGAACCGACTTCGCGCAGGGTAGCGCAGGCAACTTCGCGCTGCTTGAGCGCGGACAGGCTGATACCGAGCTTGAGCAGCGTGTCGGGCGCCTTCTTGGAATCCGGATACTGACGGCTGGTGGCCAAAAACACTTCGGCGGCTTCGCGGTGGCGTTTCTGCGCGGCAAGCGACTCGCCGAGCCAGAAATTGGCGTCCGGCACGCGGTTGGCCGAGGGGAAGCGGTCGATATAAGAGCGGAACCCGGCTTCAGCCGTCTTGTAATCGCCCGACAGGATGAACTCGTAGGAGTTGCGGTAGAGTTCTTCCGGATCCTCCGTCGACGGAAGCGCCGCGACATTGGTGTTGGCTTGAGCGGGCGGGGTCTGCGTGCCGCTTAAGAGATCGACCGGATCCGCGCTCGTTGTGCCGCCAACGAGATTGCCGTTGGTGTCGAAGCGGATCGAGCCGAGATTGTTCGGCAGGCCGCCATTTGCTTGACCGGTCGCGGCAACCTGATTGTTGGTGTCGGCTGAAGGCAGCGTTGCAGCCGGAGTCGTGCCGGCTGCTGAGGTGTCGGGCGTGGCGAGCGGGGGAACGCTCGCCGTCTGGGTTCCGGTGTCGGTAGTGCCGAGGTCGGACTTCTTGGCCGGAGCCTTGGCGCCCCCGCTCTTGCCGCCTTCCAGCTCCTGGAAGCGGAATTCATTGTCTTCCTGCTGCTTGCGCAACTGTTCCTGCGTTTGCAGGATCAGGAAGTTCAACTCTTCTAGCTTGCCGTTCAGCGAGCGGACCTGTTCTTCCAGCGCCTGAACGCGAGGGTCGCCGGCCTGCGCCAGTTGCACATCGGCGCGGCCCTGACGCGGTGCCGGAGCCTGACGCTCGAACAAGCCGTTGAGAAGCGCCAGTTCCTGTCCGGCAGCGGTGTGCGAGGCAGCGGGAGACTGGCCGGTCAGCGCGGATGCCGGGGCTGCTGACAACAGCAGCGGCACGGCCATGAGCCCGAGAACCAGTTTGCCTTTGAAGGTCTTTGCTAAAATCATCCGTGTCTCTCGATCGATCAATCCGGCCGTTGGAGAACCGTTGCTTTGCAGGTTGGAGATGAGCTGCACCCGGGACTTCGGCCAAATTTTGTTGGCAGATGGGGTTGGAACCGCATGACAGCAAAAAGGCGATCCGAGGACCGCCTTTTCACCTGTTCATGCGGCATTAATGCGACAATCAGCTGCCGGCGCCGTTGAGCACGGTGACGGCGCGACGGTTCTGCGACCAGCAGGAAATGTCGTCGCAAACGGCGACCGGACGTTCCTTGCCGTAGGAGATGGTGCGGATGCGGTTGGACGGAACGCCGCGCGAAGCGAGGAAGTCACGGGCAGCTGCTGCGCGACGAGCGCCGAGTGCCAGGTTGTATTCGCGCGTGCCGCGCTCGTCGGAGTGACCTTCAACGGTGATCGCGTAGCTGGAATACTGCTGCAGCCACTGGGCCTGACGCGACAGGGTCTGCTGTGCATCGGCACGAATGGCCGAGGAGTCGGTGTCGAAGAAGATGCGGTCGCCGACATTGACCGTGAAGTCCTGGCTGGAGCCCGGCGTTGCCGCGCCAGCACCGCGACCGCCGTTGAGGCCGAGTTCGGAGCTGCTGTTGGGCAGGTTGTTCTTCTTGTTGGCGCAGCCGGCAACCGCCAGCGTTGCAAGCAAAGCGATAGCGACCGGGTTGCGGGTAATTGCTGCGATACGGCGCATCGCCATCTCCTGAGCATTCGAGTGAATTCGTTGAGGTCGAAGTAACCACGTTTGGGTTAATGCTGATTCAACGAACAAGGTTAATTATCTGTTTCTGCCGTGTAACTGAATGCGCGGCCGAGCGAAAATGACCTATGCGAATCGCCGGCATACCTGCCGCAATGCGGCGCAAACGTGACAAAAAGAAGGAGGCCCACGAAGGAGCCTCCATCCCAAATTCAGTACGGACCGCTCCGATCATTCCAGAAGCGGCGACCAGGCCGGGTCGGAACCGAAGCCGGATGTCGGGATTGGCTGCTCGTTGCGACCGGTCAGATCGACAGAATAAAGCTTTGGTCCACCCGAACTTTCTCGAAAGAACATCAAGACACGGCCATTCGGTGCCCATGTCGGGCCCTCCTGCAGGTGACCTGACGACAGGATGCGCTCGCCCGAACCATCGGTGCGCATCACCCCGATCTGGAAGTCACCGCCTGTCTGCTTGGTAAAGGCGATCAGATCACCACGCGGCGACCAGACCGGCGTGGAATAGCTGCCGCCGCCGAACGAAATGCGGGTCGCACCCGAACCGTCAGCACCCATCGCATAGATTTGCGGCTGGCCGCCGCGATCCGACGTAAACACCACCTTGGAGCCATCCGGCGAATAGGAGGGCGAAGTGTCGATGGCGTTGGAATTGGTCAGGCGCATCGTGTTGCGGCTGCGCAAGTCCATGGTGAAGATGTTGGAGTTACCATCGTCGCGCAGAAGGCTCATGATGACCTTCTGGCCATCGGGCGAAAAGCGCGGCGCAAAAGTCATACCCGGGAAGTTGCCGACCAGCTCGCGCTGTCCGGTTTCGATCTGCAGCAGGTACACCTGCGGCTGACCGCTTTCATAAGACATGTAGGTGATTTCCTGGCGCGTCGGCGAAAAGC
Organism: Tianweitania populi; assembly: GCF_014652875.1. Taxonomy (GTDB): domain Bacteria; phylum Pseudomonadota; class Alphaproteobacteria; order Rhizobiales; family Rhizobiaceae; genus Tianweitania; species Tianweitania populi. Next base: position 1,370,404 of record NZ_BMZQ01000002.1, on the reverse strand, counting down.
GCGGCGTCAGGGCAATGGTCTTGCCGTCCGACAGGAAGCGCTTGTTGGCGCCGTCCTGGTCCATGATGGCCAGACGCTTCACGCGCTGGGTCTTTGAGCCCGCTTCGTCGATGTAAACGACGCGCGTGTCGAAATAGCCCTTCTCGCCCGTCAGGGCCTCATAGATCGCATCGGCGATGATATGGGCGACGCGCCTCGAATTCTGCGGATTGGCAAAAAACTGCTCGCCGGTGATCTGCTTGTTGCCAAACGTGTCCCACAGGCGGAACTCGGCGCGCAAACGGCCATCGCCTTCCTTGGTGACACGGCCGGTGACGATCGCCTGCGCATTGATGACCTGCCAGTCCTGGAAGCGCGGCGCGACATCCGGATTGGAAATCTTCTCGATAAAGGCCGACTTGGCGATCGGCGCAAACAGGCCGGAGCGCTTCAGATCCGCCGTCACGATCGACGAGATCTCGGCACCCATCGCATCGGCCGACACGAAGTCGGTGATGGCGATCGGCAGAGGCGCGACATTGCCCTTGTTGACGTCGATGACGAGCTGGGCATGGGCCGGTGCCACAACAAAGCCGGCGCTCATGGCGACAGTGGCAACAGCGAAAAGAACTCTGAGTTTTCGGATCATTCCATCCAGCCTCTTGGTCTCATGGTCGGGAGCGGTCCTGGCCTCGAAGGTCAGAACATCTCGCTCGGATCGAAATTAACAACGACGCCGCTGGCCCAGACTTCGGCCTTGCTGGCGGGAACCTGCAGCCCTTCGGCATTGCACTTCTGAACGGCGCGGACAGCACTGCGGTCGAACGCGGAATTGCCGCTCGACGTGTCCACCACCGGCTCGCCATCGAGCTTGCCGGTCGGATCGAGGCGGAAGCGCACGCTCACGCGCATGGACTCGACGCCTTCGGCACCGGCCGGGATCGACCAGCAGCCGGCCAACTGGCTCGACAATGCGCCCATCTCGCTTTGCGACAGCTTAGCGCCCGTGGTCTGCTTGCCGCCGAGCGAAGCGGTTTCGGTGGAACGCTTGGCGCCACCGCCCTGTGCGGCAGCCTTGTTCAGGAGCGCCGCAACCTCATCCGCGTCGAAGGTCTTTTCTTCCGACTTCGGCTTAGAAGACGCAGCCGTATCCTTCGGCTTGTCGGACTTCTTGGCTTCTTCCGGCTTCTTCTTTTCCGGCTCTTTCGGCTTTTCCTCGACCTTGGCGGTTTGCACCGGCTTCGGCGGCTCTTGCTGCGGGCGGGTCTGCGGTGCCGGCGCGCTGGTCGGCAGCGGCAAGGCTTCCGCCTGCGGAGCCGGTTCCGGCTTTTCCGGCGCAGGCTCGGGCTTCACCACAGGCTCTGGCGCGGGTGTGGGTTCCGGCGTCGGTGCAGGTGTCGGCTCGGGCGCCGGTGTTGGTTCTGGAATTGGCTCCGGCTTCGGTTCCGGCTTCTGCTCTTCAACGGGCTTCGGCGTCGGCTCGGGCGCAGGCGGTGGCGCGGCGGCCGTTTCGACTTCGCGCTTGGCGGGCTTGTCGGTCGGTGGCGTCGAAAGGTCGGCATCGTTGTCGCCGACATTCTGCGCTTCGGCCATCGTTTCAGGCCGCGTGGTGGGAACAGGCGCCGGCTTTTCGGAAACCGGTGCTTCCTTGTCGCCCTTCACGCTTTCGGCAAATTCGGCCATCGGCACGATATCGACCGGAAACGACTCCTGCGAACCCGCGTCAAGCGGCGCAGGCGCCGACAGCGTCAGCAGGCCAATGCCAAGCGCTGCCGCATGCAGAACTACCGATGTGGTGAGCCCCGCCTTCATGTCCATCTCAGTTCGTCTGGTCCGGCAGCGTCACGAGGCCGAGATTGCGGTAGCCGGCCGCGTTGATGCGCGCCATGACCTGCATCACCATGCCGTAATCCGCCGACTTGTCGCCGCGCACGAAGATGCGCTCTTCATAGCCGGTCTGCGCGATCGCCTGCAGCCTGGCCACGATCTCTTCCGCCGGGATCTCGGTTTCCTGCAGATAAACCTGGCCGGCCTGGTTCACGGTCACCGTGATCGGCTGCGTATCGGCATTCAGCGCCTTGGCCTGCGTTTCCGGCATGTCGATCGGCACGCCGACGGTCAGCATGGGTGCTGCAACCATGAAGATAATGAGGAGCACGAGCATCACGTCCACCATCGGCGTAACGTTGATCTCGGACATCACGCCGTGCTTGCGGCCACGGCGGCGACGACCGCCCTTACCTGCACCCTGGCTGACTGACATACCCATCTGAGATCACTCCTTGTGCTGGGCTTGGGCTTTAAGCCGCTGCACGCTGCACGACCTTTTCATCGATTTGGCGCGAAAGGATGGCAGAGAACTCGTCCGAAAAGCCTTCCATGCGGCTGGACAGCTTCGCGGCATCGGTGGAGAGCTTGTTGTAGGCGATAACCGCCGGAATAGCGGCAACGAGGCCGATCGCGGTCGCCAGCAGCGCTTCGGCAATACCCGGCGCAACAACTGCAAGGTTGGTGGAGCTCGATCCGGCAATGGCCTGGAACGAGGTCATGATGCCCACAACCGTACCGAACAGGCCGACGAAAGGGGCTGCCGAGCCGACGGTGGCGAGGAAGCTCAAGCGGCCCTCAAGGCGCTCCATCTCGCGGGTCAGGGCAAGGTCCATCGCCTTGTCGATGCGGTTCTGCAGACCGATGGGCGAACGCGCGCCCTTCTCGAAGCTCTTCTTCCATTCGCGCATGGCGGCCACGAAGATCGCGCCCATGCCCATCGTGTTCTTGTCCGAAAGGCTGCGGTAAAGCTCTTCCAGCGACTGGCCCGACCAGAAGGTCTGCTCGAAGCGGTTCAGCGCCGCGCGCATGCGGTTGAACGAGATGACCTTGTCCACCACGATGGCCCAGGTCCAGACCGAGGCCACCAACAAACCGATCATCACGAATTTGACGATCCAGCCGGCCTGCCAGAACAGACCCCAGATCGACATATCATGGGCTGTCGCAGCCAATGGCAACGTTTCCATCTCAACAGATCCTTGATCGAAGCGGGTTGTGAAACACCCTCGCGCTGCGACTAACTTGGTCTACCGACAAAGCCGAACCTGCATTTTCACGCTTGTTTCGGCTTCTCTCGGCAAATCTTGGTCAAACGAAGGCGCGTCGAAATCCTCTAATCATCCAGCTTTCGTTCATGAAGCAGTAAGGTTAAGGATCGGTAACGATGAAACTCAGGCGGGCTTGTCCGGCTGAAAAGCGTCGATCCATTCCTTGGGAAATCGCCGCGGGCGGACATCGGGCCCGAGCACCGCAGCCTGCACCTTGGCTTGCACCAGCACGGTGGCGCCGCGCTTGATGACCTGCGCCATGGTGATGCGCGCGCCCGAAATCGCCTGCGTGCGCGTCTCGATCGTCAGAATGTCGTCGATCCGTGCCGGCGAGCGCCAATCGATCTCCATGCGCGTCACCACCCAGATCAGCGCTTCCCCGTGCTGACCGGCCGCCAGTTCCTTGTGATGCACGCCGGCGAGCCGCAGATAATCCGAACGTCCGCGTTCGAAGAATTCAAGATAGCGGCCATGATAAACCACGCCGGAAAAATCCGTATCGGCGAAGTAAACGCGCGCTTCCAGGCGATGGCCGCCGGGAAACAGCGTGCCCGCCAGCCCGACGCTCGGGTTCACTTGGGCAGCGGCGGCGTCGAATTCGCCATGATCGGTCATGCGGTCTTTTCTCTGTGATCTCGAGCTGACATGACTTGCCGCATGGCACCATCATTTGTCTGGATCAAGACTTGCCTCCTCGCCGCCGGCCTTCTGCTGGCCGCAGCCCTGCCCTCGCCGGCGGCCAGCTTTACGATGAAGCGCGGCATCAATCTCGACCAATGGGTCACCTGGCCGATGGAAGATCGCTGGCATGATGAAACGGCCCTCTTTCCCTTCCCCGAATGGAAGCGCTTCGTTGGTCCCGACAAACTCGCCAAGCTGAAAGCGGACGGTTTCGACTTCGTGCGCATGCCGATCGATCCCGCACCGTTTCTGTCCAACAAGGCGCAAGCCCTGCATGACCGCCTGTTCGCCGAAGTTCACGATGCCGTGCGCATGATCAACGCAGCCGGCCTGAAGGTCATCGTCGATCTGCACCTGATCGAGCGTGACGACAATCCCGCCAACAGCATGTCCGGCGTGCTCGGCTCAACCGAGACCTTCGGCCGCTACATCGAGCTTACCCGCCGCATGGGCCGCACCCTTGCAAACGAAGACCCGTCGCGCGTTGCGCTCGAACTCATGAACGAGCCTGGCACGGTGTGCGACGAGGCCGGCAACGCCGACTGGCGCGACCGATTGCTGAAACTCTATGCCGCCGCCCGCTCGTCCGCCACCAAGCTCACCCTCGTTCTCACCGGGGGCTGCGCGGGAAATGCCGAGGGGCTGGTCGCGATGAAAGCGAAGGACATTCCGGACCAGAACGTCATCTGGACCTTTCATTCCTACCAGCCCTTCCTCCTTACCCATCAGGGCGCGGAGTGGGCGGGCGACTTCATCCGCTATGTGACCGGCCTCCCCTACCCGCTCGACGCGTCCACGGACAAAACACGCGAGACAATCCGCAAACGCATTGAGAACGAAGCCCCTCTTCATCGCCGCGCCGGCATGCTCGCTTACCTAGACGAGCAGCTGGCCGAACTCGACACGCCCGAAAAGCTCGACGCCTTGATCCAGCGCCCGTTCGACCAGGTCGCCGACTGGGCCAAACGCAATCGCGTAGCGCCCGACCAGATCCTGCTCGGTGAGTTCGGCATGATCCGGCAGGAATACCAGAACCCCTTCGTCATGCCCGCCGCCAGCCGCGCCAAATATGCGAAAGACGTTATTGCGGCCGCGGAAAAGCATGATTTCGCCTGGGCCATATGGGGCTATGGCGGCGCCTTCGGCATAGTGGAAAGCTTTGGTGGCGAGGCCGCCGAGCCTGATGTTCTTCAGGTCATTCGCAACTTAGCAAAGTAAAACCTCTTCAAATCCGCTTCGGATCATCATAGGAATTCAACAACGTCGCCACACGCGGACCGACGGGAGAGGGAATGCATATTCTAGTCGGCCTCGTCGGCCTGTTAATTGCCGTTGGTTACTGGTGGTATCGTATCCAGCACGCGCGCAAAGCCGGCAAGGAGATGACGACGGCGCTTTCCAGCACGGCCAAGCGCCTGCGCGCCGATCATCAAGCCCATCTCGGCTCCGTCGCGCCCATGCTGCAGGTCGACGACACCGTCACGATCGCCGCTACGCTGATCCTGTCCATCGTCTGCGAAGGCAAGGACGTGCCGCAGCGTGTCGAATACCGGCTTGAAGAAGCGCTCTCCGAAGTAGCCGGTCCTGACCAGATCGAGACCGCCATCCGCGAAGCCAAGCGGCTTCAGCGCAAGACAACGCGCGTCATGGACGTCATCCAGATCCTCGGCGCAACTTTGAGCGAGCGCCTCACGGTCGCCGAGCGTCTGCGCTTTGTCGACATGGTGCAGAACGTCTTTTCCGCCAGCCCGCACCGGCCTGCTCACACTGCCAACCGGATCGTCGCGTTGCGTGAAGCGCTCGGCCTCACCGAAGCCCAGCCCTAAGGCGCCGTCCCAACCACCAACAGCTTACCGCAGAGGACTTCGATGCATATTCTGATCGCGATCGTTGGTATCGTCGCCGCAGCCGCGTTCTGGTGGTACCGCATTCAATATATGGGCAAGGCCGCCGGCGAAGTGGCGGATGCGATCGGCCATGTGCGTGGCAATATCCGGCGCAACGCCATGCGCAAGAAGTCCGCGATCTCGCCGGTCACGGCCATCGATGATCCGGTCGTCGCGGCCGCTACCCTCATCCTAGCCATCGCCGCCGAAGACGCCCTGATCTCCGATGAGCTGGAAGAACGGCTGCGCCTCGAAGTCGCGACCATCGCCGCATCCGACCGCCAGGTCGACGAGGCCGTGGTTTATGCGAAGTGGGCCACAAACCAGGTCGCCGACGTGCCGATCGTGATCGACAAGGCCGCAGCGCTCCTCAAGGACAAGCTCAGCGAGCACGAAAAGGAACAGCTGCTCGGCATGGTCCAGAACGTCACCCTGCGCGAGGATCGGCATCACATGTTCGAGCGCCGCATCGAGCTCCTGCGCCGCAAGCTTGGTTTGATCGTGCGCGACTGATCAGTCTTCTTCCTGGAACAGCGCGATCTGCTGCTGTGCCAGATCGCGCGGCGCTTCCAGCCCGAGATGCTTCCAGGCATTGGCCGTCAACACGCGGCCGCGTGGCGTGCGCTGGATGAAGCCCTGCTGGATCAAGAACGGCTCGATGATGTCCTCGATTGCATCGCGCGGCTCGAACAGCCCCGCCGCGATCGTCTCGATCCCCACCGGCCCGCCACCAAAATTATTGGCAATCATCGTCAGGTAACGCCGGTCGAGCTGGTCCAGGCCCAACGAGTCCACATCGAGCCGCGACAGGGCCGCATCGGCAATCTGGCGCGTGACCTTCTCCGACTTCGCGACATCCGCGAAGTCGCGCACGCGGCGAAGCAGGCGCCCCGCTATACGCGGCGTACCCCGTGCGCGCCGCGCGATCTCCAGCGCGCCCGCATCGTCGATCGGCAGGCCCATCAGCCGCGCGCCGCGCCGCACGATCAGTTCCAGTTCGTCCACGGTGTAGAAGTTGAGCCGCACCGGAATGCCGAAGCGGTCGCGCAGCGGCGTCGTCAACAGCCCAAGACGCGTGGTCGCCGCAACCAGCGTGAATTTGGCAAGGTCGATCTTCACCGACCGCGCCGCCGGCCCCTCGCCGATGATGAGATCGAGCTGGAAATCCTCCATCGCGGGATAGAGGATTTCCTCCACCGCCGGGCTGAGGCGATGGATCTCGTCGATGAACAACACGTCGCGATCTTCGAGATTGGTTAGCAGTGCCGCAAGATCACCCGCCTTGGCGATCACCGGCCCGGAGGTCGAGCGGAAATTGACGCCCAGTTCGCGCGCCATGATCTGCGCCAGCGTGGTTTTGCCGAGACCGGGCGGTCCCACGAACAGCACATGATCCAGCGCCTCGCCGCGCCCCCTCGCGGCCTCGATGAAGACTTTCAGATTGGCACGCGCAGCCGCCTGGCCGACGAAATCGTCCAGCACTTGCGGCCGCAAGGAGGCATCAACATCCTCGGCGCGCTTTTCCGGTGTAATCAGGCGGGGTGCATCACTCATCAGGCCAAACTCAACGCGCCAGTTCCTTTAAGCCGAGCCGGATCAGCTTGGCCGAATCCGCGCCCTCGCCGGCTTCCTTCAAGGCCGCCGCAACCGCATTGGCCGCGATGTCGCGGGAATAGCCGAGATTGGTCAGCGCCGAGACGGCATCGGCCACGGGTGCGGGCGCAACGCCTTCGCCCAGTTCCTGCTTCAGCCCGATCGTGCCGGTCGCCTCGCCCGCAAAGGCCGGCGCCTTGGTCTTCAATTCGGTCACGATCCGCTCGGCCACCTTCTTGCCGACACCCGGCGCGCGCGACACCATGGTGATGTCCCGGAGCGCAATCGCATTGGCGAGTTCGGACGTCGTCAGCGTGGAAAGCACGGCCAGCGCAACCTTGGCGCCGACGCTTTGCACCGATTGCAGCAGCCGGAACCATTCGCGCTCGAGATGGGTGCGAAAGCCGTAAAGCCGGATCATGTCCTCGCGCACATAGGTTTCGATAAAAAGCGAAACCGCTTCACCTGCGCCTGGCAAGGCGCCGAGCGTCCGCGCCGAACAGAATGCGACATAACCGACGCCGCCGACATCGATGACGCAATGATCCTCGCCGATCTCATCTAGGAGGCCCTTGAGCTTGCCGATCATGGATGCGTGTCCGGTGCAATGAGGTCGAGGTCGGGGAAATAGGTGCGGTAGCGCCGTGCGTCACGTGTCAGAAGCCGGTGGCCGGCAACAAGCGCGTGGGCGCCGATAAGAAAGTCCGGCAATGTCTTTTCCCGAGTTCCGCCGCGCGCTTTGTAGGTTCGGTGTGCCAGACCGGCAGAATAGGCTGCTTCAAACGGAAAGTCCTCGCGCTTGGGTTTCAGCCATTGCAGCTTTTTCCAAAGCTGCTCTTCGCTGATGCCCGGCGCGGCAAACTCCGCCCATACGATCGCGCTAAAAACGATTGGCCCATCTCGCATGGCTTGTTCCAGCAGATCAGCGGAAGAATCCTGGATCGGTCCGCTGCCGAAGAGATCGATCAGGATGTTGGTATCAATGAGGGTCGAGGTCTTCATAGGGCCCGCGCAACCAGTCGACGAAGTCCTTGCCGTCCATCCCGTTCGTGTCGATCGTCCCGCGAACTGACTCCAGCCATTCGCGAAATTCGCGCGCTTGCAGATCGGGATCATCGCGCTCAGTCTGTCTCACCAAACGCACCCCATCCTGATCCTCGATGAAGGCCACTTCGCTCCCCTCCTCGATCCCCAAACGATCGCGGATCGGCTTCGGGATGGTCACCTGGCCCTTTGATGTCACACGCATGGTAATACCTCGCCGGTATTACTTACCCACAACACCAGAACAAGTCAAGAACATCTAAGAAGATGCAGCCAGCGAAATGCGCCGGGTTACTACCCGATGGTGCGCATGGCAGATGGCGATGGCGAGCGCATCGGCGGAGTCCGCGCCATTGTAAACGGCCTTCGGCATCAGCACCTTCACCATCATCTGGATCTGCTTCTTGTCGCCGTGGCCGACGCCGATCACCGCCTTCTTCACGGCGTTCGGCGTATATTCCGCAACCGCCAAGCCAGCGCGTGCCGGCACCAGCAGGGCAATGCCACGTGCCTGGCCGAGCTTCAGCGTGGAGGTCGGATTGACGTTGACGAACGTATGCTCGACAGCCGCTTCTTCCGGCGAGAACTGCTGGAGAATTGCGGCCAGCCCGTCATGCAACTGGCACAAGCGCTCGGCCAGGCTGCAGGTGTCGTCGGACTGGATCGTGCCTGCCGCAATGAAGCGCAGACTATTGCCGGCGCTTTCGATTACGCCCCAGCCGGTGCGGCGGAGGCCGGGATCGATGCCGATGATGCGAATCGCTGTTGCCATGGCAGAAGCCATAGCACGTTCGCATTGTGTTCCGGGTTAACGCTTAGTGGGCGAACGCCGTTTTCAGCAGCAAGATCTGCTCGGATACGGGATTGTCGTTGGCGCGCGCAGCCAGGCTGGGATGACCCAAACCGTAGATCTCGTCATCCATGCGCCGCACCCGCGTTTGCAGGGACAACGAGCGTTCCACCAGATCGCGGAAGGAGCGCGGCAGGTCGGCGAACAAGGGCGCCTCGTTGCAAGCCGATGCCGTATCGAGCCGCACCTTGGCCTTTTCGGCCGAAACCTGGTCGCGCGTCATTTCGCCAGAATTGGCGGCGCGCTGCAAAAGCAGCCAGGACGCGATCTGCATCAGGCGCGTCGTCAGCCGCATGGATTCGGCGGCGTAAAGCATGGACACGTCGCGGTTAAGCACCTTGGCTTCCACGCGTCCCGGACCATCGAGGTAAGCGGCAGCCTGTTCAACCAGGCCCATGCCCTCGTCATAGATCATCTGAAACAGAGGTGAGAGTATGCGCCGCTCCGCCAGGTTGACGGGAACGTTCCGTTCCGCTTCGCTCATCAAGGACTCCTGGGACTCACACACTCGCGCAATCGACGCCACAGCGGACTATTGGTTCCACCACGTCGTGCGAATGGAGAGTGCAATCCTCTCCACCGCAAAGCAAGCACATGTTTAACAGAAGGTTAACGGTGGGATTGTGGCCTCAGCATTTGGACGACGTCTGTGCACAGCCCGATCAAAAAAAGAGCCGCGGGAAAGCGGCTCTCAGGAGTTAACAGGGAGGCGTCAAACAAAGTGGCTGCACCACTCGGTCAAATCCAGGATCGCTGGATGCCCACAGTAAGCACCTGTAAACCTTAATGAAGCGTTAAGCCGCCCTACTCTGTTCAAGACGCATCGGCTGCGCTAGGCGTGCCCCACTCGCACCATGATCTCCTGAGATAGCCAACCCATGTCCAAAACCGCTTTGCCCGATCGCTGCCGCCTTGTTCTGATTGCGCCTGTTGAAGGCGAGATCGGCGATTGCACGGCCAAGGTGGAAAGCGCGCTGTCGGGCGGCGATGTCGCGTCCCTCATCATCCCGGTCGGCAGCCGTGATGAAGCCAGCCTGCAGAAGCTCGGCGAAGCGCTTCTTCCGCTGGCGCAGGAAAAAGGCGTCGCGGTGATGATCGAGAACGACACCCGCATTGCCGGCCGCATCAAAGCCGATGGCGTGCATCTGGAAACCGATGCCGCTGATCTCGCCGAACAGATCGAGCATCTCGACGGTCGCCTGATGGTCGGCGCCGGCGGCATCAAGACCCGCGATGAAGCGCTCGATCTCGGCGAAGCCCAGCCGGACTACGTCTTTTTCGGCCGCTTCGGTTACGACAACAAGCCGGAAGCCCACAGCCGCAATCTCAAGCTCGCCGAATGGTGGTCGGAAATGATCTCCCTGCCCTGCATCGTGCTTGGCGGCACTGACATCGCCTCTGCACTGGCCGTGGCAGAAACCGGCGCCGACTTCGTCGCCCTGTCCGCAGCTATCTTCGATGGCGCCAACGGCACACCCGCTGAGGCCGTTGCCGCCGTCAACGCGCTGCTCGAACAATCCGCCCCACGCTTCACCGAATAAGATCCGGTTCGAACCCGATGTCGCACGCGTTTCGCATCCTGCTCCTGTTCCTTGCCATCCTCACCGCTTTGCCGGCGGCGGCACAAGGGCCGGATGGCGATCGTCCTGGTGCGCCGAAGGTGGAAGAAGCCCTGCCGCGGCGCTTCGGCCAGCGCGCGCCGGATGAAGCCTTCGGCGCTTATCAGCGCGGCCTGTACGTCACTGCCCGCAACCTCGCCGAACCGCGCGCCGAGCTTGGCGATTCCGCGGCGCAGGTGCTGATTGCCGAGATCTATTCGCGCGGCCTCGGCGTCAAGCGCGACGAGGCGGAAGCCGCCAAATGGTACAGCCGTGCCGCCGAGCGTGGCGTGTCGGAAGCGCAGTTCCAATATGCCATGATGCTGCTCGACGGTCGCGGCGTGAAGCGCGACAACAAGCAGGCCTTCGCCCTGATGGAAGAAGCGGCCAATGCCGGCAATCGTCTCGCGCAGTTCAACTTCGCGCAGATGGTGCTGTCCGGCGAGGCCGAACCGACGCCGGAAGCCCTGACGCGCGCGGTCGGCTATTTCGAGAAGGCCGCGGACCAGAAGCTGGCCGATGCCGAATATGCCATGGCCGAAGTCTACGCCAACGGTGTTGGCGGCCGCACCGCCGACGAAGCAATGGCGCGCAGCTTTCTGGAACGTGCCGCCCGGCAGAACTATGATACCGCACAGCTCGAATATGCCAGCTGGCTGATTGCCGGGCGCGGCGGCAAGCGCGATGCGGTCGCCGGCTTTGCCTGGATGAAGCGCGCGGCCGAAGGCGGCAATGTCGCGGCGCGCAATCGCCTGGCCAAGCTCTATGTTGCCGGCATCGGCGTCGAGGGCGATCCTATCGCGGGCGCCGCCTGGTATCTGCGCGCCCAGCGTGCCGGTTTGCGCGATCCCGAGATGGACGATCACCTCGCCGGCCTCACCGAAGCGCAGCTGAAAGCGGCCGAAGACCAAGCCGACAAGCTGCGCTGAGGCACGTGCTTTAACCCAGCTCAATTGCGTCGCATCTTGTTTCTGGCGGCGAAGTATGGTTGTGGGAGCGCCAATCGCGCCGCTCCGGCGCCAACAATCCCGGACAATCAACCACCATGGCAAAGATCAACGGCAACGAAATCCGTCCAGGCAACGTCATCGAGCATGATGGCGGCCTTTGGGTTGCGGTAAAGACCAATGCGGTGAAGCCCGGCAAGGGTGGCGCCTATAATCAGGTCGAACTCAAGAACCTGATCAACGGCACCAAGCTCAACGAACGCTTCCGCGCCGCCGAAACCGTCGAAAAGATCCGCCTCGAGCAGAAGGACTTTTCCTTCCTCTACGAGCAGGGCGAGGCGCTGGTTTTCATGGACACCGAAAGCTACGAGCAGCTCGAACTCGCCAAGGACTTCGTCGGCGATCGCGCAGCCTTCCTGCAGGACGGCATGATGGTCACGGTCGAGCTTTACGAAGAGCGCCCGATCGGCATCGCCCTGCCGGATCAGGTCACGCTGACTATCACGGAAGCCGATCCTGTCGTGAAGGGTCAGACCGCCGCCTCGTCCTACAAGCCGGCTGTTCTGGAAAACGGCGTGCGTGTTCTCGTGCCGCCTTTCATCTCGTCAGGCGAGCGCATCATCGTTGATACCAACGAAATCACCTATATCCGCCGCGCCGACTAAGCGCGGTTGGTTCTTCGGGGGCGCTTGGCCCGCGCGGACAGTTCTTTCTAACGATCGGGATCAAGCATGGCGCGTTCGGCTCTCATCAATGTCATGATCGGTGCCGCCACCAAGGCCGGCCGCTCGCTTGCGCGTGATTTCGGCGAGGTGCAGAACCTTCAGGTTTCGGTGAAGGGTCCGGGCGATTATGTCAGCCAGGCCGATCGCAAGGCCGAAGACATCATCTACACCGAACTGTCGCGCGCCCGCCCCGGCTATTCCTTCCTGATGGAAGAGCGCGGCGCCGTGCATGGCGATGACGACCAGCACCGCTGGATCGTCGACCCGCTGGATGGCACCACCAACTTCCTCCATGGCATCCCGGTATTCGGCGTTTCGATTGCGCTGGAGCGCCAGGGCCAGATCGTCGCCGGCGTGATCTATAATCCGGCCATGGACGAGATGTTCGTGGCCGAGCGTGGCGGTGGCGCGTTCATGAACGACCGCCGCATGCGGGTGGCTGCGCGCCGCCAGCTGTCGGATTGCGTGGTCGCCACCGGCATTCCGCATCTCGGCCTCGGCAATCACGGCCGCGCTTTGATCGACCTGCGCAACGTCATGGCCGACAGTTCCGGCATTCGCCGCTTCGGCGCAGCGGCGATCGACCTCGCTTATGTCGCTGCCGGGCGCTTCGATGCCTTCTGGGAAGACAGCCTCAAGCCGTGGGACATGGCGGCAGGCATCCTGATGATCCGTGAAGCCGGCGGTTTCCTGTCCACCCGCGACGGCGGCCAGGACATGCTGGAGACCGGCTCGGTGGTGGCCGGCAACGAGATCATCCACGGCGCGCTGGTCAAGACCCTCAACAAGCCCCTGCAGCGCAGCTGAATCAAGGGGAAGCGGCGCGCGCTCTTGCACGCGCGCCTTTCTTTTCCCACCCGTTTCCGTTTAAAGCTTGGCGAAGGTTAAGTCGCAGGCCTTGGAGGCGGGTGAATGGCGTTGGCAAAGACGCTCGGATTGGAACGCATGGTGGACCGGCCGGAAGCCGATCCCTACAAACTGTCCAATCCGCAGGTTTTCCTGGCCTCCATGGTCGTCTTTCTGGCGATCTCGGGCTTTGTCGCTGTTATCCTGACAAGGCAGATCGCCACCGCCTTCCGCACCAATCCCGGTTTGAACGGGTTGATTCTCGGCGTACTCGTCGTCGGCATCCTGCTTGCGCTGATGCAGGTCATCCGCCTGTTCCGCGAAGTGCGCTGGGTGAAGAATTTTCGCGCCGGCAATGATAGCGGCGATCCCGTTTTGCTGGCGCCGATGCGCGCGCTGCTCAGCCGCTCCTCGGCCATCGCGCTCACCACCAATTCCACCCGCGCGATTCTCGATTCGATCGCCAACCGCCTCGATGAAAGCCGCGACATCTCGCGCTATCTCATTGGCCTGCTGGTGTTTCTCGGCCTGCTCGGCACCTTCTGGGGTCTGCTCGGCACGATCGGTTCCATCGGCCAGACCATCCAGTCGCTCGACCCCGGCACCGGCAGCACCAATGATGTGCTGAACTCCCTGAAGTCCGGTCTGTCGGCGCCCTTGCAGGGTATGGGCACGGCGTTCTCGTCCAGCCTTTTCGGTCTCGCCGGCTCGCTCGTGCTCGGCTTCCTCGACCTTCAGGCCGGCCGCGCGCAGAACCGCTTTTATACCGAGCTGGAAAACTGGCTGTCCTCGGTGACCGATCTGGAATCCACCCTGCCGATCGTCGACACCGCCTCCGCCGCCACATCCAGCGAGGAGCTGAAGCTCCTGTCCGAGCGTCTGCGCGCCATTCAGGACAGCGGCGGCTCCAACCAGCGCGTCGCGGCCGCCATGGCCAATCTCGCCGACGGCATTTCCGGCCTGGTGAAGAACATGCGCTCGGAGCAGCAGATCATGCGCGATTGGGTGGAAGCGCAGGCCGAAGAACAAAAGGCCGTACGCGCCACGCTCGACCGCCTCGCCAATACGTTGGCCGAGAAGGAGCGCAGCTAGAACCATGGCGCTTGCTCGCGGCCGACGCAGCCAACGCACCGTCGATTACTGGCCGGGCTTCGTCGACGCCCTGTCGACGCTGCTGCTGGCCATCATGTTCCTGCTTTCGGTGTTCGTGCTGGCGCAGTTTCTCCTTTCGCGCGAAGTCAGCGGCCAGGATGAGGCGCTCAACCGCCTGAACTCCCAGATCAACGAGTTGACTCAGTTGCTGGCGCTGGAGCGCTCCAACAATCAGGACGCCACCGACCAGCTTGCCGGCCTCCAGGCCTCGCTCAGCCAGGCCGAGCAGGACCGCAGCCGCTTGCAGCAGTTGCTGAACCAGGGCACCGGCGCCGATGCCGCCGCCACCGCCCAGATCGGCACGCTGACCGGCGAGCTGGAAGGCCAGCGCGAGATCAGCCAGCGCGCGCTCAGCCAGGTCGAACTGCTGAACCAGCAGATTTCGGCGCTGCGCATGCAGATCGGCGCGCTGGAATCGGCGCTCGACGCCTCCGAAAGCCGCGATCGCGAGTCCAACACCAAGATCGCCGATCTCGGCCGCCGCTTGAACGTGGCGCTCGCCCAACGCGTGCAGGAACTCAACCGTTATCGCTCCGACTTCTTCGGCCGTTTGCGTGAAATCCTGTCCGACCGCGAAAACATCCGCATCGTCGGCGACCGTTTCGTGTTCCAGTCGGAAGTGCTGTTCCCCGTTGGCGGCGACGAGATCAACCCGGCCGGTCAGGACGAGATGCAGAAACTCGCCCAGGCCATCATCGAGCTGCAGCGCGAAATCCCGCCCGAGATCAACTGGGTGCTGCGCGTCGACGGCCACACCGACAACCGCCCGCTATCGGGCACCGGCCGCTTCCGCGACAACTGGGAACTGTCCTCGGCGCGCGCGACCTCCGTGGTCAAGTTCCTGATCGCCAGCGGCGTCCCCGCCAACCGCCTGGTCGCCGCCGGCTTCGGCGAATACCAACCCCTCGACGCCGCCGACACCCCGGAAGCCCGCGACCGCAACCGCCGCATCGAGCTGAAACTGACGGAGCGCTGAACGGCGCGCGCTGGAGGGAGTTCGCGGAGATGGCGTGGATCACGGCCCGTCCAGCTTTCACGCCCTCCAAAACCCGGCGCGAACGGATCGCTTGCGTGAAACACCTCACCCGCGCCCTCGCCCTAACCGCGCTGGTCATGATGGCAGCCCCCGGCTGCTCGGAAAGCCAACCGGCCAAACTCGCCGAGGTGCAAACCGACATCGCCCTCCTGGGCAAATTCATAACCCTGCACCCCGCCCCGCTTGAAGCGAAATGGTCAATCACCCCCATCGGCACGGAAGGCGGTCTCGGTCCGACGGACAATGAACTATGGGCGGTGCTGCGCTATTCCGAAGCCGATCTCGCCACGATCTCGCGCGCGCTGAAGGCGGGTGCGGCGTTGCCGCAAGTAACCGTAGACGCGCCACCCACCTGGCTGCTGGCGGAGGCGGACCTAAGCCGCTTCAAGCATGGGACGGACTATGTGTTCGAAGGCCCCATTTTTCCAAGCGCTCCATTTACGTCCGACGTTTACACGATCGGCTTTGCGCTTGAGTTGCCTGACGGTCGCGTGCTGATCCATTCTGGTTCGACATAGCGTCAGCCGACGTTGGTACGTGGCATGATCGCTTCGCAACATAGGCAACATTCGTCGAGGCGCGTGACCTGGTAGGTTATGGGCGGCCTATGGGCGGCAAACTGCTATCCTCAGGTTAGGTCAACGATTCGGCTCTAGTAAATGCATAACCCAGGCGATCCACGCGCGAAATTAATCACCGCCGAGCAGCAAGGTTGCCTGGTACAAGCATTGGCGTCGGCAGAAATGCGGGCTCAGCAAGTAGAACTGAGCGAAATTCTCTGCGACTTGCACAACGCCAGTTTTATAAATCTGGCATCTGATCACAATCTGGCAGCAATCGACGCGCTTGATCACAACGACTTCTGGATCGTGATGCATCCGCTGGACAAAGCGATTGCTGGCCTCGTATGCTCGCATCTTGACGTTCTAAAGCTGGTACACCGGCTAGTGTTAAAAGCGGGTTCGGATGGTGCTGCAGGCCTTCCAAACATCTCGCTTGTGACTTGGTGCAAGAATAATCCAGCAAAAGCTCGCGAGATTGTGGAAGGCGTCAAAGAGCTAGACGATCTCTGCTTGGCGCACGGAGTGTTCGCGGTTGTTGGCCTGGGTGATGAGGCATTGGCCTTTGATCTTATCCGACAGAGTAATACCTCCGTCGTCAGCATTGGACTGCGAGCAATTGGTCGCGTGGAGACGGTATCCAGCGTTGGGATTAGACAGGGTGTAGATGATGCTTCTAAAGTCATCGAAGGTCAAATAGATGCCGAAACAAGGATAGCGGCTATCGAGGCAGCTTTCAGGCTTTGGGAGAAGCTGGGCTCAGGGGAAGACTATCGCCAACAGGAATTTATAGAATCGATAGGTAAGACCGGCGACCCGACTGAGTTGAGCGTCCTATCCGGCATGTTGTTTTTTCATGACAAAGGCTTGTCAAAGGAGAGCATTGATCAAGTGCTGGGCCTGCTTGAAAGGATACCATCAAACAGCGTCGCGACGCTCCACAATCTAGATCATGCCATCAAGGACAATGATGACCGTTGGGACTTCCATCGGGTCGCTGGCGTTTTCGCCACCTGCATCCCTCGTCTCGATGAAAAAGCTAGGAAGAAAGATTATTATAGTTTCTCAAAGTGGGTTTGGAGAAAGCCGGACCACTCATCCTATCTCTTTTCAAAGTGGCTCAGCGGAGGTGAATTCACTCTTTGCTCGTTTTTAGCCGATCTACTCAGCGCAGACGATAAAGGGGCCGAGGTATGGCTTCAGAAAAACCATTTGCCGCTTGATCTTCATGATCAGAAATTTTTGGCACAAAAGTGTATAGGCTTTTTGTGGCACCACGAGGTGACAGCGGCCTCAGTCCTCTTGAGCATCGTCAAAAACGGAGAGCCGAAAGCGCGAGTAGAGGCAGAAAAGCTTCTGCTCAATCCGTTACTTCTGAGCTATGGCGGGGATCTGAGAATATTCGTGGAAGCGCAGTGCTCCAACGCCTCCAAACGCATTTCAGAATGCGCAAAGAGGCTCATCTCTAAGCACGATACCCACATAGCAGATCTTGAGAGAGCGCAATCCCTGGTTGAACTACTTCCACCGATTGAGCATCGTCGCGCCGTTGCGATTAAGGATAGGGATCGCAATCGCGATATTCAGAAGCATGCGCATGAACAGTCCATTTTTGCACGACTAGCGACCCGCCAAACGTTGCTTTATGGGCGAAAGAGCTTCTCGATCATCCACGGCGCAGAAGGTAAAAAGCATCCGAATATATCTCCGCTTTCGGAGTTTTCACATAGCATTGAGTTGCCTCGTCTGATGGTTGTGGATCCTGTGGGATTCAACGCAATGATCTTCATGTTCCGTGCGAAGACACGGAAGCCGTCATGAGGATAATTCTTAAAGAGTACCTCGCATCGCTCAAAGAGCGGGGTGACTTGGACAAGTCCGTACTTCCAAATCTGCTGGCGGAAATCGGACTGCGGGTACTGAATACGCCCATGATTGGTACGCGCCAGAACGGGGTGGACATTGCCGCTGTCGGTAAAATTAGAGGCGAGGACGACGAGCGCTGCCTATACCTTTTCTGTATAAAGGCGGGGAACATCACAAGGCGCGATTGGGACAGCGGGGTACAGGCAGTACGTCCGGAACTTAACGAGATACGTGATGTCTACCTCCGGACGAATGTGGCGGCCGAACATGCAGGACTCCCCGTTCGAATAATTTTATGTTGCGGCGGCGAGCTTGATGAGACCGTCCTCATGAATTGGGCCGGTTACTCAACTCAGAACGAAAGTGACAGGGTCAAGTATCAGGAATGGAACGGAGATCGCTTGGCAGATCTCATGATGCGCAGCTTGCTTGCGCGCGAGTTGCTGGAAGAAGCTCCGCGAAGAAACTTCCAAAAAGCGATTGCAATGGTAAACGAGCCAAGCGCTTGCTACGATTACTCTCGCGCATTTTTGAGCGAAATCTTGGAAGATGGTCTAGAGCCCAGCATTCAACTTTTTCGCCTAAGACAGGCCTACATTTGCCTTAATGCCGTTACCACCTGGGCCATCGAGGCAGACAATCTCGAGAGCATCTACACGGTATCTGAGTTGGGAGTGCTGTTATGCTGGAACATGGTACGCGCTCAGCCGCGCAGACGCCGACCAAATAAACATGACCAAGACTTAAGTGTCCTTTTTGATCAATTTATCAAATTATATCTGGCATGTTCAGAACGGTATTTAACAAAAACAGCTTTCGGACACAGCAACTCTCTTCATGCTCTTTCCACATCTGTTCGTTCGCGAGAAGCGGTAGATGTAAATCTGGCTTTGTTCGAACTTCTTGGGCGCTTGGCTATTCGTGGCTGCTGGACAGCGATGCTCTCCCAAACCTTTACCGTTGAAGAGCCGGAGTTCGCTAATGCATTAACGGATAGTACCCATCGGGTACTCGACACAATAGTTCAGCTGGTCAACTCGAATCCAACACTGAACTCACCCTTTAAAGACGATCATATGATCGAAATAGCGTTGGTTATGTATCTTGCTCAAATTACAGGCTCAACGCCACGCTTCTTACCATGGCTCGGATCGATCGCGCAGCAGACGACCCTAGCTTTGGTTATCAACTCACACTATCCTACTTGCTTCCGCGACTACTCGGACCTTCTGAATCATCCTATTAGCGCTGAAGGTTCCTACCGCGCAGAAGCGTGTAGTGGGAGCGTACTCTATCCCTATCTGTTCGTTTGGCTGGAGCGTGTGGCAACCGTTGACGAGAAGAAGGCATTCGTAGAGCGCCTCGGCAAGTTTTTACCAAACTGCACACATCAAGCTTGGCTTCCAGACGAAGAAACCGACGTACACATATGGCGGGGAGAGACCTATCATGGCGTGTGCGTTACGGATTTGTCACCTCAGCAAGGCTTTGAAGAGGTAGCTGAAACCATCAACGCCGCCATTCAGAACTGCACAGACATAAACGAGATTAGCGCGGTAAAATCCGGACTTGTTGTGTTGTTCTTAGCTGCTTGTAGACACTATCGCTTGCCGATACCTCCACATTTTTGGCTGATCGACAGTTAAGGTCGTTTCAAGCCCAACCAGCGGGCCACCTCCGCGGCAGCCCGCCCCTCCCTCATCCTCAATCCAGCGACACGTTCGCCGCCTTCACAATCGGCTCCCACTTCGCCAGTTCCGCCTTCACATGCGCGCCCAATTCTTCCGGCGTTGACCCGACGATGGTGGCGCTGAAGTCTTTCATGCGAGCTTTGACGGTCTCGTCGGTCAGCGCCTTGTTGGCGGCGGCGTTGAGCTTGGCGACGACGTCCGGCGGCGTGTCCTTAGGCGCAAACAGCGCGTTCCACGAATAGGTCTCGTAGCCCGGCACGGTTTCGGCGATGGTCGGCACGTCGGGGAAGGAGGCCGCGCGCTCCACCGTGGTGACGCCCAGCGCCTTCAGCGTGCCGCTCTTCATATGGCCGGATGACGATGGCAGGTTGTCGAAGATGATCGGCACCTGATTGGCCAGCACATCGGTCAGCGCCGGGCCGGAGCCCTTGTAGGGCACGTGCTGCATATCCACGCCAGTCATGCTCTTGAACAGCTCGCCCGACAGATGCAGCGGCGTGCCGTTGCCCGATGAAGCATAGGAATACTCGCCGGGTTTCGATTTCAGGAGGTCGATCAGCTCTTGCACCGTGTTGACCGGCAGCTGCGGGTTCACCGCCAGCACGTTGGGCACCAGCACCAGCAGCGAAACCGGCGTGAAGTCGGTCACGGGATCATAGGGCTTGGTTTTCAGGATCAGCGGGTTCAGCGCATGCGTCGCCACCGTGCCCATCAGGATCGTGTAGCCGTCGGGTTCCGCGCGCGCGACACGGTCGGCACCGAGATTGCCGCCGGCGCCGCCGACATTTTCCACGATGACGTTTTGCCCGAGTTCGCCCGACATCTTCTCGGCGATCACGCGCGCAACCAGATCGGTCGAGCCGCCGGCCGCAAACGGCACCACCAGCGTGATCGTCTGCGACGGAAACTCCTGCGCCTGCGCGAGGCTACAGAAAGCCAGGCCGGCCGCCAGCGCCAAGCCAAGCGCACTGCGTCTGTTCAATCCCACCACTGAAACTCCTCCCTTTTCAGTTGTTAAGAAACACAGCATGAACGCCACCTCCCCTGACGGCAAGTGCGACGAAAGACGAGGCCGGTTCAATCACGCCGTGTTGTGCGCTACAGCAGATCATCACACAGCCCGAGGATGGTATCACCACATGTCCTTCCACAAACTCGACGACCTCAACCGCCGCCTCGAAGCTTTCAGCCACGCCCTTTCGATCCTCGGCGTCGATGAGGCCGTGTCGATGGCGGTCGGCGGCGGTGAAGCGCGGGCCGAAAGCATGGCAGCCCTTGCCGGCATGCAGCATCGCCAGGCTTCCGCTCCCGAAATCGCCGACTGGATCGACGCCGCCGAACGCGAAGACCTCGACGACGAGCAAAAGGCCGCCGTCCGCGAGTTCAAGCGGCAATATATCAACCTCACCTGTTTGCCCGCCGAGTTCGTGGAAAAGCAGATGCGCACCCGCATGCGCTCCGAGCAGCTGTGGCGCGATCTGCGCGCCAAGAACGACTGGAAGTCGTTCGAGCCGGCACTGGATGGCGTGATCCAGCTGGTGCGCGAGGAAGCCGCCATGCGCGCCGACGTCCTCAAGCTCGATCCTTACGATGCGCTGCTGGAGCAATATGACCCCGGCACCCGCGCCGCGACAATCGCGCCCGTGTTCGACGATCTGAAAACCTTCCTCGTCGACTTCGTGCCGCGCGCCTTGTCAGTACAGGAAGAGAAGCGCGCCAAGCACCCGTTGAAGGCGCTGTCCGGCTCCTACCCCATCGAACGCCAGCGCGAACTTGGGCTGGCCATGATGCAGGCGGTCGGCTTCGACCTCACCCATGGCAGCCTGTCGGTCTCGCACCACCCCTTCTGCGGCGGCGTGCCGACCGATGTGCGCATCACCACGCGCTACAAGACCACCGAATTTCTGTCGTCCCTGATGGGCGTGCTGCACGAAACCGGACACGCGCTTTACGAGCAGAACCTGCCGAAAGCCTGGGCGCACTGGCCGCTTGGAAAGGCGCGCGGCATGGCCGTGCATGAAAGCCAGAGCCTCTTCGTGGAAAAGCAGCTTGGCCGCAATCCCGCTTTCTGGCACTGGGCGCTGCCGGTGGTGGAAAAGCACCTCGGCGAAGACTGGTCGATCGACGACATCCTGCCCCATGTCCACCATGTCGAGCGCGGTTTGATCCGCGTCGATGCCGACGAGGTCACCTATCCCCTGCATATCATCCTGCGCTTCGAGATGGAGCAGGATCTCGTTGCCGGCCGCCTGCAAACCCGGGACATCCCGGAAGCCTGGGACGCCCGGATGCAAGACACGCTCGGCCTGTCCACCATCGATTCACCCGGCGACGGCCCGATGCAGGACGTGCATTGGCCGGCCGGCATGCTCGGCTATTTCCCGTCCTATTCCCTCGGCGCCATGACGGCGGCGCAGCAATGGGCGACGATCGCGATAGCCATGCCCGACATCGAAAACGATCTCGCCGCAGGCCGCTTCGAGCGCGTCAACGACTGGCGCCGCGAGAACATCTGGAGCCAAGGCTCGCGCTGGTCGACGCCCGAGCTGATGCAGCGCGCCACCGGCTCAGCCCTCGACGCCACCCACTTCAAGCGCCATCTGGAACAGCGCTACGGCTAGTTCGCGCGCTGGATTTTGTCGGCAAACCCTTCTATAGACCGGTTTAATTCCATTAACCGCCAATTCTGATCATCGACGCGACAGGGGTACTATGGCCGGCCATTCACAATTCAAGAACATCATGCATCGCAAGGGCCGCCAGGACGCGGTTCGATCCAAGATGTTCTCGAAGCTCGCCCGCGAAATCACGGTGGCCGCAAAGGCTGGCTTGCCTGATCCCGACATGAACCCGCGCCTGCGTCTGGCCATCCAGAACGCCAAGGCCGTGTCCATGCCCAAGGACAATATCGCCCGCGCCATCGCCAAGGCGTCGGGCGGCGATGCCGAGAACTACGAAGAAGTGCGCTACGAGGGCTACGGCCCGGGCGGCGTGGCGCTGATCGTGGAAGCGCTCACCGACAACCGCAACCGCACCGCGGCAAACGTCCGCGCAGCCTTCACCAAGGCGGGCGGCGCTCTAGGCGAAACCAATTCCGTGTCCTTCATGTGGGACCGCACCGGCGAGATCACCTATCCCGCCAAGGTCGGCGACGCCGACAAGGTCATGGAAGCCGCCATCGAAGCCGGCGCGGAAGATGTCACGAGCGACGAGGAAGGCCACACCATCCTGTGCGCCTTCGGCGATCTGGGCGAAGTCTCGTCGGCGCTGGAAAGCACGCTCGGCGAGGCGGAATCCGTCAAGACCATCTGGAAGCCGCAGAACAACGTGCCGGTGGACGAGGATCGCGCCCAGTCGATCCTGAAGCTCGTCAACACGCTCGAAGACGACGACGACGTGCAGAATGTTTACGTCAACTTCGAAGTCGACGAGGCCACCATGGCCAAGCTCAGCGCGGCCTGAGGTTCAAGCGTGGCCACCCTGCCCCGCATCACCATCACCTACTGCACGCAGTGCCAATGGCTCCTGCGTGCAGCCTGGCTTGCCCAGGAACTGCTCTCCACCTTCGGCGCAGATCTCGGCGAAGTCGCGCTCGTACCCGGCACCGGCGGCATCTTCGAAATCCACTGCCAGACCCATGGCACCGAGCCCGAACTGATCTGGGAGCGCAAACGCGACGCCGGCTTCCCCGAAGCCAAGGTGCTGAAGCAGCGCGTGCGCGATATCGTCTGGCCGGAGCGTGGGCTGGGGCACTCAGACCGGTAGAGCCTCCTTCCTGAGTGCCATCGCCAGCTTGATCTTTGCTCATGCGGCTGCAAACCCGTTGCGGTCCTGCCACGGCGCTGTCATGGTGGTTCCCTTGGGGGAGGACGTTCAATGAGCAATATCGAGCAGAACCGCGCTCTGGTGCAGAAACTCTATGCCGGCTTCGCGGCGGGAGACCTGCCTGCGGTTCTTTCCACCATGGCCTCCGACATCGAGTGGACCGAAGCCGAAGGCTATCCCTATGCCGGCACCTTTGTCGGGCATGATGCGGTGGTCCAGTCCGTCTTCGCCAAGCTCATGACCGAGTGGGAAGGCTACCAGGCGGTGCCCGACAGCACTGTCGCCGAAGGCGACACGGTGGTTGCGCTCGGCCACTACAGCGGCCGCTACAGCAACACCGGCAAGAGCTTCCGCGCGCCTTTCGTCCATGTCTGGACGGTCCGCGACAACAAGCTGGCGCGCTTCATCCAGCATACGGACACGGCAATCGTGCAGCGCGCGCTTGAGGCGTAGGCGGCATCCAGTCGGAGGCTCGACCTCAGCCAGCGCTCCACCGACCGTCCTCATCCTGAGGTGCGAGCCCGCACAAGTGTCCAGAACGAACCTCCGCCACATCCAGGCGAGCCTCGAAGGGCGCACCACCATCCCGCTTCGTCATCCTTGGGCGGAGCCGGAGCGCAAGCGGAGGCGCAGACCCGAGGATCCATGCCCTTGCAGGTCCGCTTTGCCTGTATAGGACCTGTATACCTTCCACGATTGCGGCATGGATCCTCGGGTCAAGCCCGAGGATGACGAAGCGGCAGGGGCAGGCGCGAACGTGCCTGCATGGAACGAAGTGCGTCCTTCGAGGCTCCCTGCGGTCGCGCCTCAGGATGAGAACCGGTGGTGCCGCCCTCACCTGCCTGCTGGCACATCAGGATGAGGCTTTGCGCCGCTCGACAGGCAGGAGCTTAGCGCGACAGCAGACCGATTCTGCCAAGCGACGCCTCGTCCCAATCGCTCAAGCCACCGTCGAGCCCACCCAGCCAGACAATCCTCGCGCCGACCGTCCTCATCCTGAGGTGCGAGCCCGCACAAGCATCCAGAACGAAGCTCCGCCACATCCAGGCGAGCCTCGAAGGGAGCACCACATGCCCACAAACAAAAACGCCGCTGCGTGAGCAACGGCGTTCTCAACGTCCAAGCAGGCCGGCAGATTAGATGCCGAGGCCTTCGTAGCGCTTCTTGAACTTCGACAAACGGCCACCGCGATCGAGCAGGGTCTGCGTGCCCCCCGTCCAGGCCGGATGGGTGGTCGGGTCGATGTCGAGGTTCATCGTGTCGCCGGCTGCGCCCCAGGTCGACTTGGTCTGGTACTCGGTGCCGTCTGTCATCACGACCTTGATCGTGTGGTAATCGGGGTGAATGCTGTCTTTCATGGCGCTTGTCCTGGTTCTACTGGGCTTGCGCCGAGCCTGATGCGAGAAGCTCGCTTCGGCCCTGCGGCGATGTCACCCGGTCTGGAAAACTTGAAGCCGCAGCGAATGACCGCTACGGCTTCATAAAGGGTCGGCGAGCCTATACATCAGCCTCCGACCAAGCACAAGGCCGGCCCGCATGCGCTCAGTCGGTTAAGCCAGGAGTTGAAAATGGCCGCTCAAGAGCCGTCGCACGACGCTCGCCGCCGCTCACTTGCTCCCCTGTCGCGCCTGCTTCCCTATCTGAAGCGTTACCGCGGCCTGGTGGGGGGCGCCATCGTCTCGTTGATCATCGCGGCGGTCACAACGCTGACCCTGCCAATCGCGGTGCGCCGCATGATCGATCACGGCTTCAACGGCGTGGAAGCCGGCATGATCCAGGGCTACTTCGGCATGCTGATCGGCATCGCGGCCGTGCTCGCGGCCGCTTCCGCGCTGCGTTATTATTTCGTCATCACGATCGGCGAGCGCGTCGTGGCCGATCTGCGCCGCGATGTGTTTGCCCATGTCACGACGCTGTCTTCCGCTTTCTTCGACACGGCCCGATCCGGCGAAATCGTGTCGCGGCTGACGGCCGATGCCACGCAGATCAAGTCCGTGGTCGGCTCCACCGCCTCGCAGGCCCTGCGCAACGCCATCATGGCAATCGGCGGCGTGGTGATGATGGTAGTCACCAGCCCGAAACTATCCTTGATGGTGCTTGGCGCCATTCCGGTGATCGTGCTGATCCTGGTGGGCTTTGGCCGCAATGTGCGCGCCAAGTCGCGTCATGCGCAAGACATGCTCGCGGAGGCCAGCGCCTATGCCGGCGAGCAGATCTCGGCCGTGCGCACGCTGCAGGCCTTCACCAATGAGGGCATGGTCGTCGGCCGCTTCGGTGCTGCGGTGGATCGCGCTTTTGAGGCGGCGCGCTCGTCGATCCTGGCGCGCTCGATCCTGACCTTTTTCGCGATTTTCTTCATTTTCTCGTCCGTCGTCGCCGTTCTCTGGTTCGGCTCGCGCGATGTGCTGACCGGCGCGATGACCGCCGGCACGCTGAGCCAGTTCCTGCTTTATGCGGTGCTTGCCGCCGGCGCGCTCGGCTCGCTGTCTGAAGTCTGGGGCGAGATCAGCCAGGCCGCCGGTGCCGCCGAGCGCATGAGCGACATCCTCGACGAAGTGCCGCAAGTCACCACGCCGGCCCAGCCGCAGGCCCTGCCCGCCAAGCCGCTCGGCGCCATCGAGTTCCGGCAGGTGTCCTTTGCCTATCCGGCGCGCCCCGACATGCCGACCCTGACCGACCTGTCCTTTGCGGTCCGGCCGGGTGAAACGGTCGCGATCGTCGGCCCTTCGGGCTCCGGCAAAAGCACGATCTTCTCGCTGCTGATGCGCTTCTACGATCCGCTGGAAGGGTCGATCACCATCGACGGCGTTCCGTTGATCAGAGCCGATCCGCTCGATCTACGCGCCCGCATGGCCGTGGTGCCGCAAGATGTCGCGATCTTCGCCGATACGGCCGGTGACAACATCGCCTTCGGCAAACCGGGCGCCAGCCGCGAAGCGATCGAAGCAGCCGCGCGGGATGCCCTGGCCGACACCTTCATCGGCAATCTCGAACACGGTTACGATACGCAGGTCGGCGAACGGGGCATCATGCTGTCGGGCGGCCAGCGTCAGCGCATCGGCATTGCCCGCGCCATTCTGCGCGACGCGCCGATCCTGCTGCTCGACGAAGCCACCTCCGCGCTCGATGCCGAAAGCGAAACGCTGGTGCAGACGGCACTGGAACGCCTGATGAAGGGCCGTACCACGCTGGTGATCGCGCATCGCCTGGCGACCATCCTCAAGGCCGATCGCATTCTGGTGCTGGATGGCGGCCGCATCGTCGAGGAAGGCACGCATCACACGCTGGTGCAGAAGAACGGCGTTTATGCCAAGCTCGCACGCCTCCAGTTCGAACGCGGAGCGGACGCCTTCCAGGCCGCCGAATAAGAAAAAGGCCCGCCGAAGCGGGCCTTTTTTGATAGATACAGCTTAGTGCAGGCTGGTCGTCTTGACCCGCGTCTTGCGTCGCCGCGCAAACATGTTGAGCGCTTCCACCGCCGCCGAGAAGCCCATAGCGGCATAGATGTAGCCCTTGGGCACATGGAAGTGGAAACCTTCGGCGATCAGCGTCATGCCGATCATCAGGAGGAACGACAGCGCCAGCATGACGATGGTCGGGTTCTTGGCGATGAAGCGCGACAGCGGCTCGGCTGCCACAAGCATCACGGTCACGGCCGCGATGACGGCGATGAACATGATCGCGATGTGGTCGGTCATGCCGACGGCCGTGATGATCGAGTCGACCGAAAACACGAGATCCAGCACGAGGATCTGAACGATCGCCGAGCCCACCGTCAACTGAACGGTGTTGCCGACCATGTTGCCCTTATCGTCTTCGACATCCACCGTATGGTGGATTTCCTTGGTCGCCTTCCAGACAAGGAACAGGCCACCGGCGATCAGGATGAGGTCCTTCCAGGAGAAGGCGATATCGAAGGCGGTGAAAACCGGCTCGGTCAGCTGAACGATGATGGAGATGGTGAAAAGCAGGCCGAGACGCAGCACCAGCGCTGCACCGATGCCGAGGCGGCGCGCAAACTGCTGCTTTTCAGGCGGGAGCTTGTTGGTGAGGATCGAGATGAAGATCAGATTGTCGATCCCCAGCACGATCTCCATGACGACCAGCGTCGCCAGCGCGACCCATGCTGTTGGATCGTTGATAAACCCGAAATACTCGGCCACGGCCTGAAAATCCCTCTCTTTGCCGGTAAAAGTCGGCAAGACGTAGGGTCAATTTCGGCTTCTACAACACGATCACTTCTGACATTCCCGTTATCACAGGCCTGTCATCGCTGCGCGCGCTATTGCCAGAAGGCCGGGATCGTTTCTTCCAGGCGCGGTCCAAGCCGCAGCGGCGCGATCTTTTCCGCCAGTCCGGTGCGGTCGGAAATCTGCACGCCGACGCCGCAGATCGTCGCCGGTCCACTAGCGGCTTCCATGCGGCCCTTCGGCACTTTGGATAGAAAGCGGTTCAACGGCTCTTCCTTGTCCATTCCAAGCGATGAGTCATAATCGCCGCACATGCCGGCATCCGACATATAGCCCGTGCCGCCATTCAGGATCTGATGGTCACCCGTCGGCTGATGCGTATGCGTGCCGATAACCAGGCTGGCGCGGCCGTCCACGAAGTGGCCGAAGCAGACCTTCTCGCTGGTCGCCTCGGCATGAAAGTCGAACACCACCGCATCCGCCTGTTCGCCCAGTGGACAAGCCGCCAACTCGCGCTCGCCGGCCTGAAACGGATCGTCCAACTCGGGATGCATGAAGATGCGGCCCATGATGTTCGACACCATGACGCGTGCGCCATTCTTGGCGATGTAGAGCCCGGCGCCCTTGCCCGGCGTGCCTTTGGGAAAGTTGGCCGGGCGCAGGAAGCGGTCTTCGCGCGCGGCAAAGCCAAGTGCCTCGCGCTGATCCCAGACATGGTTGCCGGTGGTCACCACATCGGCGCCGGCCTTGATCGTCTCGTGGAAAATATCTTCGGTGATGCCGAAGCCGCCGGCCGCGTTCTCGCCATTGACGATGGTGAAGTCGAGCTTGAGGTCGGCAATCAGGCCCGGCAACCGCTCCCACACTGCCGTCCGTCCGGATTTGCCTACCATGTCGCCGAGGAAGAGAAGTCGCACCACAAACCTCCGCCGGCGCATTGATCAGCCAGCTTTGAGACGTGTCCTATCAGCCCGGCTCGAATGGGCGCAAGCCGCTCTCTGTCAGCATTTCCGCTAGCCGCACATCATGCGGCTCATCCGGCACGAACTCCACCTGCTGGCAGTCGAACGCCACCCCGATCAAGCGCGGCAGAATACCCTTGGCATGCAGGCCGGCGATCGCGCGATCATAATAGCCCGCGCCATAGCCGATGCGGTGCCCTCGCCCGTCGAAGGCAACCAGGGGCACCAGCATCACGGTCGGGTCGAGCACTGCGGCCGTTTCCGATGGCCCCATCGTGCCGAAGCCCATGTCGATCATTTCGCCATCGGGAAAATACTCGCGAAACACGATGGTGGTCTTGTCGAGGATCGCCGGGAGACAAATCCGTGCGCCACTTTCCGCCAAAGCAGCCATCAACGGATGCACGTCGACCTCGGTGCGCATCGGCCAGAAGCCGGACACCACCGTGCCTTTGGCAATGCCGAACTCGTCGACGCGTTCAGCCATCTCATGAGCAGCCTTGGCCCGGAAATCCGGCGACAGGGCGTCGCGACGTCTGAGCGTTTCCGAGCGGAGGGTTTTCTTGAAGACAGCCGTGTCCATCGACCGGTTATGGCGAGGAAAACCGGAAAAAGCGATCAAAATAGCGGAAGAAATCGGCCTGTTTCGGCGAGAAACCGGAGAGTTTTTCCGAAAAATTCCGATGAAAGTGGCGATCCAGAACGACCGATGAAGAGATCGATCCCGGGAACCTACATAGTAGGTGGGCGCCGTGTGTCCAAACCCACGGGTCTAAACAGGGACAGCTCCCTAGAGATCAATAAGGCCCCGAGAATATGTTACTTCTGTCGGGAAGCCCAGAACGCCGACACCACAGATAGTCCTGCAAACCGCGCTTGACCAGAGGCCTCAGCGTCCGAAAAGCCTGAAGTGCCACAGCGTCAGCAAGGGAACGACGCTGAGCTCCATGACAAGCCCGCCGAGATGACCGAGCGAAGGCTGGCCGTCGACAAACAGCGAAACAAGCCGCGCAAGCCCGCCGCAGATCGTCAGCAAAGCCAGCAAACGGAAGCGTCCCCTCGTGTTCTGGAGATCAGCCAGGCAGCTCCACCAGACGACGCCCATGGCCAGGAAAATGCCGGATAGAAAGCGGAAATGACTGCCAAGGTCGGCCGGCCACGGCGCCTGTACCCCCAGAAAGCGCGGTCCGAGCAGAAGACCCGCCAAGCCGGCCGCAACCGGAATCAGGGCAAAGATCGCGACGAGGATGCTGAAAAGGCGGCGTTGCTGCGGATCGGTCATGTCGGTTTGGTCCTGTTGACATGAACAAACGAACACTGGCGCAACAGGTTCAGCCAGGAAGCGCCTTGCCGTCGGTCTTTGCGCAGGCACATATGCCAGGAGAACGCGGTCTGACCGCACCCTGTCGGGAGAACCAAGCTTCATGCGTTTTGAAGGCACCGCGGCCTATGTTGCCGACAAGGATCTGATGGTCGCAGTCAACGCCGCCATCGCTTTGGAGCGCCCGCTTCTGGTGAAAGGCGAGCCTGGCACCGGCAAGACCGAACTGGCCCGGCAGGTGGCTGCGGCGCTGGGGCTGGACTTCATCGAATGGAACGTGAAATCCACCACCAAGGCGCAGCAGGGCCTTTATGAATATGACGCCGTGTCGCGGCTGCGCGACAGCCAGTTGGGCAATCCGCGCTTCAACGACATCGCCAACTACATCCGTCGCGGCAAGCTGTGGGATGCGTTTGCGGCCGGTAAGAAGGTCGTGCTCCTGATCGACGAGATCGACAAGGCCGACATCGAGTTTCCCAACGATCTCCTGCAGGAGCTCGATCGAAACGAGTTCTATGTCTATGAGACCGGCGAAACGATCCGCGCTGCCATCCGCCCGATCGTCATCATCACATCGAACAACGAAAAGGAGCTGCCGGACGCCTTTCTCCGCCGCTGCTTCTTCCACTACATCCGCTTTCCGGAAGCCGAAACGCTGCAGAAGATTGTTGATGTCCATTACCCCGGCATCAAGCAGAATCTGGTCCGCGCCGCGCTGACCCGCTTTTACGAAATTCGCGACGTACCCGGTCTGAAGAAGAAGCCGTCGACGTCCGAAGCGCTCGACTGGATCCGCCTGCTAGTGGCGGACGATATCGAACCCGAAGACCTGCGCGCCGATCCCAGACACGCACTGCCGAAACTGCATGGCGCCTTGTTGAAGAACGAGCAGGACGTGCATCTGTTTGAACGCCTGGCCTTCATGGCCCGGCGGCAAGGCTGAGGAGTTTCGGCTATGGAAGGTATGGAAGTTCGCCCGCCCACGCTGGATGACGAAGCGGACTGGCGCCGGCTCTGGACTGACTATCTCGACTTCTACGAGGCGAAGGTGCCGGAAGAGGTGTATGTCGAGACATGGAAACGGTTGCACACGCCGGGCGAGTTCGAGCCGAAGTGTTTGCTTGCGGTGACCCACACCAAGCCGATGGGGCTGGTGCATTTCATGTACCACCGCACCACCTGGGCGGTCGCCAATAACTGCTATCTGCAAGACCTCTATGTCGATCCCGAACGCCGCGGCACGGGCTTGGGGCGCGTGCTGATCGAGGCCGTGAAGCGCATTGCAGCCGAAGATGGCGTGACGAACGTGTACTGGCTCACTCACGAGTCCAATGCCACGGCACGGCAGCTCTACGACCGCGTCGCCAAGAATACCGGCTTCCTTCGCTACCGGATCGAATAACGGCGGCAAGCGATGTTCATCCCCTTCTTCCTCGAGCTCAAGGCCGCGCGCGTTCCGGTTTCGCTTCGCGAATATCTGAGCCTGCTCGAAGGGTTGGAGGCCGGTCTCGTCGAGTATGACGTCGAGGGTTTTTATTATCTCGCCCGCGCAGCGCTGGTGAAAGACGAACGCCACATCGACCGCTTCGACCAAGTCTTTGCCCATGTCTTCAAAGGCCTGGATGCCGTCACCGGCGAAGGCGGGATTGATGCCGCCAGCCTTCCCGAGGAATGGCTGCGGCGCCTGGCTGAAAAGCATCTGACCGACGAGGAAAAGAAGCTGGTCGAGGCCCTAGGTGGCTTTGACAAGCTGATGGAAACGCTGAAACAGCGTCTTGAGGAACAGAAAGGCCGGCATCAGGGCGGCTCGAAGTGGATCGGCACGGCCGGCACGTCGCCCTTCGGCGCCTATGGCTACAACCCTGAAGGCGTGCGGATCGGCCAGGATGAAAGCCGGCATCGCCGCGCCGTGAAGGTCTGGGACAAGCGCGAGTTTCGCAACTTCGATGATTCCGTCGAACTCGGCACCCGCAACATCAAGGTCGCTCTGAAGCGTTTGCGCCGCTGGGTGCGAGAAGGGGCGGCCGAAGAACTCGACCTGCCCGGCACGATCCATGCCACGGCCGAACACGGCTATCTCGACGTGCAAACCCGTCCCGAACGCCGCAATGCCGTGAAGCTGCTGATGTTTTTCGATGTCGGCGGATCGATGGACGGTCACATCAGAATCGTCGAGGAGCTGTTTTCCGCCGCTCGCGCCGAGTTCCGCCAGCTGGAATATTTCTACTTCCACAACTGCCTTTATGAGGGCGTGTGGAAGGACAATCGCCGCCGTCATGCGGAGGTCATCCCGACGTTCGACGTGCTGCATCGCTATGGTCCCGACTATAAAGCGATCTTTGTCGGCGATGCCTCCATGAGCCCCTACGAGATCGCGCATCCCGGCGGCTCGGTGGAGCACTGGAACACGGAAGCCGGCGCTGTCTGGCTGCAACGCGCGCTGCAGCAATGGCCAAGCACGATCTGGCTCAACCCCGGTGCCGAGCGGCTTTGGCCCTACACGCACTCGATCAGCATGATCCGCGAGATCTTCGGCGATCGTATGTTTCCGCTGACCCTGACCGGGCTGGAAGCAGCCACAAAGGCGTTGTCGCGCAAGCATTGAGCAGGGACCGACCTCTGGCCCCCTGCGGCGCGGCTTCCTACATAAGGTCCCGAACAAGGGATCCCGATCATGGACACCGCAACAACCGCCTACCCCGTCACCCGCACCGATGCCGAATGGCGCGAGCGGCTGACGCCTGAACAATATGCCGTCATGCGCGGCCACGGCACGGAGCGTCCCGGCAGCTGCGCGCTGCTTTACGAGAAGCGCTCCGGCACCTTCGAATGTGCCGGCTGCGACCAGCCGCTGTTTGAATCCAAGCTCAAGTTTGAAAGCGGCACCGGCTGGCCGAGCTTCAACGATCCGGTCGAAGGCTCCGTCGAAACCACGGTCGATCGCTCATACGGCATGGTGCGAACCGAATGCCATTGCGCGCGCTGCGGCAGCCATCTTGGACACGTCTTCGAAGACGGTCCGCCGCCAACCTATCTGCGCTACTGCATCAACGGCGTAGCCCTGAACTTCGTGCCCGCCAACTCAGAGGCCTGCGAGGCCTGCTAAGGCTTCATTAACCATAAAGCGTCTATCGCGGATTGTGTCTTTGACAATCCGCGGAGCGCCACGATGTCCCTTTCCCGCCGCAGCTTCCTTCTGGGAGTCTCTTCCTTGCTCGCGGGCTGTGCGACATCGCAGGTGCCGCCGCCAGTCCTGAGCTATGCGGCCGTTCCCGACGAGGAATTCCCACTGGCGGCGATGCCGCTCGACGTGTTTCCGGCCGAACTGCATCGGCAGGACGTCGACTATCCCACCAAGCTGAAGCCCGGCTCCGTTGTCGTCGATACGCCCGCACGCCGCCTCTACTTCATCCTGGGTGAAGGCCGCGCCATCCGCTACGCCATCAGCGTCGGCCGCGCCGGCCTCGCCTTGAGCGGTGGTGCAACGGTCGGACGCAAGGCGAAGTGGCCCAGTTGGACCCCAACGGCCAACATGATCCGCCGCGAAGAGCGCTATAAGCAATATGCCGGCGGCATGCCGGGTGGCCCCAACAACCCGCTCGGCGCCCGCGCGATGTATCTTTATCGCCAGGGCCGCGACACGATGTTCCGCATCCACGGCACCAACCAGCCGAAATCGATCGGCCACGCCATGTCGAGCGGCTGCATCCGCATGCTCAACCACGACGTGATCGACCTCTACAACCGCGTCGATGTCGGTACGCAGGTGGTGGTGATCCAGGCGGAAACAGTGGCGTAGATCGCTGGGCTTCAACCCATGCGGCGAGAAGCCATCCGACATGTTCAAGCTGACCTTCGATCCCATAGCCAAACTTGACTTATAACTTCCGGCTCTGCTTTCTCTTGGCGCATACGCGCGGCAAGACAATGAGAAAGACGCATCCATGGAGCCCGACAAAAGCAAGCAGCGCTCTGCAGGCAATCTCGTCGCGAAAGTCAGCTCGGAGCTCAGGCAATCCATCCAGGCCGGGAACTTCGCCACCGGTGAAAAGCTGCCGAGCGAAGCCAAGCTGACGGAAGCGTTCGGCGTCAGTCGCACGGTTATCCGTGAAGCGATCGCAGCCCTTCGGGCGGACGGTCTCGTGGAAGCGCGGCAAGGCGCCGGCGTGTTCGTGCGGGAAATACCCGTGCCTGATACGCTGCCGTTTCAGAACCTCGATTATGAGCGCATATCGTCCGTGGTCGAGGTGCTCGAATTGAGGACCGGAGTGGAAGTGGAAGCCGCAGGATTGGCGGCCGTGCGCCGATCTCCGCAGCAGGAAGAAGCCATTATCGGATGCCACAATCGGGTGTTGGCGCAGCTCGAAGCTGGCGAGGCAACGTCTGAAGCCGACTTTGCTCTGCATCTGGCGATTGCGGACGCCACCAACAATCCCCGCTTCCGCGAGTTCCTATCGATGGTCGGCAGCGGTGTCATTCCCCGCGCCGCCCTTCAGGCAACGGATACGGCCGGCGGCGACTACATCGCCCACCTCCACAACGAGCACAGCCAGATCATCGAAGCGATCCTGACCGGCGACGAAGCTGGCGCGCGGGACGCCATGCACCGCCATCTGAAAGGAAGCCAGGCACGTTACCGCGCCATGCTTCGACGCAGTCGCGCAAACTTATAATACAAGTTGTTGACACCTATCATGTGACTGGGCTATCTGCGGCTCGACATCAACAAGAGGCAGTGTCATGGAACCTCAAGAGATCAAGCAGAAGCTCGGATCGGGACTTCTTTCCTTTCCCGTCACGCATTTCGATGCCGAAGGCCGTTTCGCTGCCGACAGCTACAAGCAGCATGTTGAATGGCTTTCCGGCTTCGACGCCCCTGTGCTCTTCGCAGCCGGCGGAACGGGGGAGTTCTTCTCGCTTCGTCCTGACGAGATTCCGGCGATTGTGTCCGCTGCCAAGGAAGCAGCAGGCGACACCGCCATCGTGTCGGGCTGCGGCTACGGCACGGAACTCGCCATTCAGATCGCGCAGTCGGCCGAAAAGGCTGGCGCAGACGGCATCCTCCTTTTGCCGCATTACCTCATCGACGCGCCGCAGGAAGGGCTCTTCGAACATGTGAAGCGCGTCTGCCAGTCGGTCGGGATTGGCGTCATGGTCTACAACCGCGACAACTCCATCCTACAAGCCGACACGCTGGCAAGGCTGTGCGACACCTGCCCCAACCTTGTCGGCTTCAAGGATGGTTCGGGAGATATCGGTCTTGTTCGCCAGGTTACCGCGAAAATGGGCGATCGCCTGACCTATCTCGGCGGCATGCCGACGGCCGAGCTGTTCGCCGAAGCCTATCTTGGTGCAGGTTTCACCACCTATTCGTCGGCGGTCTTCAACTTCGTGCCAGGCCTCGCGGTTGAGTTCTACAAACACCTTCGCGCTGGCGAGCGCGCCGATTGCGAGCGCATTCTCAACGACTTCTTTTATCCCTTCATGGCGATCCGCAACCGCCGCAAGGGCTATGCCGTCGCCGCTATCAAGGCGGGTGTCCGTTTGCAGGGCTTCAAGGCCGGCAAGGTGCGTGCGCCGCTTTCGGATCTGACATCCGAGGAAGAAGCGATGTTGCAGGCACTGATCGGCAAATATCAGCGCAAACAGGCCGCCTGAGAACCTCGGGCAAGATTTAGCCGCCTATGAGGCCTCGATCGTTCTGCCGATCGAGGCCTTTCTTGCATGTCGGCCGCTTTCCCCATCGGATTATCGTGCCGACATCGCCTTTGTTCACAAAGCCTTCACCCTGTTCAGGCACATTGATGCTGCTGGACAGCGTAGCGTTTTTGCCCAGCTCCAGCCCGGTCGCAGCCACCTAATCATGCGATCGGGCTTCTCCTTTGAAGCGACATGCGAGCCTGCATAAGCTGACCGCTTGCAGTCGTGCTCAGCCGTTCATCTGCTTCAACGTTCGCCGCAGTGTTTCCAGCGCCATGTCCGTGTTTGACGCGCGCCAGATGGCATGCAGTTCCACGGGTCTGGGTGGGTCAATGGGAACGGGAAGCAGGGTGACGCCTTCGAAGCGCAGGTTTGCGGCCGCTTGAGGCACAAGCGCCAAACCAATCCCAGCCTTCACCAAGCCCATGATCGAGTGGATCTGGCTGATATGCTGGACATAAAACGGGTTGATGCCTGCCTTAGCGAACACCGCCGCAACAAGATCGTAGAAATAACGGGCCTCGTAGGGCGAATAGGTCACGAAGGGCTGACCATCCAGATCCTGGATGCTGATCTCCGGGGCGCTGGCAAGGGGATGGCCGACGGGAACAGCGAGCAGCAGCGCTTCCCTGACGATGCAGATCGATCCGAACTCGCGCCGGTTGAATCCGGGCCGAACAAGGCCGACATCGATGCGCCCAGCCACCAGCGAGTCGATCTGTTGTGCCGACACCATTTCCTTCAGGATCAGGTCGATATCCGGTGCTTCGGCGCGAAAGCGCTGGATCAAGCGCGGCAGGAACTCGTAGCCGGACGCCGCGGTAAAGCCGAGCGTCAACGTGCCGGCGTCTCCACAGGCAGTACGACGCGCAGCGAGCGCCGCGCCCTCGGCCTGCCGCAGAAGATCGCGCGCTTCCGATAGAAAACTCTGCCCCGTCCGCGTCAACCGAACCGACCGGCTGGTGCGATCGAACAGCTTGACACCCAGGCTCGTTTCCAGCGCCTGGATCTGTCGGCTGAGCGGCGGCTGCGTCAGGTTCAAACGCTCCGCAGCGCGCCCGAAGTGAAGTTCTTCGGCAACAGCCACGAAGCAGCGGAGTTGGGACAGCTCGAACATCGATGCTGAATTTGCATTGATCCATCCAGAAAACAACTCGCTACAGGAAGAAATATCCTTAAGTTGCTTACCAAGCGCGTGAAGGTACGCGCCGGAAAGACATTGCGCGGAGGGCGCAACCTTTCCGTCTTGTGGAGGAGACCCCAATGAACTTTCGTCTGATGAAGGCGATCGCCGCCGTTGCTGCGCTCGCTGCTGTATCCGTTCCATCCGTTGTCCGGGCACAGGAATTCGAACGGCCCGTCCGTATCGTGGTGCCTTTCGCTCCCGGCGGCACGTCCGACATCCTGGCGCGCCTGATCAGCCCGAAGCTTTCTGAAGCTATCGGCCAGCCCGTGGTTGTCGAAAACAAGCCGGGTGCTGCCGGCAATATCGGTGCGGATTCCGTCGCCAAAGCCAAAGCGGACGGACACACGCTCCTGCTCATGGATATCGGCTCGCTGGCGGTGGCACCAAGCCTCTTCACCGACCTGACCTATGACGTGCAGAAGGACCTTGCGCCCGTCGGCATGGTCATGTTCGGCCCTTACGTGCTGGCGGTGAACCCTTCGGTGCCTGCCAAGACCGTGCCGGAACTCGTCGCCTATGCAAAGGCCAATCCCGGTAAGCTTGCCGTCGCCAACTCAGGCGTCGGCGCGCTCAACCACATAACCGCCGTCGCCCTTGCCCGCGATCTCGGCATCGAATGGAAGAACGTGCCCTATAAGGGCGGTGCAGCAGCGTCCCGCGCGGTCGTGTCCGGAGAAAGCAACGTCATCATCAACGGCTCAACTGCGACGCTTCCCTTCGTCAACAACAAGCAGCTGACGGGCATCGCAGTGACCGGTGAAAAGCGCATGCAGGCGCTGCCTGAGGTCGAGACCTTCAAGGAAGCCAAGCTGCCGCTGAACGACGCAGGAACCTGGCAGGGTCTTCTCACCACCGGCAACACGCCGCCTGAGACCGTCGCACGCCTGAACTCCGAATTGAACAAGATCCTGGCCATGCCGGAAATCCAGGAAAAGATCGCGGAACAAGGCGGCATGGTTCGTCCCGGCGCGCCGGATGATGTCAAAGCTTGGCTCGATACCAACATCAAGAACTGGGGTGGCATCGTGACCGCCTCGGGTATCAAGCCGAACTGAGGCCTCAGCCTTTGACAAACCTGCGTTTAGGCGGGCCCGATCTTGGTTTCGGCGCCTTCCTGGTTCTTGTCGCGGCCGGCACCTTCGCCGCGACATGGAACCTCCCCATCGGAACGGCCGCTGAAATGGGCCCAGGATATTTCCCTTGGGCCATCGCGCTGATCCTTCTGGCCTTTGGCCTGTTCTTCACGGTCAAGGGTCTGACGCGATCGCATGCGGGCATTGAACCGATGCAGTGGCGCCCGATCACGCTGATCGGGATCGCGGTCGCTTTGTTCGCGCTGGTGGTGGAAGGGCTTGGTCTGGGCCTTGCTTCGCTTGCCACCATCATCGTCGCAGCATGGGCGAGCCGAGAAAGCAGGTTCTTCGAGGTAATCGTGTTTGCGCTGTTCATGAGCGCGGCGGCGATCCTTCTCTTCATCAAGGTACTGGCGCTGCCGGTGCCGCTTTGGCCCTGGTAGTCTGTCATGGAATTGTTCGACAATCTCCTGCTCGGCCTGTCGACGGCCCTGCAGTTCAACAACCTCCTTTACTGCCTGATCGGCGTCGTGATCGGCACGGCCATCGGCGTCTTGCCGGGCATCGGCCCGATCCCCACCATCGCCCTGCTCCTGCCGTTCACCTTCGGGCTTGAGCCTGCCTCCTCGCTGATCATGCTGGCCGGCATCTTTTACGGTGCGCAGTATGGCGGCTCCACGACCGCCATTCTCGTCAACGTGCCGGGCGAAACCTCGTCGGTCGTGACCTGTCTCGACGGCCATGAAATGGCCAAGCAGGGCCGCGCCGGTCCAGCGCTGGCGATCGCCGCCATTTCATCGTTTTTCGCCGGCACCGTGGCCACCATCATTATCGCCGTGCTCAGCCTGCCCCTGGCCGATCTCGCGATGCGCTTCACGGCCGTCGAATATTTCAGCCTCCTGGTTCTCGGGCTAATCGCAGCCGTGGTGCTCGCCCATGGGTCGGTGATGAAGTCGCTCGCCATGGTCTTCCTCGGCCTGCTTCTCGGCGTCATCGGCATCGACGTGAATTCCGGTGCCGCGCGGATGACCTTTGGCGTTCCATCCCTGGCCGACGGGCTCGACTTCGTTCCGGTTGCCATGGGCATGTTCGGTCTGGCCGAGATCATCGCCAATCTGGAGCGGCCAAGCGTGCAGCGCGTGGTCAGCCAGAAGCTGCACGACCTCATCCCCTCGAGAGCAGACCTGAAGGCAGCTTTCCCGGCCATGGTTCGGGGCACCTTCCTCGGCTCGGCTCTCGGCGTTCTGCCGGGCGGAGGTGCCGCTTTGCCTCCCTTCAGCTCTTACGCGCTCGAAAAGAAGCTGGCGAAGGATCCCTCGCGCTTCGGCAAAGGTGCGATCGAAGGCGTGGCGGGGCCGGAAGCGGCCAACAATGCCGGTGCGCAAACCAGCTTCATTCCGCTGCTGACGCTCGGCATCCCCGCCAATGCGCTGATGGCTTTGATGATCGGCGCGCTGATGATGCAGGGCATCCAGCCCGGTCCTCAGGTCATGACCGAGCAGCCGGAACTGGTATGGGGCGTCATCGCCAGCATGTGGACCGGCAACCTGATGCTTCTCGTCATCAACCTGCCGCTGGTCGGCCTTTGGGTATCGATGCTGAAGATCCCCTATCGCCTGTTGTTCCCGGCGATCGTCCTGTTCTGCTGCATCGGCACCTACGGCATCTCAAACAGCGCCTTCAATGTCTGGCTCATGTTGGGATGCGCGGTGCTCGGCTACTTCTTCATCAAGGTCGGCGTTGAACCCGCCCCGCTTCTTCTCGGGCTCGTGCTCGGCCCGCAGTTGGAAGAAAACTTCCGCCGCGCCATGCAACTGTCAGATGGCGACCCATCCGTTTTCCTGACGCGTCCGATCAGCGCTGTGTTGCTGGGCGTGGTCGCATTGATGCTGATCGCGATGCTGTCGCCAGCGGTGCTGAGGAAGCGAAAAGAAGCATTAGCGGAGTAGCGCAAGACGCTGCTGTGTTGACCTGCACAGGTCTGGGCCGGGTGATCGACACGATGCGCGAAGCACGCATCCGTCGATGGCCCGGCCTGCTCATCTTCGAGCGACTTCAGCCCGACAAGCCTGATTTCTTGCGAATGGTGCAGCCGCCAATATCCGCACCCTGTGCCGTTCGCCTGAAACGACCAGCGCTATCGCTATTCGCCGTAATAGGAAGCGGCCTCGCCGCGGATACGGATCTGAACTGCGTCTTGGAGGCCCAGGATTT
This sequence comes from Tianweitania populi, assembly GCF_014652875.1. GTDB lineage: Bacteria > Pseudomonadota > Alphaproteobacteria > Rhizobiales > Rhizobiaceae > Tianweitania > Tianweitania populi. The sequence goes on along the minus strand of NZ_BMZQ01000002.1, from coordinate 1,330,381 downwards.
CCGCACGAACCTTGTCCTGTCCGACACCCGCTTCCCTGAGCGCGGCAGCGACCATTGCGACCCTTTCACGCCAATAAGCATTGGCATGCGGGCCATGAAGTGTTTGCAGGCGATCGGCAATCTCGCGAACGAGTGCCTCACGGCGATAAAGAGGAAAGGACATGATTTGGGCCATGAAGGCAGGTGTGCCTGAACATGGTTACCAATCCTGAAACGGCTTCCGCCGCGCCGTGAGCTTTTTATGCTCCGACGAAGCCAACGCATGAAAACAAGAAGCCCCGCGAGGCTTGAGCCTGCGGGGCTGAAGAACTCCTAGGCAGCGAAAGCTAGGCCATCCCAAGTGCATTCATATAAAGATCAAGCAGAGCCTCGGCTTCCTCGCGCTCGGCCTGGTCCTGCTTACGCAGGCGTATGATCTGCCGCACTGCCTTCGTGTCGAAGCCTTCTCTCCCCTACACGTTTTTGTAGCCTAAGTCAGACAACCGTCCTCCGGCAAATCCGCACAAAACAAGGCTTTCTAAAAGCACAGCGTCACGTCGGCTACCCAAGAGGGCAGCATGTGGGGGCAGCACGCCTTCAACAGCGCTGTAGCCGACCCTGCATGCGAATGGATTGGAGACGGTTTCAGGATGGCGGAGACATCGGTCCATAGCGTGCCTATGCTGGCGAGGCGGCTTCTGTTGCTTGGCGGGTGACAATGATGCGGCAGCGGCAACTTGTTCCAAGGTCTTTGCGGGGTGAACTGGACTGGCGTTCATTTATGCTGAAGGGGACGCCTGGTAGCATCAAGCTTGTGAAGCATGAACATGGTCCTGACAGATCCGGGCAGGAGGCCCGAGACGTTGATTGAAAAGACCGGGACCTCTTTGTCGAGATCAAATGCATCGTTGCATGGGCTTCAGATTGACGGGTCTCGCGACGGGGAGGATTGATGTCAGCGCGAGCAGCCACCAAACAGGCGGCTACTCCGTTAGAAGCCCCGCGATCGCTCTGCCGTGATCCATGACGCGGCGCTTGAATCCTGAGCCCGACCTGACCCGTCACACTCTCACAACCATGATGACTTCGCCAAGGGTGACTTCCTGATCCATGGCTAAGCGTCCTGCGGGTCGGTCTGTATGGTGGGTGTCCATCCGGGTACCATCAGAATGCCTGGTAATGCCTAAACCTGGCCGCGACACTTGAGAAGCCGATCCTGACGGGTGTCGGCCTATCTACTGTGTCCCGTCCAGCGCGACGCAAACTTGGACGGGGGTGTTCCTGCATGCTCCCGAAACGCACGCGCAAAATGGCCTGAGTTCACGAAGCCGCATTGATAGGCAATTTCCGAAATCGGCATTTCCGTCTTAGCGAGCAGAGCCTTGGCGCGTTCTACGCGCAGGGTCATATAGGCGTGGCCGGGACTGATCTTCAGGTGCGCTGAAAAAAGGCGCTCCAGCTGACGGGGCGAACAGTTCGTGCGCGACGCTATCTCGCTGACCGGCAGAGGCTCAGAACACGAATTCTGCATGAGCAAGAGTGCTTGGCGGACCTTGAAGTTCGCAACCTCTCCAAAAAGGTTCTTGCTTGGCTGCAGGTCTCGATGTGTCCGGATGCGGTCAAGAAGCAGGATATCGGCTGCCTTTTCAGCGTTGCGTTCTCCCAGCGTCTTGACGACGAGCGCTGCGGCGAGGTCCGCGGCTCCTGCTCCTCCTGCACAGGTCGTCCGATCCCTGTCGGCCAGAAACAGCCGATCGGCCGTTGCCTGGACCGCGGGATAGGCTGCCTGAAACTCGGCAAGGTGAAGCCAGCTGACGCAAGCCCTGTACCCATCCAGAAAGCCGTGCTCTGCGAGTGCGAAAGATGCCGTGCAAAGCCCGATGATCGGCTTTCCTGCACCAGCTGCTTGCTGGAGGAACGCGATCTGCTCCCGACCGAGCGACTTGGCTCTTCCCAGCAAACCTCCCACTACGACAATATAGTCGAAGTTGCCGGCATGAGACGATTCAACCGTTGGCAGGATGTCGAAGCCGCAGCTTGACCGGATGGGCAGTCCCCGCGTGCCAAGGATCTGCCAGTCAAACGCGATGCGCCTGCTCCGATCCGCCTCGTCGCCTGCAAGCCGCAGCGTGTCGACAAAGAGCGAGAACGGAGACATCGTAAATTCGTGGATCAGGATGAAGGCGAAGCGTATCGTCATTTTCACTCGCGGCCACGACTCTTCATAAGTCTTCAGGTTTCTCGCTCAGATCAAGGCGCGTAGCTCGATAGATTGGCTTGTTCCATTCTTGTCCAGCATTCTGTCCGGCACTGTCCAGTCATCACGGCCATGGCGCCGCGTAGCGTGACGGCCCGGCAGCTAGCGCCCTTGTCTCGCAAAACGAGGCTTTCTTCCTCCAGGGCCGCGTCTCCTGCGAGGTCCGGAAACAGGCTGCCGACAGTCTCAGCCAAAGCAGAGAGGATCGGTACAACGAGGATAACGCGGCAGTATTTGACCATTTCCACGAAGCGAGCGCTGAAATTGTTGAACGGACGCATCAGGATGTTCTGGCTTGTGCCCTGCTGCATAACCTCGTCGTCTCGCAGAATGGCGCTCAATGCCTTCAAGGGACGCGTTTTGCGATGTTCGAAGTCACCGAAACTTCGAACGGCCCAAGCGCGTTACTTTCACCTTCTTGTCCCGCCTAAGTGATCTGGAATCCATGTGCGAGCGGATCCCGGTCATCGACGAAGATGGTGTTGTGTCCGATGATGCGGGCCCAGCCACTCACACTCGGCTTGATGCCCTGGAACGGGCCAATCTGCGCGTCGGCCTCGACCCTGCCTTCGAAGATCGTGCCGATCAGGCTTTCCTGCCGCCACGTGTCCCCGACCTTCAAGCGCCCTTTTCCGTGCAGTTGCGCCATGCGCGCGGAGGTGCCGGTGCCGCCGGGCGAGCGATCGATGGCCTTGTCGCCGTAGAACACAGCACCGCGGCCATCCGCATCGCCGCTTTTCGGTGCGTCACACCAGATGGCATGGTGAACGCCGATGATACGGTCATCGTCGGGGTGAACGGGATTGCAGATGGGCTCCAGCGCGTCACGAAGGGCGCGGCTCAGTTCGACGATGTCGCTGGCCGAACCGGCATCGAGACCCTTCCAGTTTTCCTGCGGTTCGATGACGGCGTAGAAATTGCCGCCATAAGCAATGTCGACCACGAGGGGGCCAACGCCGGGAACATCGACGCGCACGTCGGCAGCGTGCAGGTAGCTGTCGACATTGAACATGCGCACGGAGTCCACGAACTCGCCGGGCTTCTCGTACCGGATATCGACACGGCCCGCCGGCGTTTCGATGGATAGCTGTCCAGGAACACGCGGCGTCACGAGCCCCTCCTCGATCGCGGCAGTCACCAGGCCGATCGTGCCGGCGCCGCACATCGGCAAACAGCCGCTGACTTCCACGAAGATCACCGCGAAATCGCAATCCTCCCGATGAGCGGGATAGATGATCGCACCGGACATGATGTCATGCCCGCGCGGTTCGAACATAAGGGCGCGACGGATCCAATCATGGTCGCGGATAAACAGTTCGCGGCGTTCTGCGATGGGAAGATGAGGCAGGATCGGCCCCCCGCCCGCAATCAACCGGACCGGATTGCCGCAAGTGTGCGAGTCGATGCAGAAAAAGCTACGGCGCATAGGAAGGGTCAGCCTTGTTGAGAGCTTACGCGTTACGAACGACTTTGCTTGATCGTCCCTGAAGAGCGCCGCGCGATACCCCGTCCAACAAAATAGCGACGGCAACGATTGCCAGACCGGCACGCAGTCCCAGCCCCATCTCCATCCGGGTGAGACCACGGGTCACTTCGGCACCGAGACCGCCGGCACCAACCAAGCCCGCCAGAACAACCATCGCAAGCGACAAAAGAATGCACTGGTTCAAGCCAACGGTCAGCGTCGGCGTGGCCGACGGTATCTCGATCTTGAACAGGATCGAGCGCGGCGATGCACCGGTCGCGCGTCCGAGTTCAAGCAGGTCCTTTGGCACCTGGTTGAAGGCGAGCGTGGTTAGCCGCAACATGGGAGGCACACCGTACACAATGGTCGCGATGATCGCGGGAACGCGGCCCAGGCTGAAGATCATCACAGCCGGTATCAGATAGACCCAAGGTGGCACCGTCTGCATGACGTCGAGAACCGGCCGAATGGCTTGTTCTACCTTGCGGTAGCGCGAGGCCAGGATGCCCAGCGGAAAAGCGATCAGGACGGATATCGCGACCGCAACGGTCACAAGCGCCAGCGTCTGCATCGACGCAACCCACAAACCCGAAAGGTAACAGAATGCCAAGGCTACGCCGGCAACAAGAGCCACCCGGATGTTGACGGCGAAGTAAACCAGCACGAGCACGATCAGGATCACGCCGTAGGGTGGCAACAGAACCAAGGCTGCTTCGATGCCGGACAGGACAGCCTCAACAACCGTCGAGATACCGCGAAAAAGCGGATGCAAGTTAGTGTTAAGCCAATCAACCGCAGGAGCAAGATAGGTGCCCGGCGAAAAGCGCAGATCTTCCAGGTTCATCGGCCGGTCTCCCTTTCCCGCCTACCAGCGCTTTGCGTCAAGCGGTCGAGGATCATCGTCAAGATGACGATGGCGATCGCGGCATTGATCGACACGGCGATATCGAGGGTACGGATTGCACCGTAGATCGTGGCGCCCAGTCCGCCCGAGCCTACGATGCCAGCAATGACCACCATACCGAACGCCATCATCAGGCTCTGGTTGATGCCCGCCATGACGCTGGGAACAGCAAAAGGCATCCTGATCTTCGTGAACATCTGCCAAGGTGTGAGGCCGCTTGCCTGCCCCAACTCGATGAATTCGTTGGGTGTCATGCGAATACCAAGCGATGTCAAACGAACCGCTGGCGGCACGGCAACGATGAAGGTCGCGACCAAAGCGGTTGCCGGACTGTATCCAAGAAGGGCGATCGCCGGAAGCAAATAGATATAAGGCGGAAGGGTTTGAACCAGGTCGAGTACTGCATCGAGAAACCGGTCGAAGGTCCTGACGAAGCCCGCCACAATGCCAACCGGAATTCCAACCAGCAGAGCAAGCACCGTGGCTGTGATGACGAGAGCCAGCGTGCTCATGGTCTCTTCCCAAAGACCCATGAAACTGCAGAAAGCCAGCGCAACGCCGATTGCAACGCCCGCTAGAAGGTTGATCTGCCGCCATGCGATCAGAGCGGCAAGGACCGCGATGACATAGAACGGCGGAACCTGCAGCAGCCAGAGAACACCGTCATAGGTGGTCTCGAGCACCATGCGCACGAACTCGAACAGCCATTCTCCATGGTCGCTGATCCAACTCAGCGCGTCATCCGTCCAAACGTCGAAGGTGTCGGCTATGACCGAGATGTCCATGCCCGCCCTCGCCTAAGCTGCAGTTGCTTGGCTTGCCGGATGTCCGGCCACGCTGCGCAAGAGCCCGCGCGTCGTCACGACCCCAACGATCGCGTCGTTATCGACAACCGCGATCGCATCGCGGTCCGACTGCATGGTCAGGTCGATCAGATTTCCAATATCCGCTTCCGGAGACGCGCGCAGAAGGCTGCCAACATCCACGTGGGGATGCGCCGCGCTATACTCGGCGACTGGCCGCATCACGGTATGCGCCTTGACGAGATGAATGCGCGAAATGCCGGCGACGAAGTCGGACACATAGTCGTCGGCCGGATTGGTCACAATATCCTCCGCCGTGCCGACCTGAACGATGACGCCGTCTTTCATGATGACGATCCGATCACCGATGCGGATGGCCTCTTCGAGATCATGCGTGATGAAGACGGCTGACTTGCCTAGCGACTTGGTGAGCTGCCGGAATTCATCCTGAAGCTGGCGACGGATCAAAGGGTCGAGCGCGCTGAAGGGCTCGTCCATCAGGATGATCTCGGGATCGGCAGCGAGTGCGCGAGCAAGACCGACGCGCTGCTGCATGCCGCCCGATAGTTCGGATGGGTAGCGTGACGTCCAGTCGGTCAAGCCGACCTTGTCGAGCGCAGCACGCGCAGTCTGGTGGCGTTCTTCCTTGCCGACACCACGGACTTCGAGACCGAAGGCAGCGTTTTCCAGTACGGTACGATGCGGCAGAAGGGCGACGCTCTGGAAGACCATGCCGATATGGCGCGCGCGCATATCCCTGAGTTGGGCTGCGTTCAGCTTGGCGATGTCACGGCCCTTGACGACAATTCCGCCCATGCTTGGCTCGATCAGGCGATTGAGCAGGCGGATCAGCGTCGACTTTCCACTCCCGGAAAGACCCATGACGCAGAAGATCTCGCCGCGACGGACCTGCAGGCTGGCATCGGCAACGCCGACCACGCAGTTGAATTCGTCCAGCACCTGCTTCTTGGAAAGTCCGCGCTCGGAAATGGCTTTCACGGCAGCGGGCGCGCGGGAACCAAAGATCTTCCAGACCGACTTGCAGTCGACCAGAATTTCGTTTGATGGATCAGTTACTGTGTTCATCGCGGTCCCCCAGGCTGGCTTGATGCCGGCTTCATTTTCGATCGCTTAAGAAAACGGGCCGCCGACCAGCGGCCCGTTAAAAACTTATTCGCTCTTGATGTTCTCCCAACGCTTAATCAGGTCGGCATGGGCTTCGATCCAGCTTGCTACGGCTTGGTCCATGGTCTTGCCGTCACTGACCTCACCGTTGATGGCCGTGATGTCGGCAAGCGGCACGTAAACGCTGGCGATCGCTTCACGCGCACCCGGATTTTCCGCCGAAAAGCCCTTCTGGCCGATCCAGTAGTAGCTCTGTGGGGGCGGGAAAACGCCCTTCGGATCGTTCAGGAACTTTACGTCGAATTTCTGCATCATCCAGGATGGCTCCCAGATCGTAACCGCGATCCACTCCTGACGATCGATCGCCGACTTCAGAGCCGCTGTCATCGCCGCGGTGCTGCCTTCCACGAGCTGCAGCTTGAGGTCGTAGTCCTTGACTGCGTTTGTTGTGTCACGCATGAGGCCCGAACCCGGCTCGATGCCGACAATCTTGCCGCCGAGCTTGTCGGCATTGTCGTTCAACTGATCCATCGAGTCGATGGTCACATATTTCGGGACAGCCACGCCCTGGAACAGGCCGTGTGACACCGGGGAGATCTTTTCCAGCCGGTTCTTGTTCTTGTTCCAGTAGTCCTGCGCGACATAGTCGGTCTGGGATGCAAGGATCTGGATGTCGCCCTTGCTCAGTGCGGCATAAGCGATGCCCCATTCGGCGAATTCGACGACCTTAACACTGTAGCCCTTGTCTTCCAGAACCTTCTTGGTGATGCCGGTGATCGGCGTCAGATCTTCCCAGGACAGGGTCCCCATCGTGACCGACTTTTCCTGTGCCTGTACGGGCAGGATCGCCATACCGACCATTGCCGCCGCACAAAGCGACTTCCAAAAAGTTTTCATTCCACGCTCCTGTTTTTGTTCCCTTTTATGTTTGAAGGACGGACGCGGTATGTCCTTCAAATTGCGCTTAGCCCGATCATCCTTCGCGGCCTGCGCGCAATTCCTGCATGCGGATCACCGAATTGATACCAACCGTAGCGAATGGCTCTGGCGGGAGCCGTGAAGGCTCGGGGTGATCCATGAATTCTATAAGTTGCTGGGTCCGTCTGTTCGTCGCGAGCTCGGCCGCCATCACGCCGGCAAGCGTGCTCTTGACGGTTCCAAGCCCGTTCTCGCAACAGGCCGAGTAGAGGCCTTCCTCGATTTCGCCGAAGGCCGGCACATGGTTGCGGCTGAGGCAGATTCGGCCGGTCCAGCTGTATTCGAAAGGCACGCCCGCGAGTTCAGGGAAGCGTGCGTCGAGCGACCGGCGGTGGACTTCCGCCATCTTTGCGATCCGCCTTTGCGGGACCGCGATCGCGGTATCATACGCTTCGCGGGCGCGGCAGAAGCTGCTTGGCCAGTACACCAGCCAGCGTAGCCTTAATGACTTAGAATTAGATCTCGCAACCGAGTATTTTGCAGCACCGCACCAGCCAAGGCGCTGTCGTTCTTGCCAGCCTCGACCGGTTCGATCAGGCGGGTTGCGGCCCGCCACCATGTTCAAGCCCGACAATTAGTACGCCGAAATTTCGATGCATTAATGCAAGAGCTTTGCCGCCACTTCCGGTAAGAGCAATGTCGCAGACCTGTCGGATTATACCGCCCGTAGGGCGGCAACAACGTCATCGCCCCGCGACTTCCCTTGTATGGAAAGAAGGTATCGGTTTCCGGAGCAGGCGAAGCGCTGGAGATTCGCGTGCCAAATCAAACAGCGTCAGTGAAGTGAGGAACAAGGGCGGCCGCTGCGCCCTTCAAGGTTTCGAGATAGGCCGCATGATTGCGCCGTGCATCTTCGCGCGGCGCAACGATGCAGAGCGTTGCCATGGTTTGGCCGTCCTGTCTTCGGACGGGCACGGCAAAGCAGTGCGTGTAACTGTCGAGGGCGCTGTCGAACGTGAAATGGCCGGCGACACGTGCGCCCTCCACCTCCGACAAGAAGCGCTTCCGGTCGATCGGCGTTTCGTCCGGCAGCGCGAAGTCACCCTTGTCGAGGAATGCCAGGATTTCGTCCGCTGTCAGATGGTCGACCAGAAGCCGTCCCGAGGCGGTCCAGGTCAGCGGCACGCGTTCGCCGATCGTGGTGGAGATCCGGAAGGGACGCGATCCCTCGCGCATAGCACCGACATAATAGCGGTTGCCGTCGAGGCGACAGAACTGCGCGGTCTCGCTGGTTTCGCTTACCACACGCTTAAGCGCCGCCTCCACGGCCGCGCCCCGGCCCGAAACGGCGGCATAGGCCGATCCGAGCAGATAGAGCTTCTCGCCAAGGAAAAGCCGTCCGTCACCGGCATCCTCCAGAATGCCGCGACCCAGCAGAAGCGACGTCAGTTCGTAGACCGAAGACCGCGGCGCGCCGAGAAACGTCGCTATTTCATTGGCACGAAGAGGTCGCCGGGCGCTGGCCAGCGCGTCCATGATGTCGAAGGCGCGTTCGAGACCGCGCGAACGCGTAGCCCCCGGCGCCTTGCCGTTGTTCCCGACCAGCTTGTCCATGGCGCGGCGTTTCTCGTTACTTCTTCTTGTAGGCGACGCAGTCGATCTCGACCTTGCAGTCGACCATCATGGATGACTGAACGCAGGCACGAGCCGGGGGATGTCCGTTGAAGTATTCGGCATAAACGCCGTTAAAGCTCCAGAAGTCACGCGGATCGTCCAGCCATACGCCGACACGAACCACATCTTCAATGCCGTATCCGGCCTCGTGCAGGATCGCGATCAGGTTCTCCATCGTCTTATGCGTTTGGGCGACGATGCCACCGTCCACGATCTCCCCTTTCTCCATCGCCACCTGGCCGGATACGAAGAGCCAGCCATCGGCCTCGACTGCCCGGGCGAATGGAAGGGCTTGTTTTCCAGCTCCGGATTCACCGGCGCCGTATCGGGTAAGGGACATGCTGTATTTTCCTGTTGAAGTCAGTCGAAGCGGGAAGATTTGAGGAACTCGGCGAGGCGCTCGGTCTTGGGAGACGCAAACATCATCTTGGGGTTGCCTTCCTCGCCAATCCTTCCTTGGTTCATGAAGATGACGCGGCTTGACACCTCGTAAGCGAAACGCATCTCGTGGGTGACAAGGAGCATTGTCATCCCGTCGTCCGCGAGGCTGCGCACCACTTGCAGGACCTCGGCTACAAGCTCGGGATCAAGGGCCGAAGTCACCTCGTCGAACAGCATCAGCCGCGGGCTCATCGCAATAGCCCGCGCGATCGCCACGCGCTGCTGCTGCCCGCCCGACAGGCCCGAGGGATAGTGGTCCTTGCGCGACAGCAGGCCAACGCGGTCAAGCCAGGTCTCTCCGAGCGCCTGCGACTCTTCCCTGCTCATTTTCTTGACCAGTCGCAGGCCCAGCGTGACGTTCTGCAATGCTGTCATATGCGGGAACAGGTTGAACTGCTGGAAGGCCATTCCGGTCAACGCGCGCTGACGCGCTATCTCCTTCTCGGGCTTGCGCCGGCGTTCCCCGCCTGCTGTCGCGTATCCGATCTCCTCTCCATCGATGCGGATCGTTCCTCCCTCGAACTCCTCGAGCATGTTCACGCATCTGAGCATGGTCGTCTTGCCCGATCCCGACGACCCGATGATCGAAATGACCTCACCATGCGCCACGTTGCAGTCGACGCCTTTAAGAACCTCGACAGAGCCGTAGCGCTTGTGCAGACCATGGATTTCCAGCAGATTTCCGTGCATGAACGGGCGATCCTTCAGGCGAGGCTCGTTCGACGCTCGACATAGCGGCCGAGGCGTTCGATGGCATAATTGACGGCAAAGTACAGAAACCCGGCGAGCAGGTAGAACTCGAGGCTCTGGAACGTCCGTGAGATCACTTCTTGAGTGCGCAGCAACAGTTCCGCCACGCCTATGACCGACAGCAGCGTCGAAGCCTTCACCATCTCCACGGCGGTGTTGATCAAGGCCGGAAGAGCCAGCCTGAGGGCCTGGGGTCCCAGTACATGGCGGAAGGACTGAGAGAAGGTCAGGCCAATGGCCTTCGCAGCTTCGCCCTGGCCCTTGTGGATCGACTGCAGGGCGCCGCGCGTCACCTCGCCCACATGGGAGGAACAGAACACGGTAAGCGCCAGAACGCCCGCCTGGAACGCTGAGAGGTCTAGGCCGGCGACACCAAGAATGTAGAAGCTGGCCAGCACCAGCACCAGCACCGGGGTGCCGCGGACGAAATCGGTGTAAAGGCGCGCGCCGAATCGGGATGCCCGACTGCCGTAGGTCAGTACGAGCCCGAGAAGCGTGCCAAGCACCGTCCCGCCGATGATGGCGAGCAGGGAAATGGCCACGGTCGTGCCCAGCCCATAAAGCAAAGGCCAGCGCGCGAGCCACACGAGTTCGGAAAAGGTGGCGGGTGGATTCACGGCTACCTCGATATAGCGAGCTTGGCTTCGACTTGACGAAGAAGAGCAGCAAGGATCGAGCACGTGACGACATAGAGGCCGCTTGCGACAATCCACGTTTCGATGACCCGGAACGTCTCGACGTTGATCTTCCTCGCTTCGAACGTAAGCTCCGGCACTGCGATCGCCGCAGCAAGCGAAGTGTCCTTGAACAATCCGATGAACGTGCTGCCGAGCCCAGGCAACACGGAGCGCAGCATGATCGGCAAGACAATGCTCCGCCTGATCTGCGTTTGCGTGAGGCCTATGGCAAGCCCGGCTTCGCGCAATCCCTGCGGCACTCCGAGCAAACCGCCGCGGAAGACTTCTGCGAGGTAGGCGGCAGAATAAAGCGCTAGCGCGAGCACGAAGGATGACTGCTTGGAGAGCCTCAGCCCCATCTGCGGCAGGGCGAAGAAGGAGAACAGCACAAGTACGAGCAGCGGCAGGTTGCGGAAGACCGTCACATAGAGCCCTGCCAAGCCAGAAAGCAGGCGCGAGCGGCTGACGCGGCCGAAGGCTAGAACCAGCCCGAGAACACAGCCCAGTCCAATGGCTACGGCGGCCAGCAAGAGGCTCAAGCCGAGACCCCAAAGCAGGTCGTCGAAGTTGCGCCACACGGCGGCAAAATTAAGGGTATAACCCATTGCGGATCCTGGTGCGCGACAGTGCGGGACTGCTGGCGGAGGCGCCGGGACGCTGTCGGTCTTCCGGCGCCTTGACGGAGTGCTCGTCGCTTACTTGAACTCGACCGGGAAACCGATCGCAGGCGGAGCGAGGTCCTTGCCGAACCACTTCTTGTATGACGCGGCGTAGGCATCGAACTCCACGCCCGTCATCGCCTCATGCAACGCCGTATTGACGAAGTTCAGCCAGTCCTGATCACCCTTCGCCACGGCGCAGGCATAGCTCTGAGGGCTCCAGCCGTATCCGCCGTCCTTGTACTGTCCCGGGTTCTGCGTCACGTACCACGCGATCGAGCTCTGGTCTGTCGCGGCTGCATCCGCGCGGCCGGACTGCAGGGCCTGATAAAGCAGATCCTGTGCATCGTACTGGTCAACCGTCGCCTCGGGCAGAGCCTTATGGACAAGTTCCTCGGCGTAGACGTTCTGCAGGACCGCGATGGTAACCGACGAGCCAGCCGCCTTCAGGGCGGCGTAGTCAGCGTACTGGCCACCCTCCTTCAGCATCAGTCCAACGCCTTCGCGGTAGTAAGGAATGGTGAAGTTCACCTGCTGCGCGCGCTCGCCGGTGACGGTCATGAACTGGCATGTCATGTCCACCTTGCCCGTCGTAATGTTCGGAATGCGCGCGTCAGAGGACTGATTTACGAACTCCACTTTCTCTACGTCGCCGAAGAGCGCCTTCGCGACGATCTTGGCTACGTCTACGTCAAAGCCCTGGAGCGTGTCGCTCGCATCCTTGAAGTGCCACGGCGCGTTGGTCGACCCGGTGCCGACGACGAGCTTCCCTCGTGCAAGCACGTCTTCGAGCTTCGCCGCCGAGGCTTGCTCAACGGCAGACGCGACCGACACAGCGGCCATCAGGCCAACGATGATCTGCTTCATTCCCATTCCCGCTCTCCATGTTCCCATTGTCCATTATATTGGACATTTGACCGCAATAACGGATTGCGCTATCTGGATGCCTGGAGACGTCGATGTCAACAAGATTGTGCGGGGCAGCGTGAAGGCACCAATAGAAACGCCGTACGCGTTGCTCGACCTTGCGGTTGCGCAGCGCAACATCGAGCGTGCTCAGGCCCATCTGCAATCAAAGGGCCTGGCTGTTCGCCCGCACATCAAGACCCATAAACTCGGTCGTCTGGCATCCGCACAAATGGAGGCCGGAGCAGTCGGCATCACCTGCCAGAAGATCGGCGAGGTCGAGGCCTTGCTCGATGCCGGCGCCGCCGTCACGGACGTGTTCCTGTCTTATCCTGCGGTAGGTCCTGCCAAGCTGGAGCGGCTGCGCCGTCTGGCGCGAAGGATTCGGCTGTCGACGGTTGCCGATGACATCGCCGTCGTGCGCGGGCTTTCGTCAGCGTTCGCGGCTGAGCCGGATAGGCTTGCCGTACTTGTTGAATGTGACACCGGAGCCTGCCGCTGCGGCGTTCAGTCCCCGGACAGCGCCAGAGACCTCGCCCTCGGGATCGCAAACTCGCCCGGCCTGTCGTTCGGAGGGTTAATGACATATCCGGCAGCCGGGCAAGCTGCTCGCGCAACGGAATTTCTTGCCACTGCGAAGGCGTTCATCGAAGAGACGGGGCTGAGCGTTCCTGTCGTGAGTTCCGGTGGAACGCCCGATCTCTGGAATGCCGCAAGCGGTGGCACCATTACCGAATACCGCCCCGGGACGTACGTGTACAACGACCGTTCACTTGTCTCACGGGGAGTTGCAACCGAACAGGACTGCGCGCTCCGCGTAATTGCGACAGTGGTGTCGAGACCGACGCCGCGGCGTGCGATCATCGATGCTGGGAGCAAGGTTCTTACCTCGGACCTCCTCGGGATGGACGGACACGGCACCGTAGTCGGCCATCCCGGCATCAAGATAGACCAGCTGTCCGAAGAACACGGGCGATTGGTGAGCGAAGGGACAATGTCGCTCTGTATCGGAGACGAGGTGGAAATCATTCCCAACCACGCATGCGTCGTGTCCAACATGCTGGACGAGCTATGCGTACGCATGCCTGACGGTGCATACGAAACTTGGCCGATTACCGCGAGGGGACGCGTATCCTGAACTATGGTGCGATGCTGGTTTCCAGATGCTGTCCGTCGGAGGCTCATTCCGCTCACTCCGGGCCACTAAATGCAGCTCGGTCAGCAACGTATCAGCCGTAGGCCAGCGTAGGTGCGGAGTAAATCTACGGCGGCTGCGACGGCTGCGGCGGCTCAACGTTCAACGCGCAAACTTGCAGCGATGAAGAACGGACTATGGTTTCCTGTTCGCGATGCCCGTTCCGCATTTACTTGAATGACGCCCTGCGGCCGCGCATCGCCATACTTGCTTGCCTGCAATGACGTATAAACGCCGACAACCAAGCCAGGCCCAGCGATCGGAACGTTCGTAGCCCGGCTTGCCTCGCGGTGGGAGAACGTTGCGATCACGCAGGCTATACGCCGCGTTGGCCCAGTGGACGGCAACCCTCGCCTTCCTGACCGTGCGCCGTGCTTCAAGCATCGCGACAGGAAGATCCAACAGCCTGAAAGCCACGCCGCTTGCTAGCATTTTGTAAGTGCATGCCAGCCCAGAGACAAGCAAGGCTCTGCGTGAAGGTCGCTAACCTTCGAGCAGAACATCCTGTCCGCGCTGGACGTAATTTCGTCGATAGGGAGAGCAGCCGGCGCGGATCGGCCTTCTTCAGAGAGCCTCGCTTTCGTAGAGTGATCACCGTCACTTGAAGCCCGATTTCTGTGAAGCAGTACCCAGAGATGGTTGCGCAAGCGTAAGTCTGCGCTGCAATTAGGAGGGATGTCTAATTCTCACCCATAACGAGGGAGCTCTGTGACGGCGATGTATTCAACTTGCTCCAGCCCACAAACGGGCGCCTTCGATTAAGCGGCTGTCGTGGGGTAGCGTAACGGAGCGGCTGCTATTCGCCAATGCAAACCAAAACCTGCCTGTCCGCTGTCGACAAAATCCAGATACGATTCAGCGACCGCATCGCATGATGCTGGACCGTCAGCCGAGCATGGTTGCAAGGCACTCACGTAGCCTCTTCCACTGGCTTGCGGCCAAGGTGCGTTATGCGTCGTTGAGGTGACAAGCCGATAGATGCCCCGGCGCCACTTCCTGTTTCAACGGAACTTCCGCTCGGCAACGCTCCATGGCAAACGGGCATCGGGGATGGAAGTGGCAGCCGCTCGGTGGATTGAGCGGGCTTGGCAATTCGCCTTTCACGGGCTTGAAGCGATGCTTTCCCGGCTCGATGCGCGGAATTTCAGCCAAAAGCGCCTTCGTATAGGGGTGGTTGGGACGTCGAAAGATCTCATCAACAGGAGCTTCTTCCACGATACGGCCCAGATACATGATCGCGACGCGGTCGGAGATATGTTCCACGACGCCTAGATCGTGGCTGACGAAGAGATAGGTCAGGTCGAGCTTATCACGCAGTTCCATGAACAGGTTGATGACCTGCGCCTGGATCGACACGTCGAGCGCAGCAACGCTTTCGTCGCAGACGAGGAACTTCGGCTGCACGGCAAGGGCCCGCGCGATGTTGACGCGTTGGCGCTGACCGCCTGAAAACTGGTGCGGATATCGCTTCTTCGTTTCCGGGTTGAAGCCCGCCAATGTCAAATACTTGTCGACGTAGGTGTTGCGCTCGCCCGAGCGTGCGAGCCGGTGCGTTTTCGGCGCTTCCCAGATGAGTTCCTCGACCGTCATGCGCGGGTTCAGCGCGGCCATTGGGTTCTGGAAAATCATTTGCGTGGCAAGGCCGAAGTCGCGCCGTTGGGAGGCCGACATGGCGTCTTGCTTGACGCCCTTCCACAAGACGTCGCCTTCGGTGGGTGACGTGATGCCCGCAATGACACGACCCAAGGTCGACTTTCCGCAGCCGCTTTCGCCAACCAGACCCACGACCTCGCCGCTGCGGATGGTCAAGCTGACATCATCGAGCGCGTGGACCACCGGCGCCGGTTTCGCAAGCTTTAGCTTGAGCGCAATCTTGGCGGCCAGATCTGGCTTAGGGCCGAAGCGCTGCGAGATGTTGCGCGCCTCGATCAGGGGCGTCTGCGTCGCCGGCATCATGCGACCTCTTTCATAACGGGATGGATGCAGCGGAACGAGCGATCCTCTTCGGGAATGAGGCCCGGCATGATCCGGCACGCTTCAGTTGCCCGATCGCATCGGGTCCGAAAACTGCAGCCTTCCGGCAGACGGTTGATCGGCGGCGTCATGCCCCTGATTTGATGCAGCGGTTCGCCACGCCGGTTTTGCGACGGAACGGATGCGATCAGTCCGGCCGTATAGGGGTGACGAGGATCGGTCAGCACCTTGCCCACTGGGCCGGTTTCGACGAGGCGGCCGGCATACATGACGGCGATGTCATCGGCCAGGCGGGACACGATGGCCAGATCATGCGTGATCCAGACTACGGCGGTGTTGGACTCTTCCGCGAGCCTCTGAAACTCGTAGATGATCTGGCTCTGGATCGTTACGTCCAGCGCTGTTGTCGGCTCGTCCGCGATGATCAGGTCTGGCTGGTGCAGCAGCGCGATCGCAATTGCCACACGCTGCCGCATGCCACCGGAAAACTGGTGCGGATAAGACGACAGCCGTTCTTCCGGGCTCGGAATGCCGACCAGCCCTAGGGCGTCGCGTGATCGTTGACGCGCAACTTCCTTGGAAACCTTGTCATGCGCCTGAACGGCTTCAACCATCTGCGTGCCGATGGTGAGAACCGGGTTCAGCGTCATCATCGGGTCCTGAAACACCATCGCAATGCGCTTGCCGCGCAGCTGCCGCATCTCTTCTTCAGAACAGCTCGCGATGTCCGTTCCGTCGAAGAGGATGCGTCCCCCTGCAATGCGGCCGGGCCTTTCGAGAAGGCGCAGAATGGAGAAGCCCGTCACGGTTTTGCCGGATCCCGATTCACCAACCAGGCCGAGAACCTTGCCGCGTGACACCGTGAAGGAAACGTCGTTGACGGCTTTCAGGCCAGGATGACCACCGCCCCCTCCGAACTCTGTGACCAAATTGCTTACCTGCAGCAACGCACTCATGAAGCGTTCCTTGGGTTCAGAACATCGCGGAGACGGTCACCGACAAGGTTGATCGACACAATTGTGACCAGCAGTGCGATGCCTGGAAAGAAACTGATCCAGTAGAGGCCGGTCAGGAGATACTGATATCCGGTGGAGATCAGCATGCCGAGCGACGGCTCGGTCACCGACGCGCCGAGACCGAGGAACGACAGCGTTGCTTCCAGACCGATCGCGCGAGCCACCTGCATCGTCGCGATGACGATCACCGGCGCCAGACAATTCGGCAGAAGATGCTTGAAGAGAATGCGCCAGCCTGGAAGGCGCAGCATGCGCGCGGCTTCGACATATTCCTTCTCACGCTCGACAAGGGCCGTGCTTCGAACGGTGCGGGCATAGGTCGCCCATTCCGCGATGATGAGCGCGATGACCACGTTGATCACGCCCTTGCCGAGAATAGCCAGCATCATCAGCGCCATCAGGATAGTGGGAAAGGACAACTGCAGGTCGACGAGCCGCATGATCACGGTTTCGGTGCGTCGGCCCATATAGGCCGCGAACAAGCCCGCGGTCGTGCCGATGATGGCGGCTGCAAAGGCAGACAGAACACCAACCATCAGCGATGTCCGCAAGCCGTAAAGCATGCCGGAAAGGATATCGCGACCCTGACTGTCGGTGCCCAGATAATACACCATCCCGGTCATCGATTCCGACCCCGGGGCCAACCGTCCATCCATGATGTCGAGTTGCATCAGGTCGTATGGGTTCTGCGGCGAAATCCAGGGCGCGAAGACCGCCAGACCGCAGATCACGATCAGCGTGCCGAAGCCGATTACCGCCGCCGGGGACTTGAAGAATTCGGAGACGCCCTTGGTTAGCCGACCCGGCTCTGGGGTCGCAGCGGGGACGGTTTGATCCTGTACGTTGGATTCCGACATGGGTTAGGCCTTTGCGTCCAGCCGGACCCGCGGATCCAGGATGGTGTAGCAGATGTCGATGATGAAGTTGAGGACGACGAACAGCACGACCATCATCATGAGGTAGGCGACGATCACCGGGCGATCGAGCAGGTTGATGGAGTCGATAATCAGCTTGCCCATGCCGGGCCATGCAAAGATGCTTTCGGTAACAACCGAGAAGGCGATCAGAGAGCCGAATTCCAGACCGATAATGGTGACCACGGGGATCATCAGGTTCTTCAAAACATGTACCCCGATGATCCGGCCTTCGCGCACACCCTTTGCTCGAGCGAACTTGATGTAATCCTGCGGCAGAACCTCCTGCACGCCAGCGCGGGTCAGTCTGAGAATGAGGGAGGTCTTGAACAAGGCAAGATTGAAGGCTGGCAGCAGAAGATGCCGCAAACCTTCTCCGGTCAGGAAGGACCACTGCGTGCCCAGCAGTTCCATGGTCGGGCCACGGCCGTTCGTCGGCAACCAGCCCAGCTCAACCGAAAACACCATGATCAGCATCAAGCCCACCCAGAAGGTGGGGAGCGAAAAACCCAGGATCGAGGCCGACATGATCAGCTTCGAGGAAACGCGTTTAGGGTAGAGCCCGGCGTAGAGGCCCAGCGGCAGGCCGACAACAAGGGCGATGCCCAAGGCGGTGATCGCCAATTCCAGGGTTGCCGGCATGCGCTCAAGGATGAGCCCAAGCGCTGGTCGTCCATAAACAAAGCTGTCGCCAAAATCGCCATGCAACAGTCCCTGGAGGAACATCAGGTACTGCTTCCAGATCGGCTGATCGAGGCCATAATGCGCGATAACACGCGCCCGCTCGGCCTGATTGGCATCCGGATTGATGAGAATGTCGACGGGATTGCCGATCACGTTGACGCCGATAAAGACGATAATCGTCATCGCCAGAATGACGAACAGCGCCTGGATCAACCGCCGGATGATGGATGTGACCATGGAACCTCTCTCAGGCGACGGAGATCGCCATTCCATCGCGCTGCGGATCGGCCGCGCCGGTGGACAGGCCGTTTTCGATCTTGATGGCGTGAACCGCCGCAAAAGCGTAGGTCTGCGGTGACCGCGCGATCTTATAACCTTGTGCGACCAGTTCAGCTTCGACGGAATGGCGGATACGGTTGCAGATATCCATCGTGTTCGAAACGCCGACGATCCTTGGTGCCGATACCGCTTCAAGGACCGGCATGTCGAAGTCGATCATGTTCATCAGGCATTGCGCCACGGCCGGAGCGATATAGCTGCCTCCCGGCGCGCCGATGACGACGGATGGCTTGTCGTCCTTGAAGACGATGGTGGGCGCGGCGGAGCTTGGACGCCGCTTGCCCGGTGCAATCGAGCCGGCCTTTCCAGGCACCGGATTGAAGCGGCTCATCGTCCCGTTATACATGAAGCCGAGACCGTTGGTGATGGCTCCGGATGGGCTGCCCAGCGTATGGGTCATCGCAACGGCATTGCCGTCCTTGTCGATGACCGAGATGTGCGTGGTATCGCGCTGCGAACGGTCGAGACGGTCGACGTTGGCGATCTCTCCAGCCTTGATCGCTTTGGCATGCGCCTGCGCATGGTCCCTGGACAACAGCGTCTCGTAGGGAACATCGACATAGGCAGGGTCGCCCATATGCGCGTCCTTGTCGATCGTCATGCGTTTCATGGCTTCAAACAGAATGCGCAGGTGTTCTGCGCTGCCATGCTGCATCGAGCCGACGTCGAATTCCGCCATGATGTGGAGGAACTCCAGCATCGGGAAACCTGATCCGGGAGGCGGCGATGTGGCGATCCGGTTGCCGCGATACTGGCCCCAGATCGGCGCGACGCGGGACAGTTCGTACTTCGCCAGATCCTCCGACCCGATCAACCCGCCATTCGCCTTGAAGTCGGCGGCGATCTGTTCAGCCAGCTCGCCATGGTAGAAAATGTCGGATCCGCCGCTTCTGGCGATCCGCTCCAGCGTGTCGGCCATATCCTTGTTGACGAGCAGGTCGCCGACATCGCGAAGCGAGCCATCCTCGTGGAAATAAACGCGCCGTCCCGTTTCAGAAAAGCGCAGCTTGTCCAGCGTATTGGCGAAGCCGTCGTTGGACTGATCTTTTGACCAGTACCAATGCATGTGGTTGCGGATCATGAAGCCGTCCCGCGCGAGCCGGACGGCAGGGTTGATCAGATCAGCCCAATCGAACGTGCCGTAATCCCTCAGCGCGGTCTCGTAGCCCTTGAGCGATCCCGGCGTGCAGACGGCGAGATAGCCGATGTCCGAAATATTGTCTTCGAGGACATAGCCAAAGCCATCTCGGCTTTGATGCTTGATCTTGTCCAGCCACATGTCCGGTGTCGCCTTCAATGGCGCACGGGCGTAAAACTCCAGGATCTCGTGTACGCCCTTCTTGGGCATATAGACGTGCATCGAGCCAAAGCCGCCGATGCCTGCCATCTGCGGATCGACCACGCCTTGAACGAAGGCACAGGCGAGAGCTGCGTCAACGGCGTTGCCTCCACGCTCGAGAACCTCGGCTCCGGCTTCAACCGCCTCCGGTTGGGGAGCGACAATCGTTGCGTTCTTCATTTCTGGCGCCGCTCGCTCAGCACTTTCGTTAAGAAGGCTTTGACGTGACCGAGCACCTTGATACGGTCGTGGGATACGCCCTTCACGACATCTAGGGTGACCTGAACGCCTGCCTCACGGAATGACTGAGCAAGCGCTGAAAGGCGTTCCGGCCGAGTCTGCCCTGCATCGTTGGCGCCTTCCATGTAGTAGCGGCCTCCTGGCTTATGGGTAATTTCCCAGTTTTCCAGGTCGGCATCCCCTACAACCATCTGGACCGGGATCTTGGCCAGCTCCTCAGGCTTGAACGGTTTACCGAAACGGGCTTCCAGATCGCGCACGCCCACCCACCAATCGCGGGTCGGATCAAGCAGCGTGACCGAACCGGGTGCCCCGACGGAGGCAGCCCACAGCTTTTCTGGATGCAGGATCGCGAAACGATGCGTGAAATGTCCACCGCCCGAAAAGCCGAACATGGCGAAGGTCGACCAGTTTTGTCCGTACTTCTCAGCCATCTCCTCGACCATGGCGATCACAGCCTGATCGTACCGGATGTCCCCTTCTTCCAGGAACTTGTAGCCTGAGCGGGCGCCATCGCCGAAGACTCCGACCGGAAAAATGGGAGCTAGAATGGCGCAGTCGTTGTAAAGGCCGAATTCGGCGAAGCCGTTCAGGAAATCGAAGGCCGACGTTCGGCTGGTTCCATGCACCGCAACCAGCAGATCGAGCTTGCGGCCTTCGGCGGCCGTTGGCGGAATATAAAGGGCCAAGTGAAGCCGCGGATCGCTCTTGGACGCGAAGATTGCCGTATGGCCATAGTCATAGACGGCCTTCGCGCGGGCAATCGCCTCGCCCGTTCCGAGTTCCTGCATAATATCTCCTGGGAAGATGGAAGGGCTGCATAAATCCAGCCCTTCCACAACGCTTACTTCGCGGGCTGGACTTCGTAGGCGAGCGTGTATTTGTCACCGCGCGGGGTGTAGGACACGCTCTTCTTTGCACCGAGAACGACGTTCTCGTAGTGCATGGGAAGGAGCCAGAGGCTGTTGAACGTCTGTGTGGACAGCTCTTCCAGTAATGGCTTGCGTTCCGCTTCGTCGAGGGTGGAGCTTGCCTTGGCGAGGACTTCATCGATCTTCGGATCGGAAATGCCACCGCCATTGTACCGACCAGTGCCCTTCTTCTCATCGCGTGTGGCAACAAGGGCGACCGTCGGGTTCGTTGTCTCGCCAGTGTTGACGCCCCAGGCACCGAAGAAGAAGCTGAAGTCGCCACTGGAGTACTTGTCGGAATACATCGCCCAAGGCAGCACCTCGACCTTGGACTTGATGCCGATCCGCGTGAACATCTGGCCGACAGCCTGCAAAATCTCGGCATCCTTGACGTAGCGTCCGGCCGGACCATGCAGCGTCAGGCTGAACCCTTCAGGATAGCCTGCTTCTGCGAGAAGCGCCTTGGCTGCAGCAGGATCGTAGGCGACCTTCTCAACCTTGTCCGAATGCCCGGCATAACCTTCAGCAACGAACTGGTCGGCGACCGTGCCGTTCTTTTGCATGATGCGCTCAACGATCGCATCACGGTTGATCGACATCAGCAGGGCCTTGCGGACCCGCACGTCCTTGAGCGGATTCTTGTCGAGCGGTGAGCCATCTGCTGCGGTCGCGAAAGCAGCAACGTCGCGACTGACATCCATGCCGAGATACGCAAATCGGGACGACTGTCCATTGATGATCTGCAAATTGCCGCTCGATGCAACACGCTCCATACCATCTGCCGGGAGGGTTTCGATAATGTCGATTTCGTTGGACAAGAGTGAAGCCAAACGTGCGCCGTCGTCCGGCAGGAAGCGCAAGGTGACGTTAGACCAATGCGATGGGCCAGCGAAGTAGCTGTCGTTGCGCTTGACTGTCAGGTTGCTGCCCGGCTGGTACGACACGAAAGAATAAGCGCCGGTTCCGATGGCGCATTTGCCATTGTCGAAGTCTTGAACCGAAGCGTCCTTGCAATCTGCGCTAATGATGCGGATGCGGCTGACGGAGTTCAGCAGAAGCGGATCGGGCACCTTGGTTTCGATGACGATCGTCAGCGGATCTTTGGCCGTCACATTGGTGATGTTGCGGGTATAGGACGCAAAACCTTGGCTTGGCTTGTCGCGGGCACGAAGAAGCGAGGCGACGACATCATCGGCATTGAAGTCGCTGCCATCATGGAATTTGACGCCCTCGCGCAGCTTGAATTCCCAATGGGTATCGTCGACGGCCTTCCACTCGGTGGCGAGTTCCGGCTCATTGCTGGATTTGCCCGTAAGATTGATCAGGCTGTCCCAGATGTGGCGCGACGTGGCATTGTTTGGCGCGGAACTATCCTCATGCGGGTCGAGCGTCGTAGGTGTCGTCGACATGCCGATCGTCAATGGCGTCTCCTGTGCAGAAGCCATTGCAGGAATAGCGATCGTGCCGAGCAGCGCGATCGCTGCCCGCTGTAAGACTTTGGCGGTCATTGGTTCCATCCCGGTTCTAGGTTCGTTCCGACCTCAGTAGATCGGATAAAGCGGGTTCCCGTCCGCTCATGGGGGGAATTGGTAACCGGCTGAAAAGAAGGCTGTCAAACCAGAATCCTGAGTGTTACGTACACCGTAACCGCCTTGCAGCAACCTTCTCGACCCTGATCTAAGTCGACTGAGAGAAACATCATGCCCCTTGAGAAAGCACCGGAAAGGGATGTTCTTCAATCAGTTAACGTATGTCTCGATGTCTTGTTGAGCGTAGCCCAAACTCCGGATGTCCGACTTACGGAGATTGCTCGCTCCTTAGGTGAGACCAAGCCAAGAATTTTGCGGATGTTACGCACACTGGAACGGCGCGGTTTGGTGAGGAAGAGCGATGAGGGGACTTATCGTCTCGGCACGACTGCAATTGTCATCGGGACCGCGGCATCGACGCAGGTCGATCTGGTGCGCATCGCTAACCCGATTCTGGAAGAGGTTGGCCAAAAGGCAAATGAAACGACACAGCTTCGTATTATCGACAACGGCGAGTCCCTCTGCATCGCAAAGTTCGAACCGATGCGGGACTTGCGGGTGCAGGCCATGATCGGACGGCGTCGGCCTTTGAGCGCGGGCTCCTATAAAGTTCTGCTCGCCTTCCTACATCCACAAGTTCAGACGCAGATGATCCCGGAAGTGCTTCCTCGGTTAACTAAGCGAACCATCACTGACCGCGCTAAGCTGATCGCGGAATTGGATAAGATCCGAAATCAGGGATTTTGTGTCAGTTACGGGGAAGTCAGCGAACAGCTTGTTTCCGTCTCCGTACCCGTCTTAGCTTTTGATGGGTCGGTGATCGCGGCTGTCAACGTAGGTGCTCCAGCCTTCCGCACACAAAGGAGCGATGTCGACCGCTTCATCCTGCTGTTGAAAGACGCCGCCCGTAAGATCTCGGCTGGGCTGGGCTGGTAGGCTCAAATGTCGAATGCTGCGCCAAGTATGACAGGCAGTAGGGTCGGCGCATCGGCAGAGAAAGATGGCACGGTGTTAAAGATTAACCCGTGAAGCTACCAAGAAGGCAAGGCTCGAACTGATCTTATATATGCCAAAACTAATAAAGCTAACTAAGCCTACAACAACCAAAGATGTTTACGAGCCGTTTTCTCTAGCAGGCGACATCGGGTTCGCCATGTTCGCTGCTGCCCTGAAGTTAACCTAAGCGGCCAGTCCGCCTTCGGCCATCTATTCACCAAAAAATTTGTAGGCTTTTAGCTGCAAGGCAATCCTGACCAACTCGATGCAATTTTGCAACATCTTCAGGGTATTTGATCAAAGGCATCAAGCAAGTCGATCCACAATAGACTTCTCAGAAGTCAGATGTTTGAAGTAGTCGCTGTTGTCCTGTACGGAGTTGTGTGGTGCGTCTTAGGCTAAGACTCGTTTCGACGGTCGCCGTCACAGCGGCGACGTTAACCTGTACCTCTCATGCTTACAGCGGAAACGTTGGACCACAAGCGCGGGCATCTTTGCCTATCGATCGCTCTTATCTTCACTCGGTCGCCCTTAGACCTCCTGAAAGCTCAACCCTCTGGTTGATCATCTCCAGCCGTCCCACGGCGAGTGAAGCGATCGGTCTGGCAATGTCCTACGGTCGAACCCTCGGTCCGCTTCTGGTTGTGGAAAGCCGCAACGGTGTGTTCGCTATCTTGGCCGGGACTTTAAAGGCAGACAAGGCCAAGGCGAATCTTGAAGCTCTCATTGGTCTGCGCCTCATCCCGGACGATGCTTTCCTGTCGAAAGGCGACAGCCTCCAGAACGTTGTCTGGCATAGCTACGAACCCAATTCGTCGCTCGACCTGATGAATCAGCAAACCTATCTCTCTTCGGTGCGGCGCCTGCAGGCCTCCATGAGCCGCCTCTCTTTCTATAACGGTCCCGTCGATGGACTGATCGGCCCTTCAACCGTGACGGCATTCCGTCGGTATTTGGCAGCTTTTGGAACGCCTCCGGGCGACCTTCTGACAGACGTCAGCTTGGCCGAGATCGAACGCAATGCAGGCGATGGCTTCAGAAGCGAAGAAGAACGCCGAATGGCAAATTCATCTGGCTTCGATGATGCGCAATCCTTTACCGAAGCACGGAAGGGCGGCTTCCCTACGGAAGTTATCTTCCGGCAGGCAAAGACCCTCGGCTTCTCAACTCAGCGTGACTACGAAGCTGCGAGCCAAGGAGGCTTCAGCAACAACGATGAGTACCTGCAGGCTCAACAAGGGGGCTTTGTCTCCGCCTACCAGATGAAGGCTGCACAAAGAATTGGAGCCCGATCCAAGGCAGAGTACGAGAGCTTCCAGTCATCCGGTTTTGATACGATCGGCGAGTACCGCACAGCTCTACAAGGAGGCTATTCTGACAAGGCGTCCTTCGCGAAGGCGGAGGCAGCCAAGCTCAAGGCTGCGCGAGCTTCTGCTGAGGTCATGCTTTCCGATGCCGAGGGCTTTTTAAAACTTAATCGCGATATACCCAACATCGTGGAAATAGCGGATCGGGCGTCTACCCTTTCGGCAGAGATCAAGTCAGGTGGCGCAGCTTCGCTCGAAGCCTCGACTGCGCGATTTGCCAGCCTGCTTTCGGATGTTCCAGGCTTTCCTCCATTTGCGGAGGTGCGGAAGAAGGAGCGCGCCGAAGCGCGCAACGCAGAGGTGCTGTCGATCCTTGCTGACTTGAAAACAACCAAGGATCTCCTGTCTCGTTGGGCGTCGACCCATCTCACGTCGCCCAAGCTGCCGGATGTCGTCGGCGAGCTGAAGGCCGTCGATGCCGTGCTTGGCTCGAACGACCTGGATGCGCTTTCAGAAGCTCGCGATGGTGTGCGTTCGTTGATTACATCGCGCAATCTTGAGGCAGATCTGAACGAGCTGAGAGTTCCGTCGAACGAAGACAAGGGTCCGTCTTCTGCGGCAAGAGCGCCAGTAACGGTCACAAACGCCAACAAGGTTCTCCTTGAAGGCTCCCTGGACGATGTCGCCGTGCTGTACAACGCCAGCCCGACTGCGCCGTCGCTGCTGAGGACCCTCACCGGAAACTACTCGCTTACGAAAGGAACAGCTGCGGTCTGCCTGCTGGGTATGGATCGTACAGCTTCCCTCGATCGCGTGCTACGTGCCGCTGTGGCGCCTTTGGGTGGGAAGTCGGTGGCGGTCAGCGGTACCGCCTGCAGCGCGGAAACCCTCAAGGAAGCTGACCTTCTGCTTATTCAAAAGCGGAAGTTCAGCGAAGCGCAGACAAGCCTGGCCATGGGGATTCTCGACGCTCTTGAACGTGGTGTCGTAAAGCCGTTCGAGCCCATTCAGTTTGCTGAACTAAAGGCGCGGCTGGACCGTGACGACGCGTTTGTCGCAGGCCTTGCCCGCGATGTGCAGCAAGGATCGCGGGAGGGCTATGGCAGCATTTTCTTGGACGGGCGGGCTAATACGATCTGCGCCGTGATTGAACAGGAGCGAGAACTGCACGAAGGCAAGCTCCGCGAGCTTGCCGAGTTTGCTGGGCTCGCTCCTCCATTCGAGGATCGCGTCAGGATCGAGAGTCTCGACGTCGGCTACGAATTCCTGCGCAAAGGCCAGTGCGAGGTTTTCTACGGCAGCAGGGCCTCGCTGAAAATGGTCGTCGATGCGCTGGAGCGCGACGGCATCCCGTTCTCCTATGCACCCGTCTGGCTGGAGCAAAGTGAATTGACGGCAGCAGAGAGCGCTCTAAAGCTGGCGCGTGAAGAAGCAGTTCGCGCGGCTGAAGCTAGGCGGGTAGCTCTTGAGGAAGAGCAAAGGATCGAAGCTCAACGCCTCCGCGAGGAACAGGAGACACGCACTGCGAGGCAGTTCGAACTTCAGTCTTCCAACAGGGCCGCTGCTACGGCTGCCATAAACCGGTTTACGGGAGGCCTGCGAGAGGTCGTTCTTCAGGAGCCTGCAAAGCGCAGCGAACCGTCGGCAATCGACGTCAAACAGGTCTTTCCTTCATTTACAGGATGGAAGAGCGACCTGCAGTCCAGCGGCTGGGAACCGCGTGATCTCCAGGTGGCAATCCAGGATTACGGCGTGGTGAACTGGAAGGGCCGGAACCTTGAAGCCATTGTTCTTCGGGCGACGGTCAAGCTCGCCAGTGCCGAGCGTGGCGAGTACAGGGACGAATGCTTTCTGCTCGGCGCCGTTCTTGATGAGGAATTTAGTGCGGTTCGAGATCCCGTCGAGGCGGGCTGCGACGAGACCGCGGTTGATGTCTGGCGCACGGGCCACCACCTTAAAAGCCTGTGGCTTGCCGAACCAAGATAAACTCGCTGCAGAGGCTGCCAGCTGATGATCTATTCGATAATAACTGCACGAAAATCGTTCACGTTCGTACCCGTGGGTCCAGTCAGGAAGAGATCCCCTAGCGCATCGAAGGCAGAATAACTGTCGTTTTGATCAAGCAACCGTTCGGCATCTAAACCTAGGCCGCGCAAGCGTTGGACAGTGGTTCCATCAGCGAATGCACCTGCATTGTTCTCGGATCCGTCGCGACCGTCTGTGTCTGCTGCAAGCGCCGTCACAGAGGGCATCCCCTCTACACCGATCGCCCACGACAGCAAGAACTCGGTGTTGCGCCCACCCCTACCCTTGCCGCGCATCGTGACGGTCGTTTCCCCACCTGACAGCAGGACCATAGGTGCTGATACCGACAGGCTCTTACTTCTAATCTCACGCGTCAACACGGCGTGTGAACGGCCGACTTCAGATGCCTCTCCTTGCAGATCGTCAGCGATGAGTGTCGCGTTGATCCCCTGTTCCTCGGCGTGCCTCAGCGCGGCCTGAAGGGACAAGCGGCCTGACGCGACAAGTGCATAGGTATTGCGTTCGAAAACCGGATCGCCGGGGATGGGCGCATCGGCAAGTGGGTTCTTGATGTGTCGCATCACCTGCTCTGGCAGTTCCAGGCTGTAGCGGGCGATGATGTCCATTGCGTCCTGGCGGGTAGATGCATCGGGCAATGTGGGACCCGATGCCACCTGACTGGCGACATCGCCGGGAATGTCAGAGACAACCAGCGTGTGCACCCGTGCCTGGGTGGATGCGGCCAGCCGGCCACCTTTGATCGTCGAAATATGTTTTCGGACCGTGTTCATCGCCGAGATTGGCGCACCCGAAGCCAACAGTGCTTGGTTTACCGCAATCTCGTCCTCAAGTGTGAGTTCGCCTGCTGGCGCGGGCAGCATGGCCGACCCGCCGCCTGAGACCAGCGCGATCACCAGATCCTGGTCAGTAAGGGAAGCGACCAGATCCTGGATCTGCCTTGATGCAGCGAGCCCATGGGCGTCGGGGAGCGGGTGGCTTCCCTTGAGGATGGTGATGTTGTCTCGCTGCATGCCCTGGCTCTCACCGGTGACGAGGATGCCTTCGAGGCTGCCTTGCCACACCTCTTGCAGGCATCGGTACATAGGAAGAACAGCCTTGCCAGCCCCTACTACCACTGTCCTCCCGATTGGCAGCGGCGGCAGGCTCGCCGTGATCGCTGCGCCAGGATCCGCTGCGGCCACAGCCTGCTTGAACAATGCGGTGAGGAACGGCTTGTGCTTCATGACAGGATGCTCACCTCGACCCTAGATCAGGGTTGCGTCGGGATTTCGTTCCATAGCGGCGTGGCGATCGCGACATCTTCATCGACACTGGCAAAACGGTCTGGCGCCTCCAGGAAGTAGTTGTCGGTCAGATCGTCGTTTACCGCACTGACCTCCCAGACCAGGCAGGGGCCCGCACCCTTTTCCCCATAGAACCGGTGGTGGACGCCTCGGTCGACAGTGACGCTTTGCCCGGGTTTCAGCTTCAACGGTTCTCGTGGCCGCAGGTCGATTATGTGTCCGTCCGCTTGAACCCTGACGGGTGCCGTTTCGTCTTCCGGATGGAAGAACTCGATCATAAGGTTGCCGCCGCCAGCATTAATGATGTCTTCAAGCTTGAATTTGTGGAAATGGAACGGCGCCTCCTGCATCTCGTCGACGAAGAGCAGCTTTTCGGCATAGGTCCGTTCGTTGGGATCGCCCAGGATCCCGTTTCGCAGACATAACAGGGTAAGACCTCGAGCGGCGAAGTCTCCGCCGCCAAAGTCAGTCACGTCCCAACCCATCTGCCGAGCGTTCAAATAGCGCGAAACTTCTCGGTTTACTTCGTACTCTTCCAGTTTCCAATATGCCCACGATGGGAGCGAGCGCTTATGTGCCGCAGCAAACGCGGCGGTGTCGGAGATGACGGAGTTGATAGTCGAACGCTTCATAGATTCCTCCTGTCCGGCATGTTTGCCGGGCGGCGTGCAAGATTCAGGCGGCCGGATGCGCGGAGACTGCTGCGTACCGTTCCAAGTCGAGGCATTCGATGAGAGCGCGGTGCTCTTCGACGATGCGCGATTGATGTTCGGGATCTGATTGCGTGGCCAGTGCATGGACAAGGCCGGCGAGCGCGGCGCTGATGTCTTGCAGTCGAGCAACCAACGGCGCATCTCCAGAGCCGGAGGGAGCACCCTGTTCCACGTAGCCGTTTGGAAGATCCCCCTTGAGATTGGCAACCTTTCGGTTCCTGATGGCATCCATGATCTGGTTGATGGCCTGCTCGGCACCGGCAACGCGAGTGGGATGATCGGTATCTGCGGCGGCATGCGGCAGCAGCGCCAGTTTTTCGCCGTGCTCCGGCAAGAGAGACAGATAAGGCACCATGGGCCCATTCGGGCCGTCTGGACCCTTGAATATGTCGGCGTCTATCGCGGCGTGACGGAGTTTTCCGCCCGAGAACGCTTTTCCGAGAGCAGGCACGTCCACGAGCTCGCCGCGGTCGTAGTTGATGAGGACGGCGCCGTCATTGAGCGCCGACAACACCTCACGGTCTATCAGCCCAGCATTGGCGAAGGTGTTGGTGGCCGGATCGAGGCGCCCCAGTCCCAAGTGCACCGAGATAACATCGGCGCCGCTCGCGGCCGCAGAAGGTGTCGCCGCATAGCGATATCCTGAACGACCTATCCTGTCCTGGTGGTGAGGCCGAGCATAGACCACGACATCCATGCCAAACGCTTTGGCGAGAGCTGCTACTTCCTGACCGATATTCCCGAAGCCGAGAATGGCGAACCGCTTCCCCTCGAGCTTCTCCGTCGGAAATCGGACCAGGTCTTTACCGGTGTCAAAAGCTCCGTCGACAACAAGTTTGTGAAGGGCTTCCACGGGAAGGTCTGGCAAGACCCGCAACAGCGCTTTAAACGCCATCTGGGCAGTCGCACGGGCATTGATGCCGGGCGTGTTCATCAACGGCGCCTCACCACCTTCGCCGTTCGATCCGCCCCAGGAGGCGGACCCCATGTTGCCGGTCCCAGTGCCGATGCGCACGCCTCCGAGCGCGAACTTCGAGGCTGCGGGAATTGCTGTCGCGGCGGCGATTACGGCGTCATACTGTCCTGCCCCCGTTTCTGCCAAGATTTCGTCTGCCTCACTCAGATGCGGAAGGTAGAAAAAGTGAATGTTGCCATCGTTCGGCAAGTCGCGTTCGGCAACGCCGCCCTCGTGGAAGATCCCACCGTGTTGCTCGACAAATTGGGCCACCTCAGAATGATCCGGCCTCGAACCATCGGTCAGTTTGAGGCCGACAAGATCGATGATAATGACCTTGAATGTACCCTGACGGACGTCGGGCGTCTTGGTAGCGCTCATCGTGCAGCCTCTCTCAAGCGAAGTGCGGACTGGGCGATCGCGCGCAGCAAACCGGGGCTTGGACGCGCGATACGGGGTGTCGTCGGCAGTTTCTCAATACGGCCGGGCGGACGATGCGGCGGTCGCTGTCGTGACAGGCGCATCCGTAGACAGCATGTCGCGCATGATTGCGCCCTGTGCTGTCCAGTAGTTGGCCAGGATGGAAACGTCCCAACCCACGCAGAAGTGCTTGACGCCCATCTCGATGTACCGGGCAGCCTGGCTGGCATCGCCGATCTCAACGCGAGGATGTAGCCCCTTTGCGAGTGCCGTCTCGATGGTCTTGCGTTCGGCTGCAACAACTTCGGGATCCGTCGTTTGACCTGTCTTGCCAATGCTCATGGAATAGTCCGAGGGACCGAATTGCACCATGTCGATGCCAGGCACGGACAAGATGGCGTCCAAGTCGTCCACACAGGACTTTTTCTCAATCATGATCGCGATGACGACGTCGTTGAGCGCTTCCACGTAGCTCGGCTTGCCGCCCTCCAGAATTGTACCGACATCACGCCGCATCCCAACGCCCATACGTCCCCGGCCACGCGCTCCGCTTGCCATCGTAGTCTCTGCCCGAACGGCATCGACGGCAGCCGTGGCATCTTCAACCGAGCGAATGTCAGCGAACAGGACGCTTTGGAAACCCGAGCCAATCGCACGCATAGCCTGATGGGTATATTGGGTTTGCTCTATCTTCAGCATGCCGCCCATGTTGGCGAGCTCGAAAGCGCGACCGAGATTGTCGAGGTCATGCATGGTGAAGGGGGCATATTCCCCGGTAAATTCGACGTAGTCGTACTGGCCGGATTGGCCGGCGAGTTCGACCACGGTCGCCCATGTCGAGAGAATATGCGTGCCGACCGTGGGCAAACCTGCCGAAAGCTTTTCTCGAAGGATGTTTCTGCGCATTGGTCAAAGACCCCTGTTTATTGACGATGACGAACGATCGAAGAGCGAGCCTGGTGAGGTGGCTGTCCAACTACGATCACGAGGCCGGGACCATGATGATCCAAATCCAGGCGTGGTGGTTCTGTCCGCGGGCTCAGAGGCTCGAGCCAGCGGTTTCCTTGAAGCAGTCGCGAAGTGGTCGTGCAGGCGACGCTAGTGCATGACCTGACCCAGGAATGTCTTGGTCCGCTCCTGCTGCGGGCTAGTGAAGAAAGTTTCGGGATCCGCGGTTTCGACGATTTCGCCGCGGTCCATGAAGATGACACGGTCAGCGACCTTGCGGGCGAAGCCCATCTCGTGCGTGACGACAACCATCGTCATGCCCTCCTGTGCCAAGTCGGTCATGGTGTCGAGAACCTCGTTGACCATCTCGGGATCCAGCGCCGATGTCGGCTCGTCGAACAGCATGATCTTCGGCGACATGCAGAGCGCCCTGGCGATCGCCACACGCTGCTGCTGCCCGCCAGACAACTGCGCAGGATATTTTTCGGCCTGCTCAGGTATCTTCACACGCTCCAAGAAGCGCATTGCGGTGGCAGCGGCATCCGCTTTGCTTGCCTTGCGCACCTTGGTGGGGGCGAGCATGCAGTTCTCGAGTACCGTCAGATGCGGGAAAAGATTGAACTGCTGAAACACCATGCCAACTTCCTGCCGGATCGTCTCTACGTTCTGCTTGCCCTCGGTGAGCTCGATGCCGTTGACGCGGATCTTGCCCTGTTCGATCTTCTCGAGCTGGTTGATGCACCGGATCAGCGTTGACTTTCCCGAACCCGAAGGTCCGCAAAGGACGATCTTCTCACCTTTGTGGACGTCGAGGCTGATGTTTCGGAGGGCTTGAAACTCTCCAAACCACTTCTCGACATTGACCATCCGAACGATGGGATCAGCAGTCATTCCTTTCCTCCCACCGCTGTCACGGGCGATCGTTCAGCACAAAGGCGGGAAGTGGCGATCCGACCCACTTCTGGGAAAGTGCTTCTAGTTCCCCGTTGCTTTTCATCTCCGTAATCAAGTCGTTGATGAAGGTGAGGAGTTGGTCGTTGCCTGGCCGGATTGCGATGGCCTGACGCTGCTCGAACGGCAGCTTGAACTTGACGTCGAAACGGCCAGGGTCGCGTTTGTCGATCTGCATGGTCTGGATCGACGAGGTAGCGACCAACTGCGTCTGCCCCGAGAGCAAAGCCTGAACGACGGTCGCGTCATCGTCGAAGCGCCGGATGTTCACATCCGATGGCGCAACGGACACGAGCACGCCGTCCTGTGTCGAGGCGCGAACAAGCGCGACGGACTTTCCGCTCATGTCTTCCGGGGCATTAACTGAGACGTTCTTGTCGCCGAAGACGACCTGCTCGATGCCGGCATAGGCCTGGGTAAATGAAACCTGCTTGGCGCGCTCCGGCGTCACGCCCATCGAGGAGACGATGACGTCGATCTGATTGGACTGCAGGTAGGGGATGCGATTGGGACCACTGACCGGGACGATCTCGATCTTGACGCCGAGCTTGGCGGCCAAAGCCTTGGCAACATCGACGTCGTATCCCACAGGTTCGCCATTGAGATCGATCGAGCCGAATGGCGGGAAGTCCAGCGGAGTGCCGATCTTGACCACACCACGCTGCTTCAGCTCCTCGACGGTTTGGGCTTCCGCGGATTGCACACCTATCATCAGGGCAAGGCACGCCGCGGCGGCCGCAAAGGTCTTCTTGAAGTTCATAGTCTCTCTCCTCCTCTTGAGATCCATGTTTACCTCGCCAATGCTTTGGAAAACTGCCGCTCCATCCGCTTGGCGAAGAGGGACAGTGGCCAGCAAAGGGCGAAATACATCGCGGCGACGACGGAAAAGACCACCATCGGCTGGAATGTCATGTTGTTGACGACTTGGCCGGCGCGGGTAATCTCGATGAAGCCTATGATCGACGCCAGGGAGGTCCCCTTCAGCAGCTGGACCAGAAAGCCAACGGTCGGGGCCACTGCAATGCGCGCTGCCTGGGGCAGGATGACGGATACATTGCGATCCTTGTAACCCAGGCCCAAGGCCCAGCTCGCCTCGAACTGGCCGCGCGGAACTGCCTCGATGCATCCTCGCCAGATCTCGCCGAGGAACGCACTGGCATGCAGCGTGAAAGCTGCGGCGGCGGCAAACCACGGATCGATCTTGAAGCCGAACAGGTTCAGCCCGAAGAAGACCAAAAAAAGCTGCATCAACAGCGGCGTGCCTTGGAACACACGGATAAGTGCGACTGCCGGGTAACGAAGCATAGGCAACGCGGATGTTCTGGCCAATGCCACCACAAGGCCGCCGACCATGCCGCCTGCAAATGCAATGGCGGTCAGGGCAATCGTCCAGCGGAGAGCCAAGAGGATGAACCAGAACTCTTCGAAACCAAACGTGCGGAACATCGACCTACCTCGCCATCGGGTAGTTAAAAGCCCAGCGACCGAACACGCTGAAGATGAAGGAAAGAAAGAGCGAAAGCGCGAAGTAGATCGCCGTCACCACCAGATAGACTTCGAAAGCCGCAAAGGTGTTAAGCTGGATGTTGTTTCCAGCTGCAGCGAGGTCTGTGGCCGAGATCACCGAGACGACGCTGGACGTGAGCATCAGATAGACGAACTGGCTTGTGAGTGCCGGATAGATAGCCCGGATTGCGGGCTTGAAGATCACATACCGGAATACCTGGAATCCCCCTAAGCCTAGCGCCTTCCCGGCTTCAATTTGACCCAGGTTGATGGCCAGGAGCCCGGCGCGAACGATTTCGGCGGAGTAAGCTCCGACATTGACCGACAGCGCGACAAGGGCAGCAGAGTTCGGATCGAACCTCAGGCCCACGGACGGCAGGGCGAAATACACAAAGAAAATCTGGATAAGGAACGGCGTGTTGCGGATCGCTTCGATATAGGCGCTCGCCAGCCAGCGGAGGGGTGCGGCGCCATAGATCTTCGCAGCAGCAACCGGAACTGCGATCAGGCTGCCAAAGACGATGCCGCCAACCGTAAGCTGCATGGTCAACACGGCGCCAATGAGCAGCTGGTCGAAGTTTTCGAAGACGGGCGCGAAGTTGAATGTGTACAAAACGCCTACCGCCCGACGCGTAGGAATGACGGACCGACAAAGCACCGTGATACCTTGGTCCAACAAGGGCTCGAAGTTCTAGCAGTTTTTGCGTAACTTTGGTACAACTCGACAACCTCCCAGTGTCTGCAGCCGCGTCTGGTTGGACCAGATGCGAACCAGATATCTTGATGTCTGAGTTTCTGCAAGGCCTTTGGTCGCATCTTGTTGAAGTTGGTCCAACCACGCGACGTTGATCTGGCCCAACCAGATATGAGTTTGAACAATGAGCAATGCGGCAGAACCTACCCATAAGACACCCGAATTCCCCCATGGTCGCTCGGTCGTTAACCGCCTCGTGGACGATATCCGAGACTTGGTAGAAACCCGGGGACTGCAGGTCGGTGATCCCTTTCCAACCGAACGAGAGCTTTGTGCTTCACTGGGAGCTTCACGAAATACAGTTCGGGAAGCCTTAGTGGTGCTTCGAGCGTTCGGACTGGTGGAGACACGGCCAAAGAGCGGTGCCATCGTAGCGGACGGTCACGCCGAAGCCGTCCGAAGATTGCTGTCTTTCCATCGGGGTCTTGTGTCAGCGGAAGGGTTCCGAGACGTACAGGGCTTTCGACGCATCGTGGAGACCGGCGTCGGCGAGCACATCATCATGCATGCTTCCGACGCAGACCTCGCTGCCCTGGACGCGGTGAACGACCGCATTCTTGGACTGCGTGAACCAGATGACCTCGTGCGCGCCGATTACGAGTTCCACGATGCTCTCGTTGAACTCGGAGGCAATCGAACCGTGCTTGCCACCTATAGGATGCTGCGACCGGTCATCGAAGACATAATGAGGATCGGCAAGTCGGTAAGGACGGTTAAAACTGATGTGCATGCAACCCATGCCGAATTGGTCGATTCATTGCGGCAGCGAGACCGCATCGCCTACACCTACCTGGTCAGCCGTCAAATGAACTACGGGCTTCGGCATCTCTCGCAGCAATCGGGCTCAGAGCCTGAGCGCACCTAGGATAAGCCATTTAGCGACGCAGAAATTCGGTCTGGAGCGGCTACTCCATCCCTCCATCTCCGAAAGCGGACGGTCGGCCACAAGCTACTTGCCGACTATCCCTCCCGGGCGAGCGGTTATAAGGATTCTTATGCAGGCCACGGGGCGCGTCGTTCCCACCATGTGCTGAAACGATTACGTCAGCAGGGGCAACAACTGGGTCCCCTGGCGTTTAATTTCGGCGAGATATGGGGTGTCCGAGAGCACAAAGTATGAGATGCCGAGATCTTCGTACTTGCGCAGCGACCGCGCCACGTCTTCGGCGGAACCAACAAGCCAGGTGGTTCCGGCGCCGCCTCCGCCGAATTTGCCGGGAGCCGTATAAAGATTGTCGTCGAGAACGTCGCCTTGGGCAGCGAGATCCAGAAGACGTTGCTGTCCCACCGCAATCCCGTGACGATGATCCTGCCAACTCCCCGCCGCACCCTCGGCCATCTTGACCACCTTGGCTTCGGCATCGGCCCAGGCCTGTTCAGTGGTGTCACGAACGAGGGTGGTGATCCGCAGCCCGAATTCCAGGGGAGGCAGGTCACGATCGAGCGCTCTGCCGAGCGTTCTCAGCCGCTCGATGCGTTCACGCACGCCATCCAGCGGCTCACCCCAGAACAACTGCACGTCGGCTTCGGTTGCAGAAACTCGCTCGGCGGCCTCCGATGCACCACCGAAATACAGTTTGGGATGACGACGGTCGCCCAGCGGGACAAGCCGCGGCGCGACGGTCGAGTTGGCCACCTGAAAATGCTCGCCGTTGAAGGTCACGTTTTCTTCTGTCCACAGCCTGCGAACGAGCCTCATAAACTCCTTGGTACGCGCATAGCGTTGCGCCTGATCGCCTTCCTGGTCGCCATAGGCGGCAAGTTCATCCGGTCCCGACACGACATTGACGCGCACGCGCCCGCCGCTCAGATGATCGAGCGTTGCGGCGGATGACGCGAAATTCGCCGGCTTCCAGTAGCCGGGCCGAACCGCAATCAATGGCTCGAAGCTGGTGGTGCGGGCGACAAGCGCGGTCGCCAGGGTGAACGTATCGGGACGTCCCCAACCGGTGCCGATCAAGGCGCCTTTCCAGCCATGCTCTTCCAGCGCCTTCGCCTGAGTGGTCAAGGTGTCCAGGCTGTTGTGATCCGGATCGGACGCATCGCCGCGATGGCCGGCTTTTGTATCGTTGGGAATGTACCAGAGGAATTCCGAAGGCTTGCTCATGATCCGTCCCTCACCTGATTTCGCAACCTACCTTCATCAAGCAGGATCCTGACCGTGTTTGCAGCGTTGCGGCGCATCTCCACGGCGGCCTGATCGGAATAAAAGGCGTTGTGCGGCGTGATAACTAGGCGCCCGGCCAGCCAGTCCTCGCGATCGCGCCATGCGGTGAGAAGTGGATGGTCGTCGGGCGGTTCCTTGGCCAGCGTGTCGATCGCAGCGGCAGCCAGATGTCCGCTGCGCAGTGCCGCCTCCAGCGCATCGAAATCGTCCAGCAATTCGCCGCGCGCAGTGTTGACGACAATGGCGCCCGGCTTCAGCCGCGCAAGACCATCGGCATCCAGCAGGCCGAAGGTTTTAGCGTTCGCCGGGCAATGAAGCGTGACGATATCCGACCGGGCAAGCAAAGCCTCCAGGCTTTCCGTCCGCTCATAGCCGATCGCCTTTTCGTGACCCGGCGGCTGGCCGGGATCATAGCCCAGAATATGAAAGCCAAAGGGCTTCAGCCGGTTGACGACCGCCGTGCCGATGCGGCCAACGCCGACGACACCGACCGTGGCCTTATTGGAGCGCGACAGCGGCTTGAGGCTGTGAACCTGCCATCCCGTGCGATAGTTGCGGGCGCGCGCATCGTGTTCCCAAAGTCGGCGATGCAGCGACAGGATCATCGCCATGGCATGATCGGCAACTTCTTCGACGCCGTAGTCCGGATTGTTGGCAAAAGGGATGCCGGCCTTTTCCAGCGCCGCCAGATCGATCTTCTCATAGCCGACGCCGTAGCGCACGACGCCTCGGCAGCGCGAAAGGTGGGCAACGCTTCGTGGTCCGATCTTCGCGCCCCACACCATCAAGGCATCCAGCCGTGCAAGGCGCTCCGGGTCGAACTCGGCTTCGTTTGTGGTGGCAAAGAAGTCGATCGCCACGTCAGGGCCCAGCACGTCGGCTTCGATGTCGGGAACCCCGATCATGTGATCGGTGATACCGACCACATATTTGGTTGTTTGTGTCATGATCGTCGTTTCTCGCAGCGCTAGCGCGTCACGCCCCATTTCGTGACGGTTCGCTTTTCCAGCTGGCGGAACAAAACGTTTTCGACCAGCAGGCCGAACAGGATGACCATGATCAGCCCTGCAAACACGCGGTCGGTGTAAAGCTCGTTGCGGTTCTGGAAGATGTACCAGCCAAGGCCGCCCTTGCCGGACGAGGCACCAAACACGAGCTCAGCCGCAATCAGGGTGCGCCACGCGAACGCCCAGCCGATCTTCAGTCCCGCAATGATGGATGGCAAGGCGGCCGGTACCAGGATCAGGAAGACGTAACGTAGTCCGCGCAGGCCATAGTTGCGACCAGCCATCCGCAATGGTTCCGGCACGCCGGTGAAGCCTGTATACATGTTCAGTGCGAGCGGCCACAGCACCGAATGAACCAGCACGAAGACCAGGCTTCCCTGCCCGAGACCGAACCACAGCAAGGCGAGCGGCAGAAGCGCGATCGGGGGCAGCGGATTGAGCATGGAGGTGAGCGTCGACAGGAGGTCGCGACCGATCTGGGTGGACACGGCCAGCGAGGTGAAAACGAACGCCAGAACGACGCCGGCCGCATAGCCCTTGATCAAAACTTCCAAGGAATTCATTGCCCGGCCCGGAATGACGCCGTTCAAGACATCCTCCCAGAGAGCCTTCATGGCCGCACTGAAGGGTGGCAACAGCAGCGTATTTCCCTGAATCCGCGCCCCGATCTCCCAGATCAACGCAAGACAAATCAGGATCACGCCCTTGCGCAGCCAAGCGTGCTGCCAAAGACGCTGATGCAGCGGCAAAACCTTAATTATCGTGGCTTCGGCGATCGGCTCGAGTGGCCGCTCATATTCGGGTCGAACCGGGGGAGAGAGGCGCGTATCGCTTGCTCGAGCGACGCTCACAGTATCACTCATGGCTCGCTCCATCAGCTCCGGCTTCTTCAAACAAAAGGCCGTGGATGCGGTTCGCGGCCGCCTGGAACGCAGGGCTTCCGCCGCTGGTCAAATCCCATTCATGGCTGTTGATCTCGGCCCGCATCCGACCCGGATGGGGCGACAGGAGAGCGATCCGATTGCCAACGACCAGTGCTTCCTCGATGGAATGGGTCACGAACAGCAGGGTGAAGCGCACCTCTTCCCAGAGCGCCAGAAGCTCTTCCTGCATCTTGCGCCGGGTCAGCGCGTCCAGGGCCGCAAAGGGTTCGTCCATCAGCAGCACACGCGGTTCCATTGCCAGCGCGCGGGCAATCGCCACACGCTGCTTCATGCCGCCGGAAAGCGTGTTGGGATAGGCATCGGCAAAACGGGTCAGGCCGACTTTTTCGATAAAATGCTCCGCACGCTCGGCAGCCTCCTTGCGGCCGAGGTGGCCAGACACTCGCGCGGGAAAGGCGACGTTCTCGCGAACGGTCTTCCACGGCGGCAGTTGGTCAAATTCCTGAAAAACAACGACCCGATCCGGTCCCGGTCCATGAACCGGATGGCCATCCAGCAGAATGCGCCCTTCACGCGGTGCGATGAAGCCACCCACGGCCTTCAACAGGGTGGATTTGCCGCAACCCGACGCGCCGAGCAGGATAAAGCGGTCAGCCTCCCAGACATCGAAGCTGACATTTTGTGTGGCACGCACCACGCGGCCTGGCACCTGGTATTCCAGCGTGACGTTTTCGACGGATAGAAGGGGTGCGGAAAGCGGAAAGCCATTTGTTCCGCCGACGTGCCGGGATGGTGCAGTCATAGCGTCCTTTTCGAGATCGTCGAATATGACGATCCAGGCGCCCTGCCCTCAGCAGTCGCCTGGATCATGAAGCTTGAACTTGGATCGTGTCAGCCGCCGTTCTCGCCATGCGCCTCGGAGAAGAAATAGTCCTTCCAGGAAGCGGCTTGGCTTTTCAGCACGCCGAGTTTGTAAAGCTCCGACGCATAGATGAAGGTGTTTTGCGGGACTATGGTAAAATCGTTCTCGGGATCGTTGATGATTTCGAGAACCAGTTCCGGCGAAAGCTTGGATTGTTGCTGGCGAATAAAAGTATCCGCAGCCTCTTTCTTGTTCGCGTTGATCCATTTTGCCGCCTCACCCAAGGCTCTGTAGAACGCGGCATAGGTCTTGGGATTGTCGTCGTGGAACGCCGTGCTGGAATAAAGGACGTTGAAGGTCGCCGGACCGCCCAGGATATCGTAGGAGCTGATGACTTTGTGCACGGCTTTGTTGCCTTGCAGCGCCTGATAATAAAACGGCGCAGAGGAAAAATGCGAGTTCACTTCCGTGCCGCCGGAAATCAGCGCTGCGGTCGCATCCGGATGCGGCAGGCTGATCGAAATTTCGTCGAGCTTCTGAAAATTCTCTGCTCCGAAAAGCTTGGCCGCCTCGATTTGCAGCGTCCGTGACTGGAAGCCGACACCGGCCGCCGGCACCGCGATCCGGTCCTTGTCACTGAAATCCTTGAGCGTATGGACGTCCGGATTGGTGGTCAGCACATAGTTCGGCAGAGAACCGAGCGCCGCCACCATTTTGACGTCGCCCTTGGTGCGGTCCCACATGGTCAATGCAGGCGGCACACCTGCCGAAACGATGTCGAGATTACCTGCCAACAGCGCCTCGTTCATCGCGGTGGCGCCGGAAATGCTGGCCCATTCGACCGCGATGTCGACGCCAGCTTCCTTGCCGTGCTTTTCAATCAGCTTCTGATCGCGCACGACGTCAAGGATCAGGTAGCCAATGCCGAACTGCTGGGCGATCCTGATCTTGCCCTCCGCAGCCGCCGGTCCCGCCAGCAAAGCCGCTGCGATGCCTATCGCCGCGCCAAGCCCTTTGTGACGCGCGAAGCTCACACCCAATGTCCAAAGGCCAAGTGCCTTCATGAAAGTCTCCAGCGGCTAAATGGAATAAGTCAATCGGATGAAGCCGGTGCCTCCTGAGGAAGTCCCGGATAATCTGCATCGTCCCCAAAGGCGGTCCGACTGGATACAAAGCTAGATTTCGCAGCTAAATGCATCAACACAGCCAAGTTCTAATCTGCCGGCCGGATTGAGAGCATAATTGCTCGGCTGCCGCCCAATCGCGAAAATCTCCACACGATCTGCGCTCCGGGGCCAACGGAGATGCTCAAGGCGGACAGCGTCTCAGCCAGATTACATGACCCTTCGCCGATCAGCTTTACACACAGGCTGGGAAAGTCGCACCGGGCGACGTTGACTTGTTTTTAGACATAGTCTCATCTTGCTCATTGGGTGGGCGGATCAACGATGGGGCACCGAAAATGGCGGACTCTTCCTTGCGAGGGCAGCGCTCGTCGCATGATGGCCGCGCGAGCCAACGCGGCGTGGTCCGACAGGTCCTTGATGGTCTTTACCTCGGTGCGGGCTGGCTCGCGGCTTTGTTCATCTTTGCTATCTTTGCTTTGATGATGGGCTTGTCGCTTGGCCGCGTGGTCGGCCTGGACATCCCGGCCGGCGATGATTTCGCCTCCTGGAGCATGGCCGCGGCCTCGTTCCTTGGGATTGCCCACACATTCCGGTCCGGCGAAATCATTCGTGTCGGGCTGCTCGTCGACAGGCTGACGGGACGCGTTCGCCGTATCGTGGAACTCGGCTGCCTTATCTTCGGTACGCTGATCGCATTCTATTTCGCCTGGTACGCTACGGAAATGACGATCTTTTCCTGGCGGTTCAACGATCTCGCGCAGGGCGTCGTGGCGCTGCCGCTTTGGATCCCCCAGCTCGGCTTTTGCGGCGGGCTGATCCTGTTTGCCATCGCGCTTCTGGATGAAACGCTCCATGTCGCACGCGGCGGCATTCCCCATTACGACAAACCGCCACCGGCGACGGCAGAAGAAGCGATCGAGCGCGCGATCCAGAGCGGAGCGTAAATCGGAATGGATGCGCTTCAACTCGTCGAAATCGCCGGCCTCATCCTCGTTGCGATGCTTCTCCTTCTGGCCGGCGGCCTTTGGATCGGCTTGGCACTGCTGGCCTGCGGCTGGCTCACTATGCAGTTCGTGTCCGGCGGCATACCGATTGGTTCGGTGCTTGCCACGAATGCATGGAGCAACAGCGCGTCCTGGACCTTGGCAGCCCTGCCGCTCTTCGTCTGGATGGGCGAAATCCTGTTTCGCACCAAGCTGTCCGAGGAGCTGTTTCGCGGGCTCGCCCCGTGGCTTGGCTGGCTTCCCGGTCGCCTCATGCATGTCAATGTCATCGGCTGCGGCGTGTTCGGCTCGATTTCCGGCTCGTCGGCGGCCACTACCGCCATGGTTGCCAAGATCGCGCTGCCCGAACTGAAGAAGCGCGGTTACGACGAGATGGTGAGCCTCGGTTCGCTGGCAGGGGCCGGAACCCTCGGCATCCTGATCCCGCCCTCGATCACCATGGTCGTGTATGCGGTGGCGGCGAATGTCTCGATCATCCAGATCTTTCTCGCCGGCTTCTTGCCCAGCCTGATCGTGATGGGGCTTTATTCCGGCTACATTGCCGTATGGTCGCTTCTGCACCCGGAGAAAATGCCGCCCAAACCGCCGAAGATGAGCTTTCGTGAAAAGCTCAAGGAGTCGGCGAACCTCATTCCCGTAACGCTCCTCATCATCCTCGTCTTCGCGACACTTCTTTCCGGCGTGGCGTCGGCAACGGAATGCGCGGCATGGGGCGTGGCTGGTTCGCTCGCCATCGCTGCCTGGTCGCGCAATCTCACGGCTCGCGCCTTCTATGACAGCATCATGGGTGCCATGCGGTTGACCACGATGATCATGCTGATCCTGACGGGCGCCGGCTTCATGTCCATCGCCATGGGATATACCGGCATTCCAAACGCGCTGGCGACCTGGGTCGACGGGCTGAACCTGTCGCCCTACGCGCTGATTGCCGTGCTCCTTGTGATGTACATCCTGCTAGGCACCGCCCTGGATGGTCTTTCGATGATCGTGCTGACCACGGTGGTCGTGCTTCCCATGGTTCAGCAGGCGGGTTTCGACCTCGTTTGGTTTGGCATCTTCCTCGTTCTCGTGGTTGAAATGGCCGAGGTTTCGCCCCCCGTCGGTTTTAACCTCTTCGTGCTGCAAACAATGAGCGGGCGCGACAGCCTGACGGTGGCGAAAGCATCGCTGCCGTTCTTCTTTCTTCTTGTTGTGACGGTTGCGATCATCACGGTCTTTCCAGACATCGTGATGCTGCTGCCACGCCTTGCATTCCCCAACTGACCCTCAACTCGAAAGGATCGCAGATATGCATCGCTTGTTGTCTAAGCTGAGCTTCGCAACGGCAGCCTTCAGCCTTGCCGTCACAGCCGCTTCCGCAGCTGACCAGTGGGTGCTTCCTTCCGCCTATCCGCCGTCCAACTACCATGTCGAGAACCTGTCGCAATTCGCCGAAGAGGTGAACAAGGCGTCGGGCGGAGAGCTGACCATCACGGTCCACCCCAACGCCTCCCTGTTCAAGGCGCCCGATATCAAGCGTGCCGTGCAAACAGGCCAGGCGCAGGCCGGAGAAGTGCTCCTGTCGCTGCACGAGAACGAAAACCCCTTGTTCGGCATCGATGTCGTACCATTCCTGGCAACGAGCCTCGATCAGTCGAAGAAACTCTGGACGGCATCCCGCGACAAGATCGGTCAAGCGCTAGCCAAACAAGGCGTTACACTGCTTTACAGCACGCCATGGCCTGCCCAGGGGATCTTCGTGAAGAAGGAGTTGGC
The DNA here is from genome assembly GCF_014652875.1 of Tianweitania populi. Classification (GTDB taxonomy): domain Bacteria; phylum Pseudomonadota; class Alphaproteobacteria; order Rhizobiales; family Rhizobiaceae; genus Tianweitania; species Tianweitania populi. Next base: position 1,286,997 of record NZ_BMZQ01000002.1, on the reverse strand, counting down.
CAGCGTCGAGGACCTGCGGGGTACAAAGTGGCGCGCGTATAATGCCGGCACCTCGCGCATCGCCCAGCTTGTCGGCGCGCAGCCCGTCACGGTTCAGTCGGCAGATCTGCCGCAAGCTTTGGCCACGGGCACAATCGATGCGCTGATGACCTCGAGCGCGACCGGCGTCGATTCCAAGATCTGGGAGTCGTTGGACCGTTATTACGACACGCAGGCGTGGATCCCGCGCAACGTCGTTTTCGTGAACACCGCCTCCTTTGAGGCCCTCGACCCTGCTGTGCAGGAGGCCGTGAAAACGGCTGCACAAGCCGCCGAAACGCGTGGCTGGGAACTCGCCGCCGAAAAAACGAAGTCCTATCTCGATCAAATGACGCAAAATGGGATGAAGGTTGAGAAGCCCTCGCCTACCCTTCAAGAAGGTCTGACGAAGGTCGGCGACCGGTTGCTAGCGGATTGGCTTTCTAAGGCTGGCGATGATGGCAAGGCGGTGGTGGACGCTTATCGCGCCATGTAAGGCCGCGCAGTCAAGAACAAGACACTTCAAGGAATGAAGCCCGAGGATGTTCAAAAACTCGGGCTTGCAGATGGCCGCTATGATTGGCTGGAGCCCCCCAGTTCAAAGCAATCAGTTAATGCCTTTGGACCGTAACCAAATCAATGCCGGCATAAACCTCTTCTTTGTTCATGCTCGAATTTTGTCGGATCCGGCGCCCATCCTTTGCTTGGATCAACGCATGTCGCTGATGCTACGCGTCGAGGTAACGCTCTACCAAACGCGCCCAAAGAGCAGCACCTGTGGTTAAGCTTGCGTCGTTGAAGTCGTATTTGGAGCTGTGCAGGATCTGGGAAGTTTCGCCGTTGCCCAAGCGCAGGAAGCTGCCGGGTTTGTGCTCAAGGAAGTAGGCAAAATCCTCGCTGCCGGGGATAAGGTGGCAGGTCGAGACACCTTCGGTTCCGATCAATTCTTCGGCTACCTGGCGGGCGAAGGCGGTTTCTTTTTCAGCGTTGACGACAACGGGATAGCCGTTTTCGTAATCGACCGTCGCTGTAGCGCCGTGGCCATCCGCCACGCTTTGCGTGAGCTTGCGGATGCGCTGTTCGAGAAACGCCCGTATGGCGGGGTCGAACGAGCGGACGCTCATCGAAATTGTCGCCGTATTCGCGATCACGTTGGAGGCCTCGCCGGCGTGAATCGTGCTGACCGTCACAACGGCGGTCTGGGTCGGATCGATGTTGCGCGACACGATCGACTGCAGCGTCACGACCAGATTGCAGGCGACGAGAACCGGATCCACCGTCAAATGTGGGCGCGACGCATGACCGCCCTTGCCCGTAATGGTGATCGTTACCGTATCTCCGGCTGCCATCATCGGCCCCGAGCGCGTCAGGATGGCGCCCGCAGGCGCGCCGGGATGGTTATGCAGGCCAAAGATCGCATCGATCGGGAAGCGCTCGAACAGCCCGTCGGCTATCATGCGCTGTGCGCCGCTGAAATGACCGGCTTCTTCGGCAGGCTGGAAGATCAGCGTGATGGTGCCGTTGAACCGCTTGGTTCGAGCTAGATATTCGGCAGCGCCAAGTAGCATGGTCGTGTGGCCGTCATGACCGCAGGCATGCATCTTGCCCGGGACCGCGCTGGCGTAAGCCGCGCCGGTATCTTCCTGGATCGGTAGCGCATCCATGTCCGCGCGAATGGCAACGCTTTTCGTGCCCGTGCCGGCGCTCAGCCGGGCGACCACGCCATGACCACCGACATTGCGGGTGACCTCATAGCCCCAGCCTTCCAGCTTGTCGGCGACGTAACGCGCAGTTTCCGCTTCCTCGAAGGAAAGCTCCGGATGAGCATGCAGATAGTGTCGCGTTTCCGCGAGGTCGGCTTCCACATCGTGAAAATCGGACAAGCGGGCATAAAGATTGTCTTGCGATTGCATCGAATATCCAGACTAGGAGCAATTGAGCCCCGCTGTATCAGCCGGGCAAACGAGGCTTACAGGAAGCGCGACAGGAAGGCCTGGGTCCGCGGATGCTGGGGATTGCCGATGACATCCTCCGGCTTACCCATTTCCACGATCTTTCCGCCATCCATGAACACCACCCTGTCCGCTGCTTCGCGGGCAAAGCTGATCTCGTGCGTGACAACGATCATGGTGAGCCCCTGCTTGGACAAATCGCGCATGGTCGCCAGCACTTCACCCACCAGTTCAGGATCCAGCGCGGAAGTCGGCTCGTCGAACAGCATCAGCTTCGGCTTGATCGCCAAAGCGCGCGCAATCGCCACCCGCTGTTGCTGTCCGCCCGACAGTTGGCGAGGATAGGCATCTGCCTTTTCCGACAAACCAACCCGCTCCAGCAGCCGCTTGGCATTCGCCACTGCGTCGGAACGGCTTTCGCCGTGAACACCGACGGGTGCCTCGATGATGTTCTGCAGCACGGTCATGTGCGGGTAGAGATTGAACTGCTGGAACACCATGCCGATCTTTCGCCGCTGGCGGGCAATCGCGTTGTCAGAGAGTTTTTCCAGCCGATCGTTGCGCAGGCGATAACCGATCTGCTCGCCATCGACCTCAATATATCCGCCGTTGATGGCTTCGAGGTGATTGATACAGCGAAGGAAGGTCGATTTGCCCGATCCGGAAGGCCCAAGCACAACCACGACTTCACCCGGCATGATGTCGAGATCGATGCCCTTCAGCACTTCGAGCTTGTCGAAGGCCTTATGAACCTTGCGTGCCCGGACTAAGGGCTTCTGGATGACAGGGGCCGTCAATGGCTTGCCTCCTCTGTGGCCGCGGCGATGGGCTTTGCAGCCGCACCGTTGCGCCGGTCGCTCCGGCCGTAATAGGCTTCGATATAGCTCTGGCCGACATTGAGGATCGAGGTGATCAGCAAGTACCATAGCACTGCAACCAACAGCATCGGGATGATCTCGAAGGTGCGGTTGTAGATCGACTGTACGGAATAAAGCAGGTCAGCCATGGCGATCACGCTGACAAGCGAGGTTGCCTTGATCATGCTGATCAGTTGGTTGCCGGTCGGCGGCACGATGGACCGCATCGCCTGGGGAATGATGATCCGGCGCAAGGCCCGTGCCCGCGTCATCCCGAAGGCTTCAGCCGTTTCAGACTGGCCGCGATCAACCGACAACAGCCCGCCACGAATGATCTCGGCCATATAGGCTGCTTCGTTCAGCGCCAATCCGATAATGGCCGCCGTCATCGGCGTGATGACGGAGTTCGTGTCCCAGCTCGCCAGGGTTGGACCGAACGGGATGGAAAGCGACAGCTGCGGAAACAGCGTCGACATGTTGTACCAGAAAATGAGCTGCACCAGCAGCGGCGTGCCCCGGAAGAACCAGATAAACAAGGAGGCAGCCGAACTCGCCAGCCGGTCGCTGGACAAGCGAGCGATAGCGATCAGCAGGCCGAGGATCACACCAAGCACCATGGCGATGACGGTGAGGCCGAGACTGACGTAAAGGCCGCTGATGACCGTTGGATCGAAGAAATATTGGGCGACAACCGGCCAGCCGAAATTTTCGTTGTTTGCAACGATCCATCCGAAGTTCACGACGATCAGCGCGATAATCAGCCACAGAACGAGGCGCCCTGTTCGAAATGGAGCGTGGGCCTGTGCCACATCGCGAAATTCCGCATCGCCCGAAGGCGATGCGTTGTGGATGGTTGAGCCGCTCATTTTGGCAGCTGACCGCCCAGATTGATGCCCGGCTCCCTGATCATGTTGTTTTCGAGGCCCCACTTCTTCATGATGGTGCCGTAAGTGCCGTTATCGATCAAAGCCTTCATCGCCTCCAAGAGGACAGGCCCCAACGGCGAGCCTTTTGGCACCACGGCACCCTGATACAGCTCCTCAAAGCCGTTTTTTTCGCCGACGCCCGTCAGCTCCATCTGCCCGTTCGCCTGCGATACGAAATAAGTTAGCGGCGCTTGCGAGGAAAAGAAGGCATCGGCGCGCTTGGAGCGAACAGCCAGGATCGAGCTCGGCTGGTCGGTGTAAGACTGGATTGCGATGGCTTCCTTGCCGTCGGTCTTACACTTTTCAGTTTGCGTCTGGATAACGCGTTCTGCTGAGCCGCCGGCCATCACGGCGACACGCTGGCCGCAGGCTGTATCGAGCGAAACGATGCCCTTGGGATTGCCCTTCTGTACCGCGAAGACGACGAACTCCTGAACCCAATCAACGAAGTCGTTGGACTCTTCGCGGCTCTTGAAGTCACCGACAGGACCGAATGCGAACTGGTATCGGCCCGAGTTTACGCCTGCCAGCAAGGCGGGAAGCCCGCCCACCGTTGCATGCTCGATCTTCACGCCGAGGATCTGTCCGAGCGCATCGGTCAGGTCGGCACTTGCACCGGTCATTTCGGTGCCAGTTACGATTTCATAGGGCGGAAACGACCCGTTGTTGACCGAGGTCATCTTGCCTGCTGCCTTGATCTCGTCCGGCAGCTTATCATGCAGTGCCTGATTGACTTCGAGCTTGGCAGCCTGGTCTTGCGACCAAGCTGCGCCGGAGTAAGTGGCGCCGGCCAGTGCCAGAGCGATCAGTGTCTTGTGCAACATCTTTATTCCCCTTTTATTATCAACTGGCGATTGCGACATTGAAGTTTCCAGCTTGCCGTCAGGCCGACTGGATAGGCTGACCGTCAACATCGAAGGCAAAGAGTTCTTCCGGTGTCATCCTGCGTTTCATGATGCCTTGCACATGCAGTTCATGCGCAAAGTCATCGATCATGGGGCGGTTGAACGCAAAGCCACTGGCATCCCACCCTTCGGGTAAGTCCCTTGCGCAATTCAGGATTTCTTCGAACATCCAGGGTGTAGTTTCGGCATATTTGCGCCGCTTGGCAGCCCAAACCCGTTGCGATTGGTCGATCACAGAACTCAATTCGGCGACCGCCCAGGGATGTTCGGCAATGATCGCAGCCTTTACGCCGATAAGGTGCATGCCCGGAACATAGCCGACCTCATCGAAGTAACGGCGCTCATCCTCGCGGAAATTCGGCAACAGCTGGCGGAAGGGTGAGTCCGGCTCGAAATAGCCCTCCGGCATGAAGGGCGTGAAAATGGCATCGAGCTCGCCTTCCCGCAGAAGCTCGACCATCGGGCGCTCGCCAGGGCAGGCCTCGATCAAGCCAGGACGACCGAAGCCATCGAGGCGGTCGACAATCGGATGGGCCTCGGTGAGACGGCCAGCATACCACATCGCATCTTCAACCCCGACGCCCTCGCGGCGCAGCGCTGCACGGGTCCAGGTATTGCCAGAGTCGCGCCAACCGGTAACGCCAATGCGCTTGCCGGCCAAATCGCCAAGCCTGGTGAGGCCGCTGTTCTTGGTTGTGATGACGCAGCGGTGCCGGAAGCCGCGCATGATGAAGTTGGGAATGCCAACAACAGTCTCGTCGCCATCGTGGCGCAGCTGGGTATAGCGGCTGAACGACATCTCGGCGGCTTCATGCTCTGGGCTCTTGCCGAGATGCGACACGAGCGTACCGACGCGATCGACCTGAATATCGAGCTTCGAGGACGAGACATCGCCGAGGATCATCGGCGTCATGTAATCCCAGTCACGCAGTGCGATGCGGATGCGCAGTGTCATATTGGGTACTCTCGTCACAGGGTTCGAGAGGCGAAACCTAAATGTTCATTTACAACTGATCAAACGCATTTACGTTACTGAACAATAGAATCATTGGGGAGTCGGATCGTGTCTGTCGAGGCGGGATGGCTGGCTGAAAAGCTGACCGATCGAACAACCCGAGGGATCGCGCTCGAAACCAGCGCGCTGATCCGCACGGGAGCTCTCCCGGTCGGAGCCAAGCTGCCGCCGATCCGGGATCTTGCCTTTTCCCTTGGTGTCAGTCCGGCAACGATTTCGGAGGCATGGAGCGAGCTTCGACGCCAGAAGATCATCACCGGCCGCGGTCGCAACGGAACCTGGGTGAGCGAAGAGCGCTTCGTCGCCAAGCCTGAACGGCTGGCGAATTCGGGCCACTATGGGGCGGACGTCCTCGACCTCAGGCTAGCCGTCCCCGACCCGGCCCTGCTGCCGCCGATGGAGCGGGCTCTGGCTCATGGTGCAACGGCAACCAACCTCAACAGCTATGAACGCATCCTGATCCTGCCGGAACTGGAAACGGAGATCCGCCGCAGTTGGCCCTATGATGCGCAAGCCTTTCTTGCGACCAACGGTGGCTACAACGCAGTCTACACGGCAATCCACGCGCTGGTGCCGCCCAGCGCGGCGGTTGCGATCGAGGACCCCACCGCCATGCGCCTTCTCGACATTCTCGAGCATCAAGGTGCGCGGATCATCCCGGTGCGATGCGACGAACACGGCCCGCTTCCTGCTTCGCTCGAAGACGCGATGCGCCAGAAGCCGGTGGCCTTCATCTTCCAGCCGCGCCTGCATTCCGTCACCGGTCGCACGGTTACGAAGGAGCGGCTGGGCCAACTGGTAGAAGTGGTTCGAAACAGCGACATTCTGATCATCGAAGACGATGGTGTCGCAGATATTTCGGAGGCTCCGCAGCAATCGCTGGGCAAGGACTTGCCGGACCGGGTCATCCACATCCTGTCCTTTTCCAAGACGCTTGGACCTGATCTGCGATTGGCGGTTCTGTCAGGACCGAAGTCCACTGTTGAACAGATCCAGTCTTATCGCAGCTTCAGCGCGGCGTGGACGAGCCGCATCCTGCAAGGCGCTGCGGCTTTCCTGTTGCGCGAGGCCTCCACGGCGATTTTTCTCCAACAGGCGCGGACGATCTACCAAAAACGCCGCGACGCTTTGTGTGAACGCTTGGAAGCTCGCGGCATCGTCTGCACAGCTGGCAGCGGCCTTTGCACTTGGGTGGCGGTAGAAAACGAACCATTCGCGATCGTCACGCTCGCGGCACACGGTTTAGCCGTTGAACCCGGCAAGAAGTTTACGGTACTGCCAGGAAATCATCTTCGCGTTGGTACAAGTATGCTTTCCCACCGATACCACGACGTGGCCGCGGCAATTGCCCTCGCAGCAACAGGCGGCTGATGACTGAAGCACAACGACTGGTTTAGCGAGGCACTGTATGCCGCAAGATTGTCAGGCTATCAGATTTACTCAAAGTGCTATTTTTTCGAGTCATACCGATACCGAAAGAGTTTTTAGATCTGCTCACTAAAAACTATATTTGTCCATTTTCGCCAGCGAAGCACGTATTGCTGTCTTTAGAATCTTCCCATAATTGTTTTTCGGCAATTCTTGAACGACGACATAGTCCTTCGGCTTCTTGAAGCGTGCAATCTCCGCCAAGCACTGCTGCTCCAGAGCCGCTCGGTCGAACTCGGCACCGTTTGCTAGCACGATAAAAGCCACGACGTCCTCGCCCCACTCCGCCGACGGGCGGCCTACGACCGATACCTCCTTCACAGAAGGATGCATCAGCAGGACTTCCTCGACTTCGCGCGGATAGATGTTGGTGCCGCCAGAAATGATCACATCCTTCGAACGGTCCTGAAGCGTGAGGTAGCCATCTTCGTCGAGATAGCCAACATCACCGGTCATCAGCCAGCCGTCGCGCAGGGTAGCCGCATTGGCTTCTGGGTTGCGCCAATAGCCCGGCATCACAGGCAGGCCGCGCACCATGATTTCACCGAGTTCGCCGGTCGGCAGCAAAGCACCATCATGCGTGCCGATGGCGACTTCCACGAACGATTGTGCGCGACCTACGCTGGCAAGCCGCTCGCGCCATCGTGGATGCGAGCGATCGGCAACATCCTTGCGCGACAACGCTGTGATAGCCATTGGGCACTCACCTTGGCCAAAGATCTGCACGAACTTCGGGCCGAACCAGGATAGGGCGTCTTCGATGTCGGCTCGGTACATCGGCCCGCCGCCGTAAACGATGGTACCGATGCCCTCACCACGCCTCCCTGTCGCCTTCGCTTGTTCCTTAAGGCGCTGCACCATGGTCGGCGCCAGGAACAGCGAGGTCGGTCCGCAACGCTCCGAAAGGTCTAGGAGATTATCAGGATCGAAATGTCCGGCGTGCGGCAGCAGATGACGCGTACCTCGCAGCACATGAACAGGCGCGTAGAGGCCAGCGCCGTGCGACATCGGGGCGGCATAGTAAGCAGCCATTTCCGGCCTGATGTCATCAACGTCGCTGAGATAAGCGAGCGACATCGCAGCCAACATTCCATGGGTGATCTGGACGCCTTTCGGCCGGCCTGTCGTACCGGACGTGTAGAACAGCCAGGCATTGGCGTCGGCGCGGCAGGAATGAAGCGGCAGCGGGGCTTCCGTGCCGGGACGTTCCGCCAACTCGCTGCCGAGGATCCGGATCGGTCCCGTGAAATGGCCATGCAGTGCGCCTGCCATGTCCGGATCGGCGAAAACCAGCTTTGCCCCGCTATTGTCGAGGATCCAGGCTACCTCCTTGGCATGAAGCTTGGCATTGACGGGAACTATGACGGCGCCGGCGATCCACGCTGCGAACATGGCGATCAGATAATCGGGACAGTTCTTTGCCGCGATCGCTACCCTGTCGCCCGGCTCAATGTTGTCGGCGCGCAGCGATGCCGCCAGAGACGAGACGCGGTCGAAGAAGGCGCGGTAATCGGCAAGCACCGTTTCTCCAAGGAGGATCGCCGGCCGATCGCCTGACAGCCGCGCGGTCCTTTGAAGCCAGGATGCGATGTTCATGCGAGCCGCTCTGCTTCCAGGATAGAGCAGTAGTTGGCGACGCCCGAGCCGCCCATGTTGAAGACCATCCCGACGGAGGCATCCGGCACCTGCATGTCATCGGCCTCGCCGAGAACCTGTCGCGCCACCATCACATGCATGGAAACGCCGGTCGCGCCTACCGGATGGCCCTTGGCCTTCAACCCTCCAGACAAGTTCACCGGCAGTGCCCCACCTTTGTAAACGACCCCATCCTTGATCGCCTGTTCGCCCCTGCCGCGCGGCGCAAGTTCCATGGCCTCGTAGATCATCAACTCGGCGATCGTGAAGCAGTCGTGGACCTCCGCCACATGCAGATCGACGTTGGAGACACCAGCCTGCAGCTTGGCGCGGCGGATGGCTTCACGCGGGCCTTCGAACGCCGTCAGGTCACGCTGCGACATGGGAAGGTAATCGCTGACCTGGGCTGCTGCACGAAAGCGAACGGAGCGCGCCATGCTTTGCGCAATGTCATCCGAAACGAGCACGATCGCCGCTGCGCCGTCGGACACCAGCGAGCAGTCGGTGACTTTCAAGGGAGCGGCGACGATCGGGTTCCTGTCGCTGACCGTAGCGCAGAACTCCACCGTCAGCGGTTTGTGAAGCTGCGCCAGGGGATTGGCCATGGCGTTCTGGTGGTTCTTTGCAGCGATCTTCGCCAGCACCCCGGTCTGGTCGCCATATTGTTGATTATAGGCTTGGGCAAAACGGGCGAAGACCTGGGGAAAGGTGAAGCCGCTTTCTTCCGGCTGATAGGACGCGTGGCCGAGTGCTGCCGCAACTTCCGCCGTCGGCAGATGGGTCATCTTCTCAACGCCGATTACCAGTGCGATCTTGGCTTGCCCTGCTTCGATCGCATTGCGTGCCGCAAACACCGCGGCCGAGCCAGAGGCGCACGCGTTTTCAACACGCGTCGCCGGGCAAAACCGCAGCGCAGGATCGATCGCGAGAGCAAGCGATGACGGAAAGCCATCCGCTACCATACCGGCGTTGAAGTGCCCGATCCAGATGCCGTCAACATCCGCGGGATCGATTGCGGCATGCGTCAGAGCCTCTGTGCCAACGAGGCGGATAAGCTCTTCCAGCGACTTGTCCGGATGTTTTCCGAAAGCAGTATGACCCCAGCCAACTATCGATACCATCAGTGTATCTCCGACCTTGATAACGGTGTTTGGTGATGCCGAGCCTTCCGCACGAGAAGGCAGAATGGCCAAGCAGACCTATGCCTTAGGCATATTCCGGCCGTCGCGGCGTGAAGACGTCGAGGTTCAAGACATCCTCGTCACCGACGACCTCGCCCCAATGCCTGACGTTCGGGGGCACCACCAACAGGCCGCCCGGGCCGAGCAGATGCTCCTCGTCTCCGACGAAGAAGCGGATCGTGCCTTGCAGGATATAGGCGATCTGTTCGTTCTCATGCGCATGGGGCTTCGGCTCGTGGCCGGGCTTGAGACGATGCAGCGTGACAGTGGCGCCCTCGCCTGCGAATGCCTTGCGATCCACGCCTTCGCGGACCGGCGTCCAGGGAATGCTGTTCCAGTCGATCGTCTTGATGGTCATGACATCCTCCCAAAATTAGCGCGTACTTCCAAGCAGGCCGGACGGCCTGAAGAATAGGAAAAGGAGCAGCAGCGACAACGCGGCGACGTTCTTGAAGCCAGCACCCAGTTCCAGGATCGCCATGGACTGGATCACGCCGAGCGCGATGCCGCCGATGAACGCACCGAGCGGGCGGCCGAAGCCGCCGATGATCGCGGCAATGAAGCCGGATATGGCGAAGGGCACGCCCACGTTGAAGGCGGTGTACTGGGTCGGCGTCAGCAGAATACCGGCTATCGCACCCAGCATGGCGCTGATCACAAAGGCCAGCGTCAGCATGCGCGAGACCGGGATGCCTTGAAGAACAGCCGCTTCAGCATTGATCGATACGGCGCGCATCGCCTTGCCCGTCCGGCTCGTCTTGAAGAACACGTTCAGCGCTGCGATGATGATCAGCGAACTTGCCAGGATCCAGAGAGACTGAATGTTCACAGCAACGCCGCCAAGCATCATCGGCGGCAGATCGCTGACGGGCGGCAAAGTCTTGGGCTGGTCTCCGACGAGGATGTAAGCCATTCGCTCGATGACGATCTGGGCCGCGAGCGTGGCCAGGATCATCACAAATATCGCAACGTTGCGGTTCCATAGCGGCCGCACGACCAAACGCTCCACCGCCGCGCCAACGATGCCGGCGATGATGATCGCGCCTATGGCCGCTGCCGCATAAGGCAGCTGAAAATCGGTCATCAGCACAGAGGTCGCCATGCCGCCGATCATCACGAAGGCGCCTTGCGCGAAGTTCACGATGCCGCTGGCATTGTAGATGACGCAAAAGCCTATGCCGATCAGGCCGTAAACGCAGCCGATGCTGATGCCGCTGATCAGGCTCTGCAGGACGAGGCTGATGTTGTCCATTCCCGTTCCTCCTAGCCGAGATAAGCAGCAAGCACGGCAGGATCATTTCTGACCGCATCCGGCGTTCCGTGGGCGATTTTCCGGCCATAATCGAGAACGACGACGTCATCGGCGATATCCATGACGAGCTTCATGTCGTGTTCGATCAAAAGGACCGCCGTCCCATCAGCGGCAATGCGTCGGATGGCTCTGGCAAGCCGCTCGCTTTCCTCCGCATTCAAGCCGGCGGCCGGTTCGTCGAGCAACAGGATGCTCGGCTGGCATGCCAAAGCCCGCGCGATCTCCAACAAACGCTGTTGCCCGTAAGGCAGGATGGAAGCGGAGGTCTGGGCAACCTTTGAAAGACCGACGAGGTCAAGAAGATCAGCAGCCGTCTTTTCCGAATTGCGCTCCGCCGCGCGCGCCCAAGCTGGCTGGAACAGAGCCGCAAACAGGCCGCCATGGGTCTTTAAGTGGAAACCGACCTTCACGTTCTCGGCGGCTGTCAGGTCTTGAAACAGCTTCACCAGCTGGAAGGTCCGCACAAGCCCTTTGGCCGCCTTGGCTTCGGGCTTGAAGTCCGTAACGTCCTCGCCATTCAGCAGGATCGTGCCACCATTTGCCGAAATCGTACCGGCAATGACGTTGAACAGCGTCGTTTTTCCCGCGCCGTTCGGCCCGATCACTGCCGTGACGCCTCGGGATGGGACCGAAAACGACACGTCGTTCACGGCAACCAGACCGCCGAAGCTGCGAGTCGCATTCTTCACTTCAAGGATCGCGCTCACGCCGCTCTCCTTGCATCGAAGGCCCCGGCCACACCGGCAATACCCTTTGGCGCGTAGATCAGGATCAGGATCAAGGCGATGCCGTAAGCGAGATCCTGGCTGTCCTTCATGCCGCGAAAGACTTCGGGCAGAATGCTGACGATCAGGGCTCCGATCAGCGGCCCGGCTACCGTTCCGAGCCCGCCGATATACACCATGGAGAAGGCGAGGATGACCATATGCAGCCCGAAAACCTCGGGTGAGACATAGCCGACGACATGCACGAACAGCGATCCGGAAATCGAGGCCAGACCTGCCGCCAAAAGAAAGGACACGAGCTTGGTACGCGCCACGTTGATGCCGAGCGTGGCAGCAGCTTCCTCGCTGCCTGCCACAGCCGCGAAAGAGCGACCCAAGCGCGAGTGCTGAATGCGCTTCACGGCAAATGCAATCACCAGCACGACAACGGACAGGACGACGAGTATCTGCCGGTCGGATACCGCCTCGAATGGCCCGATCCCCAACGGGGGGATACCCGAGATGCCAAGATAGCCCTGCGTCACGGATTCCCATTCAACAGCGATTTCATAGGTGATGAGCCCGATCGCCAGCGTCGCCATCGCAAGATAATGGCCCTTGAGCCGTAGCGTCGGAAACCCGATGGCCCAGGCGGCCAGCAGCGAAAAGACCAGCCCGGCGCTCATTCCGGCAAGGGGCGGCCAGGCATAGGTCGTTGTCAGCACGGCAGAACTATAACCGCCGATTGCCGCGAAGGCGCTCTGGCCGAAGGAGACCTGCGCCGTCAGCCCCATGAAGACATTCAAGCCGGACACGAAGACGGCGTAGATCAAGGCAAAGGAAATGATCGTCGCCGCATAGCCGCCAAAGATGAGCGCGTAGCCGACTATGGCAGCCGACACTGCCCAAACAGCCGCAGTTGCGAGCGGAAGTCGCGTTGTTTGCACAGCGCTCCTTGCTTCAGGCAAAGTAGTACTGGGCGAGCTCGTCATGGGATTTCACCTCGCGGGGATTGATCGTGGCGACGATGCGCCCGAGGGAAAGAAGGTAAGCGCGACAGGCCAGTTGAAGGGCGAGCGGCGCTTTCTGCTCAACCAGGATCACCGGCAGACCGCTTTGGCTGAGCGCGCCGAGCGTATCGAGGATTTCCCCCGTGACGCGGGGCGCAAGGCCGAGCGAGGGCTCGTCGAGAAGCAGCACCTTGGGATCGGCCATCATGGCGCGACCCACCGCCACCATTTGCTGTTCGCCGCCGGACATCGAGCCCGCAGTCTGTTTGAAGCGCTCCTTCAAGCGCGGAAACAAGCCGAAAACGCTCGTTAGCCTGCGCTCCACTTCCTTCTTGTCTCGCCCAACGCTGTAGGCGCCGAGTTCGAGGTTTTCGAGAACCGTCATCGGGCCGAAGATGCCCCGACCCTCTGGAACCAGAACCACGCCCTTTGTCGCCGCCGCGCCGGGTTTGCGGCGGGTCAGGGCGTTTCCCTGGAAAAGGACCTCGCCGTGATTGGGGATGAGCCCCATGATGGCACGAAGCAGCGTCGACTTTCCCGCGCCGTTTGGACCGAGCACGGCGACGAGTTCGCCGCGCCCAACCGAAATATCCACACTCCTGAGCGCCTCCACATGACCGTAAGAGGCGCTCAAGCTCCGCACATCGAGAACAGGCTGAGCCACTTCCGGCAGGCTGGAAGAGGTCGCGGCAGGGTTCATTGTGCAATCCTGACTTTGCCTTCGATGATCTGCGCAACCACGAATGGATTGGTCGAAATCCCCTGATGCTTTTCCGCAGACATGTCGTAGCTGCCCGTCGTGCCCTGGAAACCGGTAATTTTTTCCAGGTTGTCGCGAATGGCTGAACCCTCGAACGACTGGCCCGCCTCGATCGCCTTTGCCGCAAGCATGATGCTGTCCCAGCCGCGCGACGCCCAGTTGGGATCGCGATCGCCGAACTTGGCACGCCATGGTTCGAGAAATTCTCCGATCGCGGTTTTCAGGCCGCCGTCTGGATAAACCTCGTACACTTGTGATGGCGAGGCGACGAAGAAGAATTTGTCGCCCAAAACCTCGGCAACCGGCTTGAAGACGGCGAGGTCTTCGAGGCTGGTCAACAGAAGCATGGGGGAGCCGAGCTGCTTCAGGTTCTTGGCAGCCGTGAGCGTCGTGCCGCCCAGCCCGATCTTCATAACCGCGCCGGCACCCGCCGCCTGCATCTTGCTCAGCTGAACGCTGAGATCGGCATCGTCCTGCTTATAGGCTTCTACCGATACGACCTCGATGCCGTATGTTGCAGCAACCTTCTGCGCGACGTCCTTCTGCAGAAGCGCGTAGGGCGTGGGATCATGCAGCACGCCGACCTTGCGGATATCCGTCTTGTCGCGAAGATATTCGAACCGCTTTTCGATCTCGAAGCCTGCCGGCGGCAAGGTCGTAAACGCCCATGCGGCGTCCTTCGGCAGGATCGAGCAGAGGATCATCGGGATTTCAGCCTTGGCCACCATCGGCGCGGCCGCCGCATTTCCTGCCGACACGCAGCCGCTGGCAAAGAGGTTCACCTCGTCCGAACTCACCATCTTCCGGTATACGGTGACGGCTTCCTGCGGATTTGATCGGTTGTCTTCGACAACGACTTCGAGCTTTCGACCCATGATGCCGCCCTTGGCGTTCAAGGTATCGACAGCGGTCTGTACGCCATCGCTCCAGGCGCGATCGACTGTTGCGGCATAACCGGTCAGGCCGGCTGAAATGCCAACCTTGAAGACATCGTCGGCCTGAGCTGCGCTTGAAAGCGCAACCACTGAAACGACAGATGCGAAAAACTGCCTTCCAAATGCTGTCTTGAACATGATTCTCCTCCCACGTTCAGTTGACGATTGACGATGTTTCCCTTCAGCCGGGCGGGCCGAAGCCTCCGCCGCCCGGTGTTTCCAAAAGCACTCGGTCCTCCGGCTGCATCGTGAGTTTGCGTGCCTCGCTGACTGACTGGCCATTAACGAGGAATTTGCCGGCGGCACCCGCGCTACCGCCGCCAATGCCGTCAGGTCCTTCTTGAAGGCGGCTTGGCACGGCGTTCAGCAGCCAAGGCTCCTGGGTGCGCATGTGGAAGCCGATAGACTGACCATCGCCACCGCGCACACGCCCGTCGCCTCCCGAACCGCGCCGCAATTCCTTCTTGTCGAAGACGATCGGCATGGAGGCTTCGAGGATCTCGATGGGAACGGCGGCAACACCTGTGGGGTAACAGGTTGCACTCGGGCCCGGCTTCTCGGCCCGCGCGCCCATGCCGCCGGAATAGTTGAACATGGACGAGGTGAAAGGCTGGCCAGCCTCGTTCTTGCCCTGGATCTGGATCGTCCACACCGCGCCTGAGCCTTCCGCCAGAACCTGGTTCGGGATCACCTGGTGGAGCGCCTTCAGGATCGGCATGGGCACATACATGCCGACCACATGGCGCGCATTTACCGGCGCCGGATATTCGCAGTTGATGATGGAGCCCTTTGGAGCTCTGATCTCGATCGGAGCCAGGCTGCCGTAGTTGTTGGGCAGATCAGGATTCAGGCACGAGCGGATCGCGAAGGTCGAATAAGCGTGCGTGTAGTTGAGAACGACGTTGATGCCGGTTGACGTCTGCTTCGACGATCCCTCGAAATCAACAAGGATGCCGCCCGCTTCCGCATCCACGGTGACAGCCGTCTTCAACGTGATGATTTCGCCACCGGGCACATCGAAGTTCGACTCGCCGTGATAGGTGCCAGGCTTCAGCTTGCGGATGGCAGCGCGCGTCGCTTCCTCGGAACGAGCAATGATCTCGTCCGACAAACCCTCGATGTCTTCGACACCCTGCCGTTCGCACAACGCGATGAGGTGTTCGGCCGCCGCGCGACCGCTCGATACCTGTGCCGAGAGATCACCGAACACAGCATCGGGCGTGCGCACGTTGCGGCGGATCATGGCTGAAAGAACGGGGTTGGCCACACCGCGCTCGTAGAGCTTCAGCGGCGGGATCCACAGCCCTTCTTCATGCACGTCCCGCGCACCGGCGCCGATGCCATAGCCGCCGATATCCGTGTGGTGAATGGTCGAGCCAATATAGGCGATCAATCGGTCGCCGTTGAAGATCGGCGTTAGGATCGTGATGTCGAAGAAGTGGCCGGCCGAGAGCCAGGGGTCGTTGGTGATGAGGACGTCGCCCGGCTCGCACCGCCCGGCAAACTCCTTCACAAGATGACCGCCAGCGAAGGCGAGCGAGTTGATGTGACCGGGAGTGCCGGTATTGGCTTGCGCCACCATGCGCCCACGTTGGTCAAATAGCGCGCAGGCCAGATCGCCTGCTTCGCGCACGATCGGCGAAAAGGCGATGCGCTGCAGCGCCTTGGCGCGCTCGGTCACGATGCCGATCAGGTTCGACCAGAGAATTTCGAGTTCAACGCCGTCCATGGCCGATCCTCCTCAGTTCGCGCGCGAAAAGCGGGTGGCCACGATGCAGCCGATGTGATCGATGGTCGCAACCCAGTTGGGCGGGATGGCGGTGGTGGTTTCGCGTTCCTCGATAATCAGCGGGCCTTGAACCTCTTGGCCGACGGCAAGGTCCCGGCGGTCGAACACAGGCACCATCTCGTTGTCCTGCCATGCATGGACCGGGCGATGCGTCTTCGGTGTGCCGGGCGCGCTGCCAGGCTGCCCAGCCGCATGAAAGCGGATCGCCGGCCCGTTCACCGTGATGCGCCAGGATACGATTTCGACGGGGACGTGGTTGGGATTGACGCCATAGAGCGTGCGGTAGGCCTCGGCGAACAGGTGTGAAAGAGCTGCCGTGTCACGTGCCTGGCGGGGGTCCGCGTCAAACGTGACGGGGACTTCGTGCTGCTGGCCAAAATAGCGCATATCGGCACCGACGTGGATTTCGATGTCGGATGCGGCGCAGCCGGCTTCAAGCAGCGCGGCGCGACCTTCCATCTCCAGCTCGCCGATTACCGTCTCCACCCGCTCCCAGTCGATATCATCGAGCCGGACGAGATCGCTGCGAACGAGATCGAGGCGAAGCGGCGTTACCAACGTGCCGAAGGCGGACAGCACGCTCGATCGCGGCGGCACGATCACGGACGAGCTTTGCAGAAGCTCGGCAACGCCGCAGGCATGCAGCGGGCCTGCGCCACCAAAAGCAAAGAGCGGCAGGCCGCGATAATCCACGCCGCGATCGGTGGCATGCGAACGCGCGGCCGAGGCCATCGCTTCGGTCACAACGCGGTAGATGCCACGCGCGGCCTGCACGCCCGAGGTTCCGAGGTTGTCACCGAGCTTCGACATCGCTTGCTCGGTCGCAGCCTTGTCGAGTTGCATGTCGCCGCCGAGGAAATTGCCGGCATCGATAAGGCCAAGCACGAGATCGGCATCCGTTACGGTCGCTTCTCTGCCACCACGACCGTAACAGGCCGGACCAGGATTGGAGCCTGCGCTTTCCGGCCCCACCTTCAGCAGCCCAAGCGCATCGACATGCGCGATCGAGCCGCCGCCGGCACCGATTTCGATCAGATCGATCGACGGCACGGTCACAGGCAATCCGCTGCCGTCCTTGAAGCGATACCGGCGATCGACCTCGAACAGGCCGGTAATCAGCGGCGTGCGGTTTTCGATCAAGCACGCCTTGGCCGTGGTGCCCCCCATGTCAAACGACATCAGCCGGTCGATCCCGAGCACTTCGGCATAATGACAGGCGGCCAAGGCGCCCGCGGCCGGACCGCTCTCGATCATCCGCACGGGATTGCGACCGGCCGTTTCCGCGCCGACGACACCGCCTGAACTCAGCATGATGAGCGGCGTGTTGGCAAACCCTTCCGACCGCAGACGGTCGCTAAGCCGGCGCAGGTAAGGCTGCGAAATCGGCATCGTGTAGGCGTTCACCGTTGCGGTAGACGCACGGGGATATTCGCGGATCTGCGGCGCAACGTCCGACGATGTGCAGATGAAGATGTCATTGAGCAGACGCGCTAGTTCGCTGGCGACCAAAGTTTCGTTCTGCGCGTTGATGAAGCTGTTCAGGAAGCATACGGCGACTGATTTCGCGCCGCTTTCGCGAATTTGTACCGCCAGCGCGCTGATGTCCTCCTTCGATGGCGAGACAAGCACGGTGCCGTCCGCCAGCGTCCGCTCGATGACACCGAAGGTCAGGTGTTCCGGAACCAGCGGCTCGGGGAACTCGATCTGTGGATCGTACATATCATAGCGGTGCTCGTTGCGAATGGAGAGCACATCGCGAAATCCATCCGTGACCACGAGAGCGGTTGCCGGTCCCTTGCGTTCGATGAGCGCGTTCGTCACCACCGTGGTGGCATGCACAACAACGCCATCGACGGCATGCGATGAAATTCCCGCATGGCCGAGAACAGAGTTCACGCCGCCGAAGAAACCGGTCAGCAGGTCTTCATGGGTGGTCAAAGTCTTGTCGACGATCAGCCTTCCGTCGGAATTGCGCAGAACGATATCCGTAAAGGTGCCACCGATATCGACCGCTAGCGAATAGGTCATCGATCATTCCTCCAGCCAAGTCGTTCGGAGATCCTGCGCCCAGCGGCAAGGACCGCCTCGATCTGCTCGGGCTTCGGCGTAATCGGGATGAACTGGGTTGCCCCCACGATCGCCAGCGAGCCTGCAATTTGATTTTTGTGATTGAAGATCGGCACCGCCAGAGCGTTAACCGCAGTGATCAACTCGTCGGGCGCAACAGCCCAGCCGCGCTTCCTGACGATTTCGATTTCTTTCCGAAGCGCTTGAGCATCCGTAATCGTCGTTGGCGTCCAGGGATGCATCGACTGGCTCGCCACCCGCTCAAGCAAATCCTCCGGGCCGAACGACAGCCAGACCTTGCCGTGCGCCGTTGAATGAATCGAGAGTTCGGTTCCAGGCCGCGTACCAAACTCGATCACAGTGCGCCCATGGACAAGGTCGAGCACGACGAGCTTCCCGTCGATCATTCGGCAGATGGTAACGGCTTGGCCGGTCAGACTGCCGAGTTCGGCGACATCATCGCTTGCGACCGTCGCGACGTCGAAGCGTCCGCGAACGGCTTCACCCAATACCAGGAGCTTGACCCCAGGCTCATAGCGACTGGTTTCTGCATCCTGCCGCACAAAGCCGTGGCGCTGGAGCGTGACAAGGTGACGATAAACTGTTGCCTTCGAGGCATCGAACGCCTTGGCGATCTGGGCAAGAGACTGGGGTGCGCTTTGAATGGCAAGAAATTCGACGAGCTTCAACGCCATGTCGAGCGTGCCTGTGCCAGCAGGCAATTTGCCGCCCTCGCTCGACGATGCTCCCCCCATCAACCACCCTCCCAAGTGTTTCAAATAATGAAATGATGTTTTGATATTTGTAGGCTATTCGAATTTGGCAACCTCGTCAAGGTTGCCGTTGACCTTCGAAACTAAGGTCTTCGCGACGATCAGCGGAGCTACCAACCGCGCTCAAATGCCGTGGTATGGCTCGCCATGATTTTCAGGATGGGGATGATGCTCGCACAAAGCATCGCTCGCGTTTCGCGCCAGCAGGCTAAAGGCGGGTCTAGCGAACCGGCGCCTTAACGAATGAAATCCAGCTGCTACCTGGGCTGGGTTAAGTAAGCGCGCTTGTATCCTCGCTCTGTTGATCACCCGCGACCCATCCGGGTCATGCCTGTGAAAGGCCATTACGAAGATTGGCTTCGGAGCATTGTGTTTCGAATGCGCCGGATCGTCGAGCGTATTGGAGAGACGTAGCCGAAGTCGGAGAAATGCAGTCCGACGCTATCGGGCCCTCGGGCAGCACAATGCGTGCGGAGGCAGATGTTTCTTTCGTCCGCTTGACGAAGTCGAGCACCACCGGGGGAGTGAAGTCCTCAACGTTCTCCATAAAGCGCATGCGCAAGACCGCGAATGGCGTTCGCCGTTCGTGGGCCGAAGCCAAGCATGTATGGTCCGTCAAGCGTAATCAGTGCTTTGGACTTGCCCGCCGGCGTTGCGGCGAGAGATGGATTGGAGAAGACTTCTTCAGGCGTCGGACCGCCTTTACCATCCGACAGCATCAAGACGACTTCCGGTCGCGCCTGCAGGAGGCTTTCTTCTGAAACCGCTTTGTAGCCCTTGTAGTCCGCAAGCGGATTGATGCCGCCCGACAGCTGGATGATCGCATCTGCCGCCGTTTCTGATCCGGCGCCTGTCAAGCGAACAAGGCCGTGGAAGAATACGACGCGCTTCCGCTCGGCTGTTGGGATTGCGGCACCGAGCGCGGCTGCCTGCCTGAATTCATTCCGCACACGCTCCGACAGTGCTTGGCCCGCTTCTGCCTGGCCGAGTGTGACTGCGATCACTTCGATCTTCTTCGCGATGCCAGCTTCCGAATTGCCTTCGGGCACAAAGACGATAGGCACGTTGGTGGCTTTGAGCACGTCGACCGCTTCCGGCGGGCCAATATCTTCGGCAGCCAGGATGAGGTCGGGCGACAAGGCCAGGACGCCTTCGGCCGATAGCGTGCGTCGATAACCCAGATTGGGCTTGGTGTTGGCGGCGTCGGGAAAACGGCTGGAACGATCGACTGCGATGATCCGATCCGCTGCTTCCAGAGCCATGGCGATCTCCGTGACGTCTGGCCCTAGCGAAACGATACGGCGATAATCAACCGCTTCCTGCGCTTGTGCGGCAAAGGTCATCGCAGCGACGGCAGCCCCCGCCAGCGCGCATCGAACGCGCCGCTCAACAAGCGCAATCATTCCATTTCGTCTTCGAACCATCTGCCTCAACTCCTCGTGTAGAAACATTCTCATCGCTTAACTTGACTCATATTGTCAAGTTTACTATCGGGCGTAGCATCGTTCCGGCAAGCCTTCCGCTAGCCATCTTTCCCTGCTGTTGGAGGCTCCAAATGGCTAGAAAGCCATCATCGTTGCACATTCGTCTGGCTCTCAGTGCCTCCGTCATCACGCTCGCTATCCATACTCCGCAGGCCCTCGCGCAGTCGTCGCAGGCAGGTCTGTCTGCAGCTTCGGCAACAGCCGAACAGCAGGATCAGCAACCCAAAGCCGGCGTTACCGTCCTCGATCAGGTTGTCGTGACGGCAAACATGAAGCTTGAGCCGGTGATCGATGCCACGTCAGGCAGCAGCGTTGTTACCAGCGAGGAGATCGACCGGACCCAAGCGACCACGGCGGCTGATCTTTTTCGCAACGTTCCCGGCGTCGGTGCCACCCAGAACGGCGATGACCCGGCGACTGCCATCAACATTCGCGGCCTGCAGCAATATGGACGCGTCGCGGTCACGCTGGATGGTGCGCGCCAGGATTATTGGCGCGTCGGCCACGGTTCCGGCTCCTTTTACATCGAGCCTGAACTGCTAAAGCAGGTCACGGTGATCCGCGGACCGGTTTCGAACGCCTATGGATCGGGCGCGATCGGCGGCGTCGTCTCCTTCGAGACCAAGGACGCTCGCGACTTCCTGCGTTCGGGCGAGACTTGGGCGTTGAGCGAAAAGATCCGCTACGAGACCAATGGTGAGGGCAAGCTTTCCAGCACCACCGGTGCCTATAAGTTCAACGACAATATCGACGTCATCGGCAACTTCGTTTGGCGCGACAGCGACGCCTACAAGGACGGCAACGGCGACACGGTCCGCTGGACAGGTGAAGAAGCCGTCAGCGGCTTCGGCAAGGTGACGATGCGGCCGGCCGATGGCCATGAAGTGAAGCTTGGCGTCACCGTTCAGGACTATTCCGACTTCATCACCGGTTCGTCCGGCTCCACATCGGCGACGCTCAGCCGCTACGATGCCGACACGAAGGTGCGCACCTATACCGGCAGCTACACCTTCAACCCCGAAAACAACGACTTCTGGGATTTCAGCGCCAATGTCTATCATGCCAGCACGGAAGCCGATCAGTTCCAAGTCTGGCCACGCTCCGCCTACGGCAATAGCCGCTTTTATGAGGTCGAGACCACCGGTTTCGCCGCTCGCAACACCTCGCGTTTCCAGGCGCTCAGCATGGATCATGCGCTGACTTACGGCCTCGACTACTATGATCTCGAAGGCGACTCGGATGCCGACCACTTCGGCAAGGGATCGCAGGATGTGTATGGCGGTTTCCTGCAGTGGGAAGCAGGTTATGCCGAGTGGCTCGATGTTACGGCAGCGCTTCGCTACGATGGCTACAGCCTCGATGGTACGTCAAAGGCGACAAACACGACGCCATCGCAGGATGTGACCGTGGACGGCGATCGCTGGTCGCCGCGTGTCACGATCGGAGTGACACCCATCGAAGGTTTCCAGCTTTATGGCACCTATGCGGAAGGCTACCGGATGCCCCATATGCAGGACGTGTTCCGCCAGAACGGCGCGCATGGTACCGGCTATGAGCCCAATCTCCTGCTGAAGCCTGAAGTGGCACAAACCTGGGAAGCGGGCGTCAACCTGCAATATGACGACGTGGTGACGGCAGGCGATCTCCTGCGCGTCAAAGCGAACGTCTTCCATACCGATGTAGACGATTACATCAACACGGTGGCGACTGGCCGCGTCACGCGATCCGAGAATGTCGGTTCGGCCCGTCTGCAGGGCATCGAAATCGAGGGCGTGTATGACTACGGCTGGGGCTTCCTGAACCTGGCAGCGAGCTTTGTCGATGCCGAGATGCGCGACGGCATCTATAAGGGCCAGACACTCAGCGACACGCCGCTCGACAATGTGTCTGCCACGCTCGGCTTCCGGGCAATGGAAGACCGGCTTACCTTCGGCGCGCAATATGTCAGCCTCGGAGAGGTAACACGGACGCTGAGCACCAGCACCACGGTCTATCCCCGCGCCGACCTCGTCAATCTCTTTGCCAACTGGGAGATCAACGACAACCTGAAGTTCGATGTGGCCGTCGATAACATCTTCGACAAGGCCTACACTGATCCGCAAAGCGCCTGGTCCACGACATCGGATGTCGAGCAGGGCAAGGGCCGATCTTTCAAATTCGCCCTGACTGGCCGGATCGGCGGTTGATAACCAACGTCGTGAAAGGATCTCCAATGACCCTCACCAGCCGAGCCGAGCTCAGCCTCCACGCGCTGCCGGACTATCTCGATAACATCATCGACAGGCTGGCGAGCTATCAGCCGAAGGTCGAGCGCGAACCGGGTTCGGTCGCCTTCATCTATCCGTTTGGCCGCGCGATCCTGGAACACAGCTCCACCAGACTTGTGATGACCGGTCAGGCGCCTGATCGGACTGGCCTTGCCCGGATCAAGGATCTCATGGCGGTTGCCGTTGAGCTTTATGCCAAAGCGGAGCAGCCGCGCATCGTATGGACTGGCGATCTGGCCGGTGACAACAAGGTCGAGCAGTTTCGCCTGATGCATGTGGCCGGCAAAAATTTCGTGACACCGCGCATGCTGCGCGTTCGCCTGGAAGGTGAAGACCTCCATCGCTTCACCATGTTCGGGGGCATGCATATCCGCATGCTGTTCGCGACGGCCGACAATCCTGCACCGGCTTGGCCCGTGCTCGGCGACAACGGGCTACCGACTTATCCGACCGAGGGGCAGCGGCCGATTTCCCGCGCCTATACGATCCGCCGCCTCCATGTTGCCACCGGATGGATGGAGGTCGATTTCCTCATGCATGCCGATCATGGGATCGCCTCGTCATGGGCGCAGAACTGTCAGCCCGGTGATGTGATCGGCGTTTTGGGTCCGGTCGGTCGGCCACTGCGTTCTGCATCCCGCTTTATCATCGGCGCCGATGAAACCGGTCTTCCGGCTGTTGGTCGCATGCTTGAAACCATGGAGCCGAGCACGCAGGGCAAGATCTATGTGGAAGTCGAGAACAAGGACGAGATCCAGGATCTCCACGCACCGAGCTTCCAGGTGGAGTGGCTGGTGCGCGATCATTCCAAACCGGAGTGCTTGGCCGAGGTTATCCAGGCAGAGCCTTGGACAGACGATGTGGATACCTTTGGATGGTTTGCAGCGGAAACATCGCTGGCACGAACCGTCCGCGAAAACTGGCGTAGCGCACGCGGCCTTGGTCGCGACTCCACGCTTGCCGCCGGTTACTGGCAGCGCGGCCGAACTGGATTTATGGCAGGCTAACCCGTTGGTGCGTGGACGAGTTCATGAACGGATAGCAGAGATGTCTTGAGATCGTAAGCAAGTGCGGCCGCAGCCTTCTTCAAACAGTCGGAACCCGCAAGCCGGATCGAATAAGCGGCGCGACACTTCAAGATTTCTCTTCGATCGGCAAAACGAAACCTGCCTTGACCCGGTCCATCACCACCATCGTCTTGAAGCCTTTGATATCGTGGTTCTCATAGAAAAAGCGTCGGGTGAACGCTTCATAATCTTCCATGTCCCTCGCCGTGACCACGAGCATGAAGTCGGCATCCCCCGTCACGTAGTAGCCGACCATCACCTCCTTTGTGGATCGTATCGCTGCTTTGAAACGATCGACGATGTCTGCCCGCTCTCGTTCAAGTGAAACGAGGACGATCATCGTAACGCTGCGACCGACTGCCTTCGGCGAGATGATGGCGACATCGGCTTCGATCACGCCTTCTTCGCGTAAGCGCTTCAAACGCCTCTGGCAGGCTGTCGGAGACAGGTTGGCGACTTCGGCCAGCTCATCCGACGTTAGCCGATTGTTTTTCTGAACTGCTTCCAGCAAGGCGCGGTCGGCGCGATCAAGGTTGGTCATGCAGATATCCTGCGTATTTTGCATGAAGAAGCTGTTTTCCTGCGTACACTGGCAGATTGGCGCAGCCTATCGATGATTGCTTGCAGTTACTCTCCTTGTAAACCCACGGAGCCCCTTCAATGCAAGGCATTGCTGTCCAAGCCTTCCGAAATCTTGCCCGCCCGGATTTGCTCGAGCACCGCGCCTTTCTGGACGGAGCATGGGTCGCGCGCGAAAAGACCCTGGCGGTGATCGATCCTGCGAACGGCGAACATCTTTCGGACGTGGCAGCCTGCACGCTGGAGGATGCCGATGCAGCCGTTGAGGTTGCGCAAGATGCCTTCATGGAATGGCGCGACCGGCTACCTGTCGAACGCGGCCTGATCCTGCGTGGCTGGGCGAACCTGATGCGTCAGCATGCGCAGGACCTGGCCGTCATCATGACCGCCGAGCAAGGCAAGCCTCTGTCGGAAGCGCTTGGCGAAATTTCTTATGCCGCAAACTTCCTGGATTGGTTCGCGGCCGAAGGCGAACGCGCTTACGGCGAAACCATTCCTAGCCACCTGCCCGGCAGCCGTCTGTCGGTCCAAATGCAGCCGCTCGGGGTCGCTGTGGCGATCACGCCTTGGAATTTTCCAACCGCGATGATCACTCGCAAGGCGGGCGCGGCATTGGCTGCCGGCTGCACCATGATCGTCAAACCGGCGCCTGAAACGCCGCTGTCCGCGCTCGCGCTTGCCAAGCTTGGCCAGGAAGCCGGCATGCCAGCTGGCGTGTTTCAAGTCCTGACCGGGGAAGCCGCACCGCTGGCCAAGCGCCTGCTTGAGCATACACAGGTGCGCGCCTTTTCCTTTACCGGCTCTACGGAAGTCGGCCGCATCCTGCTCACGCAATCGGCCGCCACCATCAAGAAAGCGTCACTGGAACTCGGCGGCCATGCTCCTTTCATCGTCTTCGACGACACCGATCTCGCCGCCGCTGTAAAGGGCTGCATGGGCGCTAAATTCGCGACTTCAGGCCAGGACTGCCTCGCAGCAAACCGAATTTACGTGCACCGCGCTATCTATGATGGCTTTGTTGAAGCCTTCGCCGCAGCTTCTAGACAGCTGAGCGTCGGCCACGGGTTGGAACCGGGCGTCGACATTGGCCCGATGACACGCCCATCGGTGGCGGAAAAGTGCCGGCAGCAGATTGCGCAGGCGCTAACCGCAGGCGCGCGCGTCGTTTGCGGCGGTCAGGACAGCCCGCTTGGCGGCAACTTCGTTCCCCCGACCGTTCTGGCCGACGTAACAGAAGACATGCTGATTGCGCGTGAAGAGACCTTCGGACCGGTCGCCGCAATCCTTGCCTTCGATGACGAAAGCGAAGTCATTGCCCGCGCCAATGCCACCGAGATGGGCCTTGCAGCCTATGTCTACACCAACGATCTCAGCCGCGCGATGCGCCTCACCGACCGGCTCGAATACGGCATGGTCGCCGTCAACACGCCTAAATTCACCGGCGCACCGATCCCCTTTGGAGGCTGGAAACAATCCGGCCTCGGCCGCGAAGGATCGCGCCACGGCCTCTCCGAATATCTCGAAGCGAAATACATCTGCTTCGGCAATCTCGCTGCCTGAAAGGACCCTTGATCATGACCATCAACCTCACCCGGATCGCAGAGATGGACCGCAACTCGGTCCTGCATCCGTTTACACAGCTCAAGGATTTCGCGTCCGGCAAGATGGGCGACCCCACCATTGTCGAAACGGCCAAGGGCATCCGCATCCAGGACGCGCATGGCAAAGAGCTGATCGACGGTTTCGCCGGTCTCTATTGCGTCAATGTCGGCTATGGCCGCACCGAAGTGGCCGAAGCGATTGCCAAGCAAGCCTATCGTCTCGCCTACTACCATTCCTACGCCGCCCACACGACGGATGAGCTTGCCATTCTTTCCGACCGCCTTGTGAAGATGGCGCCTGGCAACATGAGCAAAGTCTTCTACGGCATGTCCGGTTCGGACGCTAACGAGACCCAGGCCAAGCTAGTCTGGTACTACAGCAACCTTCGCGGCAAGCCGAACAAGAAGAAGATCATCTCGCGCGAACGCGGCTATCACGGCTGCAGCGTCGTTTCCGGTTCCATGACCGGCATGAGCTTCTATCATGACCATATGGACCTGCCACGCGCCGGCATCTTGCACACTGGCGCACCGCATCATTACTGGGGCGCGGAAGCCGGCGAAACCGAGGTGGAATTTTCCAAGCGTCGTGCAGCGGAACTGGAAGCGTTGATCCTGCGCGAAGATCCCGACACGATCGGCGCCTTTATCGCCGAGCCGGTGCTTGGAACCGGTGGCATCACCCCGCCGCCTGAGAACTATTGGGAGGAGATCCAGGCCGTTCTGAAGAAGTACGACATCCTACTCATCGCCGACGAGGTCATTACCGGTTTTGGGCGCACCGGTTCGATGTTCGGGTCACAGCATTACGGTATTGAGCCGGACCTCATCACGGTCGCCAAAGGCCTGACCTCCGCCTACTTCCCGCTGTCGGGCGCCATTGTCGGCGAGAAGGTGTTCAAGGTCATGGAAGACGGTGCCGATCGCGTTGGATCCTTCTCACACGGCTATACCTATTCCGGCCATCCAATTGGTGCGGCTGCCGCCAACGCTGTCCTCGACATTGTCGAAAAGGAAGACCTGCCGGGCAATGCTCGCGTAGTGGGCGGCTATTTCCAGGAGCAGCTTCGAGCCAAATTCGCACAGTTCCCGATCGTCGGTGAGGTGCGCGGCGTCGGCCTGATGGGCGCCATCGAGTTCGTGGCGGATCGCGAGAAGAAGACGCGCTTTGAGCCCGGCCTGACGGTTGGCGCCCGAGTGTCGAAAGCCGCGCGCAATCGCGGCCTCATCGCGCGCGCCATGCCGCATGGGGACATCCTCGGATTTGCGCCACCGCTGGTGACGACCAAGGCCGAGATCGACGAAATCGTCGCAATCGCGGAAAGCGCCGTGCGGTCGGTCATGGATGAACTGGTCCAGGAAGGTCAGAAAGTCTGATCCCTCGGAGGCTGGGCGGACCTGGTCGGCCTGCCCGGCACGACGGCGAAAATGCGGGTCTACGGACCCGAAATTTCGGAAAAAGCGGTCGAAATACCGGCTAAAATGCCGAATCCGGGGCGCCAAACCGGTGTTTTCCGGCAGTAAATTCCGGTTATCCCGCCCATTTGACGCTTCAAACTGGCGTTTGAGCGTGGATAATGTCATGAAATCGTCTGTGAGAAACGAGACAATTTCATGAGTCAATCCGCTAACCGATCGGGTGCCAGGCCGACCCCGCCCATCAAGGCGGAGAGGTGGCAACCCGCTTTCGTCAAGCAGAAGGGCGGGACGAAGCATGCGGCCTTGACCGAACTGATCATGGCGGACATCGACTCCGGTGTGCTCAAGCCGATGGACCGCATGCCGACGCATCGCGATCTTGCCCGCACGCTTGGCCTTTCCGTGCAGACGGTGAGCCTGGCCTATAAGGAAGCCGAACGTCTCGGCTATCTGAGTGGCGAGATCGGGCGCGGCACGTTCGTCAAGGCGCGGGTGACGGACCGCGCCGGGCGCATGATGCTCGATCACAGCCCCAACGAAGTGCTCGATCTTTCCATTATCCGCGCCGCCTATCTCGACGCGCATGAAAACGCTTCGCGCGAGATCTTCCGCGAATTGGCCGAAGGCGATGTCGCGGCGTTTATGCGCCCCTGTCGCCCCATCGCCGGTCTCATGCGCCACCGCGAAACCGCGCAGGCGTGGCTGCATCCGCTTGGGGTGACCCCCGGCCCAGAGCGTATTCTCGTCACGAATGGCGCCGCGCACGGTATTTTTCTGGCCCTTAGTTGTGTCGTCCGCTCCGGCGATGTCGTGCTGTGCGAAAACCTCACCGATCACGGCATCATCGGTCTGTCCAACGTTCTGGGTTTTAGTTTGAAGGGTCTTCCTACCGATGCGGAAGGCGTGTTGCCGGATGCTCTGGAAGCTGCCTGTGCCGCTGGCGGTGTGCGCGCGCTTGTGCTCATCCCCACCCTCAACAATCCGACCGGCCACGTTGCGGGCGCGGCGCGGCGGCAGGCCATCGCCGCGATTGCGGAGCGCCATGGCGTCTTTGTTATCGAGGACGAAGTCTACCGCGCACTGATCGAAGACGCCCTGCCCTCGATAACGGAAATGCTGCCGGAGCTCGGCTTCTTTATCACCAGTTTCACGAAAACGGTGCTGACCGGTTTGCGTGTTGGCTATCTCGTCGTGCCGCCGGCCTATTCCATACGGGCCGCTTCCATCCTGCGCGTTTCCAGCTGGAGCGGAACCTATCTGGCGGGCGAGATCGCAAGCCGCTGGGTCGAAAACGGAACAGCGCGTCAGCTGCTTGCAATCCAGCGCGAAGAAGCGTCCGCGCGCCAAACAATCGCCACCGAGATTCTCGGCGACCACATTGCGTCAACCCATCCGCTCGCACTCTGTGCCTGGCTCAAGGTACCGCCACGCTGGACAGAAGACGGATTGGTCCGCTCGCTCGCCAATCAAAACATCGCCGTGACACCATCCGAACCCTTCATCGCGGGACCAAACCACGGCGGCGGCATCCGCATCTGCCTCGGCGGCCGGCTTAGCCGGGACAGCTTGAGGAAGGCGCTTGTGACTGTGAAGCAAGCCTTTGAGCAACTGCCTCCGATCTACGACATCGGTTCAATAGGATAGGCAACCACGTTTTATTGAATCATTACAATTATATCAATTGACATGATTTTACTTCGCTCTCAACATGACAATCATGAGACAAGAAAATCTGTCCCGCATAGCTGAAAACACAAACCTGCCTGTTACTTTGGCAGCGATCGAACATGCCGCGGATATGATCAGAAGCCATGTGGTCCGCACTCTGCTGGTGCAATCGCCCTCCCTTTCGAAGGAGAGCGGACAGCCAGTTTACCTGAAACTCGAAACTCGTCAGCCGATCGGTGCTTTCAAGCTCCGGGGCGCGATGAATGCGCTCCTGGCTCTCGATCAAGCCTCGCGCCAGCGCGGTCTCGTCACTGCATCGACTGGAAATCATGGGCGGGCTGTTGCTTACGCCGCGAAAGAGCTTGGCGTGCCTGCCACCATCTGCATGTCGGCGCTCGTTCCCGCCAACAAGGTCGAAGCGATCAAGGCACTTGGTGCTGAAGTCTGTATAATCGGCACATCGCAGGACGACGCACAGGACGAAGTTGAACGACTTGTTGCAACGCGCGGTTTGGTGCCGATCCCGCCCTTCGATGCAGTCGATGTCGTAGCCGGGCAAGGCACGATCGGTCTCGAACTTGTCGAGGATCTGCCTGATCTCGACACGGTGCTCGTTCCGCTCTCCGGAGGCGGTCTCGCAGGCGGTGTCGCAGTTGCAGTGAAGGCGCGCAAGCCGCGAGCCCGCATCGTCGGCATTTCCATGGAGCGCGGTGCCGCGATGCATGCGTCCCTCGCGGCCGGGCAACCTATTTTCGTCCGCGAAGAGGAAACGCTCGCAGACTCGCTTGGCGGCGGGATCGGCCTTGCCAATAGCGTTACGTTCGCGCTTTGCCGCGACCTCCTCGACGAGATCGTCCTTCTGACCGAAGACGAGATTGCGACTGGTGTCCGCCATGCCGAGCGCGCCGAGAACGAAGTTGTCGAGGGAGCTGGCGCTGTCGGCATCGCCGCCATCCTTTCGGAGAAAGTGAGCCTCAAAGGCGCCACCGCCATCATCGTCTCGGGCCGCAACATCGACCCTGCTCGCCACAAGGCGATCATGGAAGGTGCCAGCGCATGAGCCGCGTCCGCATCCTCCTGGAAAAAGACCTGCGAGCCGTGGTCAAGCTCGATCTCTCGGCCGTCGATTGCGTGGAGCAGGCGTTCGCAGCTCTTGCAACCAAACCCGTCGCGATGCCGCCGGTTCTGCGTCTCGACATACCGGAATTCCGTGGCGAAGTGGACGTAAAAACAGCTTATGTGCCTGGATTTGACGGTTTTGCCATCAAGGTCAGCCCCGGCTTCTTCGACAATCCCAAACTCGGCCTTCCAAGCTTGAACGGCTTGATGATCCTGTTTAACTCCCGCACCGGCCTTGTTGACGCGCTGCTGCTCGACAATGGTTATCTCACCGATGTGCGCACTGCGGCCGCCGGTGGGGTCGCAGCCAGACATCTCGCACGCGCTGACGCTCGCTGTGCTGCGATCTTGGGTGCCGGCATGCAGGCGCGGTTGCAGCTTGAGGCACTCACCCTCGTGCGTCCGATCAAGGAAGCGCGTATCTGGGCGCGCGATCCGGAAAACGCGCAAAGGCTTGCCGACGCGTTTTCGCGGGAACACGGGATCGAAGTCACTGCCGTGGCCGATGCGAAGGACGCCGTCGCTGGCGCCGACATCGTCGTCACCACGACGCCTGCCGAGAAACCCATCTTGTTGGCAGAATGGCTAGAGCCTGGCCAGCACCTGACCGCGATGGGGTCGGATGCCGAGCACAAGAACGAGATCGACCCGGCCGTCTTCGAACGCGCGATCTATGTCGCCGATCGCCTGACGCAAACATGCAAGCTAGGCGAACTGCATCACGCGATCGAAGCAGGCATCGTCAGGCCCGACCGGAGCTTTGATGAACTCGGCGCCATCATCGCCGGAACGGCGACGGGCCGTCGTCGCGCAGACGATATCACTTTCGCCGACCTGACCGGAACCGGCGTTCAGGACACCGCCATCGCCAATCTGGCCCTTACCCGCGCACAGAACGCCGGAAGCGGACAGATGATCGACAACGACACCACAATGGGAGATGCAGCGTGAGTGTTACGCTGAACTTTACGCGCGACGAATATGCGACGCGTCTTTCAAAGACGCGGACCGCCATGGATAAGGCGGGGATCGAGCTTTTGATCGTCACCGACCCCTCGAACATGCACTGGCTGACCGGCTATGACGGCTGGTCCTTTTACGTGCACCAATGCGTTCTGGTGCCGCCGACCGGAGAGCCGGTCTGGTTCGGACGCAAGCAGGATGCCAACGGCGCGAAGCGAACGGCCTATCTCGCGCATGACAACATCGTCGGCTATGCCGACCATTACGTCCAGTCCACCGAGCGTCACCCGATGGACTACCTGTCGCAGATCATCGGCGAGCGCGGCTGGGACAAGCTCGTCATCGGCGTCGAATTGGACAATTACTACTTCTCGGCAGCCGCTTATGCTTCGCTCCAAGCGCATCTTCCCAATGCGCGTTTCAAGGATGCGGCAGGCCTGGTGAACTGGCAGCGCGCGGTAAAGAGCGCAACCGAGCTCGACTATATGCGCAAGGCCGGACGCATCGTCGAGCTGATGCACAAGCGGATCGTCGACGTGATCGAGCCCGGCATGCGCAAATGCGATCTCGTGGCCGAAATCTACGATGCAGGTATTCGCGGAACAGCGGAGTTCGGCGGTGATTATCCTGCCATCGTGCCGCTGCTGCCCTCAGGCGCCGATGCGTCCGCCCCGCATTTGACCTGGGACGACAAGCCGATGCGGAGCGGCGAAGGCACCTTCTTCGAGATCGCCGGGGCCTATAAGCGCTACCACTGCCCGCTGTCGCGCACCGTCTTCCTGGGCAAGCCGACGCAGGCCTTTCTCGATGCCGAAAAGGCCACGCTTGAAGGCATGGAAGCCGGCCTCGCAGCCGCCAAGCCCGGCAACACCTGCGAAGATATCGCAAACGCCTTCTTTGCGGTGTTGAAGACCTACGGGATCATCAAGGACAACCGCACGGGTTATCCGATCGGCCTTTCCTATCCCCCGGATTGGGGCGAGCGCACGATGAGCCTGCGGCCAGGTGATCGCACCGAACTGAAGCCCGGCATGACCTTCCATTTCATGACGGGGCTTTGGCTGGACGACATGGGGCTGGAAATCACGGAAAGCATCGCGATCACCGAAGCGGGCGTGGAATGCCTGTCCAACGTCCCGCGCCAGCTCTTCGTCAAAGGATAGGTCATGCTGACCAGCGCCCCTCGTCCCTCCCCCATGACCGCCACCGTCGATCTCGATGCGCAGGGCGTGCATCATGGACATCTGCGCCTGCCCCATAGCCGCGACGACAGCGCCTGGGGCTCGATCATGATCCCGATCTGCGTCGTCGCCAACGGCAGCGGACCCACTGCCCTTTTGACCGGCGGCAATCACGGCGACGAGTATGAGGGGCCGGCTGCCCTGTTCGAACTGGCCCGCACGCTCGATCTCGCCCAAGTCAGCGGCCGGATCATTATCGTTCCAGCGCTCAACTATCCGGCCTTTCGTGCCGGCACGCGCACTTCGCCGATCGATCGCGGCAATCTCAATCGCAGCTTTCCGGGCAGGCCCGACGGCACGGTGACTGAAAAAATCGCGGACTATGTCACCCGCCATCTGATCCCGCTGGCCGATATTGTTCTCGACTTCCATTCCGGCGGCAGGACGCTCGATTTCCTGCCCTATGCGGCAGCCCATGCCTTGCCGGACAAGGATCAGGAAACCCGCTGCTTTGCAGCGGTTGAAGCCTTCGCCGCGCCCTTTTCGATGAAGATGCTGGAAATCGATGCCGTCGGCATGCTCGACACCACTGTCGAGGAGATGGGCAAGGTCTTCGTGACGACGGAACTTGGCGGCGCGGGAACGGCAACAGCCAACTCCATCGACATTGCCCGGCGGGGAACACTGAATGTGCTGCGCCATGCCGGCATCCTTGCCGGCACCCCGGACCATCAAGACACGCGCTGGCTGGATATGCCGTCCAGCGAATGTTTCACCTTTGCGGAAGATGACGGACTGATCGCCTTCGCCCTTGATCTTGGGCAGCCGGTGAAAACAGGCGAGATTATCGCGCGGGTCTATCCGATCGGTAGAACGGGCCTGGCGCCAACCGAATACCGGGCCGCCATGGACGGTGTTCTCGCAGCCCGCCACGTACCCGGCCTTATCAAGGCCGGCGACTGCTTATCCGTCATCGCCACGATCACGGAGCATCCCTGACAACCCAGATGCCTGACCTTGCGAGATCCGAAAACGGACCGCGACAACAATCAACCAGAGGAGAATGACATGCAAATCTCGAAGATAACCGGACTGTCCGCCCTGGCACTGGCCATCGGCCTCACCTCCGCCAGCGCCTTGACCCTCGATGAGGTAAAGGAACAAGGCTATATTCGCGCCGCGACCGCCAACGAAGTCCCTTATTCCTTTATGCAGCCCGACGGCACTTCGGCCGGCATCGGTCCTGACGTCGCGACCGCTGTCTTCAAGTCGATCGGCGTTGAAGAGATCAACTGGACGGTCACCCCATTCGGTACGCTCATTCCTGGTCTCAAGGCCAAGCGCTTCGACTTCGCTGCCGCCGAGCAGAACATCTCGGCCGAACGTTGCAAGCAGGTCGCCTTCTCCGAGCCGAACTCGTCCTATGGCGAGGGGCTGCTCGTAAAGAAGGGCAACCCGAAGAAGCTGACGACATATGCTGATATCGCCAAAGACCCGTCTCTGAAGGTCGCAGTTGTTTCGGGTGCGAACAATGTCGACTTCCTGCGCGCCGTTGGCGTGAAGGATGACCAGATCGTCTTCATTCCTGCCAATGCCGATGCGATCCCGACGGTCCAAAGCCGCGTCGACGCTTATGCAGCCACCGAATTGACCGTTTCGTCGCTGGCCAAGGATCAGGCCGCTGTCGAACAGGTTGCGCCCTTCAGCGATCCCATCGTGAAGGATGCGCCGGTGCGCAACTATGGCGGCTTTGCCTTCCGCCCCGAAGACAAGGAGTTGCGCGACGCGTTCAACGCCGCGCTGGTCGCGTTCCGCAAGACGGACGAGTACAAGACCATCCTGGGCAAATACGGCCTGTCGGAGCAGAGCATTGCCGCTGCGGCCGAGAAGACCGTCGCCGACCTCTGCGCAGGCAAGTAAGCACGGTTGAGCGCCCGGTTTCTGGCCGGGCGTTCCTGCGACCTCATGAACGGGAGCGCTCCAGATGAACTGGACTGCCTACCTGCCGATGCTTTGGCAAGGCGCGGTCGTGACGATGACGATCACGCTGTCTGCCATTCTCTTTGGCGTCATCCTCGCCTTCGTATTCGGCATTCTGCGCGTCGAAGGCGGGCCGATCCTCTCGAAAGTCGCTCTTTGCTATACCGAAGTGTTCCGGGGCACTTCGCTTTTCGTGCAGCTGTTCTGGTTCTATTATGCACTACCACTGGTCGGCCTGAGCTTTGATCCGATTACGACCGGCATCCTCGTGCTGGCAGCCCATGCGGGCGGCTACGGTGCCGAAATCGTACGCGGGGCGCTGTCTTCGGTCTCGGTCCAGCAGATGGAGGCTGCACGCGCGCTCAACTTCAACCGCTTACAGACCCTGTTCCGTATCTCGCTGCCGCAGGCTGTGGTGGAGATGATGCCGGCCTTCGGCAATCTGACGATCGAGACACTGAAACTGTCGTCGCTCGTGTCGCTGATCTCGATCGCCGACCTCACCTTCTCGGCCCAATCGATCCGCAACATCACACTCGATAGCACAAGCATCTATTCGGTGACGCTGGTTTGCTATTTCGCGATGTCGCTGATGCTGATGGTCGTGGTGCGCGTGATCGAGCGCATGGTCAGGCGCGGCAACGCCTTTCCGCGCGCGGCACATTCGTGAAAAGGCTCCTGCCATGATGTACGGCTACGAGTGGGATACGACGACGTGGCTGACCTATGCCACCTCGATCCTGCCCATCATCCTGATCGGCCTGACGGTGACTTTGAAAGCAGCGGCGGCTGGCTTTGCCATCGCATTGGTCCTCGGCCTTGTTTTCGCGCTGCTGCGCCGCAGCCGGATCAAGGCGATATCCTGGACAACCGCTGTCGTCGTCGAGTTCCTGCGCGACACACCGCTCCTCGTCCAACTCTTCTTCCTTTACTACGTGCTGCCGGATTTCGGGATCGTCCTTCCCGCTTTTCTGACCGGCGCATTGGCGCTGGGCCTGCAATATGCGGCCTATACATCCGAAGTCTATCGCGGCGGCATCGAGGCCGTTCCGCGCGGGCAATGGGAAGCCGCGACGGCCCTCAACATGACGCGAATGCAGACTTACCGCGATATCGTCGTGCCGCAGGCCGTGCCGCGCATCCTGCCCGCCATGGGCAACTACCTCGTCGCCATGATCAAGGAAACTCCGGTGCTGTCGGTGGTGACCGTGCTCGAGATGATGGGCTTGGCCAACATGATCAGCGAGCGCACCTTCGAATATCTGGTTCCGCTCACGATGGTCGGCCTTATCTTTCTTCTTCTCACGCTCGTTTGCTCGGCTGCCCTCCACCGTCTGCAACTCGCACTTCCCAAGGCAGGGATACCCCTCAAATGACCGATAAACCCTCCCAGCCGATCATCGAATTTTCAAACGTCACTAAGCGCTTCGGGACGCTGACCGTTCTCGACGACTTCAACTTCAAGGTCGCAAAGGGCGAAAAGGTCACGTTGATCGGCCCGTCCGGCTCGGGCAAGTCGACCGTGTTGCGCATCCTGATGACGCTCGAGCCGTTCCAGGAGGGCAGGTTGGCACTTGCCGGCATGTCGTACCACGAGCCGAATGGGAAAGGGCCGTTCAAGGCGTCGGAGAAGCACCTACATCAAATTCGAAGCCATATCGGAATGGTGTTCCAGAGCTTCAACCTGTTTCCGCATATGACGGTGCTGCGTAATGTGGTGGAAGCACCCGTTCGCGTCCTCGGCCTGCCGCGCGGCGAAGCCGAATGCCGCGCCGTCGATCTGCTGGCCATGGTCGGTTTGGCCGATAAGAAGGATCACTATCCTTCCCAGCTGTCCGGCGGTCAGCAGCAACGCGTCGCGATCGCCCGTGCGCTCGCCATGCGCCCGCGCGTGCTCTTGTTCGACGAACCGACTTCAGCGCTCGATCCTCAACTCGTCGGCGAGGTGCTTTCTGTTATCCGCGGCCTCGCCCACGAACACGACCTCACCATGCTGCTCGTCACGCATGAGATGCGGTTTGCCCGCGAAGTGTCCGACCGTGTCTGCTTCTTCGATAAAGGCCGCATCTGTGAGCAAGGCGAGCCTAACGCGATCTTCGGAGCACCCAAAGAGGAGCGAACGCGCGAGTTCCTGCAGTCAGTCCTGAGCTAGATGGTTGTGACAGCATTCCCTTCAATCTGTAACCATACAGCTAGTCAGGTGCGTTCACGACAGGACCGCCCGGAGCGAAGTTGAACACTTCCAGCCGCATATCCTGTTCGTTCGGCTTCATCGCCAAGATTGTGAGGCTCGCGGGTCCGACCGGTATGATCCGGCGCGGTTCGAGTTGCAGCAGCGTTTGCAGGAGCGCTCGAATGACGCCGCCGTGGCATACCACGAGAAGCCGATCCGCGGTCTTCATGGAGGATCGCACAGCCAAGGCGGTACGGTCGGTGAAGGTCTGCCAAACCTCTCCTCCCGGCGGTGCAAAGGTGCCGGCTCGCCATCCACGGTAACCGTCGGGATCGGCCGCGATGATGTCGGCGATAGACTTCCCGGTCCAGTCACCCACGTCGATCTCACGCAACCGCGCGTCGCAAACGGCGTTTGGGAAACCTAGCAGTTCGGCGGTTCTTTTTGCTCGGCAAAGGTCTGACGT
Organism: Tianweitania populi; assembly: GCF_014652875.1. Taxonomy (GTDB): domain Bacteria; phylum Pseudomonadota; class Alphaproteobacteria; order Rhizobiales; family Rhizobiaceae; genus Tianweitania; species Tianweitania populi. The sequence continues at coordinate 1,249,763 of NZ_BMZQ01000002.1, read as the reverse complement.
AATTACCTGATCCGGCGCAAGCTGAGCAATGGTTGAAGCCAGGCCGGCAGCCTGTGTCTCGCCTTTAGATGAAAGGCGAATATCCGCCTGGCCCTGTAAGCGGCGCACGGCGTTCCACTCGGATTCACCATGGCGGACAAGGAGAAGGCGCTTCATGACAGCCGCTCCCCGCTTTGTGCAAAGAGCGCGGCAGGCATGTTGGGCAACCGGAAATGCACCTTGTCCCCCACCTGCAGGCGCGGCGCGCCGTCAACTACTGCGGTCATGCGCAGCGTGCCTCGCGTTCCCGTCAGCATGGTGCGGCCAGCAACCGGGCTGGCTTCTGCAAAGTCGAAAGCGAGACTGTCGTCCGACCCCTCTCCAGCGGCGAGGAGATCCTCGGGTCGGTACATTGCTAAGGCTTCCTTCGGCAGTCCGTCCATGCGCGTCGAGGGCAAGGTATTGACGGGCACAAGATTGGCGGGCGGCGTTCCAACAAAGGTCGCAACGAAGGCCGTGGATGGGTTGGCCACCAGTTCCTCTGGTGATCCGAACTGCTCGACCCTGCCATTATTTAAGACAGCGACATGAGTTGCCATGGTCATCGCCTCGACCTGATCATGGGTCACGTAGACCGACGTCGCTCCGGTCGCGCGATGGACACGCAGAAGTTCCGTCCGCATCTCGACCCGCAGCTTGGCATCAAGGTTGGAAAGCGGCTCATCGAACAGGAGAATAGCCGGACGCGGCGCAATCATACGCGCGATGGCGACGCGCTGTTGCTGCCCGCCGGAAATCTCATTGGGATACCGTGCTGAAAGAGCCTCGATACCAAGCATGCGCAGCACTTCGGCCACACGAGACTGCCGCTCGGCCTTGCCCATCTTGGCGACCTTGAGAGGCCAATCGACATTGCCCGCTACCGTCATATGCGGCCACAACGCATAAGACTGAAACACGAGCCCCGTATCGCGCCTGGATGGGTCGATGACCCAGCCGCGGTCGCCATCCGACACGATGTTGGAGCCGAACTGCACTGTGCCGCTGGTCGGACGCTCAAGGCCCGCAAGCATGCGCAGCATGGTCGATTTCCCGCAGCCTGAAGGCCCGACAAGAACGAGGAACGAGCCTTGCGGAACCTCAAGGGAAATGTGGTCCACGGCCTTGAACACGCCGAAGGATTTGGTGAGATTGTGTATCCGGATCATGACAGGACCTATGATTTCAGCCAGGGCTGCGACTTGGCCTGGAGCTGATTGGCCATCAATGTCGCGGCGATCGAGATCACGAGGATCACCACGGTGATGGCATTCGCGAATTGGGTGAAGCCTTCGGACGCGTAGCGATAAGCAAGCACCGAAAGCAGCGGTGTGGTTGGCGTGAAGAGAAGAACCACCAAAGACAGGTCGCGCATGATCTTGACGAAGACGATCAACCCACCCGCAGCCAGACCGCGACTGGCCAGTGGCACAGTGATCGCCACCAGCCGCCGCATCATTCCCGCCCCGGTCATCCGTGCGCTTTCATCGAGATCGCCGGACACCTGGCTGATCACGGCACGTCCCGTTTGCACCGAAAACGGCAGCAGATAGGCTGTACCGGCAATGAGAAGCAGCGGGAACGTGCCGTAAAGCGCCGGCAACGGTCCAATTGGGGCGCCGAAAAGAGCGATATAGGCGGCGCCAAATGCAATGCCTGGCACCAGAAGCGGCAGGAAGCTTATCTGGTTGATCAATCCTGCAAGGGGCCCTTTTCCATCTCGGGCCAGCACATACGCAACGATAAGACCGATGATGCTGCTGGTGATCGCGACGGCGACGCCCAAGCCGACCGTCAGGCTCGTGGCCGACTTGATGAACGGGCTTTCCCAGATACCGGGTTGACCTTGCGCGATCGACGGGTTCGACAGTCCGGTCCAGTAATGCAACGTCCAGTTGGAAAACAGCGCGGAGGACGATGGCGCCAGCGACGATGCGATCAGGATGATCACTGGAACAACCGTGGTGACCAGGCAAATGAACAAGGCGACCATGAACAACGGCAGCCGCGCGGTTCCGAGATCGAACCGCTTTGCGCGACCGCCCTTGCCGGTGATGGTTGCATAAGAGCGGCGGCCGGAAAGGACTTTGTTGCCGAGCCACAGAAACAGTGCTGAGACGGCGATGAGCAGGATAGCCACGACATAGCCTCGCGATGTCTGTCCAACTTCGATCAGCCCGTAAAGGCGGGTCGCCATGGTCTGCATGCGAACTGGCAGACCAAGCAAAGCCGGTGCGGCAAAGTTCGAAACGGCACCGGCAAAAGTCAGTGAGGCACCGGCCACGACTGCTGGCATCGCGACCGGCAGCACGATGCCCAGCAGGATGCGGCGACGCTTGGCTCCTGCAATCTGCGCGGCTTCAACCAGATCGGAATTCACCGTCGCAAGGGCTGCCGCGATAACGGTGAAAGCCAGCGAATAGTAGTGCGCGATCAGCACGATCAGCGTGGGGATCATACCCCAAGCGAGCCAGTCTGGAATGGTAAGACCCAGGCCTTCGAGGAACCCGCTCTGTCCACCGACGCGCGAATTGCGAAACAGCGATCCCCAGGCGAGCGAGGTTGCAAAACTCGGGATCATGAAGGGCAATGTCGCCATGAGGCCGATGGTGCGCCGGAACGGAACATCCGTCATCACCACGAGCCAAGCCAAGAAGCCGCCAATCAAGACGCAGCCACAGGCAACTCCGACGCCAAGGATGAGCGTGTTCGTTAGCGGGACCCATAGAAGGTTTCGGGACAGCCTACCGGTCGTTACGTCACTCCAGGCAGAGATCGCATCGGGGCTAAGTGTTTCAAGAAGAATGCGCACAAGCGGACCGGCAACCAGCAGGCCGAGAACCGCTAGAACCAGGAGCTTGAGCGCAAAGTGCCCGTTGAGTGGGAAAGGCCGCGCGAAAGAGCGGCTAACTGACAGCGACATGAATAGTCCTATGAGCTCCCAGCCTTCTCGCCGTGAGCTGGATAAGGGAGATTATTGCAGGGAAAGGACGAGGTCGCTGACGTCCTGACGGATCTTCGCCGTTGCCGACGGGTCGATCGACCAAGCCTTCAAGTCAGCCAGGGGCACTGCGTCTGGATGGCTGACGATATCGCTGCGGGTCGCATAGTCGCCTGCCACATAGAACGGCTTGAAGCCCGCCCCGCCTGTTGAACTGTCATCGCCCATCAAGAAATCGATCGCGAGACGAGCCGCAGCCGCGTTCTTGGCAGTGGAAGAGATTGCCAGCACCGCTGGAAAAATGATGCCATTTGCCGGGACAACCGTGTTGACCACCTGTAAGGCCCAACCCTCATCTTCATTGTCGCGACGATCGGAATAGGAGGTAAAGCCGACCGGCGGGTTCTTCTGACCGCGCGCGCCGACCGCAGCATTCACGTCGTCCGTGGAAGACACCAGGATCAGATCATTCTTGAACAAATCAACGATGAACTGCTCGCCCGCCGTTTCAATCTCATCGTCAAGCGTGATCGCCTTGCCGAATTGCGCTTGGTAGGCCTGCGCCATATCATCGGAGCGGACTACAAGTTCCGTCATCAGATCCAGGTAGTCTCCGCGTTGAAGCGGATCGACCATGATCACCCGCCCCTTCCAGGGCTCGGTGGTCAGTTCCCAGAGGTTCTTGACCGGCGCGCCGCTGGGGTTGGCCTCTTCATTATACATCAGCACCTTTGTCGACAGGCGCTGCGCCAGAAGTGGGCTTTTCTCGTTCTCGTCCAGTAGCGACGCGACGCGAGGAGGGACATACCGCGTAATCAGGCCCGGCTCGAGCAGGTCCTTAAAGACGACCGGCGCGTCCGAGATATAAACCACGTCGGCACTCGCGATCCCGGCACTGGCCTCGGCTTTCAGGCGTGTGATCTGCTCGGTTGAGGACATGTCGTGGCTGACCATGTCTATGCCCGGATAAGCGGCCTCGAACGCTTTTTCCACGGCTGCGATCCGGCTGGTGAAAGCATAAACGGTCACCGTGCCTTCGGCCTTGGCCAACGGCAAAAGCTCCTCGGCACTCATGACGTCGAGTTCCGGCGCATTTTGTGCAAGCGCCGGCAGCGTCAGGGCCACCAGGGCTGCGGAAAGCAACAAAGGCTTCATGTTCATTGAATTTCCCTCCTCAGAAACGTCGCCCAATGCGACTTCCGCGATGCAACCTCCTTTGCAGCGCGGATATGACATGCATATTAACTTGCAGATTTTGTACGCGTGAAATTTGCCTTGCAGTCTCCTCCTACTCGAACGCGTCGATCAATTGACCCAAGGTTTCCAGGTAGAGCAACGATGCCTGCGGTTCTTCTTTTGCCATTGCAAGCACCAGCGCATTACTGATTGCCATCGGCACCGTCAGGGTTTGAAAAGCGTCCTGCGATCCAGCCCGTGGCGCAAAGAGAAGATGATCCGCCGTTGGAACCAGCGATGGGCCGACGCTTCCCGAGATGACGACCGACGTCGCGCCCACGTCGCGAGCGCGGTTGAGCAAAGCTGCGTAGTGGGTAGGTTGGCGACGGAACGCAAAGGCGACAATTGCATCCTTTGCATCCATTGCGAGCACCTGCTCCGCCAGATCTCGACCCTCGCCCTCCAGCACGATCGTAGCGCAACCCATGCGGCGCAAACGGCGCTCGATCAGAACAGCAAGCGCTTCCGCATTGCCGCGCGCAAACACATAGATGCGTCCTGCGTTCAACAGAGCCCTGGCCGCGGCCATTAGCGTCGCATCATCCAAGTATCGTTGCAGGCCGGCGAGCGCATCTATCTCGCGTGCAACCAAATCAGTGATCAGGCCTGCTTCGCTCGTTTTCTCAAGAGTGTTGCGGACCCGCGTTGCCGGATTGGTACGGACAAGAAATTCATCTTGGATCGCAGTCCTGAACTTGGCGTAGCTCGCATAACCAAGCTTCTTCGCAAGCCGCGACGCGGTTGCTTCGTGGACACCGATTTGCTGCGCCAATGCGCTGGCGGTGCCCAATGCCACGTCACGCGGGCTTGAAATGATCTGCTTGACAAGCAACTGCTCTGCGCGGGTCAGCGCCTCAGCAACCGCCTTGACTCTCTCCAAAACTGACTCTGACTCTCCCATGCTCTCAATCTACGCTAATGCAAGTATTTTTGCAATATAAAAAACACTGCAAGTAAACTTGCAAAAACCTGGCGCAGCGGTGTTTCACGCCGTAGGCCAATCCTGCAGCCATCAGCTTAGATGGGATGGGTCCGTGCGAGCGTTGAAAAGCGTTTCCTTACAGCAGTTAGATTTTAGTTGTTGGACCCGTTTCTCCACCCTGCCTATCGTCAATCCAACAAGGCAAAAAGGGGAACATCCTGATGAACCGACCCTCGAAGAAAGTCCTTTCGGCAGCGTTTGTTGCGACAACGATTCTGTGGGGAAGCCAAATTGCCAACGCCGCCGACATCACCGTTATGGGCTATCGCGGTCCGTTCGAGGAGAACTACGTCAAGAGCGTTGTCGAGCCTTTCATGAAGGCGCATCCCGATATTAAGGTAACCTTCTATGGCGTGCAGAATGCAGCCACCTCGCTTGGCAACATGCGGGCGCAACGCGACGCACCACAGGTCAATGCCGTGATCTACGACCTTTCCGTCGCGAAAATCGCGAAGGAAGAAGGTCTGATCGCCGATGTGGATCCGGCCAAGCTGCCGAACTATGCGGACGTGGCCGATATCGGCAAGGATCTCGGCGGCGCCGCCGTTCCGATCACCTACGACACCTTGTCGTTGATCTATAATCGCGACGCTTTCGCAACAGCCCCGACCAGCTGGGAAGCCCTGTGGGACAAGGCGCAGGACGGCAAGGTTGCACTTCCAGCTCAAGGTGGCGGCGATATTCAGGCGATCCTTCTAACCATCATCGCCAACCGGCTGGCCGGCGAGGAAAACTACAAGGACACGATCGATCCGGGCGTGGACAAGCTTGTTGAACTCGCCCCGCGCGTTCAGACTTGGGAGCCGAAGCCCGACGCTTACACGTTGGTAGCCAATGGCACGGCATCCGTTTCCATCGGCTACAATGCGCGGTCTCAGTTCTACACCGATCATACGGAAGGACGCTTGCAGTCGGTTGGCCCAGTTGAAGGAACGGCATCGCAAATCAACGTCATCAGCGCGATCGAGAATGCGCCCGAGCGAGAAGCCACCGAAACCTTCATGAATTATGCGCTGAGCCCGGAAGCGCAGGCGGCGTTTGCCCGCGCCATGTTCTATGCGCCGACTAACACAAAGGCCGAAGTCGACGAAGCCACCCGCGAGCGCATTCCCTTGATGGATCCTGCGCAGCGCGACAAGCTGATCGATGTCGACTGGATGAGCATCGGTGATCTGCGCGAAGATATCCTTCGCCCCTGGCGCCGGCAGATCATTCCGGCCGGTCGCTAAAATCAAGTAGTCGCCGATCAGCGTGAACGACGCAGCCGCTCATGGCCTCCGCGTCTCGTTTGCCGCCAATGCCTAGACTTAAAGCGGCGGCGACTGCGGTCAGCCGCGGCCGGCGGCCGTTCGGATGACGCTCTTACCCCACGGTCTCATTCCACAACGGTGAAAACATGCAAACTGGAGAACTGCGCGAGGCCGTGCCGGCCACGGTCCACGCCAGAGCCATTCGCGCGGACAGCGAGGCCTTTCTCAAGCTCAAGGGCGTGACTAAGCGCTACGGCGGCGATTACCTGGCGGTTGACGGTCTCGACATCGACCTGCCTCGCGGAAAGCTGCTTGGACTTCTTGGTCCTTCCGGCTGCGGCAAGACCACCACGCTACGCATGATCGCCGGCTTGCAGGATATCACGTCAGGCACCATCTCGATTGAAGGCGACGACATATCGCACAAGCCGCCGCATAAGCGCGACATTGGGCTGGTGTTCCAGAACTATGCGCTGTTTCCGCACATGACAGTCGCTGAGAATGTCGCGTTCGGGCTGGACATGCGTGGCGTATCGCGTTCCGACGCCCGCGGCCGGGTTGAAGAAGCGCTCGAAATGGTGCGGTTGCCGGGCTACGGCGAGCGCAAGCCGAAGGAAATGTCAGGCGGCCAGCAACAGCGCGTGGCACTTGCCCGGGCCTTGGTTATTCGGCCGCGTATTCTCCTCCTCGACGAGCCACTTTCCAACCTGGACGCCAAGCTGCGCGATGACATGCGGGTGGAAATCCGTGAAATCCAGCAGCGTCTGCAGATCACCACGGTGTTCGTAACCCACGACCAGGTCGAAGCGCTGACCATGTGTGATCTCGTCGGCGTGATGCATGGCGGCAAGCTGGCTCAACTCGGAACGCCGGAAGAAATCTACGAACGCCCTGCAAACCTGTTCGTGGCCGAGTTTGTCGGCCGCGCGAATGTGCTGGACTGTGAAATTGAAGCGGTTGACCGTGTTCGCCTGGGCGGCACCACCTACCCCTGCGACACCAAGGGCATGGCATCGGGCAAGGCGAAGGCCGCGATACGGCCCCATCGCATCCATTTGAGCCCGAGCCGCGACCGCACACTGGTCAGCATTGCCACCAACGCGGCCCACGGCAAGGTCTTGCGCGTCACCTATATCGGCGATGTCGTGCAATATGAAATTGATATCGGCGGCAGCATCCTGGTGACCGAGGCTCACACCAGCAGTGCCGGCCATAGCTTCCGAACCGGGGAAAAGCTGCTTTGCGAATGGAAGCCGCAGGACATGCAAGTATTCGGGGACAAGCCATGAGCAGTGTCGCAACTGCTCCTTCCGCGTCACCCTCGTGGCTGCGCGGTATCCCGCTGGTTGTGGTCCTGATGCTACTGCCCATGGCGGCCATCAATTTGATCGCCTTTGTTCTGCCCGTCGTGCGCTTGGCGATGATTTCCTTCATCAAAAGCCGTAGCGGCGGTGTGCTCACCGACACTTACACGCTGGAGAACTATGTCGACTTTTTCACCGACCGGTTCAGCTTCGAACTGATCTCCAACTCGCTTGTGCTTGGCTTCGGTGTCACCCTTGTGACGCTTGTTTGCTCTTACCCCATCGCGCTTTTTCTGCACCGCGTTTCGCCGCAATGGCGCAACCTTCTGTTCGTGATAACGGTGTCGCCGCTCCTCGTCAGCAGCGTCGTGCGCACCTACGGCTGGATGGTCTTGCTCGGCGACCAGGGCGTGATCAACGGCATCCTGACATCGACCGGCATCATCCAAACGCCGATCCGCCTCGTGAACAATCTCCTCGGCGTCTACATCGGCATGGTCGAGGTTCTCATTCCCTACATGGCATTGTCGCTGATCGCCGGGTTTGGGCGTCTCGACATCGTTTACGAGGAAGCGGCGGCCTCACTCGGCGCCAACGGTTGGACGCGTTTCCGGCGCGTGATCCTTCCGTTGACTATGCCCGGCATCGCGCTCGGCTGCCTGCTCTGCTTCGTGCTGGCGATCAGTTCCTTCATCACGCCGAAGCTGCTTGGAGGCGGCCGCGTCTTTCTTCTCGCAACCGAAATCTACGATCAGGCGGTGATCCAGCTGGAATGGCCATCCGCCGCCGCGACGTCTGTCATCGTGCTCATCATCTTCGGCCTGGCTCTCGCGCTTTATTCCCGCGTCGCCAAGCGCTTCGATTGAGAAAGGATCGTCCCCATGATCGGCCGAATGACCCTGCCTTTCCGGATCCTGGTGGCATGCCTTTATCTTTTCCTGCTGGCACCCATCCTCATCGTGCTGCCGCTGTCGTTCAGCAATGACACCTTTCTGACCTTCCCGCCGCAAAGTTGGGGGCTGCGCTGGTACGCTGCGATGTTCAACCATCGGGGCCTTATCGACGCGCTGTGGACGAGCCTCGGCATCGCCACCACAGTGACGATCCTCGGCCTGCTTGCCGGCGTTCCCGCAGCCTTCGCTATTCGGCGCCACGAGTTCACGGGTCGCGACTTCATCCTCAACCTATTCACGGCGCCGCTGCTGCTACCTTCGATCGTGCTCGGCCTCGCCATTTTGCTGGTATTTGTCCAAGCGCGCCTGCTCGGCACCTATTCCGGTCTGGTAATCGCCCACCTTATTGTCACCACGCCTTACGTGATCCGCATCATGCTGACGGCGTTTTCCACCCTTCCACCTTCGGTCGAGGAAGCCGCGACGATGCTCGGCGCGCCGCCCCTGACCGTATTCCGACGCGTCACGCTGCCGCTGATGATGCCCGGCTTCATTGCCAGCGCTGCTTTGTCGTTTCTGTTGTCATTCGACGAGGTCGTCATCTCCTTGTTCATCACCGGACCACGAATGCGGACCCTTCCGGTCGAGATCTTCGACTATGTGGAAAGCACAACGGACCCGATGACAGCAGCCGTTTCCGTGGTGCTCGTAGCGGCCACGCTGCTCATCATTTTTCTCATCGAACGCACGCTCGGTTTGTCCAAAACCGTGGGCAAGAGCTGATTTTCTGCAAGGGAGACTTCTTGAATGGATAACATCGCGCTGTGGATGTCGCAGCCGCATTTCGGCTTTCTCGAGATCGCCAAGTCATGCGGTGTGAAGCAGCTCGTGATCGAGCTGGAACACGGCACGTTTGATCTCGGCACGCTTGATCAGTTTCTGGCATTCAGCCGGTCGCTGGGCATCCCCGCTCTGACAAAGGTCATCGCCCCCACCACTGAAGCCATTCAGCAAGCTTTAGATTTCGGCGCTGACGGCGTGATCCTGCCACATATCCTAGGGGTTGAGCATGCGCGGGAAGTTACTAAAGCGGCGAAATATCCGTTGCTCGGGACTCGCTCATACGCCGGCGGCCGGGTGTTCGGTTATGCGCGTCCAGGCAGCGAAGCGTTTGAAGCTGAAAACAAGCGGACCCGCTGTTATGCGATGATCGAAACCGCCGAAAGCCTTGCCGACGTCGAGAAGATCATCGCGCTCGATACGGTAGACGGCCTTTTTCCTGGCCCGTCCGATCTGGCGTTGGCTCGTGGCCGTGGCGCTTACGCCTTCAACGATCAGGACCGTGCCGATCTCAGCCGGGTGGCAGGGGCAGCGCGCGACGCGGGCAAGAGCTGGATCATGCCGGCCTGGACTCCGGCCGAACGGAGTTTCGCGCTGGAAGAAGGCGCCGAGATGCTCATTGTCGCAACCCAAACCATGACTCTGCGCGCTGGCATCATGGCGGCCGTTAATGCACTTAAGCAGGAAAAGATCGTCGCCTGATGTCGGTGACAACAGCTTTTTGGAGAAAAGATCATGAAGATTAGCCTGATCCAGACCAATCCGCAGCAGGATCGCGACGCCAACCTAAAGATCACTCGTGATCTCATGACCGAAGCCTTGAAGGTCGATCAGCCCGACCTCATTGTGTTGCCGGAATATTTCGAGGTCTATGGCACCACCACGGAAGAGAAGCTCGCTTTGGCGGAGCCGGTCGGCGGCACCGCTTATAAGATGGCGCAGGATTTTGCGCGGGAAAACAAGGTATTCGTCCATGCCGGCACGATCATGGAAAAGGTCGAGGGCGAAAACCGCATCTACAACACCAGCTTCGTATTTGACCGCGACGGCAAGGAAGTCGCCGCTTACCGCAAGATCCACATGTTCGACATCGTGGCGCCGGATGGCACGGCCTACAAGGAGTCCGCCACGGTCAAGCCGGGCGAGGACATCGTCACCTACGTCATTGACGGCATCAAGGTCGGATGCGCTATCTGCTACGACATCCGCTTCTTCGAACTGTTCCTGCAACTGGAAAAAGCCGGCTGCGACGTGATCGTGCTGCCCGCAGCCTTCACGCTGCAAACCGGCAAGGATCACTGGGAAGTGCTTGCCCGGGCGCGCGCCATTGAAACGCAAACCTATTTCGTCGCTTGTGGCCAAACCGGCAGCGTCACCGTCAATGGTGAAAAGCGCGCGTGTTACGGCCACTCCCTGGTTTGCGACCCGTGGGGCCACACGATCGCCCGCGCATCCGATCCGGTCGGCTTCGTCACCGCCCGCATCGAGCCCAAGGAGATCAGCCGAGTGCGCAAGCTCATTCCGATGACGCAGCATCGCCGCTTGGCCTGCGCTTGAGAGTCTGGAGAAGCCATCATGTACGTCATTAATGATATGCCGGAACAGATCCCGCAAGCTGATCTCGACCTGTTGAGCGGAGTGGAAACGGCAACCGTCGGCCATTGGCGGCTGTTCGGCTTCATGGATAGGGCGATCCAGCCTTTGTTGCCGGGCCGTCGGGTGGTCGGAACGGCCGTGACACTGGCGATCGCTGGTCCCGACTCGACCCTGTTGCACCATGCAACCGGCTTGTTGCGACCGGGCGACATCCTCGTGGTCGACCGTCTTGGTGACGACAAATACGCCTGCTGGGGCGGCGGCGTGACGGTCGCGGCAAAGGCATCAGGCGCAATCGCTGGCATCGTCGATGGACCGTGCACCGACCTGACGGAAATCCAGGAGTCGGATTTCCCGATGTGGTCGCGCGGTTTGGCGCCGATCACCACCCGTCTTTACGACCTTGGCGGCGGCATGAACATTCCGGTTTCCTGCGGCGGAGCGGTTGTGATGCCGGGCGATGCCATTCTGGCCGATGAAAGCGGCGTTCTTGTTATTCCTCGCCAAGAGGTGCGCGCCGTATCCGAAGAAGCGCTCAAGCGTCAGGACACGGGCAAGAAGCGGGAAGCCAGCGTGCGCGACCAAGTCCAGAAGCTGGGCGACATGACAGGCGCTAGTGCCAAGGTACTGGCGAAGCTTTCCTGATCACCGCTTTCCATCCTGGAATCCGATCCACCGGCCGGGTTTCGGGTGGTTCGGTGAACGACACCGGCGACATGACGGCGTTGCCATATTAGAGGTGGGGTGTAGATTGCTCAGCCACGGGTGAGATCCGCCCCGAAGGGCAACGGCAATTGATGAACCCTGCACGAAGCGATCGGCGGAGCGGGGACATGATCATGCAATGAACATTCGCTTTCTGGAAACTGTTCTTTGGCTCGCGGAACTTCGCAGCTTCCGCGCCACCGCCGACCGCATGAACATCACGCCCGCGGCAATCTCCAACCGGATCTCGGCCATGGAGCAGGAACTCGGCATCCGTCTTTTCGAGCGCGACACGCGCGACGTGCGCCTCACCAATGAAGGCCGCTCCTTTGTGTCCGGTGCGCGCGACATCGTCGACCGGTACAATCGTCTTGTCAGTGACATCGCGCCGCCTGAAAGCATGGAAGGTGTCGTACGGATCGGTTTGATCCCGTCCATGGCACTGGCCATCCTGCCGGGCATCATGGAAACTTTGCAACAGCGCTATCCACGGATCCG
>NZ_BMZQ01000002.1:977500-1227500 GCF_014652875.1 Tianweitania populi | reverse complement strand
CCATGCCAACGGCTATGAGACCTCGTACAACCACCAGAACGCCTTTGCGCCCGGTGTGGTGAAGGGGGCAAAGGTTCGGCAGGGTCAGGTGATCGGCTATATCGGAACTACCGGTCTGTCGACCGGGCCGCACCTGCATTACGAACTGATCGTCAACGGCACCAAGGTCGATCCGATGCGCGTTCGTTTGCCGGACAGTCGCGTGCTGAAGGGTGAAGAGCTTGCGGAGTTCCGCAGGGAGCGCGACCGGATCGATGCGTTCTTGGCCGATGAAGCGCAGAAGGGCCTGACGCTGGCCAGCCGCGAAGTGTCGATCAACTGATCCAGGCTCTGTCCGCCTGCTGAACCATCTTCCCAGAAAATGAAAACGCCCGCGACGCTTTCCTCAGCATCGCGGGCGTTTCTGTGTTGAGCGCGTCTTAATCCAGGAACTGGACGAACACGCCTGGCTTGACGATCTTGGCGAGCTCGGCGGCGTCCCAGTTGGTCAGGCGCACGCAGCCATGGCTTTCCGTTTTGCCGATCTTCGAGGGCTCCGGCGTGCCGTGGATGCCGTAGGTCGGCTTGTCCAAGGCGATCCAGATCGAACCGACCGGGCCGTTCGGGCCGGGCGGAATGCGCAGGATCTTGTCGTTCTGACCCTGCTGGAAGTTGAGCTTGGGATTGTAGGTATATTCCGGATCGAAGGCGATGCGCTTGACCTGATGCGTGCCGCTCGGCGAGGGCGTGTCGCCCGAGCCGATCGTGGTGGGATAGGCGGCAACCAGATTGCCCGAGGCGTCATAAGCGCGAACCTGCTTGCGCGCCTTGTCGGCAACGATGCGATCGACCTGTGCGGTCACGTTCTGGCCGATATTCGTCACGCGAATGATCGTGCCGGCACGATTGAAGTTGGCTTCCGGGTTCAGCGCCTTGAGATAATTCTCGTCCATGTGGAAGCGCTCGCCGAACATCTCGGTGACCGACGTGTAGCTGAGATGATCGAGCTTGGCCTTTTCGCTGTAATCTTCCGGCACGGAGGCGACCATGGGTGCCGCCACGTCTTCCGGCGTGATCGTATATTCGATGAAGGCCGGGCCGCCGGTTGCAGCAAGCGCAGCGTCCAGTGCAGCCGAGTTGCCGATCGGCAGCGTTTCGCCGGTGAGTTCCTCATAGGCCAGCAAGGCCTTCCGCACATTGCCGCCATCATGCCCATCGATCACGCCAGGCGACGCACCGCCGCGATCAAGCAGCACCTGCAGCTTGGCCATGTCTTCGCTGGCTTTCGGCGACATGCGGGGCGTGCTTGGCACAGCCTGCTGAACCGGCTCGTTCGGCACGGTGGAACCGGTCGTTGCCGGCGGCGGTTCGGTGAAGCCGTTGTCCAGCGGCTGGCGCTCGATAGTACGGCCAGCATAGGTCGTGTCTTCTTCGCGCGTCAGTGGATAGGGTTCGCCGCTATCACCGGGCTCGGGAATATAGTCGGGACTGTCGCGCAGCGATCCTCCGCGGCCATAAAGGTCTTCATCCGTGCGATCATTGTAGCGCGGCCGCTGCATAGAACGGCGCTCGCGTTGCAACGGCGCTTCGTCGCGCGCGGTGGGCTCTTCGACGCCGATGACCTGGCCTGAGCGCGTGTCGAACAAAACGCGCCGGCCATATTCGTCGTAGAAGACCTGGATGTCGCCGTTTTGCGCAAGCTGCACACCGCCGCCGCGCGAGCCCTGCGTGACAGCGGCATCATTCCGCATTCCAACGGCACCCGCGGGCGCCAGGCCGGAAACGGTTGCGAGCAGAACGAGCGGAATCAAGCGGCGAAGCATGTTTTTAAAACCTCTGACGTTGCGCTGATCTCGCCATGCTTGTGGTAAACGAAGTGTTAGCGCCACGGTTGCGTGATCCTGTTTTGATGTATTGCGCATGAACCGGGCATGAAAATGGCGTGAGAACCGGCGCTTTCAGGGCAAACCATCACTTCCACGTTGGCTCCGGCACGCGATTGCCTTAAGCGGGCGCAAAGCAATTGTCCGGAACCCATCATGACCGACCTTCCCGATCGTTTGAGCATCGACCCCGACAGCAAGTACTACGACGAAACGCTGATCGAGCGCGGCGTCGGCATCCGCTTCAACGGCGCGGAAAAAACTAATGTCGAGGAATATTGCGTGTCCGAAGGCTGGGTGATGGTCCAGGCCGGCAAGGCGCTGGACCGCAAGGGTAAGCCGCTGACTATGAAGTTGAAGGGCAAGGTCGAGCCTTATCTGCGCGACGAGGCCTGACCCTTCTCCTGTCTTGCCGGGCCGGTTAAGTCAGCCCACCAGCGCTCGAACCAGGCAAGGTGACCGAACAAAGCCAGCTGAACTGCCAGCTTCAGTGTTTCATCCGACAGGCCGGCACCGCAATCAAGAGGCGTGCCGGCTTTGAATCGCGTCTGACAGCCGCGGGCCGCGCGGCAACCCGGCGCGAGCAGCGCTCCGAAGCCCCTTGCTCATCCAAGGCGAAGCGCAAAGCATCCTGCCACAAACGCGGGTCGGTCTCTTCGTAAAAGAAGTCGCCGGCCTGGTTGATGAGCTTGATTGCTTCGGCGTTAACGGCCTCCCTAGCCTGTTCGTTTGTTTCGGCACTTTGCTTTTTCATAACGATCTCCTGTCCATCAGTCGGGCGCGGGCACAGGGTCTCACCCTCCCACCTCGTCGAGAGTCGGGAAGCGGACGCAAAACACCGCGCCATTAATGATTTTTGATACGGCGCGGATAGTTCGCGTCCGTCGGTGCGCTTGCCGCGAAACCGGTGGTCTGCTCCGCACGTGCCCTCCCCCTGGGAGGGATGCGGAACCAGCACTGAACCGGTCCGTGGCCTGGGTTTGTGGGGGACTGGTTACCCCCAAATCAGGCTACCGCAGCCCAACCAACCCAGACACCGCCGCCCTCCCCTGATCCCCGGTGCGCACCAGAGTTCCCGACAAGGGCGATGGGTGGAGAATAGGAGGGGCTGGTGGAGGCGTGGATAGAAAAGATGATGCGAGGATTACTGTAGCAGCGATATCAGGGGCTTAGCGGAACCCTCGCCGCTTCGTCATCCTCGGGCCTGCGCCGACAGTTGCGTTCCTGCTCCACCTTGGGACGACGAAGAAGATACCAGGGTGGAGTGCGTTGCCTTCGCGCCTTGCGGGGCCCGAAGGGCGGGCGAGGCCCGTGACTCGCCCCGGGCGGTGGATCGGCGCGCCAGCGACGAGACGGATGAAGGGTTTGCGCTGACGCTGCCAAGCTGGAACACCCCTCATCCGACTTCGCTGCGCTCAGCCACCTTCTCCCACAGGGGGAGAAGGGAAGAACTGCACCTTGCCGCTTCGTCGTCCTCGGGCTTGACCCGAGGATCCATGCCGGGAACCGTCTAGGGTGCGTGCAGCGGAAGCCTCCAAACCGGCCTTGTTCATGCATGGATCCTCGGTCTCCACCTCCGCTTACGCTGCGGCTCCGCCCAAGGATGACGAAGAATGGGAAGAGCTTGGCGTCCTGGGCCCCCCTGCTTTCACCCAGCCATCTTCGGAGCAGTCGGCCATCCCGCCAAGGTCTGCTCCACAACCTTGCCCAGCCCCTCGCGTGACACGCCGGACTTTGCTTGCACGGCCATGCCGTGGATGACGGCCATGAGGTAGGTCGCCAGGCCGGCGCAGTCGGCTGTTTCCGGCAGGTCGCCCGAGGCCTGAAACTCTTCCAGACGCTGCCGAAGATCCGCTTCTCCGCCGGCACGGAATTCTACGAGCAGCCTATAGATGGGTTCGGACGCTTCCGAGCAGGTGAGTGCACCGTTGACGCCGAGGCATCCGAGATTTTCGGGAAAGCGGGTGGTGAGTTCGACCACGCCGCGCAGCATATGCTCGGCCATGGCGCGTGAACTCGGCTGGTCGTAGGCCTCGGTCATGTAGGTCAGGTATTGATCGGCATAGCGCTCGAGCGCGCGCCGAAATAACTCTTCCTTGTTGCCGAAGGCGCTGTAGAGGCCAGGGCGCTTGACGCCGGTGGCTGCTGTCAAGTCGTCATAGGATGCGCCTTCATAGCCGCGGCGCCAAAATACGCGCACGACGGCATCCAGCGCTTCGTCGACATCGAACTCGCGATGGCGTCCCATGGAACAGTCTCCGGATTTGATACCGGTCATTATTAAATCACTGGACGCGCCTTGTCCAATTTGATACCGATCGTTATCGTAATGGTTGTTATTTTATTGGAGATTGTTTCATGACCAAGACATTGCAGGGCAAGGTTGCCCTGATCACCGGCGGCTCGCGCGGACTGGGTGCGGCAACCGCCCGCCATTTTGCCGATCTGGGCGCAGACATTGCCATCAGCTATGTGTCGTCGCGTGAGAAGGCAGAGGCGGTGGTAGCCGAGTTACAGGACAAGGGCGTCAAGGCGGCCGCGATCCAGAGCGATCAGGGCGATCCGACAGCAGCTCCAGCCTTGATCGAGGCGGTGATCGGCGCCTTCGGCAAGCTCGACATCTTCGTCAGCAACGCGGCGATTGCCGTTCAGGGCAAGCGCATCGATGATCCGAGCGCCGATATTGCCGAGTTGGACCGGCAGTGGCGGGTGAATGTGCTCGGCGTGGTGGCAACAACACGTGCGGCCTCGCAAAAGCTCAGCGAGGGCGGACGTATCATTCTGATCGGCTCCGGGCTTGGAACCCGCGTCGCCTTCCCCTTCGTGACGGAGTATTCCGCCACAAAGGCTGCGGTCTTGGGCTTTGCACGCGGTGCTGCCCGCGATCTTGGACCACGCAACATCACCGTCAATGTGGTGCAGCCCGGCGTGATGATGACCGATATGGGCCATGCCTCCGCCGGCGTGCTGCCGTCCTTCCCGCCCGGCCTCATGGCGATCAAGCGCGTCGGCACGGTGGAAGAAGTGGCCGCCGGCATCGCCTATCTGGCCGGTCCGGATGCAAGCTATGTGACGGGCACGGTGCTCGACATCAGCGGCGGTTATCAGGTCTAACCGCTCGCAGCCAAAAAAATGCCCCGCCATGTGACGGGGCATTTTTATTTCGGGCGCCTTATGCAGCGACCCTTTCGCCGTTTTCTTCCGTTTTCGAGCCGGTGACATAGAATGTCAGCCGGTCCGAACCCGCGCTTACCTTGACGCGCGACCCATCGGGAATGTCGCCCATCAGGATCTTTTCGGCGAGCGGATCCTGCAGCTCCTTCTGGATCACGCGCTTGAGTGGGCGCGCGCCATAGGCGGGGTCGTAACCCTTGTTGGCGAGCCAGTCGCGGGCCTCTGTGTCCAGCTCGATCGTGATCTTGCGATCGGCGAGCAGCTTGTGCAGTCGCTCGAGCTGGATTTCGACGATGCGGCCCATGTCCTGACGGCGCAGACGGTGGAACAGGATAACCTCGTCGATGCGGTTGAGGAACTCCGGCCGGAACGAGCCGCGTACCACCGACATGACCTGCTCACGCGCGGCATCCGCCTGCTGATCCTCGCCGAGATTGACCAGGAATTCGGCCCCGAGATTGGAGGTCATCACGATCAGCGTGTTGCGGAAGTCGACCGTGCGGCCCTGCCCATCGGTCAAGCGGCCGTCATCGAGCACCTGAAGCAGCACGTTGAACACGTCCGGATGGGCCTTTTCGATCTCGTCGAACAGGATCACCTGATAAGGACGCCGGCGCACGGCTTCGGTGAGCGCGCCGCCTTCCTCGTAGCCGACATAGCCGGGAGGCGCGCCGATCAGGCGGGCAACCGAGTGCTTTTCCATGAACTCCGACATGTCAATGCGCACCATCGCGGTTTCATCGGCAAACAGGAAGTTGGCCAGCGCCTTGGTGAGCTCGGTCTTGCCGACGCCCGTGGGGCCGAGGAACATGAAGGAGCCGATCGGCCGGTTGGGGTCCTGCAGACCGGCACGGGCACGGCGCACGGCTTTCGACACGGCCTGAACCGCCTCGCCCTGGCCGACCACGCGCTTGCCGATCTCGTCTTCCATGCGCAGGAGCTTTTCGCGCTCTCCTTCGAGCATCTTGTCGACGGGAATACCGGTCCAGCGTGACACGATATGGGCGACATGGTCGGGCGTGACGGTTTCTTCCACCATCGAGCCGCGATTTTCGACCGCCTCAGCATCCACCAGCTGCTTTTCGAGCTGCGGGATCTGGCCGTAAGCGAGCTCGCCTGCGCGCTGGAATTCACCCTTGCGCTGGGCAATGGCGAGTTCGTTGCGGGCTTCGTCGAGCTGGCGCTTGAGATCGGCGGCAAGGCCGAGCTTCTGCTTTTCGGCCTGCCACTTAGAAGTGAGCGCAGCCGATTCTTCTTCCAGCGAAGCAAGGTCGGCTTCCAGCCGCTCGAGGCGATCCTTGGACGCCGAGTCCTTCTCGACCTTCAGCGCTTCGCGCTCGATCTTCAGCTGCATGATGCGGCGGTCGATCTCGTCCAAAGCTTCCGGCTTGGAATCGACCTGCATCCGCAGACGCGACGCCGCCTCGTCGACGAGGTCGATCGCCTTGTCCGGCAGGAAGCGGTCGGTGATGTAGCGGTTCGATAGGGTC
Source organism: Tianweitania populi (assembly GCF_014652875.1). GTDB lineage: Bacteria > Pseudomonadota > Alphaproteobacteria > Rhizobiales > Rhizobiaceae > Tianweitania > Tianweitania populi. Next base: position 1,220,974 of record NZ_BMZQ01000002.1, on the reverse strand, counting down.
GCGGCGGAGACCAGCGCGCTATCCGAAATGCGGACCTTGTGGTGCTGCTCGTATTTCTCCTTCAAGCCGCGCAGGATCGAGATCGTGTCCTCGACGGTGGGTTCACCAACGAACACGGCCTGGAAGCGGCGGGCGAGCGCGGGGTCTTTCTCCACATGCTTGCGGTATTCATCGAGCGTGGTGGCGCCGACGCAGTGCAACTCACCGCGGGCGAGTGCAGGCTTGAGCAGGTTGGACGCATCCATCGCGCCTTCCGACTTGCCGGCGCCGACCAGCGTGTGCATTTCGTCGATAAAGAGGATGATGTCGCCATTGGCAGACGTCACCTCGGACAGCACGCTTTTCAGCCTCTCCTCGAACTCGCCGCGATATTTCGCACCCGCGATCAAGGAGCCCATGTCGAGCGCCATCAGCTGCTTGTCGCGCAAGGATTCCGGCACGTCGCCATTGACGATGCGCAGAGCAAGACCTTCGGCGATCGCGGTCTTGCCGACGCCGGGCTCACCGATCAGCACGGGATTGTTCTTGGTGCGGCGCGACAGGACCTGGATCGTGCGGCGGATCTCGTCGTCGCGGCCGATCACCGGATCGAGCTTGCCTTCGCGCGCATCCTTGGTGAGATCGCGGGCGTACTTCTTCAGCGCATCATAGCCCTGCTCGGCCGAAGCGGAGTCGGCGGTACGGCCCTTGCGCAGGTCGTTGATGACGGCGTTGAGCGCAGCGGGCGTAACACCGGCCTTGGCGAGGATGTCGGCGGTCTTGGCGGATTTCTCGACGGCAAGCGCAGTTAGCAGGCGCTCGACGGTGACGAAACTGTCGCCGGCCTTCTTGGCGATGTCTTCGGCCGTGGTGAAGACCTTGGCGAGCGGTTGGGCGAGGTAAAGCTGGCCGTTGCCGCCTTCGACCTTCGGCAGCGCTTCGAGTGCTGCTTCGACGCCGAGTTGCACATCCTTCGGACGGCCGCCGGCGCGTTCGATCAGGTTTGCGGCGAGGCCTTCCTCGTCGTCGACCAGCACCTTGAGGAGGTGTTCGGGCGTGAATTGCTGATGGTTGCGCGACAGCGCCATGGTCTGCGCGGACTGGATAAAGCCGCGCACGCGTTCGGAATATTTCTCGATATTCATATCTCAGGTCCCTTCCCCGGATCGGCCCGCTTTGCGGCACCGGTCAAGTGTCAGATGACGGGTCTCCATTTGGCAGACCCTGTACAAGGAGAGATATGGGTGTGGGGAAAAGCGCGCTCAAGAACGCGTGAACGAAAAATGGCGGAGCTTTCGCCCCGCCATTTCCTTGATTCATCATTGGCCAGATTTTAGCTGGCAGCTTCCACGGGCTGGTCGTCATTGGCGCCGGCTTCAACAGCTTCGCCCTTAGGCACGCGCGGCTTGCGTGGCTTGCGAACCTTGCGGACCGGCTGTTCTTCGCCATCAACAGAAACAGCCTCGATGGGCAGTGCTGCTTCAGACGAAGGGCTTTCGACCTGCGGAGCCTGCGGCAAGCCCGGCACCTGAGCGGCGGCTTCCGACGCGACCGGCTGGGGTGCTGCGGGTGCCGGTGCGGCCGGCTGTTCGACGTTGACGGGTGCCGTATCCTGCGCATCCTGCTGGCTTTGAACGGCCTGCACGTTGCCATGCGCAACTTCCGCCGGAACGCCTTCGATCACCGGCTGCGGGCCCGAACCGTCGACGCGGTTGCGCTGGTCCTGATCGCGATCGCGATACGGGCGGCGTTCACGCGGCTGGCGCGGCTCCCGCTGTTCGCGGCCTTCGCGTTGTTCACGGGGCTCGCGTTGTCCGTTCGGCTCACGCTGCTCGCGGCCCTCGCGCTGATCCCGCTGACCATTCGGCTCGCGTTGTTCGCGCGGTTCCCGCTGCTCGCGCTGACCTTGATTGTCGCGGCCCTGGTTGTCGCGATAACCCTGGTTGTCGCGGGTGTCGCGGCGATCGTTCTGATCGCGGCCATCCATCTGATCGCGCTGGCCGTCCTGCGGCTGCTGCTGACCATCGTTGGACTGACCGTTCTGCGGCATGTCCATGCCGTTGCCGTCTTCGTCCATGTCATCGTCGAAATCGCTGCGCTGATCGCGCACAACCGGCTGCGGCAGCAGCGCCTGGGCGGCTGCGATGATGCGGTTGTAATGCTCGGCGTGCTGCAGATAGTTTTCGGCCATCACGCGGTCGCCCGAGCTTTGCGCATCGCGCGCCAGCGTCGTGTACTTTTCGGCAATCTGCATCGCAGAACCGCGGATCTTCACGTCCGGCCCATTGCTCTCATAGGAGCGGGTCAGCGGATTCGGGCCCTTACGGTTGTTGTTGTGATTGTTGTTGTTATTATTGTTGTTGCCGTTACCGCCGTTGCGACCGCGCATACGCCGGTTTTGCTGTTGTGGCCTCATCCTAGTTCTTTCTGACCTAGCTCGTAAACTGAAGAAGGGGAGTTTTCGGGATCGCGGAAGGGATGTCTGGCCGCGTGATACACGCCGTCACCAAACGATCCGATCTGTCAGTGTTAGGGCCGCTTGCTGCGCATTAAGCGCGGCAGTCCACCGCCGTGACGTCATCTTTTCCTAAAACACTTGCCGAACGATCCCCGCACGAAGCACAGGCGCTCATCACGCAAGAAGGCAGTATCAGTTCTTGGATCCCGAATCGGTAACGGCACTGCCTGCTTCGTCATCCGGTGCCTTGGACCCTAGTGACAAAGATTGACGTTGCCAAGTGCTTTTTCGGGTAAACCCTTGTTGTGCACCACCTCAAGGTTGCGGCGAATGCGCCCAATTTCACGCTTGATCGGGCCGAAAGACCAGCACGCGGTCGTTGCCGCCATAGTCCTTCCGGGCATCGATCAAAGCATGACCGGCCTCTTCGAAGATCGCCGAGACGGAGGATTTCTGATCCCAGCCGATCTCCAGGCCGATGATACCCGTTGCACTGAGAAAGCTGCCTGCGCCTTCAGCGATCGCGCGATAAGCATCAAGCCCATCTTCGCCGCCATCCAGCGCGCGCATCGGATCGTGATCGCGCACATCGCGCGACAAGCCGTCGATTTCGCCATGCGCGATGTAAGGGGGATTGGACACGATGGCGTCGAAACACCCCGTCACATCCGCAAACCAGTCGGACCGAACGGTTTCGAACCGATCCGCGACCCCATTGATGTGGGCGTTGCCGCTGGCCGCTTCAAGGGCGCCGGCTGACAGGTCGGTGCCGACCGCCAGCAGCCCGGCAACTTCCTTCAGCAGCGACACGGCGATGGCACCGGATCCCGTGCCGAGATCGAGCAAGCGGCAGCCGCCGGTGGTTTCGATGCGCCTGCGCAACCAGGGCGCCACGGCATCCACAAGGATTTCCGTGTCGGGACGCGGTTCAAGCGTATCCGGCGACAGATTGAATCGAAGCCCATGGAAATCGCGATAACCGATTATGCGATGCACCGGCTCGCCTTGGAGCCTGCGCGCTTGAAAGGCATCAAGCGCCCGCGCCTGCTCCATCGTCAAAGCACGATTGGGATCGCGCACCAGATCAAGCGCGCTCCAGCCGGTGACGTGTTCGAGCAGAAGCCGCGCGTCGAAGTCAGCCCCCTCTATGTCGGCTGCGCGCAACGCGTCACGAAGCGCGCGCAACGCTTGGGATCCGCTTGTCATGTCCGGTGATCAAGCATCGCCAAGCGCCAGAAGCAGCTTGGACTGATGATCGGCAATCAAGGCATCGACCAACTCGTCGAGATCACCTTCCACCACGCGGTCGAGCTTGTAGAGCGTGAGGTTGATGCGATGGTCGGTGATGCGGCCTTGCGGAAAATTATAGGTGCGGATGCGCTCCGAGCGATCGCCAGACCCGACCTGCAGGCGGCGCGCTTCCGAGCGCTCATCCGCCAGCTTGGTGCGCTCGGCATCGAACAGCCTGGCGCGCAGGATCTGCATGGCGCGGGCGCGGTTCTGATGCTGCGATTTCTCCGCCTGCACCACCACGATACCGGAAGGAATATGCGTGATGCGCACGGCCGAGTCCGTGGTGTTGACGTGCTGGCCGCCGGCGCCCGACGCACGCATCGTATCGATGCGGATGTCTTCGTTGCGGATTTCGATATCGACGTCTTCAGCTTCCGGCAAAACGGCGACGGTGGCGGCCGAGGTGTGAATGCGGCCGCTGGCTTCGGTGGCCGGTACGCGCTGGACACGGTGTACGCCGGACTCGAACTTCAGTTTGGAAAACACGCCCTTGCCCGAAACGGTAGCGATGATTTCCTTGTAGCCGCCCGCCTCCCCTTCCGAGGCCGAAACCAACTCGACCTTCCAGCCTTGGGTTGAGGCATAGCGCTCATACATGCGGAACAGATCGCCGGCAAAGATCGCGGCCTCGTCGCCACCGGTGCCGGCGCGGATTTCGAGAATTGCGTTCTTGGCGTCGGCGGCATCGCGCGGCAAAAGCAGGATCTGGATGTCGGATTCCAGCTTTTCGATGCGCTCTTCCAGATCAGGAATGTCCGCTTCCGCCAGCGCCCGCATTTCCGGATCGCCCAGCATGGCGTCGAGATCGGCACGCTCCGTCTTGGCTGCGTTGAGTTCGCGGATCTTGGCGGCGATGTCCTGCAGCTCGGAATATTCCGAAGCGAGCTTCACATAGGTTTCGGCATCCGGACCGGCCGACATCTGCGCTTCAACGAAGTCGAAGCGGCGCAGCATCTGATCCATGCGTTCAGCAGGAAGTGCACTCATTCAAGTCAGGCCGTCTGGTTACTAGCTAGCCGAGACGGAAGGGCTCTGCTGCGAGATGGTGCCGACTACATCCAAGACGAGACGTACATCGTCAGGACTAGGTGCGGCCGTCAGATCCCCATGCACGACGCGGTTACGAAGTGCAATGAGCGACCGCAAGCTCTTCTCGACATCATCGGAAATGAAACCGTTCATCGCCAGCGTTTGAACAACCGTGCCGGGTGTCCGGGGATGTCGATGCCCATCAGAGCCAACACTGTTCAAAGCCGCCTCAAGCAAGCTCCAAGCAGCAACGAAAGCCATCGGTAAGTGCCCAATTTCAACTAATTGTTCGACGCTGTTCATACCCTCTGAAATTGCCCGCGGGTCGAGAGATGGGAGGCTTTGCGCTTCGCCATTGGTCTTCCCCACATAAGCAACTTTGAACGCCCAATCTGCCCGGCCTTCGAAGAGCTTTCGGATTTTTTGGATAGATTGCTGAGCGCTAGGAGTGATGTGTGATTTCACCTCAATTGCGATGTTCTGCGAACCGTTTGTCGCTATCGCGTCTGGCTCGTATGATGCAAAAAACTCCGGCAGTTCCGGGCGCCGGGGATGGATGACAAAACGATATCCGTTTCGCTCGTATTGAGCCTGCAGACCTTCAAGATAAGCCTGCTCGGCATCTCTGGCTGTATTCTCGGCAACCAACATCAGCGATACCTCCAGGCGAGGTTGTCATCTACCCGCACATAAAGAACAGGTGGTTCTGTATCTAGTGCCATCGCGAGCATCTCGCTAGGCTGGTCAACGAACCACGCAACATCCGGCTCAAACTTCTGAACTGCTACAAGCTCGACCACGCTGTCATCCGGGTAGACGATCCCGATCAGCGCATCCATGACCGGCTTGATGATGTTGTCTATGTCGCCTTCCATAGGCGCTGGGCAGAAGTAGAATAGACTAACAGCAAGCGGACGATCGTCGAGCCAAGTAAGCTCCATCACATCTGTGATCCGCTTGCGTGCAGCGTCTTGAAGTTGCGTCTTCCAGCTCTGGCGCGAAGCTGAACTAGCCTGAAGTGAACGAGGCGTAGCAGCTATCACCAACTCAAACGGAAAAAGTTCGCTATCTTCCATTCGATCAGAGAGGCACGCCGTGCTGGGCCGCGAAGGCTTGCAGATCCGACCGAACGGAATGACGGGCATTGGGGTGGCCCAGCAGATCGGCCATGCAGACTTCGAGATCCGCCACCGGCAGTTCGCACAACATCGCCTTCACCGGGCCGATCGCGGCCGGCGACATGGAGATGGAGCGGAAGCCGAGGCCGATCAGGGCCATGGCGGACAAGGGACGACCGGCGAGTTCGCCGCACAAGGTCACCGCCGTCTTATGGCGCTGCCCGGCGTCCACGATCTGCTTGAGCGCGCGCAGGAACGGTGCGGACAGCGGGTCGAAGCGGTCGGACAGAAGCGCGCTGCCGCGATCGGTGGCGGTGATGAACTGGAACAGATCGTTGGAGCCGACCGACACGAAGTCGACAGCCGCCATCAGCTCGTCGAGCTGCCACATCAGCGACGGCACTTCGAGCATCGCGCCGAGCTTTAGCTTGGTCGGCAAATGGTGCGCAAAGCGGGAAAGATGGCGCACTTCGCGGTCGAGCAGCTCGCGCGCCTGCACGATCTCGTCGATCTCGGTGACCATCGGCAGCATCAAGCGCAGTTCGCGTCCGCCGGCAGCCTTGAGCAAAGCGCGCAGCTGGGTACGCAGGAAGCCTGGACGATCCAGGGTCAGGCGGATGGCGCGCCAGCCAAGCGCAGGATTTTCCTCGTTCAGCGCGCCCTTGAAGTAAGGCAGCACCTTGTCGCCACCGATATCGATGGTGCGGAAGGTGACGGGCTTCGGGCCGGCGGCGTCCAGCACGTCGCGATACAACCGCTCCTGCGCTTCGGCACGCGGGAAGGTCGCGGCGACCATGAACTGCAGCTCGGTGCGGAACAGGCCGATGCCGGCCGCACCCGATTCGTCCAACTGCGGCAGATCGACGGCCAGACCGGCATTCATCAGAAGATCGACATGCACGCCGTCTTTTGAATTCGACGGGCGGTCGCGCAACTCGCGATAGAGTTCCTGGCGCCGGGCGCGGAAGCGGACCTTTTCGGCGAAGGCGGCTTTCACATCCGATTGCGGGCGCAGATGAACCTGGCCTTCTTCGCCGTCGACGATAATCGCGTCGCCGTTTTCGGCCATGGACACCACGCCCTTGACCTGACCGGCAACAGGAATACCCATGGCGCGCGCCACAATCACCACATGGCTGGTGATCGAACCGTCTTCCAGAACGAGGCCGCGCACGCGGTCGCGGGGATAATCGAGCAGTTCGGCCGCACCCATCTGGCGGGCGACGACGACAGCATCGCGCGGCAGAGCTTCGCCCAACCCGTCCGGCCCACGGCCGAGCAGCTGGCGCAGCAGGCGGTTGGCAAGATCGTCGAAATCGCTCATCCGCTCGCGCAGATACGGATCGGTCATGTGCTGCATGCGCGCGCGCATGTCGCTCTGGACCTTTTCCACGGCAGCTTCCGCGGTCAAACCGTTTCGCACGGCTTCTTCCAGGCGTCTCACCCAGCCGCGATCATGCGCGAACATGCGATAGGCTTCCAGCACCGCGCGGTGTTCGCCTTCAAACGCCACATCGCGGCGCGACAGCATGTCGTCGATGGAAAGCCGCAGCGAATCGAGCGACTCGGTCAAACGGCCGAGTTCTTCCTCGCTGTCCTCGTTGAAAAGGTTGGTGACAACAACGCGCGGCTCGTGCAGCACGACATGGCCAAGACCGACCCCGTCATTGAAGGCAAGCCCGTTGAAGGAAGCGGGACGGCTGAGATCGAGTTCGAGACCGGGCCGCGTCAGGCGTGCGAGATCGCCTGTGGCGATCATCTCGGCGATCACCATGGCGGTGGTTTCCAGCGCCTCGATCTCGTCTTCGCGGTAATGGCGCATCGTGCGGTTCTGCACGGTGAGAACGCCAAGCGTCCGCCCAGCGCGCAAGACCGGTACGCCGAGGAAGGAGTTGTAGATCTCTTCGCCGGTTTCCGGGAGGTAAGCGAAGGCCGGATGCTGCTGCGCGTCGGTGAGGTTCAGCGCGCGGGCCGAGGCCGCGATCGTGCCGACAAGGCCCTGCCCCAGCCGCAACTGCGCCAGGTGGACGGAGCCGGGATTCAGACCCTCGGTGGCATAAAGTTCGAGAACCGAGTCGGAGCGCAGAACGTAAAGCGAGCAGACTTCGGCGACCATCTGCTGCGCGATCTCGCGCACGATGCGGTCGAGGCGTTCCTGCGGCTCCAGCGCTTCGGCCATAAGCTCGCGCAGGCGCTTCAAAAGCACTCGCGGTCCTGCGGCCTGGTCACGCATCGATCGTATCACCTTAACGGCCGGCGGAACGCATCCGCTGGCCAACCAACCTCACCCCGAAGTTGAGCGTTTAAGCTACTGCTTGTCCAGTCCATAGACCGAATGCAGCGTGCGAACCGCCAATTCGGTATAGGCCGCGTCGATCAGAATGGAAATCTTGATTTCCGACGTCGTGATCGCACGAATGTTGATGCCGCGATCGGCCAGCGCCTTGAAGGCCATGGCCGCGACGCCGGCGTGGCTTCGCATGCCCATGCCGACCACCGAAATCTTGGCCATGCCGCTTTCGGACTGCACGGTGTCGATGCCGATGTCCTTCTGGATCTGGTCGAGCACGACGCGGACCTTGTCGAGGTCGCCGGCCGGCACGGTGAAGGTCATGTCGGTGCGCGAACCGTCCTCGGAAATGTTCTGGACGATCATATCGACATTGATGTTGGCTTCGGCCAGCGGCATGAAGATGCCGGCCGCAACACCGGGACGATCCGAAACGCGGCGGAGCGATATCTGCGCTTCGTCGCGGGCATAAGCGATACCGGTCACGACCTGCTGTTCCACGATTTCATCCTCGTCGCAAATGAGTGTGCCGGGCGGGTTATGGAAATCCCCCATGCCGGGCGCGTTGGGATCCTCGAAAGACGAACGCACGAAGGTACGCACCTTGTGCACCATGGCAAGCTCGACCGAGCGAACCTGCAGAACCTTGGCGCCGAGCGAGGCGAGTTCCAGCATTTCCTCGAAGGAAACGCGGTTCAAGCGGCGTGCCTTTGGCTCGATGCGCGGATCGGTCGTGTAAACGCCGTCCACGTCGGTATAGATATCGCAGCGATCGGCCTTCACGGCGGCGGCGATGGCGACTGCGCTCGTATCCGAACCGCCACGGCCAAGCGTGGCGATGCGGTTGTCTGGGCCGATGCCTTGGAAACCGGCAATCACTGCGACCTGGCCAATGCCGAAGCGGCGCACGAGTTCAGATCCGTCGATCTCGGTAATGCGGGCCGCGCCATGGGCGCCGTCGGTGCGGATCGGGATCTGCCAGCCAGCCCAGGACCGCGCATCGATGCCGATATGCTGCAAGGCGATGGCCAGGAGTCCCGCGGTCACCTGTTCGCCGGACGCGACCACGGCATCATATTCGCGCGCATCATGCATGGGCGACGCGTCACGCGTCCAGGCAACCAGCTCGTTGGTCTTGCCGGACATAGCCGATACGACCACAGCCACTTCATGGCCGGCATCGACCTCGCGTTTGACGTGTTGGGCCACCACGCGAATGCGGGCGATGTCGGCGACGGATGTTCCGCCGAATTTCATCACGATACGCGCCACGGATCTGCTGCCTTTAGAGTTGTACGCGCATATCCCGGTCGAGGTACTTGGCGCTTGAATGCTTGAAGATGCCTCTGGTGGAAGCCCGAGGCGGATGCGGCGTCCATAACCAAAACCCGTTCGCCGCGCAAGCAACTGGGTTGCGCCAGCGCAAGCAATGCCTAACCTTTTAGGCTAAGCAATTTGCAGGACCGTTCATGCCGCGCCAGTCAAAACAGAGATCCATGACGCTCACCGCCGATCATGTCGCGCGGCTTGCCCGCGACATCCCCGATCCAGGCTTCCAACCGGTCGACGGCATGGTGCCGATCACGCAGGCCGATTACGACGAGATTGCCGCAGAACTGATCGCGCAGGCACCGAAGGACGGTTTGTGGGTCTTCGCTTACGGTTCGTTGATCTGGAACCCGGATTTCGACTTCACGGACAAACGCATCGCGCGCGCCCGCGGCTGGCACCGCGCTTTTTGTCTGGGCTGGGACTATCGCTTTCGAGGCAATCGCGAGCAACCGGGCGTGATGCTGGCGCTCGATCGAGGCGGCTCCTGCACCGGCGTTGTTTACCGCTTGCCGGACGATGCGCTCGATGCCAATATCCATCGCCTCCTTCGGCGCGAAATGAGCATGCGGCCAACCGCTTTTCCGCCGCGCTGGATCCCGGTGGAAACGGACGGCGGACGCCTCACCGTTCTGACCTTTGCCATGAACCGCAAGAGTGGCCGCTATATCGGCGATCTCAGCGATGAGCAGACCGCCGATGTGCTGGCCACCGCCTGCGGCTTTCGCGGCTCCATGGCGGAATATCTGTTCGCCACCGTGTCGCACCTGGAAGAGATGGGCATCCACGACCGCTATCTCTGGCGGTTGCAGGAACTCACCGCCGCCCGCATCGAAGCGATGCCGCAGATGGACGCAGCGGAGACCTCAGCGCGCTAGTCTTCCGGAAGCGAGAAGATCTCGCGGTCGAGGCGCGGCATCAGCACGCCGGCCGCAGCGAAGCTTTTTGCAGCGTCTCCGCCGGGAAGGGAAAAAAGCCGGTAGCTGACGGGACCGATTTCACGCCCACGATAACGGAACGTGGCATGGCCGTGATGGCCGATCTCGCCGGATGGGGACACAAGCTCAAACGGAAACGACGCCCGCGACCAACCGCCATCGGCAGGGTCGGACCAGACCTTGCCCGGTGCAACCTTCACGTCCCAATAGCCGGCATCGCCGGGTAGCGAGCCGATGCGGATGGTCTCCTGCGTGGCAGGCACAAGATCACTGCCCAGCGTGCTGAAGCGCAGCCGCACGGCCGGAAAAAACAAGGGGTCCTTGTTCAGCCGCGCATCGACTTCCGCCCCCGCGCCCGTCGTGCCAAGCCGGGATTCGGAAAACACCAGGGTTCCGGCAAAAGGTTCGAGCGCGGCTGACGAACCGGTCGGCAAGGGGATCGGAGCGCCCTGCACGGCTTCGAGCCGCGGGCCGAACAGCGTCAGGTCTTCGCCGCCGCCGGCCAGCGGCGTGGTCAGTTCCACTGCCGACGCCGCGCCGCACGACAAAAGGCCCGCTGCGGCCAGAAAGAACCGACGCCAGATCATCATACCCCTGCGAACCGCCCAGCCATCCACATGCGGATGGGCCCGAGCCCGATGGGCTCATGACGGTGCCCTATTTTGGCGGCTGCTTTCATGCATGTCGAGAACAAACCGCGTCAATCCTACGCGCGTGACGCTTTGCTATTCCCTTGACTTCACAGCGGCTGCGCCCGACTTGGGATACGCCTAACCGGAGACCTTTGTCATGGCGGATGCAGCGCAAACCACGATCGGGCGAACCACGATCGATACCGGCGAAGTCGAGCGCTTTTCGCGGCTCGCGGCCGAGTGGTGGAATCCGACCGGCAAGTTCAAGCCCCTGCACAAGTTCAACCCGGTGCGTCTGGCCTATATCCGCGATCAGGTTGCCGCCCGCTTCGGCCGCGACCCGCATGCCGCACGCCCCTTCGATGGTCTGCGCATTCTGGATATCGGTTGCGGCGGTGGCTTGTTGTGCGAGCCACTGGCGCGTCTCGGTGCGACGGTCGTCGGTGCCGACGCCTCTGAAACCAATATCGAAGTCGCCAAGCTCCATGCGGCCGAAGGCAATCTGACGATCGATTATCGCGCCACGACGGCGGAAGCCCTCGCTGACGCTGGCGAACAGTTCGACGTCATCCTCAACATGGAAGTGGTCGAGCACGTCGCAGATGTCGACCTGTTCATCTCCAAGACATCCGCCATGGTGAAGCCGGGTGGCATCATGTTCGTGGCCTCAATCAACCGCACGCTGAAAGCCTGGGGCCTCGCCATCATCGGTGCCGAATACGTGCTTCGCTGGCTGCCGCGCGGCACGCATCAGTTCGAAAAGCTGGTGCGCCCGGAAGAGTTGGAAACCGCTCTGCGCGCCGGCGGCCTGAGCGTCATCGACCGCACCGGCGTGACCTTCAACCCCCTAACCGACCGCTGGGGCCAATCCCGCGACATGGACGTGAACTACATGGTGCTGGCGGAACGGCCGGGCTTCAACTGAGGCTGCAGATTACTGACGCGATGGCGGCCAGCCGGCAACAGCGCCGACGGCGTGCAGTCGCTGCATGGTCTCGACATCGAGATCGTCGCGGGCAAGGGCTTCCTTGATCGCTGGCTGCGCGATGCTCGGCAGCTTTGCGAGCGCGAAGGTTGCACTCTTGACCATCGCCTCGTCTTTCGCAGCGATCAAAGCGGAGATGAGAAGATCGGCCACGCGGGGATCGTTCTTGAGCTCGCTCGGTACCGCGATCGTAAGATGCTCGAACACTTCGACGTTCGGCGCGGTTTTCACGAGATCGAGATAGGCCTGGAGGCCGGGCGTACCGGACTTTGAGAGGGCCACAATGATCTGTCGGCGCTCCTCAATGCGGTTCGCTTTGGTTTCGAAAGCTGTCTTCAGCGCGTTCGCAACGCGTTGGCTTCGATCGGTGTTTTCTTGAACGCGAATGGTCGCCATTGCAAGATCCACCTCCGATTGCGCGGTTTCGAGATCTCGCAAGGCGGCGTCCAGCATGGCAGGATCGCGGTCGCCGGCTTTTGACAGAGTGCGGGATGCCATCTGACGGGCTTCCGCATCATCTGATTCAAGCAGGCTGCGAAGCTTCGCCTTCACATCGTCCGGAAGGGTCTCACTTCCTTGCAAGATATGCGCGAGGTTGCCGCTGAAGCGATCGTCCTTGCTTCGCAACAGAGCCTCCTGAACGAAGGGCACGACGCCTTCGCCCTGATAAACGAGGGCCGCCGACGTGGTCGCCTGGAGACTAGGGTCTTGCGTACGCTCCAGGAGAGCCAGCAGTCCGGGCGCTAGCTCCTGGGGATGAGGCGGCGCGAAACCCGCCAAATTGGCGAGATTGGCTTCCAGTGAAATATCCGCCGGTTCATGCAGGAGCTTGGCAAGTGTCGGAACGAGTTCCGGTGGAAGCTCGGGCACTCTGCGCTGGAACTTGGACTGGGCAAGGATCGTGGCTAGCAGATAGCTCGTCTCGATCCGGCCTGCTTCATCCTGTGCAGCAACGAAACGTCGCGTCAGATCCGGGATGGCCGCATCACCGAGACGCACGACCTCTTGTGCGGCCAGCATGAAATCCTGCTCGGTTTCGGCCGCATGCATCTTGGCAAACGCACTATCGACGACCTCGCTGGCATCCTGCGAAAATCCTGGGACCGCCCACAACAAGACCGATGCCAGCAGGCCGGCCCGGATCGCGGTACGTTTCTGCGGCATCATTGTCCTCCACGTCTGGTTCTGAGCTAACAGCTCGCTGAACGCCCCATTCTTCAATTCTGCTCTTCGGGCAAAGCCGGCAGCGGCAGGAAGCCGACGCCGTCTTCGGCGAGGCTCTTGGCTTCTTCGAGCGTGGCTTCGCCGTAGATGCCGCGCGCTTCCGTTTCGCCGAAATGGATCTTGCGCGCTTCTTCCGCGAACTTGTCGCCGACATTTTCGGCCGAGCTCCGCACCTTGCGGGCAAGGTCCTGCAGCTGCGCGATCATCTTGGCCTGCTCGGCACCGGCTGCCAAAGCGAGCTTTTCCCGCCGCTTGCCGGTGGACACGGCAGGCGCCATCAGCGCCTTGCTGATTTTGGCGGAACCGCAGGTCGGGCAAGTCACGAGCCCGCGCTGCGCTTGGCCGTCATAATCCCCGGCATTGCGAAACCAGGCTTCGAAGTCGTGGCCTTCAGTGCAATGAAGCGAATAGGAGATCATTCCGCGGCCTGTGCCTGCCCCTGACCGCCAATCCGCGCGACCTCGAACGCGCGAGCATTGCGCAGGTTCGGGATCTTCTTGCGGGCGTCCGCGACCTTGGCGGTGTCGATCTCGGCCGTAATCACCTGCGGTTCCCCGCTCGTGGCTTCGGCCAGGATTGCGCCCCATGGATCGATGATCATCGAATGGCCGAAGGTTTCGCGCCCGTCCTGATGCCGGCCGGACTGGGCGGCCGCAATCACGAAGGCGCCGTTTTCGATGGCGCGGGAGCGCAGCAGCACATGCCAATGCGCTTCGCCTGTCTGGCGCGTGAAGGCAGCGGGCACGGTGAGCACCTCGGCGCCGGCCAGCGCCTGCGCCTGGAACAGCTGCGGAAAGCGCAAATCGTAGCAGACGGCCACGCCGAGCGTCGCAAACTGCAGTGTGGCGACCACGCTTTTCTCGCCAGGCTGGTAGGTCGCGGATTCGCGCCAGCTTTCGCCGCGATCGAGATCGACGTCGAACATGTGGATCTTGTCATAGGTGGCGATCCGCGCGCCGTCGGGCCCGAACAGGAAGGCGCGGTTGGCGACCTTGCCGTTTTCGCTGATATCATCGAGCGCGATGGCCGTGGAACCGATATGCAGGGTGATGCCGAGTTCACCAGCCAGACGCTGACCGGCCTGAGCGACGAGGTCTTCCGCCTCAGTGCGCAACATGGCGCGCAAGGCCGGACGATCGCGCACCAGCGCGCCGGTCATCTCCGGCGTTTGCACATAGGTAGCGCCTCGCGAGGCGGCTTCGCGCACCAGTGTTTCCATCGCCGCGATGTTTTCGGCGATTGTCGTGCCCGAACACATCTGCACGGCCGCAGCGGTGAAAATCGCCATGGGAGATCCTCAGGCCGCTAGAAGCGGATCCAGCTTGCCGGATGCATCCAGCGCATGGAGATCGTCGCAACCGCCGACATGGGTGTCGTCGATGAAGATCTGCGGGAAGGTCGAGCGCTTGGAGCGTGTCATCATTTCCTGACGAAGTTCCGGCGAAAAGCTCGCATCGTGCTCGGTATAGGAAACGCCCTTCTTGTCGAGCAGCTTCTTGGCCGCCGTGCAATAGCCGCAGCCCACGCGCGTATAGATCACAACATCAGCCATATGCGTTCCCATCAGAAATCCTTGAGCCGCCTATATAGAGATGCGCAAAGGCGGCTGGAAGCCCTCCCCGCTTGTTCGGGTTCAAACCCTGCAATAAAGAAGATGGCTTGTTTTCAAATTTTGAAGGCAGAAGCAGCAGCGCCCCGACCAGCCGGCGCGATCGGGAGAGATGGGCTTTCCCGACTGAGGCAACAGCCTTGCCTTCAAAATGGAGGTGACGATGATGTGGTTCTTCCACTGAACGTCAGCTTTGAAATGAAGAAGACCCGGAGCGGCTGGTCAATAGCACTCCGGGTCAACATCTTCATCTAAAGGCAAACCGGGGAGTAGGTGTGCAGCCTGCTCCCCACCTCCAGAAATATAATCCAATGCCGCGCATTCGTCAAAGCCCTCGCATCACCCTTCATCCTCTTCCAGATCGAGCTGATCGGGCAGGACACGGGAGAAGGTGAGGATGTCGACGGCTGATGCGCCGTTGCGCAGGAGGGTGCGGGTGACGGCGGAGACGGTGGCGCCGGTGGTGTAGACGTCGTCGATCAGGAGCACGCGTTTGCCTTTGAGCTTTGTCTTGGCTTTTGGATGCACGCGAAAGGCGCCGCGAACATTGTCCTGCCGCTGTTTGGCATGGAGGCCGACTTGCTGGCGTGTGGGACGCGTGCGGTGGATGAGGTCGGGTTCGAAAGGGAGGCCGGTCAGGGCTGACAGGCTGCGGGCGAGTTCGGCGGATTGGTTGTAGCGGCGCTGGAAGAAGCGGCGGCGATGCAAGGGCACGGCAACGATGAGGTCGGCCTGGTCGAGCAGTTCGCTGCCGGCGCGCAGCATCCAGCGCGCCATCCAGGGGGCGAGATCGGTGCGGTCACGATACTTCAGATCGCCCACCATGCGCCGCGCCAGGCCGGTATGGATGGCGGCGGAGCGCAGGCGGGCAAAAGGCGGCGGGCTGGCGATGGCCTCGGCGGACAGGAAGATGTCGCCCTTGTCTTCGCGGAACGGCGTGCCCATCACCGGGCAATACGGCTTGTCGATCAGGCGCAGGTTGGACCAGCAGGTGCCGCACAGCGAACCGGGCACGGCGACCTGTGTTTGACAGCCCAGGCAGATCGGAGGGAACAGGAGCTTGCCGGCGGCACGGGCAAGGACCGTCGGCGCCAACAAAAGCCGTGTCTTGATCAAAGGCGCGGCGAACACGTAAAAGCACCCCCCTGTTCATGATCCATCAGGAGTGCCAGCGTTGGAGCCGATTGTCGATACCGCGCTGAGCCTGCAGCACAAGCGCCGCGCTCTTCTGCACCGTGCCGAACAAGGCGTGGACTTCCTGATGCGGCTGAGTGCCGACGATCTCCTTGAGCGGCTGGCCACGGTAGAGCGGCATTTCCCGGATGCCGCGACGCTGTTTTCGCTGACCGGCCACGCGGCATCGGCCCTTCAGGCGAGCGGCAAGGTCGATCATGTCACCCGCGTGGAAGCGATGCCCGAGCTTCTGAACGACGGCGAGGGTCAGGTGGCCACGCCCGAAATCGTGCCGTTCGAACCGGAAAGCATGGACCTGATCGTGTCGCTTCTGTCCTTGCACGAAGCGAACGACATTCCGGGCAGTTTGATCCAGATCCGGCGCGCGCTCAGGCCCGACGGGTTGTTTCTGGCCGCGTTTCCGGGTGCCGGCACTTTGGCCGAATTGCGCGACAGTTTCCTTCAGGCCGAAGCGGAGCTGAGCGACGGAGCGAGCCCGCGCGTTCTGCCTTTCACCGATGTGCGCGATGCCGGCGGGCTGCTTCAGCGCGCGGGCTTCGCTCTGCCCGTTGCCGATCTGGAAACGCTGACCGTTCGCTACGACAACCTGTTTGCCTTGACGAAGGATCTGCGAGCGATGGGTGCGGCCAATGCCATGATCGCGCGCAGCCGCAAGCCGGCAAGCCTGGCGCTGTTCATGCGCGCCTCGGAAATCTACGCCGAGCGCTATTCCGATCCGGACGGGCGCATCCGCGCGACATTCTCGATTGTCTGGCTCTCGGGCTGGGCGCCGCATGCCTCGCAGCAGAAGCCGGCCGCGCGCGGCAGTGCAACGGCGTCTCTGGCGGAGGCGCTTAAACCGCGCTGATTACTGATTGGCGGACAAAGCCTGGATGAGGCGGCCGTTGTTGTTGCCCCAGAGGTAAGTCAGCGCGTTTGTGGCGTTGCCGAAGCCGACCAGCACGGCGAGCGCGAGACAAGCGACGATCAGGCCGTATTCGACCATCGTGGCCCCACGCTCGTCCCTGATAAACCGTCGGATCATCTCGGATGCCCAAATCCTGTGTGGGGGCATCCTTGCTGTCAGGCGTTAAGAAACCGGCTTGTCAAAGCAGAGACTTGGACGTTTCAGCAGTCGCCGACCTGACGGCCATCGTCGCGGATGACGCAAACGCCGCCCGGCTTCTGCGACAGGACGCTGCGGCGAACCGTGTAGGTGCCCGGTGTGTTGATGCTGCCGGTGGCGGTGTAATCGAGGTCGCTGCTGCCCCCGACACTACCCATGACGCCCCGCTCTTCCCGCACCATCATCGGCGCCAGAAACAGGGTCAGCGCCACGCCGGCCGTGCTGAAAAGAAGGGCTGAGCGGACGAGGACGGATCGGCAGGCCGAGAAGAAGGCTTCGTGCCTGCTCGGCTCCGGTGGCAAGTTCATATCCCTGCGCATCGTTGACTCTCCTGTTGGCGTCAGCAGTTTTAAGCCCTGCTGTTGCCTTCAAATTGTCACGAGTGCCTAAAAGCTTTGTTAAGCCTGCCGGTAAGGATTGGCGCCAGACCGGCCTCAAAGCAAATCGATAAGATGCGAAATCAACGGCTCGTCGGCGGGCGGCATCGGGTAATCGCGCAGCTTGGTGGGTCGTACCCATTTCAGCGCCTGGGCTTCCAGTGGCTGCGGCGTGCCCCAGTAACGGCGGCAGACATAAAGCGGCATCAGCAGATGGAAGCTGTCATAGGTGTGGCTGGCAAACGTCAGCGGCGCGAGGCAACTCACCTTGGTGTCGATGCCCAGCTCTTCCTTCAGCTCGCGCACCAGCGCCAGCTCAGGCGTTTCGCCGAGCTCGACCTTGCCGCCTGGGAATTCCCACAAACCGGCGAGCGACTTACCTTCCGGCCGCTGTGCCAGCAACACGCGGTTGTCGGAATCCACCAGAGCGCAGGCGACAACCAGAACGAGCTTCTTGGTGTCGCTCATGCTTCGGCTTCCGCGACAGCCCCTTGCGGGCGGCGATAATGATAGCCGTACACCGCTTCAAAACCGATCGACCGGTAGAGCTTGATGGCGACTTCGTTGTTGGCTTCGACCTGCAACCAGGCGAGCTTGGCACCGCGCAGCTTGGCCCATTTCAAGGCTGACAGAACAACACGGCGGCCGTAGCCCTGGCCGCGAACCTTCACATGGGTCGCGACCTCGAACAGGCCGGCGAGATCGCGATCCTGAACGCAGATTGCGGACGCCAGCGGATGATCCTCGGCTTCAAGCGCGAATAAACCGACTTCCGGTTCGATAGCGCGAATGATGTCGGTGAGACCCGGTGCACGCGCCGGACCGAGCCCGTGCACTTCGAGCGCTGCGGTGATGAAGCGATCGACATCTTTCAGCGGGATCTGGTCCATCGCATCGCCAACCGGCGTGTCGCCTTCCAGACCAAGCGCCATCACCAGCGAAGGCCGGATCGTGTCCCAGCCAGCGGCATCGAAATGCGCCTCGAGCTTTTCGCCGGCCAGCGGCGACAAGCGAAAGGTGAGCGGCCGGCCGGCGGCGGTGAAGCGTTCGGCAGCCCGCGCGATGCGATTGTCCAGATCGTGCAGGTCGCCAGGATCGAGCGGATTGACCGAGTTCAAGCGTTTGGCGTCATGGCCGGGCGTGAGCCGGATCACCCAGGTGCCGTCATATTGCACATCCGCAGCCGGCCACGCGCGAAATCCCGCGGCTTCGAAGCGGCGCACGAGGCCAAGATGCAATGAGCGATCCGGAAGATGATCTGGCATAGGTATTCCTAAGACCGGTAATCACCGTTGATGGCGACATATTCCTTGGTGAGATCGCAGGTCCAGACGGTCGCCTTGCCGTCGCCCAGCCCGATATCGACGGTGATCAGGATCTCGTCACTCTTCATATAGGCGGATGTCGCGGCTTCCGAATAGGCGGGATCGCGTTCGCCCTCATGCGCGACGCGGATGTCGCCGAAGGAAATGGCCAAGCGATCGCGGTCGGCCGGTTCACCGGATTTGCCGACGGCCATGACGACGCGGCCCCAGTTGGCGTCTTCGCCGGCCACCGCCGTTTTCACCAGCGGCGAGTTGGCGATGGAGAGCGCGATGCGCTTGGCGGACTGGTCGCTTTCAGCACCCGTGACGGTGATCTCGACCTCCTTGCGTGCGCCCTCGCCGTCACGCACGACCTGAAGCGCCAGGACTTTCAGGAGATCGGCCAAAGCGGCCTTGAAGGCATCGAGACGCGGATCGTCGGTTGTATCGATCGCTGGGGCACCCCGGCCAGCGGCCTTGCCGGTGGCAAACAGCATCAGCGTATCGCTGGTGGACGTGTCGCTGTCGACGGTTACCGCGTTGAAGGTGCCGGAAACGGCTTGCGACAACATCGCCTGCAACACGGGTGCGGCGATCGGCGCATCGGTGGCGACGAAGGACAGCATGGTCGCCATATCCGGCGCGATCATGCCGGCACCCTTCGCGATACCGTTGATTGTCACGGCCGTGCCGCCGAGATCGACCGTGCGCGTGGCATATTTTGGATAGGTATCGGTGGTCATGATCGCCTTGCCGGCATCGGCCCACAGCGACGGCTCGGCGGATGAAGCGAGATCGCCCAGCAGATGGGTAAAGCGGGCAGGATCGAGCGGCTCTCCGATCACGCCGGTGGATGCCAGAAACACGTTTGCCTCGTCGCAGCCGGCCGCAGCCGCAGCGGCCTTTGCGGTCGCCTGCGTGGTTTCGCGACCCTTTTTGCCCGTGAAGGCGTTGGCGTTGCCGGAATTGACCACCAGCACGCGCGCGGTTCCGTTGCTGAGATTCTGTCGGCACAGATCCACCGGAGCGGACGGGCAGCGCGAGCGCGTGAAAACGCCGGCGGCGGCAGTCCCCTCATCGAACACCATCACAAGGAGGTCAGTGCGGTTCTTGTACTTTATGCCAGCCTGCGCGGTGGCGATCCGCACGCCTTCGATATCAGGCATATCGGGAAAGCTTTTCGGAGCGAGCGGGGAGATGGTGGTGGACATGATCTGCCTCGAAACAAGCGGTCTCAGGATCGACTGCGTTCCGTTTGGCGCATGGGCTTGCCGCGCGCAAGACGCTGCGGGGCATTTCCCTGTGCGAGGCAGGCTTCGCCGCCATGCCGCGACAAAGGAAAAGGGCACCCGAAGGCGCCCTTTCGATATCGTCCAGTTGGCCCGAGCTTACTGCTGCGTGGCCGGCGCTTCTTCAGCCGGGGTGTCCGTAGCCGGCGCGTCGCCTGCGGGCGTGTCACCAGCCGGAGCCGCGTCTGCCGGCGCCTCGCCAGCAGCGTCACCGCCGGGCTGGCCAGCCTGGGCCTTGTCGATGGAATCCACCGTCGCCTTCAAGGCCGCATCGGGGATCTGCACATCGGCGGACCCGCGCAGATCACGAACCAGCTTCAGGTAGTTGTCGCGCAAAAGCAGCGAGCGAACCTGATCCTTCACCTGCTCGAAAGCCGGCGGCTGCTGTTCGCGCTTGTCTTCCACCTTGATGACGTGGAAGCCGAACTGCGTCTGCACCGGCGTCTTGGTGTACTGGCCGGGCTCGAGCGCGAAGGCCGCCTTTTCGAACTCAGGCACCATCTGGTTCGGGCCGAAATAGCCGAGATCGCCGCCCTGCGCTGCCGCGCCATCGGTCGACTTCTCCTTGGCGATAGCTTCGAAGTTGCCGCCCTCATCGAGCTGCTTGATGACAGCGTCGGCTTCTTCCTTGGTCTTCACCAGGATGTGGCGGGCATGAACCTCGTTGACCGCCGGCTGCTTGGCGATTTCCTGGTCGTAGCGGGCGCGGATCGCGTCATCGGTCACGCCGGCCGCGATGTCCTGCTCCACAACGGCGCTATGAAGCGCGCGCTGGCGCAGGAATTCCATGCGCTGCTTGAACTCAGGCTTCTCGGCCAGGCCATCGGCCTCGGCCTTTGCCGACAGCAGCTTGATTTCGATCAGCGCCGACAAAGCGGCGGCCCGCTTCTGTTCCGGCGGCAGCTGCGCGAACTGCGGATCCAGATCGCTTTCGGCCAGGGTCAGCTGTGCTTCGGTGATCTGCTGACCATTCACCGTTGCAACAACGGCATCACTCTGGGCCAGCGCGCCGAAGCTGGTGCTGGCAAGAAGAGCTCCGGTCAGGAGCGCGGCCGCCAGCGGACGGTGGAAAGAAAAAGACATGAAGTCATCTCCAGGAAGGAAAACTCGTGTGACGGTCGCTTCGCTAACCGCCCTTCGTGAACTCAGCCACATCAAATGTGTCGGAATTCAAGGTCGACCAGTGCACTTCGCGCAGCGTTGACATCGCTCGGGCCCCCTCTTATCTCTCGCACAACTTTGCGTCCAGAACGGATTCAGGCGCCCATTTCGTTCATTCCGCTTCACTTCCATATGATTGCCGAGACGGATCGGGTGGAAACGGGGCAACCCGGCCTCGCCTTCGCGGTTTACGATTGAAAGGACCACAGGATGGTCAGCTTCGGCGGCTTTGCCCGCAAGATTTTCGGATCGTCCAATGATCGTCGCGTCAAAGGATTCAGTTCCAAAGTAGCCGCGATCAACGCGCTGGAGCCGGAACTGTCCGGCTTGTCCGATGAAGCCCTGCGGGCGCGCACGGACGAGTTCAGGGCGCAGATCGCTGCTGGCCGTTCGCTCGACGACATCCTGGTTCCGGCTTTCGCCACGGTTCGCGAGGCGTCCAAGCGCGTGTTCGGCATGCGTCATTTCGACGTGCAGCTGATCGGCGGCATGGTTCTGCATGAAGGCGACATCGCCGAAATGCGCACCGGTGAAGGCAAGACGCTGGTCGCCACCCTGCCGGTCTATCTCAACGCCCTTGAAAGCAAGGGCGTGCATGTCGTGACGGTCAACGACTATCTGGCCAGCCGCGACGCCGAACAGATGGGCCGCCTTTATTCCTTCCTCGGCCTGTCCACCGGCATCATCGTGCACGGGCTTTCCGACGAGCAGCGCAAGGCGGCCTATGCCTGCGACGTGACCTACGGCACGAACAACGAGCTCGGCTTCGATTATCTGCGCGACAACATGAAATATGAGCGCGCGCAGATGGTGCAGCGCGGTCATAACTATTCCATCGTCGACGAAGTGGACTCGATCCTGGTCGACGAAGCGCGCACGCCGCTGATCATTTCCGGCCCGCTCGAAGACAAGTCCGACCTTTATCTCGCCGTCGACGGCTTCATGCCGCAGCTCGAAGCGGCCGATTACGAGGTCGATGAAAAGCAGCGCACCGCGATCTTCACCGAAGAAGGCACGGAAAAGATCGAGACCATGCTGAGCGCGGCCGGCCTGTTGAAGGGTGACTCGCTCTACGACATCGAGAATGTCTCGATCGTCCACCACGTCAACAACGCGCTGAAGGCCCATCGCCTGTTCCAGCGCGACAAGGACTACATCGTCCGCAACGACGAAATCGTCATCATCGACGAATTCACCGGCCGCATGATGCCGGGCCGCCGCTATTCGGAAGGCCTGCACCAGGCGCTGGAAGCCAAGGAACACGTCCAGGTTCAGCCCGAGAACCAGACGCTGGCTTCGATCACCTTCCAGAACTACTTCCGCATGTACAAGAAGCTGGCCGGCATGACCGGCACGGCGGCAACGGAAGCGGAAGAATTCGGCAACATCTACAATCTCGAAGTGGTCGAAGTGCCGACCAACCTGCCCGTGCAGCGTCTGGACGAGGACGACGAGGTTTATCGTACGGTCGAGGAAAAGTACCGGGCGATCGTGCGCGAGATCAAGGCGGCGGCCGAGAAGAAGCAGCCGATCCTCGTGGGCACGACCTCCATCGAGAAGTCGGAACTGCTGGCCGAGCGGCTGCGCAAGGACGGCGTGAAGGGCTTCCAGGTCCTCAACGCCCGCCACCACGAGCAGGAAGCGACCATTGTTGCCCAGGCCGGTGCGCCGGGCGCCATCACCATCGCCACCAACATGGCCGGACGCGGCACCGACATCCAGCTCGGCGGCAATGCCGATATGCGCATTGCGCAGGAACTCGGCGACATGGAAGCCGGTCCGGAGCGTGATGCGGCCGAGCAGGCGATCAAGGACGACATCAAGCGTTTGAAGGAAATCGCGATCGCTGCAGGCGGCCTTTATGTGCTGGCCACCGAGCGCCATGAGTCGCGCCGCATCGACAACCAGCTGCGCGGCCGCTCCGGTCGCCAGGGCGATCCGGGCCGCTCGAAGTTCTACCTTTCGCTTCAGGACGACCTGATGCGCATCTTCGGCTCCGACCGCATGGATTCCATGCTGCAACGCCTCGGCCTCAAGGAAGACGAGGCCATCATCCATCCCTGGATCAACAAGGCTCTGGAAAAGGCGCAGAAGAAGGTCGAAGCCCGCAACTTCGACATGCGCAAGAACGTCCTGAAATACGATGATGTCATGAACGACCAGCGCAAGGTGGTGTTCGAACAGCGCATCGAGATGATGGAAGGCGGCGAGGAACTCGGCGAAGTCGTCAAGGAAATGCGCGAAGAGGTGATCGACGCACTGGTCGCCAAGCACATCCCCGAAACGGCCTATGCCGAGCAGTGGGACGTGGCGGGCCTGCAGGAGGCCGTGCGCGAAGGGCTGAACCTCGATCTGCCGATTGTGGACTGGGCGGCCGAAGAAGGCATTGCTGAAGACGACATCCACGCCCGCATCACCGAAGCAGCCGAAGCTGCCGCCAAGGCGCGCGAAGAGCGTTTCGGCCCGGACGTGCTGGCTTATGTCGAGAAGTCGATCCTGCTGCAGACGCTCGACCATCTGTGGCGCGAGCATCTCGTCAATCTCGATCATCTGCGTTCGGCCGTGGGCCTGCGCGGTTATGCTCAGCGCGATCCGCTCAACGAATATAAGAGCGAGTCCTTCGAGCTGTTCCAGGCCCTGCTCGCCAATCTGCGCGAGGTCGTGACCAGCCAGATGATGCGCGTGGAACTGGTGCGCCAGGCCGCCGAAGAGCCGCTGCCGGATGCCCCACGCATGTTCGGCGAGCATATCGACGCGACCACCGGCGAGGACGACTTCAACGAGAGCGAAGTCTATCAGGGCGGCGGCGATCTGGCGCTGATCGAGCGCGAAGACACCCGCGTGGTTGCCCCGGAAGATCGCGACCCCAACGACCAATCCACCTGGGGCAAGGTCGGCCGCAACGAGCTCTGCCCCTGCGGTTCGGGCAAGAAATACAAGCACTGCCACGGCACGTTCGCCTGAGACGTAGTGATGGACGAATAAGAAACCGGCTCGAAAGGGCCGGTTTTTTGTTGCGCGGTTGGGGCGGGTTGGCGGACGGCAAGATCCTTGGCGGGAGTCGTCGTGGCGGTGGAAAGGTTGTTACCCCCACCCTTTATCCCTCCCCTCAAGGGGGAGGGAGGCGTCATCGTGGTGCATTACTTCGGCCCTTGCCACCTGGCTGGCATCTTTGCGCTTCACCTGCAGTATCACCACCAAGCCTCATCGTGGCGCTTCTGACCGCGGTCCCACCCAGCGCGAGGCCTCAGTCCCCCCTCCCCCTTGAGGGGAGGGGTAAGGGGTGGGGGTGTCAACGCTGAACGTCGCACCGTCCCATCCACGGATGGATGCTCCATCGATCTAGCCCGAACCGTTTTTTAAAGACTCCGCGCTAGAGAAAAGACCATCGAAGTCGGAGTATGTGTGTGCGTTTTTCGGCGGCAACGACGGCCGAGCGCTTCCTGCCGGAGCGATTGGCGAGCCGGGCTCGTCCCTTGCTCGACCAGGTCGACGCCTTGTTGATCCCGCGCGATGCGCGCGATCAGGCTGGCCGCATTTCGCTGATCGCCTTCGCCATCCGCATCTTGAGCGCGGCCATCGCCTTCATCAGCCAGGTCTTCATGGCCCGCTGGATGGGGTCTTTCGAATACGGCATCTTCGTGCTGGTCTGGGTCGCCGTGGTAATTCTCGGCAACCTTTCCTGCTTCGGCTTCCACACGGCGGTGATCCGCTTCATTCCGGAATATCGCGAAACGGATCGGCCGGATCATCTGCGCGGCATCCTGTTCGGCAGCCGCATCTTTACGCTGGTCGCATCCAGCTCGATCGCCGCTCTCGGCGCGCTGGGCTTGTACCTTTTTTCCGGCTCGGTCGAACCGTATTACATCGTACCCTTCGCGCTCGGCATCGTGATGCTGCCGATGATCGCATTGTCCGACACGCTGCAAGGCATCGCCCGCGCCAATGCCTGGGCAGTCGCCGCACTCGCACCCGCTTATGTCGTGCGCCCGACTTTGCTGCTCGTGTTCATGGCCGGCCTGCTGCTTGCCGGCTGGGAGCCCGATGCGCGAACCTCGCTGATCGCCGCCATCGCCGCGACCTACGCGACGGCGCTTTACCAGGTGCTGAGCGTAACCGGCCCGGCCGATCGCGTTGCAGGCCGCGGTTCGCGTCATATCGACATGCGGACATGGCTGGCCGTGTCCCTGCCGATCTTCCTGATCGAAGGCTTCACGTTCCTTCTCACCAATGCGGACGTGCTGGTGGTCGGCTTCTATCTCGAGCCGCATGATGTCGCGATCTATTATGCGACGGTGAAAACACTGGCGCTGGTGCACTTCGTGTATTTCGCCGTGAAAACGGGCGCGGCACAGCGTTATGCGCAGCTCATCCATGCCGGCGAGAACCGCCGGCTGGCCGATTTCGCGCGCGAGACCGTGGCCTGGACCTTTTGGCCGTCGGTCGGCATGGGCCTGTTCGTGCTCGCGGCCGGCTGGCCGCTGCTTTTGCTGTTCGGCGAAGAATTCACCGCCGGCTATCCGCTTCTGTTCGTTCTGGTAGCAGGCGTCATGGCGCGCGCCAGCGTCGGGCCGGCGGAAAGCCTGCTGACGATGAGCGGGCAACAAAATATCTGCGCCGGCGTTTATGCGGCGACGCTTGCGGTCAACCTGACCTGCAACGCGCTTCTCATTCCACAGATCGGGCTTTGGGGCGCAGCCGTCGCCACCTCCGCTGCAATGATCTTCGAGGCGATCGCGCTGGCGATTGTCGTCTGGATCAAGCTGGGGTTGGTGATGGTGATCGGCTTCCAGGCCACGCCGGCACGCGGCAGGAGTTCATAGATGGCCGCGACCCCGATCCTGGAAGAACTCAGCACATCCAGCTCCGGCTCGATGATCGCCCAGCTGGCAGGCTTCACGCCGCGCCTGACCAACCACGGCGAGCAGATCGAAAACATGGGGCCCGTTCGCCCGCTGCGCCGTCTCGCGATCTATCCCGCCGCAGCCGGCTTCGACCTGGTGGATGAGCTCGACCACCTGTGCGCCCGCACGGTTGAACCCAACGTTTTCTTCAATCCGCGCTTTCTCGCGCCAGCCATGCCGCGCCTGGAAGACCGCGAAATCAGGCTGGCCGTGATGCGCGACGGCGAAGGCGACGACAGCCGTTTGCGCTTCCTTTTGCCCTTCTCCATCGAGCGTCCCGGCGTGCCGCTTGCGGTGCCCGTTTTGCGCAGCTGGGCCAATCCGTTCGGACCGCTCGGCACGCCGCTGATCGACCGCGACGATCCGATCGGCGTAATCGAGGACTTCCTGGCCATGCTGGCGCGGCCTCATCTGAACTTCCCCAAGGCTTTCGTTTTGCCGGATATCCGGCTCGATGGCCCGGTGGCCGGCCTTTTCCGCCATGTCAGCGAAACCCGCAACCTGCCGCTCGACATCGTGGACCGGGTGGAGCGGCCTTATCTGCAAAGCGAGTTGGAAGGCGACGCCTATCTCAAGCGCGCGCTGAGCGCCCATCATTTCCGCGAGTTCAAGCGCTTGAAGCGGCGGCTGGGCGAAAAGGGCAAGCTCGATTACGCCATTCACCGCCAGCCTGACGATGTTCGCATTGCCACCGAAGCCTTCCTGACGCTGGAAATGGACGGCTGGAAGGGCCGCGAGCGCTCTGCCATGGCCGCCGACCGCTACCGTGCCGCCTTTGCGCGCGAAGCTGTTTATCGCCTGTCGGAAGCCGACAATTGCCGCGCCCATGTTTTGTCGCTCGACGACAAGCCGATCGCAGTGCTGCTGGTGTTCATCGAAAACGGCGTCGCTTACACCTGGAAGACGGCCTATGACGAAACTTACTCGGCCTTCTCGCCCGGCACGCTGCTGGCGATGGAAGTGACGCGCACCCATCTCGACGATCCCAACATCCAGGCAACCGATTCCTGCGCCGTGCCCGATCATCCCGTGATGAGCCGCATCTGGAGCGAGCGCGCGCAGTTCGGAACGATGATCATCGGCCTGACGCCGGATACGGACCGCCATGTGCGGCAGGCCGCGCAGCAGATCCATTTGTATCGCGAAAGCCGCAACATGGCGCGCCTGGTGCGCAACCGCATCCGCAAACTGATCGGGCGGCGCCGTTAAGCGCCGCCCGATACGAATTTGATGGGGAGGAACACCCTCCCACCTCCGCCGTGCCGCTTAGGCTGCAGTACGGGGCAGATCGAAATGCAGCGCCATGCCGCGATGAGCGGCCGAGGCAACAATCAGATCCTCGATTTCCCGATCGCTGACCGACGAGGCCGGCAGAACGGATTTGATCGCTCGGGTCGCGTCGGCGGTTGAAATTGCCGACAGTTTGGAACGCCTGGACAAAAGGTACTGATCAACTACGTCTTGGATGCTTCTACTGGGCGGCGCCATGACGTCCTCCTCTTCACATCGCTTATTCCTGATACAGTCTCGTATGATGTTCATGCCCAAAGATTAACTCGGCAGGAACATTTCTAAACTGTTTGCAAATCGTTCTCGCTTCTGCCTTTCACGGCTCGCCGCGGGAACATCCGGTATGTAGCCCGGCATTCCGGCTTTTTCCGGACCGGACGATTATGATTTTGTGACTCCTGGCCGAAAAAGAGTCACCCCGCTCGAAAGGACTAGGCGCGAGTTTGGGGGTAAGGGATCTTTATGGGACATAACCGGAGAAACAGCCTGAATCAGGTGATCGCAATCAACTACCTGTTCATGGCTGCTCTGATAGGGGTCAGTTATGATGGCTGGCTTCAGGCGCAGCTCAACAGAGGAAGGTCATGTCGCCGCAGGATCCGCAACGTCTGGAGGTTGTTCGAGATCTCGCGGTCATGGACGACACGAGCAACCAGGAAGCCTACGACCGGATCGCCCGCATAGCGCAGGAAGTATTCGACGTACCAGTTGTTCTGATCACCTTCATGGATGGTCAGCGCCAATGGTTCAAATCGCATCTTGGCACCGACCGGCAGGAAAACACGCCTGACCAGTCCTTTTGCCGCGTGCCGATCGCCACGAAGAAGACCACCGTGGTGGAGAATGCGCTGGGCGACGACCGGTTCTGCGGTTTGCAGGATGTGATTGGCGGACCAGCGCTTCGCTTCTATGCCGGCGCGCCGCTCATGACGCATGACGGCTTTGCGATTGGCACCCTGTGCTTGTTCGACATCAAGCAGCGCAGCTTCACCCCCGATCAGATCCGCATGCTGGAAGATCTTGCTGCAGTTGTCATGATCCAGGTGAAGAGCGACCGCGCAATTGGCCGTGTCGATCCCCTCACCCGCTTGCCCAATCGCATTCAGTTCCTGCTTAGCCTGCAGGACATGGTGAGGGCTGACCCAAGCAGCAAATGTTGGATCGTGCTGGTCGACGTGATCGACAATCGCCACGCGGAAGACGTGATCGGCGCGCTCGGCATCGACTTTTACAACGAACAGGTCCGTCACGCAGCGGCCATTCTGAAGCGTCGTCTGACCAACCGCACCATTTATCATGTGGGCGGTGCTTACCTTGTCTTCATGCTGGAAGACCTCGACGACGAACCGCAGGCGTTGATCAACCAGCTTGACGACGATCTGCGTGAGCCGCTTGTCACCAGCCGTGGAACGCCGTCTGCGCTCAACCCTTGCTTTGGCTTGCGCCGAGCCGGCTTGATGGAAATGGCATCGCCCGATGTGCTACGTACGGTTCTGTCGGCTGCCCGCGAAGCGCGTTTGAGCGAGAGCCTATTCGCCACCTACAATGTCGATCAGGACACAGCGCAAAAGCGCATGTACAGCCTCTTGTCCGACCTGCCGGAAGCGCTTCGATCGCACAAGCAGCTTTACCTCGTTTACCAACCTAGGATCGATGTGGCCTCAGGCCGGTGTATTGCAGCCGAAGCTCTGCTGCGCTGGAACCATCCTCGCTGGGGTGCTGTGTCGCCCGCCGAACTCTTTCCCCTCGTGGACAAGACCGGCCTGATCCACGAAGTCACAGACTGGGTGATGCGCAATGTGATGCGCCAGATCGCGGCCTGGCAGGCTGCCGGCATCGACCTGTCCGTTTCCTTCAACATTTCATCGAAGAACCTGTTCGAGGACGATCTCGTGTCACGGCTGGCCGAAGTGCTGAACGCCACCGGAGTCGATCCGTCCCGGCTCGAAATCGAGGTGGTCGAGGACATGAACCTCGACAACAGCCACATCGCGTCCGAGCGGCTGAAAGAAATTCGAGAGCTTGGCGTGAGCGTGGCGATCGATGATTTCGGCAGCGGTTACAGCAACCTCGCTTACCTCCTGTCGCTGCCCGCGAGCTCGCTCAAGATCGACCGCTCGCTGGTGGCGCAGGCGCTAACCGATCCCAACGCAGCCGTGACGGTGCCGACCGTCATCAAGCTCGGCCACGATCTCGGCTACCACATGGTGGCCGAAGGCGTGGAGCGGCCGGAAACCTTCGAGCAGCTCAAGGCATGGGGCTGCGACGAAGTGCAGGGCTATCTGTTCGGGCGCCCGATGGAGCCGGTAGCCTTCGAAAGCTGGCTGACAACGTCCCATCAGCCCAGCCTCGCTTCGGCCTGATCCACCGCCTACCCTCAAGCGGCGGAAGCGGACTAGAGCATTTCCGGCGAAAGAAGAATCGCCAGCAATGCTCTATCTCTTTGTTTAGACGCAATTTCCGGACGCAAAACCGCTTCGCGCTTTTGCTGGAATTGCTCTAGCCGAGCACGCGGATCGTATGCAGCGCGATCATGCGCTCTTCATCGGTACGGATGATGCGCACCGTCACCGCGCTTTCCGGCGCGCTGATGATCGCCTCGCCGCGAATGTTGGCGGCCTCATCCAGAACAAGACCGGTCCAAGCCAGGCGCTGGCAGATCCGGGTGCGGATGCCGGCATTGTTTTCGCCGATGCCGGCGGTAAAAACGAGCCCGTCCAGCCCTTCCAGGCTCGACATCAACCCGCCTGCTTCGCGCGCCGCACGCCAGGCAAAAAGCTCGATCGCTTCCTCGGCTTCAACAGCATTGCTGGCCGCCAGCGCCCGCATGTCGCTGGAAATGCCGGACACGCCCAGCAGACCGGAGCGCTTGTAAAGCAGATCCTCGACCTCAGCCGCGCTCATGCCGAGCGCCGTCTGGAAGTGCAGGATGACGCCGGGATCGATCGCACCGGAGCGCGTGCCCATCATCAAGCCGTCCAGCGCCGTAAATCCCATCGTGGTGTCCACACTGCGCCCTTCACGGATGCCGCACAGGCTGGCGCCATTGCCGAGATGCGCGACGATCACCCGGCCCTCCGCCATGGCGGGATCGATCTCGCGCAAACGGCGGGCGATATATTCGTAAGACAGCCCGTGAAAGCCGTAGCGGCGGATGCCCTGCTCATGCAGCGCGCGCGGAATGGCAAAGCGCGTGGCGACCGCCGCGCGGTCGTGATGAAAGGCCGTGTCGAAGCAGGCGATCTGCGGCAGATCCGGCGCGATCGCGTTGACGGCGCGGATGCCGGCGAGGTTATGCGGCTGGTGCAGCGGCGCCAGCGAACACAGATCGTCCAGCGCGTGCAGCACCTCGGCATCGATCAAGCAGGGCGCGGCAAAGCGCGTGCCGCCATGCACCACGCGATGGCCGATCGCGATGACCTCGCGGTCGCCGAGATGATCGACGCCCCAGTCGAACAGTTCCTTGAGGAGCGCAGCATGGTCGAGCGACGTGTTGTTCTCCCAGTCGCGCCGGAGCAGCACCGTGCCGTCGGCATCGCGAGCCACCAGCTTGGGCGACAAGCCGATCTGCTCGATCTGCCCGCCGGCGGACAAGGTCGGCCGGTTGGTCTCATCCAGCGTGAACAAAGCGAACTTGATGCTGGACGAGCCGGCATTCAGGCTGACGACGGCGCGCGTCATGCCTTGTCCGTGGGCCGGAAGAAGGGACCGGGTGCAGCCTTGGTGGCCGCGCGCGCCATCAGGACGGCGACCGCGCAGGATGCCAGCCGGGTACGCAGCGAATCGGCGCGGCTGGTGAGGATGATCGGCACACGCGCGCCAAGCACGACGCCCGCCGCATCGGCGCTGCCAAGGAAGGTCAACTGCTTGGCCAGCATGTTGCCTGCCTCGATGTTGGGCACGACCAGGATTTCGGCACGGCCCGCCACCGGCGAGATGATGCCCTTTTCCGCCGCCGCCGCTTCGCTGACCGCGTTGTCGAAGGCGAGCGGTCCGTCGAGCAATCCGCCTTCGATCTGGCCGCGATCGGCCATCTTGCACAGGGCTGCCGCATCCAGCGTCGAGCGCATGGCAGGGTTCACGACCTCCACGGCCGACAGGATCGCGACCTTAGGCAACTCCATGCCGAGCACGCGGGCAAGGTCGATCGCGTTGCGGATGATGTCGGCTTTGACCGCCAGATCCGGCTCGATATTGATGGCCGCATCGGTGATGATCAGCGGCGTCGGATAGCCCACGACATCCATGATATAGGCGTGGCTGATGCGCCGCTCGGTACGCAAACCGGTGGCCGAGGGCACCACGGCGCCGAGCAGTTCGTCCGTATGCAGCGAGCCCTTCATCAACAGCCCGGCCTTGCCCGCGCGCACCAGTTCCACCGCCTTGGTTGCGGAATCGTGGCTGTGAAGCGCGTCCACCAGAGGAAAGTCGGACACGTCTCGCCCGGCTTCCTGCGCTGCGGCCTCGATGCGATCGCGCGGACCAACCAGGATCGGCAGGATCAGGCCTTCATCAACGGCTTCCACCGCGGCATTGATGGCGGCGGCGCTGCAAGGATGGGCGATCGCCGTCAACACCGGCTCGCCGCCACGCGTTGCTTCGATCAAACGGCGGAAACGATCATGCTCGCCAGGCTGGCCATAAAGCGCCTCATTGTCAAAATTCCGCATCCGTCCGCCAATTCTCTTCAAGAAGTCCGTCATCACAAAGGCTCCCGCCACCGCGCTTATGCAGCAGCAGCTTCACCTTCCAGGCAACCCTATAAAGGCGAAGGGCGGTGCAACGATGATGACAAATCGTCCGCATCATGGCTCAAGCGCCCGTTTTTCGCACAACGAGGCACCCTACGCATGAGGGACGAACGGGTACTTGCTAAGATCGGAAGGAAAAGTGGTGCGGGTGGTCGGAATCGAACCGACACTCCTTGCGGAACCGGATTTTGAGTCCGGCGCGTCTACCAGTTCCACCACACCCGCACGGTGCAGATTCCCGAGGCGACAAGCGGCTTGGGAAAGGCCGCGTTCCTATACGACGGCTTTTTGAGAAAAGCCAGATCATCCGGAGCCTGCAAGCACGAGAAAATCACCGACTCCTGCAAGCGGTGATGATTGTTGACGCGCTGTCCATGCGGCAGATCATTGCCGGGCTTGAACTTTGCGCCTAATCGGGTGCGAACGAGCAGGCGGCTGTGTCAGTCCGCCCAACAGGCAGGATGATCATGGCGCTGAACGATCCGGTTGGACATACCCAGAAGACGCTGTCCGTTGTGGGTCTTGTGGGCATGGCGGTGACGGTCGGCAGTGCCGTCGGCTTCCAGGTGATCGGGGGCTACATCCCCTGCAAGCTCTGCTACGAACAGCGCATCCCTTATTATATCGGCCTGCCGATCCTGGCGCTGGCCGTGATCCTCTCGTTCCGGCGCGGTCCGGCCCTGGTGACACGGCTGCTGATCCTTGCCGGCGCGCTGTTGATGATCTGGGCGCTGTATCTCGGCGTCTACCATTCCGGCGTGGAATGGGGATGGTGGGCCGGCCCGACCGATTGCGGCGTGGCCGTGGATGCGACATCCGGTACTTCGGGCGGCGTGCTCGATTCGCTGAATTCCGTGATCCCGCCATCCTGCGACAAGGCCGCCCTGCGGGTACTCGGCCTGTCCTTCGCCGGCTGGCAGGCTATCTGCGCTGCGATCCTGGCCATCATCATGCTGCGCGGCGCGTTTGCCCGCAGCCGCGCTTGAAGCCGGCTCAAGGCTCCAGTTCGACATCCCAGTAGAGGTAATCCATCCAGCTTTCGTGCAGATAGTTGGGTGGAAACAACCGGCCGTTGTTGTGAAGGTCGTGCACGGTTGGTGCGAACGGCTTTTGCTGCGGAAACATCTTGGCCTCCGCCGCCATCATGCCGCCCTTCCTCAAGTTGCACGGCGAACAGGCCGCGACGATGTTTTCCCAGGTCGTCGTGCCGCCACACCTGCGCGGAATGACGTGATCGAAGGTCAGATCGTCATGCGTGCCGCAATATTGGCACTGGAAGCGATCGCGCAGGAACACGTTGAAGCGCGTAAAGGCCGGATGGCGCGACGGCTTCACATAGCTCTTCAGGCACACCACGCTGGGCAGCCGCATCGAGAAGGATGGCGAGGAGACTTCGTGGTCATATTCGGCAACGATGTTCACGCGATCGAGGAACACCGCCTTGATCGCATCCTGCCAAGACCAGAGCGAGAGAGGGTAATAGCTCAGAGGCCGATAATCGGCATTGAGCACCAGCGCTGGCAACCCGTCTGGGGAAACCGCGATCGTCACTAACGCACCTCCCTTTGGGAAAAGCTGTCGATTGACCACGATAGTGTAAGCCCGATGTGACAGGGCTGTGAAGCGGGAAAAAACCGGGAAAAGCCGGAAAAATTCTGATGCTTTCGCCGGTTTTCCGGCGGGAACTTCCGGTTTTCACCCCAAAGGAAGCGCATCCCGCCGACGAATCACCGCGTAATAGGCCCAGAACAATCGCGCCGCGACGGAGCGATGGGGCGACCACGAGTCGGCTATTCTTGCGAGCGCCTTGGCGGATGGACGCGGCTCGATGTGCAGCGCCTGGCCGACCGCCGTTTGCAGCGCGACATCATGCGCGGGAAAGATGTCGGGATGGCCGGCGCAGAACATCAGATAAACTTCCGCCGTCCATGGACCGATGCCCGGCACGGCGGTCAGGTCCGCAATCGCCGCTTCCGCCGGGCGCTCCCGCATCGTTTCGAGCTGGAGGCGGCCGTCCACACAGGCCCGCGCCAGCGCGAGCAAGGTTCGCTGCTTGGCGCGCGACTGGCCGGCCTCGCGAAACACGCTTTCGGGTGCTGCCAGCAGGATTTCAGGCGTCAGCGGATCGACCAAAGACAGGAAGCGGGCAAAGATCGCATCGGCACTGGCGCGTGATACCTGCTGCGAGGTGATGATGCCGGCAAGGCTGGCAAAACCGGGTGGTACGAGCCGCAGCGGAATGTCGCCGGCCGCCGAGCGAACAGGCGCGAGACGCGGATCGGCAGCAACCAGGGCGTCCAGATCCTCGGTGACATGCTCCAGCGTTTCGATGTGGCGCATCAGCCAGCCTTTTCTTCTCGGGCAAGGCAGCTTAGCAATCGGCCATGCCGCCTGCCAGCCGCCCCACCTTCCGCTTTGCACCAAGCCCGACCGGACGGCTGCATCTCGGCCACGCCTTATCCGCGATCCTGAATGCAGAAGAGGCGCGGGAGGTTGCCGGACGCTTTCTGCTGCGCATTGAAAACACGGACCTCACCCGCTGCACGCCGGAGAATGAGGCCGGCATTTATGAGGATCTCCTTTGGCTCGGCTTGCGGTGGGAAGAGCCGGTGCGGCGGCAGTCCGAGCATTTTGCCGATTACGGACGCGCGTTGGAGCAGCTGAAGGCAATGGGGCTGATCTATCCGGCCTTTCTCAGCCGCGGTGAGGTTCGGCGGATGATTGCGGAGGCCGAGGCAGCAGGTGAGCCGTGGCCACGCGATCCCGATGGGGTTCCGCTTTATCCGGGCGATGAGCGGCGAATGCCGGAGGCAGAACGGCAGGCGCGCATGAACACTGGTGAGCCGTTCGCCTGGCGCCTCGACATGCAGGCAGCGAGGGAGCGGATTGGCCGCGCTTTGTCGTGGACGGACACGGGCAACGGTCCCGACGGCGAAACCGGGCAAGTTGCGGCTGATCCCGCCGCGTGGGGCGATGTGGTGCTAGCGCGAAAGGAGTTTCCGGCGAGCTACACGCTGGCCGTGGTGGTGGACGATGCTCTGCAGGGCATCACCCATGTCGTGCGCGGGCGCGACCTGTTCCATGCCACCGCCGTGCACCGCTTGTTGCAGGTGCTGCTCGAACTGCCCGAACCGACCTACCATCATCACCGACTGGTGCTGGATGACGAGGGCCGCAAGCTGTCAAAAAGCGCCGGCAGTCCATCGCTTGCCGATCTGCGCGCGGCTGGTGTCACGCCACACGATATCAGGACGATGCTCGGCCTTTAACGCAGGTCGAGCAGGCGCTCGTCTTTTAGCGAAGATCGAGCAGGCGCTCGAGGTAGTCGCGTTCGAGCTGCGGGCTGAGCGCATTGCCGAGCCGGCGGCGGATTTCGTCGAGGATCTGGCGCGCGCGCTGGGCGTCGATGACATCCGGTACCTCGACCGAATTGCCGAAGTCCGGCCCGGTGGTGGCACGCGGACGGCCCAACGGATCGCGATCGGCACTGCGCTGACGCCCGCCCGGCTGTCCCTGGCCGTCTTGCCCGCCCTCACCCTGCTGCGCTTGCTGCATCTGCTGCATCATGTCCTGCGCACCGCGACGCAGCGCTTCCAGCGCACTGCCTTGTTCGCCAGTGGCGCGCTCGCCGTCGGATTGACCCAACGCGCCTTCCGCACGGCCCATGGCTTCGCCGGCCTGGCCAAACCCTTCGCCGGGCTGCATGCCCATGCCGCGAAGGCTTTCCTGCAGCTGCTGCAACTCCTGTTGCAACTGCGCCTGACCTTCCTGTAGCTGTTGCAAGGCGTCCGCATAATCCTGCGGCGACATCGGCTGGCCCTGGCCACCTTGGCCACCCTGCCCGCGCTGACCACCTTGACCCTGTTGACCGCGCTGGCCTTGCTGACCGCGTTGGCCCTCCTGGCCTTCCTGACCCTGCTGACCTTGTTGCCCGCGCTGCATCTGGTCGAGACGGAAGGTCTCGTTCATCATTTCCTGCTGGCGGCGCATGATCTCGCCGAGCTTGTCCATCTGCTGGCGCATCGCGTTCTGCTGCTGCCCGCCCTGCTGTTGCTGACCGGGACGGCCGGCCTGCAGATTGTTCATCATCTGCTCGAGCTGCGACAGCATCTGCTGTGCGGCATCTTTCTGGCCGGATTTCGCGAGATCCTCGATCTGGTCCATCATGCGGTCGAGATCGCGCTGGCTGAGCGCCTGCATGTCGGACGGCATGGTCGCGTTCGGATTGGGCTGCGCGCGCTGGGCGAATTCCTTGAGGAACTCGTTCATGGCTTCGCGCAGCTCTGCCATGCGCTGCTCGATTTCCTCGTCGCTGGCGCCCTTTTCCAGCGCATCCTTCAAGGCCTGCTGCGCCTGCTTCAAGCGCTTCTCAGCTGAAGACAGCGCGCCGTCCTCGATGGTGAGCGCCATGTCCCAGAGATAATCGACGACATCACGCAGCTGGTCGTCATCCCTAGCCATCTGCAAGCGCGTGCGGGCCGACATGATGCCGAGATAGTTCGACAGAACTTCGAACGTGTCTTCCGGCCGCAGCGTGATCGCGTCCATCAATTCCAGAACGGCCGGGCGATTGGCGGCGTCCATGGCGAGGATGCGGCGCTGCTCGATCAAAGCGCGCGCGATCGGATTGGTGAAGCGGCGCTCGGGCAGGCGCATCGGCTTCGGCTCCGAGAAGCCTTCCTGGTTGGCGCCGTCGACGGCTTTGAGCGTGACATCGACCTCCGTGCCGGCCCAGGGATGCTGGGTCAGATCCCTAACGGTCTTGCGCGCCTTGTCGCCACGGCGCGGCAGGGACAGCGGCATTTCCGGCGCGCCATAAAGCGAATGCGCAGTCTTTGCCGGCGGTTCGGCAGGCGCGATGACGGCCTGCGCGGACGCGATGCCGTAATCATCCTCAAGCTCGTAGGAAAGCTCCAGACTGCCATTGGCAGCCTGCTTCGGTTCTTCCGAGAAGCGGATCACCGGCGGATTGTCTGGCGTGACCGCGAATTGCCAGCGGCCGAGATCGTCGCCGCTTTGGCTTAAAACAAGTTCGCCTTCCGTCACCAGCTTGGCGATGAACTGGAGTGTGCCCACCGTTTCGGGCGGAGTAGCAGGGGCTGGCGCAGAGGCAGCGTCAGGTGCAGCCTTGGCTTCGCCGCCGGGCTCGATCGTGCGGGTCTTGCCGTCGACATCGGTGTAGATCAGCGCTTCTTCGCCGCTGCCGCCTGTGACGCGCACGGAAACCTGGCTGCCGGCCGGCACCGTGAAGGCGGTTTGCGTGCGGTTGGCATCGGCGGTCAGGAAGATCGGCGCCTTGCCGGTATAAGCGGGCGGCGTGACCCAGGCATCGATGCGCGGCGGTACGGGCTCGGCGCCGGGTCGGCTTTGGAACGCATCAAACAGCTGCCCGCCATAAGGGCCGGCCGAAAAGGCGAAAGCGATGACCAGCAGAAGCGCGACCACAGCGCGAAGGCCCCAGGGGTCGCGCTCGGGCACACGCGTGTTCGGCAGATCGCCTGACAAGGTGCCGAGCTGTGCCGCCATGCGCCGCTGATGCTCGCGCCACAGCGCATTGGCGAAGGGATCGTCAGAGCCGGTCAGCTGGTCGGTCTGGGTGCGCACGGGCGCATGCAGAAGCTGGTTCGACGCCTCGATGCGACGGTCGATCTCAGCGCGGGTCGGCTGGCGGAAGAAGCGCAGCGGATAAAGCGCGACCAATGCAGCCACGACAAAAGCCACCAGCGCGCCGATCCGCACGAGATCCGGCACCATGCGGAACAGGCCGAACCAGGACAGCGCCAAAAACAGGCCGACAACGAGCAGGATCGGCAGAACAAGCGGCCAGAGGCGCTCCACCACCATCGTGGCAGCCGTCAGCCCACGCCGACGCCTAAGCTGCGGCATGGCCCTGTCCGAACCTTGCTTAAGGGGTGTCGACGCCATCAGTCCTTCCGGCGGCCACCTGAGAAGAGGATCGGCCGCGTGTCCCGATCACGATAGCAGCATATGCGGCGAAGGCGAGGCGAAGCCGGCGCCACGCACCAATATGTGACTGATGGCTGGCTCAGGACCCCAGCCACTCCGGCACGCGATCGAGGCCGATGAGATCCTCATAAGTCGGGCGTTCGCGGATTACCGCGAACTGGTCGCCGGACACCAGCACTTCCGGCACGAGGAGCCGCGTGTTGTAGGTGCCGGCCTGCACCGCGCCGTAAGCGCCGGCGGTGCCGACGGCGATCAGATCGCCGGGCTCCATCACCGGAAGATCGCGGTCCTGCCCCAGATAATCGCCGGTTTCGCAAACGGGTCCGACAATGTCGGCCTTGATGCGCCGCGCATCGGGTTCGGCTTCACGCACCGGGCGAATGTCGTGGAAGGCGTCGTAGAGCGTCGGGCGGATCAGGTCATTCATCGCCGCATCGACGATCAGGAAGTTCTTCGCCTCGCCTTCCTTGCGGTAGATGACGGAAGACACGAGGATGCCGGCATTGCCGACGATCAGGCGGCCCGGCTCGAAGATGACCTTGAGGCCGAGCGGCTTCACATGCTTGTGCACGATGGCAGCATAGGCATCCGGCAGCGGCGGCGGTTCGTTGTCGCGGCGATAAGGGATGCCGAGGCCGCCGCCGAGATCGACATGGTTTATCTGATGACCGTCGGCGCGCAGCTGTTCCACCAGTTCGGCCAGCACGCGGAAGGCGTCGTCGAACGGTTCCAGATCGATGATCTGGCTGCCGATATGCATGTCGATGCCGGCGATCAGGAGACCCGGCAGCTCGGCCGCGCGGGCATAGACCTCGCGCGCACGCTGGCGCGGAATGCCGAACTTATTCTCGGCCTTGCCGGTCGAAATCTTCTTATGCGTGCGCGCATCGACATCTGGATTGATACGCAAGGACACGCGGGCGGTTTTAGCCGCCGCAACGGCGCGCTGCGACAGCAGCTCCAGTTCCGGCTCGGACTCCACGTTGAAGCAGTGGATGCCGGCCTGCAGCGCAAAATCCATTTCAGCAGCCGTCTTGCCGACGCCGGAAAACACGATCTTCTCAGCCGGAATACCGGCCGCAAGCGCTCGGCGCAGCTCACCTTCCGACACGACATCGGCACCCGCACCCAGCCGTGCCAAGGTCGCGATCACCGCCTGGTTGGAGTTTGCCTTCATGGCGTAACAAACGAGCGCGTCGAGATCGCGGAAGGCCTCGGCGAAAACGCGGTAATGCCGCTCCAGCGTGGCGGTGGAATAGCAATAGAACGGCGTGCCGACCGCTTGCGCGATCTCGGCGACGGCGACGTCTTCGGCGAACAGCGCGCCGTCGCGATAATCGAAGTGATTCACGGGGAACGCTGCCGGGTCAGATCAGGCCATCGAGGATGAAGCGGCGCTCCGGCGCCGGAGCCGCAGCCGGTGCGGCCGGCTGGTTGATGCCGATGCCGGCGCCCTCGCGTTTCGTGTCGTTGGCAGCCTGGCTCGGCGTTTGCAGCTCGGCCGGCCTGCGGCCGCAGGCGCTGGTCGCCAAAACGGCAGCCAAGGCGGCGAAAACGAGAATGCGGGAACCAGTCATCGTGCGATCCTTGCAAGGTGGCCAAGGCTTGGGCCTTTGGCAATGCACCGGGAATGGCGGCTTTGGCAAGCCGCCATCATTCAACCCTGCGCCAGCCGCTCTTTCCAGTAAGCGATCTGCTTGCGCACCTGGTCGGGCGCGGTGCCGCCGTAGGAGGTGCGGCTTCCAACCGAGTTCTCGACCGACAGGACGTCGAAGATCGCATCGGTGATGCCGGCATGGATAGACTGGAGGTCGGCCAGCGCCAGTTCTTCCAGCCCGATCTTCTTGGCTTCAGCCAAGGCAACGGCACGGCCCGTCACATGGTGGGCTTCGCGGAACGGCAGGTTCAGCGTGCGCACGAGCCAGTCCGCCAGATCGGTAGCGGTGGAATAGCCGGAGCCGGCCGCACGAGCCATGGCTTCAGTTTGCACCGTCATGTCCGAGACCATGCCGGTCATGGCGGCAACCATCAGATCGAGCGTTTCGGCCGCGTCGAACACGGCTTCCTTGTCTTCTTGCATGTCCTTGGAATAAGCGAGCGGCAGGCCTTTCATGACGGTGAGCAGCGCGATCAGATGGCCATTGATGCGGCCGGTCTTGGCGCGGGTCAGCTCGGCCGCATCCGGGTTCTTCTTCTGCGGCATGATCGAGGAGCCGGTGGAAAAAGCGTCGGACAGGCGGATGAAACCGAATTGCGGCGTCGACCAGATCACGATCTCTTCCGCCAGACGCGACAGATGCGTGGCGCAGATCGCGGAAAGCGACAGGAATTCCAGTGCGTAATCGCGATCGGACACGGAGTCGATGGAATTGCGGGTCGGTTCGCGGAAGCCGAGCGCCTGCGCGGTACTGTGACGGTCGATCGGAAAGCCGGTGCCGGCAAGCGCTGCGGCCCCCAGCGGCGATTCGTCGAGGCGCGCGGACGCATCGCGGACACGGCTGAGATCGCGGCCGAACATTTCGACATAGGCCATGCAATGATGGCCGAACGTGACGGGCTGGGCGGTTTGCAGATGGGTGAAGCCGGGCATGACGGTTGCGGCATGTTCCTCGGCGCGATTGAGGAAGGCGGCGATCAGCTTGGTCAGCGCATGGTCGACGCGGGCAAGCTCATCCTTGACCCACAGGCGGAAATCGACGGCGACCTGATCGTTGCGCGAGCGGGCGGTGTGGAGACGGCCCGCAGCGGGGCCGACCAGCGTTGCCAGCCGCGATTCCACATTCATGTGGATGTCTTCAAGCTGACGCGAGAACTGGAAGGAGCCGGTCTCGATCTCGCGCTGGATGGTGCGCAGACCCTCGGCGATGGCAACCTGGTCCTCGGCCGTGATGATGCCTTGCGCGGCCAGCATCTCGCTATGGGCGATCGAGCCGCGGATGTCCTGAGCATAAAGCTTCTGGTCGAAGCCGATCGAGGCGTTGATGGCCTCCATGATCGCGGCAGGGCCCGAGGCAAAACGTCCGCCCCACATCTCGTTACTGGTCTTTTCGTCGCTCATCGTGGTAACGCGGCCTCGGAGACAGGTCATGACTGAGCGCACCAAACTCTTTCCGGCAAAGCGCTGGATCGCGATTGCCGCGCTGGCTGGCGCCATTGCGGGTGCCGTTGCCGTATACGTGAGCGGCGGGGAAACTGGCAAGTTCGCAACGGCCAGCGGTTCAAGCGACGATCGCGTTTGTGCCGCCAAGGCGGACAAGGCCAAGCGCGTCGGCGATGCCGCGAAGGGCGAAGTCGCGGCCATGCTGCCGGCCGATCCGCCGCAATCCCTGGCCTCGCTCGCCTTCAACGATCCTGCCGGAAAGCCGATGACGCTGGCTGACCTGAAGAACAAGACCGTGCTCCTCAACCTGTGGGCAACCTGGTGCGCGCCTTGCCGCCAGGAAATGCCGGCGCTCGACGCTTTGCAGAAGGAAGTCGGCGACGACGGGTTCGAGGTCGTGGCTGTCAACATCGACACAGGCGACGACACCAAGCCGAAGGCGTTCTTGGCCGATACCGGCGTCACAGCCCTCGCCCATTATCGCGATGCGTCGCTCGGCATCTTCAACGAGCTGAAATCACGCGCGCTGGCGCTGGGCCTGCCCGTCACCTTGTTGATCGACAAGGACGGCTGCCTGCTGACCCACATGAACGGGCCGGCGGAATGGAACAGCGCCGATGCGCGCGCGCTGATTGCGGAAGCCCGCAAGGACTAGAGCAATTCCAGCAAAAGTGCGGAGCGGTTTTGCGTCCGGAAATTGCGTCTAAACAGAGAGTTAGAGCATTCTCGGCGATTCTTCTTTCGCCGGAAATGCTCTAACCCTTACATCCAGACAGCAAAAAACCCGCCGAATCGCTCCGACGGGTTTCCTTGTTGTGCTCAGCAAATCGCGTAGGCGATTAGAAGCGGTAGGACACCTTGGCCTGGATGGTGTGGAAGTCGAAGTCGTCATCCGCACCACGCAGCGTCGTGCCGCCGGGATTGCTGCCGGCTGCACCGGTAGCGCCGCCGAACGGACCGTTGACGAGATTGGCTTCGAAGTCGTTGTCGCCGAGATTGGTGTACAGATATTCGAGGCCGAACGAGATGTTCTGCGTCAGCTTGGTTTCAACACCGGCGCCGACCACATAGCCGAAATCGCTGTCCTGACCGCCCGACGTGGTGAAGGCTGCGGCCGAACCTGGCTGCGAATAGCGGAAGTCGACTTCGCCATAAGCCACGCCGCCCGTGCCGTAGATCAGCAGGTTGTCGTTGACGGCGTAGCCGAGGCGGCCGCGCAGCGTTGCCATCCAGTCGAGATCACGCTCGATCGTGTAGGTGGCAGGCGTGCGCGAGAATGCGTTCTGCTCGTCGCCGAGGTCGGTGTAGGTGATGTCGCCGATCACGCCGAAGACGAGGTTGTTGACCTGCCAGTCGTAACCGATATGCGCGCCGCCGACGAAACCGTCATCGAAGTCGCCGCTGGCGGCAAAGCTCGAACCCGGTGCTGCACCGGCCGGCGTGAAGGCGGTGACGAGGCCTGGGAATGCGAAAGGATCAATGGCGATCTGGTCGGTGTCGCCGAAACCGTAGCCACCCTGCACACCCACATACAGGCCGCTCCAGCCCTTGGCGGCAGGAACTTCCACAACCGTCGGTGCCGGCGGCTCTTCCATGACAACGTCGGCCGCGAAAGCCGGTGCTGCAATCATTGTCACCGAAGTGAGCAGTAGAAACTTTTTCATCACGGGTAATCCCCCAATCCAATCGCGTGTTGCTGAGCAATTGAACAACTAGAGGAGAGCGCTTTTAGTTTCTCATCACAAACGCGTTTCCTTGGCATCACAGAACAGTTGCAGATGAGTGATGCCGTAAAGACACAATTTGAGCACTTAGTGATCGCTTCCCTAATTTAGATTTTTCTAACGCGTTGGAACCGGCGTTTCGCCGCGATAATCATAGAAGCCGCGGCCGACCTTCCGGCCGAGCCAGCCGGCTTCGACATATTTCACCAGCAGCGGGCATGGCCGGTATTTGGAATCCGACAAACCGTCATGCAGCACCTGCATGATCGACAGGCAGGTGTCCAAACCGATGAAGTCCGCCAGTTGCAGTGGGCCCATCGGGTGGTTGGCGCCGAGCTTCATGGCGGTGTCGATCGCTTCCACCGAGCCGACGCCTTCATAAAGCGTGTAGATCGCCTCGTTGATCATCGGCAAAAGGATGCGGTTGACGATGAAGGCCGGAAAATCTTCGGCCGTCGTCACCGTCTTGTCGAGCTTCGACACGAAATCGCGCGCGGCCTCGAAGGTCGCGTCTTCGGTCGCGATACCGCGCACCAGCTCCACCAGCTTCATGGCCGGAACCGGGTTCATAAAGTGAATGCCGATAAAGCGTTCCGGGCGGTCTGTTTGTGCCGCCAGCCGGGTGATCGAGATCGACGAGGTGTTGGAGGCGACGATCGCGGTCGGATTCAAGACCGGGCAAAGCTGCGCGAAGATCTTGCGCTTGACCGTCTCGTCTTCCGTTGCCGCCTCTATCACCAGATCGGCGGCGGCGAGATCATCCATGGCATGGGCCGGCGCGATCTGGCTGATGGCTGCATGGCGTTCCGCCTCGTTCAGCTTGCCGGACGACACGGAGCGAGCCAGATTGCCGCTGATCGTCGCCAGACCGGCCTGGATCCGGTCGGCCGAGACGTCGTAGAGCCGCACCTTGTAGCCGGCGATGGCGGCAACCTGTGCGATGCCGCTTCCCATCTGCCCGGCGCCAATCACGCCTACGGTTTCGATTGCCATTGCGTAACACCCCGCCGCACGCGGCTTTTGCGCCGCTTGAAAGATAAAAAAGGCGGGATCGAGGGGATCCCGCCTTCATCACTTTGCCCAATCTCTTGGACGAAAGTCAAAGCGCCTTTTCAAGTTCCGGCAGGATCGTGAAGAGATCGCCGACCAGGCCGTAATCGGCGACCTGGAAAATCGGCGCTTCCTCGTCCTTGTTGATGGCGACGATGACCTTCGAGTCCTTCATGCCGGCGAGATGCTGGATCGCACCGGAAATGCCGCAGGCGATGTAAAGTTCGGGAGCCACGACCTTGCCGGTCTGACCGACCTGCCAGTCGTTCGGGGCGTAGCCGGCATCGACGGCCGCACGCGATGCGCCGATGGCGGCACCAAGCTTATCGGCAACCGGCAGGATGACTTCCTCGAACTTCTCGGAAGAACCGAGCGCACGACCACCCGAGATGATGATCTTGGCCGAAGTCAGCTCCGGACGATCGCTTTCCGACAGGCGGTTTTCCACGAAGGTGGACAGACCGGGATTGGCGGCAGCCGATGCGTTTTCAACGGAAGCCGAACCACCCTCTTCGGCCGCCGTGAAGGACGCGGTACGAACCGTGATGACCTTCTTTTGATCGGTCGACTGCACGGTCTGGATCGCGTTGCCGGCATAGATCGGACGCTTGAACGTGTCGGCGGAGACGACTTCGATGATCTCGGAGATCTGCATAACGTCGAGCAGGGCGGCGACGCGCGGCAGCACGTTCTTGCCGGTCGAGGTCGCAGGCGCGACGATCGTGTCGTAGGTGTCGGCGAGCGAAACCACCAGGGCGGCGAGCGGCTCAGCCAAGCGCTGTTCCAGGTCGTCACCTTCGGCAAGAAGGACCTTGCGCACGCCCTGCAG
Source organism: Tianweitania populi (assembly GCF_014652875.1). Taxonomy (GTDB): domain Bacteria; phylum Pseudomonadota; class Alphaproteobacteria; order Rhizobiales; family Rhizobiaceae; genus Tianweitania; species Tianweitania populi. The sequence goes on along the minus strand of NZ_BMZQ01000002.1, from coordinate 1,176,045 downwards.
CTTGGCAGCGGCATCGGCCACGCCCTGCGCGCCCTTGCCGGCCACCAGCACGTCGACATCGGAGCCGATCTGAGTGGCGGCGGTCAGTGCCTTGGCAGTCTGGTCCGACAGCGAAGCATTGTCATGTTCGGCGATGAGGAGAATAGCCATGATAACTTTCCTTTCTTCCGAACTCAGAGCACGCCGGCGGATTTAAGCGACGAAACCAATTCCGCCACGTCCTTGACCTTGACGCCAGCCTTGCGGCCGCCGGGCTCTTCGGTCTTCAACACGGTGAGGCGCTGCTTCACTTCGACGCCGAGATCGGCGGCCGACTTTTCGTCGAGCGGCTTCTTCTTGGCCTTCATGATGTTGGGCAGCGAGGCGTAACGCGGCTGGTTCAAGCGCAGGTCGGTTGTGATGATCGCCGGCAGCTTGACGGTGATGACCTGCAAACCGCCATCCACTTCGCGCGTGACTTTGGCGTTTTCGCCTTCGATCTCGAGCTTGGATGCGAAGGTTCCCTGGCTCCAGCCGAGCAGTGCCGACAGCATCTGGCCGGTCTGGTTGGCGTCGTCGTCGATCGCCTGCTTGCCGAGGATCACGAGGCCGGGCTGTTCGGCATCGACAACGCCCTTCAAGAGCTTGGCGACGGTGAGCGGCTCGGCGGCTTCTTCCACCTTGATCAGGATGGCACGATCGGCGCCCATGGCGAGCGCCGTGCGGAGCGTTTCCTGCGCCTGCTGCGGTCCGACCGAAACGACGATGATCTCTTCGGCCTTGCCGGCTTCCTTCAGGCGGATCGCTTCTTCAACCGCGATCTCGTCGAACGGGTTCATCGACATTTTGACATTGGCGAGTTCGACGCCCGATCCGTCGGACTTGACGCGGATCTTGACGTTGTAATCGACTACCCGCTTAACCGGGACCAGAACTTTCATCGTCAACTACCTCTATCGTTGAGAATTGCGCGTTCGGTAACAGGCGCTGGCTTTTATCGCTAGCTGAATGCCGACATGCGCGCCAAAAGACGCGGCAAGGCGTAATCAGCAGGGCTCCGCCCGTCAATCCCTAACCGCTGTTTGAACAACTCCCGGGCAACGATGAGGACGCCGTCAGCGGACAAGGCCTGGGTCAGCGATTTTGCCCGGGCACCCACAAGACATCGCTTTCGCCATTGTCGTTCAAGGCGCGCGCGGCGACAAACAGGAAGTCGGACGCGCGGTTGGCATAGCGGATCGCCTCCGGGCTTACCTGCTCTTCGGCGTCAGCCGCCAGCTGGACAATGATGCGTTCAGCCCGCCGCGTTACCGTGCGGGCAAGGTGGAGCGCGGCAGATGCCGGCGAACCGCCCGGCAGGACGAAGCTCTTCAAGGGCTTGATCACGGCATTCAACTGGTCGATGTCGGCTTCCACCCGCGCCACCTGCGCTGGCGTGATCCGCAGCGGCTCATAGCCAAGGTCTTTTCCGGTTTCCGGCGTGGCGAGATCGGCGCCGAGATCGAAGAAGTCGTTCTGCATGCGCATGAGCATCGCATCGATCAAAGGCAGCTCGCTCGTATGAAGCCGCGCCATGCCGATGCAGCAATTGGCTTCATCCACCGTGCCATAGGCTTCGACGCGCAGATCGTATTTCAGGCGGCGCGGACCGGCGGCCAGCCCTGTCGTGCCGTCATCGCCGGTGCGGGTGTAGATCTTGTTGATCTTGACCATCTGTCTGCCTGTTCAGTCTGCTGACACGAGAGGTCAGGAACCACCGCGTTGCGAGAACCAGTAAGCGGTCATGATGAGGACCAGCGCGACAAACTGGAGGCCGACGCGCGCCTGCATCAGCTTGTTCGACGTATTGCCCGAACCGCCGCGCATCATCACCACCAGCCCGCGCAGAAGCACGGCAACAACGGCAACCATCACCAGAACGGCGAGCATGTTGAAAACAATGGCCATGATGATCTCTTTTGACTGATGGTGTTGGAACGTGCGTGCTGCGGTTATCTGCAACTTTGCTCTATATAGGCACGTGCTTTATGGGAATCACGTATCGTGGCTAGGCCGCGGCCAACTGGAGCCGTTATTCGCGCGATGATCAAGCGGTGATCGATGTTTGAATTCTCGCCCGTCGCGGCCCGGCCAAGGAAGCCCGGACGACCCAAGCGGATCGCGAATGCGACGCGCCGGATCGTGCTGGACGCCTATAATCATTTCGATTCCGACGATGGCTGGTCAATGGCGAGCCACTTGGCGCTGTCCGCGATCCTCGCTTTGTTTCCCTTCCTGATCTTTGCCGCAACCCTTGCAAGCTTTCTCGGCGCCAGCGCTTTTTCCGATACGGCCATCCATCTGATCTTCGATGCCTGGCCGGAAGCCATCGCGGCACCCATTTCGCAGGAAGTCACGAATGTGCTGACCGTGCAGCGCGGCGACTTTCTGACGGTGTCCGTCATCGCGGCCATGTATTTTGCATCCAACGGCGTGGAGGCCCTGCGGGTTTCGCTCAACCGCGCTTACCGGGTTAGCGAAAACCGGTCCTTCATCTTTCGCCGCCTGCAAAGCTTTCTGTTCGTGCTGATCGCCACGATCGGTATCGTCGTCATTTCGGTGCTGCTGGTGGTCGCGCCGCTGGTGGCGGCCTTCGCGGAGCGCAATGTGGACTGGATCGAGCCGAACTATGTCGGCACGCTGAACCTATGGCGCTACATCATTGCCGGCTGCGTCATCATCCTCAGCCTGATGGCGATCCATTTCTGGCTGCCGGCCGGAAAGCGCCGCTTCCTCCATATCATTCCCGGCATCGCCTTTACGCTGGCGGCCTGGTTTGTGGGTTCAACCGTATTCGGCGCGTATCTCAGCCGCTTCTCGACCTATGCCACCACCTATGCCGGGCTGGCTTCGATCATGGTGGCGATCGTTTTTCTTTATATCCTGTCGGCGATCTTCATTCTGGGCGGTGAACTCAACACCTCCATCCGCCGCTACCGCGAAGCGCGCCGCAGAGTGGAACCCTGACGCGTTGCGAGCGCCACGCCTGCTCCCACCAGAACCATGCCGGCGAGTTGCACGAGTTCAAGCTGCTCGCCAAACAGAACGAAGGCCATCAGCGCGGTCACGGATGGCACGAGGTAGAACAGGGACGAGACCTTCGACACCGCGCCGTTCTTGATCATCGCCATCAGCAGAAAGATCGCGCCGAGCGACAGGCCGAAGACCAGCCAGAGCAGGGACAGAACAAGGCTCGGGTTCCAGGTTAATCGACCCTCTTCCAGAAGCATAGCCGGTATGAGCATCACCACCGTTGCCCCCAGATATTGCCACAGCGTGCCGGCAAGGAGATCGGCCTGACCGACGAAGCGCTTCTGCCACAGCGTGCCGGCGCTGATGCCGAGCAGAGCCAGAACACAGCCCGCGATCGTCATCGGCGTCACGCCCGGATCGGTGAAGCCGAGCTTGGGCAGGAGCACCAGCACGGTTCCGACCAGGCCCAACGCGATGCCCATCCATTGCCTCCAGGTGACGGTTTCGCGCAGGATCAGCGCTGCAAAGATCGCCACCAGCACCGGCTGAAGGCTGACAATCGCCGCCGTCAATCCCGCCGGAAATCCTTCATGGATCACCCAGAACACGAAGCCGAGATAAACGCCGTGCAGCAGGGCGCCGGCGATTGCCGCATGCATGGCGATGCGCGCCGGCAGACGGGGCTTGCGCAGGATCAGCAGGGCGCAAAGCAGAATAACGAAAGACAGCCCGAAGCGGATCGCCAGAAAGCCGAGCGGCTCGGCATAGGGCATCGCGTAACGAGCGCCGATAAAGCCGGTCGACCACAGCACCACGAACAGCGCCGGCATGAAACGGAAAAGCGAAGCGGGCATGGATGAACAGCCGGTAGGAGGGATTGGCTGTTTACCCAATCCTGCTCCTTTCGGATAGGCGCTGGCCCAAAGCTCGCCCGCGCTTGGTGCGCCTCGGACTGTTGGCCTCAGCTCGGCGGCACGGGCGGCGTAGCGATCTCCTTGCGGCCGAACTGCGAGCGCTCGAAGCCGAGGATCACGAACAGGGCAAGCACAAAGGGAATGAGGAGGTAGAACAGACGGAACACCAGCAGCGCTGCCAGCACATCCTCCTGCCGCATCTCCGGTAAAGCGGTGATGAAGACGAGTTCCAATACGCCGATGCCGCCCGGTGCATGGGAAATCAGCGCGGCGGAGAAGGACACGAGAAACACGCCGAGCACGATCCAGTAGCCTGGATTACCTTCGGCCGGCAGCGCGAAATAGATGATCGCGGCCGCAGCCAGGATCTCGATCGGCGCCATCAGAAGCTGCTGCGACACAACCGGCAAACGGGGATAATGCAGCTCGAACGTGCCGATGCGCAGCGGCCGCAAACCAAGCCAAGAAAAGATCACGTAAAGCGCCACGAGCCCGAGCAGGACCCAGCCCATCGCGGCGGAAGCCTCCACCGGCAGAAGGCCGACGAAGCGTTCGGTGATCGCCGGATGGGTGACCAGCACCAGCCCGAACAAAAGCATGACGCCGAGCACGAAGGTGAAGGACGAGAAGGCGACCAGAATGCCGATCTCGCGCGCGCTCAACCCCTTCGAGCCATAGGCACGGTAGCGCACGACGGCGCCTGAAAACACCGAGGCGCCGATATTGTGCGACAGGGCATAGGTCGTGAAGGAGCAAAGCGCGATAAAGGTGAAGGAGATGCCCTTGCGCCCGAGATGCAGCAGCGCGACGCGGTCGTAACCTGCAAGACCGATATAAGCGACAAGGGTCGACAGGCCTGCCAGGATCCAGCGATGCAGCGGAATGGCCGCGAAGCTTTCCATCAGCTCGTCGAGGGAAAGACCACGCAGTTCCTGGACCAGCAGCCAGATCGAAAACAAGACAGCGACGATGCCGACAACCGGCCAGATAAATTTCGAAAGCTTCATACCAGTTCGATCAGCCTTCCATCCTCCGCGAATACAGCCACCCATGCTGCGCCTGCGTGATGGACCCTGACACAGAATGGGTCAAGAAACGATGGTTTGAAGGAAGCGATTGATCGCTTCAGGCCTGCCGAGCGGATAACCATTTCTTGACTGTGGTTTCTTCCTCGTCGAGCCCCTCCACCGGCTTGCGCCAGGAGCGGCGAGCCTCCCGAAGTTCGGCTTCCAGCGTGCCGTCAGACCAGCCTTCGATCACGCGGGGATGGATATAGGACCGGCGGCAAACCGCGCGCGTATTGCCGAGACGGACTGCCACCTTGTCGATGGCGCCGTTAAGCGCAACCTTGGTGGCGCGCTGCGTTTCCGGCAAAGGCGTTTCCTTGAAGATGGAAGCCGCGCTGATGGTGCCGCCCCAGGTCCGAAAATTGCGCGCCGAAAATTCGCCGCCGGTATGTTCGCGAATATAGGCGTTGACCTCGTCGGAACGGATGGCATGCCGCCCGCCTTCGTCATCGAGATACTGGAACAGCGATTGTCCCGGCAGATCCTGCGTGGCGCGAATGAGCTTTGCCATGCGGCGATCGACCAGGCCGAGATTCCATTCCTTGCCAGACTTGCCGCGAAAGGCGAAACGAAGCTTGGAGCCTTCGATCTTCACATGGCGATCGCGCAAGGTGGTCAAGCCAAAGCTCTTGTTGTCGCGGGCATAGGCCGGGTTGCCGACGCGGATCATCGTGTTGTCGAGCAGCCAGACAATGGAGGCCACGACGCGCTCGAAGGGCAGGCCGTTGCGGCGCAGATCGCTTTCCACCTGCATGCGCAAGGCCGGCAGAGCATCGGCAAAATTGCTGAGGTTGGAATATTTCTCTTCGCCGCGATGCTCAGACCATTTGGCATGGTAGCGATATTGCTTGCGGCCCTTCGCATCGCGCCCGGTGGCCTGGATGTGGCCGGCAGGATTGGGCGAGATCCAGACATTTTCCCAGGCAGGCGGGATTGCCAGCATGCGGATGCGGTCGCGCGTCTCCATATCCGTGATCTTCTTGCCGTCGTGGTCACGATAACCAAAGCCGGTGCCGGCACGGATGCGTGTGATGCCGGGACCTTCGTCGGTCTGGTAAACCAGGCCAGGGATCTTCGGCACTTCAACGATGGCTTCTAGCTTATCGCCCGTGGTTTCACTTGTCCCGGGAACGCTGTTCGTCTCGTCGATCGGGTCTAGTTTTTCGGTTGGGTCCAGCACGCGCTTACTCCGGCACAGCCCTGTGGCGGCCAGAGGTAACTCAAACAAAACAGTGCTTGTTCCTGGGAGCGCGGAAAGTGATCGCTGGCTCCTGACACTGCGCTAACTCGCGTACCAGATTCACTACCGCGATAGTGCGTCGCGGACCTTGTTGCGGATATCGGCGAGCGTGAAGGGCTTTGACACGACATCGATGACGATGCTGTCCAGCTCGGCTGCCCGCTCGCGCTGCTCGGCATAGCCGGTCATCAGGAGAATGCGCAAACCGGGAAAGGCGTTCGCGGCCTGCTTCGCCATTTCGATGCCGTCCATGACAGGCATGCGAATATCCGACAGAACGAGGTCGAACTGGCCATGCGCAGCCATGATCGCCGCCAGCCCGTCTTCGCCGTCGGCCGCCGTTTCCACCGTGTGCCCGGACGCAGTCAGAGCGCGCGCGGTAAACATGCGCACCGATTCGTCGTCTTCAACAATCAGAAGCTTCCCCATGACGGGGAACCTAGCCGCCAATGCTTGACGTTCGCTGAACGCGCCCATTGAGGGCGATGGAGCTGTTGCTGGCGCCTCAGCCTTGCGGCGCCAGACGGGTCAAGGCTGCGTTCAGCTCGCTCATGTCGTGGAGAACGACATCGGCGCCAAGGCTTTCCAGAGGTTCGCGCGAATAGCCGCCTTCGATCAGCACCAGCTTCATGCCGGCAGCATGAGCCGAACGCGCATCGGCCGGGCTGTCGCCGACAAACACGGCATCCGCCGCTTCAACGCCGAGCTTGGACAAGGCCAGGAACAGCATGTCGGGCGCGGGCTTATGCGGCACGCCGGAATCGCCGCCGACGATCACCGGGAAATAACGCGTGAGATCGAAATGACCGAGGATTTCGGCAATGGCAAAATCCGGCTTGTTGGTGACAAGCGCCATGGCGATGCCCTGCTGATGAAGGGCTGCCAGCGCATCCGCCGTACCGGGCATCAGCTGCGTGAGCTTGGTGAGGTTCGCGGCATAAAGCGGCACCATCTGACCGTACTTGTCATCAAGTTCTGCCTCGTTCAGCGGACGACCGGCGGCCGCAAAGGCGCGGTCCACCAGCTTGCGGGTGCCCTCCCCGATCATCGCCTTGACGTCGTCTAGCGAGACCGGGCCAAGGCCGTCGCGCGCAAGCAGCATGTTGGTGGCGGCGTGGATATCGAGAGCGGAATCGATCAGCGTGCCGTCGAAATCGAACAGCACCGCTTTGGGCCAGGACGTCATGCGATCTCCGAATGTGCGCCGTCCGCTGCCTGGCGGATGGCTAGAATATTGCGGCGGTAGGTTTCGATGCCGCCGGGCTGGAACACGGCCGATCCCGCAACCAGAACTTGCGCGCCGGCCCCTGCAACCAGCGGTGCGGTCTTGGGCGTGACTCCGCCGTCGATGGAAATCTGAATCGGTCGATCGGCGATCATCGTCTTGACCCGCCGCACCTTCTCCACCACCGATGGGATGAAGGCCTGGCCGCCGAAACCGGGATTGACGGTCATCAAGAGAACGAGGTCGAGCCGGTCGAGCACATATTCGATGACGCTTTCAGGCGTCGAAGGGTTGAGCGCCACGCCGGCCTTTTTGCCCAGCGCCTTGATCGCCTGAAGCGAGCGGTCGAGATGCGGACCGGCTTCGGCATGAACGGTGACCGCGTCGCAGCCGGCATCGGCGAAGGCTTCAAGATAGGTGTCGGTCGGCGCGATCATCAGATGACAGTCGAAGAACGCCTTGGTGTGCTTGCGTATCGCCTTGATAACCGGCGGGCCGAAGGTGATGTTCGGCACGAAATGCCCGTCCATCACGTCGAGATGGATCCAGTCGGCGCCCGCTTCCACCACAGCTTCGACTTCTTCACCCAGCCGCGCGAAGTCCGCGGACAGAACCGAGGGGGCGATGATCGTCGGATGCGGCATGAGATAAGCTCCGGGCAGATGCAGGGCCGGGGCTAGTCGCCTAAGCGCGCCGCGTCAAGCGCAGGGCATTGGCGCAGGCGAGGATGACCGCACCCTTCCGTTTAAGACATGGAAGAACAACGGCAAAGCATCCCCGACTCGCATCAATAAAAGCATACGATAACCACGTTACTCTACTTCAGATAGCAATCTATGCATTCTTACAAAACTGCCGATTGAATTAACACGTACTTCAATTCCGTCGGCCAGCCTCCCCTGAATAAACCCAAAAAGGAGGTTGTCATGGGTGTTCTTGGTAATACGCTTGGTGGTTTGGGAAGCGCGCTGGACGGTTTGCTCGGCGGCGGACAGGGTGGAAACGGATCGGGCGGCGGCAGCTCCGGTGGCCTGGGCTCTGGCGGCCTTGGCGGTCTTCTGACCCCGATCACCGGTGGTTCGGGCAGTGGCAGCGGCGGAGCTTCCGCTGGAGCCAGTGTGAACACGACCGGCCTGCTCGACGGTCTGGTCAACGTCAATCTTCTCGATCAGCAGGCACTGCTGCGGCTCGGCATCCTTCCAGACAGCAATGGCAGCCACCTCATCAGCCTGTCCGTGCTGGACAGCGATGGCGACGGCCTGGTGGATGTCGGACTGCTCAATGATGGCATCAATGCCACGCTTCTCGATCGCGACGGTGACGGCCTAATCGACGTCAATCTTCTCGACACGATCAATCTCGGCCTCGATATCAGCCGCGATCTCGACAACAACGGCGTGCCGGACAACAGCACGGATGACGGCGACTTCGATGTCGTGCTGATGGGCACGGAAGGGGCTGACCGCTTCGTCATCAATCTCAGCCAGTCCCATTATGTAGAGGGCATGGGCAGCACGGACCGCGCCTCCTATGCAGCCTCGGCGTCCGGCTTCAACTATGCGGTTCAGGCCAATGGCGTGTTCATTTCCAACGGCGACAAGGTCGATTATTTCCAGAACGTGGAGCGCATCGACTTCTCCGACGGTACACTGCATCTGGACACTGGCATCGGCGAAACCGCAGGCTATGCCTACCGCATCTACCAGGCGGCCTTCGACCGCGCACCCGATGCGGCCGGTCTCGACTACTGGATCGACGTTCTCGACAGTGGCGCCAAGGGCATGACCGAGGTTGCGGCGGACTTCCTGGCCTCACGCGAGTTCCAGCAGACCTATGGTGCGCTGACCACGCAGGACTTCATCGAAGAGCTCTACGAAAACATCCTGCAGCGTGCGGGCGAAGATGCCGGCATCGATTACTGGACCGACCAGCTCGATGCAGGCGCGCAAAGCCGTGCACAGGTTCTAGCAGGCTTCTCCGACAGCGCGGAAAACGTCGCGCTTGTTGGTGCCACGATCGACAACGGCTTCTTCCTGGCCGCCTGATCAAACACCCATTCCCGGCGTTTTCCTCCCCCCGCGTGACGCCGGGATAAAGCGGAAGGCTCCCCGTTCCCCTCCAAAGCCTTCTAGCCCAGGCGGCCGTCCCACAAGGCGGCCGCCTTTTCTTGTTTGGCGGCAAAGGCGTCTGCTGCACCCCGCTCCAGCATCAGAAGGGCGGCTGCCGCCGTATCGATCACGATCTGCCGCGGACGAGCGTCGCGCACGCGTCCTTCCCAGACAGACTGCCAATATTCCAGGCTGGTAAGACCGATCGGCTGCAAGGCCGCAGGTTCGGCTTGCGACGGCAGCAACGTCGTTTCAGCCACGCCATCCACCAGCCGATGCAGCTTGGTGGCGCGATAGGGTGTTGCTTCCGCGACATCGCGCTTGTTGGACAAAACCGCCAAATCGCGCCAGCCGAGCAGTGCTGCGGCATCCCGGGGCCCAGTCTGGTACATCGCGCGCGAAGCGCCCAGCAGGCTTGCCGCCGCACCCAGCGGATTGAGCAAATGCGTCGCAATGTTCAGCGGCGATCGCATTTCGAACAGGCTGTAGAGCGCCGTCAGCGCTTGGATCTGCTGAGACATGGCAGAAAGCGGCAGATAGGCGATCCCCTGTTCGGCGATCCCATCGGATGCGTCGCCGAGGCTTGCGGCGATCGGCATGCGCAGAATGCGCGCGCTGTCCGCCATTCGCTCGCCCTCCGTAGGATTTGCGGCCGAGCCATGGATCAGCACCCGGTAGCCCGCTTGCGCAACCAGCTTGGCTGCCAGCAGGAACCACGGCTCGTAAGAGGCTTTCGGCGAGAGATAGGCTGGCCAATCCAAATCAACCGCGCCAGCGCCGATATCCGGTGCACCGATATGACGGCGGCTTGCTTGAACCAGCCCGGCAAGTTCGGCTGCGGTCACGCCACGATAATGCAGCACAACCAGAAAGGCGCCGATCTGGATCGGATCGGCCTTGCCGGCGAGGATCAGCGCAAAGGCCTCGTCGGCTTCTTCCACCGTCAGCGGTCGACTGCGGCCGGCACCCGCCCCGATCGTCGCCACGAACTTCGCCAGGCGCTGCCGCGGCTCCGCACGCGGGCCGATCCGAGCGAGCTTGGCCGCGAAGTCCGCCGGCGTCGGTCCGTTGACCGAAAGATCCGCCTGCATGGCCAAAGGCGGTGCGGCGACGATCGGCGCCTTGTTGGACTGCGCGCGCGGTGTGCGCGGCTCCACCGGCTGCGACACATCGAGAAGATCGCTGGTTTCAGTTGCCAGCGCGCGCAGCCGCATGCGCAAAGTTTCGGCGAACGGCGTCGGCACCATGCCGCGCGCCGTTTTCACCAGAATGCGATCGCCATAGGTGGCACGGATTTGTTGCAGAAGGCGGCTCATGGCTGGTGCACCGATCCCCATCTGCTCGGCAGCCTTGCCGACCGAGCCGTGCACAAGCAACGCATCCAGCGCAACAAGGAGACGAAGCCGGCCAAGCGGTGATCTGGAGCCCTCGCACTCGGCGGCGCTTGCTTGCACCTTCAACGCCTGAATGGCGACAGGTTCAAGATCATCCTCTTGTCTAACTTGGCTCGCGCCCTTCACGACCCTTGCCTCCTTTGCGAGTGTTTTGCGTATTCCTGAAGATGGAACCACTCAAAAACACGACGGCTTGACCCCTCCACCTTCCTATCTAAGAAGACCGCACTACTCAAGTTTTAGGGGGCCGGGGCTGTGAGCGTAGAGCGTAACGCAGGAACGGGTGTTGGGCAGGCAGGATTGATCCTGCGCGAGAAGAACCGGAAACGATGGGGCGCAGCGCTGCTCGGCACCTCATGCCTTGCCGCAGTTGCCATTCTTCCAAGCGTTGCCTGGGCGCAAAGCACGGTTCAGAACGTCGACGAGGAAGAAAGCGCGCAGACCGTTGATGACAGCCAGGGCGGCTCGAAGACGGTCAATCTCGAACAGGTCGTCGTCACCGCCACCGGTTTTGAACAAAATGTGAAGGACGCGCCGGCGTCGATTTCCGTCATCTCACGCGAGGAACTGGAAAAAGGCAGCTTCCGCGATCTCACCGACGCGCTGCGCGAAGTTCAGGGCGTGGCGGTCACCGGTGCGGCCAATGAAAAGGACATCTTCATCCGCGGTTTGCCTGGTCAGTACACGCTGATCCTGGTGGACGGTAAGCGGCAGTCAACGCGCGATGCCCGCACCAACGGCAACTCCGGTTTCGAACAAAGCTTCATTCCGCCAATCCAGGCAATCGAGCGCATCGAAGTCGTGCGCGGTCCGATGTCGTCGCTTTACGGCTCGGATGCGATGGGCGGCGTCATCAACATCATTACCCGCAAGGTCGCCGATCACTGGTCGGGCTCGGTGACGCTGGAAGGGACGGCGCAACAGCATTCCGACTACGGCAATTCAGGCCAGGTGTCGTTCTATGGCAGCGGCCCGGTGTTCCAGGACAAGCTCGGCCTGCAGTTCTGGGGCCGCGGCTACAGGCGCGGCGAAGACAGTTTCCTGAGCGGCGTCACATCGGCGGAAGAGCGCGACATCACCGGTCGTCTGACGTTCACGCCCAACGAGAACCACGACTTCCTGCTGGAAGGCGGCACCACCCGCGTGCAGCGTGAAGCGACCGCGGGCGAAACGCTGGCGCTCAACGCCGCCGGCACCTACAACTACAATGACCGCGATCACTGGTCGCTGACCCATATCGGCCGCTGGGGCTGGACGACCTCGGAGTTCTCCTTCAGCCAGGAATGGGCGGAGCGCACCAGCTATGCCTGGACACCGCGTGTCGGCCAGTTCGTGGAAAACGCCCGCTCGCCCGAAATCCGCAACTCCGTGCTCGACGGCAAGTTCACCACGCCCTTTAGCCTGTGGGGCGACCATACGCTGGTGACCGGCGGCCAAATCAACGATGCCAAGCTGACCGACCAGAACCCGGGCCGGCGCACCGGTATCGATGAAGAATTCCAGGTCACGCAATATGCATTGTTTGCCGAAGACTCCTGGGCACTGACCGACACGTTCACGCTGCAGGGCGGTTTGCGCTACGACAAGCACGAACTCTATGACGCACAGCTCAGCCCGCGCCTTTACGGCGTCTGGAACCCGACCGATCAGGTCACGATCAAGGGCGGTGTGTCCACCGGCTTCCGCGCACCAGACATCCGCAACATCTCGCCGGGCTATGCCTATACGACGGGCGGTGCCGGCTGCTCCTACGGTCCGAACGGCACCTGCGGCGTCATCATCGCCGATCCGGATCTGAAGGCCGAATCCAGCACCAGCTATGAACTCGGGGCGATCTGGGATTCTTATGCCGGCGTCACGCTGGGCGCGACCTACTTCTACACCGACTTCAAGGACAAGATCACCAACGCGCTGGTTCTCGATGCAGCTGGCCGACCGATCCGCTGGGAAGAAGATCCCAACTACCGCCTTTGGTACAACTACAACATCGACGACGCGACGATCCAGGGCGTCGAGCTGACGGCAACCTGGGACGCCACCGACTCGCTCTCGCTTCGCGGCAGCTACACCTACACGGACTCCGAGCAGAAAACCGGCGACTATGCCGGCTACCCGCTGGCCCGCACGCCCGAGCATATGGCGAACCTGCGCGCCGATTACGTTCTGCCGTGGGAAGGCTGGGAGACCTGGGCTTCGCTCAACTACCATGGCGAGGAAATCAACGGCGGCGCGCGTCTGGGCACCAATGGCACGCCTGTACTGATCAACGGCGCGGCCGGCCGCAAATATGACGACTACACCACCGTCGACGTCGGCTTTTCCTATTCGGTCGATGACCGCGCCACCTTCCGCGGAGCTGTTTACAACCTGTTCGACAAGAAGATCGACGCCACCGATTACAACACCGCCATGGAAGGCCGCCGCTTCTGGGTCGGCCTGACCACGAACTTCTGAGCGATCGAGGAGACCGCACGACATGACCACACGCCGCACATTTTTTGCAGCAACCCTGACCGGCGCCCTCGCCTTCGCCTTCGCGTCTCCTGTTCTGGCGCAGGAGATCACGATCGAACACGCTCAGGGCACGACCAAGCTCGCCGCCACGCCGAAGAAGGTTCTTGTTTTCGACGTCGCCTCGATCGACAATCTCGACGCGCTCGGCGTCGAAGTTCAGGGCGTTCCGACCGCGACCCTGCCGGCCCATCTCAAGAAATATGAAGGTGCCGATTACCCGAAGATCGGCTCCCTGTTCGAGCCGGACTTCGAAGCGGTCAACACAGCTGCGCCCGACCTGATCATCGTCGGCGGCCGCTCGCGCGCGAAATATGCCGACCTTGCCAAGCTTGCGCCGACAATCGACCTGTCGACCGATCAGAAGGATTTCGTCAACAGCGTCCGCAAGAACGTGGAAACGCTCGGCCGCCTGTTCGGTAAGGACGCGCAAGCTAAAGCACAGATCGCCGAGCTGGATGCCGCATTGGCCGATGTGAAGGAAGCCTCATCCAAGGCCGGCAAGGGTCTGTTGCTTCTGACCACCGGCGGCAAGATGAGCGCCTATGGACCAGGTTCCCGCTTCGGCGTTCTGCACGGGGATTTCGGCGTCGAGCCGGCCCGCACGGACCTGTCGACGGAAGCCGGCCATGGTCAGCCGATCTCCTTCGAGTTCATCCTCGAAACCAACCCGGACTGGCTGTTCGTGATCGATCGCGATGCCGCAATCGGCCGTGAAGGCCAGGCTGCGGCGCAATTCCTGGACAACGATCTCGTAAACCAGACCAACGCCTGGAAAAACAAACAGGTTGTCTATCTCAACCCCAGCAACTGGTATCTCGTCGGCGGCGGCGTCAGCGCCTTGAAGGCGGATGCCGAACAGGTTGCGAAGGCTTTGCGCAAGCAGTAACGCGCAAGCAAATTATCGCTCCGAACGCAGTTCGGAGTTCCCTTGAAGATCGGCCTTTTCGCACTTCAGCGCGGCAAGGCCGTTTCCGCATTCCCTTCTTCACTGCCCCACTGGATAGCCATGCCGCGAGCTAGCAAGGATTGGAGCCAAGCACCCCTGGTGCTTTGTGCCCTTTCGATTCCGCTTCTCAGCGTGGCCAGCCTGTTCGTCGGCGTCAGCGATGTGTCCTTCTCTACGCTGTTTGGATCCGATGGCCGCGCGCTTCAGGTTCTCCTGATCAGCCGCATTCCGCGCACGATCGCGCTCGTGCTGGCGGGCGCCGGCATGGCGGTGGCCGGAACGATCATGCAGATGCTGGCGCGCAACCGCTTCGTGGAGCCGTCCACCGCCGGCACCGTGGAATCGGCTACACTCGGCATTCTCACCGTGATGCTGTTTGCGCCCGGTCTGCCGGTGATCGCCAAGGCAGCGGTTGCCGCCACCTTCGCCATGGCCGGCACGTCGCTTTTTCTCGCAATCATCAGACGCATTCCGTTGCGCTCGATCTTGCTCGTGCCACTGGTCGGCATCATGCTGGGCGGCGTGATCAATGCCGTGTCGACCTTCTTCGCTTACCGCTTCGACATGCTGCAATCGCTCGGCGCCTGGACCAGCGGCGACTTTTCCGGGGTCTTGCGCGGCCGCTATGAGCTGCTGTGGATCTCGTTTGCGCTCACTGTGGTCGCCTATATGGCCGCCCGGCGCTTCACGGTGGCCGGCATGGGCGATGACTTCACCACCAATATCGGCCTGAACTATCGACGCATCGTCGCGCTTGGCCTCGCCATCGTGTCCATGGTGACGGCGGTCGTGGTGGTCACGGTCGGCATGATCCCGTTTCTCGGCCTGATCATCCCCAACGTCGTCTCGATGATGCTCGGCGACAATCTCAAGCGCTCGCTACCCTGGGTGGCGACGCTCGGCGCGGGCTTCGTTCTCGCCTGCGACATCGTCGGCCGCTTGATCCTTTACCCCTATGAAGTGCCGATCGGCACCGTTGTCGGCGTCGTCGGCAGCGTCTTCTTCCTTTATCTGCTGCTCAGGAAGAACGCCCGTGTCGCTTGACGTGTCCGCTCCCCGCAAGCCGCCTTCTGCGCGCACGATCCTGTTGATCCTCGGCGCTCTGACCTTGCTCGTCATGATCGGCTTCATGACGATCGGCGCGAACGGCCGCTGGGATTTTGTTCTGCCCTTTCGCGGCGCCAAGCTCGCGGCGATCGTGTTGGTGGCTTATGCGGTCGCCGTTTCCACGATCCTGTTCCAGACCGTCACCAATAACCGCATCCTCACGCCCTCCATCATGGGCTTCGATGCGCTTTATATTCTGATCCAGACTGTGATGGTCTTCGTGCTCGGCGCCAACCGCGTTTTGGTGATCGATCCGCGCTGGCTCTTCCTCGGCGAAGTCGTTGTCATGGTCGTGTTCTCCGGCATCCTCTACCGCTGGATCTTTGCCGGCGAGCGGCGCAGCTTGCATCTGCTGCTGCTGGTCGGCGTGGTGTTCGGCATCCTGTTCCGCTCGATTACCAGCTTCCTGCAACGCATCATCGATCCCAACGAGTTCCTCGTTCTGCAGGACCGCATGTTTGCGAGCTTCAACAGCGCCGATGCCAACCTGCTCGCCGTCTCCGCCGTGCTGATCGGGCTCGCCAGCCTTGCCGGCTGGCGCATCCTCCATACGCTCGATGTGCTGGCGCTGGGCCGCGACACCGCGATCAATCTCGGCGTCGACCATCGCCGCACCGTGTCGATCATCCTGGTGATCGTCGCCGTTCTCGTATCCGTGTCCACCGCACTTGTCGGCCCTGTCACCTTCTTCGGCCTGCTGGTCGCCAGCCTCGCCTATCAGCTCATCCCCAGCCACCAACACCGCCTGATCCTGCCGGCCGCCGTTTGCCTTGCCATCCTTTGCGTGGTGGGCGGGCAGCTCGTTCTGGAGCGCGTCTTCGGCTTCAACTCGGCATTGTCGATCATCATCGAATTCGTCGGTGGGCTGGTTTTCCTCACCCTTCTTCTTCGGGGCGCAACGCGATGATCGAAATCAACGACGTTCAGAAGGCCTATGGCGACGCCATTGTGGTGAAAGGCGTGTCTTTGGCGCTGCCGAAAGGCGGAATCACCTCGATCATCGGCCCGAACGGCGCCGGCAAATCCACGCTTCTGTCCATGATCAGCCGCCTCCTGCCGATGGATCGCGGCCGGGTCCTGGTGGACGGCCTTGATGTCACCACCACCAAAAGCGACGTTCTTGCCAAGCGCCTGTCAATCCTGCGCCAGGACAATCACATGACCGCCCGCCTCACCGTGCGCGACCTCGTCGCCTTCGGCCGCTATCCTTATTCACACGACCGGCCCACCGTGGAAGACCGCGCTCATGTCGAAAAAGCCCTCGGCTTCCTTGACCTCGAGCCGCTCGCCGACCGCTTCCTCGACGAACTGTCCGGCGGCCAACGGCAACGCGCTTTCGTGGCCATGGTGCTGTGCCAGGATACGGATTACGCCCTGTTCGACGAGCCCCTCAACAACCTCGACATGCGCCACGCCAGCGCCATGATGCGCCTTTTGCGCCGTGCCGCCGACGAATTCGGCAAGACGGTCGTGCTGGTGCTGCACGACATCAACTTTGCTTCCTGTTATTCCGACCACATCGTCGCCATGCGCGCCGGCGAAGTCGCGTTTCAGGGAACGCCGGAAGCCGTGATGCGCAAGGAGGTGCTGACCGGCATCTTCGAAACGGAAATCGACATCCACGACATCGAAGACCGCCGCATTGCCGTCTTTTACTAGAACAGCGCGCCGATTGTAGTATCGCCCTGCTTGTTCAACTTCTGGTCACCATGTCATGCGATAGCTTTCCGGACAGAGCGAACGCTTCAGCTTTCATACTGATTTCGTGCTACAGAATTTACTGCTGCCCCAGACTGGTAACTCGGCGGATATGCTTCTCGATCAGTATTCCCTTCTGGTGGCAATCGGCTTTTCAGGCGCAGCTTTAAGCGTGACCTTGCTGTTGAGCTGGATCACCGCGCGGTCGGATAGGTTCCTGCTGACCTGGTCGGCCGCCATGGCGCTGCTTGTTGTGGGCGTCATCCTGTTCGGCCTGCTCGACCATGACTATGATCCAGCGGTTCAATGCGCGTCCTTTGTCTTCCTGATCCTGGGCTTTGTTCTGGTGTACGCCGGCGGGAGGCAGTTTCGCGTAAGCCGGGTCTTCTGGGGTCGCATCGCGATGCTCGGCATAATCATGGTGCTGCCGACGCTGGTCGCTTTCGCGCCAGGACTTTCCGGGCTGGCGACCATTGTGGCCGATGTCGCGATCGCAATTCTGCTGGTGATGTCGGGGGCGCAATCCTGGGCCGGGCGCGCTGAGGCGCCTTTGCCGATGGCGATCAATGCCGTGCTTTATCTTGCCACGGCAGCTTCCTTCCTCCTCTGCTGCGTCCCGTTGATCGCCGAGGGGCAGCTGGTTCTCACGACACGCCCTTCCAACTGGGCCGAAGACCTCAACTCCATTATGGCGATCATCGGCATTACCGGCATCGGCGCCATTTCGCTGGCCTTGAACCAGACGCGCATCGCGCGGCGCCATCAATATGCCTCCATGACCGACCCGCTGACCGGGCTTCTCAACCGTCGCGCTTTGTTTGATCGGCTGGGCAACCGCGATGTGCAGCCCGGCACCGCGATCATCGTGCTCGATCTCGACCATTTCAAAGCGGTCAACGACCGTCACGGCCATGCTTGCGGCGATCTGGTTCTCGAGCATTTCGCCACGCTTCTGCGCGATCACATCGCCGCCAGTGACCTGGCCGCCCGCATCGGTGGCGAGGAATTCTGCATCGTGATGCCGCATACCTCGGCCAGGCTGGCTTCACGCCTGGCGGAAAGCATTCGCCGCGGTTTGAACGCCCAACCGATCCGCACGCCGGACTGCGATATCGCCGCGACCGTATCCATCGGCGTCGCGCTTTGTGCGGGAACACCCGAACGATTCGAAGCGCTGCTGGAACGGGCCGACCGCGCTTGTTACGGCGCCAAGAATGAAGGCCGTAACCGCGTGCAGACATCCAGCCTGCTTGTTGTAGCAGCCTGATCGGCGCGTTTCCGGCGCCGGCTTCACTCAGAGTTCAAGCCTGAGTTCGCTTGACGTGGGAACAGCCTGATGCCCTGCCGGTTATCGACGGCAACAAGGGAGCTCCGCATGGCCAGGCACAATCTCTCAGGGTCCGTCGTCGTCATCACCGGTGCAGGCAGCGGCATCGGCCAGGCAACAGCGGAAGCCTTCGCCAGGCGCGGCGTGCGTCTGGTGCTGGCCGCCCGCGGCAAGCCGGCGCTGGAAGCCGTTGCCGAGACCTGCCGGGCGTTCGGCTCGGAAGTGCTGGTCGTGCCCACCGACGTGACGGATGCCGCAGCCGTGAAGGTGCTTGCCGAGCGCGCGCTGGAATTTGGCGGACGGATCGATGTTTGGGTGTCGAATGTCGGTGTCGGCGCTGTCGGTGCCTTTCATGAAACGCCAATCGAAGCGCATGAACAGGTGCTGCGCAGCAACCTCATCGGCCACTTCAACGATGCGCATGCCGTTTTGCCGATCTTCCTGCGCCAGGATCGCGGCACCTTCATCAACATGATTTCGGTCGGCGGCTTCGCTTCGGTTCCCTTTGCGGCCTCCTACAGCGCGAGCAAGTTCGGCTTGAAGGGTTTTAGCGAAGCCCTGCGCGGCGAGTTGGCCGGCCATCCCAACATCCATGTCTGCGATATCTATCCGACCTTCGTGGACACGCCCGGCATCTCAAATGCCGGCAACTTCACCGGCAAGGTGCTGACCGCCCCGCCGCCGGTGATCGATGCGCGCCGCGTTGCCCGCGCGGTGGTGAGCGCCGCCGAACAACCACGGCCGACCACGCTTATTGGCGAAGGCGCCGGCTTGATCCGCTTGGGAAGCACCCTCTTTCCCAACTACATCTCGCGCTTCATGGGCATCTTCATGCGATCCTATCTCGAACAGGCCGACCCGATCGCAAAAGGCAGCGGCAACCTGTTCACGCCGCCGAAAGGGGTGCAGGGCATCGACGGCGGCCTGCGCTCGCCTGAACAGCGCGCGCTCGCCGGACTGATCGCCGTCGGTGCCGTCGGTGGTTTGGCGGTCCTGGGCCTCGGCGCACTGGCTCTGCGCTCTCGCTTCAAACCGGCACCGAAGCGTCGTTTGCGTAGAAGGCACCTGCGCTAGGTTTTAAGGATCCACCGAAAGGCCTGCATCATCGCAGGCCTTTCTTTCTTAGGAATGCGTGCCGTTGAGCGGCGGCAGCAGGCGGACGCCAAAGGTCTCGTCGCCTTCAAACAGCAGCTGCACGCCGCGCATCTCGAAGGCCCGGACAAGCAAGTCTTCCGAGGAGCGGTGCAGCGCGTGGCGATGGCACTCGAAATCCTTGATCGTGCTGCGCGAAACGCCCGCCGTCACGGCAAGCTGCTCCTGCGTCCAGTTGAGCAGGCCACGAGCGGCACGACATTGCTCCGGAAATAAAGGCATTTTTATCGGAAACCCTCGCGAAACACCCTTGCCGTTTCGTACCTAAGTCAACCATAATGGGTGAGATATCGCAAGAGCCGTGATTTGTTGGAAGGGCCCGCACCGGATGGCCAGTGAAACCATGCTGATGATGCTGATCGTCCTGCCTTTTGCAGGCGCATGCTTCGCAGCCTTGTTTCCAGCCAATGCTCGTAATGCCGAAACCTGGGCTGCAGCGCTCGTTACACTCGGCACGGTTGTATTGTCGGCCTGTTTGTTCCCCTCGGTGGCCACCGGCACGCCGGTGCGGCTCGACATTGAATGGCTGCCCACGCTTGGCCTGTCCTTCAGCCTGCGGATGGATGGCTTTGCCTGGCTGTTCGCCATGCTGGTTTCGACCATCGGCTTTCTGGTCGTGATCTATTCCCGCTATTACATGTCGCCGGACGATGCGATCCCGCGCTTTTACGCCTTCTTCCTTGCCTTCATGGGCGCGATGCTGGGCATCATCCTGTCGGGCAATCTGATCCTGCTGGTGGTGTTCTGGGAGCTCACCAGCATCATCTCCTTCATGCTCATCGGCTATTGGTACCAGAAGGCCGATGCGCGCGACGGCGCCCGCATGTCGCTCACCATCACCGGCATTGGCGGCCTGGGCCTGCTCGCCGGCGTTCTGCTGATCGGCCACATCGTCGGCAGCTATGATCTGGATGTGGTGCTGGATTCGGGCGATCTGATCCGCTCGCATCCGCTTTATCTTACGGCAACCTGCCTGATCCTGCTCGGCGCTTTCACGAAGAGCGCGCAGTTCCCGTTCCATTTCTGGCTGCCCAACGCGATGGCGGCACCGACGCCGGTATCCGCCTTCCTGCATTCCGCAACCATGGTGAAGGCCGGCGTTTTTCTGATGGCACGGCTCTGGCCGGTGCTGGGCGGAACCTATGAATGGTTCTGGCTCACGGGTTTTGCGGGCGCCATGTCGCTGCTGCTCGGCGCCTATTTCGCGATCTTCCAGCGCGACATCAAAGGCCTGCTCGCCTATTCCACGATCAGCCATCTCGGTCTGATCACGCTGCTGCTCAGCCTCGGCAGCCCGCTCGGTGCCGTTGCTGCCATCTTCCACATGATGAACCATGCGACCTTCAAGGCGTCGCTTTTCATGGCGGCGGGCATCATCGACCATGAAAGCGGCACACGCGACATGCAGAAGCTGGGCGGGCTGTTCAAGCTGATGCCCTATACGGCCACACTGGCCATGGTGGCGAGTGCAGCGATGGCCGGCGTGCCCCTGTTGAACGGCTTCCTGTCCAAGGAAATGTTCTTTGCCGAAGCGATCGAAACCCATGCGGATTCGATCCTCGACACGGTCGCGCCTTATGTCGCCGTGCTGGCCAGCGCCTTTGCGGTCACCTATTCGATCCGTTTCATCCACGCCGTGTTCTTCGGTGATCGCCCCGACGATCTGCCGCGCGAGCCGCATGAGCCGCCTTTCCTGATGCGCTTGCCGATCCAGCTTCTGGTGCTGGCCTGTCTGGTGATCGGCATCATCCCCGCGGTGACCGTCGGGCCGTTCCTTCATGTCGCGGTCGTGTCGGTGCTCGGTGAAGAAACCCCGGCCTACAGCCTGGCTGTCTGGCACGGCCTGACCGTGCCCCTGGTGATGAGCATCATCGCACTGGCCGGCGGCGCGCTGCTTTACTTCCTTCTGCGACACTACCTCGCCCATTGCGAAGAAGGCCCACCTTATTTCCGGCGTCTGAAGGGCCAGCGCATCTTCGAGCGCGTGCTGGTGTTCGTGTCCTGGCGCGGCGCCAAATTGGTGGAAACCACGTTCGGCACACGCCGCCTGCAACAGCAGCTGCGCCTGCTGATTGTCGTCGCCCTGGTGGCCGCCTTTATCCCACTTTACAATCGCGGCTTCGATCTCGGCGTCCTGCGATGGGGCCAGACCGACATCGCGTTCGGTCTGTTGTGGATGGTCGGCATCGCTTGTGCGGTGGGCGCTGCCTATCAGGCCAAGTTCCACCGCCTCGTGGCGCTGATCCTGCTCGGCGGCGCAGGCGTCGTGACCTGCATCACCTTTGTTTGGCTGTCCGCGCCAGACCTCGCCGTCACGCAGCTGCTTGTGGAAATTGTCACGGCCGTGCTGATCCTGCTCGGGCTTCGCTGGCTGCCCAAGCGCTGGGAAGACACGGAACTTGGCCGCGCGCCTTTGGGCACCAAGGTCCGCCGCGGACGCGACCTTCTGCTTGCAGCGATCGGCGGGCTCGGCATGACTCTGCTAAGCTATGCCGTGATGATGCGCCCATCACCTGACAGCATCAGCGAGTTCTTCCTGCTCAAGGCCTATGAGGAAGGTGGCGGGCGCAATGTCGTCAACGTCATCCTCGTGGATTTCCGCGGCTTCGATACATTCGGCGAGATCACCGTTCTCGGCATCGTGGCGCTGACGGTGTTCGCTTTGTTCCGCCGCTTCCGCCCCGCGCCCGATACGATCGATTCGCCGGAACAACAGCGCATTCAGGCCGCGACCGACGAGGCGCGCTCGGACCGCATTTCCGGCCAGACCGTCAGCGATTATTTGCTGGTGCCTTCGGTCATCATGCAGTGGCTGTTCCCCGTCATCATCGTTCTTGCCGCCTATCTGTTCCTGCGCGGGCATGATCTGCCGGGCGGCGGTTTCGCGGCGGGCGTGGCGATGTCGGCAGCCTTTATCCTGCAATATCTCGCGGCCGGTACGGTCTGGGTCGAAGATCGGCTGCGTATCCTGCCGGTGAACTGGATCGGCCTCGGCTTGCTGATCGCAGCCTGCGTCGGCATCGGCTCCTGGGTATTCGGCTATCCGTTCCTGACATCTTATTCGCAGTATGTGGACCTGCCTGTCATCGGCAAGGTTCCCGCGGCAACCGCCATCCTGTTTGATCTCGGCGTCTTCTCGCTCGTGGTCGGCGCCACCGTTTTGATGCTCATCGTCTTCGCTCACCAGTCGATCCGCCGTTTGCGTGCCGCCAAGATCAGCACGACGACGATGGAGGAAATCGTATGATCGAACTGACGCTCGCGCTCGGCATCGGCTTTCTCGTGGGATCCGGCATCTGGCTCCTGCAGCGCCCGCGTACCTATCAGGTCATCGTCGGGCTTTCGCTGATCTCCTACGGCGTCAACCTGTTCATCTTTTCCATGAGCCGCCTGCGCAGCAATGTCCCGCCAGTGGTATCCAGCGGTGCGATCAACCCGGCCGATTACGCCGATCCGCTGCCGCAGGCCCTGGTCCTGACCGCCATCGTGATCGGCTTCGCCACCACGGCGCTGTTCCTGGTTGTGCTTCTGGTGTCGCGCGGCTTGACCGGCAGCGACCATGTCGATGGCAGGGAGCCGAACTGATGGAGTGGAAAAGCCACCTCCTGATCGTTCCGATCCTGCTGCCGATGATGACCGGCGCGCTGCTGCTTCTGTTCGATGAGAGGCGGCATGCGCTGAAGGCGACGCTGAGCGTCATCGCCACCGTCAGCCTGCTCGTCGTCGCGTTTGTTCTCCTGAGCTTCGCTGACAGCGGTGAACCGGATGCGGCGCGCACCGGCGTGTACCTGCTCGGCAACTGGTCGGCACCCTTCGGCATCGTGCTGGTGCTGGATCGTCTGTCTGCGCTGATGCTGGTGCTGACGGGAACGCTGGCGCTGGCCTCGCTCACCTTTTCGCTGGCTCGCTGGGACCGCATCGGCCCGCACTACCACACGCTGTTCCAGCTGCTGCTGATGGGTCTGAACGGCGCCTTTCTGACCGGCGACCTGTTCAATCTCTTCGTGTTCTTCGAAGTGCTGCTGGCAGCGTCCTACGGCCTCGTTCTGCACGGATCTGGCATCCAGCGCGTGCGCGCAGGCCTGCATTACATCGCCATCAACCTGGCGGCATCGCTGCTTTTTCTGATCGGCGTCAGCCTGATCTATGGCGTCACCGGCACGCTGAACATGGCTGACCTCGCTGTGCGTATTCCAGCCGTTGCAGCCGGTGATCAGCCTCTGCTGCTGGCCGGTGCTGCCGTGCTCGGCGTCGCCTTCCTCGTCAAGGCCGGGATTTATCCGCTCGGCTTCTGGCTGCCGACGGCCTACACGGCGGCCGCCGCCCCCGTGGCCGGCATCTTCGCGATCCTGTCCAAGGTCGGCATTTACATCCTGTTCCGCCTGTCGCTGCTTCTGTTCGGCGTCGATGCGGGTGCCTCGGCCGGCTTCGGTGAGCTCTGGCTGTTCGTGGCCGGCATAGCGACGGTGGCCTTTGCTTCCGCCGGCGTTCTCGCCTCGCAGGGCATGGCGCGGCTGGCCGGCTTTTACGTGCTGGTGTCGTCGGGAACGCTCCTGTCGGCGATCGGCCTGGCGAGCGTCGAAGTCACGTCCGGCGCGCTCTATTACATGGTGAGCTCCACCATGGCGCTGAGTGCCTTCTTCCTTCTCGTCGAACTCCTCGACCGCGCACAGGACCCCGCCGCCGACGTTCTTGCCGTGACGATGGAGGCCTATGGCGACGATCCGGAAGTCGAGGATGTCGTGGAAGATGCCGGCCTCGTCATCCCCGGCACGATCTCGATCCTCGGCCTGTGCTTCGTGGCCTGCGCCATCCTGCTTGCCGGACTGCCGCCGCTATCGGGCTTCATCGGCAAATTCGCGATGCTCGACGCGATTATCGGCTCGGACAAGCCGGTGCTCGACGTGTCGCTGTTCGGCTGGATCTTTACCGCCGCCCTGATCGGCTCGGGCCTCGCCGCGATGATCGCCATGGTGCGCGCCGGTATCCGCACCTTCTGGGCGCCGATCGAAGGCACGGTGCCGCGTATCAGGCTGGTTGAAATTACCCCCGTTGCCGGACTTCTGCTGCTTTGCGCGGCGATGACGGTCGGCGGTGGACCGGTGCTTCGCTACATGGATGCGACGGCGCGCGCCATGCATGCGCCGCGTGTTTACATCGAGGAAGTTCTTTCGGCCGCACCCATCCCGCCGCCGGCTGCCGAAGGAAGCCAGCCATGATGCGTGCGGTTCTGCCCTACCCGCTGCTCAGCCTCGGCCTTCTGGTGATGTGGCTGTTGTTGAACGGTTTGTCCGCCGGGCACCTTCTGCTCGGCATGTTTCTCGCATTGTTGGCAGCCAAGGCGATGACCGCGTTGCAGCCGGCCAAGCCGCGCATCCGCTCATGGGCGCCCTTGCTGCGCCTGTTCCGCATCGTGGCCGGCGACATCGTGCGCTCCAATATCGCGGTGGCGCAGCTCGTGCTCAATCGGGGGCATCGGGAACGCACATCCGGTTTCGTGACCATCCCGATCGACCTGCAGGACCGTACCGCGCTGACCGTTCTGGCCGTGATCGTCACCAGCACGCCGGGCACGGCCTGGGTCGAATATCATTCCGCCAGTGGCGAGCTGATGATCCATGTGCTCGATCTGCGCGAGGAACAGGATTGGGTGGATCTGATCAAGAACCGCTATGAGCGGCTGCTTGCGGAGGCTTTCGAATGAGCGGGCTCATCCTTTCCTGGTCCATCACCATCGCCCAGGTTCTGCTTCTGGCCGCTATGGCCTGCGCGGCGATCCGCGTGATGCGCGGCCCACGCGCGCAGGACCGCGTTCTGGCCTTCGATGCCATGTATATCGCCTCCATGCTGTTGCTGCTCACCTTCGGCATCCGCAGCGGCACCACCATGTATTTCGAGGCAGCCCTGATCATCGCGCTGCTCGGCTTCGTATCCACCGTGGCGCTTGCCAAATTCCTGATGCGCGGCGAGGTGATCGAATGAGCCCCGCACCCGCCGACTTCCCGCTTTGGGCCGCCATCCTTGTCGCCCTGTTTCTGCTGATCGGATCAGGCCTCACATTCCTGGGAGCGTTCGGACTGCTGCGCTTCAAGAGCTTCTATGAACGCATCCATCTGCCCACGCTCGGCACGAGTTGGGGCGCCGGCGGCATTCTCGTGGCGTCCATGATCTTCTTTTCGGTGACGCAGTCGCGCCCGGTCGTGCATGAAATTCTGATCGCGCTGTTCATCACGGTGACAACGCCGGTATCGCTGATGCTCTTGGCCCGCGCCGCCCTTTACCGCGACCGCACGGAAGGCAATGAAAGCGTGCCGCCGATCGGCCCCGAGCCGGAAGACGGTCTGTCGCAACAGACCGAATAAACGGGTTTAAGCGCCTTCCGGCTCTTTGTTGCCTCCCAGCAGATCGCGTTCGGCCGGCACCACTTCC
This sequence comes from Tianweitania populi, assembly GCF_014652875.1. Classification (GTDB taxonomy): domain Bacteria; phylum Pseudomonadota; class Alphaproteobacteria; order Rhizobiales; family Rhizobiaceae; genus Tianweitania; species Tianweitania populi. The sequence continues at coordinate 1,149,933 of NZ_BMZQ01000002.1, read as the reverse complement.
AGCCTTTGCGGCACCGTGCCGATGTCGATGCCCGTCTCGCGGAAGCGGCTGAGCAGGTTCATGAGGATATTGCTGCGCGGCCCATAGGCGACGCGGGGCGACGCCACATGCGCGAAGCAATTGAACATGATACGGGAATCGGTGATCGCATCCACGAAAACCGAGGGCGCCGGATCTTCCAGCACCGCCGTTTCAGCCTTGAACGCTTCCAGCACGATGGTGCGCACGGCGACCGGATCGGTTTCGATCGACACCGAGAACTGGATCTGGATGCGTCCGAGCGGGCCGGCCAGCGTCTTGTTCAGCACCGTTTTGGTAATCAGCTCGGAGTTCGGCACGATCAGCGTGGAATGATCGGCCAGCACGATTTCCGTCGAGCGTACGCTGATGCGCTTCACGTCACCTTCATCCGTGCCGACGCGGATCAGATCGCCGATCTTGATCGGACGCTCAGCGAGCAGGATGAGGCCGGACACGAAGTTCTGCGTGATCGCCTGAAGGCCGAAACCGATACCGACGGACAAGGCGGACAAGAGCAAAGCGATACGCTCGACGCCGATATTCAAGGAGGCCAGCGCCCAGATCACCGCCAGTGCGATACCGACATAGCGCGCAACGAGGCTGACGGAATTGCGGCCGCTGCCGTCGAGATCGGTTGCCGGCAAATAGCGGTTTTCCAGCCAGCCCATGAACAAGCGCACAAGCGTCAGGCCGATGACCAGCACGATCGCGCCGCGCAGGATGGCGCCGGGCGAAATTGAGATGCCGCCGATCTGAATGCCTTGCGCGAAGGCACCCGCCTGGCTGAACAGCGTGTCGAAGCCGCCGCCGCCGCCGAACGGCGTCATCAACAGCGCGAAGGCAACTGCCACGAGGATCAGCCGCAACGCGCCGGACAGAAGCAGACCGAACTGGTCGATCATGCTGCCGCGTAGACCCAGCCCGCGCGACATGGCCGTGCCCAGCGGGCTTTTGCGGGTGAAGACGCTGGTCGCGACATCGTCCACCACGGCCATCAGCAGATAGAGCGTTGCGCCCAACACGGCGGTCCAGGCGATGAACTGGCCGATAAACAGGCTGAAGCTGATATAGCCCAGCAGAAGGGCGATCGTGGAAACAGCTGCGAGAACCCAGACAAGCAGAGACAAGACGCTCTGCCCCGCCCCCATCGCGACGCTGGACGCGGTTTCGCTGTCAGCTCTCGATGCCCTAAGTCGTCCCAGAATGAACAGGGCCGTGATGATCAGCAGCAGTTGAAGCACGGCTTCGAGCGCCTGCGAGACGATGGTTGCCGGCTGGCTGGCACCCACTGCCGTGTTGAAGGCCGTCACCAGAACGTTGAACATCGAAGTCCCGGCCAACAGCCAGGACAAGGGTGTCAGCCGCGAGGCCGTATCATCCTGCAAAGGCGCGACGCGCCAGGAGGGCTGATCGCGCATCAATATGGCGCTGCCCAGCGCCACCACGAATCCGCAGAAGCCCGAAGCCCTCACAAAGGCGTCCGCAACACTGCTCCAGCGCTCCGGCATGAGGCCCGCCCAGCGTAGACCCTGCACGAGAATGAGAGCGGCAAGGAGAGGTGCCAGCGTGCCGACGATGATGCGCCACAAGGCATTGGCCGAACGGCGGACACGCCGCCCCGGCGCGCCTTCAATCAGAAAGCGCTGACCGAAATGCCGGAGAAATCTGCGGAGTGGGTATAACACCACGAAGGCGACAACGGCGCCAAGCAGAGCCTGCCAGGGGAATACGCCCTGCCAGCCCGATCGGATCTGCTCCATTCCCTGCGAGAAGAACGAGCTGATGCGGCGGGTGTCGCGTGGAAACGCTTCCGCGACATCGCTCCAGAAACTCGGCGTCAAGGGCGATGCGACGCGCGCCGAAATCCGTTCGTTGAACTGTTCGACCTTGCTGCGGTCGATTTCCTCGACCAGCTGCTGCGCTTCAACGCCAGCCAAACGGCCGCGCTTGATGGCGGCATCGATGCTGGCGCGCTGTTGTTCGAGATTGGCGCGCTCCGCGCTGATGTCGGGCGCTTCCGTGGTTCCTTCCGGAACCGCACCAATGCCGGTCAAACGCGCATCGATCCGGGCAAGCTGTTCTTCGAGCTGTTGCGCAAGGCCGGTTGCCACCTGCTGCGCAGCCACGGCGCGTGCGCGTAAGGCACCCTGCTCGTCATTGTTGACGCGGCGGTCGAGCGCACGGTCAACCGCCTGCAGCTCTCCTTCCGCCTGGGTCAGCTGCTCGATCAGCGCGGCAGCAGAGTCACCCTGCGCGAGCGCATGGCCGGCAACGGAGAACAGGAGAAGGAAAGAAAGGAGCGCGGGGCGCAGCTTCGAGAAAAACAAGCGACTGTTCCAGATCCAGCATTGATGCGCGCCACGTCATAGCAACGCACTTGCGCAGGCCGCTACCAGCCAGATCAGGCAAAATCGAGGAACAAAGACTGCAAAGCCAATCTTTCGCTCAGCCGAGGATGCGGGCCTGCAAAAGAATGGCTCTGCTTGGAGAACGCGGAGCGCTATTTGCCCAAACGAGGCTGCCAGAGGATCGGCGCGTAGCGCAGCACGAACAGTGCGAAGCCGAGGCTCCAGACCAGGCCGCCTGCCATGATCAGTTCCGAATAAAAATCCGGGATCAGCGGAGCCCCCACGCGCAGCAAGGCGCCCACGCAGATCGCCGCATAGATCAGCGTGATCACGGCTTCGCTGGCGATGACGCGTCCGGTGTGGCCGAGGCTCGCGCGGGTCATGACCGCCAGCGTCATCGTTCCCACCGCACCGGCCGTCAGCGTATGCAGCGCGGCATCGGGCGCGATGACCTCCGGCCAGAAAATGGCAGCCCCGAGCATGCCGACACCCGCGGCAAGCCAGAGATAACCGACATGCAGAACGAGCACGATCGGCTCTTTCCATGTCGCCCATCCTCCCCAACGCAAAAGGCGCATGGCCAGAAGCAGGCCGCCAAGGATCAGCAATCCGCCGGTGACGGCCGATTCCGGCGCGGCGATCCAGCCGAGCATCGACAGCACGGTTGCAGCGAGGGCAACCTTGTCCAGCGTGCCGAACGGTGCCGGAAGGCTGGTCGAACCCTGTTTTACCAGCCAGTTGCGGGTAAAGCTCGGGATGATCCGCCCGCCGATCAGCGCCAGCAGAATGGCAGTCACGCCGAGAGCCAGGCGCTCGGCAATGCCCTGACTGAGAAAGCCCGTCGCGTCCGTCTGGCTGGTCTGCGCCATAGCATCATGCTGGTGCCCCCCAGCAGGGGCTGCATCATGTTGATGGCCGACCGTCGCAGCCATCTCGTGTTGCGCCACCGGTGCGGCATTCACCCAGGCTTCGTGATGATGCAGGCAGTTGGCCAGCGCAAAGAAGGTGAGAAGCGCGGCGATCGGCATGTTGCGGATGTTCTTGCCCGCAATCACTTCACGCCAGATCGCCACTGCGAGCACCACCGGAAAGGCCATATCGAGCACGAGCGCGGCCCAAGGATTGGCAACAAAGGCCGAGGATAGCCGGCCAATCACCCAAAGCGCTACCAGCACCGCCAGTCGCGTCCCGCTCAGCGGCAAACGTCCGGTCCAGTTCGGCACGGCCGTGAGGATGAAGCCGGCGATCACTGCGGACAAAAAGCCGAAGATCATTTCATGGGCGTGCCAGTCATGGCCCGAAAACGGTCCGGGAAGTTGGGTGCCGGTTTGATGCGCCCACACCCAGAACGGTACGACGAGCATGGCGTAAACCGCGCCAAGAAAGAAGAAGGGTCGGAAGCCATAGCTCAGGATCGCCGGTGCTTTGAGGTCGCGGCCGCGCCCGTCGATCGAGGTGTCACCGGCTTTGCGCTTTGTCCGCGGCACGGATTGATCGGCACGCGTGATGTTGCGCAGGCTTTGCGGATCGGACACGTCGGACAGCTTCATGCGGGCACCTCAGACCTTCATCCCGCCACCTGCCAGCAAACAGAGCCGACGCCGTGCGGAACGATACGTTGGAAGCCTTCTATACGCAGAGCCAAGCACGCCTCTTTGTGCTGCAGCAAGGTTCGAAACCGGAATGAAGCTGGATTGCCGGCGTTGGGCAGGCTAATGGCTAGGCATGTCGCGCCTCGATCCGTCCTTGATCCGCCACCTCGCCATCTTCCAGTCGCTGGACGACGACGCTTTGCGCGCGATTTTAGCCGAGGCGTCGCCACGGCGAGTGCCCAAGGGCACGGCGATGTTCGAGCATGGCGCGGAAGCGCACGAGTTCTTTCTCGTTCTCGACGGCCGCTTGAAGGTCGTGAAGATCACGCCCGACGGCGAACAGGTGCTGATCCGCTTCGTGATCCCCGGCGAGGTCTGCGGCATGGCGGTTGCCATCGGCAAGAACACCTATCCCGCCACAGCCCTAGCGGCAACGGAAAGCCTGGCCTTAGCCTGGCCGTCGGCGCAATGGCCCAAACTGTGCGAGAAAGCACCAGCACTTGCCGCCAACGCCATGCAGGCCTTCGGTCAGCGCCTTCAGGAAGCGCATTCGCGCATTGCCGAATTGTCCACCGAAGAGGTTCAACGCCGCGTCGCGCACGCTTTGCTGCGCCTTGCAGGCCAGGCCGGGACAAAGGTCGAGAACGGCGTTCTGATCGACTTTCCCGTCACCCGCCAGGATCTGGCCGAGATGACCGGCACCACGCTGCATACGGTCAGCCGCATCATGAGCGTGTGGGAAGCGAGCGGCTTGATCGAAGGCGGGCGCCAGCGCCTGCTCCTTTGCGATCCTCACAAGCTGCTGGTTGCAGCCGAAGGCAGAGCCTCGGGCGACTGAGGCTGGATTGCCTGACGTGACCGGCGCCAATCGCCGTCAACGGCGTGGCACAGATCGTCCATGAAGACCTGCAAGTCGACGGCATGCGCCTGACAGGCTTCGTCCACTGTATGATGGCGGCCCACCACGCAGCCGACGCACCGCAGATGGTGCGCGATGAAGACGCTGATCGTGCAGGGCCACTGGCGCATCACCTGATCCACCGAGTGCCATGTCTCCGGTTTCATGATCTCGCCCACGTCACAGGTCTCGCATTCTAGCTTGCAGCTGTAAGGCGGATCGGTGCCCGGCACATTGATCGAACGCAAACTAAAAGCGCGTTCGGAGAAATGACCGCGACTTGTTCCAGCGCAAAGTCTCACCGGGTCGCGCGTCATAAAACGCTGCCGAAGCCGAGAGCAGGACAAGAAAACGCGCTTCGGCAAGCAAGAAAAAGCAGGAAGGAACTTCGATGAAGACGCTGATCCTCATGACCGCCGCCGCAGCTTTTGGCTTCGCTGGAACGGCCTTTGCCGCCGACCACCAGGTTCAGATGCTGAACAAGGGCGAAAAGGGCGCAATGGTTTTCCAGCCCGATTATATCGAGGCAGCACCGGGCGACACCGTGACCTTTATCCCGACCGACAAGGGTCATGACGCCGAGGCGATCAAGGGCATGATCCCGGAAGGCGCCGAGCCGTTCAAGGGCAAGATCAATCAGGAAGTGAAGGTCACGCTCGACAAGGAAGGCCTCTATGGCGTGAAGTGCACCCCGCATTACGGCATGGGCATGGTTGCCCTGATCAAGGTCGGCACCCCCGCCAACGCGGAAGAGGTCAAGGCCGTCAAGCATCCGGGCAAGGCGAAGACCCACTTCGAAGCCCTGCTGACGCAAGCCGGACAATAAGCCTCGCGCGCTTGAATTCTCTGCTTGAAGTGAGACGATCATGAAACACCAAGATCACACCGCCGATACCGAGACCAACGAAGTCGCTCTATCGCGCCGCAACCTCCTGAAGAGCTCGGCTGGTTTAGCGATGGCCGGAACCTTGCTCGCGACCGGCCAGGCCGCCGCGCAGCACGCCCATGGCGGCACATCCGCAACGCCGTCGCCCGGTGCAAGCCTGTCGAACCGCATCTACACGGTTGTCGATGGCATCACCGACATCGGCAAGGATCCAAAGGACATTCCGCCGCCCATCACGCGCCGCACGCCGGAAACGGTCAAGGTCGAGCTGGAAACGATCGAACTCGAGGCGCGTCTCGACGGCCGTACCACCTATCGCTACTGGACCTTCAACGGCACCGTTCCCGGTCCCTTCGTACGCGTTCGCGTCGGCGACACGGTGGAAGTGACGCTGAAGAACCACGACGACAGCTCGATGATGCACAATGTCGACTTCCACGCGGTCAACGGACCGGGCGGCGGCGCGGGTGCCACCAGTGCTGCCCCGGGCGAAAAGAAGGGCTTCACCTTCAAGGCGCTCAACCCCGGCATCTATGTTTATCACTGCGCGGTGCCGCCGGTCGCCATGCACATCGCCAACGGCATGTATGGCATGATCCTGGTCGAACCCGAGAACGGTCTGCCGAAGGTCGATCACGAGTTCTACGTCATGCAGGGCGAGATCTATACGGAAGAAGCCTTCGGGTCTTCCGGTCTTCTGACGGAAAGCTACGAGAAGCTCCTCAACGAGCGTCCCGAATATTTCGTCTTCAACGGCCATGTCGGTTCGCTCACCGAGCACAACCCGCTCAAGGCCAAGGTCGGCGAAACCGTGCGCATCTATATCGGCGTCGGCGGCCCGAACTTCTCGTCCTCGTTCCACGTGATCGGCGAGATCTTCGACAAGGTCTATCAGGTCGGCTCGCTCACCTCCGAGCCGCTCACCAATGTCCAGACGATCACCGTTCCTGCCGGTGGCGCCGCAGCGGTCGAGTTCAAGGTGGAAGTGCCGGGCCGCTACGTCCTGGTTGACCACGCTTTGTCGCGCGTCGAGCGCGGTCTGGCCGGCTTCCTGATCGTGGAAGGCGATGAGAACCACGACATCTTCCACGCTACAGCCAGCGCGGAGTAAGCCGTAACACTCTCTCGAAATGAAACAGGGCCGGTCTCGCACCGGCCCTGTTTCATTGAGTAATTAGGCGGGAAACAGCTTGAAGCGTTGCGGGCGGAAGCCGAGCGTGGAACCCACCGGCGCATCACGATCGGCGGGCAGCTCGATCTCGACATGCCCGTCATCCTCGACGCTCAGTTCAACACGGCGCAGACCGGCAACACGGCGGCTGGCAAGCACCTTGCCGAGTATGGCGCCCTCCCCGCCTTCCACGATCTCGACATCGTGAGGTCGGAAAAACAGCTGCGCTTTCCCATCCTTCGCACTCCATCCCTTGAGGGCCAGGCGTTTGTCGCCGAGCAGCACGCGGTCACCCTCGACCTGAACGGGGATCGAGCTGGAATCGCCGATAAAGCCGTAAACGAAGGGCGAGTTCGGGTTGTCATAGACCTCATCGGCGGTGCCGACCTGCTCGATCCGCCCCTGGCTCATCACCACGACGCGGTCGGCCAGTTCGAGCGCTTCCTCCTGGTCATGCGTCACGAACACGGTGGTGTGACCGGTGGCCTCGTGAATCTCACGCAGCCATCGGCGGAGTTCACGCCGCACCTGCGCATCGAGCGCGCCGAAGGGTTCGTCGAGCAGCAGCACCTTGGGCTCGATCGCCATGGCGCGTGCCAGCGCCACGCGCTGCCGCTGGCCGCCGGATAGCTGCGCCGGATAGCGGTTTTCCAGCCCCGACAGTTGCACCAGCCGCAGCAACTCAATGGCGCGCGCACGGATGTCCGCCTTGGACGGCCGCGTCGCGGAAGGCCGAACCTTCAAACCGAAGCCGATATTGTCGGCCACAGTCATATGTCGGAACAGCGCGTAATGCTGGAACACAAAGCCGACATTGCGCTCCTGCACGGATCGATGCGAGGCGTCTTCGTCGCCAAAAAACACCGAGCCTGCCGTCGGACTTTCCAGCCCGGCGATCAGCCGCAGCAGCGTCGTCTTGCCGGAGCCGGATGGTCCCAGAAGCGCGATCAGCTCGCTTGTCTTGATGTCGAGCGAGACATCGTGGAGCGCCGGAAAATTCTCGAATTCCTTGCGAACATTGCGGATGGAAACGCTCATGGTTGCAAACTCAATGCTTTGCCGTGGCGGCCATTTCGTCGCCATACCGGAATTCAAGGAAGGATTTCAGAACAAGCGTGACCAGCGCCAGCAAGGCGAGCAGCGAAGCTACCGCGAAGGCGCCGACGGCATTATACTCGTTGTAGAGGATCTCGACATGCAGCGGCATCGTGTTGGTGAGGCCGCGAATATGGCCGGACACCACAGACACCGCGCCGAACTCGCCCATCGCACGCGCATTGCACAGCAGCACGCCGTAAAGCAGCGCCCATTTCACATTGGGTAGTGTGACATACCAGAAGGTCTGCCAGCCGCTGGCGCCCAGTGAGAGTGCGGCTTCCTCATCGCCCGAACCCTGATCCTGCATCAACGGGATCAGTTCGCGCGCCACGAACGGAAAGGTCACAAAGATGGTAGCCAGCACGATACCCGGAACCGCAAACAGGATCTCGATTCCATGGCTCTTCAACCAAGGGCCAAGCACGCTGCCGCCGCCGAACAGAAGCACATAAACCAGGCCCGCGATCACCGGTGACACGGAAAACGGCAGGTCGATCAGCGTGATCAGGAACGCCTTGCCCTTGAACTCGAACTTGGCGATGGCCCAGGCCGCGGCCAAACCGAAGACGATGTTGAGCGGAACGGAAATGACCGCCACCGTCAGCGTCAGCCGGATGGCGGCCATCGCATCCGGCTCCACCAGCGACGCGAGATAGGTGCTCCATCCGCCGGCGAAAGCCTGGATGAACACCATCACCAGCGGGGTGACGAGAAACAGCGCCAGGAACAGCAGCGAAATCGCGATCAGCACGATGCGCGTCGTCAGGCTTTCCGTGACCGCGCTTTTCAGCGGCCGCAGCGGCGTTTGCGCGAAAGACTGCTCAAGCGCCATAGCCATACCTCCTGCGGCTCCAGGCCTGGATAAGGTTGATGACGAGCAGCATCACGAAGGACAGAAGCAGCATGATCGTGCCCGTCGCGGCCGCACCGCCATAGTTGAACTCTTCCAGCCGGATCACAATCAACAAGGGCGCGATCTCGCTGACATAAGGAATGTTGCCGGCAATGAAGATCACCGAGCCATATTCCCCGACGGCGCGGGCAAAGGCGAGCGCAAAGCCAGTCAGGATCGCGGGCGTGAGGGCCGGCAGGAGAACGCGCGCAATCGTCTGACGACGACCCGCACCCAGCGTCGCGGCCGCTTCCTCCACCTCGCGGTCGATTTCTTCCATCACCGGCTGCACCGTGCGCACCACGAACGGCAGACCGATAAAGATCAGCGCCACGATGATACCGAGCGGCGTATAGCCGACCTGGATGCCGAGCGGCTTCAACAGACCGCCGATCGGCCCGTTCGGCGCATAAAGCGTGGTCAGCGCAATGCCGGCGACCGCAGTCGGCAGCGCAAAAGGCAGATCGACGATCGCATCGATGATGCGCCTGCCGGGAAAGCGATAGCGCACAAGAACCCAGGCGAGGATCGTGCCGAACACGACATTGACCAGCGCCGCAACCAGCGAGGTGCCAAAGCTCACCTGCAGCGCGCGCAGCGTTCGCTCGTCTGAAGCAATCGCCCAGAACGCGTCGGGACCGATCGCGGCGGAGCGCCATACCAGGCCGGCAAGAGGCAGCAGGATGATCAGCGTCAGGTAGACAAGCGTGAAACCGAGCGTCAACCCGAAGCCGGGAAGAACACTCGGTTTCTTCAATCGCCAACCTGCGCCGCTCGAAGCGGCAGCGGTCATTTATTTACCCGGCTTGTACAACTGGTCGAAGGTGCCGCCATCGCCAAAATGGGTCGGCTGCGCCTTGGCCCATCCGCCAAACAACGGATCGTCGATCGAGATCAGCTTGATCTGCGTGAACTGCTTCAGCTCCTCGGCCGGCACGAGATCTGGCTTGGACGGGCGATAATGATGCTTGGCAGCCAGGCGCTGGCCTTCCTCCGAATAGAGATATTCGAGATAGGCCTCCGCCACCTTGCGCGTGCCCTTGGCATCGACATTGGCATCCACGACGGCGACTGGCGGTTCGGCCAGGATCGACTGCGGCGGGAACACGATGTCGAACTGATCGGCGCCAAACTCGTCGGCGGCCAGATAGGCTTCGTTTTCCCAGGCAAGCAGCACGTCGCCCAGCTGGCGCTGCGCGAAGGTCACGGTGGAGCCGCGCGCGCCGGTGTCGAGGATCGGCACATGCTTGAAGAGCTCGGCGATATAATCGCGCGTCTTGGCTTCATCGCCGCCGAACTTGTCGTTTGCCCAGGCCCAGGCTGCCAGATAGTTCCAGCGCGCACCGCCGGAGGTCTTCGGGTTCGGCGTGATCACCTCGACGCCGTCCTTGACCAGATCGCCCCAGTCGTTGATCGCCTTCGGATTGCCCTTGCGCACCAGGAACACGATCGTCGAGGTGTAAGGCGAGGAATTGTTCGGCAGGCGCGTGCGCCAGTCCGGATTAATCTTCTTGGTGGCTTCGGCGATGGCGTTGATGTCGCTTTCCAGCGCCAGCGTCACCACATCGGCCTCAAGCCCGTCGATCACCGAGCGCGCTTGCTTGCCCGAACCGCCATGCGAAGCCTGGATCGACACGTCTTCGCCCGTATCGGCCTTCCACTTGCTTGCGAAGACGGCGTTGTAGTCCTTGTAAAGCTCGCGCGTCGGATCATAGGACACGTTGAGCAGGGTGGTTTGCGCGAAAGCAAAACCCAGGCCGCCGAATTGCGCGGCACCGGCCAGCACGGCCGTCAGGAAGAGTGTTCTGCGATTAAGTCTCATGCCGTTCCAGCCCCGTTGAACAGCATCAACTCTAGCGGCTTTATAGACAATGCAATGGCATGCGATTTCGAAATCGCGGACGATGTGAGAATGGATTGCTAAATATTCTTATCGGATCCCCCCTGCCCGCTTGAGACAAAGGCATAGAGGCTCTGATCGTATTCCAGGTCACCGGCGCCGCGCCAGCTCCTGAAGCGGGCTGTTCAACGCTTCAGCTGGGCTCACCACATGATGCTGGACACGCCCGACCAGAACCAGCAGGCACCCGATCAAGAAGGCTGCGGCTCCGAGGAGCAGCAGGACAAGGGAGATCATCGTCGGCTTGCTGTAACCGGACCACGTAATGATCCCCCAATAGCCATAGAATGATACGAACGGACCGATCACAAACAATGCCGCGCCAATCCACCCGCGCAGATCAAACCGCATCCGCGTCGTGATCGTCTGAGAGGCCCCCATTACATCCCTCAAGCAAAAGCATTTTGCGCCGCATCGATGCGACGCAAGATGAAGAATGTCATCATCAAAGGCAGGATGCCAATGGCGATCCCGACAGGAATCGAACCTGTGACCTACAGATTAGGAATCTGTCGCTCTATCCTACTGAGCTACGGGACCATGCGGGACGTTTCATAGCCTGTTCGGCTGAGAACAGGCAAGCATCTCCGCAAGGATCGTTTCCGTTCAGTTTTGCTTGGCGAGCGCTGTTTCGGCGAGCTTGACCCAATAGCTGATACCGTGCGGGATCGCCTCGTCGTTGAAGTCGTAGGCGGGGTTGTGCAGGCCGGCACTGTCGCCATTGCCTAAGAAGATGAAGGCGCCCGGACGCTTTTCCAGCATGTAGGAGAAGTCTTCGCCAGCCATCATCGGCGCGACGTCGAGATCGACGCCGTTGGCGCCGGCAACAGCGATCGCCGTTTCACCAGCGAACCTGGCTTGTTCGGCATGGTTGAAGGTGACGGGATAGTTGAAGTCGAAGTCGACATCGATCGTGGCGCCATTGGCCGCACCGATGCCCTCGCAGATCGCGACGATCCGGTCCCGCGCATAGGTGGCCACTTCGGTCCGCAGCGTGCGCACGGTGCCGGCGAGCTCCACCTGTTCGGGGATGATGTTGTGCGTTTCGCCACCGTGAAACTTGGTGACCGACAAAACGGCGGAATCGATCGGATCGGTGTTGCGCGACACGACCGTCTGCAGCGCCTGCACGATCTGGCTGCCGATCACGATCGGGTCGATCGTGCGATAGGGCATGGCCGCATGGCCGCCGCGGCCCTTGATCGTCAGCGTGAACTCGGCCGTCGCCGCCATGATCGGACCCGACCGGATCGCGAACTGGCCGACCGGAAGGCCTGGCTTGTTGTGCATGCCATAGACGGTTTCGATGTTGAACCGTTCCATGATGCCTTCCTGCACCATCACACGCCCGCCACCGCCGCCTTCTTCGGCCGGCTGGAAGATCACGGCGACCGTGCCTGCGAAGTTGCGGGTCTCAGCCAGATACTTGGCGGCACCCAGCAGCATGGCGGTATGACCGTCATGGCCACAGGCATGCATGGCGCCGGGTGTGGTGGAGGCATAGGGCGCGCCGGTGATCTCGGTGAGCGGCAGCGCATCCATGTCGGAGCGCAGACCTATCGTCGGACCATCGCCGAGACGGCCCTTGATCAGAGCCACCACGCCCGTCTTGGCAAAGCCGGTTTCAACCGTGTCGCAGCCGAACGCCCGCAGCTTGCCTTCTACGAAGGCGGCCGTTTCATGGAGCTCGAACATCAGTTCGGGGCGCGTGTGAAGCGCCCGGCGCCAGCCTGTGACCTCATCCTGCAATTCGGCGGCACGGTTGAGGATAGGCATTCGCAGGCACTCCGGTAAAGACAGGGAAAGGCTATAGCTTGCCCACAAGCGGGGTCAAGCAAGGGTCGTTCTTGCCTTCTTGAAGCCCCCACTCTTGCCTTGTTGAGGTCAAAGTGAAGTCTTAACGGCACTCAGCGTTTGGATTCCATTGACGCCTCGCTGTATACTTCGCCCAATCTTCCCAGGCACGGACCCGGATCTTTGACCAGAAAGCTGTTTGCCGCGCTTCTTTCCGCAGGTCTGCTGACCACCCTTCACGGCGAGGCTTTCGCCGGCCCGTCGATCGTGGTGGACACCGGCACCGGCAGGGTTCTCGAGCAGGAAGATGCCTACAAGCGCTGGTATCCGGCCTCGATCACCAAGCTGATGTCGGTTTACGTGACCTTCCGCGCCATCCAAGCCGGCGAGATCACGCTGCTGTCGCCCATCGAGATCACCAAGAGGGCGACCAAGGAACCGCCAAGCAAGATGGGCTATCCCGAGGGCTCCGTGCTGTCGGTCGACACTGCCTTGAAGATCATGATGGTGAAGTCCGCCAACGACGTCACCACAGCGCTTGCGGAAAACGTCGGCGGCTCGGTTGCCGGCTTCGCCGAGCGCATGAACAAGGAAGCGGCACGGCTCGGCATGAACGGCTCGCATTTCATGAATGCGCACGGCCTTCATGACGAAAACCATTACACCAGCGCGCATGACATTGCCGTTCTCGCCACCGCCCTGCACCAGGATTTCCCACAATATGCCAATTATTTCGACATCGAGGCGATTGCGGCCGGCGATCAGGTGATCCCCAACCATAATGGGCTGATCGGCAGCTTCGAAGGCGCCGATGGCATGAAGACCGGCTATACCTGCCCGGCCGGCTTCAATGTCGTGGCGACCGCAACCCGAAACAACCGGCAGATCATGGCCATTGTGCTCGGCGCCGTTTCGACGGATGCCCGCGATTATCGCACCGCTGAGCTTCTGACCGCAGGCTTCGGCAAGTCATCGGATGCCGCACCCCTCCTGGCCGATCTTCCCCGCAGCGGCGAGGATTTGACCACCGCCGGCAACATGCGCAACGAGATCTGCACGGAAGAAGCGCAGAAGCGCATTGCCAAAACGCGCGACGCCGAAGGCAAGCCGCTGGTGCCGTCGCCTTTCCTCGTTGAAATGACGCGGCCGCGCGTCGTGGTCAGCGTGGCGCTTGGCGGCGCGACGGGTCCTAAGTCGACGCAGCCACGCTTTGCCGATGTGCCGATCCCGACGCCGCGGCCCGATTACGAGCCCAACACCGCAGCCGCCGTCAGCGCGGTCGAACAAGGCGGCTGATACCCGTGTTCCCCATTCCCGTTTCCGTCCTGACCGGCTTTCTCGGTTCGGGAAAAACCACGCTGCTCAACCGTCTGATCAAGGAGCCGCAGCTGGCGGATACGGCGGTGATCGTCAACGAGTTCGGCGAAGTTTCGATCGATCATGCGCTGGTGGAACGCGCGACTGACGGCATCATCGAGCTGGCCGGCGGCTGCCTGTGCTGCACCGTACGCGGCGAGCTGGTGGACACGCTGAGCGATCTGGTGGAGCGCCTGCGCGATGGCCGCATCGCCGCGATGAAGCGCATCGTGATCGAAACCACCGGCTTAGCCGATCCCGCGCCGGTTTTGCACGCCTTGATGGCGCATCCCATGCTCGTGCGTACGCTGCGGCTCGACGGCGTGGTGACGACCGTCGATGCCGTGCATGGCGCGCGCACGCTGGATGTGCATCCGGAAGCAGTAAAGCAGGTCGCGGTTGCCGATCGGCTGGTTCTCACCAAGACCGATCTCGCCGATCCGGCAGGGGTGGCTGATCTGCGCGCGGCCTTGCACAGCCTCAATCCGAATGCCAAAATTCGCGAAGCGTCGCGCGCCGACGATCTCGTTTCGCTCCTTGCCTGCGGGCTTTATGATCCCGAAACCAAGAGCGTGGATGTGCAGCGCTGGCTCGGCCGCGCCGCTCATGACGACGTGCACGATGACCATCACCATCATGACCATGGCGACCACCATCATCACCACGATACCAGCATTCGCACCTTCTCTCTGACGCATCCGGGTCCGATTCCAAGTGCCGCGGTGGAAATGTTCGTGGACCTGCTGCAAGCCAGCTATGGCGAGCGCCTTCTTCGCATGAAGGGCATCATCGAGCTCAGCGAAGATCCAGCCCATCCGCTTGTGCTGCATGGCGTGCAAACCATCCTGCATCCCCCTGCCCGTTTGCCCAAATGGCCGGAAGGCACACGCGGAACCCGCATGATCTTGATCACCAAGGATGTGCCGGAAGATTACGTCCGCAAACTCTTCGCCGCCCTCACCAGCCGCCCAGCCGTGGATACGCCAGACCGTGCCGCGATGACGGACAACCCGCTGGCAATTGCGGGACTGAAGATCTGAAAGCGGGTGACTGTGTCACCCCTTCACGATCGTAAAGCGATGCCCGCCGTCCAGCGTCTCGGCTGAAATCAGTTGGTGCCCGTCCTGCTGACAGAAGGCGGGGATATCGAGACCGGCCAAGGGGTCGGTGGTTTCCACCACCAGAATCGCGCCGGAGGCCATGCCCGCGAGGCGCTTGGCGGTGCGCAGCACGGGCAGCGGGCAATTCAGCCCGCGCAGATCATAGATCTCGGCACTCAAGGGCTCGGGATCAGTTGGTCGAGGCCATGCGCCGGCGCAGACCGGACAGGAAGCCGGCTTTTGGCTCGGCAACACCGGTTTCCGGCGTCACTTCAACCGGCGTGACTTGCGCGGCAGCAGGCACGGTCGGCGCCGGCGGCGTGGCGGCGGCAACAGCTTGGGCCTTCTTGGCAGCAGCTGCCTTTTCCTTGGCTTCCTTCTCGGCTTCCAGCGCGGCCATCTTGCGGCCAGCGGGCGAGTCGATGCGGCCCATGCGATCGGTTTGCGTCACGGAGCCATCAGGGTTCAACGATGGCGGCTCCATGGGCACGCGTTCGCCGCGCGAGCGCTTTTTGCTCCATTCGGCCACGATCGCCGCTTCCTTCAAGCCGCCGATGGACGACATAGGAGCAAGCTTGGAGCCGCCATTCGCGGCCGTGCTGAAGGCCGCTTCATAAGTCTTGGTGTAGGTCTGGTAGGCGGTCTGCAGCGATTCCGGCTGGGCCGTTACCGGGCAAGCGCCGGCCGCCGACATCGGCTGGTCCGAAATCTGGTTGAAGACATAGCGTTTTTCACAGACATCGACCTTCGGCGGCACCTTGGTGATCTCGAAGTGGTCGTAGCCTTCCTTCAGCATGGTCCAGAACGCGTAGTTCGGATCATCCTTGTAGCGAGCCATGTTGGCCGCCGTCATCCGGAACGGAAACGCCTGAATCTGGAACGAGGTCTGGCCGCCCTTGAAGGCCTCGCGCGCCAGCGCATAGATCTGACCGACCTGTGCGTCCGTCATGGAATAGCAACCCGACGACGAGCAGGCACCATGCACCATCAGATGCTGGCCTGAGCGGCCGTGAACGCGATCATAGGCGTTGGGAAAGCCGATATTGAACGACAGGTAGTAGCTGGAATTCGGATTCATCTGGCCGGGCTGGACGGTATAGAACCCTTCCGGCGCCTGGCGGTCGCCCTCGATATATTTCGGGCCGAGCTTACCCGACCATTTGCAGATGTCGTAGGAGGCCAGCAGGTCGTAGCGGCCCGTCGTCTTCTGCTTCCAGACTTCGAGCTTGCCCTCTTCCTTGAAGATCCGGACCATGATCGGCGACGTCTGGGACATGCCCTTGGTCTTCATGTCGGAGATCAGCTTGGGCGATAGCTCTTGTGTCGCCTTGGGAGCGATATCGTCGATCGACCCGTTGCAGCCGGCGAGAACGACGGCGGACAGGATCAGGCTGGCGCGAAGAAGACGAAGCGGCATGGCGGCAGAACGTTTCCAGTGACCACGAACAGCAGGGTTGGCACCCCGATGGATCGCATTCTAGAGCCGTTAACCCTTACAAAAGATTACAACAAGCCCCGGAAGTGGCCGACCCCTCGGCATCCCTCTTCAAGCAGCTTCAAACGTACCGCAACGGCAAATTTGTGGCAGCCGCCGATCCCGATCGAGGCCGCCGCTTAAAGCGTGCGGCCGATGGCGAGGAACTTGTCGCGGCGATGCTCGCGATAATCATGGGTCGCCTCGGAAAGCTCGCGGAAGCCGGCTGCGATCTGGTCGCCGGCAGCCCGCATGACGGCTTCTGCGCCGCGATGGGCGCCGCCCAGCGGTTCTGCGATGATGCCGTCGATCACCTTCATTTCCAGAAGGTCCTGCGCGGTGATCTTCATGTTGGTGGCAGCGTCGCGGGCACGTGTCGAATCGTGCCACAAAATGGACGCAGCTCCTTCCGGCGAGATCACCGAATAGATGGAGTGCTCCAGCATATAAACCTTGTTCGCCGTCGCGATCGCAATCGCCCCGCCCGAACCACCTTCGCCGATGATCACGGAAATGTTGGGCACCCGCAGCCCGAGACAGGCCGAGGTCGAGCGCGCGATCGCTTCCGCCTGGCCACGTTCTTCCGCGCCAATGCCGGGATAAGCACCGGCGGTGTCAACCAGCGAGATCAGCGGGATGCCGAACTTGTCGGCCAGTTCCATCACGCGCACGGCCTTGCGATAGCCTTCCGGCCGCGCCATGCCGAAATTGTGCTTCAGGCGGCTTTGCGTGTCGGTGCCCTTTTCCTGGCCGATCACCGCCACCGGCTCACCGCGGAAGCGCGCGAAGCCGCAAAGAAGGGCGTTATCCTCGCCAAAAGCACGATCACCGGCCAGCGGCGTGTAATCGGTCATCAACTGGGCGATGTAATCGACGCAATGCGGCCGGTCGGGATGGCGCGCAACCTGCGCCTTTTGCCACGGCGTCAGCGCCTTGTAGGCGTCGCGCAGCGCATCGCGCGAACGCTTTTCCAGCCGCGAGATCTCATCGGCCACGTCGACGGCGCCGCCGGTCTCGCTCAGCTTCTTGAGTTCAACGATCTTGCCTTCGAGGTCGGCGACCGGCTTTTCGAAATCGAGATAGTTGTACATGCGGCTGGCCAGAAACCCTCGGACTGAGAACCCGTCAAACGGAAACCAACGGGATTACCCGTTTCGGGCTCGGCTGGCAAATAGCCCGCCAGCACCTAGTCGGCAAGCGGATGATGGTCATTCACCAATGCGATCAGCCGCTTTTCCAAGACATGCGTGTAGATCTGGGTGGTGGAAATATCGGCATGGCCCAGCAATTGCTGCACCGCGCGAAGATCCGCACCGTTCTGCAGCAGGTGGCTGGCAAAGGCATGGCGCAGCACATGCGGCGACAGATCGGCCGCGTTCAAGCCAGCTCGGGCCGCCAGTCCCTTGAGGTCACGCGCAAAAACCTGACGCGCAAGATGCCCGCTTTCCGATGACGCCGGAAACAGGAAACGAGATCCCGCATAGACCGGCTTCGCAGCCCGCGCACCAAGCCACGCCTTCATGGCCGTTTGCGCCTTAGCCGTCAGCGGCACCAGCCGCTCCTTGTTGCCCTTGCCCTTCACGAAAAAGAAGCGCTCGTCGCGCCGCGCCACCGTGACCGGCAGCGAGACCAGCTCCGACACGCGCAGGCCCGTGGCGTAAAGAACCTCGATCAGCGCGTGCATGCGCAAGGCATCGAAGCGCGCTTCATCGCTCGCCGCTTCCCCGACCTCCTGCTCGGCCCGGTCCAACAGCAGCCCGACATTGTCTTCGCTCAGCGTCACCGGCAGCGCGCGGTCTTTGCGCGGCATGTCGAGCGTACCGGTGGGATCGTCCGTCCGGACACCTTCGGCATGCAGAAACTTGAAAAACTGACGTAGCGCCGACAACCGCCGCGCCTGCGAACTTGCCGCAAAGCCGCGCGCGGTGAGAGAGGTCAGATAATCCCGCAACTGCGGCGTTGCCGCCTCATGCAGCGGCCCATCCACAGTGTCGGCCGCATCTTCCAGATCGCGGCGATAGGATTGCAACGTGTTTTCGCTGGCCCCGCGCTCGGCCACCATCATTTCGAGGAACGCCTCGATGCGGGCTCCACTCCCCGTCATGATCCGACCTTCATGGCTTGGGCGAAGACACGGCGTTGCGATCGAGCTGCTCGATCGGCACCGGCACGACCATCTGTGTTTGACGTGGCGAAACGAAGGTCGCCAGAGCAAACATCGCCGCATAAACAAGCGCAACGAGAATGACGATGACGGTCACGAACCGGAACAAAGTCGGCATAAACAGGCAGCCTCGATAATGCAGTCCGAGTCAGTCTGATCTTATCCGCTGCCCGCCCCACCAAGGCAAGGCCAGATGGTCGGCATGAGGCCGGGATGAGGAAGGGGAGTTGATGCTCGGCGCTTGACGCCATTGCCGTTTTGCGGTGCTTGTCGCCGCAACAAGGAGCCGTGATGACCCTTTCCGCCGAATCACCTTTGCGCAACCAGCTCGTCAGCCGGCTGGGTTCGCGCGCAATCGTGTTTGTCGGCCTCATGGGTGCTGGAAAAACCTCGATCGGCCGCCGCGTGGCGCAGGCGCTCGACCTGCCTTTCGTGGATAGCGACCACGAGATCGAAACCGTTTCGCGCCTCACCGTCCCCGAACTGTTCGAGCGCTACGGCGAACCGGAGTTTCGCGCGCTGGAACACCGCGTCATCGAGCGTCTGGTGCGCGAAGGCGCAGGCGTCGTGTCCACGGGCGGCGGCGCCTTCATGAATGCGCAAACGCGCACGATCGTCGCGGAACACGCGATTTCGGTGTGGCTCAAGGCCGATCTCGACGTCCTCATGGACCGTGTGTCCAAAAGGCAAACCCGCCCGCTCCTCAAGACCGCCGATCCCCGCGCAACCATGGCTAAGCTGATGGACGACCGCTATCCCACTTACGCGCAAGCCGATCTCACCATCGAAAGCCGCGACGAGAAGCGCGAAGTCATCACCGCCGAAGTCATCGAAGCGCTCGACCGCTATCTCGACCTCGCGACCCGCAGGACCGCATCCGCATCATGACCACCAACCCAATCCGCACCGTGACCGTGGGTCTCGGCACCCGCGCCTATGACATCCTGATCGGCAACGGCCTGATCGATCGCGCCTGCACCGAGATCCAGGCGCGCCTGCCCGGCATCCGCGTCGCCATCATCACCGACGAAAACGTTGCTGCGGCCGGCCACCTCGCGCGACTGCAGGCCTCGCTGGACGCTTCAGGCATCGGCCATGCCGCCTTGACCTTGCCTGCCGGTGAGAAAACCAAAAGCTTCGACCACCTGCAACAAACCGTCGGCGCCATTCTCGATGCAAGGCTCGAGCGCGGCGATGCCGTCGTGGCGCTTGGCGGCGGCGTGATCGGCGATCTCGCAGGCTTCGCGGCCGGGATCGTGCGCCGCGGCATGCACTTCATCCAGATCCCGACCTCGCTTCTGGCGCAGGTCGATTCGTCTGTCGGCGGCAAGACCGGCATCAACACGGCGCAAGGCAAGAACCTTGTCGGCGTCTTCCACCAGCCGCGCCTCGTGCTGGCCGATACCTCCGCGCTCGACACCCTGTCGGAACGAGAATTTCGCGCCGGCTATGCCGAGGTCGCCAAATACGGCCTGATCGACAAACCCGACTTCTTCAGCTGGCTGGAAGCAAACTGGCGCGACATCTTCGCCGGCGGCCCCGCCCGCACGCAAGCCATCGCCGCCTCCTGTCAGGCCAAGGCCGATGTGGTTGCTCGCGACGAATTCGAAACCGGCGATCGCGCTTTGCTCAATCTTGGCCACACTTTCGGCCACGCCCTGGAAACTGCCACCAACTATGACAGCGCCCGCCTCGTCCACGGCGAAGGCGTGGCGATCGGCATGGCCCTGGCGCACCGCTTCTCCGCCCGTCTGAACCAGGCCAGCACCGACGATGCCACGCGCGTCGAGGCGCATCTGAAAGCCGTCGGCCTGCCAACGACGCTCGCCGATGTTCCCGGTTGCCTCCCCGACGCCGAAAAGCTCCTCAGCTACATCGCGCAGGACAAGAAGGTCTCCCGCGGCGCCCTCACCTTCATCCTCACCCGCGGCATCGGCCAAAGCTTCATCGCGAAGGATGTGCCTGCATCGGAGGTTCTGGCGTTCTTGCAGGACGGGCTGGCTGGAAGATAAAGGCGGCCTGTACTATTCTTGGTTATAGCCAAGGATGGAACGCCATGACCATTCACGTCACCCGCAAGGATTTCGAAGACCGCACGGCTGAGCTGCTCGACTCCGCACAGCGCAGAGGCGAGACCATCATCGTAACGGACGCCGGCAAGACGGTGTTTGAGTTGAAAACCTTGGAACATGCCCCGCCGCTGCCTTTGACGGACGAAGAACGTCGGCGGGGCGAAGAAAGCTTGGCTCGGCTTCGAGGTTCCGTCTTGTTCTATGACCGACCTTTCGACCCTGTCGGTGAGGAGGATTGGGAAGTGTTGAAGTGATCCTTCTGGACACTCACACACTGCTTTGGTGGTCAGGCCAGATTGGCTCACGCCTTTCTGAACGTGCCTTCAGCCTCATAGAGGAAGAGAAGGCGAAGACTTCGCTTTTGGTCTCTACCATTTCGATGTGGGAGATCACCATGCTCTGTGAACGCGGACGGCTCGGGCTCAAGCAGAACCTCGACGATTGGCTACGCGAGCTGGAAGGCAACCCGTTCGTCAAATTCATCCCGATCGACAACCGCATCGCCGTTGAAGCCAATCGCCTGCCGGACCCGTTCCATCGTGATCCGGCCGACAGGCTGATCGTGGCAACGGCACGCCTGCTCGACATACCGCTGCTTACAGCCGACACGAAGATCCTGGATTATCCCTTCGTCAGAAATGTCTGGTAACTACCAGCGCGTCGATTCACCCGGTGCTGCCGGCTCGATCGCCATTGCGTGCACCTTGTCCACCGCAAGCTCGTTTTCCAGAAGTTCGTTGACCATGCGGTGCCGCTCGATCCGGCTCAAGCCCTCGAACTTCGCCGAAATGACGCGGACGCGGAAATGCGTTTCGCCGGCACCGTCGAAACTCGGCTGATGGCCGGCATGAAGGTGGCTTTCATTAATGACATCGAGGC
Source organism: Tianweitania populi (assembly GCF_014652875.1). GTDB lineage: Bacteria > Pseudomonadota > Alphaproteobacteria > Rhizobiales > Rhizobiaceae > Tianweitania > Tianweitania populi. The sequence goes on along the minus strand of NZ_BMZQ01000002.1, from coordinate 1,128,288 downwards.
GTTCCGGCTGCAGCGCCTGCGTCAGCTTGCTTTCGATCTTTTCTTGGATGGACATCGAACCTCGTCGCTCCCATATCTCACATCTGGCTAAGAACCTGGCGCGCCTTCCGTTGCGGCGCATGTCGAAGCAGGGTTCTGGGCCACAATTCGCAAATGTCAATTCTTGTATCGTTGCGCGAAGCTCGCATACTTCAGCGCTTGGAGACAGTACAACGACCCATGACGAGCTATTCGAAATCCTTCGAGAAACTGCGCATCCGCCCGGACAAGAAGGCTGCTGCTGCGTCGCAATCCCAGGCGCCGTGCTGCCAGTGGGATGGATGCGATCAGCCAGGCACGCATCGCGCACCAGTCGGGCGCATGCGCGAAGGCGAGTATTTCCGCTTCTGCTTCGACCATGTGCGGGAATACAACAAGAGCTTCAACTACTTCTCGGGCGTGCCCGACGGTGAAGTCGCGCGCTTCCAGAAGGAAGCGCTGACCGGCCATCGCCCGACCTGGAAAATGGGAACGGCGGCAGGAACCGCGAATTCCTCGCCCGATGTGGCCCAGATGCGGTCGGGCCGCGCCGGCTATTACCGGATGCGCGATCCCTACAACATGTTCGGAACGGGAGCGACGGCGCCGCAAGAGCGCAAGGCCAAGCCGCTGGAAGCCAAGGCGCTGATCACGCTCGGCCTGACCGTCAAGGCGACCTCAGCCCAGGTGAAGGCGCGCTACAAGGAGTTGGTGAAGAAGCATCATCCCGACGCCAACGGGGGTGACCGCGCATCCGAAGACACGCTGCGCGAAGTTCTGCAGGCCTATAAGCTCCTTAAGCAGGCCGGCTATTGCGATTGATCCGCTTGCGGCAAGCGGCTGGCCAGTTTGCCTCGCCGCGTTACATCCTCTGGCACAGCGTTTTTATTCCCACCGACGAACAAGCTGGTTTAAGAAAAACCAGCATTCGTAGAAATGAAGGACGGCGAGCGCTTGGGTGACCCTCAAGTCCCGCCTGGAGGCATGATGGACAAGCTCGACCGCGACAGCGCCAATCTTCCGGACACCACCGTTTCGGTGAAGGAGAAGTTCGGCTTCGATTCCAAGATGGTGGTGCCGGCCTATTCCAAGACCTCCGAGCATGTGCCGGATATCGATCCGGACTACCTGTTCGACCAGCAGACCACGCTGGCTATTCTGTCGGGCTTTGCCTTCAACCGCCGCGTCATGGTGTCGGGCTACCATGGCACCGGCAAGTCGACCCATATCGAGCAGGTCGCCGCCCGCCTCAACTGGCCCTGTATCCGCGTCAATCTCGACAGCCACGTCAGCCGCATCGATCTCGTCGGCAAGGACGCGATCGTGGTGAAGGAAGGCATGCAGGTCACGGAATTCCGCGACGGCATTCTGCCCTGGGCTTACCAGCACAATGTCGCGCTGGTGTTCGACGAGTATGATGCCGGCCGTCCGGACGTGATGTTCGTGATCCAGCGTGTTCTAGAAGCCTCGGGCCGTTTAACCCTGCTCGACCAGAGCCGCGTCATCCGCCCGCATCCGGCCTTCCGCCTGTTTGCCACCGCCAACACGGTCGGACTCGGCGACACCACCGGCCTCTACCACGGCACGCAGCAGATCAACCAGGCGCAGATGGACCGCTGGTCGATCGTCACGACGCTGAACTACCTGCCGCATGCGGAAGAAGTCGCGATCGTTCTGGCCAAGGCTAAGCACTACCAGAACGAAAAGGGCCGCGAGACCGTCAGCCGCATGGTGCGCGTTGCCGACCAGACGCGCGCAGCCTTTATGAACGGCGACCTGTCCACCGTGATGAGCCCGCGTACCGTCATCACCTGGTCGGAAAACGCCGAAATCTTCGGCGATGTCGGCTTCGCCTTCCGCCTCACCTTCCTCAACAAGTGCGATGAGCTGGAACGCGCGGTCGTTGCCGAGTTCTACCAGCGCGCCTTTGGCGAAGAACTGCCGGAAAGCGCTGCCAACGCGGTGCTAGGCTAAGAACGCAGCGGCGCGGAGCCGGATCGAGACAGGATGACCTCATGGTGGATTTGAAGCGGCGACAGGTAGCAGGCGGGATTATTCTCGGCTTGCCGCTCGTTCTTGCTTCAACATCCCTGCAAGCCAAGCCCGCCGAAATCCTCCGCGTGAATGGCGAGGTTTCCGCCACCAACTATGGCGGGCTGGAATCCTTTCTGTTCAACTCGGTCGACAAACTGATCGGCTTGAAGATCCGGTTCGAAGCCAATCCGGATGCAGAACCGGGCGCGGTTTCTGCTAGCCAGGACGGTGAGCTTTTTATCGCTTATCTGCGCAAGGACGAGCCGGAATCACAGATCAGCGCGAAAGCTGGCGTGAACTTCCAGAACGGTGGCTACGTTCTCGATGGCTTCTTCACCGTGAAAGATGCCGGCATGAACCAGGGCATCACGGCACTGTTCCTGGAGAAGAGCGACTCGGACGCAGTGCTGGCAGCCAATCCGGTTATCAAGGATATCGAGATCGGCCGGCTCAAAGCCGAGATCAGGGACTGACGGATAAAGCACATGGCAGGTCCCGGCGATAATTCACGCGCAAAGACCAAGAGCGGCAGCGAGGGCGACGCGTTTCGCCGTGCCGTGACGGTGACCATGCGCGCTCTTGCCGGCGACAACGAGCTTGAAGTCTCTTTCGCAAAGGACAAGCCGGCACTGGCCGGGCAGCGCGCCCGCTTGCCGGAACTGCCCAAGAAGGCATCCGCCAACGACATTGCGGTGACCCGCGGCCTGGGCGACTCCATGGCGCTGCGCAAGGCCTGCCACGACAGCGTGATCCACAACCGTCTGGCCCCGGAAGGACGGCAGGCCCGCGCGATCTTCGACGCCGTCGAACAAGCGCGCGTGGAAGCCATCGGCGCCCGCGCCATGAAAGGCGTCGGCGACAATCTTTCGGTGATGCTGGAAGACAAATACGCCAAAGCGAACTTCGCCGACGTATCCAGCTGCGACGATGCGCCGATCGAGGAAGCCATCGCCATGCTGGTGCGCGAAAAGCTCACCGGCCGCAGCGTGCCGCCAAGCGGCGAGCGTGTGGTCGATCTTTGGCGCGGCTGGGTGGAAGACAAGGCCGGCGGCGACATCGACGGCCTGCTGAACCGCCTGGACGACCAGAACGGTTTTGCCCGTCTCGTGCGCGACATGCTCGTGTCCATGGACATGGCCGAAGACATCGGCGACGACGAGCAGACCGAAGACGACACGCAAGACGACAGCGACGAGCCACAGGGCGACGAAGGCGGCGAAGAAGGCGGCGAGGACGAGTCCGGCTCGCAGGAAACCCAGTCCGAAGAAGCGGATGCGTCCAGCGACGAGCAGGAAGCTGGCGAAAGCGAAGCTGCCGCGACCGCTGCCGACGACCAATCCGAATCCGACGATCTCGATTCTGAAACGCCGGGCGAAACGCGTCGGCCGGACAATGCCTTCAACCAGTTCGAGCGCACCATCGACTACAAGGTCTTCACCCAGGCCTTCGACGAGATGGTGGGCGCGGAAGACCTCTGCGACGAAGAAGAGCTCGACCGCCTGCGCGCCTTCCTCGACAAGCAGCTGGTGAACCTGCAGGGCGTCGTCGGCCGCCTCGCCAACCGCCTGCAGCGCCGCCTTATGGCGCAGCAGAACCGCTCCTGGGACTTCGACCTGGAAGAAGGCTACCTCGATCCCGCCCGCCTCGTGCGTGTGGTGATCGATCCCATGCAGCCGCTGTCCTTCAAACAGGAGCGCGACACCAACTTCCGCGATACGGTGGTGACGCTGCTGCTCGACAATTCCGGTTCGATGCGCGGCCGCCCGATCACCGTTGCCGCCACCTGCGCCGATATTCTGGCCCGCACGCTGGAGCGCTGCGGCGTGTCGGTCGAAATCCTCGGCTTCACCACCCGCGCCTGGAAGGGCGGTCAGGCGCGTGAGCAATGGTTGAAGCAGAACAAGCCGGCCAATCCCGGCCGCCTCAACGATCTCCGCCACATCGTCTACAAGTCAGCCGACGCACCCTGGCGGCGCGCGCGGCGCAATCTCGGCCTGATGATGCGCGAAGGCCTGCTTAAGGAAAACATCGACGGCGAAGCGCTGCTTTGGGCGCATCAGCGTCTGATGGCGCGACCGGAACAGCGCAAGATCCTGATGATGATCTCGGACGGTGCGCCGGTCGACGATTCGACGCTGTCGGTGAACCCCGGCAACTATCTCGAACGCCATCTGCGCGGTGTCATCGACCTCATCGAGACTCGCTCGCCGGTGGAACTGCTGGCGATCGGCATCGGCCATGACGTCACCCGCTATTACCGCCGCGCCGTGACCATCGTCGACGCTGAAGAACTGGCCGGCGCCATGACCGAGCAGCTCGCATCGCTCTTCAGCGAAGAAGCAACCCGCGGACGCGGCGGCGCACGTGGGCTTCGGCGCACCGGGTGAAGCGCATCCTTTCAAGCCTGCTCGGCCTTGCACTCACCCTGCCGCTTGTCGTTTCCGTTTCCGCCGATTCCGAACAGATGGCGGTGCGCAGCCGCCCCATCACCGAATTTCGCATCGGCCGTGAGGCGCCGACATTCGGCACGCTCACCTTTGTCGGCGGGCTCGAACTCGTGTCGCGCCATCGCCTGTTCGGCAGCTTCTCCGCCTTCCGCTTCACCGAGCCCGGCACTCGGTTCGCCGGCGTTTCCGACAACGGCTACTGGTATTTCGGCCGGCTTGAGCGCGACGCGCAGAACCGCCCGACCGGCGTGTCCGACTTCACCATGGAATCGATGACCGGCCCCGACGGCGAGGTCAGCCAGGACAAGCGCCTGGTGGATGCCGAAAGCCTCGCCATCGCCGACGGCATCGCCACCGTCGGATTCGAGCGCGAACACCGCATCTCGCAATACAAGCTCGAGCCCGGCCATATGGGCCGCCAGATCCACAACCTCGACTTCCTGATCCCCAAGGGCGAGCTTCGCACCAATCGCGGCTTCGAGACGGTTCTAGCTGCACCGAAAACCGGCCCCTTCGGCGGCGCGATCATCGCTGTGTCCGAGATGAGCCTCAACAAACAAGGCGACATTTTCGCCGCAGTGCTCAGCGGCCCGCGCAAGGGCATCTTCTTCGTCCATCGTAGCGACGACTACGACATCACCGACGGCGCGTTTTTGCCGGACGGCGACATTCTCATCGTTGAACGTCGCGCCTCCTACACCGCCGGCGTCGCCATGCGCCTCCGCCGCCTGTCCGCCGCCAGCATCAAGCCGGGCGCCACGGTGGATGGCGAAGTGCTGCTGGAAGCCGACATGGGCTACCAGATCGACAATATGGAAGGCATGGACGTCTGGCAGGCACCGGATGGCACCACGCGCGTGTCGCTGATGTCGGACGACAACCAGTCCATCCTCCAGCGCAACGTGTATCTGGAGTTTATCTACAAGGCGGACTGATTGGGTGAGGCGCCCTTCCCTTCTCCCCTTGTGGGAGAAGGCCAAGCGCTCAACCGACCAACCTACCCCTTCACCGCCAGCCAGATCACATGCCGCGTGCCGCTCTTGCCGCGATGCGCCTTGACCTTGGCTTCCTCGACGCTGAACCCCGCGCGCTGCAAGCGTCGCGCGAACCCGGCATCGGGTGCAGCCGACCACACCGCCAGCACGCCACCGGCTCTCAGTGCCGCCTTGGCAAACTGCAGCCCGCGCGGATCGTACAGCCCGTCATTGCCGGGCCGCGACAAGCCTTCCGGTCCGTTGTCGACATCAAGCAGGATCGCGTTATAGCAGCCGGCATCCTCCCGGATCAGCGCGCCGACATCGCCCTCATGAACGCTCACACGGGGATCGTCGAGGCAGCCGGCAAACACCTCCGCCATCGGCCCACGCGCCCAGGCGACGACCGCCGGCACGAGTTCGGCAACGGTGACCTTGGCGTCGGGCGGCAGCACGGCTAGCGCGGCACGTAGGGTGAACCCCATGCCCAAACCGCCGATCAGGATATGCGGTGTCTTCGCGCCAAGCTTCTCGATCGGCAGCCTTGCCAGCGCTTCTTCCGAACCGGACAAGCGGCTATTCATCAGCTCGTTGGTGCCGAGCATGATCGAATATTCGCGGCCGCGGCGCTTCAGCCGCAGCGTCTCATCACTGCCGGGGATGGGCGCTGTGTCGAGATGCTCCCAGGGGATCACGCGGCGGCCAAACTTGGCTCACGCGGGCACTGGCTGCGGCCACCAGCGGGCGGAAATCAGCCGGTAGGGGATCAGCGCAACAACGGCGATGGTGAGCTTGACCGTCAGGTCGCCCAGCGCCCACGAAATCCAGCGCGCGACGCTCGGTTCGAACAGCCCGAACAAGGGCGCATGCTCCAACGCAAACGGCTCGTTTGGGCCGACAAAGAGAAAGGCCGGGGCGAAGGCGACGGAAAAGAAGATCGCTGTGTCGAAGATCGAGCCCATGATGGAGCCGACAACCGGCGCCCGCCACCACGAAGTCTGCCGCAGCCGGTTGAACACCGACACATCCAGCAGCTGCCCGATCAGGAACGCCACGCCGGACGCAATCGCCACGCGCACGATGCGGCCGGGCTCGAGTTCGAAGGGGATCAGCCCCCACTGAAACAGCAGCGGCGGAAAGACGATCGAGCTGGCGATCGCCAGTGTAAAACCGATGAAAACCACGCGGCGGGCAAGAGCCGGGCCATAGCGTCGGTTGGCAAGGTCGGTGATCAGAAAGGCAATGGGGTAGCTGAAGGCGCCCCAAGTCAGCACATCGGCCAGCACCAGCGGGCCGATCTGGCCACTCAGGGGAAACTGGACAAAAATATTCGAGGCCACGACGACAATAGCCATCGCAGCCACAAACGGCCATACGGGTCTTGCGGAAAGCATTTTTTTATCCTGGGTGATGGAACCAGCGGACGGTTTTTACGCCGTCCTCAAGTCATAAGCGACTGCGCTTTAAGCAGCCGCGCCTTCGGTCTGCTCGGCCGTCTTCTTGGCGATCTGCTTCTTGAGCAGGCGCGCCTTGGGCGACAGTTCCGTTGCATCGGCCTTGGCGAGGAAGGCGTCAAGGCCACCTCGATGCTCGACCGTGCGCAGCGCATTGGCCGACACGCGCAAACGAACCGACTGGTTCATCGCTTCCGAGATCAGCGTCACATTGACGAGGTTCGGCAGGAAGCGGCGACGGGTCTTGTTGTTGGCGTGGCTGACATTGTTGCCAGTCAAAACGGCTTTGCCGGTCAGTTCGCAGGCGCGGGACATGACGATACCTTTTTATTCTTCTTAAAGCTGCCGGTCTTTCGACCATAGTTCCGTGCCGCACCAAACAGGTCGGCGCGCAGGATCCAGGCGGCCACATGGGAAATCGAGGGGTGCCATACCGAGAAAAGGGGGAAGCGTCAAGCGAGAGTCATGCTCCCGACACGCATCTATCCCTCGATCTCCTCGCGCAGCATTTCGAGTTCCAGCCATTCGTCTTCCATTCCCGCCATATCAGCGCGCACCTTATCAAGCTGCGCAGCGGTCTTTTCAAACTTGGCGAAGTCCTTGGCGTACAGATTCGGATCGGCCATCACCTTCTCGAGCTTGGCGATGGCACCTTGAGCCTCTTCCATGCGCTTGGGCAGCGTTTCCAGCGCGTATTTCTGCTTGTAGGACAGCTTCTTGTTGGCTGAAGCGGGCTTCGCAGCCGACGGCGCTTCGGTCGAAGAACTCGGCTTTCCGGCCGCCTTGATCGTCGAACGCGCGGCGATGTCGGCCTTGCGCTGCGCCAGCATGTCCTGGTAGCCGCCGGCATATTCGATCCATTTTCCCTCGCCTTCCGGCGCGATGATCGACGTCACCGTGCGATCGAGAAAGTCGCGGTCGTGGCTCACCAGCAGCACCGTGCCGGGGAAGCCGGCAACGAGTTCCTGCAGAAGATCCAGCGTTTCCATATCAAGGTCGTTGGTCGGCTCGTCGAGCACCAGCAGGTTGGCCGGCCGCGCCAGAACCCGCGCCAGGATCAAGCGCGCTCGCTCGCCCCCCGACAGTTCCTTGATCGGCGTGCGCGCCTGCTCCGGCTTGAACAGGAAGTCCTTCATATAGGAAACGACGTGCTTTTCCTCGCCGTTGACGGTGAGGCTGTCGCCGCGTCCGGACGTGAGATATTGCGAAAGCGTGTCGTTGAGGTCGAGACTGGCGCGGCGCTGGTCGAGCGTGGCGATTTCCAGATTGGTGCCGAGCCGCACGCTGCCAGAATCGGGTTCGAGATCGCCGATCAGCATGCGCAGAAGCGTCGTCTTGCCCGCACCGTTCGGCCCGACCAGGCCGATGCGGTTGCCGCGCTGGATGCGGGTCGAGAAGCCCGCAACCACCGGGCGCCCATCATAGCTCTTGGCGATAGTCTTGGCCTCGAGCACCAGCTTGCCGGATTCCTGCGCCTCGCTGGCAACAAGCGCCGCCGTTCCTTCCGCACCGCGATGGGTGCGGAACTGCTGGCGCATGGCCTGCAACTCGCCAACGCGCCGCATGTTGCGCTTGCGCCGCGCGGTCACGCCATAGCGCATCCAGTGCTCTTCGCGCTGGATCGCGCGGCCAAGCTTGTGCTGGTCGCGTTCTTCTTCCGCGAGCACCTGGTCGCGCCATTCCTCGAAATGCGCGAAGCCTCGGTCGAGCCGCTTGGTTTCGCCGCGATCGAGCCAGACGGTCGCGCGCGTCACGCGCTCCAGGAAGCGACGATCGTGGCTGATCAGGATGATGGCCGAAGACAGGCGGCTGAGTTCGTCTTCCAGCCATTCAATCGTGGTGAGGTCGAGATGGTTGGTGGGCTCGTCGAGCAGGAGGATGTCGGGCTGCGGTGCCAGCACGCGCGCAAGCGCTGCACGGCGCGCCTCGCCGCCCGACAGCGTGTCCGGCGTTTCATCGCCGGTCAGGTCGAGATGTTCGATCAGATAGGTCGCGCGATAGGGATCGTCCGAAGGCCCCAACCCCGCCTCCACATAAGCGCGAACATTGGCATAGCCTTCGAGATCGGGCGCTTGCGCTAGATAGCGGATCGTGGCGCCGGGCTGGCGGAAGATGAGGCCGTCCTGCGGCTCCACGGTGCCGGCCGCGATCTTCAACAGCGTCGACTTGCCGGAACCATTCCGCCCCACAAGCGCGATCTTGTCGCCGGCGGAAGCCGAGAGCGAAGCGCCGGCAAGCAGTGGTGTGCCGCCGAACGTGAGCTGGATATCATCGAGACGAAGAAGCGGCGGAGCCATGCGGTGCAATCAATCCCTGGGGTGTGCGACGAGCAGCGCCCGCCCGGAATGGAGCTCCACACTTAGGGAGCCGGAAACGAAATTCGAGAGCGTCAGCGAGGAGCCGAACGGCACGGCGCGATGATCCAGCGGCCAGCGCGCGTCGGCGATCGACACAACGAGATCGGTAAAGCCAAGCACGCTGAACAGGGTCTGTTCCGCATAATCAAAGCGATGCGATCCCACCAGCAGCGGCACGCCTTCCTGATCGCCGCTGGTCAGCAGCACCTTGGTGCCGGCTTCGGCCAAGCGCAGTGCCATCGTCATATGGAGAAAGGCATGATCGGGCCGCGGTCCGCCAAAGGCGCCGACCAGCACGAGCTCCGTCGCACCTCTCGCCAAGGCAAGATCGACCGCCAGCTCACCGTCTGTGCTGTCCTTTTCCGGCGGAAATGTTTCGCGCGGCACACGCGCCATCAGCGCCTGCAACGCTGCATCGGAGGAATCGAAGTCGCCGACCCACAGCTCCGGCTCCAACCCGAGGGCCGCCGCATGCGCGATGCCGGAATCGGCCGCAAGCACGCGGCTGCCGGCAAGCTGTGCGCGCAGGCGAGGCGTAACGGTAAGATCGCCGCCAAGAAGAAGGGAAAACCGGCTCATGGAGTGGGCGCCATAGCATGGACGAAGCCCCACGCAAACGCTTGCCGGCTCAAGCGCTTCGCTCTATCTCTCATAGCGCTCTAACGGGGTGCCGGCGTGATGATCGCGACCGGCTGAGAGGCAACAAGGGGTGAAAACCCTGCCAACCCGCTGAACCTGATCCGGTTTGCACCGGCGGAGGGATTAGACGCGCGTTTTTAAGCGCCTCAACCTCCCTGAAACGTGGATGAAAAGGAGGCGCTGCATGCGCAACACATTGCTGACGACCCTGCTCACCGGAGCGCTCGCGCTCGGCGTCCTGCCGGCTTCCGCGCAGGAGGTACTGACCGTTTACACCTATGACAGCTTCACCTCCGAATGGGGTCCAGGCCCAATCGTTGAAAAGGCCTTCGAGGCCGAATGCAAATGCGACGTCAAGTTCGTGTCGGTGGCCGATGGCGTCGCGCTGTTGAACCGCGTGAAGCTCGAAGGCGCAAATACCAAGGCCGATGTCGTGCTCGGCCTCGACACCAATCTCACGGCTGAGGCACGCGCCAGCGAACTCTTCGCCCCGCATGGTATTTCGGCCGAGGGTCTGACGATCCCCGGCGGCTGGAGCGACGATACCTTCCTGCCCTATGACTACGGCTATTTCGCCGTGGTTTACGACACCGAAAAGCTGAGGACCCCGCCGGCGAGCCTGAAGGAATTGGTGGAAGGCGACAAGAACCAGAAGATCGTGATTCAGGATCCGCGCACCTCGACGCCCGGCCTCGGCCTGCTGCTCTGGATCAAATCCGTTTACGGCGATGACGCGGGTGACGCCTGGGCCAAGCTGAAGGACCGTGTGCTCACCGTCACGCCCGGCTGGAGCGAGGCCTATGGGCTGTTCACCAAGGGCGAAGCGCCGATGGTGCTGTCCTACACGACCTCGCCGGCCTACCATATCATCTCGGACAAGACGGAGCGCTACCAGGCCGCTGCCTTCTCCGAAGGCCACTACCTCCAGGTGGAAGTCGCCGGCATGACCACGAAGGGCGCGCGCAATCCGCTGGCCAAACAGTTCATGGCCTTCATAAAGGCGCCCGGCTTCCAGGATGCCGTGCCGGAAACACAGTGGATGCTGCCCGCGGCAGAAACCTCGAAGCCCCTCAACGAGGCCTTCGACCGCATGGTGAAGCCAACGAAGTCGCTGACGATCCCGTCGGAAGAAATCGCCGAAAAGCGTAAGGCCTGGATCGACGAGTGGCTCGCAGTGATGAGCCGGTAAGCCCATCCGGTGAAAGCCGCCCGCCGCACCCCTGCTGATCCGCGCTTCCTCGGCGGCGCGCTGGCGCTCGGGCTGCTGACGGTGCTGATCGGCGGCGCCTTTGTTGGGCTGATCGCGGAAGGCGCGCGCAATCCCGGCGCGGCTTGGGCGGCGTTCGACAGCTATCTCCTGCGCATCATCCGTTTCACGCTGATGCAGGCGCTGCTGTCGACGGCACTTAGCATTCTGCCGGCGCTCCTCGTCGCCCGCGCTTTGTCGCGCCATCCCACCTTCCCTGGCCGGCACCTGATCCTGCAGCTCTTCGCCGTGCCGCTCGCTTTGCCGGCGATCGTCGCCGCCCTCGGCCTGCTCGCTCTACTCGGTCGCGCCGGCTTCCTCGCCCCGCCGCTCGGCGCGCTCACAGGCGAACCATGGCCCGGCATCTACGGCCTGTCCGGCATCCTCATTGCCCATGTCTTCTTCAACCTGCCGATGGCGACGCGACTGTTTCTGGAAGCGCTCGAAACCGTCCCTACCGACCAGCACCGCCTCGGCGTCCAGCTCGGCTTCAAGGCCTGGAACAGCTTCCGCTTCATAGAATGGCCCGCTTTGCGCAAAGCCCTGCCCTCGATCGCGGGCCTCGTCTTCATGCTCTGCGTGACGTCCTTCACCCTCGTGCTGACGCTGGGCGGCGGACCGCGCGCCACCACGCTGGAAGTCGCGATCTACCAGGCGCTGCGCTTCGACTTTGACCCATCCCGCGCGGTCGCCCTCACCCTGGTGCAACTCGCCCTCACCGTCATCATCCTCGCCCTCCTGTCGCGCCTCGGCGCCGACGCCGCCGGCGAAGCCAACCTGTCCGTCGCACCCCGCCGCTTCGATTTTCCAAGCCCACGCGAGAGCATTGCCAACGGCGCGATCCTCCTCGCCGCCGTTCTGTTCGTCGTCAGCCCTCTCGCCGCCACGGGAATCGCCGGACTGTCCGCCGACCTGCAACGCCTCGCCTCGGAAGGAAGCGTTCACTCCGCCACGCTCACCAGCCTGTGGCTTGCTTTCAGCGCCGCCGCCTTCTCGATCCTGCTCTCCTTCGCCCTCGTTCGCACCCGTCACGCCCTGCAAACCCAACGACGCGACGCGCCGCCTTCTTTGTTCGAGCGCCTGACCGATCGCGGCGCCGGCTATGTGCTGGTGGTCCCGCCAATCGTGATCGGCGCCGGCTGGTTCATTCTACTGCGGACGGTAGCCGACCTGTTCGCGCTGGCACCGATCATGGTCATCACCGTCAACGGCGTCATGGCCATGCCTTTTGCCTTGCGCCTGATCCGCCCTGCCCATGATGCCGCCGCCACCCGCCACGATCGCCTTTGCGCCTCGTTGGGCATCACCGGCTGGAACCGGCTGCGCTTGATCGACTGGCCATCCTTGCGCCGCCCTCTCCTCGCCGCCTTCGCCTTCGCCATGGCGCTGTCGCTCGGCGATCTCGGCGTCATCGCTTTGTTCGGCTCGGATGCGGTGAAAACCCTGCCCTATCTCCTGCTCGAGCGCATGGGCAGCTATCGTACGGCCGATGCGGCAGGTCTGGGCCTGTTTCTGGCTTTGCTGACACTGGCGCTTATGCTCCTGTCCGACCGCCTGGGGAGAAGCCGGCAATGAAGGGTCTCACCATCCGCTTCGACCAGGTCACCTTCTCTTACGGTGAAGCGCAGTTCCTGTTCGATGCCACCGTCTCGGCCGGCTCGATCACCGCGGTCATGGGTCCAAGCGGCTCCGGCAAATCCACCCTGCTCAATCTCGTCGCCGGCTTTGAAACCCCAACAAGCGGCCGCCTGCTGATCGGCGAACAGGACATGCGTGATGTCGAACCGGCCGAGCGCCCGGTTTCGATGATCTTTCAGGAAAACAACCTCTTCGCCCATCTCACCGTCGAGCAGAATATCGGCCTGGGACGCTCACCCTCCCTCAAGCTGACGCCGGAAGACAAGCACGCCATCACCGAAGCGCTCGAAGCCACCGGCTTGGCAGGCAAGCAAAAGCGCCTGCCGCGCGAACTCTCCGGCGGCGAACGCCAGCGTGTCGCGATCGTCCGCGCGCTCGTGCGCCAGCGCCCCGTCCTCCTGCTGGACGAACCCTTCGCCTCCCTCGGCCCTGCTCTGCGCGCGGACATGCTGGACGAGATCCGCGCGCTTCACGCCCGGCTCAACCTCACAATCCTGTTCGTGACGCATCATCCCGAAGATGCCAGCCGGCTTGCTCAAGAGGTGATCTTTCTGGAAGACGGCAAAACGGTCGCGCAAGGCTCCGCCGCCAGCTTTTTCAGCGAAAGCGGGCCGCTCGCCTTCCGCCGCTATCTCGGCCAAGTCGCTTAGCGTTCTCGCTTTGCCCGGATGACGACATAATTGTTCATCAAGGTCCGCGCCCGCGAAACCCTCCTTCTTATTGTAACATGCAATGGGATGTGGCTAGGTCCGCCGGCCTGTGGCCGAATCCAGTAGCGAAGGGGCGCATTCTGTTTAACCCGCCGTTTAGCCGATCGTCCGCGCCCGCATCTGTGGGCGCACGCACGCGCCGCGCGGTGGTTGCGATGGTGCTGGCCGCGCTGATGTCGGGCTGCGTCAGCATGGATTCGTTCAAGGACGATCCCTCGCTGAAATCGGTGCGTCCATCAGACAATCCGGTCACGGTTGAAAACGTCCAGCGCAACGACCGGCTGGCAGCCGTCGCCAAGGCGCAGCATCCGCGCATCCTCGCGACCTATGGCGGCGAATATTCCGATCCGAAGCTCGAGCGCATGGTGGCCAAGGCCATTGGCGCGCTGACGCTCGATCCGGAAAACCCGGCCCAGACCTTCCGCATCACCATCCTGAATTCGCCCAACGTCAACGCCTTCGCGCTGCCCGGCGGCTATCTCTATGTCACGCGCGGTCTGCTGGCGCTTGCCAACGATTCCGCCGAACTTGCTGCCGTGATCAGCCACGAAATGGCCCACGTCACCGCCAATCACGGTCTTCAGCGCCAACAGCGCGAGGCCGAAGAGGAACTGGCGTCCAAGGTCGTCAGCGACGTACTCGGCGGCGACCAGAACGCCAAGATGGCGTTGATCCGCGGCAAGCTGCGGATGGCGCAGTTTTCGCGCAACCAGGAACTCGAAGCCGATGCCATCGGCATCCGCGCGCTCGGCCGCGCCGGCTATGATACCTTTGCCTCGCCGCGCTTCCTGCAGTCGATGGGCGCTTATGCCGATTTCCGCAATGTCAGCGGCGCGACCGATCCCAGCCTCGACTTCCTGGCGAGCCACCCGAACACGCCGCAGCGCATCGAGCTTGCACAGCGCCATGCCCGCCAGTTTGGCACGCCCGGCACCGGTTCGCGCGACCGCGACTCTTTCCTGGCCGGCATCGACGGCCTGCTTTACGGCGACACGCCGGAAGAAGGCTATGTGCGCGGCCGCACCTTCCTGCATCCGCGTCTCGGCGTGTCCTTTACCGTGCCGGAAGGTTTTTCCATCGACAATTCCGCGGAAGCCGTGACCGCCACTGGCCCCGGCGACATCGCCGTGCGGTTCGATGGCGTCACCATCGACCGCAACACCACGCTCGCCAATTACCTGCGCTCGGGCTGGGTCGCCGGCCTGGACGATGCCAGCGTGCGCGAAACCACTGTCAATGGCAGCGAAGCCGCCAATGCCAAGGCAAAGGTCGATGGCTGGCAGTTCGATGTCACGGTGGTCCGCGCCGGCGATCAGGTTTACCGGCTGCTGACCGCCGCCCCGCTCGCAAGCCCTGCGCTCGACCCGGTTGCCGGCACGGTCACCTCCAGCTTCCGCGTTCTGTTGCCGGAAGAAAAGGCCGCGCTGAAACCCCTGCGCGTCCGCGTGGCGATCGTCCGCCCCGGCGACACGCTGGCCTCGCTCGCCACGCAGATGCAGGGCGTAGACCGCAAACTCGACCTCTTCCGCCTCCTGAACGCGCTGCCACCCGGTGCTACGCCGGCGCCCGGCGATAAGGTCAAGATTATCACCGATCGCTGAGGCGGAAAGGTCAGCCGGACGGCCGAAACAAATGTCCGAACTTTAGTCTAAGCTGTCGGCAGCATCCCTCCATCCAGGCGGAGATTAGCACCGGTGATGTAAGCGGCACGAGGGCTGGCGAGAAACGCGATAGCATCCGCGATTTCATCGAGGGTTCCAACGCGTCCGATCGGAACCTCAGCAAATTGAGACAGGACGGCATCTTCAACGAGCTTCCAAGGAGCTTCCGCGGCAATTCCCTGTTTTTGGGCGACGGACCTGAAGGCGGTCTCGAGGGCAGCGCTCCGGATTGTTCCGGGCGACACCGTGTTGACTGTCACGCCATATTTGGCCGCGGCCTTGGCCATGGAAGCAGTCATGGCGATCATAGCTGCTTTGGCGGCGGAGTAGTCTGGCCTGCTGGCTGGCGGCATCATGGCAGCCAGACTTGAGATATTGATGATGCGGCCCCACCTGGCCTGACGCATTGCGGGGAGCAACAAGCTCGTTACGCGCACGGCAGCAAGTACATTCCGGTCATAAACGGATGTCCATGTCTGTGGAGATGTGTTTGACCAGTCTTCGGTTGGTCCGGATCCGCCGGCATTGTTGACGAGGATATCGATGCGGCCGGTGAGCGTCAAGGCTTCCGCCACCAGCGCCCTTACCTCTTCGTCAATCGTTAAGTCGCCCACGACGACATAGGCGCGTCCGCCGGCATCGATGATGCCGTGAGCAACCCGTTCGGCTTGGCTCCTGTCGCGTCCGTGAACGATGACACGCGCATTTTCCCGAGCCAACCCCTTTGCGATTCCTTCGCCGATGCCTTTGCTGCTGCCGGTAACGAGTGCGACTTTGTCTTCAAGTTCCAAATCCATGAGGTGTGACCTATTTCAAGTGTGCCAGTCTCAAAGCTCGGGTAGGACGGTGATTGAAGCAAGTACGCACCTAAAGGTGCTCATTGATCACGAAGCGCGGGAAGAGTGCATCGGGCCCGATGGTTCAGTGACTCATGTCAAACGAGTGATTGCCATGATCAGCGGGCGATGGAAGCTGCCGATCCTCTTTCGCCTTTTTGCCGAACCTTCGATTCGAACGTTACAGCTCAGGCGCGACATTCCGGGGATTTCGCAAAAAGTGCTGACGCAACATCTGCGGGAATTGGAAGACGACCATCTGATCATACGCACGGATTATGGGGAACAGCCTCCCCACGTTGAGTATAGTCTGAGCGAAAGAGGACGGCGCCTCATGCCGGTGTTGATGGCAGCTCGCTTCTTTTCGCAAGATCATCCGTCGTGATCGTTTCGCATGGAACCGGTCGAACACATGCTCGCACGTCTCGACAGCCGAGAACCGTCCAACAGCTTTGTCCCACTCACTCCAACCGACCAGGACTCACCTCGTGAACACCGAAGCCTCCGTTCTCCGGCTGTCGATCGTGGTCACGCTGATGACGGCGGTGGTGGGTCTAGGCTTTGGCCTTTTGTCGGGCTCATCGGCCATCCTGTTTGATGGCGTTTACACGCTGATCGATGCTTCGATGACCGGCATTGCTCTTCTGGTGTCCAGCCTGATCGTGCGCTCCGGCACCAAGCAGGGCAAGCCGCGCTTCATGGAGCGCTTCACCATGGGCTTCTGGCATCTGGAGCCGATGGTTCTCGCCTTGAACGGAACCCTGCTGATGGGGGCGGCCGTTTATGCGCTTTTGACCGCGATTGAGAGCCTGCTCGCCGGCGGTCGCGCGCTCACCTTCGACCAGGGCATTGTCTACGGCACCGTCACAGTTCTCACCGCCATCGTGATGGCTACTCTGGTGCAGCGAGCCAACCGCAACCTCGGTTCCGAGCTTCTTGCGCTGGATGCCAAGGCCTGGTGGACCTCGGCCGCGCTTACCGCCTCGCTGCTGGTCGCCTTCCTGTTCGGCTATCTGATCGAGGGAACGCGCTGGACATGGGTGATCCCCTATGTCGATCCGGTCATCCTGACGCTGATCTGCCTGATTGTCATCCCGATCCCGATCGGCACCATCAAGCAGGCCCTGTCCGACATGCTCTTGGTCACACCGGTGGAATACAAGCGCGAGGTGGATCGCGTCGCGGAAGCCATCGTGGAGCGATATGGCTTCATCGGCCATCGCGCCTATGTCGCGAAGGTCGGGCGCGGTCGGCAGATCGAGCTGTGCTTCATCGTGCCGGTTGGACAGCCGCCACGACGTCTGGAAGAATGGGATGCCATCCGCGACGAGATCGGTGAAGCGATCGGCGCGATGCAGGTCCCGACCGCTGGCTGACCATCGCCTTTACCACAGACCCGGATTGGGCCGACTGACGCCTGCCTCGGCCGAAGATCAGGCCGCGATCATCTGTAATTCGGGATTGACCTTGATCAGCGCTGCACGGAGCTTTTCCATGGCGCGGTTCTCGATCTGTCGAACGCGCTCCTTGGAAATCCCGAGCTTGGCACCCAGCGACTCCAGCGTAGCGCCGTCATCCTGCAAGCGGCGCTCTTCGATGATCCGGCGCTCACGCTCGTTCAACACTTCCAGAGCCGAGCCCAGCCAGCGCGAACGTCGCTCCACATCGATCGTCTCGGTGACGATTTCGTCCGGCAGCGGAGCGTCCGACACCAGAAAGTCCATGCGATCGGAAGCGCCGTTTGAATCGTCGCCGCTTACGGGTGCGTTCAGCGACGTGTCATAGCCCGACAGGCGCGAGTCCATCACGGCGACATCGGCCACCGTCACCCCCAGCGCCGTCGAAATCTCTTCATATATCGCGGCGTTCGACAACGGCTCAGAGCCCTGAGCCAGCCGCGCACGCAGCCGGCGCAGGTTGAAGAACAGCGCCTTCTGCGCCGAACTGGTGCCGCCGCGAACGATCGACCAATTGCGCAAAATGTAATCCTGGATGGAAGCGCGGATCCACCAGGTCGCATAGGTGGAAAACCGCACTTCGCGGTCCGGCTCGAAGCGAGCTGCGGCCTCCAACAGGCCGACATGGCCCTCCTGGATGAGATCGCTCATCGACAGGCCGAAATACCGGAACTTGGCCGCCATCGAAATAACGAGCCGCATATGGGCAGTGGTGATCTTATGAAGCGCTTCTTGATCCTGATGATCTTTCCAGCGCAAAGCGAGATCGTGTTCCTCGCCACGTTCGAGATAAGGAGCCTTCATGGCGGCGCGGATCAAGGTTCGCTTTGCCGTATCGTCCATGGTGCTACCCCGCTCATTGAACCGGCTGTTACGCCATGCCTGGGAGAGGGAATTCCAACACTACTCGCAGCCGGCGCGAGTCCCAGGCGTTGAATGAACGCGGGATGAACGGGAATGTTCCAGGAAAACGAACTAGCGCTGCCGGTTTTATTTTCAAGCTGTTCACGAAAGTGCCCCTAGGCACGTCCCCAACAAACCCGATATCCCGGGTTCGGCGCATCACGGCTGTTAAGCTCTCTCCCATGCGCCGCGAACTCCCAAGGATATCGCATCTATGACCAAGCTTTTTGAACCCTATTCCCTTGCCGATCTGACTTTGAAAAACCGCTTCGTGGTGGCCCCCATGTGCCAATATTCCGCACAGCATGGCATGCCCAATGATTGGCACTTTGTTCATCTCGGCCGCTTCGCCCTCGGCGGTTATGCGCTGGTGATTGCCGAAGCTTCCGCCGTGTCCCCGAAGGGCCGCATCACCTATGCCGACACCGGCATCTGGAACGACGAGCAGGCCGCTGAGTGGAAGCGCATCACCACTTTCCTGCATGCCAATGGCGCCGCAGCCGGCATCCAGCTCGCCCATGCCGGCCGCAAAGCCTCGACCGCCCTGCCCTGGCGCAAGGGCTTCGACGAGACAGCGGAAGAAAAGCAGATCTACGCCTTTGAAGACTGGACCCCGGAAGCACCGAGCCCGCAAGCCCACGGACCGGACTTTGTTGAACCGTCCGAACTGAGTGTGGAAGCAATCGCACAGCTGGTGCAGGACTTCGCCGATGCCGCCAAGCGCTCCGATGAGGCCGGCTTCGACGTGGTCGAGATCCACGGCGCGCATGGCTACCTCATCAACCAGTTCCTGTCGCCGGTCGCCAACCACCGCACCGACGCCTATGGCGGCTCATTCGAAAACCGCATGCGCTTCCCCTTGGAAGTCGTAAAGGCCGTGCGCGCCGTCTGGCCGAAGAGCAAGCCGCTGTTCCTGCGCGTCTCTGCCACCGACGCCCTGCCGGAAGGCCTGACGCCGGATCACGTCGCCGAGTTCGCGAAACAGGCGCACGCCGCCGGCGTCGATATGGTGCATTGCTCGTCGGGCGGCTTTGCCGGTGCTTCCATCACCGCTGCGCCCAACTACCAGGTGCCGTTGGCTGCCGCCATCAAGCAAAAGGCGGGCGTTCCCACCACGGCCGTGGGCCTGATCGTCACGCCGGAAGATGCAGCGCAGATCATCGACAACGGCGATGCGGATCTGGTTGCCATGGCGCGTGGCGCGCTCGACGATCCGAACTTCCCGCTTCATGCTCGCCGTGCGCTTGGCGAAACCAAGGGCGGCGATTATTCGGCATGGCCGCGCCAGGAAGGCTATGCGGTGCGCGGTATGGACAAGGTTCTCGGCCGCGCCTGACGCGCTGAACGCACGACAACAAAAAAGCCGGCTCGAAGCCGGCTTTTTTCGTTTTCAGGAAACCCGCTGATTATGCGGCTTCTTCCTGTTCTGCCTCGTCAGCATCCACCGCGTCCGCATCATCGCCTTCGGCGACTTCATCGGTCTTGGCGCCGCGCTTCGGTCCCTTGTTCAGGTTGACCTCGATCAGGCGAACGGCTTCGGTATCCGACATCTTGTTCACAGCGGCGATTTCGCGCGCCATGCGATCCAGCGCTGCTTCATAAAGCTGGCGCTCGGAATATGACTGTTCCGGCTGGTTTTCGGCGCGGTAGAGGTCGCGCACGACTTCTGCGATGGAAATCAGGTCGCCCGAGTTGATCTTCGCATCATATTCCTGCGCGCGGCGCGACCACATGGTGCGTTTGACGCGGGCCCGGCCCTGCACGACCTTGAGCGCGCGGTCGACATAATCGGTTTCGGACAGCTTGCGCATGCCGATCGAGGTTGCCTTGGCAACCGGCACCTTCAAGCGCATCTTGTCTTTCTGGAAGTCGATCACGAACAGTTCCAGCTTGTGTCCTGCGACTTCCTGCTCCTCGATGGCGGCGATGAGGCCCACACCATGCGAGGGATAAACGATGTATTCCCCGGTTTTGAAACCGTTCCGCGCAGCCGACTTCTTCTGCTGGATAGCCATACGCACTCACTCCTGTGTTCGGGGTCGACGTTTCAGTCGACCAACCGCTTGACCGGTTCGGTCAAAACTCGTAACCGCTTGCACACGAACACACCGATCGATCGCATCCGAAACCAAATCAACCCGGCCAAATGCGCGAAGCATCCGGCCAAGCGCGTCTTGGTCGAAACGATCAATACCTCTGGGATTGTGGCATAAGCGCCATAAAGGGATGGTGTGTCACCGGCATTTGTGGATCAGTATCACAAAAAGCGGGACGAATCAAGATTTTGCTGCTTGCGCATGCATGCGCACTTTGCTGCCTGAGAGATGCTCATCAGGCAGGTCGCGAGGGGGTGCGGCTGACGCTTAGTCGCCGGTGCCAGGTTCAGCCGAAAAGTACTTTTCCAGCTTGCCCGGCTCGCCGTCATGCTCTTTGGCCTCGGGCAGCTCGTCCTTTTTCATGGTCAAGTTTGGCCACTTTACGGCATATTCCGCATTCAGCGACAGCCACTTGTCGAGACCCGATTCCGTGTCCGGCTTGATCGCGTCGGCCGGACATTCCGGCTCGCAAACGCCGCAGTCGATGCACTCATCCGGGTGGATGACGAGCATGTTCTCGCCTTCATAGAAGCAGTCGACCGGACACACCTCAACGCAATCCGTGTATTTGCAGCGGATGCAGTTGTCGGTGACGACATAGGTCATGATAAACGGCTCCCCGAAGGAGGCTCGATGCAAAAGCGCGATCGAACAAGAATTGGCTAGTATGGCTAGGGGCGGAGGTAGTCCCTTTGGCCGGGACTGACAAGGGGAGCAAATGCCGCGCTTCCCTGCCCCGGCGGAAGGATTTTCCTCAGATCGCCGACAAGGTGAAAACTCGCTCAATCCCCATCTTCATCCAGATCGTCCTCGCCGTCCTCGTCCTCGAGATCAACGGCAGCCAGAACGGTTGCCGGATCCGTTGGCGCGGAAAGGTTTGCGTAAAGCGTGCGTGCTTCCGCAGGCGGCCCCCGCCGTGTGCCTGGCTGTTCCACGCGCACAACCAGCACCTGGTTCTGGAAGGTGATGGTCAAAACATCGCCGACCTTCAGGCTTCGCGCGGGATTGTCGACCTTGTCGCGATTGACGCGGATCTTGCCCGCCGCAACAAGCTTCGCGGCGAGCGTACGCGACTTTTGCAGACGCGCGAAAAACAGCCATTTGTCGAGGCGCTGCCTGGCCCCGTCCATTTACTTCTTCAGCTGGTCGCGGAGCGCCGCGAGCTTGGCGAAGGGTGAATCCGGATCGATCCGTGCCGGCCGCTCGTCACGCTTGGGTGCCGAGGAGAACTTGGCACCGCGATCATCGCGCGGCGGACGTCCGCCGGCGTTCTCGCCGCGCGCTTGATCCCCGCGATGATCCTTGTCGCGACGATCGAAGCGCTTGCCGCCGCCCTTGTTGTCACCGCCACCGGGACGATTGTCGCGCCGGTTCTCACCGGGACGTGCGTTGCGATTGCCGGGTGCACCCGCATTCCTGTTGCGATCTTGGCGCGGGCTGCGATCTGGACGCGGCTGGCCTTCGGCAGCAGCCTGACCCTCAACCGGGGCACCTTGCGCAGCCGCAGCGGGGGCGCCGTCGCGACGGTTGCCGCCACCGCGATGATCGCGGCGCCCATTGTTGTTGCGCTGGTTCTGGCGCGGGCCGCGATCATGGCGCGCCGGGCGCCACAGCATGACCGGCTTTTCTTCTTCCGCCTCTTCCGCAGAAGCAGGTGCAGCCGTTTCAGCGACCGGCTCAGCCTTGGCTGAAGCCTCGTCTTCGGGCGCACCCAGGACGGACCCGCCGGCATCCACCACTTCGGCCAGCGGCTCAGCAGGGATCTCGGTCGTAACCGGCTGCTCGGTATCCGAAACTTCGGATGGGATCTCGGCCGCGGTTTCTTCAGCCGAAGCCTCTTCAGCCGCCTCGGCGCCAATATCCGCCTCGCCGACATCCTCGGAAACAACAGGCTCGTCAGCCAGACCCTGCTCGGCATCGGCACCCAGCACGCTGGCGCCGGCCGCAACCGGATCGGCGGAAGCTTCAGCAGCTTCGCGGTTGGCCGCCAGGATCTCGTCGAGAACCTCGACATTGTTTTCCTGGGCAACCGGGCTGGACGAAGCCGCTGCACTGATCGCCGCCTGTTCGGAGGCGAGCTTTTCCGCCGCAGCTGCCTTGTCGGCCGCAGCCTTTTCGGCCGCTTCCGCCGCACGCGCATCGGCCGCGGCAATACGGTCGCGCACGTCCTTTGCCGGACGGGCTTCGCCGCGATAACCGAGACCCTTCAGGATCTCTTCAATGTCTTCGGCATTGGCGCCGAGGATCGACATCATTTGCGGCGTGGTCATGAAGGCCTGGCCATCGAAGGCACCGGCCGGGCGCGTGCCCGTTCCTGCGCGCCAGGCGAGGGCCGGGCGGATCAGATCGGCAAGCCGCTCCAGAATGTCGATGCGCACAGCACGGCGGCCGAGTTGGCGATAACCGGCCAGCGGATAAAAGGCCGGATCGAAGGTCGGATCGACAACAACGGAAGTGCGGCCGGCCGCCAGCATGGCAACGAGATCGCCGAAACCAGGCTTATCCTTGCCGTCATTCTTAAGTGCCCAAAGCAGCGTCAGCAGACCGGCCGGCGCGGGCTTCAAAAGGGCCGGCACGAAGATGTGGTAGGCGCCGAAGCGCACGCCGAGGCGACGGAGTGCTGCACGCGATTCCTGATCGAGCCCCTTCACGTCGTCGGCGATGTCGCGGCGATTGATGACGCCGAAATTCTCCACCAGCCGGAACGCGATGCCGCGCGCCAGCCCGGTCAGCTGCTCGGCGTCACGCAGGTCCACTAGCGGCTTCAACAGCGATTCGACCTGGAACGCCACGAAGCGCTCGGCCCGCGCCGCAACCTTGTCGCGCGATGGGCCGGTCAGCTGTTCGTCGGCCAGCAGGATCAGGCGCGGCTTCAACGCATCGTCGGTCGCAACCACGGTCGCCACCGGCGCGCCGATCCAGCGCAACGTGCCGTCCGAGGCCAGCGCGAAATCGCCATTGCCGGCGGCAGCGAACTTCTCGGCCCGGCTTTCGAACTCCTGCGCCAGCGCCTTCGATGCGGCAGCCTTCACGGCCTTCGCATCTTCGCCCTGCACACTCGTATCGGCGGTAAACCTGAATCCCTGGAGGTCGCCGACGGTGTGACCCTCGACTAATACGCTCCCGTTGGACTGGACTTCCGCTTCAGGCATCGTGTTTTCTCTCAGACGCTTCATGAGGACGGATGTCCTGCGGTCTACGAAGCGTTTCGTCAATCGTTCGTGCAGCGCGTCGGACAATCGATCTTCGATTTCGCGCGTTTTTTCTTGCCAATGCAGCGGATCTGCCAGCCAACCGGGTCGATTTGACACAAAGGTCCAGGTTCGGATCTGCGCGATGCGATGCGACAGCGTGTCGATTTCGCCGGCCGTCGAGTCGGCGCGCCGCACCTGTTCGGCCATATAGGCTTCGTCGACATGGCCGCGCTGAACGATGTCACTATACATGGACGCGATCAGGTCGGAATGCTGCGCCGGCGCAATGCGGCGGTAATCCGGCAGGGCACAGGTTTCCCAAAGGAGGGCGACGCGGTCCGGCCGGTCGGCAAGCCGGCGAATATCGCCGTCGCGCGCCAGCAGCGCCAGCGCCTGCGCATCAACCGCCGGCAGCGCCCGCGTCAGACCTTCAACCGGCGCGATGCAGTCGATCGAATGCTGCAAACCTTCCAGCGATGCAAAGTCGAGTTCGGCATTGCGCCATTGCAAAACCTTCACGGGGTCGAAAGCATGCGATTCGACACGTTCCACCATTTCGTCGGTGAAATTATCGCATTGGCCGGTCACGCCGAACGTGCCGTCGCGCAGATGCCGCCCCGCACGGCCGGCAATCTGGCCGATCTCGCCGGGCGTCAGGTTGCGATACTGAAAGCCGTCGAACTTCTGGTCCTGGGCAAAGGCGACATGGTCGACATCGAGATTGAGCCCCATGCCGATCGCATCGGTGGCGATCAAGTAATCGACGTCACCTGACTGATAAAGCTCGACTTGCGCATTGCGGGTGCGCGGGCTCAGCGCCCCCAAGACCACGGCCGCGCCGCCGCGCTGGCGCCGGATCAACTCGGCAATGGCGTAAACATCATCGGCGGAAAATGCCACGATCGCCGAGCGGCGCGGCAGGCGCGTGATCTTCTTGGAGCCGGCATAAGCGAGATGCGACATGCGCGGCCGCGACACGACGGAGATGCCGCGCAGCAATCGCTCCAGAATGCCGCGCATCGTACCGGCGCCGAGCAGCAGCGTTTCTTCGCGACCGCGAAGATGCAGGATGCGGTCTGTAAAGATGTGGCCGCGCTCGAGATCGCCCGCCAGTTGCACTTCGTCGATCGCCACGAAGGCCGCGTCCGTTTGGCGCGGCATCGCTTCCACGGTGCAAACGGAATAGCGCGCGTTCGGCGGCTTGATCTTTTCCTCGCCGGTAATCAGCGAAACCTTATCGGCGCCCACCTTCTCGCAGACGCGAGCATAAACCTCGCGCGCCAGAAGCCGCAGCGGCAGGCCGATCACGCCGCTCGAATGGGCAACCATGCGCTCGATCGCCAGATGGGTCTTGCCGGTATTGGTGGGTCCGAGAACGGCGGTCACATCGCGCCCGGATAAAACAAGCGGCGCCGGGGGCCGGAAGGAAGATGCTGTCATGCGGAAAAAGTCGTCTCCGGCAAGGGCGGCAAGTGCAGGGCGGCAAGAGTAAGTCACACACGCCGAGTGCCCTGATATAGAGGGTCTTGTGCGGGGATCACAGGGCCGAAACAGATTCAGCTGACGTGGCCCGCGTTAACTAGGGGAACACCGCCCGAACGAATCGCAGACGAATCGCTCACAGAGCCTGGTTCGATCTTTGTTCACCGCCAGAAATAGCGGCGTTGGCCTTGCCATGATCAACATGCTGATCGAGCGACCGCACCGATTGCGTCAGAACAGCCGGTAATCGTTAACCGAGTGACCCAAACCGCCGATCAACTATGCCCGGCACACCAGGCAAGCTGCGCGCTGCAAGACTTTGCTAAACTCCCTGAAACAAAGATTAGCCGCACCGCTCCGACCAATCATCGCTCTTGTTAAACTTCAGAGCGGATCGGGAACGAACCGGCCACGAATCGCTGCTTCAGCACCTTTCGTGCTTTGTTCACGGCTAGATCTGGTGGCTGACAGCGTCATCCACACCGTTATGCACAGCCAGTCCACACGCTTCGCACCGAAGGCCAAGCTGCATCGTTAATCATTCGTCCCTTTTCAGAACAGATGCGCGATGATTGCCCTAGCTCATATACTGCCCGCCATTGGCCGCCAGCGTCGCGCCGGTGATGAAGCCGGCATCGTCGGAAGCCAGGAACAGCACGCAGCGCGCGATCTCCGACGCTTCGCCCAACCGACCGACCGGGATTTGCGCAATGATCCCCTCGCGCACCTTTTCCGGCACCGCCATCACCATGTCGGTGGCGATATAGCCGGGGGTAATGGCGTTGACCGTAATGCCTGCCCGCGCGCCCTCAAGCGACAAAGCGCGTGTAAAGCCGAGATCGCCGGCTTTGGCGGCGGCATAGTTCACCTGCCCCATCTGCCCCTTCTGGCCGTTGATGGAGGAGATGATGATGACCCGCCCGAAGCCGCGTTCGCGCATGCCCGGCCATACCGGATGCGTCATGTTGAAGACGCCGCTGAGATTGGTATCGATCACTTCGCGCCATTGCTCGGGCGTGATGCGATGGAACATGCCGTCGCGCGTGATACCCGCATTGTTGACGAGAATCTCGACAGGGCCGAGTTGCGCCTCGACCTTCGCCAGCCCGGCAACACAGGCTTCGTAACTCGCGACTGACCATTTGAAGACCGGAATGCCGGTTTCCGCTTCGAAGCGCGACGCGGCCTCATCGTTTCCGCAATAATTTGCGGCAACTGAATAGCCAGCCTCGCGCAGCGCGACTGATATTGCGGCCCCGATGCCGCGCGTTCCTCCCGTCACCAAAGCCGTTCTGGCCATGTTATCTCCTCCCGATGACTTCCGATTATTGGTCCAAGAAGAGACAAAGGTCCAGTCGTCTCGTGGGGTTACTTAAATGGCGATGAAAAGCCGCGTCGTTTCTGCGCGCGTACTTGGACGTTGCACTGCACAAACTTGGAACCATGCGCTGCACAATTCTCTTTCAATTGCCCTCGATTTGCGCATAGTCTCCTCTCAGAGCCAGCAAACAGTTGCCAGCCCCGCAGTGTCGTGGGCCATTGGGAGGCGAATATATGCCCGCAAAAGGCGAAACGGTGACGATCAAGAAGTACGCCAATCGCCGTTTGTACAACACGGGCACGAGTACCTACGTCACGCTGGAAGACCTCGCCGAAATGGTGAAGCGCGGCGAAGACTTCACCGTGCAGGACGCCAAGACCGGCGATGACATCACTCATCCCGTGCTGACGCAGATCATCTTCGAGCTCGAAAACAAGAACGGCCAGGCCATGCTGCCGATCGCCTTCTTGCGCCAACTGATCGCCTTTTACGGCGACCAGATGCAGATGATCGTGCCAAGCTTCCTGGAACAGTCCATGCTCGCTTTCTCCAAGGAGCAGGAACGCTTCCGGGATCAGATGAACACGCTCGGCAAGGCGCCCGTCAATCCGATGAACGTCATGGCCATGCCGCCCATGAAGGCGATCGAGGAACAGACCCGCCGCAACATGGAAATGTTCCAGAACGCGATGCGCATGTTCTCGGCCTTTCCGGCCGCAACCACCCAGCCCGAACCGGCCGAGCCATCGCCCAAACCCGCCGCCGACGATCTCTCCGAGTTGAAGGATCAGATCGCCGCGATGCAGAAGAAGCTCGACTCCCTCAACCGCTGAGCGCCGCCGCTCTTGCTCCAGCGCCATATCGCCGAATGGCGCGCTTTGTGCGCGCTAACGCACCCGTTCTGCGCTGCCAAATAGTCGGATTGCGCTCTGGAACACGCAAACCAACCCGCCTCCAAACGCAAAAAAGGCCGGCACCAGGGCCAGCCTCTTAAAGCAGTCCAACCAAAAAAAGCTCAGCTTTCCTTGGGGTCCAGCACCTGGCGACCGCGATACATGCCGGTCTTCAGATCGACATGGTGCGGGCGGCGCATTTCGCCGGAATTCTTGTCTTCCACATAGGTCGGAGCCTTGAGGGCGTCCGCCGAGCGGCGCATGCCGCGCTTGGACGGCGAGGTCTTTCGTTTAGGTACGGCCATTTTCAGCTCCATCGTCCGGCTAAGTCTTGCGCGCGAGCCCACGAGTGAGCGACGGCGGCCGGCCGGTGTTTTCCGTTGAGGTGGCGTGCCTATACACAACGCATAGGCATTTGGCCAGATCATGCCTGCGAAAAATTCCGAACGCGCTTAACGCACGCAGCCCGTGTAACCGCCGGAATTGCCGGCCATTCGCTGCACTCGGTCTGCAAGCCGGCTCAGATTGCGCGTCGGCCCGCCCGGATCGCGCCCAAGCGGATTGGGCAGCGCCACTGCCAGCAAGGCCGCTTCGCGCGGCGTCAGATCCTTGGCCGCCTTGCCAAAATGATAAAGCGACGCGGACTCGGCTCCGTAGATGCCCGGACCCCATTCCACGATGTTGAGGTAGATTTCCAGGATCCGCTTCTTGGACAGCACGCCATCGAAATATATTGCCAGCGGCGCTTCCAGCGCTTTGCGCAGGAATGACCGGCTGTTCCAGAGATAAAGGTTCTTCACGGTCTGCATGGGAATCGTGGACGCCCCGCGCGTTTCCTCGCCCGCCAGGGCGTCTTGGATCACGCCATGCAGCTCGCGTAGATCCACGCCGTGATGCGAGCAGAATTGCCCGTCTTCCGACATGATCACGGAAAAGCGCAGCGCCGGCGCAATCTCCTCGATCGGCACCCAGCGCCGGTCATACCCCTCGAAGGTCACGGCGTCGCGCAGCATCAGGGTGGAGATCGGCCGTATGCCCGGCACGGCATAGATCAGGGTCAGCACAACTGGGATCAGCCCCAGAACCACCAGCACGAGAAACGCGCGCCGAAGCCACCGCCGCAGCGATGGCGGGCTCCTCAGCGGTCCGCGTCCCCTCGGTGGTGGTGGCATGACTGGCTCTTGATCTAGCTCGACGGCCGGTATGCTCACACAACGACTCCCGCTCAAGCCCTCGTCTAGAACAGATTGTTGGAGGATTGAAGGCCCGCTTCATCCATTCGACCACGCAATGCCCGCACTTGACCGAACTCTCCGTTCCGTTCATCGCAGACACATGGACACATCCGCGAATTCCGCCTTCGAACAGCTGCTGGGTGCCAGTGCGCAAACCGTCGAGACCGAGCTGCGCCGCCTGCTCAGCGATCATCCGCGCGCCGGCGAAGTCACGCGCCCACTGCACCTCATGCAGGCCGCGCGCCACGGCGTCTTGAACGGCGGCAAGCGTCTGAGGCCCTTCCTAGTGCTGGAAAGCGCCTCCCTGTTCGACGCACCGCCTTCCGCCGCCCTGCGGGTCGCGGCCGCACTCGAATGCGTTCATTGCTATTCGCTCGTTCACGACGACCTGCCGGCCATGGACGATGACGACCTGCGCCGTGGCCAGCCCACGGTTCATAAGGCCTTCGATGAGGCCACTGCGATCCTCGCCGGCGACGGACTGCTGACGCTGGCTTTCGACATCCTGGCCGACGACGACACCGCCCTGCCCGCCGCCACGCGCCTCGCCCTAATCAGCGGCCTGTCGCGTGCATCGGGCTTCGGCGGCATGGTGGGCGGTCAGGCACTCGATCTCGCGGCCGAAAAGTCGATGCCAAACGAAGCCGGCATCATCACGCTGCAGGCCATGAAGACCGGCGCCTTGATCCGCTATGCCTGCGAAGCGGGCGCCATCCTCGGTGGTGGCAGCGATGAAGATCGCGAGCGCCTGCATGGCTTCGGCGCCGCCATCGGCCTGGCTTTCCAGCTGGCCGACGACGTGCTCGACCTCACCGCCGACGCCACCACCATGGGCAAGGCGACCGGCAAGGATGCTGCCGCCGGCAAGGCCACGCTGGCCGGTCTGCACGGCATCGAATGGGCGCAGGCACAGCTGCGCGGCCTGGTGGCGCAAGCCAACGAGTTGCTGGAGCCCTATGGCGAGCGCGCGGCGGTCCTGATGGCCGCCGCCCACTTCGTTGCAGACCGGCGAAGCTAACTCAGGGCTTGGCGTCTGGCCTGCACACGCGCAGACGGTGACCATCCGGATCGAGCGCAACGAATGTTCGCCCAAAGGCGGCATCGAACGGTGCCTGCTCGATGGTCACACCGGCCGCGCGCCATTTCTCGTGCAACGCTTCCACGGCTTGCCTATCCGCGACCATGAAAGCCAGCTCAGATCGATTGCCTGTTCCTTCCGAGACAAAGGCTGCCGCTTCCGTCGACCACAAGCCAAGCGTCAGGCCGGAAGAAAAGCTGAAAGCGACATAGGCAGGGAAGTCGGCGGTCGGTGACATCTCTAAAAGCGCCTCGTAGAAGCTTCGGCTGCGTTGCATGTCCTTGGTATAAAGAAGAACGAGGTTGGGGCTGAGCATCGGGTTGACCTTTCTTGTCAATGCGTCCCCCTAGTAGGCGACACCGCTGTCAGAAAATGGCAGTATGGAGCATGGCTCGTTCCGAAAGACTGCTGACCCTGCTGCAAGTCCTGCGGCGCTACCAACGCCCCGTCAGTGGAGCATCCCTGGCGCAGGAACTGGGCATCAGCATCCGAACGCTCTACCGGGACATCGCTACGCTTCAAGCGCAGGGCGCGGCGATCGATGGTGAAGCAGGCGTCGGCTATGTGATGCGCCCCGGCTTCATGCTGCCACCTTTGATGTTTTCGCAAACGGAACTGGAAGCGCTGGTTCTGGGCTTCCGCTGGGTCGGGAAATATGCCGATACCGCGTTGACGGAGGCCGCGACTGACGCATTGGCCAAGATCGGAGCCGTCCTGCCATCCGAACTGCGGGAAGCGTTGGAGACGAACACGCTGCTGGTGGGGCCACGCACCGTGCCTGAGCAGGAAAGCGTCGACCTGACCTTCTTGCGCAGCGTGATGCGAAGCCAGCATAAGCTGCGGATCGCTTATCGCGACGCCAATGACGTGGCGTCGCAACGTGTGATCTGGCCATTCGCGCTGGGCTACTTTCAAACAACCCGCATCCTCGCAGGCTGGTGCGAGACCCGTCAGGATTTCCGGCATTTCAGGACCGAGCGGATCCTGACCGCCGAGCAGCTCGACCAACGCTACCCCAGATCGAGGACAGCCTTGCTTCGAAGCTGGCGTGAAGCGCGTGCCGACTTGTTCACCCCGGACAAGGTCAAGGCCTAGCGGTCAACGGATCAGCGGTTGCGCCGGACGATGCAGCTGCTGCCCGCGCCCTGCAAACGCCGGCAAAGCTCGTTGGCGTCGGAGCGCTTGTCCAGGCCAACCCGCACAACATAGATGCCACGCCGTCCGCGTGGCGACCGTACGCGGCTGACGGCAACCTCCTGGCCCTCCAGCAGCGCGCTTGCACGGCTCTTGAACCGTTCATACTGCCGAACGGCGACCGCGCGCCGGGCATTGCCGGCGACCTGCACGGCCCAGGGCTTGTTGGAGATTTTCGACATTGGCATGGTCGCAAAGCGCACGATCGGCAGATCGCGACAGGCATCGGCAAAGCTCTTCTTGGCATCGAGCGGCGCCTGCTCGGCGTCCTTGGCGCCGATGAAGCTGTCAGCGGACGCGCCCAAGATATCGAGCACATAGCCTTCGGTTTCGATCGGCAAAAAGCCGCCGGACACCAGCCAGCGCGAAATCCGACCCTCACCGGCATTGTAAGCCGCTGCAGCCAGACCGAGATTGCCAAATTTATTGCGCAGCTCGGCGAGATAGGCAGCCGAAGCCGGCAGGGCTTGGGCGATGTCGAAACTATCGGCCAGCCCGCGCATCTTCGCGGTGCCAGGCATGAATTGCGCAATTCCCTCAGCGCCGACTGGTGAAACCGCCCCGGCATCGAAGCGGCTTTCCTTCCAGATCAGCCGCGCGAAAAAGGCTTCCGGCAACGCGTTGGCCGCCGCGTTCGTCTGGATCAGATCGCAGATCTCCGCGACACGGCCGCGCTTGGCGATCTCCGCCTGCTCGGCTTCGCTGATGTCGGTTGCGGGCATCGGCACATAGCCCGAAGGCTCCGCCACTGCACCTACGCATAAGGACGCCGAAAAGCATGCGGCAAGCAGGCTTCGCCGCACGGATATCGACCTATTCCGCGGCTTCGCGACCGGGAAGGCCGTATTTGCGCTCGATATAGTCGGCAACCATGACCTGGAAGTCAGCCGCAATGTTCGGCCCCTTCAGCGTGGCAGCCTTCTGACCGTCGATAAAAACCGGCGCGCTCGGCGTTTCGCCCGTCCCCGGCAGCGAAATGCCGATATCGGCATGTTTTGATTCGCCCGGTCCGTTGACGATGCAGCCCATCACCGCGACCTTCAACTCTTCCACGCCCGGATACTTCTCGCGCCAGATCGGCATGTTCGTGCGGATATCGGACTGGATGGTCTGCGCCAGTTCCTGGAACACAGTCGAGGTGGTGCGTCCGCAGCCCGGGCAGGCCGCGACGATCGGGATGAACTGCCGGAAGCCCATGGTCTGCAGAAGTTCCTGGGAAACCTGCACTTCGCGCGTGCGGTCGCCACCCGGTTCCGGCGTCAAGGAAATGCGGATCGTGTCGCCGATACCCTGCTGCAACAGAATGCCCATCGAGGCCGACGAGGCGACGATGCCCTTAGTACCCATGCCGGCTTCGGTAAGCCCGAGATGCAGCGCATGGTTCGAGCGCTGCGCCAGCATCGTGTAAACTGCGATGAGGTCCTGCACATTGCTGACCTTGGCCGACAGGATGATCTTGTCGCGCCCAAGCCCGATTTCTTCCGCCAGTTCTGCCGAAAGAAGCGCCGACTGCACAATGGCTTCGCGCATCACCTGCACGGCCGTCAGCGGCGACCCGTTGGCGGCATTCTGATCCATCAAAGCCGTCAGCAGCTCCTGGTCGAGCGACCCCCAGTTCACGCCAATGCGCACCGGCTTATTGTAGCGGATCGCGGTTTCCACGATCGCGCCGAACTGCTTATCCTTCTTGTCCTTGAAGCCGACATTGCCGGGATTGATGCGGTACTTCCCCAGCGCCTCGGCGCAATCAGGATGATCGGCCAACAGCTTGTGGCCGATATAATGAAAGTCGCCCACCAGCGGCACGAAGATGCCGAGCCGTGCCAGCCGGTCGCGAATACGCGGCACCGCCGCCGCGCTCTCATCGCGATCCACCGTGATGCGCACGATCTCCGACCCGGCTTTATGCAAGGCCGCAACCTGCGCCACCGTGCCGTCGATATCGGCCGTATCCGTGTTGGTCATCGACTGCACAACAACCGGCGCACCCCCGCCGACCATCACATTGCCGACAGGAACGCCGACCGAAACGCGGCGCGGGAAAGGAGCGGAGAAATAGTCTGTCATGGCCGAAGCCTCTTATGTCCTAGCAGTCAGGTGACCGAGCAGAGCTTAACTGTCAATCTTTACCGTGATGTCACAACGTCCGCAGCACCGGCGCCGCTTTTTGTCCAAGCACGCGCCAGGTGCCGATCAGGCCAATGCCGACCGTCAGCACCAGTGCGATCAGGATGGTGGAAGCCGCGACATCGGGCAGGAAGCGCCAAGGCAGCTTCATGATGTTTGCAATCACGAACCAGGCCGCCGTATTGCCCGCGAAGAGCGCGAAGATCGCCGTCGCCAGGCCGATCAGCAGATATTCCAGGCTGAAGGCGGTGATCAGCGTCTTGCGCGTGGCGCCGAGCGTTTTCAGCACCACCGCATCATGCGTGCGCGCCCGGTTGCCGGCAGCTAGCGCTCCGGCCAGAACCAGCACCGAGGCAATCAGCGCCACGGCTGCTGCCGCGCGGATCGCTGTGCCGAGCTGACCGACCAGCTTGTTGACGATATCCAGCGCTTCCTTCACCCGCACCGAGGTCACGCCCGGGAATGTGCGTGTTACCGTGTTCAACAACTGCGCCTCATCGGCATTGGTGGCGTTAGATTCCAGCAGCGTGGCCAGCCAGGCATGCGGCGCGCCGGCGAAGGTGTTGGGCGAAAACACCATCACGAAATTGATGCCCATCGATTCCCACTGCACGTTGCGCAGATTGGCAATGCGCGCCGTGACATCGCGGCCGAGCACGTTGACGGTGAGCGTGTCACCGACCTTCAATCCGAGTTCGCGCGCTTCCTGTGCTGCAAAGGACACCAGCGGCTCGCCGGAATAATCGGCGGGCCACCACTCGCCTTCCGCCAGACTACCGTTCTCCGGAATGTTCTGCGCATAGGTCAGTCCACGATCGCCGCGCAGCACCCAGGCGCCTTCCGGCGGCACTTGCACCTTGGAAACCTCGACTCCGTTCAGCGCCATGATGCGACCGCGCAGCATGGGCACGCGCACCAGTTTTCCATCGGGCGA
Source organism: Tianweitania populi (assembly GCF_014652875.1). Classification (GTDB taxonomy): domain Bacteria; phylum Pseudomonadota; class Alphaproteobacteria; order Rhizobiales; family Rhizobiaceae; genus Tianweitania; species Tianweitania populi. The sequence continues at coordinate 1,094,360 of NZ_BMZQ01000002.1, read as the reverse complement.
TTCACGCGAAATCAGGGAAGAAAAGTCCTCGATTTCGGAACTTTGGATGTCCACGAAGAAGAAATTCGGGGCTCTTTCGGGCAAATTTCCCGAAATTTCCCGCCGGAGATTGCCGTCGATCAGCGCCAGTGTGACCAGCAGCGTCAGCCCCAGACCGAGCGACAAAACGACCGATGGGGTCAGCGCGCCCGGCCGATGGATGTTGCCGACCGCCAACCGCAAAGCCGTCGAACGAACCCGCGGTGATCGCCGGGCGAGCCATTGCACGAGCGCACCGACCGCCCGCAGCACAAGGAAGGAAAACACCATCGCGGCGATAAAGATCGTCGCGACCTTGCGGTCGAAGGACAGCGCAATCGCCAGACCGGCAAGCACCACGGCAATGCCGGCAGCCGAGGCGACATAGATCAAACGCGGCCATCCCCGCTGTTCGAAGCCCATCTCGCGAAACAGAGCGGTGGCTGGAATGTCGCGCGCGCGACCGAGCGGCAGGAGCGCGAAGACGAGCGTCACGAGGATGCCGAACACCGCGCCCAGCATCAACGCACCGGGATAAACACCGCCTTGCGTCGGCACAGGAAGAACACCTTGCAAGGCCGCACTTGCGGCGAACGGCATGGCAACGGCAATCAAGAGGCCGATCGCAACGCCGACCGCAGCGATAATCAGGATCTGGATGAGATAAAGCGCAAACACGAAGCCGCCGGACGCGCCGAGGCTCTTGAAGGTCGCGATCACCGGCCGCTTTGCGTCTAGGTAAGCGCGCACGGCATTCGCCACGCCGACGCCGCCCACCACCAGTGCAGTCAGGCCGACCAGGGTCAAGAACTGCGAGAAACGCTCGATATTGGACGACAGCGAGGGCGCGGCGTTGAGGCGTGAGCGAATGCTCCAACCGGCTTGCGGGAATTGCTGCGTGGCTTGTTCGCGCGCAGTCGTAATCGCGCCTTCGCTGGCGCCTTGTGCGAGCCGCACCTTATAGGCGTGTTCGATCAGGCTGCCCGGCTGGATCAGGCCGGAAGCCCGCATGCCGTCGAGCGACACCATCAGGCGAGGTGCGAAACCGAAGCCGTCGGAGATCAAATCCGGCTCTTCCAGGATTTGCGCACGCAGTTCAAACGTGCTGCCGCCGAGCTTTAAACTGTCGCCGACCTTCAAGCCCAAGCGCTGGAACAGGATGTCGGGCGCGGCCGCCCCATACACGCCGTTGCGCTCGCCGAAGAGATCCGCGTGCGATAGTGCCGGTTCGGTGCGAAGGGTGCCATAAAGCGGATAGGCTTGGTCAACGGCCTTCAGCTCCACCAGCGTCTGGTCAGTCTCGTCCATGACGCGGGCCATCGAGCGCATGTTGGCACTGTCGGCCACCTCGCCGAGGCCCGTGAGGAAGCCACGTTCAGCCTCCGTCACTTCGCGCTGGTTGAGCTCGAAGCGCAGATCGCCGCCAAGCAGCGACTGGCCTTGATTGGACACGCCGAGCGTAATCGCCCGCGCCACTGAATTGACGCCACCGATCGCGCCGACGCCGAGCGCGATGCAGGCGATGAAGATCAGGAAGCCGGACAGGCCGCCGCGCATTTCGCGTAGGGCGAAGCGCAGGGCGAGGCGAAAGTCACGCGAACTCAGCATCAGCTATTCCGCCGGCACGCGAACAGGTGCCGTCTCAGCCGCGTCCTCGATCCGGCCTGAGCGCATGGCGATCTGGCGTGAACAACGGGCGGCAAGCGACGGATCATGCGTCACCAGCATCAGGGTCATGTTGCGCTCGCGCGCCTTGGCAAACAGCAGGTCGGCAATCTGCTTACCGGTGATCTGGTCGAGATTGCCCGTCGGCTCGTCGGCAATTAGGATCTGCGGATCGGGGGCCAGCGCACGCGCAATCGCCACGCGCTGCTGTTCGCCGCCAGACAACTCGCCGGGGTAATGGGTGACGCGGTCCCTCAGTCCGACAGCCGCCAGCTCGCGTTCGGCAACCGCGAAAGGATCGGGGTGGCCAGCGAGTTCGAGCGGCACGGCGACATTTTCCAGCGCGGTCATGTTGGGAATGAGGTGGAAGGACTGAAACACGATGCCGACCGTCTTGCCGCGAAAGGCCGCGATCTGGTCCTCGCTCCAGCCATTGATGACGTTGCCGGCAATCGAAACCGTGCCGCCATCGACTTTCTCCAGGCCCGCCACCACCATCAGAAGCGTCGACTTGCCCGATCCGGACGGCCCGACGATGCCGGCGGTCTCACCCCGCAGCACTTCAAGGCTGACGCCTTTCAGCACATGAACCGAGGACGCGCCTTGGCCGAGTGTCAGGGAAACGTCGGAAAGCGCGATCACGGCTTCTGTCACGGCAAGGACTTCCTATATGCGGATGCGAAACCAGACACGACGCCCGGATTGAGGCAGTCATATGGGTTACCAAGTATGGCTTTAAAACACCTTTTCGCGAGCGCAGCATTGTCATTGAGCTTGGGGGCTATGAGCCTGAGCATGACCGGGATGGCCGCTTCGGCCGAACCATTGAAGATCGTCGGCTTCGGCGACAGCCTGATGGCCGGCTATCAGTTGGGGCCGACGGATTCCTTTGCCGCGAAGCTCGAAGCTGCCCTGAAGGCCAAAGGACTGGACGTCACGGTCGCCAATGCCGGCGTCTCCGGCGACACCACGGCTGCCGGCCTGTCGCGCATCGATTGGTCCGTGCCGGAGGGCACCCAGCTTGTTGTGCTGGAACTCGGCGCCAATGACATGCTGCGCGGTCTGCCGCCGGAGCAAACACGCAAGAACCTCGACACGATGCTGAAGCGGCTGACCGATCGCGGCATTGCCGTGGTGCTGGCCGGCATGATGGCTGCGCCCAATCTCGGGCCCGCTTACGGCAACTCCTACAATTCGATCTTCCCCGACCTGGCCAAGAAGTACAACGTGCCGCTGGTGCCGTTCTTCCTTGATGGCGTCGTCGGCGTTTCCGGCCTGCAGATCGACGACGGCATCCACCCCAATCCGAAGGGCGTTGATGTGATGGTCGAGCGCTCGCTGCCGGTGATCGAGCGGGCGGTCCGTGCGCTGAGCAGTAGTTGAGGAAAACCTTCGCGCTGCAGTAAAACGGCGCTAAGTTCTGCTTGCCGAACTTAGCAAAGGATGGTCGGCTCGTTCTCGACGGAACCGAATCAAGGAGGCCCAAATGCCGCGCTTGTTCACCGCCCTCGAGGTTCCCCGCGACGCTGCGCTGTCGCTATCGCTCCTGCGCGGCGGGCTGCCCGGCGCGCGCTGGATCGACGTCGAAAATTACCACATCACCTTGCGCTTCATCGGCGATGTCGAAGGTCATGTTGCCGACGAAATCGCCAACGGGCTGGATCGCATTCGCCGCCCGGCCTTCAGTGCAAGGCTGTCTGGGCTGGGCGCCTTCGGGTCAAAGAAGCCGCATTCCGTTTATGCAACCGTCGAACCCTCCAGCGAATTGCTGCAATTGCAGGGCGAAATGGAGCGCATCTGTCAGCGCCTCGGCCTGCCCGCCGATCCCCGCAAATTCGTGCCGCATGTGACGCTGGCGCGGCTGCGCAATACCGCGACGCCGGATCTAGCTCACTACCTGTCCTCACGCGGCAATTTCTCGACAGCGCCCTTCAAGCTCGGCCGCTTCGTGCTGATGTCGTCCAAGGATTCCGTTGGCGGCGGTCCTTACGTTGTGGAAGAAACCTGGCCGCTGGATGCGCGCCCGCCACGGCCGAGCCTGTCAGCCGATGAATGGCTGGCCGGAGCGCACCCCTAAAGGAACGCTCTCCATGGCGCGCGAAGCTCTTGCCATCGATGAAATCGCCGAGCGGCTGGCCGACCTGCCGGAATGGCAGCTGTCGGAAGACAGTGCCGCCATCACCAAGCGCTTCACCTTCCGCAACTTCAACGCGGCCTTCGGTTTCATGACGCGGGTCGCGCTGTTGGCCGAAAAGATGGATCATCATCCGGACTGGCGCAACGTCTACAAGCTGGTGGATGTCACCCTATCCACCCACGACGTGGATGGTCTGACGGATCTCGACTTCGACATGGCCGCGCGCATGGACAAGTTCGCCGACAACTGACGCGAACCTTGTTGCGCCTTCACGCGTTCCCCACATGCTTAAATGATGCCTGCTGGGAGTTTAATTGTGGCGCGTGTGAATACCGATGAGATCCTGAAGCCGGTTGATGCCGCCGAAAACGCACGGCGCGAAGAACGCGTACGCAAGGGCCTTTGGCCGACATTGCGCAAGGCCGCGGCCTATATCCCCTTCGCCGAAGAAGTGGTCGCCGGCTATTATTGCGCGCTTGATCCCAAGACGCCGTTTCGCACGCGTGGCATTCTGCTGGCAGCGCTCGCTTACTTCGTTCTTCCCTTCGACATCGTGCCCGATTTCATTCTCGGCGTCGGCTTTACGGACGATCTCGCCGTGCTGACCGCTGCGATCTCGGCCATCCGCGGTCAGATCCAGCCGCGCCATCGCGCAGCCGCCAAGCAGGCGCTTGCCGAGCGCGCCTGACCCATCGGCGGACGCATCAGTCAAAATCTCGCCTTCTTCTCCGCGTTCACAATCACGCAAGGCGCCAGGAATTGGCGGTGACGTGGTTGCGCCAGCGGGCGTGCTGCGCCAAACACAGGCAGACAGAATTCGGTTGGGGATTCACCCTTTGGTAATCCCGAATTAATACAACTGAAACGATCGCGGTTCGGCGGCGCGGCTGGCGCTGCCGTTCTTCAGTCAGGCACGAACAGGAAGATCAACAACACGATGCGCGGACTGCTCACGACACTCACCGGCCTTGCTTTCCTCACGATGGCCGCACCGGCCTTTTCGCAGGCAGCAACCAAGATCGGCGTTCATGGCGATTGGGGCACCTACAGCTATCAGGGCGGCAGCGGTAAGGTCTGCTATGTGCTGACGGTGCCGAAGGACAAGCAGCCGCCTTCGCTGAACCATGGCGATATCTTCTTCTTCGTCAGCCAGAAGCCCGGCCAGAATGTCAGCTTCGAGCCGCAGTTTATCGCTTCCTATGACCTGCAGGCGAATTCCAAGGTTCAGGTGCAAATCGGCGACAAGACCTTCTCCATGTTTACGCGCGGCAAGTCGGCCTGGATGGAAAATCCGGCGGAAGAACCGCAGCTGGTTGCAGCCATGAAGGGTGGTTCCGACATGAAGATCGCAGCTAAGTCCGGTCGCGGCAATCCGACCAGCTATGTGTTTTCGCTGAAGGGCATCTCGGCGGCTCTGGGCTCGATCCAGACCTGCAAGTAAGCCGACGCGACCCACTGATTGCAATGGCCGGGCTGTCCAAGCCCGGCCTTTGTCGTTTCAGGCTAGCCCATTGTCTTTCTAGGCTAGCCCAATGTCCTTTCAGGCTGGCGATGACGTGGTGGGATTCTTATGTTAAAGGAGCACCGCTCGCGCTTGGAGCGCGGCCTTTTCCATTCACCAGAGACTGTTGATGACCACCGTGCTTGACATGCCCGTTGCAACAAGGCCCGCGCTTACCCCGCGGGTTCCTGCCGTGCATCCGCTGGACGGCAAGCCGTCGCTGATCGGCATGACGCGCGAAGAGCTTGGCGAGGCGCTGGCCGAAGTCCGCGTGCCGCCCAAGCAGATCAAGATGCGCGTGCAGCAGCTGTGGCACTGGATGTATGTGCGCGGCGTTGGCGATTTCGACGCCATGTTCAACGTGTCGAAGGACCTGCGTGCCAGCCTTGATGCGCGCTTCACCATTGCACGGCCCGAAATCATCGAAGAACAGATTTCCGAAGACGGCACGCGCAAGTGGCTGTTCCGCTTTCCGCCGCGCGGCGCAGGCCGCCCTGTCGAGATCGAGACCGTTTACATCCCGGAAGAAGGGCGCGGCACGCTTTGCATTTCGAGCCAGGTCGGCTGCACCCTGACCTGCTCCTTCTGTCATACCGGCACGCAGAAGCTGGTGCGGAACCTGACCGCCGAGGAAGTGCTGGCGCAGCTGATTACCGCGCGCCATCGTCTTGGCGACTTCCCCGACCGCGATACGCCGGATGGTGCCATCGTGCCGGCCGATGGGCGCAAGATCACCAACATCGTCATGATGGGCATGGGGGAGCCGCTCTACAACTTCGACGAGGTCAAGAAGGCGCTGTTGATTGCCGCCGACAATGAAGGCCTGTCGATGTCCAAGCGCCGCATCACGCTGTCCACCTCAGGCGTCGTGCCGGAAATCGCCCGCACTGGCGAAGAGATCGGCGTCATGCTGGCCATCTCGCTGCACGCCACCAATGACGACCTGCGCGATCTGCTTGTGCCGATCAACAAGAAGTATCCGCTCAAGGATCTGATTGCCGCCTGCCGCGCTTACCCCGGCCTGTCGAATGCGCGCCGCATCACCTTCGAATATGTGATGCTGCGCGAGGTCAACGACAGCATCGAGGACGCCAAGGCGCTGGTGAAGTTGCTCAAGGGCATTCCTGCCAAGATAAACCTGATCCCGTTCAATCCCTGGCCCGGCACGAACTACCAGTGCTCGGAATGGGAGCAGATCGAGAAATTTGCCGACTACATCAACCAGGCCGGCTATGCCTCCCCGATCCGCACCCCGCGCGGCCGCGACATCCTCGCTGCCTGCGGTCAGCTGAAGTCGGAATCCGAGCGCATGAAGAAGACCGAGCGTCTGGCGTTCGAAGCGATGATGATCGCCAATCACGGCGAAGAATGAGCCTTCGGCCTCCGCCGTTCCTGCCTGTTGCCGTCGGCTATTTCGTCGCCGTCATCGTGGCGGTAATGGTGACGGTCTTGCTGATTATTGGCACGCCTTTCTTTGAAAGCGAAGTCGGCGTGGTGACCTGGCCTGACGTCTTGCGTCAACTGCCGTCATTAGTGACCGTAGGGACGGCGTGGACGTTCCCCTGCGCCCTTCCCGGCTTTCTGGTTGCCGTCCTGATTGGCGAAAAGCTGAAATGGAACAGCTGGCGTCCTTATGCGATTGCCGGCTTTGGCAACGCAGCACCCGCGCTCGCCATCTTCTCTGTCCTGTTCGGCTCGCTGTCCGACCTGACGGCGATGACCGTCTCGTCTTTTCCCGGCGGCTTTGCCGGGGGCCTGGCCTACTGGTTCGCGAGCGGCCGCTACGTTGCAAGCCGCCGCGCCTAGCGCGCCTGCGCCGTCAGGATCTTCAGGGCGAAGGCGGAGAAGATACCGGCAAATAGATAGTCCACGACGCGAGTGACGCGCGGGCTTTTGCGCAAAAGCCCGGCAAACTTGTCGGCCGCAATTACCATCGGCACCACGACCGGCAGCGATAGCGGAATGAACATCAAGCCGAGAAAGAACAGTTTGCCCGGTGCGTGAGGGTCGGACGCCGACACGAATTGCGGCAAAAAGGTCATGAAGAACAGGATGATCTTGGGGTTGAGCAGGTTGATGCCGATCCCTGTCGCCCAGTTCTGGAACAGTGTACGGGGCGCGCGGTTGGTTGTATCAGGCGAGAAGGCCGAGCCCTTGCGTAGTGCTTGGACTGCAAGAAATACGAGATACCCGGCGCCTACCACTTTCAACGCAAGGAACGCTTCGGGCGAGGCCACGATAAGTGCAGACAGACCCAGCGCCACAAGGCTCGTATGCACGACAATGCCGCACATCGCCCCGAACATGCACGCAAAGCCGGCAGCCCGGCCTTCCGACAAGGCACGGCCGACGAACAGGGTCATGTCCGGCCCGGGCGTAATAGAAATTACCAAGGTGGCGATGGCGAACTGAATGAAGATCGAAAGGTCGGGCAGAAAGCTCATCGGCGGCGCTCGCGTGAAGATGCGGAAGTCTTACGCCATCCCTTGCCTGCCGCCAATGGCCTCCTACTCCGCTGCCATTAAACCCGGGTCGAGCGCGTAAACACCGCCCTCATAGCGCCAGACCGAAAGATCCGGCTTGCCCTTCAGCGGCACCGACACGATGTTGGGCCAGCCATCACCAGTGGATGCAAGGTCGAGATAGGCATTGCTGCCTTCATTCTCGTAAGCGGCGTGCCAATCCTGCTGCGCATGATCGCGAACAAATGCGGATGTGTTGCAGCCGCTGCGTCCAAAATACCAGGACGAGCCGCACAGCCGCGCAAACAGCATCGCCTTGCCATCAGCCAGCGTCTTCTGCGCGGCTTCCACCCGCGGCTCCGACATCGTCGCCAGCTTGAAAGCCTTGATGTCGTCGTCCATCAGGCGACGGGCATCTACTACAGCTGCATCGCTTTCCGACAAGGCAACAAGCTCATAGCCATCCATGCTGCGCGGGCTGCAAAGCGGTTCGATAGCCTCGAGAACCTTCTTCGATCCGCTGAGCGCGAACTGCGCTGCTGCCGGACCTGCCTCGCCGGAAATGTCGACAAACATGATCGTGCCGGTGCTGATCGGCTGCAAGGCCTTGTATGGCAGACTGAGCGCAATCGTGCCGTTGGTGCGCATTGCCGGCATGGCAAAGCGCGCTTTGCCGATTGTGACCTCGGCCGCACCGGTGATCGACGAAGCCGACACGTCACCGCGCAGCTGGTTGCGCCAGTCCGCGCCGGTGCGCAGCAGCAGCGTCCATTCCTGTTCGGCACAAGACAGCGATGCACCGACGATCCCGTCGGCCTTGGTCGGCTGCGGCAGGATCGCCACCGAGCCGCTGCCAGCCTGCTCCCAGACCGACGCGGCATGAGCAGGTGCAATCGACAGAACGCCGAGAACCAGCGCCGCAGCCATGCCCAGCCGGCGAGTAGCAAGGCTTTGAAAGCGGCTGAGCATCCCTGAAACCTGAACCATGCTGCGCCCCTCCTGCTCGCCGTCCACCTCGCGCAGACGCCTTTGCCCATTGAGACGTCAGGGTAGGCGCGGTTGGTAAAAGGAGCTTTACGCCGATGGCCGTTGCAAGCTTCCGCAACGACCGGGATCGACGAAATGACGAGCGCAAACCCGCTTGTCCCGGCGGGTCGTCCTGTTAAAAGAACCGCAGCATTTTTCCGCAACCTCAGGATTTTTCCATGTCGAGCAGCAAGGCCAAGGACGTCAAGAAGGTGGTTCTCGCCTATTCGGGCGGCCTCGATACGTCGATCATCCTGAAGTGGCTGCAAACCGAGCTGAACGCGGAAGTCGTCACCTTCACCGCCGATCTCGGCCAGGGTGAGGAACTCGAGCCCGCCCGCAAGAAGGCGGAGATGATGGGCATCAAGGACATCTATATCGAAGATGTCCGCGAGGAATTTGTGCGCGATTTCGTGTTCCCGATGTTTCGCGCCAATGCCGAATATGAAGGCCTGTACCTGCTCGGCACGTCGATTGCCCGCCCGCTGATCTCCAAGCGCCTTGTCGAGATCGCCAAGGAAACCGGCGCCGATGCCATCGCCCATGGCGCAACCGGCAAGGGCAACGACCAGGTCCGCTTCGAGCTGTCTGCCTACGCGCTGAACCCCGACATCAAGGTCATCGCACCGTGGCGCGACTGGACCTTCAAGTCCCGCACCGATCTGATGCAATTCGCGCAGGAACACCAGATCCAGGTCACCAAGGACAAGCAGGGCGAAGCCCCCTTCTCCGTTGATGCCAACCTCCTGCACTCCTCGTCCGAGGGTAAGGTGCTGGAAGATCCGTGGGCGGAGGCGCCGGAATATGTGCATCAGCGCACGGTGTCGCCGATGGATGCGCCGGATCAGGTCACTGAAATCACCATCGGCTTTGCTAGGGGTGATGCCGTCTCGATCGACGGCGAAAAGCTCTCGCCGGCCACCATCCTCGCGAAGCTCAACGATCTCGGCCGCGACAACGGCATTGGTCGTTTGGACTTGGTGGAAAACCGCTTCGTCGGCATGAAGAGCCGCGGTGTTTACGAAACGCCGGGCGGCACGATCCTGCTGCAGGCCCACCGCGCCATTGAGTCCATCACGCTCGATCGCGGTGCTGCGCACCTCAAGGACGAGCTGATGCCGCGTTATGCCGAGCTCATCTATAACGGCTTCTGGTTCTCGCCGGAGCGCGAAATGCTTCAGGCGCTGATCGACAAGAGCCAGGAACATGTGGAAGGCGAAGTGCGCCTCAAGCTCTACAAGGGCAACGTCATCGTTTCCGGCCGTCGTTCCGACAAATCGCTTTATTCCGACGCGCTGGTCACCTTCGAAGACGATCGCGGCGCCTATGACCAGAAAGACGCCGCCGGCTTCATCCGCCTCAATGCGTTGCGCCTGCGCACGCTGGGAGCGCGCAACCGTAAGGGCTGATCGCTCAAGCGCGCGTTGCTCCTGCCATTGGTCTCGGAACACCCGCTGACTTCGGTACGTTTGCCATACCGGAGCCAACGGGAGTGACGACCATGAGCGAATCCAAGACCACCACCGATCACGAAGAAATCCGCGAATGGGCTGAAAGCCGTGAAGGCCGGCCTTCGGTGATCCGCACCGAGGGCAAGGGCGGCGTGCTGCGGCTGGATTTCGGCGAAAAGGAAGAAGACTTCGAAGAAGTCGAATGGGACGAGTTCTTCAAGATCTTCGAGGAAAGCAAACTCGCTTTCCTGTATCAGGAAGAAACGAAGGACGGCAGCACCAGCCGTTTCAACAAATTCGTGGAGCGCTGAGCGCCAATAAAAAAGCCCGGTCGCGAGACCGGGCTTTTTGTTTTCACTAAGGCGCGGTTTAGCGGCCGTCGATCTCCGCGCCCATCAGCGCAATCGCCTGCTGATAAACGCTGGCAGCGTTCCAGCCTTGGATCGCCGCGTAGTTCGGCTCACCCTGCTGGTAGCCGGCACCGGCGCGCCAGCCATGACCCTTCAGGAAGTTGGCGGTCGAGGCCAAGGCGTCCGCCTTGGAGCCGACCATGTCGATGCGGCCGTCGCCGTCACCATCGGCACCATACTGCAGCACGTTCTTCGGCAGGAACTGGGTCTGGCCAATTTCGCCATGCGCAGCGCCCTGGGCAGCGCTGGTCAGGATGCCCTTGTCGACGAGTTGAAGCGCCGAATAAAGCTGGTCGGTGAAGAACTCGGTGCGGCGGCAATCATAGGCCAGCGTCGCCACGGCCGAGATCGTGTTCTGGTTGCCCAGGAACGAGCCGAACCCGGTTTCCATGCCCCAGATCGCGATCAGCGGGCCGGCGGGAACGCCGTAGCGCTGCTCGATGCGGTCAAACAGCGCCTTGTTGCCGGCGAGCTGCTTCTTGCCGCGCGACACGATGGTCTTGGAGCCGCGCTTTTCCATGAACTCGGAAAGGCTGAGCTTGAAGGAATGCTGGCCGCGGTCGGCAGCAATCGTCTTGGTTGCGTAGCTGGTGCCCTGCAAAGCCGTCAGTGCACGCTGGCCGACGCGACCCGATGCTTCGCTCGCAAACTGCGTCTTCCAGGCTTCGAACCCGCCGGCAGTGTTGCCGCACGAGGCTGCCTGCGCCTGACCACTCATTCCAAGCGCCACCACGGCAAAACCCGTGAAACCAAGAAGCGTCTTCAACAGCCTCATGCCATTCTCCAATCCGTATAACCGCAAGACGCGGCTGATTTCATGTTGATTACCGGCCCGCGTGTTAAGATGATCTTTACGATCACGCCGACCGCCGTGACTTTTCCGTTCTGCGGTTCGCAGATATTGTCTTTCAGTTCAAGGATGACGAGGCCACACCTCGATTGCATTCGGGTAAAGGCGATGATTCTGGCGGAAAGTTGATTGTCGCGACAAGAAATGGCGGCAAAAAGCGTCCTGTTGTCCATCCGCTTCGTTGAGGTGGAACACGCGGCGTCTCGTTACGTTATGCGGCTTCGCGGCCCTCTGCGCAAAGGCGCATCCGCTTGTGCTCGCCGGAGCGTCCCGCATGAAACTGTTCACGTGCCCGCATTGCGGACAGCGTCTTTATTTTGAAAACTCGCTCTGCCTCAACTGCAAGACGCCGGTGGCCTACGATCCACATCAGGCGAACTTCGTAGTGGCCGGTGAAGCTGGCGCGCCCGTCTGCACCAACGCCGGTGAATGCGACTGCAACTGGGTCGCGGAAGAACAACCGACTCTGTGTCTGGCCTGCAGCCTCAACCGCACGATCCCCGACCTGTCGGTTGAAGGCAATCGCGGCCGCTGGGCCAAGATCGAGATGGCCAAGCGGCGCACGCTCTACACGCTTCTGGCGCTGAAGCTTCCTGTCGCGCCCAAGGCGCAACCGTCAGACGAAGAAGGCATCGCCTTTGACTTCCTCGGCAATCCGATCGGCGCCGGCCCAGGCGGCGAGCGTATTCTCACCGGCCACGACAATGGCCTCATCACGCTCAACGTCGCGGAAGCGGATTCGCCGGAGCGGGAAGCTATGCGGGTGGCGATGGGCGAACGCTACCGCACCCTGCTCGGCCACTTCCGTCATGAGCTCGGCCATTATTACTGGGACCGACTGATCCGCGACGATCCCGACTTCCTTGCCGGCTTCCGTGATCTGTTTGGCAATGAAAGCGTCGATTACGCGCAGGCGCTGCAGAACCACTATTCCAACGGCGCACCGGCCGGCTGGGCCAACGAGCATATCTCCGCCTATGCGGCGAGCCATCCGTGGGAAGACTGGGCGGAATGCTGGGCGCATTACCTTCATATCGTCGACACGCTGGAAATGGCGGAAGCCTTCAAGGTGCCGCTGGAGCGTCTGGACGTGCCGACGCCCCCTATTCCCGAGGCCACCACCTTCGATGGCGTGCTGCATCGCTGGATCGTTCTTTCGGAAGTCGCCAATTCCATCAACCGCTGCATGGGCCTCGGCGATCTTTATCCGTTCGTGATCTCCCAACCCGTCACGAAGAAGCTCGCTTTTATCGACGATGTTTTGAAGGGCACCAGCGGCGTTGCTGCGCAGCATGTGGAAGAAGACGCGGCCTGAAAGCTGCAACACTCCGCTATAGTTCGTGAAGTCTTCGAAGGAACGAAGATGGAGAGCCTTCGTTTGTGCTGCCGAAGGGCTAAGCTAAGGATTACCTCTATGACCAAGCTTCGATTGATCACCGCGACGGCCGGACTTCTACTTGCCGCAACCGGCGCTTCCCTCGCACAGACCGCCGTGAGCGCCATCACGGATCTCAACCTGCGCGCAGGTCCCGGCCCGCAATACCCCGTCGTTGGCACGCTCGGCGTCGATGAAACCGCCACGCTCGACGGCTGCGCACAAGGCAGCAAGTGGTGCCAGGTTACAGTCAAGGGCCAGCCGGCCTGGGCCTATTCCGATTACCTCACCAGCGAATTTACCTCCGGCAGCCGCGTGATCGTGACCGAACGTCCGGCCGAAGCCGTGCCGGTTGTCGAGTACCGCGAAGCCGCACCGGCAACCACGACGACCACAACTACGACCACGACTGGTCAGGGCGGCGGCGGTGCACCTGGCGCCGCGGCCGGCACCATCGGTGGCGTCGTTGTCGGTGCGCTGATCGGCGGCCCGGTTGGCGCGGCGATCGGCGGTGTAGCAGGTGCTGCAACCGGCGGTGTCGTGGGTGAAGCCGTACAGCCGACCCCGGTTGTTCGCGAATATGTCACCACCAACCGCGTCGAACCGGTTTACCTCGAAGGCGAAGTCGTCGTCGGCGCCGGTCTGCCGGAGAACGTCGCGCTGACGCCGGTGCCCGATTACGAATACGAATATGCCTATATCAACGGCCAGCCTGTTCTGGTCGATCCGGCAACCCGCCGCATCGTGTCCGTGGTTCGCTAAGCGCCACACCATCTCTGAACAAAGGCGTCGGCTCGCTATGCCGGCGCCTTTGTTGTTTCAGGGCCTCACTGCCTGCTTTGCTTGACTTTCCCGCCACCATGCTGTTGAACACAGTCAGATTCCGCGACGAGTAAACCTCCGAGCGCCGACCGGGACGTTGCCCTTGAGCTTCGATCCCGGAGGTCAACATCCGGCAGCGCGAAGCGCCCCCGGGTGCTTTTTGGCTATGTTGGCGGTTTGGGGAACGGCGCGGAGACACTTATCTCAGGGTTTGTGCCCTCGGGAAAGGAAGACACGGGATGTTCGAGAACCTGCAGGATCGCCTTGGCACGATCCTCAATGGCCTGACCGGCCGCGGCGCATTGTCGGATGCCGACGTTGCAGCCGCCATGCGCGAAGTGCGTCGTGCCCTGATCGAGGCTGACGTGTCGCTCGACGTCGTGCGTTCCTTCACCGACAAGGTCCGCGCCAAGGCTGTCGGCGCCGATGTCCTGAAGTCGATCAAGCCCGGCCAGATGGTCGTGAAGATCGTTCATGACGAACTGGTGGATATGCTGGGCGCCGAAGGCGTTGCGATCGACCTCAATGCGCCCGCGCCCGTCATCATCATGATGGTCGGCCTGCAGGGCTCGGGCAAGACGACCACCTCGGCCAAGATCGCCAAGCGGCTGACCGATCGCCAGGGCAAGAAGGTCCTGATGGCCTCGCTCGACACGCGCCGTCCGGCCGCGCAGGAGCAGTTGCGCCAGCTCGGCGAGCAGACAAAGGTTTCCACGCTGCCGATCATCGCCGGTCAGTCGCCGGTTGAAATCGCCCGTCGCGCCGAACAGGCAGGTCGTCTCGGCGGCTACGATGTCGTGATCCTCGACACCGCCGGCCGCACCCATATCGACGAGCCGCTGATGGTGGAAATGGCCGACATCAAGTCGGCTGCCCGTCCGCATGAAATCCTGCTCGTGGCCGACTCGCTCACCGGTCAGGACGCCGTCAATCTCGCGCGCAACTTCGACGAGCGCGTCGGCATCACCGGTCTCGTGCTGACCCGTATGGACGGCGATGGCCGCGGCGGTGCGGCCCTGTCCATGCGTGCCGTCACCGGCAAGCCGATCAAGCTGATCGGTACCGGCGAAAAGATGGATGCTCTGGAAGAGTTCTTCCCCAAGCGCATCGCCGACCGCATTCTCGGCATGGGCGACATCGTTTCGCTCGTGGAACGCGCTGCCGAAAACATCGACGCGGAAAAAGCCGCGGCGATGGCCAAGAAGATGCAGTCAGGCAAGTTCGACCTGGACGATCTGGCCGACCAGCTGCGCCAGATGGAAAAGATGGGCGGCATGGGCGGCATCATGGGCATGATGCCCGGCATGGGCAAGATGAAGGACCAGATGGCTTCGGCCGGTCTGGACGACAAGATGTTCGGCAAGCAGATCGCCATCATCTCCTCCATGACCAAGGCCGAGCGCGCCAATCCCGATCTTCTCAAGCATAGCCGCAAGAAGCGCATCGCAGCGGGTTCCGGTACGGATGCCGCGCAGATCAACAAGCTGCTCAAGATGCATCGCCAGATGGCCGATGTCATGAAGTCGATGGCGGGCAAGAAGGGCGGCATGATGCGCGGCCTCATGGGCGGCATGGCCAACAAGATGGGCCTGGGCGGTCTCGGCAGCATGATGGGCGGCGGCATGCCGGATCTCTCGAAGATGGATCCCAAGCAGCTCGAAGCCCTCCAGAAGCAGGCCGAAGCGGCCGGCTTCGGCGCGGGCGGCAAGATGGGCGGCCTCGGAGGCATGCCCGGCTTGCCTGGTGGCGGTCTCCCCGGCCTGCCCGGCGGCGGCATGCGCATGCCCGGTCTGCCCGGTTTGCCGAAGAAGAAATAAGGCCGGATCGATGAGCGCCGAGATTGCATCCGAAACTGATGACGTAGCCCGCGCCCGCGAGTTGCTGCGCGATCTGCGCACGTCGATCGACAATTTCGACGCGTCGATCATCTATCTGCTCGCCGAGCGGTTCCGCGCCACCGAGCGCGTCGGACTACTCAAGGCCGAGCATAAACTCCCTGCCGCCGATCCCACCCGCGAGCGCGAACAGATCGCTCGCCTGCGGGACCTGGCGAAGGATGCGAAGTTCAATCCGGATTTCGCGGAGAAGTTCTTGAACTTCATCGTCAAGGAAGTGATCCGCCATCACGAGGCGGCGGCTTCCGCCCAGGCTAATCCCGAATTGGCTAATCCCGGTCCGGTTCAGCGATCAAACGACTGACCGACCTTCATCAACACAGAACAAGACCACCAGGAGTAACGAAATGTCCCTCAAGATCCGTCTCGCCCGCGCTGGCTCCAAGAAGCGCCCTTACTACCACATCGTCGTTGCCGACGCCCGCTCGCCCCGCGACGGCCGCTTCATCGAGCAGGTTGGCGCTTGGAACCCGATGCTGCCGAAGGATGGCGAGCGCGTGAAGCTCAACGAAGAGCGCCTGCAGCATTGGCTGTCGGAAGGCGCGCAGCCGACCGATCGCGTCGTGCGCTTCTTGGATCAGGCTGGCCTCGCCAAGCGCGACACCCGCAACAACCCGACCAAGGGTCTGCCGGGCAAGAAGGCCCAGGAGCGTCTCGCTGCCGCCAAGCAGGCTGAAGAAGCCGCAGCCGCCAAGAAGGCCGCTGACGAAGCTGCTGCGGCCGAAGCCGCCAACGCACCGGCCGAAGAAGAAGCCGCTTCCTAAGCGCTTCGCCTGAGGACTTAAAAAGCCGGGCTCGCGCCCGGCTTTTTCTTTGTGAACGTTTTGCTCGTGCCACTCAGGACAGCCCGAGAGAAGCCGCCGCATCCACGCAAGCCTCAGCTCTTGAAGCAATGCTCCCGGTGCCAAGCGAGAAATTTTGGATGCGGGCGCTGAGAAGGATGAGCCGGGCTAAGGCCGCGTCCGGTCTTGTTGATGATGGATCGGATCCCTTCCGGATCATTGGCCTGCCTCGATATGAGGATGTCGAGGTCGTCGCTTAGGCTGATCAAACCCCGGTCAAACATCCAGTGCGCAGTTCCAGACAAGGCCAAGCCATTGCTGACGGTATCAGGCCCATTGGCATGCACCGGCCTGATATGCGCCGCAGCCACTTCGGCACGCCCGCCGCCATTAATGAGCTTCAGGCCAGTTATCGCACATCGCTCGTCATAAGCCTCAAGAACGATCTTCCGAAACACTCGGTCCCGGATCACGCGTTGCACAAGCTGCGAAGCGCGCATTTGTGCCTCATCAACAAAGAAGGGCGCCTGCTCTTCTTCAAGACCGGCAGGATTGTCGTCGCGCTCAGCTCGGGGAAGCAGCGGCTCGTGGCCGAGCCCGGCCTCTACGATCCGGGCAAAATCACTCGGCGCCAGCGCTCGCACCGCGGACTGCGCCCGTCCAGACAATCGTCCCTCGGCATTTAGAAGGCCTTGCTCGAAATAGGCCTCATCTTCGCGGAACGGGATCTTTCGCGCAAATTCGAGATAGCTGCCAGGCACAATAAGCGCGAAGAACATGCCGGCCTGTTCGACATCGGCAACAACGCCTCCCACTTTGGCCGCAGCGAAATAGCCGCGGCTGCCGCGCACCTTGCTGGGTTCGTAATAGACGATCCAGCTTCCTATGGTCGCCTGAACGCGGCGGAGATATTGAACGGGGAAGTGATAACGCTCCGTAGGAACGTCGTTGTAGATCGAATCCGAGCGATGCACGAAAACCCCGTAACCCATGGAACAAGCATAGGCTCAGGATCACCCACTGTCACGCTCCCGGCCTGTTTCTTGAAGCCGGAAGCGATGCGCAGGTGAGTCTCAGGCCGCCTTTTGACGCGGCTTGATCAGGTCGCGTTCAACGAGCAGCTCGGCGATCTGCACGGCGTTCAGGGCGGCGCCCTTGCGCAGATTGTCGGACACGACCCAAATGTTCAAACCGTTGTCGAGCGTCGAGTCTTCGCGGATTCGGCTGATATAGGTGGCATCTTCGCCGGCCGATTCCAGCGGCGTGATGTAGCCGCCGTCTTCATGCTTGTCGATCACGAGGCAGCCTGGTGCTTCGCGCAGGATCTCGCGCGCTTCGTCGGCCGTGATCGGGTTTTCGAACTCGATGTTGATCGCTTCGGAATGGCCGATGAAGACTGGCACGCGCACACAGGTCGCGGTTACCTTGATCTTCGGATCGAGCATCTTCTTGGTTTCGGCGACCATCTTCCATTCTTCCTTGGTCGTGCCGTCTTCCATGAAGACGTCGATATGAGGAATGACGTTGAAGGCGATGCGCTTGGTGAACTTCTTGGCTTCCACCGGATCGGCGACGAACACGGCGCGGGTCTGCGTGAACAGCTCGTCCATGCCTTCCTTGCCGGCGCCCGAAACGGACTGGTAGGTCGACACCACGACCCGCTTGATCGTGGCATGATCATGCAGCGGCTTCAGTGCCACCAGCATCTGTGCCGTCGAACAGTTCGGATTGGCGATGATGTTCTTCTTGGCGAAGCCTGCAACCGCATCGGCATTCACTTCCGGCACGATCAGCGGCACGTCCGGATCATAGCGAAAGGCTGAGGAATTATCGATCACGACGCAACCCTGCTTGCCGATCTTGGGCGACCATTCCTTGGAAACGCTACCGCCGGCCGACATCAGGCAGATATCGGTGTCTGAAAAATCATAGCGCTCGAGCGCCTGCACCTTCAGCGTGCGGTCACCGAAGGACACATCCGTGCCCTGGCTGCGACGGGACGCCAACGCGACGACCTCGCTGACGGGAAAGCCGCGTTCTTCCAGAATATTGAGCATTTCGCGGCCCACATTGCCCGTGGCACCGACGATCGCAACCTTGTAACCCATGGAACTTCTCCTCTTCCTCTCCGCTGTCGCGCCTTGGAAAAAACCCGCTGGCCATCATGCGGGTCCCGCCTCGGCTGCTCCCCCCAGGCCGAACCCGGGAGAGGGTGAGCAGGCCAGAGGGATCAGACCGTTTTCGCGGTCATGGTCGTTTTGGCCGTAGTTTTCGAAGGCGCAATGCGCGCGCAATCGCAGGCCGCCGCAAAGGGGGCGGAGGCGAAAGCAGGAAAAGCCGTGGTCAGGCTGCGCATGGTGTTCTCCGGAACGAGGCTGCTTCTACGCTACCTTCGCGCAGAGTCAATCTGCACGAATGGCTTAGAAGCGCCTGAGGTCCGTATCAGCCCCAGATCAGGGCAACATCAAGAATGGATGGTCTTGAAGAAGGTGCCGAGCGCGGCTTCTTTCACGGCTTCCGACATGGTCGGATGCGCATGGCAGGTGCGCGCCAGATCTTCCGACGAACCACCGAACTCCATCAGCACGGCCGCTTCGTGGATCATCTCGCCGGCACCAAAACCTAGGATGTGAACGCCAAGCACGCGGTCGGTCTTGGCGTCCGCCAGAACCTTCACGAAGCCCTCGGTCTGCAGCATGGCGCGGGCACGGCCGTTGGCCGAGAACGGGAACTTGCCCGCCTTGTATTCGACGCCCGCCTTCTTCAGCTCTTCCTCGGTCTTGCCGACGGAAGCCACTTCCGGATTGGTGTAGACCACGCTCGGGATGACGTCGTAGTTCACATGGCCATGCTGGCCGGCGAGGATCTCGGCAACCGCCACGCCCTCGTCTTCGCCCTTATGCGCCAGCATCGGACCGGCGATGACGTCGCCGATGGCATAGATGCCGTCGATGTTGGTCTTGTAATGGTTATCGACGGCCACGCGGCCGCGCTCATCCAAAGCAACGCCGGCTTCCGTCAGGCCAAGCTTGTCATGGAACGGCTTGCGGCCGGTCGCGACCAGCACGCGCTCGGCTTCGATCGTTTCCGCATCTCCACCCTTGACCGGCGAGAAGGTGACGCGGGCACCGGAACCGCCCTTTTCAACTGCAGTCACCCGTGCGCCGAGCTTGAACTCCATGCCCTGCTTGGCCAGCACGCGCTGAAACTGCTTGGCGACCTCGCCATCCATGCCGCCGAGCAGGTTATCGAGATACTCAACCACCGTGACCTTGGCGCCGAGCCGCGACCACACCGAGCCGAGCTCCAAGCCGATCACGCCGCCGCCGACAACGACCAGCGTTTCCGGCACCTTCTCGAAGGACAGTGCGCCGGTGGAGGACACGATGATCTGCTCGTCAAAGGCAACATCGACGCCCGGAATGCCGGCGACTTCGGAGCCGGTCGCAATCACGATGTTCTTGGCTTCGACATCCTGCGCCGCGCCGTCTTCCGCCGTCACCTGCACCTTGCCGGCGCCCTGCACCTTGCCGGTGCCGCGGAACACGGTGATCTTGTTCTTCTTCATCAGGAACTCAAGGCCCTTGACGTTCGAAGCGACCGTTTCGGTCTTGTGCTGGAGCATGGCCGGCAGATCGAGCTCGGGCGCCGGCACCTTGATGCCGAGCTTGGCGAAGTCGTGGCCAACGGCAGCAAACATCTCGGAGGCATGCAGCAGCGCCTTGGAGGGAATGCAGCCGATATTGATGCAGGTGCCGCCGAAGCTTGGGTTCTTCTCGATCACCGCCGTGTTCAAGCCGAGCTGTGCGGCCTTGATCGCGCAAACATAGCCCGCCGGACCGGTTCCGATTACCACAACATCAAAAGCCGCCATGAGTCCTGTTCCTGCGTATGAATTGGTTTTGAAAGGAAATGGGCGTCAGCCCAAGAAGCTGCCGAGCATGATGAGAAGGCCGATCAGCGACACCGCCCAAACGAGGGAGCGGACGCAAGGGACGCCGAAGGCATAAAGCGGCAGATAGATGATGCGGGCAACGAACCAAAGGATCGCGCCGATCTCACCCCATTGGCTGGCCTGGCCTGAAATGACGAGGCCCAGCGCCAGCGCCACGAAGGCCGGGTAAGTTTCCAGGAAATTCCACTTGGCGCGTTCCAAACGGCCGGTCAGTTTGGAGACCGGCTTCTGCTCGTCGCGCGCGCTGGCATTGTAGCCAAGCCCATTGTCGCGCGTGGCCGACTGGCTGTGCGCGAAGATATAAACCAGCAGAAGCACGACGCTCCAGCCGAGCACCAGCAGTTCAGTGGGTAAGCTCGTATCCATGATCCCGCTCCTTACTTGGCCGCGCCGGGCTCAATGCCGTCGCACGACCCTTCGGCTTCCGCGAAGGATGCCTTTGTCGGCTTCAACTCGCCCTTCACGATCCCCAGCGGGATAAAGGGCTGCGTGTCCTGCATGGCCGGCTGAACGAGGCGCAGAAGATAACAGCCGGCGAACACCGCGTGGCCGCCGCTCTTGTCGGTTGCCTCGACGACGGCAGGCAGGGTCGTATAGATCGAACCGGCAGCGCCCTCGCTCGTACCCTTGCCCAAACGTAGCCGTACATGCGCGGTGGTCTCGTAGCCCCCGGCAAAAGCCTGATAGCTCGGCCGGCTGGGTTCCTCGCGAAAATAGCTCCAGGCCCGAAGATATTCCTGCCGCTCGATGGCGTTGTAGAGGCTGTGAACGACGGACTCGGCCGTGGAGCGATCGTCGCGATAATCCGGCGGCGTTTGATCCTGCGCGCCGGCGCCTGAGGCAAACAGCAGAGCCGCAACAAGCGCGGCTCCGCCAATCACAGTGGAAAGCGCAGCACGCGAGGTGCCACGAGAGCCGCTTGCTGCGTTGATAACGCCCTTGAGCAAAAACGGCTCTCCTTGTTTCTTAGAGATCGAGAACCAGACGTTCCGGATCTTCCAGGCTGTCCTTCACGCGCACAAGGAAGGTCACGGCTTCCTTGCCGTCGACGATGCGGTGGTCATAGGACAAAGCGAGATACATCATCGGGCGGATGACGATCTGGCCGCCGACAACCATCGGGCGCTCCTGGATCTTGTGCATGCCGAGAATGCCCGACTGCGGCGCATTCAGGATCGGCGTCGACATCAGCGAACCGTAAACACCGCCATTGGTGATGGTGAAGGTTCCGCCCTGCATATCGGCAACCGACAGCTGGCCGTCGCGGGCTGCCTTGGCAAGACGACCGAGTTCCTTCTCGATCTCGGCAATCGACATCTGGTCGGCGTCGCGGATAACGGGAACAACCAGGCCCTTGTCGGTGCCGACGGCCATGCCGACATGCGCGTAGTTCTTGTAGACGAGATCGGTGCCGTCGATCTCAGCGTTGACTGCCGGGATCTCCTTCAAGGCATGGGTCACAGCCTTGGTGAAGAAGCCCATGAAGCCGAGCTTCACGCCGTGCTTCTTCTCGAACACGTCTTTGTACTTGGTGCGCAGTGCCATCACTGCGCTCATATCCACCTCGTTGAAGGTGGTGAGCATCGCGGCGGCGTTTTGGGCGTCCTTCAAACGCTTGGCAATGGTCTGGCGCAGGCGGGTCATCTTGACCCGCTCTTCGCGCGCGTCTTCATTGCCCGACGGACGCGCAGCAGGCGCGGCAGCCTGCGAAGCGCCCGATGACTGCGGGCCCTTGGCGACGGCGTCAATCACGTCGCCCTTCAGAACCTGGCCGCGCTTGCCCGAGCCCTGGACCTGATCGGCCGACAGGTTGTTTTCCGACAGCATCTTGGCGGCAGCCGGAGCCGGCTGCGTGCCACGAGGCGTGATCTCGCCTTCGCCCGTCACCGCGGCGGTCTTTTCCGCAGCTTCCTTTGTTGTGGAGGCGCTTCCCGCGCCCGAAGCCGAGGCAATCGCTTCCGACTTCTGGCCGCCGTAATCGGCCGTATTTTCCGCTTGCTTGGCACCGCCCGGAGCCGAAGCGGCGGCGGCCGGCTTGGCGGCAGCAGCGGCACCAGCAGCGCCGATCTGGCCGAGCAGTGCGCCAACGCCGACGGTTTCGCCTTCGGCGGCGGTGATTTCCGACAGCGTACCGGCGGCAGGGGCGGGCACTTCGATCGTCACCTTGTCGGTTTCCAGTTCAACCAGCGCTTCATCGGCCGCGACCGTATCGCCGACCTTCTTGAACCACTTGCCGATCGTGGCTTCGGTAACGGATTCGCCAAGCGTCGGAACGCGGATTTCGTTAGCCATTGTTTTAAACCGGTGTCCTGTGGAGCTTAATTATCGGATCGAAAGATGCGTCGGCTTATTCGCCGAGCGCGTCCTCCAGGAAGGCTTGCAACTGTGCGAGATGCTTCGACATCAGACCGGTTGCCGGCGATGCGGCGGCCGGACGGCCGGTATAGCGCACGCGCTGATGCTTGGCGTCGATATGGGCCAGCACCCATTCCAGATATGGGTCGATGAAGGACCAGGCGCCCATATTCTTGGGCTCTTCCTGGCACCACACCATCTCCGCATTGCGGAAGCGCGACAGCTCGTTGATCAGCGCCTTGGCTGGGAATGGATAAAGCTGTTCGACGCGCAGCAGATAGATGTCGTCGATGCCACGCTTTTCGCGCTCTTCCAGGAGGTCATAATAAACCTTGCCCGAGCAAAGCACGACGCGGCGGATCTTAGAATCCTTCTGCAGCTGGCCGCTCGCATCGTCCCAAAGCAGACGGTGGAACGAGCTTTCGCCCGACAGATCGGCGAGCGTCGACACAGCGCGCTTGTGGCGCAGCAGCGACTTCGGCGTCATCAGGATCAGCGGCTTGCGGAAGTCGCGCTTCAGCTGCCGGCGCAGAATGTGGAAGTAATTCGCCGGCGTCGAGCAATACGCGACCTGCATATTGTCTTCAGCGCAAAGCTGAAGGTAGCGCTCTAGACGGGCCGACGAATGCTCCGGACCCTGGCCTTCGTAGCCATGCGGCAGAAGGCAGACGAGGCCCGACATGCGCAGCCACTTGCGTTCACCCGACGAGATGAACTGGTCGAACACGACCTGCGCACCGTTGGCGAAGTCGCCGAACTGGGCTTCCCACAAGGTCAGCGCGCGCGGCTCGGCAAGGCTGTAGCCATATTCGAAGCCGAGCACGGCTTCTTCCGAAAGCATCGAGTTGATGACTTCGTAATTGGCCTGAGCCGCACCCAGATTGTTCAGCGGCACGTAGCGGGTTTCGTCGCGCTGGTCGTAAAGCACCGAATGGCGCTGCGAGAAGGTGCCGCGCTCGGAATCCTGACCCGACAAGCGGATCGGATTGCCGTCCAGCACGATCGAGCCGAAAGCAAGCGCTTCAGCCGTCGACCAGTCGATCCCTTCGCCGGTATCGATCATCTTGCGGCGGTTTTCGAGGAAACGG
This sequence comes from Tianweitania populi, assembly GCF_014652875.1. GTDB lineage: Bacteria > Pseudomonadota > Alphaproteobacteria > Rhizobiales > Rhizobiaceae > Tianweitania > Tianweitania populi. The sequence continues at coordinate 1,070,568 of NZ_BMZQ01000002.1, read as the reverse complement.
CCGATCGTCTTGTGGGCTTCGAAGTCCTTCGGAACTTCGGTCAGCTTCTTGCCGATGTCCTTCAGGGTCTTGACCGGAACGGCGGTCTTGCCGCGACGCTGCTCGTCCTGATTGTCGGCCGAGCGGAAGCCGCTCCATGCGCCATCCAGCCAGTCGGCCTTGTTCGGCTTGTATTGCTGGCCGCTTTCGAACTCGACCTCGAGATGGGCGCGCCAATCGGCCTTCATCTGGTCGAGCTCTTCAGCCGTCATCAGGCCTTCTTCAACCAGCTTGTCGCCGTAAAGTTGAACAACCGTGCGGTGCCCCCTGATGGTCTTGTACATCTGCGGCTGCGTGAACGCCGGCTCGTCGCCCTCGTTGTGGCCGAAGCGGCGGTAACAGAACATGTCCACAACCACCGGCTTGTGGAACTTCATGCGATATTCGATCGCAATCTTGGTGGCGTAGGTCACCGCTTCCGGATCGTCGCCATTCACATGGAAGATCGGCGCCTCGATCATCTTGGCCGTATCGGACGGATAAGGCGAAGAGCGCGAGAAGCGCGGATTGGTGGTGAAGCCGATCTGGTTGTTGATGATGAAATGCACGGTGCCGCCGACGCGGTGGCCGCGCAGACCGGACAGGCCGAGGATTTCAGCCACAACGCCCTGGCCGGCAAACGCCGCATCGCCATGCAGCAGCAGCGGCAGGACCTTGGACCGTTCTTCCGGCGGAACACCCTCTTCACGGGTGCGGCCGAACAGAATGTCCTGCTTGGCGCGAGCCTTGCCCATCACCACCGGATTGACGATTTCCAGATGCGACGGGTTGGCCGTCAGCGACAGGTGAACCTTGTTGCCGTCGAATTCGCGGTCCGACGATGCACCCAGATGGTACTTCACGTCGCCCGAGCCTTCCACATCATCAGGGGCATAGGAGCCGCCCTTGAATTCGTGGAAAACGGCGCGATGCGGCTTCGCCATGACATTGGTCAAGACGTTCAAGCGGCCGCGATGGGCCATGCCGAGCACGACTTCCTTCAAGCCGAGCTGACCGCCGCGCTTGATGATCTGCTCCAGCGCCGGGATCAGCGCTTCGCCGCCATCGAGACCGAAACGCTTGGTGCCCTTGTACTTGACGTCGATGAACTGCTCGAAGCCTTCGGCCTCGACCAGCTTCTGCAGGATCGCCTTCTTGCCGTTGGGCGTGAACTCGACACCCTTGTGCTCGCCTTCGATCCGCTCCTGGATCCAGGCCTTTTCCTCGGGGTTCGAGATGTGCATGAACTCGACGCCGATAGTCGAGCAATAGGTCCGCTCGAGAATTTCGAGCATCTGACGGATGGTGGCGTATTCCAGCCCCAGCACATTGTCGATGAAGATCGGACGATCATAATCGGCTTCGGTGAAGCCGTAATTCTCGGGCGAAAGCTCGTTGTAATCCTCGATCTTCGAGGCGATGCCCAGCGGATCGAGCTTGGCATGCAGGTGACCGCGCATGCGGAACGCGCGGATCATCATGATCGCGCGAACGGAATCGCGCGTTGCCTGCAACACATCCTTGTCGGATTGCGGCGCAACGGCAGGCGCATCGGCAGCCGGGGACGCGGCGGCTTCGCCGATCTTGCCCTTCAGCTTCTTTTCGATGTGCTTTTCAACCGTGCCCCAGTTGCCGTCGAGGGCGGACACGAGTTCGCCATTGGCAACCAGCGGCCAGTTCGGCTTCGTCCAGGATGCACCTTCGGCATTCTTCTTGACGTCGCCGGCTTCGTCCTTCAGCTCGCTGAAGAACTGCCGCCATTCCGGAGAAACCGACTGCTGGTCCTCCTGGTAGCGCGCATAAAGCGCTTCGATATAGTCGGCATTGCCGCCATACAGGAACGAGGTTCCGGCAAATTGGTCATTGGCTTGGTCGTTGCGCGCCATGATCGTCGCGGACTATCCGTCCGCTCTCCTGTTTCTTCGGCAGCGTGATCCGCCGCTCATGTCGTGGACGGCCAGCCCGTCCGCGCTCCCGCCCCGCGTGAACCCGGCGGTGCCCAGCCGCCGGGGGAACTCCGAGCTAAAGGGCCGCTCAGCCCTTCAGTGCTTCAACCAGCGTCGTGCCCAGCCGTGCCGGCGAAGGCGAAACCCGGATGCCCGCAGCTTCCATCGCTGCGATCTTGTCTTCGGCGCCACCCTTGCCGCCCGAAATCACGGCGCCGGCATGGCCCATGGTGCGTCCGGCAGGAGCGGTACGGCCGGCGATGAAGCCTGCCATCGGCTTTGAACGGCCGCGCTTGGCTTCGTCGCGCAGGAACTGCGCCGCGTCTTCTTCGGCCGAGCCGCCGATTTCGCCGATCATGATGATCGACTTGGTTTCATCATCGGCCAGGAACATTTCCAGGATGTCAATGAATTCGGTACCCTTCACCGGATCGCCGCCGATACCCACAGCCGTGGTCTGGCCGAGGCCGGCATTCGAGGTCTGGAACACCGCTTCATAGGTAAGGGTTCCCGAGCGCGAAACAACGCCCACCGAGCCCTTGCGGAAGATCGAGCCCGGCATGATGCCGATCTTGCACTCGTCCGGCGTAACCAGACCCGGGCAGTTCGGGCCGATCAAACGCGACTTGGACTTCTCCAGACGAGCCTTGACCTTCACCATGTCCATCACCGGAATGCCTTCGGTGATGCAGACGATCAGTTCCATCTCGGCCTCGATCGCCTCGATGATGGCGGCCGCGGCACCTGCCGGCGGAACGTAAACCACGGATGCGGTCGCACCGGTCTCTTCGCGTCCCTCGGAAACGGACGCGAAAATCGGGAGCGTTTCGCCCTTGGCGCCGGTCCAGTTCTCGCCACCCTTCTTCGGATGGATACCGCCGACCATCTGCGTGCCATGGTAGGCCAGCGCCTGTTCGGTGTGGAAGGTGCCGGTCTTGCCGGTCAGGCCCTGAACGAGGACCTTGGTGTTCTTGTCGATAAGGATAGACATGATTTTCGGTCCTTGCGCTTAGGCCTGGATCGCCGCGACGATCTTCTTGGCGGCGTCGTCCAGGTCGTCAGCAGCCGTGATGGCCAGACCGGACTCGTTCAGGATCTTCTTGCCGAGATCCACATTGGTGCCTTCGAGGCGAACCACCAGCGGAACCTTGAGGCCGACTTCCTGAACCGCAGCGACAACGCCTTCGGCGATGACGTCGCACTTCATGATGCCGCCGAAGATGTTGACGAGGATGCCCTCGACCTTCGGGTCGGCCGTGATGATCTTGAAGGCCGCAGCGACCTTTTCCTTGCCGGCGCCACCACCGACGTCACAGAAGTTCGCCGGCTCCTTGCCGTAGAGCTTGATGATGTCCATCGTCGCCATGGCAAGACCCGCGCCATTGACCATGCAGCCAATATTGCCGTCGAGCGCGACATAAGCGAGGTCCCACTTGGAGGCCTCGATTTCCTTGGCGTCTTCTTCCGTTTCGTCGCGCAGCTGCCGGATGTCGTCGTGACGGAACATGGCATTGCCGTCGAACGACACCTTGGCGTCGAGCACGCGAAGGCGGCCGTCGGTCATCACGATCAGCGGGTTCACCTCAAGCAGGCTCATGTCGGTTTCGACGAAGGCCTTGTAGAGGATCGGGAACAGCTTCTCGCCGTCGGCCTTGGCTTCGCCTTCGAGCTTCAGCGACGAGGTCAGCGTGTCGAGATCCGACTGCGTCAGGCCGGTTTCCGGATCAACCGCAACGGTGATGATCTTTTCCGGCGTGTCATGGGCGACAGCCTCAATGTCCATGCCGCCTTCGGTGGACACGACGAAAGCCGGACGACCCACCGTGCGGTCAATTAGGATCGACAGATACAGTTCGCGGTCGATGTCGGCGCCGTCTTCGATGTAAAGGCGGTTGACCTGCTTGCCGGCTTCACCGGTCTGCTTGGTGACCAGCGTGTTGCCGAGCATTTCCTTGGCATGCGCGACCACTTCCTCGATCGACTTGGCAAGGCGCACGCCGCCCTTGGAGTCCGCGCCGAGTTCAGTGAACTTGCCCTTGCCGCGACCGCCGGCATGGATCTGGCTCTTCACGACATAAAGCGGACCGGGCAACTGCTTGGCAGCGGCTTCAGCCTCGTCGGCCGAGAAGATCGGCACGCCTTCGGCAACCGGAGCGCCGAACGTCTTGAGCAGCGCCTTGGCCTGGTATTCATGGATATTCATGGGATCCGTCCTTTAAGGCTCGGGAACGACTTACTTGAGGTTCGGCGCGATGTTGATGCAGGCTTCGCAAAGACCCTGCACCGAAGCCACCGACTTGTCGAACATCGCCTGTTCGGTCTTGTTGAGGTCGATCTCGATCACGCGCTCGACACCGCCGGCACCGATCACGGTCGGCACGCCGACATACATGTCGGACAGGCCATACTGGCCGGACAGATGAGCAGCGCAGGGAAGAACGCGCTTCTTGTCCTTGAGATAGCTTTCCGCCATCGAAACGGCGGCGGAAGCCGGCGCATAATAGGCCGAGCCGGTCTTCAGGAGGCCGACGATCTCGGCGCCGCCGTCGCGGGTGCGCTGAACGATCTGGTCGAGCTTTTCCTGGCTGGTCCAACCCATGTTGACGAGATCCGGCAGCGGAATGCCGGCAACGGTGGAATAGCGCGTCAGCGGCACCATCGTGTCGCCATGGCCGCCAAGCACGAAGGCGGTGACGTCTTCAACCGAGACCTTGAACTCTTCGGCGAGGAAATAGCGGAAACGCGCCGAGTCCAGCACGCCGGCCATGCCGACCACATGGGTCTTGGGCAGGCCGGAGAACTTCTGCAGCGCCCAGACCATCGCGTCGAGCGGGTTGGTGATGCAGATCACGAAGGCGTTCGGGGCGTACTTCTTGAGGCCCGCGCCCACCTGCTCCATGACCTTGAGGTTGATGCCGAGCAGGTCGTCGCGGCTCATGCCGGGCTTGCGCGGCACGCCGGCGGTCACGATGCAGACATCGGCGCCTTCAATCGCGGAATAGTCATTGGCGCCCGTGAAGTTTGCGTCGAAGCCGTCAACCGGGGAAGACTGCGCGATGTCGAGGCCCTTGCCCTGCGGCGTGCCTTCGGCAATGTCGAACAGCGTGACATCACCCAATTCCTTGAGGCCGATCAGGTGGGCGAGCGTGCCGCCGATCATTCCCGAACCGATAAGCGCGATCTTGTTGCGTGCCATACTTGAGGCTCTCCCGTGTGCGTCGCTACGATCAAGTCATAGACGGGCGACCAGATGATGACAGCCCGCGACAATCCGCGCAGCCAATAGACCTCAACGGCAAAAAACTCAAACGATTCTTGTTACACAAGCAACTTCAATCGTTTAGATCAATCGGCACTTACGTAAACGTCAACGTGCTTTCTAGGGCCCGATCATCTGGAGCGTAGCGCCCAAAGATCTTCGCAGCGCTGCAGGATGTCGTCGCGCCAGGCGAGCCGCTGTACCCACGCTCGATCAAGTGCCGACAAGCTATATCTGGCGCCCGCGATCTGTCCGGCAACCGCCGCCACCGTGTCGGCATCATCGCCGAGATTGGCTGCCGTCAGGATGGCATCGCGCGGGTTTGTGGTCGTGGCTACACTCCAGATTGCGGCCTGCAATGTGGCCGGCGCGTGGCCGCTGCTGATGATGGCGTTGCGCTCAATGCGCCGCGCCGCGGGGAACGCAGCGGGTTCGTCGCCCGTTTCCACAAGCCTCCACAACAAGCGGGCAAGGTCCTCGCAACAAGCCTGCGGCACGGGCGCTGCATGCGTCACCTGCCCCTGCGCCATCGCGAGATCGACCGCCTCCTGCTCGCTCCGGGCGCAGAGCACGACTGGCGCGAGCCGCATGATCGAGCCGTTGGCCTGCATCTGCGGCTCGGCATTGTTGATCAGCGTACCATCGCGCAGAAAACTGGACAGCGCCTGCGTCGTCGCAATGCCGATGTCGAAGCAGACACCGGTGACCGAGTTCCAGCCATGCTGCCACCAGTTCACGAAACCGCAAAGGAGATGCCGGGCATCGACGCGTCCCTGATGAGCAATCAGCGTATCGGCCAGGCACAGGGCCATGGAGGTGTCATCCGTCCATTCCCCCGGCTTCAGCTTGAACGGTCCGCCGCCGACCATATCAGTGAGCGGCGCAAACGTGTCGCGCGCCTGGAACTCCACCGTCGTTCCCACCGCATCGCCCATCGCCAGCCCGATCAACGCGCCGAAAGCGCGGTCCTTGGCGGCATCGCTCACGCCGGCTGTTCCTCGCTGTCGGCACCCTGCGCAGCCCGCCATTCCGCGCTACGCATTTCGTTCAAGCGCGAAGCCGTGCGAACAAACTCGAAGGCTTCGGTCGAGCCCGGCCGGCCCTTGAAGAGATCATCCGGCTCGGCCGCAGCCGTCGCGACTAGCGTGGCGTGACGATCGTAAAGCACATCCACCAGCAGGATGAGCCGCTTGGCTTCGTTGCGCTGGCTGACGTCGAGCACCGGAATACCGTCGATGAAGATCGTCGGATAGCGTTCCACGATGGCAAGGTAATCGCGGGCGGCAAGCGGTTGCGAGCAGAGATCGGCAAAGGCAAAGCGCGCCGCCTCCCCTGCTGCCTGGCGAACCGGGATCGTGCGGCCCTTGACCTCGACTTGAGCGCGCACGGCGCGCTGCCCTTCGGTCGCAGCCTTCCAAGCCTCATCCATCCGGGCGGCGGCTTCGGCCCCAAGCGGGGTCAGATAGACCGGCAAACGGTCGAGCTTGGCCATGCGATGGTCCTGCGTGCCGCCAATGTCGAGCACCTCGACATGCCGCTTTAGCAGGCCGATAAACGGTAGGAACAGCTGCCGGTTCAGGCCTTCGCGATACAGATCATCGGGTGCAACGTTGGAGGTCGCGACCAGCACCACGCCTTGGTCGAACAGCGCCGTGAACAGCCGCGACAGGATCATCGCATCGGCAATGTCGGTCACGCTGAACTCGTCGAAACACAAGAGCTTGGCTTGTTCAGCGAGGTCCTTGGCAACCGGCGGGATCGGATCGTCGCCCGATGCCGTGCCGGCCTTCACCGCCGCGCGATGGCGACCGATGCGGTCATGCACATCAGCCATGAAGTCGTTGAAATGGGCGCGCCGCTTCTTTTCAACCGGTGCGGCTTCCAGGAACAGGTCCATGAGCATGGTCTTGCCACGCCCGACGCTGCCATAAACATAAAGCCCGCGAGGCCCCACCTCGTCGCGACCAGCTTTGCCGCCGAATAGCCGCGCAAAAAAGCCCGGTCTGCTGTCCAGCGGCCGGGCTTGCAGGTCGGAAAGGAGGCGGTCGAGCGCGGCCACCACCTTGAGCTGATGCGGATCCGGATGGATCGCGCCCTCTGCCGCAAGACGGTCGTAACGGCTGCGCAGCGCGCCGGCAGCCGTCGGCTCAGGCAAAGGTGACATGCTCGGGCGACATGCTTGGATTCAGGCGATCAGCGGGTCAGGCTGACGGGCGAACCACTGGAGGTCGTGCCGTTGAACTTCTCGGGACCGGAAGACGACAGCGAAGCAACCTGCGAGCCGCTGTCATTATACAGGATCATCTGATTGCCCTGCACGGCCCACGACTTCACGCCATCGAGCGGAGCCGGGCAGCGCAGCGGGGCAGCGCGATAACCCTGGCCGAACTTGGTGCGCGGGGTGGCGACCCGGCAGCTCTGGCCACCGACGGACACGTTCCAAACGCCGGCAACGCCACCTTCGGTGACGGGCGCGGACGGTGCTGCCCCTGCATTCGGATCGATCGCCGCGACCTGCGTGTTCGGTGCCGCTGGCGGGGTCTCGGGGAAGCTGGTCGGCGCCGGAGGCGGCAGCTGCGAAGCCGTCACATTGCCGGCAGGGGCTGCGGGAAGCGGGGTCGGGCGCGTGTCGACGCGGGAAATGCGCTCGCTCTGACAGCCTGCGGCGGCCAACAAAACCACAGCTGATGCTGCCAGACCGATTTTCCCGATGCCCATGTCTTAACCCCTATCGTCGTAAAATTCGTCGCAGATCGTATCGCCGCAAGGACGATGTGGAGCCCATAACTATGGTAATATCAGGAACAATGGTAGAAACGTGGTTAAGTTTGCGCTCCCTAGCGTGTTTGTGAGGTGACAGGTGTGTCATCCCTGCATCGCCTGTGGTTGAACATCAGCCATTCCCGCTTATTTCGCAGCCATGACCAATCGCTATTATTCCGGCGCGCGCAGCGATCACTTCGATGGCGCGATCTTTTTCAATCCAGACAGCGACAAGCTCCCCGGCGGCTTCCGCGATCTGTATCGCTGGATGCGCGGCGAAAAGCGCGCGGCGTGGCCGAAGAGCTGGCCGAGCCCCTTCCCGCAGGCTAAGCCCGAGCCACGGGTGGACGGCGATGCCTTGCGGATCACCATGATCGGCCACGCCTCGATCCTGATCCAGACAGCCGGTCTCAACCTGCTGACCGATCCCGTTTTTGCCAAACGCGTGTCGCCCGTCAGCTTCATGGGACCAACTCGCGTCAACGAGCCCGGCATTCGCTTCGAAGACCTGCCGCCGATTGATGCCGTACTGCTCAGCCACAATCATTATGATCACCTGGACATCGTAGCGATCAAGCAGCTGGTCGACATCCATGATCCGCTGATCATCACGCCGCTCGGCAACGATCATGTCATTCACGCAAAGGTGCCGAAAGCCCGCGTCAAAACAGGCGACTGGCTGGACAGCGTGCCCTTGCGCAACGACGTCACGATCCATTTCGAGCCCGCGCATCACTGGTCGGCACGCTGGACGCGCGACCGCCGCATGGCGCTGTGGGCAGCCTTTGTGATCGAAACGCCCGGCGGCAAGATCTATTTTGCCGGCGACACCGGCTTCCATAACGGCAGCAATTTCCGCGCCACGGCCGAGCGCCATCCGATCCTGCGTTTCGCCCTCCTGCCGATCGGCGCTTATGAGCCGCGCTGGTTCATGGAAGGGCATCACCAGAACCCTGCGGAAGCCGTGGAAGCCTTTAAGATCCTCCAGGCGCCGCTGGCGGGCGGCTATCATTGGGGCACGTTCCAGCTCACCAACGAAGCGGTCGACGCGCCGGCAAACGATCTCGCCATCGCGCTCCAAGCCGCAAGTATTGAAGCCGAGCACTTCCAGGCACTCCGCCCCGGTCAGGTCTGGGACATTCCCTGACCGTCTGCCGCGAGGCTGACCCTGCCTGCATGCTGGTAATTCCGGCCGCTTTCCGCCATATAGCGGCCGACAAGGACCGCAAACTATGGCTTCAGCCACCCCTCTCGCTGAGATGGCCCCTTTCGCCAAGATGAACGGACTCGGCAACGACATCATCGTTGCCGACATGCGCGGTCGTGCGGACACGGTAACCTCGACTGCCGCAATCGCGCTCGCCGCCGATCCTGCCACCCACTTCGATCAGATCATGGCGATCTACGATCCGCGTCTTGATGGCACCGACAACTACATCGCCATTTTGAACGCCGACGGATCGATGGCGCAGGCTTGCGGCAACGGCACGCGCTGCGTAGTCCAGGCCCTCAACGCCGACACTGGCCGCACCCGATTCACCTTCGAAACCGTGGCCGGCATCCTCAATGCCGAGCAGCATGCGGATGGATTGATTTCCGTCGACATGGGCGTGCCGCGCTTCAACTGGCAGGATATTCCGCTGGCCGAAGAGTTCCGCGACACCCGCATGATCGAGCTGCAGGTCGGCCCGATCGACGCTCCCGTACTGCATTCGCCCTCCGTCGCTTCCATGGGCAATCCGCATGCGATCTTCTGGGTTGATGGGGATGTTTGGTCTTACGAATTGGACAAGTTCGGCCCGCTGCTGGAAAACCACCCTATCTTCCCCGAGCGCGCCAACATCACGATCGCGCAGGTCACCGCACCCGACGCCATGATCATCCGCACCTGGGAACGCGGCGCAGGTCTCACCGGCGCTTGCGGATCCGCCGCCTGTGCCGCCGCCGTTTCCGCAGCCCGCACCCGCCGCACCGGCCGTTCGGTGACGGTCACCGTTCCGGCTGGCGGTCAGCTCCACATCGAGTGGCGCGACGACGACCACGTGGTCATGACCGGTCCTGCAGAATGGGAATTTTCCGGCACTTTCGATCCGGAAACGGGCAACTGGCAGCGTGATTTGGGGAGCGCAGCCTGATGCAGGAGCCCAAAAGCGGCTTGGAGATCGTCACCTTCGGCTGCCGCATGAACACCTACGAGTCCGAGGTCATGCGCCGCGAAGCGAGTGCGGCCGGCCTTGATGCGTTGAAGGGCGGCGCGGTTGTGTTCAACACCTGCGCCGTCACCGCCGAAGCCGTGCGCCAGGCCAAGCAGGCGATCCGCAAGGCGCGGCGTGAAAATCCGGATGCCCGCATCATCGTCACCGGCTGTGCGGCCCAGACCGAGCCGGCCAGCTTCGGCGACATGGCGGAAGTCGATCTCGTTCTCGGCAACGAAGACAAGCTCAAGGCCCATTCCTATCGCGCGCTGCCCGACTTCGGCGTCAACGACACCGAAAAGGTGCGCGTCAACGACATCATGAGCATCAGCGAAACCGCCGGCCATCTGGTGGATGCCATCGAAGGCCGCGCCAGGGCGATCGTGCAGGTCCAGAACGGCTGCGACCATCGCTGTACCTTCTGCATCATCCCCTACGGACGAGGCAATTCGCGCTCCGTGCCGATGGGCGCCGTTGTGGAACAGGTGAAGCGGCTGACCGGCAACGGTTATGCCGAAGTCGTGCTGTCGGGCGTCGATCTCACAAGCTGGGGCGCCGACCTGCCGGGCGCACCAAAACTCGGCCGCCTTGTGCGCGCAATCCTCTCCCAGGTGCCGGATCTGCCACGTTTGCGCCTGTCCTCCATCGATTCCGTGGAAGCCGATCCCGAACTGATCGCCCTGATCGGGGCCGAGCCGCGCCTGATGCCGCATCTGCATTTGTCCTTGCAGGCCGGCGACGACATGATCCTGAAGCGCATGAAGCGACGCCATCTGCGTGATGATTCCATCCGCTTCTGCGCCGATATCCGCGCGGTGCGTTCCGACATCGTGTTCGGTGCCGACCTCATCGCCGGCTTCCCAACTGAAACGGAAGCCATGTTCGAAAACACGCTGAAGCTGGTGGCGGATTGCGGTCTGTCGCATCTCCACGTCTTCCCCTTCAGCCCGCGCGAAGGCACGCCCGCCGCGCGCATGCCGCAGCTCGATCGCGGATTGATCAAGGAACGCGCCGCGCGTTTGCGCGCCGTGGGCGACCAAGCCTACCTCGCCCATCTCGAAAGTCTCACAAACACACGGCAAAGCGTGTTGATCGAGCGCGACGGCCTCGGCCGCACGGAAGGCTTTACGATGGCGGCCGTCGATGCGGGCGAGCCCGGCACGATCGTCGAGCGCATCGTCACCGGCCATGACGGCCAGCGCCTTCTGACGGTCGCCGCCGGCGCCCTCTCCTTGTCCAGCGCACGCGCAGCCTGAGCGGAATCCCTTATGGCCCTTGGTTTCATCAAGAAGATCTTTTCCTTCGGCAACCAGCCCGAGGATCAGCAGCAACCGCCCGCGCCGCAACCCGAACGGCCAGCCCCTGCGCCGGAACCCCAGCCGCAACCCGCGCCGGAAATCCCCGTTCAACCTGAACCGGCGCAGCCGCAGCCGGCACCGGAACCCGCCTCGCCCACTCCGGCGCCGCAGGAAGTTCCGGCCGAACCAACGCCCGCGGAAGTTCCCGACGCTCTTCCGCCGGAAGGCCCTGCTCCTTACGAGCCGCAGCCGGCTCCGGAAGTGCCGATGGAAGTGCCGGCGCCAACGCCGGTCGAGCCCGAGCAGCCCCTACGCGATGTCGCACCGGCTCCGGCACCGAGCTTTACGCCCGCGCCCTCGTCTTTCTCGCCCGCACCGCGCGCTTTCCCGGACGACCGCATTACCGTCGGCAAGACGGTGGAGCGCCCGGTTCAGCTGACGGCAGCCGAGGTCCAGCGCAACAAGTGGTTGGACCGCTTGAGGAACGGCCTGTCGCGGTCGTCACGCGAGCTTGGCGACAATCTGGCCGGCGTTTTCACGCGCACGCTGCTGACGGAAGAAATCGTCGAGGAGCTGGAAGAAGTGCTGATCCGCGCCGATCTTGGCGTCGAAACGGCGATGCGGGTGGCGGATAAGCTGGCGGAAGGTCGTTTTTCCAGCCGCACCACGGAAGCCGATGTGCGCCGGGTCGTGGCTGGCGAGGTCGAGAGCGTGCTGACGCCGGTGGCCAAGCCGCTTGAACTCAACCTCGCGCACAAGCCGCATGTGATCCTGGTTGTCGGCGTCAATGGCACCGGCAAGACCACGACGATCGGCAAGCTCGCGGCTAAGCTGACGGCCGGCGGCGTCAAGGTGATGCTGGCGGCGGGCGATACGTTCCGCGCAGCCGCCATCGAACAGCTGAAGATCTGGGGCGAGCGGACCGGTGCGCCGGTGATTTCATCGCGCCTTGGTGCGGATGCCGCAAGCCTCGCCTATGAGGCTTTTGCGCAAGCAAAACAACAACATGCCGATGTCCTGATCATCGACACGGCGGGCCGGCTGCAGAACAAGGCCGAGCTGATGGACGAGCTCGACAAGATCGTGCGCGTGCTGAAAAAGCTCGATCCGGAAGCGCCGCATACGATCCTTCAGACGGTCGATGCGACCACCGGGCAGAACGCGATGAACCAGGTCGAGATCTTCCGCAGCGTGGCGGGGGTCAACGGTCTGGTGCTGACCAAGCTCGATGGAACGGCGCGCGGCGGCATCCTTGTGGCGATTGCCGCCAAGCACAAGCTGCCGGTTTATTTCATCGGCGTGGGCGAGCAGGTCGACGATCTCGAGCCGTTTTCTGCCCGTGATTTTGCGGCAACCATTGCCGGTTTAACCTGAAATAACGCCGGTTTTCTCCGCAAAACAGCCGAAAAGTTCCGCTTTTCTCGCCGAAGTTTCCGGTTTTCTCGATACGCGTTCCGTCAAAGGCTCATAATAACAATGACAAGCCCCATCCTCGAACGCGCTCCCGGCGATCCCCGAAAGAAGGCGATCAACCCAGCTTTGAAATTTGCGCTGGAGCTGGGACCGGGACTGGTCTTCTTCTTTGTCACTCTTCGAGGCGAATGGCTGGCGGCCAAGTTTCCGATCCTTGCCTCGATCGGCGAGCCGATCCTGATCGCTACCGCCTTCTTCATGGTCGCGACCGCTTTGTCGCTTGCCGTGTCCTGGCTGCTGACGCGCAGCCTGCCAATCATGCCGCTGGTGTCGACGGTCGTGGTGTTCGTGTTCGGTGCTTTGGCGCTCTACCTGCAGGACAAGACCTTCGCCTTCATGAAGCCGACCATCATCAACGCGCTGTTCGGCACCGTGTTGCTGGTGGGCCTGGCGTTTCGCCGATCACTGCTGGCTTACGTGTTCGATTCCGCCTTCGAACTGGATGCCGAAGGCTGGCGCAAGCTGACGCTGCGCTGGGGCGTGTTCTTTCTTTTTCTTGCCGTGCTGAACGAAGTCGTGTGGCGCAACTTCGCCGAGAACACCTGGCTGTTCTTCAAGGTCTGGGGCACGATCCCGATCACCACGCTCTTCACGATCGCGCAGATGCCGCTGATCCTTCGCCATGAGATCAAACAACCTGCACAAGAAAAACACACTTCTTAAGGCCGCTTAACCGGTATGCATCAAATGCAATGGTGCATTGCAACATAAATCGTTTCGCATGGCGGAGAAGCAGGGCATCCTTGTTTTTAGGGAGGAGCGCAACGACCGGCGCATCGGTCGGACAAAAGGTGCTCCAATGCTGCTTAACGGCCTCATGATCAACGTCCAGCGTCGCCTCGAAAAGCGCGCTCGCTTCAATCGCCTCGCTGCCGAAATTCAGGGTCTCAGCCCGCGCGAAATCCTCGACCTCAATGTCGATCGCACGCAGATGCTGCGTGACCTGCGCCGTGAAATCTACGGCTGACCCCAGGCATCATGACTGGTGATTTAAAGGTTTAAGGCCGCACGCGGTTCACACGCTGCGGCCTTCCTCATGACTAGAGACTAAAATGTAACCGGGCGCGATGCCCTGCCGACACCCTTACTGGCTCGGCGTCTTTGTCATCGCAGCTTCGATCGCCGGCATCAGCTTCTTCGATACGCCTTCCGACGTCAGCGGCCCGACGAACTTGTAGGCGATACGGCCGTCTCGGCCGATCACGAAGGTTTCCGGCACACCATAGACGCCCCAGTCGATCCCCTTGCGACCCGACGCATCCACGCCAATCGCGGCATAGGGATTGCCGAGTTCGCCCAGGAAACCGCGGGCGTTGTCTTCCTTGTCCTTGTAGTTCAGCCCGACCAGCGAAAAGCGCTTTTCCTTTGCCAGTTGGATCAAGGTCGGATGCTCTTCGCGGCACGGCGCGCACCAGGATGCGAAGACGTTGACCAGCGTCACCTTGCCGGCAAAATCGGCGGAGCGAAGGCCCGGCACATTCATGCCGGCGAGCGCTGGCAGATCGGTTTCCGGTGCCGGCGCATCGAGCAGGGCCGAGGGTACAACGGACCCGTCGCGGCCCGACATCAGCTGCGCCAGAAAAAAGCCCGCCAGGATCACGAACAACAGGAACGGCAGGAGATAAAGGCCGGTGCGGCGCCGACGCGCCGGTGCCGGGTTGCGGCTGTCTTCGAGCGGCGTGGTCATGACCGTGTTGCTCCCGAAGAGCGACGCCGCACACCTTCGGCTTCCAGCCGCGCCAGTTCGCGCTTGCGGTTGCGCCCGTCGATCAGGATCCAAAGGAGCAGGCCTGCTAGCGCTATCGCCGTAATGCCGTAAGCGGCGGCAACATACATCGCGTGGGTCATCGAGTGCGCCCTTCAGCGCGACGCGCCGCGATACGCTGCATGGCCTGAACGCGGCGGCGCCAGATTTCCGTGCGGATCGCCGTCAGATGCAGCGTGAAGAACAAAAGCGTGAAGCCGACGGCCATGATCAGCAGCGGCCACAGCATGGAGGGGTCGATGGTGGGACCGTCCAGCCGGAACACGGCGGCCGGCTGATGCAGCGTGTTCCACCAATCCACGGAAAATTTGATGATGGGCAGGTTGATGGCGCCCACCAGCGTGATGATGGCGGCAGCCTTGGCGGCACGGCTGGCGTCGTCGATCGCGCGGGTCAGGGCGATGATACCGAGATACATGAGAAAGAGAACGAAGACCGAGGTCAGGCGCGCATCCCAAACCCACCACGTTCCCCACATCGGCTTGCCCCAGATCGAGCCGGTGGCGAGCGCGAGGCCGGTGAAAACGAGGCCGATCGGCGCGGCGGCCTTCAGCGATACGTCGGCCAGCGGATGGCGCCACACCAGCGTGCCGAGGGCTGCCAGCGACATCACACCCCAGCACATCATCGACAGCCAGGCGAACGGCACGTGGATATACATGATCTGCACCGTGGAGCCCTGCTGGTAATCTTCGGGCGCCGCGAAGCTGAGATAAAGGCCGATCACCAGAACCAGCACCGACAGAACCGCCAGCACCGGAACGATGCGTCCCGACAGCGCCAGGAAGCGGGTCGGGTTGGCGAGCGCGCTGAACCAGCCGACGCCTGCAGGAGAAGTGGGCGTACCGGTGGAGGAGGTGGAGGTCGTGTCGCTCATCGGCATGGAAATGGGTGCTGCGTATCGGCGCTGAAGTTGCGGGAACCGGCTCGTTGCATGATCTTGAATAGCATGACCGGTCCTAGTCCTGCGCCGCGCGAAGTGCCGCGGCTGCGGAAACCGGACCGACCACGGCGAAAACCAGCGTCAGCGCGCAAAGGATCAGGAAGGGCGGCAGGAAGGGCGCGGGATCGGTGACCGACGCATAGCTTGCCGAAACGCCGAAGATCAGCACGGGAATGGCAAGCGGCAGGATCAGCACCGACACCAGCAAGCCGCCGCGCGGCAAGGTCACGGCAACGGCTGCACCCGTTGCGCCGATAAAGGTGATGGCAGGCGTGCCGATCAGCAGGGTCAGCGTTGCCGCACCGAGCGCCACCGGCTCCATATTGAGGAGAACGCCGAGCAGAGGTGCGGCGATCACCAGCGGCAACACGCTCGCAGTCCAATGCGCCAGGCATTTCACCAGCACGCTCAGCGCCAGCATATGACGGTCGGAGGCCAGCAGAAGCAGGTCGAGCGAACCGTCCTCGCGGTCGGCCTGGAACAGCCGGTCGAGACCGAGCAGCGAAGCGAGCAGCGCGCCGATCCACAACATGGCGGGGCCGAGCCGCGACAGGAGGTTGAGGTCGGGACCGACGGCAAAGGGGATGGTGGTGACGACCGCCAGAAAGAACAGGATGCCGATCAGCGCGCCGCCGCCGGCGCGGATGCCGAGTTTCAGGTCGCGGAGGTAGAGGTCTAGCATGGGGAAAGCTCGGCGCTGAGCACCCCCTCACCGACCCTTCGGGCCACCTCTCCCCCTGCCCGGGGGAGAGGAAACCAAGCTGGATGAAGGCTGCAACCTGAGGCTTGCACGTTTCTTTTGGCCCTAACTGTAACGCTCGATTGCGCGAGAGATCGCGAAGAGTGCGGCAGGCGATCCCTCTCCCCTGCCAGGGGAAGAGGAACCCAAGCTGGATGAAGGCCGCAACCTGAGGCTTGTCTGTTTCTTTTCGCCTCAACTGTCACACGCGATTGCGTGAGAGATCGCGAAGAGTGCGGCAGGCGGTTCCTCTCCCCCGGGCAGGGGGAGAGGTGGCCCGAAGGGTCGGTGAGGGGGTGCTTGCTACCTTTCCTCACGCCGCAACGCCTCCATTCAACTCACCCATCACCAGATCCTGCACATCCACCAGACCCAACGGCCAATGCGTCGCCGCGATAATGATGCCGCCTTGTGCCCGATGCGCTTCCATCAAACCGGCGAAGCGCTTTTCGGAGCGGGCGTCGAGGCCGGCGGTGGGTTCGTCCAGCAGCCAGATCGGCCGCCAGGTTACCAAGAGCCGCGCAATCGCCGCGCGGCGGCGCTGGCCGGTGGACAGCACCGCGAAAGGCAGATGGCCGAGGCCGTACAGGCCGACATTATCGAGCGCTTCTTCCACGCTCTGGCGCGGTTCGCCGGAAAAATCGCGCCAGAAATGGAGATTTTCTTCCACGCTCAGCGTCTGCTTCAAGCCGTTGTGATGGCCGAGATAATGGCAGGCGGCAGGAACGCTCGGCCATGTCTCGCTGACCGGCTCGAACGCGATCGTGCCCTCCGTCAGCGGCAGAAGGCCGCCGATCGCGCGCAACAGCGTCGACTTGCCGGAGCCGTTCGGGCCTGTCACCAGCAAACAGCCGCCGTCGTCCACATCGAATGAAATATCGGAGAAGATGCGCTCGCCACCGCGATCCGCGCCAAGATCCCTCGCGGTGATCCGCATGCTCTTTCCTGCACTATCCTGCGAACGATCACGCTCGCATCACGAAATCAGTCTAGAACTCTTCTACGAAATTCTCTATATCCCGGGCAACCACGCCAGCGGTCGGTGTGGGATCTGCAAAATTTGCGCCGAACCCAGCGCGCGAGCCGTCTTTGACCGGCCGGGACGCGAGGAACGGACAGCGGAAATGATCGCACCCGCACCTATGGCGCGATCATCTTGATCCGCGCAGCAGGCGTCCGCTCCTCATCGGCATAAAGAAGTTGAGGACCGACGTGTCGACATCATCAGATAGTTTCAACTGTCGCCGCACCCTGACCGTGGGTGGCAAGGATTATGTTTATTTCAGCCTGATCGAGGCGGAAAAGAACGGTCTCGCGGGCGTTTCCAGGCTGCCTTTCTCCATGAAGGTGCTGCTGGAAAATCTGCTGCGCTTTGAAGATGGCCAGACGGTCACCAAGGAGCACATCCTGACGGTCGCCGAATGGCTGACCAACAAGGGCAAGGTCGAAAGCGAAATCGCTTACCGCCCCGCCCGCGTTTTGATGCAGGACTTCACCGGCGTTCCAGCCGTGGTCGATCTCGCAGCAATGCGCGACGGCTTGGCAGCCCTTGGCGGCGACCCCGAAAAGATCAACCCGCTGGTGCCCGTCGATCTCGTGATCGACCATTCCGTCATCGTCGACGAATTCGGTTCGCCTTCCGCCTTCGCCCGCAATGTCGAGCTCGAATATGAGCGCAACGGCGAGCGCTACCGCTTCCTGAAGTGGGGCCAGCAGGCGTTCCAGAATTTCCGCGTCGTGCCGCCCGGCACCGGCATCTGCCACCAGGTGAACCTCGAATATCTCGGCCAGACCGTCTGGACCAAGGAAGAAAACGGCGAAACCATCGCCTATCCCGACACCTGCGTCGGCACCGATTCGCACACCACGATGATCAACGGACTGGGCGTGCTCGGCTGGGGCGTGGGCGGCATCGAGGCCGAGGCTGCCATGCTCGGCCAGCCGGTTTCCATGCTTCTGCCGGAAGTGATCGGCTTCAAGCTCACCGGCAAGCTGAAGGAAGGCGTCACCGCCACCGACCTCGTGCTGACCGTCGTGCAGATGCTGCGCAAGAAGGGCGTGGTTTCGAAGTTCGTCGAGTTCTTTGGCACCGGCCTGGACAACATGACGCTCGCCGACCGCGCCACGATCGGCAATATGGGTCCGGAATACGGCGCGACCTGCGGCTTCTTCCCCGTTGATGGCGAGACGCTGAACTACCTCAACATGTCCGGCCGCGCCAAGGATCGCATCGCGCTGGTGGAAGCCTATTCCAAGGCGCAAGGCATGTGGCGCGAGGGCGACGGTTCCGACCTCGTTTTCACCGACACGCTGGAACTCGACCTCGGCGACGTCGTGCCGTCCATGGCCGGCCCGAAGCGCCCGGAAGGCCGTATCGCGCTGGAAGACATCGCGTCGGGCTTCGCCACCGCATTGGAAGCCGACTACAAGAAGCCCGACCAGCTTTCGAACCGCTATCCGGTTGAAGGCACCGACTTCGATCTCGGCCATGGCGACGTGGCGATTGCCGCGATCACGTCCTGCACCAACACCTCCAATCCGAGCGTGCTGATTGCGGCTGGTTTGCTGGCCCGCAACGCCGTCGCCAAGGGCCTGACCTCCAAGCCCTGGGTGAAGACGTCGCTCGCTCCCGGCTCCCAGGTCGTTGCCGAATATCTTGAAAAGGCCGGCTTGCAGAAGGACCTCGACGCGATCGGCTTCAACCTGGTTGGCTTCGGTTGCACCACCTGCATCGGCAATTCCGGCCCGCTGCCGGCGCCGATCTCCAAGACGATCAACGACCGTGGCCTGATCGCCGCCGGCGTTCTGTCGGGCAACCGCAACTTCGAAGGCCGCATTTCGCCGGACGTGCAGGCGAACTACCTGGCTTCCCCGCCGCTGGTTGTTGCCTATGCGCTGGCCGGTTCGGTGCAGAAGGACCTGACCACGGAGCCGCTCGGCACCGGTTCGGACGGTCAGCCGGTTTATCTGCGCGACATCTGGCCGTCCTCACATGAAGTGCAGGACTTCATCCAGCGTTACGTCACGCGCGAGCTCTATGAGAGCAAGTATGCCGACGTGTTCAAGGGCGACGAGAACTGGCAGGCGGTGCAGGTTCCGGCCGGCCAGACCTATGCCTGGGACGACCAGTCGACCTATGTGCAGAACCCGCCTTACTTCGTGGGCATGGGCCAGACCGGCTCGGGCATCGCCGACATCAAGGGTGCGCGCATCCTTGGCCTGTTCGGCGACAAGATCACCACCGACCACATTTCCCCGGCCGGTTCGATCAAGGCGGCCTCGCCGGCCGGTGCCTATCTCATGGAGCATGGCGTGGGTGCGGCCGACTTCAACCAGTACGGCACGCGTCGCGGCAACCATGAAGTGATGATGCGCGGCACCTTCGCCAATATTCGCATCCGCAACCACATGATGGGCCCGAACGGCCGCGAAGGCGGCTACACGATCCATTATCCGTCCAAGGAAGAGATGCCGATCTACGACGCCGCCATGCAGTACAAGGCCGAGAACACCCCGCTGGTGATCTTCGCCGGCGTGGAATACGGCAACGGCTCGTCGCGCGACTGGGCGGCAAAGGGCACCAACCTGCTCGGCGTCAAGGCCGTGATCGCGCAGTCTTTCGAGCGTATCCATCGCTCGAACCTGGTGGGCATGGGCGTCGTGCCCTTCGTGTTCGAGGAAGGCACGACCTGGGCGTCGCTGGGGCTCAAGGGTGACGAGACCGTCACCATCGAAGGTCTCGGCAATGTGCAGCCGCGCGAAAAGCGCACTGCGGTCATCACCTATGCCGATGGCTCGGTGAAGCAGGTGCCGTTGATCTGCCGCATCGATACGCTGGATGAAGTCACCTACATGAACAATGGTGGCATCCTGCAGACGGTGCTGCGCGACCTGGCGGCCTAAAGCAACAAGGCGGCCGTTTCGACCTCTGCGGCAATGTCGCTTGAGGGAAGAGACGGCCGCTTTTCTCAAGCCGGGCGCACGGCCTCGTGACCCCGGCATGAGCTTTGTCACCGCAACGTGACTTCCCCCTTCAAGCGCTCGCTGCCTATCATTGAATGCTCATATTCTGCATCATTGAGCAGATCTGTTCCGCAACACATCTGTCTGGATCATCGTGAATTACACCCCCTTCCTCGCTTTCGCGGCGCTGCTTGTCGCGACCAGTCAGGCGCCGGCCGAACAGGCAAAAGTGCGGGGTGTGGTGGAACTGTTCACGAGCCAGGGCTGCAATTCCTGTCCCAAGGCCGACAAGATGCTGGGCGAGATGATCCACCAAAAGGACATCGTGGCGCTGGCCTATCACGTCGATTACTGGGATTATCGCGGCTGGCGCGACACGCTGGCCACGCCCGAAAACACCGACCGCCAGCGCGATTACATGAAGGCGATGAAGGGCCGCGCCTTTTATACGCCGCAAGCCGTCATCAATGGCCGCGCCCATGTCAATGGCGCCGACCAGTCGGCCGTGGACGAAAAGCTGGCGGAAACGCCGAGCCTGCCGGTGGCCGTCACCGTACAGAAGGATGGCGACGTGCTGGTGATCGACGTGCCGGGACAGGACGGGCCCAAGCAGAACGCCCATGTCCTGCTCGTCTCCTATGATGCCGCAAGCCCCGTCACGATCGAGCGCGGTGAGAATGCCGGCCACACCGTGACCTATTGGAACGCCGTGCGCGACATGCAGACCACCGGCATGTGGCACGGCCAGCCGGCGCGGTTCGAGATCCCCCTGAGCGAGATCGCCAAGAAAGGCACCGGCGGATGCGCGGTGCTGGTGCAGTCGGTGGATGAGAATGGCAGCCCGGGTGCGATCCTGGGCGCGGCCTCGCTTGAACTCGAAGCGCCTGCGGTCGCGAACAAGAAGTAGCGAACCGAAAGCGGATACGAAAAAGCCGGCGCCAAGAACGCGGCACCGGCTTGTGGTACGCTTGCCCAGCGCTACTCAATACGAGAAATTTCGCTTGGGAGGATTGGTTCGACCCAGCCACGCCCGTGGGCGGGGGGCTTGGGGTACGGATGCGACCGGATCGAACCGTCTCAGGCAACACGGAAATGTTCGCTTCGCTTCGTGGCTCGACCGGGTTGAAGGTTTGGCAAGATTGTGTTCGCTCTTCACCAATTGTTACATCAGGGAAATCTGCGTGATCACTTAATGCGGTCGCCTTCCTTGCAATGCAGGCCAGACAGGCCCAACTTCGCGAAGACGGCAAAGCAGATGAGGCAGCGCAGATGGATTTTGGTCCTGAGGACAAGGGGCAGTCGGCAACGCTGATCCCGCTCGCCGAAGCGCGCAATGCGCGGCTCAACATCCCTGTTACCTTCAACCGGCAGGAACTCGACCAGATCCTGCGCATCTACAGCCGCATGGTGGCGGCCAATGAGTGGCGCGATTACGCGATCGACCACATGAAGGATCAGGCGGTGTTTTCCGTGTTCCGCCGTGCCAGCGAAGTGCCGCTGTTCCGTATTGAAAAAACGCCGGCGCTCGCGCGCAAGCAGGGTGCTTATTCGGTTGTCGCGGCCGGCGGTGTCGTTTTGAAGCGCGGCCACGAACTGGCGACAGCGCTGAAAGCCTTCGACCGCACGCTGAAACTGGCGGAAGCCTAGCATTTCCGGCGAAAGAAGAATCGCCAGAAATGCTCTATCTCTTTGTTTAGAAGCAATTCCGGACGCAAAACCGCTCCGCACTTTTGCTGGAATTGCCCTAGGCACCCTGGCGATAGCGCCGCTCCGGCACGGATTGCGGATCCGGCGGCAGCGTGTTGCCGCCATTGAGCGGCAGCTGCATGATCAAAGTGTCCAGCCAGCGCTCATGCTTATAGCCCGAGCCGGTCATGGTTCCGCATAAGGTGAAACCCATCGCGGTATGCAGCTTCACCGAGGCGCTTGCAGGCGTCGCATCGCCGATCACCGCAACCACCTGCCGGAAACCGCGCTGCGTGCAGTCATCGATCAGCGCCTGCATCAGCAAGCGGCCGAGCCCACGGCCCTGCGCGGACGGCGCGAGATAGACCGAGTTTTCCACGATGAAGCGGTAGGCTGCGCGGGCGCGGAACGGGCCGGCATAGGCATAGCCGAGCACCACGCCGTCTTCCTCCGCCACGAGATAGGGGTATTCGGCCGAGGTGATGGCGCGGAAGCGCGACAGCATTTCCGCCTGATCCGGCGCCGGCTCCAATTCATAGGTCGCCGTGCCGTTTACCACCGCATCCCCGTAGATCGCGGTAATAGCGGGGAGATCCGCTTCGGTCGCCGGCCTGATCGTGGTCATGCTGTTTTGTCCTTATCGCGCATAAGAAAATGGCCGCATCGCGGGAAAGCGATACGGCCATTTGATCTGTCTGGCTAGAAGCGGCTGCGATCGCAGCCCCGCTTCTTATTCTGCTGCGTTTGCCTCGGCAGCGGCCTTCTCGGCAGCCAGCTTCTCGGCGGCAGCAACCTTCTCGGCTTCAACGCGGGCGCGCTCGGCATTGGCCGCTTCGCGGGTCGCGTCGTTCAGCTTGCGGGCGCGAACGCTGGTGTTCTCGACGATACGAGCCGACTTGCCGCGACGATCGCGCAGGTAATAGAGCTTGGCGCGACGGACCTTACCGCGACGCACGACTTCCACGCCTTCAACCATCGGCGAGTAAACCGGGAACACGCGTTCCACGCCTTCGCCATAGGAAATCTTGCGGACGGTGAAGTTTTCCTGGAAGCCGGAACCGGCGCGGGCGATGCAAACGCCTTCATAGGCCTGCACGCGAGTACGCGTACCTTCGGTCACGCGAACCAGAACGCGGACGGTGTCGCCCGGCTGGAATTCTGGCAGCGTGCGCTTGGCTTCGATCTTCTGGGCCTGTTCGGCCTCGAGCTGACGGATGATATCCATCGGGTCATACCTCTTCTTGTTCTTCCGACTGCCAGAGCGCCCTGCACTCACCGTCCAGTTCAAAGACCGTCCGGCTATGTCTTGCTGTTCTCGAACAGGTCGACAGGGGCGATTTCACCGTCGATCGTTGACGGGCATGAGGACAGAGTCCGCATGGTGGCGCGCCAATACACGAGATTAGCGGGCTTGTCACCCTTCTTGGGGTGGCTTCGGCTTGGTTTTCTTGCCCGTCTTTGGCGGTGTGTAGGCGGCATAGAGATCGGGCCGGCGCGCGGCAGTCAGCTGCTCGGCCTTGCAGCGCCGCCAGGCCGCAATCTTGGCATGGTCGCCGGACGTCAGCACGGCAGGGATCGGCATACCCTCGAACTCGGCCGGCCGCGTGTAATGAGGATGTTCCAGCAGCCCGTTCTCGAAGCTTTCTTCGTCGCCCGACAAGACATTCCCCATCACGCCCGGAAGCAGGCGCACGACGGCATCGAGCACGATATGGGCCGCCGCCTCGCCACCCGACAGGATGTAATCGCCAACCGACACTTCCTCCAGCGCGCGGCTGTCGATGACGCGCTGGTCGATGCCCTCGAAGCGCCCGCAAAGCAGGATCGCGCCCGGACCCTCCGCCAGTTCGCGCACACGAGCCTGGGTGAGCGGACGCCCACGCGGGCTCATCAGCAGCCGGGGCCGATCGTCGCTGACATGATCCACGGCCTTGGCGACGATGTCTGCGCGCATCACCATGCCCGCCCCGCCGCCCGCCGGCGTGTCATCCACCGTGCGGTGACGGTCGGTGGCGAAGTCGCGGATGTTCACGGCGTCGAGCGACCATGTGCCGGATGCAAGCGCACGCCCAGCGAGGGCCAGGCCCAGCGGACCGGGAAACATTTCGGGATAAAGGGTGAGAACCGTGGCGCGGAAGGTCAGTGGTCGCCCTCCTCGCGCGGCGCGTTCTTTTCGTCTTCGTCTTCCACGAGGCCGGCGGCAACCGGCTCGACGCGGATGATGCCACCTTTGATGTCGATCACCGGCACGGCCGCACGCGTGAACGGGATCAGCACCGGCTTCTCGCCCCGCGCCTTCACTTCCAGCATTTCGCCCGCGCCGAAATCATGCACGGCGACGATGGTGCCCACAGCCTCGCCGGCATCGGTTTCGACGGCCAGGCCGATCAGATCGACATGATAGAATTCGTCTTCTTCCAGATCGTCCGGCAGCTTGCTTCGATCCACGAACAGGGTGGTGCCGTTCAGCGCTTCGGCATCGTTGCGCGTTTCCACGCCCTTGAAGCGGACGATCACCACTTCCTTGGACGGCCTGACCTGCGCGACCGTGAAGGAGCGACCGTCTTCGGTGTGCAGCGGACCGTAATCGCCGATCGCCAGGGGATCGTCGGTAAAGGTCTTTACCCGCACTTCGCCCTTGATGCCGTGCGCTGCGCCGATCACGGCAACTTGGATGAGGTTGGTCATATCGCGTCCGTTTTCGTTCGCGGCGTCCTACGCGCCCTTGAGGCGGAGTTCAATCTTCACGCCGCAGTAACCGCATGCAGCGCAGTGTTTGGGGTGAACCTGAACTGGACGACGCGTCGCATGAACGAGATCCTCATCCCCGCCAAGCCGGACCTCGTGCAAGCGCGGCTCGACTGGCTGGATGGTTTGGCGAGAGAGCGCCGTCTTTCGCCGTTGACGGTGGATGCCTATGAGCGTGACACGCGGCAGTTCCTTCTGTTCCTCACCAGCCATCTTGGCGGACCGCCGGGCATCAGCGACGTGGCCGACCTGCAATCGGCCGATCTGCGCGCTTTCCTGACGCAGCGGCGCGGTGATGGTGCAGGCGCGCGCACGCTGGGGCGCGGCATGGCCGGTTTGCGCTCTTTCCTGCGCTTTCTCGAACGCCGCGGCCTCGCCAATGCCGCGACTGCTTCGGCCATGCGCACGCCGAAACAGCCGAAATCCCTGCCCAAGCCGCTGACCGCAACCGACGCGATCCGCGTCGTTTCCGCAGGCGAGCAGCTGGCGGAAGAACCTTGGATTGCCGCGCGCAACGCCGCCGTGCTGACGCTTCTTTATGGTGCGGGCTTGCGCATTTCAGAAGCGCTGGGGCTCCCCGCCGGAGCGCTGACCGGCCGCGAACAAACGCTGCGCATCACCGGCAAGGGCGGCAAGACGCGGATGGTGCCGGTGCTGGTCGCCGCGCAACAAGCGGTCGCCGAATACCGTCGCTTGTGCCCTTATCATCTCAGCCCCGAGGGGCCGCTGTTTCGCGGCGCACGCGGGGGGCCGTTGCAGCCGGCGATCGTGCAGCGTGAAATGCAGCGCATGCGGGCAGCACTCGGTCTGCCGGATACCGCGACGCCGCACGCCCTGCGGCATTCCTTCGCCACCCATCTGCTGGGGCGCGGCGGCGATCTGCGCACGATCCAGGAATTGCTGGGCCATGCCAGCCTGTCCACCACGCAGATCTATACCGGTGTCGATTCGGCGCGACTGCTCGACATCTACCAATCCGCCCATCCCCGGCGTTAAAAGGGTCGCATGAGCGCTTTTCTCCTTCGCATCCTCGCCTTCCTGTTCGTGCTCGGCACGCCCGCGACGCTGTGGGCGCAGGAGCAGACCTGTTCCGGCAAGAACCTCGTGACCGCATTGCAGGCCAGCGATCCGAAGGCGCTCGCCGTCATCCGGAACAAGGCCGCGCAGACCGAGAACGGCGAAGGCCTGCTTTGGAAGATCGAGCGCGACGGCGTGGCGCCGTCCTTTTTATTCGGCACCATGCATGTCACCGATCCGCGCGTGCTGGAACTTCCCGCCCCGGTGAGCGAAGCGCTTGATCATGCCGACCGGCTGGTGATCGAAACCACCGATGCACTCAGCCAGGACCGGATGATGGCCGTGCTGGCCGCGCGTCCCGACCTCATGATGTTCACCGACGCCACAACGCTGACCGCGCTTTTGTCGCCGGAAGACAAGAAGACGGTGGAGAATGGCTTGCAGGCGCGCGGCATCACCCTGGCCAGCGTCAACAAGATGAAGCCGTGGATGCTGGCGGCGATGCTGGCCAGTTCGCCCTGCGAGCTTGCCCGGCAGGCAAAGGGCGCTGTGGTGCTCGATGCAACGCTGGCCGCCAAGGCAAGTGCGGCGAACAAGGAGGTGCTCGGGCTGGAAACCGGCGTGGAACAACTCGATGCCATGGCGAAGCTGCCGATGAATTTTCATGTGCGCAGCCTGGTGGATACGCTGGCACTGGGCGACGGCATCAATGACGTCAACGAAACCATGATCGCGCTCTATGGCAAGGGCGAGATCGCGCTGCTGTGGCCTCTGCTGGAACATGAAATGCCGGAGATATCAGGCGAAGGCTATGCGCAGTTCGAGCAGGTGATGATCACGGCGCGCAACCGTGTCATGGCCGAGCGCGCGCAGCCGATCTTGAGCAAAGGCGGGACGTTCATGGCCGTCGGCGCGCTGCATCTGCCGGGCAAAGAGGGGGTCGTGCAGCTGCTGCGGGATGCCGGATTCAGCGTATCAGTGGTGCATTAGCGATCATTGTAACAGCACCGTGAAACCGAATCGGTTTCGCAGCGTTACCTCCCCACAACAAACTAGGGAGATCCGCACCATGGCACTACCCCCGAACAACGATCCGCTGTCGCCGACCCGTCGTCCGACCGATCCGACTGTTGATCCGCTCGTCAATCCAACGGCGGCTCCAGGCCATTCCACGGTTGTTTCGAACCGCTCGTCGGGCAACGGCATCCTGATCGGCGCGATCATCGTCGTTCTCGCCATCGTGGCTTATTTCGTTTTCGTTCCAAGCTCGCAGACGCCAACCGCTGGCGACACCGGCGCTGGCTCGACCAGCACGACCGCCCCGGCGA
Organism: Tianweitania populi; assembly: GCF_014652875.1. Taxonomy (GTDB): domain Bacteria; phylum Pseudomonadota; class Alphaproteobacteria; order Rhizobiales; family Rhizobiaceae; genus Tianweitania; species Tianweitania populi. The sequence goes on along the minus strand of NZ_BMZQ01000002.1, from coordinate 1,043,427 downwards.
CCACTACGCCTCCGGCATCCGGCACCACGACGGCTCCGGCCGCTGGTTCCACGACCGCACCGGCGACCGATTCAGCTCCGGCTGGCGGCGCAACGCCTCCCGCAGGGGGCACCGCTCCGGCTGGTGGCACTACAACGACTCAGTAATCGCGGTTCTCACGACCCCGATGAGAACGGCTCGCTTCGGCGGGCCGTTTTCGTTTGCGCCTAGAGAAAGATGCCGCGGTTCTTTTCGACGGCTTCCTGGATAAAGGCCGCAACGACCTGCACCCGCCGCACGGCGCGCACCGAGTCGTGGTAAACCAGCCAGTATGCACGACGGATCGGCGGGGCGGCCGGAACCGGTACGAGGTCCGGATAACGCCGGGCGATGAAGGTGTGGAGAATGCCGATGCCGGCATTGGCGCGCACGGCTTCCACCTGCCCCAGCGCCGATGAGATCGAAAACCGCGCCTGCCAGTCCGGCGTGATATCCGGCGCGTAATCCAGCGACGGGCTGACGGTGAGATCGCTGACATAGCCGACCAGCCGATGCTTCAGGAGGTCGGGGATCGTCTGCGGAAGGCCGTATTCCCCCGCATAGCCCTCGCCCGCATAAAGCTGCAGCGAATAATCCACCAGCTTGCCGGCCACCAACCGCCCTTCCACCGGCCGATCCACGGTGATGGCGATGTCAGCCTCGCGCCGCGACAGGGAGAAGGATCGCGGCACCGGCACGAGCTGGATTTCCAGCTCGGGATGACGGCTGATCAACTCGCCGAGATGCGAGGCGAGGAAGGCGACGCCGAAGCCATCCGGCGTGCCGATGCGCACCGGACCGGACACAGCCTCTTCTTCGCCCGACAATTCGGCCCGGGCGGCGATCAGATCGGCTTCCATGCGCTCCGCCACGGCCAAAAAGCGCTCGCCGGCCGGCGTCAGCAGCGTGCCTGTGGTGACGCGGCGAAACAGGCGCGTTTTCGTGTCGCTTTCCAGCGCCGCGACCCTGCGCGAAACCGTGGCGTGGTTGATGCCGAGCCGCTTGGCAGCGCCGAGGATCTGCCCCGATCGCGCAACGGCCAGGAAGATGCGGATGTCGTCCCAGTTCATTGCATTGAGCCTCCGCCTTGCGCTGAATGTAGTACGAACAACATAGCGACATCAATTCATGCACAACGGATGCGTGGCCTCTCGCGTTGCGCGCGCGGCGTGAGCGGGGCACAGTGGGGCATCATCGCTCCAAGGTGAAAACAGGGAGAAGAGCATTGGATCAGGTCGGACATTTCATCGGCGGCAAGCATGTCGCTTCCACCAGCGGTCGCAGCCAGGACATCATGCAGCCGATGGACGGCACGGTGCGCGGCCAAGTTGCGCTCGGAACGGTAGCCGAACTGCGCCAGGCGGTCGAAAACGCCAAGGCCGCACAGCCGGCCTGGGCTGCCACCAATCCGCAGCGGCGCGTGCGCGTGCTGATGAAGTTCCTGCAGCTGGTCGAGCGCGATTACAACGAACTGGCCGAACTGCTGGCCCGCGAACACGGCAAGACCATTCCGGACGCCAAGGGCGACATTCAGCGCGGCCTCGAAGTGGTGGAAGTCTGCATCGGCGCACCGCATCTGATGAAGGGCGAGTTCACCGACGGCGCCGGCCCCGGCATCGACGTTTACTCCATGCGCCAGCCGCTCGGTGTGGTGGCCGGCATCACGCCGTTCAACTTCCCAGCCATGATCCCCTTGTGGAAGATCGCGCCGGCCATTGCCTGCGGCAACGCCTTTATTCTCAAGCCGTCCGAGCGTGATCCGGGCGTGCCGATGAAGATCGCCGAACTGTTCCTCGAAGCGGGCCTGCCGGCCGGCATCCTCAATGTCGTCAATGGCGACAAGGAGATCGTGGACGCGATCCTCGATGATCCCGACATCAAGGCCATCGGCTTCGTGGGTTCGACCCCGATCGCGCAATACATCTATTCGCGTGCCACCGCGAACGGCAAGCGCGCCCAATGCTTCGGCGGCGCCAAGAACCACATGATCATCATGCCGGATGCCGACATGGACCAGACCGTCGACGCGCTGATCGGCGCGGGCTACGGTTCGGCCGGCGAGCGCTGCATGGCGATCTCGGTTGCGGTTCCCGTCGGCAAGGAAACAGCCGATCGCCTGATCGAAAAGCTGGTTCCGCGCGTGGAAAGCCTCAAGGTGGGCCCGTCCACCGATCCGACCGCCGATTACGGCCCGCTCGTGACGCAAGCTGCCTTGGACCGCGTGCGCGGCTATGTCGACACCGGCGTGAAGGAAGGCGCCAAGCTCGTGGTCGACGGGCGTGGCTTCACCATGCAGGGCTACGAGAACGGCTATTACATGGGCGGTTGCTTGTTCGACGACGTGAAGCCGGACATGAAGATCTACAAGGAAGAGATCTTCGGCCCCGTTCTGTCGGTTGTCCGCGCGGCCAATTACGAGGAAGCGCTCAAGCTGCCCAACGAGCATGAATATGGCAATGGCGTTGCGATCTTCACGCGCGACGGCGACGCGGCCCGCGACTTCGCATCGCGCGTTCAGGTCGGCATGGTCGGCATCAACGTGCCGATCCCTGTTCCGATCGCTTACTACACTTTCGGCGGCTGGAAGGGTTCGGGCTTCGGCGATCTGAACCAGCACGGCTCAGATGCGTTCCGCTTCTACACCAAGACCAAGACGGTGACCTCGCGCTGGCCGTCCGGCGTCAAGGAAGGTGCGGAGTTCGTTATCCCCACCATGAACTAATCGCTATTATCGTTACTTTTATGAAAAGGCGGCGCTTCGGTGCCGCCTTTTTAGTTCCGTCAAGCGCCATTAACACTCTTCACAAAAACGTGATGCAACAAGGTTAACCCCGGAATCTTATTAGGTCATCGCAGCGCACGAACACGGAAGCAGCGGCGAACAAGAGAATTCTAGACCGGCGCGAGCAACTGAGAAGCATAGCTTCCTGATGTTGGCGAAGCTCTCAAGGAGAAGACCATGATCCGCATCGCAACTCTTCTTGCCCCCGTCGCCATTGCCGGCCTGTTCGCAACCGTTCCGGCCATCCACGCCGAGCAGGCTGCACCGGTTCAACAGACTGCGGCAGCACAGCTCGCTTCGTCGACCATGGATCAGATGAACACCTGCGGCGCACGAAACGAAATCGTCCAGAAGCTGAACGCCCAGTTCAAGGAAGCACCGCAGTCGGTTGGTGTTGTCGACCAGAGCGCCGTGCTGGAAGTGTTCGTGTCTGACGCCGGCACCTGGACAATCCTCGCCACCGGTACGGATGGCAACTCCTGCATCCTGTCGGCCGGTGATGGCTGGCAGAGCCGCGGCAACATCGGCCCGAGTGCCTAAGCTTCCGCTGTCTTAGATAGCGGCAGCGTCCAGCGGTCGAACCAATTCATTATCCGACCTAATCGAGACGCCGGGCTGCAAAGCTTCGGCGTCTTCTCGTAGCATATCCATTAACCGCTGCATGGCGTCCGCTGCGGCATCCGCATCGCCACGCAACACCGCTTCGATCACCGTGATGTGCCGGTTGGCGGCTTGAGCCAAACCGCTGCCGCGCCGGTAGCGATACCAGAAACGGCGGCTGTGGGTTTGCAGCGGTGCGGCCACCCGCACGGCAAACGGATTGTCGGACGCGAAAGCCAGCGCTTCATCCCAAGCTTTGTCGGCGGCCAAAAACGCCTTGTCGTCATTCGTCGCGGCAGCCGCATACATGGCCTCCGACGCCTGCAAGAAGGGTCGGCGCGCTTCCGGTGTGATCGACAAGGCAGCAGAGCGCGCCAGCACGATCTCGATCCCCTGCCGCGCATCCATGACCTTGGACCAGCCGCCGGCATCGAGCGGCGCAACAAGCAGGCCGGTGCGTGGCCGCACGATCAGGAACCCTTCCCACGCCAGCCGCTGGATCGCTTCGCGTACCGGCGTGCGGCCAAGCCCCACACGTTCCAGCAGAATGCTTTCGGTTGTTGTGCTGCCCGGCTCGAGCGCCAGGGTCACGATCATCTCTTCAAGCGCATGATACGCCTGCAAGGCTACGGGAACGTCCGAGGTCAAATTCATGCTACGTTGATATATCACTGATTGACAGAAGCCAAGACGGGCCTTAAGCCGGCTGTCAGCTGATATATCACTGGAGCAGTCATTATGTGGTCTGGCGTTTTTCCTGCCGTAACAACCAAGTTCACCGTGGATGATGAACTCGACCACGCCGAGATGGAGCGCTGCTTCGCGCTCCAGATGGAAGCCGGCTGCGACGGCATCATCGTTGCTGGTTCGCTGGGCGAAGGCCCGATGCTGAGCCATGACGAGAAGCTGGCTGTGCTGAAGATCGCGCAAGATGCGGCAGCTGGTAAGCCGGTGCTGATGACGGTTAACGAAGCCGGCACCCGGGAAGCCGAACAACTCGGTAAGCGCGCTGCTCAGGCCGGCGCCTCCGGCCTGATGGTGGTTCCGAGCCCGATCTACCACACCAACCCGGACGAAACCGTTGCCGCCATGTCGGCCGTGGCAGCTGCCGCTGACTTGCCGGTCATGATCTATTCCAACCGCGTCGCCTACCGTGTCGACGTGACGCTGGAGATCATGGAGCGCCTCGGCGCCGACGAGCGCTTCGTGGCGATCAAGGAATCCTCAGACGACATCCGCCGCACCACCGAGATCATCAACACATTCGGTGATCGCTTCGATCTCTTCACTGGCGTCGACAACCTCGCTTTCGAAGCGCTGTCGGTTGGTGCGATCGGCTGGGTTGCCGGTCTCGTTACGGCCTTCCCGCGCGAAACCGTTGCGATCTACCAGCTGATGAAGCAGGGGCGCCGCGATGAGGCGCTGTCGATCTATCGCTGGTTCCGCCCGCTGCTGGATCTCGACGTGTCCACCTATCTCGTTCAGAACATCAAGCTGGCCGAAGTGCACGCAATCGATACCAATGATCGCGTACGGCGTCCGCGCCAGCCGCTTTCGGGCGAGCGCCGCGCATCGGTCGAGAAGATCATCACCGATGCGCTCGCCGTCCGCCCGACGCTGCCGAGCTTCTGACCAAAACGAGGACCTGACCCGATGACCACCGCGCCTGACGATATCGCAATCATCGGCGCGGGCATCATCGGCATCTGTACGGCGGCCATTCTCGCGGAAGCGGGCTTGGCCGTCACGGTCTATGACCGTACCGGCATCTGCGAGGAAACGAGCTCCGGCAACGCCGCCGCCTTTGCCTTCTCGGACGTTCTGCCGCTGGCGCAAAAGGGCATGCTGCGCAATCTGCCGCGCTGGTTGCGCGATCCGCTCGGGCCCCTGTCCATTCCGCCTGCCTACTTCCCTGCTCTCATGCCATGGCTGTGGCGCTTTCATCGCTCCAGCGGCGCGCGCCATTATGAAACCGCGCTCAAGGCCCAGGCCGGTCTGATGCGGCTGGCCGAGCGCGAATGGTTGGCGCTGATGCAGCGCTCAAACACCCGTTCCATGCTGCGCGAAGACGGCTCGCTGGAATTGTATCGCGACCAGGCCGAGTTCGCGGCGTCCCTGCCCGGCTGGGATGCGCGCGATCGCTTTGGCATCACCTTCCGCCATGTCGAGGGCGCAGATTTGGCCGCGCTTCAGCCCGGCCTGTCCCGCGAATTCACCAAGGGCACCTTCGTGCCAGACTGGAAGACGGTGTCCGATCCCAAGCTGCTCGGCAAGGCGATCTGGGCCTATGCGGAAAGCCGCGGCGCGCGCTTCGTGCAAGCCGGCGTGCGGGCGGTGGGCTCGGGCAACACCATCCAGATCGATCTCGACACCGGCGAAACGCGCCGCGCGAAACGGCTGGTGATCGCCGCCGGCGCCTGGTCGCACAAGCTTGCCGGCAATCTCGGCGACCGGATCCCGCTCGAAACCGAGCGCGGCTACAACACCACCCTGCCCACCACCGCCTTCGACGTGAAGCGGCAGCTGATCTTTTCCGGCGATGGCTTTGTTATTACCCCGCTCGAAACCGGCTTGCGTGTCGGCGGCGCGGTGGAACTGGCCGGCCTTGTTCGTCCTGCCAATTACGAACGCTCGAAAGCCATGCTGACCAAGGCGCAGCGCTTCCTGCCCGGCCTCGATCCCTCTGGCGGGCGCGAATGGATGGGTTATCGGCCTTCCATGCCGGACTCACTGCCGGTGATCAGCCGTGCGCGCGCCAACAATGTCTTCTATGCTTTCGGCCACGGCCATCTCGGCCTCACCCAGGCCGCCGCCACCGGCAGCCTCATCCGCGATCTTGTTCTCGACCAAACGCCTTCGCTCGACCTCAATCCCTTTCGTGCCGACCGCTTCTAGGATCCACCATGGCTCGCCACACCTTCTCCTGCATCGATGGTCACACCTGCGGCAATCCGGTCCGCCTCGTTTCCGGCGGCGCTCCGCTGCTCCACGGCAACACGATGCTGGAACGCCGCGCGCACTTCCTCGCCGAATATGACTGGATCCGCACCGGCCTGATGTTCGAGCCGCGCGGTCACGACGTGATGTCGGGCTCGATCCTGTATCCGCCGACACGCGAGGATTGCGACATCGCCATCCTGTTTATTGAAACCTCCGGCTGCCTGCCGATGTGCGGCCATGGCACGATCGGCACCGTGACGATGGCGATCGAACAGGGTCTGGTGAAGCCGAAGACGCCGGGCGTGCTGCGCCTCGACACGCCGGCCGGCCTGGTGATCGCCGAATACCGTCAGGAAGGCGACTATGTGGAAGAAGTGCGCATCACCAATGTGCCCTCTTTCCTTTACGCCGAAGGCCTCGCCGTGGATTGCCCGGGTCTGGGCGAGATCACCGTCGACATCGCTTATGGCGGCAACTTCTACGCCATCGTCGACCCTCAGGAAAACTACCGCGACATGGCGGATTACTCGGCCGGCGATCTGATCGCCATGAGCCCGATGGTGCGGCAGCGCCTCAACGAACGCTATCAATTTGTCCATCCCGGCAATCCCGACATATCAGGTCTGCGCCACATCCAATGGACCGGCGCGCCGACGGTGGAAGGCGCTGATGGCCGCAATGCGGTGTTCTATGGCGACAAGGCCATCGACCGCTCACCCTGCGGCACCGGCACTTCCGCGCGCATGGCGCAGCTGCACGGCAAGGGGAAGCTGAAGGTCGGCGAGAGCTTTGCGCATGAATCGATCATCGGCTCGATCTTCAATGGCCGCGTCGAGATGGAAACCGAAGTTGCCGGCACGCCCGCCATCATCCCGTCGATCGGCGGCTGGGCGCGTCAGACCGGCTTCAACACCATCTTCATCGACGACCGCGACCCGTTCCGCCACGGCTTTTCCGTCTAGGCATGACAGCATGTCGTAAGGGAAGGAGAATGTGGCGAAAAAAAGCGATGACTCTGATTTGGGCCAATGCTAGCCAGATGATGGTCCACTTCGACAGGGGGCAGGCCTCTTACGCGGCCTTCTCATCCCAACGAAGCTAGACGATGGGCGTAGAAGTTAGGCGTTGCATTCGCAAGCCAAGCGGCTACGACTTGAGGGGTAACTAGAAGAATGCGCTGCGGTTTAGCCGGCTGCGACATTCTCGGGGAGCGCGACTTAAAGCATGCAGTATTTTATCCAGCAGCTTATCAACGGGCTGACGCTGGGATCGATCTATGGCCTGATCGCGATCGGCTATACGATGGTCTACGGCATCATCGGCATGATCAATTTTGCTCATGGTGACATCTTCATGATCGGTGCTTTCACCGCGCTGATCGTGTTCCTCATCCTCTCGGCCATCTTCTATTCGGTGCCGGTGGTGGTCGCGCTTCTGATCATGATGGTTGTCGCGATGATCATGACCAGCCTTTACAACTGGACGATCGAGAAGGTCGCCTACCGCCCGCTGCGCGGCTCCTTCCGCCTGGCACCGTTGATCACCGCCATTGGCATGTCGATCGCGCTGTCGAACTTCGTTCAGGTCACGCAAGGTCCGCGCAACAAGCCGATCCCGCCGCTGGTCACCGACGTGTACAACGTCTACGGCATCTCGATCTCGTTGAAGCAGATCGTGATCGCGGTGGTCACGATCGTGCTGCTCACTCTGTTCTGGTACCTCGTCAACAAGACCTCGCTCGGCCGCGCCCAGCGTGCCTGCGAGCAGGATCGCAAGATGGCCGCTCTCCTCGGCGTCGATGTCGACCGCACCATCTCCATCACCTTCATCATGGGCGCCTCGCTCGCCGCCGTCGCCGGCACGCTGTTCCTGATGTATTACGGCGTTGTTGCCTTCTCGGACGGCTTCGTACCTGGCGTGAAAGCCTTTACCGCGGCCGTTCTTGGCGGCATCGGCTCAATCCCGGGCGCCGTGCTCGGCGGCTTGCTGATCGGCCTCATCGAGTCGCTGTGGTCGGCCTACTTCTCCATCGACTACAAGGACGTGGCGGCCTTCTCGATCCTCGCCATCGTGCTGATCTTCCTGCCCTCTGGCCTGCTTGGCCGGCCGGAAGTGGAAAAGGTCTGAGACCATGACAGCGATCTCGGACAACACGGCGCGATCCACGTCGAGCCCCTATGGCGAAGCCATTCGCCAGGCCCTTTACGCGGCGCTCCTTTCCGCCGGCCTGTTCTTCTTCTTCATCGGCCTGGAAAGCACGCAGGACATTTCCAACCGGCTGATCCTGCGCAGCCATTGGGGCGTGCTGGCAACGGTTGTGGCACTCGTCGCGATCGGCCGCTTCCTGTTCATCGCCTTCGTGCTTCCGGCCGTCGACCGGCGCCGCGCCAATCGTGGACCGATCGCCGTCGTGGCCGAGAAGGACCAGTCCTTCCTGCGCCGCCACCGCTTCAAGATCATGATCGCGCTGCTGGTTCTGTATCCCGTGATCATCGTGTCGACGGTGGGCATGCAGGGCTCGCTGAAATGGGTCAACAATTTCGGCGTCCAGGTTCTGATCTATGTGATGCTGGCCTGGGGCCTGAACATCGTGGTCGGCCTCGCCGGCCTGCTCGATCTCGGTTACGTCGCCTTTTATGCCGTGGGCGCCTATGCCTATGCGCTGCTCGGCACGCATTTCGGCCTGTCTTTCTGGATCCTGCTGCCGGCCGCGGGCATCATGGCAGCCTTCTGGGGCGTGCTGCTCGGCTTTCCCGTGTTGCGACTGCGCGGCGATTATCTCGCCATTGTGACGCTGGCCTTCGGTGAAATCATCCGCCTCGTTCTGATCAACTGGCGCGACGTGACCAAGGGCTCGGCCGGTATTTCCGGCATTCCGAAGATCACCTTCTTCGGCTGGTTCGACTTCAACGTGTCGTCGCCGAACTATATCGGCAAGGTCTTCGATATCCCGACGTCGGGCGCGTATTACACGATCTTCCTGTATTACCTGATCCTTGCCCTCGCCCTGCTGACCGCTTTCGTCACCATCCGCCTGCGCCGTTTGCCGGTGGGTCGTGCCTGGGAAGCGCTGCGTGAAGACGAGATCGCCTGCCGGTCGCTCGGCATCAACACCACCAACACCAAGCTGACCGCTTTTGCGATCGGCGCGATGTTCGGCGGCTTTGCCGGCGCCTTCTTTGCGGCCCGCCAGGGCTTCATCAATCCGGAAAGCTTCGTGTTCCTGCAGTCGGCCATCATCCTGGCCATCGTGGTTCTGGGCGGCATGGGCTCGCTGTCGGGCATCGCCATCGCCGCCTTGGTGATGATCGGCGGCATGGAAATCCTGCGTGAAATGCAGTTCCTGAAGCTGGTGTTCGGCCAGAACTTCACGCCTGAACTCTACCGCATGCTCCTGTTCGGCATCGCCATGGTTGTTGTCATGGTCTGGAAGCCGCGCGGATTTGTCGGCAGCCGAGAACCCACCGCCTACCTCAAGGAAGCGCGCGCCGTGTCCTCGACGTTCACCAAGGAAGGCCACGGCTGATGGCTGGCACAAACCTTCAGACCCCGATCCTCCAGGTCGATCATCTCTCGATGAAGTTCGGCGGCCTGGTTGCCATCGGCGACCTGTCCTTCACCGCGCCGCGCGGCGAAATCACCGCGCTGATCGGCCCCAACGGCGCCGGCAAGACCACCGTGTTCAACTGCATTACCGGCTTCTACAAGCCGACCGAAGGCATGATCACGATGACACGCGCATCCGGCGAAAAGTTCCTTCTGGAGCGCATGCCGGACTTCCAGATCACGGCGAAAGCCAAGGTCGCGCGTACCTTCCAGAACATCCGCCTGTTTTCCGGCATGACCGTGCTGGAAAACCTCTTGGTGGCGCAGCACAACGCCCTGATGCGGGCCTCCGGCTTCACCGTTCTCGGTCTGCTGGGCCTGGGCGGCTACAAGGATGCCAGCCGCGCTTCCATCGAAAAGGCCGTTTACTGGCTGGAAAAGGCCGATCTCATGGATCGCGCCGATGATCCGGCCGGTGACTTGTCTTATGGCGCGCAACGCCGTCTCGAGATTGCGCGCGCCATGTGCACCGGTCCCGAACTGCTGTGCCTCGACGAGCCCGCTGCCGGTTTGAACCCCAAGGAGTCGCTGGCGCTCAACGAACTGCTGCTCGGCATCCGGCGCGACAGCGGCACCTCGATCCTGCTGATCGAACATGACATGGCCGTGGTGATGGAAATCTCCGACCACGTCGTGGTGCTCGAATATGGCCGCAAGATCTCCGACGGCAGCCCGGCTTCTGTGCGCAGCGATCCCAAGGTCATTGCCGCCTATCTCGGCGTCGATGACGAAGAAGTCGGTGATGTCCTCGTGGAAGTGGGCGATACCAGCGTCATCGAAGAATTGGATGGTGTTGCGCCGGTGGCCCAGGGTCCGGCCGAGACCTCCTCCATGTTCGAAGGCCCGATCGCGGATACCGTCGAGGAAGCCGGCGGGGAGACCATCGTCCCCGCATCTCCTGCCGCCTCCAAAGCGGCGCAGGTTGAGGCTGAAACTGCCGCGAAGTCTCCCGTCGAACCAAAAGGCCCAGCACAATGACGGGACAAACACCGCTTCTGGCCGTCGAGAAGGTTGAAACCTTTTACGGCAACATTCGCGCGCTGAATGGCGTCGATGTTTCGGTCAACCAAGGCGAGATCGTTGCGCTGATCGGCGCCAACGGTGCCGGCAAGTCGACCCTGATGATGACGATCTGCGGCGCACCGCATGCGCGCGCCGGCCGGATCACCTTCGACGGCACCGACATTACCGCCATGCCGACGCATGAGATCGCCCGGCTGCGCATCGCCCAATCGCCGGAAGGCCGCCGCATCTTTCCGCGCATGAGCGTGCGCGAAAACCTGCAAATGGGCGCCAGCCTCGACAACATGCAGTATTTCGACCAGGACGTGGAAAAGGTCTTTGCCCTGTTTCCGCGCCTGAAAGAGCGTATCGACCAGCGCGGCGGAACGCTGTCGGGCGGCGAACAGCAGATGCTGTCGATCGGTCGTGCGCTGATGGCGCGTCCCAAGCTGCTGCTGCTCGATGAGCCTTCGCTTGGTCTGGCACCTCTGATCGTGAAGCAGATCTTCGACGCCATTCGCGAACTCAACCGCACCGAAGGCCTGACCGTCTTTCTCGTGGAACAGAACGCTTTCGGCGCGCTGAAGCTCGCCCATCGCGGTTATGTCATGGTCAATGGGGCTGTCACCATGTCGGGCAGCGGACGTGATCTGCTCGCCAATCCGGAAGTTCGCGCCGCCTATCTCGAAGGCGGGCGGCATTGATGCAGGAGACGATGTCGTGAGCGGTTTCCTTTACGAAGAAGCCAATATCTGGGAGTTCTTCTTCATCACCTTCATTCTGGGCGGCTGGGCTGCCTGGATGACGGGTCGCGCCTGCGCCAAGACCTGGCGGTCTTACCTGTCGCTGTTCTTCTCGCTGCTGGCTTTGGGCGTCGCGGTTCGCTTCATTCATCATGCGTTGTTTGAAGGCACGATGTTTTCGCTCCACTACTACCTCGTGGATACGATCATCCTGATGGTCTTCGGCTTTGTCGGCTATCGTTATACCCGCACCAACCAGATGGTGCGCCAATATGGCTGGCTTTATGAAAAAGGATCACCCCTGTCCTGGAAGGCACGTTCCTGAGCCCTGGGGCCTGATCTTCACCATTCCCGCCGAGACATTTTGAATCGGCGTGACAACTGCCTGAAAATGGGCAAACTTTACTTTCTGCGAGGGGTGGGCATCGCACGGAAGTTTCATCCAGGCCTGCTTATACGAATGGGAGTGCACTCATGAAGAAGTCTCTGTTATCAGCAGTCGCCTTGACCGCGCTTGTCGCGTTCAGCGGCAGTGCCTTTGCGGACGTCCTGCTGGGCGTCGGCGGTCCGATCACCGGGCCGAACGCCGCTTTCGGCGCACAGTTGCAGAAGGGCGCCGAGCAGGCTGTTGCGGACATCAACGCAGCCGGCGGCATCAACGGCGAAAAGATCACCGTCACGGTCGGCGATGACGCATCCGATCCGACGCAGGGCGTTTCGGTCGCCAACAAGTTCGCTGCCGATGGCGTGAAGTTCGTGGTCGGCCACTTCAACTCCGGCGTGTCGATCCCGGCTTCGGAAGTCTATGCCGAAAACGGCATCGTGGAAGTCACCCCTGCCGCAACCAACCCGGTCTTCACCGAGCGCGGTCTGTGGAACACGTTCCGCGTTTGCGGTCGTGACGACCAGCAGGGCATCGTTGCCGGCAAGTACATTGCCGACAACTTCAAGGACGCCAAGGTTGCCGTGATCCACGACAAGACGCCTTATGGCCAGGGTCTTGCCGACGAAACCAAGAAGGCGCTCAACGCAGCCGGCGTGACGGAAGTCATGTATGAAGGCGTGAACACCGGCGACAAGGACTTCTCGGCCCTGATCGCCAAGATGAAGCAGGCCAATGTCTCGCTCATCTACTGGGGCGGCCTCCACACGGAAGCCGGCCTGCTGATCCGCCAGACGGCTGACCAGGGCGTCAAGGCGCCGCTGTTCTCGGGCGACGGCATCGTGTCGAACGAACTCGCTTCGATCGCCGGCGACGCCGTGGTCGGCACCTACAACACGTTCGGCCCGGATCCGCGCAACAACCCGAACGCCAAGGAAGTGGTCGAGAAGTTCCGCGCTGCCGGTTTCGAGCCGGAAGCCTACACGCTCTACGCCTACGCTTCGACGCAGATCATCGCGCAGGCCGCTGCTGCTGCCGGCTCGAACGATCCGGAAGCCGTTGCCAAGGCGATCCACGAGAAGGGTCCGTTCAAGACCGTTCTCGGCGAGCTGTCCTTCAATGAAAAGGGCGATCGCACCGATGCCGACTACGTCGTGTATCAGTGGAAGAAGAGCGCCGACGGCAAGTACAACTACGAGCAGCTCTAAGCTCTTAAGCTTCTAAACGCTTCTAAATGCCCGGTGCTCAGCGCCGGGCATTTTTCGTTTGTGCGAGTGATCGGTCAGGATTTTTGCGTCTGCAGCACGGCACTTGTTGCGCTGCATCATGATTTACGCAAACTTAGAACCGCCGCTCGTTAGCGGCAGGGAGAGAGCTTTGCCGATCAAGAAAATCCTCGTCGCCAACCGGTCCGAAATTGCCATCCGAGTCTTCCGCGCGGCCAACGAACTGGGCATCGCCACCGTCGCGATCTGGGCTGAAGAAGACAAATACTCCCTGCACCGCTTCAAGGCCGACGAAAGCTACCCGATCGGCCGTGGACCCCATCTGGCCAAGGATCTCGGGCCGATCGAGAGCTACCTGTCAATCGACGAGGTCATCCGCGTCGCCAAGCTGTCGGGCGCCGACGCAATCCATCCCGGCTACGGCCTGCTTTCAGAAAGCCCGGAATTCGCCGATGCTTGCGCCGAAGCCGGCATCACCTTCATCGGCCCGAAGCCCGATACGATGCGCCGCCTCGGCAACAAGGTCGCTGCGCGCAATCTGGCGATCGAGGTCGGCGTGCCGGTGGTGCCGGCCACCGAGCCCCTGCCCGATGACATGGAAGCGGTGAAGACGCTCGCGGCTGGCATCGGCTATCCCGTTATGCTCAAGGCGTCCTGGGGCGGCGGTGGACGCGGCATGCGTGCGATCCGCGCCGAAGCGGATCTCACCCGCGAAGTCACCGAAGCCAAGCGCGAAGCGAAGGCTGCCTTCGGCAAGGACGAAGTCTATCTCGAAAAGCTGGTGGAGCGCGCCCGCCATGTCGAGGTGCAGGTGCTTGGCGACACGCATGGCAACACCGTGCATCTGTTTGAGCGCGACTGCTCCATCCAGCGCCGCAACCAGAAAGTCGTGGAGCGCGCGCCCGCACCCTATCTCGACGACGTGCAACGCGCCGAGCTCTGCGGCTATGCGCTGAAGATCGCCGATGCCACCGATTATGTCGGCGCCGGCACGGTCGAGTTCCTGATGGATGCCGATACCGGCAAGTTCTATTTCATCGAGGTCAATCCACGCATCCAGGTCGAGCATACGGTGACCGAGCAGGTCACCGGCATCGACATCGTCAAGGCGCAGATCCACATCCTGGAAGGTGCGGCGATAGGGTCGGTGGAAAGCGGCGTTCCGGCGCAAAGCGACATCCGGCTCAACGGCCACGCCCTGCAATGTCGCATCACCACGGAAGACCCGGAACAGAATTTCATTCCGGATTATGGCCGCATTACCGCCTATCGCGGCGCAACCGGCTTTGGCATTCGGCTCGATGGCGGCACGGCCTATTCGGGTGCTGTGATCACGCGCTTCTATGATCCGCTGCTGGAAAAGGTGACAGCCTGGGCGCCGTCGTCGGGCGAGGCGATCAAGCGCATGGAGCGCGCGCTGCGCGAGTTCCGCATCCGCGGCGTGGCGACCAACCTGACCTTCCTGGAAGCGATCATCACGCATCCCGCCTTCCACGATAACAGCTACACGACGCGCTTCATCGACACGACGCCGGAGCTGTTTGCCAGCGTGAAGCGGCAGGACCGCGCGACAAAGCTCCTCACCTATCTCGCCGATGTCACGGTGAACGGCCATCCCGAAACCCGCGGCCGCCCCGGCCCGCGCGCCGATATCGCCGCCCCGCGCGTGCCGCATTTCGACAGCACGATTACTGACGGCACCAAGCAGAAGCTTGACGCGCTTGGCCCGGATGGTTTTGCCAAGTGGATGCGCGGCGAGAACCGTGTCCTGGTCACCGACACGACCATGCGCGACGGCCACCAGTCGCTGCTCGCCACCCGCATGCGCTCAGCAGATATCGTGTCGATCGCCGGCGCTTATGCCCGCGCGCTGCCCGAGCTTCTGTCGCTGGAATGCTGGGGCGGCGCGACCTTCGATGTCGCGATGCGGTTTCTGACCGAGGATCCGTGGGAGCGACTCGCCAAGATCCGATCGGCCGCGCCCAACATCCTGCTGCAGATGCTGCTGCGCGGCGCAAATGGCGTCGGCTACACCAACTATCCTGACAATGTCGTGCAGCATTTCGTGCACGAGGCCGCGAGCGGCGGCGTCGACCTGTTCCGCGTGTTCGACTGTTTGAACTGGGTCGATAATATGCGCGTGGCGATGGACGCGGTGCGCGCCGAGAACAAGCTGTGCGAAGCGGCGATCTGCTACACCGGCGATGTTCTCGACCCCGCCCGCGCCAAATACGACCTCAACTATTATACCGGTCTCGCGGCTGAGCTGGAAAAGGCGGGCGCCCATATCATCGCTGTCAAGGACATGGCCGGCCTGCTGAAACCCGCCGGCGCGCGCGTGTTGTTCAAGGCGCTGCGCGAGGCCACCGACCTGCCGATCCACTTCCACACGCATGACACCTCCGGCATTTCGGCCGCGACCGTGCTGGCGGCGGTGGAAGCCGGCGTCGATGCCGTGGATGCGGCGATGGACGCGTTTTCCGGCAACACCTCGCAGCCCTGCCTCGGCTCGATCGTGGAAGCGCTCAAGGACACGGATCGCGAAACCGGGCTCGACCCGGCAGCGATCCGCCGCATCTCTTTCTATTGGGAAGCGGTGCGCAACCAGTATGCCGCGTTCGAAAGCGACCTGAAGGGGCCGGCATCGGAAGTCTATCTCCACGAAATGCCGGGCGGACAGTTCACCAACCTCAAGGAACAGGCGCGATCGCTCGGGCTGGAGACCCGCTGGCACGAAGTGGCGCAGGCCTATCATGATGTGAATCTGATGTTCGGCGATATCGTGAAAGTCACGCCGTCGTCCAAGGTCGTGGGTGACATGGCGCTGATGATGGTGTCGCAGGATTTGACGGTCGCCGATGTCGAGAACCCCGCCCGGGACATCGCGTTTCCGGATTCCGTCGTGTCCATGCTGCGCGGCGATCTCGGACAGTCGCCCGGCGGATGGCCGCAGGCGCTGCAGAAGAAGGCACTGAAAGGTGCCGCGCCGATCACTGATCGTCCCGGCGCGCTGCTCGAACCGGCCGATCTTCCGGCGTTGCGCAAGGAGCTGGAAGAGAAACTCGGCCGCGCGCCAAGCGAGCAGGAGTTTGCTTCCTGGCTGATGTATCCCAAGGTCTTTCTCGACTTCGCGGCCGCGCAGGACACCTATGGTCCCGTCAGCGTCTTGCCGACGCCGACCTATTTCTACGGCATGCAGATGGAGGATGAGATCTTCGTCACGCTGGAGAAGGGCAAGACGCTGGTGATCCGCTGCCTTGGCGAAGGCGATGTCGATTCCAAGGGCAAGGCCACCGTCTTCTTCGAGCTCAACGGCCAGCCGCGCCGCATCAAGGTGCTGGATCGTGCGCGCGGCGCTGCCAACGGAACGGTGCGGCGCAAGGTCGAGGCGAACAACGACACCCAGGTCGGCGCGCCGATGCCGGGCGTGGTTTCGACGCTCGCCGTGGCTGCCGGACAGGCGGTCAAGGCCGGCGACGTGCTCCTGTCGATCGAAGCCATGAAGATGGAAACCGCCCTTCATGCCGAGCGCGACGGCACGGTCGCCGAAGTGCTCGTCAAGGCCGGTGACCAGATCGACGCCAAGGATCTGCTGATCGTTTATGGCTGAGTATCAGCCGGTCACGCGAAGTGACCGGCTGGCTCTGCGCCAACCTTGCTTGGTGCATTGACTTGCGCCCGCATCGATTTAGCTGTCGCTCCGCAGATGGAAGGGGCGACAATGGCGATCACGACGGAAAACAGAGCGGCGGCACAGCGCGGCCGCTGGGCGGTCGCCGCCATGTTCTGCACCAACGGCTTCATTGTCGGCAGCTGGGCGCCGCAGATTCCCCTGTTGCTGACACGGCTTGATATTCGTGAAGCCACGCTGGGCCTGCTGATCCTGGGCTTCGGCCTCGGCGCGCTGGTCGCCATGCCTTCCTGCGGACTTCTCATTCCCCGCTACGGGTCGCGAAAAGTCCTCACCGCCTTTGCCGTTGCCTGCACCGTCGGTTTGCTGATCGTCATTGCCATGCCGAGCGTCTGGCTGGCGGCCCCCGCCATGGTGCTGTTCGGCGCCTTGGTCGGCGGCATGGATGTCGCGATGAACACCAATGCGGTGGCCGTGGAGCGCAAGCTCGGCAAGGCCATCATGTCGGCCTCGCACGGCTTCTGGAGCCTGGGCGGTTTTGCTGGCGGCGGCTTGGGCGGCTTGACGATCCAGCGCTTCGGCACCCTGCCCCATGCCATTATGGTCACGCTCATCACCCTGATCGTGGTGTTCGCCGCGATCCGCTTTCTTGTCAGCGAGGAGCAGCCGGCACCGGAAGCCAAGACGCGAACCGGCTTCCCGCGCCAGCCCGCCATCTATATCGTCGGCCTCATCGCGCTGTTTGCCATGATCCCGGAAGGCGCGATCTTGGATTGGGCCGCGATCTACCTGCGCCAGGAACGCAGCGCCGATATCGCCACCGCCGGCTTTGCCTTTGCCGCCTTTTCCGCGACGATGGCGACGATGCGCTTTCTCGGCGACATCGTACGCAACCGCTTCGGCGCGGTGCTGACCTTGCGCGTATCGAGCCTGATCGCGGCACTCGGCATCATCGTGGCGGGTCTGTCGCCGACACCGTGGCTGGCTATCGCGGCCTTCGCCTTTGCTGGTTTCGGTCTCGCCAACATCATCCCAATCGCCTTTTCGGCAGCTGGCAACCAGCCCGGAATTTCGTCGGCTGCAGGCATGAGCGTGGTGTCGACGCTCGGCTATTCCGGCATCCTCGTCGCCCCGTCGTTTATTGGCTTTATCGGCCAGAGCACTGGCTTCGCGCCGATCTATCTCGCCCTGTCGGTGTTGCTGGTGATCGTGTTCTTTGCCGCCCGCTTCGCGGCCTCGGCCGACGGCGCGCAATCTGGTCACTGAAACCAGCCGGATACTGAACGGAAACAAAAAAGCCCGGCACCAAGGCCGGGCTTTTTCTTGGTCTGGGACTGGCTGCGCTTAAACGCGGCCCATCAGAACCAGGATCAGCAGCACCACCAGAATGACGCCGACGATGCCGGACGGGCCGTAACCCCAGCCACGCGAATGCGGCCAGCTTGGGATCGCGCCGATCAGGAGCAGCACGAGAATGATGATGAGGATGGTCGAAAGCGTCATCGCAGTTGCCTTTCACGAGACAGGATCAGATTGTGGCAAAAATGCGCAAGCGACCTATTGGTTCCCTCTAATATAACGGTGTCGTGAAGTAGGTGGCGAAGTTTCTTACTCAGCCGCCTTTGGATAGGGCAGCGATGGGCCGATCAGATCCTGGTCTGAAGTCGGGGCTACAACCTCCGTCCGGTTGCGGCGGAAGATCCGCGCGAACCAGCTTGGCTTCTTCGCCCGGTTGTGCTCGCGCGTGAAGATCATCAGCATCGATGGCGTCACCACTAGCGTCAAAGCCGTTGCAAATGTAAGGCCGTAGACGATGGCCGACGACAGCGCGATCCACCATTGCGTGGACGGCGCGTTGATCGTGATCTCGTGATGGAAGATTTCCAGGCCGAGGCCAAAGGCGATCGGCAGCACGCCGAGAATGGCCGAGGCCGCCGTCAGCACCACGGGACGCGCCCGCTCGCGGCAGGTCTGCAAAATCGCATCGCGCTTGTCCCAGCCTTCTTCGCGCAGCCGGTCATAGGTGTCGATCAGCACGATGTTGTTGTTCACGACAACGCCGGCCAGCGCGATGAAGCCGATGCCCGACATCACGATCACGAAGGTCTGCCCGGTCAAAAGGATGCCGAGCAGCGCGCCGATCACCGCCATCACGACGCAGGACAGCACCAGAAAGACGCTGGTGAACTTGTTGAACTGCGCAAGCAGCACGAGGAAGATCAGGAAGATTGCCGCGCCGAACGCGTTGACCAGGAACGCGCCGGCCTCCGCGCTGTCCTCATTTGAGCCGGCGAGCTTCCAGTCGACGCCGGGCTGCGCCATGTCGCCCACCACCTTGGCGACCGCCGCCTGCACTTCGGCCACCTGGAAGCCCGTGGCGACGTTGGCCTGCACGGTGATCGTGCGCTTGCCGTCGATGCGGTTGAGGATGCCGACGGTCGGCTCGGCCTTGCGGGTGACGAAATTCGAGATCGGCACCGAACCCTGCGCCGTCTCGATCCGCAGATCGTCGAGCGCCAGCAGCGTGCGGCGATCTTCAGGCAGGCGCAGCCGGATGTCGACCGCATCATCGGCGCCGGCCGGACGATAATCGGTGAGCTTCAGGCCGGTGGTGACGAGCTGCACCATCGTGCCCACCGAAATCGGCGAAATGCCGTATTGCGCAGCCTTGGCACGGTCGATCTCGAGCGCCCAGTCCACACCCGGAGGCGGCAGGCCGTTGGAAAGATCGATGACGCCGGGCACCTGAGCGACCGCATCGGCAACCTTCTGCGCATAGGCGTTCAGGCCGGTTGGATCGGCTGCCGAGAGCTGCACCTGCACCGCTTTGCCGGTAGCCGGACCGGCGTCGGGCACGCGCACCTCGACATCGACACCGGGAATGCCGGCCATGACCCCGCGCAGCTCGTCCAGGATTTCGTGCGCGGACTTGCGCTCGCGCCAATCGACGAACTCGTAGTTGATGACGCCGACGACGTCTTCCGGAACATCCTCGCCGCCGCGCGTCTTGCCGACCTTGGTCAGAACCGACTTGATACCGGGGAAGCCGAGCATCCGCTGTTCAGCGATGCGCGTTGCCGCGTCCATCTCTCCAAGCGAAAGATTGCCGCGTGCATGAACATAGAGCAGGCCGTAATCCGGCTCGACCGAGGGGAAGAACTCGACGCCGTTGCCGTACTTCACATAGGAATAAAGCCCACCGGACAGCAGCGCGACCGTGAGCACCAATGCAGTAATCGGGAAACGCACCGCCGTTTTCACGACGCTCATATAGAAGCCGTCGCGCCCTTCGTGGTGCTCTTCCTTCGGCGCCTTGCCGATGATTGCGCCGATGGCGGGCGCAAACAGAAGCGCATAGGCCATTGATGCTGCCAGCGTCACGATCAGCGTAATCGGCAGATATTTCATGAAGTCGCCGACAATGCCGGGCCAGAACAGCAGCGGCGAGAAGGCCGCGATGCGCGTCAGCGTCGCGGCGATCACCGGGCCGGACATGCGCTTAGCCGCTTCCTCGAAGGCCTGCACCCGGTGCACGCCTTCCGACATACGCCGCTCGGCATATTCGGTGACGATGATCGCGTCGTCGACCAGCATGCCGACCGCCAGGATCAGGCTGAACAGCACGATCATGTTGATCGTGTAGCCCATCAGCGCCAGCAGCAGGATGCCGATCAGGAAGGACGACGGGATCGACAGGCCGATCAGCAGAGAGGCGCGGCCGGACAGGGCATAGAGGATGACGATGAACACCAGGATGACCGCGATCATCACATGGTTCTGCAGGTCGTTCAGCAGCTGGTTGACGAAGGTGGACTTGTCTTGCGTGTAAGTCACCTGCAAGCCGGGCAGCGTTTTTTGGGTTTGGCTGACGAATTCGTCCGCCACCGCCTTCGAGCCCTCGATCGTCTCGACCACATTGGCGCCAATGCGCTTCTTGACCGCGATCGTGATGGCGCTCTTGCCATCGATCCGCGCGATCGTTTCGGCATCCTCGAAGGTCGAGCGCACGGTGGCCAGGTCGCGCACGCGCACAACGGCATTGGCGCTGGCGACAACCGGCAGGTTGGCGACGTCTTCCGGCGTTTCGATGAGCGCGGGAACCTTGACCGCGTATTTGCCTTCGCTGCCCTCGATGGCGCCGGCCGCAACCAGGCTGTTCGACTGGCCGATACCCTGGATCAACTGGTCGAGCCTTAAGCCGTAGGAACTCAGCCGCACCGGATCAATGATCGCCTCGACCATCTCGTCGCGCGAGCCCTGGATCTCGCCTTCCAGCACACCCGGCACCTCCTCGATGCGGTCGCGCAGGGTCTTGGCGGCGGTTGCCAGTGCACGCTCGGGGATGTCGCCCGACAGCGTGACGAAGACCACCGGAAATTCGGAAAGGTTGACCTCGTTGACCGTCGGCTCCTCGACGCCCGTCGGCAAATCGCGCTTGGCGTCCTGAACCTTGTTGCGCGTGTCGATCAGCGCATCGCCCAGATCGATCGACGGATCGAACTCGACGATCACGTTGGCGCCGCCCTGAAAGGCGTTTGACTTCATTTCCTTGAGCCCCTTGAGGCTCTTGAGCTGCGATTCGACCGGCCTGAGCAGCAGGCGCTCGGCGTCCTCCGGCGAGATGCCCTGATAGATCAGGCTCACATACATGATGGGGATCGCGACGTCCGGCTCGGCTTCCTTCGGCACGGCGCGGTAAGCCAGCGCGCCGGCGATCACCAGGAAGAGCAGGATCGACAGCGTCAGGCGGGCATTGCGGATGGCGATCGCTATGATGTCCATGGTCAGAGCGTCCCGCCTGTGCCTTCCGCCAGCTTCTGGAGCGTTGCGGCATCGGCTTCAACCGGGTTGACCGTGTCGCCTTCCGTTACGAGGTCCTGCCCTGCAACGATCACGCGCGCATCGGCCGGGATGCCGCCAAGCACGAGGCCGCTCGGCGTGTCGTCAACGAGGTCGATCGTGTGGAACGCGACCTTGTTGTTCGGGTCGATCGTGCGGATACCGAGTTCGCCGGTGCGCGAAAGCGTGACCACCGAGCGCGGCAAAACGACGGCCTCGGCGGGCTGGACGCGCAGCGTGATTTCCGAGGTCATGCCGGCGGGAATGGCGCCATCGCCATTGGGGATCGCGACCTCAATGCGGAAGGTCCGGGTCTGAGCCGACGACTCGCGACTGATATAGCGGATGCTGCCTTTCACCTCACCGCCATTGATGAGGTGGACATCGGCCTCCGCGCCTAGACGCAAGTAGGCGAGTTCGCGCTCGTTAACTTCACCAACCGAAAGGATCGGGTCGAGATTAAGCAGCGTCGCGACCTGGCCGCCTTGCGTCACCGAACTGCCGAGTTCGACATCCAGCCGGTCCACCACGCCGTCGAAGGGCGCACGCACTTCATTGCGCGACAGTTCCGCCTGCGCGGTTTCCAGCTGCGAGCGCGCTTGCGCCAGGGCTGCGCGCGACGCGTCGATCTGCAACCGCGCGAGATTGCCGGATTTGGCGAGGCTTTCGGATGCCTTGTTCTCCGCTTCGCGCTGCGCCAGAAGCGCGCGCGCCGTGTCCACGCCGGAGGTCTTTTCTTCCGCCGCAAGCCGAAGGATGAGATCGCCGGTCTTCACGGCCTGGCCCTGTTCCACCGGCAGTTCGTCGATGATCCCGCCCGCACGCGTGGCCAGCAGCGCGCGTTTGTTGGCTTCGGTCACGCCCGACATGCGCACGGCGCGCGCATGCATCACACGCGGCGGCACGACAACGGCCACGGTGCGCGGCGGGGCGACAGGCGCGTGCGCGGCCTGGTCGGCGCGGGTGGCCTCGGCTTCTTCCGCGGCCGAACCGACCGACGAGAACTCGCCCGTCGCCGTCCAGGCGGCAAAGCCGATCAGAACCGCGACCGCGGCCAGCTTGTGGAACCTGAACTTCGCCATACCGTGTCCGAAATGCTGCGGGCAGTCATCATGGCGGTGCCGCATCTGCCGCCGGATATTCAAGGACGTTTCCGCCCGGTCCGGTCCGACAGCAAAGAAGAGCTGTGCGTCATCCCCCGGCCCGGACGCTCAATAACCGGTTTTTGACTGGCAAAGAAGGCGGAATGATTGCAGCCGTCTTCCTTGGTTACTGAGCCGTCCAGCCACCATCCACGGAAATGGTGGTGCCGGTGATCTGCGCGGCTGCATCCGAGCACAGAAACACTGCCGTTCCCCCGATCTGCTCGACAGTCACGAACTGCTTGCTCGGCTGTTTCTGCAAAACGATGTCGCGCACCACCTCTTCCTTGCGCAGATGCGAATGGGTCGCAGCCAGGTCATCGATCTGCTTTTCTACCAGCGGCGTGCGCACGAAGCCGGGGCAGATCGCGTTGCAGGTGATGCCGCTGCCGGCAAGCTCCAACGCCACCGTCTTGGTGAAGCCGACAATGCCATGCTTGGCCGCCACATAGGCCGACTTGAAGGGCGACGCACGCAACCCATGCGCCGAAGCGATGTTGACGATGCGCCCCTCGCCCGCAGCCTTCATCAGCGGAATGGCTTTCGCCGACGTGTGGAAGGCCGATGACAGGTTGATCGCGATGATCGCATCCCAGCGCTCTTCGGGAAATTCCTCCACCGGCGCCACGAACTGGATGCCGGCATTGTTCACCAGCACGTCCAGCCGCCCGAACGCATCATGCGCGCGCTCCACCAACGCCCGGCACTCCGCGGGCTTCGACATGTCGGCGGCCAGATAGATCACGCGCACGCCTGTCTCGGCCGCGATCTCCTCAGCCAGCGCGTGATCGTCCGCGCGATCGGTGAAGGAGTTCAGCGCGATGTCATAGCCGGCCGCTGCCAGCTGACGCGCGATCGCCAGCCCTATTCCCGAATTCGATCCCGTCACGAGTGCGGCCTTGGCCATGCTTTTTCCTTCCAGGCTGAAAGTGTTTTCAGTGAGCAACCATGCTGCGATGATCCGCGCCGCCCCGCAATCCCTTGCGGCAAAGGGCGCACAGCGACGCGGCTTCTAACAATCACGTGACCTTTGCAGGGTGAAACAGGCCTTGTTCTTGACTTTCTAAACCATCATATTCCGCAAAGGCATGCTGGACGTCTCGCCAGCGGCGCCTCGGTTGATCCGCGACCGGACCCCGACGAGACAGAAGCAATAGAGGAAACAATGGCTGATATGCGTAATTATCAGACCCGCCCTGCCGGTTACGGTACGCAGGCCGACGCCGGTATCGACCAGGGTCTGCGCAGCTACATGCTGCGCGTTTACAATCTCATGGCACTGGGTCTTGCCATCACCGGCGTCGCCGCTCTGGCGATGGTGATGCTGACCACGACCAATGATCCGTCGCTGGCCGCGGCAACCCTGCCGAACGGCAAGATGCTGACCTCGCTGGGCGTTGCCGTTTATGGTTCGCCGCTGCGCTGGGTCGTGATGCTGGCCCCGCTTGCCGTCGTGTTCTTCCTGTCGTTCCGCATCGACAAGATGACGACTGGTGCGGCACAGGCAACCTTCTGGGGCTATGCGGCTCTGGTTGGCGTTTCGCTGTCCTCGATCTTCCTGGTCTACACGACCGGCAGCATCGTCCAGACCTTCTTCATCACCGCTGCCTCGTTCGGCGCGCTGTCGCTGTTCGGCTACACCACCAAGCGTGACCTCAGCGGCATGGGCTCGTTCCTGTTCATGGGCCTCATCGGCCTGATGATTGCGATGGTCGTCAACATCTTCCTGGGTTCGGGCATGCTGCAGTTCGTCATTTCGGCGGCTGGCGTCCTGATCTTCGCAGGCCTGACCGCCTATGACACCCAGCAGATCAAGGAAATGTACTGGGAAGGCGACGACACGCTGGTTGCCGGTCGCAAGGCGATCATGGGCGCCCTGCGTCTCTACCTCGACTTCATCAACATGTTCACCTTCCTGCTGCAGTTCATGGGCAACCGCGACTAAGCAGAAGCGAACCGATCCTCGAGAAGCCCCGGCAAAGCCGGGGCTTTTTTTTGTTTGATGGGGTCTTCGAAGGTTCTTTTTGCCGCAAACTGCTGAATGTGAGATCATCTTGCCTGTTCCGATGGCAAAATGAGGCGTAGGTCTGGGCGCAATCGTCCTGGCCCTGCGTTTTCAACGCCCGCGCGCGGACTGCTGGAGTTACCTCACATGCCCGTTTCTCATCCCGCTTCAGGCGCGGCCCGTCCGGTCGTCTTCAAACCGTTCTATGCAAGCTTCGGCTTCCAGGTCATCGCCGCCATGGTGGTCGGCATCCTGCTCGGCCTCCTTGCCCGCAACATGGGCAACAATCCGGCCGGCGATCCGAACTGGTTGGCGCAGACCCTGTCGACCATCGGTTCGATCTTCGTGCAGCTGCTGCGCGCGCTTGTCCCTCCGTTGATCTTCACGGCAATCGTCGCCTCGATCAGCAATCTGCGCCAGTTGTCCAATGCGGCAGCGCTGGTCTGGCAGACACTGCTCTGGTTCGCCATCACCGCGCTGATTGCCGTGGTGATCGGCATCGCGCTCGGCCTCATCATCCAGCCCGGCCTCAACACGCAGATCGCCGCTGAAGCCGCCAAGGCTCCGTCTTCCACCGGTTCGTGGATCGACTTCCTGAAGGGTCTAGTTCCCGCCAACATTCTCGGCCTTCAGGCTTCCACCAAGATCACGGATGGCAGCGCCACCACATCGCTGAACTTCAACGTCCTGCAGATCCTCGTCGTGTCGATCGCCGTCGGCGTTGCAGCACTCAAGGTCGGCGATGCGGCTGAGCCCTTCCTTGCCTTCAACCGCTCGCTGCTGGCGCTCACCCGCAAGATCCTGTGGTGGGTGATCCGTCTGACACCGATCGGCACGATCGGCCTGCTCGGCAACGCGGTCGCGCAATATGGCTGGCAGACCCTGTCGCAGCTCGGCTGGTTCTCGGCCGCCGTTTATATCGGCCTCGCAATCGTGCTGTTCGTGGTTTACCCGGTGATCCTGACCCTGCACGGCCTGTCGCCGGCCCGCTTCTTTGCCGGTGCATGGCCCGCCATCCAGCTCGCTTTCGTGTCGCGCTCCTCGATCGGCACGCTGCCGGTCACCGAAGCCGTGACCGAAAAGAGCCTCGGCGTGCCGCGCGAATATTCGGCCTTCGCGGTTCCGCTCGGCGCCACCACCAAGATGGACGGCTGTGCCGCGATCTATCCGGCCATCGCCGCGATCTTCGTTGCGCAGTTCTACGGCGTGCCGCTTTCGATCCAGGACTATTTCCTGATCGTCTTCGTGTCGGTGATCGGCTCGGCCGCAACTGCCGGCCTGACCGGTGCGGTGGTGATGCTGACGCTGACGCTCTCCACGCTCGGCCTGCCCCTTGCCGGCGTCGGCCTGCTTCTGGCGGTCGATCCGATCCTCGACATGGGCCGCACCGCCGTCAACGTCGCTGGCCAGGCGCTGATCCCGACCATCGTCTCCAAGCGCGCCGGAATCCTCAACCAGGCGCAATATGACAATGCCGGCGGTATTGACGCGCTGGACACGGATGCGGCACCACAGCCGGCGTAAGATCTTCGGGGCGGCCGTTTATCATGGCCGTCCCGGCTTCTACGCTGGGAGGGGACCATCGTTGCACAGCCTGAAACCACCATCCGCCCACTGACGGCGGCGGATGTCGACGCCTACCGCGCACTTCGCCTGGAAGCGCTCAATGACAGCCCGGAAGCCTTCAGCGCCAGTCCGGTCGATGAATCGACCCTGCGCGACCAAGACATGGCCGCACGCTGCGCACCTGCACTGCCTGGCCTGACGCTCGGCGCCTTCCAAAACGAAACCCTGATCGGCATGGCCGCCTATATCCCGAATGGCGGAATCAAGACGCGCCACAAGGCCAAGATGGTCAGCGTCTACCTCAAGCCGGATTGGCGCAAGAGCGGTCTTGGCCGCGCACTGGTCGAGGGCATCATCGCCCATGCGCGCGAGCAGCAGGTGATCCTGCAATGCAACGCCACCATGCACAACCTCCCCGCCCGCCGCCTCTACCACGCACTCGGCTTCGTACCCTTCGGGGTGGAGCGCGATGCGATGGTGATCGACGGCCGAGGCTTTGATGAAGAACTGCTGATGCTGGATTTGCGGCAGGAGGCTTCGGCGCAGTGATTAACGAGCGGACCTCGGGCATGCTCAAACTGTAGCACACCGAATGAAAAAGATTGCGCTTCATACGGAAATTCCGTATATCTTCGGTCATGACGGCGGATAGGTTCGATCCCACCAAGGACCTGAGTAATCGTGACAAGCACAACCTGCCGCTCGCTTTCGGCGACAGGATTTTCGAAGACGTTGACCACCTCATTATCCCTTCGATCCGCGAGATCGATGGTGAGGAGCGATTCAAGGTGATTGGATTTGTCGGAGAGAAGCTGTTCACCGGCGTCTTTGTTTGGCGGGGAGACCTTCCCCGCTTCATCTCGGTGAGAAGGAGCAACAAGGGTGAAGAAAGAGCCTATCACGCTAGCTGCTGAGCCAGCCGATGCCGAAGATTTTGACGTGACGGCCGAAGCGTTGGAGCGAGGCCAGCGCGCACGCCTGATCCGCACAACAAGGACGGGGCTTGGCTTGTCACAGTCTGAGTTCGCCAATCGCTTCCGGGTTCCTGTCGGTACGCTGCGCGATTGGGAGCAGGCGCGAACAACCGCGCCGGATTTCGCCATCGCCTATGTGCGCGTGATCGGCCAACATCCAGACATAGTGGCGAAGGCAGTTGCGTAATTGCTGTAAGCGGAGCGATGTCGCGCTCACTCGCTCGTAAACGTCGACTCTGCACGCAGGGCCTTCGCCATGACCCGGCTTTCGTTCAAGAGACGTGTATAGTCGCCGTTTGAGCCCTTCGTGATGGTACTGGTGATGGAAACGTCGTAGCCGCCAACCTGCGTGAAGGCGACAACTGAGCGGGTCTCGACCAAATGCTCGTCAGCCTGCGCGCGGGTGAACATCTTGACGTAAAGGATCTCGGGATCCTTGCTCCTCACGATCTCTGTCAGCGGCCCGGTCTCGAATGTCACGCCCGTTTCCATTTTCGGGATCAAGTCTTCTAGAGCCGCATTCACGTAGGACCCCTCAACATTCATGGCGCGGAACGCATTTTCCATGGATAACCGCGACTGATCCGGTGCAAGCGGACTTTTGACCAACTCTCCATTGGTCATGTTGTGGCTGTAGACTGAGATCCAGCGTGGCGTGATATCCGGTTGATCGGCCAAGTTCTCCAAGGCCAAGATCTCGCAGGGAAAGAACAGCGCTATCAGAAGGTTTCTAGTCTGCGCCATCTTCAGCCTGTTGTCCTCATAAACCTCGCCCACTATGCCGTCATCTTGAGGGTTAAGCTGGCACATGCCCTCCGGCGCAGGAATGCGAAAGTCGATGATCGGACGTTTGGCAGCAAAGCCGGCACCGCTCATCGTTGAAAGCGCAATGCAGAGTGCAAGGACAAGCGTCAGGCGCCGGTTCATACGCATTTCCTTTGTTTTCAGAGCCTACTTGTCAACCTGAGCCAATTACCGATCGAGCTCCGCCGATCCTAGCTTACGCATCTTTCCTTGGCGATCGACTCTGTCGTCAGCGGCTTCAGCCCCGACGTATCGACATGATAATCTCCCACCATGCTGAACCGCGTACCCCCCATGTCACGCCTGCCCTACTTCAAAGCGAACCAAGCCGGCATTCCACCAGTTGACAATGCCGGCGTAGTTTCAGCACGAACACCAGGTGACGGTCTCGCCGCCGTTTTTCGTTGAAGCAACGGCTATCGAGGCAGAAAGGCTTGGCTTGAATGGAAGCCCTCTTCGAAGAGATCGGTCATCCGACCGTCGTGCCGTTCCCGGTCTTGGCCGCCCGCATCCTCCTGGCTGCCATCCTCGGCGCCGTTATTGGCTTCGAGCGGGAATGGCGCAACCATTCGGCGGGCTTGCGCACCCACATCATGGTTTGTGTCGCCGCCGCGGTGTTCGGCATCCTCACCGTCGAGATCACGCTGTCTCCGGTGTTTGCCAACGCGCCGGTGCAGGTTGATCCGATCCGTGCCGTGGAAGCGGTGACGGCCGGCGTCGCCTTTCTCGCAGCCGGCCTGATCTGGGCCGGTCGCGGCAAAGTTCATGGCCTCACGACCGGTGCCGGCATGTGGCTCGCGGGCGCGATCGGTCTGTCCAGCGGTCTCGGTCTGTGGCAGATCGCGCTGCTCGCGACGTTTGTTGCCATCGTCATCCTCAGCGTCATCAATTCGCTCAGCAAGACGATCAGTGGCGGTGACACGGATGAGCCGCACGCCGGCGCGCAGAACGACCAGCCTTCCCCTGCGCGAGACGCCTCGAAGCCGAAGACGTGAAAGCCCAGGCTTCCGCTCGCGATTGCCGAGCCTTCCGAAGCTTGCTATGAGCCAGTGCATGGAAGCGCTGTTCGGCAAACCCGCCTATCGCCGTTTCACCCTGCAGGACCGCAAGCGTCTGCCGGGCCGCTTCTTTGCGCATGTCTGCGGCGCCTCCACGGCCCGACTTAGCTAGGTCGACATCCGTCGCCAGAGCCCTCCGGGGCATCCAGCCATTCACGACTTTTCACGGATCACGACCATGAGCGCACCGCGCACCCTGTACGACAAGATCTTTGACGACCACATCGTCGACCAACAGGACGATGGCACCTGCCTGCTTTATATCGACCGTCACCTCGTCCACGAAGTGACGAGCCCGCAGGCTTTCGAGGGTCTGCGCATGACCGGCCGCAAGGTCCGCCATCCCGAAAGAACGCTGGCCGTTGTCGATCACAACGTGTCCACCTCGCCCGAGCGCAAGTTCGGCATCAAGAACGAGGAAAGCCGTATCCAGGTGGAGGCGCTGGCCCGCAACACCGCCGAGTTCGGCGTCGAATACTATGATGCCGTCGATGTCCGCCAGGGCATCGTCCACATCGTCGGCCCGGAACAGGGCTTCACCCTGCCCGGCATGACCATCGTGTGCGGCGACAGCCACACTTCCACGCATGGCGCGTTCGGCGCTCTCGCTCATGGCATCGGAACCTCTGAGGTCGAGCATGTGCTGGCCACCCAGACGCTGATCCAGAAGAAGGCCAAGAACATGCTGGTGCGCGTCGATGGGCAGCTGCCCGAAGGCGTCACCGCCAAGGACATCATCCTGGCGATCATCGGCGAGATCGGCACGGCCGGCGGCACCGGCTACGTCATCGAATATGCTGGCGAAGCGATCCGCGCGCTGTCGATGGAAGGCCGCATGACCATCTGCAACATGTCGATCGAAGGCGGCGCGCGTGCCGGCCTCATCGCGCCGGACGAAACCACTTTCGCTTACGTCAAGGACAAGCCCCGTGCGCCAAAAGGTGCGAATTGGGACAAGGCCGTCGAATACTGGTCGACCCTGCAAACCGATGAGGGCGCGCATTTCGACAAGGTCGTCGTGCTCAACGCCGCCGCACTGCCGCCGATCGTGTCCTGGGGCTCTTCGCCTGAAGACGTCGTGTCCGTTGAAGGCGTGGTTCCCGATCCGGCTCAGATCGCGGACGAAAACAAGCGGACCTCCAAGGAGCGCGCGCTTCACTATATGGGCCTGACCGCCGGCACCAAGATCACCGACATCACACTCGACCGCGTCTTCATCGGCTCCTGCACCAATGGCCGCATCGAGGATCTGCGCGAAGTCGCCAAGGTCGTGGAAGGCCGCAAGGTCAACCCGAAGGTCAGCGCCATGATCGTTCCGGGCTCGGGTCTCGTGAAGGAACAGGCGGAAGCCGAGGGTCTCGACAAGATCTTCGTGGAAGCCGGTTTTGATTGGCGCGAGCCGGGCTGCTCCATGTGCCTTGCGATGAACGACGACCGGCTAAGCCCCTATGAGCGCTGCGCCTCGACCTCGAATCGAAATTTCGAGGGCCGCCAGGGCTTCAAGGGCCGCACCCATCTGGTGTCACCGGCCATGGCCGCGGCTGCCGCGATCGCCGGCCACTTCGTGGACATCCGCACCTTCAACTAAAGCCGGAAACGTCCGCCATATCGTAGAAAGAGCGCCCAAGTGGCGCTCTTTTTGTTTGTTCCGTGCTGCGACTTGCCCGTCCTGCGCTGCTACTTGGTGCCTTCGTCGCGCCGAATGAGCTCATGGAAGCTGTCGCGCTGGCCCGGCACATCTTCCGACACCACCAGCGCCAGCTCGGCTTCGTCGAACAGCTTGAACCACTCGTCCCACTCCACCAGCTCGATTCCGCCAGCATTAACAGGACGTTCGGCTTGGTCCGTGTCGAGATAGGCCTGCTGGTCGAATACCAGGCGCAGCATCGGCTGCGTGCCGGAGGCCGGCGAGATATCCACAACAGCCGGAGACCCCATTCGCGCCGCCGCCCAGTCTCGAATCGCTTCGTGATCGGTGAGAGTGATCGTATCGGCCATGCCTACGCTCCTTGTTTTCGTTGGTTTTTTAGGTGGCACATTCATGCCTCGCACCACAATGCACGGCTTCCGGTCGCGGTTCCGGAATGGCAGGAGGCAGCACTTCCATTAACCAACTCTTTTCCGCGGCACGATAAAGAGGACCAAACGGATTCCAGCGATGAGCGGCGGCGGCTTCATCCTTATCATCAATATGGCGGTCGCGGTCCTGGTGGCCGGGGCTTTCCTGTTCATGGCCGCCTACGACAACAAGGCCACCGCCCCGCGCTGGCTGGTTCTCAGCTGCGTTCTGGCGATCAGCTATGTCGGTCTGGAATTCGCGGTCGATCTGATCCCGGACGCCGAGTTCCTGGTTGTCGCGACCTATATGAGCCTTGCTTTCGGGCTCGCCTGCCTCACGGTCGGTCTGGCACGCACCTACCACCAGCCCGTTCCCTCATTCTGGATCGTCGGCCTGCTGTTCGTGGCGCTGGGAACGATCCTGATCCATGACGGCACGCCGCGGCTCTCCATTATGCCGATGGTCTTGTACCAGCTGCCTTATGCGCTGTTGCAGGGCCTGGCGGCGATCGTGGTGCTGCGCAGTTCGCAAAAGACAGCGCTCGATTACGGCCTTCTCACGGTGGTGTCCGCCACCGCAGCGCACTTCCTCGCCAAGCCTTTGATTGCTCTATGGATCGGCAATATCGGCGAAACGCCGAGCGCTTACATTTCCACCTCCTATGCGATCGTATCGCAGACGCTGAGCGCGATCTTCTTTCTCGCAATGGGGCTGATGATCATCATGGTCATGATGCGCAACACGCTTGGCGTCATGATGGTGAAGTCCGAAACCGATCCACTGTCCGGCGTCCTCAACCGGCGCGGCTTCGAGGAGCGCGCCGCACCGCTTCTGCATGTCTATCAGGGCTCGCGCGTGCCGCTTGCCATGATCCTGTGCGACCTCGACCACTTCAAGTCGGTCAACGACACCTACGGCCACGGCACAGGCGATCTGGTGATCGCGGGGTTTGCGCGCCAACTGACGCTGGCATCCAATGCCGGCCAGATCGTCGGGCGGGTCGGCGGCGAGGAATTTGCCATTCTCTATCCCGGCGCCAATCTGCCGATGGCCCGCATCTACGCGGAAGGCCTGCGCGGCAGCTTCGCCGCCCTCAGCATCCCCGGCGCGCCGCCCGGACGCACCTTCACCGCAAGCTTCGGCGTGGCGGAGCTACAGAAGGGGGAAACCGTCCACGCGCTGATGGCGCGGGCGGATACCGCCCTTTACCTCGCCAAGACGGCAGGACGCGATTGCGTGCGCATTGCGCCGGCCGTGGTGGATGGCGAGCAGGATCAAACGAATTTTCTGCAACACGGCTGATCCGTCGGCAGGATAGGCGGCTCAGTTCTGAACGGCAGCCAGCGTTTGCGCGCCGGTGACGAGCTTGTAGTCTTTGCGCTCTTCCGGCGAGAGGTAGTAGAGCGCCTGCGGCGGCGTATCGAGCGCATGCAGCCACAAAGCCGTATCCACGCCCATCTCGGTCAGGTATCGGCTGATCCGCGCCGTGGTTGCCTGAGCGCTGGAAAGTGCAGCTGCGGCATCATCGGAACTGCCGGGCGCCGCATAAAACTGATGCAGGCCGATCGCCGCCTTTGAACCGGCCGAACGTTCAACGCCGCCGGCAAACATCAAAGGGCAAGACGAGGCGCATAGCGCGCCATCCGGGATTTGCGTGGCAAAACCATGCTTTCGGATCAGCCGCCCCATGGCCATCGCATCTTCCAGCGAGCCGCCTGGAGAGTTGATCACCACGGTGATCGCGGCGTCGCCCTGAGCCCTCACCTCGTTGGCGAACGCTTCCGCACTGCCCTGGACGATGCGGCCGGTCAGGGTCAAACGCCCGCCATCTTCCAGCGCAAACCGCATATCGCCATCAAGCAAGGCCTCGTCGGTCGTGACGTCTCGGCGCGGATCGCTGCGGCTGTCGGAACCCGCATCCCGCACATCAGGCAGTGCCACGTCGCTTTTACCGAAAAGCGGCCAGAAGGCCGGCGAAATCAGGCCTCGCTGCGCAGCGACATCGCGCAGATCCAGTGCGAGCACGACGATCGCGCCGACAAGCAGGCCGCGTAGCGCCCACCGAACCGCCTCACCTGCATCGAACCGGCTAAGGTAGCGCAGCACCGGACTGCGCTCGCGAAGCGGCGCGCGATAGATGTCCTGCCGGCGGAGACCGAACGTGTTCATTGTCCGACCCTGCACTGCCACGAGCGGACGGCGCACAAGCCTGCGGAACGCTGAGCGCGCTTCTCCATTTGCTGAGAACAAGCCATGTTGAAAACCCAGATCGCCAGCTGCCGAAGCAGCACCCCGGGAAGTATGTTAACTGTTTTTTAACCAAAGTCACCCGCGCGGATGCGAGACTTGCTGGCGCGATTGACACACATGGTCACTTTGAGGATCAAAGACCGATGACCCAGATGCCGACGACCGACATCGCGCCGCTGCAGTTCCGCGATGCTTCGGAGCTAGCGCCGCTTCTTGCCGCCTATGCGCAAGCCCTGACGCGCGGCGCGCCGCGGCGGCCGGACAGCTACTATGCGGAGATGCTTCTGCAGGATCGCTCGGCGGAGGTGCTGGGCGCCCGCATCGACGACAGGCTGATCGGCTTCATGATCTTCACCGATCTGCCGGAGCCGGTGTCCGGCATGCGCTACGGAATGGCCGACCACATCTTCGTGGATCAGGATTTTCGCGGCCAGGGTATCGCCAAGGCCATGGTCGATGTTCTTGCAGACTTCGGCCACGAGCGAGGCTGGCGATACCTCATCCTCAACGCGCCGCGCCAACCGGAAGACGGCCGCAAACTCTATGAGCAGGTGGCGGCCCCGGCCGACTGGACGAGCTACGTCATCGACTTCAGCGCAAGGTAACCTTTCGCCACCCCGTTCGGCGTTGATCACCAATCACGGCGGCGGTAATCCTGCCGGTGATGGAAACGAATCAGAAGACCGGACGCCTCGTCCGGAACACGACGGTCCTGATTGCCTTGTCGATCCTGGCCGCCGCCTGCGTCGCGTCGGAAACGACCAACAATGCGAATACGGGCGGAGCCGAAGGCACCGCTGCACAGCCACGCATGGCGACCTATAGCTGTGGCGAAGACGGCTCCATTACCGTGGAAAACCTGGGCAGCGCCGTGCGGGTGCAGGGCACGGATGGCGCGTCCATCGACCTGCCCGCCGCGCCGCCGACGCAAAATGCGCGATTCGGCGGTTCCAACCAGGCCATCGTGCTGGAAGATGGCGAAGCGCTTTACATGGTTGCCGGCAAACCGACGCTGAGCTGCAAACGCTCCTGACAGGTCAAACACCAGCCTAATCGATTGAACGGACAGCAGAAACCTGGTCCGCCGACTGACCGACGCTAGATTCAAGTCAAACACCTGTTTGGGGCTTTGACGCGCTGCAAAAAGCTGATTAAGAGACCCGCAGCCAATGTCGCAATCCGTAGGGCCGGCGCCGGTTTTGTTCCGGCCAACACGGGTCCGAGCCGGGGGAGCCATGAGCCGATCAACTGCCGCGTCCAGACGGCCGCTTTCACCGCATCTTACCATCTATCGCTGGCCGATCACGATGACGCTGTCGATTGCGCATCGCATCACCGGCGGCGCGCTCTATTTCGGCACGCTTCTGGTTGCCTGGTGGCTGGTCGCCGCGGCGACTTCGCCAGACTGGTTCGACACGGCCAATGCCGTGATGGGATCAATCTTCGGAACGCTTGTTCTGCTCGGCTTCACCTGGGCGATGTTCCTCCATGCGGTCGGCGGCGTCCGCCACATGCTGTGGGACACGGGCGTCGCCATGGAAAAGCACGTGTCGCGACAAACGTCCTGGGCCTCGCTGATCGCATCCGTTGTTCTGACCGCGCTGACCTGGGTCGCGCTTTATCTGGTGCTTTGACATGGCAGACATGCGTACGCCCCTGAACAGGGTTCGCGGCCTCGGCTCCACCAAAAGCGGCACCAGCCATTTCTGGGCGGTGCGCGTTTCCTCCGCAGCCCTTCTGCCGCTGTCGCTGTTCGTGATCGGCCTGGTTGTTTCGCTTGCCGGCAGCAGCTTCGCTGAAGTGCGCGCAACACTCGGCCAGCCGCTCGTCTGGGTGCCGGTGATGCTGTTTATCCTGATCAGCCTGGAGCATATGCGCCTGGGCATGCAGGAAGTCGTTTCCGACTACATCCACAACGAACTGGTCAAAGTCACGCTGATGATGCTCAACAGCTTCTTCGTGGTGCTGGTAGGCGGAATTTGCGTGTTTTCTCTTCTCAAAATCGCATTCGGAGGCTGACGCGGCAATGGCGACAGCACAAACTGCTCCTGCTTATCAGTTCGTCGATCACAAGTTCGACGTGGTTGTCGTCGGTGCCGGCGGCGCCGGTCTTCGCGCCACGCTGGGCATGGCTGAACAGGGCCTGAAGACGGCCTGCATAACCAAGGTCTTCCCGACCCGCTCGCACACGGTTGCAGCCCAGGGCGGTATCGCCGCCTCGCTGCAGAATATGGGCGCCGACAGCTGGAAGTGGCACCTGTTCGACACCGTCAAGGGCTCCGACTGGCTCGGCGATGTCGACGCCATGGAATATCTGACACGTGAAGCGCCGGCTGCCGTTTACGAGCTGGAGCATTATGGCGTGCCCTTCTCGCGCACCGAAGAAGGCAAGATCTATCAGCGCCCCTTCGGCGGCCACATGATGAACTATGGCGACGGTCCGCCCGTGCAGCGCACTTGCGCCGCCGCCGACCGCACCGGCCACGCCATCCTGCACACGCTCTATGGCCAGTCGATCAAGCACAACGCGCAGTTCTTCATCGAATATTTTGCGCTCGACCTGATCATGGATCCGGACGGCACCTGCACGGGCGTGATTGCCTGGAACCTGGATGACGGCACGATCCACCGCTTCTCCGCCAAGATGGTGGTGCTGGCGACAGGCGGTTATGGCCGCGCTTATTTCTCGGCCACTTCAGCCCACACCTGCACCGGTGACGGCGGGGGCATGGTCGCACGCGCCGGTCTGCCCTTGCAGGACATGGAATTCGTGCAGTTCCATCCGACCGGCATCTACGGCGCGGGCTGCTTGATCACCGAAGGCGCACGTGGCGAAGGCGGTTATCTCGTCAATTCCGAAGGCGAGCGCTTCATGGAGCGCTATGCGCCATCGGCCAAGGATCTGGCCTCGCGCGATGTGGTCTCGCGCTGCATGACGCTGGAAATCCGCGACGGCCGCGGTGTGGGCAAGAACAAGGACCACATCTTCCTGCATCTTGACCATCTCGATCCGGCGGTGCTGCACGAGCGTCTGCCGGGCATTTCCGAAAGCGCGCAGATCTTTGCAGGCGTGGATGTCACGAAGGAGCCGATCCCGGTTCTGCCGACCGTTCACTACAATATGGGCGGCATTCCCACGAACTATTGGGGCGAAGTGCTGAACCCGACGCCGGAAAACCCGGACCGCGTCACACCGGGCCTGATGGCCGTCGGCGAAGCGGGCTGCGCATCCGTTCACGGCGCCAATCGCCTCGGCTCCAACTCGCTAATCGATCTCGTGGTGTTCGGTCGCGCCGCAGCGATCCGCGCCGGCCAGGTGATCGACCGCGAAGCGCCGATCCCCTCGCCGAACCAAGCCTCGGTCGACAAGATCATGGCCCGCTTCGACCGCCTGCGTTACGCTAACGGTTCGTCGCCGACGGCCAAGCTGCGTGAAAAGATGCAGCGCGCGATGCAGGAAGACGCCGCCGTGTTCCGCACGCAGGAGTCGCTCGAAAACGGCTGCCAGCGCATTTCCGCGATCTGGAAGGAACTGCCGGACATCAAGGTCAGCGACCGTTCGATGATCTGGAATTCCGATCTGGTGGAAACGCTCGAGTTGGAAAACCTGATGGCCAACGCCATATGCACGGTCTATGGCGCCGAAGCCCGCAAGGAAAGCCGTGGCGCCCATGCACGCGAAGACTTCTCTTCGCGCGATGACGTCAACTGGCGCGTTCACACGCTGTCGCATCTCGATCCTGACGGCACCGTCACCCTGTCCTACCGCCCGGTTCACACCGAACCGCTGCTGAAGGAAGAAGACGGCGGCATCAGCCTCGCCAAGATCGCGCCCAAGGCGCGCGTCTATTGATCGGAGAAGGTCATGGTTGAACTCACCCTTCCCAAGAACTCGAAGATCCGCACGGGCAAGACCTGGCCGAAGCCGGAAGGCGCGACCAATCTGCGCGAATACAAGATCTATCGCTGGTCGCCGGATGACGGAGAGACCCCGTCGATCGATACCTATTTCGTCGATACCGATGATTGCGGCCCGATGGTTCTGGATGCGCTGTTGTGGATCAAGGACAAGGTTGATCCGACCCTGACCCTGCGCCGCTCTTGCCGCGAAGGCATTTGCGGCTCCTGCGCCATGAACATCGACGGCACGAACACGCTGGCCTGCACCAAGGGGTCCGACGACATTTCAGGTGCCGTGAAGATCTATCCGCTGCCGCATATGCCGGTGGTCAAGGATCTCGTGCCGGACCTGACGGTTCCTTACGCGCAGCTCACCTCGATCGAGCCTTACCTCAAGACGGTTTCGCCCGAGCCCGCCAAGGAATGGCTGCAAAGCCATGAGGACCGCCAGAAACTCGATGGTCTCTACGAGTGTATCCTGTGCTTCTGCTGCCAAACCTCGTGCCCGAGCTATTGGTGGAACGGCGACCGCTATCTAGGTCCCGCCGTGCTGCTACAGGCCTATCGCTGGCTGATCGATAGCCGCGACGAAGCCACTGGCGAGCGCTTGGACAATCTCGAAGACCCTTTCCGGCTTTATCGCTGCCACACCATCATGAACTGCGCGCAAACCTGCCCGAAGGGTCTCAACCCCGCCAAGGCGATTGCCGAAATCAAGAAGATGATGGTCGAACGCCACGTTTGACCGGCTTGATTGCCGACAGACCCCAAGATCATGAAGCGCCGGCATAGTCCGGCGCTTTTCAGTTCCGGCGGCATCTGCTAGGGAGGCCGTAACAACGGGTACGCTCTCCGTAAACGAAGGGAGTTTCATCATGGACAAATTCACCAAGCTGACCGGCGTCGCTGCACCGCTGCCGATCGTCAATGTCGATACGGACATGATCATCCCCAAGGACTACCTCAAGACCATTGAGCGCACCGGCCTCAA
The DNA here is from genome assembly GCF_014652875.1 of Tianweitania populi. Lineage (GTDB taxonomy): Bacteria > Pseudomonadota > Alphaproteobacteria > Rhizobiales > Rhizobiaceae > Tianweitania > Tianweitania populi. The sequence goes on along the minus strand of NZ_BMZQ01000002.1, from coordinate 1,004,909 downwards.
GAAGGGCCTGTTCGCGGAAATGCGCTTCAACGAGGACGGTTCGGAAAACCCGGACTTCGTGCTGAACAAGCCAGCCTATCGCAGCGCGCAGATCCTGGTTGCCGGCGACAATTTTGGCTGCGGCTCCTCGCGCGAGCACGCGCCTTGGGCGCTGCTCGACTTCGGCATTCGCTGCGTGATTTCCACCAGCTTCGCCGACATCTTCTACAACAACTGCTTCAAGAACGGCATTCTGCCGATCACCGTCAGCCCGGAAAACCTGGAAAAGCTGCTGGACGACGCCTCGCGTGGCGCCAACGCCACGCTGACGATCGACCTCGAAGCCAAAACGATCAGCGGCCCGGATGGCGGCACGATCACCTTCGACCTCGACGACTTCAAGCGCTACTGCCTGCTGAACGGCTTGGACGACATCGGCCTGACGCTGGAGAAAGCGTCTTCGATCTCGGCGTTTGAGCAGCAGAACGCTGCCGCTCGGCCTTGGGCTTGAGGCGGTAAGGCTATTCGATCAGGCGCAGCCCAAGATGCTGCGCCATCGGCTTAAAATCACGATCCTCGGTGAGAAGTGCGTAGCCGCGATCCATGCAGTAGGTTGCGATCATCACGTCGATGGGTGAGCGGATCGTGATGCCGCGTTGGCGCAAATGCCGGTAGTTGTGCGCAGCCTGCCTCGCCAATTCTTCCCCGACCATGTCGGCCAGTTCGAATTGCAGCAGGATAGTCTCAATTCCGTCAGCTTCAGTGTCGGTTCGGCAACCTTGAAGGACTTCCATCAGGATAAGGTCGCCTACCAGAATGTCCGATGACCTAAGCTGCCGCCGCAGCATGCTGGTTTTGGGCGTCACGACTTTCCTGAGTTGATTGATCCAGACCGAGCTATCAACAACGATCACTGATCACCATCTTCATGAAAGCCATGTTCAGGGTTGGCGCCACGGCGCATCGCGTCAAGGTCGCCCTCCCAGTCGGGCACGGCGCCCCAAAGATCATCAAGCGCCTTTCGCCTCTTCGCATCAAGAACCCACTCGCGAAGTGCCGTTTCAACTGCCGCCTTCTTGGTGGGAAAACCACCTGCTTTCATAGCTTCAGCCATCAAGGCATCGTCGATGTCGATGTTGGTCCGCACAGCCGCACCTCGTGTGTATAGATCATGATCTATATACACACCGACGCGTATGAACTCAAGCCTGGCTCACCAGAGTTCCCTTGCATCACTCCCTCTCGCCCATTAGCAAACTCGGAGCATTTCACAAGAGCCGAGGACTTCTCCCATGACGCACAAGCTTCTTCTTCTCGCCGGCGACGGCATCGGTCCCGAGGCTATGGCCGAGGTCAAGAAGCTCATTGCCGTCATGAACGAGAACGGCGCTTCGTTTGTAACGGAAGAAGGCTTGGTCGGCGGCTGCGCTTATGATGCGCATGGTGCCGCTATCTCCGACGCGGATATGGCGAAGGCCACAGCTGCCGATGCGGTTCTGTTCGGCGCGGTCGGCGGGCCGAAGTGGGATGGCGTGCCCTATGATGTTCGCCCGGAAGCCGGCCTTTTGCGGCTGCGCAAGGATCTCGAACTCTTCGCCAATCTGCGCCCGGCGATCTGCTATCCCGCGCTCGCCTCTTCCTCGTCGCTCAAGCAGGACGTCATCGAGGGCCTCGACATCTTGATCCTGCGCGAATTGACCGGCGGCGTGTATTTCGGCGAGCCCAAGCAGATCACTGATCTCGGCAACGGCCAGAAGCGGGCCGTCGATACCCAGGTCTACGACACCTATGAGATCGAGCGCATCGCGGCCATGGCCTTCGAACTGGCCCGGACGCGCAACAACCATGTGACCTCCATGGAAAAGCGCAACGTCATGAAGTCGGGCGTGTTGTGGAACGAGGTCGTGACCGCCACCCACAAGGCCTATAGCGACGTGAAGCTCGATCACATGCTGGCCGATGCCGGCGGTATGCAGCTGGTGCGTTGGCCCAAGCAGTTCGATGTGATCGTGACCGACAACCTGTTCGGCGACATGCTGTCGGACGTGGCCGCCATGCTGACCGGCTCGCTCGGCATGCTGCCTTCCGCTTCGCTTGGCGCGCCGGACGCCAAGACCGGCAAGCGCAAGGCGTTGTATGAGCCCGTGCATGGCTCTGCCCCCGATATTGCCGGCAAGGGCATCGCCAATCCGATCGCCATGATCGCATCCTTCGCCATGTGCCTGCGCTATTCCTTCGACATGGTGGTGGAAGCCGACCGCCTGGAAGCCGCCATCGCCGCCGTGCTGGCAGACGGTCTGCGCACAAAGGACATCATGTCCGACGGCATGCGCGAGGTCGGCACGGTTGAAATGGGCGACGCGATCATCGCGAAGTACCGCGAAGCGGCCTGATCGAACCCATCATCGAACAAACAAAAAGGCCGCCTGAACCCAGGCGGCCTTTCTGTTTGTGAGATCCGTGCCCGTCTTATCCGCGTCGGGAAAAGAACGAGGCCAGCCGCGGTGCGGCGGGTGCATCTTGGAGCCTAGGCACAACCACCATATGGGTGATCTCGCCACGCTTGAAGGCTGCCAGGAACTGCGGGTAATTCTTGAACACGACGCAGCCGCTGGAATCGCCGGGCACGCGTAGCAGGTAAGTGTGGGCGAGAAGACCGGTGCGGCCCTTTGGAGCTTTGCCGTCGATTGGGTTGAGCCGGATGGCCTCTACGCCATGGAAGCGGGTTTCGCGCATGGTGAGCTTGTAGGTTGACGCGGGCGTGGCGCCGCGCATCTTCACATGCGTGTAGTTCGGATTGTCACGCATCGCGCCGCGGCCGGAATGCGCTTCGAGCTTCTCGCCATTGGGCATGTGAACCACACCCGCACTGATATCGTAGATGGCGGTCTTGCGGCCGACATCCGGCCAAGGGATCGCAGCGGACTTCGCCGCGGGTCGCTCAACAGGATTGTCCGGACGCGCATAAGCCAGGGCAGGAACGGCTTCGCCGCGCTTGTCTGGAACAACGGGCGCAATCACGCTCTTGCGCGCGATTGCCGGCCGCCAGGACGGAACGAGGCCGAGGTCGGGGAGGTCATCCGTTTCCAGGGAGGCGAGAACCGTTTCGTTGTCAGCGTCGTCTTGCGCCTCCGCCTCATGCTCGGTCGCCAGCATCTTTGCCTTGGCGGATTTGGCAAGCGACGCCATCTGCACAGGCACTGGCGCAGAGGCAGCAGGTGGCGTTGCCACGGGGGCTGTGGCAGCCTGTGCGAGCTGCGTGGCTTTCGCCTCGGCGGCTTGCTGACTTGCCTTGACCAGTGAAGCGAACTGCTCGCCGGTGATCGATCCAGCCGCCCTTTTCGCCGGAACGAAGCGGGTTTCAAAGGCGCTGGCGACCTGGCGCTGTTCGTTGCGCTCGGCCGCATCGCGGGCCCATGCCTCACGAACGAAATCCGGCGCGCGCAAAGCGCCTTCGGTCTGCCCGGGGCGAGACGATTTTGCGGTGTTCGTTTCAGCTTCTGCAGCCACGTTGGCAAACAACGGGCGAACCGAAACGGGCTTGCTGTCAGGCTGTGCCGCCAGATGCACGGACGCGGCCAGTCCACCGCCCCAAGCCGCCAGAAGCCCCAGAAACAGGCCACCAGCCAGAAGCGGACCGGAACGAGAAATCCGGGACGATGCGGAACGCGACCGAGGCCAGTCTGACGCAGACAAGCATTTACGCATAAACAAGCCCCTATACGATCACGCATCGACCAGAAGCCGCACCCTTAAAGCTGGCTGCGCTCTGTGATGGGATGATCATGCAGGAATTCGGTAACCAAACTCTTTAACTCGACGCATACCGTAACGAGAGTTTGTGGCGGCATCTGCATCGGGTTAGAACCACTGCGACACGAGTTGCCTACCGCCGGAGTCCAGATGCAGCCGATCTACATCACCTATCTCAACTGCTTCGACATCGAAGCCGCCGCCTTGAGCGATGCAGAAATTCTGGCTGCCATCGAAGAAAGTCTGGCCATGCAGGGGCGCCGCGAAACCGAGATCGAACCGCGTGTCCACTTAGAGCCGCGCGCGGGCGTTGAAGGGCATTTCAACGTCTTGCGCGGCTGGATCGGCGGCGAGATCGATGCGGCGGGCGTGAAGGTCGTTGGCGATTTCGTCGACAACTACAAGCAGGGGCTGCCGTCGGAATTCGGCATTCTCAACCTGTTCGATCCACGCACCGGCACGCCGCGCGCGATCCTCGATGCCAGCGGCATCACCGATATGCGCACCGGGGCAGTGACCGCAATCGGCGCGAAATACCTGGCGCGCAAGGATTCGAGAGTGCTTGGCCATATCGGCGCGCGTGGCACGGCCTATTGGAACGTGCGGCTGCTCGATAGCCTGTTCGACTTCGAGGTGCTCCGGGTTCATTCCCGCCGCCCGGAAAGCCGCAACGCCTTTGCCGAACGCTTGAGGCGCGACCTCAACAAGGAGGTCATCGTCACCGAGGACTGGCAATCCTGCATCGAAGGTGCCGACATCGTGGTGGAAGCGTCGCGGCTGAGCGAGCCGACGCCGATGCTGAAAACCGAATGGATCAAGCCCGGCGCGCTTGTGGTGCCTTATGGCACGATGAGCGCTGTGGAACTGTCGCTGACCGACATCATGGCGAAGCTCGTGGTGGATGATTGGGGCCAGTGTAAGGGCGGCAAGTTCGGCTCGCTGCGCGCCCATGTGGAAGCCGGCAAACTGTCGGAACAAACACTGCATGCCGAGCTTGGGCAGATCGTGGCGGGGCTGAAACCCGGCCGTGAAAGCGAGACCGAAACCAACCTGTTCTGGCATCGCGGACTGTCCTTGTCGGATATCGCGCTTGGCCATGCCTTCCTGAAAAAGGCGGAAAGCATCGGCGCCGGACACCGGCTGCGCTACGCGTGACGCCCGCCGCCTTCGTTCTGAGTGAGCGTCGGCTGACACTTGCCGACATCACCGCCGCCGCACGCAAGCCGGTGCAGGTCACGCTTGCCGCAGGGGTGCGCGAGAGGATGATCGCGGCGCGCAGTGTGGTGGACCGCCATCTGCGCGACGGGATTGCGGTTTATGGTCTGAACACTGGTCTCGGCGGCAATATCGGCCATCGCATAGATCATGATGCCGTGGCGGACTTTCAGGCGCAAATGGTGCGGGCCAGGGTGGCGGGCATCGGCGAACCGCTGGCGGTGGAAACGTGCCGTGCCGCCTTGTTCTGCCGCATTGCCGGTCTGGCGAAGGGCGGTGCCGGTGTGTCGCTCGACGTGTTCGATCTGCTTGTAGCGATGCTGGCGCGCGACATCGTGCCGGTTTTGCCGTCACGCGGTTCGCTGGGCACCGGCGATCTCATTGTCTCCATGAGCATGGCCGCAGCTGTGATCGGCCGCGGCCGCGTTTATTTTGGCGGCCGCATTGTGGAAGCGGGTGATGCATTTCGTGCAGCAGGGCTCGCTCCCGTCCAGCTCGCCGCCAAGGATGGTCTGGCAATCGCCAACGCATCGGCCGTCACCACAGCGATGGCAGCACTTTCGCTGGATAGCCTGGGCGACTTCCTGCGCCTGCATATCGCAACCGGCGCACTGGCCTTCGAAGGCTATGGTGCCAACCCGCGCATCTTCGATCCCCGCATGGCAAATGTTCGCCCGGCAGCCGGCCAGAGCGACGCCGCAGCACTGTTCCGCCACGCGCTGGAAGGCAGCAGCCTCCATGCGCCGCAGCCCGGCCGCAAGGTGCAGGATGCCCTTTCCTTCCGCACCCTCGCGCAGGTCACAGGCACCACACTGGCCGCCTATGCCGCTGCATGCCGCGAAGTCGAAATCGAACTCAACGGCGCGGCCGACAATCCGCTGGTGCTGGTGGAAGACGAGGAAATCCATTCGGCTGCTAACTTCCACACACCAACAATCGCACTCGCCTTCGATACAATCGCGATCAGCCTTGCCCATCTCGCGACGGCTTCCGCACAGCGTTCGATCAAGCTGATGACGGGGCGCTTGTCCGGGCTGCCCAACTATCTGTCACCCGTCGGCGGTGCTTCAGCGGGCTTCGTACCCATGCAAAAGGCTCTGGCGGCACTTCATGCGGAGATCCGGCTCAAGGCAGCACCCGCCAGCCTCGATGCGTTGTCTGTTTCCGACACGGTCGAGGATGTGGCGCCAATGACGCCGCTGACGATCACCAAGCTCGACGAGCAGATCGCTTTGTGCCGCTGGATGATAACGCTGGAAGCGATGTTTGCGGCACAGGCCTGCAGCCTTCGCGCAGCAAACGAGCCAGAGCAGCATCTCGGCGCGGCCGCCGGTTGGCTGCAAACGCGGATCCGCGCGATTGTGCCTGCGCTCGAAGAGGATCGCGAAACCGGGCCGGACGCGCGGATGCTGCATGAGCGGCTCTGGTGTGACGAGACGGCGGAAGCCATGCGCGCGCTTTTCAGCGGCGTCAGTTCGCACCTGGCTTGACCTCGACGGCTTGCGCGACAAGTGCCCGCCTTGCTGTTGCAATGGAGACGAACATGCTGATTGGCCTGGAACTTGGCGGCAGCTTCGGTCAAGCGCCGGACTGGACGATCGAAAGCGTTCAGGGTGTCAGTCAGACGGCTGAGGCAAGCGGCGTGGATTTCGTGATCGTACCCGACACGATCGCCAAGCCCGATGGAACAAGCGGCTGGCCGGACGCCACGATCCTGCTGGGCTTTCTTGCCGCTTCGACACAGCGCATCGGCCTGATCGCGGCAACCTCCACCGGCGGCCACCAGCCCTACAATCTCTCGCGGCGCCTTGCCTCACTCGACCAGATCAGCCACGGCCGGATCGGTTGGTGCGTGACGTCTGACCAATCAGCCGCGGAGGACGCCGCTTTCAGCGCGCCCATCCGCATGCCGAATGGTAACACGCCGGCGCGCGTCGCTGAGTTCACGCGCGTGGTGGAAGGTTTGTGGCATGGTTGGGACGCTAATGCCGTGGCGATGAACAAGCAATCCGGCCAGTTCATCGATCCGAGCCGGATGCATTATCTCGACCACCAAGGCGCGTTCTTTTCCGTGCGCGGACCGTTGAACATCATGCGCTCACCGCAGGATCGCCCGATCCTGATGCTGCGCGCCGATGATTGGCCTGACATTGGAGAGATCGCTGACCTCGCCGACGTTGTGCTCTTCGAGGGCGACGTACCTCCCCATGGCAAAGCCAAGCACCTGCGCATGATCGATGCTGCCGCCTTCACCACGGAACAGCGGCAGGCGGACGCAGACGGGATCGTTCTGCGCATCCGCTCCCCCCAGGAAGCCGAAACCGTGCTGCAGATCTTGTCGGAAAGACCCGGCAGGCAGTTCGCGACCATCGCCCTTCGAAGCCGCCTGGAAGGATCCGCCTGATGCGCGCGCAGATGAAGCTCGGCGCTTTCCTGATGCCGACCGGCCACCACATCGCCGCCTGGCGTCACCCCGATGCCGCTGCCGACATGGGTCTTGATGTCGATCAGTATGTTCGCTTGGCACAAACGGCAGAGAACGCTGGCTTCGACCTCGTCTTCCTCGAAGATGCAGCCGGCTTGCGCGATGCAAACACTTGGACTGCGAGCCAGACAGCGCGCTCGATCGGCTTCGAACCGCTGAGCCTGCTGGCCGCCATCGCCGCACAAACCAGCCGCATCGGCCTCGTCGCGACGGCGTCGACCTCCTACAACGAGCCCTACGCTCTTGCTCGCGCCTTTGCCACGCTCGACCTGTTGAGCGGCGGCCGTGCCGGCTGGAACCTAGTGACATCCGCAAGCGAGATCGAAGCCGCGAATTTCGGCGCGGAAGGTCTGCGCAAGCATGTCGATCGCTATCATCGCGCCGATGAGTTTGCTGATGTCGTGGCGCGGCTCTGGGACCCCACCGACCTATCCGCCCCGCTCAATCACAGCGGCGAGCACTTCATCGTGCAGCAGGGTTTGGGGCTCACCGCCTCACGGCAGAGCAAACCGGTAATGATACAGGCCGGCGCATCCGATGTCGGCCGCGACCTGGCTGCGCGGACAGCCGATGTCGTGTTCACAGCCGCACAAACCATAGACAGCGCCAAGAGCTTCTATGACGATGTGAAAGCTCGCACCCGCGCAGCAGGGCGGAATCCCGACCACATCAAGATCATGCCCGGTGTGTCACCGATCGTCGCGGCGACACGCGAAGAAGCCCAGGCCAAGCTCGACGCCCTGCAAGATCTGATCCCCGATGAAGTCGGCCTGTCGCTTCTCGCCAGCTATCTGGCCACCGATGCACTCAAGGATCTGCCGCTCGATGGTCCGCTGCCAGACCTGGAGGTCACGCAAGGCATGCAGAGCCGCCAGGCCCTCGTCGTGGAGCAGGCCCGGCGCGACAATCTCACCATCCGCGAAGTCGCCCGCCATTTCGCCGGTGCACGCGGCCACTGGCGTCTGGTCGGCACAGCGCAGGATATTGCAGACGAGTTGGAAGCCTGGTTCACCGGCGGTGCCTGCGACGGCTTCAACGTCATGCCCGCCTTCTTCCCGGGCGAACTCGACAGCTTCGTCGACCTCGTCATCCCCGAACTGCGGCGTCGCGGCCTGTTCCGGCAGGTCTATGAAGGCGATACCCTACGCGCCAATCTCGGTATTTGAGGCTTGAGCCCGCAATGACCGCGATCAACCGAAAGGAACCGGCTTCATGAAACTCAGCGCACGCAATCAGCTCAAGGGCACCGTAGTCGACATCGTCAAAGGCGCAACGACGTCGCACGTGAAGATCGATCTTGGCCAGGGCAACATCGTGACCGCCTCGATCACCAACGAAGCGGTCGACGAACTCGGCCTCAAGGCCGGCACACCCGCTTATGCCGTGATCAAGGCTTCTGATGTCATGGTTGGCGTCGACCTGACCGCTTGAGCCAGGAAGCGTCGGCGGATCAATCGGCCGCTGTCGCCTCGATCAAGGCCTCGCCAACGCGCTTCGGTCCCGGGAAATACTCCCACTCATGGACATGCGGATAGGGCGTGTCCCAGCCGGTCACACGCAGCACCGGCTTTTCCAGATGGTAGAAGCAGCGCTCCTGCACCTCAGCCGCAAGTTCAGCGCCGAAGCCGGATGTCCGCGTCGCTTCATGCACCACAACGCAGCGGCCGGTTTTTTCGACCGAAGCGACGATCGCATCGATATCGAGCGGCACCAGCGTGCGCAGATCGATGATTTCCGCATCAATGCCGGTATCCTGCGCAGCAACCTCGGCCACATGCACCATCGTGCCATAAGCAAGCACGGTAACGGCTGATCCTTCGCGCCGGATCACGGCCTTACCGATCGGCACGGTGTAATGTTCGTCCGGCACCTCCGACAGCGGATGCTTTGACCAAGGCACCACCGGCCGATCATGATGACCATCGAACGGGCCATTATAAAGCCGCTTGGGCTCGAGGAAGATCACGGGATCGTCGTCCTCAATCGCCGAAATCAGCAAGCCTTTGGCATCGTAGGGGTTGGACGGAATAACCGTCTTCAGGCCGGCGACATGGGTAAAGAGCGCTTCCGGGCTCTGGCTGTGTGTCTGGCCACCGAAAATGCCGCCGCCACACGGCATCCGCACCACCATCGGCGCGGTGAAATCGCCTGCGGAGCGGAAGCGCAGACGAGCGGCTTCCGAAACGATCTGGTCATAGGCCGGATACATGTAGTCGGCGAACTGGATTTCGGCGATCGGCCGCAATCCATAGGCGCCCATGCCGACGGCTGCACCAACGATGCCGGTTTCCGAGATCGGCGTATCGAAGCAGCGCGACGTGCCATATTTCTTCTGCAGCCCTTCGGTGCAGCGAAACACGCCACCGAAGAAGCCGACATCCTCACCGAACACCACAACGCGATCGTCGCGCTCCATGGAAAGGTCAATGGCGCTGCGGATCGCCTCAATCATTGTGCGAGAAGGCATGAACTCAATATCCCAGCTTCTGACGCTGTTCGCGCAGGTGACGCGGCACGTCCTTGTAGACGTCCTCGAACATGGTGGCGGGACTCTGCTTGGGCCCATCATGCAGCGTGCCCGAGCGACGCGCTTCTTGGGCGGCTGCCGCAATCTCCTGGTCGAGCTCGGCTTCAAGCTGCACGGATCGCTCCTCGCTCCACTCTCCCCGGCTCACCAGATGCGCTTTCAGCCTGATAATCGGATCGCCGAGCGGCCAGGCGGCGGATGCATCCTTTGCTCGATACTTGCTGGGATCATCCGAAGTCGAATGCGGCGCAACGCGATAAGTCACCCACTCGATCAGGGTCGGCCCGAGATTGCGCCGCGCCCGCTCCACAGCCCAGCTCGCAACAGCATTGACTGCCAGATAATCGTTACCGTCCACACGCAGCGACGGAATGCCATATCCATGCGCACGCGCGGCAAAGGTTGTCCGCTCGCCACCTGCCATCGATTGCGGCGAAGAGATCGCCCACTGATTGTTGACGACGTTCAGGATGATCGGAGGCCGGTAAACGGAAGCAAATACCAGCGCGGCGTGAAAGTCGCTTTCGGCCGTCGACCCGTCACCAATCCAGGCCGCCGCCACCTTCGTGTCCTTGCGGATAGCGGACGCCATGGCCCAACCCACCGCTTGAATATACTGCGTGCCCAGATTGCCGGAAATGGAAAAGAAGCCGGCTTCCTTGGCCGAATACATCACCGGCAGCTGGCGGCCCTTGATGCGGTCGGCTGAATTGGACAGGATCTGGTTGATCATATCGACCACCGGCCAGTCCTGCGCAATAAGGAGGCCCTGCTGGCGATAGGTCGGGAAGTTCATGTCGCCTTTTTGCAGCGCGGACTGGAAGGCGCAGGCGACGGCCTCTTCTCCCGTGCATTGCATATAGAACGACGTCAGACCCTGACGCTGCATGCGCATCATGCGTTGGTCATAAGCGCGCGTCTTCATCATGGCGCGCAACCCGCCGCGCAGAACATCAGTGTCCAGCGCCGGCGCCCATTCGCCTTTGGCTGAGCCGTCATCATCCAGCACGCGGATCAGCGAATAAGCCAGATCTCGGATATCCTGCGGATCGGCATCGACCGGCGGACGCCGCACGGCACCGGCCGGCGACAGGCGGGACGTATCGACAGGCGCATTTTCCTCGCGCGACGGCGGCGCCGGCACATGAAGCGAAAGCGGAGCGAAATCACTCACAGCAGAACCTCCCATTCGGTGACGCGGATGCCATGTCGAAGCGCCGCATCAGACCAGCATAGGCCGACGCAGCCCGTGGATCGAGCAAAGAACGGATCAAGGCTGTCCTCCCCAGCATTTTCAGTGATCCTAGCTTCGCCAGAAACAAGGAACTTTCTTTTTCTCCTCTTTCATGGTCACTCAAACAGGATAATCGTCTCCCTTGAGGTGCTTGCATGGAAGACTCTTCTGCACGATCGAAGCGCGCCAAACGCAGCCAGATCGACGCGACAGACCGGCGGATCCTTTCCGCCCTCCTGAATGACGGCCGCCTGACCAACAGCGATCTCGCCACCCGCGTCGGCCTTTCCCCCTCGCCCTGCTGGAACCGTGTCAAGCGCCTCGAAAGCGAAGGCATCATCGAGCGCTATGTCGCGGTTGTCGACAACGGCGCTCTTGGGCTGCGCGATGTGGTCTTCGTGGAAATCACGTTGGACAAGCACGAGGAGGAAGTTCTCGAACGCTTTGGCCAAGCCCTCACACGCATTCCGGAAGTGCTCGAAGCCAACCTCGTTACCGGCGAATACGACTATCTCGTCAAAGTCGCCGTGGCTGATACAGCCGACTACGAGCGCTTCCTGCGCCAGCACCTCTACAAGATCGGCAACATCCGCCAAACGCGCTCCACCTTTTCACTGCGAACGCTGAAGCGAGCGGAATCGGTGGATCCAGTGAGGCTTGGCGAGCGCTGACGCCGGTCATATGCACCGCAGAACTCAGGCCATATCGGCAAGCGCTGCACTCACAGGTCGGCATCCTTCCACCTGGCCCTGTCTGCTTTTAATGTAGCTTCCATCATCGTTGGCACTGACTGACCTTGCCAGCTTGCCCGTGCACGTTAGCTCATGATGATGTCACACACGGGTTCGTTCGACCTTTCGCGCTTCCTTGATGCTCAAGCCGGCACCTACGCTTCGGCGTTCTCGGAGTTGAGAGGTGGCCGCAAGCTTAGTCACTGGATGTGGTTCATCTTCCCGCAGCTGCGTGGCTTAGGTCGATCGCCGATGGCGGAGCGGTACGGCATCACTGGGCTGGCTGAGGCTCAGGCTTATCTTGCCGATCCGGTTCTGGGGTCGCGGCTTGAGGAATGCACGGCCGCCGTTTTGCGCCACACTGGGTTATCTGTGCATGCGATCTTTGGCTCACCGGATGATTTGAAGTTTCATTCGTCGATGACGCTGTTTGCGCTAGCGGCAGGTGGAGGCTCTGTTTTTCAGGAAGCGCTTGAGGCTTTCTTTTCGGGCAGGATGGACAATGGGACGCTGCGGCTGCTGAAGCTGGAGCCAGATGCGTAGTCATCGGTCGCGCCAGCTGAGCGTGTAATATGTGCTGCCAAAGTGCGGCGAAGGTGGCGGCTTCCAGCAAGACATCAAGACAACGTGGTGACTGCTTCAATAACGAAATTTGCCTGCCTGTCTAACTAGCCCACAACTCATCAACCAGCGTTTCAAGCCATACGGCGCCGCGTTCGGCGGCTTGTGGTGCGTAGATCGAACGAATTGCGTCGGTGTCTATCGAACGTGCTAGGGAAAGAAGGTCATTCCACGACGAAAAATCGCCTGGCCAGCGTGGAGCACTGATGGCAGCGCCGAGTTGCACCAGGCTTTCCGCTTTTCGGACCTGTTCCCCGAAGTAGCGCCATTCCGGCATGATCACGAGTTTCTGGCCGATCCGGGCGACTTCGTGAATGGTGTTGTCGCCTGCGGACGCAATTACGATGTCCGCTGCCGCCAGGTAGTCGGTGACATTCTCGACCCAGCCAAGTTCACGAAGGTTGGAGAAATCTGTTTCATGCCCTTCGCGATGGGTCGGCCCGATTGTGAGCCAAAGAGCGTCGGGTGCCGCACGAGCGGCGACCGTAAGCGGAGCATAGGGCGTACCAGCACCGCCGCCGCCGGTGACAACCACGATCAGCTCGCGATCGGCATCGAGGCCGAGGCTCCGGCGTGCTTCCTGTTTTGAGGGAACGTCGGTCAGCGTTGTGCAGAGCCCGCCGGTATAGAAGGTCTTGGCACGCAGATAGGCTGGATAGTCCTCCTGCTCGAGGCGCTCGTCAAAGGGCGCGAGCATACCGACGGCTGCTTCATAGGCGCCGATATGACCGATATCGGAGCGGTCGCCATGCATCCGGATCTGCACGGACGGAACGCTGGCAACGCGAGACAGAAGACCGATCTCTGCTGATACATCCACAACCAGAAGGCCGCTTCGGCGATCGTCCAGATGATCGAGGATCAGACGCATGGTTCGGCGCATTTCGGCGAGACCGAGCGGCACGCAGTGCATGACCTGCGGTGTCGGCTCGGCATAAAGCCGCGCCGTGGGAACCGCGGCGCCGATCATGTTCGGAAGCGTGATGATCTCGATGTCACGCTTGAAGCCTGCGAAAAGTTCGGGTCCAGCTGTCAGGACAGAGACCGGCCGGTCCTCGGAGAATTGCGCGATCAACGCCATTGCGCGATTGGCATGCCCTCGGCCTTGATGATGGACAAAAAAGGAGATCGGCTTCTTCAATGACTGGTCTTTCAAGTTGATGGCTTCCGGTTCCGGCAAGATGATGCCAGGAAGCCAAGAGTCCAGATGACCGTCCTACAATTCGGGTGAGAGATCATCATCGTGCCGGAGGTTGCAGCTTTGGGAAACGACATTCCCCGTTCGGTCGCTATCGTCGGCAACGCACCTGATTTGCACTCGCTCAGCAGCGCGGATCAAATTGATGCTGCCGAGTGGGTTGTTCGTTTCAACAACGCTTCCGGCTTCGGTACGTGGTCGGGCAAACGGGTAACACATCTGGCGCTTGTCAATCACGGCGGCCAAATGGAGGAGTGGCTGAGCGATGCCACTTTCGTGCAGCGCCCTGTTGTTCAACAAGCGAGCCACATCCTCTTCCCTTTTCCACGCAAGACCGAGAACCCGAGCGCGCAGGAAAAAGACGGGCGCGATTGGACAGACGCCGCACAAACCCTGTTGCAGGCGCTCGAGGTTTCAGTGACCATTCTGCCGGAAACGGTTCATCAAAGCGCAAGACAGCTTCTCGCGTCATCTGAAAATAGGGTCCCAACGCCAAGCACGGGCTTTCTGGTGGCGCTGTTTCTGCTCGGCATGCTGCCGGCGCAAACCAGGATAGATGTTCATGGCTTCGGGTTTGAAGGCTGGAGCGGCCACTCCTGGATGGAAGAAAAACGCTGGTTTGAAGAGAGGGCGACCGAAGGAAGACTGACGCTGCATCCCCTGCCCCGAAAAAGTGCAGCATGACCTCCACGCGCTGCTTTGTTTGTTCCGCATCGATGTGGACTGATACGAACCGTACCCTGCTTTTTGCCGGCGGGATCGAACGGAGGTTCGAGCTTGCATGCGGGTCATGCGGGGTGCTGGTCGACGATCCCTCGGCGGGGACCATTGACCTGCATCATTTGAAGACAAGAACAGCCCAAGGCCATTACGTTTCCGATACCGACGCCGGCTATGGCCTGGACATCTACACGCTTCGAACGGCTGCAACGCGTTTAGGAAGAGCCGTTATTCCCTTGAAGCCGGATCAGGAACACGCATTGCGCAACCCACACGGCAACCTTGCAGCCGACGCGTCGATCATTGATGTCGCACAAATTGCACCGACGTCCCTTTCGCTGGGGATCCTTTGTCGTGCGGAAGACGTCGCTGACGTGCTGGACCGGAACGCCGAACACAGCGCATGGGCGCGCGAGATGGTCGTATTGGCGGATGCCCCCGCCGCGCCTGCCTCGATCATTTCAGACTCCAAGTTTGGCAAGATGGTCGTGCGGCTTGTGTCACGGCCCCTGGCGGGAGACTTCGCGGCGCAGCGAAATGCCTTGCGGGCAGAGGCTTCTTGCGCTTGGCAGATTCAACTTGATGCGGACGAGGCATTTCCGGTTTCGCAAGGTGAGAACCTGGCTAGGTTCGCGTCGCTGGCCGATCGGCAAGGCGTGGTTTCCATCGGACTTCCACGCCGCAACCTCGTTGATGGCGTTTTGTCGACGCTTTATCCCGACACCCAGTACCGGCTGAACCGGCGCGAAGTTCGCTTTGCGGGCAGCGTGCATGAACGTCCGGTGCGTCCATGGCAGAAAAGCTTCATCGCTTTGAACGCTGCTATCGACCACCACTTGACGCGAAGCCATGTTCTGGCGCGATCGAAGCACTATGAGGCGCTTGCGCCGGGCGAAGGTCGGCTCGACGAGATGCGAACCCTGCTTGAACCCTATCGTGCTTGATAGGCCGTTATCGCTTTCTCATAGAGCGCCAGCGTTTCACGACCCAGGGTTTCCCTATTGAAGCGACCCGCCGCTTTCAGCGCCTTCGTGCGCAACGTGCTTCGCAGGTCCGGGTCATTGAGAACTGGACGGATCGCAGCAGCAAGCGCGTTACCCGTGTTGCGCTCCGCCATAATGCCGGCACCGGTCATGCCAACAAACACCCGCGCGCTGGCGTCTTCGCTGGACGCGATCATCGGTCGCCCATAGGCGAGACCTTCTTGGTAAACGAGGCCAAAGCTTTCGTAGCGTGAAGGAGCCAGAACCGCATGCGCCGCTTCATAGAAGCCCGCAAGTGCCGTTTCATGCACGCGTCCCACCGGGTTTAGGCATTTTCGATCTTCCTGGTCCAACCCAGGCGGGAGGTCGTCCGGTGCAATGCCGACGAGGTCGACAACAAAGGCGGGTATCGCGCCTTTTAGGGCTTCCACGCGCAGAATGGACACGGCTTCCAGGATCGTGTCGAAGCCTTTGCGATGTTCGGCACGACCAACAAAAAGCAGACGAATGGGAGAAGCGACTCCGGAAGGGTAAGTCGCATGTGCCGCCCTCTGCAGGCTGTCAGGCGAAAGGCTCAAGCCGATGACCGCATGGGGTTGAGCATCGACCTGCAACCGGTAGTGCTCTTGCATGCGCTGGCCGTGATCATCCGTATTGGAAATAAGGGCAGCGCTGCCTTGAGCCTGTTTTCGTTCCAGACGGTCGGCCGCCCAGGCGTCCACCCGATCACGCATCGAACCTGGATTGTCGCGTGAGAAGGCTGCCGGGGTCGAATTACGGGTCACGACGGGAAGGCATGACACGAGCAGACTTGCCGGCGCGTACCAGTTGGTGGCTTCAAGCACATCGAACGGGCGCCGCCTATGCTCGGTAAGGACCGCTTGGCGAAAGGCTGAAGGCGCAGCCATATGGCCGATGCCTCCGAAAAGCCTGAGCTTGGCTAGCATCGTCTTTTCAGGGATGGCACAGCCGATAATCGTTACGCCATTGACTATCTCGCGTCCGGTCCGGTCCATCGTGAACACGGTCGCATCTGCGCCCGCTTCAGCAAGGCTTTCGGCGATTTCGCGCGCTGCCGTTGACAGGCCGCTCGGCGATGGCGGGTAGTCCCAGGCCAGAAGTGCCGTGCGCATCAGCGGCCAAGAAGCTTGTGGTAGAGAGATAGGTAATCCCTTGCCATTCGATCGGAGGTAAAGCGCTCTTCGAAGCGGTTCCGGACGCGCGCGCGATCGAGCGTGTGGAGGCGCTGGATTGCCGACACAGCCTCCGCTTCGCTGTCTACGATGAATCCCGTTACGCCGTCCTCGACGATTTCGGGCACACTCCCCTTTCGCCAGGCAATCACGGGTGTTCCACACGCCATGGCTTCGATCATCACCAACCCGAAAGGCTCGGGCCAGTCTATCGGAAACAACAAGGCGTCAGCGCCGGCAAGCAGCCGACCCTTTTCGCGGTCGCCCAGCGGACCAACATAAACAGCCTCTTCTGATAGCAACGGCCGCACTTCATTGTCGAAGTAGCGGGGATTGCCGACATCGATGGTGCCCGCCAGGCGAATGGGCCGACCGGCGGCCCTGGCGGCGCGAATCGCCCGGTCCGGCCGCTTCTGATCCGTCATTCTCCCAACAAAGGCCAAGTAGCCTTCGCTCTGGGCGGAAAACGCGTACCGATCGCGTTCAATGCCATGATGCACCACACCCGCGCGATTGGGTTGCGGAATCCCGGTTTCCTGCGCGGCCGAGATCGCGGCAACCGGAAGATCGGGAAATCGCGAGAAGAAAAGTTCGCGATCGAGCTCGTCCACACGCCAATGGATCGTCGTTACGCTCTGCCCACGGCGCTCGCCCAAAACAACGGCATGCGCAAACTCACCGTGACAGTGAATGATGTCGAACTGATCGAGGCGCGTTCTCAGATCTTCCAACCGCGCAGCCTCCAAGACCGCCGGTATCGATGGAGGAACGGAACCCTGTTTTGCTTCAAGAAATGACAAACTTGGCAGGAGCCCGACCCGTTCGACCTCAACGGTACTGTCAGAGGGCGCAAGAAGCGTTACCTTCACGCCTAAGCGTGTCAGTGCAACGGACAAATCGTTGATGATCCGCTCGGTGCCTCCATGATCTTTTGGA
The DNA here is from genome assembly GCF_014652875.1 of Tianweitania populi. Classification (GTDB taxonomy): domain Bacteria; phylum Pseudomonadota; class Alphaproteobacteria; order Rhizobiales; family Rhizobiaceae; genus Tianweitania; species Tianweitania populi. The sequence continues at coordinate 987,334 of NZ_BMZQ01000002.1, read as the reverse complement.
GGCACGGGGAAGATGGTCGGTGCGACTTGCGCAACGCGCAAGGGTTTTTGCCGATCAGGCATAGCGTCTCTGTTTGTGAGATTTTGAGTTGCGAGCTAGCGGGTAATGTTCATCTTGCATATGGCACTTCAAGGGTGTCTGCGCGGTCATGATGTCGAATATGGCATCACAGCTGACACCGGGGGCCACATTCGCTACCTGCTCGACCTCGTTGAAGCCTCCGCAAAATCACCGCTCATCGATCGTGTTGTTATCGCCACACGGCATTTTGGCAGCGAACATGGCATGAGCTATGCGCAACCTCGTGAGCAGGTCAGCGCCAAAGTCGAGATCGTACGATTTCCCACGACATCCAAGACTTATCTCGCAAAAGAAGACCTCCACACCGAAACCCAGTCCTTCGCCGATGCGGTTGTGGGGTTCATTGAAGGTGAACCGACTAAGCCGGACATGATCCATGCGCATTATGCGGATGCCGCAGTGGTCGCCGAGATCGTCCAGGACCGGCTCGGCATTCCGTTCATCTTCACGGCGCATTCGCTCGGCCGTGTGAAGAAGCATGCGGTGCAGTCAGATGGTTCGGATTGGCGTGGATTGACCGAACGGATCGCCGCGGAGGAAATGGCCGCCGCCAAAGCCAGCGCGATTATCGCATCATCGCGTGACGAGGCCGAGGTGCAATATGCTCATTACGACCATTACGCACCGGGCCATATCCGCGTTCTTCCGCCCGGCAGCGATCTCGAACGCTTTGCCAATGCTCATTCCACTGAGGATGTTCGTGGCGCCATAGATCGTTTCCTGGTTGATGCCACTAAGCCGCAGCTTTTGGCGATCGCGCGTCCGGTTCGCAAAAAGAACCTTGCTGCCCTTGTTACAGCGTTCGGCGAAAGTGCTGAACTTCGCGAACGGGCCAATCTTGTTCTGATCGCTGGCTCGCGAGACGACTACACCGATCTGGATGGGGACATGGCGGACACTGTCCGCGACCTTCTTCATTTGATCGACCGATACGATCTCTATGGTTCGGTCGCATATCCGAAAACTCATCGCTCTGAAGACATTCCGGCCATTTACGCCTATGCGCGTGAAAGGCGTGGCATCTTCATCAACCCCGCCCTGAACGAGCCGTTTGGCCTGACCTTGCTTGAAGCCTCGGCGGTCGGTCTGCCGATCGTCGCGACCGACTCCGGCGGGCCGAACGATATCGTCGAGATGTGCCGCAACGGTGTTCTGGTTGATCCCCGCTCGCCGCAGGCCATCACGCAAGCGGCTTTGAGCATCCTGGATGATCAACAACTCTGGGATCGTTTTGCATCGCAAGGGCGCATTGCGGTCAAGAACTACGATTGGACCCGCCATGCCAGCCGCTATCATGGCCTCATCCAGTCCTTGCTGACGCCCAAGCCTGTGGTCAGCCGGCCTTCGCAACTGCTGATCTGCGATATTGATAATACGCTAGTTGGCTGCGAGGATTGCATGCAGGTTTTCGGCGACTGGCACAGCAAGGAAGACCAGCTTGCCTTTGGCGTTGCCACAGGACGCTCGTTCCATAGTGCCATGGCCATCCTCGAACAGCAGGACGCGCCGCGCCCCCAGGTCATGATCACGTCCGTTGGATCGGAAATCTACCATCTCGACCCAAATGGCACGACCTACAGCGCCGATCTCGAATGGCGCGCGATCGTATCGAGAGGTTGGGACCGTGAAGCGGCTCACAAGGCTTTGCTCGACCTTGACGGCATCCACCCCCAGGCGCCGCTCGAACAGCGCTCCCACAAGCTGAGCTACTTCAGCGATGGCAGTGCGAGTGTCGTGCAGCGGGTGAAAGCCAGGCTTGAAGCAAGGAACTTGCGCTGCTCGGTTATCCATAGCCATGCCCGGTATCTCGACATCCTGCCGATCCGCGCATCGAAAGGCACCGCCGTGGATTTCGTGCGTAACCGCTATAGCCTGTCCAAGGATGCCGTCTTTGTGGCGGGAGATTCCGGTAACGACATAGAGATGCTCCGCACCATGCCGCAGGCCATCATCGTCGCGAATTTCTCGGACGATCTCGCCAATCTTCCCTCGCTCGCGCATTCCTATGTGGCACGCGAAAAGTACGCGCGCGGCATCATCGAAGGCGTTCTGCACTTCCGCAATCAGTCGAGAGAGACATGCGCACCAGCGTCCTGACCCTCGTTCGCGGACGCAAAACCCATCTCATCAACCTCCTGAAGAGCATCGCGCTGCAAACCACGCCGCCGGACGAACTGGTCATCGCGTGGATGCAGGAGGCACCACACGACGATCTTCCCGATCCAGGATGCCCGGTCTGTCACGTCATGGTGCCGGGCGATCCACTCCCGCTCGCAGCGGCTCGTAACCGGGCGGCGGAAGCCGCGAGCGCAGAGCTTCTCGTTTTCCTTGATGTCGACTGCATCGCAGGTCCCGGCGTCGTCGGCGCTTATCAGAAGGCTGCCGGCGAACAGGAAGGACTGTTTCTCGGCGAGGTCTTTTACCTTCCTGCCAAAGCCGTCGGCGACACGCTTGATTTTGCAGCACTCGATCAGGCGGGAGCACCGCATCCGGCAAAGCCGCCAGTCCCGTCAATAGGGGTCAGGGAAGAACCAGACGCCGGAGAGCTTTGGGGTTTGTCGTTCGCTCTGCCGCGCGCACGCTATCTCGACATCGGCGGCATGGACGAGGCCTTCGTTGGTTACGGCGGCGAGGAAACGGATTTTGCACGCCGGCTGGCGGCTGCTGGCCTGCCCTTCTTCTGGACAAGCGGCGCCCGCTGCTACCATCAGCACCACCCGATCTCCGTGCCGCCCTTGCAGCACTTCGACCACATTCTGCGAAACGCCAAACTCTTTTATGCACGTCACGGTCGATGGTGCATGGATTATTGGCTTGGGCAATTCAACGAGCGTGGCTTGATCCGATGGTCGAGCCAAAGCACACAGATCGAACGCCTTCGCGAGCCCTCGGCCGCTGAAATCGTTGAAGCGCAGCAGGGCGATAGCCGCCTGTTCAGCTGACGTTGCCTTACCCGGTCCGAGAGCCTACCTGGAAAGTCGAATGCATGATTGATGACCCAAGAGGCTTCGGCCTAAAGAAGCCTGCCCTCGCCGCTGCGTTTTCCGACGACTTGCGCGAGGCGGTGCATGGGCTCGCAGAAGACGACTTCCGGGCCGTCTTGCCGATCCTGGTTGAACATGGTCTTTTGCAGCTCTTCGTTTCGCCTCTTGAACAGGGTGGCTATAGCTATACTGGCGACTGGAAATCGGTGCTTGGCTGCCTGAGCGAGATCGGCGGCATTGATCTGAGTACTGCCCGGCTGCTCGAAGGCCATTTGAACGTGCTGCAACTGGTTTCGCTTTATGGCAGCACCGCGCAGCAGAACTTCGTGCTCGAAACCGTTCAGAACGGTGGGATGCTCGGCGTCTGGGGTGCAGACGGCAGGGAGCCCGTCAAGCTGGATGGTGTTGAAGGGACAAGCGCGTGGTGCCTTAGCGGGTCGAAGCGCTATGCGTCCGGTGCTGGAGTTCTCCGTGCCGCACTCGTGCCCATCAGCCAGAAAGACGGTCCCATGCAGCTCTTGCTTCTACCCGTCGATGATCCCTCGCGAGTGGATCTGTCTTCCTGGCATTATCGCGGCATGCAACGCACGGCATCCGGTACGTACAGCTTCGAGAATTTGACCGTCGGCCCAGAAGCCTTCGTTGGACAGCCCGACTGCTATCGTCTTGAACCCTGGTTCGTGGGCGGCATATGGCGTTGCGCGGCCGCGCAGTTGGGCGCCATCGAAGCAATCGTCAAAATCATTGCATGGGAATTGAACGACAACGGCCGTGCCGAGCATCCTCTGCAACGGGCACGGATCGGCCGCGCCATCATGCAGGCACGAACAGCGCGTTTGTGGATCGAGGATGCAGCGCAACGCGTTGAAACCACAAGGCCGAATGCCGATGCGGACGAAATTGCCCAGACGGTGGCTTTGTCCGCCTATTCCAGGCTGGTTACGGAAGAAGCAGCAATGAGCGTCATCGATCTCGCCGAGCGAGCCCTTGGCCTAGGCTCGTTCGAAAACTCGCATCCGGTTGAGCGGCTCACCCGCGATCTGGCCGTGTATATACGTCAGGCCAACCCGGACGCCGTGTTGCTGCAGCACGGCCGTGTACTGGCGAGCAGTCTTTGATCATGGTCGCATCGACCATGGGTCAATGGAACGCCGTTATGCGCGCCGCACACGTTGCGCCTGTTTCGCGATTGGTCGGCAGCGGTGGGCTGGTTGTGCTTGCTCCGCATCCCGATGACGAAACGTTGGGCTGTTCGGCGTTGTTGATCGAAGCGGGGCGTTCGAAACGCAAGCTCGGCTTGGTCGCGCTCACCGATGGCGGCAGCTCACATCCTGGCTCCAAGCTTTTTCCGCCCGACAGCCTCGAAGCAATCAGGCGCGAAGAACAAAGAACCGCCATGCGCATGCTCGGCTGCGACCATGCCGAGCATTTGCGCCTCGGTCTTCCCGACGGGGGATCAGGGAGGCACCCTGAGCGAGCCTCTGTTGCAGCCTCTGTTGCTGAACTCTGCGAGCGACTAGGCGCAACCGCTCTGGCAGCACCGCATCCCGACGATCCCCACCCCGATCACGCGACCGCGGCAGCCATCGCGCTCGAAGTTCGCTCGATGGTGCCGACCCTCCGGATCCTTTTCTACGAGGTTTGGACTTGCCGGCTGGAAGACGATGTTGCCTGCCAGACGGAAGGCATGACGGCTTTCAGGGTAGAAACCGAGCCTGAACTCAAGGCTCGCGCCATCGCCTGTCATGCAAGCCAGCTAGGCAAGGTCGTGACGGACAGTCCCAGCGGCTTCGTTCTTCCCGACTGGTTCATTGATCATCATACGCAGCCACTCGAGCGCATCTCGTGGCTTGAGCTTCCAGGATCCTTGCCCGGCCCGGATCACTTTGCCCGGCTTTACGCAGATGATGGCGATCCGTGGCATGTGCGCAGTTCCGCCTATGAAAGGCAGAAGCGCGAGTCAGTTGTTTCGCTGCTTAGCGAAACGCGGCACGAAACACCGTTCCGACAATCGCTTGAAGCGGGTTGTGGCGAAGGGCACCTGTCCGGAGCCTTGCTTCAGGCCGGGCTGGTGCAAACCGCCGTCGGCTTCGATCGCGATCCAGCGATCATCCAGCGCGCCCGAAACTTCGGATGGGGGGAGCAGGCACACTTCAGGACAGGCAGCATGCCGGCCGACATGCCTGATGGTTCCTTCGATCTCGTACTTCTGTCGGAGGTACTTTATTTCCTCGACGAAGGTGCTTTGACAACGCTCGCTGACAATTTGACGACGCGCCTGGAGCCCGACGCGTGCATTGTCGTGGTGTCCTGGCTCGGTTCGACCGGCACTCCGCTTGATGGGCGAACAGCATCCGATTTCTTCCGGTGCGCTCTGGGCCGGACGTTCGAGACACTCAAGGTCGAAGAGACTCCCGATTTTCGGATTGAGCTTCTTCAACGGCGGAAAGCATCTGTCGCAGACCAGGAAGATGCTCAACAAGATCGCTGAGACGCATCCGTGTTCGCTGCAGCATCGCGCTGGTGTCTTCCACCATCTGCCATCCTGCACTGCTTGGAAGCGCCAGAACTGTCTCCACTGCTGCTTGTGGCAGAATTAGTGCCTTCAACAAATCGCCCTTCTGCGCGTCCGATGCTGATCTGAACTGCAGGCGACTTCTCAGGCGAAGAAGAAGCTGCTCTGGCGGCTCAAGCAGTTCGTCAACGACGGGATCAGTCTCGGTGCGGTTGCGCCGCAATTCATCCGACAGCCCACCGCTGGCGCGGCCGAAGAGCCGGCACGAGGTCTCGACGCGAGGGCCATCGGAATAGCGAATGCGCAGATCATGCGCCTGACATAGCCTTCGAAGCGCTCGATCCTCGCCGGAAGGCGGCGTTGGAAGTCCGCCGATCCGCTGATACGCATCAGCACGTAGTGCAAAGTTCGCGCCGCCTATGTTGCCGTGATGCGGCCACGGGTTATTCTCATCCGGGAAGATGAGCGCTTCGATGAAACGCGACATCTCTCGATACTCTCGGATGACCGCTTCATGAGCAGGATCGGCCTCCGGGAGACCGGCAGTCTCCGAGGCAATGAAACCGATGCGGCCACAAACCAGATCATAGCCACGGTCAAATTCCTGCATATAGGCGTTTCGCAGACCGGGCTGAACGATCGTATCGCCATCGACGGAAAACAGAAGACTAGAAGCGCCGCAGTGCCCCGCAACGTCCATTGCCAAACGTCGTGCTAACGAAGCGCTTCCGGTACCAGGCTTCCACGTACAATCGATCAGAAGCCAGCGACGCTTCCACAGCGTCAATCTTTGAATCGCGATGTCAACCGTCCGGTCTCGACAACCATTGGCTACAAGAACGACAGCGTCACATCCTTCCAACTCGCCGTCCAACGCCTCGAGACATAGGGAGATATGGGCTTGTTCATCGCGCACGGGAATGCACGCGATGAACTTGGCATCGCTGTCAAAATCCATTGTGCCTGATACGCTGCAGCTGGAAACTGGTAGCTTGTGAAGGAAGCGGTTGACCGACGGCATCGTCCTCGGGGAGGTTGGTGCTTGCCGCCGTGTCATTGGCTAGAGTTCAAGCGGTAAGTGTAAGCCATTCGATCACATGCTGGATGTTTGCGTTAGTTTAGCGCCATTTTAACCGAACAGAAGGAACCAAGCTGGTGTCAGCATAACAGGCGGTTATGCTGATCAAGGGGGCTACCTAGATGCGGGACCCCATGGCTACGTAACATCATCTCAGCTTTCCGATATCTGTTAGAAGGCAAACTGAGAGCTTTCTGCCAACCCGCACGCGACTGATTGCACTGGAAGCTGCTCAAGAGAAGCTAATCCCTGTGATGATGAGGGCACTTGCGCTATGCAAACGCAGACAGGCCTTTCAGACACATACGCCTTAAAACAAGTGTGTGGAAAAACAGTCCTCGGGGGCGCCGGGAGACAGTAACGAGCCTGGGCGAGCGTCCATACAGTTCGTAGAACGGCGCAAGTCGAATTCATTTTCGCTAGGCTTGCCGACCCGGCCTAAAGCGTGTTCCATTCGCCTGCCTTTTTGCCGCCGATTGCCGCTCGAACCGGTCGCCGACCCTCTCTTGGTTGCTTCCGATCTGCTTCCGGGAGGATTGTGGCGCAACGCGAATAGCCTCCGGAAGGAGGCCAAGGCATCTAACGTTACGGGTGAAGCTTGGTTGCGGGGGCAAGATTTGAACTTGCGACCTTCAGGTTATGAGCCTGACGAGCTACCGGGCTGCTCCACCCCGCGTCACCTGTGCGCGGTCCCTTGTTTTGTGGGGCCGGAAGGGATGTTCTGTGTTTGTGAGAGAAGACGGTTGTTTTTGACATGCGTTTGGCAGACCTGGCAGCGACTTACTCTCCCGCGTCTTGAGACGAAGTACCATCAGCGCTGGAGCGTTTCACGGCCGAGTTCGGAAAGGGATCGGGTGCAGCCACTCCGCAATAACCACCAGGTCGGCAAAGCGCATGTCAAAGGATGAGAAGCTGGTGCAGGGCTGAGCCCGTTTTATCTTTTCTGCAGGCAAGGCCACAACCTTCCGGACCACAAGGTCCGCAAGGCCGAATTGGGAGCCTGTCCTCGGGCTTAACCCGAGGATCGCCGACTTTTCGGCGCCCTGTCCGGAGGATAGCAGCGTTAGCTGCGCTCATCCGTGAGGACAAAGAAAGCTGGCTATACCCATCGCAGATGGGCATTGGCAAATGAGAATGATCAAGCCAATCGAGCTATTAGTACCGGTAAGCTTCATGCATTACTGCACGTCCACACCCGGCCTATCAACGTGGTGGTCTTCCACGGCTCTCAGGGAATACTCGTTTTTAGGTGGGTTTCCCGCTTAGATGCCTTCAGCGGTTATCCCGTCCGAACGTAGCTACCCTGCTATGCGGCTGGCGCCACAACAGGTCCACCAGAGGTTCGTCCATCCCGGTCCTCTCGTACTAGGGACAGATCCTATCAATATTCCTACACCCACGGCAGATAGGGACCGAACTGTCTCACGACGTTCTGAACCCAACTCACGTACCGCTTTAAATGGCGAACAGCCATACCCTTGGGACCTGCTCCAGCCCCAGGATGCGATGAGTCGACATCGAGGTGCCAAACAACCCCGTCGATATGGACTCTTGGGGGTCATCAGCCTGTTATCCCCGGCGTACCTTTTATCCGTTGAGCGATGGCCCTTCCACACGGGACCACCGGATCACTATGACCGACTTTCGTCTCTGCTCGACTTGTCAGTCTTGCAGTCAGGCAGGCTTATGCCATTGCACTCAGCGAACGATTTCCGACCGTTCTGAGCCCACCATCGCGCGCCTCCGTTACTCTTTAGGAGGCGACCGCCCCAGTCAAACTACCCACCATACACTGTCCCGGGCCCGGATAACGGGTCGCGGTTAGACATCCATATAGATAAGGGTGGTATTTCAAGGATGACTCCACCAAGGCTGGCGCCCTGGCTTCAAAGTCTACCACCTATCCTACACATGCCGACACGAATGCCAGTGTAAAGCTATAGTAAAGGTGCACGGGGTCTTTCCGTCTAACCGCAGGAACCCCGCATCTTCACGGGGAATTCAATTTCACTGAGTCTCTGCTGGAGACAGCGGGGAAGTCGTTACGCCATTCGTGCAGGTCGGAACTTACCCGACAAGGAATTTCGCTACCTTAGGACCGTTATAGTTACGGCCGCCGTTTACTGGGGCTTCGATTCAGAGCTTGCACCCCTCCTCTTAACCTTCCAGCACCGGGCAGGCGTCAGACCCTATACGTCGTCTTGCGACTTCGCAGAGCCCTGTGTTTTTGGTAAACAGTCGCTACCCCCTGGTCTGTGCCACCCTCATACGGTTGCCCGCAAAAGGGTCACGCTTCTTCCGAAGTTACGCGTGCAATTTGCCGAGTTCCTTCAGCAGAGTTCTCTCAAGCGCCTTGGTATACTCTACCAGTCCACCTGTGTCGGTTTCGGGTACGGGCTATAAGGAGGAGCTATTTCCTGGGACCGCTTCGAAGCCCGACCAATCCAATAAGGTCGAACAACACACACGATCCGTCACTACCTCCAGGCTCACGAATATTAACGTGATTCCCATCGACTACGCCTTTCGGCCTCGCCTTAGGGGCCGGCTAACCCTGCTCAGATTAACTTTAAGCAGGAACCCTTGGACTTTCGGCGAGAGGGTCTCTCACCCTCTTTATCGTTACTCATGTCAGCATTCGCACTTCTGATATCTCCAGGACCCCTCACAGGTATCCCTTCGCAGACTTACAGAACGCTCCGCTACCGCTTAGCACAAAGTGCCAAACCCAAAGCTTCGGTGTATGGCTTGAGCCCCGTTACATTTTCGGCGCAAAGACCCTTATTTAGACCAGTGAGCTGTTACGCTTTCTTTAAATGATGGCTGCTTCTAAGCCAACATCCTGGTTGTTTTGGGATCCTCACATCCTTTCCCACTTAGCCATAACTTGGGGACCTTAGCTGTTGGTCAGGGTTGTTTCCCTTTCCACGACGGACGTTAGCACCCGCCGTGTGTCTGCCGACTAGTACTCCTCGGTATTCGGAGTTTGGTTAGGTTTGGTAATCCGGTGAGGACCCCTAGCCCATCCAGTGCTCTACCCCCGAGGGTATTCGGTCGACGCTCTACCTAAATAGATTTCGCGGAGAACCAGCTATTTCCGAGTTTGATTGGCCTTTCACCCCTAGCCACAAGTCATCCCAATCTATTGCAACAGATGCGGGTTCGGTCCTCCAGTT
>NZ_BMZQ01000002.1:0-972500 GCF_014652875.1 Tianweitania populi | reverse complement strand
TCGGCGAGGATGTATTGCGCCCGCCAGGCGGGAAACAGCTCCTCCGGCGTTTTGCCGAGGATTGCGCTGCGCGGCACGCCGAGAAAGGTCTCAGCGGCGGAGTTGGCCAAGATGTAGCGCGACGCTTCGTCCTTGGCCAAAACGACTGATGGCAGGTTTTCGATCACCGCATCGAGGAAGCGCCGGCTGTCTTCGACCTCGCGCTTGCTGGCTTCCGCGAGAGCCAGAGCCGCTTCCAGGGATGCACGGGCCTTTTTTCGGTCTGTGATGTCGCGGATCATGAACCCCACATAAGGGCGGCCATGATCGTTCCAGGGTGCCGCAGTAAACTCGATCGCACGGCTCGATCCATCCGGAAGAATGACGAAGCCCTCGAACGGCGCATCGCGGCTGCCTTCAAGGGCGGCCTGCAACTTCTCGCCTTGGATGGCCGGAAAGATCTGCTCGAAGGAACGCCCGACGATCGTCTCGCGCGCTCGGCCAAGAATACGCTCGGCACTTCTGTTCCAGAACATGACTTCGCGTTGCGTGCCGATCACCACGACCGCATCGGGTGTCGTGCGTGCGAGTTCGATCGCGCCGCGCTTGACGCTTTCCAGCACACGCGTTTCTAACTGCTGCATCACCAGATTGGCCATTTGCTGCAGCAGGTCGAGTTCCTGCTCGCTCGGCCTTGGCCGCGGTTTGGTATCGATGATGCACAGGCTTCCCAAGGCGGAGCCATTGGGCGCAACGATGGGCGCGCCGGCGTAGAAGCGGATGAAAGGCGCACCGGTCACAAGCGGATTGTCGCGGAAGCGCGGGTCTTTCAACGCATCGTCCACCACCATCACATCAGGCTGGCGGATAGCATGGTCACAAAAGGAAACACTGCGGTCGGTGCCGCAGATATCCAGCCCGACCCTGGCTTTGAACCATTGGGTGTCATCGTCCACGAGCGTGACGAGCGAGATCGGCACCTGAAAAACAGAAGCCGCCATCTGCACGATCTTGTCGAAAAAGCCTTCCGGCGGCGTATGCAGAATGTCGTAGCGTCGAAGGGTTTCTTGGCGAAGAGCTTCGTCGCTTGAAGACAATTCCATCGGCATCCGGCGGGTCCAGGCTTGCTGTCATCCCGGATATAGTTCTTTCAAAATGAGATTCGAGTTAATTTCAGTACTATAAACCGCGCCAACTCAAATAATGGCGCAGCCATGTTCCGGTTGCTGGCAAGTTCGTTTCATGAACTAGGTGTCAATTATAACATACGTTAATTTTGCCACTTGAACTGAAGCAATGACATGCACGCGCATGAAGCAATGCATGTGCGTGCAGATCAGGTCGTCTGCGATTCCACCACGCCGGTCAGCGTTGCCTGCAGACCTTCCGGTCTGTAGTCCACCGAGGTTGTTCCCTGGAAATAACCAGGCACAACGCGCTCGATCAGGCGTGAGCCGAAGCCGCGGCGCGTCGGCGTAACAACAACCGGACCGCCGCTTTCGCTCCAGGTAAGCTCGAAGTGGCGCTCCTCGCGCCGTTTCCAGGCAATCCCCACGGTGCCGGAGTCGGTGCTCAGCGCGCCATATTTGGCGGCATTCGTGGCAAGCTCATGCAGCATCAAGGCCAAGCCCATGCTTTGGGTGGCGTTGAGATCGATCGGATCGCCATCCACCTGGAAGCGTCCGGGATGGTCCACATGCGGAACGAGCGACGCTTCGATGATGGAGCGGATATCCGCGCTCTGCCAATTGCTTTGCGTCAGCATGTCTTGCGAGCGGCCGAGTGCCAGAATGCGCGCCGACACCGTGTCCGAAGCGGTTTTCAGATCCGGTGCATGACGCAGGCTCTGCCCGACCACGGCCTGAACCATGGCAAGCGTGTTCTTCATCCGGTGCGACAGCTCGTTCTGCAGCACCTGCTGCCGCTCTTCGCGGTCCTTCAGCTGGGCCACCATCTCGCGCTGCTGGTCATACAGTTCGCGGGTCACGGCTCGCTCGGCTCGCAAACCTTCTGTCGCGCCGTGCATCAACTGAATGAGCAGGATGTCGACCGACACGATGCAGGCGTAAAACAGCAAGGCGATGAAGCTTTGATGATTCACGTGAAAACTATTGAAAGGCGGAATGAACCAGTACCAGGCCGACAGCCCGCACAACACGGCGCAGACGATCCCCGGCCACAAGCCCGCAAAGAAGGCTGTCAAAATGACGGCCGGAAAAAAGGTCAGATACGGAAAACCGGCCGGCAGCATGTCGTCGAACAAGAAGCGTGCGGCAAGCGAGACGGCGAAGGCCACGAAACTCAGGGTCCAGGCCTGGGCAGGAGAAGAACGCAGCCTTTCCGCCACGCCGAAAACAGACATCGATCCCGGAACCCTCGAATTGCGTCACTGCTAAGAAGCAGTATTCGGCAAACTCTATTCAGCAATACCTGAAATAAGCGGCCGGATCGCGTTTAAGTCAGTTCCCGCATAGCTGCGCTTTAGGGGTTCTACAAGCTTTATTGGCTGGTCGAAGCCCGGCGCTTCGTCGGCGCTATTTAAGCGGCGCCTCGCTCGTTTATCGCAGCTCGTCGATGACGAGCTTGGACAGATCCTTGAGGATGTCCCGCTCGGATGCCGTCACGTTGTCACGCGGCTTGTAATCGGAAACGCAAACGGCCCCGACGGTCTCTCCCGTTTCGGGATCAACCAAAGGCGCACCGGCATAAAAGCGCAGCCCTTCATCACCTTGGGCAAGCGGGTTTTCCTTGAAGCGCGTGTCGGAAAGCGCGTCGTAAACCACCATGGGCTCGCTGCCCGCAATAGTGTGCGAGCAATAAGCAATGTCGCGCGGCACCGTGCTGATGCCAAGGCCATGACGCCCGATCAGCGTCAGCTCGTCTTTCCCGACAAGCGACACGAAGCCGATCGGTGCATCCAGAAGCTCGGCCGCACTTCGCGCAATCAGATCCAGACTGCTGGACCCTTTTTCCTGTGCGGAGCTTAGAAAGGTTTCGACGGCCTCAAGGCGGACGGGTTCGTTTTCCAATTTCGGCGGCTCGGAGGCCGTCGGCATGGAGAACGCCGATAGAACACGATTGCGGCCGGTTCGCTTGGCCTCGTAGAGGCGGCGATCCGCCTGCGCGATCAGCGCCAAAGCGGGCTCGTCCGATCCCGGTTCCTGCGTCGCGCAACCGATGGAGATCGTCACCCGCTTGCCCGCGGACGCGTTTTCCATATGCGGGATGTCGAGGCTCTCGACAGCCATGCGGATGCGTTCGCCGACCCTGTAGGCGGCAGCATCGTCACTGCCGGGCAAAAGCACCACAATTTCCTCGCCGCCATAGCGCGCGCAAAGATCGCTCGGCCGGATACAGGCTTCGATCGCCTTGGCGACACGGCGCAGACATTCGTCGCCGGCCTGATGGCCATAAGTGTCGTTGAACAGCTTGAAGCGGTCGACGTCGATGAGGAGAAGCGACAGCGATTTGGACTGATCCACGGCCTTGGCATGTTCGGCCTCGAACGCCTCGTCGAAGCGGCGGCGGTTGGCGAGCCCGGTCAAACCATCCGTATTCGCCCGCTTTGCCAGCTCGGCATGTGCGGCCGCCAGCTTCAGCTCAGCTGACTTGCGGGTGGAAATATCGCGCAGAACGACAATGAAGCCTTCGTCATCCGCAACAAAACTGTAGCGGCCTTCCACCCAGACATAAGCGCCGGACTTGTGCTGCAGGCGATAGATCGCTTCCGCCGGCTTTCCTGTCACGCGTGCTTCGGCAACCATCTGCTCGACGGTCGGCCAATCATCGGGATGGATGATCCCACGGGTACGATGCCCCACCATTTCCGAGGGATCGAGGCCGAGCATCGCGTGGGATGCCGGCGACACATAGCGCCGCACGAGGTCGCCATCGAGCCGTATGATCAGGTCGGTGGCGTTTTCCGCCAACAGCCGATATTGCGCCTCGCTTTGCCGGGTGACCGCTTCGGCTAGCGCGCGCTTGACGAATTCACGCCGCACCACGAAGGCAAGCATCATCGTCATGGCGCAAAGAAGCGTAAGCACGCTGCCGATCCACAAGGCTTGCGTACGCCAAGCCTCGAAGATGTCGTCATGTGACAGCGCTATATTGACGATCAGCGGAAGATTGCCGATCCGAACGAAATTATAAACGCGCGTGACGCCGTCCACCGCCGCAACGCCGGAAAAGCTGCCGGACGACGACGCGATGAAGCGGCGCACATTGGGCGTTGCGGACAGATCGCGCCCGATCTGATCTTCCAGATAAGGGCTGCGCATCAGCAGCGTGCCGGTTTGCGAAAACAGGTTGATGGAGTCGTGCGACTTTAGCTCGGCCTGTTCAAACAGGTCGCGGAAATATTGCAGCCGCAACGTACCGACCACCACGCCGGCAAAAGTCCCGTCGGGTGCGTTGATCCGGCGGCTGAGGCCAAGCACTTCGTCATTGCCTGTCAGACGCCTTTGAAACGGCGTGCTGATGAAAAGGCCGACCGACTTGTCGTTCGCATGCGCCTGGAAATAAGAGCGGTCCGAGAAATTATCGACGCGCGGCGGCACGCCGCCGGCATCGCGGATGACGTTGCCGTCCTTGTCCAGAACCAGAAGGCTGGTGAAATAGGGCTTGATCAGCGTGGCGCCGAACACGAAGGACTGCTGCAGTCTCGGCTCGAGGCTCAAGAAAGCGGGATCTTCGAGCTTGGTGACGACGCTCAGCAGAACACGATCATAAGAGCCGATATTGCTTTCGATATCCTGCGAAAGAACTGTCAGCAGATTGCGCGCGCCGGTGTTTGCAATCGTCCAGCTGTCGCGGCGCAGTTCCGTGAGCATCAAGGCCGACGCACCGCAGAACCCCAGAAGCAGAGTTGCTATGAAGAGCCAATAGCGGAGATGTCTGGTCAAGAACATAGGCAGGCAAAGTGCTCAACACGTGGTTTGCGCCAGGGAGCATGGCGGCAAGCAAGGCGCACGTTCCCGTCTTGCGCCATCACTGACAGGGAGTCCCTAACAGGGAATTTCTGACATACAGCGAGGCTCCATCGCTGCTGCCATATGGATAACGGCGCGTCACACTTATGCGTGAGAACTGGGCCACCCTCGCTGAAGGGGCCGCTCCCCAATGCGCCTCAGCGCTTGCGCACAAACTCCGTGCGCAGCACGAGGCCCTTAATCGCATCATGCCGGCAATCGATCTCCTCGGGATTGTCGGTCAGCCGGATCGACTTGATCAGCGTGCCCTGCTTCAGCGTCTGCCCGGCACCTTTAACCTTGAGATCTTTCACCAGAACAACCGAGTCGCCGTCGGCCAGAAGATTGCCTGAAGCATCGCGCACCTCGGCCGCACTCGCCTCAGCCGCCGCCATCTCGGAAGCCGGCCGCCACTCGCCTGTCACCTCGTCATAGACATAGGCATCATCTTGATCCGACATATTGGTTCCTGTTCCTGCGACCTCTAATATGCGGTGGCCTACAGCAAAGCAGGCTTGGGTTCAAATCGCCGCTTGGACAGTTTCTCGCTTGACCCAGACCGCAGTCAGCTCAGCAGCGGCGGGCCTCGATCACCGTTGCAGAAGGCGCCCTGCCGAACTGTTTGCGGTAGTCGGCGGCAAACAGGCTCATGTGATTGAAGCCCCAGCCCATCGCCATGCGGGTAATGTCACCGGTGGCACATTTTCCGCCGACAAGCTCGGCATGAACCCGTTCCAGCCGCATCCGCTTCAACACGCCAAGCGGCGTGTCGCCGCGCACCTCGCGAAAGGTCCGATGCAGCGTGCGCGCACTTGTGCCGGCAGCTTGCACGATATCGGTCAACGTCAGTGGATCACGCAGCCGGTCCGCCATGAAGCGCTCCGCCCGCTGGACATAATAGGGCACCGGTCCGGAGCGTGCCGCCGGCTGCGGCGATGCTTCCAGGGCCGCGGCCAGTGACAGAAGCAGACAATCCTCAAGCCGGTCGGCGAGGCCGTCATTAAAGAACGTGGCCTGATCCGCTTCGATCTCACGCATCACGAACTGCGCCAGCTGGTAGAAGGCTTTTCCGGCGGCATTGTCGAGCGTGATGACGCGGTTCTTGTAGGTGAACTGCTCGACCACCTGCTTGCCGCCGATCAACTCGATCTGGCTGTCGTTCAGGTTGAAGATCAGCATGCGGGTGGATGGCTCGAATTCAAGGTCGATCGGCGAATGCGCATCCACCAGCTGCGCGTTGAGCCCTGCGCCATAACGCAGGCCGTCGCCACGGCGGTCGCGTGAAATGAAATGGCCTTGCAGCGGCACTTGCAGCAGCGTCATGTCACGATGCGCGTCCACCGCGATGCGCGCCTGGCCGCCGATGCGGATAGCTGTCAGCCCGAAGGGCCGCATGCCGCCATGGGAAACTTCGGTGCGATAGGTGCGGCTCGACTTCTGGCTGATGCGGCATGGGCGCAGAAGTCCCGACATGGTGGCCTGGAAAGCATCGAGCGAAGGCGAAAGCCGGTATAGGCAGCCTGCTTGCGTCATCTTCATGTCCCTGATCTTTTTATTTGAAGATTAAACTATCACCGCGTTCATCCTGCGCAAGCCGTGCGTTGCAGCACTCCTCGGATCGTGATTTTGGCGCTTTGCCGACAGGTTGGCGCTTTGACGATAGAAAGGCGGACAAGCCCTCGTAGCATCACCCCCAAGCAGCCGAAGTGCTGCAGCGCCGAGACTAAGCGCAAACAAGGGGAACAGCGATGAAAGCAATCATCGTCGGTGGTGGCATCGGTGGCCTGACAACGGCCCTTATGCTGCATGCACGCGGGCTCGATTGCCAGATCTTCGAGGCCGCACCCGAAATCCGTGAACTCGGCGTCGGCATCAACGTCCTGCCGCACGCGATCCGTGAACTGGCGGAGCTTGGACTTCTGCCCGCGCTTGACGAGATCGGCATCCGTACGCGCGAATTGATCTATGCGACCCGCCACGGCCAGGAAATCTGGCGCGAGCCGCGCGGCATCGACGCCGGCTATGACGTGCCGCAATTCTCCATTCACCGCGGCCATCTACAGGCAATGCTGCATAGGGCGGTTCTTGAACGCCTCGGCTCGGATGCCGTGGTGACCGGCCAGGCCTGCACCGGCTATAAACAAAACGAAGGCTCGGCCACCGTTTATTTCACCGAAGGCTGCGCAATCTCCTCCGCCAGCGGCGATGTCGTCATTGCCGCCGACGGGATCCATTCCGTCATCCGCCGCCAGATGTTCCCGAACGAAGCCGGGCTGAAATGGAACGGCGTCATGATGTGGCGCGGTGCGACCGAAACCGAGCCGTTCCTCGATGGCCGCACCATGATCGTGGCCGGCGGCTTTACCTATAAGCTCGTTCTTTATCCGATCGCGCGGGGCACGCTGCCGGGCAAGGTCCTCAACAACTGGGTGGTGACCTACCGCCCCGGCGTCGATGGCGCGCCTGCACCGAAGCGCGAAGACTGGAGCCGGCGCGGAACGCATGAAGAGCTGATGCCGCATGTCGAGAAGTTTGGCGTCGACGTGATCGACCTGCCTGCCCTTGTGCGGGCGACCGACACATTCTTCGAATATCCAATGTGCGACCGCGATCCCCTGCCTTGGTGGACGGATGGCCGCGTGGCGCTGATCGGAGACGCCGCGCATCCGATGTATCCGGTCGGCTCGAATGGCGCGAGCCAGGCCATCATCGATGCGCGCATGCTGGCCGATTGCCTTGCGCAAGCCGAACATGGCCGTGCTGCCTTGGCCGCCTATCAAGCGTCGCGTTTGCCGGCCACGGCCGAGATCGTGCGCCTCAATCGCAAGGGCGGCCCCGAAGGCGTCATCGATGAAGTCGAGCGGCGCGCGCCCAACGGATGCGCCGACCTCGACGGCGTCATCAGCTTTGCCGAACGCGAAGCGATCGTCCGCGGCTATGCCGCAACCGCAGGCTTCTCGACCAGCCAGGTCAACCAGGCCCGCGCTTCCTGATCTGAACCACAAGAAGGACCATCACGATGACCCAACATGAAGCCGGCATTACCCAATCCGGCAAGTCCATCGACGGGATCGTCTGGAACATTCTCGGCCAGACCTATGTGCCGAAGCATCACTATGACAGCTCGATGTCCTGGCACGCGACCTTTCCTCCCGGCACCTTCGTCCCGCCGCACATCCACACCACGCAGGACGAGTTCATCTACATGCTCGAAGGCCGCTTCGACCTCACCCTCGACGGCAAGGATGTGGTGGCAGGACCCGGCGACCTGATCTGCCTGCCACGCAACATCGCGCATGGCATCTTCAACAAGTCCGACCAGGTCGTGAAGTGCATCTTTTGGGTATCGCCATCCGCGAAACTGTGGGACCTATTCACGAAGATCAACAATGTCGGTGACCCGCAAGATGTTGTTCGCATAGCATCGGCACACGAGGTTCAGTTCCTGCCTCCGCCGAGTGAATAAGGAACCGTCCGGCAACTGCGTGTGGGAGCGCAGTCATCCGGATGCACGGCCATAACAATGATAAGCTTTTAGAGGTGGAACGATGAGCAAGATGACCAAGCTGGCGCTCGCGCTGCTGACTGCAACCGCGCTGACCGGCGCAGCCCATGCCCAGGACAAGGCGCAAGACAAGAAGGTCAAGATCGGCCTAATCTATACGCTGAGCGGGCCGTCCGCGCTTCTTGGGGAACAATCGCGCGACGCCTTCCTGCTTGCGGCCGAGAAGCTCGGCAACAAGTTCGGCGGGCTCGATGCCGAAATCATTATCCAGGACGACGAGCAGAAGCCCGATATCGGCGTTAGCAAGGCACAGCAGCTGGTGGAACGCGATCAGGTCGACTTCGTGGTCGGACCGATCTTCTCCAACGTGCTCAATGCAATCGTAAAGCCCGTGACGGCTTCCGGCGCCTTCCTCATCAGCACCAACGCCGGCACGTCGAACCTCGCCGGCAAGGACTGCAACGCCAACCTGTTCGTGACATCCTACCAGAACGACCAGATGCACGAGGTGTCCGGCAAATATGCGGAAACGCAGGGCTACAAGCGCGTCGTCCTCATTGCGCCGAACTACCAGGCCGGCAAGGACGCGCTGGCTGGCTTCAAGCATTCCTACAAGGGCGAGGCTGCACAGGAGCTGTATGTTCCGCTCGGCCAGCTCGATTTTTCGGCTGAACTCGCCCAGATCGCGGCCGATGCACCGGACGCTGTTTATGCCTTTCTTCCCGGCGGCATGGGCGTGAACTTCGTCAAGCAGTACCGCCAGGCCGGCCTCGAAGCGACCCCGTTCCTGTCCGCCTTTACGGTGGACGAAACCACCCTCCCGGCACAGCAGGACGCGGCGCTCGGCTTCATGGCCGGATCGAACTGGGCACCGGACCTCGATACGCCGGAAGCCAGGGCTTTCACGACCGCCTATGAGGCAAAATACAAGCGCGTGCCGGCGACCTATGCCGTTCAGGCCTATGATGCCGCCATGCTGATCGATGCGGCGCTGAAGAAGACCGGCGGCAATCTCGAGGACAAGGACGCGCTGCGTCAGGCCATGAAGACTGCCGAATTCACCTCGCCGCGCGGCCAGTTCGCCTTAGGCGACAACCACTTTCCGATCCAGGATTTCTACCTGACGAAAGTGGTCAAGCGTGCGGACGGCCAGTTCGCGACGTCCTATGTCGAGACCATCTTCGACGACTACAAGGACAACTACGCGTCCGAGTGCAAGATGTAAGTCGGTCGGGGCGATACAGGCCGTTCCGGCCTGCCTATCGCCCTTCGCGCATCTTCCGAGAAGGCCGACGAGGGACATCGCGACCCGTCGGCCGCGTCGTGATTGTCGGACTTGCCTATGCTCAACCTGTTTCTTCTTCAGTCCCTCAACGGCATCCAGTTCGGCATCCTGCTGTTCCTGGTTGCCGCCGGACTGACGCTGATCTTCGGCGTCATGGACCTGATCAATCTCGCGCATGGCGTGCTTTATATGATCGGCGCTTATCTCACCGCTGCGTTCGCGGCGATGACCGGAAGCTTCGCCTATGGGATCCTGATCGCTCTCCCGGCAACGCTGGCCATTGGTATCGCGCTGGAAGTGCTCGTCTTCCGCCGTCTTTATGATCGAAGTCACCTCGATCAGGTCTTGGCGACCTTCGGCCTGATCCTGATCCTCAACGAGACCGTCAAGATCATCTGGGGCTCCGCTCCCCTCAGTGTGCCCATGCCGGAAGCCTTTTCAGGTTCGATCCAGCTCATGGGCAACCTGCGCTATCCCACCTTCCGCATCCTCATCATCGCAGCCGGCCTCGCAACCGCGCTCGGCCTTTATTTCATGGTCAATCATACGAGGCTCGGCATGCTGCTGCGTGCGGGTGCGACCCATGGCGCGATGGTTTCGGCACTCGGCGTCAACATTCGCCGGCTCTTCATGATCGTGTTCGGCCTCGGCGCCATGCTTGCGGGCTTCGCCGGCGGCATGGTGGCGCCCATCCTGTCGGTCGATCCCGGAATGGGCGACTCGATCCTGATCCTGACCTTCGTGGTGATCGTCATCGGCGGCGTCGGCTCGGTACGCGGCGCCTTTGTTGCGGCGATCCTTGTCGGCCTCGTGGATACGCTTGGTCGCTCCTTCGGCCCGATGCTGCTGCGCAACCTGCTCGACCCTGCGGCCGCCGCACAAATGGGCCGCACGCTTGCGCCCATGCTGGTTTATATCCTGATGGCGGCCGTGCTTTACCTCAGGCCCACCGGTCTGTTTCCGATGGGAGGAGGCACACGATGAGCGAAGCCGCGACACCGTCACTAGGGCCGGTCTCCTCCTCGGTAATCGATGCGCCTCACGTCCGCCCGCCCTTGCTCGCGCAAAGCGCACCCTGGCTCATTTTCGGCCTGTTTGCCGCCGTACCGCTGCTCGCACTGGCGACAGGCGACAGCTTCATCCTCGTAGTCGCCACGCGCATGCTGATCTTCGCGCTGGCCGCCCTCTCGCTCAACCTGATCATGGGCTACGGCGCCCTCGTGTCCTTCGGCCATGCTGCCTATATCGGGATCGGCGCTTATGCCGTCGGCATCCTGTCGAGCTATGGCATCAACGATCTTCTGCTGCAGATCGCGGCGGCTCTCGCTGCGTCCGGCCTTTTCGCTCTTGTTACAGGCTATCTTTCGCTGCGCACCAGCGGCGTTTACTTCATCATGATCACGCTCGCCTTCGGCCAGATGGCGTTCTTCTTCATGGTGTCGCTGTCAGCCTTCGGCGGCGATGACGGCATATCCTTGTCAGGCCGCTCCACCCTCTTCGGCGCCGATCTGCTGCGAAGCAACCTCGTCCTGTTCTATGGCGTGCTCGGCGTGCTGGCGGCTGCCTTCCTGCTCATGCGCATGCTGGTTGCCTCCCGCTTCGGACGGGTCCTGCGCGGCACCCGCGACAATCCCACCCGCATGCGCGCGATCGGCTTTTCGCCTTTTTCCTTCCAGCTCACCGCCTATGTCATTGCCGGCATGATTGCCGCCCTTGCCGGCGTCCTGCTTGCCAACCAGGTGCAGTTCGTGTCGCCCGCCTACATGACCTGGGCGCGCTCCGGCGAACTGATCGTCATGGTGGTTCTTGGCGGCATGGGAACGCTGCTCGGCCCGATCATCGGCGCAACCGTTTTCATCCTTCTGGAAGACGTGCTCGCCCACTTCTCCGAACACTGGAAGCTCGGCCTCGGCCTCATCCTCGTTCTGGTGGTGCTCGGCAGCCGCGACGGCATGAGCGGATTGGCGCGGCGCTTGCGGGGAGGCTCCGATGTCTGACGTCCTGCTCAAGGTCGAGGGTCTCCGCAAAAATTTCGGCGCCCTGAAGGTCACAGACAACGTCGATCTCGCGGTAGAGGCCGGCGAGATCCACGCCCTGATCGGTCCCAATGGAGCGGGAAAAACCACCCTGATCCATCAGCTTTCCGGGAATTTGAAGAGCGATTTCGGGAAGATTTTCTTCGATGGGCGGGATATTTCCCCGCTTTCCATGCAAAACCGGGTGCATCTGGGGCTCGCCCGCTCCTTCCAGATCACCTCCATTCTCGACGGCTTCAGCGTACTGGAAAACGTCGCCATGGCCGTTCAGGCGCGTTCCGGATCGAGCTTCCGCTTCTTCCGCAACGCCAGTCGGGAAGACGACATCAACGCCCAGGCAAGTGCCGCCTTGGCGCGTGTCCAGCTCGCCGACCGGGCCCACCGACGCGCCGGCTCCTTGTCGCACGGCGAGAAGCGCCAGCTCGAAATCGCCATCGCCCTTGCCACCGGCGCGCGCCTCCTGCTGCTCGACGAGCCACTGGCCGGCACAGGCCATGAAGAATCCGCCGTTCTCGTCGATCTGATGCGCTCCTTACGCGGCTCGCACACGCTGGTCCTGATCGAGCACGACATGGACGCCGTCTTCTCGCTTGCCGACCATGTCAGCGTTCTCGTTTATGGCCGCGTCATCGCCTCCGGCGAGCCCGCCGCCGTGCGCGCGCATCCGGATGTCCGCGCAGCCTATCTCGGCGAAGAGGAGATCGCCTGATGCTGAAGGTGGAAGGCCTGCAGAACGCCTATGGTCAGTCGCGCATCCTGTTCGGCATCAATTTCGAGGTTCGTGCCGGCGAAGTCGTGACCCTGCTGGGCCGCAACGGCATGGGCAAGACCACGACGATCAACTCGATTTTCGGGCTCTTGCCGCCAAAGGGTGGCAAGGTCTTCGTGGACGGCCTCAACATGACCGGCAAACCGCCTCACGCCATCGCCCAGCAAGGCCTGGGTCTTGTGCCGGAAGGCCGCCAGATCTTCCCGACGCTCAGCGTGGAAGAAAACCTCGTCGCCACGCGGCGCGCCGATCGACGCGCGCCCAAATGGACGCTCGAGAGCATCTACCGCATGTTTCCGCGCCTGAAAGAACGCCGGCGCAACATGGGCAACCAGCTTTCAGGCGGCGAGCAGCAGATGCTGGCAGTAGGCCGTGCCCTGATGACCAACCCCCGCCTGATCGTGCTCGACGAAGCCACTGAAGGGCTGTCGCCCCTAATGCGCGAAGAAATCTGGACCTGCCTGCGCTCCATCAAGTCCGAAGGCGAGGCCATTCTCGTCATCGACAAGAATGTCGACGTCCTCGCCCGCTTCGCCGACCGCCACGTGGTGATCGAAAAAGGCCGGGTGGTTTGGAGTGGCGACAGCGCTGGGCTCGTCGACAACCCCGACATCAAGAACCGCTACCTGCACGTTTGAGCCCAGCGACGCTGATGCTCCTGACGTGACGCTAAGACGATGAACTAGACGAGGTTCAGCAGAGGCGTTGCGCTTTTACTGCTTATAAAAGCCGATGGCGGAGAGGGGGGGATTCGAACCCCCGATGAGCTTGCACCCATGCCGCATTTCGAGTGCGGTGCATTCGACCACTCTGCCACCTCTCCGCGGCTGGTCCGCCCGATGAAGGGCGCGGCGCACTCCATATAGGCAGTAGCGGGCCGACACAAGGGCCCAAAGCATGTTCGATGCGAAGTCTCTTCGCTGTGACCTTGACGCAGCGAGACCGCTCCTTTATGGACGCGCGATCATGCATGGATCCTCGATCCGTGCGTGCCGTGCTTGGTTTGCGCCAAACACGTGGTCCTTTCCGTGAGGCCGGACGCAATTCGAGCAACAAGACTGACAAGAAGACGGCCGGGCGGTTTCCCGCTCAGAGCCGGATGAACACCGAAAGGAAGAAAGATGTTCGCAGTCATCAAGACCGGCGGTAAGCAGTACCGCGTTGCTGCCGACGACGTCGTCACCATCAGCAACCTCACCGGCAATCCCGGCGACACGATCGAGTTCGGCGAAGTCCTCGCTTATGGCGATGGCGACAACACCACGCTCGGCGCGCCCTTCGTTTCCGGCGCCAAGGTCACCGCAGAGATCGTCGAGCACGGCCGTTCCAAGACCGTCATCGCGTTCAAGAAGCGCCGCCGTCAGAATTCACGCCGCAAGCGCGGTCAGCGCCAGATGCACACGGTGGTTCGCATCACCGGCATTTCGGCCGCTTGAGGAACTGATTCAGGCTGAACGGCTTGGATTGACGCAACGACAATTTTGGGCGCCGCTTGATCCCTAAGAGGTCATCAGGCACAAAGAGCGCCATTCAAGGAGTAGATCCATGGCACATAAGAAAGCTGGCGGTTCTTCGCGCAACGGTCGCGATTCGGAATCCAAGCGCCTTGGCGTGAAGAAGTTCGGTGGCGAGCAGGTCATTCCGGGCAACATCATCATTCGTCAGCGCGGCACCAAGTGGCATCCGGGCACCAATGTGGGCATGGGCAAGGACCATACCCTTTTTGCGCTCGTTCCAGGTGCCGTGTCGTTCCGCGCGAAAGCCAACGGCCGTACCTACGTGTCGGTCGACGCACTGGCCGAAGCCGCGGAGTAGCCGGTTCCGCACCACCAACACCGGCACCCATCTCGGGGTCCGGTGTCTGGTGAAAAACCAGATCAGATGAAGGGGAGATGGGCAGCCATCTCCCCTTTTTTCTTGTGCTCTGGAGGGACTGCACATGGTTGTCGAGACGGATGAGGTCGACGAAGCGCAGGCACTGACGATCAACTGCCCGGTATTGATCACCGAACGACTGGTGATGCGTCCGCCGCATGCGGACGACGTGGCCGATCTCGTAAAATTGGCCAATGACCGCCAGCTTGCTGCCATGCTCGCAACCATGCCGCATCCCTATGGCGAACAGCACGCGCTGGCCTTTATCAATAACTGGAGCCAGCCCCGAGCCGGGGCAGGCTATGCGCTGACCCTCGCTGACACCGGCGCCCTTATTGGTTGCGCCAGCCTGATCCAGGGCCGCCAGGGTCTCACGCTCGGCTACTGGATCGGCCGTCCGCATCAGGGTCAAGGCTTCGCCACCGAAGCAGCACATGCGCTTGTCGATCTGGCTTTTCGCGCCACTGAGATCGATCGGCTTTATGCCAGCTGCCGCGTCGTTAACACGGCCTCGCGTCGCGTCATCCAGAAATGCGGCTTCCATTATGCCGGCCCCGGCCTGGCGCAATCACGCGTGGCCGGCCAGGTGCCGGTCGAGCACTATCAGCTCGATCGCAAGATCTGGATCAGCCTGCGCTCATGGCCGCGTAACGGTTGAAGCGTCAACTTTGTCGGCGGGGTATGGCGTGCGCAAGAGGATCGCCAGCCCCACCGCCAAGAACAGGATGATGGTCGCCATGCCCGCCGCCGGCGAGCCGGACAGGGCTGTGACGGTCGCCACCACGAAGGGCGCGACGAAGCTGGTGGCCCGGCCGGCCAGCGCATAAAGGCCAAAATACCGCCCCGCATTTTCAGGCGGGATACTGCGGGCGAGGTAAGCGCGCGACGAAGCCTGCACCGGCCCGAATGCCACGCCGATCATCAGGCCGTAGAAGATATAGGCCTTTTCGGCCGTCGACCCGAACAGCCCTGGCACATCGGCTGCGCCGAGCGGCAGCAAGCCGAACAGCGTTGCGGTGGCCGAGGTCGACGCGACACCGAGTGTCGCTACGATGAGGATCACCAGCGACAACACCACCACCACCTTGGAGCCGAAGCGGTTGTCGAGCCGGCTGGCGGTCAAACAGCCGATGATCGCCGCAACGTTCAGGATGATGCCGAAAAGACCGATCTCGGTCACTGACCACGAGAACAGCAGCGCTGCAAATGTGCCGCCAAGCGCAATGAGCGCGTTGACGCCGTCCTGAAAGATCATGCGCGCCACGAGAAAGCGCAGAATGCCCGGACGGCCGCGGACCTCCGTCAGCGTATCGCGCAGCTCGCCCAAGCCTTGTTTCATGGCTTTGCCAACCGGCGTTCCCGTACGCGTATCGGGCGTGAACAGGAACATCGGCAGGATGAAAACAAGATACCAGATGGCAGCGATCGGTCCTGTCGCGCGCGCATCTTCGCCAGCAGCCGGATCGAGCCCGAGCAAAGGCGCGAAGCCTAGCAGGGTGCGGCCGGTGTCCGGCGTCCCGGCGATGAAGCCGACCACGAAGATCAGCACCACCATGCCGCCCGCATAGCCCAAACCCCAGGCGAGGTTGGAGATGCGGCCGATATCGCGCCCCATGCCGAGCCGCGGCAGCATGGAATCGTTGAAGACGATGGAGAACTCGGCCGCAACGGAAGCCAGCGCAAATACCAGCAGCGGCCAGAACAGGTTTGAACCGGGTGCCGCCCACCAAAGGAGGATCAGGCTGGTGATCTTGATGAAGGCGAAGATACCGATCCAGATCTTGCGTCGACCGGTCTGGTCGGCAACCGAGCCCAGAACCGGCGACAGGATCGCGATCACCAGACCGGCGGCGGCGATGCCATAGCCCCAAGCCGCCTGCCCCACGGCAGGGTCCTCCACCATTCGCGACACGAAATACGGGCCGAAGATGAAGGTGGTGACCACCGTGAAAAAGGGCTGAGCAGCCCAATCAAACAGCATCCACCCCCAGATGCCCTTGCCCGTCGCTGCCTTGGCATCGATGGCAGCGGGCGATGTGGGGGCGGTTGACGTCATCCTTGCGCCAGATCGGACAGGATGCCGGACGCAACGGTGAGCTTGGACACGGTCAGCTCACCGGAATCCGTCAGCGCTTCCAGCCGCGAGCGCGCGCGCAACACGGGCTCGCCCGCCTTCGCTACCCAGTCATCGGGAGACGTCTCGCCGGTTGGTTCCGCCTGCAAGACCGCCGCCGCGATTCTGCGACGCGCGGCACCAACCGCATCTTCCGCCCGCGTCAGCGCCAGGCCTTCATAATAGTCGGTCGGATTGAGGTTGCGGATGGCATCCTCGATGCGGCCGATACGGAAGAAGGCAGTCACCGCGAAGAAAGCTTTAGCGGCTGCCGGCAAGGTCGAGCCGGAGCGTGCCGCCACCTGCATGATTTCGGGAATCACGTGCAGCACGTCGAGCAGCGCAAGCTTGTCGGCAAGCTCCGGCGAAACACCCTGCTCGGCCAGACCACGCGCGCGCTCCTGCAGTCTGTCGCGCATGCCGTCGGGCAGCAGCTCCGGAAGCGCCGTTTCCAGCGCTGTTCGCGTGGCGCGCAAATCCACGATCTGCTCGGCCAGCGGCTTGTCGCGTTCGCCATTGCGCAGCTGCCAAGTCGTGGCATGGCGTGCCAGCCGGGCAATCGCCGCATAAAGATCGAGCTGCGCATGCCCGTCGATCTTGGTGTCGAGCGCATCCACCGCCGCGTAAAGCGCGGCGAGTTCGAAGCCATCGCGCACGAGGACATAGGCATGCACGACTTCGGCGGCACTTGCCCCCGTCATGTCTTGCAGCCGCGACACGAACGCCGGCCCGCCGCGATCCACGATGTCGTTGGCCACTTCGGTGGCGATGATCTCGCGGCGCAAGCGATGGCTGAGGATTTCGTCGCGATAGGGCTCGGCCATTTCACGCGGGAAGTAGCCGATCAGATCGCGCTCGAACACCGGCTCATCAGGCAAACCGCTACCGACGAGATCGGAGAACAAAGTCAGCTTGGCATAGGCCAGAAGCACGCCGAGTTCCGCGCGCGTCAAAGGCACGCCACGGCTTTCGCGATCGGCCAGTTGCACGTCCGAGGGCAGCACTTCCACCGCGCGATCCAGGAGATTGCGCTCTTCCAGCCCGGTGATGAAGCGGCGCTGGTAAGGCAGTTCCACCAGCCCGCGACGCTCGGCAAGCGAAAGCGCGAGAGTTTGCCGATAGTTGTTCTCCAGTACCAGCGACGCCACCGAACCCGTCATCTCCGCCAAGAAGACATTGCGGTCTTCGCGTGTCAGACGGCCGGAGCGCATGGCTGAAGCCAGCGCGATCTTAATGTTCACTTCCAGATCCGACGAGTTCACGCCGCCGGAATTGTCGATCGCGTCGGAATTGCAGCGCCCGCCGCGCAGACCATATTCGATGCGCGCGCGCTGAGTCACGCCGAGATTGGCGCCCTCGCCGATCACCTTGGCGCCGACATCCCCACCGGTGATGCGGATCGGATCATTGGCGCGGTCGCCGACATCCGCATTGTTCTCGCTCGAGCCGCGAATATAGGTGCCGATGCCGCCAAACCAGAGCAGGTCGACCGGCAGCTTGAGGATCGCCGTCATCACCTCGGTCGGCGAGGCGCTCGTCTTCTCCAAGCCGAGCAGAGCGGCCGCTTCTGGCGACAGCGTGATCGTCTTCTGATTGCGTGGCACGATCATGCCGCCCTTGGACAGGAGGCTCTTGTCGTAATCCTGCCAGGACGAGCGCGGCAGATCGAACAGCCGCTTGCGCTCCGCAAAGCTCGCGGCGATGTTCGGCTGCGGGTCGATGATGATGTCGCGATGGTCGAACGCCGCCACCAGCTGCGTTTGCTCCGAAAGGAGCATGCCATTGCCGAACACGTCGCCCGACATGTCGCCGACGCCGGCAACCGTGAACGGCTCAGACTGGATGTCGCGGTTCATTTCGCGGAAATGCCGCTTCACCGCTTCCCAGGCGCCGCGCGCGGTGATGCCCATCTTCTTATGGTCATAACCAGCCGAACCGCCGCTGGCGAAAGCATCGTCTAGCCAAAAATCATGCGCCTGGCTGATGGCATTGGCCGTGTCGGAGAAGGTCGCCGTTCCCTTGTCGGCGGCAACCACGAAATACGGATCGTCTTCGTCGCGGCGCAGAACGTTTACCGGCGCAACGACATGGTCGCCGATGATATTGTCGGTGATCGACAACAGCGCCGATACGAAAGTGACGTAAGCCTGCGTGCCTGCTTCGAACACGGCATTGCGCGACCCGCCCGTCGGCAGCTTCTTAGGAAAAAACCCACCCTTCGCGCCCACCGGCACGATCACGGCATTCTTCACCTGCTGCGCCTTTACGAGGCCCAGCACTTCGGTACGATAATCCTGCGCCCGGTCAGACCAGCGCAAGCCGCCGCGCGCCACCGGCCCGAAGCGCAGATGCACGCCTTCGACTTCCGGCCCGTAAACGAAGATTTCCCGCCATGGGCGTGGTTCCGGCAGACCGGTCACGGCGCGAGCGTCCAGCTTCAGCGCCAACGTCGCGCCAACTGGTGTGTCGCCGGCGAAATGGTTGGTGCGCAGCGTGGCCTGCACGAGGTTGAGGAAGCGGCGCAGAACCGTGTCGTCATCAAGGCTCGCGACATCGTCCAGCGCCTGCAGGATTGCGTCGGCGCTTGTCGTTTCGGCGGCTGCATCGCCGGCCTCCAGGCGGGCCTGGAACAGGTCGAGCAAGGCGCGCGCGATAGAAGGCGAGCGGTTGAGAACGCCTGCGATAAAATCCTGGCTTTGCGGAATACCGGCCTGCTGCAGGTAATGGCCGTAAGCGCGCAGAACCACGATGTCTTTAGCCGAAAGATCTGCCGTCAGCGCCAGACCATTATAGCCGTCATTGTCGGCCTGGCCGTTCCACACTGCCAGGAACACGCTTTCGAAAAGCAGGCCCGCATCGGCCAGATCGAGCGCGCGCCCATCCGCCGGTTCCAGTTCCATGTCATGGATGAAGTCGGCGCCGTCACCTTGCGTGTACGGGATTTCGAAGGTGCGTTCGCTGATGACCCGGAAGCCCATATTTTCCAGCAGCGGCACGCGCTTGGACAACGGCACCGGGGCTGCGAAATGATGGATCTTCAGGGACAGCGCGGTATCCGGCTGGTCCTCGCGGCGATAAAAGTCGATCGCGATCCCGTTGTCTGCCGTCAAGCCGGCCAAACGCTCGGCATCGAGCAACGCATCAACAGGCGAGAAGCTTTCGCGATAAGATTCGGGCAAGCGGGCGGCAACCGTCAGTGCTTGCGGCGCCGGTCCAGCCTGGATCGCGGCTTCGCGCAGCGTATCATCCCAGGTGCGCACGATGGCACGAACGGCCTCTTCCAGCTCGGCCTGCGACGGCGTCGGCGTTTGCCCTTCCGAGCGGCCGATAATGAAGTGCACGCGCGCCAGACCGCCTTCCGGGAAGGACGGATAATAGGCCGACACACGGCCGCGATAGATGTCCTTGAGGTAAGCCGCGATCTTCTCGCGCACGATTGAATCGTAGCGATCGCGCGGCACGAAAACCAGCACCGCCACGAAGCGGTCGAACTGGTCGGCCCGCGTCAGCACCCGCACCCGCGGCCGCTCGCCCAGCGCCAGGATGGCTTCGGCATGGTCACGCAGAACCGGAACCTCAATCTGGAACAGCTCGTCACGCGGATAGCTTTCCAGCACATTGATCAGCGCCTTGCCGCTGTGGTCGCCCGGATCGAAGCCGAGCTCGCCGATCACCGTCTTCGCCTTGGAGCGCAGATAGGGGATGGTCATCACCGAACGTGTGTAGGCGGTGGAGGTGAACAGACCCACTATGCGCAGCTCACCCTGCAAACTGCCATCGGCGCCAAAAGTCTTGACCCCGATGTAATCGAGATAAGCACGGCGATGCACGGATGTTTTGGCATTGGCCTTGGTGACCAGCAGCGGCTCCGGCCCATGCAGGAAAGCGCGGATTTCCGGCGTGGTGACAACCGGCTCACTGCCGCGGCGCAGAACGCGCATATCTGGATCGGACAGGATGCCGAGGCCCGGCGCATCCACGCGCTCCAGCCCGCCTTCAGCGGCATCGCCCTGATAATGGAAGTCGCGCATGCCAAGGAAGGTGAAATTCTCGTCACGCAGCCATTCCAGGAAAGCGACCGCTTCATCTACGGCCGGCTTAGCCAGCTGCGCCGGCGCCTCGCGCAGACCGGCGATCGCCTGGTCCAAACGCGCCAGCATCGGCTGCCAGCCCGTGACTGCGTCCTTCACCTGCTTGAGAACGGACAGGATGCGCTGCTTCAAAAGCTCGGCATCGGCGCTGCTCAGCTGCGTGGTGTGGATCTGGATCACGCTGACGCGATCTGTCTCCGTCCCGTTCTCTCCGGAAACGATCTCGGCATAGGCGTCATCCGCGCCATGCCGCACATCGAAGATCGGATGCACCACCAGCACCGCTTCGCCGGTGTCAGCGGCCACCTCGCCCACAACCGAATCGAACAGGAAGGGCATGTTGTCGTTGATCACGGTGATCGCGGTCAGCGGCGTCTTGCTATTCGGCACCGCAAGCGCATCGAAGGCAACGACGCTCTGGCCACGCCGGTGCTGTCTTAGCGCTGCTTTCGCAAACGCAGCCGCCGCTTCCAGGGTCGCCGCATCGTAGCGCGCCAGATCCTCCGCAGGCGCGCGTTCAAAGAGACGCTTGGCAAAGCTCGGACCAGTGGGATCCTGAGGCGAAGTTCGGCTTGCGCTGTCCACGATTTCCTCCAGACATCTGCTTTGCAGGTCTATCTAGCAGATCAAGGCCGTTTATCGACCATCTGCAAAGGGAAAGTGCGCGATAAGGATGATGCAGTTATGACGGGGCGGCTCAGCGCGACGCTATTGCCGCCGCAGCGCCCGCCATCGCCGTCGCGCTCAAACGATTGGCAATGCGCATGGCAGACGGGCTGCGCAGGAAGCGTCGGGCTTGCGATGCTGCTACGGCCCAGCCGATGTCGATTGCCATCAGCACGATCACCATCGTGGCCGTCAGTTCCACCCAGCCCACGAGGGATACGCGGCCGAGATCGATGATGGTCGGCAGAAGCGCGAGATAGAACATCATGATCTTGGGATTGCCCAGCGTCACCGCCAGACCTGTCGCAAACATCTGCCACGGCGCGTCGGCTTTCGGCAGGGTCTCGCCATCCGCTTTCACCGGCGCGGTCCACATCTTGCCAGCAAGCCAGGCAAGGTAGGCAACGCCTGCCCACTTGATCACGGTGAAAGCGAGATGGAAGGTCTGCGCGATGAAGGCGAGGCCGAACACGGCGAGCGACAGCCAGATCGCCTCGCCCACCCACATCGCTGCAAGAAACGGCAGCACGCTCCTGATACCGCCGGTCAGCACCCGCGCCACAAGGGCCGCGATGCTGGGACCCGGCGAGCCGGCCGCCACGAACAGCGCGCCGGCAAAGATCAGGAGCGAACCGAGGTCCATGTTGTTTAAGCCGCTGCCTTCTTGTTCTGGCGGTTGGCCACGAGATCGTCCACCACTGCCGGATCGGCAAGCGTCGACGTATCGCCCAGCGCGCCGTAATCGTCCTCGGCGATCTTTCTGAGAATACGGCGCATGATCTTGCCTGAGCGGGTTTTCGGCAGGCCCGGCGAGAACTGGATTTTGTCCGGCGAAGCAATGGCGCCGATCTCGCGGCGCACATGCGCAACGAGGTCCTTGCGCAACTCGTCGGTCGGCTCCACGCCATTCATGAGCGTGACATAGCAGTAGATGCCCTGCCCCTTCACGTCATGCGGATAGCCGACAACAGCCGCTTCCGAAACCTTATCGTGGCTGACCAGCGCCGATTCAACTTCTGCCGTGCCCATGCGGTGGCCCGAAACGTTGAGCACGTCATCGACGCGGCCCGTGATCCAGTAATAGCCGTCCTCGTCGCGGCGGCAGCCATCGCCGGTAAAATACTTGCCGGGATAGGTCGAGAAGTAGGTCTGCACGAAGCGCTCGTGGTCGCCGTAAACCGTGCGCATCTGCCCCGGCCAGCTGTCCACAATGCAGAGATTTCCGTCGGCTGCCCCTTCCAGCACGCCGCCTTCCGCATCCACCAGCTGCGGCTGTACGCCGAAGAAGGGGCGTGTCGCCGAACCCGGCTTGAGGTCGGTCGCGCCCGGCAGCGGCGTAATGAGAATGCCACCAGTTTCCGTCTGCCACCACGTATCCACGATCGGCACGCGGCTGTCGCCCACCACCCTGTAATACCATTCCCACGCTTCGGGATTGATCGGCTCGCCGACCGAGCCCAGCACCTTTAGCGACTTGCGCGAGGACGAGGTCACGTAATCGTCGCCCGCCCCCATCAGCGCGCGCAGCGCCGTCGGCGCGGTATAGAAGATGTTGACCTGATGCTTGTCGATCACCTGCCAGAAGCGGGACTGGTCGGGATAGTTCGGGATGCCCTCGAACATCAGCGTCGTCGCGCCATTCGCCAGCGGACCGTAAACAATGTAGCTATGGCCCGTGACCCAGCCCACATCGGCCGTGCACCAATAAACGTCACCGTCATGGTAATCGAAGACGTATTCATGCGTCATCGAGGCATAAACGAGATAGCCGCCGGTTGTGTGCAGCACGCCCTTCGGCTTGCCGGTGGAACCCGATGTGTAAAGGATGAACAGCGGATCTTCCGCATTCATTGCTTCAGCCGGGCAATCCGGCGAGGCCTTTTCAACCGCTTCGTGAAACCAGATGTCGCGGCCGTTAGCCCAGCTCACAGCCCCGCCGGTGCGCTTCACCACCAGCACCTTGTTGACCATCACATATTGCCGCGCGGCGATGTCGATCGCCTTGTCGGTATTATCCTTCAGCGGAATCTTCTTGCCGCCGCGCAGACCCTCGTCCGCAGTAATCACGAAGGTGGATTCGCAGCCGACGATGCGGCCGGCCAGCGCATCCGGCGAAAAGCCGCCGAACACGATCGAATGAACGGCGCCGATGCGCGCGCAAGCCAGCATGGCATAAGCCGCTTCGGGGATCATCGGCATATAGATCGTGACACGGTCGCCCTTTTGGACGCCGTTGTCCTTCAGGACATTGGCCAGCCGGCAAACCTGATCGTGCAGTTCGCGATAGGTGATCTTGCGATCGTCCTTCGGGTCGTCGCCCTCCCAGATGATCGCGACCTGATCACCGCGCTTTTCAAGGTGGCGGTCGATGCAGTTCACCGAAACATTGGTTTCGCCATCCTCGAACCAGCGGATCACGACATCATCGTCGAAGCTGGTATTCTTGACCTTGGTGAAAGGCTTGGACCAGTCGATCCGCTTGCCGTGCTTGCCCCAGAACGCCTCGGGGTCGCGCACGCTTTCCTCGTACCACGCGCGGTAGGTGTCGTCGTCGATCAGCGCGCGCGCTTTCCAGTCCGGCTGAACGGCGTGAAGCTGGTTCTCGGTCATAAACATGCCTCCCTCAACAAGCGCCTTGCTTGGCGCTCCTCCTTGGTGCGTTCCTAGCAAACCTGCCGCCTCAGTGACATTAGACCTTTGCAGCGGTCCCAGCCAAGCTGCCCGCAACAAAGATGCATCGGGCGAGCAAACAAAAGCGCGGCCGCCACCGGCAGCCGCGCTTCCATCTCAGCGATTGATCAGCTTTCCGGCTTGAACGGGGCGGGACGGCGCCCGGCACCTTGCCGCTCTAGCATCCAGCCCGGATATTCCGGCGCCAGCTTGCTGATCTCGTCGAGCTTGCCGAGATCGTCGGCGTCGAGTTGCAGATCCACAGCGGCAAGGTTCTGCTCGAGCTGATCCATGCGGCTTGCGCCGATAATTACGCTCATCACGAACGGCTTGGCGAGAATATAGGCCAGCGCCACGGTCGCGACGTCCGAGCCGTGCTTGCTCGCCACCTCGCGCATGGCGGCGACGATCGGCCAGGCCTTGTCGGTGTTCACCGGCGGGAAGTCGAAGTTCTTGCGACGGCCCTCCGCCTCGTTCGGCGCACCCGGTCCATATTTGCCGGACAGCAATCCGCCGGCGAGCGGCGACCACACCATGAGGCCGAGCTTTTCTTCCGCCATCAGCGGCACGATCTCACGTTCGAGATCGCGGCCGGCAATGGAATAATAGGCCTGCACGGTCTCGAAGCGCGCGCTGTCCTTGCGTTCCGAAATGCCCAACGCCTTGGCGATGCGCCAGGCCTGCCAGTTTGACACGCCGATATAGCGCACGAGCCCGCTCGACACGAGATCGTCCAGCGCCCGCAACGTTTCGTCGATCGGCGTCACCGTATCGGTGCCATGCAGCTGGTACAAATCGACATAATCCAGCTGGAGATTGTCGAGGCTCTGCTCGATCGAATCCATGATATGGCCGCGCGACGATCCGCGCTGATTGGGCTTGTCGCCCATCGGCCCATGCACCTTGGTGGCAATCACGACCTCATCGCGCGGCACGTCGAGATCGGTCAGCGCCTGCCCGAGCAACCGCTCGGATTCGCCGAACGAATAGACATTAGCGGTGTCGATGAAGTTGACGCCGGCAGCCAGCGCCCGCTCCACGATTTCGTTTGCGCCGTCCTGGCCGAGGCTGGCGATCTTGCCCCACTGGCCTTCGCTGGCTTCACCAAAGGTCATGGTGCCCAGGCAGATTTCGGAAACAAACAGGCCGGTGCGGCCAAGCTGATTATACTTCATGAGGAGATCTCCTTGGTCATCCCTCCCGATGATCGGGCTTGCCTGTGAAGGGAGGAAGACAAGGGGATAGATGGAACGCAGGACGCTCCGCGCAACCACATCCGAAACTTTCAGACTGGTAGAGCCAAGTTCACGGCTTGGTCGATTGCGTTGCAAGCCTCCTTGTCTTAGCCATGATGGTTCCTGTCGGAAACGACCTGTTTTCGATGGCAAGAAGCCGAATTGGAGCAGGAAATGCGCAAGATACTTCTCGCAAGCGCGGCTTTTGCCGCATCCCTCGCCTTTAACTCCGCCGCCCAAGCCGACATCGCGGTCGGTCTGATCGCGCCGCTTACCGGTCCTGTTGCTGCTTATGGCGCACAGGTGAAGAACGGCGCGGAAACTGCTGTTGCCGTGATCAACGCCGCCGGCGGCATCAAGGGCGAAAAGCTCGTGCTGACGCTGGCCGACGACGCCGGCGATCCGACGCAAGGCGTGTCGGCCGCCAACAAGCTGGTTGCCGACGGCATCAAGTTCGTGGTCGGCCCGGTCACCTCCGGCGTTGCCATGGCCGCGTCTGACGTGTTTGCCGAAAACGGTGTCCTGATGGTCACCCCGACCGCGACCTCGCCGGAATTGACGAGCCGCGGCCTCACCAACGTGCTGCGCACCTGCGGCCGTGACGACCAGCAGGCCGGCGTTGCTGCCGATTATGTCTTGAAGAGCCTCAAGGACAAGCGCATCGGCATCGTCCATGACAACGGCACTTATGGCAAAGGCCTCGCCGATGCCTTCAAGGCCGGCATCAACAAGGGCGGCGTAACGGAAGTGTTCTACAATTCGCTGACACCCGGCGAAAAGGACTTCTCCGCGCTCACCTCGCGCCTCAAGGCCGAGAACGTCGAAATCATCTATTTCGGCGGCTACCATCCGGAAGGCGGCCTGCTTGCCCGCCAGCTGAAGGACGCCGGCGTCAACGCCACCATCATTGGCGGCGAAGGCCTGTCCAACACCGAATTCTGGTCCATCGGCAACGAAGCCGCCGCCGGCACGCTCTTCACCAATGCCAGCGACGCCTCCAAGAACCCGGCTTCCGCCGACGCGATCAAGGCGCTGCAGGACAAGAACATCCCGGCCGAAGCCTTCACGCTCAACGCCTATGCTGCAGTGGAAGTGCTGAAAGCCGGCATCGAAAAAGCCGGCGCCGACGACAGCGCAACCGTTTCCACCGCCCTTAAGGACGGCCAGCCCATCAAGACCGCCATTGGCGACCTCACCTATGGCGAAACCGGTGATCTTTCCTCGCCAAGCTTCTCCCTCTTCAAGTGGGAAGCCGGCAAGATCGTCGCCGCTGGCGAGTAAAGCCGCTTAGCAGCCACAAAAAAGGGCCGGTTCGCCGGCCCTTTTCACGTGAATCATCTCGGTGGCCGTCCAAGCACGCATCAGCGCTTTACGATCTCACATGTACAAGATGTAAGGTTCCCGGATCCCGGGATCCGAAGTCGGAAAATCCTTGGTGCTGCGCGTCACGAGGATACGTCCTGTCGTTTGCGCGGAAGCCCAAATGACAGCATCCGGCAGCTTGATACGATGAGCACGTCGCAAAGCAACCGCCGCACTGGCGATCTTGTTATCCAGAGCGAGGAGGTCAAATCCTTCAAGGAAACGCCTTGTTGGATCAACCCGATCAGCCTTCGCGCCGACCATGACCTCCATCCAGGTAATGATGCTGATGGCCGGATTTTGGTAGCGACTGATTTCCTCGCGGGCCTGGGGAACGCCGTTCAAATAGTCGATAAGAATATTCGTATCGAGCAGCGCACCTACCATTCCTTGCGCGCCTCATTCTGATAGGCAAGGCCATCAACCTTCTGCTCACCCCACAAGCCGAAGCCGTCTTCGACTTGTTCGCGGCTATGGCGGTCGAGATAATCGTTGATTGCTGCACGGATCAGCGACGCACGGGACTGGCGCATGCGCTTCGAGAGGATGTCCAGAGCCTCGACTTGAGCGTCGTTCATGTCAACTAGGGCTCGCATGCCAGCCTCCTATGATATGCAGGATAGATATCATTCTTAGCGAGGTCATGGAAGAGAAGGTTGACGCCAAACGCCTTCAATTTCGCCTCTGTTCAAGAAACTATCAACGTCACCAACCCATTCCCTATACTCCGCCCATCGCCCTCGTTGGGAACTCTGGTGCTGCGTGCGCAGCGAGCCAGCCTCGAAGGACGCACCCTGCTCGCCTACCTCCCTCACCGCGCCCCAAAAATCGCCGACCCCACCCGCACTGACGTCGCGCCAAACGCAACCGCCGTCTCGTAATCCCCCGACATCCCCATCGAAAGCTTCTCCACCCCCGCTTCTCGCGCGAGCTTCTCCAGCAGCGCGAAATGGGGTCCGGGGTTCTCGTCCGCCGGTGGAATACACATCAGGCCTTCGATCGCCAGGCCGTGCACATCGCGGCAGCGGGTCACGAAAGCCACTGCTTCCGTTGACTCGACTCCCGCTTTTTGCGGCTCGGATCCCGTATTCACCTGCACATAAAGCCGGATCTGCCGGTTTTGCTTCGCAATCTCCCTAGAAAGTTCGGCCGCGATCTTCTCGCGATCCACCGTTTCGATCACGTCGAACAGCGCAACGGCATCCTTCGCCTTGTTCGATTGCAGTGGCCCGATCAGGTGCAAGACGACATCGGCAAATTCGGCCTTCAGCGCCGGCCATTTGCCTTGTGCTTCCTGCACCTTGTTCTCGCCGAACACCCGCTGTCCGGTGTCCAGCACCGGCCGGATCGCCTCGCCATCGAAGGTCTTGGACACGGCGACAAGCGCCGCCGAACCGGCCGGACGCTGCGCCTGGCGCTCGGCATCCGCGATCCGTGACAAGACCTGGTTGAGGTTGTCGACTGCGTCCGGCATGGTTGCATTCTCCTGCGATCTATGGCTTGCCGTTTGGAGCCGAACAGCTCGCTTCGTCAAGCGAGAGGCCGGTTTTTGACTTGTCGGTGACGCAGATCGCCCCACTTGCCCACCCGGTGCGTGACACGGTCGCGCCCGAAATCTGCCCTCAGGAGACCATGTTCCGTTGACCGATCACCAAGCCCCGCCCGCAGCCAAACCCGTCGGATTGACCGAAGGCGTCAATCGATCTGTTTTCTTCGGCTCGGTGGGTATCACGCTGGCCTTCGTGCTTGCCGGCGTCCTTTCTCCGGAGGGCTCTGCCGCTTTGTTCAAAGCGGTGCAATCCTGGATCGTCTCGGAGCTTGGTTGGGTTTATCTCCTTTCGGTTGCGATCTTCCTGCTTTTCACATTGTTCCTGGCCGTTTCCAATTTTGGACGCATCAAGCTCGGACCCAACCATTCCGAACCCGATTACAGCTACGGTGCCTGGTTCTCGATGCTGTTTGCCGCCGGTATGGGCATCGGCCTCGTTTTCTTTGGCGTGGCGGAACCCGTCACCCACTTCGCCAAGCCGCCGGTGGGCGATCCCGAAACGATCGCGGCGGCGCGCACCGCCATGGAAATCAGCTACTTCCATTGGGGTCTGCATGCCTGGGCCGTTTATGCCGTGATCGGCCTGAGCCTGGCTTATTTCAGCTTTCGCCACGGATTGCCGCTGACCATGCGCTCGGCGCTTTATCCGATCATCGGCGAGCGCATCTACGGGCCGATCGGCAATGCGGTCGACATCTTTGCGGTCATCGGCACCATCTTCGGCGTGGCGACATCGCTTGGATTGGGCGTGCTGCAGATCAATGCCGGCTTCAGCCATGTGCTGGGATTGCCGACGAGCTTCTGGGTGCAGATGCCCTTGATCGTGGTCATCACGGCAATGGCGACGGTGTCTGTCGCGACCGGTCTCGACAAGGGCATCAAGTTCTTGTCGAACCTCAACATGATCATGGCCGTGGCGCTGATGGCCTTCGTGTTCGTGATGGGCCCTACCACCTTCCTGCTGCGCGCTTTCGTGCAGAATTTCGGCGCCTATCTCGATCAGTTCGTTTTGCGCACCTTCTATATGTATGCCTATGCGCCCGATGAACGCCCCGGCGAATGGCTGGGCAGCTGGACCCTGTTCTACTGGGGCTGGTGGATCGCCTGGTCGCCCTTTGTCGGCATGTTCATCGCCCGCATTTCGCGCGGCCGTACCATCCGCCAGTTCGTGCTCGGCGTTCTTCTCGTTCCCACCGGCTTCAGCTTCGCCTGGATGACCGTGTTCGGCGACACCGCCTTGGGCATGCATCTGACTGGGGCGACCCGCGCCGTGACCGACGCGGTGGCGCAGGATGTCACGCTCGCTTTGTTCGTGTTCCTCGAGCAATTCCCGCTTGGCGTTTATGTCTCGTGGTTCGCCATGTTCCTGATCGTGTTCTTCTTCGTCACAGGCGCGGATTCCTCCGCGCTGGTGATTGATACGATCACCTCGGGCGGTCGTGAGGACGGCCCCACCGCACGGCGCGTGTTCTGGGCCATCCTGTCCGGCGTCATCGCCATGGTGCTGTTGTGGGCCGGTGGCCTCGATGCCCTGCAAACCGCTTCGATCGCCGGTGCGCTGCCCTTCACCTTCGTGATGCTCATCATGTGTTACGGGTTGTGGAAGGGTTTGGCGCGCGAAGGCATTCGCCAGAACGCGCTGACCCAGACCTTGCGCCCGCGCGCCACGCGCAACTGGCAGCGCCAGTTGCAAGGCATCCTCAATCATCCGAGCCGCAGCGAAGTTACCCGCTTCATGGATGAAACGGCGCGCCCGGCGCTGGAAGAGGTGGCTGAGGAGTTGCGCAAGCGCGACCTCCTTGCGGAAGTGGATGTGCGGGACGATCGCATCCGTCTGAGGGTGGCGCCGGAAGCACCAGAAGCCTTCGCCTATGGCATCCGCATGCGACGCTACGATCTGCCAAGCTACAGCTTCATCGAAAGTGCGGCACGGCGCAGGCACGAGGCGGATCATTACTACCGCGCCGAGGTGTTCCTGGCCGAAGGCAGCCAGGATTATGATGTGATGGGCTTATCCAAGGAGGAACTGATCCAGGACGTGTTGTCGCAATATGACCGGCACTTCCAGTTCCTGCATGCTGCCGGCGCCTGAGGCGCTCAGCGGACCTTCGCAATCGCGCCGCACCAAGAATGGCTTGCAAACCTTGGCTGGCACCTTATTGATGCCGCGCGATTGTGAAAGTGACCCGTCCCATGCCCGTCGAACGCTATAATCCCCGTGCTGCCGAGCCCAAATGGCGCGAAGCCTGGGATTCCGCCAAGCTGTTCGAAACGAAGAACAACGATCCGCGCCCGAAATATTACGTGCTGGAGATGTTCCCCTATCCGTCGGGGCGCATCCATATGGGCCACGTCCGCAATTATACGCTGGGCGACGTTTTGGCGCGCTACCGCAAGGCCAAGGGCTTCAACGTTCTGCACCCAATGGGCTGGGACGCTTTCGGCATGCCGGCCGAGAATGCGGCCATGCAGAACAAGGTTCATCCCAAGGACTGGACCTATCAGAACATCGCGACGATGCGGACGCAGTTGAAGTCGATGGGCCTGTCGCTCGACTGGTCGCGGGAATTCGCGACTTGCGATGTCGATTATTACCATCGCCAGCAGATGCTGTTCATCGACTTCCAGGCCAAGGGTCTGGTTGGCCGCAAAGTGTCCAAGGTCAACTGGGATCCGGTCGACCAGACGGTACTTGCCAACGAGCAGGTGATCGATGGTCGCGGCTGGCGTTCCGGTGCCGAGGTCGAGCAGCGTGAGCTGGCGCAGTGGGTGTTCAAGATCACCGACTACGCGCAGGACCTGCTTGAGTCCCTGGACGGCCTCGACCAGTGGCCGGAAAAGGTCCGCACCATGCAGGCCAACTGGATCGGCAAGTCGGAAGGCCTGTCCTTTTCCTTCGGTCTGGTCGGTGCGCCGGACGGCTTCGACACGCTGCCCGTCTTCACCACACGCCCGGACACCATGTACGGGCCGACCTTTGCGGCGATCGCGGCTGACCATCCGCTGGCCAAGAAGCTTGCGGAAAACAACCCGGACATCGCGGCGTTCAACGAGCAATGCCGCCGCATCGGCACCTCGGCGGCCGAGATTGAGACGGCGGAGAAGCTTGGCTTCGACACTGGCATCAAGGTCACGCATCCCGCTGATCCCAGCTGGACGCTGCCGCTCTTTATCGCCAATTTCGTGCTGATGGATTACGGCACGGGCGCCATTATCGGCTGCCCGGCGCATGACCAGCGCGACCTCGACTTCGCCCGTAAATACGACCTGCCGGTGATCGACGTCTTCCTGCCCTTGGACAGCGATGAGCGCGTCGGAAACACCGCCTTCGTGCCGCTGAAGACGCAGCCCGTGCGCTATGTGCAATGGGTCGGCGAGCCCTGCACGCAGACAGCCTATGAAGCCATGTCGCGCTCGCTCGAAATCTTCGAGAAGGATGGCTGGGGCACACGCGAGACGCAGTTCCGTTTGCGCGACTGGGGCATTTCGCGCCAGCGCTACTGGGGCTGCCCGATCCCCATGATCCACTGCGAGAGCTGCGGCATCGTTGCCGTGCCGAAGGCCGATCTGCCGGTGAAGCTGCCGGACGACGTGGATTTCGAAACGCCGGGCAACCCGCTCGACCGTCACCCCACCTGGAAGCACGTGAAGTGCCCGTCCTGTGGTGGCGAGGCGCGGCGCGAAACCGACACGATGGACACGTTCGTAGACTCGTCCTGGTATTTTACGCGCTTCACGGCACCTTGGGAAAACGAGCCGACCGATCGCAAGGCGGCCAATGAATGGATGCCGGTCGACCAGTATATCGGTGGCATCGAGCATGCGATCCTGCATCTGCTGTATTCGCGCTTCTTCACCCGCGCCATGCGCGACACCGGCCATGTCGATCTGGCCGAGCCGTTCAAGGGCCTGTTCACGCAGGGCATGGTGGTTCACGAGACCTATAAGGGCCCGAGCGGCTGGGTGACGCCGGCCGAGATCAAGATTTCGGACGTCGACGGCAAGCGCACCGCGACGCTTCTGTCCGATGGCTCGCCGATCGAAATCGGCTCAATTGAAAAGATGTCGAAGTCGAAGAAGAATGTGGTCGACCCCGACGACATCATCGACAGCTACGGCGCCGATACCGCTCGCTTGTTCATGATCAGCGATTCGCCACCGGAGCGCGACGTGATCTGGACGGAAGCGGGAGCGGATGCCTCGCACCGCTTCGTGCAGCGCATCTGGCGTTTGATTGCCGAAGCAGCCGACGGGCTGAAGGCGCCGCAGGGCACTGCCGCCAGCGACCAGACTGTGGCCAAGATCGCCCATCGCACGCTGAAACATGTCGGCGAAGACATCGAGAAGCTCGCTTTCAACAAGGCGGTTGCGCGCATCTACGAACTCGTCAACGCGCTGCACGCCCCGCTGACGGAAGCCGCCTTGACCGGAACGGCCAGCCCGACCCTGCGCCAGGCGGTCGACTTCCTGATTGCGATGATCGCGCCGATGATGCCGCATCTGGCGGAAGAATGCTGGGCGGAAGTCGGCGGCACGGAGATGGTTGCCGCGCGTGCCTGGCCGGACTTCGATCCGTCCTTCCTCGTGGACAATGAGGTCACCTTGCCGATCCAGATCAACGGCAAGAAGCGTGGTGATTTGACAATTGCCCGCGACGCTGACCAATCTGCCGTGGAAGCCGCCGTGCTGGCGCTGGACTTCGTCCAGGCTGCGCTCGAAGGCCGCCAGCCCAAGAAGATCATCGTGGTGCCGCAAAGGATCGTGAATGTCGTCGGTTGACGTTCGTAACTCTGGCGCGGTCCGGTTCCTGCGCCCCGCCCTCCTCCTTGTTGCAGCAGGCCTGCTCGGCCTTGCCGCCGGCTGTCAGGCCCGCCCGCTTTATGGCAGCGGCGGAACGCTGGTCAGCGGCGCAACCGGCGATGTGACGCCCTTGTCCTCGATCAGCGTCAAGGCTGTCGGCAGCCGCCCGGCGCAAATCGTGCGCAACCAGCTGGTGTTTCTGTTGAACGGCGGCGCCAAGCCACAGGCCACCACACGCTATTCCGTGGGCCTCAACGTTACGTCGGAAACCTCTTCAGCCGCTTATGTCCAGCGCACGAGCGAAGACGAGCCCACCGCAGGTGCCGTCACCATGCGCGGCGCTTACGACATCACGGACACAACAACCGGCCAGGTGATTCGCACCGGCAGCCGCCAGGTTGTTTCGTCCTTCGACGTGCCGCGCCAGCAGTTTTCCGCTTTGCGCGCCGAGCGCGATGCGCAGGAGCGTGCGGGTCGCGAACTCGCCGAACTGCTTCGTCTGGCCATCGCGCAGGACCTGTCGCAGCCGGCAGGCTTCGGCGCCAAGTCCAGCGTTTCGGCCCCGATCGCCGAGGTCACGCCGCGGCCCGGCAACCAGACTCGAGGGTCGATTGCGAACTAAGACTTGCCGGCTTCAGACCGGCCAGAAAGTTGTGGCGCCCGCGTCATCCCCGCGTCATGCTCGCTGTCCAAACAACAGGTCATGGGGCACGGTGTCATGACAGTGAGACCTTCGGTCACGACCGGGGTCGGCAGTTTTCCGGCGGAACTCTTTCCGGCGGATGACCGGCATATCATCGATCGCCTGATCGATGAGCGCACGACCAACCTGTCACGTCACCCCCTTTGGCCCTTAGCCAAGCCGCTCTTGTTCCGGTTGATGCATTATCATCAGGCCGTGCGCATGGCCGACCGCATCGCGCCACTGCCGGGCTGGGACGCGCTCGACTTCATCAGCAAGGTGCTGCAGCTCGATCTCACCATCACCGGGCTGGAAAACATCCCGGCAACCGGCGGCGTCATCCTGGCGCCGAGCCACCCGACCGGCATCGCCGACGGGATTGCGGCTTTCGATCTCGTGAACAAGGTCCGCAAGGACATCGCCATCTTCGCCAATCGCGATGCGCAGCGCGTTGCGCCGCAATTCCGCGACGTGATCATTCCCGTGGAGTGGCGCGCCGGCGAGAAGAGCCATGCCAAGAGCCGCGAAACCCTGGAGCTGACGGCGCGCGCCTTCCAGGAAAAGCGGGCCATCGTGCTGTTCCCGGCCGGCCGCATCGCGTACTGGAATGAGGGCAAGCTGACAGAGCGTCCGTGGCAGACGTCCTTTGTCGCCCTGGCGCGGCGCTACAAGTTCCCTGTCGTGCCGGTGAATATCTCCGCCCGCAATTCCGGCCTGTTCTACTTCCTGTCCAAGCATTCCACCGAACTGCGCGACATGACGCTGTTTCGTGAGCTGCTGAACAAGAAGGGCATGAAGTTCACCTTCCATGTCGGCAAGGCGATCGAACCGGACCAGCTCGACGGCGACCCGGCCGAGCTGACCGCAAGGCTCCAGACCTTTACGGTCGACACGCTGAAGACCAATCCGAACGCCGAGTTCTGAGCCACGCAATAAGCGTAGTGCGTCCTTCGAGGCTCGCTGCGCTGGCGTCTCAGGATGAGGACGGTTGGCGCGCAAGCTCCATCCCGTACGCCGGTCGTGACCTCGTCATCCCTGGGCTTGACCCGAGGATTCATGCCTGAACGATCATTGCGGGTGTCCATCCCTGACAATCGAACAAGCAGGACCGGCATCATCGGAGCTTGCAGAAGCGGGGGTGTGTCCTTCGAGGCTCGCTGCGCTCGCGCCTCAGGATGAGGACGGTTGGTGTTTTGGCACGATTGTCTGGGGCACCAGGGCACGAAGTTTGCTTACTCGCAGGCAAGCCATCTCAACCCTCTCGCAACCGTCCTCATCCTGAGGTGCGAGCCCGCACAGGGTTTATCGAACAAAGCACAACCCCATTCGGGCGAGCCTCGAAGGACGCACGACTCCAAACAAAAAGCCCGGGCATTGCCCGGGCTTTTACGCATTCAGCCGCTATAATCAGCCGATCTTCTGGCCGGTCTTGGCCCAGTCGGCAAGGAAGGTCTCGAGGCCCTTGTCGGTGAGCGGATGCTTCACCAGGGCCTTGAGCGTGGCGGGCGGTGCGGTG
The DNA here is from genome assembly GCF_014652875.1 of Tianweitania populi. Lineage (GTDB taxonomy): Bacteria > Pseudomonadota > Alphaproteobacteria > Rhizobiales > Rhizobiaceae > Tianweitania > Tianweitania populi. The sequence continues at coordinate 937,397 of NZ_BMZQ01000002.1, read as the reverse complement.
ATGACGTCGGCGCCGATCAGCGCGGCCTGCTTGACATGGTTCACGGTGCGGATCGAGGCCGCCAGGATTTCCGTGCTGTAATCGTAGTTGTCGTAAATCTGACGGATTTCCTGGATCAGCTCCATACCATCCAGACCCATGTCGTCGACGCGGCCGATAAAGGGCGAGATGAAGGTAGCACCGGCTTTGGCGGCGAGAAGCGCCTGGTTGGCCGAGAAGCAGAGCGTGACATTGACGAGGCGGCCGTCGCCGGTGATCGCACGGCAGGCCTTAAGGCCGGGCAGGGTCAGCGGCAGCTTGATGCAGACATTGTCGGCGATCTTCGACAGGAAGTCGGCTTCGCGCATCATCTCGTCATACTCGATCGCCACAACCTCGGCCGAAACCGGGCCTTCGACGATGGAGCAGATTTCCTTGGTGACTTCGGCGATCGAGCCGCCGGACTTGAGGATCAGCGACGGATTGGTGGTGACGCCGTCGAGCAGACCGAGATCGTTCAGCTCACGGATGTCCTTGACGTCAGCGGTATCGACGAAAAACTTCATGGCTGGTCTCCTTGGTATTCGCATGATCGCGGGGATGACAAGCGGGTCTTCAAGCCCCTTGTCTGATGGGCCTTGCTCTAGCGCAAGAAAGCGGCAAGGTCACGCGCAATGACGCAAGATTCGCTTGGGGTTCGCGTGGTGCCGGTTCTCGTGCCGATGCCTGCCGAAGCTCCATATTCCTACCAAGTTCCACCCGGCATGCAGGTCGTGCCGGGCTCGATCGTGCGCGTCCCGCTTGGACCGCGCGAAGTCGCCGGGATCGTTTGGGACGGCGAAGGCGGCTCGGTGGATGCGCGCAAGCTCAGGCCGATCTCGGAAGTGTTCGATTGCCCGCCTGTCACGGAGCGCATGCGCCGCTTCGTGGAATGGGTTGCAGGCTACACGCTGGCCGCGCCCGGCATGGTCGCGCGCATGATACTGCGCGTGCCGACCGCCTTCGATCCCGAGCCTGATATCGACGGTCTGGTGCTGACCAACCGCCATCCCGATCGCATGACGCCGGCACGCACCCGGGTACTGTCCATCGTGGAAGAACACGGCGGCGACCTGGCCTGGACACGCTCCGGCCTCGCCCATGCCGCCGGCGTGTCGATGACCGTGGTGGATGGGCTGGCCGCGCAAGGCGTGTTCGAAAAGGTGCAGATCCCCACGCGGCCCGTGGTTGCCGAACCCGATCCGGATTACGCCGCGCCCACGTTGAGCGACGGCCAGGCAGAAGCGGCCGAAGCCTTGCGGCTGCGCATCACCGACGACGCCTTTTCCGTGTCGCTGATCGATGGCGTCACCGGCTCGGGCAAGACGGAAGTCTATTTCGAAGCCATTGCCGCAGCCCTCAAGGAGGGCCGTCAGGTGCTGGTTCTCGTGCCGGAAATCGCGCTGACTCAAGCCTTCCTCGACCGCTTCCATGATCGCTTCGGCGCCAAGCCCGCCGAATGGCATTCCGATCTCGCTCCCCGGATGCGCGAGCGCGTCTGGCGGCAGGTCGCGGAAGGCCGCGTGCGCGTGGTCGCCGGGGCGCGCTCGGCCCTGTTCCTGCCTTTCAAGGAACTCGGCCTGATCGTGGTCGATGAAGAACACGATCCCGCCTACAAGCAGGAAGATCGCGTCTTCTATAATGCGCGCGACATGGCGGTAGTGCAGGGCCAGCTCGGCGGTTTCCCGGTGGTGCTGGCATCTGCCACGCCATCGGTGGAAAGCCGCGTCAACGCAACGAGCGGGCGCTACGGCCTCGTTTCGCTGCCCGCCCGCTATGCCGAAGCCGCCCTTCCATCGATTCGGGCCGTGGACATGCGCCGCGCCCCGCCCGCCCGCGGCAACTTCCTGTCGCCGGTTCTCATCGACGCCATGCGCGAAAGTGTGGAGAGCGGCGAACAGGCGCTGCTGTTCCTCAATCGTCGCGGCTATGCCCCGCTGACGCTGTGCCGCGTGTGTGGTCACCGCTTTCAATGCCCGCAGTGCTCGAGCTGGCTGGTGGAACACCGTTTTCGCGGCCAGCTGATCTGTCATCATTGCGGCCATCATGAACCTAAGCCGGATGCCTGCCCGGAATGCGGCACGCTCGATCATCTCGTCGCCTGCGGCCCTGGCGTGGAGCGGATCGCCGAGGAAGTGGACGCGGCCTTTCCCGACGCGCGCACGATCGTGCTGTCGTCCGACATGCTGGGCGGCACCAAGCGGTTGAGGCTGGAACTCGAAGCCATCGCCAAGGGCGAGGCCGATATCGTGATCGGCACGCAGCTCGTCGCGAAGGGTCACAACTTCCCCAACATGACGATGGTCGGCGTCGTGGATGGCGACCTCGGCCTTGCCAATGGCGATCCCCGCGCTGCCGAGCGCACCTTCCAGCTGCTCAGCCAGGTGACGGGCCGTGCGGGCCGCACCGGCAAGGCGAGCCGTGGCCTGATCCAGACCTACCAGCCCGATCATCCCGTGATGCGTGCGCTGGTCTCAGGCAATTCGGACGCCTTTTATGCGCAGGAAATCGCCGAACGCCGCCGCGGCCACCTTCCCCCCTTCGGTCGTCTGGCCGCCATCATCGTCAGCGGCGAAACCAAGGCCGAAGCCGAAACCCACGCCCGCGCCCTGCGCCGCGCAGCACCCGAATCCGACCTCATCGACATTCTCGGCCCGGCCGAAGCCCCGCTGGCACTCATCGCCGGCCGCCATCGTTTCCGCCTGCTGATCCAGGGCGAACGCAAGGCCGACATCCAGACTTACATCCGCACCCTGCTCGCCACCGGCCCCAAGTCGCGTGGATCGCTGCGGGTCCAGGTCGACATCGACCCGCAGAGTTTCCTGTAAGTGCGATGCTTCAGCTGCGGTGATGCAAACGCAACCCCTCTCGCGCTAGAACAGCCAAACTGAGCGATTCGCAGGATCCGCATGAACCTCGCATTTCCCTGGCCAATCACGAATGGCGAGTGGCTGGCTTTCACATCCGCCGCGATCACGGTTTTGTTTGGCCTGGCTTTGCTGATCGCGCCGGCCTTGTCGTTCCGCATCCTGCGCATTGCTCCGCTGCCTGGGCATCCCGAAGCGATCAGCGAGGGACGCGCGACCATAGCGGGTTTTTATCTCGGCGTTGGGCTCTGCTGCCTGCTCACCGGCCAGTTCTGGGTCTATCTGGCATTGGGCTTTTCCTGGGCTTTCACTGCCTTCGGCCGCCTGGTTTCGATCCTTTCCGACAAGGCGAGCACGCCCTTCAACTGGATGCGCCTCGTGCTGGAATGCGCTCTGGCTGGACTGGCGCTGGCCTTCGCGCTGGGATTCGTCGCCTGATCGACGGGACGCTTCGGTCCGCTGCGACAAATCTGTTCAAATCGTGGCCGTCCGCTATGTTGCGGCACCGTTTTGCCTGTGCTAGACGGCAATCGACTTTTGGCCGGAGGGGGTGGCAAAGCCGCTTGCTTCAGCCTGATTTGCACACAAGGTCAAAGATTTAAGCCAGAGTCCAAGTGCTCGCGCCACAATCTGCGGTCCTTAACCCTGCGGCCCTCAAGGCAGAGAGAAAAGACGTAACGTGGCTCAATCCACTTCGCTGATCGCTGGTGTTGCCGACCGCTACGCGGGATCATTGTTCGACCTCGCGCGCGAAACAAACAGCATCCCCGCTGTTGAGGCTGATCTCACCCGTTTCGAGGCTCTGCTTCATGAGAGCGAGGATCTGACCCGCCTCATCAAGAGCCCGGTTTTTTCCGCTGAAGACCAGGAAAAGGCGCTCGCCGCCGTGCTGCGTCAGGCCGGCATCACCGGTTTGGTCGCCAATTTCCTGCAGGTTGTTGCGCAGAACCGCCGTTTGTTCGCCGTTCCCGGCATGATCCAGGCCTTCCGCCGCATCGCTGCCGATCATCGCGGCGAAGCAACGGCCGAGGTCACCACGGCGCATGCGCTGACGGAAACCCAAGAATCCGAATTGAAGGCTGCGCTGAAAAGCATCGCCAACAAGGACGTATCAATCAACGTGACTGTTGATCCGACCCTTCTCGGCGGCCTCGTCGTCAAGATGGGCTCACGCCAGATCGACACGTCGCTCAAAACGAAACTCGCTTCGCTTAAGCTCGCACTGAAAGAGGTCGGCTGATGGATATCCGCGCCGCGGAAATTTCCGCAATTCTGAAGGACCAGATCAAGAACTTCGGTCGCGAGGCCGAGGTTTCTGAAGTTGGTTCGGTTCTTTCCGTTGGTGACGGCATTGCCCGCGTCTACGGTCTCGACAACGTCCAGGCGGGCGAAATGGTCGAGTTCCCGGGTGGCATCCGCGGCATGGCGCTAAACCTCGAAAGCGACAATGTCGGCGTGGTTATCTTCGGCGCCGACCGCGACATCAAGGAAGGCGACACCGTCAAGCGCACCGGCGCGATCGTGGACGTGCCGGTTGGCCGTGGCCTGCTCGGCCGCGTTGTCGACGCCCTCGGTAACCCGATCGACGGCAAGGGCCCGATCGTGTCCGACGAGCGTCGCCGCGTCGACGTCAAGGCTCCCGGCATCATCCCGCGCAAGTCCGTGCATGAGCCGATGTCGACCGGCCTCAAGGCCATCGACGCACTGATCCCGATCGGCCGTGGCCAGCGCGAGCTGGTGATCGGCGATCGCCAGACCGGCAAGACCGCCATCATCCTGGACACCTTCCTCAACCAGAAGCCGCTTAATCAGGGCGACGACGAATCGCAGAAGCTGTACTGCGTTTACGTTGCCGTTGGTCAGAAGCGCTCCACCGTTGCTCAGTTCGTGAAGACGCTCGAAGAGCGCGGCGCACTGGAATACTCGATCGTGGTTGCCGCAACGGCCTCCGATCCGGCTCCGATGCAGTTCCTGGCACCGTTCGCCGGCTGCGCCATGGGCGAATTCTTCCGCGACAACGCCATGCATGCCGTGATCGCCTATGACGATCTCTCCAAGCAGGCCGTGGCTTATCGCCAGATGTCGCTGTTGCTGCGCCGTCCGCCCGGCCGTGAAGCTTACCCTGGCGACGTGTTCTTCCTGCATTCGCGTCTCCTGGAGCGCGCTGCAAAGCTGAACGACGACAATGGCAAGGGTTCGCTAACGGCATTGCCGGTTATCGAAACGCAGGCCAACGACGTGTCGGCCTATATTCCGACCAACGTGATCTCGATCACCGACGGCCAGATCTTCCTCGAGACCAATCTGTTCTTCCAGGGTATCCGCCCTGCCGTGAACGTCGGTCTTTCGGTGTCGCGCGTCGGTTCGTCGGCCCAGATCAAGGCGATGAAGCAGGTTGCCGGCTCCATCAAGGGCGAGCTCGCCCAGTATCGTGAAATGGCTGCCTTCGCGCAGTTCGGTTCCGATCTGGACGCCTCCACGCAGCGCCTTCTGAACCGCGGTGCGCGCTTGACCGAGCTTTTGAAGCAGCCGCAGTTCTCGCCACTGAAGACGGAAGAGCAGGTCGCGGTGATCTATGCCGGCGTCAACGGTTACCTCGACAAGCTGCCTGTGAACCAGGTCGGCAAGTTCGAGCAGGGCCTGCTGTCCTACATGCGCAGCGAAGGCAAGAGCGTTCTCGAGACGATCCGCCAAGAGAAGCAGCTGTCGGATGCGACGCGTGCCAATCTCAAGGCGTCGCTCGACGCTTATGCCAAGACCTACGCGTAACCGACCCGAGGATAGAGCCGCCGCATGGCTTCCCTGAAAGAACTTCGCAACCGCATCGCTTCGGTTAAGGCGACGCAGAAGATCACCAAGGCGATGCAGATGGTCGCCGCGGCGAAGCTGCGTCGTGCCCAGGAAGCAGCGGAAGCCGCGCGGCCTTATTCCACGCGCATGGCAGCCGTTCTGGCCAATATCAGCCAGGCCGTTGCCGATGGCGGTGACGCCCCTGCCCTGATGACGGGCACGGGCAAGAGCGACGTGCATCTGCTCGTTGTTGCGACCGCCGACCGCGGTTTGGCCGGCGCCTTCAACAGCCAGATCGCGCGCTTTGCCAGGGATCATGCTCGCAAGCTGATCGCCGAAGGCAAGACGGTGAAGATCTTCACCGTTGGCAAGAAGGGCAACGACATCCTGCGCCGCGAGTTCGCCTCGCTGATCGTCGAGAAGGTCGAACTGCGCGAAGTCAAGCAGATCGGCTTCACCAATGCGGAAGCAATCGCCCGCCGCGTTATTGAGATGTTCAATGCCGGCGAGTTTGACGTCTGCACCCTGTTCTATTCCGAGTTCAAGTCGGTGATCAGCCAGGTTCCGACCGCACAGCAGATCATCCCGGCGAGCTTGCCGGCTGTGGCTGGTGCTGTTTCGGGGACGAACGGCGCCGTCTATGAGTATGAGCCGGATCCAGCTGAGATCCTCAACGATCTCATCCCGCGCAACATTTCCGTCCAGATTTTCCGTGCGCTGCTTGAAAACGTCGCTGGTGAGATGGGTGCCAAGATGAGCGCCATGGACAATGCGACGCGCAATGCCGGTGACATGATCAACCGTCTGACGATTACCTACAACCGTCAGCGTCAGGCGCAGATCACCAAGGAACTCATCGAAATTATTTCGGGCGCGGAAGCGCTCTAAAAACCAATCGCTCGGAGGCGAAAGCCACCGCAGCCCCAGAGAAAAGGGTTAGATACGATGGCAGAAGCCAAGACCGGCCGCATCTCGCAGGTCATCGGTGCCGTGGTGGACGTGTCCTTCGACGGCGAACTCCCGGCGATCTTGAACGCGCTCGAGACCGACAACGGCGGCAACCGCCTCGTTCTCGAAGTGGCGCAGCATCTCGGCGAAAACGCCGTTCGCTGCATCGCCATGGACTCCTCCGAAGGTCTCGTTCGCGGCCAGTCGGTGCGCGACACCGGCACCCCGATCATGGTTCCCGTCGGCGAAGCAACGCTCGGCCGTATCCTGAACGTCATCGGCGAGCCGGTTGACCAGGCTGGTCCGGTTCCTTCGGACTCCCGCCGCGCCATCCACCAGGAAGCCCCGCCTTACGTCGACCAGTCGACCGAGGCGCAGATCCTCGTCACCGGCATCAAGGTCATCGACCTGCTGGCGCCTTACGCCCGCGGCGGCAAGATCGGCCTGTTCGGCGGCGCTGGCGTCGGCAAGACGGTTCTGATCCAGGAACTCATCAACAACGTCGCAAAGGCGCATGGTGGTTACTCCGTGTTCGCCGGCGTTGGCGAGCGCACCCGCGAAGGCAACGATCTCTATCATGAGATGATCGAGTCGGGCGTTAACAAGGATCCGCACGAGAACAACGGTTCGACCGAAGGCTCCAAGTGCGCCCTCGTGTTCGGCCAGATGAACGAGCCGCCAGGTGCCCGCGCCCGCGTTGCTCTCACCGGTTTGACGATCGCCGAGCACTTCCGCGATCAGGGCCAGGACGTGCTGTTCTTCGTGGACAACATCTTCCGCTTCACGCAGGCTGGCTCGGAAGTGTCCGCTCTGCTCGGCCGTATCCCGTCCGCCGTGGGTTATCAGCCGACGCTGGCAACCGACATGGGCGCGATGCAGGAGCGCATCACCACCACCACCAAGGGTTCGATCACCTCGGTGCAGGCCATCTACGTGCCCGCCGACGATTTGACCGATCCGGCTCCGGCCGCATCCTTCGCTCACTTGGACGCGACCACGACGCTGAACCGCGCGATCTCGGAAAAGGGTATCTACCCGGCCGTTGATCCGCTCGATTCGACCTCGCGCATGCTCGACCCGATCATCGTCGGCGAAGAACACTACACGGTCGCCCGTCGCGTTCAGGAAATCCTTCAGCGCTACAAGTCGCTGCAGGACATCATCGCCATCCTGGGAATGGACGAGCTGTCGGAAGAGGATAAGGTCACGGTCGCTCGCGCCCGCAAGATCGAGCGCTTCCTGTCGCAGCCGTTCTTCGTGGCCGAAGTGTTCACCGGTTCGCCCGGCCAGCTGGTTCCGCTCGAAGACACGATCCGCTCCTTCAAGGGTCTCGTGGACGGCGAATACGACCATCTGCCGGAAGCCGCCTTCTACATGGTCGGCTCCATCGACATGGCCGTTGAAAAGGCCAAGCGTCTCGCTGCCGAAGCAGCCTGATCAACCAAGCATCCCATGACCGGCGAGTTTTCATCGCCGGTCATTTCAGCTGATATGTGAGACGTCATGGCCGAGCCCTACAAGTTCGAACTCGTTTCGCCGGAACGCCTGCTCGTTTCGGAAAGCGTTGAATCGATTGTCATTCCCGCCACCGAAGGCGAAATGACGGTGATGGCGAACCATTCGCCGGTGATGACCACGATCAAGCCCGGCATCGTGACGGTGAAGACGGTTTCCGGCAAGGAAGATCGTTACGTCGTGTATGGCGGCTTCGCAGATATTCTTCCGGACACCTGCACCCTTCTGGCTGAGTCGGCCACGCATATCGATACGCTCGACAAGGCCGACATTACGGCCCGCGTTGAACGCGCACGCGCCGATATCGGCAGCGCGCCGGACGATCATGCCCGCACCCGCGCCGAAGAGTTCCTGCATCATCTGTCCGCTCTCGGCGACGCAGTCTGAGGTTGAACGGCTATGACCGGCCGTGTCGTCGTTGTCGGCAATGGCCGGCTGCCGCGCGATCTGACGGATGAGGTCGAAAGCGCCGACTTCGTTTTGCGCTTCAACGAGCCAAAAGAATCCATTGGCCTGTCGGGCGTCAAGACCGACATGCTGATGGTGAGCAATTCCGGCAAGCCCATGCAGCGCCGGTTACGCGATCCCGGTTACTTCCGCTCTGCCATCGTGCAGAACGCCGGTGAGATCGTTTTCCCCTACCACCCCTACGCCATTCGCACCTACATGATCCGGCCGAACTGGATGTCGAGCCTGCGCGGGCGCAAGGCGGACTGGACCATCCAGGCCGTTGAAGCCTTCGGCATGGCCGGCAAGGAAGTGCGGATCATGCCGCCGTCCTTCTACGAGGATGGCTGCGCCGAGCTCGGCATTCCCCGCGAACGCATGCGGACCGTGTTCCCCAGCACCGGCTATCTCGGCCTGCGCCACGTCTTCCACCATTACCCCGAGCACCACGTTCAGATTTGTGGGTTCTCCTGGGAAGGTTGGAAGCGTCATGCTTGGTCGGACGAGCGCGGTTGGGTTGAAAAGAAGATCGCCGACGGCCGCTTGACCATGATGGCCTGACGACCAGCCGATTTCGGGCAACTGGCCTATGCGGCCATGATGGTTTTGCTCGACATTTCTTTCGGTTCCTCCATCTTGCGGGGTGGTGCGGGTTAACTGGAGGGCTTGAAAACCATGGATCAATCGCTGGACATTTACATCGGCTGGGACTCGCGCGAGCCGATCGCTTACGACGTTGCCGAGAAAACGCTGAAGGACCATGCCAGCGTGCCGGTGCGGGTCTTTCCAATCAAGGTGCAGGAGCTGGTGGCGCAAGGTGCTTACACCCGTGACATCGACCCGCTCGCGTCCACCGAGTTCACCTACTCACGCTTCTTCGTGCCTTATATGGCCGGCTTCAAAGGTTGGGCACTGTTTTGCGACTGCGACTTCCTGTTTCTCGATGACATCGCCGAGATCCTGCAATATCGCGATCCCTCGCTCGCGGTGGCCTGCGTGAAGCACGACTATACGCCGAAGGCCACGGTGAAGATGGATGGCAAGGTGCAGACCAACTATCCGCGCAAGAACTGGTCGAGCTTCATGCTCTTCAATTGCGAACACCCTTCGACCCAGCAATTAACGCCGGAGCGGATCAACCGTGAAAGCGGCGCTTATCTCCACCGGATGCAATGGGCAGCCGACGACGACATCGGCGAGATCCCAACGCGCTGGAACTGGCTGGAAGGCTGGAACGAGAAGCCCGAGACCGGCACGCCGGGCGCGGTCCACTTCACCAATGGCGGCCCTTGGTTCAGGGACTGGCAAAATGTCGATTACGGCGATGAATGGCGTGCCGAGGCCGACAAAGTCGAGCCGGGCTGGCAGCCGATCTGATCCGGCACTCGGCCAAATGAAAAGGCGGCACCTGCAAAGGGGCCGCCTTTTCCTTATCTGCGATCTGCATCGCTAAACCCATTTGCCCCTTCTTGTGAGCCTAAGGGTAGTCAGCCGCAACAGCTTACGCGAGCGGCTTGCCGGCAAGATGGCCGAACACTTCAACCACCTGCAGATAGACTGAGCGCTTGAACGGCACGATCAGGTCCGGCAGTTCGGCCATGTCCTTCCATTCCCAGGCGTCGAATTCCGCTGTATGGCCTCCGGGCGGTGGGTTGATTTGGATCTCGCTTTCGTTCCCGTTGAAGCGGAATGCAAACCAGCGCTGCGTCTGCCCGCGATAGCGGCCCTTGAAGGCCACGCCGACCAGATGCGGCGGCAGATCGTAATTGATCCAGTATGGGGCCTCTTCCAGCAGCGCCAGGCTCGTCATGCCCGTTTCCTCGTAGATCTCACGCAAAGCCGCTGGCAGCGCTTCCTCGCCCTCGTCAATGCCACCTTGAGGCATTTGCCAGAGCTGAGTCGTGCCAGCCGTTTCGCTGCCTTCTTCCGAGATGCGGTGACCAGCCCAGACTTTTCCGTATGCGTTCAGCACCATGATCCCGACGCACGGACGATAGGGCAGGGTTTCGGGGTCTATGTGCGTCTTATGCGGCATGACTACATCACTTTGCGTTCTGGATTGCCCGTTCTGCGCTTCCATATGCCTGTTCTCTGACAGTTTGAAGGCACTGTTCAGCGGCGTTCGGGATCATCCGCCACGGCGGTGATCGGCACGATTTCGACGCCACGTCGGCGGACTTCGGCGGCCCAGGCGGTGACCGTGTCCACGGTCACATCGAAGGCGGAACCGGTGCCGACGGCAAACCCGTTGGCGCGGGCGGTGCGTTCGAGATCGTCGAGCTTCCCAAGAATCTCGCCGCGCTCGCGAACCGCATCGATCTGCATGTCGGACGCCGCGAAAGGAACGCGGTTCGCTTTGGCCAGCGGTTGCGCTTCGTTACGTGCGGTCGAGCCATCGTCGACATAGGCCAAGCCGCGCTTGCCGAGTTCGGCCATCATGGTTTCAACGGGCTGCGTTTCGCCAAGAAAGCGCGCACCCATATAGTTCATGACGCCGACATAGTTGGTTGTGCGCGCCAGCACCCATTGCAGGTTCTCGACCGTCTCGGATGCCGGCGCATCCACGGTCAGCGTCGCGCGTCCGGGATCAACCGACGGGTAGTCGAACGGCTCGAGTGGCACTTGCAAAACGATCTCATGCCCGCCTTGCCGCGCCGCCTGCATCCAGCGCGACAAGCTGTTGCCGCCAGACGCGAAAGCCAGCGTGATCTCCGGGGGCAGCTTCTCAATCGCTTTCTGCGTGCCTGTCTGGCTGACGCCAAGACCGCCGATGACCAAGGCAATGCGCGCGCCGCGAGCACCTGACCATGGCCGCGCATAAACGTCGAACGGCCGCCGCCCATCCGCCGCGCGTTGAGGCAGCGGCCCATTGGAACTCGCTTCGATCAACGCTTGATCCGGCAGATGCGCGATATGCGCGTCCTGTGCCGGCGATGACGTATTGCGGATGATCGTGGTGCCTTGCGAGGAGTTCGGATCCGGATTGACACGGATGATCGCTGGACCGCCTGCCGGATCATTGGACAGGCTGGGTCGAGGAGCGGGAGTGGGTTCCGCCTCGGATGCGGCCGTTTGTACGGGGACGGAGACCACCGCAGCGCTCGGCATGCGAATGCCGCGATCGCGCAAGGCGATGGCAGTGGCGCTGCCGGCAAGCGCAATAGCCACCACGGTAGTGAGCATCGACGATGACGTGAAACGCGGGGATCGTGTCGGCTTCGCCGGACCCCGAATGCCCAGGCCAAGCGGCAGGTCGATGTCCCGAATGCGCGTCGTGTCTCCGCCCCGCTCCTGCCCCGCCATGTGACCCGATCGACCTCAGACCTGCTTTTGCATCATCCCGGAATCAAATGTCCGGCGAAGGGGTTCCTCCGCCGGACATGATAACTTCTATTAGCGCGATGCGCTTACTGGTTCATCACCGCCTTGTCGGGGTTCGGCGGGAAGGCGGCATCGGTCTTCGCGCCGCGGATCAGGTCCAGTGCGTATTGCAGCTGGATGTCGTCCTTGGCTTCCGGCGGCACATAGGATGCCGAACCCGAACCCTCGTCGCTTTCTTCCACGCCCTTGATGTGACCGCGCAGAGCGGACTCACCACGGCTGCTGTCGCGGCCCTTGAACTCTTCCGGCAGCGGCTGGTCGACCTTGACGTCAGGCGTAATGCCCTTGCCCTGGATCGATTTGCCGGCTGGCGTGTAGTAAAGCGCCGTCGTCAGGCGCAAAGCACCGTTTTCGGCCAGCGGGATGATGGTCTGCACCGAACCCTTGCCGAAGGACTGGGTGCCGAGCACGGTGGCGCGACGGTGATCCTGCAAGGCACCGGCAACGATCTCCGAGGCACTCGCCGAACCGCCATTCACCAGAACGATGAGCGGCTTGCCGTTGACCAGATCGCCCGGACGCGCATCGAAGCGCGAAATGTCCTGCGGATCGCGGCCACGGGTCGAAACGATCTCACCACGGTCGATAAAGGCGTCCGATACGCTCACGGCCTGGTCGAGCAGACCGCCCGGGTTCAAGCGCAGATCGATCACATAGCCCTTCAGCTTGTCATCCGGCAGCTGCTTGCGGATGGTGTTGATGCCTGCCTGCAGATCGTCAAACGTCTTTTCGGTGAAGGAGTTGATCTTGAGATAGCCGACATCGCCCTCGACGCGAGCGCGCACGGCCTTCACCTTGATGACGTCGCGAATAACGGTAAGCTTGATCGGCTTGTCCGCGCCATCGCGGATCAGCGTCAGTTCTATCGGCGTATTCACCAGACCGCGCATCTTTTCGACGGCGTCGTTGAGCGACAGGCCACGCACCTCCTGGCCATCGATCTCGGCAATTAGGTCGCCCGCCAGAACGCCAGCCTTGGCAGCGGGCGTTTCATCCATTGGGGTGATGACCTTGATCAGGTCGTTTTCCATCGTGACTTCAATGCCAAGGCCGCCGAACTCGCCCTTCGTCTGGACGCGCATATCCTTGGCTGCCTCTTGGTTGAGGTAGGAGGAATGCGGATCGAGCGAGGTGAGCATGCCGTTGATGGCATTCTCGACCAGCGACTTGTCGTCCGGCGGTGTCACATACTGCGCGCGCACGCGCTCGAAGATGTCACCGAAGATCGCCAGCTGGCGATAGGTTTCGGAACCCGCGGCATTCGCTGTCGAGCCGGGCGCACCGTAGACCACGCTCATCGCCGAAGCGCCCATCAAGGCGCCGGCAAACAACAGCGACAGCTTACGAATCATTTGCAGTCCTTCCAGCGATCCGCTCCGACCACCAGGGTGTCGGGTCCACGGGTTTTCCATCTTTCCGGAACTCGACATAAAGGTCAGGTCCGGTGCTGCCGTCCTTCAGTGGAACGGGGCCAGCGACCCTCGTTTCACCCATTGCTCCGATCGGCTCACCCGCCAAAACGGCCTGGCCAAGCGTCACGCTGATTCTGCCCATTCCCGCCAGCACGACATGATAGCCGTCGCCAGCGTTGAGGATCAAGAGTTGACCGTATGACCGGAAGGGTCCCGCATACAAGACGCTCCCCCCTGCCGGTGCGGTAACAATTGCCCCGGATTGTGTTGTAATGGTGTCTCCCATTCTCACGCCGCCGTTATTGTCGGCTTCGCCGAAACGCGCGGTGCGTCGCCCAGTAGCTGGGAGGCTCATCTGTCCTTTCAAGGCCGCAAACGGAATCATCGACAGGCGATAGGCCTCGGGAATGGGCTTGTTGAGCTCCGCTTCTTCGCGCGCCAGCCGCTCGACCTCCGCTTTGGCTGCCGCTTCCGCCGCGGCACGGGCGGACTGCCCTTCCTTTTCAAGGTTTGCTATCAGCTCCTGGAAAGAGGATGCGGACGCTGCGAGCTGTTCGGACCGCTTCTGCTCGGCAGCATAAACGGCTTCGGACTGGGTCTGCAGCCGCTGCTTTTCTTCCAGCAGCATGCTGAGCCGCTGCTTTTCCGCCACCTGCTCTTCCGCCGTGGCATTCAAGCGACCGCGCTCGGCTTCGATCGAGGCTGCCACCCGCGACAGTTCCCGGAGATCCGCCAGCAGCGTTTCGGTCTCCTGGCGCAGTTCCGGCACCACAGCACCCAGCAGAATGGCGCTGCGAACGGACGAAAGCGCGTCTTCCGGCTTCACCAGAATGGCCGGCGGGGGGTTGAGCCCCATGCGCTGCAACGCCGCCAGCACTTCCGCCAGCACGGCGCGACGGCCTTCCAGCGAGGCCTTGATGCCGTCTTCCTCGCCACGCAGGCCGACCAGCCGGCCGCTGATTTCCTCGACGTCTTCGGCGAGCTTCTTTTCAGTTTTCGCAGCCTGGATCAGCGCCGCCGTCACCGAAGCGCTGTCTTTCTTCAGCGTCGCTATGCCTGCCGAAATGGAGGCCATCCGTTCTTCCGACAGCTTGATGTCGTCCAGCGCGCGTTCGTAGTCGGCTTGTGTTCGCGCCCGTCGCGCTTCGATCGCCGCAACCGGATCGTCAGGCTGCGTCTGCTCGGTGGAAGCAGCTTCGTCTTCTTGCGCATGGAGAGGCGCGGCAGAGGCCAGCAGCAGGCCAAGCGCGATCAAAAGACCGCCCTTCCCCCATGCTGCCGATGCCTTGCCTGAACCCATACCGCTTCATCCCTCGCCCGGATCGGCTAACGCGCGGATCGTAGGTCGGCTTCGTAAAGGAAGCATCAACCATCGGCCCGGCTGCAACGCCGTTCTTCCCAAGCGAATCGCACTTTCTCAAGGCGAGCTTACGCGGGGCCTTCAAGAAGGCAGCGTTCAAACGCGATGATAGGGGTGACCGGACAGGATGGTAGCGGCGCGGTAAAGCTGTTCGCCTAGCATGACGCGCACCATCTGATGCGGCCAAGTCGCCGCGCCGAAGGAGATCAGCGCGGTTGCCTGATCCCGCAAGGTGGCGGCATGGCCGTCCGGCCCGCCAATGGCGAAAGTGAGCTGCCGCAAACCGCGATCGCGGTGGTCGGCAATCAGTTGCGCAAAGGCCGGCGATGCAAGGTTCTTGCCGCGCTCGTCGAGCAGGATCAGCCCGCCGGCGCCAAGAGCAGCGTCGAGCCGGGCCGCTTCTTCGCGCATCCGCTCGGCCGCCGTGCCCAATCGGCTTTCCGCGCTTTCCGCCACTCCGGCAAATTCCAAGCCGAGCGGCGGCCCCGCTTTGGCGAAGCGGTCAAGGTAGCGATCGGCAAGCTCCCGCTCTGGCCCGGCCTTCATCCGACCGACGGCATTGATGCCGATCCGCATTGAAACCTCAGAATGCCCGTGTCAGTGCTTGGTCCCATCGTCGAGATCAGGCGTCTGCCACATCTTTTCGAGGTTGTAGAACTCGCGCACCTCGGGCCGGAAGACGTGGATGATGATGTCACCCGTATCGATCAGCACCCAGTCGGCACTTGGCAGGCCTTCGACGCGCGCATTGTTCACGCCGCTGTCCTTCAGCGCCTTCATGAGGTGTTCGGACACAGCCGCGACATGACGGTGCGACCGACCGCTCGCCACGACCATATGGTCGCCGAGGCTCGATTTCTTCCGGATGTCGATGGCCACGATGTTTTCCGCCTTGGAGTCGTCGAGACTGGCAAGAACGGTTTCGAGTTGGGAGGTCGCAGGCGCTTGGGCGCCGATCTCGACCGGCGAAAGCGGTGTTTCCGCCTCCTTCCGCAGTTCTGTTCTCAGTGTCTTCCCTTTCTAAGGAACAACGATGCGCCACCCTTGGCGCACCCTATAGATAGGCGCAGTTCGGTGACGGTTTCAATAACAATGGCTGGACAGTGTATCAGGTCTTCGTGCCTTTGGCTTGTGCCCGCAGCGCCGTCGAGCTCAAGGTCGAGCGCGGACCATGCAAAAAGGTCCAGGCCGGCGCCCGCCGACTGGCCAGAACTTCCGAATCCGTTTCGTCTTCGCGGGCATGAGCAAAGGTTTTGGCCATCACCGAAGACAGGAAGGACAGGGTCGCGCCCGGCCGGTCGATCACGGCGATCGGGAAGGTCATGGCAATCGCCCGCCAGCGTTCCCAGCGATGGAAGCTCGCCAGACTGTCGGCGCCCATGATCCAAACAAAATGCACGCCGGGATTGCGTGCCTTGACCAGGGCCAATGTGTCGGCGGTGTAACGCACATTGGCGGCCGCCTCGAATGCCGTCACTTTGATGCGTGGATCCTCCGCCAGCT
Organism: Tianweitania populi; assembly: GCF_014652875.1. Taxonomy (GTDB): domain Bacteria; phylum Pseudomonadota; class Alphaproteobacteria; order Rhizobiales; family Rhizobiaceae; genus Tianweitania; species Tianweitania populi. The sequence goes on along the minus strand of NZ_BMZQ01000002.1, from coordinate 921,156 downwards.
TCACGGACAGGCGGATGCGCTCGGCCAAGGGCGCCAGCTCGCGCGTACTCTTAAGCGGATTGCCCGGCGTTACCATCCACCACAGCTGATCGAGCCGCAGCTTGCGCAACGCGATCTCGGCCACAAGCGCGTGCCCCGCATGCGGTGGATTGAACGACCCGCCAAACAGGCCGACTGCCATGCCCTTTTCGACATAGGGCATGCGCAGATACTGGTGCGGAACATCCGCAGGTCGACCCTGTTCAGGCACGAGCGGCTTCGCTGATCGAGACGGGAAATCCCTTGCGCAGCGAATTGCTGACCATGCAACTCGCTTTCGCCGCTTCGATCACGGCGCCCGCATCCGAACCGTCGATGAGCGTGCAATCGACCTGCATCGCGGCCGACTGTGCCAGCAAAGGGTCGCCGTCCAGGGTGAGCGTCACGGTAACCGCCACGGGTCCAAGCTGCACGCCCATCTTTTCGGCCGTATATCGCAGATCGTTGCAAAAGCAGCCGCCGAGCGACAGCGCCAACATCTGCGCGCCATTGAAGCCCAGACCCATTCCGCCCGCCATGCCATCCGGGCGATCGACCACAAGCGTGTGGCCGCCAGCCCAGCCAAGTGCTGCCTGCGTGCCTTCGATGTTGCGCAGTTCAACCGTTGCAGTGCGCGCCGTCGATGAGGATGCTTCCATGGTCACGCCTCCTCCGCTAATCGCTTTAAGGCCGAACCTGGCCAGAGCCATGAACGCGGTAGTTGAACGAAGTCAGTTGCTCGACGCCCACCGGGCCGCGCGCGTGCATCTTGCCGGTGGCAATGCCGATCTCGCCGCCAAAGCCGAACTCACCACCATCGGCGAACTGGGTCGAGGCATTGTGCAACAGGATTGCCGAGTCGATCTCGTTGAAGAAGCGCGCGACCACGGTTGCATCGTCTGCAATCACCGCTTCGGTGTGGTGCGAGGAATAAGTATCGATATGGGCAATCGCACCCTCGATGCCGTCGACCAAGCGCACGGAGAGGATCGCGTCGAGATATTCGGTGCGCCAGTCGTCATCCTTCGCCGGCTTGGCGGCAGGAAAACGTTCCAAGACATCACTGTCGCCACGAATCTCGCAGCCGGCTGCGCTTAGCGCTTCAAGCATCTGCAGGAGATGCGTGTTGGCCGCCGCACGGTCCACCAGCAGCGTTTCGGCCGCGCCGCAGATGCCGGTACGCCGCATCTTGGCGTTGACGATGAGGCTCACCGCCATGTCGAGTTCAGCCGAACGGTCGACATAGACATGGCAAAGCCCTTCGAGATGGGCAAAGACCGGCACACGCGCATCGGCCTGCACGCGCGAAACAAGGCTCTTGCCGCCGCGTGGCACGATCACGTCGATGGCGCCGTTCAAACCGGCCAGCATCTCGCCGACGGCAGCACGATCGGTGGTTGGCACCAGCTGGATTGCGTCGGCCGGCAGACCCGCCACTTCCAGCCCGCTTTGCAGGCAGACATGAATCGCGGCGGACGTGCGCGCCGAATCCGAGCCACCGCGCAGGATCACAGCATTGCCGGCCTTGAGGCAGAGCGCGCCGGCATCGGCCGTCACATTCGGCCGGCTCTCATAGATCACGCCGATCACGCCCAACGGCGTGCGCACGCGTTCGATCTTCAACCCGTTCGGCCGCTCCCAGGCAGCCATCACCGAGCCGACGGGATCAGGCAGATCGGCGATGGCCTCGATGCCCGCAGCCATGGCTTCGATACGTGCGTCGTTCAACTGGAGCCGGTCCATGAAGGACGCCGACAAGCCAGCCGTATGACCGTTGGCCAGATCGATCGCATTGGCGTTGAGGATCGCCGGCGCGCCTGTTCGGATCGCTGCGGCCATCGCTTGTAGCCCTGCGGCCTTCGTTTCCGGTGCAGCCAGTGCCAGCGGCTTCGTCGCGGTGCGCGCCTTGCGGCCGATTTCGGCCATCACCTCGGTGACTTCAGTCTTTTCAAGCAGATTCAGCATGGCTTGTTTCCTGCACGATGGCGTCGCTGCGTGCGGCCTGCCTCGTCATCACGAGATCGTCGCGATGCACCATGGCCGAGCGCGCTTCATAGCCCAGCACATCAGCCACCTCCGTGCTTTTCAGGCCCGCAATCTGCAAAGCGTCGCCGGAATCATAGGCCGCAAGCCCGCGCGCGATTTCCGCGCCGTCAGGGCCAAGCACCGCGATCGTGTCGCCGCGCTCGAACACGCCGCTGACGCCGGTCACACCGGCTGGCAGCAGCGACTTGCCGGCAAGCAATGCGTTGACCGCACCGCCGTCCACCGTCAGCCGGCCTGCAGGCTCCAGCTGCCCGGCAATCCAGCTCTTATAACCGCGCACAGGATGGTCCCACGCCTTGAAGAAGGTGGCACGCTCGCCCTTGTCGATGGCGGCCAGGGGATGCAGGCGGTCACCGGCCGTGATGATCATCGCCGCACCCGCCGCCGTCGCGATCTTGCCGGCATCGAGCTTGGTGCGCATGCCGCCGCGCGACAGTTCGGACGCCGCAGCACCCGCCATGGCGTCGATCTCACCCGTGATCCGCTCGACGTAAGGCACGAACTCGGCATTCGGGTCGCGCTGCGGAGGGGCGGTGTAAAGCCCGTCGATATCGGACAGGAGCACCAGCAGGTCGGAATTCATCATCGTGCCGACGCGCGCAGCCAGCCGGTCATTGTCGCCGTAACGGATTTCGGAGGTCGCAACCGTGTCGTTCTCGTTGATCACGGGAACGGCGCCAAGCTTCAACAGCGTGCCGATCGTAGCGCGCACATTGAGGTAGCGGCGGCGTTCTTCGGTATCGCCGAGCGTCACAAGCACCTGACCCGATTTCAGGCCGACACCAGCCAGTTCCTCGGACCAGGCGCCAGCCAGCGCGATCTGGCCGACCGCCGCCGCCGCCTGGCTTTCTTCGAGCTTCAACGGCCCGCGCCCTAACCCCAGGATGGTGCGGCCAAGCGCGATCGCGCCGGACGATACGACAAGCACATCTGCGCCCGCCTGCCGTAGGGTCCCGATGTCGCGCGCTAGCGAGGCGAGCCATTGGCGCTTCAAACCGCTTTCGCGATCCACCAGCAAGGCCGAGCCGATCTTGACGGTGATGCGCCGGTAAGAGCTCAGCTCGCGCTGCATCAGGACTCGCCCTTCTGCCAGCGGGGATCCTCGACCTCCGGCTCTTCCTGCTTTCGCGCAGCCTGCACGACTTCCATCAGCGCGCGCAGCACCGTTTCCGTGCCCTCGTTCGTGGCGGCCGACAGCACCAGCGGCGTCTTGCCGGACGCCTTGTTCAGCGCCTTGATCTTCTCCTTGCGGGTTTCCCCATCGATCGTGTCGGCCTGGCTGAGAGCCAACACTTCCTGCTTTTCATCCAAACCGCCGCCATAGGCTTCGAGTTCGTTGCGCACGGTTTCATAGGTGTAAGCGACATCCTCTTCCTGCGCGGATACAAGGTGCAGCAGCACACGCGTGCGCTCGACATGGCCGAGGAAACGGTCGCCGATGCCAACGCCCTCATGCGCGCCTTCGATCAAACCGGGAATATCGGCGATCACGAATTCACGCGCGTCGATGCGCGCTACGCCGAGACCGGGATGCAGGGTGGTGAAGGGATAATCCGCGATCTTCGGCTTGGCGGCAGTGACCGCCGCGAGGAAGGTGGACTTGCCGGCATTGGGCAGGCCGACGATGCCGGCATCGGCGATCAGCTTCAGCCTGAGCCAGATATCGCGTTCCTGGCCTTCGATGCCGGGATTGGCGCGGCGCGGTGCCTGGTTCGTCGAACTCTTGAAATGCGCATTGCCGAAGCCGCCATTGCCGCCCTTGGCGAGCAGCACCTTCTGGCCGATTTCGGTGAGGTCGGCGATCAGCGTCTCGTTGTCGTCCTCGAAGATCTGCGTGCCGGCCGGAACCTTGAGGATGACGTCCGACCCCTTGCCGCCAGCAAGGTTGCGGCCCATGCCGTGAACGCCGATTTGCGCCCGGAAATGCTGCTGATAGCGGTAATCGATCAGCGTATTGAGGCCTTCGACGGCCACCGCCCACACATCGCCGCCGCGCCCGCCATCGCCGCCATCCGGACCGCCGAACTCGATGAATTTCTCACGGCGAAACGAAACCGCGCCGGCTCCGCCGTCACCGGATCGAATATGAACTTTTGCCTGGTCGAGAAATTTCATCGTGTCGTCTGCCTCTTAAGCGCCGTCGTGTAGCGCAAACGCCGCGAAAGCGCGAGAGGCCGACGAAAAGCAGCTTCGAAGAGCTGGTATCGCTGGGAGGATATTCGCTTGCCTGCGAGGCGCGAAACCGATGGAAGCCTTTCGGCTTTCAAGGCTTTCGCAACAAAGCAGGCGAGCGAAGAGACCCCAGCGATCAGTGGCGGAAGTGGCGCATGCCGGTGAACACCATCGCCAGGCCATGCTCGTCGGCAGCCGCAATCACCTCGTCATCGCGCATGGAGCCGCCCGGCTGGATCACGGCCGTCGCACCCGCTTCCACCGCAGCCAGCAAACCGTCGGCAAAGGGGAAGAAGGCGTCGGACGCGACAACCGCGCCCTTGGCCAGCGACACATCCAAGCCGGCGGCCTTGGCTGCATCCTGCGCCTTGGAAGCGGCGATGCGCGACGAGTCCACGCGGCTCATTTGGCCCGCGCCAATGCCCACCGTCGCCCCATCCTTAACGTAAACGATAGCGTTCGACTTCACATGCTTGGCCACCCGGAAGGCGAAGCGCAGATCGGCCAACTCCTGCTCGCTCGGCGCGCGCTTGGTCACGGTCTTCAGGTCGAAATCATCCACCACGCCATTGTCGCGCGATTGAGCAAGGAAGCCGCCGGCAACCGTCTTCACGGCCATGCCCGGCGCACGCGGATCCGGCAGGCCGCCGGTCACCAGCAAGCGCAGGTTCTTCTTCGCGGCGATGATGGCGATCGCTTCATCCGTGGCGTCCGGCGCGATGATTACTTCGGTGAAGACTTTGACGATCTCTTCCGCAACCGCCGCGTCGATCGTGCCGTTCAACGCAACGATGCCGCCGAAGGCCGAAACGGGGTCGCAGGCCAGAGCCTTCTTGTAGGCATCGACCAGCGTGGCGCCGGTTGCAACGCCGCAGGGGTTTGCATGCTTGATGATGGCGACTGCAGCACCCTTTGCCGGATCGAACTCGCCCACCAGCTCGAACGCCGCATCCGTGTCGTTGATGTTGTTGTAGGACAGCACCTTGCCCTGCAACTGCCGCGCGGTCGCAACGCCGGGGCGGTTCTCGCCCGTCTTGTAGAAGCCGGCCGTCTGGTGCGGGTTTTCGCCATAGCGCAACTCGCCTGCCACCGTACCGCCAAGGCTGTTATAGGTGGTCGAAACGCCTTCAACCGCACCGGCAAACCACGAGGCAATGCCAGCATCGTAAGCGGCCGTGCGCGAATAGGCCTTGGCCGCGAGCCGCTGGCGGAAAGCCAAGCCGACACTGCCCTCGCCCGCCTTCATCTCTTCCAGCACGGACTGATAGTCGCTGGGATCGACGACCACGCTGACATAAGCATGGTTTTTGGCAGCCGCGCGCAGCATGGCCGGTCCGCCAATGTCGATATTCTCCACGATCGAAGCGTAATTCGCGCCCGACGCGCGCACGCTTTCGAAGGGATAAAGGTTCACCACGAGCAGATCGATCGGCTCGATGCCGTGCTCGACCATTGCCGCCTTGTGCTCGGCGTCGTCGCGGATCGACAAGAGCGCGCCATGGACGCTTGGATGCAGCGTCTTCACCCGGCCGTCCATGATCTCGGGAAAGCCTGTGACATCCGACACGTCCGTCACCGGCAAACCGGCTTCGGCGATCGCCTTGGAGGTGCCGCCTGTCGAAAGGAGCGTCACGCCGGCTTCGTGCAGCGCGCGGGCAAACTCCACCGCGCCGGCCTTGTCGGACACGGACAACAGCGCGCGCTTGATGATAACGCGGTCAGGTGCCGGAATGTTCTTGGAGGGGACGGCCATGGCAGGAGATCTCGGGCTTCGCTGGGGAAGCCCGGACCTAGGCCATGGGCGCGGTCAAATGCAAGCGCCGAAGGGCGTCAGCTTGTGATTCTTGTGAAACGCCAGGCTAGTGTCGGATGTTCGGCGGCATCGTAATGCAGCACGATCTGCTTGGTGCGCGCCGGGCCTGCCAGTCCCGCAAAGAAGATTGAATCCTCGATTTCGGGAAGCACCTCACCGCAACGGAAGATCCAGCCTTCGCCGTCGCGGCCTTGAATGACGAGGCTGTCGCCGTCGCGATCCAGCTCGGCATCGGGATGCACATGAAAGCGGATCGCGACATGCCCGCTGCGCGGCAAACCGTTGCCGGCGGCATGGAAGCGATCGATGCCCTCCAGCATCTGGCCGCCATCCGAGAGGACGAGCTGGCGTTCATGGAACAGGCCGAAACGCTGAAGATAGCCGTCATGACTGGCGATGAAGCCCTGCAGGGTCGAACCGTTGCGCCCCTCATCCAGCCGCCGCGAACGCACCACGCGCGGGCCTGCCACCAGCGGCGTGCCGATCCATCCGTTCATGCCCGCCAGGTTGAAGCGGGCCGAAGAGGCATCGTTGAACACGGCGGTGGAATGCGCAGCTGTGGCGCGGGCCAGCGGGCGGAAATCGCGCGCGCCGAACGTATCCACGCCGGCATTGACGATGAATGAGCGCCGCGATGAGGACAGTTCAAACGACAAGCAACCGGCATGCGCTTGCGCCGACTGGTCGACCGCCGGTGCTGGGCCGGTATCGGCAATCACCGTCGTGCCGCCCATCGACAAACGCTCATAGCCGGAATGCGGCGCATGAAGCAGCGGCGCGGCACAGGCATCGTCATGGCGCAGAATGGCGGCGACACGGTCATGAACGGTGACGCCCATGCCGTTGAAGCGCGCCAGCGAGCCGTCCTGATGGCGGAAGAAGCGCAGCGCCGGCAGCATCCGGTCCACCGCGCCCATCAAGGCCTGCGGCGGCGTCGCGGACTGGTTGGCATAGGTTTGCCGCAGCGGCAGCAGGTCGGCGAGCAGTTCGAGAACGGCCAGCGGGCTGCGCGAGATATGACCGCCATCGGGCAGGATCTGGCGGTCGAGTTCTTCCGCAAGGCAGCGCGTGGCGGTGCGCAGAGTTGCGGCCGGCACCGGCAGCGACAAGGCCGCAAAAGCCAGTGCGATGCGGGCGCGCAACCGGTCTTCGCCCACCGGCATCTCGGCGGCCACAGCGCGCAAATAACGCACTTGCACGCTCAGCGCCTTCAGGAACTGGCGATAAAAGGCGAAGTCGGCACCTTGCAGGATGATCGAGGAATGCTGCAGCCAGCTGATCACGCGGCTGGCCGTGATGCCCGCATCCCAGGCGGGATGGCTGATGCGCTTGCCGTGCAGGCCGATCCACTCGCCAACCAAGGCGCGAGCGTTAACGGCTGCCAGTTCAGTCTGCGCGGCGCGCAGATGTCGCAGCCAATGAAAGTTCTGCAGTGCTTCGACCCATTCCGGCGAAGCAACCTTGATGTCGAAGGGCGAGCGGCCGCTGGTTTCCACCACCTTGCCGGCAAACGGAAAGCGCCCGTAATAAATGTCCTGCGCGATCTGCGGATCGGCGAGACGCAGGTCGGGCGGCGCAATCAGCAGCCGGTCAGGGGTGCGGCCGGCATAACGGAAGCGCCAGCCCGGACCGGCACGCAAACGCCGGCGCGTCTTGCGCCACAGCGCCTTTGCCACCAAGCCCCAAAGCTCCGGCGCTTCTACGGCAGCACTCACTCAACCATCCCATCATCGATTCCTTTCGGCAATCTAGACGGGGATGGTTAACGGAGCTTTGATAGGGGAGCCGAGATCAACCCGGCATTAACCACGGCGTCTCAGCCGGGCAGCGAAGAAGCCGTCCATGCCGGCAAGTGCGGGGTCTTCATGCGGCAGGTCAGCTGGTGTCGTGCGCACCGTGCCGGTTGGCGTGAGGAAAGCATCGACGACAGGAATCTCGCCGGGTGCAATCGGCTCCAGCTCAAGCTCGGGCTGCTCGGCCAGAATGCGCTCAACCATCTGCTCGCCTTCAACCGGGTCGAGTGAACAGTTGGAGAAGACTATGCGCCCGCCGGGCTTCACCAGCCGCACAGCTGCCTTCAACAGGCGGAACTGAACGGCGGCCAGCTTCTCGATTTCTTCCGGGGATTTGGTCCAAAGCACGTCGGGATGCCGCCGCACCGTGCCGGTGGACGAGCAAGGCGCATCCAGCAGCACGGCATCGAAAGGTTCCGCCGGTTCGTAAACGGAAAGGTCGGCTTCCACGACCTCGGCTGGAAGATCGAGCCGTTCCAGATTGGTCCGTAGGCGCTTGATCCGGCTGCGCGAAATATCCAGCGCCGTGACCTCTGCACCAGCCTGGATCAGCTGCGCCGTCTTACCGCCCGGTGCCGCGCAGAGATCGGCAACGCGCTTGCCCCGAACATCGCCCATGATCAGCGCCGGCAAGGCCGCCGCCGCATCCTGCACCCACCACGCGCCATCCTCATAGCCCGGCAAGGCCGCAATCGCGCCCTCCCGACGCGCCACCCGGACGGTGCCCGTTGGCAGCACGATGCCGCCGAGCTTTTCGGCCCAGCCCGCCGGATCATCCTTCACGGTGAAATCCACGGGCGCCTCAGTCAGATGCGCCGTGAGGATGGCCTTGGCGCGTTCTTCGCCATAGGCTTCGTTCAACCGTGCCACGAACCAGTCCGGGGCGTTGGCGATTGGGGTCTTGCCGAGGATCTGCGCCTTGCGCCTGACGATCGAGCGCAGCACGCCATTGACCAACCCGTCGAAACGCCGCGTGCGCGGATCGCCTTTCGCCTGCTCGACAGCCAGATCGACGGCAGCGCGATCAGGCACGTCGAGATACAGGACTTGGGCGATGGCCACATGCAGCACATGGCTCAGCGTCAACGCGTTGCCAGGCAGCGGCCGGTCGAGCTGGTTCGAGATCGCAGCCTGGATCGTGCCGCGAAACCGCAGGGCCGAGATCAGGATGGCGCGCACCAGCGCCCTGTCGCGCCCTTCCAGCGCGCGATAAGCTGGGTGCCCATGCTCTTCATCCGTCAGCCCGTCGAGCGAGGTGCGGGCATCCACAACCGCCGCCAGAAGCTTGGCCGCAGCCTGCCGCGCAGGCAGGCCGGGAATGTCGGAGGTTGGATTGGCGAAGGACGAAGGCCGGCGATTGGCGCTGCCGTTGGGCGTGCGAGCCTGGTTCAAGACCATGGTCCCCGGCGAGTGGACGGTTTGTTACGCGAACCGCTCCATGGACCGGATGCCGAACCACTACCTAGCTGACGTTCGCCACGCCCGCTCCACGGCCCGGCTGCACTCTCCGGCGCGCTGGTCGTTTCCGGCTGGAACCCACCGGCATAACTCCGACCCGGCTGAATGTCGGTCATCGCCTGCAAGGCTGCGATGCGGTTGCCGGTATCCGGATGGGTCGAAAACAGGTTGTCCATGCGCTGGCCCGACAGCGGGTTGATGATGAACATATGCGCCGCAGCCGGATTGCGCTCGGCACCCTCGTTGACGATCTGATGCGCGCCGCGCGCGATCTTGTTCAGCGCGGAAGCGAGCGCATTCGGGTTGCCGCAGATTTCCGCACCGCGCCGATCGGCCGAATATTCGCGCGTCCGGCTGATCGCCATCTGCACGATCATGGCCGCAAGCGGCGCCACGATCATGGCGACAATCACGCCGATGCCGCCCAACGGATTGTTGTTATTCTCGCGGTTGCCGCCAAAGAAAAACGCGAAGTTGCCGAGCATGGATATCGCGCCGGCAAGCGTTGCGGTGATCGTCATGGTCAGCGTGTCGCGGTTCTGCACATGGGCCAGCTCGTGCGCCATGACACCCGCCACTTCATCGGCGTTAAGGCGGCGCAGCAGGCCGGTGGTGGCGGCAACCGCGGCGTTTTGCGGATTGCGGCCGGTGGCAAAGGCGTTCGGCTGGTCTTCGTCGATCAGATAGACGCGTGGCATCGGCAGCTCGGCGCGGCGTGCGAGATCTTCCACGATCGCGTAATATTCCGGCGCCGAACTGCGATCGACTTCCATCGCATTGTTCATGCGCAGAACCATCTTGTCGGCGTTCCAATAGGAAAACAGGTTCATGCCGGCGGCGAACAAGAAGGCGATCCCCATGCCACCCGTGCCGCCGATAAGATAGCCGACGCCCATGAAGAGCGCGGTCATGAAGGCGAGCAGCATCGCGGTTCGGATCATGTTCATCGTCGAGGCGCCTCCTTTTTGCGCCGGCAACTGTTGAACGCGGGGCCTTTCAGGCCGCCTGCGTGACGCCTATTATCATGGGAAGCGCTTAAAGGGACTTCAATGATGGATAACAGCGATGCCAATAACGGGCTTCCACCGGAAACAGGCGAACTCGCGCGCAAGCCATTGTCGCCGGCTGCCGAACGCGCGCTGGCCGAAGCGCAGGCACGGCGCGCCGAGTATGAGCAGGCGGAAGCTGCCATGCCCAAGGAGCGCGGTGGCCGGGGCGGCCATGATCCCGTGCGCTATGGCGATTGGGAAAAGAAGGGCATCGCCGTCGACTTCTGACATCGTCACGCTGAGCCGGATCATACCCACCAAAAGTACAAGACGGCGCGGGGGAACAAAGCCCGGTTGAACGGCTTTGTTTTATATTGTCCGGAAATTGGAGCGCATCATGCTGATCCGTATCGGTTACGAACTAGGCGTCCAGTGCCCCGCTCCGACGCCGATCCTAGCCGCGCTTGAAATCCGTCCCGAGCGGCGCGTCGATCTTGTTCGCGAGCAGCGCCCGCAGCTGACGCCGGACATCCCCTCGACCGTTTACCTCGATCAGTTCGGCAACCGGTGCCTTCGCTTCACAGCGCCGGCTGGCGATACCAGCATCATGTATGATGCGGTGATTGCCGATAGCGGTGAGTTCGAGCAAGCCCACCCGGAACTGCGTGAAGTGCCGATCGCCGAACTGCCCGATGAAGCTTTGGTATTCATGTTAGGCAGCCGTTATTGCGACACCGACCTGATGATGGACACGGCTTGGAACCTCTTCGGCAACACACAGCCGGGTTGGCAGCGTGTGCAGGCCATCTGCGATTACGTGCATAACCGCATCTCGTTCGGTTATTCTTATGCCCGCTCCACCCGCACGGCGGGCCAAGGCCATGAAGAACGCGTAGGCGTGTGTCGCGATTTCGCGCATCTCGCGATCACGCTTTGCCGCTGCATGAATATCCCGGCGCGTTATGTGAACGGTTTCCTCGGCGACATCGGCATTCCCCGCGATCCGGCACCGATGGATTTCTCCGCCTGGATGGAGGTCTATCTGGAAGGCGGCTGGTACACCTTCGATGCCCGCCACAACCGGCCACGCGCAGGCCGCGTCGTCGTCGCCTACGGTCGCGATGCCACGGATGTGCCGCTGATCCACACTTTCGGCCCCCATATCCTGACCACATTCAAGGTCTGGGCTGACGAGTTGGCTCCGGAAGAAGCCCGCCGCATCCTAGCTGAGAGCGACATGCGTGAGCGCGAAGCAGCGTAAGCTGCTTCGCTCACCGTCCGACGCCAAGAAACTAGGCAATAAAAAAGCCGCTTCACCTGAGTGAAGCGGCCTTCGTGTTTCGTCCGTGGCGCGGTCTTTTTCCCCGGGCGCTACCAAGCGCTCGTCCGCGCGTCACATCCTAGCGGGAAGGCTGCTCCCCGCAGAGACGATCCGTCGAGACCACGCAACGAGAAACGAAATCACTCGACATTCGATCACCTCCTTCCAATTTGTTGAACACAACGGGAATGTGGGACCGATCGGCCGAGAGCGCAAGAGAAAACCGGCTAACCTAGGGTCAGCCGGTTCAGGTCGCTTTAAAGATCAGGCCGTCTTCGACGACTTTTCGAAGCGCTTGCGCTCGTTCGGGTCGAGGTAGAGCTTGCGCAGGCGGATCGACTTCGGCGTCACTTCCACCAATTCGTCGTCTTGAATCCAGGACAAAGCGCGCTCCAGCGTCATCTTGATCGGGGTCGTGAGTTTCACGGCTTCATCCTTGCCGGCGGCGCGGATGTTGGTGAGCTTCTTGCCCTTCAGCACGTTCACTTCGAGATCGTTGTCTCTGCTGTGGATGCCGATCAGCATGCCCTGATAAACCTTCACGCCGGCATCGATGATCATCGGGCCGCGATCTTCCAGGTTGAACAGCGCGTAGGCGACAGCTTCGCCCTGGTCGTTGGAGATCAGCACGCCGTTGTTGCGGCCTGCGATCTCACCCTTGAACGGCTGATAATCGTGGAACAGACGGTTCATGATCGCCGTGCCGCGCGTATCCGTCAAAAGCTCCGACTGGTAACCGATCAGGCCACGGGTCGGGGCGTAAAACACGAGGCGCACGCGATTGCCGCCGGACGGGCGCAGCTCGACCATTTCGGCCTTGCGCTCGCTCATCTTCTGCACGACCGTGCCGGAATATTCCTCATCGACGTCGATAACGACTTCCTCGATCGGCTCCAGCTTCTCGCCGTTCTCGCCATCCTTCATGACGACGCGCGGACGCGAAACACCAAGTTCAAAGCCTTCGCGGCGCATGTTCTCGATCAGAACGGCCAGCTGCAACTCTCCGCGGCCGGACACGAAGAAGGAGTCCTTCTCAGTCGACTCTTCGATCTTGAGCGCAACGTTGCCTTCGGCCTCCTTGAACAGGCGATCGCGGATCACGCGGCTCGTTACCTTGTCGCCTTCGGTGCCGGCATACGGGCTGTCGTTGACGATAAAGGACATGGTCACAGTCGGCGGATCGATCGGCTGAGCTTCCAGCGGCTGGCTCACCGACGGATCGCAGAACGTGTCAGCAACGGTGCCCTTCTGAAGACCGGCAATGGCGATGATGTCACCTGCCTGCGCTTCCTCGATCGGCTGGCGTTCGATACCGCGGAAGGCGAGGATCTTCGAAATACGGCCGTTTTCCAGAACGGTACCGTCCTGCGCCAGAACCTTGACGGCCTGGTTCGGCTTGATCGAACCGGAATGAATGCGGCCGGTGATGATGCGGCCAAGGAACGGGTCAGCTTCCAGGATCGTGCCGATCATGCGGAACGGACCCTCGGCAACCTTAGGCTCCGGCACATGGCTCAGCACGAGGTCGAACAAGGGCGCTAGCCCCTGGTCCTTCGGGCCTTCCGGGCTCAGCGCCATCCAGCCATTACGGCCCGAGCCGTAAAGGATCGGGAAATCGAGCTGCTCGTCGGTGGCATCGAGATTGGCGAACAGGTCGAACACCTCGTTCACAACTTCCTCGTGGCGGCCGTCGGGACGGTCGATCTTGTTGATCGCGACGATCGGCTTCAAGCCGACCTTGAGCGCCTTGCCGACCACGAACTTGGTCTGCGGCATCGGGCCTTCGGCGGCATCGACGAGTACGATCGCACCGTCCACCATCGACAGGATACGCTCGACTTCACCGCCGAAATCGGCGTGGCCCGGCGTATCGACGATGTTGATGCGCGTGTCCTTCCAGACGACCGAGGTCGCCTTGGCAAGGATCGTGATGCCGCGCTCTTTTTCGATGTCGTTGGAGTCCATCATGCGCTCGGCGACACGCTGGTTCTCGCGGAAAGAGCCGGACTGCTTCAGGAGTTCATCGACAAGCGTGGTTTTGCCATGGTCGACGTGCGCGATGATCGCGATATTACGAAGGTTCATACAGGGGCTCTCGGGAGTTGGCGCGCGCGTAAAGCGCCCGAAAAACGGATAAGCGCTCGGATTTGCCGCGCTCTTACAGGATTTTTCGCAGATGCGAAAGGGGGCGCGGGAACTTGGCAGCGCATGGCTCGTTCATCCGGCCATGAAACACCTTCTTCTCAGCGCCTCTATCCTCGCCGCCGCGGCTGTTCCAGCCGCCTCCATCGCCTATGCCGGCGCAGCCTCCCCGACGCTTTCGCCTTCCAGCGCATCAAGTGCGGGGAGCGAGCCGATCCGCATCGTGCGCGTGACAACGTCGACGGCCAGAGACACCTCTTGCGAAACGGCGACCTGGCCGAACATCCCGGCATCCTGCCTGCAGCGCGAAGGCGTGTCTGCACAGGCCACCGCCTCGATAGAGAACTGAGCCTAGATCGCGTCACCCCATTCGGCACGGCGCGCGCGCTTGTATGTCTCGCCTTCGCGCCGTGTGATCAGGCGCTCTCGCGCGGCGCCATCCGCACAACAGAGTTTCAATCCGACCTTTCCCGAGCTTTCGCGCGGCGGAAGCAGGATGCGGGCTTGGCGGTAATCCGCCGCTGATCGGCTTGCTGCGAGATAGATGTACTTCTCGTCTTCCCACGGTACGGCACCGCGCTTCGTCATGCGGTGCATGGTTGAGCGCGCGACCCGACGCGAGAAATGGCACCAGTCCGGTTCGACCAGCGGACACGGTGCATGATGCGGACAAGGGGCGATGATCGCAGCGCCCGCTTCGATCAACCGATCCCGAACCGCCAGAATGCGCTTCCACCCGGCCGGCGTGCCCGGCTCCACGACCACCAGCATCCCCGTGATGCGTGCCCAGGCCTGATCGATCAGCGCGAGTTGAATGGCAGGGGTAAGTTCATCGAGCACATAAGCCAGCGTGACGAGATCGGCGTTTGCTTCCGGCAAGGCGTCACGCACAATATCGAAAGCACGCCACTGCGCCGACACGCTGCTCGCTTCGCTGAAGCGTGAGCCGAGCGCCCGGATCGACGGGCTGGCATCCAGCAGAAGCGCCTCATGGAGGCTCGGCCAGCAATCAACTGAGGCCCACATCGCGGTGCCCGGCCCTGAGCCGATATCCATCAAGCTCGAAGGATGGAAGTCCGGCGCCAGTTCCGCCGTATGCTCCAATGCTGCCCGCACTGCCGCATAGGTCGCGGGCAGACGCGCCGTCACATAAGCAAGCGCGGCCACCTCGTCGCCAAGATGCAGCTGCCCGTCCAGCACCTCGCCGCGATAGCGCTGCGTCAGCCGTTCGGAAGCGCGTTGCAGATCGGCCAGCGGAACGCCCGCCAGGGCAGCATCAACCGCCTGGCGCAGGCGAGCCGGGAGCTCCATGGATCAGGCGATGCCGCGCTTGGCCATCATCGCATCGGCGGACGGCATGCGTCCGCGAAACGCGGTGTAGAGCGTTTCCGGCTCCTGCGTGCCACCGGCCGAATAGATGAACTGGCGCAGTTTCGCCGCCGTTTCCGGATCGAACGGATCGCCCGCTTCCTCGAAGGCCGCAAAAGCGTCGGCGTCCAGCACTTCCGACCACATGTAGGAGTAGTAGCCGGCCGAATAGCCGTCGCCAGCAAACACATGCTGGAAGTGCGGCGTGCGGTGGCGCATGGCGATCGCTTCCGGCATGTCCAGCGCCTCCAGCGTGTCGGCCTCGAAAGCCAGCGGATCGTCCGGCGCCTTGGACAACTGGTGATAAGCCATGTCGATCAGCGCGGACGAGGTGAACTCTACCGTCGCGAAACCGGCATTGAAGGT
The DNA here is from genome assembly GCF_014652875.1 of Tianweitania populi. GTDB lineage: Bacteria > Pseudomonadota > Alphaproteobacteria > Rhizobiales > Rhizobiaceae > Tianweitania > Tianweitania populi. The sequence goes on along the minus strand of NZ_BMZQ01000002.1, from coordinate 905,670 downwards.
CTTCGCCGCTTCCATCTTCTCAATCAGGGCCTGCGGCATCGGCTCGCCCGTTTCCTTATGGCGCGCATGCTTTTCCAGCACCTGTGGAACCGTCAGCCAATGCTCGTATAGCTGCGAAGGCAGTTCCACGAAGTCGCGGCTGACCGCAGTGCCTGCCACCAACGGCCAGGTCACGTCGGTCAGCAGCCCATGCAGCGCATGGCCGAATTCATGGAACAACGTGCGCGCTTCATCCAGTGAAAGAAGTGCCGCCTCGCCTTGCGGCGGACGCGCGAAGTTCATGACATTGTAGATGATCGGCTTGGAGCCACCGCCAAGCTTGTAGCCGCTCTGCAACGCGCTCATCCAGGCGCCGGACCGCTTGGTCGGACGGTTGAAATAGTCCGCCAAGAACGTGCCACGCTGCGTGCCATCCGCGTTCAGAACGGCAAAGGTGCGCACATCCGGATGCCAGGCCGTGACGCCCTTTTCCTCGCGAAAACCGATGCCGAACAGTTTGGTCGCTACGTCGAAACAAGCGGCGATAACGTTTTCGAGCTGAAGATACGGCTTCAGCTCCGCTTCATCGAAGGCAAAGCGCTGCGCCCGCAGCTTCTCGGCGTAATGGCGCCAGTCCCAGGCGGCGATCGGATGATTGTGACCTTCACCGGAAGCAATTGCTTCCAGGCCTTCCTGGTCAACCGCCGCCTTTTCCAGCGCCTTCTGCCACACCGGCTCGAGCAGGGCCAGCACGGCCGCCGGCGTCTTCGCCATCGTTTCTTCGAGCTTCAGCGCTGCATAGCTTTCGTAGCTCAGCAACCGCGCCTTTTCCGCGCGCAATTCCAGCGTCCGGCGAACCACTTCGCTATTATCCGTCGCGCCACCATTCTGGCCCCGCATGGTGAAGGCGCGGAACGCCTTTTCTCTGAGGTCACGGCGCTCGGAGAAGGTGGTGAAGGGCTCATAGATCGAGCGGGAAAGCGTGACGGCGTAGCGTCCGGCTTCACCGCGCGACGCTGCGGCCTCAGCCATCGCGGCCTTCAGGAAGTCCGGCAGACCGTCGAGATCGCCGACATCCAGAAACATCACCCAGCTCGATTCATCGGCCAGCACGTTCTGGCCAAAGCTCGCGCCGAGGCTGGCCAGTTCCTCGTTGATCTTGGCTAAGGCAGCCTTGTCCTCGTCCCCCAGCTTGGCGCCGGAACGGACATAACGGCGCCACGTTTTTTCCAGCACGCGACGCGTTTCAGGGTCGAGATCGAGCTCGTCACGCCGGTTAAACAGGTCGTCAATGCGGGAGAAAAGGCGCGGGTTCATCGAAATAGCGGAGAAATGACGCGCCATCCGGGGAGAAATCGCCCGCTCCACGGACTGAATCCGCTCGTTTGTATGCGCTCCAGCCAGCATCCAGAACACAGCCGAGGCCCGATCCAGCGCATCGCCACTCAGCTCCAAGGCCTGCAACGTATTCTCGATCGTCGGCGTCTCGCTGTTGCCAGCGATCGCCTCGATTTCGGCTTCATGGGCAACGAGCGCCGCGTCGAAGACCGGTTCGAAACCCTGATCCTGAATGCTGCCGAAAGCCGGCAGGTCGAAGGGGCCGGTCCAGCGGGTGAGCGGGTGGGTGCCGAGATCGATGGTCATGAGGTGAACCTGTGCTTGGGAACCGCGCGGTGCCATAAAGGCGCCGTGAGCTTCGATGTAAGCGGGCTGACCCAAGGCTGCAACCGCTTGACGAGGCAAGCCGCAAATAATAAGTTAGCCTTATTATCCTTCAGCTTACGAAAATTCATTATGGCACGCACACTCGATCCCGACTCGTTCGGGTTCCTCGTCACTGATCTCTCTCGTCTTTTGCGCAACGAGGCTGACCAGCGTTTCAAAGACGCCAGATGCGACATGACCCACGGCGAGGGTCGTGTCCTCGCCCATGCGGCGCGCGCTGGAACCGTACGCCAGAATGTGCTGGCTGAGCGCATGGGCATCGAAGCCATGACGTTGTCCGGCCTGCTCGATCGCCTGGAAACCCGCGGGCTGGTCAAGCGTACGCCTGATCCCGCTGACCGCCGCGCCAAGCTGATTTCCGTCACCGAAGCAGCCGATGCGCTGCTCGACAAGGTCCAGCAAGTGTCAGCCGGTATCCGCACAGACCTCGCCGGTGAATTTCCCGATGCGGACTGGCAGCAATTTACGATCATGCTCAAGGCGGTGAGGGATAGGCTTTTGACCATGCGAGCGGATGGGCAGGCAAACGCCGCATGAACGTCCAGCCGCATTTCGCCACGACTGCGCAACCGCTCATGAGCGAGCGCCGGGTGGCGCTGATCGGCGCGATCCTGGTCGCGATCGGCCCGACCTCCATGGCGCTGTTTACGCCGGCCATGCCCGAAATCGTGCAGGCGTTCGGCACCACCGAACAGATGGTGAAGCTCACGCTGACGCTCTACTTCGCGGGCTTCGCTTTCGCTCAGCTGATCTGCGGCCCGCTGTCGGATGGCTGGGGCCGCCGTCCCGTTACCATCGCCTTCATGGGCATCTATTGCGTGGCAAGCGCGGCTGCTCTGTTCGCGCCCAGCATCGAAGTGCTGATCATCTCGCGCTTCGTGCAAGGGGTCGGTGCGGCGGTCGGCATAGCGATCTCGCGCGCGGTGGTGCGCGATCTGTTCACACGCGACCAGTCCGCCCGCATCATGAACCTGATCGGCTTGATCCTCGGCGTGGCGCCCGCTGCCGCACCGACGCTCGGCGGGTTGACCATGGAAGTCTTCGGCTGGCACGCGATCTTCATCCTGATGTTTGCTGCCGGCGCAGGCATTGCAATCACCGTTTACACCTCGCTGCGCGAGACCGTGGTGCGTGATCTCTCTCGCGTGCAGCCGAAAGCGCTGGTCCGCTCCTATGCGACGTTGCTGAAAAGCCGCTACTTCCTGTATTCGGCCATTGTGGTCGGCGGCACCACCGGCGCGATCTATGCGCAGGCGACGGCCCTCCCCTTCATCCTGATGACCCGCGTCGGCCTGACGCCGAGCCAGTTCGGGGTCGGCATGCTGATGCAGTCCGGCTTCTACTTCATCGGCAACATCGTCGTGCGCCGGTTGATGCGCCGCATGCATGCCGTAGCCCTTGTTCCGGTCGGCCTGTGCTTTACGGCAATCGGCATCACCACCTTGTTTTATCTCCTCACCTTTACCGAACCGACCTTTCTAAAGGTGATGGGTCCGATCGCCTTTGCCGCCTTCGGCCTGGCCTTCATCATGCCGGCCATGACCACGGCCTCGCTCGCACCCTTCCCGCATATTGCGGGTGCAGCATCCGCGCTGGCCGGCTTCTTCCAGATGGGCTCCGGCATGGTCGGCGGCTTGTTGATCGCCGCCTTCCCCGATCCGGTCTTGGGTCTCGCCATCGTAGTGCCGGTGATGGGTGTCATCAGCATCATCTGCTGGTTCCTGTGGCGCCGTTTGCCCGAACCAGCATTAGCCAGCGTCAAGACGAATGCCGTGACGCCCGACAGTCCGCAGTCGTGAACCGCTAGGTTCAGCCGCGGAAGAGATACAGGACGAGGTAAAGGATTGCCCCAAGCAACAGGATGAGGCTGATCGCACGTCCGATCCGCGTGCCCCACACTTCCACCCAGTCACTCTCATCCGCATCCGCCGCACCGAAATGATCGCGCCCGCGCGCTGCCGTGCGGCTGACGACCTTCATGGCCGCCCCGTCGCTTTCGGCGCTAATCCGCTCGAGGATGCGCCGCGCTTCGCGTGTTTGTTCGTCGTCCCTCGACATCGCCATTCCACCCTTTGCGCTGCCCCCATCGCCAGCATAGCGATGCGCGCGCAGGAACCAAGCTTGTGGCGCACCTCTTGTCTCCCAGCCTCGACGGAGCATGTATGAAGCGCTGAAACCGTTTCGCGAGGCTTTTGATGATCCGCGCTCTGCCCCTGCCGCGCCCGACTTTCTCGGTGCCGGCGCTGCTGCTCCTTCTCCTTATGCCGCTGCTGGCGGGTTGCGGAATAAACACGATTCCCACCGAGGAAGAACAGGCCAAGGCTGCCTGGAGCGAAGTGCAGAACCAGTATCAGCGCCGCGCCGACCTCATCCCCAACCTCGTGGAAACCGTGAAGGGCTATGCCCAGCAGGAGCGCGAAGTGCTGGAAGGCGTGATCAACGCCCGCGCCCGCGCAACACAGGTCCAGGTCTCGCCCGAGATGCTGCAAGATCCGGCTGCGATCAAGGCGTTCCAGGATAGCCAGGCCAATCTCAGCGGCGCGCTGTCGCGTTTGTTGGCCGTGGTCGAGAACTATCCCGACCTGAAGTCGAACCAGAACTTCCTTGCCTTGCAGGCGCAGCTCGAAGGCACGGAAAACCGTATCGCCGTCGCGCGTCGCGACTACATCGAAGCCGCACGCGTTTATAACACCACGCTGCGGACCTTCCCGAACATCATCTGGGCGAAGATCTGGTACACGGACGCCAAGCCGTTCCAGGCCTTCACGACCACGGAAGAAAACCAGACGCCGCCGAGCGTCAACTTCGGAACGGGCGCCAAGCCGGCCAACTGACGCTTCAGCCAGCCATGATCGCCTTGCGCACCTTCGTCATTCGACTGTTCGCCGCGTTTATGCTCGCGGCAACGGCGAGTGTGGTTGCGCAAGGAGCAGAGCTTCCGGCGCTGACTGGGCGCGTGGTGGATCAGGCGGGCGTTATCGATCCGGCGATCGAAGCTGAGATCACGCAGACGCTGGCCAACTTCGAAGCCCGCTCCACCGATCAGATCGTGGTCGCCACGATCGCCAGCCTCGACGGCGAAGCTATCGAACCCTATGCCAATCGCCTGTTCCGCGCCTGGAACCTGGGTCAGGCGGGTGAAAACAACGGCGTGCTGCTTCTGGTGGCGCCCAATGATCGCAAGATGCGCATCGAGGTCGGCTATGGGCTGGAAGGCACGCTGACCGATCTGCACTCCAAGCTGATCATCGAAAACGTCCTCGTTCCTGCTTTCCGCGCCGGCGATTTCGGCCTCGGGATCCAGGCCGCAACAAACGACATCGTCGGTGTGCTGAGCGGCAACGCCGCTGAGCTCGAAGCGCGCTACAAACGCAACGCGCCGGATACGAGCGGTGATGCCGGCATGGGCATCGACCCGCTCCTCCTAATCTGGGGCACGATCATCTTTTTCTCGTTTGTTCTGCCCTTCCTGGCGCGGCAGTTCGGCCGCAAGATCGGTCCCGGCCGCTACAAGTGGCTCGGCATGACCTTCGGTTCTTCCGGCTCCGATCGCAGCGGCGGCGGTGGTTTCGGAGGCGGGTTCGGTGGTGGCTTTGGCGGTGGCGGCGGCTGGTCCGGCGGATCATCGGGGGGCGGTGGTTTTTCCGGCGGTGGCGGCTCGTCGGGCGGCGGCGGCGCGTCGGGGAGCTGGTAGATGATCCCGCATATCAATGCTCATGATCACGAGCGAGTCGCTGCGGCGATCCGCGAAGCCGAAGCCCAAACATCCGGCGAAATCTATTGCGTGCTGGCGCGCCAAAGCGGCGATTATTTTTATGCCGCCGGCTTCTCCGTTCTATGCGCGATGGTGGTTGCCGATATCGCGGCCGCTTTTATCCTCGACCATCTCTGGGTCTCCTTGCGCCTGCCGCTGTTTGCAGCGCTGGAGGGGGCGGCGGTACTTACCGTACTCGGCCTGCTCTGGTTCTTTCCTTCGCTCAGGCTGCAGCTTGTGCCGCGCCGCACGCTTTACCGTACGGCGCATGACAATGCCTTGCGCCAGTTCCTGTCGCGCAACGTGCATCGCACGCAAGGTCGCACCGGCATTCTGATCTTCGTGTCGCTCGCCGAGCATTATGCCACCGTACTGGCCGACGAAGGTATCGCCGAGAAAGTGCCCCAGGAAGCCTGGAACGCCATTATCGCCAATCTCGTCAAGGCGGCAAAGGCCGGGCAACTCGCTGATGGCTATGTGCAGGCGGTGGGCGCGGCAGGCCAGTTGCTGGCCGCTCACTTCCCCGTCGGGACCGACGACCGCAACGAACTCGACGACCACCTCGCCGAGATCTGACGGCCGTTCCAGCATCGAAACCTGCATCTGAGTCCTGCGCGCCACAGCCGCGCAGTTTTGCCGCAACATTCGATTGAGCCAGCACGAAGCCTGCTTGGCGATGTGCATCGTCGCGTCTATGGTTAAGCAATCATGAAGACGGTGACGATCGACATCCGCCGCGCAGAACCACGCGATGCCAATGCCATCGCGGAGGTGCATCGCGCCGCGTGGCAGGGCGCTTATGCGGGGATCATCCCGCATAAGGCGCTGACCTCCATGATTGGCCGTCGCGGCGGCAACTGGTGGGCCAATGCGATCCGCCGCGCCGCTTCCGTTCTGGTGATCGAGATCGGCGGCGATATTGCCGGTTATGCCACGATCGGCCGCAACCGCGCGCGCGATCTGCCGCAGCAGGGCGAGATCTACGAGCTTTACCTTCGCCCGGAATGCCAGGGCATCGGGCTCGGCAGCCGCTTGTTCACCGCCGCGCGTCAGAAACTCGCCGATCACGGCCTCCATGGCATGGTGGTCTGGGCGCTGGAAGAAAACGACGGCGCGCTCTCTTTTTACCGCGGCATCGGCGGGCGCGACATTGCCGAAGGCGTCGAAGTGTTCGACCAGAAAGCGCTGCGCAAACTGGCCTTCATCTGGGATTAACGACCCTAAACGATGAAAGCGGGCTTAGACGACCGGCCTTGCCCTTTGTTATTCCTGCTTATTGCCTGTTAACCGGCTGCGCGTTAAGCGCTTTGCGATCAATCGGAGAACGACCCCTTGCGTATCGATGCCATCCCCGTGGGCAACAACCCGCCGGAAGACGTCAACGTCATCATCGAAGTGCCGATCGGCGGCCAGCCCATCAAGTACGAGATGGACAAGGACGCCGGCGTCCTGTTCGTTGACCGCTTCCTTTACACCCCGATGAGCTATCCCGGAAATTACGGCTTCGTGCCGCATACGCTGTCGGGCGACGGCGATCCGATCGACGTGCTCGTTTGCAACACGCGCGGCCTCGTGCCGGGCTGCGTGATCAATGTGCGCCCCATCGGCGTGCTGATCATGGAAGACAATGCCGGCGAAGACGAGAAGGTCATCGCAGTGCCGTCGCCCAAGCTCACCCGCCGCTACGAAAACGTGCACGATTACACCGACCTGCCGGAGATCACCCGTCAGCAGATCGAGCACTTCTTTACGCATTACAAGGATCTGGAACCCGGCAAGTGGGTCAAGATCGGTGGCTGGCATGATGCCGCACGCGCCCGCCAGATGATCGTTCAGGCGATCGAACGCGCCAAGTCGGTCGAAAGCTGAAAGCTGACAGGGCTGGCTTGCGCCGGCCCTCTTCTACCGCATCACGAACGGCTTGGCGGCGAGTGCCGCCGCCAGGCTGACAAGCCGGTCGCTCAGGGCACCGGCCTCCCCTTCGATCGCAATCACCTTTTGCCGGCTGGTATGGCCCCGCGCGATCGACACGCTGCTTTTCGGCAACCCCACCCATTTCGCCATCAAACCGCAAACGGCCTCGTTCGCGGCATTATCGGCTGCCACGGCGCGCACCTTGATGCGCAGCCGCATGTGGTTGTCGTCACGCGCAATCGGCGCTTCGATCATGTTGCGCGAGCCGCCGGGCGAAACCTGGGCGTGAACCAGCACGCCGTTCCGCCCGCCTTGCAGCCAATCAGTATCCACTAACCGCCGGCAGCACGGTGTAGACCAGGAAGACTTCCAGGAAATACAGGATGATCAGTACGATGATCGGCGAAATGTCGACGCCGCCGAGATCCGGCATCACACGACGGATCGGCCGGTAGACCGGCTCGGTCAGCCGATACAGCATCGAGCCGATCGAGTTCACGACGGCATTGCGCGAATTGATGACGTTGAATGCGTAGAGCCAGGAAAACACGGCGGACAGGATCACGATCCACCAGACGATCCTCAAAACAAAAAGTAGCGTAAGCACCAGGGCTGTCATGCCGGTCTCCTTTAGGCGCCGCAGATGTAGCGATTGCGCTTAACAGGAACAAGCCTTCGCAACCCCACGAGCGCCCGACCCGCATCATCGTGATCAGCCACTTTCGGCGGGTTTGTGGCTTGCTTGACAGCTCATCGAGCCGGGTCCTAGATGCAGTCGGCCGGTGGAACGGGGCTGTAGCTCAGCTGGGAGAGCGCGTCGTTCGCAATGACGAGGTCAGGGGTTCGATCCCCCTCAGCTCCACCAACCATCTTCTCCCGAGATCGCGATAAGCGCAGCGCTTACTTCCCCCGCATGTTGCCGGGGTGCCGCATGGCCGGCGCAATCACGGGCCTCTTGATCCAGATCAAGGCGTAGCCCGACTGGCGCGGCTAGGTTTCCCAGACACTTGAAGGCTTGGGGGCTTCCATGACGACTGAAACGCGCATCGCCTTGATCATCTACGGCCTCGCCAACGCGGTGGTTTTTGGAACGGGTGCGATCACGATCCTGTCCATTCCCTCGTTGCAGGAACAATGGCCTTACCTTCTGCCGATCGTGGTTGTGCTCAGCCTTGTTCTGGCCTGGCCGATCGCCAAGGCCATCGCGCCGAAGCTGCGCTCGAGATATGGAAAGAACGGACGGTGAAACAGCCTGACCCGGACAGTACCGCAGGCGCTGGGGGATCCTCGTCGCCACTCTGCCCAACCTGCGTCGAATGGCGATGCGGTGTTGGCGGTTTGCTGACGGCGGAAGAATCCCGCCAGATCGCGGCAGTGTCCACCCGCCGGCATGTCAGTCCCGGAACGGAACTGATGTCGGCGCTCAACCTCCACGAAAGCTGCGTGGCCTTGTTGCGCGGCGTGGTGAAGATCTCGCGGCTCCTGACCGATGGGCGCCAGCAGATCGTGTCGCTGAAAGCAGCACCCGACCTGCTTGGCTCGCCTTTCGCGCCGCCCGGCGAGGTGTCGGTGCGCGCGGTCACGGAAGCCGAAATCTACTGCGTGCCGCGTCCGGCCCTGGAATCGATCGTGCTGCAAAACCGCGTGCTGGAACACCGGTTGCATTTGCGGGCACTTGAGGACCTCAGCGAAGCGGAAGCCCTGCTCTTGACGCTCGGCCGCAAGACAGCGCGCGAGCGCATCGCGACCTTCCTACTCGACATGGCTGGCCGCTTCCGTTCCGCTGAACTTGGCAAGCGCTGCGATTGCGGTTTGGCAATCAGCGAGCCCGGCGTGGTGGACCTGCCGCTGACGCGCGCCGAGATCGGCGATTTCCTTGGGTTGACCTTTGAAACCGTCAGCCGGCAATTCGCGGCACTTCGCAAGGACGGCCTGATCGAATTCACGGATGCACGCCGCGTGTCTGTCAAGGACAGGACGCGTCTTCGTGTCGCAGCCGGGTGCTGACCCCGGATGCAGCGAGGCAACCAAGTCTTGATCCAGATCAAAGCAATGTCTCAAGCAGGTTGCTAAGCCAGCCTGAATACTTATCGGAGAGCCTCACATGGAATTGATCAAGCCAGGATTGCTGTTCCTGGCGGCCGTCGTGGCAGCCATTGCCTCCGGCCTTGCCCATGACACACAGTTCGCCGTCCATATGGGACTCTTCGCCGTGATCGGCCTTGGTCTCGCCATCTGGACCATCACCAGCTCCGATCCGACCGGCCGGCCCAAGCCTGTAGGCCTGGATGATGGCATCTATATGGACGGACCGATCCGTTATGGCGTGATCGCCACGGTGTTCTGGGGCGTCGTCGGATTTCTGGTCGGCGTCGTCATCGCGGCCCAGCTGGCTTTCCCCGATCTGAACTTCGAGCCGGTGCTGAACTTCAGCCGTCTGCGCCCGCTGCATACATCAGCGGTGATCTTCGCTTTCGGCGGTAATGCGCTGATCGCGACCTCGTTCTATATCGTCCAGCGCACCACGGCTGCCCGTTTGTTCGGCGGCGGCCTGTCCTGGTTCGTGTTCTGGGGCTACCAGCTCTTCATCGTGCTGGCTGCTACCGGCTACCTGATGGGCGTCACCCAGTCCAAGGAATATGCCGAGCCGGAATGGTATATCGACATCTGGCTGACCATCGTCTGGGTTTGCTACCTGATCGTCTTCCTCGGCACGATCGTGAAGCGCAAGGAGCCGCATATCTATGTGGCGAACTGGTTCTTCCTCGGCTTCATCGTGACCATCGCGATGCTGCATGTGGTCAACAACCTGGCCGTGCCGGTGTCGTTCCTCGGTTCCAAGTCCTACCCGATCTTCTCCGGCGTGCAGGATGCGCTGGTGCAGTGGTGGTACGGCCATAACGCGGTCGGCTTCTTCCTCACCGCGGGCTTCTTAGGGATGATGTACTACTTCATCCCGAAGCAGGTCGAACGCCCGGTTTATTCCTATCGCCTGTCGATCGTGCACTTCTGGTCGCTGATCTTCATGTATATCTGGGCCGGCCCCCACCACCTCCACTATACCGCGCTGCCCGACTGGGCGCAGACGCTGGGCATGGTGTTCTCGGTGATGCTGTGGATGCCGTCCTGGGGCGGCATGATCAACGGCCTGATGACGCTTTCGGGCGCCTGGGACAAGCTGCGCACCGATCCCGTTCTGCGCATGCTGGTGATCGCGGTGGCCTTCTACGGCATGGCGACCTTTGAAGGTCCGATGATGTCGATCAAGGCGGTCAACTCGCTGTCGCACTACACCGACTGGACCATCGGTCACGTTCATTCCGGCGCGCTTGGCTGGAACGGCATGATCACCTTCGGCGCGATCTATTACCTCACGCCACGCCTTTGGAAGACCAACGGCCTTTATTCGCTGCGTCTGGTGAACTGGCACTTCTGGCTCGCCACCATCGGCATCGTGCTCTACGCCGCATCCATGTGGGTCGCCGGCATCACGCAGGGCCTGATGTGGCGCGAATACAATGCCGAAGGCTACCTGGTTTATTCCTTCGTGGAATCGGTTGCGGCCATGTTCCCCTTCTACGTCATCCGCGCACTCGGCGGTTTGCTCTACCTCACCGGCGGCTTGCTGATGGCCTACAATGTCTACCGGACCATCCAGGGCGAACAGCCTCAGGCGATCACGGTGGGAACCGTGCAGCCCGGCGGCCTTCAGGCCGCCGAATAGCCGGCCGTTCAGGATAAAATCATGCTAGATCCGATTTCCAAATTCCTGTTCCGCCACCACCACAAGGTGGAGCGCAACGTCTCGATCCTCCTGATCTTCTCGTTCCTGATCGTCACCATCGGTGGCATCATCGAGATCGTGCCCCTGTTCTACGTCGACAACACGATCGAGAAGGTTCAGGGCGTGCGGCCTTATTCGCCGCTCGAACTGGCGGGCCGCAACGTTTATGTCCGCGAAGGCTGCTACACCTGCCATTCGCAGCAGATCCGTCCTATGCGCGACGAGGTCGAGCGTTACGGCCATTACAGCCTTGCCGCGGAATCGATGTACGACCATCCGTTCCAATGGGGCTCGAAGCGCACGGGCCCCGACCTCGCCCGCGTCGGCAACCGCTATTCGGATGAATGGCACGTGCGCCACCTGAACGATCCGCGCTCGGTGGTGCGCGAATCGATCATGCCGCGCTACAGCCATCTCGCCGATACCGATCTGCGTACGGACGACATCGCCGACCATCTGCGTACCAACCGCATCGTCGGCGTTCCTTATACGGATGAGATGATTGCGGAGGCCAAGGCCGACCTGATCGCCCAGGGTTCTTCCGATGCCGACACCACGGCGCTGGCCGAACGCTACCCCAAGATGCAGGCGCGTGACTTCGACGGCAATCCGCAGCGGTTGACCGAGATGGATGCGCTCGTGGCCTATCTTCAGTCGCTCGGCACGATGGTGGACTTCACCCAGTACGAGCCCCTGAGCCACGAAAATCTGAGGTAACGCGATGGGCGACACACCCAACCTCTATGAAGCGCTTCGGCATTTTGCCGACAGCTGGGCGCTGGCTGCGCTGACCCTGGTTTTCGCAGCTATCCTGCTCTGGATTTTCCGCCCGGGATCGCGCCGCAACTATCAAAATCAGGCCGACATTCCCTTCAAGTACGACCGTGAGGGCCGCAAAGATGACTGACATCGGTGCAGACAAGGGTTTCCCCCGCGTCCCCGGATCCGAGCCCTACCGGGGCGAGGTCGACCAGCCGACGGGCACCCCGACAACCGGCCACGAATGGGACGGCATCAAGGAACTGAACACGCCGATGCCGCGCTGGTGGCTGTGGGTGTTCTACGCCACGCATGTTTTCGCGCTGGCCTACATGATCCTGTATCCGTCGATCCCGCTTCTACGCGACGGAACCACCGGCCTGCTCGGCTGGCACTCGCGCTCGGAAGTGGCGCAGGATCTGTCGGCGGCCGAAACCGAACGTGCAGCGCTCTACGCCCAGATCCGCGATCTGCCGGTGGAGGAGATCGTCAAGAATGACGAGTTGCGCGAAACCGCGTTTCGCGGCGGCTTCTCGGCTTTCAAGGTGAACTGCGTGCAATGCCATGGCGCGGATGCTTCGGGCAGTCCCGGTTTTGCCAACCTGCAGGACGACGACTGGATTTGGGGCGGCACGCTGGCCGACATCCAGACCACCATCACGCATGGCGTGCGCTTTGCCGGTGACGAGGAAACGCGTTACTCGGAAATGCCCGCCTTCGGTCGCGATGGCATCCTCGAGCGTCCGCAGATCCAGGCCGTCGCCCGCCATGTTCTAGCACTCAGCAAGTCCGGCGAGGAAGACGCGGAAGGCGCCGAGCTCTACGTGCAGAACTGTGCGTCCTGCCACGGCGAGGGCGGCGAAGGCAGCCGCGAAATGGGTGCGCCCAAGCTCAACGACGCCGTCTGGCTTTACAGTTCGGCTCTGACCGACATCGAGCGCCAGATCAATTCGCCGCGCCATGGTGCGATGCCGGCCTGGGGCCAGCGCCTCGATCCAGCAACCATCAAGCAGCTGACCGTGTATGTTCACGAGCTCGGCGGCGGCGAGGCTTCAACGGAAGAAGACGCCGCGACGCAGTGAAGAACCGTCATGCCGGGAAGCGACGTTTCGTCACTTTCCGGCATGCTCATCCCTGGTGTCACCTTGATCCAGATCAAGGTTGGCTTCTCTGTCGAGGCGTAGAACGCCACCATGGCTACCTTGCTCGACACCATTCACAGCGACCCGCGCGGCACCGCAGTGCCCGTGGAGAACGCGACCCCCGTCAACAATCACGAGTTCCGCGCCGATTACGAAGCACGGCGCAAGATCTTCCCATCCCGCGTCCAGGGTTTCTACCGGCGCTTGAAGTGGATTCTTGTTGCGGTTCTGCTCGGCATCTACTGGCTGACGCCCTGGATCCGCTGGGATCGTGGCCCGAACGCGCCGGATCAGGCGGTTTTGCTCGATCTCGCCCATCGCCGCTTCTACTTCTTCACGATCGAGATCTGGCCGCAGGAATTCTATTACGTCGCCGGCCTGCTGATCATGGCGGGTCTCGGCCTGTTCCTCGTCACTTCCGTCGCCGGCCGCGCATGGTGCGGCTATGCCTGCCCGCAAACGGTATGGACCGATTTATTCATCCAGGTGGAACGCTGGGTGGAAGGCGACCGCAATGCCCGCATGAAGCTCGATGCCGCGCCTTGGACCTTGTCTAAATGGCGCAAGCGCCTCACCGTCTGGGCCTCGTGGATCCTGATTTCGGTGGCAACCGGCGGCGCCTGGGTGTTCTATTTTGCCGATGCGCCAACCTTGGCGCGCGAGATCGTCACGCTTCAAGCAGCTCCCACCGCCTATTTCACCATTCTGACGCTCGCCGCCACCACCTTCTGGCTGGCCGGTTTCATGCGCGAACAGGTCTGCACCTATATGTGCCCTTGGCCGCGCATCCAGGGCACGATGCTCGATGAGAATTCGCTGATCGTCACCTATAATGACTGGCGCGGCGAACCCCGTTCCCGCCATTCCAAGAAGGCTGTGGCGCAAGGGCTCGATGTCGGCGATTGCGTCGATTGCAATGCCTGCGTGGCCGCTTGCCCGATGGGCATCGACATTCGCGACGGGCAACAGCTCGAATGCATCACCTGCGCGCTGTGCATCGACGCCTGCGACACGGTGATGGACAAGGTCGGCCGGCCGCAGGGCCTGATCTCCTATTCCACGCTGGTCGACTTCGAGCATCACACCCAGACCACCAAGGCGCAAGGACGCGAGGCCGCCAAGGCGGAGCAGAAGCGCGTGTCGCTCGCCCGCATGGCCACCCCGCGCACCATTCTCTACTTCGCACTGTGGGCCGCGATCGGGCTCGGCATGCTGTTCGTGCTGTTTACGCGCGGCCATCTGGATGTCACCGTGCTGCATGATCGTGCGCCGCTCTACACCACGCTGTCGGACGGTTCGGTGCGCAACGGCTTCACGCTCAAGCTCGCCAGCAAGACGCTGGAAGAGCGTCCGCTCGAACTGCACCTCGAAGGTCTGGAAGATGCGGTGATGTGGACGGCCGAAAACGAAACGCGGGCCCGTTCGCTCTCCGTGATCGTTCCGCCGGATGCGGTGCGCGACCTGCGCGTCTTCGTCAGCCGGCCACGCGGTGCGACGCCGGATGACTTCACCTTCGTGCTGACCGACCCGGAAAGCGGCGAGACGGTTGCATCCAAGGCACAATTCGAGGCGGGAGCCAAACGATGAGCATCATCCCTCGCGAAGGACATCCTTTCACCGGCTGGCATATGCTGGGCGTGGTGTTCCTGTTCTTCGGCACCATCATCGCGGTCAACATCGCGATGGCCTATTGGGCGGTCAGCACATTTCCCGGCCTTAACGCGCATAATTCCTATGTCGCCAGCCAGAACTACAACGTTCTCCTGAAGGACGCGGCCGCGCAGGACGAGCGCGGCTGGAAGGGCAAGCTGACCGTGGATGAAGGCCGTCCGCTATTGACGCTGAACGATCGGACCGGCTCGCCGATCAACGGCCTGGATGTTTCGGTTTTGGCCGGCCGACCGTCCAATGCATCCACGGATCGCGAGCTGAAGCTGGAGCCGATACCCGGCGGTTACCGCGCCGACCAGGCGCTCGAACGCGGCCGCTGGCTGGTGGAAATCGTCGCGCGCCAGGGCGAGGAGCTGTTGTGGCGCCAAACCAAGTCCATCACCATCGAGTGAAAGGCAGATAGACCGTGAGCGCCACCACCCTGTCTTCCCCTTCCCGCCTGATCGACCCGTCCTTTATCCGCACGGCCAAGGACGGCACGCGCAGCCTCGACCTGCTGGTTGACGACATGCATTGCGCCGGCTGTCTCGCCAAGGTCGAGCGCACCGCCAATGCCGTGCCGGGCGTCGCCCACGCCCGCGCCAACCTGACAACCAAGCGGCTGGCGGTGGATCTGGACGCCGGCGGATCGCCGGAAGCCGTGCTCGAAGCGCTGCACAAGGCCGGCCGCTCCGCACGCCCCTTCGATCCCGGCGTCTCGACCGAAAACAACAGCGAAGCGAGCGAACTGATCCGCTGCATGGCAGTGGCCGGCTTTGCGTCCATGAACGTGATGCTGTTGTCGGTGTCGGTCTGGTCGGGCGCCGATGGCAGCACACGCGACCTGTTTTACTGGCTCTCGGCGATGATCGCGATCCCGACCGTGATCTATTCCGGCCGGCCCTTCTTCCGATCAGCCTGGAATGCGCTGCGTCACGGTCGCACCAATATGGACGTGCCGATCGCCATCGGCGTCACCGGCGCAACCGCGCTGTCGCTTTATGAGACCATCACCAGCGGCGAGCACGCCTGGTTCGACGGCTCGGTCGCGCTGCTGTTCTTCCTCCTTGTCGGTCGCGTGCTCGACAATCGCATGCGTGATGTCGCGCGTGGCGCCGCGGCCCGCCTGCTGACGCTTGCGCCAACCGTCGCGAGCCTCGTGCTTGAGGATGGCCGCGCCCGCGACATCCCGATCAGCTCCGTTCGCATCGGCGACGTGTTGCGTGTTCTGCCAGGCGAACGCGTACCGGTCGACGGCGTCGTCACATCGGGCGCCAGCGATCTCGACCGCGCTCTCCTCACTGGCGAGTCCGTGCCGGAAGCCGTCAGCGAAGGCACGTTGATCCATGCCGGCGCCAACAACCTGACCGGCCCGCTGGAAATGCGCGCCACCGCACCCGCCAATGAAACCGTTCTCGCCGGCATCATCCGGCTGATGGAAAAGGTCGAACGGCCCGATGGCCGCTTCGTGCGCCTCGCTGACCGGGCCTCGCGCCTTTACG
Organism: Tianweitania populi; assembly: GCF_014652875.1. GTDB lineage: Bacteria > Pseudomonadota > Alphaproteobacteria > Rhizobiales > Rhizobiaceae > Tianweitania > Tianweitania populi. The sequence continues at coordinate 889,461 of NZ_BMZQ01000002.1, read as the reverse complement.
CCCCCGCTGTCCATTCGGCCGCCTTCCTGACGCTGATCGGCTGGCTGATGCTGGGCTATGGCGTGCATCCGGCCGTCACCGCGGCGGTCGCCGTTCTCATCATCACCTGCCCGTGCGCGCTCGGCCTCGCCGTGCCCGCCGTGCAGGTCGTCGCCGCCGGTCGGCTCCTGTCCGCCGGCATCATCCTCAAGGATGGCGCGGCGCTGGAAAAGCTGTCCGAAATCGACACGGTCGTGTTCGACAAGACCGGCACGCTCACCCGCGGCACCCCGCTCCTCGCCGAGGGCCCGGAAGCGGGCGACGCTTGGTCGGTCGCCACCGCACTGGCTGGAGGCAGCCGTCATCCCCTATCGCGCGCGCTTGCCGAAGCAGCAGATGCCCAAGGCATCCGCCCCGCCCCGGTGACCGGTCTTGCCGAGCGTCCCGGCTTCGGCGTGGAAGCCAGCTGGAACGGCGTGCCCGTCCGCCTCGGCCGCGCCAACTGGGTCGATGCACCGAGCAATACCCAGTCCGGCCTGTCAGAAGTCTGGCTGCGAATCGGCGATGAAACGCCGCAGCCCTTCCTGTTCAGCGACGAGCTGCGCACGGATGCCAAGCAGACGATCGCAGAGTTGCAGGCGCTTGGCCTTGATGTCCGCCTGATCTCCGGCGACGCGCAGGGCGCTGTGGATCGTGTCGCCTCGCAGGCAGGCATCACGCAAAGTCTCGCCGGCTGCTTGCCCGGCGGCAAGGTCGAAGCCTTGCAGGCACTCGCCCGCGAAGGCCGCAAAGTTCTGATGGTGGGTGACGGCCTCAACGATGCGCCGGCGCTTGCTGCAGCCCATGTTTCGATCTCGCCGGCTTCAGGCGCCGACATTGCACAGGCCGCGGCCGGTATCGTTTTCACCGGTGAAAACCTCGCACCTGTGCTGCAAAGCGTGGTCACTGCCCGCAAGGCGCGCCGAAAAATCTTCAGCAATTTCAGCCTGGCGATCGGCTACAACGTCATTGCCGTGCCGATCGCCGTTCTGGGCTTTGCCACGCCGTTGATCGCCGCCGTTTCCATGTCGGCCTCGTCGATCCTGGTGATCGCCAACGCGCTGACGCTCGGCCTGTCCCTGCGCAAGGTCGGCATGCGCAACGCCGCAAAGCCGGCCACCGGGATCGCTTCATGAGCGCACTGCTTGGCCTGATCCCGATCGCACTCGGCTTCGGTCTGCTCGCGCTGGTCGTCTTTCTCTGGTCGCTGCGCAACGGCCAGTATGACGATCTCGACGGCGCCGCAGCCCGCATCCTGATCGACGACGAACCACCGGCCGGTCAGCAACCAGACACCAACCCATCCGGCACGAAGGAGGAAACGCGCCGTGTTTGAACTTTTGAAGATGGCGCATCTCATCACCATCGCGATGGTGTCCGGCCTGTTGCTGTCGCATTACGTCGCCTTGCGCGCGAGTGCAGGGCGCGAAGCGGAAACCGGCATGGCCCTGACGCGCCGCACGCTGGCCGACATCACCAGCTTCGGCGTCGCTTTCGCCTGGATCAGCGGATTGACGCTGTTGTGGAGCCGCTATGGCACCGGCGACCGTGCGCTTAGCGCCTGGTTTACCGCCAAGTTCCTGCTGGTCTGCGTGCTGACGCTCGCTCACATCATGCAGCGCGTGCGCGCTTCGCAGCTGCGCCGGGCCGGCGATTTCGTAAAAGGCCGCCGAGTTGCCGAGCGCTGGGTATCCTTTGCCTGGATCTCGGCGCTGTTCGTGATCTGCTTTGCCGTGATCGCCTTCAAGTAGGCGCTTCCCATCCATCGGCAGACAACAAAAAAGGCCGGATCGCTCCGGCCTCTTTTGTTTGGAGTTGGTGTTTGTTTTACTGCGCACCGGCTTGCGTCAGCAGGGCTTCGAAGTGGGTCTTCGCCTTTCCCGGATGCTTCACGGCCTTCACCTCTTCCGCATTGGCGGGGGTGCCGACCTTGATCAGCGCGACCATGCCCATGCCGTAATGCGGCGTGCATTTCACGCCGTAGAGGCCTTCCTTATCGAGCGTGACCTTCACTTCCTGATTGATCTTGCCCTTGAACGGCTCGGCGCCTTCCGGGATCATGCCTTTGATGGATTCCGCGTCATGGCCCTTGTCGGTCGGGATAAAGGTCACAGTGTCGCCGGGAGCTGCCTCGATGTAATCAGGCTGGAAAACCATTGCGCCCTTCTCACCCTTGTTCAGCATCTGAACCTGGTGATCGGCTGCAAGCACGGGGCCGGCGAAAGCAACGGCGGCAACAGCAGCCAGAAGAGCGGTAACGGTGGAACGCTTCATTTCTCGTCTCCTTGACGTTTGATGGGCTCCTTCTACGTCCGCCGACCGGCAAGGCCTTTGATCTGGATCAACAACCGCGCAAACCGCAGCGCACTGCGACAACCTGACCAACTCGGTGCCTTAGTGTGGAAAGTCGCTTTTCCCGCAATCGCCGCCGATCCCGTGCATGACTTGCACGGCCGCGCCGCTTATCCTCCATCACTCCAGGAGGTCAGTTCATGAACCATCACGACATGTTCTTCATCGACGGCGCCTGGGTTGCGCCAGACAGGCTAGAGCGGCTCGACGTCATCAATCCCGCGACCGAAGAAGCCTTCACCACCATCGCGGTTGGCGCGAAGCCCGATGTCGATCGTGCAGTCTCAGCAGCCCGCGCGGCCTTCGCCACTTTCGCCTTCACATCCAAGACCGAGCGTTTGGACCTCCTGCGCCGCATCCTCGAAGCCTACAACGACCGCTACGAGGACATTGCCCGCGCCGTGTCGCTCGAAATGGGCGCGCCGCTTGCCTTTGCGCGCGACTCGCAGGCTTGGGTCGGCCGCGCCCATCTGGAAGCCACGATCACGGCACTCGAGCGGATGGAACTCACCGAACAGCGCGGCACCACGCTGGTGACGCGTGAGCCGGTCGGCGTTTGCGCGCTGATCACGCCCTGGAACTGGCCGCTCAACCAGATTGTCTCGAAAGTTGCGCCGGCGATCGCGGCGGGCTGCACCATGGTCCTGAAACCCTCAGAATTGTCGCCGGTTAGCGGCATCATCTTCGCCGAAGTGATGGAAGCTGCCGGCACGCCGAAGGGCGTGTTCAACATGATCAACGGCACCGGCCCCGCTGTCGGCCAGGTCATGGCCGAACATCCCGACGTCGACATGGTCTCCTTTACCGGCTCGACCCGCGCGGGCATCCTCGTTGCCAAGGCTGCGGCCGATACGGTCAAGCGCGTCGCGCAGGAACTTGGCGGCAAGTCGCCCAACATCATCCTGTCCGATGCCGATCTGGACAAGGCGGTGAGCGAAGGCGTGGTGCGCTGCTTCCAAAACTCCGGCCAATCCTGCAACGCGCCGACCCGCATGCTCGTGCCGGCCGACCGGCATGACGAAGCGCTCGGCATCGCGCGCCAGGCCGCCGAAACCCTAAGGGTCGGCGACCCACAAGCTGACGACACCGATCTCGGCCCGGTGATCAGTGAGTCCCAGTTCGAGCGCATCCAGACCCTGATAGCCCAGGGCATCAAGGAAGGCGCAACCGTGGTGACCGGCGGCATCGGCCGACCGGAAGGCCTGAACCGCGGCTATTATGTGCGCCCCACCGTATTCGGCAACGTCACCCGCGACATGACGATCGCGCGCGAAGAAGTCTTCGGCCCGGTGATCGCCTTGATGCCCTATCATGACATCGACGAAGCCGTCGAAATCGCCAACGGCACGGTCTACGGCCTCGCCGCTTACATCCAGTCCAGCGACATCAACCAGGCGCGTGCGCTCAGCCATCGCCTGCGCGCCGGCACGGTTGCGCTCAACTATCCGGCCTGGGATACGTTCGCACCGTTCGGCGGCTACAAGCAGTCCGGCAACGGCCGCGAATATGCGGATTGGGGCATCCACGACTTCCTGGAGATCAAGGGGATTACCGGCCACGGCGCGTAAGCCGAACATGGTGCGACCTCTTTGCTTGGCCGCGCGCGAAAGTTGACCACTGAACTCAGCTTCCTCTAGAATTGGCGTGACCGGCACGGATCGGTCGCGCCGTTCGGAGGTGCTTTCCCGATGATGATGATCCCGCGCATCGCAGCGCTCTCGCTGCTGGCCTTCAGCCTGCTTTCCCCGCAAGCGCAGGCGCAGGAAACCGGCTCGCTCGTTGTCTATAATGCGCAGCACGAGAACCTCGCGCGCGAATGGGCGCAGAAGTTCACGGCCGAGACCGGCATCCGCATCACCATGCGCCAGGGTGCCGACCTGGAAATGGCCAACCAGATCTTAAGCGAAGGCGAAGCGTCGCCCGCCGACGTGTTCCTGACCGAAAATTCGCCGGGCATGGTGCTGGTCGACAAGGCCGGCCTGTTTGAGCCGCTCGCCAAGGACACGTTGGCCAATGTGCCCGACACGTTCCGTCCCTCCAGCGGCAACTGGATCGGCATTGCCGCCCGCAGCACCGTCTTCGCCTATGACAAGACCAAGCTGACCGAAGCCGATCTGCCGAAATCCGTGATGGATCTCGCCGATCCCGCTTGGAACAACCGCTGGGCGGCGTCGGCCGGCGGTGCCGACTTCCAGGCCATCGTCGGCGCGATCCTCGCTCTCAAAGGTGAGGAGCAAACCAAATCTTGGCTGGAAGCCATGAAGGAAGGCGCCAAGCCCTATCGCGGCAACAGCGCGGCGATGAAGGGCGTGAATATCGGCGAGGTCGAAGGCGCGCTGATCTACCACTATTATTATTTCGGCGATCAGGCCCGCACCGGCGAAAACAGCGGCAATGTTGCCCTGCATTATTTCCGCAACGAGGATCCCGGCGCCTTTGTCAGCATTTCGGGCGCGGGCACGCTGGCCTCGAGCAAGAACAAGGCTCAGGCCGAGCGCTTCGTGCAATGGATCACATCCAAGGCGGGACAGGCGGTTCTGCGCGAAGGCAAGTCCTTTGAATATCCCGTCGGCAGCCAAGAAGCCGCCAACCCCGCTCTGGTGCCGCTTGCCGATCTTCAAGCGCCGAAGCTCGATCCGGACAAGCTCGACAGCCAGAAGGTCACGGACATGATGACCGACGCAGGGCTGCTCTAGACCAACCGACACGTGGACGCCGTTCAGCGTTCTCATGGGATAGACAGCGTGACGCAAGCGCAGCTCAGTGCAGCCTCTCTTCTCGGCGACCGCGTCGGCCGCGCTCCCTTGAGCCTGCGGCCACAGCGGCGCGGCCTGCTTTCGCCGGTTGTGCTGGCTGCTGCTGTCGTGTCGCTGATCAGCCTTGTGCCGCTCGGCTTCGTGTTGTGGGTCGCGCTGGATGCGGGCTGGGACACGGTTGTCCGGCTGGTGTTTCGCCCACGCGTCGGCGAGTTCTTGGTCAACACGCTGCTGCTCGAACTGCTCGCCGTGCCACTTTGCATCGCGCTTGCCGTCACACTGGCCTGGATCACCGAGCGCAGCGACCTGCCCGGCATCCCGCTTTGGCGCGCCGTCGCCGTCGCGCCGCTCGCAATTCCCGCTTTCGTGCATTCCTACGGCTGGATCAGCGCCGCGCCGTCGCTGCATGGCTTGCCGGGAGCGGTGCTGGTGTCGGTTCTTGCTTATTCGCCCTTTCTATATCTGCCGGTTGCCGCCCAGCTCCGCCGCCTCGATCCCGGCCTGGAAAACGCCGCCGCCTCGCTCGGCAAAACACCGCCTGCCGTCTTCGCCCTTGTGGTTCTGCCGCAGCTGCGCCTTGCCATTTGCGGCGGCGCTTTGTTGGTCGGACTGCATCTCCTGGCGGAATACGGCCTCTTCGCCATGATCCGCTTCGACACCTTCGCCACCGCCATCGTCGACCAGTTCCAGTCCTCCTATAACAGCCCGGTCGCAAACCTCCTCGGCGGCGTGCTTGTTCTCTGCTGCATTGCCCTGCTTGCTCTGGAAGCGCTGATCCGCGGCAGCGAGCGCTATGCGCGGGTCGGCAGCGGCGCGGCGCAGATCGCATCCCGCCACCATCTCGGTCGCGCAATGCCGATCGCGCTGGCTACCGTCATCCTGTTTGCCGCTTTGGCGCTCGGCGTGCCGCTCATCACCGTCGCCCGCTGGCTGTGGTCCGGCGGATGGGCCGTGTGGCCACTGGAAGAAATCAGCGCCGCCTTCGGCCAGACATTGGCGCTCGCGTTCGGCGGCGGCATCCTGGCCGCTCTGGTCGCAGCGCCTGCCGCATGGCTGTCCGTGCGGGCGCCAAGCCGGCTGCAACGGCTGATCGAGGCCTGCCACTTCTATGTCGGCTCGCTTCCGGGCGTCGTGGTGGCTTTGGCCTTGGTGACGATCACCGTGCGCATTGCGCTGCCGCTCTACCAGACCTACGCGACCCTGATCATCGCTTACGTCCTCCTGTTCCTTCCGCGCGCCGTCACGGCCCTGCGCGCCAGCCTTGCGCAGGCGCCGGTGGAACTCGAATGGGCGGCCATGGCGTTGGGACGTCCGCCACTGCAGGCGATCTGGCAGGTGACGGTGCGGCTCGCAGCACCCGGCATTGCCGCCGGCATCGCGCTGGTCGCGCTCGGCATCACTAATGAGCTCACCGCCACCCTGATGCTGTCGCCCAACGGCACCCGTACGCTCGCCACCCAATTCTGGATCAAGACCAGCGAGCTCGATTATGCCGCCGCAGCCCCTTACGCCCTGATGATGATCGTCCTGTCCCTACCGCTCAGCCTTCTCCTTTACACCCGCGCGGAAAAGGCGCCGACACGATGAGCTTTCTGACGGTCCGCGCGCTCAGCAAGCATTACGGCCCGGTCGCCGCGCTCGATGATGTCAGCCTGGATGTCCGGCAAGGCAGCCGCACCGCCATCGTCGGTCCGTCCGGCTCCGGCAAGTCGACACTGCTGCGCATCATCGCCGGCTTTGAAGCCGCCGATGCGGGAACGGTCGAACTCGATAACGCAACCCTGGTGGACGGCGCCAATGCTGTGCCCGCGCATCTTCGCGGCATCGGCATTGTCTCGCAGGATGGCGCGCTGTTTCCCCATCTCAGCATAGCCGACAACATTGCCTTTGGCCTCGATCGCCGCTCGCCCGATCGCAAGAAGCGCATCGCTGACCTGATGGCACTGATCGGCCTCGACCTCGCCATGCTGGAACGCCGCCCGCACCAGCTGTCCGGCGGTCAGCAGCAACGTGTCGCCTTGGCCCGTGCGCTGGCTCGTCAGCCTCGTTTGATGCTCCTCGACGAACCCTTTTCAGCGCTTGATACCGGCTTACGCGAGCAGATGCGCCAGGCCGTCACGCAGATCCTGGGCGATGCCGGCATCACCGCCGTTCTCGTCACCCATGATCAGGCCGAAGCCCTGTCCTTTGCCGATCAAGTGGCTCTGATGCGCGGCGGCCGGCTGGTGCAACGGGGAACGCCCCGCGACGTATATTTTCACCCTGCCGATCGGGAAACAGCGCTCTTTTTGGGCGACGCCCTGATCCTGCCCGCCAAGCTCGATGGTGGCACGGCCTCCACCCCGCTCGGCTGCTTCCCGGTTGCGAAGCACGAACCATCCGGCATGGCCCAAATCCTGCTGCGTCCCGAACAGATCCAGCTTGTTCCGCCAGACAGTGGGCAGCCGCAGCTCGAAATCCTGCATGCCGCCTTCAGCGGTGCCAACTGGACGCTGCAGCTCAGGCTGATCGATCAGCCCAACCATCCGCCCCTACATCTGCGCATCAGCGGCGTCGACATTCCATCAACCGGCAGCCATGTTGGCTTGGCGGTGAAGGGCGTCGCGCATGTGCTTGAAGAAGCAGAGATGAGCCAGCAACAATAAGCCGGCTTCTATTCAGCGGCACTCTGGTTTTCGGAAAAATAGCCGTCCAGCGCGCCAAGCAGGCGGCGGGCGATCTCGGAGCGGCTGGAATAATAGATGGTTTGGCGGTCGCGCCGCGTTTCCACAAGCCCGGCTTCGCGCAAGCGTGCAAGATGTTGGGAAATGGCAGATTGGCTGAGATTGACGCGTCTCGCCAACTCGTTGACGGCCAGTTCGTCCTGCAACAGGTGGTGCATGACTAACAGGCGCTTGGCATTGCCAAGCACCGCAAGAAGCGCGGCCGACCTTTCGGCGCTGTCAATCACGACCTCAGACAATCCTGCCCTCGCGAACTTGATCTTACTCGCCAACGGGCGAGCCCCGCAAAGGGTTGCATGATTGTTGCTCGGCAAACCGGAAAAACTGCCGACCGGTGGAAAATGCAGCGAAGAGCCGACTTCTAATCCTGCGGACGCGCCGCGCCGCCGTCCTCATCAGAACCGTTTTCGGCCATGGCCATCTGAACCAAATCGATCTTTTCCAGCCACATCTCGCAAGCCATCGCCTTGGTGGGAAGCGGCGTGCTGACACTCCCGAGACCCTGCTCGAGCGCGTCGGCATAATCCTGCAGATCCCGCACGAAGGCATCGCCCTGAAAGCCGGGAACATCGAGGATGAGGCGGCGCACCAGACGCTTCAGGAACTCGTTGTTGAGATCCTGCTGAAGCGCAAACATCAGCATACGCAGATTTTCTGTGCGCGGCATTGCCGGTTCCCCAATGCGTCCCCTCAACGGTGGCCGTTGACGGCCTCCAGTCGACCCTTTCTCTCTTCCGCAGGCGATCAACCGCGGCAGGGTCTTCGCTCCTAGCGCGGCGGCAATTAGCAAAGTGTTAAGGTTTGCGGCAGCGCACAGCTGATAGCTGACAAAGGATCGGACGCGTTTGTCTGATCCAGATCAAAGTGCAGCACTCGCTTCCCCGCTACATCTGCGGCCATGATGGAAAAACCGACCGACCGAAACAGGATGCTCGCGCCCGGCAAACCACGCTGTGCACCGCTTCCCCAAACGCTTTCGTTGGCCAGGCTTGGTTTCGACGGGCAACCGCACCGCTCAAGACGACATCCGATTACCGTTTCGGGAGGAAGTTTCTGATGCCACGTACTTCGCTTCAGCTTGCTTTGACCAGTCTTGGCACCAGCCATGACGATATGCTGCATCTCTGCGATCAGCTGGAATCTATCGCAGACAGCCTTCCGTCCAATGTCGACCGGCAACAATGCCTGCATGTGGCGCGTGCCGTGTGCCGCACAGTTGCGGATGCGCATCGCCTGGAAGAAGCCGTGCTGTTTCCGGCTCTCGAACCTCTGTCCACGACGCTGAAGACCATGCCGGCCACGCTGGATCGGCTGCGCTACGAGCATTACGAGGATATGTGTTTTGCCGAAGAACTGCAGGACACGCTGCTGGCGATCGGCAAGGGCGAGAACCGCCTGTCGGGTGATGCTGCCGGCTATATGCTGCGCGGCTTCTTTGAAAGCGTGCGCCGCCATATCGCTTTTGAGCGCGAATTGCTGACACCGCTGCTGGAAATGTCATGGAGCACGACGCACGCCCCGCGCGCGGTCGCTTGAACGCTCAGCCGCAGCGGCTTTTCAAGCGCGCCATATCCATTACGTCGACATGGCGGTTGCCGGTAATCGCGATCACCTTATCGGCGCGCAGCCTGGATAGCTGGCGCGACACGGTTTCCAGCGTCAGCCCGAGGAAATCGGCAATGTCGCTGCGCGTCAGCGGCAGATCGAAATGCCGGATCGCTTCGCCCTCGTGGCTTGGGTCGAGATGCGTGGCGATCAGGTAAAGGAAGCTCGCGACCTTTTCCGATGCGGTCTTGCGCCCCAACGTCACCATCCAGTCGCGCGCTTCATCGAGCTCGCGCAAGGTCTGCTGCATCAGCCTGTGTTCGAGGGCCGGATTTTCCGACATCAGCCGCTCGAGTGCTGCACGTGGCACGCGGCATAGATCGACGTCGGACGCCGCTTCGGCCGTAACCGCACTTTCCTTCGTGTAGAGCCGTCCGAGGAAATCGGGCGCAAATTGCAGACCGACGATCTGCTGACGCCCATCTTCCAGCGTCTTGGTCAGCTTCACCACGCCGCGCATCACATTGGCATAAGAGTCTACCGGCTGCGCTTCCGCAGCCAGTTCCGCCCCCGCCTCATGCCGCACTACGCGGGTGATCTTCGATAAAGCGAGCAGTTCGGTTGGCTCCAGAACGCCGCACATGCCGTTGTGACGCGCTTCGCAGCTTTGACACAGCACCGGCGTATCGGAGTTATGGATATCCTTTCGATCGGCCATCATACCTTCCCGACTTCCGCGCCAATCCCGATCCGCTGGCTTCAAGCTGCCTTGGACCGTTCCCGAAATGACGCGCTCCTGCCTCCATGAAAGAGGTTTCAACCTTGATCGAGATCAACAACGCAACGCGCGTTCGAAGCTAAATAACTGTCAGCCCCAGGGAGATCCCAACTGAGATCCCCGAACGAGATCCCCGACAAGAACGGTGAGAGATTCCATGACTACAGACCTCATCGCCCGTTATGCGGGTCCCGTACCCCGCTACACCAGCTATCCGACCGCCCCCCACTTCCATGATGGCGTGACCCAGCAGACCTACGCGCGCTGGCTCGGCGAAATCAACTCGAACGAACCTATATCACTATATCTGCATCTACCGTTCTGCGACAGATTGTGCTGGTTCTGCGGCTGCCACACCAAGCAGGTCGTGCGCTACGACCCGATCGCGGCCTATCTCGATGCCTTGAATATGGAAATCGAAACCGTCGCGCGCCACCTTGGCCGCTCCCAACCGGTTTGCGCCATCCACTTCGGCGGCGGCTCGCCGACCATGATCGAGCCGGTCGACCTGGCCCGGCTGCGCACCACGCTCGACAAGCATTTCACCATTCTGCCGACCTGTGAAATCAGCGTCGAGGTCGATCCCAACGACATCAACCAGGCCCGCCTCGATGGCTGGGGCGCGTTCGGCGCGACCCGCGCGAGCTTCGGCGTGCAGGATTTCGACCTCAAGGTTCAGCAGAGCATCAACCGCCTGCAAAGCTTTGAACAAACCCGCGATGCGCTTGAAGGTTTCCGCCAGCGCGGCGTGCGCTCCGCCAATCTCGACGTGCTCTACGGCCTGCCGCACCAGACGGAAGAAACGCTGGCGGCCACGATCAAGCAGGTGATCAGCCTGATCCCGGACCGCGTCGCCTTGTTCGGCTATGCGCATGTGCCCTGGATGAAGAAGCATCAGACCATGATCGACGAGGCCGCGCTGCCGAACATGGAACAGCGCTTCGCGCAGGCAGCGCTGGGTGCGCGACTGCTCACCGAAGCCGGCTATATCACTGTGGGCATCGACCATTTCGCCCTGCCGAGCGATACGATGGCGCAAGCCGCGCTGAACGGCACGCTGCGCCGCAACTTCCAGGGTTACACCACCGATTCCGCCAATGTGCTGATCGGTCTCGGCGCGTCCTCGATCGGCTCGCTGCCGCAAGGCTATATCCAGTCGATCACCGCCACCGCGCAATATAGCCGCCGGGCGTTGGCCGGCGAACTGCCGGTTGCGCGCGGTTTCGCCTTGAGCGAAGCTGACAAGGCGCGGCGCTGGATCATCGAGATGCTGATGTGCGGCTTTGCCTTCGATGCCGCCGAGTTGCGCAAACTGTTCCCGGCTCAGGCCGAAGCGCTGCTGCGCCAGGCCGCCAGCTTCGTTGCCGCCGATCTCGACGACCTCGTTCGCATGGAAGGCGACCGCTTCATCGTCACCCGCCAAGGCCGCCCCTTCGTGCGCGTCGTCGCATCCTGGTTCGACGATTATCTCGCCACCGGTGCCGCCCGCCATTCGGCCGCTGTGTAAGACACGAACGACCTACGAACTTGCGGTGGCCGGATGCATGAAGCGTCCGGCCATTTTCGTCACATATGCAGCGCGTGCCCGAGCGCCTTCAGCGCCGCTTCCTGCAAGGCCTCGCCGCGCGTCGGATGTGAATGGATCGTCCCGGCAATATCTTCCAGGCAGGCGCCCATCTCGATCGCCAGTCCAAAACCCGCCGCCATCTCCGAAATCCCCGCACCCACGGCTTGGATGCCCAGCACCAGGTGATTGTCCTTGCGCGCGACGATGCGGATGAAGCCGTCTTCGCGCTCCATCGTCATGGCGCGGCCATTGGCGCGGAAGGGGAAGTTCGCGACGATCGTCTCGAACCCAGCCTTCTTTGCTTCTTCCGGCTGCAATCCGGCCGAAACGATCTCCGGATCGGTAAAGCAGATCGCGGGAATGCAACGTTTGTCCCAGCTATCGTTCTGGCCGGCGATCACATTGGCGACCAGCTCGCCCTGCGCCATTGCGCGATGTGCCAGCATCGGCTCGCCCGTCACGTCACCGATCGCATAGATCCCGCGCATGGAGGTGCGGCAGCGGTCGTCGATCTTGATGAAGGCGCGATCCATGTCGAGCGCAAGGTTTTCGAGCCCCAGCCCTTTGGTGAAAGGACGACGGCCGACCGTCACCAGCACCTTGTCCGCCGTGATATGGCGGGTAGCGCCCGACGCATCCACCACCTCGACCGAACCACCCTTTGCGCCCGTCACCTTCGCGCCGGTCAGCACGGTGATGCCGAGTTCATCGAGGCGCTTGGTCACCGGTCCGGTGAGTTCGGCATCGTAAAGCGGCAACACGCGATCGGCCATTTCCACGATGGTCACGGCAGAGCCCATCTTGGAATAAGCAATGCCAAGCTCCAGCCCGATATACCCGCCGCCGACCACGCAAAGCTTTTCCGGCACGGTTTCCAACGCCAGCGCACCGGTAGACGAGATCACATCCTCGCTGAACGGCAGGAACGGCAGCTCGACCGATTCCGAACCCGTCGCGATGATGATGCTTTCAGCGGTGATGGTGTCGCTCTCGCCATCTGCCTTAGCGACCTCGACCGTCTTGCCGTCCTTGAACGTCGCCGTGCCCTCGATCACCCGCACCTTGGCCTTGCGAAGCAGGCCGGCCACGCCGCCGGTGAGCTTGCCCACCACGCCGTCCTTCCACGCCATCGCCTTCGGCAGGTCGAGCTTCGGCGACGACACGGAAATGCCCAGCGCATTGTCTGACGTAAAGCGATGCGCGGCCTCGAACTGTTCGGCAACATGGATCAGCGCCTTGGAGGGGATGCAGCCGACATTGAGGCAGGTGCCGCCAACACGCGCCGCTTCCACCAGGATCGTGTCGAGACCAAGCTGTCCCGCACGAATGCCCGCGACATAGCCGCCGGGTCCACCGCCGATCACCAGAACCTTGCAACGATAGGCAGCCATGCTCAGCCCTCCATGAACAGTAGCGCGGGCTCTTCGAGCAGCTGCTTGATGCGCTGCACGAAGGTCGCGGCGTTCCAGCCATCGACGATGCGATGGTCGAAGGACGAAGACAGGTTCATCATCTGGCGCGGCACGAATTCTCGCCCGTCCCACATCGGCCGGATCTGCATCTTGTTGACGCCGACGATGGCGACTTCCGGATGGTTGATGATCGGCGTGTGCACGAGACCGCCCAGCGCGCCAAGCGAGGTGATCGTAATGGTGGAGCCGCGCAGCTCGTCGCGCGTGATCGTGCCCTTGCGCGCGCTATCGGCCAGCCGGTTCACTTCACCGGCCGTGTCCCACAGGTCGCGCGCTTCGCAATGCTTGACGTTGGCGACCATCAGCCCGGTCGGCGTTTGCACGGCCATGCCGACATGCACGCCGCCATATTGATGCACGACGCCGGCTTCGTCGTCGAAGATCGCATTGACCACCGGCTCGTCGCGCACCGCCAACACCACCGCCTTGATCAGGAAGGGCAGCAGCGTGAGCTTGGGCTGGTCGTCACGCTTGGTTTTGTTCAGCGTCGCCCGTAGTTCCTCGACCTTGGTGACATCGACTTCCTCGACATAAGTGATGTGCGGAATGTGCTTCTTCGACGCCGTCATCTTGTCGGCGATCATGCGGCGCAGACCGACGATCTTGATATCCTTGACCGACGTGTCCGCCGCCAGACCGCGCTTGGCCGAGCCACCGCCTTGACCAGCACCCTTCTCGAACACCGCATCGAGATCGGCATGGCTGATGCGGCCGGCGGGGCCGGTTCCCTGCACCTGGCGCAGATCGATACCGGCTTCCTTCGCGCGGGCGCGTACGGCCGGGGACGCCAGCGGCTTCTCGCCTTCCGCGCGCGGCGCGGATGCACCACCGGTTGGAGCCACCACAGCAGGTCTCGCGACAGGCGCAGGCGAAGCCTTTGCCGCGGCTTCCGGAACGGGCTCGGCCTTCGGGTCCGGCATCGGTGCTTCAAGCGCGGGCGATGCGGCATGCGCGCCGACCGGCTCGGAAGCGACCGGCTCTGGCGTGGCGTCTTCTTCCGAAATGTTGCCCGCGCCGGACACTTCCATACGCACCAGTTCGCTGCCGATCGCGATCTTGGAGCCGACCTCGCCGCCAAGCGACACCACCGTGCCATGCACGCTGGACGGAATTTCCACCGTCGCCTTGTCTGTCATCACGGAGGCGATGACCTGGTCCTCCTGCACCGGGTCACCCACCGCGACATGCCATTCGACGAGTTCCGCTTCCGCGATCCCCTCGCCGATATCCGGCATCTTGATCCTGAGAATACCCATGCGCTCCACCCTTGCCTGAGTCCGCTCGTTCAAAACGAGCTTCCTGTGCATCCTATCCCGATGCAAGCCGGAAAGACTTTCTTTTGATGCGGCTGGGCGGCCACGCAGCAGAAGAGTCTTCGCTGCAAGGATCGTTCAACAGAAGAAAGCGATTGCGCTTGCCATGAACAAGGCAAGCGCATCGCGTTATGGAAGCGGGACGCCACACGGATGCGGCATCCCGGATCGTCTTACTTGGCCGGCTGCTGCGCCTGGGCCTGCGAGGACGCGAAGGTGTCGAACGGAATTTCCGCGACACGTGCCCAGACACCCTGCTTCTGCGAGTAAGGCAGCCAGTTGTCGTAGAACTTCTTGAACTTCGGATTGCTCGCGGCGTACTCGGCGTAAAGCTTGCGCGACTCTTCCAAAGCGGCCTTCAGCACGTCCTGCGGGAAGGGGCGAAGCTGCGCGCCGGAGCCCACCAGTCGGTAAAGCGCATCGGGATTGTTGGCGTCGTATTTTGCAAGGCAGTGCGACATGGCTTCCGAACCCGCCACTTCGAGGGCTGCCTGATACGGCTTCGGCAGCTCGTTCCACTTGTCGAGGTTGACGGCCAGCATGACGTTGGCCGTGCCTTCCCACCAGCCCGGATAATAATAGAACGGCGCGACCTTCTGCAGGCCGAGCTTTTCGTCATCATAGGGACCGGAAAACTCGGCCGCGTCGATCGTGCCGCGTTCCAGCGACGGGTAAATGTCACCGCCACCGATCACCTGCGGCACCACGCCGAGCCGCGACAGGATCGTGCCGCCAAGGCCTGCAATGCGCATCTTGAGACCCTTCAGGTCTTCAAGCGACTTGATCTCCTTGCGATACCAGCCGCCCATCTGCGCGCCGGTATTGCCTGACGGAATGGCGTGAATGTTGTAGTCCTTCATGAACTCGTTCACGAGCTCACGACCACCGCCATAATACAGCCAGCTGATATGCTGGCGGGTGTTCAAGCCGAAGGGCAGCGAAGTGTCGAAGGCAAAGGTCGGGTCCTTGCCGATCGAGAAGGACGACAGCGTGTGCGAGCACTCGACGGTTCCCGCCGTCACCGCGTCGGTAGCCTGCAGCGCCGGCACGATTTCACCTGCGGCGAAGGGCTGGATGGTGAAGTTGCCGTCGGTCAGTTCCGAAACGCGCTTCGACACATCCGTGCTGATGCCGAACAGCGTATCGAGGCTCTTCGGATAGGCCGACGTCAGGCGCCAGCTCACCTTTGGCATCGACTGTGCGATGGCCGGTGCGGCGAGCACGGATGCGGTTGCGGCCGCAGCACCTGCGCTGCCGGCTTTACGGAAAAACGAACGACGGTCCATGGTGTCCTCCCCTGGGATGATAAAAGGCAGTGCCGGGTTCCTCCCGCACCTGCTCAACTCTTGATTACGCTGCTGCCGGGAGCCTGCCTAGGCTGAAACAACAAAAAGCCAGACGTGGCTGAGCGGGTCTCAGCCCGCCGCCGGCCGCGTCCAAAGGGGATCGCCGGCAACCTCCGCTGCATGTTCGCCAAGGCGCGGGCTGGGCCGCGGATCGGCCATCGGCTGGCCGTTGATCAACAACGGCGTTCGCACGCCTGGGATGCTACCTGCCGCCGCCGCTTCGCTCGGCAGATCGAGCCGCATGCCGCGATGCTGAACCTGCGGATCACCGAACACATCGCCGATCGTGTTGATCGGCCCGCCCGGCACGGTGGCGTCTTCCAGAAGCTTCAGCAAGGTTGCGCGATCGAACTTCAGGGTAGCAGAGGTTAGCGCCGGCACCAGCTCGCCTCGGTTCTTCACCCGCAGCGCATTGGTCTGGTACTCCGCCGCTTCAGCCAGATCCGACCGGTTGATCGCATGACACAGGCGGCGAAACTGCCCGTCATTGCCGACTGCGATGATGACGTGGCCGTCTGCCACCGGAAACACTTCATAGGGCGTGATGTTGGGATGGGCGTTGCCGAGCCGCTGCGGCGACTTGCCGGAAACGAGATAGTTCATCGCCTGGTTGGCCAGCACGGCGACTTGGGAGTCCATCAGAGCGCAATCGATATATGCGCCCTCGCCGGTCTCATCGTGCTTGCGCAAGGAAGCGAGGATTCCGATCGTGGCATAAAGGCCCGAAAACAGATCGGCCATGGCATAGCCGGTCTTGGTCGGCTGTCCTTCCGGGTCGCCGGTAATCGACATCGCGCCTGCCATGCCCTGGATCAGGAAGTCATAGCCGGCGCGACTTGCATAAGGCCCGTCTTGGCCGAAGCCGGTGATGGAGCAGTAGATGAGGCGCGGATTGATCTGCTTCAGGCTGGCGTGATCCAGGCCGTACTTCTTCAAGCCGCCGACCTTGAAGTTCTCGATTACCACATCGGCCGAAGCCGCGAGATCGCGCACCAGCGCCTGGCCTGCCGGCGTCGTGAAATCGGCCGTGATCGAGCGCTTGCCGCGGTTGCAGGCATGGAAATAAGCGGCCGAAAGATTGCCGCCATCGGCCGCTTCCACGAAGGGCGGTCCCCAGGTGCGGGTGTCGTCGCCTTCCGGACTTTCCACCTTCACGACATCGGCGCCGAGATCGGCCAGGGTTTGACCGGCCCAAGGACCGGCGAGGATGCGGGCGAGTTCGAGAACCTTGAGACCTTCGAGCGGGCGCGACATCAACAAACTCCAGAATGCTATGCAGGTATCGGTGGCACGCCAGCGCGAGCCGGCGTGCGGTGGCGGGTGTGCAGCAGCTGCACGGTGGATGCAATCTCCGCCTCACGAAGTGCCGCGTCCCAGCCGAGCTCGTGTTCAAGGACCTCCGCCACTTCCCGCACCGTGGCTTCGCCGGCCAAGCCTTCAAAACCCATCAAGGAACGCCGCAAAATCACATCTTCGAGCCGCACGACGCGCTCGTTATGGGCAATCCAGGCGATTTCCTCGCGGGAATAAAGCGGTGCATGAACCAGCGGCGTATCGCCCTCCGCCTTCAGCCAGGCAGCGACCGTCTTGGCTATCGTGCCATAGCGTTCCACCAGCACGGCAGCGCGCTCACGCGATACGCCGCTGCTTTGCACGATGCCGGCATGGAGCAAGGCAATGCCCTTGGCGTCGCGGGGATAACCCACGCCGCCGCCGATCGGGATCGACTCCGTCTTGATCTTGCGCGGCAGCTTCAGCCGCGTCAGCACGGCATCGGCGATCTGCTCGGCGCAAGCGCGATAGGTCGTCCACTTGCCGCCGATCAGCGTCAGCACCGGCGCTTCACGGTCTCCTGCCGGTTCATAGACCTTGAGCACATGATCGCGGCTGATCGCGCCCGATGCTCCGCCCGACGTATGCGGCAGCGGCCGCACGCCGGCATAGGCGAATGTGATGTCCTCGCGCTTGCAGTTCGACTGCGGCATCACAGAGCGCAGCACGTCGAACAGGTAGTCGATCTCGGCATCCGTCGTATCGCGATCATCCGGTTTTTCCGTGCGCAGATCGGTCGTGCCGAGCAGCACATGCCCCGCATCCAGCGCATAGATCAAACAAGCGCGGTGATCCGGCGTTTCGAAATAGAGCATGGTTTCGCCGAGCGATCCCGCGAGATCCGGCCGCGCCAAAACGAGGTGCGAGCCGCGCGTGCCGCCGACCAGCCCTTCATTGATGCCGAGATTGGCATCGACGCTGTCGATCCAGGCGCCGGCGCAATTCACGATCAGCCGGAACCGGCGCTTGATCGTGCTGCCATCGACCACATCGCGCAGCACCGCCTCGCCGTTGGCGAAGCCATCAAGCTTCATGTAGTTGATGCCGATCGAACCGGCGCAATCTTTCTCCGCATCGGCCACGAGTTCCAGCGTCAGCCGTTCCGGGCTCTCGATCTTGGCGTCGTAATATTCGGCGACGATGCGGGTGTCGCCGGTCAGCCCCGGCATCGTTCTCAGCGCCTCTTCGCGCCGGATCAGCCGGTGCTTGGGCATAGAGCGATGCTGCCAGGAAAAGCTGTCAAAGAAGGCCAGCCCGAACTTCAAGATCAGCGCGCCTTTCGGACCGGGATCCTTCACCAGCCGCATGAAGCGCAAGGCCGCCTGCACCGTACCGCCGGCCCAGGACAGCGCCGGCACCCAGACTTTCAATGGCTTTACCTGATGCGGCGCGTTGAGCAGCAGGCGGTCGCGCTCTTCCACTGATTCGCGCACCAGCTTGAACTCGCCCTGCTCCAGATAGCGGATACCGCCATGGATGAGCCGCGAAGGCGCTGCACTCGTTCCGCTGGAAAAATCGGCCATGTCCACGAGGGTCGCGGCCACGCCCTGCGCCGCCAGATCGCGAAAAACGCCGACGCCATTGATGCCGCCGCCGACGATCAGGACATCGCCTGATTCTCCCGACCGCAGTTTTTCCAGCACGTCAGCTCTGGTTTGCATGGCACCACCGTTCAACGCTTCGCAACCGTTCTATAAAGGGCTTCCATTCACGAAAGAAGCGCTTCGCTGGTCCAGCCTGCCCCCAAGCTGTTCTTCCAGATCATCCGAGCCAATGGACCTGCGCGGCAAATTGTCTTTCCCATTTGCCAAGATGGCTTTAAGGGCATTGCTTGCGCAGTCTCCGCGCGCCGTCCTTGCGAGCCATTCCCCATGCAGATTGATCAGACCGCACCAGAAGCGCGCTTCGCCGCGTTTCATCATGGCGCCTTTCTTCGCTATTGGGCGGCTCGCTTCCTCACCACTTTTGCAACACAGATCGTGTCGGTGTCGGTCGGCTGGCAGATCTATGACCTGACGCGCGATCCGTTCGACCTCGGCCTCGTCGGCATCATCCAGTTCCTGCCCTCGCTGCTGCTCGTGCTGGTCACCGGCGCGGTTGCCGATCGCTTCGGCCGCCGCCTGGTGATGGGCCTGGCCGCGCTGCTCGAAGCAGCCTGCGCCCTGGCGCTGTTGCTGCTCACCTGGCACGGCCTCACCGGTCCAGCCGGCATCTTCGCGCTGCTTGCCGTGTTCGGCATCGCACGCGCCTTCTTCGGTCCGGCTTCCGCATCGCTGGTCGCCAACCTCGTGCCGGCCGATACGTTCGCAAACGCGGTCGCCTGGAACTCCTCGGCCTGGCAGACCGCGACCATCGTCGGACCGGTGGCCGGCGGCCTGCTTTACGGCCTCAATCCCGAAATCGCCTACGGCACCGCCACCGCTTTGATGCTGGCCGCAACCGTGCTGGTGTTTACGATCCCCAAGCCCGCGCGGAAGATTTCGGGCGAAAAGCCGACCACGGAAACGCTGTTTGCCGGCTTCCGCTACATCTGGGGTGAAAAGGTCGTACTGGGCGCCATCTCGCTCGATCTGTTCGCCGTGCTGCTCAGCGGCGCCGTCGCCCTTTTGCCGGTCTACGCCCGCGATATCCTCGATCTCGGACCCTGGGGGCTCGGCCTGCTGCGCGCGGCCCCCGGCGTCGGCGCGATCCTGGTTGCGGTATGGCTCGCCGGCCATCCGATCCGCGATCATGCAGGCCGGATCATGTTCACCTTCGTCGCTCTATTCGGTTTGGTGACGATCGTGTTCGGCGTGTCCACCACCACCTGGGTGTCGATCCTCGCTCTGGCACTGCTTGGCGCCACCGACATGGTCAGCGTCTATATCCGCGAAACGCTGATCCAGCTTTGGACGCCGGACCAGGTGCGCGGCCGCGTCAATGCCGTGAACAACGTCTTTGTCGGCGCATCCAACGAGCTCGGAGAGTTCCGCGCCGGCACGATGGCGGCGCTGATCGGCACGATGCCGGCCGTGGTGTTCGGCGGCGTCGGAGCCATTGCGGTGGCAGGCATCTGGGCCTGGGCCTTCCCGCAACTGCGCAAAACGCGCCACCTTAACGGGCGCGTTTAAGCGACAAACGAAGCGTTATTCCGTCTGGGAAAGCGCTAGCGCGTCCAGCCTCGGCGTGCGTCCACCGGCACGCGTGCGCAACTCGGTGCGGGTGCGGCTGTCGACGCCCATCAGCTCGGCAACGCGCCACACCGTATTGTCTTCCAGCTCGTGCACTTCGCCATCGGCAAACACGATCTGCCACATCAGCTCGATGAAGCGCGCGCGCTGTCCCTCATCGAGCCGCCGCGTCAAGACACTGGTGAAGGCATAAAGATCGACGGCCTCGCGCTCGGCTTCCTCGCCCGCCGCCAAAACCGCATCCAGCTCGCTGCCTTCCAAACCGAAGCGCTTGCTCAGCGCCTGATGCAGCAAACTATGCTCGTTTTCGCTGCGTACGCCATCGGCGTCCATGACATGAAGCAGGAGCGCGGTGGCGGCGACGCGCGGATCGTCTTCGGTCACGCCTGCTTCCGTCGTGCCGCCAAACGGCAGACCTTGCAGAAAGGAAACCAGCCGTTCGAACATCCGCTTAACCCCTGGGAGCCGAAGCCCGTTGTGTGGTGGGTTAAACCTATGGGTGCAAGGCAAGGGCGGCAATGTGCCCTTCGCAACAAAGATCAGGCTGCGGCCCGGAAGTCACAGTGAGGGTTAACGAGACCTCAGCTTCAGAACAGGCGGAAACGCGCCGGTTCCTTCTTCTCATCATCGGCGACACCCGGATCATCCGGAAGGCGCGTCAAGGCGATCGGCTTGTCGTCATCCTCGATCGGCTGCGCATCGTCGATGCTGCGATCGGCTTCAGACGCGGCAAACGCTTCTTCCGCTGAAATCTCCTCCGGCTGAGGCTCGGCTTGAACCACGGCTTTCACCGGCGCAGGCTCTTCAACCACAGTCGGCTCGATCTCAGCTTCGGCCACAGGCTGCGTGGCGTCCACCACAGTCGGCGGCGGCGCGCCAACGGCAACCGGCAAGCTGACGATCGCCGGGTGGATCTCGGCCTGTTCAGGCTCCTGTTCAGCCAAGTCCCGATGATCCTCGATCACCGGCGCAGCGCGTTCAACCGGCGTCTTCCACTCGAACACATCGAAGCGACCGCTGATCGGCGAAACCGGCGCCCAGGTGTCGAAGATCATGCCATCCGCCGTCCAGGCCGGATCGCGCTGCGCGCGCACGGCCTTGGACAGATATTCGCGGATCTTGCCCTGGTTGCGCACATCCGCTTCTTCGACATCAGCGAGCAACAGATACACGCTTTCGCGCGGCTCCAACCGCAGGGCGGTCTCCGCCTGTTCGCGCGCCAGCCTGAACTCGCGGGCGTCGAGGGCGGCACGAGCCACCACAAGCGATGATTCCACATTGTTGGTGCGCAGCGCCTGCAGCTTCTGCGCGCGTTGCAGGCGATCATGCGTGGAATTGCCGGGGCGAGCAAAAACATAGGCCTGCGCCACTTCCGGATGCGGATTGCGCTTCCACACATGCTCCAGGATCTTGGAGCCACGGCGCAACTCGTCGCCACGGAAATAAGCGCGCGCGGCAATCACGGCTGCCGGCACGAATTCTGGCTGCAGACGGTTGGCCTCGATGGCTGCCGCCTTGGCCTGATCGAACTGGCTTTCAAACAGCGTCATCGCCTTGCCGGTCAGCATCACCGCCTTGCGCCGATTCAACACGTCGCGGTCGATCTGCTTGGTGGATTTCTGCGCGTCCACGATCTTAAGCGCCGCATCCCAGTCGCCCTGCGCGACCTTTTCTTCCAGCGTGGCGTCGGACGCCCAGGCAAGCTGCGGCGCCACGGCAGCCGCACGGCCGGCATAATGGCGGGCAGCCGCGTGGTCGCCGTGGCGCTCAGCTTCGAGATACAACCCGCGCAGGCCCAGCAGCCGCATTTCGGGATCGTCGAGCATTGCCTCGAACTTCTTGCGCGCGCCTTCGTGGTCGCCTTCCAGCATCGCCGTTTGCGCGTCCAACAGATGTACCA
Organism: Tianweitania populi; assembly: GCF_014652875.1. Classification (GTDB taxonomy): domain Bacteria; phylum Pseudomonadota; class Alphaproteobacteria; order Rhizobiales; family Rhizobiaceae; genus Tianweitania; species Tianweitania populi. The sequence continues at coordinate 867,189 of NZ_BMZQ01000002.1, read as the reverse complement.
GCGGTTCCTGGTCGGCATTGATCAGCTTGGCCGCTTGCTTGCGCATCGACTTGGCCTTGGCCGCATCGCCCGAGCCGGCCGCGATCAGGCCGGTCGACAGTGCCTGATAGCCCCGGTCGCGCCGACGCGTGCGGAAATAGCGCGTGACGGTATATGGGCATCTCCAAAGACCCTTGAGCACCCACCAAAGCAGCATCACGCCGGCAACGATCGCCACCACGGTGACGGTCGCGACCATCAAGGACACGCGATACTGATAACCGCCAAAGGTCATCATCATTTCGCCGGGGCGGTCGGCCAGCCAGGTGAAGCCGAGACCAAAGGCGAAAACAGCAATCAGAAAGACAAGAAGACGGATCATGAAGGGCGTCCTCAGGCCTTGAGCGCTTCGGCAAGCGCCTTGCCGACCAGATCGTCCGCAGCCTGACGGGCGCGGACCTTGGCGATGAAGTCGGCACCGGCGCTCTTTGAGCCAGCCGGCAGCGTATCGTATTCGGCAATCGCCTTTTCATAGTCGCCGGCCTGCACGGCGGCTTCCAGGCGAGCCACGATCGCACCGGGCTCATTGCCCTGAACATTGGCGCCAACCGGGCGAACTTCCACGAGATCGGTCGCACTCGACCACAGCCGCGACACCACGCCGGCATTCTCCGGCTCGGTCTTGCCGGCAGCCACCATCGCGCTTGTAGCCCCCGTCAGTTCTGACGAGATTTCTGCCCGCGTCGGCACGCCACTTGCGGCCATGCCACGCAGCGTGTCGGCTTCCGGCGCATTGGGCGCCACCGCGACATAAGCGTCGAACTCGGTCTGGAACGGCTGGCCGCGATCGATCGCCGCCTTCAGCGCCGAAGCAGTGATCGCCAACGCCAAACGCGGATCGTTGGCGCGCTCTTCCACCCGCTGGCTCAAAGTCGCAAGCGACTGCTGCAATTCGGTGAGGCGTTGCTCATCCGCGCTGCCTGCCTGGTTGGCAGCCTGGCTTGCCGCTTGCAGGGACTGTTCCAGCGCATCGATGCGGCCGTTCAGCGGCTGCAGATCGACCGTCTGTCCACTGCCGCCGCCGTTCTGGCTGAGCTGCTGCACCTGTGCGGCCAGTTCGTCGATGCGGCTGGTGAGTGCCTGCGTATCCGCACCCCCGCCTGACCCTTCCCCGCCACCCTGCTGCAAAGCCGCTACTTGCGTGCGCAGTTGCTCGATCTCGGCGGAAACATCACTATTGCCGGCCGCGACCGGGGCCGTGTTGCGGGCAGCCTGAAGCTCGCCGACCTCGGCGCGCAAGGCTTCCAGATCGGCGGTCGAAGCGCCGCCGCTTACCGGTGCATCATTGTCGTGAAGACCGCTTCCCAGCAGCATCGAACCGCCAAGCGCCAAGGCGCCACCAATCAAACCGGCTGCCAGAAGCGAACCGAACCCGGCTCCGCGACGGGCCGGCGTTGCAGGCTCGGCGGTCACCGTGGACGCTGCCGCGGTTGGATGCACGGGCGGCTTTTCGTATTCTGGATCGTCATAGGCGGCAGGTGTCTCGTAGGGATTGTGGGTTTCAACAGGGGCCGCTTCGACCACCGTTTCCTTGTCGGTTTCCCGGCTGGATATGGTGTCGCGATCTTCAGCCGGACGATCTGCATGCAGCATGTCGCTGGTGGATTGTGCCGGCTGATCGCCGTCATCCAGATGCAGGATCGGCGAATCCGCATGCGTGTCGACCAGCGCTTCATCGGCAAGCGAGGGTTCGGACTGGAACGGCTCGCCACCAGTGCGATCGGCCTGCGCATCCGAATACACCTCGCCGGCCCGGGTCGCTGGACCGCGCTGCGGCTGGCCGGAGAGATCCGTCCCTTCTGTTTCGGTGAACGAAGAAGCGCCCCCTGTGGGGGAGCCTTCAAACGGACCGCCATCGCCAGGCGAAGCCGCGATCTTGGCCTCTGACGCATCCAGATCGATGGTGACGGGCTCCCGGCTGCTCTTTGAGTGCCGTGTGCTCGGCTTTTTCACCATGCTTCCCGTCTCCGCTCTGGTTTTCGGCACGCTGCCGGACAGACGAACATTTCGATATCACGATCTAGAACAGGAGGGTCACCTGAAAAGGGGTGCGGCGGCAAGCCCGGAGTCGCAGGCGCGGCTCAATGCGGGCCGGATGGCCTTGCAAAACGTCCATCGAGGCGAGCGAGCAAGCTTGGTTCATCCGGTGTCGCGGCAACGGCCATGCGCAGATCGTCGGGTAGGGCCTGAGCAACATTGGCGGACAGACACACGAAGACAGCGCTTCGCCACAGTGCGCGCTCAAGTTTGCCGAAGACATCCATCAGCGCTCCAGCACTCTCGGCAGAGTAAACCAGAACGGCATCAAAGCCGTGCCGCGCCAACGCGTCCAGTTCAGCCGGATCGGGAGCGAGACGAACCGTCGCATAGGTTTCGACCACTTGGACTTGCCGCCCAGCCTCCAACAGCGTCGCCTCCAGAACCGGCTTGCGCGGCGTCCCGCAGAGATAGGCGACCCTTGCATCGGCCTGCGTGCGCGCAATCAGCGTTGCCGCAAGCAGAGCCGCCGTACCGCCAGCATCTTCGGCATCGCTCAGCCCAGCTGCCCGCGCCGCCTCCGCCGTTCGTGCGCCGACCGCGAACACCGGACGCCCTCGCAGCGCCGCGATCAGCTCCGGCGAAGCATGGCGCACGGCGTTCGAGCTGGTTACGGCAACACAATCGACAACAGTTGGAAGACCCGCGCCTTCCACCGCCCGCACTTGCGTCAGCGGCATCACAATCGGTTCATAGCCCCGCTGAAACAGCGTCTTTGCCGTGCGCGACGCACCCGGCTCGGGCCGCGTGAGAAGAACGCGTGCCCTTCTCACCGCCGTTTACCAGGTCGTGAAGAAGCTCGGTCCGGCGCGCTCGCGCAAGATCCGCGCGGCTTCAACGCCCACCGCCACGACATCGCCAACGGACCCATCGACGCGCGTTTCATGCGCTTCCGTACCGTCCGGCGTCAGGATCATCCCGTGCAGTGAAAGCGTGTCGCCATCAACCACCGCATGCCCGGCGATCGGCGTCTTGCACGACCCATCCAACGCACCGAGGAAAGCGCGCTCGGCCGTCAGCGCCAGACCGGTCTCGCGATGATGGATCGGCGCCAGGATCGCGTTGATCCGCTCGTCGCCGCGCCGCGATTCGATGGTGATCGCGCCTTGACCCGGTGCCGGTGGGAATGTGTCGAGCGGCAAAAGCTCGGTAGTCGCCGCTTCCAGCCCGAGTCGCTTCAGGCCCGCCTGCGCCAGCAAGGTCGCATCCACCTCACCCGCTTCCAGCTTGGCCAGCCGGCTCGGCACATTGCCGCGAAACAGCACCACGTTGAGATCGGGCCGCATCCGACGCAACAGCGCCTGCCGCCGCAAGGAGGCCGAACCGATCACCGCACCCTTAGGCAAGCCGGCGATCGTGGGCGCAGCCTTGCCGATAAACGCATCGCGCGGATCTTCGCGCGGCAGAAACGCGGAAAGCTCGAGCCCTTCCGGCAAAACAGTCGGCATGTCCTTGGACGAATGCACGGCGAGATCGAGCCGGCCTTCGATCAGCCCTTCCTCAATTTCGAGCGTGAACAGGCCCTTGCCGCCCACTTCCGAGAGGGGCCGGTTGGTGATGCGGTCGCCGGTCGTGGTAATGACCACGATCTCGAACGCGTCTTCGGCCAAACCATGCGCCGCCATCAACCGCGCCCGCGTTTCCCGCGCCTGCGCAAGAGCGAGATCGCTGCCCCGGGTGCCGATGCGGATGGGCTGTGTTTGCATGATGAACTCGGTCCGTGATACGCGCGCTCGGGAAAAAACCCGAGCCTTTGTCTTTGTGCTTCTCCTACCGGGGAACGCCGCCAGCGGCAATGATGGAGCCCAACCCGTGACAATCCGCGTCCTCGGCATTGAAACGAGCTGCGACGAGACCGCCGCGTCGGTCGTGCTGCGTGAGGACAACGGGCAGGGCACCATCCTGTCCAACGTCGTGCTCAGCCAGATCGCCGATCACGCAGCCTTTGGTGGCGTCGTGCCGGAAATCGCCGCCCGCGCCCATGTGGAAGCGCTCGACGATATCGTCGCCGCAGCCCTCGAAGAAGCCAACCTGACGCTCACCGATATTGACGCCGTCGCCGCCACCGCTGGTCCCGGCCTCGTCGGCGGCCTCATCGTCGGCCTGATGACCGCCAAGGCGCTCGCTGCCGCTGCCAACAAGCCGCTTCTGCCCGTCAATCATCTCGAAGGCCACGCGCTCACCGCCCGCCTCACAAACGGCGTTGCTTTCCCCTATCTACTGCTGCTCGTGTCCGGAGGACACACCCAGCTCGTTCTGGTGAAGGGCGTCGGCCACTATGAGCGCTGGGGCACCACGATCGACGACGCGCTCGGCGAAGCCTTCGACAAGACCGCCAAACTCATCGGCCTGCCCTTCCCCGGCGGACCCAATGTCGAGATCGCAGCCCGTGATGGCGACGAAACCCGCTTTGCCTTTCCGCGCCCGCTGAAGGGTGAAAAGCGGCTCGATTTCTCCTTTTCCGGTCTCAAGACCGCCGTCCGCCAAGCCGCCACCGCCATCGCGCCTTTGTCGCCCCAGGACCGCGCCGACATCTCCGCCTCCTTCCAGCGCGCCATCGTCGACACGCTGGACGACCGCGTGTCGCGCGCCCTCACCCGCTTCCGCGAAACGTTCCCCGATGCCGCCGAACCCGCGCTCGTGGTCGCCGGCGGTGTTGCCGCCAACCAGGCCGTGCGCGGCGGCCTGACAAATCTCTGCGCCCGCCACGGCTTTCGCTTCGTCGCCCCGCCGGTCAAGCTGTGCGGTGACAATGCCGCGATGATTGCCTGGGCCGGTGCGGAACGCCTGGCGCTCGGCCTCCCTCACGAAGACCCGATGCGCTTTGCGCCGCGCTCCCGCTGGCCCCTCGACGCCCAATCGGCTCCGGTGGTCGGTTCCGGTCGGCGCGGAGCGAAGGCATGAACGGATCGCGCATAACCGTTCTCGGCGGCGGCGCCTGGGGCACCGCGCTCGCCAACACCTTCGCCGCCGCCAACCGCGACACACTGTTATGGGCGCGCGATACTGAGACGGTAAACGCCATCAACAAAGGCTCGGCAAACCCGCGCTATCTCCCCGGCATCGCGCTCGATCCATCGCTGCGTGCCACAACCGAGGCAGCCGAAGCCCTGCAAAATGCCGGCACCATCCTCGCCGTCGTTCCCGCGCAAACGCTTGGGCTCGTCCTGCAATCCCTCGCCCAACATATCCCGGCAGGCCTGCCGATCGTGATCTGCGCCAAGGGCATCGAGCGCACCACTGGCCGCCTTCCCTCTGACGTCCTGCAAGCCACCCTGCCCGACAATCCGCCTGCTGCCCTGTCCGGCCCAAGCTTCGCGACCGATCTCGCCCGCGGCCTTCCCACCGCCGTCACCGTCGCCGCCCGTGACCGCGACCTTGCCGCAACGCTTGCCGCCAACCTCTCCACCCCCCGCTTGCGCTGTTATTCCGCCGATGATCTCACCGGCGTGGAAATCGGCGGCGCGTTGAAGAACGTGCTGGCACTCGCCGCCGGTGCAGCCAGCGGTGCCGGGCTCGGCGCCAGCGCACAGGCCGCCCTCATCACGCGCGGTTTCGTGGAACTGCGCCGCATCGGTGAAGCGCTTGGCGCGCAGGGCGAAACGCTGATGGGCCTGTCCGGCCTCGGCGATCTCATGCTGACCTGCGGCTCCGGCCAGTCCCGCAACTTCGCTTACGGCGAAGCGCTCGGCCGTGGTGAGCCGCTCGACAATCGGCCCCTCGCGGAAGGCGTAGCAACCGCCACCATCGCCGCCGCCATCGCCCACAAGCACGGCATCGCCGCCCCCATCATCTCCGCCGTGGATGGCATCCTGAAGGGCGAGCACAGCATTGCCGAAGCGGTGGAAGCGCTGATGACACGCCCGCTCAAGCACGAAGCGGATTGACCGCTTTCCGCTCTTGGATCAGTGAAGCCGCATAAGGGAGATCGCCCATGAATTACGCCATCTATTGCACCGACAAGCCGGGTCATCTGGCTGTCCGCATGGACAACCGCCCGGCCCATGTCGACTACCTCAACACCCTCAATGCCGAAAACAAGCTCGTGCTGGCCGGTCCGACGCTCGGCGAAGACAACAAGCCCACCGGCTCGATCGTGATCGTCGAAGCCGACAGTTTAGAAGAAGCCCAAGCGCTCGCCGCCAACGACCCCTACGCCAAGGCCGGCCTGTTCGAAAGCGTCGAGATTCGCGGCTGGAACTGGGTCTTCAATAAGCCGGACGCGCAATGAGCGAGCAATACTGGCTGTTCAAGTCCGAGCCGAAAACCTGGTCCTGGGACCAGCAGAAGGCCAAGGGCGAAGCCGGCGAGACATGGACCGGCGTGCGCAACTATCTCGCGCGCAACCACATGCGCGCCATGAAGATCGGCGACCGCGGCTTCTATTATCATTCCAACGAAGGTCTCGAAATCGTCGGCATCGTCGAGGTCTGCGCCCTGTCTCATCCCGATCCCACCACGGAGGATCCGCGCTGGGACTGCGTCGATATCCGCGCCGTCCGTGACATGCCTAGGCCCGTGACGCTGAAGGCCATCAAGGCCAATCCCAAGCTGTCCGATATGTCGCTGGTCACCTCCATGCGCCTGTCCGTTCAGCCGGTGAAGCCAGACGAATGGGCCGAAGTCTGCCGCATGGGCGAGCTCGAGGACTGAAACGATGGCGCTGACGCCGGAAGGCGCCTGCGCCTTTATCCTCGCCAACACCGAACTGCTCGCGCCCCCGCATGTGCCGGAACTCAAGCTGCATCTCGCCACCGAAGCGCATGATCTCTGGCTGAGAACCGAAGACGAGCTTCAGGAAATCGGCCTGCCGCCGCCCTTCTGGGCCTTCGCCTGGGCCGGCGGCCAGGGGCTTGCCCGCTATATCCTCGATCACCCGGAAACCGTTCGCGACAAAACCGTGCTCGATTTCGCCTCAGGCTCCGGCCTGGTCGGCATTGCCGCGCTCAAGGCCGGCGCTGCCCACGTCCTCGCCGCCGACATCGACCCCTTCTGCGCCGCCGCAATCGCCCTGAGTGCAGAAGCCAACGCTGTCCCGATCGACATCACCATCACCGACCTGATCGACCACGACGACAGTTGGGACGTCGTTCTGGCCGGCGACGTCTTCTACGACCAAGCCTTCGCCCAGCGCCTGATGCCCTGGTTCGAGCGCCTCGCCGCCCGCGGCGCTACCGTCCTCGTCGGCGACCCCGGCCGCTCCTATCTGCCGAAAGACCGGCTGGTGTCGCGCGCCGTCTACGAAGTCCCAGTCACCCGCGCCCTGGAAGACGCGGAAGTGAAGCGCACGACAGTCTGGGCGCTCCGCTAGGAACCGTTCGGGCGCTCCGACACCTTATTGGCCGCAGCCAGCCTGGCATCCCATGCGTCCATCGCGAGATCGGCGACGGCTTGAAGCTCGGCTCCGCTCGCACCGTCGCGCGCGAGAATGGACATGCCGGCCTGCGTGGTCTGCACAAAACGGGCAAGCGCATGGCGATCGACGGACGCAGGGATCTCGCCTGCATCCGCACCGGCGTCGAGGCGCGCAAGGAGACACTCCAAGGTCTGCGCCCGCGCCGCACGAACGAGTTCGCCCAGCGCCTCATGCCCCTCACTCCCAACCTGGGAAAGCGTGATCATGCAACCGCGCGGGATATCGGCGACGCAGCCGGTAAGGGCGGCCGCCGAGTCCGACAGCAGCGAATACACCGCCCCGCGCGCCGTCTCAGCGACCCGGAACGCGGCCCAGACATAGGCCTCGTTATCCCGGGCATAGCGTTGCAGCGCTTCGGCATAAAGCGCCTCTTTCGAGCCAAAGGCAGCGTAAAGGCTCGGTGCACCAATACCAAGTTCCGCCGTCAGGTCGGCGATCGAGGTCGCCTCGTAGCCGCGTGTCCAGAACAACCGCACCGCCTTGCCAAGCGCCGCATCACGATCGAACGCACGCGGACGTCCACGCTGCCGCGGCCCCGGTGTGTCAGCAATCGCCGTCTCGTCAGATTTCTGCATTGCTCACTACATAATAGGATTGACGACGTGCAGCAAGCTGCTTAAACTTTCTATATCGATCGATACAGAAAGCAGTCCAATGAACCAACTCAACGGCAAAAAGGCGCTGGTCACCGGCGGATCCCGCGGCATCGGTGCAGCGATCGCTTTGGCACTCGCCGAGCAAGGCGCGGACGTGGCCTTCACCTACGCTCGGTCGCCGGAACGCGCTGCCGAGGTCAAACAAGCCATCGAGGCCGAGGGGCGAAAAGCGGCAGCGATCCAGGCCGATGCGGCGGATCCGAAAGCCATCCGGCGTGCCGTCGACGATGCAGCAGAGGCTCTTGGCGGCCTCGACATCCTCGTCAACAATGCGGCAATCGCAACCTATTCAACGATCGCGGATGTGAGCGCCGAGACCATCGACGAACTCTTCGCCATCAATGTGCGCGGTGCGATCCTGACGGCCCAAGCAGCCATGCAACATCTTCCGGCAGGCGGACGCATCATCACCATTGGCTCAGGCGGTGCCGACCGCATCGTCGGCGATACCGGTACCATCTATTTTATGACCAAATCTGCGCTGCAGACTTTCACACGCGGCCTTGCGCGCGAGCTTGGCCCCCGCGACATCACGGCCAATCTCGTTCAGCCGGGATCGACCGATACCGACATGAACCCGGCCGATGGACCCTTCGCCGACTTCCAGAAGAGCCTGATCCCGCTCGGCCGCTACGGCACCCCCCAAGACGTCGCCGCCGCCGTCGCCTTCCTCGCCACCCCCGCCGCCCGCCACATCACCGGCGCCATCCTCAACGTCGACGGCGGCCAATTGACCTGACAAACGCGTGGTGCGTGACTTCCTTTTCTCCTCACAAGGGGAAAGGGCCGCGCGCTCGACCGTCACATCCCCTTCGTCATCCTTGGACGGAACCGCGGAGAAAGCGGAGGCGCAGACCCGAGGATGACGAAGTGGGACGGGTGCGGCTAAATCCCTGATCTTGCTGAGAACGCCATCTTTGAGGCATCTTTTTTGTCCACGCCCCGACCTATCCCTCTATCCTCCCCCCATCGCCCTTGTCGGGAACTCTGGTGCGCACCGGGGATCAGAGGAGGGCGGCGGTGTCCGGGCTGGTTGCGCTGCGGTAGCGTGATCTGGAGGTAGCCAGTCCTTCCCAAGCCCGGGCCACGAACCGGTTCAGTGCAGGTTCGGACCTTTCCCATGGGGAGAGCCATCCGACCAGCCCACCGGTTTCGCGGCAAAAACACCGACGGACGCGAAATTTCCGCGCCGTACATAAATTCAATCAGAGGCGCGGGATTTTGCGTCCGCTTCCCGAACTTTCATGGTCGGGAAGGCGAGAAGCCGTGCCTGCGCCCAACCTGTGAACAGGCAGCCACTTCGGCAACCCTGTGGTCTTTGACAATCAAGCAGACGGCTGTGAGAAGCCTGCTTCATCAGGGCGGTGCGTCCTTCGAGGCTCGCCCGGATAGCTTGGCGGAACGCCTTTGAACCTGCGTGGGCTCGCACCTCAGGATGAGGACCGCTGTGCTTCCTCTGTCGTCAAGCAGAGGCCACCATGACGTCGTCATCCTCGGGCTTGACCCGAGGATCCATGCCTGAACGATCATTATGGATCCATGCCAGGCGAGCCTCGAAGGACGCACCTCACCTACTCACCTACTCACCTACTCACCTACTCCCCTCCTTCACCCCCTCCTCACCTCCAGCACCGTGTCCCGCGACAATCGCGGCAGCAACCGCGCCATTACCGCATGCGTCACCGCCACACAGCCCTGTGTCGGCGTGAAACCCGGTCGTGCCAGATGAAAGAAGATCGCGCTGCCGCGTCCGCGCTTTCGCGGCCGGATGTTCCAGTCCAGCACGATGCAGGCATCATAGAGCGTATCGTCGCGGCGCATGCACTCGTGGCTGGCGCCATAGGGGATGCGGACTGGGCGGTTGTAGTTGCGGTCATCCGGCACTTCGCACCAGCCGAGATCGGCGGTGATGGGCGCAAGCGGCAGGCGGCTACGACGGGCGAAGCGGTTGTCGCGCAGATAGCCGGACAAGAGCCGCATGGGCCCGAGCGGCGTTCCGCCATCGCCTTCGCGCTTGTTGGCCGTGATGCCGCCGCGGCCGAGCGCGCAAGGAAATACCACACCGTCGGCCACCAACAGCCCTTGGGTCGGCTTGCCTGGCCGCGGCCGAACCGTGATGCGCTTGATGAAGCTGTGTTTTTGCCTGGACACCTGCACCGGAACTCATCACCATCGGACACATCGCCGTGATCGGCCTATCGCTGATGGCGAGGTTCAGCATATTGCCAAAATCGTCAAGCTTCTCATTTGATGATTTGAAACAATGGATTGATCGATGACTTCTCGCACCATCCTCATTGTCGACGACGACGACGACCTGCGCAGCACACTGGCCGAGCAGCTCGGGCTCTATGAGGAGTTCGAGGTGATCCAGGAGCCGACCGCCACCAAGGGCGTGAACACCGCGCGCGGCCGCACGGTTGATCTGCTCATCATGGATGTGGGTCTGCCAGATATGGACGGGCGCGAAGCCGTCAAGCTCCTGCGCAAGGGCGGCTACAAGGCGCCGATCATCATGCTGACCGGCCAGGATACCGATTCGGACACGATCCTGGGTCTGGAAGCCGGCGCCAACGATTACGTCACGAAACCCTTCCGCTTCGCCGTGCTGCTGGCCCGCATCCGCGCCCAGCTGCGCCAGCACGAGCAGAGCGAAGACGCGACCTTCACCGTCGGCCCCTACACCTTCAAGCCGAGCCAGAAGCTCCTGCTCGACCAAAAGGGTGGCAAGATCCGGCTGACCGAAAAGGAAGCCTCGATCATCAAATATCTCTACCGCGCCGAGCAGAAGGTCGTGACCCGCGACATCCTGCTGGAAGAGGTCTGGGGCTACAATTCGGGCGTCACCACCCACACGCTGGAAACGCATGTCTATCGTCTGCGCCAGAAGATCGAGCGTGATCCTTCCAATGCCGAAATTCTTGTGACAGAAAGCGGTGGGTACAAGCTCGTTCCGTGATCCTCTGGAAATCCTTCCAAGACCACGAGGGGGAGGAACAGGCACCGGGGATTAACCTGTGCCGGGGATTGAATTGTGAATGGCGCTGGATGACGATATCCGGGTTCTGGCCGGCCTAGCGCTGTTCGAGGGCTTTGCCCAGGAACAGCTCCGCCTCCTGGCATTCGGCGCCGAAAACATCTCCGTTGCCGCCGATCGTCTGATCTATGCCGAAGGTGATTCGGCCGATTGCGCCTTCGTGGTGACATCCGGCACGGTCAAACTCGTGCATGGCACCGGCGACACGGCCGTCGAACTGCAAACCCTCGGTTCCAACACCCTGCTCGGCGAACTCGCTTTGATCGCCGACACCTCGCGCCCAACCAGCGCGGTTGCCGCCACCGATGTCGAGCTGATCCGGCTGAACCGCCGCCTGTTCCGCCGCATCCTCGAAGAATATCCGGAGCTCGCTGCTTTGCTCCACAGCCGCATCTCCGCCGAGCTTCAGGAACTGGTTGCGCGCATCGCCCAGCTGGCCGACCGCTTCGAGGATTAAGCGGCGTCAGGCATCGAGTACAAAGATGTCGTTGCCCTCGACATCCGCTTCGATCCGCAGCCAGCCAAGCCCCTCGTAGAACGACGCTTTGGAAGGCTCGCAATACAGATACAGCCGGGTGATCCCGGCCGCGAAGGCAAAGTCGGAAACGTGGCGCACCAGCCGTGAGCCGACGCCGCAGCCGCGATGCTCCGCTTCCACCCACACCGCAGCCACCCAGGGTGAGTAGTTGGGCCGGGCATCCATGTCGTGGGCGATGATCGAAGCCGTGCCGGCAAAGCGCTCGCCGCGATGGGCTACGAAGGTAGACGGCACGACAGACGGTCCGAGACCGTCGTGCACCAAAGCCGTCAGGTCTTCCAGCGAAACGCCGGCATCGCGCCACCAGGCCGTCCAGATCCGGTCCGCCACATCGGGAACGCGGTCGGGACGATCGCGCAGATCATCGATGCGGATCGTTTCCGGTTCAGGCATCGAGGTTGAAGCGCGCGATCACCGGAACATGATCGGAGGGACGGTCCCAGCCCCGCGCATCGCGCACCACTTCGATATCGGTTAGCAGCGGCGCCAAGTTGGCCGAACCCCAGACATGATCGAGCCGCCGGCCCCGATTGGACGCAGCCCAATCCGCAGCGCGATAGCTCCACCAGGTGAACAGCTTTTGGTCGGCGGGAACATGGTGGCGCATCAGGTCTTCCCACTCGCCGGCACGGCGCATGGCTTCAAACGCCTCGGTTTCCACCGGCGTGTGGCTGACGATCTTCAGCATCTGCTTGTGCGACCAGACGTCGTTTTCCAGCGGTGCAATGTTGAGATCGCCCACCAGGATCGACGCGGAGTTGTCTGATGACAGCGCCTTGAAGCAGCGCATTTCCTCTACGAAGTCGAGCTTGTGGCGGAATTTCGGGTTTGTCTCAGGGTTGGGCTCGTCGCCGCCGGCCGGGACATAAAAATTGTGCAGAAGGATGGACTTGCCGGCGATATCGATGCGAGTCGACATATGGCGGGTGTCGCCCATGTCGCAGAAGTTGCGCTTTTCCTCGATGTCGATGCGGTGCTTCGCGACGGTCGCGACGCCATGATAGCCCTTCTGCCCATGGAAGGTGACGTGCTCATAGCCGATCGCGTGGAAGGCCTCGGTTGGAAACAACTCGTCGGGAACCTTGATCTCCTGCAGGCACAGGACATCGGGCTGGTAGGTCTGCAGGAAGCGTTCGACAATCGGCATACGCAGCCGCACGGAGTTGATGTTCCAGGTGGCAAGCGTGAAGGGCATGAAAAAACAATCAGACTGGTTGTGGAAAGCGGCGCGACCCTGCCAGCCTCTCCCTTGAGTGACAACCCCGGCGGCTCCATCGGCGCGCCGAGCCAACAAAAAAGGCCGCCGCAGCGACCTTTTCGGTGAGCAACGCAGGCGGGATCAGCGGTCCTTCGGACCCTTCACGTTCAGCTGGTTTACGCGATTGTAGTCGATCGTAAACACGCCGGGATCGAGCGCTACACCTTCCTTGGTGTTGAAGATCATCACCGTCGTGTCCTTGTTCTGCGCGTCGGTTATCGTCCACTGCTTCAGCGTATAGGACGTCGGATCGAACATCATGGTGATGGTCGAATTGCCGAACACGCTGCGATCCGCGAGCTTGATCGTGGTCATGTCCGGCTCCTGCTTGACCTGCTGGACCTTGTTGCCGGACAAATCGATGCGGCTGTCGAGCAGCAGCTTCAGCGGTGTCTTCGAGAGCGGATAAAGATCAGCCGTGCGCATCTTTTTGTTGTCGATCACGACAGAGGTACCGTCGGCCGTCACCCGGTAGCCGTTCTTGCCTTCGTAATCGAAACGGATCTTGCCGGGGCGCTCTAGAAAGAACTTGCCGCCGGTTTGTTCGCCGCGCGGGCCGAACTGCACGAACTCGCCGGTCATGGTTTTGACCCTGCCGAAGTGATCGGCGATCTGCTGCGCCACGGCGGCGTCCTGGGCAGCGGCATGGGTGGTCCCGAGAGCACCGAACATCGTGACGGCCAAGGCGGCTCCGCCCATCAGGCGCATCACGTCGCGGCGGTCAAAACGGTTCGGAAGACGCTTCAGCATTCTTGGTTCCTTGATCCTTTAGCGCACCGGGTAGCGGACCAGTGCGGCTCAAATTTGGCTTCGGTGAGCACGAGAGTATGGCCATCAGGTATGGCAGAAAGGGCGCATCGCAAGACACGCCCTTTTCAACTCGCTGCAATGTGTTCGCGGGCAAAGCCGTACGGCTAGAACTTGTCGTCTTCCGTCGGCACCAGGATTTCGCGCTTGCCCGCATGGTTGGCGGGACCAACGATCCCCTCTTTTTCCATCCGCTCGATGATCGAGGCCGCGCGGTTGTAGCCGATGCCGAGACGGCGCTGGATGTAGCTTGTGGACGCCTTCCCATCCCGCAGCACCACCGCAACCGCCTGGTCATATGGGTCCTCGGAATCTTCGAGGTTGCTGGTGCCCGAAGGTCCGCCCTTGCCCGAGGCGCCGTCTTCCGCCTCTTCCTCGTCATCTTCGGTGATGGCGTCGAGATAATCCGGCACGCCCTGAAGCTTGAGATGCGCCACAACCTTTTCCACTTCGTCATCCGAAACGAAAGGTCCGTGAACGCGCTGGATACGACCGCCGCCGGCCATATAGAGCATGTCGCCCATGCCAAGCAGCTGCTCGGCGCCCATCTCGCCGAGAATGGTGCGGCTGTCGATCTTGGAAGTCACCTGGAACGACATGCGGGTCGGGAAGTTGGCCTTGATCGTGCCGGTGATGACGTCGACCGACGGTCGCTGCGTCGCCATCACGACATGGATGCCGGCAGCACGTGCCATCTGGCCGAGACGCTGAACCGCGCCTTCGATGTCCTTGCCGGCCACCATCATCAGATCAGCCACTTCGTCGATGATGACCACGATGAAGGGGAAGGGCTGCAGGTCGAGCTCTTCGCTTTCATAGATTGCCTCGCCCGTTTCGCGATCGAAACCGGTCTGCACGGTCCGCGTGATGACCTCGCCCTTGGCTGTCGCCTGCGCCACGCGCTGGTTGAAGCCGTCGATGTTGCGCACGCCGACCTTGGCCATCTTGCGGTAGCGGTCTTCCATCTCCCGCACCAACCACTTCAGCGCCACGACGGCCTTCTTCGGGTCGGTCACGACCGGTGTCAGCAGATGCGGAATGCCGTCATAGACCGAGAGTTCGACCATCTTCGGATCGATCATGATCAAACGGCACTGTTCCGGCTTCATGCGGTAAAGCAGCGACAGCACCATTGTGTTGATCGCGACCGACTTACCCGAGCCGGTGGTGCCGGCCACCAGCACGTGTGGCATCTTGGCGATATCAACCACGACGGGATCGCCGTTGATCGTCTTGCCGAGCGCCAGCGCCAGCTTAGCCGTCGAATCATCGAAGGCCTGCGAAGCCAGCATTTCGCGGAGATAAACGGTTTCGCGGCGGGCATTCGGCAACTCGATACCGATTGCGTTGCGGCCCGGAACAACGGCAACGCGGGCAGCGATCGCGCTCATGGAGCGGGCGATGTCGTCTGCCAGGCCGATAACGCGGCTGGACTTGATGCCCGGCGCCGGTTCCAGTTCGTAGAGCGTGACCACCGGGCCGGGACGAACATGAATAATCTCGCCCTTCACACCGAAGTCTTCCAGCACGCCTTCGAGCAGCCGCGCATTCTGTTCCAGCGCATCCTTGGACAAAGTCGGATCGCGGCCGATATTTTTGGGCTCTGCCAGGAACTCCAGCGCCGGCATGATGAAGCCGTCATCCATCGCTCCGCTAGCGGCATAACTACGGGAAGAAGCGGCGACGAGGCGCGGTGCAGGGGCCGGAGCGTCGATCTTGGCGCGGCTTGGCAACGGCGCTTCGATCACGCGAGAGGAAGCAGCGGCATCGGTACGCTGGATACCCCGTGCCTGCGCTTCGCCATGCGCCATTGCCGGCGCGTCGAACAGCTGGTCCGGCGTTTCAGCTGAACGGCGATCGATCGGCTGGCGCATCGCGGCAACGGAAGCCACCGGCTGCGGTGCAACAGGTTCGGCGTAGCTGTCTTCGTAGGGTGCATCAAACGGCATGTCGAAGGGCGCGTCATCGTCAGCGACGTCCGGCGTCAGATCCTGCAAGGGCGCAAAGTCCGGCTCGGCCTGGATTTCGTTCGGCTGCGTGAGTTCGGGCTCGGGGCGGCGCACACCACGCACCATGCCGGGCATGGAGCGGAAGGCCTGCACATGGCCGTTGGCACTTTCCTTGACCGGCGTCCAGTTCGACCAATCGGGTTCCACGCGTTCGACACGCTGCGGAACCGGCTGCGCGGGCGGCTCCACCACGATCGGGCGGCGCATCGGGGCTTCAACAACAGGCATGTTCGGGGCCGCGCGAGCAGCGGCAGGCACGGGGTTTGCCACACCTACGATGCGGTCCAGGTCGAAGGCCTCATGGCGCTCTTCGGCGGTGTAGGGGCTGCCGAAGCCAGGCTCGACACGCTGACTGGGCGCGGGATAATGCGCCTCCATGTCCATGTCGCGATCGATCCGCACCATGGCTTGGCGCAGCTTGCTCTTTTGCGGCACCTGACGCTCATTGCCGCCCTTCAAGCGACGAACCATCGCCTGTGCCGACAGGAACCAGTGGGTCATCAAGCCCATCAGAACGGAGTCGCGATCGTCCTCCTCGTCGACCGACTGCACGGAAACGGCAAGGTCGTCTTCATCCTCGAAATCGTCTTCAACCGGCGCGCGGCGGCCGACCAGACCCGACCCAAAAGCGAGCAGTGCCAAAGCGGGGATCGCGAGGATGACGCTGAGGATCGTTGCCACCAAGCCCGTCGGATAAGCACCGAGCATGAGAGCCGGCAGCTTCAGCATGATGTCGCCGAACACGCCGCCAAAGCCGGTCGGCAGCGGCCAGGTCGCGTTGGGTGCAAAGCAGCCGGCAACACCTGCCGCAAACATCCCGCCGAGGAACCAAACCGCCGCACGCGTCGGCTTGCGATCGATGCGATGACCCGTCATCAACAGCATGCCCCAGATCGCAAGCGGCACGAGAACGGCCAGTGCGGCCAGACCGAAGAACTGCGTCGCGAGATCGGAGAAAACAGCGCCGGGATAGCCGATCGCGTTGGTGACGGGATTGTCGGTGGCATGGCTGAAGCTTGGATCGGCTACGTTCCAGGTCGCCAGCGACGCCACGCCGAGCGCGGTCAAACCAAGCAGGGATAATCCAACCAGACGCGCAACCTGCCGCCGGGCAAAACCGCGCAAGCCATACCCTGCATCAGCCACATTCATGGGTGCCGAAAGGCCAATGCGCATAGAACAGTCCTCGATCGTGCGAAAAAGGCCGGGTTCTCCCGGACAGGATTCGGTGTGACCGTAACGACAGGACAGTTAAAGCTGCATTAACCATGGACCGCCGGTCAGCTTACCCAGCGGCCAACGGCGTTGCTGAAGCGATAATCAGCGCGGGCGTTTGTTGAGATTGAGGTAGGCGTCCTCGAACTGGCCGAGTTCACGCAACCCGTTCCAGTCCTTGATGCTGACCGTCGGCCCCACCCAGCTGACCATACCGGTTGCCCGCAGATCCTGCAGGGTGCGGTTGACGTGCACAACCGAAAGTCCAAGCATGTCGGCAAGATCGATCTGGGTGATCGGCAGGCGATAGCTGTGATCGGCAGCCTGACCGACGATGTCGAGCCGGATATACATTTCGCATAGGAAGTGCGCCATGTGGCTGAGCGGCGACATGCGACCGAGCGCCACGATCCATGCGCGATGCATGGCGGCGTCGATCGTCGTGGAAAGCCACAGCAAGCGCCCGAGATGAGGCAGCCTTTCGGTCACGCGCCGGATGTCGGGATGCGCGGTCAAAGCGACGCGGCAATCCGTCAACGCCGTCACATCGTGGTCCATGCGGTCGAGCAGAAGCGAATGCAGATCCACGTAATCGCCCGGAATATGCAGGGCGCTGATCATGCGCTTGCCGTCGGCCAGGTAATGCGCGCGTGCCGCCAGCCCATCCAGAACCAGAATGCTGGATTGCGGTCGATCGCCTTGCCGGATCATCGCGGTGCCCGCTGCAAAATCCTGGTGGTTGAGCGTCAGGGTTTCGAGCGCGGCGATTTCTTCCGCGCTCACATCATCCCGCCGCGACAAAAACAGCACAAGGGGATTGGTCACGGCGACTCGCACGAAGAACAGAAAGAGATTTCAGGTGAATACAAAAGCCTGACGAAGCTGCCAAGCCCCTCAAAGCATTGCTTTTTGTTAATCCGAGGCAACAAAAAAGCCCGCGCAGGTGGCGGGCTTTTCTTTTTCTGAGAACTGAAGAGGCGGGCCCTCAAAGCCCGCTCCTTCGATCAGGAGTGGTACGCCACCTCGCCGTGCGAGGTGATGTCGAGACCCTGCGTTTCGGCTTCGGTGGTTGGACGCAGACCGATCACGACATCCACCAGCTTGTAGAGGATCGCGGACACCACGCCGCACCAGATGATGGTCACGAGCACGGCAAGGATCTGCGTATAGACCTGGCCGCCCATCGTGACGCCATCGGCATAGCCGACGCCGCCCAGCGAAGGCGAAGCGAAGATGCCGGTGCCGATCGCGCCGATGATGCCGCCAATGCCGTGAATGCCGAACACGTCGAGCGAGTCGTCATAGCCGGCCTTGATCTTCACCACGGCCACGAACCAGTAGCAGACCGCAGAAGCAAGAGCGCCAAGCACGATCGCGCCGATCGGACCGACAAGACCCGCAGCAGGCGTCACGGCAACGAGGCCGGCGACGACACCCGATGCCGCACCGAGCATCGAAGCCTTGCCGCGTGCCAGACCTTCGATCACCACCCAGGTAATCACGGCGCCGGCGGTGGCGGTGAAGGTGTTGATCATGGCAAGTGCTGCACCGCCTGTGGCTTCGAGGTTGGAACCGGCATTGAAGCCGAACCAGCCTACGAACAGGATGGATGCACCCACCATGGTCAGCGTCATGGAGTGCGGCGCCATGTTGTCTCGGCCATAGCCGTGGCGCTTGCCGATCAACAGTGCGCCCACCAGACCGGCAATACCGGCGTTGATGTGCACAACGGTGCCGCCTGCGAAATCAAGCGCGCCCCAGCCGAAGATCAGGCCGTTGGAATCCCAGACCATGTGCGCGATCGGGAAGTAAACCAGCGTCACCCACAGAACCACGAACAGGATCACCGCCGAGAACTTGATGCGCTCGGCAAAGGCACCGACGATCAGCGCCGGCGTGATGCAGGCAAAGGTCATCTGGAAGCAGATGAACACGAATTCCGGGATCATCACGCCTTCGGAAAAGGTGGCGGACTGCGAGTCCGGCGTGACGCCTGCCAGGAACAGCTTGCCGAGACCGCCCCAATACGGGCTGGTGGAACCGCCAAAGGCGAAGGAATAGCCCCACAGAACCCAGATCACGATCACCACGGCGGTGATCATCGTGCACTGCATCAGCACCGACAGCATGTTCTTGGCGCGCACCAGGCCGCCATAGAAAAGAGCCAGACCTGGCAGGATCATGAACAGAACGAGGATGGTGGAAACCAGCATCCAGGCGACATCGCCCTTGTCGATCGTGGCAACCACCGGTGCTGCGGCATCGGCCGCAACCGGGGCCGTTTCCTGCGCCACGGCGCTGAGCACGCCGAAAGCGCCAAGCCCAAGTGCCGTTGCCAAACCGGTGCGCGCCATCGGCAGCAGGCGACCGGGGAGAAGAGTAGAAACTGTCATCGAAATCTCCTGAGGTTCGCGTCGGGCGATCACAGCGCGTCGCTGTCGGTTTCGCCGGTCCGGATACGGACAGCCTGATCGAGCGCGTAAACGAAGATCTTTCCGTCGCCGATCTGCCCGGTCTTGGCCGCAGCGGTGATGGCTTCCACCGCGCGATCAACGAGCTCGGCCGCAACCGCGACTTCGATCTTGATCTTCGGCAGGAAGCTCACGGCATATTCGGCGCCGCGATAGATTTCGGTGTGTCCCTTCTGACGTCCGTAGCCTTTGACCTCGGTAACGGTGAGACCCTGAATGCCGACGGCCGTCAGCGCTTCACGGACTTCGTCGAGCTTGAACGGCTTGATAACAGCCATGACGATTTTCATTCGCAACCATACCCCTTCGTTTCGCGGGTTGAGCCCGCTGCCCCATCATCGCCGCGCGAACGCGGCCCGTGGACGACGAGAATCAAGCTTCATGCCAATTGGGATGAAGCGGCTATGATTGGTGAAAAAGCAGGTTGTACGCTGTCGAAACGAACGGCTGGCGTTTGTTCGCTGGAAAGTTTTTGCCTTTTATTTAGGCAAAAATCCAGAGATCAAGCAGACTGCTTCGTTCGTAGGCGGATCAGGCCTTCCTGCGCGACGGAAGCGATCAGGGTGCCATCGCGGCTGAAGATCTGCCCGCGCGCAAAACCCCGCGCACCCATCGTCGACGGCGTATCCTGGCTATACAGGAGCCAGTCATCCATGCCGTTCGGCGGCTCGCGATGAAACCAGATCGCATGATCGAGGCTGGCCATCTGTATGTCGGGCTCGAAACCCCAGCGTCCATGCGGAAAGGTCGCGGTGTCGAGCAGCGTCATGTCCGAGATGTAAGCCAGCATCGCTGCATTCAGCGCCTGTGTCGCGGATCTGACGCCGTTGATGCGCATCCACACCTTCTGTTGCGGCGGCAAGGGATCGCGCGAGGCATAATGCTCGATATTGACCGGCCGGATCTGTAACGGCCGTTCGCGCGCCCAAAAGCGGCGGATCGCATCCGGCAGGTTCTGCCCGTAGCGCTCGATCAGCTCCATCTGCGTCATCAGCGTTTCCGGCGCAGGCACATCGAGCGGCATCGGCACCTGGTGGTCCAAGCCCGGCTCGTCCTTCTGGAAGGAAGCCTCCAGCGAAAAGATCGCATGCCCATGCTGAATGGCCACGACGCGCCGCGTCGTGAAACTGCCGCCGTCGCGGATGCGGTCGACCTCATAGATGATCGGCACGGCCGGATCGCCCGGACGCATGAAATAGCCATGCAGCGAATGGGTGTGGCGATCCGCACTCACCGTGCGTTGAGCCGCAACGAGCGCCTGGCCCACCACCTGTCCGCCGAAAACGCGCTGCCAGCCGACCTGGGGGCTGCGACCACGAAACAGGTTGAGTTCCAGCGTTTCAAGATCAAGTATATCCAACAAGTCCCGCATGGCCTCAGACATGGCCTTCTATCCTTATCACTGCTTGGTGGCGCCCGGTTTACGAACAGTTCGCCGCGTGCAAGTCAAGGCAGACCCCTGAACCACGGAGAAGCCGAGCATGGCGCCTTCCCCCACGATCGATCTGCCCGAGCCGAACATGTCGGACGCGACCACGCGAACGAGCTTCGACCTAGTGATCGGCGGCGGCAATTACGTCGGTCTAGCCACGGCAGTCGCCATCAAGCAGGCGCGCCCTTCGCTTGAAATCGCGGTTGTCGATGCAGCCCCGGCGGGCGTTTGGGAGAAGGACGGTCGTGCGTCGGCGATCGCGGCGGCTGCCCGGCGCATGCTGGATACGCTGGGTTGCTGGGACGAACTGGTTGGGGAAGCCCAGCCCATCAACGAGATGATCATTACGGATTCGCGCACTGCCGATCCCGTGCGGCCTGTGTTCCTGACCTTCGACGGCACGGTCGGCGCAGGCGAGCCTTTCGCGCATATGATCGCCAATGTGCACATGAACGGCGCTTTGCGTCGACGTGTCGACGAGCTCGGTATCGTTTTGATCGAAGGTGCCGGTGTGAGCGGTTTCGAACGCGATACCGCAGGCGTCACGATCACCTTGAGCGACGGTCGGACCCTGACCAGCCGTTTGCTGGTCGCTGCCGACGGCGGGCGTTCCAAGTTGCGCGATCTCGCCGGCATCAAGGTCAACAGATGGGACTACGGCCAATCCGGCATTGTTTGCACGGTCAAGCATGAACGCCCGCATGAAGGCCGCGCCGAAGAGCATTTCCTGCCCGCCGGCCCCTTCGCCACCCTGCCGCTCACAGGAAACCGGTCTTCCATCGTTTGGACAGAGCGCACCGAAGACGCCAACCGCCTCGTGGCGGAAGACGATCTGATCTTCGAACTCGAGCTGGAACGCCGCTTCGGCCTGAAGCTCGGCGAAATCCGCGTCGAAGGTCCGCGCAAGGCCTGGCCGCTCGGATTGACCCTTGCGCGCGACTTCGTCGGCCACCGCTTCGCCCTGGCGGGGGACGCTGCGCACGGCATTCATCCAATCTCCGGCCAGGGTCTCAATCTCGGCTTCAAGGATGCCGCAGCCCTTGCGCAGGTGATCGTGGAAGCCGATCGCATGGGACGCGACATCGGCATGCTCGACGTTCTGGAAACCTATCAGCGCTGGCGCCGCTTCGACACGCTGCAGATGGGCATCACCACCGATGTGCTGAACCGCCTGTTTTCCAACGACATCGCGCCGATCCGCGCCATCCGTGATCTCGGCCTCGGCCTCGTGGACCGCATGCCGCGCTTGAAGGACTTCTTCATCGGCCAGGCCGCCGGCATGGCAGGCCCCTCGCCCAAGCTTCTGCAAGGGCAGCCGATCTGACAAGCCGGTAAGCCAGGCCTTTACCAAGCACCAACCGCATAGCCACGAAAGGGCGCACCCTCTGGTGCCAGCCTTTTCGCATCCTAGATATGGGCTACCGGCATCGCCTGATGCCGGACGGATTCGCACCATAACAACGTCACGAAGACGAGGATGATCACCATGAAGCGCACAGCAACAGCCGTCTGGAAGGGCACGCTCACCGAAGGCACCGGCACGCTCGACACCCAGAGCGGCGCCTTCACCGGCGCGCCCTACTCCTTCAAGGGCCGGTTCCAAGACGAAAGCGGCAAGTCCGGAACCAATCCGGAAGAGCTGATCGCAGCCGCCCATGCAGGCTGCTTCGCCATGCAGCTGTCGCACTTCCTGGCCGAAAACGGCACCCCGGCCGAGAAGCTGGATGCAGTTGCAACCGTGCATTACGGTCCGGCTTCCGGCGGCGGCTTCGAGATCACCGAAAGCGCCATCGCGCTGACCGGCACGGTTCCGGGCATCGACGACGCCAAGTTCCAGGAACTCGCCACCAAGGCCAAGGAAGGCTGCCCGGTCTCCAAGGCTCTCGGCGCCATCAAGGTCAGCCTAGACGCCAAGCTCGCCTAAACCGCGCTGGTAGACTTACGAAGAAGCCGGTTCGCTTTTGGCGGGCCGGCTTCTTGTTGGCCACAATCACCAGATCCGGCCAGGCCATTTCGGTTCAGCGGCCAATCCATCGAACGCCGTATCCGCCGAAATCAGCGTCAGGCCACTTGGCGTCCACCAGATCCAATCCCAACCATGCGTTTCGCGCATGATACGGGTCAACCTTTGCATTCCCATAGCGCCAGTTCATCGTCGCTCATGGGCTCGAAGAAGTCAGGACCGGTTCCGGTGAGTTGGTCCTTTAGGAGCCCTACTTTGAACTGGCCCTGCGCAACGGGCACGATCTTGACCACCGGCAGCTTGCCCTTGGCAATAATGACTTCTTCGCCCGACAGCGCCGCCTCGATCAGTTTCGAAAGGTTCGTCTTTGCGGCATGAACCGTGACCTGCATTCGCGCCTCCATATTAGCTAACTTAGCTAATAGGATGACTGCAGATTTCTGTCGAGTCTTGGTAAACTCAAATGACGTTCAGTTCCACGAACGGCCTGTTTTCGGGAATGCGCTCCCATGCAAAGGCGCTGCAATCGACGCTGCGATAACCGCCAAACGTCACCAGCTCGGCGAGTGCTTTGCCGACTGCGGCGGCCTGCTGCAGGCCGTGGCCGGAAAACCCGTTGGCGAAGAGGAAGTTCTTCACCTGGGGATGCGGACCGACCACAGCGTTCTGGTCGAACGTGTTGTAGTCGTAGTGCCCGGCCCAGGCCCGCGTCGGCTTGATCGCCTCGAAGGCGGGGACACGGGTGGCCAGGACCGGCCAGATCACGTCCTCGAACAGGCTCCAGTCGGGATCGAAGTCGCGCGGGTCGGCCGGGCCGTCCGTGTCGGGATGTTCCGCCCCGCCGGTGATGTAAACCTGGCCCTCTGGCCTGACATAGATCCCTGATGGATCGACCATGAGCGGCATGTCCTCGAAGCGGTCGCGCGCTTCGAACACGAACACGTTGCGCTTGCGCGGCTCCACCGGCAGATCGATGCCCGCCATGGCAGCGACCTTGCCGCCGTTCGGCCCGGCAGCATTGATGATGAGACCGGCAGATACCGCACCGCCCTGTTCCAGCGTCACGCCGGTGATCGTGTCACCTTCGCGCGCAATGCCGGTGACCGTATCCGTAATCAGGTCGACCTTCATGCTCTTCAAGGCCTTGCGGAACAGGCCGAGCAGCGCGTGGGCATCGAACCAGCCCTCGCCGCTGACACCATAAGCGCCACCCGCAATGTCTTCGGTCGACAACCAGGAAAAGCGCTTCGCCAAGGCTTCGGCGTCTTCCAGCACGATCTCCGCGCCTTCGGCAAGCTGCACGGCATGGTTGGTCTTGAGGATCGGCAGGCCTGCTTCGCTTGCCAGGATCAGATAGCCCTTTTCACGAAATGCGATGTCGGCATCCGCACCGAAACGGTCGGTCAGCTCTCGAAACAGGTTCAGCGTGAAGCGGGACAGGCGGATATTCTCGGCAATCGAGAACTGCTGGCGGATCGATGCCGCCGACAGGGTCGTGGCCGATGTGGCAAAGCTTGGATCGCGTTCCACCACGCCGATCGTGCCGGTGAAGCCTTGATCGCGCAGGAAGTAGGCGCTAGCGCTGCCGACGATGGCGCCGCCGATGATGAGAATATCGTAGCCAGACATGAGGATGTTCGTTCCGTGAAAGCGGGCGAACGCAATCAGGTTCATGCGCCCTGCGCAAGCGGCATTTGCGCCACTGGCCTCAGCACAAAGTCCGATAAGCTCTTGCGCGTTCACTGAGGCCCGGCAATGAATGGGTATGACCACCCCGCATCCCACCCGCTCCGTGCTTTATGTGCCGGCTGCCAACCAGAAAGCGCTGGCCAAGATCGCCGATCTCGCCGCCGACGCGATCATCCTCGATCTGGAAGATGCCGTTGCGCCAGATCAAAAGGCAACGGCGCGAAACAACCTCGCCCGGTTCTTCGAGAAGCGGCCGGACAAACGCCTGATCATCCGCATCAATGCGATGTCTACGGAATGGGGCGCTGACGATCTGGCAGCTGCAAAAGCCTGCAAGCCCAACGCCATTCTCCTGCCCAAGGTCGATTCCCCGCGCGACATCCTCGAGACCGACGACGCGCTGGACGAGGGTGACGCGCCCAAGCGCATCCGGCTCTGGGCGATGATCGAAACACCGAAGGCGATGATGAATATCGGCGCCATTGCCGCGCTCGGACGCGATCGTGCCGCGCGCCTTGCTTGCCTGGTGGCCGGCACCAACGATCTCGCCAAGGACACCGGCATCCGCATGACGCCGGATCGCCGCTATCTCATGCCGGCTCTTTCACAGATGGTGATGGCGGCGCGGGCAGGAAACCTCACCGTGCTTGATGGCGTCAGCAATGATTTCCGCGATCTCGATGCCTTTTCTGCCGAGTGCAGCGAAGGCCGCAACATGGGTTTCGACGGCAAGACGCTGATCCATCCAGCACAAATCGAGCCTGCCAACCGCGCTTTCGCACCAAGCGAGGAGGATGTGGCGGAAGCGGAAGCCATCGTCCAAGCGTTCGCTGCCGATCCTGCCCAAGGCGTCATTCAGATCAACGGCCGCATGATCGAGCGGCTGCATCTCGCGCAAGCTGAAAAGCTTCTGGCCGCGCGTCTTTGAAGGATTACAGCGATGAAACTCTACCGCTTCCTGTCAGGCCCCGATGATTCGAGCTTCTGCCACAAGGTAACAGCAGCGCTGAACAAGGGCTGGGAACTCTCCGGCAGCCCGACCTACGCCTTCGATGCCGCAACCGGCACCATGCGCTGCGGCCAGGCCGTAGTGAAGGAGGTGGCTGGCAAGGACTACCATCCCGACATGAAGCTCGGCGAACAGTAGGCCCTATTCCGCCGCTTCCTCGATTTTTTCCATGTCGTCGTCCGACAGGCCGAAATGGTGGCCGACTTCGTGGATCAGCACGTGGCTGACGATGTCGCCCAGCGTTTCCTCGTTTTCCGACCAGTAATCGAGGATCGCGCGGCGATAGAGTGTGATCTTGTTCGGTTCCTCGCCGGTTTGCGGCGTCCAGCGCTCGGCAATGCCACGGCCTTCAAACAGGCCGAGCAGGTCGAACGGCGTTTCCAGCGCCAGATCGTCCATGATCTCTTCGGTCGGAAATTCCGCGATCTGGATGATGATGTCGCCGGTTAGCTTGCGAAACTCTTCCGGCAGATGGGCATAGGTTTCCAGCGCCAGCAGCTCGAACTCCTCGATCGAGGGCGAAAACTGATCATGCCATTGCCGGGTTTGATAAAGACGAGCCATTCGGTCTCCTTAGGCCGGCTCATATAGAGCGTCAAACAGCGGCTTTCGAGAGCTTTCGCATTGGCATCCCTTACGGCCGCAGCGTCAGGAATAAATTCTCCAGAGCGTGCTTGACTCTCAGAGCACCCTCAGGAATCTATAAGAACATAACAGGAACGAACTCGACCGGAGTGGAACGTCATGGCGGTATCAGCCTTGGCGCAGGAAAGGCTTTGCGCCTTGCGTCATGAGATTGCCAGGATCGAAGGCGTTTTGCCGGAGCGCTTGGCCGCGCCTTCAGCTGACGGGCAAACGGCCGACGGCATCCTCATGCGGCGCAGCGGACGGGGTCTGCCGGATGGCGATCTTCTTCCGAGCCATGTGGAGCCGCTCGATGCCCTGCTCGGCGGCGGTTTGCCTTTGGGTGCGCTCACGGAAATCCACGCGCCGACCGCACGCGCCGCCGGAGCCGCAGCGGCCTTTGTTCTGGCGCTCGGTTCCAGGCTCCTGCAGCGCGAGCCCCAAAAGCATCTGCCGCTTTTGTGGTTGGGCACGACGGAAGCTTTTTCCGAAGGCGGCCTGCCTTATGCCGCAGGCATCCGCGAAACTTTCGGCATCGCGCCGCAGCGCCTTCTTTTTGCCGAAGCGCCCAAGCTCGGCGACACGCTGTGGATCGGCGAGGAAGCGGCAAGGCTGCCGGATCTAGCCGGCGTGATCCTGGAATTGCGCGGCAATCCCCGCATGCTGGACCTGACTGCCACGCGAAGGCTGCATCGCCGGGCGCAAGCGGCCGGTCGGCCGGTGTTCCTGCTGCGCCAATCAGCCGAACAAACACCCACCGCCGCACCCGTCAGGCTGCTTGTTTCCCCTGCGCCCGCGGCTCTCAGGCAAACGCTTGATGGTCCCTTGCGAGGCTCGCTTGGGCCGCCGGGCTTGGAACTGACCGTCGCCAAAAGCCGCATCGCACGTCCAGGCACTTTCACGCTGGAATGGAACCCTCATGAACGCCGTCTCCAACTGCGCAACGACCCTCTCTCGAACCAAGCAGCAAACCGGCCGTCCCGTGCTTACCCAACGGTTCCTGGCTCTGTGGTTTCCTTATCTGTTGACCGACAGGATTTGGCGCCAGCGCCTGGGAAAGTCATGGGCTTCCCAGCGCCCGAGCGGCGCGCCGCTGGTGGTTAGCCGTCGACAGGACAATGCACAACGCATTGCGGCGCTCGATCCTGTGGCGGAGAAGTCTAGGCTGCGTCTTGGGCAAGGCATTGCCGAGGCACGGGCGATGCATCCCGATCTCGATATCGTTGAAGAGGATCCAGAAGCAGATCGTCGTCTGCTGGAAGCCCTGGCCGACTGGTGCGATCGCTACACGCCGCTCGTTGCGATGGATTGGCCGGACGGGCTTTATCTCGACATCACCGGCTGCGCGCATCTGTTCGGCGGCGAAGCTGCTCTTATGGCGGATGTACTAAAGCGAATGCGTGGCCAAGGCTTTGATGTCCGAGCCGGTCTCGCCGCAACGCCCGGCGCAGCCTATGCGCTGGCTCACTTTCAGTCAGGCGCCATCATTGCCGAAGGCGCCGAGGCAGAGACATTGGCACCTTATCCGTTGTCTGCCTTGCGACTTGCGCCTGATACATGCCAAGGCTTGGAAAGCGTAGGCCTGCGCGTAGTGGGCGCGGTTTTATCCGCTCCCCGTGCTCCACTCGCCAAACGCTTCGGCAAGGACCTTCTTTTGCGCCTCGACCAAGCCGTGGGCCGGGTGGACGAATCCATTAGACCTCGTCGCGCTGTTCCCAGCCTGTCAGCCGAACGCCGCTTCTTTGAACCGATCGGCACGCTGGAAGACATCGAACAGCTTGTGCTTACCTTGTCTACATCCCTGCAGCCCGCTTTGGCCGCGCGAGGTGAAGGCGTAACATCCCTGGAACTGGCACTATTTCGTGTCGATGGCACAGTATTTTGCCTGCGTGTTCATACCGCCCGCCCCTTACGCGAGGCAAAGCTGATCCAACTTCTGTTCCACGAGAAACTCGCTGCCGTCAGTGAAAAACTGGATACCGGCTATGGCTTCGACCTCCTGCGCTTGTCCGTTCTAACAGCTCAGCCCTATGTCGAAGTCCAGAATGACATGATTGAAGAAGGCAATAGCGAAGTGCAAAACATCGCGCTTCTGGCTGACCGGGTAGAAGCAAGGCTAGGGCGGCAAGTGGTTGTCCACCCTATGGAAGTTGCGAGCCATATACCCGAACGGGCTGTTGCCCACGTACCGGGTACAGCCCTTATAGGTAAGGAGAAGGAGAGCGGCCCTCGTTCCACCTTTTCGCGTCCTTTACGTCTCCTCAGAATGCCCGAACCGGTTGAAGTCACAGCAGAGATACCAGAAGGACCGCCGGCGCATTTCCGTTGGCGCCGCATGCATCACCGCATCGTCCGCGCAGAAGGCCCGGAACGGCTGACACCGGAATGGTGGCGCGACGAAACAGGAGAAACGCGTGATTATTACCGTGTCGAAGACGGCGAGGGTTATCGCTACTGGCTGTTTCGAGAAGGCCTTTACGAAGGCGAGCCGCGACTGGCGCCCTTGATGAAGGAAAAAGCCGATGAAGAAGCACGGCGCATAGAAAGCAAAATAGCTCAGCCGACAAACCCTGCAACGGAGAACGAGGATGATTTGCGCTTGGCTTCTCCGCCTCTACCGCGCTGGTACATGCATGGGATCTTTGCATGAACCTCGTGAGAAAACCTGAAACGGCCTATACCGAATTTGCGGTTCAGTCGAACTACTCCTTTCTGCATGGCGCGGCCTCGCCCGAGCAGATGGTCGGCGGCGCGTTGGAGCTTGGCTACAAGGCCATTGGCCTTGCTGATCGCAACACGGTGGCTGGTGTTGTACGCGCCTGGAACATGGCGAAAACGAACGGGTTTTCGTTTCATCCCGGTAGCCGGCTGGTGTTCTGCGACGGCACGCCAGATGTTCTGGCCTATCCGCAAAATCGTAAAGGTTGGGGAAATCTTTGTCGGCTTCTTAGCCAGGCCAACCTGCGGGAAGAAAGCGAAAAAGGTGCATCACACCTTTACCGAAGCGATCTTTTTGAATGGGGAGAGGACATCTCTCTTGCCGTTCTGGCTGATCCTTATGCGAAGGAGCAGGAAACGCTCAGCTTTCTCAAAGATCTTTACCGACACTTCGGCCGCTCAGTCTGGGTGGCTTTTGCGCCTACATATGGAGGCGACCACGCTTTCCGGTTGGCGCAAACTGCCGCCTTCGCAAAGCATTCCGGCCTACCGTTGATGGCAGTCAACGACGTCCTATACCATCGACCAGAGTTTCGGGAACTGCAGGATGTCGTCACTGCCATTCGCCTCAACCGCCCAATTGCGGAAATCGGATTAGCCCGCCAAGCCAATTCGGAACGCTATCTAAAGTCGCCATCGCAGCTGGCAAAACTATTTTCCGGCTACGATAATGCATTAGCTGAGACGCAGCGCTTTGCAGGCACGTTAAAATTTTCTCTTAAAGAACTTAAACACAACTACCCCGTTGAATCGACACGCGCTGGCGCAACAGCACAAGAAGAGCTGGAACGTCTAACCTGGGAAGGAGCAAAGCAACGCTTTGTCTCTCCTGATGACCAGCTTTTGGAAACGCTGCGCAAGGAACTCGCCTTGGTGGCGAAGCTTGACTATGCTGGTTACTTTTTAACAGTCCACGATATCGTTCGTTACGCGCGCTCTCAAAAAATTCTATGCCAAGGGCGTGGTTCAGCCGCCAACTCATTGATCTGCTATTGCCTAAACATCACTGATATCGGGCCACATCGAATGGAAACTCTGTTCGAGCGCTTCATTTCTGAAGAGCGCTGCGAGCCACCGGATATCGACGTCGACTTCGAACATGAGAAGCGGGAAGTCGTGATCCAATATATTTACAAGAAATACAGCTATAAAAATACTGCCCTCGCTGCGGCTGTAATTTCTTATCGATCACGCTCAGCCATGCGGGAAGTCGGCAAAGCGCTCGGCTTCTCCGAAGACACGATTGCTGCCTTGTCCGCATCCACATGGCGTTGGGGACAGAAAGCTCTTGGACAGCAGGAGGCTGAAGTAGCAGGCCTCAAGATGAATGACCCGCTGACACGCCAATTCTTTGACTGCGCCAATGCGATCCAGGGGTTTCCTCGTCATTTAAGCCAACATGTTGGCGGTTTCGTCATTACGCGTGATCGACTCGACGAGATCGTTCCCATCATGAAGACGGCAATGCCCGATCGAAAGATGATCGAATGGGACAAGGAAGATCTGGATTCCATCGGCTTGTTCAAAGTCGATATCTTAGCGCTAGGCATGCTGTCCTGCCTTCGCCGCTGCTTCGATTTGCTTGGCGCGCACTATCCAGACGAGGTGGTTCATAGCCTTGCAACCATCCGGGAAGGCGAGAAGGACGTCTATGACATGATCTGCCGGGCCGACACGCTGGGCGTCTTCCAGATCGAGAGCCGTGCGCAAATGTCGATGCTGCCCAGACTTAAGCCAAAGGAATTCTACGATTTGGTGATCGAGGTTGCGATCGTGCGCCCAGGCCCGATCCAAGGCGATATGGTTCACCCTTACCTGCGGCGCCGTGAGGGCAAGGAAGAGGTCGACTACATCAAGCCGCAACTGAAAGCGATCCTCGGCAAAACACTTGGCGTTCCGCTTTTCCAAGAACAGGCAATGAGAATCGCAATAGAATGCGGCAGATTCTCACCGCAGAAGGCCGATAAGATGCGCCGAGCCATGGCGACATTCCGGCGCGTCGGCATCATCTCGCAGCTGGAAAACGAGTTGATCGATGGCATGGTCGACAACGGCTATCCGCGCGATTTTGCCGTACGCTGCTTCCGCCAGATCGAAGGTTTTGGCGAGTACGGCTTTCCCGAAAGCCACGCCGCGTCCTTTGCCCTACTGGTTTATGCCTCCTGCTGGTTCAAGACTTATTATCCCGATGTGTTTTGCGCAGCGATTCTGAATGCACAACCAATGGGCTTCTATGCTCCGGCTCAGCTGGTACGGGATGCACGCGAACATGGTCTGGATATTCGCGAGGTGGACATCAACCATTCCGATTGGGACTGCACATTGGAACAAGCAGCATTTCGGCCTGATCATATTGCCTACCGGCATCGCTCCATGCGCGGAGTCATAAAGAGCCGCCATGCGGTGCGGCTCGGCTTCCGCCAGGTGAAAGGGCTGAGTCAGGCAGAGCTTGAAAAACTGGTTGCCGCTCGCGGTTCAGGCTTTTCGTCGGTGCGCGATCTATGGCTGAAAACCGGTCTGTCCCCATCCACGATCGTGCGTTTGGCCGAAGCCGACGCGTTTCGCTCGATTGGGCTCGACCGCCGTGCCGCTTTATGGGCCGCACGCGCACTTGATGCTAGGACTGCTCCCGAAACGCTGCCGCTGTTTACCCAAGCCGGCCTTCAACTGCGTGAGCTAGAACCGCCAACCCAGCTACCTGAAATGCCACTAGGCGAACATGTAATCCATGACTACCGCACCCTCACTTTGTCGCTGAAGGCGCATCCGGTGAGTTTCCTGCGGGGTCGATTGATGCGCGAGCGCACGCTGCCTTGCGCCGATCTCGGCAAGACGCGGAGCGGCCGTTTCGTGTCCGTGGCGGGTCTGGTTCTGGTGCGTCAACGGCCGGGTTCGGCCAAGGGCGTCATCTTCATGTCGATGGAAGACGAAACAGGCCTCGCCAACATCATCATCTGGAAAGACACGTTCGAAAAATTCAGGCCGATCGTGCTGGGTGCCCGTTTTATTCGTGTCTCAGGCAAGCTGCAGCATCAAGGCGAGGTGATCCATGTGATTGCGCAGAAGATCGAGGATCTGACGCCGCGCCTGGCCGAACTGTCGGAACATGGCCCCACGATCCATGGCCTTGCCAATTGCGACCATGTGCGCCGGCCGTTACCCGAAAGCGCGAACAGGCCCTACTCTGAAAAACGCGTCGCCAAACTCATGCGCGACATGCCGGAGTTCAAGGAAGATATCGAGGAACTCGCCAAGCGGTCGGCCAAGGTCATGCCGCGCGGCCGCAACTTTCAATGAGGCGGCTCAGTCGAGTTCGATCACCCGCGCTTCCGATTGCAGCAGGATCGGAATGCCGTCGCGTACGGGATAAGCCAGCCGTGCGCCGGGCGAAATCAGTTCCTCATGTTCGGCATCATAGCGCAGCAGGCCCTTGGTCACCGGGCAAGCCAGGAGCTCGAGCATACGCACATCAAGCTTTGCCACACGGCGCGAAGCCGACGGATTGTTCGCCGGTTCATCAACCATGGAAAGCCACCTGGCTCACCCTCATTGCAGGCCTGAGCCAAAGCTGTCGCGCGAGCGGGCCAAGGCCATTTCCGTGATTGCGATCAGCGTATCGGCGCGGGTGCGCAGATCCGGCGCTTCCAGCAGCGCCTGCTTTTCCGCCGCGCCATAAGGCGACATCATGGACAGCGCATTCACCAGCGTGGCGTTTTCCGCGCGGCTCACGCCTTCCCAATCCGCGTCCAACTCGTTGACTTCGAGATAGGCTTTCAGCGTCTTGAGCAGGGCCGGCCGGTCGATTTCGCCACTGCCTGCGTCCTCGTTGAGGTCGCTGACAAAAGGCGCGATGCGGCAGAGGCGATAAGGCGCCTTGTGCTCGATCTCCTCGGATACCCGAAAACGGCAGATGCCCTGCAGACCGATGAGGTAGCGGCCGTCGCCTGTTTCCGCAAAGGACACGAGGCGCCCAAGGCACCCCACCGCGCATAGGCTTGGTTCGCCATTACCAAGCGTCGCGCCGTCGAGGCTCGGCTGGATCATGCCGATCAGCCGGTCTCCGCCACAAGCGGCATCGATCATCTTGAGATAGCGCGGTTCGAAAATGTTCAGCGGCATGCGTCCGCCCGGCAGCAACAGCGCTGCCGAGAGCGGAAAGATCGGGACCACCGGAGGAATATCCTCCGCGACACGATAATGGGCATTGCCGGCCTGCACTGAAATCTCCTCGCTGTTGGCGAAAGATCTGGTGCGGGCCGGCCGTTTCTCAAGAGTGCCGGCCTTTTCTCAGGACTGTTTGTTAACGCGCCGCGATCAACGAAACAAAAGCGAAGACAACTTGCGGCGTGCTGCGAGCGTCGAAGGATCAGTCAGCCCCCAGGCTTCGAAGAACTTCAAAAGCTGCTGCCGCGCGCCGTCCTCACGCCATTCCCGGTCAGCCTTCATGATCGCCAGCAACTGATCGGCAGCCTCTTCGCGGTTGCCGCGCGCATTGGCGATCAGAGCGAGATCGAAACGCGCGGCATGATCGGCGGGATCAGCACCCAGCCGGCGCTGCAACTCGCCTTCATCGCCAAGCTCGGCAATCTGGTCGGCCAAAGCGAACTTGGCGCGCAACCCGGCAACACCGGCATGACCAGCCTTGTCTTCGGGAACACGCTCAAGCAGCTCGCGCGCCGTATCCGCCTGTCCAGCATCGAAATACAGGTTCGCAAGCCCGGCCAGCGCATCTACATTGGTCTCGTCTTCGTCGAGAACGGCGGCATAAAGATCAGCCGCAATCGCAGCTTCGCCACGTGCCACCGCCTCTTCCGCCTGCGCCAGCAGATCAGCCGTTCCTCCAGCCATGTCGGCCGTCAGCTTGTCGATAAAAGCCTTGATCTGGGTTTCGGGCACCGCGCCCATGAAACCGTCGACCGGCTGACCGTTCTTGAACGCGATCACGGCTGGAATGGACTGGATGCCGAGCTGCCCTGCGATCGAGGGATGCTCGTCGATATTCATCTTCACAAGCTTCACCGCGCCGCGTGCTGCCTGAACCACGCGCTCCAGAACCGGCGTCAGCTGCTTGCACGGTCCGCACCACGGCGCCCAGAAATCCACCAGCACAGGCTGCGTGCGCGAGGCCTGAATCACGTCGGCGGAAAACCCTGATGTCGTCGTATCCTTGATGAGGTCGCCAGCGCCGCTCGCGCCATTGCCGGCCCCATTGCCTGCAATGCCGCCGCCAAGCGTGACTTCGGTCTGGTAAGGCTGGCCCCCGCTTGCGTAGGGATTGTTTGCTTTATCGCTCATGAAACATCCTTCCAGACTTCAGCCTGCCGTCATCGACTTGGCTCACGATGTGAGCGATCAGGCGGTGATTTTCAAGACAAGAGGCGGGTGGGAGACGGCTTGAAGAAACGCCAGCAGGTCGTCCCTCCCGATTGATGTCGTTGCCTCGTTGGTCAATGGATGCGCGTTGATCACCGCGCTTTCCATCAAGGTACTGTCGAGCACCACCGTGACCTTGTTCTCGGTGTCGTTGATCGCACCGAACACGCAGACCGATCCGGGCACTACACCAAGCAGATCCATCAGCGCTTCCGGCTTGCCGAACGAGACCTTGCCCGACGCACCGATCACATGATGCACGGTCTTGAGATCGACGATAGCCATCTCTTCCACCACGAGCAGGAAATAGCGATCTTTACGATCCTTCACGAAGAGGTTCTTCGTATGCGCACCCGGGATCTCGCCGCGCAGATGCTGCGATTCCTCCACCGTGTGCAGCGGCGGATGATCGACGGTACTTGTCTGGATCCCCAGCCTCTCGAGCTTCGCCAGCAATCCCTCACGATCAATACGCATAGAACCCTCACTCGCATTACAAACCGACGATAATCAGCGTTCCGTAAAGGCAGCGGAAAGGCTGCGCAAGCGCGCGAAATTCCTGTTGCAATCGAAAAAGCTTTCGGCCATATAGGCGCGGCTTGCGGCGTTGCCGTGTGAGCGGGTGTAGCTCAGGGGTAGAGCACAACCTTGCCAAGGTTGGGGTCGGGCGTTCGAATCGCCTCACCCGCTCCAATCTTCCTTCGGGAAGTTCAAGCGATCAAAAAGCCGCCTTCGGGCGGCTTTTTTGTTTTCTGGCTCTTCGTCTCCCAGCACCTCCATCAGTGACTGACGACTGAGCGGCAACATTCTTGATGCTTCCGCGTTTGACCAGTGACGCTGCCGAAAGGATCCCGGGTGACGGAAGCATCCACATCCTGGTTCGACTTTCTACTCCATGCCATAACGCGTGGCCTGGAAGGGACCGGCGTGGCCGTTATTGTTCTGGGGGCCGCTTACGCGCTCTTCCGGTCCTTCACAGCGGCGCGCAGCAGCACTGCGCCAAGTAGTCCTTACCACCAGTTCCGCCAAACGCTTGGCCGTGCCATTCTGCTTGGCCTGGAACTGCTGGTGGCTGCCGACATCATCGGTACGGTCGCCATTCGACCGACATTGCAAAACGTCCTGATCCTGGCTTTGATCGTGCTGATCAGAACGTTCCTCTCGATCTCGCTCACCGTAGAGATCGAGAATCGATGGCCTTGGCAAAAGGCAGGCGAAAACACGGAAAGGCAGCCACGATGATATCGATGTGGTCGGACGGGCTGGATATCCTGATGCGGCTTGGCGCAGCTGCGATCCTGGGCGCAGCTATCGGCTTTGAGCGGCGCGTCCACCACAAGGCAATCGGCATCGCTGGCATGATCCTGATTGCCGTCGGTTCCACCACCTACATGCTGCTTGGCGTCCACCTCGCGCAACTCGATCCGAGTTCCCTGTCACGTACGCTGCAAGGCTTTCTGTCGGGCATCGGCTTCCTCGGCGGCGCCGTGATCTTCAAGAGCGGCTTCGACGTAAAAGGCATCAAAGCCGCGGCCGCAGTGTGGATTACCGGGGCGCTTGGCTTGGCGATCGGTACGTCCTTCTGGGGTCTGGGCGTAATCGTCGGCCTCGTCACGGCCGTGATCCTGTTCATCGCCGACAGCTACCCCGATCCTGTCCGTGAGGAAAAGACCAGCCCCGACTCAGAAAAGGAAGCACAGGCTCAAGCTGCGAAGAAGTAATTCACCAGATGGAAGAACAAAGGCGCCGCGTAGGTCACGGAATCCATGCGGTCGAGCGCGCCGCCATGGCCTTCGATCATGCGGCCCCAATCCTTTGCGCCCATCGAGCGTTTCACGGCTGACAGAACCAGCCCGCCGCTGAAGCCGGCAAGCACGATGGCCAGCGCCATGCCCGCCGCCTGCAGCGGTGTGAATGGCGTGATCCAGAACAAGCCCGCCCCCAGCAGCGTGGCGGCCAAACCGCCCCCGACGAAGCCTTCCCATGTCTTGTTGGGGCTGACCACCGGCGCAATTTTGTGCCGGCCGAACAGCTTACCGAAAATGTATTGCAGCACGTCGCTCGCCTGCACCACGGTGACCAGGAAGAACAACAGCAGCACGCCCTTGTTCTCGAAGCCGGGTATCTTCAGCAGCAACAAAGCGGGCGCGTGGCTGATGCAATAGACCGTCAGAAGCAGGGCCCATTGCAGCTTAGCCGTGCGCGACAGGAAGTCATCGGTGTCATGGCGCAGCACCGCCAAAACCGGCAGCAGAAGAAAGGCGTAAACGGGAATGGCGATCGAAAACAGCGACTGCCAGTCGATCCCGATCAGCACATATTGCAGCGGCAGGAAGACATAAAAGGCGAAGGCAAGCGCGGTATGATCGCCGGGTTTGGTCGGCGTGAGCGAGATGAACTCGCGCAGACAGTAAAAGGAGGTCAGCGCAAACAGCACGAGCGTAACGATCTTGCCGAACACAAAGGCCACGGCAAAGATCGCAACCATCAGCCACCAGGCCCGGATGCGCGCATTCAGATTGTCGACCGTTGCGCGGGCTTCCGTGCTTTCGGCACGACGTCCCAGGATCTGGCCGATCAGGGTTGCGGCTGCAAGAACCGTGATCAGGCCGATGAAGAGCGTGACGAGCGTCGGATCCATCAGTTCACCTCCGCCAGGGCCACGATCGCCTCACGTGCCCGCTCCAGGAATGCTTCCTTGGTCTCGCCGCCTTCGATGTACAAAGGCGCGCCGAAGCGGACATGGCAGGAGATCGGAACCGGCAAAAAGGCACCACGCGGAAAAGCCCGCGACATATTCTCGAGGTAAACAGGAACGAGTTCGACCTGCGGAAAGCGCGTCGCCAATCGAAACAGCCCCGACTTGAACGCGGCCGGCAGTTTTTCACCGCCGCGCGTTCCTTCCGGAAAGATGATCAGCGAATGGCCGCGTTCCAGCGTTTCTTCCAAGGGAGCGAGCGGATCCTGGCCGGACGCTGCACCGCCCCCGCTGCGATCAACCAGAACCGCATTCAGAAGATCGAGCGCAACGGAGCGGCGCAGGCGCCCTTTGCCCCAGTAGTCCGCCGCCGCAACCGGATGCGTGGTCGGCCGCAGGCGCGTCGGGATCGCGGCCCAAAGCAGGATCGTATCGAGGTGACTGCCGTGATTGGCGAAGTAGATCCGCTGGCGCAGGGATGGCTGCGTGCCGCGCCACTCGGGACGCCCGCCAACAAGAAAGCGCGCCAGTCCGATCAGGATGTGGTCGATCATGCCCGGTCCTTCAAACGCGCGCTCATGGCGCCGATGCGGCGCGCACAAGTCCATGCCGTGCCCAAGATCACGACCGCCAACACGATCACCGGGCTGTACAAAGAACCAAACAACACGGCTTCAAAGAAGGCGAGCACGCCACCGATCGTCAATGCCGCCATACGCTGCGGCTTGGCCATGGGTCCACCAAAGTCTTGTCCGAAACTGAGCGATGCGCCGAAGGCGCGAAGATAGGCGGTCATGACCGCCAGGATCGCAGCGACATATCCCATTTCAGGATGTCCACAGCCATAGCCGAAGCCGATCAGTAGAAAACTGTCTTCGAAGCGGTCCGGGATTTCGTTGAACAAGGCGCCGGTGGGCGATCCACGGCCACCTTCCACCGCGACCATGCCGTCCAAAAGATTGCACAACAAGCGCAGCTGCACCATCAGCGCACCCACGAGAAACAACCAGGGATGCTGAGGACCGTAGCCGAAAGCCAGGCCGCCGAGCGCCGCAAAGCCGATGCCGGTGGCCGATACGGCATTCGGGGTGGCCGACGTCTTGAGAAGCAGCTTCGCCAGACCTTGTGCCCAGCCGGTGCTCCGCGACGCCAAAGGCCGGCGATCCGCCGTCGCGTGCTCGTTCACCTGTTCTGCCATACGATCCCCCACATACAACCCCGACTCACCCGATAGCCGGGTTCGACCCGTAAAACCAGAGTCGCTGCCGCTGCGGCAAGCAGAACGTGTAGCGTCTGGCCGCGTGACAGGCCTGGGGTTGTTCGGTTACCACCTGCCCGGAGTGAGACACTGATTGTTCCCATGGCGCAAAAGAAGAACCACGAAGTCGACTCTTGGCTTGCCCGGCCGGACCGTACCGCCCGCATCATCTTGGTCTATGGCCCTGATCGCGGCCTTGTTGCCGAGCGTGCGCGCAAGTTCGCGCTTTCAACTGGCATCGCACTGGATGATCCGTTTTCCGTCGTGCGTTTGGACGCAGGCGACATCGAGTCCGATCCAGGCCGCCTGTTCGACGAGGTGAAAACCTTTTCCATGTTCAGCAGCCAGCGCCTGATCTGGATCCGCAATGCCGGCGCGCAAAAGGCATTTGCGGACGCCATCAAGGATCTCGCCAAATGCCCGCCTGCCGATGCCCTGGTGCTTATCGAGGGCGGCGATTTGAAGAAGGGCGCCGGCGTGCGTGGCGTCGTAGAAACGGCGTTCAGCGGCATGGCGTTGCCTTGCTACAGCGACGATCCACGCGCCATCGATGCCCTGATTGATGAAGGCCTGCAGCCATACGGTTTGCGCATCGGCCTGCCCGCCCGATCCCGTTTGAAGGCCCTGCTCGGCGGCGACCGGCTGGCTTCCCGTGGCGAGATCGAAAAGCTGGCGCTGTATTGCCATGGCAAGTCGGAAGTCGAGGAAGACGATGTCGCTTTGCTGATCGGTGACGTGTCCGCGACCTCTGCCGATGATGCCCTGAACGCCGCGCTCAAGGGTGACGTGTTCGGCTTTCAGCAGGCGCTCCTACGGTTCAAATCGGCCGGCGGCAACAGAACGACCCTGCTCCTGTCTGCACTTCGCCAGTTACAGATCGTGCAGACTCTGCGCGCTGAAATGCAAGCGTCCAACCGGCCTGCGGGAGCGGTCATCGGCATGGCTCGCCCGCCGCTTTACTTCGATCGGAAGGCGGCAGTGGAACGTGCCCTGACCCGCTTCTCCCTGCCACAAGCCTCAAGCGCCTTGCAGCGCGTGCAGGCGGCCGTGCTGGAAAGCCGGCGTTACCCCGACCTCAGCGATGCGATCATCGAGCGCTGTCTGCTAGGACTGACCCTGCACCGTCCGTAAGGAAGCCTGATCAAGCCTGAAGGCGGCGACACAGCTCATCGAGCTGATCGAGCGAGCGATAAGCAATCTTGATCTCGCCACCCTTTTCCTTGTGCAGGATCGTCACGCGCAAGCCGGTCTGATCCGATAGCAGCTTCTCCAACGCCAGCGTATCCGCGTCCTTGGCATTGTCGTTAGCGCGGGTCTGCGCCGGCGTCTCTGTCTTGGGCGCTTGGGCAAGCGCCTCTGCCTGACGCACCGAAAGACCCTCTTCCACGATCCGCTTCGCGAGACCGGATGGATCAGCTGCCGTCACCAAGGTGCGCGCATGACCAGCCGAGAGCGTTCCGCTGGTCAGCATATCCTGGATGATCGTCGGCAGCTTCAGCAAGCGCAATGTATTCGCAACATGGCTACGGCTCTTGCCGATCACCTGTCCCAGATCAGCCTGAGTATAGCTGTGTTCGTCGATCAGCTGCTGATAACCCATTGCTTCTTCAACAGGATTGAGATCGGCACGCTGAACGTTCTCAACAATCGCAAGCTCAAGCGCGACACGATCATCGACCTCACGGATCAGAACCGGAAGCTGCGTAATGCCGGCGCGTTGCGCTGCGCGCCAACGACGCTCACCGGCGATGATCTCATACGTACCATCCATACGGCCCGGCCGCACGATCACCGGCTGCACAACGCCGTGTTCGCGAATCGACTGCGCGAGATCGGTCAAATCATTCTCGCCGAACGTCCGGCGCGGATTACGGGGATTAGCGACCACCATCTCAATCGGCACGACGCCATCTGCGCGCGCTTTCGGTGCTTGCTGCTCGGCAGGACGATCAATCTCGCCGATCAGTGCAGCCAAGCCGCGACCGAGGCGGCGCTTTCCGGTTTCTTCACTCATATCAAGCTGCCTTCAAACGCCGCTCGCGCCGGATGACCTCGGTGGCCAACTGCAAATAAGCCTGGCTGCCCGAGCATTTCAGATCATACAGGATTGCCGGCTTTCCATGCGATGGCGCTTCTGAAATCCGCACATTGCGGGGGATTACGGTCTCATAGACCTTGTCCCCCATATGCGCCCGCACATCATCGACGACCTGGTTCGCGAGGTTGTTGCGACCATCATACATGGTCAGCACGATGCCCTGAATGATCAGTTGCGGATTGATCGTCTGCCGCACCATTTCCACTGTGCGAAGAAGCTGGCTGAGACCTTCCAGCGCGAAGAACTCGCATTGCAGCGGAACCAGCACGGAGTCAGCCGCA
The DNA here is from genome assembly GCF_014652875.1 of Tianweitania populi. Lineage (GTDB taxonomy): Bacteria > Pseudomonadota > Alphaproteobacteria > Rhizobiales > Rhizobiaceae > Tianweitania > Tianweitania populi. The sequence continues at coordinate 826,563 of NZ_BMZQ01000002.1, read as the reverse complement.
GCCATCGCGTTGATGGTCAGCAAGTTCAGCGATGGTGGGCAATCAACAAGCACATACGAAAAGAGGTCTTGGGCGTCGCCCAAAGCTGATTTCAAACGAGTGGTACGATCGGGGAGGGCGGCGATTTCCATCTCCACGCCCAACAGATCCATCGTGGAAGGGACAATCCAAAGATTGGGAACAACCGTCTGAATGGCCACTTCAGACAAAGGGATCTTGTCGGCAAGCACGTCATAGGACGAAAGCGTCCGCTCTTCCTTGTCGATCCCTAAGCCTGTGCTGGCATTCCCCTGCGGATCAAGATCGACGATCAGCACCCGCTCACCAATCGCAGCAAGCGCGGTGGCGAGGTTGATGGCGGTGGTTGTCTTACCGACCCCGCCTTTTTGATTGGCCAGAGTTATAATGCGCATTGGCTAACCACATTGAGTTCAGCGCCTACAGCCTTCGGACGGCAGTGATATCCAAAATCACGCTGTCGGAATCAACCAGGCTGGTGCGTTCTACCAGATCGAACGCCCAACGCCTACGCGCATCATCCAGCTCCGCCTGAAATCCACGACCTTTGTGCAAAAGAGCTCGCGACGAGGCACCGCCAAGACCGTTGGTCCACTCCAGCATACGGTCCAGAGGTGCGAAGGCTCTTGCTGTGATTGTGGTGGATGAAACATTGAAAACAGCGTCTTCCAGTTCTTCTACCCTGCGGGTGAGAACATGCGCGTCGAGGTCAAGTGCTGCGATAGCCTGTCGAAGATAAGCCGACTTTTTGACGTTGCTTTCAACAAGCGTGACCTTGGCACCGCTGTCGCGTTCTAACAGCGCTATAACAAGCGCTGGAAACCCACTGCCGGAGCCAAGATCAAGCCACGCTTTGGTCTCGCCACGCCAACTCCACAGCTGTGCACTGTCAAGAAAATGCCGCTTCCAAGCTTCGTTCAAGGTAGTGGGAGAGACCAGATTGATGGTCTTTGCCCATTTCAGAAAGAAGCTCTCCAGTCCCAGCATCTTTTCGGCTGTTTCACGTGAAACGTCAGGTGCAACGGCTTGCAGTGACTCGATCTTTTCTGACGGCGTCATGCAGCAACTTGTTTTCTGTGAGCGTGCGCCAACACAAGAGCCAGGGCGGAGGGGGTCATCCCTTCGATCTTTTGAGCATCAGCCAGTGATGAGGGTTGGGCGGCAGCGAGTTTTGCCTTGAGCTCATTCGACAAACCCGAGATACCGGCATAGTTCAAATCCACGCGAAGCGACCTAGCTTCTTCCTTCCTTAACATCGCAGCATCGGTCTCCTGGCGGTCAAGATAGACCGAGTACTTAGCCTTGATTTCCAACGCCTCCTTTGCGCCCACGCTCAGCCCATCGACCTCAGGCCAAATACGAACAATGTCGTCCAAGCTTGTGTCGCTGCTCGCAAGAACGTCGAACGCTGTTCTCACGCGCCCGTCCAAATTGACGGACAAGCCGAACGATCGAAGCTGGTTGGGGGAAGCTTTCAGAGACGAAAGCATGCCTAGACCAAGCTCGACCTCTTCTTGGTACGCGCGGAATGCCTTCGCCCGCTTCGTAGACGCGAGACCAAATTCAATTGCCTTGGGCGTAAGGCGTTCGTCAGCATTATCAGGCCGAAGCGACAGGCGAAACTCCGCGCGCGATGTAAACATGCGATAGGGCTCGCTTACACCTCGCGTGACGAGATCGTCCACCATGACGCCAAGGTAGCTCTCTGTCCGGCTCATCCGAACACAGTCGCTGCCAGCAGCCAACCGAGCGGCGTTCAGTCCGGCAAGCAACCCTTGCGCGGCTGCTTCCTCATAGCCGGTCGTTCCATCGATTTGACCTGCTAGGAACAGGCCAGGTATTTGCTTGCTTTCCAGTGAGTGATCGAGCTGCCGGGGATCGGCATAGTCGTACTCGATCGCATAACCTGGTTGTAAGATGCGCGTGTTTTCGAGACCCGGCATCGACTGAATGATTGCCGCCTGAACCTCCTCGGGGAGGGACGTGCTGATGCCATTTGGATAAACCGTATCGTCATCCAGCCCTTCCGGTTCAAGAAAGACTTGGTGACCATCACGATCGCCGAAGCGCACGACCTTATCCTCGATCGACGGGCAATAGCGCGGCCCGACGCCGGTAATTGATCCCGAATACATCGCCGAACGATGCAAGTTGTCACGGATCACGGCGTGCGTAGCCAATGTGGTGCGCGTAATACCACAGGCAATTTGTGGAACCTCGATACGACCAGTCAGCAAGGAGAATGGTTGCGGATTGGAATCAGCGTCTTGTTTGCCGACTGCGTTCCAATCGATCGTTTTCCCATCTAGCCGGGGGGGGGTCCCCGTCTTCAATCTCCCGAGTTGAAGGTGTTGGCGCAGTCGCGCTGCAAGTGCCGTTGACGGCTCCTCGCCAACGCGGCCAGCTGGCCAGGTTCGATCACCCAAGTGGATGATGCCGCCGAGAAAAGTTCCCGTGGTAAGGACGACCCCACCGCATGTTATGGTCGTACCATCAGTAAGGTGAACACCTGCTACTCTCTTGCCGTTCAGTAGCAGATCAGCGACTTCACCTGAGATCAAGTCGAGGTTCTGCTGCTCGCTCAGAAGTCCTTGGACCGCTTTCCGGTAGAGCTTGCGGTCGGCCTGTGTCCGCGGCCCACGAACGGCCGGTCCCTTTCGGCGGTTGAGCATCCTGAACTGGATACCTGACGCGTCAGCCGCGCGACCCATCAACCCGTCCAGTGCGTCTACTTCTCGAACCAGATGGCCTTTTCCAAGACCGCCGATGGCTGGGTTGCAGGACATAACGCCGATCGTGCTGACATCCATGGTGATGAGGGCAGTCCGAGCGCCCATCCGTGCTGAGGCCGCTGCAGCTTCACATCCGGCATGCCCCCCGCCGACGACAACAACGTCATACAAGGTGTTTGTCATGACTGTGTGTTTCACGTGAGTCATTTTCCAATGCAGAACCGCGTAAAGATAACATCCAGCAAATCATCAACGCCAATAGCGCCGGTTATATGACCAAGATGATCCGCCGCAATTCGCAACTCCTCCGCAAGAAGCTCAATCGGTAAGTTTGACCACTCCGATCGTTCCAGAGCATGGTGGGCTTGGCGAAGATGCTGAACATGACGCTCTCTGCTCGGTAGCAGCAGAGAGGCGCCTGATGCCGCTACTGATACGCAGTGTTTGATCCCTGTAAGTAATTCCGAGATGCCGACCCCGGTCTCCGTGGATAGTAAGATTGCTTCTGTGGTGACGCTATCGGCCTGAAGATCGGCCTTCGTCGCGATCGAAAGCGTTTGTACAGGCAAATCTAGAGATGGCTTCTCCGTTCCGGCTACATGAAGCAGCAAAACCAGATCAGCTTGCTGTGCGGCATTACGAGCGCGTTCGATGCCGATGCGCTCGACCTTATTCTCGGTCTCGCGAAGGCCAGCCGTATCAATCAAAACAACCTTGTAGCCACCGAGGTCGAGAGCCACTTCAATCAGGTCGCGTGTGGTGCCAGCTTCATCCGACACAATCGCCACATCACGCCGTGCAAGCGCATTGAGCAAGCTCGACTTGCCAACATTAGGCTCACCGATAATGGCTATGCGAAATCCGTCTCGCAGGATTTCGCCTCTCCGTGTTTGGCTCAGATGGTCTTTGACTGCCACACGCAATGCATGAACCTGCTCCATCACTGCGTCCGCCACCGAACCCGGGACATCGCCTTCATCGGAAAAGTCGAGATCGGCCTCGATGAGGGCTCTGGCTTCGATCAGCTTCTCACGCCAACTGGAATAAAGCCTTTCCTGATCACCGACTGCATTGCTGAGCGCGAAGCGACGTTGCGCGTCCGTCTCGGCGGAGATGAGATCGGCAACACCTTCAGCCGAGGTGAGATCCATGCGTCCGTTGATGAACGCGCGCCGCGTAAACTCGCCTGCTTCCGCGGGGCGCGTATTGGGAAAAACAGCGATGGCATCCAAAACGGCGCGTAAGACCGCCTTGCCACCGTGGAGATGAAGCTCGACGACAGCTTCCCCCGTGAAGCTCATGCCCTCGGGAAAAAACAAGGTAAGAGCTTGATCGAGTATCCCGCCTTGCTCATCCCTCAGGACCAGCAAACGGGCTATTCGAGGTTCAACCGCCTTGCCAGTCAATCGCTTCAGGATTGTCTCAGCGGCCGGACCTGAAATGCGAACAACGGCAATCCCGGCCGGCAAAGCACCCGAGGACAAAGCGTAAATCGTGTCGCTTGAATTGGCCATCAGAATGGAAAAGGCCGGTTCGACCCGGCCTTCTTCCTCATCTTTGTTGCGGGACCGAATCGATCAAGTGTTCATCGACTCAAAGAACTCGGAATTGGTCTTCGTCTGCTTCAGCTTGTCGATCAGGAACTCGATCGCATCCGTTGTGCCCATCGGAGCAAGGATACGGCGAAGCACGAAGATCTTCTGCAAGTCCTGACGCGCAATCAGCAGGTCTTCCTTACGCGTACCGGACTTCAGGATATCCATGGAGGGGAAGATGCGCTTGTCGGCGACCTTGCGATCGAGCACGATTTCGGAGTTACCGGTGCCCTTGAACTCTTCGAAGATCACTTCGTCCATGCGGCTGCCGGTGTCGATCAGAGCAGTTGCAATGATCGTCAACGAACCGCCTTCTTCGATATTGCGCGCGGCGCCGAAGAACCGTTTCGGGCGCTGCAAAGCGTTCGCATCCACACCGCCGGTCAGGACCTTACCGGACGACGGCACGACGGTGTTGTAGGCGCGACCCAGGCGGGTGATCGAATCCAGCAGGATAACGACGTCGCGGCCGTGTTCGACCAGGCGCTTAGCTTTTTCGATAACGATCTCAGCGACCTGAACGTGGCGCACCGCCGGTTCATCAAAGGTGGAGGACACAACCTCGCCCTTTACCGAACGCTGCATGTCCGTCACTTCTTCCGGCCGCTCATCGATCAGAAGAACGATCAGGTAGCATTCCGGATGATTGGTCGTGATAGAATGGGCAATGTTCTGCATCAGCACGGTCTTACCCGTGCGCGGCGGCGCGGTGATGAGAGCGCGCTGGCCCTTGCCGATCGGGGCCACCAGATCGATCACGCGCGGCGAAATATCTTTCGTCGTCGGATTGTCGATCTCCATCTTCAACCGCTGGTTGGGATAAAGCGGCGTCAGGTTGTCGAAGTGGATCTTGTGCCGGATCTTTTCCGGATCGTCGAAATTGATCGTGCTAACCTTGAGGAGCGCGAAGTAACGTTCGCCTTCCTTCGGACTGCGGATCGGCCCTTCAACCGTATCGCCGGTCTTCAAGGAGAAGCGGCGGATTTGCGAAGGCGAGATGTAAATATCGTCCGGACCTGGAAGATAGTTGGCATTGGCGGAGCGCAGAAAGCCGAAGCCGTCCTGCAGAACTTCCACCACGCCTTCGCCGATGATCTCGACTTCCTGCGCCGCGAGCTTCTTCAGAATGGCGAACATCAGCTCTTGCTTGCGCAGAACGCTGGCATTCTCGACTTCGAGCGTTTCAGCAAAAGCGACGAGTTCCGCCGGCTTCTTGCTCTTGAGCTCCTGGAGTTTCATTTCCTGCATGGGGAACCTAGTGGGGGATCAGATAGGGGGAGTGAAGGGCCGGCGCTTTCAGTGGAATGCAGCCTGCGGCGCCGAACGGAGAACAATCGGCGCTTACAAAGGAGGGAGGGCCTCCACATAGCTGTGTCTGGCCCTTCACGCAAGATGGTCTGACTGGTTTCCTGCTGTCCTAGAACGGCTTCACGATCACCAGGATCACGATCAGCACCATCAGAACGGTTGGGATCTCGTTGACGATGCGCCAATGACGGGAAGGATGGACGTTGCGGTCCTCTTCGAACCGCCGCTGCGCAGTGGTGAGATAGCCGTGCAGGGCCGACAGGATCAGCACCAACGTGATCTTGGCATGCAGCCAGCCGCCGGAAAACGCAAAGCCGTACCAGGCGAGCCAAAGGCCGAAGATCCAGGTCACGATCATCGCGGGGTTGATGATCGCCCGCAGCAAACGCCGTTCCATGATCTTGAAGGTTTCGGACTGCGGCGTGCCGGTACCGGTGTCCGCATGATACACGAACAGCCGCGGCAGGTAGAACATCCCGGCCATCCAGGAAATGACTGCCATCACATGGATCGCCTTGGCCCAAGGGTAGAACCCGTCGCCGGCGACCGCGAACAGAAGCGCGGCACCCACAACCAGAACAACAATTGAAACGATCGCGCGCATGACGAAAAATCCTGCTTACGCGCCCGCCGCGCGCACCTGATCCACCATGGCCTGAACATGGGGGATCGGCGTTTGCGGCGTGATGCCGTGGCCGAGATTGAAGATCAGCGGACCAGAGCCGAGTTGCTGGAAAATGGCTGCAACGCCCTCACGCAGCGCCTCACCGCCGGCCACAAGTCGCATCGGATCGAGATTACCCTGAACGGCGCCGTCGCGCTGCAGGCCGGCCGCCTGGCTGAGCGGGACAGACCAGTCGAGGCCGAGCGCGGTAACGCCGGTCTTTTGCCGGTATTGCTCATACAGCGTGCCAGCCCCTTTCGGGAAACCGATGATCGGCACATCCGGGAAACGCGCCCGCACTTTCGCAACAATCCGCGCCACCGGCTTCACGCACCAGCGCTCGAACGAAGCTTCGTCCAGCACGCCTGACCAGGAATCGAAGATCTGCACGACATCCGCGCCTTCTTCGATCTGGCGGATGAGATATTCGGCGGAATGATCGGCGACCGTGTTCAACATCTGCTCGAACAGATCGGGATACTGGAACGAGAACAATCGCGCCGGGGCCTGATCGGTCGTGCCATGTCCGGCGATCATATAGGTCGCAATCGTCCAGGGAGCTCCGCAGAAGCCGATCAGCGTGGTTTCAGGCGGCAGGGCACCGCGCAGGCGCCGAACGGTCTCGTAGACGGGCACGAGGTGGTCGTGGAAGCGCGAGCCATCGAGGCCTGCGATCTCGTCCGGCTGGATCGGCGTCATCAGCGGCCCGCGGCCTTCCTCGAAGCGCAGGTCGCGGCCCAGCGCATGCGGCACGACGAGGATGTCGGAAAACAGGATCGATGCATCGAAGCCAAAGCGGCGGATCGGCTGGAGCGTCACTTCCACGGCAAAGTCGGGATTGTAGCAGAGATCGAGGAAGCTCCCTGCCTTCTGGCGCAGCTCTCGGTATTCGGGAAGATAGCGGCCTGCCTGGCGCATCATCCAGATCGGAGGCGGAAAGGCAGTCGAACCCTTCAGTACCTCGACTACCACGCGTCGCGGCGCTTCCATTCCTGCCATCCCTAATAAAGAAGATTTCTTATCTAAGAGTCTTTTGTTTCTATGACTCTGTTCGTAACGGGAGTTCAACATTACCCACAGTTCCCGCGTCGATGCGTCACTGCCGGTGGATCGCGGGACAGGAAGGCGGAGACGATGTCAATCGCGGGGATAACCCGAAAAGACCATTTCAGATCAGGTGCTTGCGGGCTTCAAAAATGAGACTGCCAGGAATGACGCCGTTGAACAACCTCCTGGCCTCCCCGATCTCCCCAGCCGTCACGAAACCATTGCCGAACCGTCGTGAATTGTGGACAAATCGGCTGCTATCCCGGCCCGTCTTCCACAGGCCTTTGAACCGTCCCGCCTTTTCCACAGAACCCCACAGGACAGGCTAAAGAGTGTGAGCAAGCCGCAAAGCTACTTCCATTTGCATCTGATTTCTGATGCGACCGGCGAGACTCTCCTTGCGGCGGGTCGAGCGGCTGCCTCGCAATACAAGGATGCGCGCGCCATCGAGCACATCTATCCGCTGATCCGCACGACCAAGCAGGTCGAAAAGGTGCTGGAAGAGATTGAGGCCGAGCCCGGCATTATCCTCTACACCATGGTGGATCAGGAACTGGCGGCGATCATTGATGCGCGCTGTGCTGCCATGGGGCTGCCTTACGTGTCGGTGCTGGAACCGGTGCTGACCGTGTTCCAGTCTTACCTCGGAACGCCAGCCGGACGCCGCGTTGGCGCGCAGCACGTGCTGGATGCCGATTATTTCCGCCGCATCGATGCGCTGAACTTCACCATGGAGCATGATGACGGCCAGTTGCCGCCGGATATGAACGATGCGGATATCGTCCTCATTGGCATTTCCCGTACGTCGAAAACGCCGACCAGCATTTATCTCGCCAATCGCGGCATCAAGACCGTCAACATCCCGATCGTGTTGGGCGTGCCGATGCCTTACAGCCTGGCTGCTGCCACCAAGCCGCTGATCGTCGGCCTGATCGCGTCGGCCGAACGCATTTCGCAGGTTCGCGAAAACCGCCTGCTCGGCTCCACGCCAAGCTTCGACATTTCTTCTTATACGGACCGCTCGCAGATTTCGGCCGAGCTCGCTTATGCCCGCCAGATCTGCGGCCGGCATGGCTGGCCGATGATCGATGTCAGCCGGCGGTCGATTGAAGAGACGGCGGCCGCCATAGTTGCCTTGCGCGGCAAGAACCGATAGCCCGCCCGGAACTCAGGACTTAGCCGTGACCCAGATCATTCTCGCTTCCACCAGCCCGTTTCGCCTGAAGATGTTGCGCGACGCGGGTCTCACCGTCGACGCCGTTCCCTCGGATATCGATGAACGCGCTGTCGATGCCACGCTGAAAGATACCGGTGTCGCCCCCGCCGAAGTCGCCGACATTCTGGCTGAAGCCAAGGCCGTGTCCGTCAGCGAAAATCATCCGGATGCCGTCGTCATCGGTGCCGACCAGACCCTTTCCCTTGACGACGAGGTTTTTCACAAGCCGGCCGACATGGAAGGCGCGCGTCGGCATCTCCTGGCCTTGTCGGGCAAGACCCATGAGCTGAACAGCGCGGTGGTGATCGCGCGCGCCGGCGTTCCCATTTGGCGCACCGTTTCGGTGGCGCGCATGACGATGCGCAAGCTTGATCCGGCTTTCATCGGTCGCCATCTCAGCCATGTCGGAGCCAAGGCTCTGCAAAGCGTTGGCGCCTACCAGATCGAAGGCGAGGGCATTCAGCTGTTCGAAAAGATCGAAGGCGATCATTTCACCATCGTCGGCCTGCCGCTTCTGCCACTCCTCGGCGCTTTGCGGGAGCAGGGGGCTATCGATGGCTGATCCCAAAGCTTTTGTTTGCGGGTTTCCGATCGCCCATTCTCGCTCGCCGATGATCCACAATCATTGGCTTAAGGCGCTCGGCCTTCCCGGCTCTTACGAACGCGTCGAAGTCGCCCCCGAGACCTTCGGCACCTTCATCGCGCAGCTGCGCGCCGGCGCCTTTGTTGGCGGCAATGTCACCATTCCCCACAAGGAAGCCGCGTTCCAGCTGGTTGACCGGCGCGATGAAGCGGCCGAAGCCATCGGCGCCGTCAACACACTGTGGATGGATGGCGAAACGCTGTGGGGCGGCAACACCGATGCTTACGGCTACGCCGCCAACATGGATGCGCAAGCGCCCGGCTGGTATGAATGCGAGGCAGCCGTCGTGCTCGGTGCAGGTGGTGCCGCACGGGCCATCATCCATGCCCTGCAAACACGCAAGGTGCCGGCGATCCGCGTGGTCAATCGAACTGTTGCACGAGCTCAGACTCTCGCCGATCATTTCGGCAACGGCGTGTCTGCCCATGGCGAGGATGAAACTGACGGTCTGCTGGAAGATGCCGGCCTTGTGGTCAACACGACCTCGCTGGGCATGAAGGGAACACCCGGCCCGGTGCTCGATCTCGACCGCCTACCGAAAACCGCCGTCATTTCCGACATCGTTTACGTGCCGCTGCAAACGCCGTTGTTGCGAGAAGCCAAACAGCGTGGTTTGCGCACGGTCGATGGGCTCGGCATGCTTCTGCATCAGGCTGTTCCCGGCTTCGAACGCTGGTTCGGAAATCGTCCGACGGTCGATCAGGCGCTTTATGACCTCATCGCCGCCGATGTGGAAAAAGCCGCATGATCATTCTTGGCCTCACCGGCTCCATCGGCATGGGCAAATCCACGACAGCCCAGATGTTTCGCGACGAGGGCGTGCCGGTTCATGATTCCGATGAAACCGTGCATCGTCTTTATGCCGGCAAGGCCGTGCCGCTGATCGACGCGGCCTTTCCCGGAACCGTCGTGGATGGCGTTGTCGACCGAACCAGACTGGCCGCTGCGGTGCTCAACAATCCGCCTGAGCTCAAGCGGCTGGAAGCCATCATCCATCCGCTGGTGCGGGCTGAAAGCGAAAACTTCCTGGACACCCATCGAAAGGCGGGAACACCGGTCGTCGTGCTCGACATCCCCCTGCTGTTCGAAACCCATGGCGAAGATCGGGTCCACAAGATCGTCGTGGTCAGTGCTTCACCCGACATCCAACGTGAACGGGTTTTGTCACGTCCGAACATGACGGAAGACAAGTTTGCGTCTATTCTGGCGAAGCAGCTGCCGGATGCTGAAAAGCGTCGACGCGCCGATTACGTCGTCGACACGGGTGCCGGTCTCGAGCCTGCGCGTGCTGCCGTGCAGGCGATCCTGAAAGACCTCGGCAAAGCGACAGCGCTTGGCACTTCTCGCTGAACACGTGGCTGCGTTAACAAGTGAACGAAAGAAAACGGATCCGAATCGATGCGTGAAATCATCTTCGATACCGAAACCACCGGCCTCGATCATCGCGAAGACCGGGTGATCGAAATCGGCGGCATCGAGCTCGATAATCGCTTTCCGACCGGTCGTACGATCCACTTTTACATTAATCCGCAGGGTCGCGAGATCCATCCCGAAGCGCTTGCCGTGCATGGCATCACCGTCGAGCATCTCGCCGACAAGCCGCATTTCCCGCATATCTGCGACGAGTTCCTGTCTTTCATCGAAGGTGCCAAGCTGGTGGCGCATAATGCCACCTTCGATATCAACTTCATCAATGCGGAGTTTGCGCGTCTCGGCCACCCGCCGGTTGAGCCGATCCGCGTGGTGGACACGCTGGCCATGGCTAAGCGCAAGCATCCCATGGGGCCGAACTCGCTCGATGCCCTGTGCCGTCGATACGGCATCGACAACACACGCCGCACCAAACACGGCGCGCTGCTCGATTCAGAACTGTTGGCCGAAGTCTATATCGAGCTGATCGGCGGCAAGCAGGCCGCGCTTGGCTTCGAAGTGTCCTTGTCGAACGGCGGTGGCTATTCGGAAACAACCATCGTCATCGAAACCATGCCGCGCCCAAGGGCGCTCACGCCGCGGCTCAGTGACGAAGAACGTGCCGCCCATGCCGCCCTCGTGGCCAGCCTTGGCGAAAAGGCGATCTGGAGCACGCTTCCCGGTGCATGATCTCCTGCACTTCGAACGACATGAAAAAGCCCGCTACGATGCGGGCTTTCTTGTATCTATCAGTGGCGTGCCGAACGGCACTAGCTGACCTGGATTTTGCTCTTGGCCTGTTCCTCGGCCATCTTCTGCTGGAACATCTGACCGAAATCGATCGGATCGAGCATCAGCGGCGGGAAGCCGCCATTGCGCGTGGCGTCGGCCAGGATCTGGCGCGCGAAGGGGAACAGCAGGCGCGGGCATTCGATAAACAGCACCGGCAGCATGTGCTCCTGCGGGAAACCCTCGATGCGGAACACGCCGCCATAAACCAGTTCCACGTTGAACAGCACTTCCTTGTCCTCGCCGGCCTTGGCCGACAGGGTCAGGGTGACGTCATATTCATGCTCGCCGATTGGGTTGGCGCCGACATTCACGTTGATGCCGATGTTCGGCGACTGGCTGCGTCCGCGCAGCGAGTTCGGGGCGCCTGGATTTTCGAAGGACAGATCCTTCACATACTGCGTCAGGATGTTCAGCGAAGGCGCTGCAGCGCCATTGGCAGGAGCACCGGTCGGCGCGAAAGGCTTGTCGGACATATCATTTCCCTAACGAGCTCGGGCGATCACACACCCGCTTTAGCATGTGGCGCGTGGCTACCATGATTGCCGTTTGGGTGACAAGCGCGGCGGCACGTTCAGTCGCGAGGATCCTCGTGCCTGATCCAGGGGCTCGAGCCTGGCTTGGCATCCGGTGCGCGCTGGTCGGTGCGGTGAAAGTCGGCGTCATCCAGATCCACCACCCGGTCGGCCGGCGCGCGACGCCCGCGAAAGCCGCGGACATTGGTGACGACAGTCAGGCGGTTCTTGAGGAGGTTCCAGGCGCCGTCGCGCACCGCCGGAATGAACAGCAGCAGGCCCAGCACATCCGTGACGAAGCCGGGCAGCAAAAGCAGAATGCCAGCCAGCAGGATCATGAAGCCATGCAGCACTTCGCGTCCGGGAACCCGTCCGGCTGCCTGTTCTGAGCGGATGCGGGCGATGACGCCGAAGCCCTGCACGCGCATCAAGCCGACGCCGACCACGCCGGACAGAAGAATGAGGCCCAATGTCGGCAATACGCCGATTGCGTCGCCAACGAGAATGAAGACGGCAATTTCCAGAAGGATGTAGCCGAGGAAGATCAGGGGAATAATGGACAGGCGCACTGTGGCGTCGACCCTTTTGCTCAAGGACAAGGTTACCATCCCGGGCGGGATGATCCCGAACAGATGGGAACTCCCCTCGGGAATTTGAATGATGCCGCAGCGCATTCTATATGGAAAGGAAGGAATGGATGTGGGACAGCATCCGGTGAGATGAGCGTTCGGCGTCAGGCCGACGCGTGAGAACAGGAGCCGACAGGCGTCAGCGATGGAATATTTCGATCTGGGCACGATCCTCTTCATCGTCGCGGCTGCCGTGATTTTCTACCAGCTGCGCAACGTGCTCGGACGCCGCACCGGCAACGAGCGCCCGCCGTTCGATCCTTATACCGCCGCGCGCAAGCGCAGTGCTGATCCGGCACAAGGTTCGGAGAACGTTGTTTCCCTTCCCCGCAAGCAGAAGCCGGCCGCCGAGACTGCTGCCGAAAACTATGCCGCCATTGATGCGCTGACCACGCCCGGCAGTGAGGTCAACACCGGCTTGCGCACGATCCGCGACGCCGATCCATCCTTTGAAGCCGGCGGTTTCGTTGATGGCGCCAAGATGGCTTATGAAATGATCGTGACCGCCTTTGCTGAAGGCGATCGCAAGGCGTTGAAAAACCTTCTTTCCAAGGAAGTCTATGACGGCTTCGTTGCCGCCATAACCGAGCGTGAAAAGCGCAACGAAAAGGTTCAGTCATCTTTCGTCGGCATCAACAAGGCCGATGTCGTCGGCGCGGAAATGAAGGGCTCGGAGGCCCATGTCACCCTGCGCATTATCAGTGAGTTGATCTCGGCCACGCGCGATGCGGCCGGCGAAGTCATCGATGGCGATCCGGAAGCTGTGGCTGAGGTCAAGGACGTCTGGACCTTTGCCCGCGATACGCGTTCGCGTGATCCGAACTGGAAGCTGGTTGCGACCGAAGCCGAAGACTAATCGGCGCGCCGGTTTTCGTGCCCGACCATGCAACCTGCCGCTCATCTTCAGCGCACGGATTTCGCCAATCTCGGCGGATGGGCTGCGGACACGTTTGTTGAAGCGCTCAGCGCCTTTCGGCGCTCCGCATCTCATGCTCAGACAAAGCCATACCGGACCGGAAGCCTCGGTCTCACGCCCGCCGACTTTGCGCCGGCTTACAACGTAGTCCTTGCGTTGAATGATGCTGATGAAGGTGCCGCACGCACCTTCTTCGAAACCCACTTCGTCCCGTTCAGCATTCAGCCTTCTTCCGGCGAGGCCGGTTTCGTAACGGGCTATTACGAGCCGATCGTCCAGGCGTCACGCCATCAAACTGAAACCTTCCGCTATCCCATCCTGCGACGGCCCGACGATCTGGTCGATCTCGACGACGGAAACCGTCCCGTTGAGATGGACCCCACCTTCGCCTTCGGCCGCCAGACCGATGCAGGCATCGTCGAATATTTCAACCGTGCGGAAATCGAGCACGGAGCGCTGGATGGTCGCGGATTGGAAATGGCGTGGCTGGAAGACCGGTTCGCGCTTTTTCTTATCCACGTGCAGGGTGCAGCACGGTTGCAATTTTCCGACGGTGAGCAGCGCGTCACCTACGCGGCCAAGACCGGTCATCCTTTCACGGGACCCGGAAAAGTCCTCGTCGAAACGAGAGAAATTTCCCGTTCCGAGGTGACAATCCGGAAGATTCGCAGCTGGTTTCAGGAAAAACCGGAGCGACTTTCCGAGATTTTGCACCAAAATCGCTCCTTCATCTTCTTCCGCGAAGCCCCGGTGGACGACCCCGAACTCGGTCCAATCGCTGCCGCCAAAGTCCCGCTGACCCCTGGCCGCTCGCTTGCGGTCGACCGCCTGATCCATACTTTCGGAACGCCGTTCTTCATCCAGGCTCCCGACCTGACGGAAGCCGGCAAGCCCTTGGCAAGATTGATGATTGCTCAGGATACCGGCTCCGCCATCCTCGGTCCCGCTCGCGGCGATCTGTTCATTGGCTCCGGCGATGCAGCCGGCGAAATCGCTGGCGTCATCAAACACTTAGCGCATTTCACCATCCTCATCCCGACACCGGCGGCGGAGCGGTTCGGCTCATGAAGCGCGGCAAGCAGCTCACCGAAGAAGACCGCATCCTCTGGCACACCGTGGCAGTGACCACGACCCCGCTGAAGGGCAAAGCGCTTCCGCTGGAGTCGGCGCCGATCAAGGACGCGCAACTCACTGAAAGCAAAGTAAATTCCGCCGATCGCTTTGCCGCCGACCTCGACCGAGCACCCGAGGTCAAACGGCCGACCGTCACGATGACCGCTCCTCGTCAGACCATCGATCGCCCGACTCGCGACAAGATTGCGAAGGGCAGAGTGGTCATCGACGGCAAGATCGATCTGCACGGCCTGACCCAGAGCGAAGCGCATTCCATGCTGCTCGGCTTCCTGCATCAAGCCTACGCCCATGACCGCCGCCATGTGTTGGTGGTGACGGGCAAGGGCGCGTCCTTCGGCAGCGAGGGAATTTTGAAGCGCGCCGTGCCGGCATGGTTCGCGACGCCGCCATTCCGTGTACTGGTCAGCGGATATCATGATGCCGCGCGCCATCATGGCGGAACTGGCGCGCTTTATGTGCGGTTGCGGCGGCGTACTTCATGACGCCGTTCGGCGCCAAGCTTCGGCAACTCAGGCAAGCGCGCGGAGTCGAGCAGAAGGCCATGGCCGCCGCACTCGGCGTCTCCGCCTCCTACCTGTCAGCCCTCGAACACGGCCGTCGCGGCAAACCGACCTGGGCGATGATCCAGAAGATCATCGGCTATTTCAACGTGATCTGGGATGAAGCGGAAGACCTGCAACGGCTGGCCGAAATTTCAGACCCGCGCGTGGTCGTCGACACGGTGAACCTCGCGCCAGAAGCGACCGCTCTCGCCAACCGCTTAGCCGAACGCATCCGGCACCTGTCTCCGGAGCAGATCGCGGCAATGCAGGCAGTGATCGATCAGCCGGCGAAGGCCGCTTCGAAGCAGGAATAAGCGGTTTGCCATAATAGGAGCGTCGAACGACGCCCTAGAACAGCACTTGGAGATCGGCGATCCGGTCGTTGACCAGCCAGCCGTAATAGTTCTCTTCCGGCAAGCGTTCGGCTTCACCGCGCGCACGACGCTGCGCATTTTCCGCCTTCAACGCAGAAGCCCGCGCTTCCGGCTGGCCGATATTGTAGAGCGTGGCGGTGATGCCGGGATTGTTCGAGATGTCGAAGCCGACGCGGCGATAGGCATCGATCGACTTCTTCAGCGTCGCCGCGACGTAAGGCAGCGTCTTGTCGGGATCCATGATCGTCTCATAAACCTTGGCCGGGTCTGCCGCATCGAGCTTCGGGAAGCCTGAGACGCGATGAACCAGGTCGCTCATCTGCAAGGCGGTCAGCGGATTGAGTTGCCCCAGGCCGAAGGTTTGACCAGCATAAAAAGGCTGAAAGAAAACGGCTCCGAATCGATCGCTGGGGAACTTCGTTCCGTCCACGCTTTTGCCGGCGAACTTGGCATTCCACACGCGCTCGCGGCAGGTCCAAAGTGCATAGCTTTCCTGCACGGACTCGCACGATGCAAACTCCGGACGCTGTACGAAGCGATCCACCGTTTCGCCGTCATATTTGAAGGCAAAGCTCGAGCCCAGATAAGACGTCGCCTTCACGTAATAGGTCTGTAGCCGGTCATAGGCATCGACATTGTAGGTATGCTCGCCAACGATCGCGCCGGCGATATGGATGGGCGCAATGCCATAGGCACGTGCGGTCTGGATGATCTTGGTCCGCAGAGCCTTGTCGGTCTGAAGCAGCTTCAGGACCTTGCGATACTTGTTCTCATAGGTCGTGCTGAGCGCTGCCGTGCGCCGGGCCGAACCACCGGGCACGCCGGGCTGTTCGGCATTGCGGTTGCCAGGAGGCACTTGCGTGATGGCGAAAGCGGGCGTGGCAAGAAGAAGGCTGAGCATAACAATGCAGAAGCGGCGCATGGGCATGCTCATTCCCCGGTATCAGGCCTGTTGATCAGCTGAGCCTTTGCATCAGGCTCGCCAAAAAGGAAAGGGCCGGTTGAGAACCGGCCCTGCCAAATCAAAGAATGAAGCGCGACAGGTCGGTGTTCTTGGCAAGATCGCCGACGTGCTTCTTCACATATTCCGCATCGATGGTGAGCGACGTGCCACCCTGATCCGGCGCGGTATAGGAGATCTCGTCCAGCACGCGTTCCATGACGGTCGACAACCGGCGTGCGCCGATATTCTCGACAGTGGCATTGAGGTCGACGGCAATGCCTGCCAGCTGGTCGATTGCGTCGTCGGTGAAGTCGAGGGCCACGCCTTCCGTGTTCATCAGGGCAATATACTGCTTGATGAGGCTGGCTTCCGTTTCGGTGAGGATGCGGCGGAAGTCGTCCTTTTCCAAAGCCCGCAACTCGACGCGGATCGGCAGGCGGCCCTGCAATTCCGGCAGCAGGTCCGACGGCTTGGCGACATGGAAAGCGCCGGATGCGATGAACAGGATATGGTCGGTCTTTACCGGCCCGTACTTGGTCGCAACCGTGGTGCCTTCCACCAGCGGCAGCAGATCGCGCTGCACGCCTTCACGCGAAGGACCGGTGCGGCTGTCGCTGCCGGCCACCTTGTCGATCTCGTCCAGGAAGACGATGCCGTCGTTCTGGGTGGACTCGATGGCGCGCTGGGTGACTTCTTCCTGGTCGAGCAGCTTGTCGCTCTCGTCATTGATCAGGAAATCGTAGCTTTCCTTCACGGTCGTACGGCGCGTCTTGGTGCGGCCGCCACCCATCTTCGACATCAGGTCGTTGATGTTGAGAACGCCGATATTGGGCATGCCCGGAACCTCGAAACCACCGGGTGCGCCGGTATCGGCCACCTCGATCTCGATTTCCTTGTCGTCCATCTCGCCGTCGCGCAGCTTCTTGCGGAAGCTGTCACGGGTCGCCGGGCTGGCGGTCTTGCCGACAAGGGCTTCCAGCACGCGTTCCTCGGCGTTGACATGGGCGCGCGCCTTGACGTTTTCGCGCATCTTTTCGCGCTGCAAGCCGATGGCGACTTCAACGAGATCGCGGATGATCTGCTCGACATCGCGGCCGACATAGCCGACTTCGGTGAACTTGGTGGCTTCCACCTTGATAAAGGGCGCGCCGGCGAGCTTGGCCAGGCGACGCGAAATCTCGGTCTTGCCGACCCCGGTCGGCCCGATCATCAGGATGTTCTTCGGCATCACCTCTTCGCGCATCGAGCCTTCGAGCTGCTGACGGCGCCAGCGGTTGCGCAGGGCGATGGCCACGGCGCGCTTAGCGTCCTTCTGGCCGATGATGAAGCGGTCGAGCTCGGAAACGATCTCGCGGGGAGAAAAATTGGTCATGGAGGATGCTTAAATTCTGAAAGGAGGGAGTTTGCTGAGCACGGATGTGGGGAGGGTGGAACCGATGATCAAGCGCCGGATGCGCTGCCAGCCCGCGCCGAACAGGATCACCAGCGCACCGACCACCAGCAGGATCAGCGCGAAAGGCGGTACGCCCGTGGTGTTGGCGGCCGAGTTCACGAGGTAATAGATGCCGAGCGTGCCGAAGTAGGCCAGCGTCGGAACCAGCAGCGAGCGGCGGTCGATGGCGAGTGCCACATAAACGAAGCCGATGATGAGGATGGCGAGCATGACGGTGGCGTCCGCACCCGGCTCGATGCGGCCGAAGGCGATGTCTTGGCCCGTTGCCATGATGAAGAGTGGATGCACCAGCATCGGTGCGGACACGACATGCAGCCAGAACGCACAATCGGACCAGATCGTGCGGCGCTCACGGTCATGAAGATCGAGCGCCACAGCCGTGGCGAAGATGATCAGACCGCAAACCAGCGGCATGTAGAGGGCGGCTCGCACGAGTTCGGGCCCGTCCTGCAGGCTGGGAGGTGCAACCGTGCCCTGGGTGACGCCGTCGTAAAGGAACAGTGCTGTCTGGAAGAAGGCGAGCAGCGTTGCCGCGATCGCCACCACGCCGGCGAGAATGGGAACACGGAAGCGCCAGAAGTAAAGGATGGCAGCAAGGATGATGCCGCCAAGCACGGCATAGCCCGCCTGGGAAACCGGCCCGCGCATGGCGATCAACTCCCAAAGGGAATCCGGCAGCTGAATATCGAGAATGGCCTGCACGAGCAGGACCAGCAAAACGGTGCCGGACGCCGCGAAGACCAAAGCGAGGACGGTCGACGACAGCTTCATGCGGTGCTGGCGCGTCACCACTTCCGCAACGAGCCAGGCGAAGGCGGCAAGGGCGGCAGCGATCCACAGAGGACGCCCAACAAGCATCGTGTTGAGAACGAAGTAGAAGCCAGCCGTGAGCAGCACGGTGCCGACTGTCACGAACAGGTCGTTGCCGCCACCGATGAGACGCAGGTTTTCCTCGTCGCCTCCGGCCGTGGCCACGCTCTCCGGCCCGGCTTCCATCGCGAGCAGGCGCTCACGCTGATCAAGCGAGATGACGCCGGAGGCAAGGGCGGCATCAAGGGTTTCGAGGCTGATCGAAGCCGGGCGCGTGTCGTTCGCCGTCGCCATGGTTCAGAGCGCGCCTTGCCAGGCTTTCACCGCTTCAAGGGGATAAACCAGCATCAGGACGTTGAGGGTGAGATTATCCCGGATCAGAGTGCCGACCACCAGCTCCGCGATGATGGCGAGTGTGATCGTCGTCCAGACCGGCAGCCGCCAGGCCATCACGAAGCCTACGACCATGAACACCGTATCCATCACCGAGTTGATGATGGAGTCGCCGTCATAATCCAGCGAGATGGTGCCTTCGCGGTAGCGGTTGATGACCCAGTTGGTGTTTTCCACGATCTCCCAGGCAATCTCCAGACCGGCTGCCAGTGCCAGCCTTGTGCCGAGCGAAGCGCGCGGAAACAGGAAGCGCATCAGCGCATAGAACAGGAAGCCGTGGATGATGTGGGAGAAGGTGTACCAGTCCGAAAGATGCTGCGAATTCTCCGAACTGTTCACCACGCCATGCCACAGCTTGACATATCCGCACTCGCAGATCGGCACGCGCCCCATGGCGTAAAGGGTGATCGCCTGGATGACGATCAGGCCCAGAACGAGGAGCACACCCGTTTTCCAGGCGGAACGAGGCAGGGGGTTCGCGATCTGCGTGGTCATCATGGCTCCAGATGCCGAAGAACTAGAACGTCCTTCATGGCATGGCTGGAGCCTGTTCGTCAGCTACCATCCTGCATGTCGGCATCCACGTCGGAAATCCGCGCCATCAGCACAACGGCGCCTTCCACGGAGGTCCGGCGTCCGATCTCTTCAAAGCCTGCTTTCGCCGAGGCGCGGATCGCTCTGGCATTATCCGGATGCGGATCGACGATCAGCTGCGGCGCGCCTTCTTCAAACAACTGGTCGCTGACTTGGGTGAGAATAGCCGTGCCGTGACCCTGGCCGAGCAAGGCCGGATCGCCGATGGTAAGATCGAGGCCCAGCGTGCCGAAGGGCTGATCCTGGTAGGGATGGTCGTCTTCGAGATGCGGATCATAGATCTCGAGATAGGCGATCGGCGTGCCGTCGAGCTCCACGATCAACGGCTCGGTATCGACGCCTTCGGCCGCCTCGATGATTTCTTCCAGCGAGCCCGTCACGTCGTCGCCCCACCATTCCAGGGCATGCGGCTGGCGCAGCCAGCTTTCCAGAAGCGGCAGATCTTCCGGAACAACCGGGCGGAGGTCGTAGGTGGCTTCGGGATCAGTCAAGATCGACGCTCTCCAGGATTACGCTGTTGTTGGTGTAAACGCAGATTTCGCCCGCGATCTGCATGGCCTTGCGCGCGATGGCTTCGGCATCCTGATCGGTGTCAAACAAAGCGCGCGCCGCGGCAAGCGCATAATTGCCGCCGGAGCCGATCGCCATGACGCCGTGCTCGGGCTCCAGCACGTCGCCGGTGCCGGTGAGTGCCAGCGACACGTTCTTGTCGGCCACCAGCATCATGGCTTCCAGCCGGCGCAGATAGCGATCGGTGCGCCAGTCCTTGGCGAGATCGACGCAGGCGCGCGTCAGCTGGTCGGGATATTGTTCGAGCTTGGCTTCCAGGCGCTCCAGCAGCGTGAAGGCGTCGGCGGTGGCGCCCGCAAAGCCCGCGATCACATTGCCCTTGCCGAGCCGGCGCACCTTCTTGGCGTTGCCCTTCATGACGGTCTGGCCAAGGCTGACCTGCCCGTCGCCGGCGATCACGACCTTGTTGCCCTTGCGCACGGTGACGATGGTCGTGCCGTGCATGATGATTTCGTTTGGCATGGAAAACTCCGGATTGGCGGCTCGCACGATCCGTATCTGGCGATCATGCAAACCCCTTTGGTCTCGCCGGCTATGTATGAAGCTGCGCCCGCATTTGCAAAGCCCGGTTCTGGTCACGGGTGGAGGCGGCTGTTATGGAGCGCATACACAGTGAAGCAGGACCACACTCATGGCCGAGGCACAGCGTAGCGCAAGCGTCGAGCGCAAGACCAAGGAAACCGCGATCGCCGTGTCGCTTTCGGTCGACGGCACCGGCCAGTTCGATATCGCCACCGGGGTCGGCTTCTTCGACCACATGCTGGAACAGCTATCGCGCCATTCGCTGATCGACATGAACATCAAGGCCGACGGCGATCTGCATATCGACGACCACCATACGGTGGAAGATGTCGGCATCGCGATCGGTCAGGCGCTCGATAAGGCCTTGGGCGACCGTCGCGGCATCACCCGCTATGCCTCGCTCGATCTCGCGATGGACGAAACGCTGACCCGCGCGGCAGTGGATGTTTCGGGGCGGCCCTACCTCATCTGGAACGTCCAGTTCCCCTCGCAGAAGATCGGCACGTTCGACACCGAGCTGTTCAGGGAGTTCTTCCACGCTTTGGCGCAAAATGCTGGGATCACACTGCATATCACCAACCACTATGGCGCTAACTCGCACCATATCGCAGAAACCTGCTTCAAGGCAGTGGCGCGCGTCTTGCGGGCGGCGACCGAAGCCGATCCGCGCCAGGCCGGCATCGTTCCGTCCACCAAGGGTTCGCTGAAGGGCTGATATGGCCGTTTTCGTCGTCCTCGAACCCGATGTGTCCGACCTGTCCCAAGCGCAGGACCGCGCCGTCTTGGTGCGCGATGGCTTCTCCTTCTGGGCCTTCCTGCTGCCGGTGGTCTGGCTGCTGTTCCATTGGCTTTGGATCGAGGCGCTGGCGGCGCTTGCGCTGATGGTGGCGGCTGGCGCTCTTGCAACGCAGTTCGGCGGCCATCCTCTGCTTGGGCTTTCCTTGTCGCTGCTGACCCAGCTCTACTTCGGCCTCGAAGCCCGCAACCTCCGCATCAATGCCATGCGCCGTTGTGGCTGGCGCGTTTGGGGTCCGGTGGAAGCGGTCAACAGCCGAGAGGCCGAATTGCGTTACGCCGCTTCGGCGGACGAGCGCGATGTCGTGCTTGAGGACACGCCTTGGCCGCAGCGGACGAACGCCGTCCGGCCGACTCTTCGCGCGTCTATGCAGACGGCTACCACCACCTTTCCATGGAAACGCTGATGCGCGTCGCGATCATCGACTACGGCTCCGGCAACCTGCATTCGGCGACCAAAGCCTTCGAGCGTGCTGCGCGGGAAAGCGGCATCGATGCTGAAATTACCCTGACGGACAACGCAGAGGTCGTACGAAGCGCCGATCGCATCGTGCTGCCGGGCGTCGGCGCTTATGCCGACTGCCGCGCTGGCCTCGACGCGGTTCCGGGGATGGTCGAGGTGCTGGAAGAAACGGTGCTAAGAGGTGGAAAGCCCTTCATCGGCATCTGCGTCGGCATGCAACTGATGGCCGAGCGCGGACTGGAAAAGACGGTCACGCAAGGGCTGGGCTGGATCGCCGGTGAAGTGGTTGAGATGACGCCATCCGATCCGACCCTGAAGATCCCGCATATCGGCTGGAACACGATTCACGTGAAACATCAGCATCCGCTATTAGCTGATATCCAGACCGGCGAGGCAGGCCTGCACGCTTATTTCGTGCATTCCTACCACCTGGCCACCGCCCGCGATGACCAGCTCGTCGCTACCACCGACTACGGCGGCGCAGTCACGGCGATCGTCGCGCGCGATAACATGGCCGGCACGCAGTTCCATCCCGAAAAGAGCCAGACGCTTGGGTTGGCTCTTGTCGGCAATTTCCTGAAGTGGAAGCCATGATCCTATTCCCCGCCATCGACCTCAAGGAAGGTCGTTGCGTTCGCTTGAAGCTGGGCAAGATGGCCAGTGCGACGGTCTATAATGAAGACCCGGCAGATCAGGCACGCGCTTTCCAGGAGCAGGGTTTCGAGTGGCTGCATGTCGTCGATCTCGACGGCGCCTTTGCTGGCGAAAGCCGCAATGGCGCGGCGGTCGAGGCGATCCTTCAAGCTACGACCAACCCGGTTCAGCTCGGCGGTGGCATCCGCACCTTGGCACAAATCGACGCCTGGCTGGACAAGGGCCTGGCACGCGTCATCCTAGGCACAGTGGCCGTGCGCGATCCGGATCTTGTGCGCGAAGCGTGCCAGCGGTTTCCGGGCAAGATCGCCGTCGGCATCGACGCCAAGGGCGGCAAGGTTGCGGTGGAAGGCTGGGCGGAAGCCTCTTCGCTGGAGGTGATCGAACTCGCTCGCAAGTTCGAGGGCGCGGGTGTCGCGGCCATTATCTATACCGATATCGACCGCGATGGGGTGCTGGCCGGCATCAATTGGGATGCGACGATTGCGCTAGCCGAGGCTGTTTCGATCCCGGTTATTGCGTCAGGGGGCCTTGCCTCGTTGGACGACATTCGCCGCATGACCCAGCCGGACGCCGCCAAGCTCGAAGGCGCGATTTCCGGCCGCGCCCTTTATGATGGCCGCATCGATCCGGCTGAAGCGCTGGCGATCCTTGGCAGTTCAGGCGTAGGCCGGACCTGAACATGGCAGCAGGGCGCAGCAAGGCTTGGACGATCTTCTGGTTCCTGTTTTCCTTGGTTGCGATCCTGCTCTTTGCAGCTGCACCCATCATTTCCGCCCTTACAGCCGGATCGATCGCCAGCGCCCATGGCTGCCAGCTGGACGAAGGGTCGATCCATCCCTGTGTGATCAACGGCACTGATTACGGCGAAACGCTCTACCAGTTCGGCGTGATGGGCTGGTTCATGCTGATCACCGTGCCGACAGGCTTGTTCCTGCTGGTGGTCTGGCTGGCGGTTGCCCTGATCCATCTCTTCCGCCGGTACCGGGCACGCGCGTGACATTGCCGCCTGATACCCGCTCACCAGTCCGCAGGCTGTTCGGTGCCCTTTTCGCGATCCTGCTCTTTGCCGCCGGGCCGTTGCTTGGAACCTTGCTTGCAGCCGCCGTCGCAATGCCGCTCGGCTGTGCCATCAATGAAGCCGGGACCGCGCCCTGCGTCATTGCTGGAGTGGATTTCGGCGGGCCGTTGACTGTGCTGGCCTTGATGGGCTTCTTCCTCATCTACACCGTGCCTCTCGGTTTGATCTTCCTTCTTATCTGGTGCATTGCGGCAGGCGTTATCTTCTATCGCCGAAGCAGATCACGCCCATGACCCTCAAAGCCCGCATCATTCCCTGCCTCGACGTCAAGGACGGCCGTGTCGTCAAGGGCGTCAACTTCGTCGATCTGATCGATGCCGGTGACCCGGTGGAAGCTGCAAAGGCCTATGATGCGGCCGGCGCGGACGAGCTCTGCTTTCTGGATATCACTGCATCTTCAGACAATCGCGACACGATCTTCGACATTGTTGCGAGAACGGCCGAACATTGTTTCATGCCGCTGACGGTGGGTGGCGGCGTGCGGGCGGTTGGCGATATTCGCAAGCTCCTGTTGGCCGGCGCAGATAAGGTGTCGATCAACACGGCGGCGGTGAAGAACCCGGATTTCGTGGCGGAAGCCGCCGACAAGTTCGGCAACCAGTGCATCGTGGTGGCGATCGACGCGAAGAAAGTGTCAGCCAGCGGCGAGACAGACCGCTGGGAAATCTTCACCCATGGCGGCCGCAGACGGACCGGCCTCGACGCCGTAGAATTCGCGCGCAAAGTCGTGGATCTCGGCGCAGGCGAAATCCTGCTGACTTCCATGGACCGCGACGGCACCAAGGCCGGCTACGACATCGCCCTCACGCGCACGATTGCCGATGCCGTACGCGCGCCGGTGATTGCGTCCGGCGGCGTCGGCACGCTGGACCACCTCGTGGATGGCATTCGCGACGGGCATGCAGGCGCGGTGTTGGCCGCCTCGATCTTCCACTTCGGAACGTTTTCGATTGCCGAAGCCAAAGCGCACATGGCAAAAGCCGGCTTGGCCGTGCGTCTCGATCCGGCTGACCTCTAAACGGGGATTTGCCATGAGCGACTTTACACTCGCCGACCTTGAAACGATCGTCGCGACCCGCGCGCGATCGGGCGCCTCGGATTCCTGGACGGCCAAGCTCTACCAGGCCGGCATGGAGCGGGCGGCCAAGAAGTTCGGCGAGGAGGCGATGGAAACCGTGATCGCCGCGGTCGGGTCGGACAAGGCGGCGCTCGTTTCGGAAAGCGCCGACCTGCTTTACCATTGGCTGGTCGTGCTGGCCGTGGCCGACATACCGCTGAGCGATGTCATGGCCGAACTCGAGCGCCGCACCGCGCAATCCGGCCTCGCCGAAAAGGCGGCACGGAGCGTCGCATGACGATCGCGGAAGCTGCCCCATCCATCCAGCTGGCGGAGCTTCTGAGCGAGGCGGAACGCTATTCGCCCTATCGTTTCTTTTCAGCCGAAGAATGGGCGCATTTTCGCGCCGACACGCCGCTGACGCTGGATGAAGACGAAGTCCAGCGGCTGCGCTCGCTGAACGATCCGATCGACCTCAACGAAGTCCGGCGCATTTACCTCTCGCTGTCGCGCCTGTTGTCGGCCCATGTGGAAGCAAGCCAGCTGCTTTACCGCCAGCGCCAAGCCTTCTTTAACGGCGATGGCGTGGGCAAGACGCCCTATATCATCGGTATCGCCGGTTCGGTCGCGGTGGGCAAATCCACCACGGCGCGTGTGCTGAAGGAGCTGTTGGCGCGCTGGCCATCAAGCCCAAAGGTCGATCTCGTCACCACCGACGGCTTTCTGTTGCCCAACGCGGTGCTTCGGCGCGACAACCTGATGGAGCGCAAGGGTTTTCCCGAAAGCTATGATTTCGGTAAGCTGCTGCGGTTCCTGTCCAGCATCAAATCAGGCCAGCGCAACGTCCACGCGCCGGTCTACTCGCACCTGACCTACGACGTGCTGCCCGACGCCTTTGTGGAAGTCGACCGCCCGGACATCCTGATCTTCGAGGGCATCAACGTCCTGCAATCGCGCGACCTGCCGCGCGACGGCAAGGCGGTGCCCTTCGTGTCCGACTTCTTCGACTTCTCGATCTATATCGACGCCGACGAAGCGCTGATCCACCGCTGGTACATCAACCGCTTCATGCGCCTGCGCCAGACCGCTTTCACCAATCCGGAGAGCTTCTTCCACAAATATGCGGAAGTGACCGAGGAGGCAGCACGCGGCATCGCCGAAGGCCTGTGGCAGAACATCAACCTGCGCAACCTCCAGGACAACATCCTGCCGACGCGGCCGAGGGCAGATCTGATCTTGCGCAAAGGCGCGGATCACCTGATCGAGGAAGTTGCGCTGCGGAAGATTTGATCAGGCCGGCGCAGTGCTCGCCGCGTCCGGGGCAAGATCGGGGCGCTGACCCATGCGCCGAGTTTCGATCAATTCCGAAGCCTTATTCACGCCCGCATAGATCAACAGCGTTACTGCCGCAGAAACATAGCCATCAATTGCGTAATGCCAGCCAAGGTACACCGAACTAAGCATGACGAAGGCGACATAAGCGACGAGCGGGATGGCAAGCTTCCGGTTGAATTCTGCGAGAAAGAGCGCCGTCAACGTTATTAGTCCGACATGAACGCTCGGAAAGGCGGATATGCCTGATCCGAAGCCGAGACTTTTCTGGGTATAAACCGTCCAAAGGTAATGCTGATATGCTGTGGCCGAGTGGGCACTATCGCCGCTTCGCGCCAAGAGCGCGAGTTGATCCGCGAAACGATCGGCATCGCCTGTGACAAAGCCGTAATAGGCAGGGTCCGCTGAAAGAAAGAAGCCAGCCAGAAGCGTGCCGATGATTGTCCAAACCAGACAGAAGCACAGGAAGTAGCGCGTCCGCATTCCAGCTGCTTTTGGAGAGGTCATCATGAAGAACAAGACGGCGAAGCAGATCACGAACCACAAGACGTTGTAGTTCCACTCGATCAAAAGACGCATTGTATCGAAGCCGAGAAGCGGCTGGAGAATACGCCAGGGATCGGTGTTGAAGTGGATCAAGCGATCAAGAGCTGCGTGCGTAGCATCATAGGGAAAGCCGCCTTCGATAATCGGAAAGGCGGTCTTTACGGCCGTGAAAACCGATTGAAACAGGCTCAGTGCCATAAGGCAGAGAATACCGGCACCCATGTAAGCAAGGCGCCCTTGCGAAAACACGCGGCGAAACACCAGCCTGCGCCGATGATTGAAGCGGTGGATGATGGTTGCCGCATCCCACAAGACAGTGACGATCGGCATGAAGACCGCGAAAAGGAAGAACCATTTGCCTGGATAGATGCCGAATGACGCCCAGTCGAACAGGCCGACGTGAAGCAGGAAAAGCGATCCGGCAAGGCTGTAGGCAGCTATGGCAAGATAGAGCCACTTGTCCGCTAAAGCATAGGCAACAAGACTGCTGAAGAAGGACCCTGTGTTGGCCGCACCACGGCGTACATTCATCTGACTCGATCCGCATGACGAAATCCATCTTGCGTGCAAAGAGTCTCGATTCCGCTAAGAAATGCGGATGATCTTAACAATCACCCCTTCATCACCCGCCGCAGCGTCAGATTGACCCGCCCGCCGTTCTTCAGCAGCGTCGAGGTGCCGGGATAGATGCGGTCGACGCCGTGGAAGGCGAGGCGGCTGGTCCCGCCGAGGACCACCACATCGCCGCTGGCGAGTTTGAAGGAGCCGGTGCCGGCTTCGCGTGTTGTGCCGCCGATGCGGAAGAGGCAGGTGTCGCCAAGCGAGACGGACAGGACGGGCGCGTCTAGGTCGGCTTCGTCCTTGTCTTGGTGCAAGCCCATTTTTGCGTCGGCTGAGTAGAAGTTGATGAGGCAGGCTTCCGGCTCGTGTGGGTAGTCGGCGAGGGTGTTCCAGAGGTTGAGCAGGCGCTGGGGGATTGGCGGCCAGGGTTCGTTCGTCAGGGGGTGGCGGGGCTGGTAGCGGTAGCCGTGTTCCCTGTCGGTGACCCAGCCGAGCGAACCGCAATTGGTCATGCGCACGCTGAGCGGCTTACCGGTTCGCGGCATGGCGGGTTGGTAGAGCGGGGCGGCGGCGACGATGGTGCGGATCTCGTCGAGGAGGGCCTTCTGTGCTTCAAGGTTCAGGTAGCCAGGCAAATGGCGGAAGCCGGGAGGAGGTTGGTTCGCCATCAATCGTCCCCTATGCGGCCGCGCATGCGCTTGACCGTGGATCGGCCGGCCTTGGCTTTCAGGCGGCGTTCCACCGAGCCCTTCGTCGGCCGCGTCTTCTTGCGCGGCGGGGGCGGGGGGTCGGCGGCTTTGGTGAGGAGGTCAACCAGCCGCTCGCGGGCATCGGCGCGGTTGCGCTCCTGGGTGCGGAAGCGGTTGGCTTCGATCAGGATCTCGCCGTCTTTCGTGCCGCGCTGTCCGGCTAAGCGCAGCGCACGTGCCTGCACCGCTTCCGGTAGCTCGGAAGCGAGGAGGTCGAAGCGCAGCTGAACGGCCGTCGCGACCTTGTTGACGTTCTGGCCGCCGGGGCCGCTCGCACGGATGAACACTTCCGACAACGTGTCGGGATCGATGCTGAGGCCGTGGCCGATGGGGATGCGCTCGTCGCTCATATCAATTCAGATGCAGCGGCACGCGCAAAAAGAAAAGGCCCGGTTTGATGCCGGGCCTTTGTGTCTACTGCAGCGGAGCGGTTTATTCGGCCGCTTCGGCAACGCGGGGTGCTGCTTCGCGCACGGCGCCGTCGACATGGTCTTCGAACTTGGCGAAGTTATCGATGAACATGCCCGCCAGCCGGCGCGCCTGCTTGTCATAGGCTGTCTTGTCGGCCCAGGTGGAGCGCGGGTCGAGGATCGCGCTGTCGACGCCGTTGACCGCTACCGGAACCGCGAAGCCGAAATTTGCATCGGTGCGGAACTCGGCATTGTGCAGGGAGCCATCGAGAGCACAGCTAAGCAGCGCGCGCGTCGCCTTGATCGGCATGCGCTTGCCGACACCGAAGGCGCCGCCGGTCCAGCCGGTGTTGACCAGCCAGCAATCCACATCATGCTCGGCGATCAGCTCGCGCAGCAGGTTGCCGTATTCGCTCGGATGGCGCGGCATGAAGGGGGCGCCGAAGCAGGTGGAGAAGGTCGCTTCCGGCTCGTTCACGCCCTTTTCCGTGCCGGCCACCTTGGCGGTGTAGCCGGATAGGAAATGATACATGGCCTGCGCCGGCGTCAGCTTGGCGATGGGCGGCATCACGCCGAATGCGTCGGCCGTCAGCATGATGATGTTCTTGGGGTGATGGCCGCGGCCGGTCTTGCTCGCATTCGGGATGAAGTCGAGCGGATAAGCGCAGCGCGTGTTTTCCGTGCGCGAACCGTCGTCGAAATCCGGCATGCGGTTTTGGTCGAGCACGACATTTTCCAGCACCGTGCCGAAGCGGCGGGTGGTTGAGAAGATCTCCGGCTCGGCCTCTTCTGAAAGTCGGATCGTCTTGGCGTAACAGCCGCCCTCGAAATTGAAGACGCCATCCGGGCCCCAGCCATGCTCGTCGTCGCCGATCAGGATGCGCGAAGGATCGGCCGACAGCGTGGTCTTGCCGGTGCCCGATAGGCCGAAGAACACGGCGGTCTCGCCTTCGTGGCTTTCATTGGCCGAGCAATGCATCGGCATCACGCCCTTGGCGGGCAGCAGGTAGTTCAGCGCCGTGAAAACCGACTTCTTCATCTCGCCGGCATAGGACGTGCCGCCGATCAGAACGATCATGTTGGTGAAGTCGACCGCGATGATCGTTTCGGTGCGCGCACCATGGCGCGCCGGATCGGCCTTGAAGGAGGGTAGGTCGATGATCGTGAGACCCGGCACGAAACTGGCAACCTCCTCGGCGGTCGGCCGGATCAGCAGGTTGCGGATGAACAGGGAATGCCAGGCATATTCGGTGATCACGCGCGTGGGCAGGCGATGCACGGGGTCGGCGCCGCCTTCGAGATCCTGAACGAACAGATCGAGGCCTTCGGCATGGGTAAGGAAGTCGCGGTGAAGATGTTCGAACTGCTCGCGGCTGATAGGCTTGTTGTTGTCCCACCAGACATGCGCTTCGGTGTCGGCGTCGCGCACCACGAACTTGTCCTTGGGCGAGCGGCCGGTGTGCTCACCGGTGTCGGCGACCAGTGCGCCGTGAGCCGTAAAGCGGGCTTCGTTGCGCTGGATGGCAAGCTCGGCGAGCTCAGCCGCGCCGAGATTGTAAAAGACATGGCCGGGGTTCCGCAGCCCGCTTTCGGGCAGTCCATGTTGCGGATTGCGCGTACCGGTCTCGTTCATTACGCCTCCAAAGCAGTAACGGGGACAAAATCTAAGCCTTCGCTCATCTTTGTTCGGAAATCAGAAAAGCCTAGCAATATCAAATCATTAATCGATTTAAAGAATTTAAAACTTACCTAAATCGGTTGTATGAGGTTGGTTGCTGACTATCTTGCGGGGCAAGCGAACGTGTTTTCGTCGCACCTGTCTGATGCCCGGCTCCGCTTGCCTTGGCAGCAGCCAGACGTTACGGAAGGAGCCGGGTTGCCACATTTTGTACCCAATTTGTCCTCCAGACAGCGCGCTCCTGCGACTGGAAAGGGACAGTCTAGCCTATGAGGGAGCAGCCGGAGATGGCTACGATCGCTTTGGTCGACGACGACCGCAATATCCTGACTTCCGTGTCGATCGCACTGGAGTCCGAAGGCTACCGCGTCGAGACCTACACCGATGGCGCTTCCGCGCTCGAAGGTCTGGCGGCGCGTCCGCCGAATCTCGCAATCCTCGATATCAAGATGCCGCGCATGGATGGCATGGAACTGCTGCGCCGTTTGCGGCAGAAAACCGATCTCCCAGTCATTTTTCTCACTTCGAAGGATGACGAGATCGACGAGCTGTTCGGTCTCAAGATGGGCGCCGACGATTTCATCCGCAAACCGTTTTCGCAGCGCCTTCTGGTGGAGCGCGTACGCGCCGTTCTGCGCCGCGTCAGCGCCAAGGACCTGCCGGGCAAATCGCCGGAGAAAGCAGCGCGTTCGTTGGAGCGCGGCCAGCTCGTTATGGACCAGGAGCGCCATACCTGCACCTGGAAGGGCGAGCCGGTGACGCTGACAGTGACTGAATTTTTGATCCTGCATTCCCTGGCGCAGCGTCCGGGCGTCGTGAAAAGCCGCGATGCTCTGATGGATTCGGCCTATGATGAGCAGGTCTATGTCGACGACCGCACCATCGACAGCCACATCAAGCGGTTGCGCAAGAAGTTCAAGCAGGTCGATGACGACTTCGAGATGATCGAAACGCTGTATGGCGTCGGATATCGCTTCAAGGAGGCGTAATCCAATTCAGAGCGGGGATCCGCAATGACGCAACTGGACGAGCCGAATACCGGTTTCGTCAAAACGGTTGGCGCCCCGCTGCGCCAATCGCGCCGGCGCTTGCGCATCGGTTGGAGCCGCTTCAACCGCACCCTGCAGCGCTTCCTCGGCCATTACGTCTTTTCTAGCCTCACGCGCCGCATCCTGATCCTGAACCTGGCAGCCCTCGGCGTGCTGGTTGTCGGCATCTCCTATCTCAACCAGTTCCGCGACGGGCTGATCGACGCCAAGGTCGAAAGCCTGATGACGCAGGGCGAGATCATCGCCAGCGCCGTGGCAGCCTCGGCAACGGTCGACACGGATTCCATCAGCATCGATCCGGAAGCGCTGCTGGAGTTGCAGGCTGGTGAAAGCGTGGCACCGGGCGCCGACCAGCTCGACAGCCTGGACTTCCCGATCAATCCCGAGCGCGTTGCACCGCTGCTGCGGCGCCTGATCTCGCCAACGAAAACGCGGGCGCGCATCTATGATCGCGACGCCAATCTGCTTTTGGATTCCAGCCGGCTTTATTCGCGCGGCCAGATCCTGCGCTACAACCTTCCGCCGGTCACCGAAGAGTCGAACTGGTTCGAACAGGCGGAAGATTATGTGATCAGCTTTTTCCGCCGCACCGATCTTCCCGTTTACAAGGAAGCGCCCGGCGGCAGCGGCACGGCCTTTCCGGAAGTCATGAACGCCTTGAACGGAGGTCCGTCCACCACCGTGCGTTCCGGCGAGCAGGGCGAACTGGTTGTCTCGGTCGCCGTGCCCGTGCAGCGTTTTCGCGCTGTGCTTGGCGTGCTGATGCTGTCGACGCAGGGCGGCGATATCGACAAGATCGTCGCTGAAGAGCGCAAGGCGATCTACCGCGTGTTCGGCGTGGCAGCACTTGTCGTCGCCATCCTGTCGATGCTGCTCGCATCCACCATCGCCCAGCCGTTGCGCCGTTTGGCTGCCGCCGCCGTGCGCGTGCGCCGGGGCTCTTCGACGCGCGAAGAAATTCCGGATTTTTCCGATCGCGGCGACGAGATCGGCAACCTGTCGATTGCCGTGCGCGACATGACCAACGCCCTTTATGCCCGCATTGAGGCGATCGAGAGTTTCGCGGCCGATGTCGCGCATGAGCTGAAGAACCCGCTAACGAGCTTGCGCAGCGCAGTCGAAACGCTGCCGCTCGCCAAGAAGCCGGAAGCGCGTGATCGCCTGATGGAGGTGATCCAGCACGACGTGCGGCGCCTCGACCGCCTGATCACTGACATTTCCGATGCCTCGCGCCTTGATGCCGAACTGGCGCGCGACGATGCGGCCAAGGTCGATCTGAAGAAACTGATTACCGACATCGTCGCGATCTCGGCCGAGCCTGGACGGCACAAGAAGCCGGTGGCGATCAGCTTTACGGCCGAGAAGCTGCCGCAGGGTGTGAAGGCCTACCATGTGATCGGCCATGACCTGCGCCTGGGCCAGGTGCTGACCAACCTGATCGAGAATGCGCGATCCTTCGTGCCGGATGAGGGCGGGGCGATCGACATCAATCTTGCGCGACAGAACAAGCGCTTCGTGATCACCGTGTCGGACAATGGGCCGGGCATCCGGGTGGAAGATATCGAGCGCATCTTCGAGCGCTTTTACACCGACCGCCCGTCGAGCGAAGCCTTCGGTCAGAATTCCGGGCTGGGCCTGTCGATCAGCCGGCAGATTGTGGAAGCGCATGGCGGCACGCTGAGCGCGGAGAACATCATTGGGCCCGAGCCCGACGATTACCAAGGCGCGCGCTTCGTGGTCAGCCTGCCGGCTGAAAGCTGATCAGCAGGGTGGCCGCCAATCATCATGGCACTCTGGTTGTTGTCGGCGACAAGGGTGTCCTGATCCGCGGCGCGTCGGGCGCCGGCAAAAGCACGCTCGCCTTGGCGCTCATTGCGGCTGGCCGACAACTTGGCGTCTTCGCGCGCCTGGTGGCGGACGACCAGGTCTATCTCGAACACCATCATGGAAGGCTGATCGGATGGGTGCCGCAGCCGCTTGCCGGCCTGGCGGAACTGCCGCCGCTTGGTCCCATGCCAATGGTCTTTGAAGGAAGGGCTCAAGTGGATTGGGTGGTCGATCTAGTGGCGGCGGAAACCATCGAGCGGATGGTGGAAGGGCGCACTGTCGAGCTCGAGCAGGTGACCCTGCCTTTGCTGAACCTGCCGCAGCGCAGCACGGAAACCGCCGTTACGCCGTTGCTCAAAATCCTCGGTGACAAAGTTTTGCCTGGAAATTTACCGGTCTGAGGCGCAAACTGCGGCATTGTGACCATGCAAAGCGCAGATAATGGCTTGTCAACGGGATCGGGCTCGACAAGATGGCCGTCCCGCACCTGCGAAGGCGCGGCCGCCATCCACTATCAGGCGGATCTGACGGGAGTCGCTCAAGAATGATCGGACTCGTGCTGGTGACGCACGGTCGCCTGGCCGAAGAATTCCGCTTAGCCGTCGAACATGTCGTCGGCGCGCAAACACAGTTCATGACTGTGTGCATCGGTGCGGACGACAATATGGAACAGCGGCGGCAAGACATCGTGGATGCGGTGGCCGAGGTCGATACTGGCAAGGGTGTGATCATCCTGACCGACATGTTCGGCGGCACGCCCTCCAACCTCGCTATTTCCGTGATGGAAACGGGACGGGTGGAAGTGATTGCCGGAACCAACCTGCCGATGCTGATCAAGCTCACCAGCGTGCGCGTCACCCATTCCATGCAGCAGGCTCTGGATTACGCCCAGATGGCCGGCCGCAAATACATCAACGTCGCCAGCCAGCTGCTGACCTGTAAATGAGCCCAACCCAGAACGCCGCGCTTTCCAGAGAACTCACCATCGTCAACCAGCGTGGCCTGCATGCCCGCGCTTCCGCCAAATTCGTGCAGGTTGCCGGCAGCTTCAATGCGGATGTGCGGGTGGAAAAGGACGGAGTGAGCGTCGGCGGCACCTCCATCATGGGCCTGATGATGCTGGCAGCCAGCCCCGGTTGCTCAATCCGTGTCAGCGCCAAGGGCGACGATGCGGCGGAAGTGATCGCTGCGCTTGAAGCACTGATCGCCGACCGCTTCGGCGAGGAGCACTAAGCTTCATAACGACATAAAGACGTCTTTATGTGTATGTTGTCGAACGGTACTTCCTCTGATAGGACAGCGGCATCTTTTTGCGCGGGCAGATCCCTCGTCTCGCGCGCTGCTGCCCTCCGGAAGGAAGCTTCATGACCACCGATTATATTATTGCCGACATCAACCTCGCGGACTGGGGCCGCAAGGAACTCGACATAGCCGAAACCGAGATGCCCGGCCTGATGGCCACGCGCGAAGAGTTCGGCACCTCCAAGCCGTTGAAGGGCGCGCGCATTTCCGGTTCGCTCCATATGACGGTGCAAACCGCGGTGCTGATCGAAACGCTGCAGGCCGTTGGCGCCGAAGTGCGCTGGGCCTCCTGCAACATCTTCTCCACGCAGGATCATGCGGCTGCCGCGATCGCCGCGACCGGCACGCCGGTTTTCGCGATCAAGGGCGAAACGCTCGGGGACTACTGGCGCTACACTGACCAGATCTTCCAGTGGCCGGATGGCCAGCCGAGCAACCTCATCCTCGACGATGGCGGCGACGCTACGATGTATATCCTGATCGGCGCGCGGGCCGAGGCCGGCGAGGACGTGCTGTCCAATCCGGGCAACGAAGAAGAGGAAATCCTCTTCGCGCAGATCAAGACCCGCATGGCGTCATCGCCTGGCTTCTTCACCCGCACGCGCGACGCCCTGAAGGGCGTCAGCGAGGAAACCACGACGGGCGTGAACCGGCTCTACCAGCTGCAGAAGCGCGGCCTCCTGCCGTTCCCGGCCATCAACGTCAATGACAGCGTTACCAAGTCGAAGTTCGACAACAAGTATGGCTGCAAGGAGTCGCTGGTGGATGGGATTCGTCGCGGCACCGACGTGATGATGGCCGGCAAAGTCGCGGTTGTCTGCGGCTATGGCGATGTCGGCAAAGGCTCGTCCGCGTCGCTGCGCGGCGCCGGTGCCCGCGTAAAGGTCACGGAAGTCGATCCGATCTGCGCCTTGCAAGCCGCGATGGACGGCTATGAAGTCGTCACGCTGGAAGATGCCGCACCGACCGCCGACATCGTGATCACTACAACCGGCAACAAGGACGTCATCACCCTCGACCACATGCGCCTGATGAAGGACATGACGATCGTCGGCAATATCGGCCACTTCGACAACGAGATCCAGGTCGCAGCGCTGCGCTACCTGAAATGGACCAATGTGAAGCCGCAGGTCGACATGGTCGAATTCCCCGATGGCAAGCGGCTGATCCTCCTGTCGGAAGGCCGTTTGCTCAATCTCGGCAACGCGACCGGTCATCCATCCTTCGTGATGTCGGCATCCTTCACCAACCAGGTGCTGGCGCAGATCGAGCTTTGGACGAAGGGGTCGGACTACCGCAACGAAGTTTACACGCTGCCCAAGCACTTGGACGAGAAGGTCGCCCGTCTGCACTTGGACAAGCTCGGCGCAAAGCTCACGACGCTCTCGGACGAACAGGCCGCTTATATCGGCGTGACGCCACAGGGACCGTATAAGGCCGAACACTACCGCTACTGATAACTCAGTTAATAACCACAAGATATTGAGGCGCGGCGATTGACTTTTCGCCGCGCCTCACTTTTTCGCGGCGGGATTCTTCCCGCAGAATCGTGATGTCTGTACAGTGTCATGATTCGCGATATCGGACGCTGGGGCGCGGGGCTTAGAGCCCACCCGGTATCGCAGCCAGGCGGTCTTGGCAGGCGGCGAGAGGGTTACAAGACATGCCATCCAACGACCCGCTTCAAGCGGGGATGCTCGATTCCAAGTGCGGCAAAGCGCTTGCCGGCTTGTTGCGTGCAGGCCGCCGTT
Source organism: Tianweitania populi (assembly GCF_014652875.1). Classification (GTDB taxonomy): domain Bacteria; phylum Pseudomonadota; class Alphaproteobacteria; order Rhizobiales; family Rhizobiaceae; genus Tianweitania; species Tianweitania populi. The sequence goes on along the minus strand of NZ_BMZQ01000002.1, from coordinate 790,491 downwards.
TAACGGTGCTTGCAACGGGATCCGCTTCTGTCGCGCTTCTCGCAGCCACGCCTGCTTTGGCGCAAAGCCCCGGCTTTTCAATGAGCACGCCGGAAGTCATCCAGTTCGCCACCTTTTGCGGCATTCTGTTTGCCGCCATGATTTCCGCCGTTTGGCTGATCCGCGAGCGCGGCCGCACGGCTGCCGAAAATGTCGAGTTGCGCACTCGTGTCGCCGAGCTCGGCACCCAGGCCCAGCGCGCCGATGCGCTGCTCAACATGCGCGACCAGCGCATCGTGGTGTGGGACACCGAAGGCAAGCGTCCGGATCTGGTCGGCGGCCTGCCGACTGAGGCCGGCGCGCCGGAAGAACGCGCCGCCTTTCTGGCGTTCGGCCGCTGGCTGACGCCACGCTCCGCCGCAGCACTCGATCATGCCGTGTCCGGTTTGCGCGATCACGCGACGCCATTCGATCTCGCGGTGGAAACGCAGAACGGCGCGCTGCTGGACGTTCAGGGGCGCCGCTCGCCGAGCCTGGCGCTGCTGCGCTTTACCTCGCTCACCCAGGCGCAGCGTTCCCATGCCGCCCTTCGGCTGGAGCACCAGCGTCTGGAAGGTGAGCGCACAGCCCTCTTGACCTTGCTCGATACGCTCAACCTGCCGTTCTGGCTGCGCGATGCGGGCGGCCGCATGCAGTGGGTGAACCGCGCCTACGCCAAAGCAGTCGACGCCTCAGATGCTGCCACCGCCGTGCGCGAAAGTCGCGAACTGCTCGGTACACCGGTGCGCTCGGCGATTGCGGCGGAAGTCGCGCAAGGCCGCGCCTTCCAGCAGACCGTCTCCACCGTGATCGGTGGCGACCGCCGCATGGTGGCCGTGACCGACGCTGCGACACCGCAGGGTTCGGCCGGCATCGCCTGCGACGTCAGCGAGATCGAGGCCATGCGCGCTGAGCACGAGCGCACGGTGAAAAGCCATTCCGACACGCTCGACCAGATCAACACGGCGATCGCGATCTTCGACGCCGATCAGAAACTGCGCTTCTTCAACCAGGCCTTCCAGCGGCTGTGGGATCTCGATCTCGGCTTCCTGGAAAGCGCGCCGGACCACGCCTTGATGCTCGACCGGCTGCGCTCTGAGCGCAAGCTCGCCGAACAGCCGGAATGGCGCCGCTGGAAGGAAAACGTGCTTTCGGCCTACCGCGCCGTCGAGCCGATCGCCGACCAGTGGTATCTGCCGGATGGCCGCACGCTGCGCGTCGTCGGCAATCCGCAGCCGCGCGGCGGCGCAACCTGGGTGTTCGAAAACCTCACCGAACAGATCGATCTCGAAAGCCGCTACCGCACGGCCGTGCGCGTGCAGGGCGAAACGCTCGACAATCTAGCGGAAGGCGTCGCGGTGTTCGGCCCTGACGGGCGCGTGCGCCTGTCCAATCCCGCCTTTCATCAGCTTTGGGCTCTCCCCACCGATCTCGCCGCCCCCGGCACACATATCGCGGTGCTGCGCGAAGCGGCTGACGCCCGCACCTCAGACAATCCCTGGAACGACTTCGTCGCGTCCGTGACCGGCTTCGACGAGGAGCGCCGCGATCGCCAGGGACAGGTCGAGCTTCTGTCCGGCACGATCCTGCGCCATGCGCTGATCCATCTGCCGAATGGTCAGTCGATGATTACCTTCGTCGATGTCACCGACAGCGCCAATATCGAGCGTGCGCTGACCGACAAGAACGAGGCCCTCCTTCGCTCCGAGCAGCTGAAAAACGACTTCGTGCAGCACGTCTCTTACGAGTTGCGGTCGCCACTTACCAATATCATCGGCTTCACCGAACTCCTGACACAGCCGACCACCGGACCGTTGAACGAAAAGCAGCGCGATTACCTAGACCATATTGGCTCGTCGTCCTCGGTGCTGCTTACCATCGTCAACGATATCCTCGACCTCGCGACGGTGGATGCCGGCATGGTCGCACTCGACATCGCGGAAGTGCCGGTTGCCGAAACGGTGCAGGCGGCGGTGGAGCTGGTGGAGGATCGGCTCAAGGAACATGCGATCGCGCTGCGCGCCGACCTCACGCATGCGCCACGCACGCTTTTGGCCGACGAGCACCGCATCAAACAGATTCTGGTCAATCTCCTGAGCAATGCCGGCAACTTCGCGCCGGAAGGCTCGACCGTGACGCTGGCCTGTGTCGAAGAAGCCGACAGCGTGGTGTTCAGCGTGCATGACGACGGCCCCGGCATGCCGGACGATGTGCTGGACACCGTCTTTCGCCGTTTCGAACCGCGTGCCAATGGCGGCCGCCGACGCGGCGCCGGCCTTGGCCTTTCCATCGTGAAGAGCTTCGTCGAGCTGCATGGCGGCGTGATCGACATTGAAACCGGCCGCGACCGCGGCACCACCGTGATCTGCCGTTTTCCCAGCCGCCCGGCCCGCATGCGCGAGGCGGCCGAGTGACCTCTGAAAACATCACCTTGCAGGTGGATGGCGAAACCGCGATGAGCAGGCTGGGCGCCGATCTCGCGTTGGCGCTGAAAGCCGGCGACGTGCTGGCGCTGTCGGGCGATCTTGGCGCGGGCAAGTCGACATTGGCACGGGCGATGATCTGTGCATTGGCTGGTAATCCCGACCTTGATGTGCCGAGCCCGACCTTCACGCTGGTGCAGGAGTACCAAGCGCGGCTGCCCGTTCTCCATGCCGATCTTTACCGCATTGGCTCGCCTGATGAACTCGACGAACTCGGCCTTGATGAAGCGGCCGAACGTGGTGTGGTGCTGGTGGAATGGCCGGAGCGTGCGGAGGGCAATCTGCCGGGCAATCCTGTGGCCGTTACGATCGAGCCATCCGGTAAGGGCCGCCGGATTACGTTCGACGGACCTGCTTTCACGTTGGCGCGCATCCAGCGCTCTCTCGCCATTCGCGACTTTCTCGCGGAAGCAGGGCAAGGGGAAGCCGACCGCATTTTCATGTTCGGTGATGCGTCAACCCGCGCTTACGAAACGATCACGCAGCCCGACACGCCGATCCGCATCCTGATGGACGCGCCGAAGCGCCCGGACGGTCCGCCGATCCGCAACAACAAGCCCTACAGCCAGATCGCCCATCTCGCCGAAAGCGTCACGCCTTTCGTGGCGATCGGCAATGCCTTGCGGCAGCGTGGCCTGGCCGCGCCGGCGATCCATGCGGAGGATCTCGACCAGGGCCTGCTGTTGATCGAGCATCTCGGCCACGGCAATTTTCTCGATGATGGTAAGCCGGTCGCCGAGCGCTACCACCTCGCCGCCGAGGTGCTCGCCGCCTTCCATGCTCAGCCGTTCCCTGCCACGCTGCCGGTCGGCGGCGGCACCTACGTCGTGCCCGCCTATGATCGCGATGCCCTCACGATCGAAGCCGAGCTGTTGAGCGACTGGTATCTGCCTTATTTCACCGGCAAGCCGGCTTCGGACACTCTGCGCGCTGCCTATGGCGCCGCCTGGAACCAAGTCTGCGACCAGCTGGACACGGCCGAAAAGCATCTCGTGATCCGCGATTACCATTCCCCGAACCTGATCTGGCGCCCTGAAGAAAGCGGCTTGAACCGCATCGGCGTGATCGACTTCCAGGACGCCTTGATCGGCCCATCTGCCTACGACGTCGCCTCGCTCGCCATGGACGCCCGAGTCGACATCGATCCGGCGCTGGAAGCATGGACCAAGGCTGCCTACGTCGCCGCGCGAAAGGCTCAAGGCACCTTCGACGTGGAAGGCTTCGAGCGTGCCTATGCGATCATGGCCGCGCAACGCAACGCCAAAATCCTCGGCATTTTCGTGCGGTTGAACGAGCGCGACAGCAAGCCGGTCTATCTCAAGCACCTGCCGCGCATCCGCAGCTATTTCGCGCGCGCGATTGCGCATCCCGCGCTTGATCCCGTCCGCCGCTTCGTCGAGGACAACGGCATTCTGGCACCTGCCGATGCAAGGTGAAACACCCCGCACGGCCATGGTGCTCGCCGCCGGTCTCGGCAAGCGTATGCGGCCGATTACCGACACGATCCCCAAGCCGTTGGTGCCGGTGGCCGGCAAGACGCTGCTCGATTGGGGGCTGAACGCGCTGCAGGCCGAGGGCGTCGAGCGGGCCGTCGTCAACGTGCATTATCTTGCCGACCTGATCGAGGCGCATGTGGCCTCGCGCCAATCGCCGCGCATCACGATCTCCGACGAACGCACCGAACTGCTGGATTCCGCCGGCGGCATCGTCAACGCGCTGCCGCAGCTTGGGGAAAAGCCCTTCTATATCCTCAATGCCGACACGTTTTGGCTGGACCAACAGCCCTCAAGCCTGTCCCGTCTGGCTGGGCTGTGGGACGAAGCGCGGATGGATATCCTGCTGATGTTGGCTTCCATGGATGATGTAACCGGCCATTCTGGTTCGACCGATTTCCTCATCGATGGGGAAGGGCAACTAGCACGCGCCAAGGATCCGGCCGGCCTCGTTTATGCCGGCGCCGGCATCGTCCACCCCCGCATCTTCGCCGGCGCGGAAGCCACCCCGCATTCGCTCAACGCCTATTTCGACCGCGCCATCACTGACGGCCGCCTTCATGGCATGGTCATGCGCGGGCGCTGGATCACCGTCGGCACGCCGGACGCGATCGCTCCCGCCGAAGCCACCGTTGCTGCATGGCGGCAGCAGGCGCAATGACGCCGCGCGCCGCCGGGCCGCGCGTCTTCAACATTCCCGCCGGCCTGCCGTTTCTGCCCACGCTGGTTGAAGCTGTCCGCAGCGGGCGCTTCCACGAGGAGGCGAACTGGCGCGGCGATGATCCGCTGGCGCTGTCCGCCACCACGATCTTCGTGCCGACCCGCCGTGCCGCGCGCGAATTGCGCAGCCTGTTCGTGGAAATGGGCGAGGGCCGCGCCTCGATCCTGCCCACCATCCGCCCGCTTGGCGAGTTCGAGGAAGACCGCGTCCTTTTCGAAAGCGCGGATCATTCCACTGTCGATCTTGATCCGCCGGTCGCCGCGCTCGACCGCCTGCTGCATCTCGCTCCGCTTGTGCGCCGCTGGATCGAGCGCCTGCCCGGCCACCTTGCCGCGTTGTACGGCGAGGACGTCGTGGTGCCGGCCTCGTCCGCCGATGCGCTGTGGCTGGCGCGCGATCTCACCGACCTTATGGACGAGATCGAAACGGAAGGCGCCGACTGGTCGAAGCTCGGCGACCTCGTGCCGGAAGGCCTCGCCAACTGGTGGCAGGTGACGCTGGCCTTTTTGTCGATCGTTTCCGAGCAATGGCCGGCGATGCTGGCTGAACTGGGCCGCAGCAATCCCGCCGCCCATCGCAACGCCCTGATCCGCACTGAGGCCGCCCGCCTGCAACGCAATCCGCCCGCCGGTCCGGTGATCGTCGCCGGATCCACCGGTTCGATCCCCGCAACCGCCGAGCTTCTAAGTGTCATCGCGCGCTTACCGAACGGAGCGATCGTGCTTCCCGGCCTCGACCAGAGCCTGGACAATGCGGCGTGGAACGCGATCGGCCGATCGGCTGAAGACCCCAGCGTCTACGGCCATCCGCAATACCAGCTGCGCAAGCTGATCGCGCACCTGCGCGTGCTGCGCGGTGATGTCGAAGCGATCGCCGATGCGCCGGCTCACCGCACGCTGCGTCTCGCGGCCCTGTCCGAAGCGCTGCGCCCGGCCGACACGACCGATGCCTGGGCCGAGCACCGCAGCGCCTATAGCCAGAGCGATCTCGATGCCGCCTTCGCCGGCGTCACCCTGCTGGATGCGCCCACCGAGCGCGACGAGGCGCTGGCAATCGCGATCGCGCTGCGCCAGGCCATCGAGGAGCCCGGCCAGACAGCCGCGTTGGTCACCGGCGACCGCATTTTGGCACGCCGGGTGAGCGCGGAACTGCGCCGCTTCGGCATCACGGCCGATGACTCCGGCGGTACGCCCCTGTTCAAGACGCCACCCGCAACGCTTCTGTTGCAGGCTGTGCGCGCGGTGTTTTCGCCTGGCGATCCCGTCGCGATCCTGTCTCTGCTGAAACACCCGTTGCTGTCGCTCGGGCTGGAACGCACCACCGTGCGGCGCGCGGCAGAGATGATCGAGCTGGTCGCGTTGCGCGGCGGCACTGGCCGACCGGACATCGCGACGCTCGCCACCCTGTTCGAAGACCGTTTCTCCGACCTCGGTGCGTCTGAGCGCAAACCCTTCTGGCTGCCGCGCATCGACGGTGCCAAGCTCGAGGCCGCCCGCAGCGTCTTGGTCGCGCTCGAACAAGCATTGGTGCCGCTGGTGGCGCTGCGCGAAGGCGGCCGCTTCGCCACGGAGACGGCGGCGCGGATCTCCGTCGAGGTGCTGGAAGCGCTCGGCCGCTCCGCCGACGGCTCGCTGACCGAGCTTTATGCAGGCGACGCCGGAGCAGGCATCGCCGATTTCCTGCGCGCGCTGATCGGCACACAAGCCGGCTACGAAATCTTGGCCGGCGAGTGGCCGGGCGTGTTGGATGCGCTGATCGCGCCGGAAGCGGTTAAGCCGTCGATTGCCGGCGATGGCCGCATTGCGATCTGGGGCGCGCTCGAAGCACGGCTGCAAACGGTCGACCTTCTGGTGGTCGGCGGGCTTAACGAAGGCACCTGGCCGCGTCGCGCCGAGCCGGATCGCTTCCTGTCGCGCGGCATGAAGAGCGGCCTGTCACTGGAACCGCCGGAACGGCGCATCGGCCAGGCAGCGCATGATTTCATGATGGCGCTGGGCGGCGAGCGGGTGATCCTGTCGCGTGCCGCCCGCTCCGGCGACGCGCCCGCCGTGCCCTCGCGCTGGCTGCAACGGCTGACGACTTTCCTTGGCGAAGAGGTCGCGGAAACCGCGCGCGCGCGCGGACGCATCCTGCTTGGCTGGGCGCAGAAGCTGGACGAGCGACAGGACGTGCCCTTCGCGCCCCGCCCCAATCCGAAGCCGCCCCTTCCTGCGCGCCCGAAGCACTTTTCCGTCACCGAGATCGAAACGCTGCGTCGCGATCCTTACGCGATCTATGCCAAGCGCGTGCTGAAACTTCAGCCGCTCGATGAAGTGCTGCGCGACCCGAGCGTGGCCGAGCGCGGCAATCTCTTCCACGACATCCTGCACGGTTTTACGGCAGCCAGGATCGATCCGCACGCACCTGACGCGCTCGACCGACTGATCGGGATCGGCAACGCAGCGTTCGACGAAGCGGCGCTGCCGGATGATCTCCGCGTCGTCTGGTGGCCGCGCTTCGAGGCGATGGCCGTCAACATCATCGCCTGGGAACAGGAGCAGGCCGAAAAGCACCCCACGCGCCATTCCGAGCTGGTAGCAGGCGGCACCACGGTCGGCAGCACCAGCGTGACACTCGGCGGACGCGCCGACCGCATTGACCTGCTGCCCGGCGGCATGGCCGATATTCTCGACTACAAGACCGGTTCTTCGCCCTCCAAGCGGCAGGCGCATATGCTAGTCGCGCCGCAGCTTGCGCTGGAAGCCGCTCTTCTGCGGCGCGGCGCCTTTGCCGATCTGGACAAGGCCGAGCCCGCCGAACTCGCTTACATCCGCCTTAAGCCGAACGGCGCGGTGGAGCCGGAGTCGATCCTGGAAATCAAGGGCGCCAACGCCTCCCTGCGCAGCGCCGCCGATCTGGCGGAAGACGCCTGGGCGCGGCTGGAAACGCTCATCAAGCATTATGCCGATCCCCACAGCGGCTACCTGTCCCGTGCGCTGCCCTTCCGCGAAACCGAAACGTCAGGCGATTACGACCATCTCGCGCGCGTGCTCGAATGGTCGGCGGGTGCGGAAAGCGGCGAGGGGGGCGAGGAATGAGCGCGCGCTTCATCGTTCCCGAAGACACGCTGCGCGACCAGAAGCTGGCGTCCGACCCCGGTATCTCCGTTTGGGTGTCGGCCCATGCCGGTTCGGGCAAGACGCATGTGCTGTCGCAGCGCGTGGTGCGGCTGCTTTTGTCCGGCACCGATCCCTCGCGCATCCTTTGCCTGACCTACACCAAGGCCGCCGCCGCCAATATGGCGAACCGCATTTTCCGCGATCTCGGTCGCTGGACGATGCTGGATGATGCGTCGCTCGCCAAGGAAATCGCCGCTATCGAAGGCAGCGCCAATGCCGGTACGGTCAGGCGGGCGCGGCGGCTGTTTGCGCAGGCGCTGGAAACGCCGGGCGGGCTGAAGATCCAGACCATCCACGCCTTCTGCGAAGCGCTGCTGCATCAGTTTCCGCTGGAAGCCAACATCGCCGGCCATTTCGAGCTGCTGGAAGGTCAGGCGGCCACCGCACTCCTGGCGCAGGCGCGGCGCGAACTGCTGCTCGGCACCCGCAACGAACCGGATCTGGCCGATGCCTTTGCGACCGTTCTCCAGCGCGGCGGCGAGAGCGGGCTCGACCGGCTGCTGGACGAGATCGTCGCCAAGCGCGATGACCTGCAAGCCGCGATCACCGATCTGGATGTCGGCGACCTCCTGGCCGAGCATGGTTTCGGTACGGATGAGACGGCCGAGACGCTGAGCGAAGCCTTGTGGCCCGACGCTTACTTCGATGCCGCTCTGGCCGAGACGGTCGCCCAATGTGCGGCGAATAAGGTCCGCGCGGCGGATTTCGCTGCCGGTCTGAGCGCGGTCTGCAAGGCTGAGCCATCTGACTGTTTCGTGCTGCTTTCCAAGCTTTTCCTCACTGCATCTGGCGAGCCGCGCAAGCCCGGCCAGATCGCGGCGAAAGAGGTGGTCGCGCTCTTCCCCGACTTCGCCGAGGAATTCACTCGGCTAGCCGAAGCGCTGGTCGCCTGCCGCGACCGCATCGCGCTCCTGGAGATGCTCAGGGCGACACAGGCCGCGCTCACCATTGCCGACCGCCTGATCGGCAACTATTCGCGCCTCAAACATGCCGGCGGCTTCCTTGATTTCGAGGACCTGATCCGCCGCACCATCGCGCTGCTTGCCCGCTCGGACGCCGGTCCCTGGGTGCGCTATCGGCTGGATCAGGGCATCGACCACATTCTGGTGGACGAGGCGCAGGATACGAGCCCGCAACAGTGGGAGGTAATCCGCGCTTTGTCCGGCGAGTTCTTCGTCGGCGAAGGGGCGCGGGCAGAGGCCGAACGCACCATCTTCGCCGTGGGCGACGAGAAGCAGTCGATCTACTCCTTCCAGGGCGCGGAGCCGGAAAGCTTCGATCTCAATCGGCGTGCGTTCAAGACGCATGTCGAAGGGGCCGAAAAGCGCTTCGAAACCGTAAAGCTGCAACGCTCCTTCCGCTCGACCTGGGACGTTCTGTCCGCCGTCGATCTCGTTTTCTCGACGGCTGAGCGCCGGCGCGGGCTGACGCAGGATGGCGTGGCCTTCGAGCACAAGGCGATCCGGATCGAGCCCGGTTCGGTGGAAGCCTGGCCCTTCGTCGGCGCGACCAGCGTCGAGGAACCGGACGACTGGACGATCGCCATCGACCATGCCTCCGCACCCGCCGTTCAGGTGGCCGAACAGATCGCGACCCGTGTCGATGGCTGGCTGAAAAACAACACGATCCTGCCCGGCAAGGGCCGCCCGATCCGCCCCGGCGACGTCATGGTGCTGGTGCGCAAGCGCGACAGCTTCATTCACGCGCTGTCGCGCGCGCTGAAGAATCGCCGGATCGATGTAGCGGGCGCCGATCGTCTCAGCCTGCCCGGCCACATCGCGGTGCAGGATCTGGTGGCGCTCGGCCGCGTCGTGCTACAGCCGGAAGACGACCTGTCTCTCGCCGCTCTGCTGAAAAGCCCGATCTTGGGGCTGGACGAGGAAACGTTGTTCGCGCTCTCGCATGGCCGTCCGGACGGCGTGTCGCTCTACCAAAGTCTACGGCGAGCGGCCGGCGACGACCTGATCCTGAAATCCGTGCTCGACCAGCTCACCACCTGGCGCAACGAAGCCGGCTTCAAACCGGCCTTCGAGTTCTATGCCGCCGTACTGGGTCGTGATGGAATCCGGCAAAAGATGATCTCGCGGTTGGGCCATGAAGCCGGCGAAATCCTGGACGAGTTCCTGAACTTCCTGCTGGGCGCCGAGCGCGCCGGGCCGCCCGATCTCGAAAGTGTCTTGTCGCTGCTCGACCAGTCCGGCCCGGACATCAAGCGCGAGATGGACCAAACGCGCAACGAGATCCGCATCATGACGGTGCATGCCGCCAAGGGCCTGGAAGCACCGATCGTGTTTCTGGTGGACAGCGGCGGCGAGCCCTTCATCGCCAGCCATCTGCCGCGCCTGCTGGCTTACGAGACGCCGGATCGCGCCCGCCGCAAACGCTTTCTGTGGCGCGCCGGCAAGGACCTGAACAACAGCGTTGCCGCCGCGATCGAAGCGCAACTGAAGGACAAGGCCGAGGACGAATATCGCCGCCTGCTTTATGTCGGCATGACGCGCGCCGAGGACCAGCTCATTGTCTGCGGCTATCATGGCAAGCGCGGCCCGACCAACCCGACCTGGCTCACCATGGTGCGCGAAGGGCTGGAAGATCAGCCGGAAACGACCGTAACCGCCTTGCCGGACGATCGCGGCTCCGTGCTGCATTATCAGGTGACGAAGCAGCCCGTCCTGTTGAAGGAAGCCACACAAGCCGCCGCGATCCAGCCGCCGGCCTTCCCCGCCTTCCTGCGTGGCAAGGCTCCCTCCGCCCCGCGACTGCCGAGGCCGCTGGCACCGTCGCGGGCTGCGGCGTTGATCGAAACGACGGCAGCGGATGCGCCGACGCCGCGCTCGCCTGTGCTCGATCAGCAGCTCGAACCCTCCTTCGCCATCGCGCGCGGCAACGCCATCCACCGTCTGCTTCAGATCCTGCCGGACATGCAGCCGGAGGAGCGCCCTGCTGCAGCGGAGCGCTACCTGAACCGCATCGGTGCGGCATGGCAGCCGAACGAACGGGAAGCCGCATTGCGTTCCGTCTTCGCCGTGCTGGACGACGAGCGCTTCGGCTGCCTGTTTGCTCCGGGCTCGCGCGCGGAAGTCTCCGTCATGGGCACGCTGGACCTCGGCGGCACGCCGCGTGCCATTGCCGGAACGATCGACCGGCTAGCCGTCACAGGCGAAGGCGTGCTGATCCTCGATTACAAGACCAACCGCCCACCGCCTGCTGATCTCGACGCCGTCCCCGACACCTACATCCTGCAGCTCGCGCTTTACCGAGCCCTTCTCGCTGATCTCTATCCCGGTCGTCGAATCGAAGCCGCACTGCTTTTCACCGAAGCGCCGCGCCTAATTGCGCTGCCGGCCGAGCGCCTGAATGCAGCATTGGCGGGATTGAACAGAGCATCAACGCAACACGCTTGACGCCGTTAACCCAAAGGCCCACATCTCGCCCGAACGGCTCGCTGCATCCTCCCCTTTGAGCGGGCCCATCAACATCTGAAGGACTTTCGCAATGGCTACCGTCAAGGTCGACAAGAACAATTTCGATGCCGACGTGCTCCAGTCCAACGAGCCGGTCGTTGTCGACTTCTGGGCGGAATGGTGCGGCCCGTGCAAGATGATTGCGCCCGCGCTGGAAGAGATTTCGCAGGAGATGGGCGGCAAGGTGAAGATCGCCAAGCTCAACATCGACGAGAACCCGGAACTGGCCGCCCAGTTCGGCGTCCGCTCGATCCCCACGCTCATGATGTTCAAGGCCGGCGAAGTGGCCGACATGAAGGTCGGCGCCGCGCCCAAGACTGCTTTGTCGTCCTGGATCAACGGCAACGTCTGACATTTTCTATCAGACTATGCGAAAGCCCGGCAAACAAGCCGGGCTTTTTTCATGAGGAAACGACCATGAGCGCGTTGAGCAGGCGGCTGACTTCATCGAACACGGCAGCAGCCGGCGTGATCATCATGCTGGTCGGCCTGTTCATGTTCTCGCTCAACGACGCCATGGGCAAATGGCTGGTGGCGAGCTTTTCCGTCGGCCAGATCCTGCTGGTGCGTTCGATCGGCGCCTTCATTGTTCTCGGCCCCCTGATGACGCGTCGCGGCGGCATGTCCGCGCTGCTTTATCCCGAGCGGCCGATGCTCCAGGTCCTGCGCGTTATTTTTGCTGCGGCCGACACCGGGTTCTTCTACGCCGCCGTCGCTTATCTGCCGCTGGCCGACGTCATGACTTTCTACATGGCCGGGCCGATCTATGTCGCCGCGCTGTCGCATTTTCTGCTTGGCGAGCGGGTTGGATGGAGGCGCTGGTGCGCGATTTTTGTGGGCTTCATCGGCGTGATCATCGTGCTTCGCCCATCGAGTGCGTCCTTGACCTGGCCCTCACTCTTCGGGCTGCTCGGTAGCCTGTCGCTCGCCTTGACGTTGATCCTTAGCCGGCTCTTGCGGACCACATCCGACAGTGTACTCGTCACCTGGCAGTTTATAGGCTCGTTGTTGATCGGCGCTGTTCTGTCGATAGGAGCGTGGAAAATGCCCGACCTGCCGAACCTCTACGCGCTGCTGATGCTCGGCGTTGTGTCCTGCATTGCACACATGATGATGACGCGCTCGCTCAAGCTCGCGTCCGCGGCCCTGCTGGCGCCTTTGCAATATACATTGCTGCTTTGGGCGATTATGATGGGCTGGATCTTCTTCGGCGATGTGCCCGACAGCCAGATTCTGATCGGCTCGGCCGTCATCATCATAGCTGGCCTGTTCATCTTCCACCGCCAGAAGGTGGTAGGTGTTCCACCTGAGTCTGAAACGGCGACAGTCCGCAAAGTCTGACGCCCCCTAGAAGAGCTCAAGCTGGCGGCGTGCCGTTTTCCGCCAGCACCTGACCGGCAAGGTAAAGCGATCCGCCGATCAGGATGCGCGGCGCCACTTCCGTGTCGTCCCAGGTTTCGCGCAACAGGCTGAGCGCATTGCCCACCGATGCGATCGGCTCGGCCGACAAGCCGGCTTCTTCCGCGCGTACCGCCAGCTCGTCATTCGGCACGCCGGCTTCGCTCGAAGCGACGGGCACGGTGAAGACATGGCGCACCATGCCCTTGAACGCTCGGAAATAGTTGGTTTGATCCTTGGTGTTGATCATACCGGCAATCAGGAACAACGGACGCGGGTTGCGGTCTTCCTGATCCGCCAGGGCTTCCGCGATCACCGCGCCGGCACCGGGATTATGCCCGCCGTCGAGCCAGATTTCGGCCCCAACCGGTGCGAGTTCCACCAGCCTGCCTGTTGTCAGCTTCTGCATGCGGCCGGGCCAAGAAACAGCTTCCAGCGCGCGGTCAGCGATGTCGGGCGTCACGTTGAAACCGGCAGCCCGCACGGCGGCAATGGCTGCGGCGGCATTGGCGTATTGGTGGCGGCCCGGCAGTTTTGGTCGGGTCAGATCCATCAGGCCGGTGTCGTCCTGATAGATCATCCGGCCGTTTTCCTCGAAAGCAAAGAAGTCCTGACCATAGATGGCGGCCGGTGCACCAAGCCGCTCGGCGGTCGATTCCAGCACCTCGCGCGCGGCTTCGCTTTCCTGCGCACCGATCACCACCGGCGCGCCCCGCTTGATGATACCGGCCTTTTCCGCCGCGATCAGCTCGGCCCGGTCTCCGAGATAGGCTTCATGGTCGAGCGACACCGGCATGATCACGCTGGTCGCCGGGCGCTTGATCACGTTGGTGGCGTCGAACCGCCCGCCCAATCCCACTTCGACGATCGCGACGTCGGCGGGATGCTCGGAAAACAGCACGAACATCACCGCCGTCAGGATCTCGAAGACGGTGATCGTTTCGCCATTGTTGGCGTCCGCAACGCGGTTGATCGCGTCGGTCAGCACATCGTCATCGACCAGCCTGCCGCCGCCGGGCGCGCCTAGACGATAGCGCTCATGCCAGTTCACGAGATGCGGGGACGTATGCACGTGCACGATCCGCCCATCCGCTTCCAGAAGCGCGCGCGAAAAGGCCGCGCAGGAGCCCTTGCCATTGGTGCCGGCGATATGGATCACCGGCGGCACATGATCCTGCGGATTGCCGAGCCGCTCGAGCAGGCGCGTGACCCGGTCCAAGGACAGGTCGAAGCCCTTGGGATGAAGCGTCATCAGCCGCTCGATCGCGCGGGCAGCCTGACTTTCCTGTGTGGCGGCGCTCATGCGGAAGCCGGTCTGATCGTCAAGCGTGCGCCGGAACAGGCGCTTCGTCGCTCGCCACTGGCGGCAAGGCTTCAGGGTCGATTAGCGCACCCGGCGGCTGCTTCATTAAAAGCCGCAGCAGGCGGGCAAGCGTCGCCTTCAGTTCGAGGCGCGACACCACCATGTCCACCATGCCGTGTTCCATCAGGTATTCCGCGCGCTGGAACCCCTCTGGCAGCTTTTCGCGAATGGTCTGCTCGATCACCCGTGGTCCGGCAAAGCCGATCAAGGCGCCGGGTTCGGCAATATGGATGTCACCCAGCATAGCATAGGAAGCGGTCACACCGCCGGTTGTCGGGTTGGTCAGCACGACGATGTAAGGCAGGCCGGCTTCCTTCAGCCGGTCCACGGCCACCGTGGTGCGCGCCAGCTGCATCAGGGACAGGATGCCTTCCTGCATGCGCGCCCCGCCGGACGCCGCAAACAGCACCAGCGGCAGCTTCTTCTCGACCGCGTTTTCAAAGCCGCGAATGATCGCGTCGCCCGCGGCCATGCCAAGCGATCCGCCCATGAAGGAGAAATCCTGAACGGTGACTGCGATCGGCAGGCCATCGATCTCACCGGTGGCATTGATGATCGTGTCTTCCATGCCGGTCTTGGCACGGTTTTCCTTGAGGCGGTCGATGTAGCGCTTCTCGTCGCGGAAACGCAGCGGATCCACGGCGACCTTGGGGTTCTCCAGGGTGTCGTAATGGCCTTCATCGAACAGGAAGCGCAGGCGCTCCTTGCCCTTGATCTTCATGTGGTGGCCCGACGACGGCACCACGAACTGATTTTCTTCCAGGTCCTTGTGGAAGATCATCTCGCCGGAATCCGGATCCTTGATCCAGAGGTTTTCCGGCATGTCGCGCCGGCCGAGCATGGAGTTGATCTTCGGGCGAACGTAGTTGGTGATCCAGTTCATGGCTGGCTCTCCGTTATCTGAGCAAACAAAATGGGGCGATCAGCCGGCATGGGCAAGGCGCGCCTGCCGCACTCCTTGTGCAAGGCCGCTGATCAGGGTGGCAACGGCATCCGCGGGATCGGCCGTCATCTGGCCGTCCGGTCCAAGCACATTGGCGACCGCATTGACGATCGCCGTGCCGACCACAACGCCATCGGCCGAAGCGCCGATCACCCGCGCCTGCTCGGCCGTCTTGACGCCGAAGCCGACGCAAACCGGCAGATCCGTATGGCTCTTGATGCGCTTCACCGCTTCCGTCACATCGCCGGTATTGGCGAGCGCCGACCCGGTAATACCGTTCATTGACACGTAATATACAAAGCCGGACGTGTTCTCGAGCACCTTCGGCAGGCGCTTCTCGTCGGTGGTGGGCGTCGCCAGGCGGATGAAGTTAATGCCCGCGCGAAGGGCTGGAACGCAAAGCTCCTCGTCCATTTCCGGCGGCAGATCGACCACGATCAACCCATCGACACCGACTTCGCCGGCCTCCTGGAGAAAGCGCTCAACGCCGTAGATATAGATCGGGTTGTAATAGCCCATCATCACGATGGGTGTTTCATTGTCGTCCACCCGGAAGTCGCGCACCATCTGCACCGTCTTGGCGAGCGTCTGGCCGCCCTTCAACGAGCGCAAACCTGCTGCCTGGATCGCGGGACCATCGGCCATCGGATCGGAAAACGGCATGCCGAGCTCGATCACATCCGTGCCCGCCCCTGGCATCGCCTTCATGATCTTGAGCGATGTCGCGTAATCCGGATCACCGCCCATGAAATAGGTCACAAGCGCGGGACGGCCTTCGTCCTTCAGCTTGGCGAAGCGGGCGTCGATGCGGGTGGTCATACAGTCTCTCCGGAAAATCGTCTCGCGATATAGTCCGAAACGGGTTTGTGCGACATCGCTGTTTCCGTCCAGGCGCATCGCTCGAAATCGATAATCGCCAATTCCCAAACGCAGGCAAACAGATGAGGCGGGGCATCTTCGAATTCCGCATCGGGAGCCAGATCGGCGCGCCAAAGTTTTCGGGCACAGATGCCGCCTCCGAGCCACCAATGAAGCAGCAGCCAGCGCCCTTCCTCACCTTCATGCAGGATCGCGAAGCCCGCACCCAGTTGCGGCGTTCGCATCATCTCCGGCTCGGCGTCTATAATACGGGCTTTCGCCTTGTTCAGAACCCCATCGTCGATCGCTTTGCCATCGGCGCAGATCGCGTTGACCTTGATGGACATCGAGCCGACCCGCATCACCTCCTGAAACCGGGCGCGGCGCGGGCGGTAGGTATCCAGCGTCATGTTGCCGTCATCGACATGACGCATGGGCTTGTCGATGTAGGCGGTCACGTTTCGTCGGCTCCTTCAGCCTCAAGTCTCGCTGGGTTAGCGCGACCATCGAAGACGCGCAATATTTCTGTATGGTTATCCGTTCAGGAGCATCTACGAGAGGACGGCGTTTGCTTCTGCCGCATGCTCGCTTAGGAGCTGGCGCTGATGCTTACGGCTTTCGAGATACCAAGTGAGCGCCTGCTCGGCGATGTGTGCAGGTGACACATCCTGCCGCTGCGCTTCCTCTTCGAGGCGGCGATAGGTTTCGGCCTCAATGTGCAGTGAAAGCGGGACTTCACCCATTTCGCACTCCTTCAACACAGGCATCGCAGGCTAGCACAGGCCATGAACCCGCGCCAATGTAAGCCTCAGATCTCCATGCCCATCATGCCGGCAACCGTATGCACGTCCTTATCGCCGCGGCCGGACAGGTTGACGATGATGACCTGGTCCTTGCCCATGGTGGGCGCGAGCTTCACGGCCTGGGCAATGGCGTGGGCGGATTCCAGCGCCGGGATGATGCCTTCGACGCGAGTGGTGAGCTGGAAGGCTTCCAGCGCCTCGTCGTCGAGGATCGGCATATATTCGACGCGCTTGGTGTCGCGCAGGAAGCTGTGCTCGGGGCCGACGCCGGGATAATCGAGGCCAGCCGAGATCGAATGGCCTTCGATGATCTGGCCGTCCTTGTCCTGCAGGAGATAGGTGCGGTTGCCATGCAGAACGCCGGGCTGACCGGCGCTCATGGAGGCGCAATGCTCGACGCCGTCGAGCCCGCGTCCGCCGGCTTCCACGCCGATGATGCGCACGTCGCGATCATCGAGGAAGGGGTGAAACAGGCCGATCGCGTTGGAACCGCCACCGACGGCGGCGATGATCGCATCCGGCAAACGGCCTTCCTGTTCCTGGATCTGCTCACGCGCTTCCGTGCCGATCACGGCCTGGAAGTCGCGCACCATTTCCGGATAGGGGTGCGGGCCGGCGGCGGTGCCGATCAGATAATAGGTATCATGAACATTCGTGACCCAATCGCGCAGGGCCTCGTTCATGGCGTCCTTCAGCGTGCCGTGGCCGGCCGATACCGGATTGACCTGCGCACCGAGCAGCTTCATGCGGAACACGTTCGGCTTCTGCCGCTCCACATCGGTGGCGCCCATGTAAACGACGCAGGGCAGGTTGAAGCGCGCCGAAACGGTGGCCGACGCCACGCCGTGCTGGCCGGCGCCGGTTTCGGCGATAATTCGCGTCTTGCCCATGCGCTTGGCGAGCAGAATCTGGCCAAGGCAGTTGTTGATCTTGTGCGAGCCGGTGTGGTTCAGGTCTTCGCGCTTTAGATAGATCTTGGCGCCGCCGAGATGCCGCGTCAAACCTTCGGCAAAATACAGTTTGGAGGGCCGGCCCGCATAATAGGTAGAGAGCGACTTCAGCTCGGCCTGGAATTCCGGATCGGTCTTGGCCTCGTCCCAATGCTGTTGCAGGTCGAGGATCAGCGGCATCAGCGTTTCCGCGACGAAGCGGCCGCCGAAAATGCCGAACATGCCCTGTTCGTCTGGTCCTGTGCGGAAGGAATTCGGCTCGATCGGCTTGTTCATGCCGTCCTCCTGAAAGATTGAGTTCAAGCCGCGCGCTGTTGAGCGCTGCGGATGGCTGCAAAGAAAGCTTTGATCAGCGCGACATCCTTGATGCCCGGCGCGCTCTCGACACCCGACGAGATGTCCAGTCCGGATGGATGAACGCGCGCCAAGGCGTCGCCGACATTCGACGCGTTGAGCCCTCCGGAAAGCATGTAAGGCAGCGAACCGTCAAGGGTTGCGAGCAGCGACCAATCGAACGTGATGCCATTGCCGCCCGGAAGCTCCGCACCCTTGGGCGGCTTGGCATCGAACAGGAGGCGATCGGCAATGCCGGCAAAACTCTGTGCGCGCACAAGATCGTCGGCCGTCGAGATCGACAGCGCCTTCATGACCGGCAAACCATAGCGCGCTTTCACTGCTGACACGCGCTCCGGCGTTTCGCTGCCATGCAGTTGCAACACATCCGGCTCGACGGCAGACACGATGTCGTCCAGCGCGTCATCATCCGCGTTGACCGTGACGACAACAGCCTGCGCCCGCCCACGCGCCGCCTGCCGCAACGCACCAGCGGTCTCGGCCGACACATTGCGCGGGCTCTTCGTGAAGAAGATGAAGCCGATATGGCTCGCTCCGCCGTCCAGCGCGGCATTGACGGTTTCGGGCGTCGAGAGCCCGCAGATCTTGATGTCCATGGGAAAGGAGATAGCGGCGAGACCCCGTCTATTCAAATGCAATCGCCTGCAAAGCGCCGCCATTCTTCTTCAGCCAGGCCTTGCAGCGCTCGGTCTCGGGGCAAAGCGCCTTGCACAGCGCCCAGAAGTGCGGCCCGTGGTTCATTTCCTTGAGATGCGCGACCTCATGCGCCACGAGGTAGTCGATCACGGCAGGCGGCGCCATCATGATGCGCCACGAAAAGGACAGGCCGCCATCTGCCGTGCAGGAGCCCCAACGGCTCGTCGTGTCCTTGAAGCGGATCGACTTCGCCTTGCGGCCGACGGTTTCCGTATGCTTGGCCACCAGCGCCTCGATATCGCGCTTGGCTTCGCGCTTCAGGAAGTCGCTGATCCGGCGGGGCAGATGCTGCTCATCGCCGTGCACGTGCAGAACCGGGCTGCCATCAACGTCACCGATCGAAACAGAGCCGCGTTTGCCGGTCTCGTGCAGGATGAGATGCGGCACGCCGCGGATGGGGATGCGCACGCCAGCGCGCACTGCCGGCCGGTCGGGATACTTCGCCAGCCGCGTTTCCAGCCAGCCGGTATGGCGCTCGATGAAGCGGTCGACGTCGCGCTGGGAGATGCCGGGCGGCGTGGTGACCCGAAGCCCGCGTCCGCCGACATCGATGCGCAGCGTCAGCCGCGTCGAGCGCTGGTTCTGAACGATCTTGAGCGGCAAGGTGCGCCCCGCCACCGTGAACGCACGATCCACTGGCGGCGCGATGGCCGGTTTGCGCGGACGGGAAAAGGCGGAAAGAAGACCCATGCGGTGAGCTAGCGCGATTCGCGGACAATGAAGAAGGCGCGGCGCATAAAAAACGGCGCCTCGAAAGGCGCCGTTCCATGGTTTGGTTGATCGGGGCGGGATCAGACGCCCGGATCGCGGATCTCCGTCGAACCTTCGCTCGAAGCCGGACGGCTCTTGCGGTTGTTCATGAAACGGTCGAACTCGTCCTGGTCCTTGGCGCGGCGCAGTTCGCGGACATAGGCGTCGAATTCGTCGCGTGCTTCGTCCAGCTTGCGGCGCTCTTCTTCGAGGCGCGTCAGCTCAGCCGAACGCCAATCGTCGAATGCCACATTGCCGGTCGAGTTGAAGCCGCCGCCGAAATGACTCGACCGCTTGGCCGAGCAGTTCTTGAACCAGCCTTCGCCGTTCATCGTGCGCTTGAAACCGTCAAGCCGGTCGCCCCACAGGATGTAGGCCAGCATGGCCAGGCCGAGAGGCCAAAAGACCACGAAGCCGACTACCATGAGCGCAATGGTCGCCGGCGTCCAAGCCGGTCGGATCAGTGCAGTCGTGTGCATTTGCTTGCGTTCCTTCAGTTAGGAAACAACCGACATCGGCTGCTTGAAAAACAGATGGGAGAGCATTTCAGGCAATACAAGACAGCTTTGTTGAAAACCTAATAAGTATCAGATCTTCCATGTACTTTTCCAAGTTTCGAGCCCGTGCACGATCAGCCCGGCAAGGAGCCCCCAGAACGCCGCCCCAATCCCGCCCAGAACGAGCCCGGAAGCCGTCACGGCAAACGCGGTGATGGCAGCGGTGCGATGCCCTTCCTCGCGCATCGCGATGGTCAGCGCGTTGGCCAGCGAAGCAAGCAGCGCCAGGCCGGCGACAAGCGCAATGAAGCTCGTCGGCAGCACGGCAAACAGCGCCACCAGAGACGCACCAAAGATCGCGAAGACCAGATAAGACAGTGCGTAGAACAGACCGGTCTTCCAGCGCTCGGCCGGATCGGGATGAACATCGGCTCCTGTGCAGATCGCAGCCGAGATGGCGGCAAGGCAGGTCGTCAGCGCGCCGAATGGTGCCGTCAGCAGCGACATCAGACCGGTGGCGGCGATAGCCGGGCCGGCTGGGGGCTCGTAGCCGGCCGCGCGCAAGACTGCGACACCGGACAGGTTCTGCGAGGCCATGGTCACGAGATAAAGCGGCAAGGAAATGCCGATCGCCGCCTGCCATGAGAATGCAGGCGCAATCAGCGTCAGGGTCGAAAGTTCAGGCGTGGGCAAAACGCCGACGCGTCCGGTAAAAAAGGCGAGCAGACTGCCGCCAACCAGGATCGCCAGCACGGACATCGCCGGGTTCCACAAGCGCACCAGGAAAAACACGGCGATCAAACCGAGAATAAAGACCGGGTCCGTTGGAATGGCCGCAAAGGCGCGTGTCACCAGACCAACCACGATGCCGGCCAGCATGCCGGATGCAATGGAAGCCGGAATGCGCGCGATCAGCCTCGTCAGCGGCTTGAACAGGCCGGTCGCGATCAGAAGCAGCGCGGTGAGCAGAAAGGCGCCCACCGCCTCGTTGATCGTAAAGCCGGTGCTGGCGGCAATCAGCGCCGCACCCGGTGTCGACCAGGCCGTCACGATCGGCATGCGAAAGCGCCAGGACAGAACCGCGGTTTCAAGCGCCATCGCCAGGCAGAGCGCCGTGACCGCACTCGCCATCTGCGCCTGGTTCGCGCCCACGGCCTGCGCTGCCGCGATCACCAGTGCCAGCGTACCGCCGAAGCCGACGATCGCCGCAACAAAGCCCGAAACCGGAATCGACAGGCGCATGCGGTTTTCCCTACCGAACCTGTTCAACCAGGCTGGAAACGCTGCGGGTGATGAGATCGAGATCCTGCGGCCGCGACAAACGGTGATCGCCATCGGGGATCAGCGACAACGTGACATTGTCGGCCGGCAGATGCTCGACGAGCTTCAGCGCGTGGCTGTGCGGCACATCGGGATCCGCCATCCCTTGCAGGATCGTCACCGGGCAATGCGTGTCGATCAGCCCGGTCAGCACGCGGTTCCGCTCGCCGTCCTCGAACAGCGCGCGCGTATAGATGTTGGGCTGGTCGGAATATTGCGATACCTCTTCCAGATAGCCGAGCGTTTCGATTTGCTGCTTCTGTTTCTTGGTCAAAAGCGGCTGCATCAGTTCAGCCGTGAAATCGGGCGCCGGCGCAATCAGCAGCAAGCCGGCGATGCGGCCTTTGTCGCCGCGCTTGTTCATTTCCTGCACCATGCGCAGCGCGATCCAGCCGCCCATGGAGGAGCCGACCAGGATCTGCGGACCTTCGGTGATCTGATCCATCACGGCCAGTGACTGTTCGAGCCACAGCGAAATCGTGCCATCAGCGAACGCTCCACCGGAAGCGCCATGACCGGAATAATCGTGCCTTGTAAATTGCAGCCCCTGTTCGGCCGCGTAAGCCGCAAGAACCTCTGCCTTCGTGCCGGTCATGTCGGAGCGATAGCCGCCCAGCCACATCAAGCCCGGCGCGGCGCCCTTGGCGTGACGATAGGCGATGCTTACATCACCCACATCGAGCCTGCCCGCGACCTCACCGGTGGCTGCCGCCATCTCTCCCGTTTCGCCCATCCATCAATCCTTCATTGAACTGCTTGTTCGGCTGGACGGCTGAAAAACAGGTTTCTGATCGCAGCAGGTGATTTTCGCCCGCTGGCATGCTATTGACACATCGTGCGGGTGAACGACATTCCCCCACATCGTGTTGTGCCGCGTGTCTGGTATGGCGGCAAGCCGATATCCATCTGTCCGTTCAATAGTCAGGAGAGTACGACCATTCGCAGACCATTCAAAGCCGCGCCGGCAACCAAGGACGGCCCACGGTCCAACCGGGATATCCGGGTTCCGCGTGTCCAGCTGATCGACGACACGGGCGCCAATCGCGGCAACGTCTCTATTCAGGAAGCGCTTGAGATCGCCGAGCAGGCTGGGCTTGATCTCGTGGAAATTTCCCCCAATGCCGAGCCGCCGGTCTGCAAGATCCTCGATCTCGGCAAGCTGAAATATGCCAGCCAGAAGAAGGCTGCCGAAGCGCGCAAGAATCAGAAGACCATCGAGATCAAGGAGATCAAGATGCGTCCCAACATCGACACGCATGATTATGACGTGAAGATGCGCGCCGTTCACCGCTTCTTCGAGGAAGGCGACAAGGTCAAGCTGACCCTGCGCTTCCGCGGTCGCGAAATGGCGCATATGGAACTCGGCATGGCCCTCCTGAACCGCGTCAAGGCGGAAACGGAGACCATCGCCAAGGTCGAGGCCGAGCCGAAGCTCGAAGGCCGTCAGATGATGATGGTTCTCGCCCCGAGATAGCCATGATTGAAGCGGCGGATCAGCGGTTCAACCGCTGGTCCGGACGTCTTCATCATGAGCAATGAAAATTCCCAGTCCATGGCGCGCTATCAGTCGGCGCGCCGTATGGTTCTGGGCTGCATGATCCTGCTGATCTGTTTGCTGCTGGTGTTCAGCGCATCGAGCCAGCCGGAAATCTGGCATGAGCAGATCGAGGCCTATGGCCTGGCCCTGATGCTGGTTGGCATCGCCGGGCGTTTGTGGTCGATCCTCTATATCGATGGCCATAAATCGAAGTCGGTTGTTGAAACCGGACCCTATTCGGTCACCCGCAATCCGCTCTATTTCTTCTCGAGCATAGCTGCCCTCGGTGTCGGGGCGCAAACCGGCAGCCTTCTGGTGGCCTTGGCTTGCGGCGTGATCTGCGCGGTATCCTTCCATGTCGTTGCCAGGCGCGAGGAGCGTTATCTCACCTGCGTTCTGGGTGCGCCGTATACCGACTACCTGGCGCGCGTGCCGCGCTTTTTTCCCAATCCCCTGATCTATCGCGATCAGGAAACTGTGACGTTTCGGCCGAAGATCCTCAACAACACCCTGATCGACGGCCTGGTTTTCTTCGCATCCATCCCGTTCTTCGAATTCATCGAAATCGCGCAGGCCAGCGGGTGGATCCCGGTTCTTTTCCGGGTCCCCTGATTAAGCGCGGTGCTTGCGCTCAGGCGTTCTTGCTGTTACAGAGCGCCCCGTTAAAGGAGCCGTCCGGCAGGGCATGCCGTGGCGGCTCTCAATGCTGTTTGAGCCACCGGTCTTCAACCAAGGCTCGAACCGATAAGAGCGCCGATTGGCGCAATAAGAACGGAGTATAAAGCAAAATGCCCAAGATGAAGACCAAGTCCGCTGCAAAGAAGCGGTTCAAGATCACTGGCACCGGCAAGGTGCTGGCAGCTGCTGCTGGCAAGCGCCACGGCATGATCAAGCGCTCCAACAAGTTCATTCGCGATGCCCGCGGCACGATGGTTCTTGCTGAACCGGATGCCAAGAAGGTCATCACGAATTTCCTCCCGAACGGCCTCTAAGTCGTCGGCAGGCTCGGCCCCGAAAAGTTGCAGACTTTTCGGATTAGGACCGAGGCGAACAAAAAACAGCGCGTTTTAAGGAGATCATGACATGGCACGTGTCAAACGGGGCGTAACGTCCCACGCCAAGCACAAGAAGGTTCTGGACGCCGCCAAGGGCTTCTATGGCCGTCGCAAGAACACCATCCGCATCGCCAAGCAGGCAGTCGAAAAGTCGCTGCAATATGCTTACCGCGATCGCAAGAATCGCAAGCGCAACTTCCGCGCCCTGTGGGTTCAGCGTATCAATGCCGCCACCCGCGAGCATGGCCTGACCTATGGCCGTTTCATCGACGGTCTGAACAAGGCTGGCATCGAGATCGATCGCAAGATCCTGTCGGACATGGCGATCCATGAGCCGGTGGCCTTCGCTGCTCTGGTCGAAAAGGCCAAGGTTGCGCTGGAATACCTCAAGGACACCACGCCGGGTGCTTTTGAACGCGCTGTTGCTTAACTGCTAGCGCTTCCCAAGCACATTCTATTCTGATTTGGGAAACCCGCGCTGGCAGGGCTGGCGCGGGTTTTTCTTATGTCGAAACGCGACAACCACCGTCGCAGCATGAGCCTGAGATGAGCAACGATCTGGAAACTCTCGAAAGCGGCGTCGTCGCCGACATCGCAGCGGCATCCGACGAAGCCGCGCTGGAAAATGTCCGGGTCGCAGCACTCGGCAAGAAGGGCTCGATCTCGGAACTGCTGAAAACGCTCGGCAAGATGTCGGCCGAAGAGCGTCAGGTTCAGGGACCTGCCATCAACGGCTTGAAGAACCGGGTCACCGAAGCGCTCGCCGCCCGCAAGGCCGAACTGCGCCAGGTTGCCGTTGCGGCCCGTCTCGCATCGGAAAAGCTCGATGTGACCCTGCCTGTGCGCCAGTCGCCGGCCGAACGCGGTCGCATCCATCCGATCAGCCAGGTGATTGACGAGATTGCCGCGATTTTCGGCGATCTCGGCTTCTCGATTGCCGAAGGGCCGGATGTCGAAAGCGACTACTACAACTTCACGGCGCTGAATTTCCCCGAAGGTCATCCGGCACGCGAAATGCACGACACCTTCTTTTTCCAGCCGGATGAAAACGGCGAGCGCAAGCTGCTGCGCACCCACACTTCGCCGGTGCAGATCCGCACGATGGAAATGCAGAAGCCGCCGATCCGCATCGTCATTCCCGGCAAGACCTATCGCCAGGATTCCGACGCCACCCATTCGCCGATGTTCCATCAGGTCGAAGGTCTGGTGGTCGACAAATCCGCCAATATTGGCAACCTTAAATGGGTGCTTGAAGAGTTCTGCAAGGCCTTCTTCGAAGTGCCCTCGGTCACCATGCGCTTCCGCCCCAGCTTCTTCCCCTTCACCGAGCCGTCGATGGAAGTCGACATCCAGTGCGACCGCTCGCGTCCGGGCGAAGTGCGCTTCGGCGAAGGCAATGACTGGATGGAGATCCTGGGTTGCGGCATGGTTCACCCAAACGTCCTGCGTGCCGGTGGTCTCGATCCAGACGAGTATCAGGGCTTTGCCTGGGGCATGGGCATCGACCGCATCGCCATGCTGAAATACGGCATGCCGGATCTGCGTGCCTTCTTCGACGCCGACGTCCGCTGGCTCCAGCACTACGGCTTCCGCCCGCTCGACATGCCGACCTTGTTCGGCGGCTTGAGCTCTTAAGGAATTATCTTGGCTACTCCGGTTAAACACAAATTCACGCCTGAAGCCCTGGCGGCGCTCGACAAGAAGAAGGTCGAGATCATCCGCGAGAATGCCGTGCGTCTGCGTGCCGACGATCTCATCGCGATGTGCGATCTTGATCTTGCCGAGCGCAAGCCGGCGATCGGTGCCAGCAGAAGCACCAGCACGACCCGCGCATCCGCGCGCTCGACTGCGCGCATCGGCGCAGGCACGAGCCCGTCGCGCACCAACATGGTGGTCAGTGGCTACCACTTTGTGGGCGAGAGGGATTACGGCGTCATCGATCTCGGCGACGGCCGGTTCTGGACGGGATCATGGACCGTTCCGGAAGCCAATGTCGACCAGAGCCTGACGGCGGGCGCTTATCTCGCTCTGCATGTTTCCAAGGCCCAGCCCTCCTATCGGCAGGGCAAGATCGTCGGCTACCGCAAAGCCTCCGGCGACGGCGATGATGCGGTCGAGTTTCTGGTGGACGCCGCGCCAAAATCGCGCGCCTGGGTCGGAGCCAGCTCCGGCGATGCCGGCCTGAAATGGGCGAAGATGCGGGACGAGGATTGATTGAATGAAGCTCACTTTATCCTGGCTGAAAGACCATCTGGAAACCGACGCCTCGCTCGAACAGATCGTCGAGCGGCTGACCGCCATCGGTCTTGAAGTCGAATCCGTCGATGACAAGGCTGGCCTGCGCCCGTTTACGATCGCCAGGGTTTTGACCGCTGAGCGTCATCCCGATGCCGACAAGCTGCAGGTCCTCTCTGTGGACGTCGGGCAGGGCGCTCCGATCCAGGTGGTTTGCGGTGCGCCCAATGCCCGTGCCGGCCTCGTTGGTGCTTTCGCCGCGCCCGGCACCTATGTGCCCGGCATCGACGTGACCCTGTCGGTCGGCAACATTCGCGGTGTCGAAAGCCGCGGCATGATGTGCTCGGAGCGCGAGTTGGAACTCTCCGACGAGCATAACGGCATCATCGAACTGCCGGAGGACGCGCCGGTCGGTCAGTCTTATGCGAGCTGGGCCCACCTCGACGATCCCGTCATCGACATCAACCTGACGCCCAACCATCCCGACGCCACCGGCGTTTACGGCATTGCCAGGGATCTTGCGGCATCCGGCCTCGGCACGCTCAAGGTGCCGGCCTCACCTGCCTTCGAAGCCTCGGGCGAGTGCCCGGTCGATGTCAGCCTTGATTTCGCTGATACGCCGTCGCTTTGCCCCGGCTTCGCGCTGAGGCTGGTGCGTGGCGTCAAGAACGGCCCGTCGCCCAAGTGGATGCAGCAGCGTCTACTCAGCATCGGCCTGCGCCCCATCAATGCGCTGGTCGACATCACCAACTACATGACCTTCGATCAGGGCCGCCCGCTGCACGTCTTCGACGCCGCCAAGGTGAAGGGCAACCTTACCGTGCGCCGCGCGGCAGAAGGCGAGACCGTGCTGGCGCTGGACGGGCGCGATTACAAGCTGAACCCGGAAATCTGCGTCATCGGGGATGAAAACGGCGTCGAATCTATCGCCGGCGTCATGGGCGGCGAGCATTCTGGCTGCGATGAAAACACCACCGACGTGCTGATTGAGTCTGCGCTGTGGGAGCCGCTGAACATCGCCCGCACCGGCCGCTCGTTGGGAATCATCACCGATGCGCGCTATCGCTTCGAGCGCGGCGTGGATCCCGAATATATGGTGCCGGGTCTTGAGCGCGCCACCGAACTCGTGCTTGATCTCTGCGGCGGCCAGCCGACGGAAAGCCGTGTCGTCGGTTATGCCGGTTATACGCCCAAGCTCATCACCTTCCCGGTCACGGAAGTGAAGCGGCTGACCGGCCTTGATGTGCCGGGCGAGCAGAGCCTCGAAATCCTCCAGCGCCTGGGCTTCGGCATCAACGGCGCCGGCTATGTCGTCGATGTCACCGTGCCCTCCTGGCGCCCGGATGTGGACGGCAAGGCCGACCTCGTGGAAGAAGTCATGCGCATGGTGGGCGTCGACAAGATCGCCTCCACCCCGCTGGCGAGCCTGGATGCCGTGAACGGCCGCATCCTCACCACGCTGCAGATCCGCACCCGCAACGCCCGTCGTGCGCTGGCCGTGCGTGGCATGATGGAAGCGATCACCTGGTCCTTCATTCCGGAAGCGCAGGCCAAGGCATTCGGCGGCGGCGAGATCGGCCTGAAGCTCGCCAATCCGATTGCTGCCGATATGTCTGACATGCGCCCGTCGTTGTTGCCCGGCCTGATTGCCGCCGCGCAGCGCAATGCCGATCGTGGCATCGGTGATGTGGCTTTGTTCGAGGTGTCCGGCACCTATGAAGGCAACACGCCGGACAAGCAGCGCCGCGTGGCAGCCGGCATCCGCCGCGGCACCGCGACGCTGGAAGGCGCCGGCCGTCATTGGTCCGGTACTGCCAAGTCCGTCGGCGTGTTCGACGCCAAGGCCGATGCGTTCGCGGCCCTCGAAGCCTGCGGGGCACCGGTCGACAAGCTGCAGGTCGAGGCTGGCGGTCCCTCATGGTATCATCCGGGCCGCTCAGGCACGATCAAGCTCGGCCCGAAGACCGTGCTCGGCACCTTCGGCGAGTTCCACCCCGACACGCTCGATCTCCTCGACGCTTCAGGCCCGCTTGCCGGCTTTGAGATCTTCGTGGACGCGATCCCGGAAGCAAAGCAGAAGCCGACCCGCACCAAGCCGAAGCTGGAACTGTCCAACTTCCAGGCCGTAAAACGCGATTTCGCCTTCGTGGTGGATCGCACGGTGGAAGCCGGTTCGCTCACCAAGGCAGCACTCGGCGCGGACAAGAAGCTGATCACTGGCGTGTCCGTCTTCGACATCTTCGAAGGCGCCTCGCTCGGGGATGGCAAGAAGTCGGTGGCGATCGAAGTGGCGATCCAGCCGACCGACAAGACGCTCACCGAAGAGGACTTCGAGGCGCTCGCCGCCAAGATCGTCGCCAATGTCAGCAAGCAGACCGGCGGCGTGCTGCGCGGCTGAAAACTGGTTTCCGCGACGGTTGATCCTATCTCCCCGGCTGAAGAGCTTATTGGCTCGCAGCCGGGAAAGGATTTAACCGTGGAGATCAAGCGCAGCGGAATCGTGCCTTCGAAGAAGGGCCCGGAGGAGTATTTCACGGGAAGGGTGCGTCTCGACGCACCCTTCACCGGCAGCGGCGGATTAAACAGCGCAACCGTGACATTCGAACCCGGCGCGCGCACCGCCTGGCACACCCATCCCCTCGGCCAAACACTTCTGGTTGTCTCAGGTCTCGGCCGCGCTCAACGAGAAGGCGGTCCGGTCGAAGAGATCCGCCCCGGTGACATCGTGTTTTTTGCGCCCGATGAGGTGCATTGGCATGGCGCTTCACCCGATTGCGCGATGACCCATATCGCGATCGCCGAGGTCAAGGACGGCGCTTCCGTGTCTTGGCTGCACAAGGTCGCGGACGACGATTATCTCGGCA
This sequence comes from Tianweitania populi, assembly GCF_014652875.1. Lineage (GTDB taxonomy): Bacteria > Pseudomonadota > Alphaproteobacteria > Rhizobiales > Rhizobiaceae > Tianweitania > Tianweitania populi. The sequence goes on along the minus strand of NZ_BMZQ01000002.1, from coordinate 761,531 downwards.
GGTCCGCCTGAGCCGCATCCCACGACAACAGCAAGGAACCCGCGTATGAAGCCGCATGTGACCTGCCTAATGGTGTCCTCCATCGACGGACGCCTTCACCCCAGCCGCTGGACGGAAAGCCCGGACGGGGAGCGTAGCGATTGGACCGGTGCCTACGAGACGATCCACGATCAACTGAACGGCGATGCCTGGATCGTCGGCCGTGTCACCATGGCCGAAATGAGCAAGGCGCAGGCCCACCTGCCCGCTGAAGCCGGTCAGGTCGAGCGTCCGTTCCACTTCGCCAAACGCGAAGCCGACACCTACGCCATCGCACTCGATCGCTCCGGTAAGCTCCATTTCGACAAGCCGGATGTCGGCGGCGACCATGTCGTGGTTCTCCTCGGCGCCGATGTGCCCGACACCCATCTGGCCGAACTCGCCAGCGACGGCGTCTCCTATATCGTTGCCGAACAGTCCGACATCGACTTGGCCGAAGCGCTCGGAGTGCTGAACCGCGAACTCGGCATCAAGCACCTGCTGTTGGAAGGCGGTGCCGGCATTAACGGATCGTTCCTTGCAGCTGGTCTGGTTGACGAAATCAGCCTGCTGATTGCACCGGCCGTGGATGGCAACCCGGAGCGCCAAGCCTTCATCGATGCCGGCGCGGATGGCCTCGCTGGCAAGGTGCAGCTGTCGCTCAAAGCCTGCGAGCAGCTCGACAACGGCGTCGTCCATCTGCGCTACGCCGTCAGCTGACGAGGTCGGCGCGCCTGCGTTTGATCGTGTCATAAAGATACAATCGCGGCGCACACTCGACTTGCGCGCAAAAACTGCCCTTCTTATATACGCCGCAACGCCACGGTGACGGGTTCGTGATCGAACCCTGACCGGGGAATTTCGTGTGACAGGGGCAGCAAAGGGAACGCCGTTTCCGGGTCCCATCGCTGTTCGCTAAATGGAGAGACAACATGGCTAAAGTCATTGGTATCGATCTGGGAACGACCAATTCCTGCGTCGCCGTCATGGACGGCAAGGATGCGAAGGTCATCGAGAATGCGGAAGGCGCGCGCACCACGCCGTCTATCGTCGCTTTCACCGATTCCGACGAGCGCCTCGTTGGCCAGCCGGCCAAGCGTCAGGGCGTCACCAATCCGGAAAACACCATCTTCGCAGTGAAGCGCCTGATCGGCCGCCGCTTCGATGATCCGGTGACCAAGAAGGACCAGGGCCTCGTTCCCTACACGATCGCCAAGGGCGACAATGGCGATGCCTGGGTCGAGACGCGCGGCAACAAGCAGTCGCCGGCTCAGATCTCGGCCATGATCCTTCAGAAGATGAAGGAAACGGCTGAATCTTATCTCGGCGAAAAGGTCGAGAAGGCCGTTATCACCGTTCCCGCCTACTTCAACGACGCGCAGCGTCAGGCAACCAAGGATGCCGGCAAGATCGCCGGTCTTGAAGTCCTGCGCATTATCAACGAGCCGACCGCAGCTGCTCTTGCCTATGGCCTGGACAAAAAGGACGGCAAGACCATCGCCGTTTACGATCTTGGCGGCGGCACCTTCGATATCTCCGTGCTGGAAATCGGCGACGGCGTGTTCGAAGTGAAGTCGACCAACGGCGACACCTTCCTTGGCGGTGAAGATTTCGACCTGCGTCTGGTCGAATACCTCGCTGCCGAGTTCAAGAAGGAACAGGGCATCGACCTGAAGAACGACAAGCTCGCTCTTCAGCGCCTCAAGGAGGCCGCTGAAAAGGCCAAGATCGAGCTGTCTTCGGCTCAGCAGACCGAGATCAACCTGCCCTTCATCACCGCGGATGCTTCCGGCCCGAAGCATCTGACGATGAAGCTCACCCGCTCGAAGTTCGAGCAACTGGTGGACGATCTCGTTCAGCGCACGATCGAGCCCTGCAAGGCCGCCCTCAAGGATGCGTCGCTCAAGGCTGGCGAGATCGACGAAGTGGTTCTGGTCGGCGGCATGACCCGCATGCCCAAGATCCAGGAGATCGTGAAGCAGTTCTTCGGCAAGGAGCCGCATAAGGGCGTGAATCCGGATGAGGTCGTCGCACTCGGCGCCGCCATCCAGGCTGGCGTTCTTCAGGGCGACGTCAAGGACGTGCTGCTGCTCGACGTGACCCCGCTGTCGCTCGGCATTGAAACGCTGGGTGGCGTGTTCACCCGCCTGATCGATCGCAACACCACGATCCCGACCAAGAAGAGCCAGGTCTTCTCGACCGCCGAGGACAACCAGGGCGCCGTGACGATCCGGGTGTTCCAGGGCGAGCGTGAAATGGCTGCCGACAACAAGGCGCTGGGCCAGTTCGATCTCGTCGGCATTCCGCCGGCACCGCGCGGCGTGCCGCAGATCGAAGTGACCTTCGACATCGACGCCAACGGCATCGTCAACGTGTCGGCCAAGGATAAGGGCACCGGCAAGGAGCACCAGATCCGCATCCAGGCTTCCGGCGGTTTGTCGGATGCCGATATCGAGAAAATGGTGAAGGACGCCGAGGCCAATGCCGATGCCGACAAGAAGCGTCGTGCTGCGGTTGAAGCCAAGAACCAGGCTGAAGGTCTGATTCACTCGTCCGAGAAGTCGCTGGCCGAGTATGGCGATAAGGTTTCGGAAGCCGATCGCACCGCAATCGCCGATGCTATCGCCGCGCTGAAGACCGCTGTTGAAGGCGACGATGCCGAAGACATCAAGGCCAAGAGCAATGCTCTGGCTGAAGTGTCGATGAAGCTCGGCCAGGCCATGTACGAGGCCAGCCAGTCTGAAGCCGCGGAAGCGGACGCTCAGGCTGATGCCCGCAAGGCTGGTGAAGACGTGGTGGATGCCGACTTCGAAGAGATCGACGAAGACGACAAGAAGAAGACCGCCTGATCGCGAGCTTCTGCACGACTCACGTGAAACGAAGCCCGGTGCCGCAAAGCGCCGGGCTTTGTCTTGACGGAAGCAGGCTCGGCCTGAGCTGAGCCGATCATCAATTGATAAAAAATGATGGGTGTGTGGATGCCGCTATGGCATAGCGGGCCGTGCTTCATTACTTGAAGCCGAACCCGCTCCGGCGATTTCGCCCTCCGACACATCAATCCCAGGGTCCCGACAGCGCGATATGAGCAAGGCCGATTACTACGAGATGCTCGGCGTCCAAAAGGGCGCCGATGAGAAAGAGCTGAAATCAGCCTTCCGCAAACTCGCGATGCAGTACCATCCCGACCGCAATCCGGGGGACGCGGAAGCCGAACGCAAGTTCAAGGAAATCGGCGAAGCCTATGAGTGCCTGAAGGACCCGCAAAAGCGCGCGGCCTATGATCGCTTCGGCCATGCAGCCTTTGAAAACGGCATGGGCGGCGGTCGCGGTGGTGGGTTCAGTTCGGCTGGCGGATTCTCGGATATTTTCGAAGACATTTTCGGCGAGATGATGGGCGGCGGTCGCCAGCGTCGCTCCGCCAATGGCCGCGAGCGCGGCAGCGATCTTCGCTACAACATGGAAATCTCGCTCGGCGAAGCCTTTACGGGCAAGACCGCCGAGGTTCGGGTTCCGTCTTCCATCACTTGTGACGAATGCGGCGGCAGCGGCGCCAAGCCTGGTACGCAGCCCGTCACCTGCTCAATGTGCTCGGGCACCGGTCGTGTGCGCGCAGCACAAGGCTTCTTCTCGGTCGAGCGCACCTGCCCGCAATGTCAGGGTCGCGGCCAGATCATCAAGGATCCGTGCCCGAAATGCGCGGGACAGGGCCGTCTCACCGAAGAGCGCTCGCTGTCGGTCAACATTCCGGCCGGCATTGAAGACGGCACCCGCATCCGCTTGTCGGGCGAGGGCGAGGCCGGCATGCGCGGCGGCCCGGCCGGCGATCTCTACATCTTCCTGTCGGTCAAGCCGCACGAGTTCTTCCAGCGCGACGGCGCCGATCTCTACTGCAAGGTGCCAATCTCGATGACTACGGCAGCCCTTGGCGGCCAGTTCGAGGTGACCACGCTGGATGGCACGCAGACCCGCGTCAAAGTGCCGGAAGGCACGCAGAACGGACGCCAGTTCCGGCTGCGCTCAAAGGGCATGCCGGTGCTGCGCCAGGCGACGGTGGGTGACCTCTACATCCAGGTCGACATTGAAACGCCGCAGAACCTCACGCGCCGCCAGCGCGAGTTGCTGGAAGAGTTCGAGCAGCTGTCCTCAAAGGAAAACTCGCCCAATTCCAGCGGCTTCTTTTCCCGCATGAAGGACTTCTTTGAGTCCTTCGGAGACTGAGGAATGCAGTCATGACGTTGCGGCATTGAAAACGCCGCAATCTGACATTTATCTGGCGCAGTTGGATTGGGAAGGACGACTGCATGGTTGGTGCTGGTAGGAAGAAGTCGATCACCGAGCGGTTCGACGAGGAACTCAAGTTCTTCAAGGGCTGGATCGACAAGCCGAAAGCCGTCGGCGCGATCATTCCCACCAGTTCCTTCACCGCAAAGCGCATGGCCTCCGTCGTGCAGCCGGCCTCCGGCCTGCCGGTCCTCGAACTCGGGCCAGGCACCGGCGTCATCACCAAGGCGATCCTGGCACGCGGCGTGAAGCCCGCCGATCTCTGGTCGATCGAATATTCGGAGGATTTCGTTTCGCATCTGCGCGCCCAGTATCCGGACGTGAACGTCATCCATGGCGACGCCTTCGACCTCGACAAGACGCTGGGCGACAAAGCCAATACCAGCTTCGACAGCATCATCTCGGCCGTTCCCCTGCTGAGCTTCAAGGTCCCGCAGCGCATCCGCTATGTCGAAAACCTGCTCGATCGCATGCCGGCCGGTCGCCCGATCGTGCAGATCACCTATGGCACGCTGTCGCCGGTACCGCCCGGCAAGGGCAATTACACGGTCGAGCATTTCGACTTCATGCTGCGCAACATTCCACCCGCGCAGCTCTGGATCTATCGCCGGCCCTGGAAGATCTGAGCCAAGGCGCAATGCTGATCCCGCGCATCCTGGTTTTCGCCGGCTCCGTTCGGACCGGCGCTTTCAGCGGCAAGACCGCCGATGTGGCGCAGCGTGAACTGGCGCTGGCCGGCGCAGAGGTCACGCGCATCTCGCTCGGCGATTATCCGCTACCGTTGATGGATGAAGACCTGGAGCGCGAGAAGGGCATTCCGCATCCCGCCCTTCAGCTCGGACGGCAGATCCTTGCCCATGATGGTCTGCTGATCGCCAGCCCCGAATACAATGCCTCGATCCCGCCGCTCCTGAAAAACGCACTGGATTGGGTCAGCCGCATCCGCCGCGACGGCAACCGCGACGTCCGTCCGTTCAGCGACAAGGCGGTCGCGCTCTGCTCCTCCTCCGACAGCGCCTTCGCCGGCATGCGCGGTCTGTATCACCTGCGCGCCGTCCTCATGGCGGTGGGTGCCGAAGTCATCACGCCGCAATGCTCCATCGCCCATGCGTCCAAGGCGTTCGACGAGAACGGCGCCCTTGTCGATGAGCGCTCGAGCAGGCAAATGGAAACCACCTGCCGCGTTTTAATAGAACGCGCGATCCAATTGTCGAAGAGAGTGGAACCATGACCAATGCGCGCGACCGGCTGATCGTAGGGCTCGACGTGCCGGATTTGGCGATCGCGTCCGCCGTCGTCAGCGAACTCGGCGACACCGTATCCTTCTACAAGATCGGCTATCAGCTGGCCTTTGCCGGCGGGCTCGATCTCGCGCGTGAACTGGTTCGGGACGGCAAGCAGGTCTTCCTCGACCTCAAGCTGCTCGACATCGACAACACCGTTGCCAAAGGCGTGGAAAGCGTACTCGGCATCGGCGCTTCCATGCTGACCCTGCACGCCTATCCGAAGGCCATGCGTGCGGCCGTGGAAGCTGCCCGCGGCACCGATCTCTGCCTGCTCGGCGTCACCGTCCTCACCTCCATGGACGCCGAGGATCTGCGCGAAGCCGGCTACGACATCGACCCGCAAGCGCTCGTTCTGCGCCGCGCCGAACAGGCCCGCCAGGCCGGCATGGGCGGCATCGTCTGTTCGGCGGCTGAAGCCGCCAGCGTGCGCGACGTCGTGGGACCCGATCTCGCGATCGTGACCCCAGGCATTCGCCCCGCCGGGTCCGATCACGGCGACCAGAAGCGTGTGATGACCCCGGCCGACGCTCTGCGTTCAGGCGCCACTCATCTTGTGGTCGGCCGCCCGATCGTGAAAGCTGCCGATCGCAAAGCAGCAGCACTTGCCATTCTGGCCGACATGCAAGCCTGAAGGAGGAGATCATGGCTAAAGGATACTGGATTGCGCGCGTCGATGTCCGCGACCCTGAACGCTACAAGGATTACGTTTCCACTGCCAAGCCGGCCTTCGAACGCTACGGCGCAAAGTTCCTCGCACGCGGCGGCGAAGTGACCGAACTCGAGGGTAAGGCCCGTGGACGAAATGTCGTCATCGAATTCGAAACGGTGGATATCGCGCGCCAATGTTACGACTCGCCCGAGTATCAAGCGGCCAAGGCGATCCGACAGGAATGCGCCGACGCTGAGATGATCATTGTGGAGGGCGCAGCCACTTAATTCGGGTATTTTGTGCTGCCATATGCCCGTTTTGCGCTGTCACGCACCCCTATTGCAACGCAGCATTGTGAGTCCTAGTTTATCCTGACGCCTTTCTCAGGCTCGGGTGAGCCGTGTCGCGACTAGGAAACCTCATGTTCTATCAGTTCTATGCTTTGCAGCATGCGGCCCTCCAGCCGTCGCGTGCTGTGGCCGAGGCTGTCCGCACGCTCTACACCAATCCGCTAAACCCTTTTACCGAAACGGTTTTCGGCCGCACGATCGCTGCCAGCGCCGAGCTATTCGAGCGCACCACCCGCCAATACGGCAAGCCTGCCTTCGATCTTCCCACCGCGAAAGTCGGCACCCAAACCGTTGCCGTCACAGAAAAGATTGTTTGGGCTAAGCCCTTCTGTAAATTGATACATTTCGAGCGCGACCTGCCCGCCGAACGTGCTCCCGACCCCAAGCTGCTGATCGTTGCCCCCATGTCCGGCCACTACGCTACGCTGTTGCGCGGCACGGTGGAATCCATGATGAGCCATGCCGAAGTCTACATCACGGACTGGACCGACGCCCGCATGGTGCCGCAGTCCGAAGGGCGCTTCGACCTTGATGATTACATCGACTATGTCATTGAAATGCTGCATGAACTTGGTCCAGACACGCATGTCATGGCCGTCTGCCAGCCCTCCGTTCCCGTGCTCGCGGCCGTCGCCATCATGGAACAGCGCGGCGACCCGTTTGCTCCGGCCAGCATGACCCTGATGGGTGGTCCGATCGACACCCGCCGCAATCCGACGGCCGTCAACAACCTCGCCGCCGAGCATGATCTCGACTGGTTCCGCAGCAATGTCATCATGCAGGTGCCGTTCCCCGAACCCGGCTTCATGCGCGATGTGTATCCCGGCTTTCTGCAGCTCACCGGCTTCATGAGCATGAACCTCGACCGCCATATCGGCGCGCATAAGGACTTCTTCATGCACCTGGTGAAGAACGACGGCGATTCAGCGGAAAAGCACCGCGATTTCTATGACGAGTACCTGGCCGTCATGGATCTTACGGCTGAGTTCTACCTGCAAACGGTGGAAACCGTCTTCATCGAACATCGCCTGCCGAAGGGGACGATGAAACATCGCGGCACCCGCGTCGACCCGTCCGCCATCCGCAACACCGCGCTGCTGACGATCGAAGGCGAGAACGACGACATTTCGGGTCTCGGTCAAACGCAGGCCGCGCATGACCTCTGCACGAACCTGGCTTCGGAGAAGAAGAGCCACTACGTGCAGCCAACCGTTGGACACTACGGCGTCTTCAACGGCTCGCGCTTCCGCGCCGAGATCGTACCCCGTATCGTCGACTTCATGCGCGCTTACGGCGGACCATCAGCCGGTAGAGCTAAACCGCAGGTCGTTCATAGCCAGGATAGCTAGATCGCACGATCAGCCCAGGCCTAATTTTCCGCGTTATCCCAGGGAAAGCTTCGCGCCTTTAACCAAAAGAAGAAGCTTCTTGACCCTGTGAATTGACTCTTCCTGGTAACTCCTCTTAATTTTTCCTTAACGAGGGGAAGCGGGGCGAGGGCACCATGAAGGTCGCGCGCGGATGGACACAGGCGATCCTGCTGGCAGGCGCTCTTGTGTTTTCAGCGGTTTCAGTGTCGGCCGGGGGGCAGGCCAAGGCAGCCGCAATGGACGTGGGCGGCATCACCTCGCAGCCCATCGGTCACTACGAATTCTGCAAGCGCTATCCTGGCGACTGCGCCATTCGCAGCAGCAATGTGAAGCCCGTCGCTTTGACAGACGCTACCTTTGGCCTGATCGCTCGGGTCAACCAGACCGTCAATCGCAGCGTCGAGCCGGTCAGCGACAATGACCTTTACGGGCGTCAGGAATGGTGGGCCTATCCCAGCGAAGGCGGCCAGCGCGGTGATTGCGAGGATTTCGCCCTGCAAAAGCGTCGGGTTCTGATGCAGCGCGGGATTTCCTCCGCAAACCTGCTGATGACCGTGGTGCGCAAGCCGGACGGCGAAGGCCATGCCGTGCTGACGGTCCGCACCGATCATGGCGATTACATCCTCGACAACCTGAACGATCAGGTTCTCGCCTGGGAACAGACCGGCTACCGTTTTCTCAAACGGCAGGCCGAAAACCATTCCGGGCGCTGGAACAGCATTCGCGGCGGCAGCACGTCGCCGTTGGTGGGTGCGGTGCGCTCCACGACGAATTAAGCAAGCTTGGGTGAGGCCTTGAGGAGCTGTGCTTGCACAGCTCCTTCTTTTTGCGCGCAAGTTAGGCCGCTCTAGCGCTTCGGCCGGCCCTAGGCTTGGCTGATCGAGCAACCGAACGAGACACTCCTCTTCCGCGCCGTCAGCGCGGCTAGGACGAGCCAAGCGCCGCCGATTTCCTCAGGCAGCGGCCCGCATCTGGCCTTCTCCGGCCATCCGGTAGGAAATGGCCTCGGCCAGATGAATGCGGTTGACCGCGTCCGACCCCTCAAGATCCGCCAGCGTGCGCGCCACCCGCAAAACCCTGTGGTAGGCGCGGGCCGAAAACTGCAGCTTCTCGCTCGCGTCCCGCAGCAGGGAACTGCCACGCGCATCCAGGGCCGCGATCGTATCGACGATGGAGGCTGCGCAATGCGCGTTGGTGGTGGTCGAGCTTTGCCCAAGCGCTGCAAAGCGCGCTTGCTGGATCTCGCGGGCGCGCGCAACCCGCACCGCCACGCTGGCACTCGTTTCCGCGCCTGCCGATGGGCGGATCAGATCAGCGGCGGAGACGGCCGGCACGTTGATGCGCAGATCGATACGGTCGAGCAGCGGCCCGGAGATCCGCGCCTGATAATCGCTCTGGCAGCGTGGGCCTCTCGCACACTGGAAACCTGGCTCGCCGGCCATGCCGCAGCGGCATGGATTCATAGCGGCCACCAGTTGCACGCGAGCGGGATAGCTGACCCGGTTGTTGGCGCGCGCGATGACGCACTCCCCGCTTTCCAGCGGCTGGCGCAGCGAGTCCAGCACGGCGGGCGAGAATTCTGGGAACTCATCGAGGAACAGGATGCCGTGATGCGCCATGGACGCTTCGCCCGGTCGCACCCGCAAGCCGCCGCCCACCATTGCCGCCATGGATGCGGAATGATGCGGAGCGCGAAATGGTCGGCGATCTGTCAACTGACCATCCGCAAGCTCGCCTGCGATGGACGCGATCATGGAGACTTCGAGAAGCTCGCGTGGATGCAGTGGTGGCAGGATCGAGGGAATGCGCTGCGCAAGCATCGATTTGCCCGATCCGGGCGGCCCGACCATAAGAAGGTTGTGCCCGCCGGCCGCAGCGACTTCCAGCGCGCGCTTGGCGGTTTCCTGGCCCTTGATGTCAGCCAGATCAAGCGTGGACAAAGCGGGCGGGCGGATGCGCGCTTCGGGTCGCGACAGGAGCTGCGTTCCCCGGAAGTGATTGGCCAGCGCGATCAGACTGCGCGGTGCCAGGATCTCGATGTCCGAACCCGCCCAGGCCGCTTCCGGGCCGCAGCCATGCGGGCAAATCAGCCCCTTATTGTCGGCATGTGCACCGATCGCAGCCGGTAATGCTCCGGCAACGGGTGTGATCGTGCCATCGAGCGAGAGTTCGCCCAGAACCACGAAAGCGCCTAGCGCTTCGGCCGGAATGGCGCCAAGCGCGGCCATCAGCCCCAGCGCGATGGGCAGATCGTAGTGGCTGCCCTCTTTCGGAAGGTCGGCCGGTGCCAGATTGATCGTGACCTTCTTCGGCGGCATCGATAGGCCGGAGGCATGCAGCGCGGCCTGCACCCGCTCACGGCTTTCCGCCACCGCCTTGTCCGGCAAACCGACAATCTGCATGCCCATCTTGCCGGGCGCGATCATCACCTGAACATCCACGGGCACAGCTTCCACGCCCTGGAAGGCGACCGTTCTTACGCGCGAAACCATGTGCCCCTGCTTCCCGAGGGGCGCCGCATGCCCCTGCTTCAATGTGCTTCCCTTAAGTCAAGGAAAGCACAAGAACAAGCTCAAATCAAGAACAAGAAGGGAACAATCAAGCCAATAAGATGTATTTTGGTTGCAGGAGGTTGTGCGTCCAGAACAAAGCGCGTCGCCGATGTGGCTTAGCGGCGTTTGGCTTCCACCACGTCCCAGAACAAACCGGCGATGTCTTGGCCGCCAAAGCGTTTGACTTCGCGGATGCCGGTCGGCGACGTCACGTTGATCTCCGTCATGTAGTCGCCTATGACATCGATGCCGACCAGGATAAAACCGCGCTCGCGCAAAGCCGGCCCGATCCGCGCACAGATCTCGCGTTCGCGATCGGTCAGCTCGGTTTTCTCAGCGCGACCTCCAACATGCATGTTTGAGCGCGAGTCCGTGTCCGATGGAACGCGGTTGATGGCACCGACCGGCTCGCCGTCGATCAGGATGATGCGCTTGTCGCCCTTGCGCACATCCTTGAGATAGCGTTGCACGATATAGGGTTCGCGGAATATCTGCCCGAACATCTCAAGCAAGGACGCCAAATTGCGGTCGGCCTCGAGCAGATGGAAGATGCCGGCGCCGCCATTGCCGTAAAGCGGCTTCACGATGATGTCGCCATGCTTGCGGCGGAAGTCGGCGACCTCCATGGGATCCTTGGTGATCAGGGTTTCCGGCATGAGATCTGCGAACTCTGTCACGAAGATCTTTTCCGGGCTGTTGCGCACCCAAGCCGGATCGTTGACCACCAACGTGCCGGGATGGATGCGCTCCAGGATGTGGGTCGTCGTGATGTAGTTCATGTCGAAGGGCGGATCCTGGCGCAGCAGGATCACGTCCATTTCTGACAAGTCGGTGCGGACCGGCTCGCCAAGCTCGAAATGCCGGCCCTTTTCGTCCGCAAGCTTCATCGCCTCCACCCGCGCGACAACCTTACCATCGCTGAGCGAAAGCCGGTCCGGCGTGTAATGGAACAGCTGATGGCCCCGCTGCTGCGCTTCCAGCGAAAGCGCAAAACTGGTGTCTCCGGCGATCTGCACGGTGGACACATGATCCATCTGGACGGCGATCTTCAGGGACATCGGTTCGAACTCCGGAGGCAGGGCGGGAAGGTGGGGCAAGCTCTAGACCTTTCCACCCGGCCTGCCAATCCAGCACAAGTGCAGCTGCCACAGAACAGCCCGATGCGTTAACGCGCTCGAAGCTTTGCTGCGCTACAACCGTGACGCGACCGATCGGGCGCAGTGTTGTGTTTGCTTGTGCTGCCTCAGCACAGCTCGGAGTGGCCAGATGAATGCAGTCACGCAAGCCAGTCGCCTCCAGGGAGGCGCCATCGAACTGACGGTTCTGATGCCTTGCCTTAACGAGGCGGAAACACTGGCTGCCTGCATCAACAAGGCAAAAGCCTACCTCGATCGCAGCGGTGTGGTCGGCGAGATCGTGATCGCTGATAATGGCAGTACGGATGGATCGCAGGACATCGCATCAGGATTGGGCGCGCGCGTCGTTCCTGTCTCGCAGAAGGGGTATGGCGCAGCACTTCTTGGCGGCATTGCCGCAGCGCACGGGCGTTACATCATCATGGGCGACGCCGATGACAGCTATGATTTCGGTACCCTTGATCCCTTCGTTGAGGCGCTACGCGGCGGCGGCGCCGATCTCGTCATGGGGAACCGCTTTAAGGGCGGGATCGAGCCGGGCGCCATGCCGTTCCTGCACCGTTACCTCGGCAACTCGGTCCTCAGTCTGCTCGGTCGTGTCTTCTTCCATGTGAAAGCAAGGGATTTCCATTGCGGGCTGCGCGGTTTCAGAGCGGATAGTATCCGCAAGCTGGACCTGCGTACGACCGGCATGGAATTTGCCAGCGAAATGGTGGTGCGCAGTGCCTTGGCTGGCCTGACGATTGCCGAAGTGCCGACTACGCTGAAACCGGATGGTAGAAGCCGTGGCCCGCATCTGAAAACCTGGCGCGACGGCTGGCGCCACCTGAAATTCCTGCTGATGTACAACCCGCGCTGGTTGTTCGTCATACCTGGCTTGCTTCTCTGCGCTGTGGGTCTGACGCTGACGGCTGGGCTGTCGGCAGGTCCGGTTCAGCTCAGCAACAGCCTGACGCTTGATCTGAACACGTTCATGGCCGCGTGCTTCATGGTCGTCACCGGGGTGCAACTTGTTACGTTTGGAATGCTGTCACGCCTGTACGCCGACCGCATCGGCCTTCTCCCGCCGAATGCGGCGTCGCGCTGGTTGAAGGCTCATATCAGCACCGATCGTTTGGCTTTGGGGGCAGGGGCATGTCTCCTCGTGGGTCTTACCTTGTTTGGTTCGGCATTTGGATCATGGGCGGCGATGAGTTTTGGACCGCTCAATGATCCTAGTATCCCGCGTGTCGTGCTTCTTGGATTGATGCTGATCGCCACTGCCTTCCAGGTCTTCTTCTCCGCCTTTCTACTCGGCGTACTGGAAATTCCCGCCTTGCGCGCGAAGCCACCGGGCTCCGAAAACAACGTTTAAGGCCTATGCAGGTGAGAGTAAGCGCTTTCGTATGACCATCACGTCTTCGGTCGCTCAACCATCCCCGGCATCGACCACGGCGGGGCCTAAACTCATTTTTGCAGCGGCGGCACTCGCCACGTTTGTGCTCCTTCTCCTTTATGCCAGCTCCGGCTTCTCCACGCTTTATGTTGGGCGCGGCGACAATGACAGCATGTTGCGCCTCGTCGAGGTGCGCGACCTGCTTGGCGGGCAAGGCTGGTTCGACCTGCATCAGCTTCGCATGGGCTTGGCCGGCGGCTTTGTTATGCATTGGTCGCGGCTCATCGATGCGCCGATTGCCGCCCTTATCTGGCTTGGTACCGCACTGGGCGCTGGGCCCGAGCGCGCCGAGCACATCGCGGCAACGGTCTGGCCCTTGTTGCTATTCTTTGCGGCGCTGAGTTCAATCCTGTTTGTTGCCCGACGCCTGGCGGGCGATGCCGCTTTGTTGCCGGCTGCCGTGATTGCCACGACCAGCCTCTATTACGTCGGCATCTTCGCGCCCGGCGCGCTGGATCACCACAATGCCCAACTGACCCTGACGCTGGCGATGCTGGCTGGACTTGTCGGAAGCCAGCAAAGTTTGTGGCCGGCGGCGGGTGCCGGCGCGTCGGCTGCGCTGATGCTGGCGATCGGCATGGAGACCGCGCCCTATGTCGCGGTTGGAGGGCTATGCGCTGCCCTTGCGTTTCTTTGGCGCGGGGAAGACGAGGTCCCGACGGCAATGGGCTTTGGGCCGGGCTTTGCCATTATCGCCGGCGCCGTCTTCGTTGCCACAATACCGGCTTCCAGTTGGATGCAGTCGGCCTGCGACGCCTTTTCCGTCGTTCAATGGACCTTGGCGACGCTTGCCGGCTTCGGTCTCGCCGCGATCGCTGCGATCAAGCCCGTGGCACGCACCATAATAAGGCGTGCTGTTGCGTTGGCGGTTCTAGGCGCTGCAGCCGCTAGTTTGCTGGTGTTCGCCTTTCCACAATGCCTTGCCGATCCCTATGCCATGGTCGATCCGTGGCTGAAGGCGAATTGGTTGGCAGGCGTTTCCGAGGCGCAATCGGCTTGGGATCTCTTGCAGAACAAGCCGGCGGAACTGGTGACCTATTACGCTTACCCCCTGCTTGGGATCGCCGTGCTGCTTGGTCGGCTCCGGCGCCAACCGCGCCGGACGGACCTGTTTATGCTGGCCATGCTGCTCGCGGCCTATCTTGTGACGCTCTGGCAGGTCCGGGGCTCGCTATTCGTGTTCCCGCTGACCGCCATCGCGCTTGCATCCTGGATTGCCGATGCACAACGCAAAGCAAGCGCTATGCCGACGACGCGGCATATGTTGGTCATGGCCGGAAGCTGGATCGGATCGTTTATCGTCAGCTGGATTGCGCTCAGCGTCGGCATCAATGCCGCGCTTAGCGCCATCAAGGGCGAGGCCTCGGCGATGATGCCGGACAACTCGACCTCCTGTTACGACAATCGCGATTATGCCGGACTGGTGCAGGAACCGACGGGTAGGGTGCTTGCGCCCACGAACCTCGGTTCCGCCATTCTCTTATACACAAAGCACAGCGCGTTTGCGGGGCCGTATCATCGCAACCACGACGGCAATCGCCTCGCGCTGCAAGCGTTGATGGCCGAGCCGGAAGCCGCACGCACCATGCTGCAGGGCTCCGGTGTCACGCTGGTTGTGTGGTGTTCCGGTAACCCGGAATCCGCATCGCTCGTCACCAGGGCACCCGAAAGCCTGGCCGCCGAGCTGGAGCGCAAAGCGGCGCCAGCCTGGCTGCAGCCAACCAAGGCGGCCAACGGCAAGCTTGATATCTACAGGGTGGCCCCCTGAAGTTCACAGCTGTCGGTGGGCGATCGAGGAGAAAAGACAGCCGGCGAGATAGCTCGACTATCCGCAGCTTCGCTGGGACGTATCAAGCCTTTTCGATGCAGATCTTGGTGTGACCCTTGCCGATGAAGCCGAGTTTGCCGGCTGCGGCCTTCGAGAGGTCGAGCATGCGACCCTTGATGAAGGGACCGCGATCATTGATCCGAACAACCACGGCCTTGCCGTTTGAGCTGTTGGTGACCTTGATCTTGGTGCCGAAAGGCAGGCTGCGATGGGCGGCTGTCATGGCCGCGGCATTCATGCGCTCGCCGGAAGCGGTCTTGGATGTCAGAGCATACCACGAGGCGCCACCACATTGGGCATTGGCGATCGTGGGCAGGCAAAGGCCGGTAACCAGCATCATGCTGGCAAGGACGGTCTTCTTCATCGTTTGGGGAATTCCCGTTGGTCGGACGGGAGGTGAATTGCCGGTGAAAAGTGGCGGCGGCGCGTTCGGTTCCGATCACGCGCTGTCACACTTTGAATCAATGCGTGTGAATTTGTTATAAAGGTAAAGCTTGAACGGGTTGACTCATGGACAGTGAACAAATTTCAGGCCGGCTACCATGATGATGAGGATGGCCTTTCTTGCAGTATAGAGGGCTTTGATCATCAACGTAGCTGCTGGTTTGTAAAAGTATCTATCGAGTGATCTTTATTCTGCCTTTCGCCATCTCGACTTGAGCGACAAGTTGTTGTCGCCTCGATTTCTTGGCCTGCAAGTCGAGGCGACCGGCGTGATGCAGATGCGAGGTTTGCACCCGGAGCCGCTTAGATGGCTAGCTGTGCGGGTGGCACCTCTAGCGAGATTGCGGCGGCGGTCCGCCGCAATTGTTAATTGTGCGTAACCGAAATTTCTCGGATTTTTTCCGGTCATTCCGGCCGGAAATACCAGCTCAATCAGCCCTTTTCAGCTCGAAAACGGGCGTGAGCGACCGCAATTTTCGCCGCAATTGCCGCATTGTTCCGCACGAGCGCGATGTTGGCCTTCAAGCTGCGGCCTTCCGAGAGCTCGTTGATCTTGGCGAGCAGGAACGGTGTCAGCTCCTTGCGGGTCACGCCGCTTGCATCGGCTTCCGCAACCGCATCATCGATCGTGCCGTCGATGAAGGACGGATCGAGCGCATCAGCTTCTGGAATGGGATTGGCGATCAGGATGCCGGTCTGAGAGCCCAGGGCGCGGTGCAGGATCATGGCCTGAGCGATCTCCTCCACGGAGTCGAGGCGATGATCGGCCTTCAAGCCGCTGGAACGGGTGAAGAAGGCGGGGAAGTCGTCGGACCCGTAGGCGATGACTGGCACACGCTGGGTTTCCAGCACTTCCAGCGTCTTCGGGATATCCAGGATCGACTTGACGCCGGCGCAGACCACCGTTGTGCCGGTCTGGCCGAGTTCGGTGAGGTCGGCCGAAATGTCAAAGCTCTGTTCGGCGCCGCGATGCACGCCGCCGACACCGCCGGTCGCGAAGATTTCGATGCCGGCGAGTTCGGCCAGCCGCATCGTGGCCGAAACGGTGGTGCCCGCCGTCTGCTTGCGCACCATCACGGCGGCGAGATCGCGGCCGGACGCCTTCACGACGGTCGTGGCCTGCGCCAGCGCTTCCAGGTCGGCATCGTCCAATCCGACGCGCAACTCGCCGTCGATCACGGCGATGGTGGCGGGAATTGCGCCCTCAGCACGGATCAGCGCTTCCACGCCGCGCGCCATTTCCAGATTGGCGGGATAAGGCATGCCGTGGGTGATGATGGTGGATTCCAGCGCCACGATCGGTGCGCCGGCTTGGAGGGCATCGGCCACTTCCGCGCTGAGCTTGATGAGGTCTTTCATGAGATCTGCCTTCTTTGTTGGTCCCGCTGGTTCATTCACCTCAAGCGGAAACGCGGTGCATGCCGGCCTCGAGGAAGCGGGCGGAAAGGTCGGGGCGAACACTGGCTTCGCTCTCGGTGGTGAGGCTCGCGAGCAGGGCGCCGGTTCGGGCGGCAAGCGGGAGGGGATCGCCGGCTAGAACGCGGTAGAGCGTGCCGGCGATCATGGCGTCACCCGCGCCGGTGACATCAACGGGCTGGGCCGGCACAGGCTGCATCATCTCGACACCGGCGCTTGTCGCCACCGCATAGCCTTGCGCACCCATGGTCACGATCACCTCGCCGACACCAGCGCTCTGCAGGGCTTCTGCAGCATCGCGTGGCTGCAACCGGGCGTCGTCTGTGAGGCCCAACAGCGTGTTCGCCTCGTCGTAGTTGGTGAACAGCAGGTCGATGCCGGACAGATCCTTCGGCAGCCGCGCCGCCTTCGGGGTCGACACCGTATCCACTGCCAGTTTGAAGCGCGCGCCGGCCTTGCGTTCCAGCAGCGTACAAATCGTCGCGGCCGGCATGTTGCAGTCCATGAACACCCAGGCCGCCGAAGCGAGATGCGGCCAGATACGGTCGAGATGCGCGGATGAGAACAGGTCGAACACGTCCATATCGGCGATGCCGAGCACCAGCTCGTTTTCGACGCCGAGGATGGCGGCATATTCGGCGGTGGGACGTTCGGAAGTCGTGATGACCTGGCTGACATCGGCGCCGAGATCGGCGAGGTGGCGCGTCAGGGCGCGGCCGGTTTCGTCATCGCCAACGATCGACACGAAGCCCAGATCCACGCCAAGCCGCGC
Source organism: Tianweitania populi (assembly GCF_014652875.1). Classification (GTDB taxonomy): domain Bacteria; phylum Pseudomonadota; class Alphaproteobacteria; order Rhizobiales; family Rhizobiaceae; genus Tianweitania; species Tianweitania populi. The sequence goes on along the minus strand of NZ_BMZQ01000002.1, from coordinate 743,994 downwards.
CAGGTTCTCCGCAACGTTGCGCGCGACGCCGCCGAAGGAGCGATGACTGTTGACGGGATTGGAGGTCTCGAAGATCAGCGGACGCTTGGCGTGATATTTGCGGTCGAACACAGCGCCGCCCAGACAGACCATGCGTTGCGAGGCCGGCAGAACATAGCCGCGACCGAGAACATAGCCCTTGTTCACCAGCGCAGCGATATGCGCGGCCACGGTGGAGCGAGCCAGACCGAGCGAGGTGGCGATCTCCTGCTGACCAAGGAATGGGTTCGCCGTAATCAGTTGGAGAACGGCCTGTTCCTGCGCGCCAAGGTCGTCCATCGATCCGCTTGTATCCTTCAGCAAGGCGGGTTCAATCGTGTCCCCGCAAGCCATTTACAACATATGACTAGAACGTCAACATCTGTTTGTAGATAGTGTGTCCGCATTCTTGAGGTTTTACCAAATGCCGCTTGCCTTGGATCACGGCGCCTTCCAAGCTGGCTGAACGGAGGGACGACATGGTGCTTGGACGGGAACAAACAGCCGCGATCACGCGCCAGTGGGCGCTGGCGCTGACGGAGATCGAGAGTGTCAGCGGCGGTGCGGGCGAAGCAGCACTCGGACCTTGGCTGCGCGATGCGCTGGCCGCCGATCCGGCTTTTGGTGGTGCAGAATGCTGGAGCTTCCCGGTTCGAGAAGGGGATGGTCGGCATTGCGTCGCCATGCTGCTGCGCGGCAGCGGGCGCGAAACGCTGATCCTGACCGGCCATTTCGATACGGTGAGCATCGAGGATTATGGCGAACTGCGTCCGCTGGCCACCCAGCCTGATGCCCTTGCCGAGCGGTTGAAATTGCGGCTGGAAACCGCCGCCCACACCGCAGCCGAGCAGCGCGCAAAGGCGGATCTTGCAAGCGGCGATTTCATGCCTGGCCGTGGGCTCCTCGACATGAAGGCCGGGCTTGCAGCAGGCCTCGCTGTTTGTGCGGATTACGCTGCCGACCAGAACCGCAGCGGCAACCTTCTGTTTCTGGCCGTTCCGGATGAAGAGGTGAACTCGGTCGGCGCGCGCGCTGCCGCTGCGATGCTGCCGCAGATTGCGCGAGACAAGAATCTGGATCTCGTCGGTGCGGTCAATCTGGATGCGATTTCGGACGATAGCGAAGATGGTCATCGCGGGCGGGTGATCGCACTGGGTACGATCGGCAAGGTGCTGCCGACTGCTTATGTCGTCGGCGTTCCCGCTCATAGCGGCTTTCCGCTGGCTGGCATCAATGCCGCTGCCCTGGCAGGTGCGATCGCGGCGCGGGTGGAATGGGCGCCGGAACTCACCGATGATAGCGCGGGTGAAACGCCGGGAACCTTGCCGAGCCTGCTCAGCCTCAGCGACGGCAAGCCCGGCTATGACGTGACCACGCCAGGCACAGCCTTTGCGAGTTTCAACGTGCTGAGCTATCGCCGCTCGCCCGAAACGGTGATGAACAGCTTCGAGGCGCTTTGCCGCGAAGCCGCAGACACGTTTCTCGAAGGTCTGAAGAAGCGGCTGGCCGGAACCCGAAGCCAGGATCGCGAGACTGTTCTCGATCGGCGAATTACCCTTTACCGCTATGAAACGCTGCTGAAAAAAGCGGTCGCGGTCGATCCCAACCACGCCTCCCTGATCGAACAGTTCGCTGGTGAGTTGGCGGCAAGCGCTTTGTCCTTGCCCGAACAATGCCGCCGCTTGACGGAACGCACCTGGATGCTGAGCGGGTTTTCAGGCCCGGCAATCGTGCTGGGCTTCGGCTCGATACCCTATCTTCCCACCAACCTGTCTGAGGCACCGGCGGCACGCAAGCTGCATCAGGCAGCGGAAGCGCTCGCTAAGGCGGCACAAAGCAAATATGGCGTTTCGCTCCAAACCACCGGCCATTTTGCCGGCATTTCCGACATGAGCTTCTTTGGCGAAGCCGACGAGGCGGATCTGGCAGTCGTTGCCGCCAACACCCCGATGTGGAAGGCCGGCATTCGCTGGCCAGACCAAGGCGGCGTTGCAGGTGTTCCGACCATCAATCTCGGACCATGGGGCCGCGATTATCACACGCCGCTCGAGCGCATCCATGTGCCCTATGGCTTCGACATCCTGCCGCGCCTGTTGATCGATCTTACCCGCCGTGTGCTCGGCTGATCACGTGCCGCAGAAGGTGCGCATGACCCGCTGATCCGGATGCGGTGCAATCGCAAGATCAGCCTGCTCCGGCTGATCGTCGAAGGGCCGCGCCAAGACGGTGTTGAGGCGGTGGAACAGCGTGAAGTCGGCATTTTCAATCGCCGCCCTGATCGCTTCCTCAATGCGGTGGTTGCGCGGGATGAAGGCGGGATTGGCCAGCCGCATCAGCTCAGAAGGCGCGCCATCCTGTCCCGGCTCGCGGGCGAGACGCGCGCGCCAGTCCGGTGCCCAAGTCTCGTAGAGCATCGGGTCGATGAATTCGGCACGCACATCGCGATCTTGTTCCGGATCGCCAAACGCAGCATTCAGGGCGCGGAAGGTGCGGGTGAAATCCGCACCGCCTTCCGCCATCCGGTCGAGGAAGCCCTGCATCAGGTCGCCGTCTGCCTCTTCTTCCGTCAGCAGTCCGAATTTCGCGCGCAGAACGGCCATATAGGCTTGCTCGAAATGAGCGCGGAAACCGGCAATCAACTCTTGCGCGATCTTCACGCCTTCGTCTCGGTTCTCATGCAGGAGTGGCAAGAGCGCTTCGGCGAGCCGCGCCAGGTTCCACTGAGCGATGCCGGGCTGATTGGCATAGGCGTAGCGACCGAACTGGTCGATCGAGGAAAACACCTTGGCGGGATCATAGGTATCGAGAAAGGCGCACGGGCCGTAATCGATCGTTTCGCCGGAGATTGCCATATTGTCGGTGTTCATCACGCCATGGATGAAGCCAACGCCCATCCATCGCGCAACCAATGAGGCCTGCGCCGCGATCACGGCTTCCAGCAACGCGCGATAGGGGCTTTCAGCCTCTGCCGCATCCGGGTAATGGCGCACAATGGCATGATCGGCGAGCAGCTTTACCGCTTCCTCGTCGCTGCGCGCGGCAAAGAACTGGAACGTGCCGACGCGGATATGGCTCGCCCCGACGCGGGTCAACACGGCACCCGGCAGCACGGTTTCGCGATAAACCGGATCGCCGGTCGATACAGCGGCCAGCGCGCGCGTCGTGGGAATGCCCATCGCGGCCATAGCCTCGCTGACAATATATTCGCGCAAAACCGGCCCGATCGCCGCACGACCATCACCGCGCCGCGAAAACGGTGTCGGACCTGATCCCTTCAGCTGGATGTCGCGGCGGCGGCCTTTGATATCGACCACTTCGCCCAGCAAGGTGGCGCGGCCATCACCCAGCTGCGGTGAGAACTGCCCGAACTGGTGGCCGGCGTAAGCCATGGCAATGGGCTGCGCGCCTTCCGGAAAGCTGTTGCCGGCCAGCATCTGCAAGCCATCCGGGCTTTTCAGCCATTCGGCATCAAGCCTGAGTTCACGCGCCAGCGGCTCGTTGAGCTGAATCAGAAGCGGCGCCGACACCGTGCTTGGCTGAAACGGCGCGAAAAAGCGCTCGGGCAAACGGGCATAAGAATTGTCGAAGGGCAGAGTCATCGTCGCTTCCCGGTTCCGCGCTAGGTGTCACCTTAGATAGGTATGGGCGCGCTGCTTCGTGAGAGCGCTCTGGTCCTAACCCCCGGAGGTCGCATGTTGATCCGCAAATTCATTCATTCCTGTCTGGTTCTGGAAAAGGACGGCACGAAGGTCCTGATCGATCCGGGCTTCCTGTCCTTTATCGAAGACCGCGTGAATGTCGCCGACTTCGAGGATGTCAGGCAGATCCTGATCACCCACACGCATCCCGATCATCTCGATGTCGCCGCCTTGAAGGCGATCGTGCGGCTGAGCGGGGCGGAGGTTACGGGCAACGCTGAGGTCGCCGCCAGGCTTGCGGAAGAGGGTATGGTGGTAGCGCGGGTGATCGGCGACGGCGACCGCTTCTCACTCGGTGCGATCGGCTTCGAGGCGATAACCGTCAAGCATGAGGATATTCTGGACGACAGCCTGCCGGAAGTGACGGCCTTCGTAATCGACGACCGCATCCTGCATGTCGTCGATTCCTTCGATCCGCGGCTGGCTGATTACAAGGGCATGGACCTGCTGATCCTGCCGGTCACCGCGCCCTTCCTGACCGAAACAAGCGCTTATGCGTTCGCCCGCGACCTGAAGCCGAAGGCGGTGCTTGGCGTTCATGAAGGCTATTGCCGCGACTTCTTCATCAAGGCGCGGCATCAGACTTATGCCAAGTTCCTGGCGCGCGATGGCATCGCCTTCCATTCGCTGATCGAAGCAGGCGACGGCATCGAGGTCTAGGCGAACTCAGTCCGGCTTGCGCTTGGACTTCTTGCCGCCGGGCGCATGAGGCTTGTCGCCGAAGGGCTTGCTCTTCCTCGGTCCTTTGTCAGCCCACGGCTTGTCGAAGCCGCCTTCCTTCTTGGCATAAGGCTTTTTGCCGGCGGGCTTGCTCCAGTTACCTTCCGGCTTAGGACCTTGGCCGCGATGCGGCTTCTTCGGCCCGCGAGGCTTGTCGTAACCGCCCGATGGCGCGCCGAAGTCCGGCGTGCCCTCGATGGCGCGAGCGGTGATGCCGCGTTCCAGCGTGCGATTGCCCAGCGCTTGCAGGAAGCGGTTACCGGCCTGCGCCTCCAGCTGAACCAGGCTCTCGTCCTGTTGCAGCTTGATTTGGCCGATATCGCTTTTCGACAGCTTGCCGGCCTTGCACAGCATCGGGATCAGCCAGCGCGGCTCGGCATTCTGCTTGCGGCCAACCGACAGCGAGATCCAGATGCTTTCACCAAACTCGTCGCGGCGCTCAACGCGCTTTTCGGACGGAACAGGCGCGCCGGTGACGGCGATTTCCATCAAATCTTCCGGTGCCGAATTCTTGGCGCGGAAGGTGCGGACATAGGCTGCGGCAATCGCCTCGGCGCCATGCTTTGCGAGCAGTTCGGTGACGAAGGGCGTCTCGTCCTCGCTCAGCGGCTCGGTGAAGACCGGGTCTTGGAGGATGCGCTCATTGTCGCGCGCCAGAACTTCGTCGGCCGATGGCGGACGCGCCCAGTTGGCCTGGACATTGGCCGAACTCAGCAGCCGCTCGACGCGCTTGCGCCCGGACTGCGGCACGATCAGCACCGACACGCCCTTGCGACCAGCACGACCCGTACGGCCGCTGCGGTGCAGCAGCGTTTCGCGGTTGGTCGGCGTATCGGCGTGGATCACGAGTTCCAGGCCGGGCAGATCGATACCGCGCGCGGCAACGTCGGTCGCGATACAGACGCGGGCGCGGCCGTCGCGCATGGCCTGCAGCGCATGGGTGCGCTCGTTCTGGCTGAGTTCGCCGGACATGGCGACAACCGAGAAGCCGCGATTGTTGAAGCGCGCGGTCAGATGGTTCACCGCCGCGCGGGTCGAGCAGAACACGAGGGCATTCGGCGCTTCATAATAGCGCAGAACGTTGATGATCGCGTTTTCACGATCGGCCTGCGCCACGGTCAGCGCCCGATATTCGATGTCGACATGCTGCGTCCGCTCAGACGTGGTTGCGAGACGGACCGCATCGCGCTGGTAGCTTTTGGCGAGTTCGGCGATCGGGCGCGACACGGTTGCCGAGAACATCAGGGTGCGGCGATCGGCAGGTGCGGAGCCCAGGATGAATTCGAGATCTTCGCGGAAACCGAGGTCGAGCATCTCGTCGGCTTCATCGAGCACGACGGCGCGCAGTTCGCTCATATCGAGCCCATGGCGGGTGATATGGTCGCGCAAACGGCCGGGCGTGCCGACAACGATATGGCAGCCGCGATCCAGCGCACGGCGCTCGGAGCGCATATCCATACCGCCGACGCAGGAAACGACCACGGCGCCGGTCTTGGCGTACAGCCATTCCAGCTCGCGCTTGACCTGCAAGGCCAGTTCGCGCGTCGGTGCAATGGCGAGTGCCAGCGGCTGGGATGGCTCGTCGAAGCGCTCGGCATCTTCCAACAGTGTCGGCGCCAGGGCCAGGCCGAAGGCCACCGTCTTGCCGGAGCCGGTCTGAGCCGAAACAAGGGCGTCTGCGCCGGCCGGTTCGAGGGCCAACACAGCATCCTGCACGGGGGTGAGGGCGGAATAGCCGCGCTCGGTCAATGCTTGCGCAAGAGGCGCGAGCACGCCGGGGAAATCAGTCATGGGTTAGTCGCTTTCGTTTGGGTGCTGCGGCGCTCAAGCCGCTTCGCGCACCTGGTAATCCTTGATGGCGTCGAACTTGATCGCCTTCCAGCGTTCCGCCTCGTAGTTGAGACCGAATTCGTGCTGGGCGAGAAAAACGGGGTCGTCGTCGAGATCCCTGGCAATATCGCCGCGATGCGCCTCGATGAAGCGGTTGAGTTCCACCGGACTGTCGGCCGAGATCCAGCGGCACACGGAAAAGCGCGCGATCTCGAAGTCGACCGGCAGCGTATATTCCACCGACAGGCGCTCCTTGAGAACGTCGAGCTGCAGCGCGCCCACCACGCCGACGATGGCCGGCGAGCCGTCTTCGGGCGAAAACAGCTGCACCACGCCTTCTTCCGCCATCTGCTGCAGGGCTTCCTTGAGCTTCTTGGCCTTCATCGCATCGCCAAGACGAACACGGCGCAGGATTTCCGGCGCGAAGTTCGGCACGCCGCGGAACAGGATTTCCTCGCCCTCGGTCAGCGTATCGCCGATGCGCAGCGTGCCGTGGTTGGGGATACCCACCACGTCGCCGGCATAGGCCTCGTCGGCGGTGATGCGCGAACGGGCGAAGAAGAATTGCGGCGCGGTGAGCGACATCGGCTTGCCGGTGCGCACCAGCTTGGCCTTCATGCCGCGCTGAAGCGTGCCCGAGCACACCCGCACAAAGGCGATGCGGTCACGATGGTTCGGGTCCATGTTGGCCTGGATCTTGAAGACGAAAGACGTCATCTTCTCTTCCGTCGCCTGCACGGTGCGGCTGTCGCCTTCCTGCGCGCGCGGCGGCGGAGCGAACTCGCCAAGCGCCTCGATCAGATCGCGCACGCCGTAATTGCGTAGCGCCGAGCCGAAATAAACCGGCGTCAGATGCCCTTCGCGAAACGCCTTCATGTCGAACGGGCGGCAGGCCTCGCGCGCCAGTTCCAGTTCCTCGATCAGCGTGTCACGCTCGTTTTCCGGCAACAAGCCGGCGACATGTGCCGAGTTCGGCCCGTTGACCTTGGTGCGCTCGGCTTCCGTGTCGGAGCGACGCATGGCGTTTTCCGACAGGTGATACGTGCCCGAAAACGTCTTGCCCTGGCCGATCGGCCAGGTCATCGGCGCGGTATCCAGCGCGAGCTTCTGCTCGATCTCGTCCAGGATCTCGAACGTGTTGCGCGCTTCGCGGTCCATCTTGTTGACGAAGGTGACGATCGGAATGTCGCGCAAACGGCAGACTTCGAACAGTTTTAGCGTACGCGGTTCGATACCTTTCGCGGCGTCGATCACCATCACCGCGCTGTCGACGGCCGACAGCGTGCGATAGGTATCGTCGGCGAAGTCCTCGTGGCCCGGCGTGTCGAGCAGATTGTAGACGTTGTCGCCATATTCGAAGGTCATCACCGAAGTGACGACGGAGATGCCGCGCTCGCGCTCGATCTTCATCCAGTCGGAGCGCGTCTGGATCTTGTCCTTCTTGGCCTTCACCTCACCGGCAAGCTGAATGGCGCCGCCGAACAGCAGCAGCTTTTCGGTCAGCGTGGTTTTGCCGGCGTCGGGATGCGCAATAATCGCGAAAGTGCGGCGGCGGGCAACCGCCTCCTGGATGGGTTCTGGCATGACAAGGGAATCCGTTCGGTTGCGCGCATATAGCGATCACGCGAGGGAAAGTCGACCCTGGCTTGGCGTGGACCGTTGGATCGGCTATGGCGCCGCTCCATGACAACACTTTCCGCCATCCCCACCATTGGCCTCGTTCGCTTGACCCATGGCGAAGACCTCAAGATCCCTGCTTACGAAACGGCGGGTGCTGCCGGCATGGATTTGCGTGCGGCGGTTCATGCCGATGCCCGCATCATCCTCACGCCGGGACGTCGGTCCTTGATCCCAACCGGTTTCATCATGGAACTGCCGGACGGTTTCGAGGGGCAGATCCGGCCGCGTTCGGGTCTTGCGCTCAAGCATGGCATCACCTGCTTGAACACGCCCGGCACGATCGACAGCGATTATCGTGGCGAGATCCAAGTGCTGCTGATCAATCTTGGCCAGGATGATTTCGCCATCACGCGCGGCATGCGCATCGCGCAGATGGTTGTTGCGCCCGTTGTGCAGGCACGCTTCGAACTGCGCGAGGCGACTGGCACGACCGCACGCGGAACAGGCGGCTTCGGCTCCACCGGCGCCTGACAAAGGTCAGCATCCTCCTGCAAAATGCGGTGAACGAATCTTTTTCCGGTGCGTTGAGGGAGCAAAACCCGAGCACGGAAGCGGGCGCATGCCCGATATTCGTGCCGCCTAAGCAGGAGATTTGTCATGCCTTCGATAAAACAGGCACGCATCGCCATTCTCGCCACCGACGGCTTCGAACAGTCGGAACTGGAAGTGCCGCTGAAGAAATTGCGTGGCGCTGGCGCAGCGGTTGATGTGGTCTCGCTGGAAGCAGGCGAGATCAAGGGCTGGGATGAGAAGGACTGGGGCAGCAAGGTCCCCGTCGACAAGACTCTGATTGAGGTCGCTCCGGACCAATATGACGCCCTTGTTCTGCCGGGCGGTCAGATCAATCCCGACACGTTGCGCGCCGAAAAGTCGGCCGTCGACTTCATCAAGAGCTTTTATGGCACGGGCAAGCCGCTTGCGGCGATCTGCCATGCGCCGTGGCTGTTGATCGAAGCCGGCCTGGTGAAGGGCAAGCGCGCGACCTCCTACAAGTCGATCAAGACCGACATGATCAATGCCGGCGCCAACTGGGAAGACAAGATGACGGTTCAGGACGGAAACCTGATCACCGCGCGCAAGCCGGACGATCTGGACTCCTTCGTCTCGACCATCATCGAGGCTGTCGAAGGCGGCGTGGCGCAGAGGTCGGCTGCGGAGTAGCGGATCAGGTTCCGCAGCTGACGGAAGCGGCGCCGGCGCTTGCAAGAGCAGCCGCGCCGCTTTCGAATTCAGGGCCGGCGTCCAAATGGCGCCGGCCTTTTTCGTGGGATGAACGCCCTCTTGACGATCGCCGGACATCGGCCTCAGTCTAGGGCATGACAATGCCTTTCAACGCCATCGACGTCGTCGACATGCATACCGGCGGCGAGCCGGTTCGGATCATCACATCAGGCTATCCGCCGATCCCATCCGGGACGATCCTCGAGAAACGCGCCTATGTCCGCGATCGGCTCGATGACTACCGGCGCATGCTAATGTTCGAGCCGCGCGGTCATTTCGATATGTATGGCGCGCTTCTGGTTGAGCCGAACCTGCCCGGCGCCGATCTTGCCGTGCTCTTCATGCACAATGAAGGCTATTCCACCATGTGCGGCCATGCGGTGATCGCGCTGGGCCGTTATGCCGTTGATCAGGGGCTGGTGGAAGCCGTCGAGCCGGTCACCGTCGTGAACATCGAATGTCCGTGCGGCATGGTGGTCGCGCATGTCGAAGTGGCGGATGGCAAGGCGGGCGCGGTTTCGTTCGAGAGCGTTCCGGCTTTTCTGTTTGCCGCAGACCAGACGGTCGAGGTGCCGGGCTATGGGGCGATCACCTGCGACATCGCTTACGGCGGCGCCTTCTATGCGCTTGCCGATGCCGGCCAGTTCGATCTGGAATTCGGCCGCTCGCGCATCCGCGACTTCGTGGATGCCGCGACAGCCCTGACCGAAGCCGCCAAGATCGCAGTGCCGCTTTCACATCCCGATCACGCCGACCTCGCTTTCCTGTACGGCTCGATCCTGACGGATGGCGGTGATGGATCGACACGGCCCTCCACCAATGTCTGTGTCTTTGCCGATGCCCAGGTCGATCGCTCGCCGACGGGGTCGGGCGTTACGGCTCGTCTTGCCGCCATGCATGCCAAGAAGCCTTTGCCACAGGATGAAATGCGAACCTTCCGCAGCATTACGGGCGCGGACTTCACCGGCGCAGTCGTGAGACGCGAGAAACTCGGCGAATTCGATGCCGTGGTGGCCCGGGTATCGGGGCGAGCCTTCTATTCGGGCACGGCGCGCTTCAGCGTCGAAGCGGACGATCCGCTGGCGGCGGGTTTCCTGTTGCGTTGATCAGCCGGCCTTTGCCGTTGCCAGCGCGCGCCCAAAGGCCTTCGCGAAGCTTTCGCGATCGTCGGGATTGAGGAAGCTGCCGATCTGCACCTGCTGCCCTTGTGCTTCCACGTCCATGCGCGTGATGCCGATCTCCTCATGCCGCGACACGGCAAAGCGCGCCCAGAACGGGTTGAAGTGGTGTTCGCGCGCTAGGCCCGAGGGCGCGACCTGCCGGATATCGAGCGAGGTGCGCGACACCGAAACTTCTTCGCGCGCGCGGCCCGAGCGATAATTCAGCTTGAAGGCGATGTAGAGGATGAGGACATCGAGGCCGAAGAAGCCGAAGATCGGCCAAGCGCCGATCGCTATGCAGAACAGACCGCAGATCAGGCTTCCCGCGACCATGATGCCCATCAGCACGCGAAAACCGCGCGGCCCCAGTGAGCGATGCGGCGTCAACAAGGCGCGGAAGATTGGCGTGTCGGCAGCGTTGGTCTCGGCCATTGCGGGGATTATAGAGAGCCGATGACAAAGCCCAAGCCTGAAATTGCTGGCAACGCGCCTGCGCCAAAAAAGTTGACCGGCAAGCCCGTGGCGAAGGGCGTAAAGCGCGCCAAGCCGCGCTGGAAGTCACCCTACGCGGAAGCCGAGATAGAGGAGATCTTCCGCCGCTTTGCCGTGCAGCGGCCGGAGCCCAAAGGTGAGCTGGAGCACGTCAACGCGTTCACTTTGCTCGTTGCCGTGGTGCTCTCGGCACAAGCCACCGACGCCGGTGTCAACAAGGCGACGCGTGCCTTGTTTGCGGTGGCCGACACGCCGGCCAAGATGGCTGCTTTGGGCGAAGCCAGGATTGCCGAATACATCCGCACCATCGGCCTCTGGCGGGCCAAGGCCAAGAATGTCGCGCTGCTATCGGAAGCCCTGCTGCGCGACCACAACGGTGAGGTGCCGGATACGCGCGAGGCGCTGGTCGCACTGCCGGGCGTCGGCCGCAAAACCGCCAATGTCGTGCTGAACTCAGCCTTCGGTCAGCTCACCATGGCCGTGGATACACACCTGTTCCGGCTCGGCAACCGTCTGAAATTTGCGCCGGGCAAGACGCCGGAAGAGGTCGAGGACAAGCTCGTCCGGGTCATTCCCGAACACTATCTGCGCCACGCCCATCACTGGCTGATCCTACATGGTCGCTATGTCTGCAAGGCGCGCAAGCCGGAATGTCCGGCCTGTGTGATCGCCGACCTGTGCAAGGCCGACGAGAAGACGACGGACATTCCCGCACCTTTGGTGCCGATCGAGGTGCTTGACCCCGTTCAGGCCGAAATCGCGGCGGATCGCTAGCGGACTGGCAACTGCTCGCGTTGGGAAATGCGCTTATGCAGATGCACCATCATGGCGGCGGCAAACAGCGGCGTCAGCAGGTTGAGCAGCGGCACGGCCAAAAGGCCGGCGATCACCAGACCGGCGGTAAACACGGTCGCGGCATGTTTGCGGCGCAGCGCCTTGGCTTCCGCCTCGGGCCGAAAGCGCATGGCGGCGAACTCGAAGAATTCGCGGCTGAGCAGATAGGCGTTGACCACGAAGAAGGCGACGATGTTGACGCCGGGTATAAGCAGCAGCGCGAGAGCCAGCAGGTTGCCGAGGATCACCACGCCGAAAAACTTGATCGACAACCAGGCGCCCTGAACGATCGGCATGGCGCGGCCGGGTGCGTCCTGGGGAAAGTCGATTTGCTCGACGCGTTCCGCAACGTCGTCGATGAACAACCCGGCGATCAGGGCCGTGACCGGTGCAATCAGCAGCGCCAGCCCGGCGGCAACGGCAAGGCCGGCCAGGATGGCGGTGAAGAAGCCGACCCATTCGCCCCAGGCAGGCGCGCCGGTGAACAGGCCTTCGAGCAGCGGCAGCGCCATCCAGTCGAACAACCGCGTCAGGCCGAACCATAGCGCGATCAGCACGAGGATGCTCAAGCCCAGCGACTTGAACAGCACGGCACGGAACGGGGCGCTGAACAGATGACCGGCGGCTGCGCGCGCGCTGTCGATGATCATGATGTGGAAAGCTCCTGATCCAAGTCGCTCCGCAGATAAGATGCGCGGCCAAGCTAGGCAATGCGCATCACCCGCGTTAAACGGAACCGGACCTGAGGATCGCTCCGGTCTTCTGTTTTTCGATCGACCGGACCCTCAGTTTTCATGACCCAGTACGACGTACTTTGCATCGGCAACGCGATTGTCGACATCATTGCCCGCTGCGAAGACGATTTCCTGGTCGAGAACGGTATCATCAAGGGCGCGATGAACCTGATCGACGCGGAGCGCGCCGAACTGCTTTACAGCCGCATGGGACCGGCAATCGAAGCCTCGGGCGGCAGCGCCGGCAATACTGCGGCCGGTATTGCCAGCTTCGGCGCGCGCTCGGCCTATTTCGGCAAGGTGCGGGACGATCATCTCGGCCGGATCTTCACCCATGACATCCGCGCCCAAGGGGTTGCCTTCGACACCAAGCCCCTGAGTGGCGAAACGCCGACGGCGCGATCCATGATCTTCGTAACGGAGGATGGCGAGCGCTCGATGAACACCTATCTCGGCGCCTGCGTCGAGCTCGGGCCCGATGACGTGGAACCGGAGAAAGCCGAAGGCGCCAAGGTCACGTATTTCGAGGGCTATCTGTGGGACCCGCCGCTCGCTAAGGATGCCATCCGCGAAACGGCTCGCCTGGCGCATGCCGCGGGCAACGAAGTCGCGATGACGCTGTCCGACCCGTTCTGCGTCGATCGCTATCGCGACGAGTTCCTCGATCTGATGCGCTCGGGCACGGTCGACATCGTATTTGCCAATGAAAGCGAGCTGAAGTCGCTCTACCAGACCGCCTCATTCGAGGCCGCTCTCGACGCGGTACGCCGCGACTGCAAGCTAGCGGCCGTCACGCGTTCCGAACAGGGGTCGGTGATCGTGCGGGGTGCGGACACGGTCGCCGTGAAGGCGATCGAGATCGCAGAGCTTGTGGATACGACGGGCGCCGGAGATCTTTACGCGGCCGGTTTCTTGTTCGGCTATACGGCAGGCCGCGATCTGCCGACCTGTGGCAATCTCGGTTCGCTGGCCGCCGGGCTGGTGATCCAGCAGGTCGGGCCGCGCCCGCACAAGAACCTGGGCAATGCCGCGCGCGAAGCCGGATTGCTGTAAGCTACTGGATGTCTTCGGGCCGTCGTCCCGGCCGTGAGCGATAGGTCGGAATGGTCCAGCCAAACCGGATCGCGCCCGCCCGGATCAGGAAGGCTGTGCCCATGCCGAGCAGGGCAGCGGCGGTGGTCGGCAGTCCAAGTGTCGCGACAAGCGTATAAACAACCGCCCCCGCCATGGCCGCCGAAACATATATTTCCGGCCGCAGCAGCACGGAAGGCTCGCCAGCCAGCGTGTCGCGCATGATGCCGCCGAAGGCCGCCGTCAGCATGCCCATGATGATGGCCACGGTGATCGAGCCGGTGCTGGCCAAGCCCTTGAACGCGCCAAGCACGCAATAAGCGCTCAACCCCAGCGCATCGAGCCACAAAAGGAGCTTGTAACGGGATTCCACGAGGTGAGCGGTCAAGTAGGTCAGCAGCGCCACGCCGGCGCAGATGATCATGTAAAGCGGCTGCACGATCCAGAACACCGGAAGTCCGAGGATCACATCGCGCACCGTGCCGCCGCCGACACCGGTTAGGGCGGCGAGAAACAGGAACCCGATCAGGTCGAGTTCCTTGCGTGACGCAGCCAAAGCGCCGGTCGCGGCAAAAACAGCCACGCCGGCATAATCCAGCACCTGGATAAGATCCATAAACCGTTCCCCCGAACGATCAGGCGACCCGACGCGCAAGGAACGGCGCCGGGTTTAATGAGGACGCGGCTTTAGGCTTGCGTGTCGGCTTGCGGCGCGGCGGCGGCAGGCTCGGCCGGCATTTCCTTTGGACCACCCTTCGCCACGCCCACCATGGCCGGGCGCAGCACGCGGTCACCAATCACATAGCCGCTCTGAACGACCTGCACGACCGTGTTGTTCGGCACGTCCGGGTTCGGCACTTCGAACATCGCCTGGTGGAAGTTCGGGTCGAACTTCTCGCCCTGTGGCTCGAGCTTCTTCACGCCGTGACGCTCAAGCGTCGAAAGCATGGCGCGCTCGGTCATCTCGACGCCCTCGGCCAGGGCCTTGAAGCCGGCATCGCCGCTTTCCAACGCATCGGCGGGAATGGCGTCCAGCGCACGGCGCAGATTGTCGGAGACGGCCAGCATGTCTCGGGCGAAGTTGGTTACGGCATAAGTCCGCCCATCAGCCACGTCACGCGCGGTGCGGCGGCGCAGATTTTCCATTTCGGCAGCGATGCGAAGCGAGCGGTCTTTCAGCTCTTCGTTTTCCGCAGCCAAGCGCAGGAAAGCTTCGGTGTCGGCAGCAAATTCAGGCGCTTCAACAGCGGGGGCTTCGGCCTCTTCCGGTTCGCGATTCTGGTTTGCCTCGTCAGTCATGGCTCATCCCGTCGTTCGTAATATTTGCGAGTTGTGATTTGCGCCCGATATCGAGTGCCGGACCGCTAAAATCAAGTGCATGTGATGGTCGCGGGTTTCTTAGCGCAGCATGCGGCTAATCAGTTGCGCGGTGTAATCCACCATCGGCACGATGCGCGCATAGTTCAGCCGCGTCGGCCCGATTACCCCAAGCGCGCCGATCACCCGCGAATCCTTGTCGCGATAGGGTGCCACAACCAGCGAAGAGCCGGACAAGGAAAACAGCTTGTTTTCCGAACCAATGAAGATGCGCACGCCCGAACCCTCGTCGGCAAGGTCGAGCAACTGCACCAGACCTTCCTGCGCTTCGAGATCCTCGAACAGGTGCTTCAACAACTCGATGTCGGCGGCCGCGTTGAGGTTGTCGAGCAGGTTGGCGCGCCCGCGCACGATCAGTCTTGCCGGCAAGCCGCCTTCGGACCCCGCCCAAACCGCGAGACCGCGCGTCACCAGATCCTGCGACAGCGCGTCCAGTGCTCCCCTGGTTTCTTCCACGAGACGGGCGATGTCGGAGCGCGCCTCGGAAATCGTGCGTCCGCGTATATGGGCGTTGAGGAAGTTGGAGGCTTCCTGCAACTGCGACGGCGCGATGCCCGCCGGCAGATCGAGAATGCGGTTTTCGACCTCGCCCCCTTGCGACACGAGGATCGCCAGCGCCTTGGTCGGCTCCAACTGGATGAATTCGACGTGCTTCAGGGCAATTTCGCTCTTTGCCGCCACCACAAGGCCGGCCCCGCGCGACATGCCGGACAGCATCTGGCTGGCTTCGGTCAGCATGGTTTCCACGCTGGAGCCCGCACCCGATGCCTTCACCTGCGCGTCGATCACGCGGCGTTCGTCTTCGCCAAGATCGCCCAGCTCCATGAAGGCGTCGACGAAGAAGCGGAGGCCGCGCTGCGTCGGCAAACGGCCGGCGGAAGTGTGCGGCGAATAGATGAGGCCGAGATGTTCGAGGTCGCTCATCACATTGCGCACGGTGGCAGCCGACAGGTTCACCGGCAGCATGCGCGACAGGTTGCGCGACCCCAGCGGCTCGCCGTCGCGCATGTAAGCATCGACGATCAGCCGGAAGATGTCGCGCGAGCGCGCATCGAGCGCGGCCAATGCCGGATCGGTCAGCGGAAAGGTCATCGCTTGAAAGCTGCGCTATGGATGGTCGGGATCATGATCCACGAAATATATGGCGAAGCGGCAACGGCACAACAGCGATGATCGCTGCAACTCCCGGGATAAGCGGCCAAGGCCGCCTTTTTCTTTGCAAGGCGGCGCTGGCACCGTTACAAGCCGGCAACTCAGTTCTCCAGTCATGACCGGACCTTTGCATGCGACCTTCCAAGCGCCAGCCCGATGAAATGCGCGCCATCTCTTTTGAGCGTGGCGTGTCCAAGCATGCGGAGGGCTCCTGCCTCGTCAAGTTCGGCGACACGCATGTGCTGTGCACGGCAAGCCTTGAAGAGCGCGTGCCAGGCTGGATGCGCAACACCGGCAAGGGCTGGGTGACGGCGGAGTATGGCATGCTGCCGCGTGCCACGGGTGACCGCATGCGCCGTGAAGCAGCGGCCGGCAAGCAGGGTGGCCGCACGCAGGAAATTCAGCGCCTGATCGGCCGTTCGCTGCGCTCGGTGGTGGATATGGCAGCCCTCGGCGAAGTGCAGATCACGGTGGATTGCGATGTTATCCAGGCCGATGGCGGCACGCGCACGGCGGCCATTACCGGCGGTTTCGTGGCGCTGCATCAGTGCCTGTCCTGGATGGAAGCGCGCAAGATGATCAGCGTCAACAAGGTGCTGAAGGATCATGTCGCGGCGATTTCTTGCGGCATCTATGAGGGCCAGCCGGTAATCGACCTCGATTACCTCGAAGACTCGGCTGCTCAGACCGACGCCAATTTCGTGATGACCGGCAAGGGCGGCATCGTCGAGATCCAGGGCACGGCCGAAGGAGCGCCTTTCTCGGAAGAAGAGTTCAGCGCGTTGATGGGCCTTGCCAAGACTGGCATCGCCCGCCTCGTCAGCCTGCAGCAGATGGCGATCGGCTGAGGCAGACCGATGCAGCCCGCCGCCATCCTGGAATCTGCTCTCTACGTCGATGATCTCGACGCGGCGGAAGCATTCTATACGGGTGTGCTCGGGCTGTCGGTGATCCGCAAGGTGGAAGGCCGCCACGTCTTTTTGCGCTGCGGGGAGGGCGTGCTGCTCCTTTTCAATCCGGATGCCACGATCGAGCCGCCGGCGCCCGACTCCCGCTTTCCCATACCGCCGCATGGCGCGAAGGGGCCGGGGCATCTCTGCTTCCGCGCTTCGGAAGCTGAGATCGACGCTTGGAAGGAGCGGCTGCGCCGAGCTGGCATCGCTATCGAAAGCGAGTTCGCCTGGCCGGAAGGCGGACGCTCGATTTATCTCCGCGATCCGGCGGGCAACTCGCTGGAATTCGCAAACCCGGAGATTTGGGGAGTTACCTGATGGCCGACACCTTGCGCCCGATCGGCAACCGCATCGTGGTGGCCAGCCACAATGCGGGCAAGCTGCGTGAATTTGCCGATCTCATCGCGCCCTTTGGTCTCGAAGCGAAATCGGCCGCCGATTACAACCTGCCCGAGCCGGATGAAACCGGCACGACCTTCGAGCAGAACGCCCTGATCAAGGCACTCGCTGCCGCCAAGGCTACCGGCCTGCCGGCGATGTCCGACGATTCCGGCCTGTGCGTCGATGCGCTGGGTGGCGAGCCCGGTGTTTACACCGCCAACTGGGCGGAAACCGAGGATGGAACGCGTGACTTCGGCCTGGCCATGCGCAAGGTCGAGGATCGGTTGCAGGCGGTGGACGCCAGCGATCCTGACAAGCGGACGGGCCGTTTCGTGGCCGTGATCTGCCTGGCTTTCCCCGATGGCGAAGCGGAATATTACCGGGGCGAAGCCGAAGGAAAGCTGATCTGGCCGCCGCGTGGTGATACCGGCTTCGGTTATGATCCGGTGTTCGTGCCGAATGGTTTCGAGCTCAGCTTCGGTGAAATGACCGCAGAGGAAAAGCACGGCTGGAAGCCGGGACAGGCCGATGCCTTGTCGCATCGTGCCCGCGCTTTCCAGAAATTTGCCCACGCCCGGCTGGGCGTTGTTCCAGTGGTCTCGGCTGAGTGAAGCGCGACGACGGCTCGCCGGGTTTCGGCGTTTACCTTCATTGGCCATTTTGCGCGGCCAAATGCCCGTATTGCGACTTCAACAGCCATGTCCGCCACCAGCCGGTGGACCAGGAACGCTTCGCCGAGGCATTTAGGCGCGAGATGGCCGGAATGCGCCAGCGCACCGGCCCGCGCGAAGTCACCTCGATCTTCCTAGGGGGCGGCACGCCCTCGCTGATGAAGCCGGAAACGGTGGGTGCCGTACTTGATGCGGTGGCCGCGAACTGGACTGTGCCGGACGGTATCGAGATCACGCTGGAAGCCAACCCCACCTCCGTTGAAGCCGAGCGGTTCCGGGGCTACCGCGCAGCGGGCGTCAATCGCGTCTCGCTCGGCGTTCAAGCTCTGAACAACACCGATCTGCGCTTCCTCGGCCGCATGCACAATGTCGCCGATGCGCTGGGCGCCATCGAACTGGCGCGCGAGATTTTTCCGCGCCTGTCTTTCGACCTGATCTATGCCCGGCCCAACCAGACGCTGGATGCCTGGGAAGCGGAGTTGCGCGAGGCGATCGGCTATGCCGCCGACCATCTATCGCTTTACCAGCTGACCATCGAAGAAGGCACGCCGTTCTATGCGCTGCATCGCGCCAAGAAGTTCGCCATCCCCGATCCCGATCACGCGGCCGATCTCTATGAACTGACGCAGGTGGTCACGGAGCAGGCTGGGCTTCCGGCCTATGAAGTCTCGAACCACGCCGTTCCAGGCGCTGAAAGCCGGCACAACCTGACCTACTGGCGCTATGGCGAATATGTCGGTGTCGGGCCGGGCGCCCATGGCCGCTTCGTGGAAGGCCGTCAGCGGATCGTCACCATTGCCGAGCGCCACCCTGAGAACTGGCTGGCCGCCGTCGAGCAGAACGGCACCGGCGTCACGTCAGGCGAGCAACTCACGCCCTGGGAAGAAGCCGACGAGCTTCTGCTGATGGGCCTGCGCCTGCGCGAAGGCATCGAAGTGCATCGCTATGAGGCGCTGGCCGGTCGCGGCTTCGAGCCGGAACGCCTCAGCTTCCTGCAAGGGCAAGGTCTGGTGGAATCGATCGGCAACAGCCGTCTGCGCGCCACGCCCGCCGGCATGAGCGTGCTGGATGCGCTGGTCGCCGATCTCGCGCAGTAGATCGATCAGGCTCGGTTGGTGGCTTCGCGCGAGGTCACCGCGGATTCATCGTCCGCACCATGCTCGACCTTGACACGGTCAATCCGGTCACCGGTCTTCTTGCGAACCGTCCACTTGGAAACATCCGTGTTCCGGCCAGCATAATAAGGCTCGAAACTGTTTTGAACCTGCAGCTTGCTCATGACACTCTCCCGACCCGCGTAAACGCTTAAAGCGCTTGCATGTTCCGCCTTCTTCTTGGGCAGACGGGAAATTTCTTAAGCAGCGTTATGGCGCAATGATGGCTGACTAGCTGCCGCTGAAGCTCCTTGGCGAAGGGTTGACGACGCGGGTCGCACCGCCGGCGCTGACTTCATAGATAGCGTAGCCGCGCTGTGTCGTACCATCCGGCTCGAAGCGGAACACACCGGCATAACCGGCATAGCCAGAGTCAGCCTCGATCACGCTGTTGGCGAAGGCCGCTGGGCCGAAGCGTTTGACCACGCTGCCGGCCATCACGACCGTGTCATAGGCAAGCGCTGCATTGGCCGTGGGTGCGGTTCCGAACTTGCCCTGGTAACGCGCCTTGAAAGCCGTCAGCCGCTGCTGGTCGCTATCGGCAAACCAAGCGCCTTGCAGTGCCGGATCGCTCAGGTTCGCCGTCGTCCATTGACCGGTGCCGAGCAGGCGCTTGCCCGTAAGATCGCCGCCATTGGAGCGCAATGCGCCGAGGATCGCCGTCGGCGTCGGCCCGCCTTCGGGAATGAGAATGCCGTCAGCCTGCATCAGAACCGGAACGGCAGCGGCCGCAGCCTGCTGGATCGACGCCTCGTTGCCGTCATAGCGCACTGAAGCCGCCATCACGCCGCCATTGGCCTGGATCGCCGCACGCGCCGCCTGTTCCGCGATGTCGCCGGCCGGACCGTTGGCGAAGAAGCCGAGAACCGAACGAACCCCGTTCTGCGAAGCGTAAGACACGGTGCGTGTCACCACGCCGCCGGGGAGGAAGGAGTTCAGGTAAACGCGCGAGCCCGCGACGTTGCGGTCGGAAGAAAAGGCAATCATCGTCTTGCCTGCCGGCCGCGTCACGCCGGCAGCTGCCGAAACATCAGCTGCAAAGATCGGGCCGAGCACCAGGGACGAGCCTTCCAGCACGGCTTCGCTGGCCGCTGCCTGCACGCGCGTCGCATCCCGGCCGGTGTCCTTGATCACCAGCTGCAGCGTGTTGGCGCCCACATCTTCCATCGCAAGCGCCGCCGCATTGCGGAACTCGCGCCCGACCTGCGCGCTCGTGCCCTCGGCAGACAGGGGCAGAAGAAGCGCGACGCGCACCGATCCCTGACCCAGCACCTCGCCATTGGCCTGCGGCAGCGCGCTTTGCGTTGGCACCTGAACATCGGCAGGCGCCTGCACCGCGGTCTGGCTCGGCAAACCCGCCGGGACATTGGTCTGGCAGGCGCTGAGCAGGCCGAGCCCGAAAAGCATTCCAAGTTGACGGAACAACAAACGCGTCACAACAATCCTTTCCGGCCTTGATGCCGGCTCTTAAAAATCGCGCGGGACTTTGCAAGCTTGCGCGCGCCGTGTCAAAGCTCGGGCTGAAATGACCCTGAAGGAACACGCCGTGCAGGACGAAGTGGAAGCGCCGAAGAGCTTCATGATCGGCCAGACCGCCATGCCGACCCGTCCGCTCGAGCCCGCGCTGTATATCGTGTCGACGCCGATCGGCAACCTTGGCGACATCACCTTGCGCGCGCTGGAAACTCTGGCTGCCGCCGACATCCTCGCCTGCGAAGACACCCGCGTTACGCGCGTGCTGCTGGACCGCTACGGCATCCGCCGCCGCGCTTTCGCGTATCACGAGCACAATGAAAGCGAGGCGACACCGCGCCTCGTTGAAGCGATTGCAAGCGGCAAGAGCGTCGCGCTTGTCAGCGATGCCGGCACGCCGCTGATCTCCGATCCCGGCTATCGCCTGGTCGGCGCGATGGCGGAAGCAGGCTTGCGCGTCGTCCCGATCCCCGGCGCATCGGCGGTCCTATCGGCCCTCGCAGTATCCGGCCTTGCCACGGATTCATTTTTTTTTGCCGGCTTCCTTTCGTCGAAAGATGGCGCAAAGCGCACCCGCTTGAACGAGGTGAAAGCCATCCCGGGCACGCTGATTTTCTATGAATCACCGCGCCGTCTCGCCGTCAGCTTGGCTGCTATGGCCGATGAACTCGGCGCCGACCGCCAATCAACCGTCTCACGCGAACTGACCAAGACCTTCGAGGAAGTAAGACGGGGAACGCTCGCCGAACTAGCCGCGCATTATGCAGAGGCCGACACACCAAAGGGCGAGATCGTCATCTGCGTCGCTCCGCCGATCGCGCCCGACACCCCGCAAGAAGCCGACGTCGACGCCCTGCTGCTTTCGCTTGCCGGGGAGATGTCGACGGCCAAAGCTGCCGGGGAAGCGGCCAAGCAAACCGGGCTTGCAAAGGGCGACCTCTATAAGCGCTTGCTGGCCCTGAAGGACGCGCAAGCTTGAAAACGCCGGCCAAGGCCAAGCTCAAGGCTTACAAGCGCGGCCATACCAGCGAAGGGCTGGCCGCTTTGGCGCTGATGCTGAAAGGCTACCGTATTGTCGCGCGCCGCTATCGCACCAAAGGCGGAGAGATCGACCTCATCGCTCGACGAGGTAACTTGGTGCTGATCGTTGAGGTCAAAGCGCGCGCAAACTTGTCTCAGGCCATGGACGCGATCAGCCCGTCGGCCCAGCGCCGCATCGAAGCCGCCGCCGATCTGTGGCTCGCCAGACAGCCGGACTACGCCCGCCTGTCCCTGCGCTTCGACATGGTGGCCGTGCTTCCCTGGCGCTGGCCGATCCATGTGCCGAACATCTACCAGGCACGGAACTAGCCGCGCCCACCGCTAACCCCGCTTCGTCACCGTCATCCACAACCCGCCTTCCGGCTGCGTCGTCAGCTTCTGCACCGGCCAGGGGTTGGTCTGCGCGGTCGTGTTGAACTGGTAGCGCGACATCAGCACGCCCAGTGCAATCGCTGCTTCCTGCATGGCAAAGCTCGCGCCGATACAGGTGCGCGGGCCGCCGCCGAACGGCAAATACTGGTAGCGGTCTATTCTGTCGCGGTTCTCGGGATGAAAGCGCTCCGGCATGAAGGCATCCGGCTGATCCCAGAACTTGCGGTGGCGATGCACGGTCCACGGCATCATCAGAACTTGCGTGCCCTTTTTGATCACGAGATCGCCGTAACGGTCGTCCTCGATCGGCTCGCGGTTGAGCGAGGGTGCCGGCGGATAAAGCCGCATCGCTTCCTCAAAGGCCGCGCGTGTCAGCGGCATCGCGTCCAACCAGTCGACCGGATCGGGCACCGTCGCCACCACCTGGTCAATCTCGGCCTCGATCTTCTCGCGCTCCCAAGGCGCATTGGCGAGGCAATACAGCGTCCAGCCGAGCGCGCGTGCCGTGGTCTCGTGGCCG
This sequence comes from Tianweitania populi, assembly GCF_014652875.1. Classification (GTDB taxonomy): domain Bacteria; phylum Pseudomonadota; class Alphaproteobacteria; order Rhizobiales; family Rhizobiaceae; genus Tianweitania; species Tianweitania populi. The sequence continues at coordinate 721,442 of NZ_BMZQ01000002.1, read as the reverse complement.
GCACCGATAAAGGTGATGATATTGTCTTCGACCTCGCTGCGCGTCAGCCCGTCCGGACCTTCCGCGCGCAGAAGCAGGGTGAGAAAATCTTCCGGCACGTCGTCGGGCGTTCGCTGCATGCGCTTTCGTCTCAGATCCATCGTGTCTGCCACGATCTGGCGGAAATACGCCATCGCTTTGCGGCCGCGGATCTGCGTGAAACGTGGCAGCCATTTTGGCGCGCGCAGCAGATCCAGCGGATCGACGCGACCCATCGTTTCGAACAAGCGGTCGATCTGCGTTTCGAACGAACCCGGCTCACCGGCGATCTCGCCTGAAAACAGCGTTTCGGCCAGGATCTCGTAGGTCAGGGTGGTCATGTCGCGTGCGACATCCACCGGCGCGCTCTGTTCGGCATACTTCTCGGCAAAGTGGACCGAGCATTTCAGCATCGGCTGCGCGAAATTCTTGTTGTGACGCGGTGTGAACACCGGCGCCATGGCCTTGCGCGAGCGCTTCCATACCGCGCCTTCAGCCGTCAGCAGTCCGTCGCGCAGGATCGGCCGCAGGATGTTCTGGCGCACTGTCGCCATCTTGTAGTTCTTGGCATTGTCCACCAGCACATGGCGGATCAGACCGGGATCGTTGGCAATCAGGAGCGGCCCGCCGACGCCCGACACGCTGATCCAGGGCTCGTTGTAGGACGGCTCACCCCACAGTTCCAACGGGTTGCGGTACACGATGCCGATCATCTGCAAGGTCGACGGGGGCACGGTGCGCGGCTTCGGCGCTGGCGGCACGAAAGGAGAGGGCTTGGCATCCATGGAACGAACTCCGGTCATGCCGATGATATGGGCGCGACAAACCAGGTCCTCAATGCGTGAGGGACGGTTGCCTTTGCCGCAGCCGGCTTTACGCGGCGTCGCTCAAGCCTGTTGTTAAAAAAGTTTACGTATGCTGCAACCAAAGCCGAACTCCCGAGTTGGGGACCGTGCGATAGGGATGACGACCGAAATGGCATGCAAGGTACTTGTGGTTGAGGACGAGATTTTCGTCGCAATCGAGATCGAGCATGTCGTTGAAGAACTCGGTTACAAGCCTGTCGGTATCGCGGCTGATAGCGAAACAGCTCTCAAGCTGGCTGCCGAAGCCGAAGTCGCCCTTGTCGACCTGAATCTCCGTGATGGTGCGACCGGCCCCGAGATCGGCCGTGCACTGGCCGAAAAACACGGCATCACCGTTCTTTTCATGACTGCCAATCCGTCGCAGCTTGGCGAGGGTATTCCGGGCACGCTTGGCGTTTTGTCCAAGCCCTGTGCGGACGATGAACTGAAGCAGGCTATCGAATACGCAACCGCGTGCCATCGCAAGGCGCAGGCCCAGCCGCCGAAGCGGCTGCAGCTCTTCAGCTGCAACCAAAATTACGGCGCCCAGGCAGTGATGCAGGCCTAGAGCATTTCCGGCGAAAGAAGGATCGCCGAAAATGCTGCAGCTCTTTAGTTAGACGCAATTTTCCGGACGCAAAACCGCTTCTTACTTTTTTCTGGAATTGCTTTAGTGCGCCTCATCCCAGTTATGGGCTGCGCGCGCATCGACCTGTAGCGGCACAGATAGCGCGACGGCCGGCATTGCCGCGTCTTCCATCACCTTGCGGATGATGGGAATGGCCTTCTCGACATCCCCTTCGGCTGCTTCGAACACCAATTCGTCATGTACCTGCAGGAGCATGCGGACACCGCCCAGCCCTGCTGCTTCCAACGCACCATCCATTTTCACCATCGCACGGCGGATGATATCGGCCGCCGAACCCTGGATCGGCGCATTGATGGCCGCGCGCTCCGAGTTGGCGCGGATCGAGGGATTGGATGCGCGGATATCAGGATAATGTGCGCGGCGGCCGAAGATCGTCTCGACATAACCCTTGTCGCGGCAGAAGGCCTTCGTGGCGTCCATGTAGTCGCGGATGCCGGGGAAGCGCTCAAAATAGCGCTTGATGTAAGCGCCGGCTTCTTCCCGAGGGATCGACAGCTGGTTGGCCAGCCCAAAGGCCGAGATGCCATAGACGATGCCGAAATTGATCGCCTTGGCCCGGCTTCGCACATCGCGCGGCATGCCTTCCACCGGCACGCCGAACATTTCGGACGCAGTGATGGCATGAATGTCGTCCCCATTTGCGAAGGCCGCCTTCAACTGCGGAATATCCGCGACATGGGCGAGGATGCGCAGCTCGATCTGGCTGTAGTCGGCCGAGATCAGGCGGTTGCCCTCTTCGGCGATAAAGGCCGTGCGAATCTTGCGCCCTTCCGCCGTGCGGATGGGGATGTTCTGCAGGTTCGGCTCGGTCGACGACAAACGGCCGGTTGAGGTCGACGCCATCGAATAGGAGGTGTGCACGCGCCGCGTTTCGGGATGCACATAACCGGGCAGGGCGTCGGTATAGGTCGATTTCAGCTTGGTCAGCTGGCGCCAATCGACGATCTTGCGCGGCAGATCGTGCCCTTCAGCTGCCAGTTCTTCCAGCACCTGGGCAGAGGTCGACCACTGGCCGGTCTTGGTTTTGGCGCCGCCTGGAAGCCCAAGCTTGCCGAACAGGATGTCGCCAAGCTGCTTGGGCGAGCCGATGGTAAAACTCTCGCCGGCGGCCTTGTAGATCTCGTCTTCGAGACCGGCGGCCTTTTGCGCCAATTCGCCGGACAGGCGCGACAGCATCTGGCGGTCGATCGCGATGCCCCGGCTTTCCATCCGCGCCAGCGTGGAAACCAATGGGCGTTCGAGCCGCTCATAAATCGAAACGAGACCTTCCGCGACCAGTCGCGGCTTGAGGATCGACCACAGCCTCAAGGACAGATCGGCCTGCTCGCCGGCGGCCTGCGTCGCGCGTTCGAGTTCCAGCCGGTCGAAGCTGATGCCGGAGCGGCCCGAACCAAGCAGGTCCTTGACCGTCGTGGCGGCATGGCCGAGCCAGCGCTGCGCCAGCGCATCCAGCGTGTGGTTGCCAGAACCGGCATCGAGCACATAGGACATCAGCATGATGTCGTCGAAGGCTTCCAGCGCAATGTTGTGGCGCGACAGGAGAAGATATTCGGCCTTGAGATTATGGCCAACCTTCAGCACCGACGGATCGGACAAAAGCGGCCCGAGCGCCTCTAGTGCCGCCTCAAGCGAAAGTTGGCCATCCATCCGGCCCGAGCCGAGCAGATCACTGTCCTGCGCTTTGTGCCCGGCGGGGATGTAACCGGCCTGGCCGGCGCCAGTGCCGAGCGTGATGCCGGTAATCTCCGCCAGCATCGGGTCGATCGAGGTCATCTGCAGATCGAAGCCGACGACACCGGCCGCATAGGCTTCCGCGATCAGCGTATCGAGCCCGGCCTGGTCGCGGATGGTGCGATAGGCGGAAAGGTCGATCGTCTGCCCGGCGCCAGCCTGCGCTCGGCGTTCGGCAAGAGCAGCCGGCGTCTTTTGGCCCGAAGCTGCACCGGTGTCCGCTTTTGCGTTGGTCGATGCTGCGGCCGGCTTGGCGTCGAGGTCCGGCCCATGCGCGGTCTCAAAACCCTCCAGCGTCACCGTGCCGGCCGTGATCGCATTGGCGTCCGTGCCGGTGGTTTCCGCCACGCGGCGCGTCAGCGAGGTGAACTCCATGGCCTTGAGATAGGAGATCAGCATCGGACCGTTGACTGGCCGAAGCGTCAGTTCATCCAGCGTCTCGGGCAAGGGCGCATCATTGCGCAGCTTCACCAGTTCGCGTGAAACGCGGGCATTGTCGGCATTGGCGATGATGGTTTCGCGGCGCTTGTTCTGCTTGATCTCGGAAGCACGCGCCAGCAGCGTGTCGAGATCGCCGAACTCTTCCAGGAGCTGCGCTGCCGTTTTCGGTCCGATGCCCGGCACACCTGGCACGTTGTCGACGGAATCGCCGGTCAGCGCCTGCAGGTCGATCATCTTTTCAGGTGGTACGCCCCATTTCTCGATGACCTCGGCCACGCCGATCTGCTTGTCCTTCATCGGATCGTACATCTGCACGGACGCGCCGACCAGCTGCATCAGATCCTTGTCGGACGAGACGATCGTTGTGTCTGCGCCGGCCTCACAGGCCATCCGGCAATAGGTTGCGATGATGTCGTCGGCCTCGAAGCCTTCCATCTCGATGCAGGGCAGGTCGAAGGCGCGCGTCGCCTGACGGATCAGACCGAATTGCGGGATCAAATCGTCCGGCGGCGCGGAGCGGTTGGCCTTGTATTCGGAAAACAGCTCGTTGCGGAACGTCTTCGAGGAATAATCGAAAATGACGGCGAAATGCGTCGGCACGATGCCGACATCGGTATCGCGCGCATCGCGAACCAGCTTCCACAGCATGTTGCAGAAGCCGGATACCGCACCCACCGGCAGCCCGTCGGACTTGCGGGTAAGCGGCGGCAGCGCATGATAAGCGCGGAAGATGTAGCCGGAGCCGTCGACGAGAAAGAGATGATCGCCTTTTTTCATGGGCTAACGCCTACCGCCGGGCGCGAACCCTGTCCATCGCGAAGTCACGCCAGAACACCGGCAACCGATCCTGCCAAAGCCTATGAGCTGGAACCCTCGCCGAGGCGCGGGCCCTGGCTCTTGGCGCGATCGCTTTCGACATGCTCGACATCGAAAGGCTGCGCCGGCCCGGTCGGCATCACGCCCGGCGCCATCGGGCTCTTGTCGGGATCTTCGTCATCCACTGCAGGCCCGGTACGGCTCGGATCGGCTGGCTTCGCTTGTTCGGGTTTCATGGGTAAACTCCGCTTCGCTCAGCGGGTGAACGCGCGGCCGCGTTGTTGGTTCGCAAGCAGCTGCAAAGCAGTTCAACCGCTCTCATCATAAGTAACGACGACGTTACGAAGATGTAATCTTGCTGCCCTTGATTGGACACCTTGTGCATCACAAATACAGCGGGTCGGCACAACGTTGCCGGATCCGGCCAAGGCCCGTCCCCCGCCTCCAACCGGATTAAATGCGGTAGCCTCATCCCCCTCTCCGGGCTGCCGCATTCTGATACGGCCACCGTGGTTTCCCCCTCCACCACGGTGGCCGCTTCTTTGAGGCGATCTGCCACCTTTGCTTTGCGGGTTCGATCCACTAGGTTCGCCGCACTTTCCAAAAGCATCGGAGCCGTTTCTTGGCCACGCTCGCCCCCGTTCTCGATTCTCTCGACAGCAATTTCGACACCAGCCTCGATCGCCTGTTCGATCTCCTGCGCATCCAGTCGATCTCCACCGATCCGTCCTTTTCCGCCGAATGCCGCAAGGCCGCCGAATGGCTGGTGGCAGACCTCACCGCCATCGGCTTCGAGGCGAGTGTCCGCGACACGCCCGGCCATCCGATGGTCGTCGCTCATCATGACGGCCCGGCCGGCAGCCCGCACGTCCTGTTCTACGGCCATTACGACGTACAGCCGGTCGATCCGCTGAATTTGTGGGACCGTGATCCGTTTGATCCGGCGATTGATACGGACGAAACCGGCGTCAAGGTGATCCGCGCGCGCGGATCGTCCGATGACAAGGGGCAGATCATGACCTTCGTGGAAGCCTGCCGCGCCTATAAGGCAGCGCATGATCAGCTTCCCTGCCGCATCTCCATCCTGTTCGAGGGCGAGGAAGAAAGCGGCTCGCCGTCGCTGAAACCGTTCCTCGAAGAATACAAGCAAGAGCTCAAGGCCGACTTTGCCCTGGTTTGCGATACCGGCATGTGGGACCGCGAAACGCCGGCGATCTCGACCGGTCTTCGTGGTCTGGTTGGCGAAGAACTGACCATCCACGCCGCCAATCGCGACCTGCATTCCGGTTCTTACGGCGGTGCCGCTGCCAACCCGATCCGCGTTCTGGCGAAGATCTTCGCCGACATGCATGACGAGACCGGCCGCGTCACCATTCCCGGCTTTTATGACGGCGTGGAAGAAACCCCAACCGAGATCCTGAAGAGCTGGGAAAATCTCGGCGAGACGGCTGAAAGCATGTTGTCGCCGATTGGCCTGTCGCAGCCATCCGGTGAGCAGGGCCGTTCCGTGTTGGAGCTGGTTTGGGCGCGCCCAACCGCCGAGTTCAACGGCATCACCGGCGGCTATACCGGTCCCGGCTTCAAGACGGTGATTCCGGCGCAGGCGTCTTCCAAGGTGTCTTTCCGCCTCGTCCACAAGCAGGACCCGCAAAAGATCCGCGAGGCGTTCCACGCTTTCGTGGAAGAACGTCTGCCGGCCGATTGCCGTGCCGAATGGGGCAAGGAACATGGCGGCTCGCCGGCCATCCAGCTGTCTTACGACGCGCCCTTCCTGTCGAAGGCGCAGGCAGCACTTTCGGACGAATGGCCCAAGCCTGCCGTGATGATCGCCATGGGCGGCTCGATCCCCATCGTCGGCGACTTCCAGACCTATCTCGGCATGGAATCTTTGCTGGTCGGCTTCGGCCTTTCAGACGACCGCATCCATTCGCCGAACGAAAAATACGACGTCGAATCCTTCCGCAAGGGCCAGCGATCCTGGGCCCGTATCCTGGACGCGCTTGCCAAATGAACACCAAGCCCACCATCCGCTTCCACCAGGGCGACCTGCCGGATCTCGAGCACTACCAGGTCGACGCCGTTGCGATCGACACCGAGACGCTTGGCCTCAACCCGCATCGCGACCGCCTTTGCGTAGTGCAGATTTCGCCGGGCGACGGCACGGCCGATGTAATCCAGATCGCGGCCGGCCAGAAGCAAGCGCCCAACCTCGTGAAGCTGCTTGGCGATGCCGCCATCACCAAGCTGTTCCACTTCGGCCGCTTCGACCTCGCCGTGCTTTATCATGCCTTCGGTGTGATGCCGGAGCCGGTGTTCTGCACCAAGATCGCCTCGCGCCTGACCCGCACCTACACGGATCGGCATGGGCTCAAGGACATCTGCAACGAGCTGCTCGGCGTCGGCATTTCCAAGCAGCAGCAGTCGTCCGACTGGGGCGCGCCCGAACTGTCACCCGAACAGCTCGATTATGCCGCGTCGGACGTGCTTTACCTCCACCGCCTGCGCGATGTGCTGGCGGGACGGCTCGCGCGTGAAAACCGGACGGGTGAGGCCGCGGCCTGCTTCCAGTTCCTTCCCGTCCGCGCCAAGCTCGATCTGATGGGCTGGGAAGAGCAGGACATCTTCTCCCACTCCTGAGCGAGCTTATTCCGCCACAGCGATCGGGCGCTCCGCCTTTGCGGAGGTGTGCTCGATCGAAGCCCAGGCCGGCCGCTTGAACAGCCAGCGGCCGAAGCCGCTCCACTGCACAAGCAGATACAGGATCACCGGGCCAAGGACGCCGGCTGCGGTGACCAGCACGCCCATCGTGCCGACATCGCCGATAACGCCGAGCTTCAACAGCACGGCCCGCGTTGTCGCCATCGGCAGGAAGAAGGCGAGATAAACCACGATCGAGTGGGCGCCGAGCCAGGTCAGCCAGCGCATCACCGCCAGCCGCGACAACAGCGTACCCACCGCCGCCACGGCACAGGCACCCAGGAAGCCAAGGATCAAGCTCACCACCGGCAGTTCGGCCACCCCGCCGATCGCACCGGTATGCCCGATCTCATGCGCCACGAGCGGATAAAGGCGAGCCGGCACCGGTGTGAAAACAAGCACGGCTTCCATTCCCGCCCAGACCGCTAGGAAGCCCAGCACCGTGGCCGGCTTTGCCCGCACCTTGTCGGCCAGCGCAAAGATCCACGGCGCCAGCGCATAGCCGGCATAGAAATACACGAAGCGCGAGCAGAACTCGTCCAGCACCAGCCAGCCCGTATAGATCGGCAGGATTTCGAGCACTGCCGCGGCGAGCAGCACGATCGCCACCGGCACGCCCTTCAGCAAGCGCGCGACCACGAAGAAGATCGGCAGCACATAGATGAACCACAGCGTGCCGAAGGGCTGCACGAAGGACAGGAGGAAGTTGGTTAGCGCGGAACCCGCGCCTTCTTCCATCGCCATGCCCGGCGCCTTGAAGGCAAACTGAATCGCGAGCCACAGCACGTAGAAATAGGCGAAGTGCACGACCTTGCGGTCGAGATAACGCCGCCACGGCCGGTCGATGGTGAGGCTGAGAAACAGCCCTGAAATCATGAAGAAGTCGGGCATGCGGAAAGGCCGTGCCCAGGTTACGACGTGATGCATCCAGCCTTGCTCGCCGGCCGCCAGTTCCACGCCCAGCACCGCATGCACCATCACCACGAAGATGATGCACAGGCCCTTTGCCGTATCGACCCAGTCGACCCGCTCCGTCCCCGTAGCCGCCATTTCCAGCGCTTCCTCCATGACAGCTTCCTGCTTAAGCGAAGGCCCTGAAGGGGCGATTAAGGGGCAGCCCGCGCCAGGCCTCACATCGCGGGAGGGTTAACCGCCCCTAAAGGCGCCGCATTTACCCTGCAGCGACGCCGTTGAGCACGGCAAGGACTTTGGGGGCGTGTAGGCATGGCGGCAAAACGTGGGGGCGGCAAACGGATCGAACCGAGCTTTGGCGCGCCGTCTAGCGGTGACGGGCTGTCGGTGAGTTCGGATGACCGCATCGTCCGTCCTGCCAAAGCCAAAGCCAGAGGAGCCAAGAATGCGGCCGAGCCGCGCGGGAAATCCGCACGCGGTGCGAAACGTCGTCGCGGCGGCCTCGGCCTGTTTGGCCGCGCCATCTATTGGGGCCTCGTTCTGTGCCTGTGGGGCGGCATCGCCGGTGTCGGCCTCATGGCCTATTATGCCGCGCGCATGCCCAGCGCCACGACCTGGGAAATCCCGGACCGTCCGCCCAATGTGAAGATCGTTGCCGTGGATGGCATGCTGATCGCCAATCGCGGCGCCACCGGCGGCGAGGCGGTCAGTCTTAGCCGAATGTCGCCCTATATTCCGCAAGCGGTGGTGGCGATCGAGGATCGACGTTTCTACCAGCATTTCGGCGTCGATCCGCTGGGTCTGGGACGCGCGGTGTTCCAGAACCTCGTGCGCGGCCGGGTCGCGCAAGGCGGCTCCACGCTGACGCAGCAGCTCGCCAAGAACCTGTTCCTCAAGCCCGAGCGCACGTTGGAGCGCAAGGTGCAGGAAGTCATGCTGGCCCTTTGGCTGGAGCATGAACACACCAAGGACGAGATCCTCGAAATGTATCTCAACCGGGTCTATTTCGGCTCCGGTTCCTATGGCGTGGAAGCCGCGTCGCGTCGATATTTCGGCGTGTCGGCAAAGGATGTGAGCCTTTCGCAGGCAGCCTTGCTCGCCGGCCTGCTGAAAGCGCCGTCGCGTTTGTCGCCGGCGCGTGATCCGCAAGCGGCCGAAGACCGTGCCCAGGTCGTGCTCACCGCCATGCGCGATCAGGGCGTCATTGCCGACAAGGAACTGGCCACCGCCATAAGCACGCCGGCCGCGCGCGCTGCCTCTTATTGGACCGGCTCGGAAAACTACGTCGCCGACCGCGTCATGGATGCGCTGCCCGAACTGGTCGGCGAAGTGAACAGCGACATCGTGGTGGAAACCACGATCGACCAGACGCTGCAGCATTTCGCCGAACTCTCGATCCGCACGCTGATCGATGAGAACGGCGCCAAGAACAAGGTCAGCCAGGGCGCGCTGGTGTCGATCGACAATTCCGGCGCGATCCGCGCCATGGTCGGCGGCCGCGATTATGCCACGAGCCAGTTCGACCGCGCCTCCGCCGCACGGCGTCAACCCGGTTCGGCCTTCAAGCCCTTCGTTTATCAGGCCGCTCTGGAACAGGGTGCCCGGCCGGATTCCGTGCGCAACGATGCGCCGATCACGATCGGTAAATGGAAGCCGGAAAACTATGACGGCAAGTATTTCGGCCGCGTCACGCTCACCGAAGCCCTGTCGAAGTCGCTGAATTCGGTAGCCGCGCAGCTCGCCCGTGAAGCTGGCGTCGACAATGTCATCGAAGTCGCGCACCGCATGGGCATCAACTCCAAGCTCGACCGCAACGCCTCCATCGCGCTCGGCACGTCAGACGTCACGCCGCTCGAACTGACGGCGGCTTACGTTCCCTATGCCAATGGCGGCTTCAAGGCCGACCTTCATGTCGTCAAGCGCATCACCACGCCCAAGGGCGAGGTGCTCTACGACTTCCGCGCCACCGACACGCCGCGTGTGGTGCGCGCCGATATCGTCGGCATGATGAATTCCATGATGTCGCGCACCATCGAAGCCGGCACCGGCAAGCGCGCAGGCTTCGGCTGGCCGGCCGCGGGTAAGACCGGCACGACGCAGAACTCGCGTGACGCCTGGTTCGTCGGCTACACCGCCAATCTCACCACGGGCGTGTGGTTCGGCAATGACAACGGGTCGCCGATGAAGAACGCGACCGGCGGCTCGCTGGCCACCATAGCCTGGCACGACTTCATGGCCGCAGCCCACGAAGGCCTGCAGCCGGTCAAGCTGCCGGGCGTCGAGTTCTACCGTGCCCAGCCGCAGCTTGATGCCATCATCAGCTCGTCCGAGGACCCGGCCGCGCCTGAACAACAGCAACCGGCTTTGCCGATGCCGCCATCGCAGCCGGCCACTCAGCCCGTCAGCGTGCGGGCCGACGATCAGGAAAACCCGGCAACCGGTGCGATCCGTCGGCCGCAGGCAGAGGTGGGCGGAACGGCTTCCAGCAAGAGCATCCTGTCGATCATTCTCGGCAAGTGAGGTCTGCGACGAAGGTTCATGCGGAAGCCGCACTGCGCCATCTCGCAATACGATCAGTCATTCGCTACATAGCGCCTGCTGGAGATTCCGTTCATGGCCGAGAATGACACCCGTAAGACCCTTGTGCTGACCGGCGCGAGCCGCGGCATCGGCCATGCCACCGTGAAGCGCTTTTCGCGCGAAGGCTGGCGGGTCATCACCTGCTCGCGTCAGGATTTCTCGGAAGATTGCCCTTGGCCGTCTGGGCCCGAGGATCACATCAAGATCGACCTCAGCGATCCCGAGGATGTCGGCAGCGCAGTGGCCGAAATCCGTCACCGTCTGGAAGACAATGGCGGTGAGCTTCACGCCCTCGTCAACAACGCCGCCATCTCGCCCAAGCTGAAAGACGGGGCGCGGATGAACTCTATCGAAACGCCGATGCATGTTTGGCGCGACGTGTTCCAGGTCAACTTCTTCGCGCCGATCATGCTGGCGCGCGGCCTGTTTCGCGAATTGTCGGCGGCAAAGGGCTCGATCGTCAATGTCAGCTCCATCGCCGGCAGCCGCGTCCATCCCTTCGCCGGCACGGCCTATGCGACTTCGAAGGCCGCCCTTGGCTCGCTGACGCGCGAAATGGCTGCCGACTTCGGCCCGCATGGCATCCGTGTCAACGCAATCGCACCGGGCGAAATCGACACCTCGATCCTGTCGCCGGGCACCGACAAGATCGTCGAGCAGATCCCGATGCGCCGTCTCGGCACCACGGCGGAAGTGGCGGATATCATCTTCTTCCTGTGTTCCGGCCAGGCATCTTACGTCACCGGCTCGGAAATCCACATCAACGGCGGTCAGCACGTCTGATCGATCGTGGCTTGAGTTGACGCCAGGCTTCGGCTGACTTCCAGCGTGCCAGCTGACCGCTTGGTGGCTGGCTGAGCAACGACATGCCATCAACATGCCTGCACGCGGCATATTTATTCCAACAAGCCGCCTTTGGAGTATGAAGTTCCGCTCACCTAAGAAGCTATGCCTGGTTTCTGGATGAAGTTTGCGCGAAACGCCTTGTGTCTAGAAAGAACTGCCACATTATCCGATTTCACCGCCTGGCCGTTCCTTCAATCTCGATCGCTCGTTTGGCATGATAAGAGATCAACAGCGCAGTCCAAGCCATGCCTTTTGCCAGCCAATCGACAAAGCTGAATGCCTTCCCCTTTTTCCTGAAGGTCGCCGGCCGTTGCGTGGTGATCGCCGGCGGCGGGGATGAGGCTTTTGCGAAAGCCCGTTTGATGGTGCAGTCGAGCGCCGAGCTTCTGATCATCGCGCCTCATCTCGAAGCCATTTTTGGCGCCTGGATCGCACAAAACTCCGTCAGGCATCTGGCGCTTCAGCCGACCGCCGATCACCTGCGCGATGCCGTCGTGGTGTTCGCGGCGACCGGCGAGGAAGAGGCTGACCGAGCCGTGGTTGATCTTGCGCGCGCACTCGGCGTGCCGGTCAACGCCGTGGATCGCCCGGATCTCTGCGACTTCTTCACGCCCGCTTTGATCAACCGCGCGCCCGTCGCCGTGGCCATCGGCACCGAAGGCGCCGGCCCCGTGCTGGCGCAGATTATCCGCGCCAAGATCGACGCCCTGCTGCCGCCCTCGCTCGGCCGTCTGGCGACAATGGCGGCAAGCTACCGTCACCGCGTCGAGCGCGTCGTGCCCAAGGGCAACGCCCGCCGCCGGTTCTGGTCCGACTTCTTCGAAGGCAAGCCTGCCAAGCTCATGGAGCGCAACCAAGTCGATGCGTCCCATGCCGCCGTTGACTCGCTCATTTCCGAGCGCCGCGAAACAGCCGGCCATGTTGCATTGGTCGGCGCCGGACCGGGTGCCGAGGACCTGCTTACCCTGCGCGCCCAGCGCCTTCTTATGCAGGCCGACGTGATCGTGCATGATGCGCTGGTGCCGGAAGCCGTGGTTGCCATGGGCCGCCGCGATGCCGAGCGCATCGCCGCGGGCAAGCGCAAGGGCTGCCATTCCAAGAGCCAGGGTGAGATCAACGATCTGCTTGTCGAACTGGCGAAAGGCGGCAAGCGCGTCGTGCGGCTGAAATGCGGTGATCCGCTGATCTTCGGCCGCGCGGGCGAGGAAATGCAGGCGATGCGCGATGCCGGCGTGTCCTATGAAGTCGTGCCGGGCGTCACCTCCGCTTTTGCCGCCGCTGCCGATTTCGAACTGCCGCTGACCCTGCGCGGCGTGTCCTCCTCGATCGTCTTCACCACCGGCCACGATCTGCGCGGCAAGGTGCTGCCCGATTGGGCCAAGCTCGCCATCAGCGGCGCGACCGTCGCCGTTTACATGGGCCGCTCCATCGCCGCGGATGTCGCCGAACGCTTGATCGCCGCCGGTCTGGCTTCCGACACGGCCGTCGCTGTCGTAGAAAACGCCAGCCAGTCGGCACGCCGCATGTTCCACGGCACGCTCGCCGACCTCCCGTCCCTGCAGGCGCGAACCGATCTGACTGGTCCCGTGATGACCATCATCGGCGATGCGGTCGCCGGTGCGAACTTCAACAAATCCACCCCGCTCAGCGCCCATATCCCGGCGCCGGTCGCGGCGTGACGATCAAGGACCTGATATGAAGATCCTGACCGCGAACCGCCTTGTTGATGGCGAAGCCGTATGGCTGGCGGCCGACAATAGCTGGGTCGAGAATATCCAGCTGGCCGAGCGCGCATCTGACGCGGAAACCGAAGCCAGGCTGGACGCCGCCGGCAAGGCCGCGCTCGCCAATAACGAGGTCGTGGACGTCAACCTGATCGACGTCGCGCTGGTCGATGGCGCGATCCGCCCGAACCGCCTGCGCGAACAGATCCGCGCCAACGGCCCGACCACGCATCTCCAGTTCGGCAAGGCCGCGCGCTTCGGCGCGAATGCCGCCTGATCGCACACGAAAGCGCGCTGCCATGTATCGTTACGACGAGTTCGACCAGTCCTTCGTGAACAACCGAGTCGCCGAGTTCAGCGACCAGGTTCAGCGCCGCCTTGCCGGTGAGATCAGCGAAGATGCCTTCAAGCCGCTGCGGTTGATGAATGGCGTTTACCTGCAACTCCACGCTTATATGCTGCGCGTCGCGATCCCCTACGGCACGCTGTCGTCGAAGCAGTTGCGCATGCTCGCCCATGTCGCGCGCACCTATGACAAGGGCTACGGCCACTTCACCACGCGCCAGAACATCCAGTTCAACTGGCCGGCGCTGGCCGATATGCCGGCGATCCTGCGCGATCTCGCCACCGTCGAGATGCATGCGATCCAAACCTCCGGAAACTGCATCCGCAATGTCACTGCCGACCACTTCGCTGGTGCGGCCGCCGACGAGGTCGCCGATCCCCGTCCTTATGCCGAGATCCTGCGCCAATGGTCGTCGGTGCATCCGGAATTCTCGTTCCTGCCGCGCAAGTTCAAGATTGCCGTGACCGGCTCGACCCGCGACCGCGCCGCGATCCAGGTCCACGACATCGGCCTGCATTTGAAGAAGAACGAAGCTGGTGAACTCGGCTTTGCCGTTTATGTCGGCGGCGGTCAGGGCCGCACGCCGATTATCGCCAAGAAGATCCGCGACTTCCTGCCCGAAAAGGACCTCCTGTCCTACATCACCGCCGTGATGCGCGTGTATAATCTGCACGGCCGCCGCGACAACAAATACAAGGCGCGCATCAAGATCCTCGTGCATGAAACCGGCACGGAAGAGCTGACCCGCCAGGTCGAAGCCGAGTTCGATGCCCTGCGCGACACCGAGCTGAAACTGCCCGAAAGCGACATCCGCGCCATCGAGACCTACTTCGCGCCGCCGGAGCTGGTCGCCCGTCCTGAAGGCGAGGCGATCCTCAAGCAGTCGCAGCTCGACAGCCGCGATTTCGCAGCCTGGCTCAACCAGAACGTCATCACCCATCACAATCCCGATTATGCCGCCGTCACCATTTCGTTGAAGGGCATCGGTGAGATTCCCGGCGACGCAACCGACGCGCAGATGGATGCGGTGGCCGATATCGTAGAGCGCTACGCCTTTGATGAGCTGCGCGTCAGCCACGAGCAGAACCTGATCCTGCCGCATGTGGCCCGCGCCGATCTCAAGGCGGTGTTCGATGCGCTGGTCGAGATCGGTCTGGCGACCGCCAACTCCAACCTGATCTCGGACATCATCGCCTGCCCCGGCCTCGATTATTGCGCGCTCGCCAATGCCCGCTCGATTCCCGTTGCTCAGGATGTTTCCCGCCGCTTCGCCTCGCTCGAGCGTCAGCGCGAGATCGGCGAGCTGAAGCTCAAGATTTCCGGCTGCATCAATGCCTGCGGCCATCATCATGTCGGCCATATCGGCATTCTCGGCGTGGAAAAGAAAGGCGCCGAGCTGTACCAGATCACGCTGGGTGGCTCGGGCGACGAGCATACGTCGATCGGCGAGATCATCGGCCGCGGCTTTGCGCCGGAAGATGTCACCGACGCCGTGGAAACCATCGTCGACACCTATCTCGGCCTGCGCACCGATCCGTCGGAGCGCTTCCTGGATGCTTATCGTCGGGTCGGCTCCGCACCCTTCAAGGAGGCCCTTTATGGAGCTGACGCAAAAGCAGCGTGAGGCTGGCCAGCGCGACGAGGCCGTTTCGGCGCTCGCCGTCGCCGCCGAACTGGAAAGCCGCTACGGTCGTTTGGAGCCGGAAGAAATCATCCAGGTCGCGCTCGACCGCTTCGGTCTGGATGGCCTGGCCGCTGTTTCGTCCTTCGGCGCGGATTCGGCTGCGCTCCTGCACATCGTCGCCACCGTTGATCCATCGGTTCCGGTGCTTTTTCTCGATACCGGCCATCACTTCGGCGAGACCCTGCAATATCGCGATGCGCTTGCTGCCGATCTCGGCCTCAGCAACCTGCAGATCGTCCAGCCGGACGAAACCCGCCTCGCCGCCGAAGATCCCACCGGCCTGCTTCACAAGACCAGCACCGACGCATGCTGCGATGTCCGCAAGGTCGAGCCGATGGCGCGGGGTGTTGCGCCCTTCAAGGCCTGGCTGACCGGCCGCAAGCGCCATCAGGCCTCCACCCGCAACGCGATCCCCGTGTTTGAGGCCGTCGGCAGCCGCGTGCGCATCAATCCGCTGGCAAGCTGGACCACGTCTGACCAGGCCGCGTATATGCGCGCCCATGCTTTGCGCGAGAACCCGCTGGTTGCCTACGGCTACCTGTCGATCGGCTGCTTTCCTTGCACCCAGCCTGTGGCGCCCGGCGAAGACCCGCGCTCGGGCCGCTGGGCAGGGCAGGCCAAGACCGAATGTGGTATTCACCTCTCCGGCCTCGATGCGTCCCTGACCTCTTCGACGCTCTGACCGCTTGCTTCCGGAACTGACATGACCGACGCGACTGCCCCAGAAAAGCCGGCCTGGCGTTTGTGGACCCCGCAAGGGTTCCGCGATGACGACACCTGGATCCATGGCGACGATGTCGGAGCAGCAGACGACACCAATACCGGTGTGATCCTGCCGCTGCTGACCTTCCTCAATCTCGATGAGGAGCGCCGTGCCTCCCTGCGGGGCCGCCTCGGTGTCTCCGTTCAGCCCGGCGAGCCGCTGGACGATCTCGTGCCGTTCCTGCCCGATCTGAAGCTTGTGGCGCTGTCGTTCCCGGCGTTCAGCGATGGCCGCAGCTTCTCTAAGGCGGAACTGCTGCGTGCTCGATATGATTTCGAAGGCGTGTTGCGCGCCACGGGCGATGTGCTGATCGATCAGGTCCCGCATATGCTGCGGCTGGGCTTCACCGAGTTCGAAGTGTCGAACCCCACGGCCTTGAAGCGTCTGGCCGAAGGACGGGTCGGCGGCATTGAGCAACGCTACCAGCCCGCCGTTGTGCCGGAAGAAAAAGGCGCCGGCTATTCCTGGCGGCGGGTCGCTTCCGCCAGCAATCGAACTTAGCTCAGGCGGCGCATACGATCGGCCTGATCGAGGCGGTCGAGCAGCACTTCAAGATCGTCCGGCAGCGTGCGCTCCGTCTTGAAGGCGGGGAGATTGTGCAGAAAACGGCTGTTGGTTTCTGTGCGGATCTGCCGCCTCAGATTGGCAGCGCCCGCTACCTCAACGCCCTTCTTTGTGTTTGCCTGCGTCATCATTCCGCTACTCCTGACACTCGGGAAACTCGATGACTTTCGAACGGTTCCAGCAAAAGCCGGACAAGTCATAGTTTGCGCGGGGCAGCGTAAAATTTTACTTAAATGCTGAATTCACCATAAGTCTCTGGGAATTCAGCACAAAACAAGAACAGCAGTGTAGTTCGCGACCTTACTTCGCGTTCTTTGCCAGCCATGCTTTCATGGCCGCAATTTCCGGTTCCTGCGCCGCCACGACTTCCTCGGCGAGCTTCCGCAGTTCCGGATCTTTGCCGTATTGCAGCTGGACCTTTGCCATGGCCACAGCCCCTTCATGATGTGGGATCATCGAGCGCACGAAGTCCACATCGGGATTGCCCGTGAAGTCGATCGCCATGGCCTCGTGCATCGCCGCATTGGCCTCCTCGAATGCCTTCGTGGACGGGGCTGCATCGGCGTCACTCGCTTCGCTCATCGTGTGGCCTTCATGGCCCGACATGTGCGCGCCGTGACCGGAATGATCCTGAGCTATGGCAAGACCGGACAGCGAAAAGAGGCCGAGAGCGGCAAGGGAAAGAGGAAGCGTTTTCATGGGCGAACCTTCGCGGGCAGGGTTGATGATCAGCGGAGGCTAAGGTTTCCAGTAAGGGGAAGGTCAACGCACAAACTGCCGCAGTCGTCGGGAGCTTTGCGCCTAGCTGCGGATCGCCATGGCGCTGAGGGAACCGCAACAAAGCCAGCTAGTTCTTGCCCAGAGTTACTCATGTCCTTGTTGTTCATGTCTGGAGTTCAACCATGGCGCCGCGTTCGTTCTGGAAGGGCTATCTCAAGCTCTCGCTCGTCACCTGCCCGGTGGCGATGACGCCGGCCACGACCGAGAACGCCAAGGTCAAGTTCCACACGCTCAATCGCCAGACCGGCAACCGCATCACCACGCAATATGTCGATGCTGTCACCAACAAGCCGGTTGCGGACGAAGACGAGGTGAAGGGCTATCCGCGCGGCGAAGACGATTACGTCATGCTGGAAGATGACGAGATCGATGCGGTTGCGCTGGATTCCACCCGCACCATCGACATCGAGACCTTCGTGCCGAAGGAGGACATCGGCTGGATCTATTACGACAAGCCGCATTTCCTTGTGCCCGATGACGAGGTCGGCGAAGAAGCCTTTTCCGTCATCCGCGATGCCATGGCCGAAACCGGCAAGGTCGGCATTTCCCGCCTGGTCATGTATCGCCGCGAACGCGCCGTGATGCTGGAAGCCCGCGACAAGGGCATCATCTTGTGGACCCTGCATTACGGCGACGAAGTGCGCGACGAAGACGCTTACTTCGGCGGTATCGGCGAGAAGAAGGTCGATACCAAGGAACTGACGATGATCAAGAAGGTCATCGGCGAGCGCACCCAGGACTGGACGCCGAAATTCGCCGAAGACCCCGTGCAGGACAAGCTGCTCGACATCATCGAAGCCAAGAAGAAGGGCCGCAAGGCAAAGCCTAAGAAGAAGGCGGAGCAACCGCAGGAATCCGGTTCCAACGTCATCTCCATCATGGACGCGCTGAAGAAGAGCCTGGAAGCCGAAGGCGAAAAGAAGCCGGCCAAGAAGCGCTGAAAGCTAGCGCTTCTTGGCCTTTTTCTTGGTGGCCGGCAGCGGACGCGCGGCACTCAGGAAGTCGCCCCACGGATCCCGCTTTCGGTTGGCGACATGATCAGGCGCGTTCTCGACCGTGAATCCGGCCGGGCTGATCTCCGGTCCCAGCTCATCCCACTCGATCGGCATCGACACCGCCGCACCGGTCCTTGCGCGCGAGGAATAAGCGGCTACCGCCGTGGCGTTGCGGCCGTTGCGCAAATAATCCACCAGGATCTTGTTGGTGCGCTTGGACTTGGTGATCACCGAGACATAATCGTCCGGACTGTCAGCCGCCATGGCTTCCGCCATCTGCTTGGTAAAAGCCTTCACCGTGTCCCAGTCGGCCTTGGGCGTCAGCGGCGACACGACATGCAGGCCCTTGCCGCCAGACGTTTTCACGAAGGCTGCCAGGCCAACCGCCTCAAACCGCTCCTTGATCGCGCGCGCACCATCGCAGATCCGCTCCCAACTCACGCCTTCGCCGGGATCGAGATCCATGATGATCGTATCCGGCTGTTCCAGTGCCTCGACGGTCGAGCCCCAGGGATGGATTTCCAGAGCGCCGGCCTGAACCAGTCCGATCAATCCATCCAGCCCGTCGATCATCACCAGCGGTTCTTCGTCGGCTCCATCCTTCGGATCCTTGAACAGCTTGATCGCCTTGTTGGCGCCGCGCCAGACATGCTTCTGGAAGAAGCATTGGCCGTGGATCGTGTCGGGGCAACGCAGCAAGGCCAGCGGACGGTTCAGCACGAAGGGCGCCATGGATCGCCAGACTTCCGCGTAGTAGTTGGCAAGGCCTTCTTTGGTGACGCCGTCTTCGGGCCAATAGATGCGCTCGGGATGGGTCAGCTTCACACTGGAAGGAAGCGCGGCAGGCTTGCGGGAAGCCGTTGTTTCCTCGGCCTTTACAGTCGCGATCGGTTCCTCTTTGACGACCTCCGCCGCAGGCTTGTCTTCGCGCAAACCGCGGAACGAGGCGTGGCGCAGATTGTGATCGCCGGTCCAGCCGCGGAACTCGATCTCGGCGACAAGCTGCGGCTCCACGAACACCACGTCACGCCGCGCTTCCGCCGGCAGCTTGGCGGAGAAAGGGCTCTTGGCAATCTTCAGCGCATCGAGCCTTTTGAACAATTCGCCCGCCACCTTGCGGCTATAACCCGTTCCGACGCGACCGATATGCTGCAAGTCGCCATCCTCATAAACACCGAGCACCAACGAGCCGATCATTCGCTTGTCCACGGTAGACGAGACATAACCGGCGATGACGAACTCCTGGCGGCTGGAACACTTTGATTTGACCCAGCTTTTCGAGCGTCCGGCAGGATAAGGATCATCCGCGATCTTGGAGATCACGCCTTCGAGATTGAGCTTGCACGCATGCGCCTTCACCACCTCGCCTTCCACGGTGAAGTGGCTGGAATAGCGCACCACGCCGCCTTCCGAGCCGACGATCCGTTCAAGCTCAGCCTTGCGATCGATCAGCTTGGCGCCGGTCAGGTCCTGACCGTCCAAGTGCATGAGATCAAAGGCATAATAGATGAAGCGGTCGCTTTTGCCTTCGCTGAGATCTGCCTGCAGCGCCGAGAAATCCGACGTGCCGCTCTGCGTTTCCACTACCAGCTCGCCATCGAGCAGGGCCGTTTCGGCAGGCAAGGCTTTCAGAGCATCCACTACAGCCGCGCCGAACTTGGCCGTCCAGTCGAGCCCGGTGCGGGTCATCAGCTTGACCTCGCCGTGATCGATCCGCGCTTGCAGACGATACCCGTCGAACTTGATCTCGTGGATCCAGCGCTTTCCACTCGGTGCCTTCGCAACCAGCGTCGCCAAACCCGGCGGGATGAAGTCGGGGAGTTCGGCCTGCTTTCCGCCTTTGATCGAAGGCGTGCTCGATGGCTCCGTTGTCTTCGTGGAACGTGTCCGCTTTGGCTTCAGAGAGGCGGATTTTTCGGGAATTCTGCGCTCTATTTTTCCCGTTTTGGAAGACCATCCCGGCATTTCCCGGGCGATTTCGTCCAGATTTCTCCCGGTTTTTACCGATTTTTCCCGCTCTTCGAGGATGTCGCCCTCGTCCGCCGACCTGGCGAAAGCATCATCAGCTTTGATCAACAACCAGTTGTCCCGCTTCTCGCGGGCCCGTCGCGGCATCTTCACGAGGTGCCATCGGCCGGACAATTTCTCGCCTTCCAACTCGAATTCGAGATGACCCTTGGCGAGACCTTTGTGCGGATCGTAAGTCGGCTTCCAGGTTCCACGGTCCCAAAGTAGAACCGTCCCACCGCCATACTCGCCTTTCGGGATCGTGCCTTCGAAGTCGCCATATTCCAGCGGATGGTCTTCGGTCTGGACGGCCAGGCGCTTCTCGGATGTGTCGAGGCTCGGACCCCGCGTCACCGCCCAGCTTTTCAGCACGCCGTCGAGTTCGAGGCGGAAGTCGTAATGCAGGCGGGTCGCATCGTGCTTCTGGATGCAGAAGCTGTTGCCAGACGCTTTCTTGACCTTGCCGCCGCGCGGTTCGGCGGTTTGGTCGAAGTTGCGCTTGCTGTGATAGTCCTCGAGCGCCATGATCAGGACGCCTTGCGCTGCGGTTCAGCCTTGGCACGCTTGGCCGCAGCAGGTTTGCGGGCAGGGGCTTTCTTGGCGGCAGTCTTCTTGGGCGCGGCCTTGGCGCCAGCACCTTCGGCGCTGCGGCGCAGGGCGTCCATGAGATCGACCACCTTGGCGGGCGCCTTCGGCTTGGCGGCCTTGAAGTCGCGACCTTCCATCTTGGCCTTTACCAGTTCGGCGAGGGCAGACTCGTAGCGGTCGTCAAAGCTCTTGGGGTCGAACTTGCCGGACTTGGTGTTGATGATGTGCTTGGCAAGATCGAGCATCTCGCCCGCGATCTTGGTGTCCGACATATCTGCAAAGGCTTCCTTCGCAGACCGCACCTCGTAGTCAAAGTTGAGCGTTGTCGCGATCAAGCCGTCATTATGCGGGCGGATCAGGAGGTTGCGGACGCGGCGGAACAACACGGTGTTGGCAAAGGCTGCAGACTTGGACTTGGCGAGGCCTTCGCGGATCAGGGCAAAGGCCTCCTGCGCGCCCTTGTCGGCCGGGGCGAGGTAATAGGGGCGGTCGAGGTAAACATCGTCAATGTCGCTGCAGGTGACGAACGCTTCGACGGCGAGCGTCTTGTCGCTGTCTGGCACCGCACTTGCGACCTCGTCCGGTTCCAGCGTGATGTAGTCGCCCTGATTGACCTCGTACCCTTTGATCTGGTCGTCTTTCTCCACCGGTTTGCCGGTCTCGGCATCGATGAACTCGCGATGGACGCGGTTGCCGGTCTTGCGGTTGAGGGTGTGGAAGGCGATGCGCTCGGAGGTGGAGACCGCCGTATAAAGCGCTACCGGGCAGCTCAGCGCTCCGACCTTGAGGAAGCCTTTCCAGTTTGCCCGCGGTGCCACGTGCCTAAACTCCTACGCGTCTTCCTTCTAGAAAGACGGAGAAGTTGAATCGTTCCAAGATGTTGCGGGAAACCCTAGAATCGTTTGCTGAGGAAGGGCGAGCCCTTCAGGCCAAAGCGCCAGGGTTGCTCGGCCGCCTTGGTGATGCCTATGCGCGGTCCGGCTATGAGCGAATCCGTCGGCGCATGATGGCGGAAGGTGAAGGGAGCTTCATCGAGAGCCAAACCGTCGAGCGTGATGTCGATGCCCAGCGCCTGGCACAGCTTGCCGGGCCCCGAGCATAGCAGCCGCACCGCCTCCATCCCGCGCCGCTCGCGCATGAGGTGAAGACCCTCAGTGGGCTCGATCGCGCGCAGCAACACCGCGCTCCCGGGCAGGCACGTGATGTTGAAGCACCAATGAATGCCATAGGAGCGATAGATGTAAGCGGTGCCGGGTGCCCCGAACATCGCCTTGTTGCGCAGAGTCTGGCCGCGAAAGGAATGCGACGCCGGATCGTCCGGCTCATAGGCTTCCGTTTCAACGATGATGCCGGCGGTCTCGCCGACGCCGAAGACGCAGCCGATCAGTTCCGGCGCGACCAGCAAAGCCGGGCGCGCGAAGAAGCTGAGATCGAGATCGGCAGCCAGATCAAACGTCCAGATTCGCCACCGACAGGGCGTTGTCCTGGATGAAGTCGCGGCGGGGTTCGACGTCGTCGCCCATCAGGCGGGCGAAGAGGGAGTCGGCGTCGGTGGCGTCGTTGACCTTGACCTGGAGCAGCGAGCGGACGTTCGGGTCGAGCGTGGTTTCCCACAGCTGCTCGGCGTTCATTTCGCCCAAGCCCTTGTAACGCTGCATGGTCAGGCCCTTGCGACCGGATGCAAACACGACGTCGAGGAGATGCAGCGGGCCGCTGATCATCTCGTTGATGTCCTTGCGGCGCAGAACCGGCGGGGTCTTGTAGATCTCGCCGAGACGCTCGGCGAAGCGATCCATGGCGCGGGCATCGGCCGAGCTTAGCAGGCCGGCGTCGAGCACGGCTGCTTCCTTCACGCCGCGCACGGTTCGCTCGAAGACGAAACCGCCGGTGCCTTCGTTGGACGGGTTGGTGCGGCCGGTCCAGCCGCGTTCGGTTTCTTCCGAAACGGCATCGAGGCGCTTGGCGACATCTTCGGCCAGCGCGTTGGCGCGGCCGAGATCGTCCAGCAGTTCCGGCTTCAAGGCACCCGCAATCGCTGCTTGTTCAACCACCATGCGATTGTAGCGGGAATGCAGACCGTTGATGAGGCCGCGCACCTGCAAGGCGTCATGCACGACGGAGTCGAGATCGCCGCCGGCACGCACTTCGCCGGAACCGAGGTTCAGCGTCGCTTCGTCCAGACCGTTGTCGATCAGGTAGTCCTCAAAGGCCGGCTGATCCTTAATATATTGCGAGCTCTTGCCGCGCGTGACTTTGTAGAGCGGCGGCTGGGCGATGTAGAGATGACCGCGCTCGATCAGTTCCGGCATCTGGCGGAAGAAGAAGGTCAAGAGCAGGGTGCGGATGTGGGCGCCGTCGACGTCGGCGTCCGTCATGATGATGATCTTGTGATAACGCAGCTTGTCGGCGTTGAACTCGTCCTTGCCGATGCCGGTGCCCAGCGCGGTGATCATCGTGCCGATCATTTCGGACGACAGCATGCGGTCGAAGCGGGCGCGCTCGACATTGAGGATCTTGCCGCGCAGGGGCAGGATCGCCTGGTTCTGGCGCGAACGGCCACCCTTGGCCGAACCGCCTGCCGAGTCACCCTCGACGATGAAGATTTCGGACTTGGCGGGATCGCGCTCCTGGCAGTCGGCCAGCTTGCCCGGAAGCGACGTGATCGACAGAGTGCTCTTGCGCGTCATTTCGCGCGCCTTGCGGGCCGCTTCACGCGCTGCCGCAGCCTGGATCACCTTGTCGATCAGCACCTTGCCTTCGGTCGGATGCTCTTCCAGCCAAGTGCCGAGCGCTTCGTTGACGAGACTTTCCACCACCGGGCGCACTTCCGAGGAAACCAGCTTGTCTTTGGTCTGCGATGAGAATTTCGGATCCGGCACCTTGACGGAAAGCACGGCGGTCAAGCCTTCGCGGCAATCGTCGCCAGTGAGCGAAACCTTTTCCTTCTTGGTCAGACCGGAACTGTCGCCATAGCCGGTCACCTGGCGCGTCAGCGCGCCACGGAAGCCGGCTAGGTGCGTGCCGCCATCGCGCTGCGGAATGTTGTTGGTGAAGCACAGCACGTTTTCGTGGTAGCTGTCGTTCCACCACATCGCGACTTCCACCGTGATGCCGTCGCGCTCGGCCTTGATGGCGATCGGCGCGGGGATCAGCGCCTTCTTGGCGCGGTCGAGATATTTGACGAACTCTTCCAGACCGCCTTCGTAAATCAGCTCGGTGGTTTTCACGTCGGCCGGACGACGGTCGGTCAGCAGAATCCGGACGCCGGAATTCAGGAAGGCGAGTTCGCGCAACCGGTGTTCCAGCGTGTTGTAATCGAACTCCACCATGGTGAAGGTTTCGGACGAGGGCAGGAAGGTGACTTCCGTGCCGGTCTCGTCGCCAGCGTCACCGGTCACTTCCAGCGGCGCATCGGCCACGCCATGGGTGAAGCTGATGTCGTGGATCTTGCCCTTGCGGCGGACCTTGAGCTTCAGCCAGACCGAAAGCGCGTTGACCACCGAAACGCCAACGCCGTGCAGACCGCCAGAGACCTTATAGGAGTTCTGATCGAACTTACCGCCGGCATGAAGCTGGGTCATGATGACTTCGGCGGCCGAAACGCCTTCCTCATGCATGTCGGTCGGGATACCGCGGCCGTTGTCGGTGACCGTGCAGGAGCCATCCGCGTTCAGCGTTACGGTGACCAGCGTGGCATGACCGGCCAGTGCCTCGTCGATCGCGTTATCCACGACCTCATAAACCATGTGATGCAGGCCCGAGCCGTCATCGGTGTCGCCGATATACATGCCCGGCCGTTTGCGCACGGCATCCAGGCCCTTCAGGACCTTGATGGAATCGGCGCCATATTCGGCTGTGACGCCGTTTGTTTCGGGCTGGTCAGACATGCATACTTCCGCTTCGGGGCCGTCGGAACTCGGCGCAATGCGCGCATCGCAAATTCGTGTGGCGAATCGCTCCTGAATGTCATGAATATATAGGGTTTCGTGCGGCTTTTTCCAAATGGAGACGGGACTTTCGCACAGCCGGCTCTATCCTGTGGCAGGAGGAGGATCAGAAGGAGGAAAACGCGGCAATTGCCTGCCGGAACGCGACACCCGCTTGGGCGTTCATCGTGACCCCGGACGGCGTGGCTCTCGCGCATGATCCTTTTGAGCCCGAAGCCGCAACCCGTTCGATGAGACTTCATGCATAACCGCATCATCGCCAACGACCGCACCAAGCTGCCGCAGCATCTCGCAACCAGCTTCATGCATGACCTGATCGACCGTTTCGATTGGTCGACAACGAGCTTGGGCCCGATTGGAACATGGCCGGAAACGATCGGCACCACGGTGCGCCTGATGTTGTCTTCCGACACGCCGATGGTGCTGCTGATCGGGCCCGAAGGCCTGCTGATCTTCAACGACGCTTATGCCGCCTTTGCCGGGCCGCGTTACAAGAGCCTGATTGGCATTCCTGCCGCGGACGCGTTTCCGGAAATCGCCGACTTCAACCGGGAGAATGTCCGGCGGCTGAGCCAGGGCGAGACCTTCGGCTACAAGGGCATGAAGCTCCAGCTCAACCGCACTGGCGAGTTGAAGGATCTCTGGCTCGACCTGGAATATATCCCGATCACCGAACGCTCCGGCGAGGTGCTTGGCGGCCTTGTGATGGTCAATGAGATCACCGAGCGGGTGGAAGCCGAGCAGCAGCTCGCCGCCAGTCGCGAAACCATGTCCTTTGCGCTCGATGCAGCCGGCATTGTCGGCACCTGGGACTGGGATATCCGCAGGGATCAAGTTGTCGCCAACCGCAACTTTGCCGAGCTTTATGGCGTCGATCCCGCAGCAGCCGCGCGCGGCGCACCGCTTGGCGATTTCACTGCCGGCGTGAATGCCGCTGACCGGCCGCTCCTCCAACAGGCAATCGACGGTGCCATCCAGGAGCTTGGCCCAGTGCGCGTGGAATATCGCGTTCAGGACCGCCAGGGCATCGAGCGCTGGGTGCTGGCAGTCGGTCGGGTGTTCCCGGGCGAGGACGGGAAGGCAGAGCGGCTGCCGGGTGTCACGGTCGACATTACCGAGCGCAAATCGACGGAAATGGCGCTGATCGACAGCGAAGCGCGGTTTCGCGCCATTGCCGATACGATGCCGCAGATGGTGTGGTCGACGCGCCCCGACGGCTACCACGATTATTACAACGCGCGCTGGTACGAGTTCACCGGCATGCCGGAAGGCTCGACGGATGGCGAGGAGTGGAACGGCGTGTTCCATCCCGAGGACCAGGAGCGCGCCTGGGAACAATGGCGCCATTGCCTGGCGACCGGCGACCCCTACGAGATCGAATACCGGCTGCGCCATCGCTCCGGGCAATATCGCTGGACGCTCGGGCGCGCTTTGCCGATCCGGGAAGCCGACGGCACGATCATGCGCTGGTTCGGCACCTGCACCGACATTCATGAAAGCAAGATCGCGGCGGTAGAACGCGAGATCGTCGCGCAGGAACTCAGCCATCGTATCAAGAACATCTTTGCGGTGTTGACTGGACTGGTATCCTTGTCGGGCCGCGAATATCCGGAAATGGCACCGGTTGTCGGCGAGTTGCGCCAGCGCATTGCAGCCCTTGGGCGCGCGCATGATTTCGTGCGGCCGCACAGCCATGTGTCGCGCGTGGCCGGCGTGGATACTACGATGCATGCGTTGGTGGCCGACCTGCTTTCGCCTTACCGCACGGATGCAACCCGGCTGATCTTCCGCGGCGAGGATGTGCCGATCGACGACCGCGCCGCAACGCCGCTGGCGCTGCTGTTCCACGAGCTGGCGACCAATGCCGCGAAATACGGGGCGCTCGCCAACAACACCGGATCGATCACGCTGGAAACGCGTGTCGATCAGGACAGCGAAACCTACCACATGGACTGGATCGAAAGCGGCGGGCCGGTTGTGGCGGAACGCACCACGCCGTCGGGCTTCGGCACCAAGCTGATGGCGCTGAGCGTCAATGCGCAGATGGGCGGGACGCTGATCCCGACCTTCGCACCGGACGGGCTGCGCATGGCAATCGCCATTCCCATGCGCAGCCTGACGCGGATCTACGTGTCGCCCAAGGCGAGTGCTTAAAGCTCGGCCGACTTTGCCCAAAGGTTGATGCCGGCATCCACCGCATAGCGGTCGATCTCGGCCAGTTCATCGGCGGTAAAGTCGAGATTGCCGAGCGCGCCGACGCAGTCGACGACCTGTTCGGGCCGGCTGGCGC
This sequence comes from Tianweitania populi, assembly GCF_014652875.1. Taxonomy (GTDB): domain Bacteria; phylum Pseudomonadota; class Alphaproteobacteria; order Rhizobiales; family Rhizobiaceae; genus Tianweitania; species Tianweitania populi. The sequence continues at coordinate 694,219 of NZ_BMZQ01000002.1, read as the reverse complement.
CGATCAGTGCGGACGTGACGCGGCCGCCGCGCAGCACCCAGGCCAGCGCCATCTGCGCCAGCGTCTGGCCTCGACGCTGGGCGATCTCGTTGAGCGCGCGGATATGTGCGAGGTTCTCTTCGCTCAGCGTGTTGGGATTGAGCGACTTGCCTTGGGTCGCCCGCCCGCCTTCGGCTTTGCCGGAGATATATTTGTCCGTCAGCATGCCTTGCGCCAGCGGCGTGAACACGATCGAGCCGGCGCCGACATCGTCCAACGTATCCAGCAGCCCGTCATCCTCCACCCAGCGGTTCAGCATGGAATAAGCGGGCTGATGGATCAGCAAGGGCGTACCGAGATCGCGCAGAATAGCGACTGCTTCATGCGTACGCTTGGAGTTGTAGGACGAGATGCCGGCATAAAGCGCCTTGCCGGAGCGCACGGCCTGATCGAGCGCGCCCATCGTTTCTTCCAAGGGCGTGTCGGGATCGAAGCGGTGCGAATAAAAGATGTCGACGTAATCGAGACCCATGCGGGCGAGGCTCTGGTCGAGGCTGGCCAGCAGATATTTGCGGCTGCCGAGATTGCCGTAGGGTCCGGGCCACATGTCCCAGCCGGCTTTGGAGGAAATGATCAGCTCGTCGCGGAAGCCTGCGAAGTCGGTGCGCAGGATCTCGCCGAACGCGGTTTCAGCTGAACCGGGCGGCGGGCCGTAATTGTTGGCGAGATCGAAATGGGTGATGCCGAGATCAAAAGCCTGCTGGCAGATCGCGCGCTTGGTCTGGTGCGGCGTGTCCTCACCAAAATTGTGCCACAGGCCCAGCGAAATGGCCGGCAGCTTCAAACCGGAGCGGCCGCACCGGTTGTAGATCATGGCGTCGTAACGCGTCTCAGCGGGCTTGTAGGTCATGCGCGATCTCCCAGCGGTCGATCACGCATGTAGCCGTTTGTCCGGCATTGACCAGCCGGGCGGTCCTTAAATCGCGCCGATGCCCCGCGCAATTAAATTGCGCTGATGCCCCAAGGTCCGTGGAAGGCGCCGGGCTTGTCGATACGCTCGAAGGAATGGGCGCCGAAATAATCGCGCTGGCCCTGGATCAGGTTGGCCGTGCCGCGACCCTGACGATACATGTCGAAGTAAGACAAAGCCGAAGAGAGTGCCGGGACGGGCAATCCGGCGGCAGCGGCGCGGGCGACGACCCGGCGCAAACCGGCCTGCGCTTCGCGCATCATCTCGACGAAGGCCGGCACGACCAGAAGGTTGGTTTCCTTGTCCGCGCCTTCAAATGCATCCGCGATCGTGGACAGGAACTGCGAGCGGATGATGCAGCCCGCGCGCCAGATCCGGGCGATCTCCGGCAAGGGCAGGTTCCAATTGTAATCCGCGGACGCGCCGCTCATCACCGCAAAACCCTGCGCATAGGCTGCGATTTTGCCGGCCAGCAGCGCCAGTTCCAGATCTTCAAGCAGGGCGGCATCGCGCTTTAGCGCCTCACCGAGCGAGCCGTAAGCCTTTTCGGCGGCCTCGCGTTCGTCCTTCAGCGCCGACAGGCTGCGGGCGGCCACCGCCGCTTCGATGCCGGTGGCGGGGATGCCGAGCTGCTGCGCTTCGATGGCCGACCAGCGGCCGGTACCCTTTTGGCCGGCACGGTCGAGGATGATGTCGACGATCGGCTTGCCGGTCTCGGCATCTTCGGTGTCGAGCACGGCGGCTGTGATCTCGATCAGGTAGGAGTTCAGCCGGCCTTCGTTCCAGCCCGCAAACACCGGCGCCGTGTCCTTCGGCGCCATGCCCAGGCCATCGCGCATGATGCCGTAGATTTCGGCGATCATCTGCATGTCGGCATATTCGATGCCGTTATGGATGGTCTTCACGAAATGACCGGCGCCGTTTTCGCCGAGCCAGGCGCAGCAAGCCTGCCCCTCATACTGGGCGGAAATGTCGAGCAGCACCTGTTCGATGCGCTTGTAGGAGGCTTCCGCGCCGCCCACCATGATCGAAGGCCCGTGCCGCGCGCCGACCTCACCGCCGGACACGCCCATGCCGATGAAGTTCAAGCCGGTTCCATCGAGCACGCCATTGCGGCGCATCGTGTCGCGGAAATTGGCGTTGCCGGCATCGATCACGATATCGTCGTGCGACAGCAGTGGCTTCAGCGCCTCGATCTGGTCGTCCACCGGCTGGCCGGCATTGATCATCAGGATGATGGGGCGCGGCGGGCGGATCGCCTGGACGAATTCTTCAAGGCTGGTGCAGGGAATGATGTTGGAGCGAAGCTCGCCGGCCGCTTCGAAGAATGCGCCGGTCTTGGACGTCGTGCGGTTGAACACCGCGATGTCGTGACCTTTTTCGGCAATGTTGAGGGCGAGATTGGAGCCCATTGTTCCGAGCCCGATCAGGCCGATTTCCGCTTCCATGGCTGTCTCCTATGTTTCCGGCCAAGGGACGCCAGCAATGGGGACGCCAGCAAGGGTCGAGGTCGGAGTTAGCGGATGTTGGTCATCAACACGGCCGCGTCAACCAGCCGCATCGGGCAGGAGCTATGCGTATATGAGCAAGCAGGTTTGCCATCGTGCAATCCGGTCCAAAGATTGTCCTTCCTGCAAGTTCATCACCCCTTCCGCTTACTTTGAAGCCGAAGGTTCAGGAAAGTGGGAAAGGATCCAGTCTCGGAAGAGGCGAACCTTTGGTACGTTGCGGCGCGACTCCGGGTACACAAGATAGTAGGCACGATTGATCGGGTAGAGATGCCTGAAAGGTTGGATAAGCGCGCCGTTTGCTATTTGGTCACGGTAAAAGAAGGGTGTCAGCATCGCGATGCCATGACCTGCCACAGCAGCGATCGCTTCAAGGTCCTGGCTGCTCAACTTGGAGCCATTCGGATCGATCGCCTTTTTCCGGCTCACGCCAACGCTTTCAAACCACAGATCCCACCATGGATAGTCTGAATCGACGAGCGGATAGTTCAGAAGATCGGCCGGCTCCTCAAGCGGGCGGCCGATGCGCTCCAGAAGTGCTGGGCTGAGCATCGGCGAGAAGTCGCCGCGAATGAGCAGATGGGTACACAGACCGGGCCAATTACCGTCGCCAGCCCGCAAAGCGGCGTCGACTGGGTCACGTGCGAAGTCGACGACATCTCGCGAGCAGGCGAGTTGAACCGCAATTGAAGGATGAGCCACCTGAAACTCGCCGAGATGGCGCGCCAGCCACAGGCTCGCAAAGGTAGGGATGGCGCTGATCGACAGGACGCTGGCGGTTGCGCCTCGGACTTCTCCATAGGCCGCAGCGATCCGGTCGAAGGCCAGCGTTGTCTCACCCGCCAACATATGCGCTGCCACCGTAAGCTCGACCGCTCGCCCGGTTCGAACGAAAAGGGCGGCGCCAATCCGCTCTTCCAAAACCTTGATTTGGTAGCTCACGGCCGCCTGAGTCATACCCAGTTCGTCGGCAGCGCGGGTGAAGCTGAGGTGGCGTGCCGCGGCCTCGAAAACACGAAGCGCCGGAAGCGGGGGAAGCGAACGGACCATGGTGCATTATTCTCCTTGTGCATCATGGCTTAGGTGCGATTGGATCGGCAATGGTTGATGCCGCAGACCGCAGACATCGGCCCCGCAGGCGTGGTGGGTGAGTGTTCGGCTTTCGACCCAAGCTTGTCGAGCCTTCCTAAGAGGACCTTGCAGCCAATCGCCGGCGCTCTTCTACCCGCTTAACTACTATCGAAGGTTTTGGAAGGTGTCGTTTCAGCCGCCCGTGGCCTACTGCTACCCCCGCTTTCTTCCGTAAAGCTCGAGCCGGTGATGCACGATGTCGTAGCCGAGACGCTCGGCGATTTCTGCCTGCAGGGCTTCGATCCGCTCCGACTTGAACTCGATGACATCACCCGTGTCGAGATCGATCAGGTGGTCGTGGTGATCGCCACCCGCCTGTTCGAAGCGGGACGGGCCGCCTTCGAAGGCGTGGCGGTGGATGGCGCCGAGGCCTTCGAGCAGCTTCATCGTGCGATAAACCGTCGACAGTGAAATGCTCGGATCGATCGCGGAAGCGCGGCGGAAGATCTCCAGCGCATCGGGATGATCCTCCGTTTGCGTGAGCAGGCCGACTATGACGCGTCGCGGCCGGGTCAACCGCACGCCGGCGCGTTTCAACTCGCCTTCATAGTCCCGCTTGTGAATCACTGCTTCAGTCATGCCGCCATTATGCGGTACTCCGACGCCAGTTGCAAAAATTGTCATCTGGCCTCTTCTTGCAAATGATTTGCAACTGCATTGACGGATGGCAAGGCCTGATCTAGATGGAGTGCAATACGGCACTTCTGACTGGAAGACCTTCCATGGACGCACCCAACACGGCAACCGGCTGGCGCAAATCCGGCGGCGAGCTTTCGCTTTCCGATGTTCACGGCAGCGTGCCTGTCAGACGGCATGGCCCGATCTGGAAACGAGCCTTCGCGTTCATTGGTCCCGGCTATCTTGTTGCGGTCGGCTACATGGACCCCGGCAACTGGGCGACGTCGCTCGCCGGCGGATCGAAGTTCGGTTACACGCTGCTGACGGTAGCGCTGGTGTCCAACATCATGGCGATCGTGCTGCAATCGCTCTGCGCGCGTCTCGCCATCGCTTCCGGTCGCGATCTCGCACAGGCCTGTCGCGATGCCTTTCCGCGCTCGGTCGCCTTCACGCTCTGGGCGCTGGCCGAAATCGCCATCATCGCCACCGACATCGCGGAAGTGATCGGCACGGCGATCGGCCTCAACCTGATCTTCGGCATCCCGCTCGAAATTGGTGTCGTCATCACCGCGCTCGACGTGTTCCTGATCCTGTATCTGCAGAAGCTCGGCTTCCGCTGGGTCGAAGCCTTTATCATCGCGCTGCTGGGCGTCATCGCCGTGTGTTTCGGGATTCAGATCGCCATGGCCGACCCGAATTGGGGCGAGGTGATCCGCGGCTTTGCGCCGACCACCGAGATCGTGACCAACCCAGAAATGCTCTACCTCGCGCTAGGCATTCTCGGTGCGACCGTGATGCCGCATAATCTGTATCTGCATTCCGGCATCGTGCAGACCCGCGCTTATGGCGACACGTTGCCCGAGAAGCGGCAGGCGATCCGCTTTGCCACGATTGATTCCACGGTCGCCTTGATGTTCGCGCTGTTGATCAACGCGTCGATCCTGATCCTGGCAGCAGCGGCGTTTCATGCAACCGGTCGAACCGACGTGGCCGAATTGGGCGAAGCCCATGCGTTGCTGAACCCGGTGCTTGGAGCAGCGCTGGCGCCGACCCTGTTCGGTATCGCGCTCTTATGCTGCGGCTTGAACTCGACGGTGACGGCGACAATTGCCGGTCAGATCGTGATGGAAGGCTTTCTCCAACTGAAATTCGCACCCTGGCTGCGCCGCCTGATCACGCGCGCCATCGCGATCGTTCCGGCGGCTCTGGTCACGGTGTGGTATGGCGAAGCGGGCACGGCCGAACTGCTGATCCTGACCCAGGTCGTGCTCAGCCTGCAGCTGTCATTTGCGGTGTTTCCGCTGGTGATGTTTACAGCCGACAAGACCAAGATGGGCGCGCTGGTGGCGCCGCGCTGGTTGTCCGTCTGCGCCTACCTGATCGCGATCATCATCGCGCTGTTGAACGTGAAGCTGCTGTTCGACTTCGTGATCGGCTGAAGTCGCCGGTCATAGCCAAGCAATAAAACCGCGCCGTGGGAGATCCAACGGCGCGGTTTTTGCTTTTGGGGTGAGTGGCTTGCGTGGAAGGAGCGCCGATCACAGCGGATGAGCGAGCGCGATCAGATTGTTGTGACGCTGAAGACGCAGAAAAACCGCGCCGCTGGATATCCAACGGCGCGGTTTTCAATTCAACGATACGAAGCGCGTTATGCGCGGCCGGCGCTCGGTGCTGCACCCTGGCCTGCACCGCCCTGGCCCGGACGGGGCTCGCGGAGCTTCTTCTTCGGCGCTGCAATCAGGCCTTCGCGCTGGGCGAGCTTGCGAGCGGCCTTGCGGCTGCGGCTCACGGCTTCAGCCTTTTCGCGCGCACGGCGCTCGGACGGCTTCTCGAAGGAGCGGCGCGCCTTCATCTCGCGGAACACGCCTTCGCGCTGCAATTTCTTCTTCAGAACGCGGAGCGCCTGCTCCACATTGTTGTCACGGACGAGAACCTGCAATGACTGACCCCTTGGTCTTTTTGGTCGAATTTTCCGGGCTAGGCGACCGGAACAGGACCCACAAGAATCCAACACGGTCGACAGATGCGCTTCACCTAGGGCCAAACGGGAAAAATCGCAACCCTTGCGGCAAAATTTAGCTGGGAGGCGATGCGGCGCAATCTTTAGGCGATCCCTAGGCAGAGTGAATCTACCCAAGAGGATTTCCACCGCTTCTGCCAGAAGCGCGTTCAGCCTTCCGTTACCGGCTTCACATCCACGCTCTGGTCAGTCTTGTGACGGCCGCCGGCTTGCAGCACGCCGATGATGGGAGACACGTCGCGGTAATCCCGCCCCGTGGCGACGATGATGTGGTCGTCGGACGCCGCCATGTCGTTGGTTGGGTCGAACTCCACCCAACCGGCTTCGCGGCCGCACCAGGCACGCACCCAGGCATGCATGGCGTCAGCGCCTTCGAGCCGCTCCTGACCTTCCGGCGGGATGGTGCGGATGAAGCCGCTGACATAGCCGGCGGGGATGCCGAGCGTATGACAGGCGGCGATCATGATGTGGGCGAAGTCCTGGCACACGCCGCGTTTGAGCGCGAAGGCTTCCGTGATGGGCGTGTCCACGCGCGTGGCATCGGGATCATAGGCGAAGTCGCTGTAGATGCGGCGGCCGAGATCTTCGATAATGGCGCGCACCGAGCGGCCGGGTGAGCGGCTCGCTTGCGCATAGGCGGCGATGTCGGGCACGTGGGGCAGCCGCTCGGTCTGGCTGCGAAAATGGTGCGGTGAGTGGGCGCCGAGCGAGCGCACAGCGGCGACTTCCCCGGCCAGTCCTTCGATGTCGGGCGACATGTCGAAGGCCGCAGTCTTGCGCTCCACCTTGACCCGCGCACGCATGACGAGCTCGAGATCGTCATGCGGCTTGTTGAAGCCGAGCGCCGTGCTTGCATTGCCGAAGAAGTCGGTGGCGTCGCGGCGCTCTCCGGGTTCCGGCGAAACCGATAGGGAATTGGCGGTCACCGTCTGGATGCCGGGCAGGGTAGGCGGCGTGACGCGCAGCAGATGGCGTCCGCCGGCGACGGGGTAGCCATAATCATAACGCAGGCTGAGACGGATGTCGTAAAGCATCAGCGGAAATAGGTCGCGGTGAGGAGGTTCGACAGGCCGGCGAGATCGCTGCGCAGCGTGTCCAGCACGGCGCGGTCGACTGCGGCGGGTTCGCGTACGGCCAGCGAAGTGTGCAGGCGCAGGGCTTCGAGGCGCAACGGCGAACGGGCGGAGGTTTCGCCACGTGGCGGCAGAAGTTCGATCTGCGCTTTCAACTCGGCCAGCTGGAACAGGATCGAGCGAGGATTGAGCGGATCGAGCGCAAGAAGGTCGATATGAGACAGTGCGCGGAAGGTCATGGAATAACGACGGCGATGGGTGATGGTGCTGTCGCCGATCTCCAGCAGCATATCGAGCGCGCCGTCGGGTGCGTCCCTGTCGGCAAAGGTGTCGATCAGGCGCGCCATCTGGATTGCGCGTTCAAGGCGGCGGCCAATTTCCAGGAAGCGCCAGCCGGTGAAGCGCACCATGTTTTCATGCACCAGGCCGGAAAAGCCGGTGAGCTTGCGCAGGATCACGGTCATGGCGCGCGCCGCATCGTCGCCGGGCTGGATCTTGGGCGCGAACTGACCTACCGCCTTGGACAAATCGCGCAGAGCCAGCCAGCCATCGGGCGAAAAGCGGTCGCGCACGCGCGCTGCCGTGTGCTGGACATCGTCGATCGCATCCACAAGCGAAACTGGAATGCCGCGCGTGGGATCGGTGCCAAGAGGCTTGAGATAGCCTGCGGTCATCGCAAGAAGACCGGAGCGGTCATCAGGGCGCTCGGCGAGGCGGCTGTTGTAGGCGCGCAAGATGCGTACCGTGTCTTCGGCGCGCTCGACGTAGCGGCCGAGCCAGAACAGGTTGTCGGCGGTGCGCGAGGGCAGCAGGCCCTGCGGCGTGCGCACGACCTCGTCGCCTTCGCGGCTCATCAGGGTGACCTGATCGACGGGCTTCGGGCTCGTCACCCAGACATCGGCCACGCGGCCGCCGCGCTGCAGGGCGATTGCCGCGGGATCGGTGGTTTGGGCAATGCGCGCCAGACCGCCGGGCATGATCGTCCAGCCATCGGCCGTTCGCGCCGCATACACACGCAAAACCACTGGGCGCGGCACCAGGCGGCTGCGCAGGTTGACCGGCATGGTGGAGAGCGCGATAGCTTCCTGACCGACTGTGCTTTTGCCGTTCGAAGCCAGATCGCGCAAGGCGGCCTGACGGGTCGTCGGTGTCATGGCAGCGCCGAGCTTCGTGATGCCATCCTCGACTGGAAGGCCGGTGGCGAAGGCGGAGCCGATCAGGAGATCGTCAAAGCGCTCTCGCACGAAATTGGCTTCCGCCGGCTGACCGCACCACCACGTCGCGATGTTGGGAAGCTTCAGGTCTTCCCCCACTAGGCGTTCGGCAAGAGCCGGCAGGAAAGCGAGCAGGGCGCGCGTTTCCAAAATGCCGGAGCCAAGCGCGTTGACCATGGCGGCTTGCTTGTCGCGCAAGGCGCCGGCCAGACCCGGCGTGCCGATGCGCGAATCGGCACGGAACTCCAGCGGATCGGTGAAGGCCGCATCGAGGCGGCGCCAAAGCACGCCGAGCGGTTTTAAGCCCGATACGGTGCGCACATTGACCTTGCCATCCACCACCGCAAGGTCTTCGCCTTCGAGAAGGGGGAAACCGAGATAGCGGGCGATATAGGCGTGTTCGAAATAGGTGTCGTTGAGCGGGCCAGGCGTGATGATGGCGATCGCTTCATCCGCGCTGCGGCGCAAGCCGGACAGATGCTCACGGAAATCACGGAAGAAGCCGGCTAAGCGATGCACGTTCATCGCGCTATGCGTATCGCCGAAAGCACGGGTGATGGCGACGCGGTTTTCCAGCGCGAAGCCAGCACCCGATGGCGCCTGCGTGCGGTCGCCGAGAACGCGCCAACGTCCGTCACGGTCGCGGCCGAGCTCGAAGCCCACGAAGTGGAGGAAGTGGCCGCCTGACGGCGTGTGGCCGACCATCGGGCGCAGCCATTCGGGATTGTCGGCGATCAGTTCGGGCGGCAACAGGCCCTCCGCCACCATGCGGTTGTCGCCATAGATGTCGGCGCACAGCGCTTCCAACAGGTCGGCGCGTTGGACAAGGCCTGCAGCGATGGCCTGCCATTCCGCTTCGTCGAGGATCAGCGGCAGATGCGACAAAGGCCACTGACGCTCGGTCGCGCCCCCGCCGTTGTAAAGCCGGTAGAACACGCCGGCATCGCTGAGATAGCGGTCGGCCCTTGCAAAGCGGCGGCTGATCTCGTCTGCCTTGAGACCGTTCAGCGCGTCCATCAGCGGCTGCCACGCCGGGCGCACGGTTCCATCCGCCGCCATCATCTCGTCAAAGACGCCAGGAAATGGGCGATAAGAGCGTGCAAGCCCCGGTCTGGGGCTGGCTTTAAGCGTGGCGGTGGTCATGCCGCCTGATAGAGCACTGATCGCGGGAAAAGTCTCACCATCAATGCACTAGCCCCTGTATTTCCAAGCATTTCCGGACGCAAAACCGCTGCGCACTTCTGCTGGAAAAGCTTAGATATCAGCCGGACGGCGTAAGTCGAGCGTGTGCGGGAATTCACGCGACGGTTGTTCGGGCCGGAACGTGGTCGAACCCGGCGTGTGACCATAGGGGATGAAGCGGGCAAGGCGGCGTGCTTCGGCCTCGTTGGTGTTGACCGGGAAGGTGTCGTAGTTGCGCCCGCCGGGATGCGCGACATGATAGACGCAGCCACCGATCGCGCGGCCTGACCAGCGGTCGAAGATGTCGAAAGTGAGCGGCGCATCCACCGGGCGTGTGGGGTGCAGGCCGGATGATGGCTGCCAGGCCTTGAAGCGCACGCCGGCGACGAAGGTGCCGTTCGTTTCCGTTGGCTGCAGAGGCAAAGCGCGGCCGTTGCACAGCACGCCGTGGCGCTCGGGGTTGAAGCCTTCGGCGCGCACCTGCACGCGTTCAACCGAGGAGTCGACATAACGCACCGTGCCGCCGATCGCGCCGGTCTCTCCAAGTACGTTCCACGGCTCCAGCGCTTGCCGGATTTCGAGGCGCAGGCCTTCGGTTTCCACCTCGCCGCAGAAGGGGAAGCGGAACTCGAGCAGGGCTTCGAACCATTCGGCTTTGACCGGAAAACCATGGCGGGTGAGATCGGCCAGCACGTCGCGGAAATCGGCCCAGACATAATGCGGCAGCATGAAGCGGTCATGCAGGGCGGTGCCCCAGCGCACGAAATTGCCGTCGAGCGGCCCTTTCCACAGACGGGCAATGATGGCGCGCACCAGCAATTGCTGGGCAAGGCTCATGCGGGGGCTGGGCGGCATCTCGAAGCCGCGGAACTCAACGAGGCCGAGCCGGCCGGTCGGACCATCGGGCGAAAACAGCTTGTCGATGCAGATTTCGGAGCGATGCGTGTTGCCGGTGACATCCACCAGCAGGTTGCGGAACAGACGGTCCACCAGCCAGGGCGCGGGCGCCAGACCTTCGCCGGGCTTCGGCACTTGGGCGAGTGCGGTTTCCAGTTCGTACAGCGCATCGTGGCGGGCTTCATCGACGCGCGGCGCCTGGCTGGTCGGGCCAATGAACAGGCCTGAAAACAGGTACGACAAAGCGGGGTGGCGCTGCCAATACAGCACCAGGCTCTTCAGCAGATCGGGCCGGCGTAGGAACGGGCTGTCCATCGGCGTTGCGCCGCCCACCACGACATGGTTGCCGCCGCCGGTGCCGGTGTGGCGGCCGTCGATCATGAACTTGTCGGCGCCGAGCCGTGTCTGCCGCGCTTCCTCGTAAAGCTTGGTAGTAGTGTCGACGCAGTCCTGCCAGTTCGCGGCCGGATGGATGTTGACCTCGATGACGCCCGGATCGGGCGCCACCCGGATCACTTCCAGACGGGGGTCCTGCGGCGGGGCGTAGCCTTCGATATGAACGGGCAGGCCGACCTTCTTCGCGGCCTCCTCGGCCGCGGCGATCAGTTCGAGATAATCCTCAAGCGCTTCCACTGGCGGCATGAAGACGCAAAGACGGCCATCGCGCGGTTCCACCGAGATCGCCGTACGCACGACGCCTTCAATGGTGGAGGCGGTCTGCTCAATCTGGTTCTGTGTCGTGGTGCCTGCCTCGAACGAGGCTTCCGGCAGATTGCGGTCATCGCCCTGTTGGTTCTGCGAAGCGGGTGCAGAAAGGGCGCTGCGCGGCGGCAAGGGCACGCGGTCGATGGAGGGATCGGTCGGCACGATGAATGGGAAACGCGCTGGCGGGATGTGTTCCAACGCGCTCAAGGGCAGGCGATAGCCGACCGGTGAGTCACCCGGCACCAGGAACAGCTTGCCGCGCCGCGTCTTCCATTTTTCCGTCTGCCAGCGATGGCCGGATGCCTGCGCGTTCCAGCGCTGCACCGGCAGGACGTAGCCGGACGGCTTGTTCAAACCGCGCTCGAAGACGCGCGCCATGCGATTGCGCGCTTCGGCATCGGCGAGTTCCGAATTATTGGGATCGACATTGCGAGGAAGGTTGCCCTCGCGCAGAACCCATTCTGCCGGGTCTTCATAAGCGGGCGCGACCGCGTCAGTCGGCAGATCGAGATGTTCGGCGATGGCGGCAGTAAGCGCTTCCGCTTCGCGGGGGCCGGCCTTGGTTTGGGCTGTTTCGGTGGCGATGAGGTCGGGATCGGTCCAGATGGCCTCGCCGTCCTTGCGCCAGTAAAGCGAAAAGGTCCAACGCGGCAGGGTTTCGCCGGGATACCACTTGCCCTGGCCGTAATGGAGGAAGCCGCCCGGCGCGAACTTTTCGCGCAAACGGCGGATCAGCTGGTCGGCCTTGTCGCGCTTGGTGGGGCCGACGGCAGCCGTGTTCCATTCCGCCGATTCGAAGTCGTCGATCGACACAAAGGTCGGCTCGCCGCCCATGGTAAGGCGCACGTCCTCCGCTTGCAATTCGGCGTCGATGGCGTGGCCGAGCGCGTCGAGTTCGGCCCAGGCTTCGTCGGAGAAGGGCTTGGTGATGCGCGCATGTTCGGCCACGCGGTCAACGCGCATGTCGAAGGCGAAATCGACTTCAGCAAAGCTCGCCAAACCGCTGATGGGTGCTGCGTTGCGGTAATGCGGCGTGGCGGCGAGCGGAATGTGGCTTTCGCCGGTGAGCAGGCCGGACGTCGGGTCGAAGCCGATCCAACCGGCGCCAGGAAGGTAAACTTCACACCAGGCGTGCAGGTCGGTGAAGTCGACCGCGGTACCCGCCGGTCCATCCAGCGACACGAGATCCGGCTTCAACTGAACGAGATAGCCGGACACGAAGCGGGCTGCAAAACCGAGATGGCGCAGCACCTGGACGAGAAGCCAGGAGGAATCGCGGCAGGAGCCGGATGCCTTTTCCAGCGTTTCCTCCGGCGTTTGCACGCCGGCTTCCATGCGGATGAGATAAGCGATTTCGCGCGAAATGCGGGTGTTGAGATCGACCAGGAAGTTGACGGTGGACGGCGCCTCGCGCTCGATCGTGTCAAGGAACGCCTGCAGCTTCGGCCCTGCTGCCTCCGGCGTGCGGTAGATCGACAGGTCTTCCACAATGTCGGAGGGATAGGTGAAGGGGACGCTCTCGGCTTCCGGCTCCACGAAGAAGTCGAACGGGTTGTAGACCGTCATGTCGGCGACGACAGCAACCTCGATCTTCAGCTCGCGCACCGGCTCGGGAAACACGAAGCGTGCCTGCCAGTTGCCGTAAGGGTCCTGTTGCAGGTTGACGAAGTGGTTGTCCGGCGAAACCTTCAGGGAATGCGAGATCACCCTTGTGCGCGAATGCGGCGCCGGTCTCAGCCTTATGATCTGCGGTCCCAGCGTGACCGGCCGGTCGTAGCGGTAATGCGTGAGGTGGTGGATCGCAGCCTTGATCGCCATGCAGTCTCTCGTTCCCCGGCGGCTCTGTCGGCCGCTTGTTGTTTACGAGACTACTAAATCGCGTTCGGATGCGATCTGGCAAGCCTAGCCCATGGTCTTAGGCCGGGCTGCCAAGTGCCGCATCGTAATCGGAAACCAGGAGGCGATAAGGCTCTTCGTCTTCCTCGATCGTGGAAAAGCGCCCGATCGGTTCGGCAAAGATGTTGTCGGTGAGATCGTCGTTCACCGTCGACACTTCGCCGATCAGCACATCCGCGCCTTCACCCCAGAAGGCATGCCAGACGCCGGGCATCAGCGTGACGCTTTCGCCGGGTTCGAGCACGAGCTTGCCGCCGGGCTTGAAGGTGCGCAATACGCCGTCGGTCGGCACGGTGACGTCGGCTTCGCGGTCGATAGAGCCATCCGGCGCGCCCGCGAACAGCTCGATCACCAGCTTGCCGCCGCCGCGATTGATGATGTCCTCGGCCTTCACGACATGGCGGTGCATGGGGGAAAGCTGGTCGCGGCGCGAAATCATGATCTTTTCGGCATAAAGCATGCCGGTGCCGCGCGTCAGATCCTCGGCGCGGCCGTTGCGGACGGTAAACAGAAACAGGCCCATCTGGTCGAACCGGCCCTGACCATAATCGGTGATGTCCCATCCCAGCCGCGCATCGACAATGCCAGCCGGCCAGCGCTCGACAAGCTCACGCGGCGACCACGACGCGAAAGGCGGCATCGCAAAGTTGAACGAGCGAATAAACGCTTCGCCCTCGCGCAGAATAGCATTAACCCTCGACCGCTTCATGAAAGCCTCCCGCTCAACAAGCTCCACGAGGGTAGCTGAGCCACCCAGCGATGGCTAGAAGAACCTGATCATTAGCCGGCTTTAGAAGGCGCAAAGCGCGCCACCAGTGCATGAGCGTCGCCGGGATAGATCAGGCGGACATGGGTAACCGGCTTGTCGGCGTTCCAAGTTCGGCGCTCGATGGCGAGGCAGGGGGTGCTGGGGGTGAGTTCGAGGGCGGAAAGGGAGGCGTCGGCGGCAACCGCGCTGATGCGGTGCTCGGCGGCACTCCAGGGCACTTCGTCGATCAGCCAGGCGCCGGGCGATTGATGATCGAAGCTGGCGTCCTGCGCCTGCGGCACGGCGGACAAGCTGATCACGCGGTCTTCCCAGCAGAAGGGGCGGTTGTCGGCCAGATGCAGGCAGGTAAGGGCCAGAACCGGCACAGGTGCATCCAGTTGCAGCCGATCGCAGTCGGCGCGGGTGGCCTCGCGGACCTTTTGCCTTTCCACCCGGTAGCGATAGGCGAAGCCCGCGGCTTCCACTTCCGCCTTGATATCGTGGATTTCCAGCACGGCGGATTGCAGGACGGGCCGTTTTACCACGCTGCCGGATTTGCGGCGCCGCTCGATCAGCCCGTCGGCGGCGAGTTCGGTCAGCGCCTTGTTCACGGTCATGCGGGCGCAGTTATAGGTCGCGGCGAGTTCGGTTTCGGCGGGAATGCGCGTGCCGGGCGGCCAGCCGCCCGACAGGATTTTGTCTTCGATCGCCGCGCGGATCCGGCGATGAAGCGGGATGGCACGGTTTTCCATCAGGACAGCAGCCGCTCGATGGTGCGGGTGAAGCGCTGGGCGATGGCCTCGCGCTTGGCATGGCGGCCGGCTTCGACCTGCTTGGTGCCGTTGACCCAGACGCAATCCACGAGCGGACGACCGGAGAAGATCCAGGCATCGAGGATGGCATCGCCATCGCGGCCGGCCAGCGCGACATCATCGGCCTGCAGGCTGACGAAATCGGCCGCAGCACCTTCCTGGAGGCCGCCTTGGACGCCGAGTGCCTGCGCGCCGCCATCCAGCGAGCGGTTGAACAGCGCCGCACCGTTGGACTTGCCGGGCTCGACCAGCATGTTGCGACCGCGATGTTTCAGGCGCTGTGCGTATTCCATGGCCCGCAGCTCTGCCCCGACGCCGATCTCGATGTTGGAATCCGAGCCGATCGCAATCGCGCCGCCAGCTTCGGCAAAATCTACGCCCTCGAAGATGCCGTCGCCGAGATTAGCTTCGGTGATCGGGCACAGGCCAGCCACCGCGCCGGTCTTGGCAAAGGCTTGAGTCTCGGCTGGTGTCATGTGCGTGGCGTGGATCAGGCACCAGCGGTCGGCCACGGCGTGATGATC
This sequence comes from Tianweitania populi, assembly GCF_014652875.1. GTDB lineage: Bacteria > Pseudomonadota > Alphaproteobacteria > Rhizobiales > Rhizobiaceae > Tianweitania > Tianweitania populi. The sequence continues at coordinate 678,942 of NZ_BMZQ01000002.1, read as the reverse complement.
GAGCAGCCATTCCACTGGTCGCTGGTTCGACCAGTCCAGACAATCCTCCACCTCCTTCACCTGTTCGGCGATGTGGATGTGGATGGGCTTGTCCGGACGCAGGGTGGCCAGCCAGTCGAGTTCGTCCGGTGTCACGGCGCGCAGGCTGTGCGGTGCGAGGCCGGTGACGCCGTTCGGCAGGGCGTCCGTAAGCGTTTCGCAGCGTTCCAGCAGGGCGGCGAACTGATCGCGGGTGTTAATAAAGCGCCGCTGGCCTTCGTTGGGCGCTCCGCCGCCAAAACCGGAATGGGCGTAGAAGACGGGCAGCAGCGTCAGTGCGATGCCGGTCTCGCTCGCGGCCGACGCGATGCGTGCGGCAAGCTCGCCGATATCGGCATTAGGCTGCCCGTCCGGCTGGTGGTGCAGATAATGAAACTCGCCGACGCGACCGAAGCCCGATTCCAGCATCTCGACGTAAAGCTGGGCGGCGACGGCCTCGACATCCTCGGGCGTCATAGTCAGCGCGAAGCGGTACATGACCTCGCGCCAAGACCAGAAACTGTCTGCGCCCGGCCCGCGCACCTCGGCCAGACCTGCCATGCCGCGCTGGAATGCGTGGCTATGAACGTTTGGCATGGCCGGCAGGAGGATGGCGTGGCGCTCGTCGCCGGCTTGGCGGTCAACGCCGGTTTCCAGCTTGGTGATGCGCCCACCTTCGAGGCTCAGCCTGACATCATCGGTCCAGCCGGTGGAAAGCAGCGCTTGGCTAGCATGGATCGTGGTCATCACTGACATCTCGTTTTCTCACTTGCCAAGCCTGCGCCTGTCTGTTCATTATGTCTATACATAACAAACATCCGACGGGGAAGTGTGATCATGGCCGGATCTGCCGCTCGACCGACCATCTGGCGCAACGCTCGGCTCGCGACATTGCGACTTGATCTCGGCGGCTTGGGCGAGATCGAAAGCGGCGCGGTTGCGGCCGTGGATGGCCGGATCGTGCATGCCGGCACGGAAGCTGATCTGCCAACGGGGCTTGGCGACGCGCAGGTGATCGACTGCGAAGGCCGCTGGATCACGCCGGGCCTCATCGATTGCCACACCCATCTGGTTTATGCCGGCAACCGCGCAAACGAGTTCGAGATGCGGCTGGCCGGCGCGAGCTATGAAGAGGTCGCCAAGGCCGGCGGCGGCATCGTGTCGTCGGTGCGCGGCGTGCGGGCGGCCTCCGAGGATCAGTTGGTCAAGGAAACGCTGCCGCGGCTGGATGCGTTGCTGGCGGAAGGCGTCACGACAATCGAGGTGAAGTCGGGCTACGGGCTCGATGGTGAGAGCGAGGCCAAGTCGCTGCGCGCGGCGCGCCGGCTGGCATCCGAGCGCAAGGTTTCGGTGCGCACGACCTTCCTCGGCGCTCATGCCTTGCCGGTGGAAGCAGGGGGCGACAAAGACGCTTATATCGAGAAAGTCGCATCCGAAATGCTGCCGGCGATTGCGCGCGATGGTCTGGCCGATGCGGTGGATGGCTTTTGCGAGGGCATCGCCTTTTCGCCCGAGCAGATCGCCCGGGTGTTCGATGCTGCAAAGGCGCTCGGCCTGCCGGTCAAACTGCATGCCGACCAGCTCAGCGATCTAGATGGTGCGGCGCTCGCCGCACGCTACGGCGCTTTGTCGGCCGACCATCTCGAACATACGAGTGCACTTGGCGCGGAGGCGATGAGCCGGAGCGGCACGGTGGCCACGATCCTGCCTGGCGCGTTCTACTTCATTCGCGAAACGAAAAAGCCGCCGATCGATCTGTTCCGCCGGTTCAACGTGCCGATGGCGCTGGCGACCGACTCCAATCCCGGCACCTCGCCGCTGACCTCGCTGCTGCTCACCATGAACATGGGCGCGACCTTGTTTTCGATGACCGTCGAGGAATGCATTGCTGGCGTCACCCGCCATGCTGCCCAGGCGCTGGGGCTGCAGGACGAGGTGGGAACGCTGGAAACCGACAAGTGGGCGGACTTGGCGATCTGGGACATCGAGCGTCCGGCCGAACTGGTTTATCGCATCGGGTTCAATCCGCTGCATGCGCGGGTTTGGCGGGGCTGGTGATGGTGGCAATGGTGTTACCCCCACCCTTTATCCCTCCCCTCAAGGGGGAGGGGGACGTCCGCGCTGCGCTCCCTTCTACTGCATTCCCGCCTAGCGCCGACGCGTTCCTCTTCATTGTAAGGGATGCGCGTGCCGTTGTGCTGGCCCGTAATGCCCTCTCATCAAGCGTCCACATCTCAGAATTCCCCTCCCCCTTGAGGGGAGGGGTAAGGGGTGGGGGGCTTGCCCCGTCCGCGCTGTTCCCGGAGCACCATCATGCCTAGCATCACCATCCTTCCCGGCTCCGCCTCGCTGGCCGACTGGCGCGCCATCTGGCGCGGCGCCGATGTCGCGCTTGATCCGGCCTGCAAGCCGAAGGTTCAGGCCAGCGCGGATGCGATCGCCCGCATTCTGGCCAAAGGAGAGCCTGTCTACGGCATCAACACCGGCTTCGGAAAGCTGGCTTCCGTGCGCATCCCCGATGCCGATCTGGCGACGCTCCAGCGCAACATCGTGCTGAGCCATTCCGCCGGAACCGGCGCGCCGATGCCGGTGGCTGTCACGCGGCTGATGATGGCGCTGAAGCTGGCGAGCCTGGCGCAGGGCGCGTCCGGCGTGCAGCTGAAGACGCTGGAACTGCTCGAAGCCATGCTGGCGAGAAATGTGGTTCCTGTCGTGCCGGCGCAGGGCTCGGTCGGTGCGTCCGGCGATCTGGCGCCGCTGTCGCATATGACGGCGGCGATGATCGGCGTCGGTGAGATCTGGCAGGGCGAGAACCACTTGCCCGCGACGCAGGCGCTGGAAGCCGCTGGTTTGAAGCCGGCGGTACTCGGCGCCAAGGAGGGGCTCGCGCTCCTCAACGGCACCCAATTTTCCACGGCCTATGCGCTGGCTGGCCTGTTTGAAGCCGAGACGCTGTTCCAGACCGCGCTGGTCACCGGCGCGCTGTCGACCGACGCGGCCCGTGGCTCGGATGCGCCCTTCGATCACCGCATCCATGCCTTGCGCAAGCATCGCGGCCAGATCGAAACGGCGGATGCCCTGCGCGCTCTGATGGAGGGCAGTGCGATCCGCGAGTCGCATCGTCATGGCGACGAGCGTGTGCAGGACCCCTATTGCCTGCGCTGCCAGCCACAGGTGATGGGCGCTGCCCTTGACGTGCTGCGCAAGGCCGCCGATACGCTCGAAACCGAAGCCAACGGCGTGTCCGACAATCCGCTGATCTTCGTTGAAGACGACACCGCGCTATCGGGCGGCAACTTCCACGCCGAGCCGGTGGCGTTCGCAGCCGATATGATTGCGCTGGCCGTTTGCGAAATCGGCTCGATCGCCGAGCGCCGCATCGCCATGTTGGTCGATCCCGCTTTGTCTGGCATGCCGGCCTTTTTGACGCCGAAGCCCGGCCTCAACTCCGGCTTCATGATCCCGCAGGTGACGGCGGCCGCACTCGTTTCGGAAAACAAGCAGAAGGCCTATCCGGCCAGCGTCGATTCCATCCCGACCTCCGCCAATCAGGAAGATCACGTGTCGATGGCCGCCCACGGCGCCCGTCGTCTGATAAGCATGGTGGAGAATGCGACGGCGGTGATCGGCATCGAGCTTCTGGCCGCCGCTCAGGGCTGCGACTTCCACCAGCCGCTCGCTTCCAGCACCCCGTTGGAAGCCGTCCGCACGCTGCTGCGCGCGCAGGTGCCGCACCTCGATGACGACCGCCACTTCTATCCCGACATGGAAGCCGCCAATAGGCTGGTGCGCTCCGGTGCGGTGGTGGAAGCAGCGGCAACCGTGTCCTTGCCGGGAGTAAGCGCATGAGCGACTGGCTCACCATCCGCCGCGGCCAGGAGCCGCTTCTTGTCAGCTTTCCGCATACGGGGACCAGCCTCGCCGGCTTGGATGATGATTTCGTCTCGCCCTGGCTGGCGCAGCGCGACACCGACTGGTGGATCGACCAGCTTTACGACTTCGCCAGGGAGTTGGACGCCACGATCGTTCACACCGCGATTTCGCGTTCGGTGATCGACGTCAATCGCGCCCCGTCCGGCGTCTCGCTTTATCCCGGCCAGACCACGACCGATCTTTGCCCGCGCGAAACCTTCGACGGCGACCCGCTCTACAAGCCCGGCCGTGAACCGGATGCGGCGGAAGTCGCGCGGCGGCTCGAAACCTATCATGCGCCCTTTCACGCAGCACTCGCGTCCGAGCTGGAGCGCTTGGGTCGGCACAACCATCGAGTGGTGATCTATGATTGTCATTCGATCCGCTCGGTTCTGCCGCGCTTGTTCGAAGGCACGCTGCCGGTGTTCAACCTTGGCACCAATGATGGCAAGGCCGCCGATCCCGAGTTGGAAACGAAAGTCGCGGAGATCCTCGCGAATACCGGCGAAAGCTACGTCGTGAATGGCCGCTTCAAGGGCGGCTATATTACCCGCCATCACGGCCAGCCGGACCACGGTGTGCATGGCCTCCAGATGGAACTGTCCAATCGCGGCTATCTGCGCGAGCCTGAGGCCAAGGGCACGCCGGACAACTGGCCGGTGCCGTTTGATCCCGACTACGCCGCGCCGATCCGCGAAACCCTGAAAACCATCCTCCAAACCGCGCTCGACTGGGCCAAGACCGGAGCTTCCAAATGACCACCCGTATCGACAACCAGCGCGTCATCCGCGCCGCCACCGGCACTGAGCTTTCCGCCAAGAGCTGGCTCACCGAAGCGCCCTTGCGCATGCTGATGAACAACCTCGATCCAGGCGTTGCCGAGAAGCCGGGCGAGCTCGTGGTTTATGGCGGTATCGGCCGTGCCGCGCGCGATTGGGAAAGTTTTGATCGCATCGTGGCGGCGCTGAAGACGCTGGAAGATGACCAGACGCTGCTGGTTCAGTCCGGCAAGCCGGTTGGCGTGTTCCAGACGCACAAGGATGCGCCGCGCGTTCTGATCGCCAACTCCAACCTCGTGCCGCATTGGGCGACCTGGGACCATTTCCACGAGCTGGATAAGAAGGGTTTGGCCATGTACGGCCAGATGACCGCCGGGTCCTGGATCTATATCGGCAGCCAGGGCATCGTGCAGGGCACCTACGAGACCTTCGTGGAGATGGGCCGCCAGCATTATAATGGCGACCTGTCCGGCCGCTGGATCCTGACCGCCGGCCTCGGCGGCATGGGTGGCGCGCAGCCGCTGGCCGCAACCATGGCCGGCGCTTCGTGTCTGGCCGTGGAATGCCAGCCGAGCCGCATCGAAATGCGCTTGAAGACCGGTTATCTCGACCGGCAGGCGCAGGATTTGGACGAAGCGCTGGCGATCATCGACGAAGCGGTGAAGGCGAAGAAGGCCGTATCCGTCGGCCTGCTCGGCAATGCCGCCGACATCTTCCCCGAACTGGTGCGCCGCGGCGTGCGCCCCGATGCGGTGACCGACCAGACCTCGGCGCATGACCCGATCAACGGCTATCTGCCGAAGGGCTGGACGCTGGCTGAATGGGAGAACAAGCGCGAGTGCGACCCCAAAGCGGTGGAACATGCTGCCAAGGAATCGATGGCCACCCATGTGCGCGCCATGCTCGAATTCTGGAAGATGGGCGTGCCGACCGTCGATTACGGCAACAACATCCGCCAGATGGCGCTGGAAGAAGGTGTCGTGAATGCCTTCGACTTCCCAGGCTTCGTGCCGGCTTACATCCGGCCGCTGTTTTGCCGCGGCATAGGGCCGTTCCGCTGGGCAGCACTCTCGGGCGATCCGGAAGACATCTACAAGACCGATGCCAAGGTGAAGGAGCTGACGCCCGGCAACCACCATCTCCACAACTGGCTGGACATGGCGCGCGAGCGCATCCACTTCCAGGGTCTGCCCGCGCGCATCTGCTGGGTGGGCTTGGGCGATCGCCACCGCCTCGGCCTCGCCTTCAACGAAATGGTGCGCAACGGCGAGCTGAAGGCGCCGGTGGTGATCGGCCGCGATCACCTCGATTCCGGCTCGGTTGCGTCGCCCAACCGCGAAACGGAAGCCATGAAGGACGGCTCAGATGCGGTGTCCGATTGGCCGCTGTTGAACGCGCTGCTGAACACCGCTTCGGGCGCGACCTGGGTGTCCTTGCATCACGGCGGCGGCGTCGGCATGGGCTTTTCGCAGCATTCCGGCATGGTGATCGTGTGTGACGGCACGGAAGACGCCGATCGCCGGCTGGAGCGCGTTCTTTGGAACGATCCGGCCACCGGCGTGATGCGCCATGCCGATGCCGGCTATGACGAGGCGATCGACTGCGCCAGGGAGCATGGATTGAACCTGCCGGGGATCCTCGGCTAGTTTCCGTGCCATGAAAATCCTACGCGCCGCCGATTACCGCCGCATGCCCTGGAAGAACGGCAAAGGAGAAACCACGGAAATCGCGGTCTTTCCTCCTAATGCAGGGCTCGACGACTTTGCGTGGCGCGTATCCATGGCCGATGTCGTGGAGGACGGACCATTCTCGACTTTTCCCGACATCGACCGGACGTTGAGCGTGTTGCAGGGCGAGGGGATCGAGCTCGCCGTGTCCGGTTTGAAGGAAGTCCGCCTCGACCGCGACAGTGAGCCGTTCTCGTTTCCGGCCGACACGCATACGAGCGCCAGGCTGATCAACGGGCCGATCACCGACCTCAACGTCATGACCCGGCGCGGCGCCTTCCGCCATACGGTGCGCCGGGGCACGCTTGACGATCTCGGCGATCTCGACGCCGACCTGACGATGCTGCTTTGCCACGAGGGTGAGATCGACTTGGTGACAGGAGGCGAGAAGGTCGAGCTGAAGGCACTTGATGCCGTGCTTCTGCCGAGCCGGGTGCGGGTCGATGTCGGCGGCAGCCTGTCGGCTTCGATCTTCGTGTTCGCTTTCGATCCGATCGACCAAGACTCAGCGCGCGATTGACAGCCAGCGCGGGAGCGGGCACCCCTCGGCCATCTTCGCCGCGCCGCCCGGAGTTCCCCATGCGCCGCCATCTGGCTTCCTGCCTTCTGCTCGTGGCTTCGGCTCTCCCGCTCTTGCCCGCACCGGCAAAAGGCGATCCGGTGATTCCCAGCTTCTGGGACACGCGCGAGCGGCTGGTGAAGCCCGATCTGGGCGAGTTGAAGCGGCTGCGCTTCATCACCACCACCGACTTTCCGCCCTTTTCCTTTATCGATGCATCCGGACGGTTGAGCGGCTTCCATGTCGATCTCGCCCGCGCCATCTGCGCTCAACTGGCCATCACCGATCGCTGCCAGATCCAGGCGCTGCCCTGGAACGAACATGCGAAGGCGCTGGCTGATGGCGAGGGCGAGGCGCTGTTGTCGGGTCTGGCGGTTAATAGTGAGAACCGCGAGATGTATGCGTTCTCGCGGCCTTACCTCAGCTTCCCGGCCCGCTTCGTCGGGCGCCAAGGCGATGCGCCGGAAACGACGCGCGCCGCGCTCACCGGCAAGACCATTGGCGTGATCGCCAACTCCGCGCATGAGCGTATGCTGCGCGATTATTTTCCCGACGCCACCGCACAAAGCTTCGACGATTTCGACGCCATGCTCGCCGCGGTGCAGACCGGCATGATCGATCTCGCTTTCGGCGACGGCATGCGCATGAGCTTCTGGCTCACCGAAAGCGAGGCCGGCGATTGCTGCGCCTTTGTTGGTGGTCCTTATCTGGCGCCCGAATATCTCGGACAGGGCCTCGCGATCGGCGTGCCCGTCGACCGTCCCGAACTCACGCAGGCGTTGGATTATGCGCTGCACGAGATCGGCACCAAGGGCATCTTCGCCGAGCTTTATCTGCGCTACTTCCCCGTCAGCTTCTTCTGAACGCGATGGCTGAAAAGCCGCGGCCTAAACCTTGGATTGACGCTGGCGCTTAGGCCGCTTAAGCGAAGGACGTCGCGGTTTCCGCCCGTTCAACGGCCCATTCCGCTCACTTCCCAGGGATCAACACCATGTCTTCCGCTTTGCCAACGTCCATGCAGCTTTCTCCCGAGGTTCTGGAAGCCGCGGGCGTGAGCAAAGCCTGGCCGTTCGAGGAAGCGAAAAAGATCATCAAGCGCTATGAAGGGCGCGATCTCCCCCAAACCATCCTGTTTGAAACGGGCTACGGCCCGTCCGGTCTGCCGCATATCGGCACGTTCGGCGAAGTCGCGCGCACCACGATGGTGCGCCACGCCTTTCATGTGCTGACCGAAAACAAGGTGGCAACGAAGCTGCTGTGCTTTTCCGACGATATGGACGGCATGCGCAAGATCCCGGACAATGTGCCGGATCGCGCCTTCCTCGAGCCGCATCTGCACAAGCCGTTGACTTCGGTGCCGAACCCGTTCGGCGGCGATTACGAGAGCTTCGGGCACCACAACAATGCGATGCTCCGGCGCTTCCTCGACACCTTCGGCTTCGACTACACCTTCGCCAGTGCGACCGAATACTACAAGCAGGGCCGCTTCGACGCGATGCTGCGCCTCGCTGCCGAGCGCTATGACCAGATCATGAGGGTGATGCTGCCGACACTCGGTGCCGAGCGCCAGGCGACCTACAGCCCGTTCCTGCCGATCTCGCCGAAGTCCGGCCGCGTGCTTTACGTGCCGATGAAGAACGTGGACTCGAAAGAAGGCACCATCACCTTCGACGACGAGGACGGCGAGGAAATCACGCTGCCGATCACCGGCGGACGGGTGAAGCTGCAATGGAAGCCGGACTTTGGCATGCGCTGGGCAGCTCTCGACGTCGATTTCGAAATGTTCGGCAAGGATCACCAGACCAACCAGGTGATCTATGACCGCATCTGCTCCATCCTGGGAGGGCGGCCGCCGGAGCATTTCGTGTACGAGCTGTTTCTTGATGAGAACGGCGAGAAGATCTCGAAGTCCAAGGGCAACGGCATCACCATCGACGAGTGGCTGGCTTACGCGCCAACCGAAAGCCTGTCGCTCTACATGTTCCAGAAGCCGCGCACGGCGAAGCGATTGTACTTCGACGTCATCCCGAAGGCGGTGGACGAGTATTACACCTATCTGTCCGCCTATCGCCGGCAGGATGCCAAGGCGCAGCTCGACAATCCCGTCTGGCATATCCACAGCGGCAGCCCGCCGGAGGTTGAACTGCCGGTGCCGTTTGCGCTGCTGCTCAATCTCGTCAGTGCTTCCAACGCGCAGAACAAGGATGTGCTGTGGGGCTTCATCTCGCGCTATGCGCCAGGTGTAACAGCTGAGACGCATCCGGAACTCGACCGGCTGACCGGCTACGCCATCCGCTACTTCGACGATTTCGTGAAGCCGACCAAAACCTTCCGCGCTGCCGACGAGGTCGAGCGTGAGGCGCTGGCTGCGCTTTCCGACACACTCGGTCAACTGCCGGCGGGTTCAGATGGCGAGGCGATCCAGAACGCCGCGCTCAACGTCGCGCGCCGCATCGAGCGCTATCAGGATCATGCCAAGAAGAGCCCGGAAGGCGGGCCGGGCGTATCGGTCGCCTTCTTTGCGATGATCTATCAGGTGCTGATCGGCCAGGAACGCGGCCCGCGCTTCGGCTCGTTTGCTGCACTTTACGGCATCGAAGAAACGCGCGCGCTGATCGCCAAGGCACTCGCAGGCGAGTTGAAGTAAGCGAGGACTTACTGGACCGGCAAACTCGGGGCGGGCGGAAACGCGCCGCGATCATCGGTGATCGCTGGCGCTTGGGCCTGGGGCGCTGGCGCGATGATGCTGGGCGCAGAGGGCGGCACGGCGAGTTCGAGGCCGGACGGCGTGTTGACCTCGATCGCCGGCAGAACCGGCTTGCTGCCATAGATACCGCGACCGGCATCACGCGCTTGATCGCCCGCATCAGCCAGCGCGCCACCTTCGCTGGCCCGCGCCCAGCCTTGCGCAACCAGCCAGGTGCCGACATCCTCGCCGCCGACGCTGCAGGCCGTTTCAACCGGCTCGGCGGGTGCCGCATCAGGCACGGTGCAGGTCAGCGCGCGGCCGCGCAGCAGCTGGCGAAACTGGGTGCGCGCGGCGGTTCCGCAGGGCCAGGCATTAGCGCCTTCACCGCAGCTTTCGCCGGGATCCACCGGCTCTATGCCGCTGATCGCGATCTGGTAGCCCTGCGCTTCGATGCGGCCGGCAGCACTGGCGGTCGGGCGATAAAGCAGCTTTGGCTTCCATCCATCGGGAACGGGATTGTTGGCAGCAGCCGGCGCGGACGCCGCTTGCGAGGGCTGCTCAGGCACGGTTTCCGGCTCGAGCGGCAACACCGCGCCGCCATCATCCGGCGGGCTCTCGATGCCGGCAGCTTCCGACATGGCGGCAGCATCGTCATCGTCGAGTGCCGGGTCGGGCATGAAGGGCACGTCTTCCATGGTCACGGATGGCGATGCCTCACGCGCCTTGATATGAAGGCCGGACGCAAAGATCGCGGCGCAGAACAAGATCAGCCCGCCGCCGACAAGTGCGGTAAAACCGGTGGTGCTGAGCCGCCGCTGCATGATCTACTGGCTGGCCCAGACGATACGCGCAATCCACTCGACATCGTTGAGTGGTATCGTGCGGTCAGGATGCTCGGGATTGAGCGAATGCAGTTCCACCAGGTCGGGAGTGCGGCGCACCAGGATCTTGGCCGTCACCTCGCCGCCGGTGGTTTTCACCACCACGCGGTCCCCTTTGCGAGCCGTTGCATTGGGATCGACGATGAGCCGGTCGCCGTGGCGATACAGCGGCAGCATGGAATCGCCTTGCACCTCCAGAGCATAGCCACCTTCCGGCACGATCGCAGGCGCCTCAACCGTTTCCCAGCCTTGGCCAACGGGAAAGCCCGCATCCGTGAAGTAGCCGCCCGCGCCCGCTTGTGCGAATCCGACTAATGGAACGCCTTTAGCCGGCTTATGTTTTGTCGCGGCTACGTCGGCCGTCTTCGTGATGAACCCCATGAACTCGTCCAAAGACGACCCAGTCGCGGCCATGATCTTGGCGAGCGACTCGGTGGAAGGCCAGCGCGGCCGGCCATCGACGGACTGCCGTTTTGACTTGTTGAAGGCGGTGGAATCGAGTCCCGCCTTCTTCGCTAGGCCGGACGCCGACAGCGCATGGCGCGCCGCCAGCGCATCGATCGCCGCCCATACTTTTTCATGCGAGAGCATGGCTCTGCTCATTGCCGATAAGAGGAAAAAAGTCCTGATTCGTTGTAAGTGCGTCGGCGGCGCTTGTCCAGTCCGTTGCGCGCTCAGCCGCCCGACTTGGCGATCGCCCGCAAACCGGTATGCGAGGCCATGAAGATCGCTTCAGCCTCCGTCGGCTCACGCGGTGTGGCGTCGATGCCGAGCGCTGCGACCGCATCCTGGATCGGCACGAAAGCGCGGCCTCTTGCGTCATAGATGCCACCGGTGGTCAGCACGATAGCGGCGGTCACATCGCCGTCGATCACGAAGCGATGGCGTCCGATGATCTGCGTGTCGGCCCAGGTTTCCAGAGTGGACACAAGTTCGAAGCGCTTCCACAGCCTGATCTCGCGCACGAACACGGTCTGCAAGCTGCCGAGCATGGGCGCCCAGCCGCGCTCGCGGGCAAGTTGGATCAACCCGCTGCGATTGAAGATGTCGAGGCGGCCGACATCGGCCAGCATCATGTAGCGGGCATTGTTGAGATGCAGGTTGAAGTCGATGTCGGATGGCAGACAGCGGAAACGGAGGCGGCTTTCGCCGCCCATCCGGTAAGGACCCCGTTTGTTGGACGAGGCCAGCGTCCGCGCTAGCCGCGCCCAGACATACATCGCTCAGCCCCTTACGCCGCCTGCTTCTGCGGCGGCGTGGTGTTGTAGGGATCGAACCGCTCGTAGAAGGTTTCGCCCTTGTCGGCCATGTCCTGCAACAGCTTCGGCGCCTTGAAGTCCGCGCCGTATTTCTTCTGCAGGGTTTTTGCGAGCTTCACGAAGGTCTTCACGCCCATGCCGTCGATATAAGACAGAGCGCCGCCCGTATAAGGCGCGAAGCCGAAAGCAAGGATGGAGCCGACATCGGCTTCGCGCGGATCCACCACGATGCCTTCTTCCATGACGCGGGCGGCTTCAAGCGCGATCGTCACCAAGAGGCGCTGCTTGACCTCCTCGATGTCGACGTCCTCAGGCTTCTTCTGCTTGTAAAGATCCTTGAGACCCGGCCAGAGCGACTTCTTCGCGGGCTTGGCGGGATAATCATAGAAGCCCTTGCCGTTCTTGCGGCCCTTGCGATCATGCTTGTCGACCATCGTGTTGATGAGGTCGAGCTGGGCCGGATCGACGGCCTTTTCGCCGAGATCGCGCACCGTCTGCTTCATGATCTTCTGCGCGAGGTCGACCGCCGTCTCGTCGGTCAGCGCCAAGGGTCCAACCGGCATGCCGGCGAGCTTGGCGGCGTTTTCGATCATCGGCGCCGGGATGCCCTCGATCAGCATCTTGTAGGCTTCCGACATGTAACGCAGCACGCAGCGATTGACGTAGAAGCCGCGTGTGTCGTTGACCACGATCGGCGTCTTCTTGATGGCGCGCACGAAGTCCATCGCCACCGCAATTGCCTTGTCCTCGGTCTTCTTGCCGAGAATGATCTCCACCAGCATCATCTTGTCCACCGGCGAGAAGAAGTGGATGCCGATGAAGTTGGCCGGCCGCTTCGAGTTCTTGGCAAGACCGGTGATCGGTATGGTCGATGTGTTGGACGCAAAGATCGCGTCCTTGGCGATCACGGCTTCCGCCTGGGTCGTCACGCCCTTCTTGATTTCCGAATCCTCGAACACGGCTTCGACGATCAGGTCGCAACCCTTGAGGTCGGCATAATCGGCGGTTGGCGTGATGAGGGACAGGAGCTTGCCCTTGTCCTCGGCCGTGGCGCGACCCTTCTTGATCTGGCCGTCGACCAGACTTTCCGAATGTGCCTTGCCCTTGTTGGCGGCGTCCATGTCGCGGTCGACAAGCACCACGGGAATGCCGGCCTTGGCCGTGACATAGGCGATGCCCGCGCCCATGAAGCCGGCACCGAGCACGCCGATCTTGGTGAACTTGGTTTCTGGCTGGCCGGCCGGCCGCCGCGCGCCCTTGTTCAGCTCCTGCAAGGACACGAAAAGCGAGCGGATCATCATCGCCGCTTCGGTGGTCTGCATGATCTCAACGAAGTAGCGCAGCTCGATGCGCAGCGCCGTGTCGAAGGGCACCAGCAGGCCCTCATACACGCTCTTGAGGATCGCCATCACCGCCGGATAGTTGCCGGAAGTTTCGCGCCGCGCAATCGCAATCGCCGGCGGCCAGAGGTTCGCACCGGCGGCGGAATAGACCGGACCGCCCGGCAACTTGAAGCCCTTCTCGTCCCAAAGCTGAACCGGCTTGAGGCCGTTCTTTATCAGGCTCTTGGCCACGGCGACCAGCGCATCGGGCGCGGCGATTTCCGTAATCAGGCCCATGCTCTTTGCCTTTTTCGGCGCCAGCGTCTGGCCCGAAGTCAGCATCTGCAACGCGTCCTGCGTGTTGGCAAGGCGCGGCACGCGCTGGGTGCCGCCGGCACCGGGGAAGATGCCGACCTTCACTTCCGGCAGCGCCATTTTTACAGCATCGGAGTCGGCTGCAACACGGCCGTGGCACGCCAAGGACAGCTCGAACGCGCCGCCCATGCAGGTGCCGTTGATGGCAGACACCCAAGGCTTGCCGGAGGTTTCCAACTTGCGGAAGATGCGGCTCATCGCGCCGGCGCGGTCGTACAGGAAGGCGACCGCCTTGTCCTTATCCTCAGCCTCAAGGCGCGCGAACTCGGCCGTCATGCCTTTGAGCATGGTGAGGTCGGCGCCGCCGGAGAAGGTCTCCTTGCCCGACGTGAACACCGCGCCCTTGATTGCCTCATCTTTGGTGACGTCATCAATGATGGCGTCAAGCTCGCGCAGCGCGTCTTCGGTGAAGACGTTCATCGAGCGATCCGGCATGTCCCAGGTAACGAGCGCCAGGCCCTCGGCATCGGTTTCAACGGTGAAGTTGGTGTAGGTCATCGGATGCTCCTCACGCCGCTACGCTGATCAGCGCGGCCAACACTGTATCCGTGGTTTCGATTGTGGCGAATTCGCCGCTGAGGTTGGAGAGGGTCATGGCATGGATCGTCTCGGCGCTTTCGGGCGCGCCATCGAAGCCGATGCGGTCGAATGTGTAATAGGCATCGCTCACGAGCCGTGCGTCGAAGCCCAGATTGCCGCCCATGCGGGTAGTCGTTTCCACGCAATGGTTGGTCGTGATGCCGGCGATAACCAGAGTCTTGATCCCGCCATCCCGCAACTGTTCTTCGAGATCGGTGCCGATGAAGGACGCGTTGACGTGCTTGACGATCACGGCTTCGCCGGGATGCTCCCGCGCGACCTCGATCGGCTCGAAGCCCGGACGATCGGGCCGAAGCGCGGAGTCTGCTTCCGTAGAAGCGTGGCGGATGTGGAAGACCGGCATGCCCCGGGCGCGGAAAGCCGTCAGCAGCTTCGCGATATTGGAAACCGCATCCGGATTGTTGCGGCGCAGTCCCTGCGCTTCCCACTGCACGAAGGCTTGTTGCACATCGACCAGGATAAGGGCCGTGCTGTTGGGTGCCAACATCGGAGCTTACACGCGCTCGATGATGGTGGCGGTGCCCATGCCGGCGCCGATGCACAGGGTGACGAGGCCGACATTGACGTCGCGGCGTTCCATTTCGTCGAGCAACGTGCCCAAGATCATCGCGCCGGTGGCACCCAGCGGATGGCCCATGGCAATCGCGCCGCCATTTACGTTGATGTCTTTGTGGTCGATGTCGAAGGCCTGCATATAACGGAGCACCACGGCAGCGAAGGCTTCGTTGAGCTCGAACAGGTCGATGTCCGACAGCTTCATGCCGGCGCGCTTGAGCAGCTTTTCGGTCACGTCGACCGGGCCAGTCAGCATCATCGCAGGCTCCGAACCGATGTTGGAGAAAGCACGGATGCGGGCGCGGGGCTTCACGCCCATCGCCTTGCCGGCCTTTTTGGAGCCGAGCAGCACGGCGGCCGCGCCATCCACGATGCCGGAGGAATTGCCGGCATGGTGGACGTGGTTGATGCCCTCGAGTTCCGGATAACGCTGAACGGCCACCGCATCGAAGCCGCCCATTTCGCCGGGCATGACGAAGGACGGGTTGAGCGAAGCCAGTGACTGCATGTCGGTGGTCGGCCGCATATGCTCGTCATGGTCGAGGATGGTCATGCCGTTCTGGTCCTTGACCGGAATGACGGAGTTCTTGAAGCGGCCATCTTCCCAGGCCTTCGCCGCGCGCTTTTGGCTTTCCACCGCATAAGCGTCCACATCGTCGCGCGAAAAGCCGTAGCGCGTGGCGATCAGGTCGGCGGACACGCCCTGCGGCATAAACCAGGCGGGCAGGCCGACGGAGGGATCCATGAACCAGGCGCCGCCCGACATGCCCATGCCGACGCGCGACATGGATTCCACGCCGCCGGCGATCACGATGTCATCGGCTCCCTGCGCGATCTTGGCCGCGCCCAGATTGATGGCGTCGAGACCCGATGCGCAGAAGCGCGAAATCTGCATGCCCGGCGCCTTGATGTCGTAGCCGGCTTCGAAAGCGGCCGAGCGCGGGATCACCGAACCGGCTTCGCCGACGGGATCGACGCAACCGAAGATGATGTCGTCGACCTGGGCGGTGTCCAGTCCGTTGCGGTCACGCACGGCTTCCAGCATCCGCGCGCCGAGCCGCACGGCCGGCACTTCATGCAGCGAGCCGTCTTTCTTGCCGCGCCCGCGCGGGGTGCGAACGGCGTCATAGATATAGGCGTCGGCCATGATCGATGTCTCCTTTAGGAAGCGGGTTCGACGGTCACGGCCGTCTTGACGGAATTGGCGATGAAACAAGCGTCATGCGCTTGTTTGTGCAACTCGGCGAGCTTTTCGGGCGCGGCAGTGCCATCGACGCGCGGGCGCAACGTCACCCTTGTGATGGATGTGCGACCCTCGGCGTCCTTCTCCATTACGCCCTCGGCCTGATCCTCATAAGACAGGATTTCGACGCCGGCGCGCCGCGCCAGATCGAGGAACCACAGCATGTGGCAGGACGACAAGGAGGCGACGAAGAGTTCTTCGGGATCGACCGAGTTTTCGCTGGAGAACTGTGCCGGCACATTGCCGGGCGCGCCCGACGCCTGGATCGTGGTGCCGCCATCGAAGCTGATCTCATGCACGCGCGTATAGCGACCCAGCGAGAAATGATCGTCCTCGTCCTGGCGCCAGCGGATGGTGGCTGTGTGGGTCGACATGGTCACAGACTCCGCGCAATCAAAAGCTTCATGATCTCATTGGTGCCGCCATAAATGCGCTGCACCCTCGCGTCGCGGAACATGCGCGCGATCGGATATTCGTTCATGTAGCCATAGCCGCCATGCAGCTGCAGGCATTCATCCACGATCTTGCATTGCAGGTCGCTCAGCCAATACTTCGCCATGGAGGCGGTGGTGGCGTCGATCCCGCTGTCGATATGGCGCTGCACGCAGTCATTATAGAAGACGCGGCCGACGGTGGCTTCGGTCTTGAGTTCCGCCAGCTTGAACTGGGTGTTCTGGAAGTCGAGAATCGCCTTGCCGAAGGCCTTGCGTTCCTTGACGTAGTCGATGGTCACGGTGAGCGCGCGCTCGATCATGGCGATGGATTGCGCGCCGATCAGAAGCCGCTCCTGGCCGAGCTGCTGCATTAACTGGATGAAGCCCTGGCCCTCGTCGGCACCAAGCAGGTTTGAGGTGGGCACGCGCACATCGTTGAAGAAGAGTTCCGACGTGTCGTTGGCCTTGAGGCCCACCTTGTCCAAGTTGCGCCCGCGCTCAAAGCCGCTCTCGACCTCGTCCGTTTCCACCACGATCAGCGACGTGCCCTTGGCGCCCTGCGACGGGTCGGTCTTGGCGACGACGATAATCAGATTGGCGTTCTGGCCGTTGGTGATGAAGGTCTTAGAGCCGTTGAGCGTATACTGGTTGCCGGTCTTCTGCGCCGTGGTCTTCACGCCCTGCAAATCGGAACCGGCGCCGGGCTCGGTCATGGCGATCGCGCCGATCAGCTCGCCGGTCGCCATCCTTGGCAGCCAGCGCTGCTTCTGCTCTTCCGAGCCGTAATGCAGGATGTAAGGCGCGACGATCGCGTTATGCAGCGCGATGCCGAAGCCATCCACGCCGACATGGCCGATCGCTTCCGCAATCGCGCTTTCATGCGCGTAAGTGCCGCCCGCGCCGCCGTACTCTTCCGGCATCGAGGCGCAGAGCAGACCGGCAGCACCCGCCTTGCGCCACGCATCCTTGTCGACGATCTCGTTTTTCTCGAACCTATCGTAGTGCGGGGCGATTTCCTCGCCGAGGAACCGCACCGACATGTCATAAAGCATCTCGACATCGTCACGCGCCCATTGCGGCTTGGGTAAACCGAGAATGGCAGCGGGGTTCGACATCGGATCCTCCTTCCTTCAGTCTCGTCGGCGGATATGGGGTCGCCCGGTGCAGCCTATCAAGTGTTAGGTTGCGCGGGCAATGGCGCGATCAGAACGCCTCCGCCGGCAAAGCCATCAGAGTATCGGCGCCGGCCGAGATGCGCGCAAGGCGTGTTGCGGTTTCCGGCATTGCGCGTTCCATGAAGAAGCGGGCGGTAACCAGCTTGGTCTCATAGAACGCCGTGTCGCCCGATCCATCGGCAATCTTGGTTTGCGCGGCCTTGGCCATCTGGCCCCACATATAGCCGATCGCAACGAGGCCGAAGAGGTGCATGTAGTCGGTGGACGCCGCACCCGCATTATCAGGCTTCTGCATCGCGTTCTGCACCAGCCACATCGTGGCCGCCTGAAGGTCGTTTAGGCCCTTCTTCAGCGCCTTAGTGAAGGGCGCCAGGGCCTCGTCGCCGCGGTTGTCCTCGCAGAAGGCGCCCACCTCCTTGAAGAAGGCCTGCACGGCGCGGCCGCTATTCAGCGCGAGCTTGCGGCCGACGAGATCGAGCG
Organism: Tianweitania populi; assembly: GCF_014652875.1. GTDB lineage: Bacteria > Pseudomonadota > Alphaproteobacteria > Rhizobiales > Rhizobiaceae > Tianweitania > Tianweitania populi. The sequence continues at coordinate 660,934 of NZ_BMZQ01000002.1, read as the reverse complement.
CCTGGATGCCATTGGCGCCCTCATAGATCATGGCGATACGGGCGTCGCGCACGAACTGGCTCATGCCATGTTCTTCGATATAGCCATGGCCGCCGAACACCTGCTGCGCGGCAACAGCGTGGTCGAAACCCTTGTCGGTGAGCACGCCCTTGACCACCGGCGTCATCAAACCGAGCAGGTCATCGGCCGCCTGCCGCTCCTTCTCATCGCCCGCGCGCGCGGCGAGATCGGATTGCAGGGCGGTCCAGAGCTGCAGCGCCCGTCCGCCTTCGGTAAAGGCGCGGATGGTCAGCAGCGTGCGGCGAATGTCGGGATGAACGATGATCGGGTCGGCTTGTCTGTCCGGCGCCTTGGCACCCGACAGCGAACGGCCCTGAATGCGCTCACGGGCATAAGACACAGCGTTCTGGTAAGCCGCTTCGCCGACGGCCAGACCCTGCAAGGCGACACCCAGGCGCGCCTCGTTCATCATCACGAACATGGCCTTCAGACCACCGTTCTCGGCGCCGATCAGAAAGCCTTCCGCCTCGTCATAGTTCATGACGCAGGTGGCATTGCCGTGGATGCCCATCTTTTCTTCAAGCGAGCCGCAGGACACGGTGTTGCGCTCGCCCACGCCGCCATCGGCGGTGAGCTTGAACTTCGGCACGATGAAGAGCGAAATGCCCTTCACGCCTTCCGGCGCGCCCTCGATGCGGGCGATCACCAGATGGATGATGTTTTCGGCCATGTCGTGCTCGCCGGCCGAGATGAAGATCTTCTGGCCGGAAATCCTGTAGGTGCCATCGCCTGATGGAACCGCCTTGGTGCGCAACAGGCCGAGATCCGTGCCGCAATGCGGTTCGGTCAGGTTCATCGTGCCGGTCCAGGTGCCATCCACCATCTTGGGCAGATAAAGCTGCTTCTGCTCGTCCGAGCCATGTGCGACGATGGCCGCAATCGCCCCTTGCGTCAGGCCGGGATACATCATCAGCGCCATGTTGGCGGCCGACATATATTCGGCAACGGCGGTATGCAGCGTGTAGGGGAGACCTTGGCCGCCGAACTCTTCCGGCACCGCCAAACCCATCCAGCCGCCCTGGCGATACTGGTCGAAGCCCTGCTTGAAGCCCTTCGGCGTGGTTACCGAACCGTCGGCCGCACGCGCGCAGCCTTCGGTGTCGCCGATGCGGTTGAGCGGCTGGAGTACGCCTTCGGAAAGCTTGGCGCCTTCATCCAGGATCGCATCTACCACATCGGGGGAGGCATCGGCGAAGCCATTCAGATTGCTAAAGCGATCGAGCCGGAGAACCTCGTTCAGGATGAAGCGGGTATCTTCAACGGGCGCGCGGAAAACGGGCATGCTGTCCTCCAGGTCAAGCGCGAAGCGGAGGGCGCTTCAGCGCATTCAACACGAAAACGCCGGGCGGGGGACCGGCGCTTGGAGGATCGACTATCAAACTTTGACGTTTGCGTAAACGTCAAAGTCAAAGTGCACGGGGTGGATCAGTTCGGCTTGCCTGTCGGGATCGAAGCCAGCTTGTCCTTCGTGGTCGAAATCAGATCGCTGATGGCTTCGATGGCCGAATCAAGTTCGGCGCGCTGCTTTTCCAAGCGGCCGAGCTGACGGGTGGAGCGATCCACCACGGCCTTGAACTGGCGGATATTGGTGCCATTCGGATCGTAAAGATCCATCAGTTGCTTCACTTCGCGCAAGGAGAAACCAACCTTACGGCCGAGCAGAATCAATTCCAGCCGGCTGACATCGCGGCGATGATAAAGCCGCGTGCTTCCGACGCGTTCGGGCGTTAGCAGTCCCTTGTCTTCGTAGAAGCGGAGCGTGCGCAGGGAAACGCCGTATTCCTTGGCCAGATCGCCGATACGGCGGGCGTCTTCCTCCATGCTCGCCGCTTCGTCAGGGCTCGACATGTCGATGTGAGACTCTTTCTCCGCGGGAGCGCGGTTGAAATGATAAGCCATTGTTTTTGTTCTTCTTGCTGTGGGTTCGCGGGCAAAACCGTGCGGCATCGTTCCGACAGGCTTCTGCTGGATACGCGTGTTTCTGATGCCGATGTGGGGGCGGTCCTGATACCCGCCTATATAGGCCTTCCCCACGGACATGCAACGCAGATGAAAACAGGGCTGCTATGCATTTGGCGGGAAAGATCAGCGATTCAACATGGTTAACGCGTTCTTTACCACCTCCTGAGACCTTTACGGATGTCGGCGTTTCGTGAACCGCTCGTACCGAATCTCTTCACGGCGTGTTTCCGGGTGCTTGTTGAAGCCCGGATCGAACCGAAAGTTCCGCACCAGCCACGCGGTCACGCAAGGTCCCGGCAATCCTCCTCGTGTTTACCATGCGCGGTGGCACACCAGTTTCAGCGGCGGCGGGCGGTTTCGATGACCAGCAGGCGATCTTACCTCGAGACTTTGAATTCCGGGCGGCAACGCCGCGGAACTTCGTCGCTCGACGAGCTGACACGCACCCTGGAAGCGCTGGAAACCCAGCTGGAGCGCCCTTCGCCCTTTGCCAATCTGCGCCGCCGCGAAGCAACCGAACTCGCACGATCGGTGAGCCACGCCGAACGCGGGCCGAATCTGCAAGCCCCGTCGCACACCTCCGTACGCGCCGAGCAGCGCGCCGAATCATCCTTCGAGCCACGCCCGAACCTTTCCCGCGAAATGCGCAGCGACCGCCCCGCGCCGCGCACGGCCCTTCAATCCGTTGCGCGCGACCTCGAACGCACGCGACGGGAAGGCGACAATGTCGCGGCCGTGGGCCAGATCGCGGCCGAGTTGCAGGCGTTGCGCGAAGACATGCGCCAGCAGATGGCCGCGTCTCTCACGCGTGAATTCGACACGCTGCGCAGCGAAGTGCATCGCCTGGGCACCGAAGCCCAGCGCGGCAGCGGTTCCAGCGAAACACTGCTGGGCGAAGTCGAGCGGCTATCCGGCGCGATCGCCGATCTGTCTCACCGCAGCGACGACAAGAATGTTTCCCTGCTTCGCCTCGAACTCGATCAGGTCAAGAATTCGATTGGAGCGCTTGCCCGCGAAGACACGCTGCGTGCCGTCGGCAATCGCTGGGACGCCTTTGATGACCGCATGTCGCGCTTCGAAGAGCGCGTCGCAGCCCAGTCGCCGCAGCCACGTGACGATGCCGCCATCGATGCCCTGACGCACCGCCTGGAGCAGATCGCAGCCGCGGTCGACGTTCTGCCGGAATCGCTGTCCATCCGCACCCTGGAAGACAAGGTGCGCACGCTGGCCGGCGCGCTGGATCATTTTGCCCGCAAGCAGGATGCGCAAAGCGAACAAACCTTCGAGATGATCGCCGAGCGTCTCGACGAGATTTCGCGCGCCATCGCCGCTTCGCTCAGCCACGCACCCGTCAACTCGAGCTTCGACCCGGCCCCCTTCCAGCGCATCGAAGCGCGCATGGCCTCACTGGCCTCGCAGATCGAGGAATTGATCGACGAGCGCCCGGCGCATGAGGTGCTCGGCCAGATCGCGGCCCTTTCGACCCGTGTCGATGAGCTCGCAGCCCGTGCCGCCCTGCCGGAAAAGGCGGTGGAGCGTCTCGGTCAGCAGCTTGGGCAGATCGCCGAGCGGTTGGAAAAGGAACCGGCAGCGCCAGACGTATCCACCATCTTCGATGGGCTGGAACACCGCTTCGCCGTTTTGTCGGATGCGCTCGACCGGCGTCAGGCCGATTCCACCGAGCAGGGCAACAAGCTGCTGCGCGACATGGAAACGCGCCTCGACACCATCGTCCAGCGTCTCGACGTTCAGGCCGAAAAGCCCAGCGATCGCGGCGAAATCCTGTCGGTCATGGATGAGCGCTTCGCCGCACTCGCGGCCCGCCTCGACGAGCGCGTCGCTTATGGTCCGGAAGCCGCTACGATCCGCGAACTCGAACTGCGTTTGGGCGACATCGCATCCCGGCTGGATACGTCCGCGCGTCAGGTCTCGTCGGTCGATGAAGCCGTAATCGGCCGTTTGGAAGCGCAGGTTGCCGAACTCTCCGTGCGCTTGTCCAATCCGCCACGGGTTCTGCCTGAGCTCGAGAATTTCGCGCCGCGCTTCGACCAGATCGAGCGCTCGATCGCCGGCCAGCATGATGCGCTGATTGAAGCCGCGCGCAATGCCGCTGCCGACGCCGTGCGTGAACTCGCCGAACGCGAAGGCGACAGTCAGGCGGTCGCCAGCCTGTCGGGCGAGTTGCGTTCGCTTGAAGTGCTGACGCGCCAGTCCGACGAGCGCAATTCCAAGACGTTCGAAGCGATCCATGACACGCTGATCAAGATCGTCGACCGTTTGAGCATGATGGAGCAAGGCGAGCAGGCCCGACCGGCGCCCAAGCCCATCGTGGCGGACGCGCCCTCGATCGCCGCGGATGACGCGTTCGATCCCTACGCGCTCGACGATCTTTCCATAGCCGAGGTGCCGTTCGGCCAGCGCGACACGCAGAACAAGCCTTTGGCGGGCGATCCCGCGAGCGAAATCGACGACGCGCAGGTCCGTGCTTCGAAGCTCGGCGGTTTCACCCGCGCCTTGCGCAACCGCAAGGACAAGCAGCCGGAGATCACCGAACAGCCGGTTCCGGCCAAGCCGGTCGTCGAAGAGCCGGATTTCCCGTCGCTCGACCAGCCGCTCGATCCACGCATTGCCAACCAGCCGCTCGAACCCGGCAGCGGCGCGCCGGATCTCAACACCATCATGAAGCGGGTGCGCGACGAGCGCGGACCGGCTGACACCAAGGACGAAGCGGAAACCGCGAAATCGGACTTCATCGCCGCCGCACGCCGCGCAGCACAAGCCGCTGCCGCCGAAGCCAATGGCAAGAAGACCGGCAGCAATGCCGAGGACGCTTCCGGGCGCGGCAAGATCGGCCGCATCCTCGGTCTGCGCCGCAAAACCGTGCTGATGGCCACTGCCGCGATGGTGGTGGGCGTAGGCGGCTTCCAGCTGACGCGCGCCTTCCTGGCAGACGAACCCTCACTGTTCGTCGCCTCCAACGAGCCCGCACGCAATGAAGCCTCTGCGCCGATGATCGCGGCTGCGCCGAGCGCACCGGCTGCACCCGATACGGCCGAACCAGCCCGCCAGACGACGCCCGCTTCAGAACAACCCGCTCCTGTTGCTGAACAGGCGCTGCCCGGTGTTGCAAATAGCGTAAGCCGGACGCCTGCCGACACCGCATCCAAGCCGACGCAGGCCACAACTCCACTCGAAGCAGACGTGGCCCAAGAGCCGGGAACAGGCGAAGCGTCCGATCCCGAGCCGATCGCTCCCGAAAGAACCGCGTCCGAAGGATGGGAAGCCGAGCCTGCGGTCGTCGCCTCGGCCCAACCACAAGACCCGGTTGCCTCGGCCATCGTTCGACCGACGGTGGAAGGGAATATTCAAGCCTCTACCGCACTTGAAATCGGCTCCGTGCCGCTCAACGCAGGGCCGGTCGCGCTGCGCGAAGCGGCCCAGGCCGGCGACATCAAGGCATTCTTCGAAATCGGCACCCGCTATGCGGAGGGCCGCAACGGCGAACCGGACATGAAGTCGGCCGCCGACTGGTATGTGCGCGCCGCAGACCGTGGCTTTGCGCCCGCCCAGTACCGCATCGGCAATTTCTACGAAAAGGGCGTCGGCGTCGAACGCGACCTGACCAAAGCCAAGGCGCTTTACGAGAAAAGTGCCGCGCAGGGCAACGCCAGCGCCATGCACAATCTGGCCGTGCTTTATGCCATGGGCGCCGATGGCACGACCGACAATAAGGCGGCGGTTCGCTGGTTCACGGAAGCGGCCGAGCGCGGCATCAAGGACAGCCAGTTCAATCTGGGCATTCTGGCCGCCAAGGGCGTCGGCATGACCCAGGACCTTGAAGCTTCCTACAAGTGGTTTGCCCTCGTGGCCAAATCCGGCGACAAGGATGCCGAAGCCAAGCGCGATGAAATCGCCAAGGCCATGAAGCCCGAGGAACTCACCCGCGCCCGCGCCGACACCGAATTGTGGCGCGCCAAGCCGGCCGATCCCGCGGCCAACGATGTCACCGTTCCGCCGGAATGGCAGGAAAGCAACGACGTCACCGCCAGCATCGACATGAAGCAGGCCGTGCGTAACATTCAGCTCATTCTGAACAAGAACGGCTTCGATGCCGGCCAGCCGGACGGGCTGATGGGCGGGAAGACCAAGACCGCGATCATCGCCTTCCAGAAAGCCAATGGACTGACGGCGGACGGCGAGGTCAACGAGCCTCTGGTGCGCGCGCTGTTGGCGAAGAAGTAAGCGTCTTCGCCGTCCGCGTGGCTAACCGCGTCGCAACACGAACATCTCGCCTTGCTTTATCCACTATATTCGCGTTGAACGAAATTGCGGTCCCGCTTTGCCGGGACCGCTTTTATTTCAACGGGTGAGAAGCTGAGTGTGACGGGGTGAACATCTATCTCCCCATAGCCGAAATGTCGGTCAACGGCCTCGTTGTCCTGATCATGGGCGCTGCCGTCGGCTTTCTTTCCGGTTTGTTCGGCGTGGGCGGCGGCTTTCTCATCACGCCGCTGTTGATCTTCTACAATATCCCTCCGGCCATCGCGGTGGCGACCGGCGCCAATCAGGTCATCGCCTCCTCAATGTCGGGCGCGCTGGCGCACTTCAAGCGCCGCACGCTTGATTTCAAGCTCGGCTTCGTGCTGCTGCTCGGCGGTATCGCCGGCTCCAGCCTGGGCATCGTCGTGTTTGCCTGGCTGCGCGCGCTTGGCCAGTTGGACCTGTTCATTTCGCTGCTTTACGTCGTGTTCCTGGGTGCGGTCGGCGGCCTGATGCTGGTGGAAAGCGTCAACACGCTACGCAAATCGCGCGGCGGCGCGGTGTCGCTCAAGCGGGCCGGCCAGCATCACTGGATCCACAAGCTGCCGCTGAAGATGCGGTTTCGCACCTCCAAGCTGTTCGTCAGCGTCATTCCAGTTCTGGCGCTGGGCGCCGGCATCGGCTTTCTGGCGGCCATCATGGGTGTCGGGGGCGGATTTATCATGGTGCCGGCGCTGATCTATCTTCTGAAAGTGCCGACCAATGTCGTTGTCGGCACCTCGCTGTTCCAGATCATCTTCACCGCCGCCTTCACCACCATCGTCCATGCCGCCACCAACCAGACCGTGGATGTCGTGCTGGCCTTTCTGCTGATGATCGGCGGCGTGGCCGGCGCGCAATATGGCGCAAAGGCCGGCCAGAAGCTGCGCGGCGAACAGCTGCGGCTGCTCTTGGCGCTGATGGTCGTATCCGTCGCACTCCGGCTTGCCTTCGACCTCTTCGTCCAGCCGGACAATCTGTATTCGCTCGGGCCTCTCGGGGAGTTCTGAGCGATGAAGCGCATGTTCCTTCCCGTCATGATCCTGCTGGCGCTGGTCGGACCGGCGCTCGCCCAGAGCGAGCCGCAACCCGAAGCCGAACAGGCCGCGCCGCAATACAACGAGTCGATCCAGATCGGCCTGTCGACCGACCGGATCACCATCACCACGGATTTTTCCGGTACCGATCTTACCATCTTCGGCGCCTTGAACGACGTCGATCCGCAGATCGCGCGGCAGAACCGCTATGATGTGGTTGTCGTGCTGGAAGGACCTGCGCGGCCGGTGGTGGTGCGCCGCAAGGATCGCGTGCTCGGCATGTGGATCAACACCCAGTCCGAGACCTTCGTGAACGTGCCGATCTCCTACTCAGTGTCGACGACGCGCGCGCTGCAGGACATGGCGCAGCCCTCGACCTATGGACGGCTCTCGCTCGGCAGCGCCTATATGTATCTGCAGCCGAAAGATCGCGACGACGATCCGCAGACGATCGAGGAATTCACCGCAGCCTTGCGTGAGCGCAAGCAGATGACCGGGCTTTACTCCGAGCTGATCGGCGGCGTGCAGTTCCTGTCGCCCAACCTGTTCCGCGCCACGCTGGAGCTCGCGCCCAATGTGCCGATCGGCACGCATCGCGCCCGCGCCTTTCTATTCAAGAACGGGTTGTTTATCCGCGAAACCTCGGCGCAGCTGGCGATCCAAAAGTCGGGCGTGGAACAGTCGATCTTCCAGGCAGCACACGAATACAGTCTGTTTTACGGCATCTTTGCCGTCGCCCTCGCGATCATCACCGGCTGGCTCGGCCGCATGATCTTCAATCGGGACTGAGGACCCGTTCGGGTACGCGCCTAGATCGCGACGAGCCGTGGGCTGATCAACCCGGATGCAGATTGGTCGGCGCGATCGTGTAGATGCGCGCATCGCCCATCATGTGAGCGCGAAAACTCGACCAGTCGAACAGGTTGCGGTAAGCGCGGTCGAGCACGTTGAGCGTGCCGGTAAAGGCGCCAAAGGCGGGCATCACCAGCCGACGGCCATCACCGGCAAAACAGCGGCGGCGCACGGAGCGGCCGCGCTGTACGATGCGCGCGCCGGGATGCAGATGGCCGGCGATCTCGCCCGCGATCGAGACAAGCGTTGGTTCATGACGGAAGATAAGGCCGGCCAGCGCAATCTCAGTGACACTCTCGCCGCAAACCCCCTTCGGCGCGTCGGGATCGTGATTGCCGGTGATCCAGTACCAGTCGCGACCCTTCTGCAGATCGGCAAGTTGAGCGCGGAAAGGATCCGGCATGCGCTCGGAGCCCCAGCCATCGTGGAAACTGTCGCCAAGGCTGACCACCACTTTCGGCTGGTACTGCTCAATCGCGACGGCGAGACGCAGAAGGGTTGTGGCCGTATCGTAAGGCGGCAGGAACGAGCCGCGCCGGGCAAAGGCTGAACCCTTCTCAAGGTGGAGGTCGGAAACGACAAGGAGAGAATGATCGGCGAACCAGAGCGCGCCCGAGCGGTCGCACAGCGCTTCTCGCCCGGCGATGCGAATGCGTCCGTTAATGCCAAGCGGCATCATGTCTCGTGCGTTTGTGTCCAATTCGGTCCCATCGCCTCTTCAACCATGAGGCTGTCTTCGGCTTCGGCGAGCAGAGCATCATGAACATCGCCATGAACGCGCTCTTTGCCGATCTCCATCATGATCGGCACTGCCAGCGGCGAAATCCGCTGAAGATCCTTATGCATGATTCGACCCCGGATGCGCCCAAGCATTTCGCTCAAGCGGCGAATGTCGAGCAGTCCCGCTGCGGCATCCTGACGGGTCGCCTGCAGGAGGATGTGATCCGGCTCGTGAGAGCGCAAGACGTCGTAAATGAGGTCGGCCGAGACGGTGACCTGCTTTCCGGTCTTTTCCTGTCCTGGAAAGCGCTTTTCGATCAGCCCCGCAATCACCGAACAGTTCCGGAACGTGCGCTTGAGGAGATAAGAGGAATTCAGCCACTCTTCGAGATCGTCGCCCAGCATGTCTTCGTCGAACAGGTCCGAAAGACGATGCTTTCCCGTTTTGAAGGCATGTCCCATGTCTTCCATACCCCAGACTGCCAGCGAATAATCAGTCGCCACGAAGCCTAGGGGATGAAGACGGGCGCGCTCCAGTCGCTTGGTCAAGAGCATGCCGAGCGTCTGATGCGCGAGCCTGCCCTCGAACGGATAGGCCACCATGTAGAAGCGGTTGCCGCGCGGAAATGTTTCCACCAGCAGATCGTGGGGATTGGGTAGGACGGACCTGTCGGCCTGCATGCGCAGCCAGTCAGCCACTTGGCTTGGCAATGCCTTCCAGCGCTCCGGATCGGCCAGCATGCCGCGCACAACCTCGGCGAGATAGGTGGTCAGCGGAAACTTCGAGCCGCCCCAGTAAGGAACTTTCGGTTCTGAATCCGGCGCGTTCGACACGAAGCACTCATTGTCGCGAATGCCTTCGAAGCGCAGAATCTTGCCGGCGAACATGAACGTGTCATGATATTCGAGCTGTTCAAGGAAGCTTTCCTCGATCTTGCCCAGTGTCATGCCGCCACGCGAAGCTGTGCCGCGACCTTTGCCTACATAGCGAATGTTGAGCGACGGCGCCTCGACGATCGTGCCGACATTCAGGCGATATTGCTGCGCATAGCGCGGATGGCTGATGCGCCAGAGACCCTCCTTGGTCTTGCGGATCTTGGCATAGCGCTCATAGGCCCGCAGCGCATAACCGCCTGTGGCGACGAAATCGATGATGCGATCGAAGGTGGTGCGGTCGAGGTCGGCATAAGGTGCTGCCGTGCGCACCTCGGCATAAAGCGCGTCGGGATGGAAGGGTGAACCGCAGGCCGTTCCCAGCACATGCTGCGCCAACACATCGATCGCACCTGAGAGGAGCGGCGGCGTGTCTTGCGCGCCGAGATAGTTGGCTTCCAGCGCGGCCTCGCATTCCAGCACTTCGAACCGGTTGGCGGGAATGAGGATCGCCTTGGAGGGTTCATCCATGCGGTGATTGGAACGGCCGATGCGTTGTGCCAATCGGCTGGCACCCTTGGGCGCGCCGACATGCACGACGAGATCGACATCGCCCCAATCGATCCCGAGATCGAGCGTCGAGGTCGCGACGATCGCCCGCAGCGCATTCGCTTCCATCGCCTTTTCGACGCGACGGCGCTGGCCGACATCCAGCGAGCCATGATGGAGCGCGATCGGCAGCGTATCCTCGTTGACGCGCCACAGTTCCGAAAACAGCAGTTCGGCCTGGAAGCGTGTGTTGACGAATAACAGCGTCGTCTTGTGATCCTTGACCGCCTGATAAATTTCCGGAATGGCGTAGCGGCTCGTATGGCCCGCCCACGGCACGCGCTCTTCCGACTTCAGGATGGAAATGTCAGGCTTGGCGCCGCCATCGACCGTGATGAGGTCCGACATAGCGCCGGGTTCCGCCTGGCTCACCAGCCAGCGGCGAAGCTCGTCGGGTTCGGCAACCGTTGCGGACAGGCCGATGACCTGCAGATCAGGGCAAAAGCTGCGCAGTCGCGCAAGACCCAGCGCAAGAAGATGCCCGCGCTTGGAGGTGACGAGCGCATGCAACTCATCGAGCACGACATAGCGAAGATCGGCAAAGAAGCGCTCAGGCTCGTTGCTGGCGATCAGCAGGGCCAGCTGTTCGGGGGTGGTGAGAAGAATATCGGGCGGCGATAGTTTTTGACGCTGGCGCTTCGATGCCGGCGTGTCGCCCGTTCGCGTTTCCAGCGTAACCTTAAGGCCAATTTCATTGACGGGCGTGGTCAGGTTGCGCTCGATGTCCACCGCGAGCGCCTTCAGCGGGCTGATATACAGCGTATGCACGCCGCGATGCGCTTCACCCGGCTTCTTCTTCGGCCGTTCCGCCAGGTCCGTCAGGCTCGGCAAAAACCCCGCCAGCGTCTTGCCCGCACCGGTCGGCGCAATCAGCAGCACCGACTTTCCCGCCTGCGCCCGCCCCAGCAAATCCACCTGATGCGGCCGCGGCGCCCACCCCTTCTTGCCGAACCATCGTAGAAACGGTTCCGGTAGCCGGGCGGGCAGGGTGGTGTCGGGGGAAGGAGGGAGGATGAGCTTTGTCACACCATCAAGATAGGGCGGTGAAAGGCACTGCGCCAACTCTCAGGTGGCAAAGGCAAGCGGCGCTACCGAGCACCTTTTTGAGCAGCCACATAGGCCCGCAGCACATTCTGCATCTTGGTCAAATGACCCTTGCCGGCCGCCTGCTTGTAAAAGAAGTCGAAGACCTCCTGATCAAGCCGCAGATGCACAGACCGGGAGGATGGTTGTACGATTTTCGCGTTTGCCCAAAATTCCGGGCCAAGGTCTTCGCCTTCCGGCGCATCGGGCGAGTAGTAGAGTTCACCCGCCTTTCTCATCCTGGTGAGTTCTGCCAGGGTAGCACGCTTGATATTTTCTTCGGGCATTTCGCCCTCCTTTCCAGGCAGTGATCAGCCGGGTGACGTGGCCACGCTGCGTATGAAGCACAACGAAACACTCGTCCTCGATCATACCTACTGAAATCAGTCGGACCTCTCCATAATCGGACCGCTGATCTACGCTGGTGACCACATCTCCTTCGAAGATGCCGGCAGCATAAAGGATGTCAACGCGTCGAGACTGCAATGTCTCATCACGCTTGTTTTCATCCCATTCGAATTCCATAAGCACTCAAAATCATTGTGTACATAAATATGGTACGCGTTCTATCGGATATTTCAAGTCGGTCTCGCCGCCACCACCACCAGCCCCCTGATCGCCTCGCCGCGATCCCTCCTGATCGTGTCCTCCGTTAGCGACACCAGCACAAACCCCGCTCTCGCCAATTCCCGCTCCACATAGGCCCGCCCATGCGCATAGCGGCGGGATTCGCGCAGCACGAGATCGTCGCCATCGGACGCTTCCACCGAAAAGGCGAATAGCCCGCTGGTTTCCAGCATCGCGGCCACTTTGGCGAACACGGCTTCCAGCGTGCCAACATACATGAAGACGTCGGCCGCCGTGACGAGGTCGATGCTCGGTGCGATGTCCAGTTCCGCGATGTCGCCCTTGATCAGCCGGTCATACACGCTGCGAGCGTCGGCCTTGCGCAGCATTTCGGCTGAAAGGTCGATGCCTTCCAGACCGCCGCAAAGCGGCCGCAGCCTTTCGCCCATCAGGCCTGTGCCGCAGCCGAGGTCGACCGCCTTGTCGAAGTGGGTGCGACCGGTTGCGTGGAGGGCAGCTTCCAGCAGTTCGGGCACGCGGTAGCCGAGCTTGTCGACCAGCGCATGATCGAAACGGTCGGCATAATCGTCGAACAAGGCTTCCACGAAGTCGGCCGGTGGTGTCTCGGGAATAGGAGTGGCGCCCAGCAAAGCAAGCTTCAGTGTGGCGCCGAAGCGGTCGGTCGGTTCCAAGCGCAGGGCCTCGCGCCAGGCTTGTTCCGCGCCCGCCGTGTCGTCTGCCTTCTCGCGCAGCTCACCGAGGCGAAACCAGCCGGCGGCCCAGTTCGGTGCGATCTCCAGAGCCCCTGTCATCAGCTCCGCGGCGGCGGTCCAGTCACTGCCTTCCGCCAGCATTTCGGCATAGTCCGCGCGGCGGTCGGCAAGAAAGTCGCCGGAGGACAGTCCAGAAGACAGGGTCGTAAAGGCCATCGGCCACCGCGTTGAAAAGGGAGAAGGTGGACGCGTATGACGCCAGAACCGGCCCTTGGCAAGAGCCTGCGCAAGGCAGACTTCCCGCTTGGGCTCGCGCACCTATCTAGAAGACCATGCGCGGCCAAGACCTGCTTCATCCCCGCCCCGAAGGCCTTTACTGCCCGCCCGGCGATTTCTTCATCGATCCGGTGCGCCCGGTTGCGCGCGCGCTGATTACGCATGGCCATGCCGATCATGCGCGCCCCGGCAACACGGCCGTGCTCGCCACGCAGCAAACGCTCGACATCATGGCGATCCGCTATGGCGCCACTTTCGCACAAAGCAGTCAGGCGGCCGAATGGGGTAAACCGATCAGCTTCGGCGATTGCACGGTGACCTTTCATCCGGCCGGCCATGTTCTTGGCTCGGCACAGATCGCGGTGGAATGTGGCGGACTGCGCATTGTGGCATCGGGCGACTACAAGCGCCGTCATGATCCGAGCTGCCAGGCGTTCGAACTGGTGCCCTGCGATATCTTCATCACCGAAGCGACCTTCGGCTTGCCGGTGTTCCGCCACCCGGATTCAAAGGCGGAAGTAGCCAAGCTGCTGCGTTCGGTATCGCAATTCCCCGACCGTACCCACATGGTCGGCGCTTACGCGCTGGGCAAGGCGCAGCGCGTCATCAAGGAACTGCGCGACGCCGGCTATGATCGGCCGATCTTTATCCACGGCGCGCTGCAGAAGCTGTGCGATTATTACCAGACGCAAGGCATCGATCTCGGCGAGCTGAAGCCTGCGACGCTGGAAAAAGGCGCCAAGACCGATTTCGCCGGCGCCATCGTGGTCGGCACACCGTCGTCCTTCGCGGATCGCTGGGCGCGTCGCTTCGCTGATCCGGTTGCAGCCTTCGCATCCGGCTGGATGCAGGTGCGCCAGCGCGCCCGCCAGCGCGGCGTCGAACTGCCGCTGATCATCTCCGACCATTGCGACTGGGACGAGCTGTGCGACACGATCGACGAAGTGGGCGCGGGTGAGATCTGGGTCACGCACGGCCGCGAGGAAGCGCTGGTGCGGTATTGCGAGCTCAAGCAGCTGCGCGCCCAGCCGCTGCATCTCGTGGGCTATGAGGACGAGTCGGAATGAGGGCCTTCGCCGAACTCCTCGACCGTCTCGTGCTTACGCCGTCGCGCAACCGCAAGCTCCAGCTGATGGTGGATTATTTCCGCGCCGCACCCGATCCCGATCGTGGTCTGGCGCTTGCTGCCTTGATCGGTGACCTCGATTTTCCCGCCGTGAAGCCGGCGCTGCTGCGGGCGCTGATGAGCGAGCGTATGGACCCTGTTCTGTTCGGCTATTCCTATGATTATGTCGGCGATCTCGCCGAAACGATCAGCCTGGTTTGGCCGACCGGCGACGACGGCGCAGGCACCGAACTGCGTCTGGCGGATGTGGCGGCACGGCTGATGGCCGTCAGCCGCTCCGATGCGGGTAAGGTGCTGACCGATCTGCTGGATCATTCCGCCGCTTCCGAGCGCTTTGCGATCCTCAAGCTCGTCACCGGCACGTTGCGCATCGGCGTGTCGGCCCGCCTTGCCAAACAGGCGCTCGCGGATTTCGGGAGCAAGCCGGTCAACGAGATCGAGGAGCTGTGGCACGGGTTGCATGCGCCTTACGCGGATTTGTTTGCCTGGCTGGAAGGCACGGCGGACAAGCCGGTGCCGCAGGCACAGGCTTTGTTCCGGCCGGTCATGCTGTCGACGCCGATGGGCGACACCGACCATACCAAGCTTGAACCGTCGGATTACGCGGCCGAATGGAAATGGGACGGCATCCGCGTTCAGGTCGTTGCCAACAACGGCACCTATCGCATGTATTCGCGCACCGGCGACGATATCAGCGGCTCCTTCCCCGACCTGATGCAGGCCGTCACCTTCGATGGCGTGATCGACGGCGAATTGCTGGTCGGCGACCCGCAAGGCAGAACCGCCACCTTTTCCGATCTGCAACAGCGGCTCAATCGCAAGAGCGTTTCGCCCAAGGTCCAGGCGGAATTTCCGGTCTTCGTGCGGGTCTACGACATTCTTCAGCGCGGCGAAGAGGACCTGCGCGGCCTTACCTTCGTCGAGCGCCGCAAGCATCTCAAGGCCTTTGTTTCCACGCTCGATCCCGCCCGCTTCGACGTATCCCGCTTTGTGTCCTTCGACAGCTGGGCGCAGCTCGACGAGATGCGCAAGCATCCGCCGCATCCCATTATCGAGGGTGTGATGGTGAAGCGGTGGGATTCAACTTATGTGCCCGGCCGACCGAAAGGTCCGTGGTTCAAGTGGAAGCGCGATCCCTACACGGTTGATGCCGTTCTGATGTATGCGCAGCGCGGCCACGGCAAGCGCTCCAGCTTCTATTCCGATTACACGTTCGGCGTCTGGTCCGGCCCGGAAGATGCGCCCGAGCTCGTGCCGGTCGGCAAGGCCTATTTCGGCTTCACCGACGAGGAGTTGAAGCAGATCGACAAATTTGTGCGCGACAACACGATCGACCGCTTCGGCCCGGTGCGCTCCGTGCGCGCGGACCGCACCACCGGTCTGGTGTTCGAGGTCGCCTTCGAAGGCCTCAACCGCTCGACCCGCCACAAATCCGGCGTCGCCATGCGCTTTCCCCGCATCAATCGCCTGCGCTGGGACAAGCCGACGGCAGAAGCTGACCGTATCGAAACGCTGCAGTCGATGCTGGACGCTTAGCCGCTTTTAATTTCCAGACACGCGGATCGAATAGATGTCCACGGCCTTGCCGTTGTTGGAGACATCGCTGACGATGGCGATCGTGCCATCGGATCCCGGCTCCACCGTCGGCAGATCGACATCGAAGATCACGTCGCCGCGCTCGCCGGTCAGGTCGAAGCGCCGCCGCCCGCCGCAATCGCCCAGTTCTCCGAAGGAACAACTGATCGAAATCTGGGTGGCCTCGCCGTCTTCCGCCTGCGCTTCCACCACGAACAAAGCGCGCCGCCCCGCCAACTGCTTCAACACGTCCTGCGGCACGTTGAAGGCGATGGCCGAACCGGAGCGGCCGGAATGGATGCGCAGCGCGCGGGCCTCGCCTTCGCCCGTTAACTCGGCAACCGCATCGCTGGGCGTGGTGAAGTCGTCCTGTTCGCCCGGCGTAAAGAGCGCGATCGCGTTGGGATCGGCGGCCTCGGCGCCAAGCCGTGGCGCCCCCGTGTTGCCAGGCGCAGTGCCGGCGGCGGGATTGAACCCTTCGGCTTCGCGAACCGGCGAGGGGTTCGGCACCGAACCGTCGCGTTGTTCCGCGGGAATAAGGAGGCCGCTGCCCACCACCCACCAGGCGGCAAGCGCGATCAAGGCAAGAGCGGTGATGGCCACGAACAGCATGGCAAACGGCCGGCGCTTGCGCCGCACGCTGCGCGGCTCGCCCCGCACCGTTTCATCGAGATCGGCGTCAATCCGGTACTCGTCCAGCACCGGCGCACGGTGTTCGCCGCCGAGAACCGGCTCACGGCGCTCGGTCGGATAAGGGCGAGCCTGCGGAGGATGGCGCGGTTCGGCGCGTAGGTCGGGTTCCGCAACGCGCGGCGCTTCGTTGCGCGCTTGGACGCGCGGAGCCTCAGGTGCGACACGCCGTTCGTCCTGAGGTTGAACCGGCACTGGCCGGGACACGGCAAGATGCTCGCCTTCCACGCGGGCGATGGTTTGCTGCAGGCTGGAACGGCGCGCCAATGCACTTTCTTCCGACACGTTGGGATTGTTCAAGGCGCGTTCGAGCGCCGCGAAGGCGGATTGGTACACCTTTTCTCGGTATGCACGATCCCCAGCATCGCCCTTTTCGAGCGCTGATCGAATGGCGCGTTCGAGTGTGTCCACCGGGTCCTCTTGAGCCTTGCCGTGTTCGAATCGTTAACGCAGAGCGGCAACGGGTTCAATCGCAGCTGTGCCACGATCCTGCAACCCGCGCACGAATGCCTGATGACTGGACCTGTCAGCCTTCGTCGATCGACAGGCCGAACGCATCAGCCACATGGGGCGCAACCAGTCCCGTGTGCAGCGCCAGCAGGATGAGTTCGGCATCGAGCCCATCCGGACAGTCCGCCGCCCGCTCGACACGCGCGGCCAGCGTTTCCGCCAGATCTTGCCCCAACAATTCAGCCATCCGCCCTTCGCCTAAGACGGTGAAAGCGACGAGTGCTGCGGCATCCTCATAGGCCCGGTCCGGCAGGCTGTCGGCCTTTCCGTGCTTTTGCACCAGCCGAACGGCCGCGAGCTTCACGCCATCCACCACTTGCGCGGGATGCACATCGCAGCGCCGCAAGCCCTCGTCGAAGGCGCGCAGATCGGCCGAGCGCCCGAACCGGCCGAGAAAGCCGAAAGAGGATCGTCCTGCCATGAAAAACTCCAAACCAGATAGCTGCGCCGTTGACCCGTCACATAGGACGCAACACCTCGCCGCGCACCGCCTCACCCATCGACATCGCGTGAACGAGAGCCTCGCACGCTTTCGCTTGATCTCAGCCTCCAATCCAGCTATGAGCCGCGCACGATCGCTTTGAGACATCTTCCGTCCGCTTGGCGACGCCGCTTTAGCTCAGTTGGTAGAGCATCGCATTCGTAATGCGGGGGTCGCGTGTTCGAGTCACGCAAGCGGCACCATTTCCTCCATGATGATCACCTGTCCAAACCAGCTCCCTTGGTTCCGCACGCCTGGATGCATTTTGCGCGCGCAGGGCGATGTCTTGCGGTTGATATCCGATTTCTTCGCCGAGAAAGCCGCTGATAGCTTGATGGAACCGCGTCGGCGGGTTGATGTATAGGCAGCCTGTCGCATCGTCGGCGGCGGCGATGTTCGGCGTCAACCAGACTGTGGCGGGCTTTCCATGTCCTATCGTGCCGTGATCGACCAGACGGTTTACAGGTTCAGCACGCTTGCCGAACTGATGGCGAAGGCGACGCCGCAGCGCTCGGGTGATGAGCTTGCAGGCATCGCGGCAGACGGACCGATTGAACGGCTCGCTGCTCAGATGGCGCTGGCCGATCTGCCTTTGCGCGCTTTCCTTGAACAGCAGCTGATCGATGGCGAGCATGACGATGTGTCGGAGCTGATCGCCAGGCAGCATGACCCCGACGCCTTTTCACCTGTCGCCAGCCTGACCGTCGGGGCATTCCGCGAATGGCTGCTGTCATCGTCGGTTGGTCAGACCGAGTTGGAAGCCGTGACTTACGGGCTGACGCCGGAGATGGTCGCGGCCGTTTCCAAGATCATGCGGGTCAAGGACCTGATTGCGGTGGCCGCCAAGCGGCGCGTCGTCACCCGCTTTCGCAATACGCTTGGCCTGCCGGGGCGACTGTCCTTGCGCAATCAGCCCAATCATCCCACCGACGATTCGTTCGGTATCGCCCTGTCGGCCGTTGACGGTCTGATGATGGGATCGGGCGATGCGGTGATCGGCGTCAATCCCGCGACCGACGGTCTTGCTGATTACATGCGCATCGTGACGCTGCTCGATGACCTGCGCCAGCGCCTGTCCATCCCCACCCAGACCTGCTGTCTTGGTCACGTATCGGTCGCCTTGCGGGCGATGGAAAAGCGCGCTCCCGTGGATCTCGTTTTCCAGTCCGTCGCCGGCTCGCAAAAGGCCAATGACGGCTTTGGCGTCAGTCTGGAGATGCTGCGCGAAGCGCAGGACGCGGCCTTGTCGCTGAATCGCGGCACGATTGGCCGCAACGTCATGTATTTCGAGACAGGGCAGGGCTCGGCCTTGTCGTCTGACGGGCATTTCAGTGTCGATCAGCAGACCATGGAAGCGCGCGCCTATGCTGTCGCGCGCGCCTTTGATCCCTTTATGGTCAATACCGTCGTCGGTTTTATCGGCCCGGAATATCTCTTCAACGGCAAGCAGATCATCCGCGCCGGGCTTGAGGACCATTTCTGCGGCAAGCTGCTTGGCCTGCCGATGGGGGTGGATGTCTGTTACACCAACCATTGCGATGCCGACCAGGAAGACATGGATACGCTGTTGACGCTGCTCTGCGCGGCCGGCGTCAACTTCGTCATCACCGTACCGGGCGCCGATGACATCATGCTGAACTACCAGTCGCTGTCACATCACGACGGGATCTTCGCCCGCGAAACGCTGGGCTTGCGGCCGGCACCCGAATTCGAGGCCTGGATGGTTGACGTCGGCCTCGCGGATGAAGCGGGCCGGTTGAGAGACCACATGCCGCCCGCGCTGATCGAAGCGATGCGGACCAGCGCGGATGCTGCCGCATGAGCAAACTCACCGCCCATCCCGCTTCCGAGCCTGCACAAACGGAGCTCGCCGATTTCGCTGACCTGACGCAGGCGCGCATTGCGCTGGGGCGAGCCGGGTCCAGCACGCCGACGGCGCATGAACAACGGTTCCAACTCGATCATGCGCGGGCACGCGCCGCCGTCTGGTCGCAGGTCGACGAGGACACGCTGTTGGCGCATCTCGAACCGCTCGGCCTGCCGATCGTCACCGTGGAGAGCCAGGCCGTCGATCGTGCCGATTACGTGCGCCGACCCGACAAAGGCCGCCTGCTTGCACCTGCTTCCCGCCAGACCCTAGCCGATCGAAGCGGGCGCTTTGACGTGGTGATCATCATTGCGGATGGGCTGTCGGCGACGGCAATCAACCTCAACGCGGCGGCTCTTGTAGCCAGTCTTGTCCAAAGGCTGCAGTCGGCCGGCTTGTCCCTGGCGCCGATCGTGATGGCACGCCGCGCCAGAGTGGCACTCGGCGATGCGATCGGCGAAACCCTGGGTGCCCGCGTCACCATCACGCTGATCGGAGAGCGTCCGGGCCTGTCCGCCGCCGACAGTCTCGGCGCCTACCTGACCTATGCGCCCGTTTGCGGCACGCCGGACGCGAGCCGCAATTGTATTTCCAACATCCGCGAACACGGAATGCCGCTGCCCCGGGCGGCCGAAGCGATCGCTGCGCTGGCCGGCCGGATCTTCAATGCGAGGCTGAGCGGCGTGAAGCTCGGCGAAAACCGGCTTACATCGGAAGAGCCATCGAAAATGGTAACGGGAGACGACGGCACCGATACCTAGAAGGGACAAGCTCATGCATCCCAAGAGAAGGCATGAGCTTGCCAAGCACTCAAAGGCAGGCTGGTTTTACCAGCTGGCGAGAACCGAGCCCTTGAAGGTCTTCTCGACAAAGTCCTTGATCTCGGCCGAATGATAAGCGGCGACCAGCTCCTTCACCCAGGGCTTGTCCTTGTCTTCGCTGCGAACCGCAATCACGTTGACATAAGGACCCTTCGGGCTTTCGCGCAGGATCGGATCCTTCACCGGGTCGAGGCCGGCCTGTTCGGCATAGTTGGTGTTGATGCCGGCGGCATCGACGTCCGGCAGAGCGCGCGGCAGCTGGGCGGCGTCGATTTCGACGATCTTCAGGTTCTTCGGGTTCTCGGTGATGTCGGCGATGCTGGCGGTGGTGCCCACGCCGTCCTTGAGCTTGATGACGCCGTCATCGGCTAGAAGCAGTAGAACGCGGCCTCCATTGGTCGGGTCGTTGGGGATCGCAACCGAAGCGCCATCGGGCAGGTCGGCGATCTTCTTGACCTTGTTGGAATACACGCCGATCGGGAAGTTCACCGTGGTGGCAACCGACTCGATCTTGTAGCCGCGATCCTTCACCTGATTGTCCAGGTAAGGCTGGTGCTGGAAGGAGTTGGCGTTCAACTCGCCCGAAGACAGCGCTTCGTTCGGCACGATGTAATCCGAGAACTCGATGATTTCGAGATCGATGCCCTTGGGCGCCAGAAGCGGTTTCACGGCTTCCAGAATCTGGGCATGCGGTCCGGGCGTCACACCGATCTTGATCGTTTCGGCCGATGCAGCGGCGGTCAGGCTGAGGCCAAGCGCCAGGCCGGCAATGAGGGTTTTGAGCGTCATTTCGATGGATCCTTGGTTGGGAGGGTTTAGAACCGCGAACGCTTGTCGAAGCGCCGCGCAAGAAAATCGCCAAGGCTTTGCACGCCCTGCACGAGGATGATCAGCACCAGCACCACCGTCAGCATGACGTCGGGCATGAAGCGCTGGTAACCGAAACGAATGCCGAGATCGCCGAGGCCGCCGCCGCCAACCGCACCCACCATCGCCGAATAGCCGATTAAGCTGACTACGGTCAGCGTCAGGGCGAGCGTGATCGCAGGCAGGGCTTCCGGCAGCAAAACCTTGCGCACGATCTGCAGCGGCGTTGCGCCCATGGACCGCGCGGCTTCGATCAGGCCTTGGTCGACACCGCGAATGGCGCCCTCGATCACGCGGGCGATAAAGGGCGCGGCGGCAATCGTCAGCGGCACGATCGCGGCCTTGGTGCCGATCGAGGTGCCCGCGAGAAAGCGCGTCAGCGGCACGATGGCCACCACGAGGATGATGAAGGGTGTCGAGCGCGCAGCATTCACGATCAAGCCGAGCACGCTGTTGACCCAGGGTGCGGCAAACAACTCGCCGGACCGGCTGGTTGCCAGAAACACGCCGAGCGGAATGCCGATCAGCGAGCCGATCAAACCGGACACGCCCACCATCCACAGCGTTTGGCCGAAGGAGGAGATCAGCAGATTCAGGATCTGCGGGGAAAAGACGTCAGGCCACATAGCCGAGCACCTCCACATGAAGGCCGAGGTCGCGCGACGCATCCGTCAGCGCCTGCAGGCAGTTCTGATCGGCCGGCGTGCTGACCACCAGCGTGCCGAACGGATGGCCGCCGATATAATCGACATTGCCCTGGATGATGCCGAGATCGATGTCGAGTTTGCGCGTCAGCACCGACAGGAAGGGCTGGCTGGCATCGCCGCCGGTGAAAGTGAGGCGCACCAGCACCTGGCTTCCGGCCAGTGGCTTGGCACTCAAACGGCTGGCCAGATGCGCGGGCAGCTCGTTGCCGGTGATGGAGGACACGAAGGAGCGTGTGGTGGGATGCTGCGGCCGCGTGAATAGGTCGAAGGTCGGTCCTTCTTCCACGATGCGCCCGCCATCGATCACCGCGACGCGGTCCGTCACCGACTTGATCACCGACATTTCATGCGTGATCAGAAGGATCGTCAGGTCGAGCTCGGCATTGACCCGGCGCAGCAGCGTCAGGATCTGTTCGGTGGTTTCAGGATCGAGCGCCGAGGTTGCTTCATCCGAAAGCAGCACCTTGGGGTTGGTCGCCAGAGCGCGCGCAATGCCGACACGCTGCTTCTGGCCGCCCGATAGTTCGGCGGGATAACGCCGCGCCTTGTCGGCCAGACCGACGAGGTCGAGCAGCGGCATGACGCGTGCCTTGATCTCGGCGCGGCTCGCGCCCGCGATCTCCAGCGGAAGGGCGACATTGTCGAAGGCGGTTCGGCGCGCCAGCAGGTTGAAATGCTGGAAGATCATGCCGATCGCGCGGCGCTCATGGCGCAGAGCGCGCTCATCCAGCGCCGACATCTCGACGCCGTCCACGATCACCTGGCCACGCGTCGGCTGTTCCAACCCGTTCACCAGCCGGATCAAGGTCGATTTACCTGCGCCCGACCGTCCGATCACGCCGAGGATCGCGCCTTTCGGCACGTCGAGGGTGATCGTATGCAGTGCGGTGACAGCATTCGAGCCGGCACGGCCGCCATAGGTCTTTTCCACCTCGCGCAGCTGGATCAAAGCGGGCGGCGTGGCAGAGGGGTAGGCAGGCGGATGGGAAGCGGGGTTCAGGGTCACAAGGTAGTCCGAAATCTGGAGCGTATAGCTACTTGTTTTCTAGCATTTAAGTCGAGGAACGCGGGTTCGCGGAACCTCCATCAAAGAGAACGTCCTTAGACGAAAGTCGCCGAAATCGGTCAGATTTTCCAAATTTCACCGGCGCGGCAAACCGTCACCGCACGGATGGGCCTTCAAGGGGAACAGGCTCATCCCGGACAAGGTTTGTCAGGACGCTATTGGCTGGCCCGGAACGGTTCAAAGGCGACCGGGTTTGGATGCTGCTTTTCTTGAGGATCTTCCATGCCATCTCGTTTAGCCGCGGCTGACACCGATCCGCAGCTTGTTCCAGGCGCGTTACCGATGCCGACCGATCTTGTTGTTCGCCATGCCCCGGCAGCTGCCGTCGCGGCGCACCTGCTTTCCTTTTTTGCCGAGCTCGATGCACCCGGCCTCATTCACATAGCGCGCAGCGAGCGCGATGCCGACGAGCTCGCGCGGGCCCTGCGCTGCTTCGATCCCGCAATCGAGGTGCTGGTTCTGCCGCCCTGGGATTGTCTGCCCTATGATCGCACCCCGCCGCAGCGCGACTGCATGGGGCGGCGCATGGCGGTGCTGGCTGCAATCGATGCGGAGCCGGGCAGGCGCCGGCTGGTGGTGACCTCGCCGGAAGCCACCTTGCAAAGCCTGCCGCCAGCTGAAGTCGTGCTCGATGCCAGCTTCTCGATCACCTCGGGCGAGACGCTCGATCGCGAGGCGCTGGGCGCTTTCCTGAGCCGCACCGGCTACATCCTGGACGACCGCGTCGATGAAGCGGGCGAAGCCGCATTGCTCGGCGATGTCGTCGACATCTTCCCAGCCTCCGACGCCTTTCCGGTCCGCATCATCCTCGGCGACGGTGAGGTAGTCGAGGATATCCGCACCTATGATCCGACCACGCAGCGCACCGACGACTCGATCGAAACCATTACCATCGGCGCGGCCAGTGAGGCGGTAGTCCCCGCCGACGAAGACAGTGCCGATGCTGCGTCCATCCAGTGCATGGAAGCGCGCATGTCAGCCCTTTACGGCGAAATGGGCACGCTGTTTGACCGTCTGCCAGACTTTGCCGTCAGCCTGTCGGAAGAAGCCGAAGAGCGTGCCGTCACCGCCCTCGACCTGATCGACGATGCGCGTCAGGCTCGCCGCGAATTCGGTGAAGGCAAGACGCGGGGCGGCGACACCTATTACCTCGACGCCAAGACCTGGAAGAAAACGCTCAAGAGTCGCAAGCCGGTTGTGATCGATGTTGGCGCCGTCGAACCCGTGCGGCGCTTCACCCTGGAAAGCCAGCCGCAAAAGGCGTTCGGCCGCTTCGTCAAGGAGCAGGTCGAGGCAAACAAGCGCGTGCTGGTAACCGGCGTTGCCACCGAGTTGAAGCGGCTGTCGCGCATTCTGGTGCGCAACATCGAAGGCAAGGTGACCAGCGTCGACAGCTGGCAGGAAGCACTCGATGCGCCGGAAGGCAGTGTGCTGACAGGCTCGTTCGACCTTCATGCAGGCTTCATCGATGAAAACAACAACATCACGGTTATCGCGGCCCCGGACCTGTTCGGCGCGCGGCTGAGCGACAGCGAAGCCACCACCGAGGATCTCCTTTCGGAACCGGAACTGCGCGTCGGCGATGTCGTGATCCACGAAGATCGCGGCGTTGGCATCTTGCGCGCGCTGGAAAGCGTGACCGTTAATGGCGCCGAGTGCGACGCGGTTCGGCTGGAATATCACGGCGAAGCATCGGTTCTGTCCCCGGTCGAGGAGTTTGGCCGCATCTGGCGCTATGGCGCGGAAGCCGAGGTCGTGAAGCTCGACCGTCTCAACACGGATGCCTGGCTGAAGCGTCGCGCCGTTGTCAGCCTCGAAATCGACAAGGCGGCAGCCGACCTGATCGCGGCCGCCAAGGCGCGCGCCGAAGAAAACGCCGAAGAGATCAAGCCGCCGCGTGCGGCTTACGCCAAGTTTGCGTCACGCTTCCCTTATCCCGAAACGCCGGATCAGGCGGCGGCGATCGAGGCGGTGCTGGACGATCTGGAATCCGGCAAAGTGATGAACCGGCTGATCTGCGGCGATGTCGGTTTCGGCAAAACGGAGATCGCCCTGCGCGCCGCAGCTGCCGTGGCGCTCGCCGGCAAGCAGGTCGCGATGATCGCGCCGACCACCGTTCTGGTGCGCCAGCATTTCGAGGTGTTTCAACGCCGCTTTGCCGAAAGCGGCATCAAGGTCGGCCATCTCTCCCGTATTACGGCCGGGGCGGAAATGGACGCCGTGAAGGACGGCTTGAAATCAGGCGAGATCGGCATCGTCGTCGCCACCCAGGCCGTGGTTGCGGAAGATGTCGGCTTCAAAGATCTTGGCTTGCTGGTGATCGATGAGGAACATCGCTTCGGTGCCAAGCTGAAGCAACAGATGCGCTCTCTCGCACCCGCCCTTCATACGCTGACCATGAGCGCGACGCCCATTCCGCGCACGCTGCAATCCGCGATGGTCGGCGTGCAGGATGTCAGCGTGCTGGCGAGCCCCCCGGCGCGTCGCCGTCCGATCCGAACCTTCCTCGCGCCTTATGATGCGGCTTCGCTCAAGACCGCGCTGATCCGCGAAAAGCGGCGCGGCGGCCAGAGCTTCTTCGTCGCGCCCCGCATCGAGGATCTCGGTGAGATCGAGGGCTTGCTCAAGACCCTGGTGCCCAAGCTCGATCTGCGCGTGGCTCACGGCAAGATGGACGCTAAGGCCATGGACGAGATCATGGTCGGCTTTGCCGGCGGTGATGGCGACATTCTGCTATCCACCAACATCATCGAAAGCGGTCTCGACGTACCGCGCGCAAACACGATGATCGTCTGGCGCGCCGACCGCTTCGGCCTGGCCCAGCTCCACCAGCTGCGCGGCCGCGTCGGTCGCGGCAGGACTCAGGGTGTGACCTATCTCCTCACCGAAGCCGACAAGCAAGTTCCGGATGCCACCCGTTCCCGTCTCTCGACGCTGGTTGCCTTCGACCGCCTCGGCTCGGGCCTGGCCATCAGCGCCAGGGATCTAGACCTGCGCGGTGCTGGTGATCTCATGGGCGAGGAACAGGCCGGCCATATGAAGCTGATTGGTGTTAGTTTGTATCAGCGTCTTCTCGCACAAGCCGTGGATGCCGCGCGCGGCGATGCGGCGGGCGATCGCACCGAGCCGGAGATCAATCTGGAAATGGCGGGATCGATCCCGCAGGACTATGTGCCGGAAGCCACGATCCGCCTCAACCTCTATGCCCGCCTCCAGCGCATCACGCGCGCCGACGAACTCGACGCCTTTGCCGAAGAGATCGCCGACCGCTTCGGCGAACCGCCGGAAGCCGTCACCACTTTGCTCGACCTGACGCGGCTGAAACTGCTCGCCCGCTACCGTGGCATCGCGCGCGTCGATGCCGGTCCGAAAGCCACCGCAATCAGTTTCCGCAAGACGCCGAACGAAGGGCGATGGAAATCCTTGCTGAAGGGGGACGACATCTCGCGTCGCGCAGATCGCTTGATTCTTGCCAAGCCATCCGAGCCCGGTTCCGGGCGATTGGACCTCGTGAAATCGCTGCTGGATTCTGCCGCGTGACGCTCGTCACCGAGGGCTGCGTTTATCGCGTCGCCAAATGGCTGAAAAGGAGCGCCGATGCTCGGCGCTCCCTTCGTTTTGGGCTGCCATATAGCTGTTTTGTGCTGCCAAGTAGCGGTTATGGACCACCATGTCCGCCCACGGCACCATACACCTGGCCGGTCGCGAAGCTGTTTTCGTTCGACGCAAGCAGCACATAAATGCCTGCAAGCTCGGCCGGATGACCGGCGCGCCCCAGTGGTGCGTCGGCGCCAAATTGCGGAATGTCTTCCGGCAACTGCCCGCCGCTAGGCTGCAACGGCGTCCACACCGGACCTGGCGCCACACCATTCACGCGAATGCCCTTCGGCGCCAGCTGCTTGGCCATGCTCTTGGTGAAGCTCTGGCCGCAGGCCTTTGTCATTGCATAGTCGACGAGGTTCTCGCTCGGATCATAAGCCTGCACCGACGTCGTCACGATGATGGACGAGCCCGGCTTCAGATGCGGCAGAGCCGCCTTCGTCAGCCAGAACATGGCGTAAACATTGGTCTTGAAGGTCCAGTCGAACCACTCGTCGGAAATGTCGAGCAAGGATTCCTTGGCCTGCTGGCGACCGGCATTGTTGACGAGAATGTCGAGGCCACCGAGTTCGCGCGCGGCATCTTCCACCAGCTTGTTGCAGAAGTCGCGATCGCGCAGATCACCCGGGATAGCGACCGCCTTGCGGCCTTCCGCTTCGATCAGGGCGACCACTTCCTTGGCGTCCGATTCTTCCTGCGGCAGGTAGTTGATGGCGACATCAGCGCCCTCACGGGCATAGGCAATTGCCGCGGCACGGCCCATGCCGGAATCGCCACCCGTAATTAGCGCCTTGCGGCCGGCAAGCCGTCCGGAACCCTTGTAGCTTTCCTCGCCATGATCCGGCTTCGGATCCATCTTGCTGGCAAGGCCTGGCCACTCCTGCGTTTGTGCAGGGAAGGGCGGCTTGGGGTACTTCGTCGTGGGGTCTTGCAAGGCTTCAGCCGGCGTTGAAGCCGCTGCCGCTGCGGGCTTGGCAGCTGCGCCGCCTTCCTGGGCACTTGCGCGGCTGGCGAAAGCCGTGACGAGGCCGGCGGACATGCCGCCGACAAGAAGACGCCGGGAGCGATCGGCGTTGTCGGATGTCATCAGTGTCTCCAATCTTGTGTGAGATGGCGGGTGGCTAAGCCTCAGCGCGGACACCTGTTCCCGATCACGCAAAACTTTACCGAACCGCCTGAACATGCCTCGTTGCTGATGGAACAGCGGCGCAGCTTTTGGGTTAGCCACAAACACCGCCCAAGCTGGCTGTACAATCAAGCTCGCCCGATCAAAGGAGCGCTCCCATGGCCGAAACCGTTGCCGATTTTATCTGGAAGCGCTTGCAGTCATGGGGCGTTCGGCGCGTTTTCGGCTACCCAGGCGACGGCATCGGCGGCTTGATCGGCGCTCTGGCGCGAACGGAAGGTGCCATCGACTTCGTGCAAGTGCGGCACGAGGAAATGGCCGGCTTGATGGCAACTGCAACGGCGAAGTTCACCGGAGAGGTAGG
Organism: Tianweitania populi; assembly: GCF_014652875.1. GTDB lineage: Bacteria > Pseudomonadota > Alphaproteobacteria > Rhizobiales > Rhizobiaceae > Tianweitania > Tianweitania populi. Next base: position 633,083 of record NZ_BMZQ01000002.1, on the reverse strand, counting down.
CGTCTGCATCGCGACCTCTGGACCTGGCGCGATCCATCTGTTGAACGGCCTTTACGATGCCAAAGGCGACCACCAGCCTGTCGTGGCCTTGGTTGGGCAGCAGGCTCGCAGCGCGATTGCATCGCACTACCAGCAGGACATGGACCTGCAATCCCTCTTCAAGGATGTCGCCAGCGCCTTTGTCGCGACGGCCTTCACGCCGGAACAGGTGCCGCATCTCATTGACCGCGCTTACCGCATCGCTAAGGCGGATCGGAAGGTCACTTGCGTGATCCTGCCGAACGATCTGCAGATGGAGCCCATGAAACAGCCGGCGATGGCGCACGGCATGACCCATTCCGGTCCCGGCATCGACCTTTCGCCAGTGGTGCCGGATCAGGCGGAACTGCGTCGCGCCGCCGACATCCTCAATGCCGGCAACAAGGTCGCCATGCTGGTGGGCGCGGGCGCGCTTGGCGCTGGCGAAGAAGTTCTGGCGGTTGCCGAAAAGCTTGGCGCGGGCGTGGCCAAGGCGCTGCTCGGCAAAGCCGTTTTGTCCGATGACGTTCCGTTCTGCACGGGATCGATCGGCCTGCTCGGCACCAAGGCCAGCTGGACGATGATGCAGGAATGCGACACGCTGTTGATGGTCGGCTCAGGCTTCCCTTATACCGAGTTCCTGCCCAAGCCGGGCCAGGCGCGCGGCGTGCAGATCGACATCTCGGCTGGCATGCTCGGCCTGCGCTACCCGATGGAGGTCAATCTCCTCAGCGATGCGCGCGCCACGCTGGAAGCGCTGCTGCCGCTTCTCGACCACAAGCAGGATCGCAGCTGGCAAGACAAGATCCGCGCCGCCACGGCTGAAGCCTGGGCGCAAACTCGTGAAGCGGCCATGGTCGAGGCCAACCCCATCAATCCTCAGCGCGTCGTGCACGAATTGTCGGAACGCCTGCCCGATCGCAGCGTGGTTGTGGCCGACAGCGGCACGACCTCCGTCTGGTATGCGCGCAACCTGAAGTTCCGCGAGGATATGATGGGGTCGGTGTCCGGCATGCTGGCCACGATGGGCTGTGCAGTGCCTTATGCAATCGCCGCCAAGTTCGCTCATCCCGATCGTCCGGTGATCGCACTCGTGGGCGACGGGGCGATGCAGATGAACGGCATGTCCGAGCTGATCACGATCGCCAAATATTGGCAGCGCTGGTCTGACCCGCGCCTGATCGTCATGGCACTCAACAATCGCGATCTCGCTTACGTCTCGTGGGAAGAGCGCGTTCAGTCGGGTGATCCGAAGTGGGAGCCGAGCCAGACCTTGCCCGACGTGCCTTATGCCGAAGTCGCCAAGCTGATCGGCCTGGGCGGCCGCCGCGTCGAGCGGCCTGAAGAGGTCGGACCGGCCTGGGAAGAAGCGCTCGCGTCCAATAAGCCCTTCGTGCTCGACATGGTCACCGATCCCAATGTCGGACCGATCCCGCCGCACATCACCTTCGAACAGGCGCGCAATTTCATGGGCGCGATCGTGGAAGGCGATCCCGAGCCACGCGGCACGATTTTGCAGACGGCACGAGAACTCACGGCCTCTTTCTGGCCAAGAAAGTAGGAAATTTGCTTCGTTGACGAGGGACCTGGCACAGCTGTTTTCAGCTGAGCTGCCTCTTGTGGAAGAACTTGCTTTCCCGGCAAAAGGTGACAGGTAGCCCGAAGCACGGATGCGGTTTTAAGTGCGCCGAGCGCATGAGGAAGTAGTGTGACTGATCGAGCAACAGGCAGCAGCGTCGAACCGTCGACCAGCGCCCAGGTTGAAACCGCAAAACCCGTGGTGCTGCCAAGCTCGCCTTTGTCTCCGTTCCGGTCCCCGATCTTCCGCATGGTCTGGATCGCAAGCCTTGCTTCCAATCTTGGCGGGCTGATCCAGTCGGTGGGCGCGGCCTGGCTGATGACCTCGATTGCGCCGTCGGCCGACATGATTGCTCTGGTTCAGGCGTCCACCACGCTGCCGGTGATGATCTTTTCGCTGGCTTCAGGCGCGGTGGCCGACAACTTCAATCGCCGCCGCGTGATGCTGACCGCGCAGTCCTTTATGCTCGTCGTGTCGCTGTTTCTGGCGCTGTTCACCTATCTCGGCTGGATGACGCCGTGGCTGCTGCTCGGCTTCACCTTTCTGATCGGCTGCGGCACGGCTTTGAACAACCCGTCCTGGCAGGCTTCCGTGGGCGAAATGGTGCCGCGCAGCGACCTGCCGCATGCCGTGGCGCTCAACAGCGTCAACTTCAATCTTACCCGCAGCGTCGGCCCCGCGATCGGCGGTATCATAGTGGCTACGGCCGGCGCGGTGGCCGCTTTTGCGGTGAACGCGTTCAGCTATCTGCCGCTTTTGTTCGTGATCTCACGCTGGAAGCTGGAAACCCCGCCGCGCACCCTGCCGCGCGAGCCGCTGATCAGCGCGATGTTTTCTGGCCTGCGCTATGTCGCGATGTCGCCGCAGATCGAGAAGGTGCTGCTGCGCGGCTTTCTGTTCGGTTTCACCGCGATCATCGTGCTGGCGCTGTTGCCGATCGTGGCGCGCGATCTGCCCAGCGGCGGTCCGCTGCTTTATGGCCTTCTGCTCGGTTGCTACGGCATCGGTGCCGTCGGCGGCGCTTTTCTCGGGGGCAAGGTGCGGCAGATGACCTCCAACGAGAACATTGCGCGCGGCTCCTTCATCGGCTTTGCGATCTGCGCAACCTTGATCGCCTATGGCGGCAATGAAGTGCTTGTGGCGCTCGGCATGCTGATCGGCGGAGCCTGTTGGGTTCTGGCGCTGTCGATGTTCAACGTCACCGTCCAGCTTGCGACACCGCGCTGGGTGCTCGGCCGCGCGCTGGCGCTCTACCAGACGGCCACCTTCGGCGGCATGGCGCTGGGCAGCTGGGCGTGGGGCCTGCTGGCCGAGAGCCAGGGCATGTCGTTCGCGCTTGTATCGGCAGTGGTGGTGATGCTCGTGGGAGCGGCCGTCGGTCTGCGCTTGCCCCTGCCCAATCTTTCCCGAGACAATCTCGAGCCGCTTAACCGCTGGAAAATGCCCAATCTCGCGCTGGATCTTCAGGGACGCAGCGGACCGATGGCGATCATGATCGAGCACATCATCCCCGAAACCTATACGGAGCGGTTCCTGAACCTCATGCATGAGCGCCGCCGCATCATCCGCCGGGATGGCGGCAGGCATTGGGAGCTGTTGCGCGACACGCAGCATCCCGAGCAGTGGATCGAGACCTACCACGTACCTACCTGGAACGATTACGTCCGGCACAACCAGCGCCGCACCCATGCCGACGCGATCATCTATGATGCGGTGCGTGCGCTTCATGCCGGCACCGAACCGCCCAAGGTCCATCGCATGGTGGTGCGGCCAACCGATCCGCGCGAGCCCGGTTTGCAGACCAAGACGCCCGTGGATCTCGGCTGATCGTTGAACGGCTTGTTTCAAGCCATTGTTTCAGCCCCACAACAAGCGTGACACGATCTTTCACATGCCTGTGAACACTTCGCCCGGTTCGGCGTTGTTGATCCATCCAGCGCTTCGGGCGCTCGAATAAGGAAGAGACTATGCGCAAGATTATCTCCGCTTCTTTGGCCGGCGCTTTGTTCGCAGGCTTGTTCACGGTCACCGTTCCCGCTCAGGCGCAGGATGTGCGTATCCAGCTCGGCCAGTCCGGCCCGCGCGTCATCGAGCGTCGTGATCACCGCCGCGATGATCGCCGCGATGAGCGTGGCTGCACGGAAGGCCGTGCCCTCGACAAGGCTGACCGCATGGGTCTGCGCCGGGCGCGTGTCGTCGATGCCGGCCGTCGTACCATCAAGGTGCGAGGCACTGACCGTCGTGGCGACCGCCGCACCATCACCTTCGGCCGCGACCGCGGTTGCCCGGTATTCTGATCGACCGGCAGAACTAAAAAGAGGCCGTCCGCTGGGCGGCCTTTTTTGTTGCGCACTGCTACTTCAGTGACCGCAGGCGCAGCTTGTAGCGCTCGAGCAGATGGCGAAGCGCGGGCTTTCGATCGTCAGACGCCGCATCGAGTGCCATGCTCCACAAGCCGGTTTGAAAGCCGAGATAGCAGGGCACAAGCAGATCGACGAGGTCGCATTCTATCTCCCGTTTACTCAGGCTGCCGACCTGGCTGGCAAGAAAGCTGCTTTCCTCCACCGTCAGATGATGTTCGACGATCGCGCCGGCAAGGTCCCAGGCGATGTCCTGACATCCGACAAGATCATGCGCACTGCTGTGGTCAAGCGCATCCGTCTTGATAAGCTGACCATCAGCGGTCACCCGCCATTCCCATTGATGCAAACGATTGTCCGCATCGACCGGATGAACCAGCCGCTGCATGGTGGCCGCATCTTTCGTCAGACGTCGGACACTTTCGGCCGCCTCCTCACCGAAAGCTTGGCCTGCATTGAAAGCAGCCACGTCCGCCAGCAGGGTCAAAGAAGCCCCTTCGTTATGCGCGGGCAAAGTCGCGCGCAAGGCAAGGTAGCGTCCGAGTGTGTCTAGTAGGCCCGCGCGGTCGTAGCGGTCGGTGAGGGGCTCGCTGTCGATCCATCGCTCGACGATCATGCCGTGCAGGGTTGCGATCGGTTCAACGGCGAAACCAGCCGCGAAGAGCGTTTCCGCCACATCGAACTTCCGCTGCCCTTCTGATCCCAGACCAGCAAATTTTAGCAGGAACGATCCGTCAGACGTATGCGCCAGGCACTTCCGTCGCTCCAGTCGCGCATCTACCGGTGACCTATCGCCTTCCCCTTTCCAGTTGCCCCAGGAAAGATCCTGCAACGGGCAATCGAGCGGCCCGAGGAGGTCGGTGATCCATTCTTGAAGCCTGCCTTCGTGCAGAAGGGTCTCGTCAAAATCGCCCGTATGACGCGACGCGGCGCGCCAGCGTTTGCGATGATCCGCAGACGCTTGTCCGCCCGGCTCGCCGCCGTGACTGGGAAAGAAGTGGAGGCGATCGCGCTCAACTCCGCCACCTTCCAGCCAGTCCGCCACCGCGAAAAACGAACTGCCCGACAGGCCCGGCCCTTCATCCACGATCGCGATCGGCGCTTCTCCACGAGCGAGCACGGCTTGGAGAAGCTGCGGATCGGCCTCGATCCTACGCGCAAACGGATCACCCACCGGTCGCAGGCTGATCGGCGCTTGCGCATTCATTGCCGCAGCCACGAGGCATGACAGGCTGAGCCCTATGCTGCGGATACCGATGACGATCGTGTCGGCACCCAGGCCAGAGGCACGAGCCGCCTCCAGGTAGGTTTCCGGATAAAGCGCATAGATGCTGTAGCCTTCCGCACTGCGCGTGGTGACTTCACCAGGTTGATCACGCGCGAAATCTGCCATCGCGCTGACAAGTGCGGCTGGCACATCCTGTTCAACAAAGCCCGTTCGCCAGCTGCTTTCCACGAGCTTGGCGAGGTCGAACAGCAGCCCGGTCAGTCGCTCCTGCTCCGGCGTTTCGGCATCGAAGCCGCGTTCGTGGAACGCAGCATCGATCAAACCCTGGATGAGTTCCGACGCATCCACGAAGGCCGTGACGATCTCGGCATGACGCACGATCCCTTGAGGGCAATCTCCCAGATGATCGAGCGTCCCGGCGATCCGCGCTGCCAGATCATGCGTTTTGCCGGCTCGTTGCGCGTCGCCATAAACCCACATGGTCAAGCCTTCTGCCGTCTCATCGTGACGGGCAATGTCAGTGCGATTTGCTGGGCGGCTGGAAGGAACAATCCAGGGCCCTACAATGTTGAGCCATGTACTTAGCTCCGGTGATCGGGAATTGTATGGGTTCCAGAAAAGTCCGTGTCGCAATCGTCGGCGTCGGCAATTGTGCGTCCTCTCTCGTTCAGGGTCTGAACTATTATCGTGAAGCGAGCGGCAACGAACCCGTTCCTGGCCTGATGAATGTCGACCTCGGGGGATACCATGTCGGCGATGTGGAGATTTGCTGCGCCTTTGATGTCGCGGACACCAAGGTCGGCCGGGACGTTTCGGATGCGATTTTCGCGGAGCCCAACAACACATTCAAGTTTGCCGGCGTCGAAAAAACCGGCGTAACGGTTCAGCGTGGCCCGACCATGGATGGGATCGGCCGTTATCTCGAAGACACGGTCACAGAGTCGTCCGAACCTGTTGTCGACGTGGCGGAAATCCTGCGCCAGAGCGGCGCCGACGTTCTGGTGTCCTATCTGCCGGTCGGCTCGCAGAAGGCCAGCGAGTTCTATGCCGAGCAGGCGCTGGAAGCCGGCGTCGCGCTGGTCAACTGCATCCCCGTCTTCATCGCCTCGCAGCCGGATTGGCAGCAGCGTTTTGCCGACAAGGGCGTGCCGATCATCGGCGACGACATCAAGAGCCAGGTGGGCGCCACAATCGTGCACCGCATGCTGGCCAATCTGTTCCGCGAGCGCGGCGTGAGGCTGGACCGCACATACCAGCTGAATTTCGGCGGCAACACCGACTTCCTCAACATGCTGGAGCGGGAGCGGCTGGAATCGAAGAAGATTTCCAAGACCCAAGCCGTCACCAGCCAGATCGACGTGCCGCTCGAACCCGGCAATGTTCACGTCGGCCCCAGCGACCACGTGCCATGGCTCACCGATCGTAAATGGGCCTATATCCGTCTGGAAGGCACCACTTTCGGCGGCGTTCCACTCAATGCCGAGCTCAAGCTGGAAGTGTGGGATTCGCCCAATTCCGCCGGCGTGGTGATCGATGCCGTGCGTTGCGCCAAGCTCGCGATGGATCGCGGCATCGGCGGCACGCTGACGGGGCCGTCCAGCTACTTCATGAAGTCGCCGCCGCAGCAGTTCACGGATGCCGAGGCACGCGAGCGCACGCTTGCCTTCATCGGCGGTGAGAATGAGCCTGCCGGAGCTGGATCAGCAGCCGGTTCGCCCCAGTGACCACGACGATCTTCCTCGTCCGTCATGCCGCGCATGACAATGTCGGCAGTTTTCTAGCCGGTCGCACCCCCGGTATCCGGCTGGGCGTGGAGGGCAGGGCGCAGGCAGAGCGTCTGGGACAGCGCATGGGTCGCGAGCGCTTCGATGCGGTGATCGCCAGCCCGCGCGAGCGCACGCAGGAAACGGCTTCAGCCGTAGCGTTGGCCTATGGTTTGACCGTTAGGACCGACGAGCGGCTGGACGAGATCGATTTTGGCGATGCCTGGTCTGGCAAGACCTGGGACGCGCTCAACTGCGACCCTGCCTGGGTTCAATGGAACGAGCAGCGCGGAACGGCGAGAACGGCCGGCGGCGAAAGCATGAGCGAGGTTCAAGCGCGGGCGGTTGCGGCTTTGTCTGACGCGGCGTCCCTCCGCGCAGACGGTGCGGTGGTGCTCGTCACCCACGCCGACATCATCAAAGCCGTTGTTTGCCACGTGCTGGATCTGCCGCTTGGCCATGTCCATCGCTTTGATATCAGCCCAGCCTCCATCACCCCGATCGTATGGGGGGATTGGGGTGCCAGGCTTCTATGGCTGAACGAGACGATCGCATGAGGCGAACTTGCCACCTAAAATGAAGCGCCTAGCCTTTTCTTGAGTGAAACAGGCGCGAAAAGGAGATTGGGTTTGTCGCTTTCAAGCAGCGAAATAGAGGGCCGCATCAGAGAGCTCGGCCCTTGGTTTCACAATATCGATCTTCAGGGACAACTGACGGCGCCCGATCATTTCCTGGGAAATTATCCCCGACAGAAATTCCGCAAGTTCGCCGATGCGATCCCGGCCGATCTGACCGGCAAGACGGTGCTCGATATTGGCTGCAATGGCGGCTTCTACTCGCTCGAAATGAAACGCCGCGGCGCTGAGCGCGTGTTGGGTGTCGATTTCGACGACGCCTATCTGGCGCAGGCGCGCTTCGTGGCCGAGGTCGAGGGCGCCGATATCGAGTTCCGTCAGCTGTCGGTTTATGATGTCGGCAAGCTCGGCGAAAAGTTCGATGTCGTGCTGTTCATGGGCGTGCTCTATCATCTGCGCCACCCACTGCTCGCGCTCGACCTGATCCGCGAGCATGTTGCCGATGATCTGCTGGTGTTTCAATCCATGCAGCGCGGCAGCAAGGATGTGGCCGAGGTGGCGGAAAACTATCCTTTCGAGAACACCAAGCTGTTCGACGATCCCGCTTTTCCGCACATGTCTTTTATCGAGCATCGCTATGCTGATGATCCCACCAACTGGTGGGTGCCCAACCGCGCCGGCATGGAAGCCATGCTGCGCAGCGCCGGTTTTCGGATCGAGGCGCATCCGGAACAGGAAGTTTATATCTGCCGCACGACTGATCGCCCTTATGGCGCAGAAGCGGTGTACCCCGCAAAAGGAGACCGCGCGTGATCGAAGCGGCGATGATCTGGAACGAACCCAACAACAAGTCGCATTGGGATCCCGAAGTCGATCCGGATTGGTCGAAATTTGCTGACATGGCCAAGCTCGCAGGCCAGGCGATCGCCGCCGAAGCGCCGGGCCTGACACGCGTGCTGGGCGGCATCTCGCCGATCGATCCGATCTTCATCAACCGAATGAAGGATTTTGGCGTGCTCGACCATGTCGACGCGGTTGCCGTGCACGGTTTCCCGCTCGACTGGAACCTGTGGCAGATCGGCGAATGGCCGCAGAAGGTGCAGGAAATTCGGGCGCTGACCCATTTGCCGGTTTGGGTCAGCGAGGTCGGCATCTCGACCTTTGGCGCCGAGGAAGTGCAGCATTGGGGCATCAAGCGCACGGCCGAGCTTCTTAAAGGTCAGGCGCCGCGCATTCACTGGTATTCGCTCTACGATCTGCCGCGCGAATGGGAAGCGACCACGCGTCATCGCGAAGCGGAGGGCTCCTCCTACTACCGCCACTTCTACATGGGCCTTCTGCGCCAGGACGGCACACCGAAGCCAGCCGCTGAAGCTTTTGCCGAGCTCACGCCTGACATGGGCGTCGTGCAGTGGTTCCATTATCATGACCACCGCCTGGAAGACGCCGTGGCCTGGATGAAGCGTCTGGGCGTGACCTATCTGCGCACCGGTATTTCCTGGGCTGACAGCTTCCGCCCCAACGCGCTCGACTGGTTCGACAAGCAGATGGAAGCGCTCGCCGATTTCGACGTGACGGTGACCTACTGCTTCACGCCCGAACATCGCGGCATCGCCCCGCATCATTCCAGCGCGCCGCAGGTGCCGGAAGAGTTCGCCGAATTCTGCGCGGCCATGACACGCCGCTACGCCGGCGCCTCCAAGCGCAGCGAGCCGACACCGGCCCCTATGCCCGCTCTGGTTTGATCCGGGCAGCGAGCTACAAAGAAAAGGGAGCGCAGCGCGCTCCTTTTTCATGTGATGCCGTAGATGCGGTCGAGAACCCTGGACACATCCACGATCCGCTCGGCTTGGTGGTCGAAGCTTTTGCTGCGCGCAAGCCGCTCCGCCCAATCCTGAGCCGCTCGTACGCCCCACTCGTCAGGCGGCGACACCAGCGTCTCGCTCGATGTGCCGCGGAAGCGTTTGGCCGTGAAATCATAGAACGAGCCGTCGACGTTACGCAGTTCCGCCCCACCTTGCGCACCATAGAACGCAGCCGAAATCACCGCTTCCTGCCCCGCCTGCAATTGCCACGAACAGGCAATCCGCACGATCGTGCTGGTGCCCAAGCGGAACGAAGCCACGGCGTAATCCTCGACGGCTTCCGGGTTGGCATGGAGCAGCTTGCCGTCGGACAGAAGATGCCCGCTAACGTCGCTGACCTCAGGAAAGTCGAGCACCCAAAGCGCCAGATCGATGAGGTGCACGCCGAGATCGATCAAACAGCCGCCACCGGAGAGACTGCGGTCATAAAACCACGGCTTACCCGGACCGTAGGCGTTGTGGAAGGTGAGATCGATCGCGCGGATGTCGCCGAGTTCGCCGCCTTGCACCAGTTCTCGGATCGCCTGAACGCCGGCGGTGAAGCGATAGGAGAAGTCGACGCCAAGCAGCCGATCGGCATCCCGCGCCGCATCGATCACCGCCTGCACTTCGCGGGCTGAACGCCCAAGCGGCTTCTGGCAGAACACGGCGACGCCGGCCTTCAGCGCCGCAATGGATTGATCCGCATGCAAGGCGCTGGGCGTGGCGATCACCAGCCCGTCGAGATCCTGCGCCAGCACGTCGTCCAGCATAGCGCCGATGGCGGCTCCTGGCACGAGCTTGGCGGCTTCGTCCGTCATCTCCGGCGAAGGATCAGCGAGGGCCACAACCTCAACGACGCCCGTATCAATGATCCCCTGCATCCGTTGCCGGCCAATCCAGCCGACGCCAAGGAAGCCGACGCGTTGCTTGGCAGCATTCATCGCGGCACCACCAGTGCCTTGAGGAAGCCTTCCGGACGGTCGCGTGTCGCGTTCAGCGCCGTGCCGAGCTCTTCGAGGGGATAGGTATGCGTATAAAGCGGCGTCGGATCGAGGCGGCCGCTGACCACCGCATCCACCGCCTCGCGCATGCCGCGCATATAGATCGCGGGATCGCGCTCATGCGCATTGATCACGTCCAGCCCGCGCCAGTTCCACATCTGCATGTTGACCTGACGGGGTCCATCCTGATGATACCCTGCGACAATCAAGCGGCCGCGCTCCATCGTTAATTCGCCGGCTAAATCAAGTGGCCACTGCTTCCCGACGGCCTCGATCGCGCGGTCGCAGAAACGGCCATCCGTCAGCTGCTTCACCTGTTCGATGATCGCCCAATGATCCTCCATAGGAATTACCTCGGCCGCCCCCATCGCTTTTGCGAACTCCAGCGAGAACGGTCTGCGCGAGATGGCAATGACGCGCGCGCCGGCCTTGGAAGCCAGCTGCGTCAGCAATGCGCCAAGAAAGCCGATGCCGATGATCGCCACCGTCTGCCCGGCCTCGATCTCAGCACGGCGGAAGATGTTCATGGCGCAGCCCAGCGGCTCGCCTGGGAATGGTTGTCCGGAAAGCGAATCCGGCAAATGAACTGCCATCTCGGCCGGCACCGTGTCGTAGGCGGCATAAGCGTGCTGCGACAGCGCGGCCACGCGGTCACCGACGGCAAAGCCAGTGACGTCCGCGCCAAGCGCTTCGACCACGCCCCAGCCTTCATGGCCGAGACCGCCGGGTTCGGTCGGAAACTGCATCCAGTCCGGACCGCTCCAAGGGCCGAGATTGGATGCGCAGACGCCTGTACCCTCCAGCCGGATGAGGATCTCGCCGACCTTCGGCTCGGGGATGGCGACCTGATCCACCTGCATCTGGCCGGCGCCGGTCACGACAGCGGCCTTCATCGTGCCGCGCGATGCTGCGGCTTGTTCGTTCTTGGACATGCTGCTCAGCCTGCGGAAGAACCGGCCGCGATCGAGCGCTCGACCTTACGCGCCGCCGGTTTCGCCACCATCGCGGTCCCGCTGGCATGGTGGATGGTGGGGCGGCCAATGCTGAGATAAGTCAGATCGAGATCGGTCATGTCGGACGGAAGCCACAGATTGCGATAATCAGCCAATAGCGAGCCGCGCATAGTGCCGGCAAGCCTGGCAAGATCGAGCCGGCGATACTCGTCCCATTCCGTCAGCACGATCACGCCGTCGGAATCCTTCGCGGCGTCATAAGCGTCTTCGCAGAAGGAAATGTCGTCGAGCTGCTTGGCGGCTTCCATCATCGCCTTCGGGTCATGCGCCTTGATGCGGCAGCCGGCTTTCTGCAGCCAGGGGATAAGGGCAAGGCTTGGCGATTCCCGTGTATCGTCGGTGTTGGCCTTGAACGCCAAGCCGAGCACCGCAATCGTCGCACCATCAGCATCGGATCCAAGCTCCGCCAGCACGCGTTCCGCCAGCATCTGCGAGCGCGCCTCGTTACCCTCGATCAGCGTTTCGATCAGCCCTTGCGGCGCGTCGTGCTTGCGGCCGGTGGCGGCGAAAGCGCGGGTGTCCTTGGGAAAGCACGAACCGCCAAAGCCCGGACCAGCCGACAGAAAGGCAGACCCGATGCGGCTGTCCAGCCCAATGCCCGCAGCCACCGCCGAAACATCCCCGCCGACCTGTTCGCAGAGGTTGGCGACATCGTTGATGAAGCCGATCTTCAAGGCCAGAAAGGCGTTGGCGGAGTACTTGATCAACTCGGCATTGGCGTTGCTGGTGCGCATCACGGTTACGCCGCGATCGGCCAGCGGCTTGTAGATCTGTTCCAAGACCGCGCAGGCACGCGGATCGTCCGATCCGAACACCACACGCTCCGGCTCGAGGAAGTCGCTGACAGCCGTGCCTTCGCGTAAGAATTCGGGATTGGAAGCGATCGAGAAATCCAGTGCACCGCGTTCTTCCGCAATGATCTCGCGCAACGCCTTGCAGGTGCCGACGACAACGGTCGATTTCACCACTACCACGCAGTTCGGCTTGATCACCTTGGCAATGCCGCGCGCCGCTTCCTGAACGAAGGACAGGTCGATATCGCCATCAACAAGAGACGGCGTCCCGACCGCGATGAAGACGGCATCAGCATCGGCAACGCTTGTCGCAGTATCGGCGCTAAAGAAGAGACGGCCGGCTCCGATATTGGATGTCATCAAATCATGAAGATCAGGCTCGTAGATCGGCACCTCACCGTCCCGCAGCCTCGCCACCCGCTCTTCGTTCATGTCGATGCAGATCACGTGATGGCCAAGTTCTGCCAAGCAGGCGCCTGTTGTCAGTCCGACATAGCCCGCGCCGATGATCGAAAGCCTCATGCACTGTCCTTCAGCATCCAAGGTTGTAGCGCCTATGATGCAACTTGTACTTCAAACCAGACTTGTCCAACTCATAGCTGCCATTTGGCTGAACGAGCCGGCTGCGCCCCTTACCGTCTCCCGCTTCAACAAGCTCCTGCCGGCCTTGCCAGCAGATTTGCACCGCAACCTTCCCAGCTCTTATGAATGCTCTAAACTAGGGAACGAGGGCTTTGTTCATCAACGTGTTGAACTTTCCTGAGGGCTGCAGAGCCATCGCGGCAGCTATGAACAATTTGCCTTCTTCCTAGTTGTGGAAGCTCAGGCCACGAAGGAGCGACGTGCACGTGCAGAAGGTATTGGTGACGGGAGGCTGCGGCTTCATCGGGCGGTATGTGGTTGAAGAGCTTCTGGCAAAGGGCCACGAAGTCCGCATTCTCGACGGGCTGATCGAGCAGGTTCACGGCGGCGTCGCCCCCGAGCTTGATCCGCGTGTCGACTTCATCAAGGCCGAGATGACCGATGCCAAGGCAGTCGAGCAGGCGCTCGAAGGCGTGGAAAGCGTCATCCATCTGGCGGCCGAAGTTGGTGTCGGCCAGTCCATGTATGAGATCGCCCGCTATGTCAGCGCCAATGATCTCGGCACCGCCGTTCTGCTTGAAAAGATGATCGGCAAGCCGATCAAGCGCATCATCGTGGCATCGTCCATGAGCGTTTACGGCGAAGGTTTCTACCAGAGCCCGGACGGCAAGCTGCACGGTGCCGTGCGCCGCCAGGCCGAGCGCGTGAAGGCCAGCCAGTGGAATCCTGTGACAACTGATGGCGCTGTTCTAACCCCGGTCGCCACGTCCGAAGACAAGCCAGTCGATCTCGCTTCCATCTATGCGCTGACCAAGTTCGCGCAGGAACGCGAAGTCCTGATCTACGGTCAGGCTTACAATGTCGAAGCGATTGCACTGCGTCTGTTTAACGTGTTCGGCCCGGGACAGGCGCTGTCCAATCCCTATACCGGCGTTCTCGCCAACTTCGCCTCGCGCCTCGCCAACAATCAGCCGCCGATGATTTTCGAAGACGGTCAGCAGCGCCGCGATTTCGTGCATGTGCGAGACGTCGCCCGCGCCTTCCGCCTTGCGCTGGAAGCCCCGAAGGCCAACGGCCACGTCATCAATGTCGGCAGTGGCAATGCCTACACGATCGAGGAAGTCGCCACCCTTTTGGCTGAAGCCATGGGTGTGCCGGAACTGAAACCCGACATCCTGCACAAGACGCGGTCAGGCGACATCCGCAACTGCTTCGCCGATATTACGGCAGCGCGCGAACTCCTCGGTTTCGAGCCGAAATATCGTTTGCAGGACACGCTCGGCGAGCTGGCCGAATGGGTCAGCGTGACGGGTGCGGTCGACCGCGGCGCGCAGATGAAGAAGGAGTTGGAAGAGCGGGGATTGGTGTCGTAGATGACGCGAAGCAGCGGCAATAGGGGAGCTTGAAGCGTGGCAGGACCTGGGATCGTCGGAGGCGGTCAGACAGTCGTCATCGTTGGCGGCAGCGGCTTCATCGGATCGAACCTGGCAGAAAGCTTTCTGCGTGAAGGCCAGCACGTCACGATTCTCGACAATCTCAGCCGCCCCGGCGTCGAAGAGAATCTTGCTTGGCTAACCTCTACCTATGGTGATCGCGTTCAAGCTGCACGTGTCGATATACGCGATACGGCAGCGCTTCTGCCGGTTGTGAGCAAGGCGAGCGCCGTCTTCCACCTTGCCGCCCAAACTGCTGTCACCACCAGCCTGGTTGATCCGGTTGATGACTTTGAGGTCAATGCGCGCGGAACACTGAACATCCTTGAAGCCATTCGCGCCACGGGGCGCCGCGTACCGGTGATCTTTGCCAGCACCAACAAGGTTTATGGCGGCCTTGAAGACATGAAGATGGTGGAAGGCGACGAGCGCTACCATCCTGCCGACGAGGCGATCGGCGATCACGGCGTCAGCGAAAGTCGGCCGCTGGATTTCTGCACGCCGTATGGTTGCTCCAAGGGCGTGGCGGACCAGTATGTGCTGGATTATGCCAAGTCCTACGGTCTGCCCACCGCCGTGCTGCGCATGAGCTGCATTTATGGTCCGCGCCAGTTCGGCACCGAAGATCAGGGCTGGGTGGCGCATTTCCTGCTCAAGGCCCTGCGTGGCGAACAGGTTTCGATCTATGGCGACGGCAAGCAGGTGCGCGATATCCTGCATGTCAGCGATTGCGTTGCAGCCTATCGCGGCGTTCTCGACCATATCGACCAGGTTTCCGGTCAGGCCTTCAACCTCGGCGGTGGCCCACAAAACAGCGTCAGCCTGCGCACTGTGTTGAGCGAGATTTCCCATCTGACCGGCCGCAACATGCAGCTCGAGCATGCTGACTGGCGTAAGGGCGACCAGTTCTATTTCGTGGCCGATACGCGCAAGATCAAACAGGCGATCGGTTGGGAAGCGAAGGTCGGCTGGAAGGACGGTCTGGCGGATCTCGCCCGCTGGCTGGCGGAAAATCGTGTAGCCGGTCGAGCCTCGAAGCAGCAGCCAAGCCATCAGGTGTTGTCGGCGTGAAAGCAGCGGATCGCGCGAGGGGCGAAGGATCGGAGATCAAGACAGCCTCGAACGGGCCGCATCCAGCGCGCGTCTTGATCACGGTGGATGCCGTCGGCGGCGTATGGCGCTACGCCATGGATCTCGCGGCCGGCCTGCAATCATCCGGTGTCCACTTCACCTTCGTTGGTCTCGGCCCGCATCCGTCGCCCGCCCAACGCGCGGAAGCCGAACAGCTGGGTAAGCTGATCTGGGAAGATGCCCAGCTCGACTGGCTGGCCGAAGGGCCGGAGGATTTGGCCGATTTGCCCGCTCTTCTGGAGCGGCTGGTCAGAAACGAAGGCATCGACCTTCTTCATCTGAACGCACCATCGCAAGCCTGCGGCTTGAAGCTCGATTGCCCGATCGTGACGATGTCGCATTCCTGCGTTGTCACCTGGATGCATGCCGTTCGCGGAGAAGACGTGCCTGCCCAATGGGCCTGGCAGAAGCGCTTCAACCGCCAAGGCTTCGATGCCGCCGATGTCGTGCTCGCGCCAAGTCGCAGCCATGCCGATGCGCTGGAGCAATGCTACGGGCCGATCAAAGGCCTTTCGGTCGTTTACAACGCCTCGCAGGCTGGCCCCGAGATCGCGCAGCGCCAGCCTTTTGTCTTCGCCGCCGGTCGGTGGTGGGACGAAGGCAAGAACGGCGCGGTGCTCGATGACGTCGCCGAACATCTTCCATGGCCGGTACTGCTTGCGGGATCGCTGAAGGGACCGAACGGTCAGAGTATCAGCATGCAGCATAGCGAACATCTTGGCACCGTGCCGGCAGCGGAAATGCAGCACTTGATGAGCAGCGCCGGCATCTTCGTGTCGCCTTCGGTCTATGAACCCTTCGGCCTCGCCCCGTTAGAAGCGGCCTCCACCGCCACGCCGCTGGTGCTTGCAGATATCCCGACCTATCGCGAACTGTGGGATGGGGCCGCTTTGTTTGCCTCACCGCGCGATCCCGCCTCCTTCGTGGAAGCGCTGCAGAAGCTGATCGCAAGCGAAACGCTGCGCCGCGACATGGGCCGTAAGGCCTTGCAGCGCGCCAAACGCTATTCCCTCCAAGCACAGGCGCAAGCCATGCTGCAGATCTATGACGCTGTTCGCGCGCCGGCTGAGCAGCGCCTGGTTTTATCGAGCTGATTGATGCGATTTCTTCTTTATACTCACTCCCTCGTGTCCGACTGGAACCACGGCAACGCCCATTTCCTGCGCGGCGTCATGCGCGATCTGGTCGAACGCGGCTATGAAGCCAAGGCGCTGGAGCCGATCGGTGCCTGGAGCCGCGAGAACCTTCTAAAGGATCAAGGCGAGGCGGCTGTCACGCGCTTCCGCCAGGATTTCCCGACGCTCCAGTCCGAGCAATATGATGCCGGTTTCGACCATGAAGCAGCGCTCGATCAGGCCGATCTCGTGCTGGTGCATGAATGGACCGACCCCGCGCTGGTCGCGCGCATAGGCAAGGCGCGCCGGGATGGCGGGCGTTTCACGCTGATCTTCCACGACACGCATCACCGCGCCGTATCGGCCGAGAGCGACATCGGCGGCCTCGATCTCAGCGGTTACGATGCTGTTCTGGCTTTCGGCGAAACGCTGCGGGAGCGCTACCTGAAGGCCGGTTGGGGCAGGCGGGTTTTCACTTGGCACGAGGCGGCGGATGATCGGCTGTTTAAGCCGCATCCCGAGGTCGAGAAGACCGAGGACCTGATCTGGATCGGCAATTGGGGCGACGACGAGCGCACGGCTGAGATCGCGTCCTTCCTAACAGAACCGGCTGCCAGGCTGAAGCTGAAAGGCACCGTCCGCGGGGTTCGCTATCCGGAAAGCGCGTTGAAATCGTTGGACAAAGCCGGTCTGAGCTATGGCGGCTGGATCGCCAATGCCGATGTGCCGATAGCTTTCGCGCAAGCGAAACTGACCATGCACATCCCGCGCCGGCCTTATGTGGAGTCGCTGCCGGGCATTCCGACGATCCGGATGTTCGAGGCTTTGGCTTGTGGAATTCCGCTGATTTCTGCGCCGTGGAACGACGCAGAAGGGCTGTTTCGCGCCGGAAAAGACTTCCTTTTTGCCGAAAACAGCGCGGAAATGACCGAAAAAATCCGGAAATTACTGGCTGACCCGGAGCAGCGCGCCGAGATTTCGGCGTCCGGTCTAGAAACCATCCGCAACCGCCACACCTGCCGCCACCGGGTCGACGAACTGCTCGCGATCCTCTCCGGTCTCGGCATCAACACCAGCGCCACCTCGCCTAAGGAGACCGCAGCGTGAAGATCGCATTCTACGGCTCGAGCCTGCTGTCATCCTATTGGAACGGTGCGGCCACTTATTATCGCGGTCTGCTGCGCAATCTCGCCGCATGTGGCTACGACATCACCTTTTACGAGCCGGATGTTTACGACCGGCAGAAGAACCGCGACATCGAACCGCCGGAATGGTGCAAGGTCGTGGTGTATGACGGCACCGTCGAGGCCTTGCGCACTGAGGCAGCAAAGGCTGCGGATGCCGACATCGTCGTGAAGACGAGCGGCGTTGGCTTCGAGGACAATCGCCTGCTGGACGAAGTGCTGCGCGCGGCACGGCCGGACGCGATGAAGATCTTCTGGGATGTCGATGCGCCGGCGACGCTAGCCGAGCTGCGCGCCAATCCCGATCATCCGCAACTGAAGGCGCTCAATGAAATCGATGCGGTGCTGACCTATGGCGGTGGCGATCCCGTGGTGAATGCCTATACCGCGATCGGCGCCAAGCGCTGCATTCCGATCTACAATGCGCTGGATCCGCAAACGCATCATCCGGTCGATCACGACCCGCGTTTCACCGCCGATCTTGCTTTCCTCGGCAACCGCTTGCCGGATCGCGAAGCGCGGGTGGAAAGCTTCTTCCTGAACCCCGCCGCTGGCTTGCCGGAGCAGCGCTTCATTCTCGGCGGGTCCGGCTGGAGCGACAAGCCGATGGCGGGCAATATCGATTATATCGGCCATGTCGGCACGCGCGACCACAACGCCTTCAACGTCACGCCGAAGGCCGTGCTGAACATCAGCCGCGATTCCATGGCCGATATGGGCTTTTCGCCCGCGACCCGCGTATTTGAAGCCTGCGGCGCCGGCGCCTGTTTGATCACCGATGCCTGGCTCGGCGTCGACTTCTTCCTGAAGCCGGACGAAGAAGTGCTGGTTGCACGCGACGGCAAGGACGTCGCCGACATCCTGTCCGGGCTGACGCCCGAGCGCGCCAACCAAATCGGCAAAGCGGGTCTGGCGCGTGTACTGCGCGATCATACCTATGCCGACCGCGCTGCAGAAGCGGATGCGATCTTCCGCGACTTCCGCGCCAAGGGCAGGGAGGCGGCGGAATGAGTGATGCGCTCGACATCGTCATCATCGGCCTGTCGCTGTCGTCATCTTGGGGCAACGGCCATGCCACGACCTATCGGGGCATGCTGCGGGGGCTGGAAGCGCTTGGCCACCGCGTCACCTTCCTGGAGCGCGATGTGCCCTGGTACGCCGCCCATCGCGATTTGCCGTCGCCGGATTTCTGCGAGCTGCATTATTACGACACGGTGGACGAACTGATCAGCCGCTTCGGCGAGCGGATCAGGGAGGCCGACGCCGTGATCATCGGCTCTTATGTGCCGGAAGGGCCAAAGGTTATCGATGCCGTTCACGCGCTGAACCCGAAGCAGCTTGCCTTCTACGATATCGACACGCCGATCACCGTTGCTCGGCTGAAAAAGGGCGACGAGGAATACCTGGCCGCACGGCAGGTGCCATTCTTCGACATCTACTTCTCCTTCACCGGCGGTCCCACGCTGCGCCAGCTGGAAGGGGAGTTCGGCGCACGGCGGGCCGAGGCGCTATATTGCTCCGTCGATGACACGTGCTACCAGAATACCGGCGAAGCGCCGGTCTGGGATCTCGGCTATCTCGGCACCTATAGCGACGACCGTCAGCCCACCCTTGAAAAGCTGCTGATCGAGCCGGCGCGCCGCCTGCCGCACCTCAAATTCGTTGTGGCCGGTCCGCAATATCCCGACACGATCGACTGGCCGGAGAATGTCGAACGCATCGACCATCTGCCGCCGGCCGAACACCCGTCCTTCTACAGCCGCCAGCGCTTCACGCTGAACGTCACGCGCGCGGATATGATCGCCGCCGGCTGGTCGCCGAGCGTGCGCCTGTTCGAAGCCGCCGCTTGTGGCACAGCCATCATCAGCGACTTCTGGGAAGGCTTGGGTGATCTGCTGCCGTTGGGCGAAGCGATCGAGATCGCGAGAACGAGTGACGAGGTCGTTCAAATCCTGACCGGCCTGTCCGAAGAGCGGCGGCGCGCTATGGCGGATGCCGCGAAGGCCCGGGTTCTGGCTGGGCATACGGGCCACGCCCGCGCGGCCGAACTGGCGAATTATCTACAGGACGGCGCCGCAAAGGCTGCGCGTTCTGAGCCGACTAAGGAATTGGCATAATGGTTCAGGAAGCGCAGTCCGGCAAAACGGCTTTGGTGACAGGCGGTGCGGGCTTCCTCGGCTCGCATCTGTGCGATCGCCTGTTGGAGCAGGGCATGCAGGTGATCTGCGTGGACAGCCTGCTGACCGGCTCGATGCGCAACATCGCGCATCTCGAGAACAATCCGAACTTCCGCTTCATCAAGCAGGATGTATGCGAGCCGCTCGACATCAAGGACGATCTTCATTTCGTCTACAACCTGGCCTGTGCAGCTTCGCCGCCGCGCTATCAGGCTGATCCGATCCACACGATGATGACATCGGTGCAGGGCACGCTGAACCTGCTGACGCTTGCCGAAGCCAAGGGCGCCAGCTTCCTGCAGGCGTCCACCAGCGAGGTCTATGGTGATCCCGACCGGCATCCGCAGGCCGAGGACTACCACGGCAACGTCAACTGCACGGGGCCGCGCGCCTGTTACGACGAAGGCAAGCGTGCCGCCGAGTCGCTCTGCTTCGACTTCCTGCGCTTGGGCCGCGCCGATGTGCGGGTGATGCGCATCTTCAACACCTATGGCCCGCGCATGGACCCGGACGACGGGCGCATCGTGTCCAACCTCGTGGTGCAGGCGCTACGCGGCGAGCCGCTGACCATCTACGGCACGGGAGAGCAGACGCGCTCCTTCTGTTACGTGTCGGACCTGATTGCGGGCATGATGGCGCTGATGACGGTAGCCGAGAACCCGAAGGCGCCGGTCAATATCGGCAATCCCGGCGAGTTCACCATCAACGAACTGGCGAAGCTCGTGGTCGAGCAGACCAAGACAGCGAGCCAAACCGTGTTCAAGCCGCTGCCGGTGGATGATCCGACACGGCGCCGTCCGGATATCAGCCGCGCCAAGGCGCTGCTCGGCTGGGAGCCGACCGTGCCGCTCGAAAAAGGCTTGCGCGATACGATTGCCCATTTCCGCGAGCGCGTTGCAGAGGCCGCATAAAACAGCTGCGGCGCTGAAGTCGGCGCCGCGTTTTCTATTTGCGCAGGATCACCCACACCGCGTGGATGATGCCCGGAACATAGCCGCAGAGCGTCAAGAGGATGTTCAGCCAGAAATGCAGGCCGATGCCGACCTGCATGAAGACGCCGACCGGCGGCAGGATAATGGCGAGCAGGATGCGAAGAACGTCCATTCGGTAAGCTGAACTCCGGTTTGATGGCTGCATTCACGGCAGCGAGAAAAGAGCCGGCGGCTCGCTGTGAGTGTGCCGGCTCGGATTGCGTCAGGCGAACTGTTCGCCGACCCACTTCCAGTTCACGCGATCGGCGAGAACGGTCTTGATGTGGTCCGCCTTGCGGTTCTCGTAGTCTAGATAATAAGCGTGTTCCCACACATCGATGCCGAGCAGCGGCTTCAAGCCGTCCGGCACGGGATTGCCGGCATCCTGGTAGCCGCGCACTGCCAGCTTGTCGCCGTCCTTCACCAGCCACACCCAGCCGGTGCCGAACACCTTGTCGGCCTGCGCCACAATCGCCTCGTTCATGCCAGACACGCCACCGAAATCGCGCGTCGCGGCTTCTTCCAGAGCAGCATTGGGCTTGGTTGGACCCCCGGCGAATTGCTGCCAGTAGAATTCGTGGTTCCAGGCCTGTCCCGCCTGGTTGAAGATCGCGTCGTCACCCTTGGCCTTGGACTGCTTCACGACCTCTTCCAAGGTCATGTCGGCATAAGGCGTGTTGGGCACCAGCTCGTTGAGCTTGGTGTAATAGCCCTTGTGGTGCTTGCCATAATGCAGCGCCACGGTGCGGGCGGAGATCTGCGGCGCCAGCGCGTCTTCGGCGAAGGGCAGCTTGGGTTGTTCAAAAGGTGCCGCGGCGCGCGCAACATGCGGCTTGAACAGAGTGCTGGCGGCTGCGGCGGCGCCGAGGGCCAGAGTGGTGCGGCGAGAAATCGTTAAGGTCATGAAACGCTTCCTTGGGTGAACTTCGGGTTCAACGGAGCGAGGCAGGAGCCGTTCCCACGATCACGGAAGCTCTATCGCGAGGAGGGAGGACGCGTACTGCGACAAACAAACGTTCATGCAAGAAGAACTCGCACCGCCGGACTATCTCGGCTAATTCGTTTGAAATGACCTCGCTTCCGCAGAAAACGACCCGCATCGCCGCCAAGGCAAAGGACGGCAAACGTGCGCCGCGCGACAGCCGGGGTGAGAAGGCGGCTGAGGACGATGCCAGCACCGGCGCCCGTCGCCGCCAGATCATGCAGGAAGCCGCACGCCTGTTCGGCACGCGCGGCTTCGAGGCGACCACGATCCGCGATATCGCGTCGGCCACCGGCATTCTCGGCGGCTCGATCTATTATCACTTTGCGTCCAAGGAAGACATCTTCGTGGCCGTGCATGGCGCGGGCATGGAGAAGATCACGCAGGCCGTTCTCGATGCAATTGAGGGCGTCGATGATCCCTGGAACCGGCTGGAAGCGGCGGCCGTGGCGCATTGCACCGACTTGCTCGACTCCTCGGAAGTGCCGGTGATCGTGTCGCCTTACTATTCGGAATCGCTGAAGGGCTTGCGGGAAACGCTGGTGGCGCAACGCGATCGTTATGAGACGGTGATCGCCGGCTTGGTGGAAGCGCTGGACCTGCCGTCTGAGATCGACCGCAGCCTGTTTCGCCTGAACTTTCTGGGCGCCTTGAACTGGATGCCAACCTGGTATCGCGCCGACTCCAGACTGTCGCCGGCCGAGATCGGGCGCCAGATGGTGCTGAGCCTGCGGCCCCGTAAGCAAGACCTTACCTAAAGAGCAGCGTCGGGCCGCGTTGCAGCAGCCCGACGCCGGTGTTCTGTTTAGAGCTTGCCGAGACGCAGGAACTGCGTTTCGCCAGAAGAATCGTCCACGCCGTCATTGTCGGTGACGGCAAAGGCCTCGCCATCGGCGTCGATCGTGAAGCCTTCGATCTTGTCGAGCACATAACCCTTCGGAGCCTGCAGCTCGGCTAAGAAGTCGTGCAACTCGATCTTCTTGACCAGCGGCAGGTCTTGGCCGAGCGGAGCCGGCTTCATGTCGGCAAGGGCGACCGAATAGAGCTTCTTCAGCTTGGCGGCGGCACCGAGCAGGTTGTCGCGCTCGATCAGGATGACGCGGTCGCCAACAGCGGTGATCTCGGACAGGCCGACCCAGCCGGCGCCCTTCGGATCGAGCTTGTAGCGCACCGCGCCCCATTCCTTCGATGCCGGCTTGTAGGCGAACAGCTTGACCTCGTCTTCGGCATCACCCTTCCACGGCCGCTGCTGCGCTAGCCAGATCAGCTGATCGTCGCCTTCGCCGGTGACGGTCACGCCTTCGAAGCCCGATGATGTGGCGGTTGCGGCGACATCGGCCGGAAGCTCGATTTCCTGGGTGATCGTGCCCTTGGCATCGACATGAAGCAGCAGGTTCTTGCGCTCCTTGGTGTTGCCTTCGGAGGCCAGCCAGAAGCCCCCTTCCTTCGCGATCGCGACGCCTTCAAGGTCGAGATCGGCGGCCGGCTTGTTGTCACGTGTCACGGTGAGTTCAGCCGTGATGCGCGCCGGCTTTTGGGCAGCGTCGATCGTCAGGATGCGCGGGGCGGTGCCGTAAGCGCTGTCGGTCACGGCATAAAGCTGGCCGGGCTTCGTCGCGTCGGCAGCGAGGCCAGACAAGGCGCCCCAGGCAATCGGCAGGCCGTTTGCGCCCTTTTCGGAGCGGATGGTCGGGTAAGCGGGCGCCGGGCGATCGGCGCGTTCGTAGATCACGACCTGACCGCCGATGCCGCCTTCTTCGGTGACGTCGGTTTCGGTCGCGGCCACGAACAGGTTGCGCTGGGGGATCGCCAGCAGGCCTTCCGGCCCGATGCCGCCCGGCAGCACCTGGAGGCGTTCCGGCGTGTTGCCGTTGTCGCGATAAACCGCGATCACCGATGCGCGCTCGGAGCCGACGAAGAGCAGCTCGTCCTCGCCGTATTTGCCGACAGCGACGCCTTCGATCTCGATGCCCTTCTTGTTGCGCTTTTCCGGGTAATGGCCGAGCGATACGAGTTCATGCTCGAGCGTGTTGCCAGCATCGAAGGCAACAGTGCCGTCATGGTTGAAGATGGTGAAGCCGCGGGTACCGCCCTTCCAGTCGCCTTCATTGGCGGTGAGCAGGCGGTCATTGCCGATCCAGGCGATGCCGTCTGGTTCGCGCGGCACATCCTTCATCGAGCCGGACAGGTCGATGACGCCGTCCTTCTTGGTGTCGATCTGGTCGAGGCTGACGGTGCCGGCATCGAAATGGCTCAACAACTTGCCGGTGTTGCCGTCGATGATGAGAACCGCATTGTTTTCCTGCAGGGTCAGCGCGATCTCGCCCTTGTCGTTGATATCGACGAATTCCGGCTCCGGATCTTCCGGGACAACGATACCGTCGAGACCGGTCAGGCTGATGTCGTTTATCGCGGCGCAATCGAGCGCATCGCCGAGCTTCACCGTCACAAGGCTGCCGGCTGGCAGCTGCGGCAGGGCGCCGTCATTGGTTTCTTCGTTGCGCTGGTTTTCCATGGCGATCGCCAGGAACTCGCCCTTGGCGGAGGCTGCAACCGAATCCGGCTGGCCCGGCAGTTCGCATTCCTTGGACGCTGTCTTGGTGGCGATGTCGACGGCCACCAGCTTGCCGGCGGGCTTGGTGAAGTCTTCCGTCTGGTCGACGGCGACATAGGCCGTGCCGCCGACGATCTTGACCGAAGTCGGCTCGCCACCCACGGCAACCGTGCCCATCGGCTTGGGATTGGCGGGATGGGTCAGGTCGATGATGCCGACCTGCTTGCCGGGCGCATCGGTATAAACCAGCGTCATGCCGTCTTCGCTGGCCGAGATGATCTCGGCAACCGCTTCCTTCACGCCCTTGCCGCCCTCGGGCAGGTTGTCGCGCACCATCATGGTGGCAATACGGTCGAAGAAGGGCTCGGCGCCGGCCGAAAGGCTGGTGGCAAGGAGCAGCGAGGCTGCGAGCGGTGCGAGAATGGTTTTGCGCGGCATGAGGAAACCCCGAGGATAAGACAATGGGGCCTCATAAGAGGCTTGTCATGACGCGCGGATGACAGAGCTACCAAACGGCCGGACTATGCCCCATCTTGCTTTCGCTGCCCCGCTTCTTCTTAATCGAGGGGTCTCGGAGGAGAAACAGCCATGTCGGAACGCGGCGCCATCGCATCGCAGATCTTTCGCCGGGCGCATGGACGCAAACGGTTCATCGCAGCCATTGCCGGGCCACCCGGTTCGGGCAAGTCGACGCTGGCAGCCGAACTGGTGACGCTGCTGCCCCCCGGTGAAGCGGTGGTCGTGCCGATGGACGGTTTCCATTACGACGATACGGTGTTGGAAAAACGCGGTCTGCGATCGCGCAAGGGCGCACCGGAAACCTTCGACTTCGGCGGCTTTCAGGCTCTGTTGAGACGCATCCGCGCCCACGACGAGCCAGAGATCGCCATCCCCGTTTTCGATCGCTCGATAGAATTGTCACGCGCTGGCGCTGACATCATCAACGCCGACACGCGCTTCATTCTGGTTGAAGGCAATTATTTGCTGCTCGACGAAGAACCGTGGTCGGCCCTAGGCACGCTGTTCGACTTCACGATGATGCTGGATGTGCCGGTGGATGTGCTGGAAGCTCGTCTTGTCGAACGGTGGCACATCCACGGCAAGTCCGATGCAGAGGGGCTGGCCTGGATCGCATCGAATGATCGGCCGAACATCGACCGGGTGCTTGCGCGAAAGCGTCCTGCCGATCTGGTCGTAAGGACGCTCGTTGAGGTGTTGCGCTGAGGATCAGCTTGCCGGCTTTTCGTCCGACGCGACGCCGACGGAGTCGGCCATCACGGCGCCGCGTGTGCCCATCGGCTTGGGAGCGCCGGTCGTGGTGTCCACTACCGTCTGATGCTCCATTTCTCCGTTGATCTCGGCGCCGACGATGAGGATGATGCAGGAAATCCAGGTCCAGGTCATGAAGCCGATCACCGCGCCAAGCGTGCCGTAGGTCGCATTATAGTCGGCGAAGTTTTCGAGATACCAGGAGAACAGGGCGGACGTGATGAGCCACACGACCGTGGCGATGCCTGCACCCCAGGTCAGCCAATGAAGCTTGGCCGGCTGGCGATCAGGGCCGTAGCGATAGATCAGCGTGATGCCGGTGCCGATCAGCAGGAAAATCACCGGCCAGCGCAAAACCTTGACGATCGTTTCCGTCCAGCTGTCGATATGCAGGAAGGCCAGAACCGCGGGCACGACACCAACCATCGTGATCATCGAAATGCCGATAATGATCGCGCCGAGCGTGAACAAGAAGGAGATGAGGTTGAGCCTGAAGAACGACCGCGTTTCATTCTGGCGGTAAGCCACGTTCATGGCGTCGAACAAGGCTTTCACGCCGTTGTTGGCGCTCCAAAGCGCGATCAACAGACCGAAGATGAAGCTGAGTGACAGCGAGCTTGCTTCCTGCGTGGTCAGAGACTGCAACTGCGTCTTGATCATGTCGATCGAGCCTTGCGGCAGCATGCCGCCGAGATAGGCGACCTGATCGGCCACCGTGCGCGGATCGGCCACGAAGCCATAAACCGACACGAAGGCGGCAAGCGCGGGAAACAGCGCCAGAAGCAGATAGAACGTCGCGCCGGCTGCGATCAGCAGAATTCTATCTTCCATGACGGAAGCATAGATGCGCCAGCCAATATCCATCCAGCCCTTGGCCGGAATCTGCAGCGGCGTTTCAGCGTTGCGCCCGCGCCCCGGTTCGGACGCCCGTTCTTCGAATTTGGCCGCCGCCGTCCCTGTACCCGCCATACTCGTCCGCTGCCCCGCCTTGATTGTTGCTGCATCGCAAACGTGGCAGCGGCGAAACGAGTTCCCAGATTGTTTAAAATGAGGCGGGATTGTGCGGCAGCTTTAGCGCCTCGGTCAGGGCTTCGCTTGTATTGTCGGGGTTGAAGAGCCTGAGCGACAGCGCCAGACTTTGCGGCAGCGGGTTCCACAGACCGGTTTTCAAACCGGCCATCCGTAACGCTTCCGCCGTCCAGGTGTTGCACCCGAACAGCGCGTTGAAGGAGCCGTTGGCCTCGAAGAAGCGGTCGAACTCGCCATAACTGCCGACGGCTTTGACCTTGCCGTCGGTGCGGGCAAAACTGGCATCGATGAATTCCAGCAGATAGCGCAGCTCTTCGTTGTCGATGGTGAGTGGCGTGACCCAGTCTTGCGTTTCATCGATGGCGCCGGCCAGATCGACATGCATCACCGATTGGTCGACGGTCAGCGCGCGCAGCACCGGCATGGGTTTGAGGTCGGCCCAGGTAGGTGTTTCCAGGTAAAACGAGCGCCCGCCCCACCCGAAGATCAGCCACTGCGCATCAGGATGCTGCAGGAGAACACCGGCTTCCTCCAGGAAGCCGAATTGGGCGATCAGATACGGATCGAGCTTGATGGCGATGTCGGTATGAATCGGATTGGACAGAACCAGGATGCGCTGCGGCGTGGGCTCGATGCGGTTGCTGAGTGGTTCAGTGGCAAAAGGCACGGGAATGAACGTGCCCACGGCTCCCGCGATCACGAACAGCAGGATCAGCCCCAGCAGGCCAGCAAGCAGCTTCTTCAAGAACCGACCTCATGACCCGTCATCAGGCTGCCGTTGCAACACAAGAATGGCGCCGCCAAGGCAGCGCCTCACCATCAGGGACCGCCAAAAAAGCAACGGTCAGAAGCTGCGGCCATCCACCTGTTTGGGATGCAGCGTATGAACGTCGATCCCATCGAGGCAGCGCACATTGATGGCAGCCATTTGGCGGCCATCAGGACCTGTGCCGATGGCGAAGGACTGCACGCCGCAGGTCTTGCAGAACCGGTGCCGGATCCGGTGCTGGTTGAACTGGTACTCGCCAAGAGCGTCTTCGCCCGATTGCAGCTGGAACTCTTCAACGGGTGAAAAGGACAAGATCAACCCGAGCCGGCCGCAGCGTGAACAGTTGCAACTGATCGCCTGATCGAGATCGACCGTCGTTTCGTAACGTACGGCGCCGCACTGGCAGCCGCCTCCAAACACTTGTTTTGCCATAGCACCCTCCCACTTAAGGCCCCGAGGTCTCGTGATGGACCTCCCTCGCAACCAACCCACCTGGTCGTCGTTGGGGATATTCAGCCCTTATAGCACGACCCAAGAACTAGGTCCCATCCCATGGTGCGCCACGCCCAGATACTGGCTTCAACAGCCGCCCTTCTTGCGCTCCTGAATACGGAGGCCGCCGTGGCGCAAGGGTTGGAAAGCCCTGAAACGATCGAGGCCATCGTGGGTACGCCCGTGCGTGAGGAAGAAACGCAGGCGGCCGCCGATCCCGGCAAGGTCATTGCCGCGATCGACAAATCCGCCGACAACATTTCGACCGTCCGCAAGACGACGACGCTGGATCAGGTCGAGATCGTGTTTCTGGCTGACAGCGCATCAACGGAAGGCGGACCGCCCGACGCTATCCAGGCAAAGCTGACGGAGCGCGATGCGGATATCCAGCGTCTGCGGCAGGAAATCGAGGGCAGCGCGATGCTGTATCACGCCCTAAACTCGCGGCAGGTCCTCCTGCGCGATGTCGTGGCGGTGGAGTTCAGCGACAGCAAGGCCGTCATCTACGCTGCCGCCAAGCCTGCGCAATAAAATACCGGGATTATGGTTGTTGCTGGTAACGCTTTGCCTCAGCTTTAGGAAAAGGGTAAGCGCTGCGCATGCCGGGGACCGGATTGCACGGTTGCGTTGCAGCCTGCACGTCTCCTATACCGGTGAACAAGCGGCACAAACGATCTTCGAAGCCGCATCATGAACCGGCGCTGCGGTTTACGCGAGCGCGGTCAAACGGGTGGATGGGCTTCAATGGCTGACGCGCTTGCCAACGACATCATTGCGAAGATCGAGCGCCATGGCGAGCTTGAACCTGGCAGCGTCACGCCCGAAAGCGAGTTGACCTCGCTCGGCATCCATTCTCTGGAACTGACGGAAATCATCTTCGATATCGAGGACGAATACGGCATCCATGTCGAGATGAACACGGCCGAAGCCTGGAACAACCTGCGCAATGTCGGCGACATCGTCGTTGCCGTGCGCAAGCTCGTTGAAGCGAAAGCCTGATCAATCCCATGGCAAGACCGCGTATCGTCATTACCGGCATCGGCGGCATTTGTGCGCTCGGCAACGATGTCGATGCGATCTGGTCTTCCATGAAAGCCGGCAGGTCCGGCATCGGCCAGCTGGAAAACGTCGATACGTCGGCGCTGCAGGTCAAGGTCGGCGCCGAAATCAAGGCGATGCCCGATCACGGCCTGGATCGGCGCAGATTGATCACCATGGATCGCTTCAGCCTTCTGGCGGTGCTTGCGGCAAAACAGGCTTTCGCCCAAGCGGGCCTGGTGATCGATGAAGGCAACACGCGTCGCGTCGGGGCAGCGGTTGGCGTCGGGGTCTTCGGCGCCGAGACGGCCGATGAGAACTACGATGCGGTTCTCGTCCAGAAGAAGCCGCGCACCAACATCTTCACCGTGCCGCGCATTATGCCCGGCGCGCCGGCCGGCCAGGTCTCCATGGAACTGGGTCTGCGCGGCCCGGTGTTCGGTGTGACGTCGGCCTGTTCTTCTTCGAACCATGCTTTCGCCTCGGCGCTTGACCAGCTTCTGCTTGGCCGCGCCGATGTGATGCTTGCGGGCGGCACCGACGCGCCACTGTCTTTCGGCGTTCTAAAATCCTGGGAAGCGCTCAGGGTCCTGTCGCCGGATGTCTGCCGTCCCTTTTCCGCCGACCGCCAGGGCCTGGTGATCGGCGAGGGCGCTGGCATGGTGGTTCTGGAAACGGAGGACCATGCCAAAGCGCGCGGTGCGACCATCCTTGCCGAATTGGCGGGCGTCGGCCTGTCTGCCGATGCGTCCGACATCGTGGCGCCGACGGTGGATGGTCCGGCAGCGGCGATGGCCGCTTGCTTGCGCGATGCCGGCCTTTCGCCTGAAGACGTCGACTATCTCAACGCGCATGGCACCGGCACATCAGCCAACGACCAGATCGAAACGCAGGCCATCAAGCGCGTGTTCGGCGACGCGGCGGGCGCCTTGTCTATTTCCTCGACCAAGTCCATGCACGGCCATGCGCTGGGCGCTTCGGGCGCGCTCGAGATGATCGCCTGCGTCATGGCGATCCGCCACAGTATCGTGCCGCCGACCATTGGCTATCGCGAAGCCGATCCGGCCTGCGATCTCGATGTCACGCCCAACGTCGCCAAAGAGCGCCCTGTTCGCGCCGCCCTGTCGAACGCCTTTGCCTTTGGCGGCACCAACGCCGTGATCGCACTCAAGGCGGTTTGAGCCCCACTGTGAAAAGCCATCGGTGAGTCCTATGTCGGTAACGTTGCCGATCTCATAGGATTACCCAATGACCGATCTTTCTCACTTTCCCATTGCCAAGCGCTGGCCAGCCCAGCATCCCGACCGTATCCAGCTTTATTCGTTTCCAACGCCGAACGGCGTAAAGGCTTCCATCGCGCTCGAAGAACTCGGCTTGCCTTACGAGGCGCACAAGGTCGACATCACCAAAAACGAGACTTGGGGGCCGGAGTTTCTCGCGCTCAACCCCAACGGTAAGATCCCGGCGATCATCGATCCGAACGGTCCGGGCGGAAAGCCGCTCGGCTTGTTCGAGTCCGGGGCGATCCTGACTTATCTCGCCGAAAAGACCGGCAAGCTTCTGCCCGCTGATCCCGCGCTGCGCTACGAGACGCTGCAATGGACCTTCTTCCAGATCGGCCATATCGGACCCATGTTCGGCCAGTTCGGTTACTTCTTCGCCCATGCCGGCAAGGCGATCGAAGACAAGCGGCCGATGGAGCGCTACCGCGACGAAACCAAGCGCCTGCTCGGCGTGCTGGAACAGCGCCTTGAGGGTCGCCAGTGGATCATGGGCGACGAGTATACGATCGCCGACATCGCCATCTTCCCGTGGGTGCGCGGCTTGACCGTGTTCTACAAGGCCGGCGACGAACTCGGCTTCGGGGCGTTCCGCGATGTGCAGGACTGGGTGTCGCGCGCTGAAGAACGGCCGGCCAGTCAGAAGGGCCTGAACATCCCCGCGCGGGACTGACTTACAGCGCAAGGCTAGCGATGATTGGTGTTCCGCATTACCTTGATGCGGAACACGGAGGCCGCGATGTCGGAGATTGTAAGAGAAGACGGACTGGTGCGCCTGCCCGAAGCCGTGCGCGAGCAGCTTGGGATCACGCCGGGCATGGCGGTGGATTTCGAGACGGACGCCGGCGGCAAGGTTGTGGTGGTGAAGTCTGACGGTTTGCCTAGGGAAAGCCGTTTTGCCCGATGGCGCGGCACGGCAACAGCTGGCCTCAGCACGGATGAGATCATGGCCATGACGCGCGGTGAGGAATGAGCGATACGCTGGTAGACACCAACGTCTTGCTCGACCTGGTAACGGACAGTCCACAATTTGAATGGTCCAATCGTCAGTTGGACGAAGCGATTTTGCGCGGTCGCCCGGTCATCAACGATGTCATCTATGCAGAGCTTTCGGTCGGCTATCGTGAGATCGGCGAGATCGACGAATTTCTTCGCGAGACCGGAATAGACATCGTCGCTATTTCCAAGCCAGCCCTTTTCCTCGCCGGCAAGGCATTCCAGACCTATCGCAAACGCGGTGGCACGCGCACGGGTGTTCTGCCGGACTTCTTCATCGGCGCGCATGCCCAGGTGGAAGGCCTTCCGCTGCTGACGCGCGATCCCCGGCACTACCGAACCTATTTTCCGGATGTCGAGCTGATCGCGCCGTAAGCGAACAGCTCACACCTTTACCGCCTTCGCCGCGTGGTCTTCCGTGCCGAACAGCTTGATATAGCGTGCGATCTCGCTTGGCTCGCCCGTGGCCTTGTTGGGGTTATCGGAAAGCTTCACGGCTGGTCGGCCATTGGCTTCCGTGACCTTGCACACCAGCGAAATCGGGTCGAGGCGGTCGCTGTCGACGGGCAGACAGCCTTCGAAATCGTTGGTGAGGTTGGTGCCCCAGCCGAAGGACATGCGCACGCGGCCTTCGAAGTGCTTGTAGGTGTCGATGATCGTGTCGACATCGAGCCCGTCGGAAAAGATCAGCAGCTTTTCGCGCGGATCGCGGCCATGTTCTTTCCACCAGGTCAGGATCTTTTCGCCGCCTTCGATCGGCGGGGCGCTGTCGGGGCGGAAGCCGGTCCAGTCGGCGACCCAGTCCGGCGCGTTGCGCAGGAAGGCGGCGGTGCCATAGGCATCGGGAAGCACGATCAGCAGGTTGCCGCCGTAGAGCGTGTTCCAGTCCTGTAGGACCTTGTAGGGCGCAGCCTTCAACGCTTCGTCGCTGGTGGTCAGCGCGGACGCGACCATCGGCAATTCATGCGCATTGGTGCCAAGCGCTTCGAGATCGGTATCCATGGCGAGCAGCACGTTGGAGGTGCCGGTAAACGCCTCGCCGATGCCTTCCTTCAACGCTTCCACGCACCAACGCTGCCACAAAAACGAGTGCCGGCGACGCGTGCCGAAGTCGGAAATGCGTAAGTCCGGCAGAGTGCGCAGGCGCTCCACCTTGTCCCAGGTCTTGGCCTTGGCGCGCGCATAAAGCACGTCGAGCGCAAAGGGCCCCATGGCCTTCAGTGCGGCGCGCGAGCGCAACTCGTTGATGATGGCGAGTGCGGGGATCTCCCACAGCGTCGTCTCCTTCCACTTGCCGTGGAAGGTCAGCTCGTATTGACCGTCGCTGGAGCGCGCCAGCTCGTAGTCCGGCAGCTGGAAGTCGGCGAGCCAAGCGATGAAGTCCGGCTGGAAGATCTGCTTGCGGCCGTAAAAGGTGTTACCCGCGAGCCAGATCAGCTCCTTTTTCGACAAAGTGCGGGTGCGCGCATGGTCGAGCTGTTCGCGCAGCTCGCCTTCGTCGATCACCTCGGCCAGCCGCACTTTCTTGGTGCGGTTGATCAGGGAGAAGGTGGCGTCGACATCCGGGTACAGCGCCCAGATCATCTGCAGCATGAGGAGCTTGTAGAAATCCGTGTCGAGCAGACTGCGGATGATGGGGTCGACTTTCCAGGTGTGGTTATAGACCCGTCGCGCGATGTCTGTTCGTGCCATGACGGTTTCGTCTCCCCGCAGTTGCGGGCTTTGTTTAAGCTTCTCGATAACAAAAGAAAAGCAAGCCGGGCGAGCCGGAAGCCGCTTTTGGTTTAGGCCAGCACGACGCCGGCGCCGCGCATTTCGTCCATCATGAAGGCCATGGAGCCGCTGAGATCGATGCCGCGGCAAGCGTCCAGACGAACTCGGACGGCAAAGCCTTGTTTCACCGCGTCGATCGCCGAATAAGCGACGCAGAAATCCGTCGCCAGACCGCATAAAGTGAGAGTGGTAAGCCCGCGCTCGCGAAGATAGCCGGCAAGACCGGTCGGCGTCGTATGATCGTTCTCGAAGAAGGCAGAGTAGCTGTCGACGGAGGCGCGAAAACCCTTGCGGATCACGAGTTCGGCGTTGGTCCAGTCGAGGTCGGCATGGAAGCCGGCCCCTTCGCTGCCCTGGATGCAATGATCCGGCCACAGCGTTTGCGGACCGTAGGGCATCTGGATCGTGTCGTAGGGTGCTTTGTCCTCGTGCGATGAGGCGAAGGAGGAATGGTCGGCCGGGTGCCAGTCCTGCGTCAGCACGACATGATCGGCCTCCGTAATCAGCGTGTTGACCAACGGCACGATGGCGTCGCCGTCTTGAACCGCCAGCGCGCCGCCGGGGCAGAAGTCGTTTTGCAGGTCGATGACGATCAGGGCCTCGGATGTCATGACGATACTCCTCAGTTGCGCATGCAAGGTGGACAACCCCTGCGGTAAGCGCAAGGCGGCGAGTTGTTTATTCCACGGGGCAGGGGTGCGCGGATCAGCGTTCTTTCAAAGCATGGATACGCGGAACAATCCTTTACCTTGCCGCTCACATTTAGCACGGCAGACCGGGCGCAAACCTTGCTCGCCGGGGTATCTTGGTTTAATCACCCCGCAGGCAAAGAGGCGGCTTTTCCGGTCGCCGTTCCGCGCAGTGCGCGACCCGACCAGCAACTGGATGGATGCATGCAGAACGCAGCCCTGGCGCTCGACGCCACGACCACGGCTTTCCCGATTCCCGCGAATGTTTATGCAGAGCGCGTCACGTCGGTCACCCACTATACGGACAGCCTGTTCTCGTTCCGCATGACGCGGCCGACCACGTTCCGCTTCCGCTCAGGCGAGTTTGCGATGATCGGTCTGCCCAATGCCGCGAAGCCGATCTTCCGCGCTTATTCGGTCGCCAGCCCTGCCTGGGACGAAGAGCTGGAATTTTATTCGATCAAGGTGCCTGATGGCCCACTGACCCAGCATCTCCAGAAGATCCAGCCGGGCGACACGGTGTTGCTGCGTCAGAAGTCGACGGGAACGCTGGTTCTCGATGCGCTCAGCCCGGCCAAGCGTCTCTACATGATCGCCACTGGAACCGGCTTCGCACCGTTCGCCAGCCTGCTGCGCGATCCTGAAACCTACGAGAAGTTCGAAGAGGTCATCGTCACCAATACCTGCCGCGACGTGGCCGATCTGCGTTATGGCAATGAACTGGTTTCCGGCGTGCGCGAAGATCCGCTGATCGGCGAGCTGGTGGAGGGGCGCGTGCATTATTACGCCACCACGACGCGCGAAACCTCGCCGCGCATGGGCCGCATCACCAAGCTGCTCACCGAGGGTACGATCTTCACAGATCTCGGTCTCCCGCCGCTCGACCGCGCAACGGACCGCATCATGATCTGCGGCTCGATGGCGATGTTGAACGACGTCAAGGACATCGCGGAAGCAGCCGGCTTCGTGGAAGGCGCCAACAACGCGCCAGCCGATTTCGTCGTGGAACGCGCTTTCGTTGGCTGATCGAGCCGACGCTTGAGCCTACAGCCCTCGGAAGAAAGCCACGACGTCGTCCAACGCCGGTGCCTTGCCGCGTAGGGGCCGGCTCAGCGCCAGCACCAATCCGGCATGGCCGAGATCGGGATAGATCTTGGTTTCGACCTGGTGGCCATGGTCGCGAAGAACCTTGGCCAACTGTTCGGTGTTGCGTGGGCGCACGGTCGTGTCGTCCGCACCGGTGGCGAGGAAGGCAGGCGGCGCGTAAGTGCCGCTGGTGATCCGATTGACCGGCTGGCTCAAGCGCAGTTCGGATGGCTTGAGATGACCGAACGCCGCGACGCTGGCGTCGGCATCGAGCGGCACGAAGTCATACGGGCCAGCAAGCCCAGCGAACCCCTTCACCACACGTGGCGACACGCCTGCCGCCTGGAGGAAGTCTGGCGCAAAGGCGACCATGGCGGCATTATAGGCGCCGGCGGAATGGCCGACCAAAAAGATGCGTTCCGGATCGCCGCCGAAGCGCGCGGCATTGCGATGCGCCCAGGCTACGACCGACGCCGTGTCTTGAACAAAATCCGGATAGGGATGCTCAGGCACCAGCCGGTAATCGCCGATCACCGTGACATAGCCTTGTGCGGCAAAGGCCCGACCGGCAAAGGAATAGTTGCTGCGCGAGCCGTTGTCCCATGAGCCGCCGTAAACAAACACCACCACATCGCGCTTGGTGTTGGCGGGTTCATCACTCGGCGCATAAACATCGAGCTTCTGGCGCGCATCGCCGCCATAAGCGACATCGGACGCAGCCAGGGTCGAGCCGCTATCCTTGAGAAGCACCGCATTGAGCACGCCCAGCGAAGAACAGCCGGACAGGCCGAGCATAGCGGGCATGAGCAGGAACAGCAGTTTGGCGCGCGACAGCAGGGACATGACAGCTCCGGATTGAACGGCGAGAAGAAGTGCCGCTCTTTTCCATCCGGGTGAAACCGCGCTTCAGCGCTTAGCAACGACAAACAGCGCGGCAAAGTTGCGCGCGCTGTTGCCTATCAACCAAGACGTTGCGTCAGCGATCCTTGAGAACCGGGATCGTCACGCTCTGGCTGCCGCTGGGCGGTGGTGGGGCGGAAATGCCGCGCACGGCGCCCACCACGGCGGCATCGATCTCGGGATTGCCGGAGGATCGTGCCACGCGGACATTGCTGACCGCGCCGGATCCGCCCACCGAAAACGAGATCACCACCGTCCCGGTGCCGCGGATGCGCCGGATGGCGCGCTGGGCCGAGCGCTGCACGAGCCGGCCGACCTGAGAGTTCCAGCGGGCCGGCGAAACTTGCGGCGCGGAGGACGCACGCTGTTCCGTTGAAGCTTGGCTGCGCGGCTGCGGCCGGGCTTCCTGCGTGACGCGACGCGGCGGTTCTTCGCGGCGCGGCCGTTCGCGAACAGGCTCGCGCACTGGCTGACGGCGAACAGGACGCTCACGCACCGGTTCTTCGCGTGGCTCAGGACGGGTAACCGGCAATGGCACTTCGGAGTCAGGCAGCGCGACGGTCGGCTCTTCGATGACTTCCTGCGTCACCACATCCGGTTCGACCGGCTCGGGCTCAACCTGTTCCGGCTCGATTTCTTCCGGTTCGACTTGTTCGGGCTCGATCGGCGTCGGCTCGGGTTCAACCGGCGTGACATCCTCGGCAACAGTTTCTTCCGGTGGCGTTTCTTCCGTGACGGGCGTCTGCTCTTCCTGCGGCACGACTTCCTGCGCGTCCGGCTCGGTCGCCTCGACGGGTTCTTCGGCGGCCGCCATTTCGGTCGGCTCTTCTTCGGTCAGGGGTTCGCTTTCCACCGATTCCGGCGTGGATTCCAGCATCGGCGTGAGGTCGACCATCATGGCCTCCTCGGCGGCTTCCGGCTGCTGCTGTACTTCCAGAGCACGCGACAGATACCAGCCGCCGCCGGCGTGAACCGCCAGCACGATGAGGGCAGCCGATCCCCACATGGCAAGCTCGCGCTTGGCCGGTGGACCGCCCAGACCGAAATTGATGTCGTCGGCAGAACTCATTGCGCGGCCGGGGCGGTTCCTGCTGCGGAGGAGGGTCCGGATGCAGCACCCGCCGAAGGCGCGCCTTCGAGGCCGACCAGAGCGACCTTCAGATAGCCGGACGAGCGCAGGAGGTTCATGACCTCCATGACCTGGCCGTAATCCACGGCA
Organism: Tianweitania populi; assembly: GCF_014652875.1. GTDB lineage: Bacteria > Pseudomonadota > Alphaproteobacteria > Rhizobiales > Rhizobiaceae > Tianweitania > Tianweitania populi. The sequence continues at coordinate 596,236 of NZ_BMZQ01000002.1, read as the reverse complement.
CGGTCGGCGCGCAGATAAACGCGCGTTTCCTTGTTGCCGCTGGTCAGGCGATCGATCGACGGGCCGAAGCTGTCGCGCTGAACAGGGTCGTTGCCGACGGCCAGCGTCAAATCACGCTTGAGCGTCAGGAACAGTGGTTCGTCCGGACGCGGCGTGGGCGAGGCCGTTGAGCCCGGCAGGTCGACATTGATGTCGACGGTGGCGAGCGGCGCCGCCACCATGAAGATGATCAGGAGAACCAGCATCACGTCGATAAACGGCGTGACGTTGATTTCATGATTTTCCTGAAGGTCGTCGCCGCCGCCTTCGCGAATGCCGCCAGCCATGGCTCAGTCCTTTATTCTGCAGCGGCCCGCAGGGGCAGCGCGCGGAAATCGAGATCGCGGCTCACCAGGCGTTCAACGCCGGCAGCGGCATCGGCCAGCACCTGGCGATAGCCGGTGATGGAGCGGGCGAACACGTTGTAGATCACCACGGCGGGAATAGCCGCCACGAGGCCGATGGCGGTGGCGAGCAGCGCTTCGGCGATACCCGGCGCCACGATGGCGAGATTGGTGGTCTGCGATTCACTGATCGAGATGAACGAATTCATGATGCCCCAGACCGTGCCGAACAGGCCGACGAAGGGCGCGGTGGAGCCGATGGTGGCGAGCACGCCAGTGCCGCGCGACATGCGCCGGCCGGCCTGCGCTTCGAGGCGTCCAAGGGTGGAAGCAACGCGCTCCTTCAGGCCCTCGCCATGGTTGACGCCGGCAGCATCGGACGACACCGAAACTTCCTGGCGCGCGGCATGGACGAAGGCGGAAGCCGGGCCCTTGCCTTCCGGCAGGGCGTTGGCTGCATCGCTCAGCGTACGGGCGCTGCGAATGGCCTTTACGGCCTTTTGGGCCCGCACGCGTGCGCCGGCGAGTTCGAGCGACTTGGCGATCCAGACCGTCCACGTGACGAGCGAAGCAAAGGCCAGACCGACCATAACCGCCTTCACGACGATGTCGGCCGCCATGAACATGCCCCAGGGCGACAGGTTGTGCGGGATGGTGCGGGCCGCATCGGGTGCTTCGGCACCAGTGGCATTCGACGAAGCGTTCACCGGAGCGAGCGGGACGGCGTTTTCTTCAGCGGATCTAGGTGCGGGGCTTGCAACCGGTGCAGCTGGTGCGGCAGCGGATGGAGCCGGAGCCGGAGCCGGAGCTGGTGCCGGAGCTGCCGGTGCAGGCGTCGAAGGCGCGTCCTGCGTCGGAGCCGGGGATGCCGGTTGGCTCGGCGCAGCCGGCGCGGGCTGTGCAGCCTCCTGAGCGAAACCAATCGGCGTGGTGGCGCAAAGAGCCAACCCAACAAACGAAAGAAGAACGAACCTGCGCAACCGAACCCCCGGATATCCAAGGTCAAAAACCAACAACTGCGGCTCACTAACGCAGAGTCGCGCAAATCGCGACTCCTTTGTTGAGCTAAGTTGTCATATTTTTAACGGTGACAAGCCGGTTATTCGAACACGATCGCGGGAGCGGCCCCCTGAGCGGCCGTGCTGGCTTCCATCTGCTGCAGCACCTTGGCGGCGATGGCGCGGTAGGCTTCCGCTTGGGGGCCCGTCGGTTCGGCAACCGTGATCGGCGTGCCGGCATCCGACAATTCGCGGATCGCCATCACCAGCGGCACTTCGCCGAGGAAGGGTACGCCGAGACGGTTGGCTTCCCGCTGCGCGCCCCCATGGCCGAAGATGTCGTAGCGCGTGCCGGTGTCCGGGGCCACGAAGTAGCTCATATTCTCGATGATGCCGAGCAGCGGCACGTCGACCTTCTTGAACATGTTCAAGCCCTTGCGCGCGTCGATCAGCGCCAAGTCCTGCGGGGTCGAGACGATCACGGCGCCGGCCAGCGGCACCTGCTGCGCCATGGTCAGCTGCGCGTCGCCGGTGCCGGGCGGCATGTCGACCACGAGCACGTCGAGCTCGCCCCACGCGACTTCACGCAGCATCTGGGTCAGCGCCGACATCACCATCGGCCCACGCCAGATCATCGGCGTTTCTTCTTCCACCAGGAAGCCGATCGACATGACCTTGAGGCCGTGCCCTTCCAGCGGCTTCATCGTGCGGCCATCCACCGTTTCCGGCTTGCCGGACAGACCGAGCAGGCGCGGCATGGAGGGGCCGTAGATATCGGCATCGAGCACGCCGACCTTGAGGCCGAGCGCCTGAAGCCCGAGCGCGAGGTTGACGGCAGTGGTGGACTTGCCGACGCCGCCCTTGCCGGACGCCACCGCGATGATCGAGCGAATGCCGGGCACATCGCGCCGGCCCGGCTGCTGGCCGGAAGGCGCATGGTGGCGGGCTGGCGCGGCGGGTTGGGGCCGAGCCGGTGCGGTGGGACGCGGCGGGGGCGGCGCGTTTTCCATGCCGCCGCCCTTCTTTTCAGCCGTGAGAACAACCACGGCGGAGGCAACACCGGGAATGGTTTTCACCGCGCGCTCGGCTGCGGTGCGCAGGGGCTCGAGCTCTTTGGCGCGGGCGGCCGGAACGGTGATCGAGAAGAACACCTTGGAATCGGCGATGAATATCTCGGAAACGAGACCGAGCGAAACGAGGTCGCCTTCGAAGTCCGGACCTTTGACGGTGCGGAGCACATCGATGACCTGCTGCTCTGTAACGGACATGACTGGCTGCCTTGCTGAGGAGGTAAGCGGGTGGGCCTGTTTACCCGAGATAAGGCAGATCGCGCCCGACGCAAACCGTCGGGCGCGATAAACGCTGCTACGAAAGCGCGCGGCGCATTGCCTGAAGGCCCTCGGCCCAGATCGCCAGCTCGTCCAGCATCGGCTTGACGCCCTGCGCGATCGGATCGGTCGGGCGGAACACGCCGTCCTCACCGATCATCGTGCCGAACAGCGGCACGGGCAGGGCCTGCGGGATCGGCATCATGTTGAGCGTCGCCAGCAGCGGCCGCAGCGCTTCGGTCGCGCGCAACCCACCGGAAATGCCGCCGTAGGACACGACAGCCGCTGGCTTACGACCCCATTCCAGAACAAGATAATCGAGCGCGTTGATCAGCGAGGACGGCGGGTAATAGTTGTATTCCGGCGTTACGAACACATAGGCGTCGGCCGGCTCGATCGCCGCGCTCCACTTCTTGGTGTGGTCGTGGCTGTAGTCGCGCATGCGCGGGTGCTTCGGCTCGTCGAACACCGGCAGGTTGAAATCAGCGAGATCGAGCAGTTCGACCTCGAACTTGCCATGCTCGCGGGCCGCTCCCTCGAACCATTGCGCAACCTTCGGCCCGAGCCGGGAGGGACGCGTGCTGCCGATGATGATCTTGAGCTTCAATGCCATGGGAGTTCCTTGGTCAGGCTTGGGCTTGGTCGGGCGCTTGAACCTCCGAGGTAATCCCTGCCTTTCCGCACGGCAAGCGGTAAGCTCGCCGTTGCGCGCGCAGGATGTCGGAAAAGCCGGACACAGATCGTCCTCGTGCAGCAAACAATAAAGGAGGAGACCATGCAGAAGCTTTCAACCTATCTCTGGTTCAATGATCAGGCCGAGGAAGCCGCCAACTTCTATGTCGCTACGTTCCGCAATGCGAGAATGGGCGAGATCATGTACGCACCGGGCGGCGGCGAGCCGCATACGATCGAAGGGCAAGTGCTCACGATCGGTTTCGAGATCGAGGGTCACCCGTTCTACATCCTCAACGGCGGCAATACGCAATACCCGCTCAACCCCAGCGTCTCCTTCATGATCCTGTGCGACGATCAGGAAGAGATCGACGAATACTGGTCGAAGATTTTGGCCCATGGCGGCGAGACGATGGCTTGCGGCTGGATCCAGGACAAATATGGCGTTGCATGGCAGATAACGCCGCGTGTGTTGATCGAACTGTTGACGGGGCCCGATCGCGAACGGGCGGCGCGGGTGATGGCGGCGATGCAGCAGATGATCAAGCTGGACATTGCCGCGCTGGAAGCGGCCTGAATCGTCGCGGCTCGCGCTGGCTTGATCCCGTTTGAGCCGCTAGGGTCCGGGCATGATCGACAAGCTCGAATTCTTTATCACGCTGGCGCGGCACCAGCATTTCGGCCGGGCGGCGGAAGAAGCGGGCGTGACGCAGCCCACGCTGTCGGCGGCGATCAAGCAGCTGGAAGAACAGCTCGGCGTCAGCCTTGTGCAGCGCGGCTCGCGCTTCCAGGGCCTGACGCCGGAAGGCGAGCGCGTGCTGGACTGGGCGCGCCGCATCGTAGGTGACGCCCGCACCATGCGCGAGGAAATGCGCGCGGCCAGGCGCGGCCTGTCCGGTCATCTCCGCATTTCGGCGATTCCTACGGCGCTCGCCATGGTGGCGCGGCTGACGACGCCGTTTCGCGAGCGCCATCCCCACGTCACCTTTTCCATCCTGTCGCGCACTTCAGTCGAGGTGCTGGCCGATCTCGACCATCTCGAAGCCGATGCCGGCCTGACTTATGTCGACAACGAGCCGCTTGGCCGCGTCACCACCCTGCCGCTGTATTCTGAGCGCTATCAGCTCATCACCGCCTTCAACACGATGTTTGCCGATCGCGACAGCGTCAGCTGGGCCGAGGTCGCGACCCTGCCGCTCTGCCTGATGACGCCGGAAATGCAGAACCGCCGGATCATCAATAAGCATCTGACGGAAGCGGGCGTCGAGCCGTCGGCGACGATGGAATCCAACTCCACCATCGCGCTTCTGTCCCATGTGCTGACCGGCAAATGGGCGTCGGTGATGCCGTTCGATCTGGCCCTGCTCGGCCTGTCATCGACGCTGCGCGCCATTCCGATCACCGAGCCGGATGTCAGCCACCGCATCGGTCTGGTGGTGCCGAAGCGCGAACCGCACACACCGCTCGTTGCCGCGTTGTTGCAGGAAGCGCGGCTTCTGGCTGCGGAATTGCCGATCATCTGATAGAATTGTTCTATCGCGTAACGGGAGCGGCTTATTGAATAAAGCCGGCTGATCTGTTTCTTCGCGGTAAAACGGATCCAGGGAGGGCCCTGCACATGATGCAGGCGGCAGGTACCGAGACAAGGCAGCGCGTGGCCGATGTGGTCGACGCTTTCAAGGGCCAGGACGGCGCGCTGCTGCTTATCCTTCACGGCATTCAGGACGAGTTCGGCTATGTGCCGGACGAGACGGTGCCGGTGGTCGCCGATGCGCTGAACCTGTCGCGCGCCGATGTCCACGGCGTCATCACCTTCTATCATGACTACCGCAAACACCCGGCCGGTCGGCATGTCCTGAAAATCTGCCGCGCCGAAGCCTGTCAGGCGATGGGCGGCGAGGCGATGGTTGAGCGCGCCATGGAACTTCTCGGGCTGAACTTCCACGAAACATCATCAGACAATGCCGTGACGCTGGAGCCGGTTTTTTGCCTCGGTCTCTGCGCCTGCGCGCCGGCCGCGATGCTGGACGGACAGCTGATCGGCAGGCTGGATGAAGACAAGCTTCGCGAGATCGTGACGGAGGTGCGTGCATGACAATCCGCGTCTACGTTCCCCGCGACTCCTTTGCCCTGGCATTGGGCGCCGACAAGGTAGCGAAGGCCATCCGTGACACGGCTGCCGCGCAAAGTCTTGATGTTGTCATCGTCCGCAACGGCTCACGCGGCATGGTCTGGCTGGAGCCGATGGTTGAGGTGGAAACGCCGGCCGGCCGCGTCGCCTATGGGCCTGTCGCGGCGAAGGACGTCGACTCGCTCTTTGCCGCCGGTTTCCTCCAAGGCGGCGATCATCCGCTTGCCCTCGGCGATCCCGAGCAGATCCCCTTCCTTAAACGTCAGCAGCGGCTGACCTTTGCGCGCTGCGGCATCATCGATCCTCTGTCGCTGGAAGACTATGAAGCGCATGGTGGGCTGGCAGGCTTGCGCAACTCGCTTGCCATGACACCGCTCGACATCGTCAAGCAGGTCACCGAGTCCGGCCTGCGCGGACGCGGCGGCGCCGGTTTCCCGACCGGTATCAAGTGGCAAACCGTGCATGATGCCAAGGCCGCCAACAAATACATCGTCTGCAATGGCGACGAGGGCGATAGCGGTACGTTCGCGGATCGCATGATTCTCGAAGGCGATCCTTTCGTGCTGATCGAAGGCATGATCATCGCCGGCATCGCGACCGGCGCAACGCATGGCTATGTCTATATCCGCTCCGAATATCCCGAAGCCATCAAGGTTCTCAACGAAGCGATCTTGATCGCCCGCAAGGCCGGCCTGCTCGGCTGGAACGTGCTGGGTTCGCCTAACATGTTCGACATGGAAGTGCGCGTCGGCGCCGGCGCTTATGTCTGCGGCGAGGAAACGGCGCTGTTGAACAGCCTCGAAGGTAAGCGCGGCGTGGTGCGCGCCAAGCCGCCGCTGCCTGCCATCCAGGGCCTGTTCGGTAAGCCCACTGTCATCAACAACCTGATCTCGCTGGCGTCGGTCCCGATTATCCTCGACAAAGGCGGTGCCTTCTACCGCGACTTCGGCATGGGCCGGTCGCGCGGCACGATCCCCATCCAGATTGCCGGCAATGTCCGCTACGGCGGGCTGTTCGAAGCCGCTTTCGGTCTGACGCTGGGCGAGATCGTCAACGACATCGCGGGCGGCACTGCGACCGGCCGGCCGATCAAGGCAGTACAGGTGGGAGGCCCGCTCGGCGCTTATTTCCCGCAGGGCCTGTTCGACACGCAATTCGACTATGAAGCCTTTGCGGCCAAGGGCGGGCTGATCGGCCATGCCGGCATCGTGGTGTTCGACGACACCGCCGACATGCTGAACCAGGCGCGCTTTGCCATGGAATTCTGCGCGGTTGAAAGCTGCGGCAAGTGCACCCCCTGCCGCATCGGCTCGACCCGGGGCGTGGAGGTTCTCGATAAAGTGCGCGCGGGTATCGAGCCTGAAAGGAACCTCGCGCTGGTTGAAGACCTTTGCAACACGATGAAGTTCGGTTCGCTTTGCGCACTGGGCGGCTTCACGCCCTATCCGGTGATGAGCGCGCTGACCCATTTTCCGGAAGACTTTGCGCCGGCACCGATGCGGGAGGCAGCGGAATGAGCAGAGCTGCCATTACGATTTCGGGTGCGCATACGCTTCGGGAACTGGAACGTGCTGCCAGTCTAGGGCCTTATCAGCTTGTTGCTGGTGATGGCGCCCTCGAAATTCTCGGTTCGATGAGCGATGTCCAAGCGCAGGACTGTCTCGGAAACTGCACCTACGCGCATTCCTTTGGCGAAGATGCGGAGAAGTTAGAGGACCTTCTAGACGACTTTCAAATCCGTCTGGAGTTCCAAAAGGATGATCGGTCTTTTCCGACCGTCTCGGATACTCGCTCCGGTAAGCTCGTTTGGCTCATCCTCACCGAGGCATCCACGACACCGCGGCTTCTTGCCCTCGGCTCAAGCCAGTTTTTCGAAGCCGAGGTTGCATCATGGATTGATCGCGCGAACGCCGAGTTGGCTGAGGAAGAACTTCGGGAGGCAGCGGAATGAGCACCGAGAAGGTCAAGGGACCGGCTTCCTACTTTCCGTCGATCGAGAAGACCTATGGCAAGCCGATCGATCATTGGCTGTCGCTGGCGCGCGAGCGGTCGGAGCAGAAGCACATGGACGTCGTGAACTGGCTGAAGGCCGAGCATGGCCTTGGCCACGGACATGCCAACGCGATCGTTGCGCATGTTCGTGCAGAGAAAGCTTGAGGAGGGTTTTTCGATGGGTCTGATCCACGAAATCGACTTCGGCACACCCGCCGCGCTGTCAGACAAGACAATCACGCTGACCATCGACGGCCGTGAGATCACCGTGCCGGAAGGCACCTCGGTGATGCGCGCTTCGATGGAAGCCGGCATCCAGGTGCCGAAGCTTTGCGCCACCGACATGGTGGACGCCTTTGGCTCCTGCCGTTTGTGCCTGGTCGAGGTGGAAGGCCGCAATGGCACGCCGGCCTCCTGCACCACGCCGGCCGCCGAGGGCATGGTCGTCCATACCCAGACGGAGCGGCTGAAGACCATCCGCAAGGGCGTCATGGAGCTTTATATCTCCGACCATCCGCTGGATTGTTTGACCTGCGCGGCGAACGGCGATTGCGAGCTGCAAGATATGGCCGGCGCGGTCGGCTTGCGCGATGTTCGCTACGGCTATGAAGGCGACAACCACGTTCGCGCCAAACAGGACAGCGGCATCAACGCCAAGTGGATGCCGAAGGATGAGTCCAACCCGTACTTCACCTATGATCCCGCCAAATGCATCGTTTGTTCGCGCTGCGTGCGTGCCTGCCAGGAAGTGCAGGGCACCTTCGCGCTGACCATCGAAGGACGCGGCTTTGATTCACGTGTGTCGCCCAGCGCGCATGAACTCTTCATCGACTCCGAATGCGTGTCCTGCGGCGCCTGCGTGCAGGCCTGCCCGACGGCGACGCTGACGGAAAAGTCGGTGATCGCCATCGGCCAGCCCGAACATTCGGCTGTCACCACCTGCGCTTATTGCGGCGTCGGCTGCTCCTTCAAGGCGGAGATGCGCGGCGAAGAGCTGATCCGCATGGTGCCGTGGAAGGAAGGCCAGGCCAATCGCGGCCATTCCTGCGTCAAAGGCCGCTTTGCCTACGGCTATTCCACCCACAAGGACCGCATCCTCAACCCGATGATCCGGGAAAAGATCACCGATCCCTGGCGCGAAGTCTCCTGGGAAGAGGCGCTCAACTATACGGCATCCGAGTTCCGCCGCCTTCAATATCAGTATGGCCGCGCCTCGGTCGGCGGCATCACATCGTCGCGCTGCACCAACGAGGAGACCTTCCTCATGCAGAAGCTGATCCGCGCCGGCTTCGGCAACAACAATGTCGATACCTGCGCCCGCGTCTGCCATTCGCCGACCGGCTACGGCCTCGGCCAGGCCTTCGGCACGTCGGCCGGCACGCAGAACTTCGATTCCGTGGAACACAGCGACGTGGTCGTGGTGATCGGCGCCAACCCGACGGACGGCCATCCTGTGTTCGGCTCGCGGCTGAAGAAGCGGCTGCGGCAGGGCGCGCAGCTGATCGTGATCGATCCGCGCCGCACCGACCTCGTGAAGTCGCCGCACATCAAGGCCGCTCACCATCTGGCGCTCAAGCCCGGCACCAATGTCGCCGTCATGACTGCGCTGGCGCATGTCATCGTGACCGAGGGGCTTCAGGACGAAGGTTTTATCCGCGACCGCTGCGACTGGTCGGAATTTGAGGACTGGGCCGAGTTCGTGTCAGAAGAGCGCCACAGCCCGGAAGCCACCGAAGACTACACCGGCGTGCCGGCCGACGAGATCCGCCGCGCCGCGCGTCTGTTTGCGACCGGTGGCAACGGCGCGATCTATTACGGCCTTGGCGTCACAGAGCACAGCCAGGGCTCGACCACGGTGATGGCGATTGCCAACCTCGCCATGGTCACCGGAAATATCGGCCGTCCCGGTGTGGGCGTGAACCCGCTGCGCGGCCAGAACAATGTGCAGGGCTCCTGCGACATGGGCTCTTTCCCGCACGAGCTGCCGGGCTACCGCCATGTTTCGGACGAAGCCGCGCGTGATGTGTTCGAAAAGATGTGGGGCGTGACGATCTCGTCGGAACCCGGTTTGCGCATCCCCAACATGCTGGATGCCGCCGTGGAAGGCTCCTTCAAGGGCCTGTACATCCAGGGCGAGGACATCCTGCAATCCGATCCCGACACCAAGCATGTCGCGGCGGGTCTGGCTGCCATGGAATGCGTGGTGGTGCAGGATCTTTTCCTCAACGAAACCGCCAACTACGCCCATGTCTTCCTGCCGGGCTCGACCTTCCTGGAAAAGGACGGCACCTTCACCAATGCCGAGCGCCGCATCAACCGCGTGCGCAAGGTCATGACGCCAAAGAACGGGTATGCCGACTGGGAAGTGACGCAGAACCTCGCGCGCGCCATGGGGCTCGACTGGGAGTACACGCATCCATCAGAGATCATGGACGAGATCGCAATCACCACGCCGTCCTTTGCCGGCGTCAACTATCCCTACCTCGACCAGGTCGGTTCGGTGCAGTGGCCCTGTAACGAGCACTTCCCGGTCGGTTCGCCGATCATGCATGTCGATGGCTTCGTACGCGGCAAGGGCAAGTTCATCCGCACCGAATATGTCGCCACCGACGAGCGCACCGGTCCACGTTTCCCGCTGCTGCTCACCACCGGGCGCATTCTCTCGCAATACAATGTCGGCGCGCAGACGCGGCGCACGGACAATGTGGTCTGGCACCCCGAGGACAAGCTGGAAATCCATCCGCATGACGCCGAACAGCGCGGCATTCATGACAATGACTGGGTGAAACTGTCGAGCCGTTCGGGCGACACGACTTTGCGTGCGACCATCACCACGCGCGTGTCGCCGGGCGTCGTTTATACGACCTTCCACCATCCGACGACGCAGGCCAATGTGATCACCACCGACTATTCGGATTGGGCTACCAACTGCCCGGAATATAAGGTGACGGCCGTGCAGATCTCGCCCTCCAACGGTCCGTCGGACTGGCAGGTCGAATATGACGAGCAGGCGCGGCGCTCGCGCCGCATCGCCGGCCATCTGGAAGCAGCGGAGTAGGAATGACGCGTCCCGCCATCACCAGCGTTTCTCGTTACGCTCAGCGTAGCAATGGCAGCGCCCAAGCCGACCGCTTCGTGCCGGAAGAAGTGCCGATCGCGCTGTCTTATGCCGGTACGACCCATGCCGTGATGATGGGCTCGCCGGCCGATCTCGAGGACTTCGCCAGGGGGTTCAGCCTGACCGAAGGCATCATCGCAGAACTGGACGAGATCGACTTCATCGAGGTCGAGGATGCGGGCGCCGGCATCGACATCCAGATTTGGCTGAAGGATCAGGCCAACACCCGCTTCCAGGCCCGCCGCCGTCGCCTGGCCGGACCGGTCGGTTGCGGCTTGTGTGGCATCGAGTCGATCGACGAAGCCATGCGCAGCGTGCCGCGCACCCATGGCACGCTGGAGCTTTCGCCGAAGCAGATTACGGACGCCGTGCGCGCGCTGTCGGAACATCAGGCACTTCATAAGAAGACGGGCGCGGTCCACGCGGCCGGCTTCTTCCAGCCGGGCAGGGGCATTCTGGCCGCGCGCGAAGATGTCGGCCGGCACAATGCGCTGGATAAGCTGGCCGGCGCCCTGGCTGGGCAGAGCGTTGCCGGGAGCAGCGGTGCTGTGGTGGTCACCAGCCGCGTTTCGGTGGAAATGGTTCAAAAGACCGCTGCCATCGGTGCGCCCTTCATCATCGCCGTTTCGGCGCCGACCGCACTCGCCATTCGCACCGCCGAGGATGCTGGGCTGACGCTGATCGCACTGGTGCGCGGCGACGAATATGACGTCTTCACCCATTCCGAGCGCGTCACCGATGATGCGCACGAACTGGTGCGAGCCTGAACCATGAATGTCGACCAGAAGCTGGTCTATATGGCCAACCAGATCGCGACCTTCTTTGAAAGCCAGCCGAAGGAGGATGGCGCGGAAGGCGTGGCGATCCACATCAACAAGTTTTGGGAACCGCGCATGCGCACCAAGCTGTTCGCGGTGCTGGATGCGGGCGGCGAGGGTTTGAAGCCGCTGGTGATCGAAGCGGCCCCGCATATCCGCCGTCCCGGCGCTGATCCCGATACAGGCTCGGGCACCGGCATGGATGCCACGCGTGGCGCTCCTCAAGGGCGCGGCACGGCGGCCGGCGAAGCCAAGTCCGAGACCGACTTCCCCGAGCACTGACGGGCCTGACGCTTCAGCGATCGAGTTCGATCCACACCGGCGCGTGATCGCTGGCTTCCGGCTGCCCGCGCACCTCTCGATCCACACCCGCGCCCACCAGCTGCTCGGCAAGATCCGGCGTCAGCAAGAAGTGGTCAAGCCGCAGACCAGAATCACGCTCGTAGCGGTTCCGCAGATAGCTCCAGAATGTGTAAATGCGCTCGTCCGGATGCAGCACCCGCAGCGCATCCGTCCAACTCCGTCCGACCAGCTTGCGCCAGGCCGCGCGGCTTTCCGGTTGAATCAGCGCATCATCGTCCCACGAGCGCGTCGGGTAGATGTCGATCTCGGTTGGCGCGACATTGTAGTCGCCCGCCAGCACCACCGGCGCGCCGGATTTGCGCAAGGCGGTGGCATGGCGATGCAGCCGCTCCAGCCATTTGAGCTTGTAGTCGAATTTCGGTCCCGGCTGCGGATTGCCGTTCGGCGCATAGATCGAGGCCACCAGCACGCCGCGCACCGCGGCCTCGATATAGCGGCTTTGATCATCCGTCTTATCGCCGGGCAGATGGTCGCGCGTCATCACCGGTTGAGATCCGCGCGCCAGGATCGCCACGCCGTTCCAACTCTGCTGCCCCTTCCACACCGCGCCGTAGCCGGCTGCCTCGATCGCTTGAAGCGGAAACGCCTTCTGTTCGGCCTTGAGTTCCTGCAAGCAAACGACATCGGGCTGCGTCTCTTCCAGCCACTCAAGCAGGTTCTCCAGCCGCTTGTTTATGTTGTTAATGTTGAAGGTTGCGATGCGCATGATGAAGCTCCGGCACACTCAACGACACCGCCGGCCGGAGGTTCAACCTTCACGTCATTGCTATGAAAAGCCTGATTGAAATCGATTTCATTCGCCTTTATCGTGAGCTTATCGACGCATTCTCCTGGGAGGAACAGAATGAAGATGACTTTTGCACGCGCGCTTGGCGCCGTGGCTGCTCTCGCGCTCACCGCCTTTGCGGCGCAGGCGGAAGACTACAAGATCGGCCTGTCCAACGGCTGGGTCGGTTCGGAATGGCGCACTCAGATGATCGAGGAAGCGCAAGCCGCTGCCGCCGCCTGGAAGGAAAAGGGCGTCAATGTCGAGGTTGTCGTGCAAAGCGCCAATGTCGACGTGCCCGGCCAGATCGCCCATGTCCGCAATTTCATCTCCGAAGGCGTCAACGCCATCATCATCAACCCGAACAGCCCGACGGCCTTCGACCCGGTTTTCGCCCAGGCCAAGGAAGCCGGCATTCTGGTTGTCGCGACCGATGCTGAAGTCTCGTCGCCCGACGCGCTTTATGTCGGCATCGACCACAAGGCCTATGGCGCTGCCGGTGCTGAGTGGCTGGTGAAGACGCTCAACGGCAAGGGCAACATCGTCGCCATCAACGGCGTCGCGGGCCATCCTGCCAATGAGCTGCGTGTGTCCGGCTACAAGGAAGTGCTGGCCAAGCACCCCGACATCAAGCTGGTCAACGAAGTGAACGCGAACTGGGATCAGGCGCAGGGCCAGCAGGCCATGCAGAACCTGCTCGCGACCTATCCCGACATCAACGGCGTGCTCGTGCAGGACGGCATGGCGGCAGGTGCCTGGAAATCCATCATGGATGCCAAGAAGACCGACCAGATCGCCGCCACCGGTGAGATCCGCAAGGACTTCATCGACCTGTGGACCAAGGACAAGCTGAACTCGGGTGCCACTGTGAACCCTCCCGGCACCATGGCTTCGGCGCTCAACGTCGCCGTGTTGATGCTGCAGGGCAAGGAGCTGAAGGAGCCGGCAACGGCAGGGCAGTACAAGAACGCCATGTATCTGCAGATCCCCTTCATCGACCAGTCCAACCTGGCTGATGCCGCCAAGCAGCTTGAAGGAAAGCCGGGCTATTACTCCTACACGAACCAGCTTTCGATCGCCGACGCGGAAGCCCTGTTCAAATAAGTCCCGCCATCAACGGCAAAACTCCGGCTCGCTTTGACGCGAGCCGGTTCTCCCCGCACGTTTCATTTCCGAGCGGATTGAAGGACTTCTTCCTTGGCCAGACTCGTCGCCAAAGCTGTCAGCAAGACCTATGGAGCCACAAAGGCCCTGCGTCGCGGCGACCTCGAAGTCGAGGCCGGTGAAGTGCATGTGCTGATCGGCTCCAACGGGTCCGGCAAATCCACGCTGTGCAAGATCGTGGCCGGCAGCGTGCGCCCCGATGGCGGTCAACTTCTGCTGGAAGGCCGGCCGATGACCGTGTCTGGTCCGGAGGCCGCGCGAAAACTCGGCATCGGCATCTTCTACCAGGAACTTAGCCTCGCGGCCCATCGCAGCGTAGCCGAAAACATCCTGCTTTCCGACCTGCCCGGCGGCCTGTTCGTCAACCGTGGGGCGTTGAACGCCAAGGCGCAGCGCTACATCGACCTGTTTCAGGGCGTGACCGGCGACGACTTCCATGCCGACGCCACGGTGGAAACCCTGCGTCCCGACCAGCGGCAGTTGGTGGAAATCATGAAGGCGCTGTCTTCGGAAGCGCCGGTTCTGATCTTCGACGAACCGACCTCGGCACTCGACCGCGCACAGGTCGACCGCTTCTTCGAAATCCTGCGACGTCTCAAAGATGACGGCCGCTCCATCGTCTTTATTTCGCATCGCATGGACGAGATCTTCGCACTCGGCGACCGCGTTACGGTGATACGCGACGGCGAAACGGTGGCCACCAAGCGCATCGCCGAGACCGATCCTGCCGAGGTCATCCGGCTGATGGTGGGCGGCGAGGAAACGCTTGTTGCAGCCGAACCGCATCAGCCCACTGTTGTCGCTGCCACGGCCAAGACGGTGCTGGCAGTGAGCGGCCTGTCCGGCGCCGGCTTCCGCGACGTTTCGTTCAATGTTGCAGCCGGCGAAATCCTCGGTCTTGGCGGCTTGCACGGGCAGGGGCAGTCGACCGTGTTGCGCGCGCTGTTCGGCGCGCCGTCGCCCACATCCGGCAGCGTCCAGCTGAATGGAGCGACGCTCAACCCCTCCAGCCCGCGCGCCACGATCGGCCGGGGTCTCGCTTATGTTTCGGGTGACCGACGCCGCGATGGCGTCATTTCCGGGCGTCCGATCCTGGAAAACGTCACGCCGATCCATGCCGTCAAGCAGCGTCTGGCGCTGGCTTCGCCCTCCGCGCTCAGGGCCAAGGCAAAGCCGGCACTCGAAGCCCTGCGCACCAAGTTCGCAACCTTTAACCATCCGATCAGCTCGCTGTCCGGCGGCAACCAGCAGAAGATCGTGATCGCGCGCTGGCTGATCGACCGGCCCGACGTGCTTCTGCTCGACGACCCCACCAAAGGCATCGACCTCTCGGCAAAGACCGACCTGTTCCAGCTCATCCGCAAGCTGGCCGCCGAAGGCATGGCGATCGTGCTCTATTCCTCCGAAGACGCGGAACTGTTGGGCAATGCCGACCGCATTCTCGTGTTCAACGGCGGTCGCATCACGCGCGAACTGACCGGCGAGCAACGCACACGCTTCAACCTTTACCAGGCCGCTTACGAAGCCGGAGAGGCAGCATGACCACCGATCTCGTCGCTGCTCCTCACAAACGGCAAGCGCATGGCCTCAAGCGCGCCATCGAGCGCTTCCCCTTTCTACCGGCGCTGATCATTCTCGTCGCGCTCTTGGTGTTGAACGGCGTCTACCAGCCGCGCAGCGTCTCCTTTGTCGGCATCACCGGCTTGGTGAAGACCTATCTCGCGCTGATGCTGCTGGCGGTGGCGCAAACCTATGTCATCTATGCCGGCGACATTGACCTCTCGGCCGGCGCGATCGTGTCCTTGGTCAACGTCA
The DNA here is from genome assembly GCF_014652875.1 of Tianweitania populi. Classification (GTDB taxonomy): domain Bacteria; phylum Pseudomonadota; class Alphaproteobacteria; order Rhizobiales; family Rhizobiaceae; genus Tianweitania; species Tianweitania populi. The sequence goes on along the minus strand of NZ_BMZQ01000002.1, from coordinate 580,688 downwards.
CGATCATCACCGCCATGACCGCGCTCGGCGGCGATACGGGCGCGGTGATCGCCGGTCTCGGCATCGGCCTCGCGGTTGGGCTCGCCTGCGGCGTCGTCAACGGCATCGTGGTGGCGGCGCTTCGGCTGCAGGCCATCGTCGCGACCTTCGCCACCTCCATCTTCTTCACCGGCCTGGCGCTCTACGTCATGCCAGTCGCCGGCACACCCGCGCCCACCGCCTTTTGGCGCACCTATGGCGGCCGCATCCTCGACATCCCCTTCGTGCTTTATGCGGTGATCATCCTGGCTGTTCTGCTGGTGGTACTCGCCCGCACCAAGCTTGCCGTGCGCCTGCTTAGCGTCGGTGACGATCAGCAGGCAGCCTATCAAAGCGGCCTGCCGGTCACCCGCATCCGCCTTCAGGGCTACGCGCTCTGCGGGTTGTTCGCCGCACTCGCCGCCTTCTGCATCACCGGCGATACCGCCAGCGGCGACCCGCTGGTTGGCGGCAAGATGACGTTGAACTCGGTCGCGGCCGTCGTGCTTGGCGGCACCGCACTGGCAGGTGGATTCGGCACTGTGACAGGTTCGGTCATCGGCGCGCTGATCATCGGCCTGATCGGCTCGCTTGTCTTCTTCGTCGGCACACCCTCCGAATGGCAGAACCTCGTACAGGGCGTCGCCATTCTCATGGCGCTCATGGCCGGCATCCTCGTAGGACGGAGGGCGCGTCGATGAGCACCGTTGAACCGACTGCGACCAAGCGCTTCTCCTTCATGGACATCCTTAAAGCGCCGCTGCTGATCGCAATCGCCCTGATCATCGCTCTGCTGCTGCTCGGCGAATACCTCTCGCCCGGCTTTGCCTCCGGCCAGCAAATCCTGCGCCTCCTGATCGTGGCGGCCCTCATGGGCATCGTCGCGGCCGGGCAGAACCTTGTGATTCTCGGCGGACGCGAAGGCATTGACCTCTCCGTTGGTGGCGTGGTTTCGCTCGCCGCCATCATTGCCGGCAACCTGATGGGGGGCGAGAACTCCGGCATTGTCCTCGCCATTCTCGGCTGCCTGGCCGCCGGCGCGATCGTCGGCGCCATCAACGGCATCGGCGTCACGCTTCTGCGCATTCCCCCCTTGGTGATGACGCTTGGCATGCTCGGCGTGTTGCAGGGCCTGCTGGTCGTGATCCGTAACGGCATCCCGTCGGGACGCGCCGCACCCGGCCTGTCGCAGTTCGTGACGCAACCTGTCTTCCTCGGCCTTCCTGGCATCATCTGGCTGTGGATCGTGATCGGCCTCGCAATGGCCTTTTTGCTCGGCCGCACCATGCTTGGCTACCGCATCTATGCCATCGGCTCCAACGAACAGGCCGCCTTCATGGCCGGCATGCCCGTGAAGACCACTCGCATCCTCTTGTTCGTTCTGTCCGGCATGTTCGCGGCGATCGCCGGCATCTGCCTTCTCGGCTATACCGGGTCGTCCTTTGCCAATGTGGGCGAGCAGTACATGCTGCCCTCGATCATCGCCGTGGTGTTCGGCGGCACGGCTTTGTCGGGCGGCAAGGGCGGTTATACCGGTACGATGGCCGGCGCGACCCTGCTGACCGTACTGCAAAGCATTCTCACCACCGTCAACATCGATGAATCCGGCCGCCAGATGGTGTTCGGCGCCACACTTCTCCTGCTCATGCTGTTTTATGGCCGGGGCAAGGCGCTGCGGGCCTGATTGCCTATGGTGGTCCAGGCATGAACGGCCGCGTCAAGATCATCGACATCGCCGCCAAGCTCGGCGTGTCGCCGGCCACCGTGTCGCGGGCTTTATCGGATAGCGGCTTGGTGGCCGAACCCACGCGCTCGCGCATCCGCGAAGAAGCCGCAGCACTGAACTATCGCCCGAACGTCAGCGCCCGCAACCTGCGCACACGCCGCTCCAAGGCCGTGCTGATGGTGGTGCGCGATGTCGGCAATCCCTTTTATCTCGACGTCCTGAAAGGCGTGGAAGCCGCTGCGCGCGAGGCCGGCTATGCCGTTCTCATGGGCAACACCGAGAACGACCCCGAGCGGGAAACCGGCTTCTTCGACATGCTGCGCGACGGCCAGGCCGACGGCATGGTCTTGATCACCGGACAACTCCCCCAGGCCGGACGCTACAGCGAAGGCCTGCCCGAAAACCTGCCGGTGGTTGTCGCGCTGGAAATGATCGACAAATCAGGCCTGCCGCATATCCAGATCGACAACCGCGCCGCCGCCCGCGATGCCGTGCAGCACCTGATCAGCCTCGGCCATACCCGCATTGCCCACATCGCCGGCCCGCTGCCCGAGCAGATGTCCGAGCTGCGCCTCGGCGGCTATCGTGATGCCATGCAGGCGGCCGGCTTAGCCATACCCGCCGACTACGAACAGCGCGGCGATTATCTGCTCGGCTCAGGCAAGCGTCTGTGCCGCGCGCTAATGAGCTTGCCGCAGCCGCCCACCGCGATCTTTGCCGCGAACGACGAAATGGCGTTCGGCACCATCGCCGCCGCGCATGAGCTTGGTTTATCCGTTCCCGGCGATCTCTCGGTGGTTGGCTTCGACGACATCTATCTCAGCGAAGCCTTCCAGCCGCCGCTCACCACGATCAGCCAGCCGCGCGCCGAAGTCGGCCGCGCCGCCATGACCGTGCTGCTCGACATTCTGGAAGGCAAGGGCGCGCCGGAAGCGCCACTCATCCTGCCGACAACCCTGCAAATCCGCGGCTCCACCGCCGCGCCCCGCCCGCTGGTTCGCTTAAGGAGCGCCTGATCATGACCGACCTGCCGAAGCCCCGTTTGCGTGTCGGTTTCGTCGGCACCGGCTTTATCGCGCATTTCCACCTCAAGGCGATGGTCGGCGTGCGCAACGTCGATGTCACCGGCGTTTACAGCCGCAGCGCTGACAATCGCGAGCGTTTGGTCAGGGCGGTCGACGAACTCGGCCTGGGCACTTGTCGCGCCCATGACAGCCTGGAGTCGCTGTTCGGGGCCGATGATGTCGACGCGATCTGGATCCTGTCGCCGAACTACACCCGCCTCGATGTGATGCGCGTGCTTCATGCCGAGGTCACCGCTGGTCGTTCCAACATCTTCGCCGTCGCCTGCGAAAAGCCGCTGGCGCGCACCGTGCGCGAAGCGCGCGAAATGCTGCAACTGGCGGAGGATGCCGGGCTCAATCACGGCTATCTCGAAAATCAGGTCTTCTGCACGCCGGTTCTGCGCGGCAAGGAGATCATCTGGCGCCGCGCAGCCTCGGCCACCGGCCGTCCCTATCTCGCGCGCGCGGCGGAAGAGCATTCGGGTCCGCACGAGCCCTGGTTCTGGCAGGGCGACAAACAGGGCGGCGGCGTGTTGTCGGATATGATGTGCCATTCCGTCGAAGTCGGCCGCCATCTGCTGACGGCCCCCGGCGCGCCGCGTTCCTCGCTGACGCTGAAAAGCGCAAACGGCCAGGTCGCCAATCTCAAATGGACGCGACCGCATTATGCCGACCAGCTGCGCGAGCGGTTCGGCGTCGATTACCGCAACCGGCCGTCAGAGGATTTTGCGCGTGGCACGCTGACCTTCGCGGACGAAGACGGCAATGAACTGATGGTGGAAGCTTCGACGTCCTGGGCCTATGTCGGCGCCGGCTTACGCATTCAGCTCGAACTGCTCGGGCCGGAATATGCGATGGAGTTCAACTCGCTTGCGACCGGCCTCAAGATCTTCATGTCCCGCCAGGTCACGGGTTCGGAAGGCGAGGACCTCGTGGAAAAACAGAACGCCGAACAGGGCCTGATGCCGGTGCTCGAAGACGAAGCCGGCATCTACGGTTATACCGACGAAAACCGCCACATGGTTGAATGCTTCCGCACCGGTCAAAAGCCGATCGAAACCTTCGAGGACGGTCTGGGCGTGGTGGAAATGCTGATGGGCCTTTATCTCTCGGCTGAAACCGGCCGCACCGTGCATTTCCCGGCGCCCGAACTCGAAGACTATGTGCCTGTCGTCGCGCGTGCCCATGACTGAACTGCCGGGCCTCGTCACCCTTCGCGCCGAGATGGCGCGGCAGTATCGTGACGGCCTCGAAAGCCTTGCGCGCGCGCAAGCCCAGGCCGCCGAGATCGCCACCCGCATCCGCGAAACCGGCCGGCTCCTGATGCTCGGCATGGGCGCTTCGCATTGGGCGAACCGCATGGCGCTCGCCAGCTATCGCGAAGCCGGCATCGACGCGACCGCCGAAGTCCTGTCCGAAACCATGCGCGCGCCGCTGCCTGCCCGACCGCGCGTGACCCTGCTCACCTCACAATCCGGCGGCTCGGGCGAGATCGCCGCCTATCTCGATCGCAACCCCGACCGCACCGATCACTTCGGTCTGACGCTCAACGCGGATTCGACGCTGGGCCGCGCCATGCCGTGTTTGATCGGGCAGGGCGGTCGCGAACGGGCCTTTGCCGCCACCCGCAGCATTCTCATCACGCTCAGCCTGCATGTGGCGATCCTCGGTGAACTCGGCGCGGACACAAAGCCTCTGCTTGACGTGCTGGAAAGTGCCGATCCGTTTGGCGTCGCGCCGCCGAAGGAAGCCATCGAGCACCTGCGAACCTGCTCGCTTCTGGTTCTGTCCGGTCGCGCCCAGCCGCATAGCGCGCTGGAAGCCGCAGCCCTAACCTTCACCGAACTGGCGCGCACGCCGTCGCTGGCGCTGGAACTCGGACAGCTCCTGCATGGGCCGATGGAGATGCTGCGGCCAGACATGGCGCTGATCCTGGCGCGGCCCGTCGGCCCCGATGCGGCAGCGATCACGCGGGTTGCGGAAGCTGCTGTCTCATACGGCCTGACGCCGATCCTGTTCGACTTCGGTGCGCAGCCTCCGGTAAAAGGCGCGATAACGATCCCCTTGCCCGAACAAACCGGTCTAGCCGCCGTTTCCACGCTGCTGCCTGCCGTGCAGCGGTTGGCGATCGAAGCTGCGGCCGCCCGGATCGGTAAAGGCTTCGGCGCGCCTCTTCGTTCGTCGAAGGTTACGGACGGCGAGGCGCCATGACAACGCCGGCGCTGCTCGTGCTCGGCAATGCGAATGTCGATCTCGTTCTCGGCGAAGTCGATGGCTGGCCGGCGATCGGCACGGAAGTGGTGGTGAAGCGCTCGGAACAGCGCGCCGGCGGCTCGGCCGGCAACACCGCGCTGGCACTGACCGGCCTCCGCATTCCGCATCGCTTCATTGCCTCCACCGGCACAGATCCGAACGGCCTTTGGCTGCGCGCACAGTTCGATCCGGCGAGCAGTGTCTGGATTGACGATGTGGCCGATACGACGCTGACAGTCGGCATCGTCCACAAAGGCGGCGACCGGGTCTTCTTCACCACGCCCGGCCATCTGCAAAGCGCGCAACTGGACGATCTACTCGCCCATATCTCCGATGCGCCGCACAGCCGCGCTTATGCCATCCTGTCCGGCGGCTTCCTCATGCCGGCAATTGCCGCCGACACCGTGACCCTGCTGCAAGCCCTGAAAGCCAAGGGCTGGCGAACAGCCATCGATCCCGGCTGGCCCGTGGAAGGCTGGACCGATGACAATCGCGCCGCCTTCCAGACCTGGCTTGAAGCCGCCGACATCGCCCTGATCAATGCCGAGGAAGCCAAGGGCTTCACTGGTCTCGCTGATCTCGATGCCGCCGCCGAAACGCTGGTGAAGACGCTTCGAGACGAGCAGATGCTGATCATCAAGCGTGGCCCGGATGGCGCCTCCGCCTACACACAGGACGACATGATTAATGCCCGCGCGCCGGAAGTGACGGTCATCGACACGGTCGGCGCGGGCGACACGTTCAATGCGGCGTTCCTGGCAAGCTTGAGCGAAAACAGCACGATCGAATCCGCGCTCGAACGCGGCGTGGCCACGGCCGCGCGCGCGATCTCCACCTTCCCGCGCTGCTACGCCTGACCTGGCTCGGGCAGGAACGTTTCCGCCGTCAGCGTCTCGCGCAGCATGACGGCGCGGTCGCGGATCTGCTGCATCTCTTCAGGATCCTTGCGGGCGAGGTTCATGAAGGGACCACGCATGCGGGTATTGCCGGCGAGCCGTTCCTGGTGGCGGGCGAGAAAGTCCCAATAAAGCGTGGTGAAGGGGCAGGCGCGGTCGCCGATGCTCTGCTGCGGATCATAGCGGCAGCGCCCGCAATGGTCGCTCATGCGGTCGATGTAAGCGCCGGATGCGCAGTAAGGCTTGGTGCCCATCACGCCGCCATCGCCATGCTGGCTCATGCCCAGCGTGTTGGGCAACGACACCCAGTCGATCGCGTCCCAGAACATCGACATATGCCAGCGATGCACGTCATAGGGCCGCACGCCGAGCAGCAAGCAGAACTGGCCAAGCACCATCAGCCGCTCGATATGATGGGCGTAGGCATGGTGGATCGTATGGCCGATGGCTTCCGCCAGACAGCGCATGTCCGTCTCGCCGGTCCAGTAAAAGCGCGGCACCGGCAGATCGGCGTCGAGCGCGTTTCGCTCGGCATAATCCGGCATGAGGTGCCAATAGATTCCGCGCACCCATTCACGCCAACCGAGCACCTGCCGCACGAACCCTTCGACGGCATTCAGTGGCGCGTTCGACGGATTGTCCAGAACCGCATCTAATACCTCGCGCGGGTTGAGGAGATGCAGGTTGAGCGGCCCGGACAGAACGGAATGGAACAAGAAGGGCTGTCCGCCCGCCATCGCATCCTGATAGCGGCCGAACTCGGGCAGGCGGTAGCGCACGAAGTCGTCCAGCGCTTGCAACGCGTGCTCCCGCGTCACCGGCAAGTCGAAGCGCGCCAATGAGCCGGGGTTGTCGGGAAAGCAGCGCTCCACCAGCGCCAGCACATCCCCAGTGATTTCATCCGGCTTGAAGGTGGGTTTGGGCGGCAGCAGCGGCGGGCCGTTGCGGCCAAAGCTCTTGCGGTTATCCTTGTCGAAATTCCACTGGCCGCCGACCGGCTTGTCGCCGTTCATAAGAATATCGTGCTTCACCCGCATGGCGCGGTAGAAGGTTTCGAGAATCATCGTCGGCTGCTCTTCGCGCATGGCGACGAAGTCTTCGCGCGAACACAGGAAGTGTCGGTCTTCGCGAAATTGGATCGGCAGATCGAGCGCTTCGAGGCTTTCGCGCACCCGGTAATCGCCGGGCTCGAGCACGATCACCGCGCCGTCAGGCTTGATCTGCGAGAAACGCCGCTGCACCTCGCCGGCAAAGCTGCCGACGTTTCCGGGCTCGTCCAGCTCCGAGTAAAGCACCGTCCTGCCGAGCGCTCGCTGCTCTTCGCAGAAGTGCCGCATGGCCGCGAAGAAGAAGGCGATGCGGCGCTTGTTCTGGGGGATGTTATCGGCTTCCTCGCGCAGCTCCATCATCAGGATGATGTCGTTGACGGGGTCGAAGCCATCGAACGCCGCAGACTGGCCATCCAGCTGGTCGCCCATCACCAGAACGAGGTTGCGCGGCGGCCTGACTTTCTTGCGGATCAAGGAGCGTCCTCGGGCGGTGACGATGCGCGTTAAGGTAGGGGTGGGCTGAGTGGTTCCGGCTTGGCGCGACTCTCTTGCCAGCGCCGGCCGTGTTCACATAAGGCAGCCGGAGGAGGACTGCCATGCGTCAGGACGGATATCATCGCGTTGAGGTTGCCGGTGTCAGGCTGGTGCTCGACCTCGTCAACGGCCACATCGCTTCGCTCGAGGTGGAGCAGGACGGCCGCGTGCTCACCCCGCTGCACCGCGCGCCCTGGATCGACAGCGGCGAAGCCATGCCCGAAGGCACGCCGAGCGGGCTCGCGCGTCTGTCCGGCGACTTCCTTTGCGCGCCTTTTTCCCGCAACGACGTGGAAGAAGCGCCCGGCCACGGCTGGACCGCCAACGCGCCATGGTCGTTCGTTGCGGATGAGCGGACAGAGGGCGCGCGTGTCGCGACCTTCCGGCTTAGCCGCCGAGTGTTCGGCGCCACCGTCGAAAAGCGCATCACCCTGCGCGACGGCCACCCCTTCATCTATCAGGAACACCGCTTTCTTGGCGGGCAGGGCGGCATTTCCGTGTCGCATCACTTGATGACGCAGATGCAGGCCGGTGGTCTGCTCGGCTTCTCGCCCAAACGCTTCGCGCTGACGCCCGACACGCCTCTGGAGCCGGACCCCTCGCGCGGCCGCTACTCCTTGGCCTATCCCGCACAAGCCGATCTCACCGCCTTTCCACTGGCCGATGGCGGCACCGCCGATCTGCGCATCTATCCGCCTGCTGAACGTCATGAAGACTTCCTCACCCTCGCGGAAGCGGAAGGGTCAGCGCTGGGCTGGACCACGATCAGCCGTCACGCCGAAAGGGACATGCTGATCGTCCTGAAACAGCCGGATATCCTGCCGGTGACCATGCTCTGGATGTCCAACGGAGGCCGCGATTATGCCCCTTGGAACAGCCGCCACGTCGGCGTTCTCGGCATCGAAGACGCCTGCGCAAGCGCGTCCGGGCATGCGGTTTCGCTGGGTGAAAATGCGCTGACAAGGCAAGGCATCCCCACCGCCTTTCCACTCGGCGAGAGCGATGTGGTCGTGCGCCAAGTCTTCGGCGTCACGCCGCTAGCCGACACGCACAACCCCGTCCGCAGCGTGGAAGCGGAGAGCGGCACGCTCGCCGTCACCTTCGAGGATGGCGCGCGAACAAGCCTGCCCTACGACGAAACCTTCCTGCGCTAGGCCGCGACCGAGCGGCGGCCGACGGCAGCGGCGAGTTCGCGGATTCCGGGCTCGATCTGCTGCAACCCAATCGAGGAAATGCCGAGCCGCATGAAGCGCTTCGGCTTGTTTTCGCCGACAAAGAAGCGCTCGCCCGGTTCCACCAGCACGGACCGGGCCGCCGCTGCTTCAGCCAGCGCACGCGTGTCGATGTCCGAAGGCCCTTCCAGCCACAGCGACGTGCCGCCGGCGGGATCATGCGTCTGCCATTCCGGCAGGAAGGCGGAGGTCGCCTGCACCAGCCTGCGGCGGCGCTCCTCATAGGCATGCGACATGCGCCGCACCAGCGCTTCATGGTGGCCGAGCGACAGGAACAGCGCCACCGCGCGCTGGTTGTTGGCCGGCGGATGGCGCATCATGAAGCGCCGCAAGGCCCGCAACTCGGCGATCAGATCGGCGGATGCCACGATGTAGCCAAGCCGCAAGCCGGGCGCCAAGGTCTTCGACATTGAGCCGACATAAACCACGCGCCCGCTGCGATCCAAGCTCTTCAGAGCCTGCTGCGGCGACTGGTCCACCAACTGGCTGTCGTACCCGTCTTCGATGATGATCTGGTCGTTGGCGATCGCGCTGGCGATCAGCGCCTGCCGCCGCGCCGGCGTCATCGGCACCATGGTCGGGCAATGATGGCTGGGCGTGGTGAACACGAAGCCGCTGTCGTGTGGAATGTCGGAAACAACCAGCCCATCCTTGTCCACCGGCACCGGATCGATCGCCGCGCCGGCCAGCGTGAAGATCGCGCGCGCATCGGGATAGCCGGGATTTTCCATCGCCACCCGCGAGCCCTTGCCCATCAGGAGCGTGGCCAGCATGTAGAGCGCGTTCTGCGCGCCGAGCGTCACGATGATCTCGTCGGGATTGGCAAAGATGCCCTTGCGCGGCAGCAAACGCGCTTGGATCTGCTCGATCAGCAGCGGATCGTCGCGATCCACAACATCTGACGCCCAGTTGCGGATCTCGAGCACGGCCAGCGCCATGCGGTTGCATTCGCGCCATTCCGCGGTCGGGAACAGGTTCGGATCGAATTGGCCGTACACGAACGGATAGGTCGAGGCGATCCAGTCTTCGCGCTTGGCCGGACGCGGCATGTCGCTGGCCGCCACCCGCCGCCGTGCCTTCCAGTCCAGGCCGGCCGGCGCGATATCGGTCTTCATTGCAGGCTTGCCGGGGGTGGCCAGCACCTGCGGATTGACAAAATGCCCGCGCCGTTCGCGCGCAACGAGAAAGCCCTGGTCAACCAGCTGCTGAAACGCGATCACCACCGTGCCGCGCGCGACGCCGAGCTTGTCGGCGAGGATACGGCAGGACGGCAGCGGCATGGACGCCGCGATCTGCCGGTCGAGAATCGCCGCCACGATCGCCTGACGAATTTGCGCCTGCAGCGTCTGGCCTGAATCGGCCGAAATACGAAACAGGCCCGACCACAGGGCGGCGTCATTGCGATGCGACATGGAAAATTCCCTCCATCCTGACGCTATGGGAGGGGGTGATCTGGATCAACCCTGGACCAATGCGCTGAGCCACCAATTCTTTTGATGCGTCCTTCAACGGCAGGAATAGGTTGCTAAGCATCGCGATAAAACTGGCGCGAAGACACGAGGCCGCGCTATGCAAAATGTTGCATTCCGATGCGAACAAGGAGCGTTTTATGTCCAAGCCGCATGTTGCCGAAGCGATCGCCGCCCTGCGCAGCCATCGCGAAACCCTGCCTACCGACATGCGCGCGCTGTTTGGCGACGACGCCAACCGCTTCACCGACCTGTCCGCATCCTTCGAAGACCTGCTGCTCGACTGGTCCAAATGCGGCGTGACCACGGAAACGATGCAGCTTCTGCGCAACCTGGCCGATGCTGCGGGCGTGACTGAGCGCCGCGATGCGATGTTTGCCGGCGACATCATCAACACAACGGAAGGCCGCGCGGTTCTCCATACCGCCCTGCGCAACGGCGGCAGCGATCCCGTGACCGTCGATGGCAAGAATGTGCTGCCGGACGTCAACGCCGTCCTGGACGCCATGGGCGCCTTCGCCGACCAAATTCGTAGCGGCGCAGCCAAGGGTGCGACGGGCAAGCCGATCACCGACATCGTCAATATCGGCATCGGCGGTTCCGATCTTGGCCCGGTCATGGCAACGTTGGCGCTGGCACCTTACCATGACGGCCCGCGCGCTCACTTCGTGTCCAATGTCGATGGCGCGCATATTCACGACACGCTGAAGACCCTCGATCCCGCTTCCACGCTGGTGATCGTGGCGTCGAAAACCTTCACCACGATCGAAACCATGACCAATGCCGCCACCGCGCGGCGCTGGATCGCCGGGGCGCTCGGCGAAGACGCCGTGCCGGATCATTTCGCAGCCGTGTCCACCGCGCTCGACAAAGTGGCGAGCTTCGGCATTCCGGAAAACCGGGTGTTTGGCTTCTGGGACTGGGTCGGCGGCCGCTATTCCCTGTGGTCGGCAATCGGCCTGCCGATCATGATCGCCGTCGGCCCGCAGAACTTCCGCCGCTTTCTCGATGGCGCTTATGCGCTTGATACGCATTTCCGCGACGCGCCGGTGGAAAGCAATCTGCCGATGCTGCTCGGCCTGATCGGCTATTGGCATCGCGTGATCTGCGAATACCCGGCCCGCGCGGTGATCCCCTACGAGCAGCGCCTGCTTCGTCTGCCGGCCTATCTCCAGCAGCTCGATATGGAATCCAACGGCAAGCAGGTGACCCGCGACGGCGAGCCGGTGGAAACGCCGACCGGGCCGCTGGTCTGGGGCGAGCCCGGCACCAACGGTCAGCACGCTTTCTTCCAGCTGCTGCATCAGGGCACGGATGTCATTCCGGTCGAGTTCATCATCGCCGCCCAGTCGCACGAGCCGGATCTCAAGACCCATCAGGACCTGTTGATCGCCAACTGCCTGGCGCAGTCGGAAGCTCTGATGCGCGGCCGCACGCTGGAAGAAGCCACGGCACAGCTGACCGCCAAGGGCGTGTCGGCTGCCGAGGTCGCCAAGCTCGCGCCACACCGCGTTTTCCCCGGCAACCGGCCGTCGCTCACCATCGTGCATAAGGTTCTCGATCCCTATGCGCTCGGTCGCCTGATCGCGCTTTACGAGCACCGCGTCTTCGTGGAAGCCGCTTTGTTCTGCATTAACGCCTTCGACCAATGGGGCGTGGAACTTGGCAAGGAACTCGCCACCGCCTTGCAGCCGGTAATCGAGGGCAAGGCGGATACGGGCGATCGAGACTCCTCCACGGCCGGCCTCGTTGCCGCTATCGCTGCCTTGCGCGGCTGAGGACTTCGGGAATGGCAATCAAGGCGATCCTGTTCGACAAGGACGGAACCCTCATCGACTTCGAAGCGACGTGGCGCGCAATTGCCGAAAACATGGCGATGAAAGCCGCTGACAGTGATCGCGCGGAAGCCGACCGCCTGCTGGCTGTCGCCGGCTATGACGCGGAAAATCGCTGCTTCAAGGCTGACTCCGTGTTTGCCGCCGGCACCAATGCCGAGCTCATCCAGCTTTGGTATCCCGAAGCCGACGCCGAAGAACGTCATGCGCTGGTTGCCAGCTATGACCGTTTCACGGCGCAGGAAGGCGCCAATCATGCGGTCGCGCTCGACGGCGTGAAGGAAGCACTGGCGACCCTGCACGAAAACGGCATCAAGCTCGGTGTCGCCACCAACGATTCCACACTTGGTGCGGAAAAGACCCTGCTGGCTTTGGGTATCGCGCAAATGTTCGCGGCAGCTTACGGATATGATGCGGTGGCCAACCCCAAGCCTGCGCCCGATGCGCTGCACGCTTTTGCCGACATGAACGGGTTGCGGCCCAGCGAAGTGGCGATGGTCGGCGACAACCGTCACGATCTGGAAATGGCGCGCGCGGCTGGTGCTGGTCTCGCGGTTGGCGTTCTCAGCGGCACAGGGTCGCGTAAGACGCTGGGCAGCCTTGCCGATGTGATCCTAGGTTCGGTAGCCGAACTGCCAGCCTATATGCAGGAAAATCCCTGACAGCAGCCTGGCAGCATCGGACTGGAAGCCGGCTTGGTCTAGCCCTTCCGGCCTAGTGACGCGTCGGCAAGCCGCTGTAGTATTCTGACTCCGAACGGAACAAACAGCCATGATGATGCATCTGCTTGCCGCCGCATCGATCGCCATAACTGCCGCCGCCATGCCGCCGCCTGCAAACAGCGGCGATCTGTTGGGCAAGTTTCTTTGGAAACGGCGCGTGGTGCTGGTGTTCGGCGATCGGATGAACCAGAGCGTGGCCGATCAAACGGACGACCTTCACGCCGTTCATGCGGAAGCGGAGAGCCGAGATCTAACCGTTCTGACGATCGTCGGCGGCATCGTTTCAGATGGCGGGGAGGGTGGCTTACCGCCGGCCGACGCCCTGCGCCGTCGCTTTCGCGTCGACGATCAGGAGCGCTTCACGGTCATCCTCCTTGGCAAGGATGGCCAGGAAAAGCTGCGCGACACCAAGCCCGTCACCTCAGGCGCACTGTTCGAACTGATCGACTCCATGCCGATGCGGCAGCGGGAAGCGCGCGAAAACGACTAAGGTCGTGAACTCCTAGTGGTTGTCCGCCAACCTCCCCCTTGAGGGGAGGTCGAACCGAAGGTTCGGGTGGGGGTAATGACACGCTCGGCGCTTCAGTACCCCCACCCCTAACCCCTCCCCTCAAGGGGGAGGGGAATGGCTCCCGAAACCGCAATCGAGTTCGCAACCTCTACTGCAATGTGGCCTTCATGCTGCCGGTGAGGCCTCGCCTAGGCCGGCAGCTGCTTAGCGGTCAGCATTTCTTTTCAAATCTATATGGCGAAAAAGCCAAACGCCCAACCTCTCCCTTGAGGGGAGGTCGCGCGGCAGGCGCGGGTGGGGGTAATCTTGGCGCGGAGGAATTCGTGTCTACGGACGCGTCTTCAATCCCTGAGATCGCGCCGCAGGATCTTGCCGACAGCCGTCTTCGGCAGGTCCTGGCGGAACTCGAAATGGCGCGGCCGCTTGTAGCCCGTCAGGTTCTCGCGGCAGAACTCCCGCAGCTCCTCTTCGCTGAGGCTCTCGTCCTTCTTCACCACAAACAGCTTCGGCACTTCGCCGGACTTCTCGTCCGTTACGCCGATCGCAGCCACTTCCAGTACCTTAGGATGGCGCGCGACGACTTCCTCGATCTCGTTGGGATAAACGTTGAAGCCGGAAACCAGGATCATGTCCTTCTTGCGGTCCACGATCTTGGTGTAGCCCTGCGGGTTCATGAAGCCGATATCGCCGGACTTCAGGAAGCCGTCCGCCGTCATGACCTTGGCGGTTTCGTCCGGCCGGTTCCAATAGCCCGACATGACCTGCGGTCCGCGAATGCAGATCTCGCCGACTTCGCCGAGTGCAACCTCGACGCCATTTTCGTCGCGGATGGAGACTTCGGTCGAAGGCAGCGGCAGGCCGATCGTGCCGGAAAACTGGTCGGCATCGAAGCGGTTGGCGGTAGCGACCGGTGAAGTTTCCGACAGGCCGTAACCCTCCGCGATCATCGATCCGGTCAGCTTCTGCCAGCGTTCGGCAACGGATGGCTGCACCGCCATGCCGCCGCCGAAGGTCAGCACCAGCGACGAGAAGTCGAGCTTCTGGAAGTCCTTGTTGTTCAACAGCGCGTTGAACAGCGTGTTGAGGCCAGGCAGGATGTTGAACTTGGTACGGCGCAACTCCTTGGCAAAGGCTGCAATATCGCGCGGATTGGTGATCAGAACGTTCTGCGCGCCCTGCTGCATGCCCATTAGCGCGTTCACCGTCAGCGCGTAGATATGATACAGCGGCAGCGCGCAAACGAAGACCGGCTTTTCCGGCCGTTGCCGCTTGATGTAAGCGCTTTCCAGCCAGGCCGCGTTCTGCGCGATATTGGAAAGCACATTGGCATGGCTGAGCATCGCGCCCTTCGAAATGCCCGTTGTGCCGCCGGTATATTGCAGGAAAGCGAGATCCTGCGCAGTCACCGCCACCGGCTTCAGCTTGGCAGTGCGTCCAGCCTTGAGCGCGGCATTGAAGCGGATATGACCCTTCAGCGTCCAGTTCGGCACCATCTTGCGCACGCGCCGCACAACCAGATTCACCGCCAGCCCCTTGAGCCCCAGCAGATCGCCAAGGCTCGCCACCACCACATGCTTGACCGGCGTGCTGCCGATCACCGCTTCCAGCGTATGGGCGAAGTTTTCCAGGATCACGATCGCTTCGGCGCCAGCATCCTTCAACTGATGCTCGAGCTCCCTTGCGGTATAAAGCGGGTTGACGTTGACCACCGTATAACCCGCCCGCAAGGCACCCATCAGCGCGATCGGATATTGCAGCACGTTCGGCATCATCAAGGCGATGCGCGCGCCCTTGGCGAGGCCCTGCGCTTGCAGGTAAGCGCCAAAAGCCGCGGATGCCTCTTCCAGCTCCACGAACTTCATGTCCCGCCCCATGCAGGAAAAGGCAATGCGCCCGGCATAGCGCTTGCAGGCATTGACCATCAGGTCGCCGAGCGAGTCGGCGGGAAGGGCCGGAATGGAAGTCGGCACATTCGGCGGATAGCTGGCGAGCCAAGGCTTGTCGGCCGAAGCGGATTTTCGTGTCGCCGTCTGCGGTTCCGGCTGCGCGACCTCGTCGGCTGCCGCTGGCTCAGCAATGTCGCCGGCGGGCGCGGGTTTTTCAACCGGTGAGGGGGAAGCTGGTTCAACCGTATCTGCAGGCTGTAAAACGACCTCGGCGGGATCTTCGACGGGGGCGCTGTTCTTCACATCAGCACTGCTGAAGGTGGAAACGGCAGCATCGTCGAAAGCCTGATCAGGTGTAGCCTGATCGACGGTAGGCACAGTCTTGCGCGTCCGCGGCTTCGTCACCGCTTTTGCATTAGGTGCCGGCGCGGCCTTTATGGGCTTGGCCTGGGGCTTCTTTGGGGCGTTGGCAGATCGCTCTTCCGCGACCGGCTCTACCTCTGGCGCCGAGTCTTGGGCAATTGGCACAGCCTCCGCTTGAGGCTCATGGGTCTTCGCAGATGCTGCCGCCCTGCGCGCGCGCTTGGCGGGCGCTGCGGCAGGCTTCGCTTCGCTTTCGACGCTTGCGTCCGCCGCCGGCGATACGGCTTCGGACGTAATGGGCGGCTCGGAAGCGGGATTGACGCTGTTGGTTCTGGTAGCCGGTGGTGCCGCGGTCGCCTCGGCTTCAGTGCTTGCTGCAGCCGCACTCACGGCAGCGCCGGTCGTCGCCTTGCGCGTGCGCGGCTTGGCCGCTCTGTCAGGACCGGTTGTCTCGGCCGCTTTCGCCTTTGCGCGTGGCTTCGGCGCCGGCTTGGCGGCATCGCTCGTTGCAGCGAGGCCGGCTGCCGGACTGGCCTCTTCAGCCTTGGCACGGCTGGCGGTCTTCGGCTTGGCAGCGGTTTTCGAAGGGGCAGCCTGGTCAGCAGCAGCCGTCTTGCGGACGCGCTTCGGCTTGTCCGCAGCTGCCGCTTCCGGTCCTTGTTCTGCCTGCGCCGCTTTAACCGCTTTCGCCATCTCGGGTCCCTTCGCCGCTTCTGTCGTTAAGAGCAGTTTATCGGCAGCGCCGGAAGGGAAGCAAGATCAACTGCTCATAAGCTCTCTGAGCCTTATTGGCCGAAGCCCTTATGTTCGGCAAGGAACGCCGTTTCCTGCGCCGTGCTTTCACGACCCAGCGCCTTGTTGCGATGCGGGTAACGGCCAAACCGCGCGAGAATGTCGCGATGCTCGATCGCTGCCTTCAATCCAGCCTCTTCGCCAAGGCCTTCGAACAAGGACACGCACCGCTCGCCATCGGCCAGCATTTCGGAATGTTCGAGCGGCAGATAAAGAAACAGCCTCTCATCTTTGCTCATGTCCTGATCCAGCCCGCCATCGATCACCCGCCGTGCAATCGCCAGAGCTCGATCGTCGGTAGCAAAAGCCCGCGCCGTTCCCCGGAACAGATTGCGCGAAAACTGATCGAACACGATGATCGCCGCCAGCGCCGTTCGCGGATCGTCCAGAGCGGCGTCCGGTATCTCGGCGCGGAGCTGATCGTGCAGCTCGGAAAATCGCTCGCGGATCCGATCGTCGACATGGCTGCCGCCGGCGAACCAGTCGTTCCAGCTCAGCTCGTCGAACCAGAAAGTGAGGACATCGTTCGCCCAAGCCGGGCGAGGCGTCTGCGGGGTGTCTTGGGAAGCTGTCATATCCATGATCGAGGGTTTCTAGCGTCCATTTATTACAGCAATTTGCGTTGCCATATCATCGAATGGCGCTGCCATTCATGCAATGCGCGCCCGATCAAACCCGCTTGAGGAGGGAGCGCCGGGGTCTTCAATCGTTGCCCCTTCGATACAACGCGGCTAGAAGGCGCCAGCGTTGCCGCATCAGCTGTTGCCAGGCCGGCCGCTGATTTCACGTGAATCCGGACTTCTGTCATGCTCGCCACCCGCCAAGAAACGCGGCAATCTGCCTTGTCCATGCCCATGCTGAAGCGTTTCTTCAGCTACTACGCGCCGTATAAGAGCTTGTTTATGCTCGATTTTGGCTGCGCAGTCCTGGCCGGCCTGTTCGAACTCGGCTTCCCCATGGCGGTACGCGCCTTTATCGACGACCTGCTGCCCACCGAGAACTGGACCCTGATCCTGCTCGCTTCCGCAGCCCTCCTCGTGATCTACGCCATCAATGCAGGCCTGATGGCTGTCGTGGTTTATTGGGGCCACATGCTCGGCATCAACATCGAAACCGAGATGCGTCGAAAGAGCTTCGACCACCTGCAGAAGCTGTCTTTCCGCTTCTACGACAACCACAAGACCGGCCATCTCGTGGGCCGTGTCACCAAGGATCTCGAGGAAATCGGCGAGGTCGCGCATCACGGCCCGGAAGACCTCTTCATCGCCATCATGACGTTGATCGGCGCCTTCGCCTTGATGTTTGCGGTGAACTGGAAGCTTGCGCTGATTGCCGTCGTGATCGTGCCCTTCATGGCATGGGTCACCAGCCGCTACGGCGCCCGCATGACCCGCAATTGGCGCGCTCTTTACCGCAGTGTCGGCGACTTCAACGTGCGTATCGAAGAAAATGTCGGCGGAATGCGAGTCGTTCAGGCCTTCGCCAACGAAGACCACGAGCGCATGCTGTTTGCCCGCGACAATGCCGGCTACCGCTCAACCAAGCTCGAAGCCTACAAGCTGATGGCTGCCTCCACCTCGCTGTCCTACATGAGCATGCGGCTGATCCAGCTCGTGGTCATGGTGGCCGGGGCGTATTTCGTGCTGGAAGGCGAATTGTCGGCTGGTGGCTTCGTCGGCTTCCTGCTGCTGGTGAACGTGTTCTTCCGTCCGATCGAGAAGATCAATTCCGTGATCGAGACCTATCCGAAAGGCATCGCCGGCTTCCGTCTTTACACCGAACTGCTCGATACCGAGCCGGATATCGCCGACCGCCCGAACGCAGAGGATGCGCCTGCCTTGAAGGGGTTCGTGGACTATCGCGATGTCAGCTTCGGCTATGGCGGCGCGCCGGTGCTTTCCGGCGTCAACCTGACGATCGAGCCGGGCACGACGGTCGCCTTCGTCGGTCCATCGGGTGCCGGCAAGACCACGATCTGCTCGCTTCTGCCGCGCTTCTACGAAACGCAGGGCGGCGCAATCACCGTGGATGGCATCGACATCCGCGACATGACTCTGGCGTCGCTTCGTGGCCAGATAGGCATCGTGCAGCAGGATGTCTTCCTGTTCGGCGGCACCGTGCGCGAAAACATCGCCTATGGCCGGCTGGAAGCGACCGACGCCGAGATCGCCGAAGCCGCGCGTCTTGCCCGCCTCGATGCCGTGATCGCCCAGATGCCGAACGGCTATGACACGATCATCGGTGAACGCGGCGTGAAGCTGTCGGGCGGCCAGAAGCAGCGTCTGGCGATCGCCCGCATGTTCCTGAAGAACCCGCCGATCCTGATCCTCGACGAAGCCACTTCGGCGCTGGATACAGCGACTGAACGCGAGATCCAGAAGTCGCTCGCCGAACTAAGCCAAGGCCGCACGACGCTGGTGATCGCGCACCGCCTGGCCACCATCCGCAACGCCGACAAGATCGTCGTCGTCGACCGCTCCGGCGTCGTGGAAACCGGCACGCATCGCGAATTGCTGGCGGCTGACGGCCTTTATGCCAAGCTGCATATGGCGCAGGAACTGGAGTGAATGTCGGTTCCCTCGCGGTCGGGGTTTGACCATCCGTGGCAATCAGGGTGACGGTCGGCATTGCGACTGACACGAAGAGGTTTGCTTGGCTCACTCGCGTACCGCCAATCGCTATTCGGCGCTGAGCCTCGTTCGCGAGGGCCTGCGCGGTCATTCCGGCTGGCAACAGGCCTGGCGCTCGCCCGAACCGAAAGCGGCTTATGATGCAGTGATCATCGGCGGCGGCGGTCAGGGTCTAGCAACCGCCTATTATCTCGCCAAGAACCACGGCATGACCAAGGTCGCCGTGGTGGAAAAAGGCTGGATCGGCGGCGGAAATACCGGCCGCAACACCTCCACCATCCGCTCCAACTACTTCTATCCCGAAAGCGTCGCACTCTACGATTACTCGCTGAAGCTCTACGAGACGCTGGGCAAGGAGCTGAACTACAACATCATGTTCTCGCAGCGCGGCGTCGTCACCGTCGCGCATTCCGATGCGGAGATGGAGATCGCCGCGCGCATCGTGAATGCGATGCAGATCAACGATACCGACGCCGAACTCTTTTCGCGTGACCAGGTGTTGGAAAAGGCGCCCTTGCTAAACAGTGGCGATCAGGCGCGCTACCCGATCTTCGGGGGCGTTTGGCAGGGCAGGGCGGGCGTTGCGCGCCATGATGCTGTTGCCTGGGGCTATGCCCGCGCGGCGGATGGCTTCGGCGTCGACATCATCCAGGATTGCGCCGTCACCGGCTTCCTTATCGAGAACGGCCGCTGCGTGGGCGTCGAGACCTCGAAGGGTGAGATTCGCGCCGGCGCTGTCGGGATCGCCACCGCCGGCAATTCCGGCGTAGTGGCGGGAATGGCTGGCTTCAACCTGCCGATCAAATCCTATTCCCTGCAGGCGATGGTGTCCGAGCCGGTGAAGCCGTGCCTCGACACGGTGGTGCTTTACCTTGGAACGGGCACCTACCTGTTCCAGTCCGACAAAGGCGAGATCGTGGTGGGCGGCGGCATCGACCGCATTCCGTCCTATGCCCAGCGCGGCAACCCGCCGGTGCAAGCAACGGTTCTGTCGGGCATGCTGGAAATGTTTCCAAGCTTTGGCCAGTTGAAGATGCTCAGGCAATGGGCCGGCGTGGTCGATGTCGTGCCGGACAGCTCGCCGATCATCGGCCCGTCGCCTGTGCCGGGTCTTTATCTGAATTGCGGCTGGGGCACAGGCGGCTTCAAGGCCATTCCGGCCGGCGGCGTGCTTCTGGCGCATCTCATGGCGACCGGCGAGCATCACGATATCAGCCGCCCATTCGATCTCGATCGGTTCCGCACCGGCCGGTTGATCGATGAAGCGGCCGGCTCCGGCATCGCGCATTAGGACCTGAGATGCAGCTTTTCTCCTGCCCGTTCTGCGGTCCGCGCGATGAAACCGAGTTCACCTTTGGCGGCGAGGCCGGCAAGGAAAGGCCAGAGCCTGCTCCAGATGTGTCGGCGGAAGACTGGTCGAAATATCTCCACCGCGTCGGCAATCCGCGGGGAAGAACGCGCGAAATCTGGGTCCACCACACCTGCGGCGAGTATTTCTTGATGGAACGCGACACGGTCAGCCATGTCGTGGCTGGCACGCAATCGTTGCGTGGAGGTGGCGCATGACCAGCCACCGCATCGGCTCGCTTGCCGCGGAAACGCTGCACTTCACCTTCGACGGCACGCGCTATCACGGCCGCCCCGGCGACACGATCGCCTCGGCGCTGCTTGCTAACGGCGTGCGCGTCGTCGGGCGTTCGTTCAAATATCACCGCCCGCGCGGCATCATGGGCTACGGTGTCGAGGAGCCGAACGCGCTGGTCGATGTCACGTTGAACGGCATCACCACGCCGAACCTGCGCGCGACCACCGAAGCGCTGGTCGATGGCATGATCGTGCGCTCGGTCAATGCCAGCCCGACGGCGGCTGATGACCGCAAAGGCTTCCTGGACCGCTTCGCACAGTTCCTGCCGGCCGGCTTCTACTACAAGACCTTCATCTGGCCGGACTGGCACCGCTTCGAACCGTCCATCCGTGCCATGGCTGGGCTGGGACGGCTTGATCCCCGCAACCAGCCGCCAGCGCAGAACCCGCAGATCGCGGCCCATTGCGACGTGCTGGTGATCGGCGGTGGCCCCGCCGGTCTGCACGCTGCACAACAGGCCATGGGCGAAGGCAAGTCTGTGATGCTGGTGGACGACCAGCCGGTTATCGGTGGTTCACTGCTGTCGCGCAGCGCGGAGATCGACGGCAAACCCGGCTTGGAATGGGCCGCCACGGTCAGCGCCGATCTCCAGGCGAATGGCCACCGTGTCCTCACCGACACCACGGCTTATGGCATCTATGATCACAACCTCGTCGCGCTTTGGCAGCGCAGGGCCGGCCAGTCGGATGCGCAATGGCGCGTCCGGGCGAAAGAGATCGTGCTGGCGGCCGGTGCGATCGAACGGCCGCTGATCTTCCCCGACAATGATCGCCCTGGTGTGATGCTGGCCGATGCCGCGCTGAGCTACCTTGCCCGGCACAAGGTCCTGGTCGGGCGCCGTATTGTGCTCGCGACCAACAATGATCGCGCTTATCCCGTGGCCGATGCGCTGCGGCGAGCGGGCGCTGCGGTGACAATCGCGGATCTTCGGCCACAAGCGAGTGATGGCGCGCTAGCCAGTGCCAAGATTGAAGCCGTGCATGGACCTAAGGGCGTCGAAGCCGTCACCATCTCCGGTCAGCGCATTGCAGCCGACTCCCTGCTTATGGCAGGCGGGCTGACGCCGAGCGTGCATCTTTATTGCCAGGCGGGCGGCAAGCTGACCTATGACGAGACCATTGCGGCCTTCGTTCCGCGCGACGATCTTCCTGGTATCCGGGTCGTTGGCGCAGCGGCCGGTCAGTACGCGCTGACGGAAATCCTTAGCCTGGGTGGCGAGCCGCATCCTTACGCGATCGCTCCGGCTTGGCCTCAGCGCGACGCCAAGGGGCGGCAGTGGGTCGACTTCCAGAACGACGTGACGGTGAAAGACATCGCACTGGCCGAGCGGGAAAACTTCCGCTCCGTCGAGCATCTCAAGCGCTACACCACGCTTGGCATGGCGACCGATCAGGGCAAGACGTCGAACATGAACGGCCTTGCCACCATGGCGGCGCTGACCGGGCAGACCATCCCGCAGACCGGCACCACGACCTATCGCCCGCCCTTCGTGCCCGTGCCGTTCGGTGTGGTGGCCGGGCGGCGGCGCGGGGAGTTTTTCAACCCTGTTCGCCGTCTGGTGCTGGAACGCGAGCATCGCGACGCCGGCGCGGTGTTCCGCGAATATGGCGGCTGGCTGCGACCGGCCTGGTTCGGCGGTGCCAATGCCGCCGCCAACATCCGCCGCGAAGCAATTGCCGCCCGCACCACCGTAGGCATTCTCGATGGCTCGCCGCTTGGCAAGATCGAGGTGATCGGCGCGGATGCCGGCGCGCTTGTCGACTACAATTCCTACAACACGCTGTCGAACCTGAAGCCTAGCCGCATCCGCTACGGCTTCATGCTGACCGAAAGCGGCGTAATTTATGATGACGGCGTGACGTCGAAGATTTCCGACGAGCACTACGTCGTGTCCTGCTCGTCGGGCCATGTCGCCGGCGTCGTGGCGCGGTTGGAAGAATGGCGGCAGGATCGCTTTGATCCCGCGCGCGTCTTCGTGCACAACTCCACGCCGCAATGGGCGACGCTGACGGCGAGCGGTCCCAATTCCAAGGCGCTCGTTGCCGCCCTTGGCCTCGGTGTCGATCTGGATGATGCCGCGCTGCCGCACATGGCTTTCGCTGATGGCCAGTTCCAAGCCGCGCCGGCGCGGGTGTCGCGCGTGTCCTTCACCGGCGACCGCTCCTATGAAATCGCGGTTCCCTCGGCGAAGGCGGCCAGTCTGCTCGCCGCTATGCAGGAAGCGGGCAAGCCGCTCGATGCCGTGCTGATGGGGTCAGAAGCGCTGCTCCTGCTGCGCGCCGAAAAGGGCTACGTCATCGCCGGCAAGGACACGGACGGCACGACCATGCCGCAGGATCTCGGCATCATCGGGCCGATGCAGAAGCGGCAGAACGAATATGTCGGACGGCGCTCGCTGTTGACGGATAACGCGCAACGACCTGATCGCTCGCACTTCGTCGGCCTGACGGTTGAGGGAGACACCACGCTGCCGGTCGGCGCGCACGGTGTGGAGACGCTGAATAGCAAGCGCCGGTCGATCGGCTTCGTGACATCCAGCTATGACAGTCCGACCCTCAATCGTCCGATCGCACTTGGTCTGATCGAGCGCGGCATGGAACGGAAGGGCGAGGTGATCGATTTGGTCCACCTTGGGCAAACCTTCCGCGCGCGCATCGCCGAACCCTGCGCCTTCGACCCGGAAGGAGCGCGCCTCAATGCCTGACTTCCTGCCGAAGACCATGCTCGACCGCGGCACCTTCTGGACGCCTGTACCGGACTGGACGTCTGCGAGGCTGCACGGCGATGGTTGGAGCGCGCGTGCCGTCCCGGACCTTCATCGTGTGCTTGTCAGCGGCAACCTTGAAGCAGCCGTCGCGAGCCTGGCACCGGGAGCGCCGAGCATCGGACTGTGGCAGATCGCCGAAAGGGAGATCCATGCGCTGCGGATCGGCCGTGACCGGATGCTGATAACCTCCGTTGAACCGCTCGCTGCCAATCCTGGTTGGAACGCCGACGGTTACGCCGTCAGCCTTGCCGATGATGCTTATCGCACAGTCGAGATCCAGGGGCCGAAGCTGCGAGAACTCATCGCGGAAATGAGTTTTGTCGATCTGGAGGGCAGAAGTCCCTCAGCCGCGACGCTGGTGTGCGGCCAGCCAGCTCTGCTTCATCGCACAAGCCCTGATTGTGCGCGGCTTCACATCGAAGCGCCACTAGCGACCACTATTTGGCACTGGCTGGAACGCCGTTAATGCGCGGCGTTCGAGATCTTTGACGCGCCGGGCGCGAAGGAAAGACGTGCAGCCGGCCTCAGGCGAGAACCGACCAATAAACGTAATTTGCGATAATAGCGACGAAGCAGAGCCCCCACACTTCGTATCTGGGCTCTGGTCCGTCCACATCGAACTTCATGTTCGCGGCCCTGATTGAGTTCACACTCCGGGCTTAGTCTTCAGCAGTTTCCGATACGTAAATTGCGATTCAATTTTGACGCGCTTTACGAGGAGTGTCTCTGCTTCTTCAGGGTTGCGTTAATGGAGGCTTACCGATGGGCCCATTGCTGATCTGACGCAAAGGGCATCATCGGCTTTGACGTCGCGCATCTTCATGGACGGAATCTCATTGCCGAAGATGTCCCGGTACGACATGCATTCCTGCGCAGCCTGTTGTTCTTCCTGGATTTCCATGCCGCGCTGCATTCCGGCCAGATAGGCTTGGTAGACTTCAGGCGCGCACTTCTCACCGGTCTTTGTCACTTTGCGAGCAAGTCGTCGCTCCATTCGCCGGTCGCGGGCGTGTCTACGAATACGCATGTTTCCTCCTGCCGCGTTCAAAGAACGCACAGCCATCTACAAGGCACACTGGCAGAAAAAGTATTAGGCTTTCAATTCGAAAATCGACGCAGGACTTGAGTCGGCAGTGCAACTTTAGGCTTAGACAGCGGGTGGAGGCTCGGCCAGATCGGGATCGTCATAGCGGTCTTTATAGGACTGGATCAGGCGGTCGACGGCCTCGCGCGTGACGCGATTATAGCTTTCCGAAAAGCCGAGCGTGGCCACCAGTTTCCAGTGTCCCTGGATCAGGGTCGAGAACAGAAAGCCGATTTCCGCACAGGCGCGCTGACTGAGTTCGGGATTGCTGATCTGCACTTCATGCGCGATCGTGTGCTGCAGGATGTTGTAATGCTCACGCAGCTTGTTGCGCACCGCCTTTGATCCCGTGGCAAGCGACATCACGGCGTCGTAGACGGCCGTATCGGCCGGTTTCGCCAGTCCCTCCTTGGTGAGGAGGTTGAAGTAGTAGTCGAGAAATAAGGGCAGACGCTCAGCCGAGTTGGCCTGATGGATGCCGCGCATCAGCAGCATGCGATGTGCCGAAGCCAAAGCTTCGCAGACTGCGACCATCAAGGCTTCCGGCTCAGGGAAATAATGCCGGATCAACTGGCGCGACATGCCGGCCTGTTCCGCGATCCTGTCATAGGACGGCATCGGCAAGCCGTTCTCCGAGATCGCCTTGATGGCGGCCTGCACGATCTCGGGCCGACGAATGTCACAAAGCGTCTTGCGCATGGCGGTTCAGACTTGTCTTGGGCCGACGGGGCAATGCGCCAGGGTCAGTTTGCGCCATCAAGGCTGTAACCACTGGCGCCCTTCAACAGTGCCAGGATTGTGCGGTTGACCGGAACGTCGATGCCATGTCGTTCAGCGGCTTCCACAACCGCGCCGGTGATGAAGGCATATTCCAGAGGCCGGCCGGCCAGACGATCATAAAGCATTGATGATCCGCTGTTTGGCGACTTGGCGTTGCGTGCCAGCGGTCCCTCGATGTCGGAATCGCTGAGCTTTGCGCCGGCGGCCTTCGCCACGGCAACCACTTCACGCCCGATGCTGCGGGCCAATTCTGCAACCTGGCTGTCCGAAAACACCGCACCACGGCGCACGGTCAGCGCGGTGACAGGGTTGGCCATGGCATTGGTCAGCAGCTTGCCCCAGGCCACGGTCCGGAAGTCATCCTCGCCGTTGATCTCGAAGGCGCTTCCGGCAAACAGCTCGGCAAAATCATCGCCCACGGGCCCTTGCGGCACACTGATCTTGGCATGGCCGTGATGGAGGATGTGTCCGGGTGCCAAGCGCTCGACGGCGCAGATCATGATGGCCGGCAGGACCTGTGTTTCAGCAGGCAAAAAGGGCCGAACACGCTCTTCGTGCTCGATGCCGTTCTGCGTGACAACCACGACGCTGTCGGGTCCTGCGAGCTTTTCCAACCATGCTGCAGCACTCGGCACATCCTGCGCCTTGGTGGTTACGAGGATCCATTTGGCAGGCTTTTCCGCCGCAGGGTCGGTAGCGATCCGAACGGGTACGGTGGTTTCCGAGCCGCCGTCGGCTTCGGTGATCACCAGCTTGTCGAAGGGCGTGCGCACACACAAGGTGATGTCATGCCCGGCAGCGTGGAGCTGGCTTGCCAGATACCCGCCGATCCCGCCGCTGCCGATGATCGCGATCCGCTCGCCTGCCTTTTGACCCTGCACCATGCCTGTTCCCTGCTCTTATCTTTCGAGCCGCTTGTATGCGGCAAGTCGCGGAAAGGAACAACTGCCGCCTTGCCTTGTTGGCCTGCTTGTCCAAGTTGGGCTGAGCGAGAACAATAAGAGAGCGAGACGTGCATGAGCATCGGACTGTTGGGGCTGCTTGACGACATAGCAGGCATCGTCAAGGTCGCGGCCTCGTCGGTCGATGATGTTGCGGGCATGGCGACGAAGGCCGGCGTGAAGGCAAGTGCGGCCGTGATCGACGATGCGGCCGTCACGCCGCGTTATCTGGACGGGTTTGCGGCCAAGCGGGAACTGCCGATTGTCGGCAAGATTGCGCTGGGCTCGCTCAAGAACAAGCTCTTGTTCCTGCTGCCGGCCGCCCTCGTGCTGAGCTTCTTTCTGCCCTCCGCCATCACGCCGCTGCTGATGCTGGGCGGCGCTTATCTCGCTTACGAAGGTGCCGAGAAGGTGTTTCACGCCTTGGCACCGAGCCATGCGGAAGGACACGAGGAAAAGCTGACGCCGGTGGCGATGAACGCTGCCAGCCGTGAGGACGAGCAGGTCGCGAGCGCGATCAAGACCGACTTCATTCTGTCGGCCGAGATCATGACCATCGCGCTGGCGGCCATTCCCGCCAACAGCTTCATCATGCAAGCGGCGGTTCTGGCGCTTGTCGGCACCGGCATCACGCTGCTGGTTTACGGCGCCGTGGCGCTGATCGTGCGCCTGGACGACATGGGCATGTATCTCGCACGCCATGCGCTGACTGGCTTCGGTCGCGCTCTCGGACGCGCCATGGTGAAGGGCATGCCGACGGTCATGCTGGTGCTTGGCGTGATCGGTACGGCCGCCATGATCTGGGTAGGCGGCAGCATCGTCGCGCACGGCGCGGGCGGTTTCGGCTGGCATGGGCCGGCCGCTGCGATCGAGCATGTGCATGAATTAGCCGATCATGCGGCCGGACCGATCGTCGCCTGGTTTGCTGAAACAGCCGGCTTCGGCCTTTTCGGATTGGCACTGGGCACGGTTCTGATCCCGATCGCCAGCACGGTGATTTCGCCTGGCTGGAAAGCGATCAAGTCCGCTTTTGGCAAGTAAGATCGCATCCTTGCGGCTTGATGAGTGGCGATGTTCCGGCGCCACTATTGGCTGTGAGTCCGGTGCTCTATCGCGTTCAAGAACGCCTCACAGCTGTACGACCTGCGTCGAAGCAAGCTTGAGCAGGCACGAACTCGATATAGAATAGGTAAGGATCGCTCGTCGTGAGCGCTGACGCCGCAAGCTAAGGATTGGGTTTTGGCTGATTAGCTTGCAAACCACATCTTGTGAGATGATGGTGCCCAGGAGAGGACTCGAACCTCCACGCCTCGCGGCACACGGACCTGAACCGTGCGCGTCTACCAATTCCGCCACCTGGGCAGGTGTGCGCCGCCGATGTACGTGCGGCGCTGGATTCTGTCAACGCACAATCTTCGCTGTTTCCAGCAATCTTCGCAGATGCGTCCGTCTGCGAAGATCGTGAGCCGGCATGGGCTGCCGGCCAAGCGGAGTTTACAGCGTTTCCTTGGATGCGACGGTGGAATCTGCATTGAGCTTGTAGACGATCGGCACGCCGGTTCCGAGTTCCATGGAGACGACCTCCTCGCCGGTCAGGCCATCCAGCGCCATGATGAGGGCGCGCAGCGAGTTGCCGTGGGCGGCGACCAGAACGGTCTCACCGCGGAGCACATGCGGCTGGACTTCGTGCATGTAGTAGGGCCAGACGCGTGCGCCGGTGTCACGCAGGCTTTCGCCGCCGGGCGGCGGCACGTCATAGGAGCGGCGCCAGATATGAACCTGGTCCTCGCCCCACTTGGCACGCGCATCGTCCTTGTTGAGGCCAGACAGGTCGCCGTAATCGCGCTCGTTCAGCGCCTGGTTGCGGATGGTCTTGAGGCTGTCCTGAGCCAATTCGCCGAGGATCAGTGCGCAGGTGTTCTGCGCCCGCTTCAGGTCGGACGTATAAGCGAGATCGAACTTCAGCCCGCGGGCGGCAAGCTTGGTGCCTGCTGCCTTGGCTTCGGTAACGCCCTGTTCGGTCAGCTCTGGATCACGCCAGCCGGTGAACAGGTTCTTGAGGTTCCAATCGCTCTGGCCGTGGCGCACGAGCACGAGGGTACCGGACATTTATCTCTCCCAGTTCGTTCTGATGATCAGAGGCAGCGCTGGCGCTCAAGCCAGGCCAAGGACGTCTCGCATGGAATAAAGGCCCGATTTGCGTCCGCGCGCCCACAAGGCCGCACGCACAGCGCCGCGCGCAAAGATCGAGCGGTCTTCGGCCATATGGCAAAGCGTGATGCGTTCGCCGGCGCCAGCCAGGATCACGGAATGCTCGCCGACAACAGAACCGCCTCGCAAGGTGGCGAAGCCGATCGTGCCTGCTTCCCGCGAACCGGTGTGGCCGTCGCGACTGCGTACGCTGTTTTCTTCAAGCTCGATGGCGCGACCCTCTGCCGCCGACTGGCCGAGCAGCAAGGCCGTGCCGGACGGCGCATCCACCTTGTGGCGATGGTGCATTTCCAGCACCTCGATGTCGAAATCGGCTGCGGGAAGGGCGCGAGCCGCCTGTTCCACCAGCGCCGCCAGAAGATTGACGCCGAGGCTCATATTGCCGGACTTCACGATCGTCGCGTGACGCGCGGCAGCCAGAATCTTGGCGTCATCCTCTGCCGAGCATCCGGTGGTGCCGATCACATGCGCGATATGGGCCTGCGCGGCATAACCTGCGAACTCCACGCTTGCCGCCGGCGAGGTGAAGTCGAGCACGCCGTCGGCCTGGGCGAATACCGGCAACGGATCATCTGTCACGAGGACGCCGAGCGACCCGACGCCGGCAAGCTCACCTGCATCACGGCCGAGCGCAGCGGAGCCTTGCCGCTCGACCGCGCCCGACAAAACAGCATCCTTGGTCTCGCCGATTGCGCGGATCAGCGCCTGACCCATGCGGCCGCCGGCACCAACCACAACCAGTCGCATCGGCTTCGATGCGTTCTCGCTCATCATGGCAGTGTCTTTCGCTGCACGGTCGAGGTTTCGGATGAAGCGCGGTCTTCCACGAGCTCCAGACCCTTCTGCGTTTGAAGGCGATAGAAGCGGGCATAGATGCCGTTCTTGTCGGCCAGCAATTCGTCATGCGTGCCTTGCTCGACGACTTCGCCGGAATCCATCACCACGATCTTGTCGGCACTGACCACGGTCGACATGCGATGAGCAATAACGATGGTGGTGCGGCCCTGCATGACGCGCTCGAGCGCCGCCTGCACCTGCGCTTCCGATTCATTGTCGAGCGCCGACGTGGCTTCGTCGAGCACGAGGATCGGTGCATTGCGCAGGATGGCACGGGCGATCGACACGCGTTGGCGCTGGCCGCCGGAAAGCGTGGCGCCGCTTTCCCCGACCAGCGTATCGTAGCCTTCGGTTTGGGCCCGGATGAAAGTATCGGCATAGGCGATGCCGGCGGCTTCCTCGACTTCGGCGTCGGTCGCGTCCGGGCGGCCATAGCGGATGTTGTCGCGGATCGTGCCTTCAAACAGATAAGGCTGTTGCGAAACATAGGCGATCTGGCTGCGCAGCGACTGCTTGGTGACCCGTGCGATATCCTGACCATCCACAGTGATGCGGCCGGACTGGAGATCGTAGAAGCGCAGCAGAAGCGAGATCAGCGTCGATTTGCCGGCGCCTGACGAACCGACGATGGCTGTTGTCTGGTTGGCACCTGCTTCGAAAGAGACGGCACGCAGCACGGGCAGCGTTTCGTCGTAAGCGAAGCTGGCATTTTCGAACCGCACGGCGCCGGATTGCACCTTCAACTCGGTGGCACCGGCGGCATCGCGCTGATGCGGCTCGATGTCGAGAATTTCATAGATCATGCGCGCATTGACGAGAGACTTTTCAAGATTGACCTGGACGCGGGCCAAGCGGCGCGCGGGGTCGTAAGCCAGCATCAGCGCGGTGATGAAGGCGAAGACGGCGCCGGGCGGCAGCTGTTCGTAGGCCGCGCGATAGCCGGAATAAGCGATCACACCGGCAACGGCGACGCCGGCCAGAATTTCCGCGATCGGCGTAGTGCGCTCGGACACCTGGGCGATCTTGTTGGCGCGCTGTTCGGCATCGTCGATCAGCGCGCCGATGCGCCGCGACAGCTGGTCTTCCATGGTGAAGGCCTTGACGATGGCCACACCCTGCGTTGCTTCCTGGATCGCACCGACAAGACGGGAATTGACCACGACAGCCTTGCGCGCAGCCTTGCGCAGACGACGCATCAGCGTGTTCACCGCAAAGATCAACGGCGGGCCGATCAGCAGCGCGATCATGGCCAGGAACGGGTCCTGGTAGATCATGACGCCCACCAGCGCGAGCAGCGAAACCAGATCGCGCGCAATGGAGGTCAGCGTCATCGACAAGAGGTCGCGTACGCCGTTGACGTTTTCGGTGATGCGCGCGGCCAGCTGACCGGAGCGCTGGTCGCTGAAAAAGCCGATGCCGAGCTTCATCAGGTGATCGAAGATACGCTTCTGATAACGCGCCACGAGATTGTTGCCGACGCGCGCCAGGATCACCGACTGCGCATAACCGGCCACGCCGCGGATAAGGAAAGCGGCGAAGATCGAAGCAGAGATCAGCGCGATCAGGTCGGCGCGGGCATTGACGAAGATCTCGTCGATGACGTCGCGCATGATCCAGGCGCTGAATGCGGTGGTGGCGGCAATTGCCAGCAGGCACAGGATGGCAACCGTGTAGGAGCCGACATAATCCCGGCTGTTTTCCGCCAGCATCCGCTTCAGGATGGAGAACGTCTCGCCCCTGAAGATGCCGCGCTTGGCTTTAACCGCCTCGTTCTGCTTGATGGCCGTCAACCGCTCGTCCAGTCCGTTGAACAGCCGACGCAGCATGCGGCCGGCTGTTGGCGCCTTCATAAAGGCATCGCGGCCACATTTCTATCGGCGAATCGCGGATGGTTGCCCCAAGCTGACGCGCGATGTCACGCGCTCCAGCTGCGGCCATGCGTTTCGACGCCAAACAAAGCGGGCGTGCGGGCAAAGGCGGCCAGACCGGCGAGCGCGGCCAGCGGATGGGTAATCACATAAACCGGCATGGTGCTGAGAAGGTGGCTATGCGGCGCCTTGTCTTCGAACGCCCTGCGGAAAGCGCCGGTTTTCAATGCCGGGATGATCTTTTGCGCAATGCCGCCGGTCAAGAATACGCCGCCCTTACTCATGAACACCAGCGCCAGATCGCCGGCCGTGCGGCCCAACGCCGTCACGAACATCTCGACGGCTTCCACGGCGATTGCGTCGGACTTGTCCAGCGCATGTGCAGTGACCTCGGCCGGTGTGGTCAGCACGGCTTCCTTGCCGTCGGTCCTGGCGATGGCGCGATAAAGGTTCACCAGACCGCGGCCGCTGAGCAGCTGTTCGCCTGACACACGGCCTTCGATTTGCTCGATATGCGGCCACACCGCGTAGTCGCGCTCCGTGCGCGGCCCGATATCCATGTGCCCGCCTTCGCCCGGAACGGGGATCCAGGTATGAACGGCATGCACGAGGCCGGCGACGCCGAGGCCGGTTCCCGGCCCAAGCACGACACGGCTGGCGAGCGCTTCACCTGTCCCGCCGCCGATCTTTTCCATATGCGGCTCGCCCAAGGCCACGACGGCAAGCGCCTGCGCCTCGAAATCGTTGAGAACGATCAGTTCGGAAAAGCCGAGTTCGCCGAAGAAGGTCTTCGGCCGCACAACCCACGGACAGTTGGTCAAGCGGATTTCGTCGCCTTCCACCGGGCCTGCAACGGCCAGCACCGCCGACATCGGGCGCAACGAGGTGCGGTCGAGGATCGAGGTCTGGATCGCATCATCGATCGTGGCGAAATCCGCCGTTTGCACGATCGGGAATTCCTTGGGGTCGGCATGGGGCCCGGTCAGGATCGCGAAGCGCGCATTGGTGCCGCCGATGTCGCCGATCAGAACCGGGAACTTCAACACCGTGTCTTCAAAAAGCTGGGCCATGTCGTTTCTATCCAATCCGCTCGGTCATGCGCCATTCAAGCCGGCTTCCTCGCTGCGGAGGATCATTTCCGCGGAAGCCCGGTTGAGCGCCATTGCAATGTCGTAAACGATGCCGAGCCGCATTAGTGCCTTCACGTCGACATCATGCGGCATCGGCGTCAGCGGATCGACGAAGAAGATGAGGATGTAGATCGCGCCTTCCGCAATCAGCGCGCCGATCTGCTGATCTCCGCCAAGCGGCCCGCTTTTCAGAAGCGTGACATCGAGCTGCGGGCAGGCTGCCTTCACCAGGCTGCCCGTCGTGCCGGTGGCAACCAGGCTGCAGGTCTCGAAAAACGCGGCATGCGCAGAAACGAAGGCGACGAGGTCGTCCTTCTTCAAATCATGCGCGATGAGGGCGATGCGGCGGGACATGGGCGGACCGAACTAAATCGATTGAGACCTAATCCGGTTCGCGCCCGCCGCCAAGGCTTGGCGGTCTCTTTATTGTCCGGATGGGCGGGGAGACGGCACCGGAATGGCGTTCGGCAGTTCCGGCTCAACCGGTGAAGCGGTCGGGATGACATCGGCCACGCGATTGCTGCCGCCGCCGACCGTTACCGAAGCTTCGGACTGCGGCGATGGCGCTTCCAGCACCATGCGGCATTCCTTAGGCAGCGCCTTCATGGTCATGACATCGCGGGCGCGGGGTGCTTGCGGGCCGGTAGGTTTACGCCAGGGTTCTTCGGTGAACCACCAGGCCAGCGACTTGTCGCAGCCGTCGCCGGTGCCGGTGGACTCCTGAGCCTTGCAGCCGACAGAGCCGGGCGGGCAGCCGATGCGCACGTGGAAATGATAGTCGTGTCCCCAGAATGGCCGCACCTTGTTCAGCCAGGATCGGTCGCCCTTCACTGTGTCGCAGAGCTTCTTCTTGATGCCGGGATGCACGAAGATGCGCTCGACTTCAGGATAGCCGGCGGCGCGTTTGAGGATCGCAGCATGCGCTGGCGTCCAAAGCCGATCGTCGACCGTCAGACCGCCGTCCTTGATCATGGATTTCGGCTCGAAGCTTTCGCGCTCCGGCCCAGACAAGCGCCGCTTCGGCATCGGCGTGAACCAGATGTCGGCATCAAGGCCGACCTGGTGAGAAGCGTGTCCCGACAACATCGGCCCGCCGCGGGGTTGCGAAATGTCGCCCAGCATCAGGCCGTTCCATCCATCCTTCTCCGCACCATCATCAGAAAGCTTTTCAAGCGTCTTGATAAGTTGCGGATGGCCCCAGCGGCGATTGCGCGACAAGCGCATGGCCTGCCAATGCGGACCATCCACCGCCATGGCGATGCCGCCGCCGAAGCAGCCTTTGGAATAAAAGCCGTAGGACTTCGCTGGCATTACAGCGGGCAGGGACTTGGAACCGAACAGGTCCTTTGCGAGCGGCTCGGCGGCGTTGACCTGCGGAATGGCGGGGACAAGCGCGAGCAGGGTGGCGCAGGCAAAGACCGCGCGGAGCCATCGGGAGGGTGTGCGCATCGGGTGATCTCCAACGGCGCTTTTGGCCGGCTTTGGCGCTGATCCTTCCGCCGTCAAGGTTAACCGGAGCTTAACAGCGTGCATCCGGTACCGAGTCGTGTCGCGGGATGTGGCTTACCCAGCGTCGCGCCAGTTGCCGGCCTGCATCATCGCTTGGAGCGCCATGCGGTAGTTTGGGTAGCGGAACGTGTATCCGGCGTGACGCAGCTTGGCGTTGGAAACGCGCTTGTTGTCGCCGTAAAAACTGCGCGCCATCGGCGACATGTCGGCTTCGTCGAACGGGGTTTCCGGCGGCGGCGCCATCCCCATGAGATCAGCGGCTAAGGCAACGACATCCTGCGGCGGCCCCGGCTCGTCATCGGCGATGTTGAAGGCCCCGCCGATCTTTTCGCGCGCCAGCAGCTCCGTTGCACCGGCAATATCCTCGACGTGGATGCGGTTGAAGACCTGACCCGGCTTGATGACGCGCTTGGCCTTTCCTTGTTCGAGGTTGAGGAAGGTGTTGCGGCCCGGACCATAGATGCCGGCCAGCCTGAGCAGCGCCACCGGTACACCGCGCTCGTCACCGAAATCCGTCCAGGCTTGTTCAGCAGCAACGCGCTGGCGTCCACGCGTGGAGGTCGGGTCCTTTGCATCCTCTTCCACGACCCAGCCGCCGCCTCGGTCACCATAAACGCCGACGGTGGAAAGATAGCCAATCCATTCGAGCGCCGGTGTGTGACCATGCAGCAGACCGGCGGCGGCGTTCAGTACGGGATCGCCTGAAGCATCGGGCGCGGCGGAGAGGATGAGATGTGTGACCTGCTTCA
This sequence comes from Tianweitania populi, assembly GCF_014652875.1. GTDB lineage: Bacteria > Pseudomonadota > Alphaproteobacteria > Rhizobiales > Rhizobiaceae > Tianweitania > Tianweitania populi. Next base: position 546,187 of record NZ_BMZQ01000002.1, on the reverse strand, counting down.
GTTCAGCGGCGAGTTCAGCGGAAATCGATCCATCGAACTGGAAGGGCCGGATGCCCGCGCGCTCCAGATGCGCGAACTTGTCTGGCGAGCGCGTCGTGCCTGCAACGGGGATACCGGCTTGCGCAAAGCGACGCCCTATCGCGCGGCCGGAAAAGCCGGCGCCGAAGATCAAAACGCGCATGGGTATGCTTCCTCAAATACCGGTAAGGCAGTTTGCCATTCCTCGAGCACACCCGAGTCGGCCTCATCCGCATGACGCTCGCTGAGACGAACAAACACAGCGCGCGGCATCAACCGGGATAGCGCCCACACGGCGGCACCGCGCACAAGCGGGTTCGGATCGGCAAGGAGCGCTTCACATGGCGGGATCAACACAGCGTCGCCGGAATTGCCTGCCGCGATCAGGACGTTGCGCAGGAAGCGATCGCGCCCGATCCGTTTCACCGGCGATCCACTAAACAGCGTTCGGAACGCCCCATCATCAAGCGCGAGCAGATCGGCCAGCTTCGGCGCACGCAGATCATCCCGCGCGGCGAACTTCGCTTCGGCCGCAACTCTTGCGAACTTGTTCCAAGGACAAGCGGCGAGGCAATCGTCGCAGCCATAGATACGGTTGCCGATCGCGGTCCGAAATTCCTGCGGGATTGGGCCCTTGTTCTCGATCGTCAGGTAGGAGATGCAGCGGCGTGCATCGAGCCGATAAGGAGCCGGAAACGCGTTGGTCGGGCAGGCGGTCTGACAGGCATTGCAGCGGCCGCAATGATCGATCACCGCATCGTCCGGCTCGAGTTCGGCGGTGGTGAAGATCGAGCCGAGGAACAGCCAGGAGCCGAAGTGGCGGCTGACCAGATTGGTATGCTTGCCCTGCCATCCCAGCCCGGCCTGTTCTGCCAGCGGCTTTTCCATCACCGGTGCTGTATCGACGAACACCTTCACGTCGGCGCCTGCGCGAGATGCAAACTTGCCGGCAAGCGTCTTCAGCTTGCCTTTGACGACATCATGATAATCACGGTTCTGCGCGTAAACCGAGATGGCCGCGCGATCCTTCCGGGCATGAACGCTGCGCGGATCGCTGTCGGGACCGTAATTCATGCCGAGCATGATCACGGAGCGCACTTCTCCCCAAAGGGTCTGAGGATCAGCGCGTTCGTCGGAACGCGTTTCCATCCAGTCCATGGAGCCATGACAGCCATCGCCCAGGAAGATCTGCAGCCGCTCAGGCGCGCTGGGGATGGCATCCGGTAGGGTGATGCCGACGGCATCGAACCCGACCGCTCTCGCCTCGACTTCGAGGAAAGCCCGCAACCGCGCTGCCCTCCCGGAAGCCGGCATCATCTCAGAAATCCAGATCCGCGTAATGCGACACAGGCGAAACGCCACGCACGCGGTCGGCCAGAACCGAGCGGAAGGCGGGGCGCGATTTCATGCGCGTGTACCAGTCCTTGGCGGCCGGATATTCGCTCCAGTTGATCTCGCCGAGATAATCCAGCGTCGAAAGCGCGGCCGCACCCGCCATGTCGGCATAGGTGATCCGGTCGCCCGCCAGCCAGTTGCGCGTGCCGGCCAACCAGTTCGTATATTTCAGATGTTGCTTGAGGTTGGAGCGCGCCGTGCGGATTACGGCCGAATCCGGCGAACCACCGCCTTCGCCAGCCGGCATCAGCGGCTTGTAAACCCGTTCGCGCACGAGGTGGCGCGTGACTTCGTTTTCGGTCTTGCCAAGATACCAGTCCACCAGTCGGCGGATTTCCGCCCGCTCGACGGATGTGTCGGCGAACAAGCGCCGTTCGCGCTTCAGCACGCCGCGCGTTTCGTCGATGTACTCCGAAATGACGGTGCCACCGACGATCGGCACATCGCCCTCTGCCAGCAGAACGGGAATGGAGCCCGCCGGGTTGAGCGATAGGAATTCCTTGCGCCGGGCCCAAGGCCGTTCCTCGATCAGCGCGATCTCCTCGCCATATTCTCCGAAGATGAGGCGAATGAACCGGCTGGCTGCGGACATGGGGTGATGGAAAAGGGTCAGCATATCCGCTTCTGAACTGAGAGGCTGGCAATCAGCCGGCTGTGCCGCTACAGGCCGCGGCATTATACGAAGTCGCGGTCAAGGCTGGTCCTATAGGAGCAGATCGCGGTCCTGACAAGCAAGCGCTGCGTTGGGTCATGACTCGGACAAGGTTCATGCGCAATGGTGCCGGCTCCGCCGCACCCCCACCGCTCCGAAGGTAAGTTCATGGCAGACCAGACAATCGTTGAAGCGCTTCTTCTCGGCGCATTGGAAGGTCTGACCGAATTTCTGCCGGTGTCGTCAACCGGCCACCTCCTGCTGGTCGGTCACTTCCTGGGCTTCGAATCGACCGGCAAGTCCTTTGAAGTGCTGATTCAGCTCGGCGCGATCCTGGCAATCCTGACCGTGTATTTCACGCGGCTGAAGGACCTGATCGTGCATCTGCCACGCTCTCGAGCAACGCAGCGCTTCGTGCTTGGCGTTCTCGTCGCCTTTTTGCCCGCAGCCGTGATCGGCGCGCTGGCGCATGGCTTCATCAAGGCCGTGCTGTTTGAAGCCCCCGTGACGATCTGCATTGCGCTCATCCTTGGCGGCATCGTCCTGTTGTGGGTGGATCGCCGCGCGGAAACGCCGGTCTACAAGGACCTCATCGATTATCCGCTGTCGCTTTGCTTCAAAATCGGCCTGTTCCAGTGCCTGGCGATGATCCCCGGCACGTCGAGATCCGGTTCGACCATCGTCGGCGCCTTGCTGATGGGCGCCAGCAAGCGTTCGGCAGCGGAGTTCTCGTTCTTCCTGGCCATGCCGACAATGGCCGGCGCCTTCACGCTCGACCTCATCAAGAACTGGAATGTGCTAAGCGCGGCGGATCTGCCGATCATCGGCGCCGGCTTCATCACCGCCTTTATCGTGGCGGTGCTGGTGGTGCGGTCGCTGCTCGATTTCGTATCGAAGCGCGGCTACGCCATCTTTGGCTGGTGGCGCATTGTCGTAGGAACGCTCGGCCTCATTGGCCTTCTGGCCATGCGGTGAGAAGGCGAAAGGCTTCGTCAAATCAGGCGTGGCGGCCGACGCGGGTGTATTGGCCGGCGACGCGGTAGCGCCATAGATAGCTCGGCAGGATAGCGTCCACGGTTTCGGGCGTAATGCCGAGACCGCTCAGCGTCCGGCCATCCCTGATTGCTTCTTCCGAAACGACATTGTCGGACTTCAGCAATGTGACCTGATCGCTGGTGAGCAGGTGGCCCGGCAGCATGCCGAGGATCGCGCCTTGCAGCTTGGCAATCGGCCAAGGCACCGACACGAGCGGGCGGCGGCGATCCACCACATCCAGCATGTGCTCCATGCACTCACGGAAGGTCAGAACTTCAGGCCCGCCGAGTTCGTAAACGCGGCCGCCAGCAACCCGCCCATCCACCGACATAGCAGCGGCTTCGGCGACATCGCCGACATAGACCGGCTGCAGCCGCGTCTTGCCGCCGCCAAGCAGCGGAAGCATGGGGGAGTAGCGCGCCATGTCGGCGAACCGGTTGAAGAAGCTGTCTTCCGGCCCGAAAACAATCGAGGGCCGCAGGATCACGGCGTCCGGGGATGTCTCCAGAACGGCCTGTTCGCCGCGCGCCTTGCTGCGAGCATAAATCGACTCGGAGCCGTCATTGGCGCCGATCGCGGAAATATGCGTCAGAGGTGCACCGGCCGCGCGGGCAGCTTCCGCCACCGAGCGCGCGCCGAAATCCTGCACCGTGTTGAAGCTCTGCCGACCGCTTTCGAACAGGATGCCGACCGCATTGACCACATAGTCTGCGCCTTCCACCGCTCGGTCCACCGACCAGCGATAGCGCAGATTGGCCTGGATCGGCTGGATCTGGCCGATCGTACCCATCGGCTGCGTATGGTTGGCGAGTTCCGGACGGCGGCAAGCCACGCGCACCTGATAACCGCGCTTGGCCAACGCACGCACGATATGGCGCCCGACAAAGCCTGAGCCTCCGAACACGGTTACGAGCTTCGGGCTTGCCTTGATGGTCGTCATGATCGGGTCTCCGGCGCGGATGCCTGTTTGTTGGAAGCGATATATTCGCTTTAGCGAGCAAGGCAAAGATGCGCTTTGCCGCGTTCGGCGCCAAAATGCATCGGCAGGACGACAGATGATGATCCGGCTGGGCACGTCATCAGGATCATCAAGGGGGCGATCACCAAGTCGTGCTTCTTGATTTGCGAACAGTGTTTCAAGGCCGGAGCGACTTGACGCTGGCACGCCCTTTGACTTCATGCCAGCCATTGTTCTGAAACCTGATCGGAGTCCTCCCCTTATGGTCCAACCCATCAACCCGAACCGCCGCTTGATCATTCCCGCACTCGGCGGGCTCTATGCTTCCGCGTATGAAGGCGCCGAAACGCTGCTGCGCGTCATCGCCGGCGGTTTCCTCGTCATCCACGGTTTCCCGAAAATCATGAACCCGTTCGGTGCAGCAGGTATGGTCGAATCGATCGGCTTCTATCCGCCTACCTTCTGGGCACTGATGCTTGCGCTCGGCGAGTTCGGCGGTGGGCTTCTGCTGATGATCGGCCTGCTGACGCGTCCGGCAGCGGCGGTCACCACCTTCATCCTGCTGGTCACGGTGTACTTCCACTGGATCCTGCAGGCGCAGGGCTTCTCCGGTGCGGAAAAGTCGATCCTCTGGGCTGCCATCACGCTCTTCTTCGTTATCCGCGGCGGCAACCGCCATTCGGTGGACGCAAAGATCGGCCGCGAGTTCTAAGCTCTCCGTTTGAATTACCGCTCAAAGCAAAACCCCGCCGGATCGCTCCGGCGGGGTTTTTTCGTATTCGTTGAACCTGAGGCTTAGTTGCCGCGGTTCTTGAGGGCGGCGCCCAGGATGTCGCCGAGCGAAGCGCCCGAGTCGGTCGAACCGTACTGTGCGACGGCTTCCTTCTCTTCGGCGATTTCCAGCGCCTTGATGGAAACCTGCAGGCGACGGGTCTTCTTGTCGAAGGCGATGACGCGAGCGTCGACCTTCTGGCCAACCGAGAAACGCTCAGGGCGCTGCTCGTCACGGTCACGCGACAGGTCGGAGCGACGAACGAAGCTTTCCATGTCGTGATCGACAAGGCGAACCTCGATGCCACCATCGGTGATCGCGGTCACTTCACAGGTCACAACAGCGTTCTTGCGCAGTTCGCCCGAAGTCGCGGCTTCGCCAACGGAGTCCTTGCCGAGCTGCTTGATGCCGAGCGAGATACGCTCCTTCTCGACATCGACGTCGAGAACCTGAGCCTGCACCATTTCACCGCGGTTGTATTCCTCGATGACCTGCTCGCCCGGACGGTTCCAGTCGAGATCCGACAGGTGAACCATGCCGTCGACATCGCCATCGAGACCGATGAACAGGCCGAACTCGGTCTTGTTCTTGACCTCGCCCTCGACCTGGCTGCCAACCGGATGGTTGCGAGCAAAGGCTTCCCATGGGTTCTCGAGGGTCTGCTTGAGACCGAGCGAGATGCGGCGCTTGGACGGATCGACCTCGAGCACGACAACATCGACCGCCTGCGTGGTCGACAGGATCTTGCCCGGATGGACGTTCTTCTTCGTCCAGGACATTTCCGACACGTGGATCAGGCCTTCGATGCCTGGTTCCAGCTCCACGAACGCACCGTAATCGGTGATGTTCGTGACCGTACCGGCGATCTTCTTGCCGATCGGGAACTTGGTGCCGATGTCGGACCACGGATCGCTCTCGAGCTGCTTCATGCCGAGCGAGATACGGTGGGTTTCCTGGTTGATGCGGATGATCTGCACCTTGACCGTCTGACCGATGTTGAGGATTTCGGTCGGATGGTTGACGCGGCGCCAGGCCATGTCGGTAACGTGCAGCAGGCCGTCGATGCCGCCCAGGTCAACGAACGCACCGTAATCGGTGATGTTCTTGACCACACCCTCGACCACCTGACCCTCTTCGAGGTTCTGGACGATCTCGGAACGCTGCTCGGCGCGGCTCTCTTCGAGAACGGTGCGGCGTGAAACAACGATGTTGCCGCGACGACGATCCATCTTCAGGATCTCGAAGGGCTGCGGGTTGTGCATCAGCGGGGTGACGTCGCGGATTGGGCGAATATCGACCTGGGAGCGCGGCAGGAACGCCACGGCGCCGTCGAGATCGACCGTGAAGCCGCCCTTGACCTGGTTGAAGATGACGCCTTCGACGCGCTCGCTGGCGTTGAACTTCTCTTCGAGGCGGACCCAGCTTTCTTCGCGGCGAGCCTTGTCGCGCGACAGCATGGCTTCGCCCAGCGCGTTTTCGATGCGCTCGACATAGACTTCGACGGTATCGCCCACCTTGAGCTCGCCGTCCTTGGCCTTGGCGCCGAATTCCTTCAGCGGAACGCGACCTTCGACCTTCAGGCCGACGTCGATGATTGCCATGTCTTTTTCAATGGCAGTCACGATGCCCTTGACGACGGCACCTTCGGAAGAAGCATTCTCAGAAAACGACTCTTCGAGCAGGCTGGCGAAATCGTCGCGGGATGGATTGGATTGTGACATATAATCTCCTGGAAACCGCGTCCTCATGGGATGCGGCAGGCGCCGTAGGTTCGTGTTGCGTTTGCCTACCGAACATCCCGGACAAATGAATGCCCTGTGCTGCTTTGCGAGCAGCGGGTCCGGCGCATGGAATGCAGGCAGGCAGGTTTCAATCGGATCCGGTGGAATATGGGTGCGTTTGAACGCGGACCAAATACTTTTTGGATCTAGATCGTGCTTCCAACGGCAAGATTATCGTCGATGATCGTCTTCGCCGCTGAAAACGCGGCTTCTATATCCATTTGCGAGGTGTCAAGCAAGTGGGCGTCCTCGGCCGGCTTTAGCGGCGAGTCGGCCCGGCCCATGTCGCGCGCATCGCGTTTTTCGATGTCGGCGAGGATGGTCTGATAGGAAGCATCCCTGCCGGCGGCCGTCATCTCGTCATGACGACGGCGGGCGCGGACCTCAGGCGAGGCCGTCACGTAAAGCTTCACGCGGGCATCCGGGCAAACCACCGTGCCGATGTCACGCCCATCCAGCACCGCGCCATCGGCCGCAAAGACCCGCTGCTTGTCGACCAGGATGCGCCTGACGGTGGGCATGACCGCAACCTTCGATGCTGCTTCACCCACGGCATGCTGAGACAGCACTTCGCGATCCATCGCGCCGAGATCGAGCTGCCGAGCGGCGGTTTCGGCAGCTGACACGTTCTCAAGCGGCAGTCCGAGTTCCAGCAGCCGATGCGCCACCGCGCGATAGGTAAGGCCGGTATCGAGATGCGGCAGATCGTAATGTGCCGCCAACCGCCGCGCCAGCGTGCCTTTCCCGGACGCAGCCGGACCGTCGATGGCAATAATCAAAGGCATAGCCATCAAACGGACCGCAACAACCCGCCATCGACCCGGATGCTCTGACCGGTAATGTAAGCCGCGCCTTCCGAAGCCAGGAAAGCGATGGTGGCGGCGATTTCGTCGGCCTTGCCGTAACGCTTCATCGGCACGCTTTCGCGCCGCTCGTCGGTTGCGGGCAGGCTGTCGATCCAGCCCGGCAGCACATTGTTCATGCGAACGTTTCGGCCTGCATATTCGTCGGCAAACAGCTTGGTGTAGGCGGACAGGCCGGCACGGGCCACAGCCGAGGTCGGGAACATTGCGCTCGGCTCGTCGATCCATGCGGTCGAGATGTTGATGATCGCGCCGCCGCCTTGCGTTGCCATGATCGGCGCCACCAGCCGCGTCGCGCGCACCACGTTCATGAAGTAAACATCGAAGCCGGTGTGCCATTGCTCGTCGGTGATATCGAGCAGGGGTGCGCGCGGACCATGGCCAGCGCCATTCACCAGCACGTCGATGCGCCCGAAAGTCGATACCGCGCCATCCACGAAGCGCTTGAGATCATTCGGCGACTGGTTGGATCCGGTAAAGCCGTAGCCGCCGAGCTCCTTAGCCAAGGCCTCGCCCTTGCCGGAAGACGACATCACGCCGAGCTTGAAGCCGTCAAGGTGAAGCTTGCGTGCGGCCGCCGCGCCAATTCCGGAGCCGCCTCCTACGACGATCGCGACCTTGTCGGGCATGGCATGTCCTTTCCGTGAAGCTGTTGATCGAGAACCGATAGGTCAAAGCGGCGAAGCTGTGCAAGCCGGGATGCGTCAGACCCGCTCGCGCTCACTGCTGCCGACGATCGCGCCGATGACGTAGCCGACGAGCCAGGCCAGTGCCGGGACGGTGAGCAGCGTCAGCACCTGCCCCCATTCGTCATCGATGTAAGGCGTTGCAGGATCGCGAACGTCGAAGCCGCGGATCAGACCTGTCGCAAACAGCACGACCGGCAAAAACAGAAACCAGAACGTGACGGCGTGGCCCGGATAGCCGCTTGTTCGCGCCGCAGTGCTGCGCCGCGTCGCCATGCCCGCCCAAACCACGAATGGCACGCAGGCCACCGCATAGAAGGCGTAGCCCAGAAGGGGCTCAAGCAGGAACTGGATGAGGAAGAGCCAATCCATGCCTATTCTATAACAGCGCCCAGCCCCGCCATCAGGTCCATGAACTCCGGGAAGCTGGTGGCGATCATGGCTCGGTCGTCCACTGTGACGGGTCTCTCCGAAGCCAGTCCCATCACAAGGAAGGCCATCGCGATGCGGTGGTCGAGATGCGTTTCAACGCTACCGCCGCCCAGGCCCTTGCCGCCAGGCCGTCCGATAACCGACAGCGAAGCCTCACCTTCCGTGCACTCAACGCCGTTGGCCTTCAAACCGGCAGCAACGGCAGCAAGGCGGTCGGACTCTTTCACGCGCAACTCGTCCAGCCCATCCATGACAGTCGTGCCTTCGGCAAATGAAGCGGCGACTGCCAGCACCGGATATTCATCGATCATCGACGGTGCGCGCTCCGGCGGAACGGAAACGCCGCGCAGGTCCGACGAGCGCACGCGCAGATCGGCCACATCTTCGCCGCCGGCACTGCGCGGGTTCAGAAGCTCGATGTCGGCGCCCATATCCTGCAGGGTCAGGATCAAACCGGTGCGGGTCGGGTTCATCAACACGTTTTCGATCGTGATGTCCGAGCCCGGCACGAGCAACGCTGCCACCAGCGGGAAGGCGGCTGAGGACGGATCTCCGGGTACGGCAATGACCTGGCCGGTCAGCTTGCCTTCGCCTTCGATGCGGATGGTGCGCAGGCCGGTTGAATCGGTTTCAACTTCAAGGTTCGCACCGAAGCCGCGTAGCATCTTTTCGGTATGGTCGCGCGTCATCACCGGCTCCAGCACGGTGGTGATGCCTGGCGTGTTGAGGCCTGCGAGCAGAACGGCCGACTTCACCTGCGCCGACGGCATCGGCACGCGGTAAGTGATGGGGGCGGCATGTTTGGGACCGCGCAGGGTTAGCGGCATGCGATCGCCCGACGCTGCGTTCAAAACCTGCACGCCCATTTCGCGAAGGGGATCGAGCACACGCGCCATCGGTCGCTTCGACAAGGATGCGTCGCCGATGAAGGTCGTTTCCATGTCATAGGTGCCGACCAGGCCCATGGTCAGCCGCGAACCCGTGCCGGCATTGCCGAAATCGAGCGGCGCTTCCGGCTGCAACAAACAGCCATTGCCGGTGCCCTGGATCACCCATTCCGCGCCATTGCGCTCGATCCGGGCACCCATGGCCTTCATCGCTTCGCCCGTGCGCAACACGTCTTCGCCCTCGAGCAGGCCGGTGATGCGGGTTTCGCCCGATGCCAGACCCCCGAACATGAAGGAGCGGTGGGATATCGACTTGTCGCCGGGAACGCGAACGCGGCCGGTCAGGGCTTCGGCGCGATGCGCGGTGGCGGGCTGGGGCAGAGGGGAATGGGACATCGCAACAAGAAAAAAGAGGAGCAACGAGCCGGGGAGCGGGCGCTGCCGGCGGGGGCTTCCGTAACACCCTTTCTCCACCCGGTCATCCCTGCAGCGCCGACTTGTTCGCACCCGAACAACATGCATGCAAGGCAGAGCGTGCGACAAGCACTGCCAAAGGCTTTGACAGGCTTGGGAACTGTTTGTATGGGGTCCGCACTTCTAAACAGGACCGACGGAGCATGTCGCCCGCTTCAGGCGAGTGTGCCACGGCTCCCATGAGACACGAGGCAACCGTGGCAAATCCAGAGCTTGGCACCAAGCGTGTCTGCCCCGAAACCGGGCGCAAATTCTACGACCTGAACAAGGATCCGATCGTCTCGCCATATACGGGCAAGACCTATCCGCTGAGCTTCTTCGAAACCATCGCAGCTCCGACTCGCGCTGCATCGCGTGTCGAGGAAGATGAGGAAGCCAAGGAAACGCCTGAGGTCGAAGAGGCCGATGACGAAGCTGAAACCATCTCGCTTGAAGAAGCCGATGAGGACAGCAAGGACGACGACAACCTGCCCGACATCGACGAAGACGATGATGTCGATCTCGGCGACGACGATGAAGACACCTTCCTTGAAGACGAGGAAGACGAAGACGACGATCTCGAAGACATCGTTCGCGGTGGCGACGAAGACGACGAAGGCTGATCTTTTCAGCTCGGCGCGCTCAGCATAGCGCGTCCATTTCGAGCGCCGACAAAGAAAGGCGCTCGAAGCTCTCGGAAGGGCTTGATCTCTTCGAGAAGCGCGGTTAGAAGCCGCCCACCGTGACGGCGCAAGCAGTCACGCCAGCAACCCCCGGCGACGATCTGCCGGATCTGATGGGGCCATAGCTCAGCTGGGAGAGCGCCTGCATGGCATGCAGGAGGTCAGCGGTTCGATCCCGCTTGGCTCCACCAAACCTCCTTTCTTCCCTGTTTTACAGGTCTGCCGTCTCTCACGCGCATATCCGCGGTGTTGCGGAAGGCGGAGACGTGCGCCCCCGCCATATCAAACGTTCACCCAGCCTAAGAAGGCGGGGTGTCGTTCACGATCACGGCGGTGGTTGGTGTCGCGGTGGTGTTGTTGCGGTCTTCGGCGAAGAGCGACCAGACCGCGATGAAAAGCGCTGCAATCAACGGCCCCACCACGAAGCCGTTGACCCCGATCAGCGCGATTCCGCCCAGCGTAGAAACGAGAACCACATAATCCGGCATCCGCGTTCCCGCACCAACCAATGGCGGCCGCAGAAGATTGTCGACGAGCCCGATCACCAGAACGCCGACCGCAACCAGGATCGCGCCTTTGAGATAATCGCCGGACAAGAACAGGTATGCGGCGACGGGTCCCCACACGATGGCCGCGCCCACAGCCGGCAAGAGCGACAGGATCACCATGAACACGCCCCAGAGAAGGGCTGCCGGAATGCCGAGGAAGTAAAAGGTGATGCCGCCGATCGCGCCCTGAATCAGGGCAATGATGACATTGCCCTTTACCGTTGCCTTCACCACTGAGCTGAACTTGTTGAGGATATGATTGGTGTGATGCAGGCTGAGCGGGCTTGCGTTGCGGATCTTGGCAGCAAGCGAGCGGCCGTCCTTAAACAGGAAGAAGAGGACGTAAAGCATCACGCCGAGGCCCACCACGAGCTGGGCGGTGCCTTGTCCGATTGTTACAAGCCGGCTTGCGATGATCTGCGACGCGCGGCCGAGAAAACCGGTCAAACGCTGCTGGATTTCGTTCAGTGTGCCGAGGTTGAACCGTTCTAACAGTTCCGTAACGAAACCGGGAAGCGCATCGTGAACATGCTGCACCACGATCGCGGGATTGGTCTGGCTTGAACTGATCCGGTCATAAAGGCTGGTTGCCTGGGCAGCCAGCGAAGACAAGACGATCACGCCGGGGATCAACACGATGCAGATACAGGCCAGCACGCTCAAAGCCGCCGCCCAGCCACGCCGCCCGCCAAGCTTGATCGTGAGCCAGCGCTGCAGCGGATTGAACAGGATGGCGAGGATCACCGCCCACAAAACCGCGCCATAAAAGGGAAGGAGCAGCCAAATAAACGCGATCGTGACCAGAACGATCACGACAACGAAGCTTGCCTGCTCGGCGCGGGGTTTAAGGTCAGCCATGTCAGATGCTCTGGGCGTGAGAGGGTCAGTCGCGAAGCTTCACCTATCACGCATTAAGCCTAGATGACGACGGCTCGTTGGTAGAGTGAGCGCGCCGGCCCTGTTTTTACAGTGGCGTATGATCGGCGGGCTTCGCCGTCCTGCGCCTTTCGCCCAGCGTCTTCGACAATTCGGCCACTGGCGGTGCGTAAAGAAAGCCGAACGACACAGCGCCATCCTTTTCATCGACGGCGTGGTGCAGGCGATGCGCCTGGTACAAACGCTTGAGATAACCACTGCGCGGCGGCTTCTTGAACAGCCAGCGCTGATGCACCAGCCCGTCGTGGAAGACGAAGTACAGGACACCGTAAGCGGTCACGCCGATCGCAATCCAGGTCAGCAGCGGCACCCAGGTGCCCAGCGCAAACAAAGCGACAGCGGCGACCGCAAAGACCAGCGCATAAAGGTCGTTCTTTTCGAACGGGCCATGATGCTCATCATGCTCTTCGTGGTGGGACTTATGCCAGCCCCAGCCCCAGCCATGCATGACCCAACGGTGCAGGGCATAGGCGCCGAATTCCATCAGGACGACGACTGCCAACGAAATGAGGAGCCCCAAAGCGATGTTCATGACGCGAAAACTCCGTTCGCAGGCAGAAGCGGAACCTGGCGCAAGGCTTGGAGATCCCCAGCGCCGGCGCAGAAGCAGCTGATCCGCAACTGCTCGATGGTGACACCGTAAGCCTCGATCACCGCTTCGGTCGAGTCCAGGGCCGGCCCGAGGATCCCAGCCGCCTGGCCCACAAGGTCGGCGCCAAGGCGGATTGCCTTGGCCGCATCGACGCCGTTGCGGATTCCGCCTGACCCGATAACGAAAATGTTAGGCAAGGCAGCGCGAACGGAAGCGATGGCCTGAGGCGTAGGGAGGCCCCAGTCAGCGAAGGGCTGGGCGATCGCGCGCTGACGTTCGGTCGCACCACGCGCGGCCTCGATCGCCGCCCAACTGGTGCCGCCGCTGCCGGCCACATCGACCGCCGCAACGCCGGCATCGGCCAAGCGCCGAGCGACCGACGGCGACAGGCCAGCGCCGACTTCCTTGACAACAACTGGCGCGCCGAGCGCGAGAACGAGTTGCTCGATGGCCGGCAGGATCCCACGCCAGTTCGTGTCGCCTTCCGGCTGAAGTGCTTCCTGTAACGGGTTCAGGTGAACGATCAACGCATCGGCGCGGATCGTTTCCACGGCGCGCCGCGCGACGTCGATCCCTTTTGCATCAATGAGTTGCGCCGCACCAATGTTCGATAGCAGCGGCACGGACGGCATGAGATCGCGCAGCCTGTGCGTCAAACCGCTATCGCTTTCGCCTTCAAGCGATACGCGTTGCGAGCCAACGCCAAACGGAATGCGAAGGGCTTCGGCCGCTTCGGCCAGATGATGGTTGATCCGCTCGGCGCGCAGCGCTCCGCCGGTCATGGAGCTGATCAGCAGGGGAACTGAGAGGGGCTTGCCCAGCCACTCCGTCGAAAGGTCGATGTCGGCAAGATCCAGCTCCGGCAGCGCGCAATGCTCGAAGCAAAAGGCATCAAAACCATTGCGTGTAGCGGGCACGATGCCGGCGCCAGCCAGGACCAGATCGAGATGGCTCTCCTTCCTGATCCTCAAAGCTGCTGACATTTCCGGCTTGGCATCCATCCAAGAGTTCCTAATTCGAATTGAACAGGTAGATATTGCAACGCCCGAACACTGCCAGCCCGTTTCACGCAAAGGTTGATGTTCCTGACACCAAGAGCCATGACTGACCTCGCAGCTTCGGCAAGCCATGACTGGGACGCGCTCAAGGCGCGTATTGAATCGCAGCTTCACGCAATGGCGGGCGCGCCGGAGCCGGATGAGCCGTTGGTGCGCACGGCCGTTCGCGAAAGCCTGGTAGGCTCGGGCAAGCGCATCCGGCCGATCCTCGTGGATCTCGCCGCCCGCGATCTTGGCTACGACCAGCCGGCAGCCTTGCAGGCGGGATGCGCCATCGAACTCGTGCACACCGCCTCGCTTCTGCTCGACGATCTCCCCTGCATGGATGACGCGCTGACGCGGCGCGGCAAGCCGACAGTGCATATTCGCTTCGGCGAGGATGTCGCGGTGCTGGCTGCGATTGCGCTGCTGGGCGATGCCTTTGGATTGGCGGCTTCGGTGCCCGGTCTGAGCGGCGAGCAACGCAGCGCGCTGACGCTTTCGCTGTCGCAATCAGTTGGCATGCGCGGCTTGGTCGCCGGACAATATTCGGACCTCCGAAATGTTGGCCAAACCAGCGAAAACAGCGTCATTCAGTTGAACGACCAGAAAACCGGTTCGCTGTTTGTGGCCGCGGTAGAAATGGCCGGTATCCTGGCGGATGCCCCAACGGCACAGCGCGAACAGCTCAGGATCTATGGCATCGAGCTCGGCCGGGCGTTTCAGCTGTTCGACGATCTCCTGGATGTTGCGGGTGATGCGCAGCGCATGGGCAAGAGCAACAACAAGGACGCCGGAAAAGCTGTTCTGGCACAAGGGCTTGGCGCGAAGGCAATGGCGAGACATATCCAGGCACATCTCGATACGGCCTCCGGTGCGCTCGATCAGTTGCCCGACGGCGCGCCGCATCTGCGGGCTTTCACGGACAAGCTGTTTGGCACGCCGGCTGCGGGCATTCGGCGGCGCGGGGGTCGGAAGCCGGACTCGGTTCTGGCGAGCTTGTTGGCTTAGATCTGGGGCCGTTTCCACAGCGAGTCGTCGCGCAAAACGGCCATATTGGCGCGCGATTTGACGGTTTCAGCGAGCCCCTTGGCGGCGAAACCGCTCTTTTGCAGCGTGCTCGTTCGCACGCGCTCGTCCCAGGCGGAGGGTCCGCGTTTCACGACCTCCTGACCGATGGCGCGATAAACATAAAGCGCGGTGGCGATCGCTGTCGCTGACCGAAAGGGCAGTGAGCCGATGCCGACCCGAGCCGACGCATAATAAGGCTCGGCGGCATCGACCAACCGCTTGGCGACCGTTGCCAGCGCAACACGATGTTGTGATGACGCAACTTCATCCACGGGGATGCCGGCTTCGTCCAGCCAGTCGAGGGGCACGTAGATTCGCCCATTCTCGGCATCTTCGACGATGTCGCGCGCGATGTTGGTGAGCTGGAAGGCGAGGCCGAGGTCACAGGCACGGTCGAGCACCTTTGCATCGCGCACGCCCATGATATCCGCCATCATGATGCCGACAACGCCGGCCACGCCGTAGCAATAGGTCATCAGGTCGTCCAAGGTCCGGTAGCGGCGATGCTCGACGTCAGCGCGAAAACCTTCGAGATGGGCGAGCGGCAGCGCGCGCGGCAGTTCGTGATGCTGGGCGATGTCGCGCAAGCCGGCAAAAGCCGGATGTTCGACCGGTCCGCCATCCAGCGCGTTCAGGGTGGCTTGGGTCAGCTCCGCCAGTCGTTCTTCCGGCGATTGCTCCGAGACCCGGCTGCCATGGCCGAGCACCTGACCGTCCACGACATCGTCGCAATAGCGGCACCAGGCGTAGAGCTTGGTGACGTCCTGCCTTGTCTGGGCATCGAACAGTTTGGCCGCCGCCGCAAAGCTCTGCGAGCCTTGCGCGATCGACTGATCGGCATAATCCTGCGTCGAGGCCGTGGTCATGGCTGCGCGTCGATCATCAGCTGCGCCGTGGCCTTGGCCGAACCGATCACGCCCGGCACGCCGGCGCCGGGATGGGTGCCGGCACCGACGAAATATAGATTGTCGATCTGGTCGTCGCGATTATGCGGCCGGAACCAGGCGCTCTGCGTCAGGATCGGCTCCAGCGAAAAGGCCGAACCGAGATGGGCGTTGAGTTCGTCACGAAAATCGAATGGCGTAAAGTGCCGGACGGTTACCAGCTGCGAGCGAAGGCCCGGCATGTAGTGCTGTTCGAGGTAGTCCAGGATGGTGTCGCGATAACGCGGCCCTTCCACGTCCCAGTCAATATCGGCACTGCCTAGATGGGGAACCGGCGCCAGCACGTAGTAGCTCGCAGAGCCTTCGGGTGCGAGCGAGGAGTCGGTGATCGAAGGCGAGTGGAGATAGAGCGAGAAGTCGGTCGCGAGCTTCGGTCCTTTGAAGATCTCGTTGATCAGCGGACGATAGCGCTGTCCGAAACATACGGTGTGATGCGCCAGTTGATCGTGCAGCTTGTTCAGCCCGAAATAGATCACGAACAGGGACATGGAATGCCGCTTGGCAGCCAGTTTCTTGCCTTGGCTCACCCCGCGCGGATGATCCGAAAGAAGCTTGCTGTATGTGTGCACGACATCGCCATTGGATGCGATCACGTCGAAAGGCAGCGTTTCGCCCCGGCTGACGATTGCGCGCGCATGGTCGCCCTTCGTCTCGATGCGCTCCACTGGGGAAGACAAGCGCAGCGTGCCGCCCAGATCCTCGAACAGCCGCACCATGCCCGCCACCAGAGCGCCAGTACCGCCTTTGGCGAACCACACACCGCCTTCGCGTTCCAGCGCATGGATCAGCGCGTAGATGGAGGAGGTCGAAAACGGATTTCCGCCTACCAGCAGCGAATGGAAGGAGAACACCTGCCGGAGATGCTCGTCCTTGATGAAGCTCGACACCATCGAATACACGCTGCGCCACGCCTGCAGTTTGGTCAGCTGCGGCGCGACCGAGATCATCGAGCGGAAGTTGAGGAACGGCACGGCGCCCAGCTTGATGTAGCCTTCCTGATAAACCGCGCGGGAATAATCGAGAAAGCGGCGATAGCCTTCGACATCGTCGGGGTTGCGCAGGCGGATCTGTCGGTCGAGTTCCTGTTGATCGTTGGCATAATCGAAGGTCGAGCCGTCTTCCCAGGCCAGCCGGTAAAAGGGCGTGACCGGCAGGAGCTCGACATAATCCTCCATGCGCCTGTTCGCTGCGGTGAACAGCTCGCGGATGCAGTCGGGATCGGTGATGACGGTGGGGCCGGCATCGAAAATGAAACCCTGATCCTCGTAGACATAAGCGCGCCCGCCGGGCTTGTCGCGCTTTTCGAAGATCGTGGTCTGGATGCCGGCGGCCTGAAGACGGATGGCCAGCGCAAGGCCGCCGAAGCCGGAGCCGATCACGGCGGCGGTGCGAGATGTGCCGGTCATGACAGCTCCATGGGGCGTGGGTTGGGTCGTGGCTTGCGAAGAAGGGCAGAAAGGGCTTGGGCAACCGGCACGGGCGGCTTGCCGGCCAGGATGCGCAGCTTGTCGGCCGCCGTTGTTTGGCCGGCATAGAAGCGTTCGATCAGCGGCTCGGGCAGCTGGTAGAAGCGCTGCATGACCTGCCAGCGCTGGTCCTGTTCGCCAGCCAGGAAAAGCATGCGGTTCAGCGCACGGAAGAAGCGCTGATCGCGCCACAGCGTTTTCGCGTGGGTTTGCAGAGCGTCGAGGATGGCGGGTGATGAGAGTTGCGGCAGGTCGGCGATCAGGTCCGCGACCCGCGCCGCATCTGGCAGCGAATAGCCGGTTGTCGGATGAAAGAAGTTGCCGGCCAACCCGATGCGCGGCACCGTCACATCCGTCCAAATCCGATCGATGTCGCCATCGAGCGTGATCGGCAGAACACCGTGTTCGCGGCGAACTTCTTCCACAATCCGCCAGCCTCGTTGGGCGCAATAGTTGGCGATGCGGGCTTCCAGCTCGGCGAGATCAAGCGCCCGGTCATCCACATAGCCGGTGTCCTCCACCAGCATCGTGGTGTCCGTAAAGGGCAGCAGATAGGTGAAGCGGTAACCGCCATCCTGCGGCGTCGTGGCGTCCATGATTACCGGCGCATCCAGACCGTGCGGCTCGGCAAAGCGCAGTTCGAGGCCGAGAAAGGACTGGAAGCGAATTTGGAGGCCGCCGTGAGGGCGGAAGCCAGTGGCGTCGATGACGGCGGGTGCCTTCAGCACCGTGCCGTCGGCAAGAACGACCTGAGTCGGCGAAATGGATTGCACGGCCGTGTTCAGCCTGATCCTGTCGGGCAGTTGCTCGGTCAGCACCGCATGAAAGCGGTCGGAGGTCGCGGAATTGTAGCCGGCCGTGAGACGCCTTTCGAACGCGGGGAAGCGTACGCTTTGCGAGGGCCAACGATGCGCCACCAGCGGCGCCATCAGCGCGTGTTGGTCGGCAGTCAGATCATCGTCGTGAAAGGACCAGGTGTGATTGCCGCCGAGCGTCGGGCCGCTTTCCAGCACGAGAACCTTCAGGTCGGGCCGGGCTTGCTTCAAGCGTCGCGCCAGCAGCCCGCTCGCTAATCCGCCGCCAACAAGGATCAGTTCAGCGTCCGTCATGCCGCCGCCTGCGATGCGCCTTGAACCGACGCATCTTTGGAGAAGGCGTGTTCGATCAGGAGCGCTGCGCGCTTGGCGCCGCCGGCCGATGCAAAACCTTTTGCCAGCGGCCGGGCAGCCGCCTTGTAGTCGGCACTGGCCGTCAGCAAGATGTTGAGCGCGGTGGCGATGATTTTGGGCGTGGCGCGCTTCGACACGACCTCGCCAACGCCGGCATGCCTGACACGCGCGGCCATGCCGGGCTGGTCGAAGGCTAGGGGAATGCAGAGCATGGGAACGGTTGCGGTGAGAGCGTCCACGACAGTGTTGAGCCCGGCATGGGTGATTACGACATCGGCGCGCGCAAGAGCGGCCTTCTGGTCGACCCGGTCCACCACCCAGTCGGCATCGAGACGTCCTGCCTGGGCCGGCGTGAGGCCGCCGCAATGAGCGATCATCAGCTGTACATCAAGAGCGCGGCAGGCGCGGGCAATGCGCTGGAACAGGTTGAAGCGGTGGCCCTGAAGCGTGCCGAGCGAGGCGAACACGAAGGGGCGATCCCTGGCAATCTCCGGCATGGGCTGGATGGAAGAGACGGGCCGCGAAAGCCGCAGCGCGCCGACATAATGGAAGCCAGCCGGCCGGTGCTTACGAGGAAAGTCGAAGCCTTCGGTCAGCTGTGAAATTTGTGCCAGTGGCGACAGGCAGTCGATCAGCCTGGTCTTGGGCGCACAACCAAGCTGCGTGGCGCATTCGGTTATCGTGCGATCATGCCTGGCCGTCAGCCAGTCCGCGATGCGCTCGCCCACTGCGTTGCGCTTGGCGGCTGCCTCGCTGTCTTCATAAGGCCATTCGAGAACCGGCAGCGGCACCATCGGCTCGCGATTGATCGGGGCGGCCACGGCAAGCGACACGAAGGGCAGGCCAAGATGTTCGGCAACCAGCGCGCCGCCAGCTTCCATCTGGTCGGTAACCACGGCCTCGATGCCATGCTTGCGCAACAAGGCCGGCGCCTCCATGCACAGCGTGCGGGTGATGGCCGCCATGTCGCTTACCGTGCGGCGAATGCCGAAGGGGAGCGATGGGCGGCGCGTGTTGCGGATCACCGATGCCGGCGACCAATCGCAGCGGGCCGGATCGAGCGCGATCAGCTCGAGGCTTTCCGGCAGAACGGCCGCGAGGTCGGGATGGCCGACGTAAAAGCATTGATGGCCGCGACCTGCGAGTGCCGCGCCAAGTGCAGCCATGGCCTGCAAGTGGCTGGACAAACCAGGCGAGAAGAACGCGATGCGCAAGCCCGATGGCCCTTGTCTTGTGCAGCCTTCGCGCCGCCGATTGCTTGATCCCCGAGAAATAGGGCTGGATGGGAAATAGGGCTGGAACATCGCGCGGAAAGCCGTTTTGAACTCAGCGTGATCGCATCTCCTGCCACGGCAAAGAGGGGCAGCCAAACCCTGACTGGCGCACTTGCCGCCCTATATGGAAGCGATCGGTCATCCACTTGCGAGGCGTTCTTGACGAGTCACGATCTTGCTTCTGCCGCGCCACCGGCTGGCCGGGTCAAATTCATACCGCGCCCGGCACCTGTTCTCGTTTATGTCGCTACCGTCCTTGCTATCCTCGCCGCCAAGGCTGCTATCCTCTACTGGATGGGCAATGACGTGACCTGCGCTTGTGGCGTGAAGCTGTGGCTGAACGATGCGACCGGTCCGGAAAACTCCAAGCAGATCGCCGATTGGTATTCGCTCTCGCACCTCATCGCCGGCATGCTGTTTGCCGCCGTGATGTGGTGGACGTCGCGACGCTGGCCTTTGGGCTGGATGATCGTCGCCGCAGCCGCGTTCAGCATGGGCTGGGAGGTGATCGAGAACACGCCGTGGATCATTGCCCATTTCGGCCAATCCGAAATCGGCGCGAACTATGCCGGCGATACGATCGTGAACTCGCTGGGTGACAGCGTCTTCGTGCTGGCCGGTTTCGTTGCTGCCTTGCGTTTACCGCTGTTTGTTGTGATTGCGCTGGGCCTGCTGGCGGAAGCAGCCGTGACCTTCGCAATCAACGACGGTCTGATCCTGAGTACGATGCGGTTCGTGGGCGGCTTGTTCTAAAGGATGAGACTGGCCACGCACTTTGTTAATGATTTGTTAACCATCTTCCGGTGAGATGCTGATCAGTCACCTCGCCGGCGACCACGGATGAACTGGCGCCGGCAATGAGGTGGCGCCTAGAAAAGGTCGGCCTTGTGCCGGCCTTTTGTTTTGACCGGGACACGCCGGACACTTTGCTCCGTTCGTCCAGCCTTGGTAAAAGGCACCATGAAGCGCAGATGGATCATCGCCTGCTGCCTGACCCTTGCACCGCTTGCTGCGCGTGCCGAGCCTGATCTTTCCCATCTCCTTGGTCCCCGCTTGGCCGATTCATCAAACCAGGTCGCGGCAGATTATGCGGCGGCGATGACCGGCCGGGAATGGGTTGTGCTGGGAGAAAGCGTGCCTCCGCTCAGCATGCGCACCCGGTGGCTATGGGTTGGCGACGACGGCAGCACGGTTCAGCGCGTGGCGGAAAACTCCTTTCGCTGGCGCCAAGGCAATTGCCTCGATGCGTTCTGCCTGGCGATGGACTGCTTTGTCAGCTGTGGCCGGAAACGGTCTGCGCCGACGGCCAGATCCGCAGGATATCCGCGCCCGATCTGGGGACCGTGGTGCTCGAAGGTGTGACCTTCAAGCGGGACATTCCATAAGGAGCCGCTTCGGCGATGGCGCGCGGCATCACTGCTTGGCGCCATCGCAGGTCTGCCTGGTTCTAAAACACAGCCAGATAGCGAAGCAGCGAGATAATGCCGATGATGATCACGATGAGCTGCACGATCTGACGCATGCGGGCATCGAGCGGCAAACGCTGCACGAGCCAGAGCACCAGGATGATGACAAGGAAGGTGATCAGGATGCTGATCAGAACTGACATGGAATATCCCTCTCCACGGCGCCGATCGCCGTCAGCATCCATATAGGGGAGGCAAGGCAAGCGGCGAGGCGAGATGATCTACTTCACAGGTGACACGCATTTGCGCGAAGCGCGCGGTTTGCGCATCGACCGCCGCCCCTTTGCCTCTGTGGCGGAACAAGATGCGTCGCTGATCGCCAACTGGAACAACGTCGTGGGCGAGGATGACGAGGTCTGGCACCTCGGCGATTTCGCCTGGGGTGATCAGGCGGCGATCGAACAGCTTCTCACGCAACTGAACGGGCGCAAGCACCTCATCATCGGCAACAACGATCCGGAAACCACAACCGCTGCGCAGGGTTGGGCGAGCGTGCAGCACTATGCCGAACTTGAGCTCGACGGGCATCACCTCGTCTTGTGCCACTACGCCTTCCGCACCTGGAATGGGATGGCTAAGAGGTCGATCAACCTGCATGGCCATTCACACGGGCGCTTGAAGCCAATGCCACGTCAGGTCGATGTCGGGGTGGACGCGCAAGGGTTTCGGCCGGTGTCGCTGCAGACCATCGTGGCCAACAAGCGCTGGGCAACGCCCAAGTCACCTGACGCTAGCGCTGGCTGATCAGCGCGCGTAGCCGTTCGATCAGGCTCTTGATCTCGTCGGGCTTGGCGACATCCAGGCTGAGCAGGTCGCTGCTCTTCAAGCCGCTGATGGCACAATATAGGATCATCGCCAGTTCGGGATCGCCGAGATCGGCCTTGATGCGGTCGAGCAGCTCGCGCTCGTAGCGGCGCACGGGATTGAGGAAGGACGGGTCTTCCGCCAATGCCGCGAGGATGCCCGACGACGGAGGACGCTTGCAGACGTGCTGTTCCACGAAAAGGTCGAGATAGGCGTGCGCAACCGCATGACTCCCGGGCGGTCGGTCCGCTTCGCGTGCCTTCAGTGTCTGGTCATACTCTTGCACGAAAGTTTCGACGGTGGCTTCCAGCAGTCTCGATTTGGAGGGAAAGTGGTAAAGCAATCCGCCTTTCGAAACGCCGGCCTTGGCCGCAACCGCATCGAGCGACAGATTGCCTGGTCCTGTTTCCCAGGCCAATTCGGAAGCCGCCTGCAGAATACGGTCACGCGTTTCGTTGCGTCCTGTCACCATTGTGACATGGGCTCCTCTTGACAATACCGTCCAGACGGTACAGCTATCCCGCACTGCAACACAACTCTTTTCTGCTACCCTTGCGGTAGTTCACTGATTGAAACCCGCGTCCACCCGAGCTTTTCTCATGATCAAACGCCTCCTGATTGCCATCGTCCTGCTCGCCCTTGTCGGAGGAGCGATCGTTGGCTTCAACATGTTCCGCGACAAGGCCATCACGGACTTCTTCGCCAATATGCCGGTGCCGACGGCGACGGTTTCGACCGTTGCTGTCGAAAAGCGCAGCTGGACGCCGAACATCGAGGCGATCGGCACGATCAGCGCCAATCAGGGTGTCGATCTGACGGTAGAAACAGCGGGCGTGATCACCGAGATCAACTTTAAGGCCAATCAGCAGGTCAAACAGGGTGACGTTCTGCTGCGCCTGGACGACGCGGTGCAGCGCGCCGACCTCGAAGCCGCCAAGACGCAGGCAGCACTCGACCAGCAGTCGCTGAAGCGCGCGCAGGAACTGCAGCAGCGCGGCGTGGGCTCCAACGTTTCGCTGGATACGGCGCAGGCTGCCGCCCAGACTTCAACTGCGCAGGTCCAGAAGCTCGATGCCGTGTTGACCCAGAAGCAGCTGCGCGCGCCCTTCAGTGGCACCGTCGGCATCCCGCGTGTCGATGTTGGACGTTATTTGTCGCCAGGCGATGCGGTCGTGACGCTGCAGGATGTAAGCACCATGCGCGCCGACTTCACCGTGCCGGAACAGCGCCTTGGCCAGATGCGCATCGATCAGCCAGTGATCGTGACGCTTGACGGCCAGGACGGCGAATTCAAGGGCAAGATCACCGGCATCGATCCGAAGATCGACCCGGCCAGCCGCCTGGTTTCCATCCGCGCTGCAATCGAGAATCCCGACAATGTCCTGACCCCCGGTCAGTTCGCCCGCATCAAGGTTCAGCTGCCTGCCGAAAACGACATCATCATCCTGCCGCAAACGGCCGTCGTGACCTCGCTTTATGGCGACTATGTCTATGTCGTTCGTCCGATGGAGCAGAAGAAGGCGGAAGAAAACAAGGAACAGAAGGAAGAGCAGGGCGACGCCGCCGCTGCCGCAGGCCAGCCGCAAACGCCGCCGGCAACGCAGCAGGCATCCCAGGTCTTCGTTCAGCTTGGCCGCCGCAACGGTGCGGAGATCGAGGTTAAAGGTGGTCTCAATGTTGGTGACCAGATCATCACGGCCGGCCAGAACCGCTTGAGCAACGGCACGCCGGTTGCGATCGACAACACGATCGACCCGGCCAAGTCCGGTGAGCCGACACAGGTGTCGCAGCAATGAGCATTTCGGATATCTTCATCCGCCGGCCCGTTCTTTCGACGGTGCTTGGCCTCATGATCCTGCTCCTGGGTTTCCAGGGGCTGTTCAATCTTGCCGTGCGCCAATATCCGGAAGTCGAGGAAACGGTCATCACCGTGACGACGACCTATCCGGGTGCATCGGCAGACCTGATCCAGGGCTTCATCACCGCGCCGATCTCGCGCGCCGTCGCGACCACGGAAAACATCAACTACGTGACGTCGCAGAGCACGCCTTCGGCCAGCGTCGTCACCGTCACCATGACGCTCGGCTCCGATCCGGATTCGGCGCTGACGGAAGTGATCGCCAAGGTCAATCAGGTGCGCGGCGACCTGCCGACGGAGGCCGAGGATCCGGTCATCGTCAAGGGTACGGGCCAGCAATTCGCCATGATGTATCTGGCGATGCAGAACCCGCAAATGACCAATGAACAGGTCACCGAATATATCGAGCGCGTCATTCGCCCGCGCATGTCGACCATCCCGGGTGTTGCCGAAATCCAGATCTTCGGCGCAGCCGATTACTCCATGCGCGTGTGGATCGATCCAATCCGTCTCGCCGCACGCGGTTTGACCGCATCTGAAGTGCAGAGCGCGATTGCCGCTTCCAACTTCCTTGCGGCACCCGGCAAGACCAAGAACAACCTCGTTTCCTACGCCATCACCGTTCAATCGACCTTGCAGAACCCTGAGGCGTTCGGCGCCTTGCCGCTGAAGGCCGAGGGCGACGAAGTCGTGCGGCTGCGCGATGTCGCCACGATCGAGCTTGCGGCCGAAAACACTGACACGATCGTGACGTTCAACGGTCAGCCCGGCACCTTTATCGGCGTATTCCCGACGCCGGCCGCCAATCCGCTCGACACCGCAAGTGCGGTGATCAAGGAACTGCCGGCCATCCAGGCATCGCTGCCCGAGGGCATGACGATGACGATGATGTATGACTCCACCGAGCAGATCAGCGCGTCCATCGAGGAAGTGTTCAAGACGATCGGCGAAGCGGTGTTCGTCGTTGTCGTGGTCATCCTTCTGTTCCTCGGTTCGTTCCGCTCGGTTCTGATGCCGATCGTCACCATTCCACTGTCGCTGATCGGCGTTTGCGCCGTGCTGCTGGCGATGGGCTATTCGATCAACCTCCTGACCTTGCTGGCAATGGTCCTGGCGATCGGCCTCGTGGTCGATGACGCCATCGTGGTGGTGGAAAACATCCACCGGCATATCGAGGAGGGGATGGAGCCGCGTGATGCCGCCTTCAAGGGCATGCGTGAGATCACCGGCCCGATTGTCGCCATGACGATCACGCTGGCGGCCGTGTTCGCGCCGCTCGCCTTTACCGGTGGCTTGACGGGTTCGCTGTTCCGCGAATTCGCGCTCACCCTTGCCGGCGCGGTGGTTCTTTCGGGCATCATCGCCTTGACGATCACGCCCATGATGTCGGCGCGCCTGCTCAAGAAAGGCAATCACAGCCGTTTCCAGAAGTTCGTCGATCGCACCTTCGCGCGGCTGGAAAATCGCTATGAGCGTCTCGTCAGCGGGTCGCTGAAATATCGACCGGTTACGCTGCTGATCGTGATCGTGCTGGTTGGATTGACCGGCTTCATGTTCACGAAGACATCGAGCGAACTGGCGCCTGAAGAAGATCAGGGTGCGCTCTTCGCGCTGGTGACGGCACCGCCCTACGCGACCGCCGAATACACCAATACCTACACAACCCAGATGCGCGGTTTGACCGAGGATATTCCCGAGCTGCGGGCGAACTTCTCGGTGGTCGGCATGGGTGGTGCGACCAACTCGGCCTTCGCGCTCTGGGCCTTTAAGGACTGGGCGGATCGTGATCGATCGCAGGCCGAAATCCAGCAGGACATCCAGGGCCGCATCTCCAAGGTGGCCGGCGTGGAAGCTCTCGTTTTCTCGCCGCCATCTCTGCCGGGTGCCGGCGGCGGTCTGCCGATCTCGCTGGTGCTTCAGACCACTGGCGAATCCAGCCGCCTTTATGAACTGGCTGAGCAGGTGCGAAAACAGGCTCAGGAATCCGGCCGCTTCATCGTGGTGCAGAACTCGCTGAAGTATGACGCCAACCAGGTTGTCGTGACCATCAATCGCGACCGCGCTGCTGCGCTGAACATTTCGGTTCGCGAGATCGGCGCAACGCTTGGCCTGATGGTCGGCGGCGGTTCGATCGCGCAGTTCGACCGCGATTCCAACAGCTACGACATCATCATGCAGGTGCCTCAGGACTATCGAAACAATCCGGAGAAGCTGGGTGAGTTCTTTGTTCGCAGCACCACCGGCGAGATGGTGCCGCTGTCGGCGGTGGTGTCGATCAATACCGGCGTCACGGCCACGGCGATCGAGCAGTTCAACCAGC
This sequence comes from Tianweitania populi, assembly GCF_014652875.1. Classification (GTDB taxonomy): domain Bacteria; phylum Pseudomonadota; class Alphaproteobacteria; order Rhizobiales; family Rhizobiaceae; genus Tianweitania; species Tianweitania populi. The sequence goes on along the minus strand of NZ_BMZQ01000002.1, from coordinate 520,087 downwards.
TCAACTCCGCAACGATCTCGGCCCTGCCTGTGCCGAGCGTCACTACGGGTGAAGGTCTGTCGACGCTCGAAAACATTGCGCGTCCGCTGCTGCAAGACGGCTACTTCATCGACTATTCCGGCCAGTCGCGCCTCGAGGTCGAGCAGGGCAATACGATCCTGATCGCCTTCCTCGCGGCTGTCGTGGTGATCTATCTCGTGCTCGCGGCACAATTCGAGAGCTTCCGCGATCCGCTGATCATCATGATGTCGGTGCCGCTGTCGATCTTCGGCGCGATCCTGCCGCTCAACCTTGGGCTGGGTACGCTGAACATCTACACGCAGGTGGGTCTGATCACGCTGATCGGCCTGATCACCAAGCACGGCATTCTGCTTGTGGAATTCGCCAACCAGCAGCGTGAGGAACACGGGCTGAACCGCTTCGAGGCCATCATCGCTTCGGCCAAGGTTCGTTTGCGCCCGATCCTGATGACGACGGCCGCTATGGCGCTCGGCATTGCGCCACTTCTGGTCGCGTCGGGTGCGGGTGCCGCAGCGCGTTTCGCGATGGGCCTGGTGATCGTCACCGGCATCCTGATCGGCACGATGTTCACGCTCTTCGTGGTGCCGATGTTCTATACCTTCCTTGCCCACAAGGAGACGCATGGCGAACGCCAGGCCAAGCACGACAAGCCGCTGGCCCTTCCTGCACCGGCTGAATAAGCGGGCCGCGTTTTGCCCATGAAGTATCCGGTCACGCCGGATGGCCGGTACTTTGTGGTGCGGGGCAGGCTTTGGCGGACGAGCAATCCCGATCTCGGTGAGGCCGAGCGGGACCTGTTGGTCAAACAATTGATGACGGCGCGCCGGGACATAGCCTTGGCGCGCCGTTCGCATGATGGCGATGCCGAAAAGCAGGCGCGTGGCCGGGTCGATGCGGCGAAGATCGCGCTAGGCGAGCGCGGTCCCGTCTGGTGGACGGACGGCGCGCCCGATCACAACCGCAAGATGGCGGTGAACTCGCCTTATGCCGACTGGTACAGCGCGTTGCAAAAACCCGATCCAGCCGCATGACCCGTTGCGGTTCGGTGCCAGCCGGTTCATGATTCCACCCGGAGGACATGTTCGGGAGGGTTGGAATGGCGGCTGCGCGGGAAACCGAGAGCTTCGACTATATCATCGTGGGTGCAGGCTCGGCGGGCTGCGTGCTGGCCAATCGCCTGTCGGCTGATCCCAACACCCGCGTTCTCTTGCTCGAAGCCGGCGGCCGTGACCTCTACCACTGGATCCACATTCCCGTCGGCTATCTCTACACGATCGGCAATCCGCGCACCGACTGGATGTTTCAGACCGAAGTCGAGAAAGGGCTCGGCGACCGGGCGATCGGCTATGCGCGCGGCAAGGTCCTGGGTGGATCGTCGTCCATCAATGGCATGATTTATATGCGCGGTCAGGCTGAGGATTATGACGGCTGGGCGCAGGCCGGCAACACCGGCTGGTCTTGGGCCGACGTGCTGCCGGTCTTCAAGAAGTTCGAGCGCTTCTATGATGGCGCCAGCGAATTTCATGGCGCCGAAGGCGAGCTGCGCGTCGACAAGCAGCGGCTGAAATGGGCGGTCCTGGATGCCGTGCGCGACGCGGCGCAAGAGATCGGCTTGCCCCATTCGCACGACTTCAACACCGGCGACAATGAGGGCGTCGGCTATTTTCATGTCACGCAGAAGGGCGGCTTACGCTGGAGCGCGGTGCGCGCCTTCCTCAACCCCGCCCGCAAACGGCCGAACCTCAAGATCACCACCAAGGCGACCGTCGAGAAGGTGACGGTGAAGGACGGTCGTGCGACCGGCATCGCCTATCGCGTGAATGGTAAGGAGATGCAGGCGCTGGCCGCGCGCGAGGTCATCCTGAGCGCCGGCGCCATCGGCTCGCCGCATCTGCTGCAACTGTCCGGCATCGGCGATGGCGAGACGCTAGGCGAGCACGGGATCGATGTCGTACATCACCTGCCGGGCGTCGGCCGCAACCTGCAGGATCACCTCCAGATCCGCGCAGTCTATGGCGTCACCGGCATTCCGACGCTGAACCAGTTCGCCAACTCGCTGTTCGGCCGCATGCGGATGGGGCTGGAATTTGCGCTGCGCCGCACCGGGCCGCTCACCATGGCGCCAAGCCAGCTCGGCATCTTCGCGAAAAGCAACGAGCGCTATGCGACGCCCAACATCGAGTTCCACGTCCAGCCGCTGTCCACCGAGAAGCTTGGCGAGCGGCTGCATGATTTTCCAGGCGTCACCGCTTCCGTCTGCAACCTTCGCCCGACCAGCCGTGGCTCGGTGACGCTGCGCTCGAAAGACCCGGCCCAAACGCCGAAGATCGCGCCGAACTATCTGGCGACGCCGGAAGACGAGATGGTGGCGGTGGAATCACTGCGCTACGCCCGGCGCCTGTTCGAAACCCAGGCCATGGCGCCCTATACGCCGAAGGAGTTGAAGCCGGGACCCGAGGCGGTCAGCGATGACGACCTGCTGAAAGCCGCGCAACGGCTCGGCACCACGATCTTCCATCCGGTCGGCACGGCGAAGATGGGGTCAGATTCGATGGCCGTGGTGGACAGGGATTTGCGCGTTCATGGCCTTCAAGGCCTGCGCGTCGTGGACGCCTCGGTCATGCCGACCATCACCTCCGGCAACACCAACGCGCCGACCATGATGATCGCCGAGAAAGCCTCCGAAGCGATCCTGAAGGCCGCGCGCGCTTAAGGCGCCGGCGCTTCCACCGGCCAGCGCAGCAGGGCGGCGCGGCCTGCATCTGTAATGTCATAGATGCCGCGCTCTGGGCTGACGAACCAGCCATAGACGTTACGATGTAGGATCTTCTGCGCGTTGGGATTGGCCGGCCTGAGGTCGCGAGGGCGCTTTGGTCCATCCACCAGCATGGCGGCGCAAGAAAGCGCTTCCTGTCGATAGGCGGTCATGATCGGCTGGCGTGTCATGCCGCCTTCCGCCGGATCCCCGCGGCGGCGGCGGTGTTCTTCGATCAAACGCGAGCGTTTGCGCGGGTCTCGGCGAGGGGCAAGGGCTGCGGGGCTCAGCAGCAGTTCGACGCCGCCGGCACCGGTCACGCCAAGCAGGCCGAAGCCGAGGCGGCGGCACAGATTGCGGAAGCGGGCGTCGTGTTCCCTCCCTTTGCCCCGCTTGGACATCCTGGCGGCGAGCCAGACTTCGTCGCAGGCGGAGGCGCGGTCTACGGCTTGTAGCAGCAAGTCCATGTTGAACTGCATCTTAAGTTCGCAGACCACCACCACCGGCGGCTCGCCTTCGCGCAAACCGACCACATCGCAATGGCCGATCTCGCCTTTGACAAGGTAGCCAAGCCCTTCCAGGAAGCGCTTCACCGGCTTGTAGAGCGAGGTTTCGGTCATCGAATCAACGGTTTGTTCATGACCCAGACTTAGCCCGTCGAAGAATGGCAGGGGAAGCCAGCAGGGTTCGGATCGTTCGAGCCAAAGCTGCGTTCTCGCCCCATGCCCGATCACACTTTCCATCGCCCCGAGGATTTTCCTGCCGCCGTAGAACAGCTCGGCGAACGACCGCTGCTCGTGTTCCACAACGATGCGGATGGGCTTTCTGCCGGCGCGATCCTGCAGAACGTGATGCTGAAGCGCGGCGTTGACAGCACGATCCGCATCATCGGGAAGGGCGAGAATGCTTATTCCGACGATTTCATGCGAGAGTTGGAAGCGCTTCAGCCCACCGGTCTGATCATCGCCGACCTCGGCGTCTCGAACCGGGTAAATTTGCCTGACATCCCCACGATCATCATCGACCATCACGCGCCAACCGGCGTGCCTGATAAGGCCACAGTCATATCCGGCTTCAACGACGATCCTGTGCCGACAACCAGCCTGCTTGCCTATCGCTGCGCGAAAGCGGCGGGGGTTGAGGAGGGGCTGCTCTGGCTGGCGGCACTCGGGATCATTGGTGACCTTACGGAAGATTACGGCTTTGCCGAAATGGCCGAAGCACGATCGGCCTACGGCGTGACCGCGCTGCGCAATGCAGCCTCTCTGATCAACGCCCCGCGTCGGACCGGCTCGGGCGATGCAACGCCGGCTTTCGATCTGCTGATGAAGGCACAGGGGCCGAAGCAGGTTCTGTCCGGTGAGTTCGCGGAAACCGAGGCGCTGCTGGCGGCCAAGGCCGAGGTCAAGCAGGCGCTGGATGACGCGCGCAAGGTGGGCCCAAAATTCTCCGGCAATGTCGCGCTGGTGCAGTTTTCCTCACCCTGTCAGGTTCATCCGCTGATTGCGCAGCAATGGCGCGGGCGGTTGAAGAACGCGATCATCATTGCCGCCAATACCGGCTACCGCGAGGGCTTCGTGCATTTTGCGGTGCGCTCTTCCAACGACACCGACATCCTCGCCTTCCTCGCCCAACACCGCCCGCCGGGCGCGGATGAGCAATATGGCAATGGCCACCGCGCGGCCTCCGGCGGCGCGCTGCGATGGGACGATTGGACCTTCTTCCTCAACACACTCGGCTTCGACGCATCCGGCGCGCCGCAGCCCGCATCCTCGGAAATGGCATGAACAAACGAATTTCGCGCCTTGGCTTTCCCGTCAAGGTCATGGGCCGCGACGACCTGAAGAGCGGCGACAGCCGCCGGTCGACCAACAATCCGCACCTGAAAGTGTCGCTCGAATATATCGACGCGATCCTCGATTACCTCGTGAAGCACGACATCCGGATGTATCGCATGTCCTCGGACATCGCGCCCTATGCGACGCATCCCGATATGCCGCAATTCCATGGCATGGTGGCCGAGAGCGACGCGGAGTTGCGCGCTCTGGGCGCGAAGTCGAAGGAACTCGACATCCGCCTGTCCTTCCACCCCTCGCAGTTCGTGGTGCTGAACAGCCCCGACCCCGAGCTTATCAAGAAGAGCATCTGGGATCTCACCAGCCAGGCCGAGATGCTCGACCGCATGGAGCTTGGGCCGGAAGCGGTGATGGTGATCCATGTCGGCGGCACCTACGGCAACATTCCCGCCGCCCGCCAGCGCTGGGTGGACACCTGGGCTACCCTGCCGGAGCCGGTGCGGCGCCGCCTGGTGCTGGAACATGACGATCTCAGATTCTCGGCGGCGGACGTGCTGTGGATCCACGAGCATACCGGTGTGCGGTTGATCTTCGACCACCAGCATTTTTGGTGCCTGAACCCGGAGCGCGCCGACATGCGCCAGACGCTGGAAGCCATCCTCAAGACCTGGCCGGAAGGACAGCAGCCAAAGCTGCATTTCTCCTCGCCGCGCACGGAACTGCGCGAGCAGATCCATGTCGACAAGAAGACCAAGAAGAAGGTCGTCAAGCATGTCGCGCCGGTCTTCACCGGCCATGCCGACTTCTGCAGCCCGTTCGAGTTCGCGACCTTCATGCGCATTGCCGAGGGGCTGGATTTCGACGTGATGCTGGAAGCCAAGGCCAAGGATCTCGCTCTGATGCGCCTGCGGCCCGACCTGCTGCGCTATGCGCCGGATGTAGCGGCACGCTTCGGCATCGAGCCCAAGGACGCGCCAGAGCTCGAAACCGAGTCCGACGCAGTGCTGGAAGAGGAACCGGTCGCTGGCGGGGCGTGAGGCGTGGGGGAAGCCGGCTACGTTGCTACCCCCGCCCGAACCTTCGGTTCGGCCTCCCCTCAAGGGGGAGGTGGGGAGGCTTGCACCAGCCTCACGCACTCCTCGTCATCCTTGGGCGGAGCCGTAGCGCAAGCGGAGGCGCAGACCCGAGGATCCATGCCTGAACGGCTGTTGGTGGGCCGGCCGGGGATATTACCTGCCGGGCACTGCTTCGACTGTTCGGGCATGGATACTCGGGTCAAGCCCGAGGATGACGAAGCGGAGAGGGGGCATGGCCGAATGATGCGCCGGCGTTTCACGACAGTCCGATGCCGTACTGGAAGAGGAACCGGTCGCTGGCGGTGCGTGAAGCGTGGGCAAAGCCGGCTAGGTTGCTAACCCCCACCCGAACCTTCGGTTCGACCTCCCCTCAAGGGGGAGGTGGGCGGGGCGCTTAGACCGCCGGCTTGAGGATCAGGTGCTCGCCTTGTCGAGCGCTGCGATGTCGTCCTGGCTGAGCTTCAGGCTGGCTGCCTTGGCAAAGCTTTCGACCTGATCCACGCTGGTGGCGCTGGCGATTGGCGCGGTGAGGCCGGGACGCGCGATGATCCAGGCGAGTGCCACTTCCGCCGGCTCGGCATTGTGGCTTTCGCTGACCTGATCGAGCGCATCGAGGATCTTGAGGCCGCGATCGTCCAGATATTTGCCGACGCCTTCACCGCGCTTGCTCTTCTTCAGGTCGTCCTTCGAGCGGTATTTGCCCGACAGGAAGCCGGAAGCGAGGCTGAAATAGGTGACGACGCCGAGCCCTTCGCGCATGCAAAGATCGCGCAGCGGCCCGTCGAACTTGCTCCGGTCGTAGAGGTTGTATTCCGGCTGGAGCACTTGGTAGCGCGGCAGGCCCTTGGCTTCGGACACCTTCAGTGCTTCCTGCAACTGAGAAGCGTCGAGGTTGGACGCGCCGACGGACTTGATCTTGCCGGCCTCAAGAAGCGTCTGGTAGGCGCCCAGCGTTTCCTCATAGGGCGTGTCCGGGTCCGGCCAGTGCGAGAAGTACAGGTCGATATGATCGGTCTGCAGCCGCTTCAACGAGTCTTCGGCAGCGTCCGCGATCCAGCGCTGTGACAAGCCCTTATGACTCGGCACGCCCATATCCGACCCGACCTTGGTGAAGAGCACGACCTGATCGCGCTTGGCTGGGTTGGCCTTCAGCCACTTGCCGATGATCGTTTCGGACTCGCCACCCTTGTTGCCGGGAACCCAGCTCGAATAAACATCGGCGGTGTCGATGGCGTTGAAGCCGTGATCCACAAAGGCGTCGAGCACCGCGAAGCTGGTTTGTTCGTCCGCCGTCCAGCCGAAGACATTGCCGCCGAACACCAGCGGCGCGATCTCCAGCCCGGTTTTGCCGAGCGCACGTTTTTCCATGGATTTTCCTTTCGTGCAGAAATTTCCGGCCCGCACGGGGAGTGCGCGGGCACCACGTCGGAGATAAGGGCGGAGGGTGGGGGATCAAGCCGCAGTGTATGTCGGCCACGTTGCGACCCCACCCGAACCTTCGGTTCGACCTCCCCTCAAGGGGGAGGTGGGAGCCTGGCCGTCGGAGCGGCCTAGCACTCCCTTGAGGAAGATGCCGCCGCACGGGGTCATGCGCAGGCAGCATGACAGGAGTAGGGCACAAGGCGGAGGATTAAGTGATGGGCGACGCGACATCCTCCCTCCCCCTTGAGGGGAGGGGCAGGGGTGGGGGCGGGCTTGGTGCCGACGCGTCCGCTCTGTTGTGCCTCGCCACCCAGTCGCCGGTGTTAGCGCCAAGGTACCCCCACCCCTTACCCCTCCCCTCAAGGGGGAGGGGAATGCGCGAGGGCAGCCCCTAATGGGCGAAAGCCAGCAGGAAAGCGCAGAGCACCAGGACAGTGCCGGCAAGGATCATGTCGATCTTGGCTGGTCGCATGGTGGCGGCTCAGGTGACCTGGATGGCGATCCAGATCAGGGTCAGGGCGATGACCCACAACGCCACACGGCCCCACCGGGTGCGCCGTGCTTCCTCGCGACCGATGGCGCGGGCCGTCTCGGGATCAAAGCGCAACCCGTTTTCGGCCATGCGATCGACCTCGATCGACAGGCGCTCGGCGCGGGCGGCGAGTTCCGGTGCCTGGCGGGCGAGCGAAACCATCGCGTGCAGACCGTCGCGGGCATCGATGGCCAAGCCCTTCGGCCCGAGATTGTCGCGGATCCAGGTGCCGACCACCGGTTCGGCCGCGCGCCACATGTTGAAGGCAGGGTCGAGCGTACGCGCGACACCTTCCACGACCACCATGGTCTTTTGCAGAAGCACGAGTTCGGGCCGCGTCTGCATGTCGAAGATCTCCGTGATCTCGAACAGCAGCGTCAGCAGCTTGGCCATGGAAATGGTTTCGGCGGGCTGGCCGTGGATCGGCTCGCCGATGGCGCGGATCGCCTGCGCGAAGGACGCGACGTCATGATGATAGGGCACGTAGCCGGCTTCAAAATGCACTTCCGCCACGCGGCGATAATCGCGGGTGATGAAGCCATACAGGATTTCGGCGAGGAAGCGGCGCTCCTTTTTGCCGAGACGGCCGGTAATGCCGAAATCGACCGCCACCAACGTCCCGTCGGCTTCCACGAACAGATTGCCGGGATGCATGTCGGCATGGAAGAAGCCGTCGCGCAGCGTATGGCGCAGGAAAGACTGGATCAGCGTGGTTGCCAGCGCCGGCAGATTATGACCGGCCGCCTGCACGGCCGGAATGTCATTGAGCTTGACGCCGTCGATCCATTCCAGCGTCAGCACGTCGCGCCCGGTGCGCTCCCAATCGACATTGGGCACGCGGAAGCCGGGATCGTTGCGGGTGTTTTCCGCGATCTCGGATAGGGCGGCGGCTTCGAGCCGCAGATCCATCTCGATCTTGGTAGTCTGCGCCAGGGTCTGCGCGACCTCCACCGGGCGAAGGCGGCGCGTGGCGCGGATGAAGCGCTCCTGCAATCGGGCCGCGAGAAAGAAGCTGCCGAGATCGGCCTGAAAGCGCTGGCGGATGCCGGGGCGGATCACCTTCACGGCAACCTTGCGGGCGCCGAGCGGATCGAGGATTTCGGCCGGATGCACTTGCGCGATCGAGGCTGCTGCCACCGGCGGATCGAGGCGCGCAAACAGGTCCGAAACCGGACGGCCTAGCGAGCCTTCGATCATCAGCGCGGCTTCTTCACGCGGGAAGGTCGGCATGCGGTCCTGAAGCTGGGTCAGGTCGAGCGCGAGATCGCTGCCGACCACGTCGGGGCGCGTCGCCAGAAATTGACCAAGCTTGACATAGGACGGTCCAAGCAGCTGCGTGGCGCGGATCAGGCGTTGCGCGCGCTCATCGGGTGCGCGACGGCGGGCCAGCACCTGCGCGACGCGCCAGCCGCGATGTGGCAGGCCTTCGAGGTCCTGTCCGGGAAGGGCCGCGAAAACGCCTTCGCGCAACAGAATCCAGCCGGCTCGAGCGAGCCGGAAATAAGCGGCGGGCGTGCTCATCGGATGCTCGCGATCAAAGCTTCCAGCCCGAATGCAGCGCTGCGATGCCGCCGGAATAATTGCGGTAGGAAACGCGCTCGAAGCCGGCGGCGCGGATCATGGTCGCGAAATTCTCCTGATTGGGGAACTTGCGGATGGATTCCACGAGATACTGATAGGGCTCGCCGTCGCCCGTCACCAGCTTTCCGATCGGCGGGATGGCCTTGAACGACCAGGCTTCATAGGCCTGTTCGAGGAAGGGCAGGTCGACCTCGGAAAATTCCAGGCAGAGGAATCGACCGCCGGGCTTCAGCACGCGGAAGGCTTCCTTCAGCGCGACATCGATATGCGGCACGTTGCGGATGCCGAAGGCGACCGTATAGCCGTCGAACGTGCGGTCCGAGAAGGGCAGGCTCTCGGCGTTGGCTTCCACGAAGGTGCAGTTGTTGAGCAGGTTGCGCTTGGCTGCGCGGTCGCGGCCGACTTCCAGCATGGAGCCGTTGATGTCGAGCACGGTGGATTGCGCAAGGCCGTCCGACGCTTCGATCACGCGAAACGCGATGTCGCCAGTGCCGCCGGCAACGTCGAGATGGGCGAAGGCGCGGGAACGCGGAGGGTTGAGAGCGGCCACCATCGCGTTCTTCCACACGCGATGCAGACCGGCCGACATCAGGTCGTTCATGACGTCGTAACGCTGCGCCACCTTGTGGAAGACCTCGTTGACGCGGCCCTGCTTTTCACCGTCTCCGACAGGCTGGAAGCCATAGGACTGGTTCATCTCGCCGGCGGCGGTGGCACGTTGGTCTGACATCAAATTTATCCCTTAAACCGGCCGGACCATAGCCGAGCCACAGTCGAAGCGCTACGTTTTGGAAGCGCGATGAAGAGACGCGCCGAACGTGGCGGCAGGAAAGCGCGAATGGTCCCGAAAGCAGAGTTGCATTGTCACATCGAGGGCGCCGCGTCTCCTGATCTGGTTGTCAAACAAGCACAGAAGTATGGCAAGGACCTGTCCGCCTTCATCCGCAACGGCGTTTTTGTGTGGGACGATTTCACCGGCTTTCTCCAGGCCTACGATGCCGCCGCCGAGCTTTTCCGCACAGAAGATGATTATGCCAGGCTGGCCGAGCATCACCTGTCGAACGTGGCGCGCGACGGTGCGATCTATGCCGAGTTCTTCACCTCGCCCGACCATGCCCGCCGCGCCGGACTGAGCCCCGAAGCCTATACGGACGCGCTGGGCGAGGGCATGAAGCGCGCCAAGGCGAAGACCGGCATCGAAAGCCGCATGATCGTCACCGGCGTGCGCCATTTCGGTGTGGAAAGCGTGGAAGCGGCAGCAAGGTTTGCGGCACGGTGCAGGCATCCGCTGGTGGCGGGCTTCGGCATGGCCGGCGACGAGCGTTTTGGCGACATCGAGGATTATGTGCGCGCCTTCGATTTCGCGCGCGAAGCGGGGCTAGGCCTCACCGTTCATGCCGGCGAGTTCGGTGGCTGGGAAAGCGTGCAGGCAGCGCTCGACCATCTGCGCCCCTCGCGCATCGGCCATGGCGTGCGCGCGATCGAGAGCGCCGACCTCGTGAAGCGGATTGCGGCGGAAGGGATCGTGCTGGAATGCTGCCCGGGTTCCAACATCGCGCTTGGCATGTTCGACAGTTTCGCCAATCATCCGCTGCCGGCGCTGCGCCGCGCGGGCGTTAAGGTGACGCTGAATTCCGACGACCCGCCGCATTTCCAGACCTCGCTGGCCCGCGAATACGAGATCGCCCGCACCGAGTTCCAGCTTGACGACAAGGCGCTGCTCGGCATCACCCGCACTGCGATCGAAGCAGCCTTCGTGGATCGCAAGACCAAGGCCGAGTTGCTCGCACGGCTGGAGCCGAAACGCCGTTAAGGGCAGGAAATGTGTGGCTGAGCCGAAGCTTTCGGTTTCGCGACAAGCGTCGGCTCGTTAAGGTCGCGCCGCGTTTGCGGTCGGAGTTTTAGTTATGGGCGTCACAGTCGTCGATCACCCGCTTGTTCAGCACAAGCTCACCATCATGCGGTCCAAGGAAACCTCGACGGCGAGCTTCCGGCGGTTGCTGCGCGAGATCTCGCTGCTGCTCTGCTACGAGGTGACGCGCGATCTGGAACTCACCACCAAGACCATCGACACGCCGATGCAGGAGATGGAAGCGCCGACGCTGGAAGGCAAGAAGCTCGTTTTCGCCTCGGTTCTGCGCGCCGGTAACGGTTTGCTCGACGGCATGCTCGATCTCGTGCCCGCCGCGCGCGTCGCCCATGTCGGTCTGTATCGCGATCATGAAACGCTGGAAGCCGTGGAATATTTCTTCAAGGCGCCGAGCGATCTCGAGAACCGCCTGGTGATCGTGGTGGACCCGATGCTGGCCACCGCCAATTCCGCCGTCGCCGCCATCGACAAGCTGAAGGAACGCGGCGCGACCAACCTGCGCTTCGTTTGCCTGCTGGCAGCGCCGGAAGGCGTCGAGCGCTTCACGAAGGCCCATCCCGATGTGCCCGTCTTCACGGCGGCGATCGACGAGAAGCTCAACGAGAAGGGCTATATCGTGCCGGGTCTGGGTGACGCGGGCGACCGCTTGTACGGCACAAAGTAAGCCGGGCTTAACCCTTCACTGAAGTCTTCCGCATCTCTTAACGCCGTTCTGCGCTCCGTGTGCCAAACGGGGTGAAGAGGTGCGTCATGAAGCGCTTGGTTGTTCCCGTCGGTCTTCTGCTCTCCGCTGCCGTGGCAGTGCCGATGATCTACGAGTCCGATCCGGACGCTTTTCTGCGGTTGTTTCCAGGCAACCGAGAGGAACCGCTGGTGGCAAGTGCCGTGTTTGACGACGGCACGCCAGCGGACAATCTGCAAGGCCGCCGCGTCAGGATCCCAGCCAACCGCGCAGGCCATTATGTCGCGAGCTTCAGGCTGAACGGCCGCTCGGTAGATGCGATGATCGACACCGGCGCCAGCCTGGTCGCCATCAACGAAACCACCGCCCGCAGCATCGGTGTTTCCCTGAAGCCGGCGGATTTTACCCATCAGGTGCAAACCGCGAACGGCCCGACCTCTGCCGCCGTCACCGTCGTGCGCGAACTTCAGATCGGCCGCATCACCGCCCGCGACGTGCCGGCGATGGTGCTGAAAGACAAGGCTTTGTCCTCCGCCCTGATCGGCGCCAGCTTCCTCCAGCGCATCGCGCGCTGGCATGTGGATGGCGATGGCATGGTGCTGGAGCAGTAGCAACTCAGCACAACCTTCGCGCGAAATCTTTCTTCCACGCATGCAAAGGCTCAGCTAAGAAGAAGGCGGGGCAGAAGCAGACGCGCCAGCCAGCGGCGTACCGGGGAGGATGAGCCACTCCGGCCGAGGCAACGGCTTTGTCCTGAACTGGAGGTGAGCGATGGTTCTTCCCATCATCACCCTGGAAGTACGAAAGACCCGGAGCGGCTGGCATGTTCGCTTCCGGGTCTCATTCGTAACATTCTAGGAAGAGGTGTCGGGAGTTCGCGCTCCCGGCACCACTCCAGAAAGATAACACCCGGAGCGGACATTTTCCAGCCCCAGCGTCAAGCAGCAACCCGCCGCAGGATGACCTTGCCGGGCTTCGGCCGCGTCGGTCCGATGGCGTAAGCGGCTCGCAGGGCGGCAGCACCTGCCTCGGCCGTATCCTCATCCTGCGCATGCACGAAGCCCAGAGGATCACCCGGTCGCATCTCCATGCCGACAGGCGCGAGTTCGGTGAAGCCGACGGAAGGATCGACGGTGTCGTCCGGCAGCCTGCGACCGCCACCCAGTTCGATCACGGCCAAACCAATCTCGCGCGTGGCAATGCTGGTCACGAAGCCAGCTTTGTGCGCTTCTACAGGGTGGATCACGGGCGCTTTCGGTAAATACTCGTCGGCGCGGCTGAGGAAATCCTTCGGCCCGCCGAGTGCCGCGACCATGCGGCCGAAGCGTTCTGCCGCGGCACCGCTTTCCAGCGCCTGGGTGGCTTGTGTCAGGCCGGAGCTTTGTGTCGGCGCAAGCTTGGCGAGCACCAGCATTTCCGCGGCGAGCGCCAAAGTGACCTCGATCAAGCGCGCATTGCGGCGGCGGCCGGTGAGGCAATCGACGGCAGCGGCAACTTCGACCGCGTTGCCGGCGGCATGGGCGAGCGGCTGATCCATGTCTGTGATCAGGGCGGAGGCGGGCAGACCGGTTCCGGTTGCAACGTCCACCAGGCTCTGGGCCAGATCTCTCGCCTCGCGCGAGCGCGCCATGAAGGCGCCATTGCCGAGCTTCACGTCGAGAACGAGCCCGTTCAACCCGGCGGCGAGTTTCTTCGACAGGATGGAGGCGGTGATGAGAGGCACGGATTCGATCGTCGCCGTCACGTCGCGCACTGCGTAGAAGCGCTTGTCGGCAGGGGCGAGCGCCGTGGTCTGGCCGATGATGGCGCAGCCGGCCTCGCGCACGGTGTGGCGGAACAGGGTCGTGTCCGGCTGGCTGGCATAACCGGGAATGGCATCCATCTTGTCGAGCGTGCCGCCGGTATGGCCGAGCCCGCGGCCGGAAATCATCGGCACGTAAGCGCCGCAGGCGGCAAGAATCGGCGCCAGGATCAGCGAAACCGTGTCACCGACGCCTCCGGTCGAATGCTTGTCGACCGTGGGGCCGGGCAGGTCGGACCAGTCCAGCACCTCGCCGGAATCGCGCATGGCGAGCGTCAGCGCTGCCGCTTCGTCGCGGCTCATGCCGTTGAGCAGGATCGCCATGGCAAGTGCTGCGATCTGGCCTTCCGAGACGGTGTTGTCGGTAATGCCGGTTACGAAGGCGTGGATGTCATCGGAGCCGAGCGGAAAACCATCGCGCTTTCGGCGAATGATCTCCTGCGGCAGCATGATCAGGCAGCCGGCGCGGAAAAGCCGCCATCGGCAAACAGGCGGCGCAGGATGGCGGCGAGCTTGGCGCCGCCTTGCGGAGCCACGTCCTTGGTTTCTTGGTGAGAGAGTTCGGCTTGTGTCAGCCCGGCGGCGAGGTTGGTGATGACGGAACAGGCCGCGACCTGCAGGCCGAGGAAGCGCGCCAGGATGACCTCGGGCACCGTCGACATACCGACGGCATCCGCGCCCAGCGTGCGCGCCATGCGTATTTCGGCGGGCGTTTCAAAGGACGGGCCGGAGAACCACATATAGGTGCCGTGATGCAGTTCGACCTCAACGGCCTCGGCCGCAAGCCGCAGCCTTTCGCACATGTCCCGGTCGTAAGCGGCGGTGAGGCCGACGAAGCGGCGGTCGGTCGGCTCGCCGATCAGCGGGTTGAGGCCGGAAAAGTTGATGTGGTCGCTGATCAGCATCACCGAGCCCGGCGGCATGTCCGGGTGAAGCGAGCCGGCGGCGTTGGTGAGAAACAGATGCGTGATGCCGAGTGCAGCCAGCGTTTCGAGAGCAGGGCGCATCGCCGCCGCGTCGCCCTGTTCGTAGTAGTGAGCGCGGCCGGCGAGAAACAGAATGGGCTGTCCGGCAAAATGCCCGGCGACAACCGCGCCGGCATGGCCGCTCACGCCGCTTTGGGGAAAGCCTTCCAACTCAGAATAAGGGATGCGAACGGCCTGTTCGACCTCGTCGACGAGCCCGCCCAGGCCTGAGCCGAGCACCACGGCGACCGTCGGTGTCAAGCCGTTCAACCGGCGGCGGAGATGCTCGGCCGCACCGGTCATTTCAGCAGATCGGCGCGAAAACCGAGCGGCAGGATGTCGCCCATTGTGACTGTCTTCGTGACGCCGTTCTGGTCGCAAAGATGCAGCTTGGTGTCGGGTCGCGTGAACTCGGCAAGGCGCTGGCGGCAGCCGCCGCAGGGTGTGATCTCGTCCATGCGCTCGGCTACCACCGCGATCTCGTCGATGGCACCGCCGCCGGCCATATGCCAATGGCCGAGCATCGTGGTTTCGGCGCACCAACCCTCAGGATAGGACGCGACTTCCATATTCGCGCCGGCAAAGATCTGGCCATCCGCCGTGCGCAGGGCCGCGCCCACCGGGAATTTGGAGTAGGGCACATAGGCCTTGGTCATCACCGCGCGAGCTGCGTCGAACAAGTCACTTGCGGCTGACATCTAGCGCTCCTTCACATAGGGCACGCCGCCGGCGCGGGGCGGAATGGCCTTGCCGATGAAGCCGGCAAGCAAAATGACGGTGAGGATGTAAGGCAGAGCCTGCATCAACTGCACGGGCACGCGGCCGATGATCGGCAGCGGCGCGCCTTGCAGGCGGATCGAAAGCGCATCGAGGAAGCCGAAGAGAAGGCAGGCGAACATCGCCGGCACCGGCCGCCATTTCGCAAAGATCAGCGCGGCCAGCGCGATGTAACCGCGGCCCGCCGTCATGTCCTTGACGAAGCCGGCATTCATCGCGAGCGCGAGATAGGCGCCCGCCGCACCCGACAGGATGCCGGTGCAGATCACCGCGCGATAGCGCAGCCACGGTACGGAAATGCCGGCCGTATCCACCGCTGCCGGGTTTTCACCGACGGCGCGCAGCCGCAATCCGAAGCGCGTGCGGTACAGCACCCACCAAGTGAAAGGCACGGAAAGGAAGGCGAGATAAACAAGGATCGAGTGGCCGGACAGAAGCTCGGAATACAGCTGGCCGAGGATCGGCACGTCGCGCATGGCGGCTGTGCCTGGCAGTTCGATGGCGTTGAAACGCGCGTCGGCGGCGACCGAGGGCGTGCGGCCGCCTTGCGCGAACCAGGCTTGTCCCAAGATGATGGTAGAGCCGGCGGCGATGAAGTTGATGGCGACGCCCGACACGATCTGGTTGCCGCGATGGGTGATGGACGCACAGCCGTGCACGAGCGCCAGCCCGACCGCGACCACGATCGCCATGCCGAGGCCGGCCCATGCCGAACCGGTAACGAAGGCCGCAGCCCCGGCGGCAAACGCACCGGCCAGCATCTTGCCTTCCAGCCCAATGTCGAAAATGCCGGCGCGCTCGGAATAAAGACCGGCAAGACAGGCGAGCAGCAGCGGGATCGACAAGCGGATCGTCGAATCGAGGACCGTGACGAGGGTGGCGAAGAACTCGGTCACACGCGGCCCTCCCTTGCGGCGGTGACCCGCTTGCCCGCGCCGAGGCTGGCGAAGAAGGTCTGGATCGCCGGCCGGAACATGTGTTCGAGCGCGCCCGCAAACAGGATCACCAGACCCTGGATCACCACGATCATGTCGCGGCTGATCGCGGGCATTTCGAAGGCGATTTCCGCGCCGCCCTGATACAGCATGCCGAACAGGATCGCAGCCGGTACGATGCCGACCGGATGCGAGCGGCCCATCAGCGCTACCGCAATGCCGACGAAGCCGGCACCCGTCACGAAGTCGAGCTGCAGCCGGTTCTGCGCGCCCATCACGGGATTCAGCGCCATCATGCCGGCCAGCGCGCCGGAGATCATCATGGTGATGATGATGATCCGGGCTTCACCGATCCCAGCGTAACGCGCGGCTTTCGGCGAATGGCCCTGCGTGCGGATCTCATAGCCAAGCTTGGTGCGCCAGATCAGCACCCACACGCCAAAGGCGGCAAGGAGCGCCAGAAGAAAGGAGATGTTGAAGGGTGCGGAGCGGATGCGCGCGCCGAACAGCTCGATGATCCAGTTGAGCTTCGGCAACTGCGCGCCCTCGGCAAAGGCCCGGGTTTGCGGCGCCATCTGGCCGAGCGGCTTCAACACGTCCACCAGCAAATAGACCATCAAACTGGCGGCGATGAAGTTGAACATGATCGTGGTGATCACGATGTGCGAGCCGCGCTTGGCTTGCAGATAGGCCGGGATCAGCGCCCACAACGCCCCGGCCAGCCCCGCGCCGATTACCGCCAGCGGGAAGTTGACCCACCACGGAAACACGCCATCCAGGTTCAGCGCAACCAGCACCACGCCCAAGCCGCCGACATAGGCCTGGCCTTCGCCACCGATGTTGAACAGCCCGCCATGAAAAGCGACTGCCACGGCCAGACCGGTGAAGATGAAGCTCGTGGCATAAAACAGCGTATAAGCAATATTCTGCCCCCGCCCAAACGCGCCTTCCACCATGATCGCCGCGGCCCGCAATGGGCTTTCGCCAACAAGCAGCACCACGAGCCCGGCAACGGCAAAGGCGACGATGAGGTTGATGAGGGGGATCAGCCCATAATCGACCCATCGCGGGAGTTTGGCGTAAGGGACGCTCATGCGGCAGCCTCCGCAGGGCGCTTGTAGTGCGCTAGCCGCTCGGACAACGTGCCCGTGTGCAGTTCGAACATGTGGTTGTCCATGTCGTAGAAATACAAGGAACGTCCTTCGCCTTCCACGCGTGGGCGCGGCGGGCGGATGTCGAGGCCGAGCTGTTTCACGCGCTGCGCGTAGAGGTCGAAGTCGGCGTCGTCGATCTTGAAGGCAATGTGATTATAGGTGCGGGTCGGCAGCGGCTCGCCTTCCATGATCGCGATCCAGAGATCGCCGATCAGGAAGAACTTTTCGCGCGAGACAGAGAATGTGTCGTCGCCGCTGGCATAGATTTCGCGCGCGTCCAGGACCTCTGTTAGGATGGTTGTCATTCGCTCGAGATCGCGGGCGATGAAGGTCATATGCGACAGGCCTTGGATCACTCCGCCGCCTCCCGCCGCTCCACGCCCGCCATCAACAACCCCAACTCCCCTTCGCCCGCCTCACCATCGCGCTCGCCAACGATGCGGCCGTCGAACATCACGAGGATGCGGTCGGACAGGGAGCGAATTTCGTCGAGTTCGACGGATATAAGCAGCACGGCCTTGCCGGCGTCACGCATGGCGATGAGGCGTTTGTGGATGAATTCGATGGCGCCGACATCGACGCCGCGGGTCGGCTGGCCGACGATGAGGACGCCGGGGTCTTTTTCGATCTCGCGGGCAAGCACGATCTTTTGCTGGTTGCCGCCGGAAAAATTCGCCGTTTTCAGGTGCGGATTTGCCGGTCGGATGTCGTAATTCCGGATTTTTTCCTCCGCATCGGCCCGAATTGCGGAGCGATTCAGGAAGAAACCGGTGAGATATTGCTTGTGATCGTGATAGCCGAGGATGGCATTTTCCTGTTCCTCATAGGCCAGCACGAGGCCGACATGGTGGCGGTCTTCCGGCACATGGGCGAGGCCGCGGTCACGTAAGTTCCCGGGATCGGCGGTGCCGGTGACGTCGATCGGCTCGCCATCGAGGAGGACCGTGCCGGAGAGGGCCTTGCGCAAACCGGCGATGGTTCCGATCAGCTCGGACTGGCCATTGCCGGCGACGCCCGCAATGCCGACAATCTCGCCGGCGCGGACTTCGAAGGAGACGTCCTTCACCATCTCGACCTTACGCGCGTCGCGAACGGTCAGGTTCTTCACCGACAGCTTCACCGCGCCGGGATTGGCTGGACCCTTCTCGACGCGTAGGAGGACGCGGCGGCCGACCATGAGTTCGGCCAGTTCCTCGACTGTGGTTTCCGAGGTCTTGCGCGTGGCCACCATCGTGCCCTGGCGCATCACCGAGACATTGTCGGTAATCGCCATGATCTCTCTGAGCTTGTGGGTGATCAGGATGACGGTTTTGCCCTCTTCTTTCAGCCGGGCGAGGATTCGGAAGAGGTGGTCTGCTTCGGCGGGGGTCAGCACACCGGTGGGTTCGTCGAGGATCAGAATGTCGGCGCCGCGATACAGCGCCTTGAGGATTTCGACGCGCTGTTGGAGGCCGACGGCGAGGTCTTCGACTACGGCGTCCGGGTTGACCTCGAGCCCGTATTCGCGCTCCAGCCGCTTCAACTCGGCGCGCGCCTTGGCGATGCTGGTGTTCAGAAGCGCATTGCCTTCTGTGCCGAGGATGATGTTTTCCAGCACAGTGAAATTGTCGACCAGCATGAAGTGCTGGTGCACCATGCCGATGCCGGAAGCGATCGCATCGTTGGGCGTCTTGATCGAGGCCTTAGTGCCGTTGACGAGGATGTCGCCGCGGTCGGCCTGGTAGAAGCCGTACAGGATCGACATCAGGGTCGACTTGCCCGCGCCGTTCTCGCCGATGATGCCGTGGATAGTGCCGCGGGGAACTTCGAGATGGATGTCGCGATTGGCGTGGACGGGTCCGAAGCTCTTGTTGATGCCGATGAGCTGGATCGCGGCGTTCGCCATGCGTGGTTCCCGATTTCCGGATGGTTCTTGTTGTTATCAGGAATGGCCGCCGGCGGCGACCGTTCCATCAGGCCCCGCCGGACGGGCTCGACGGTTCCACTCTCGACAAATGCGGAGCGGATTGTCAATTTCCCTCCCATGACAATTCAAAGCTTCCGCTTCCACACCGCCCCATCCGTGATCTTCGAACCCGGCAGCGCCACACGGCTGGGCGAAATCGCCGCGCCGCGGCTCGGCAAGAGGATCCTCTTCGTGACCGATCCCGGCCTGCGCAAGCTCGGCCTGTGCGATCCGGCTTTGGCGTCGCTGGAAGAGGCAGGCGTGGCGGTCACGATCTTCGGCCAGGTGGAGGCCGATCCTTCGCGCAAAACGCTGGAAGCAGCCGTTGCCGCCGGGCAGGACGCGCATGTGAGCGGCGTCATCGGCTTTGGCGGCGGATCTTCGCTGGATGTGGCCAAGCTCGCGGCCTTGTTGCTGGGTTCCAACGAAGATCTCGATCAGGCATGGGGCGTGGGGCAGGCGAAGGGGCCGCGCTTGCCGCTGATCCTCGTGCCGACCACGGCGGGAACGGGGTCGGAGGTGACGCCGGTCTCGATCATCACGGTGGGCGAGGAGGAAAAGCGCGGCGTGTCGTCGCCGCTGATCCAACCGGACGTCGCCCTGCTCGATCCCGATCTGACGCTCGGCCTGCCACCGGCGATCACGGCGGCGACGGGCATCGACGCCATGGTGCATGCGATCGAGGCCTATGCCTCCACTAGCGCAAACAACAACCCGCTTTCCAAGACGCTCGCGAGAGAGGCGTTGCGGTTGCTCGGCGCCAATATCGAGCGAGCGGTGACGAACGGGTCGGACACCGCTGCGCGCTCGGCCATGCTGCTCGGCTCCATGCTGGCCGGCCAGGCCTTTGCCAACTCGCCCGTGGCTGCCGTGCATGCGCTGGCCTATCCGATCGGCGGCACGTTCCATGTGCCGCATGGGCTGTCAAACGCGCTGGTTCTGCCACACGTGCTGCGCTTCAACGCGCCGGATGCCGCGCATCTCTATGCCGAGATCGCCGGCGATGCGTTTCCGGAACTGGTCGATGAACCAAGCACGCAAGGCAGTACGGCCGGCTTCATCGAGGCGCTGTCCGCGTTGTCAAAGCGGCTTGGCTTGCCGCAACGCTTGCGCGATGTCGGCATCACGGAAGCCGATCTGCCGAAGCTCGCAAGCGACGCGATGAAGCAGGGGCGGCTGCTCGTCAACAATCCGCGGCTGGTCACCGAAAGCGATGCGCTGGCGATCTACAAGGCGGCGTTCTGATGGCGGAAGGCAGTGCACGCGGGGCCTACAAGACCTTCCGCGCCATTCCCACCCGCTGGATGGACAACGACATTTACGGCCACATGAACAATGTCGTGCATTATTCGCTGTTCGACACGGCGGTGAATGGCTGGCTGATCGAGCAGAGCGTGCTCGATCTCAATAGCGGCGACCAGATCGGCCTCGTTGTGGAAACCGGTTGCCGCTACTTCCGCGAGATCGCCTTTCCCGATGTGGTGCATGCGGGATTGCGGGTCGCCAAGCTCGGCACATCCTCCGTGCGCTATGAGGTCGGCCTGTTCCGCAATGACGAGCCCACCGCTGCGGCGGAAGGCTTCTTCGTGCATGTCTATGTCGACCGGGAAACGCGGCGGCCAAAGCCGCTGAACAACCGGCTGCGCACCACTTTGGAGACGATCGCCCCATGACCGCGAGTGACCAGGAGCGCATCGTCGATCTCGAACGGATCGCCGCCGAGCAGGATCACGTCATTCAGGAACTGTCCGGCGAGCTAGCCGAGCAATGGAAGGTGATCGAAGGCCTGCGTAAGAAGCTCGACCTGCTGACCGACCGTTTCCTCGACCTGGAAGAACAGACTGCGCCTGAGATCGCTGTGACCAAGCCGCCACACTGGTGAATCTGAACATCTGTTCAGGAACCAGCGAGCGAGTCCGTCGTTAAACCGTCACATAGGTTAGGTTCGCAAGGCGGCTCCCATGATCGAAGATTGCAGACTGATCGATACGACACTGGCTCCTTCGGTTGATGCGCGGGTGCGTAACGCGCGCTTGGCAGCTGCCGCCGAACCGCTGGAGTTTTCCGCCGGTCAAGTCATTGCATTTTCTCGGAATGCACCCGTTTCTTCGCTCGACTGGGCCGACATCGATCAAGCCGACGCTGTAATCGTCGACACGCAATGGCGTCGTCGCACAGCCGGGTTGAAGAAGCTCGGCCAGAAAAGCAGCCGCAGCCTGCGCGTCATGTGGCCGGCCAATGATCGTGGGCGCGGTCCGGTCGCCGAGATGAAGAGCACGCTGCCGCTTCATATTCTGACCGGTGCGGTCGTTGCCTTCGGCACAGGTCTCGTCATGGCCGGCGTTGGCAGTCTAGTGACGCATCCGGAATTGTTGCCGACCGTAACCGCTTGGTTTGGCTGAACGAGGCTTTTCGGATCGTACCGATCCGACGGCACATATCCATCAGGAAAAACGCCGCCGGATCGGGTGATCCGGCGGCGTTTTGTTTTGGCTTTGATCGGACGATCAGTAAGGGCAGGCGTTGTCCGACATGTAGTCGTGAACCTGAATTGCGCCGGATACGATGTCGGCCTTGGCCTTCTCGACCGCAGCCTTCATCTCTTCGGTGACGAGCTTCTCGTTGTTCTCGTCCATGGCGTAATCCACGCCACCTTCCTTGATGCCGAGATTGTTGATGCCCGGCTTGAAGGTGCCGTTCTTGGCGTCGTTGAAGGCGTTGTAAACGGCAACGTCGACGCGCTTGACCATGGAGGTCAGGATCTTGCCGGGCTGCAGCATGTTCTGGTTGGAATCGACGCCGATGCCGAGCTTGCCGGCATCCGCTACCGCCTGCAGCACGCCGATGCCGGTGCCGCCGGCCGCATGATAGATCACGTCGGCGCCCTGACCGATCTGCGACTTGGCGATTTCGCCTCCCTTGGTCGGATCGTTCCAGGCAGCCGGCGTGTCGCCGGTATAGTTCTGGATCACTTCAGTGGCGCCCGCAGCCTTGGCGCCGCCCACGAAGCCGCAATCGAATTTGCGGATCAGCGGAATGTCCATGCCGCCGACGAAGCCGACCTTCTTGGACTGGGACGCCTGCGCGGCCATGATGCCGACGAGGTAGGAGCCTTCCTGTTCCTTGTAGACGATCGACTGCACGTTTGGTGCGTCCACCACGGAATCGATGATGGCGAAATTGACCTCCGGGAACTCGGGCGCGATAGCCTCGAGGGTTGAGGTCCAGGCAAAGCCGATCGCCATGATCGGGTTGCGGCCATCTTCGGCGAAGCGGCGCACAGCCTGCTCGCGCTGCGCTTCGTTGGAGATCTCGAACTCGACATAGTTGATGCCGGTTTCGCCCTTGAACTTCTCGGCGCCATGATAGGACGCTTCGTTGAAGGACTTGTCGAACTTGCCGCCGAGATCAAACATCAGCGCCGGCGCAATCTCTTCCTGCGCAAGCGCAGGAACGCTCAGCGCGGTTGCGGTCAGCAGGCCTAGAAGGAAAGATTTCATCGTGTCCGCACCCCTGTCGGTTTTGCTTGGATGACTGCCACGAGCTTGCGCCAGACAGCGCTGAGGCTCGCGGCAGATAACAGGGTCATGCCCCGCTTGGGGGCCAATGTTGCACGCGAAAGGGCGAATTTCACGTGCAATTTTGCCGCTCTACCGGGATGGTGAGCAGAAGGTTCTATTCGGCAGCTTGCGCCATGCCGACGCATTCGACGCCTGTGCCACGCAAAGCGCAATAACCGCCAGGGTTCTTGGCGAGATATTGCTGGTGCTCTTCTTCGGCGAAATAGAACACCGGCGCCGGCTCGATCTCCGTGGTGATCTCGCCGA
This sequence comes from Tianweitania populi, assembly GCF_014652875.1. Lineage (GTDB taxonomy): Bacteria > Pseudomonadota > Alphaproteobacteria > Rhizobiales > Rhizobiaceae > Tianweitania > Tianweitania populi. The sequence goes on along the minus strand of NZ_BMZQ01000002.1, from coordinate 496,948 downwards.
AGCGCGAAGCGGCCAAGCCCTGCTGATAGGCGGTACGCGAGGCGATCGCGGCCTGAAGCTGCGCATCGGTGGTGGCATAGATCACCGAGCGATAGGTGGTGCCGACATCGTTGCCCTGGCGCATGCCTTGCGTCGGATCGTGATTTTCCCAGAAGATCTTGAGCAGTTCGGGGAAGGTGATTTTGGTGGGATCATACACCACCCGCACCACCTCAGCCTGGCCGGTCAAGCCGGTGCAGGTTTCGCGATAGGTCGGGTTGGGCGTGATGCCGCCGGCATAACCGACTGAGGTCAGATAAACGCCGGGCGTTTGCCAGAACAAGCGCTCGGCGCCCCAGAAGCAGCCCATGCCAAAGTAAACGGTTTCCAGCCCTTCTGGCAGCTCGCCCTTGAGCGGGATATGCGAGACGTAATGGTCATGCGCGGTGGGAATGGGCTGTTCGCGGCCGGGCAGCGCATTGGCCGCCGTCGGCATCGTGGTCTTTTTGTTCAGGAGATCGCTTATGGAAAACATGGATATGCCTTTCCTCGGGTGATGCAGCCGCGAGCGGCTGGGTCATGGGTGATAAGTCTGTTTCAATCTGAGCCTTAGGCGCACAACGCGTCAGGCCGTTCCTGCGATCCGTCCCGGCCGCGGCTTTGGCTTGCGGCCGAGCGCGTAAAACAGAAGCGCGACCACGCCGAAGACGAGAAAGCCGGGAAGGCCAAGCACGGGTACGAACGCCCAGTCCCAGGCTGGCGCGCCGAGATGCGTCTTGACCCAGCTTTCCGCCGCTTCTGCGCCTGCCGGTGCCGTTCGCAGCCAGCTCGTCATGAGCGGTGTGACCTGCAACGCCGAGGCTGCGATGGTGCGCGCCGCATCGCCAACCGCCAGGATCACAGCCAGCGCGAGCGCCAAGGCCGAAAGCAGGCGAAAAACGAAGCGGACGGCGCGCAAACAAAGCTCCGATGGTGGGTTGCTGGTGTTGCCTAGAAATAAGCATGGCGGCCGCGTCGCGCAATGTCGGCCTGCTTCAAGTTGTCATTGCAGGCGCCCGGCCAAGAAGGCTGCACAGAACGCATCGAACACCCTTGGCATTCGCCGGTTAATCGACTAGGAAGCGCGCGTCCTCGGATGTTGCGCCTCGCGCCGACCGTTCGAAGACCGTGGAGAGGTGGCCGAGTGGTTGAAGGCGCACGCCTGGAAAGTGTGTATACGGGAAACCGTATCGGGGGTTCGAATCCCCCTCTCTCCGCCAGCATTTCTGGCAGGTGCTGTTTGGCACGCACGGCTTTTTTGAAGCAGTCCTTTTCAAATTTCTAAGAACACATAACCGGTCTGGCCTGCCCATCGAGGCGAGGCTCCTTTGCTCGTCTTGAAAGAAAATCATGCGTTCAACAAAGACGTTTACCACCCATATCCTGATCGCGATCATCACGCTTGCTTTGCTGCTGGTGATCCCCTTCCTGTTCCGCTCGCAGGAAATGCGCGAATTCTACATCAGCGAAGGCGGGCCGGTGCAAATCTTCTCGGCGGCCGGTTATGTCGTCGTGATCGTGCTTTTGATGCGCGAGATGACTTGGGCTGAACTGTCCGACAATTGGCCGCTGGTGGTCGTGCCGCTCGCAATGTGCCTGCGCGAAATGGATTTCCACGCCCATTTCACCACCTACAGCATCACCAAGACCACGCTCTACGTGTCGCCGGAGGTGCCAATCGTCGAAAAACTGTTCGGCGTCGTCGTATTCGTTCTGCTCGGCATTACCGCCGTCGTGCTGGTGAAGAAGCATTTGCGGCTCTTCCTCGCAGGCCTGCGCCAACTGAGCCCCATTGCGATCGCGGTTGCGTTGGGCGCTTTTTGCGCCGTGTTCTCTAAGGTGCTGGATGGCTTTTCGTCCAACCTGCAGGTGATCGGCATCTATGTGCAGCCGACCTATCTGTCGGTGGTGGCCGAAGAAGTTCTGGAACTGGGCATTCCCATGTTCTTTGCGATCGCTGCCTTTGCCGCTTTCCCGGCACGCGGATCGCTGCGCCAGCTGTAAGGCGCGGAGTTGCCAGCGGACGGCATTCGACGCTAAGCCATTCGAAGCATGATTATTCCTGATCCCTCAGCCAATCGCGGCGGGATCGGATGGCTTCGAGGGTGACACGGATGGCGACCGGGCAGCGGCTCCAGAACAAGCGCATCCTGCTGATCATTGGTGGCGGTATCGCCGCCTACAAGGCGCTCGACCTGATCCGCCGTTTGCGCGAGCGCGGCGCGACGGTGCGGGCGGTGATGACGTCCGCAGCACAGCACTTCGTGACGCCGCTGGCAGTCGGTGCGCTGACGGCCGATCACGTCTTCGCCGACCTGTTCGACCGCCAGGATGAGCAGGATGTCGGCCATATCCGGCTGGCGCGCGATTGTGATCTGATCGCGGTCGTGCCGGCGACGGCTGATTTGATGGCGAAGCTCGCCCACGGCCACGCCAATGATCTCGCTTCCGCCGTGCTTCTGGCCACAACCAAGCCCGTTCTGATGGCGCCGGCGATGAATCCGGCGATGTGGAGCCACCCCGCTACCCGTCGTAACCGGGCGACCCTGGCTGGCGACGGCGTCTACTTCATCGGCCCCAACAAGGGAGAGATGGCGGAAAAGAACGAGGCAGGCGAGGGGCGCATGGCCGAGCCGTTGGAGATCGCCGCTGCCGTCGAAAACCTGCTGGACGGCGGTCCGAAGCCGCTCACCGGCCGACGCATCATCGTGACCTCTGGCCCCACGCATGAGCCGATCGACCCGGTGCGCTATATCGCGAATCGCTCCTCCGGCAAGCAGGGTCACGCGATCGCTGCGGCCCTGGCCCGGCTGGGCGCCCACGTGCAGCTTGTTTCCGGGCCCGTGACCATCCCCGATCCTGTCGGCGTTCGCACCACGCATGTCGAAACGGCGCGGCAGATGCAAAGCGCGGTGGAAGCGCTGCTGCCGGCGGATGCCGCGGTGATGGTGGCGGCTGTGGCGGACTGGCGGACGGACACGGAATCCGACCAGAAGATCAAGAAGGGTGCCGGCGGGCCGCCGACGCTGGCCATGGTGGAAAACCCGGACATCTTGGCCGGCATCGGCAAGCATGCGCGCCGCCCTTTCCTGGTGGTCGGCTTTGCGGCCGAAACGCAGGACGTCAGCCAGAACGCTATCGCCAAGCTCGATCGCAAGGGTGCCGACTTCATTGTCGCCAACGACGTGTCGGTAGCAAGCGGCATCAATGCCGGCGGCGTCATGGGCGGGGCGCGCAACCGCGTGAAGATCGTCAGCCGCTCGGGCGTCGAGGAATGGCCGGAGATGGACAAAGCGCAAGTCGCCGAGCGTCTGGCCGAGCTGATCGCGCGCAGGCTGGAAACCCTCACCGTTTAGGGCAGTACCGCCTTCCCGCATGAAAAAAGCCGGACGCGTGAGCATCCGGCTTTTGGCCTTGGGAGGCGTGTTCGTGTTTAAGCAGCGGGCTGCTTGGTCTTTCTGAGGTAAGGCAGCACGCGCTCGAAACCGCCGAACTTTTCGTTGGCTTCATCGTCCGAAACGGCGGCGGTGATGATGACATCGTCGCCATTCTTCCAGTTGGCGGGCGTCGCTACCTTGTGCTTGGCCGTGAGCTGAATGGAATCCAACGCGCGAAGAATCTCGTCGAAGTTGCGGCCGGTGGTCATTGGGTAGGTCAGGATCAGCTTGATCTTCTTGTCAGGGCCGATGACGTAAACCGAGCGCACCGTCGCATTGTCTGCGGGCGTGCGGCCTTCCGAGGATGAGCCGGCATCCGACGGCAGCATGTCATAGAGCTTGGCGACTTCGAGGTTCTTGTCGCCGATCAGCGGGTATTCCACCGAGAAGCCGGTGGCCGTCTTGATGTCTTCCTTCCATTTGCCGTGGCTTTCGACAGGATCCACGGAAATGCCGATGATCTTGACGTTGCGTTCGGCGAACTTGTCCTGAAGACCGGCCATCGTTCCGAGTTCGGTGGTGCAGACCGGCGTGAAATTCTTCGGATGCGAGAACAGGATGCCCCAGCCGTCACCGATCCAGTCATGAAAGTGGATCGTGCCCTGCGTGGTTTCAGCAGTGAAATCCGGGGCGGTGTCGTTGATGCGAAGGCTCATCGGGCTCTCCTTGGCAATTGGCGTGGCGGACAGGTTAGCGCCTGATCATAGGGCGAGCAGCGGAAAGGGCGAGGCAGAATGCTGCGTGACAGGGCTCTGCTAGGTAGAACTTCCCTGTTTTTAGGGGCGCTCGAAGAAAATCATTCCAACTGCGCCATGCGAGGTTTCGTCCTCTTGCCTCCCGGTAAGAGGCGCGGCAACTCTACGCGCGTAGGTATCGCTGGAGTGGACGATGTCGGGAAATGTGGAACGGTCTGTTTTCGGCACGTTGAGCACTGGCCTTACGGTCGAGTGCGTTTCGCTGAGCTGGCCGGGCGGATTGGAAGTGCGCATCATCACGCTGGGTGCTGCGGTCCAGGCCTTGTTCGTGCCGGATGCGGCGGGCGAACGCGCCGATGTCGTGCTCGGCCATGACGATCCCGAAGACTACATGGCCGACCGCCAGTTCTTTGGCGCAACCATCGGCCGCTTCTCCAACCGCATCGCAGGCGCTCGCTTCCAGCTTGAAGGGGAAGAGGTGCAACTCCTGGCCAACGAAGGCGCGAATGTGCTCCACGGCGGGCAGGAAGGTTTCGATCACAAGCTTTGGAAGATCGAGGCGTTGGGTGCGGCCCCGGAGCCGTTCGTGCGTCTCAGCCTGATCAGCCCGGACGGCGACCAAGGCTTTCCCGGCACGTTCACGGCATCCGTGACCTACCGCCTCCCGGCGCCAACCGAGCTGTCGATGACGTTCGAGGCCACCACGGATCGTCCAACCGTGGTCGGGATGACCCATCACGGCTATTTCAATCTCGGCGGCGTCGAGCATCCGCACAGCGTGCTCGATCATCATCTTCATATCCCCGCCGAGCGGTACCTGGCGGTCAAGGCGGGCCTTATTCCCGATGGCGAACCCTGCTCGGTTGACGGCACGCCGTTCGATTTCCGCCAGTCGAAGCCGATCGGCCGCGATTTGCGTCATGTGGACGAGCAGGTGCTGATCGCGCATGGCATCGACCACTGCTTCTGTTTGTCAGACCAGCCAAGCGAAGAACCGCGCTTGATCGCACGGCTGGAAGATCCGCATAGCGGCCGCGTGCTGGAGCTTCTGTCGGATCAGCCCGGGCTGCAGTTCTATACCGGCAACATGCTGGATGGCAGCTGGGCCGGCAAATACGGGCAGATCGCGCGCCAGGGCGATGCGCTTTGCCTGGAGCCGCAGGCATGGCCTGACGCGCCGAACCGGCCGGACTTTCCGAGCGCTCGGCTTGATCCCGGCAAAGCCTATAGGCACCGCTCGATCTACCGCTTTTCCGCTGAAACAACCGGCGCGCGCTGAACGCGTGGCGCATAATGCCGCAAGGACAGGTGCGGCTGTCAGCGCATCATGCCGCGTGCTAAGATCAGGCTGATGATCGAAGGCAGCAGCAAACGGCGAAACGGCACAGCGCTTGTTCTGGCGTTGGTTCTGTCATGCGCGGTGTTGCTGCAGTTCACGCTCGGCGCCTTTGCGGCCGGTGCTATGGCGTCCGGGCCGCAGCGGGACATCTTCGGCAATCTGCTTTGCTTGAGCGAAGGCGGGCATCACAACCGCACTGCCGATCATGGCACCGTGCCAGCTTGCTGCGGCGTCGGCTGTTTGTCCTCACCCATTGCCTCGGCGCCACCGCCGCAACAGGGCTGGACGCTTCCGGTCAGGATCGCGTCCAGACTCGACCATGGCTTCGCCAAAGCGCCCGGTTTGCGGGTGAGTGCCGGGCACGCGCATCAACCCCGTGGCCCTCCGATCCTGGCCTGAGACAAACCGCTTCTCAGACCAATCATCGCCAACCGGCGCTTAAATCGGATTCCCAAACATGCATCTCTTTTCATCCTCGCCGCTGCGCGCGGCAGGCCTCGGCTTGGCCCTTCTTCTGGCCGCCAGCCCCTTCGCTTCCGCCCACGAATACAAGGCCGGTCCGCTCGACATCGGCCATCCCTGGTCGCGAGCAACGCCTCCTGGTGCCAAGGTGGCGGCCGGCTATCTCTCGATCAAGAACACCGGTGACACGGCCGATCGCCTCGTTTCGGTGTCGTCCGCCATTTCAGAGAAGGGCGAGATTCACCAGATGTCGGTGAGTTCCAGCACCGGCGTCATGACCATGCGCCCGGTGGAAGGCGGGGTGGAAATTCCCGCAGGCGAAACGGTGACGCTGGAGCCCGGCAACTATCATCTGATGTTTGTCGGCCTCAAGCAGCCGGCCAAGCAGGGCGAGCGCTTCAAGGGCACGCTGACCTTCGAAAAGGCCGGCTCGGTCGAGGTCGATTATGCCGTGGAAGCCATCGGCGGAACGCCCGGCGGCAAGCCGCCGGCCGCCGGCGCCATGGATCATGGCAGCATGGACCATGGTTCAATGGATCATGGTTCAATGGACGGGATGGACCACGGAGCGATGGAAGACGGCGCCGCCGACCAGAGCGGCCACGCCAAGTAGCGATTGCTACTCCGCGACGACCCCGGGCAGGGCGCCGGGGTCCAGCACCGCAAGCGCGCCGGGCAAGCTGGACGGTCCGTTGCGGGACGGCAGGAAAGCGTCGATCAGCTGAGCCACCTGTCCATCGCGCTGCTTGGAACTGTCGGCACCCATCACCACTACGACCAGGCGGCGGCCGCCGCGTGTGACCGATGTCGCGACATTGTAGCCGGACGCACGGATATAGCCGGTCTTGATGCCGTCCACGCCCTCGACGCCGCCGACGAGGCGGTTGTGCCCGCGAACGGTCTTGCCGCGGAACGAGAATTCGGTGACCGAGAAATAGCTGTAATATTGCGGGAACTGGCGGCGCAGCATGATGGCCAGCGTCGCCATGTCCTTCGGCGTCGTTACCTGCAAGGGATCGGGCAGGCCGGATGCGTTCTGGAAGCGCGTGTCGCGCATGCCGATGGAACGCGCTTTGTCCGTCATCATCAGTGCGAACTGCTGTTCCGAGCCGCCGCCGAGGAACTCGCCGATGGCGGTGGCGACATCGTTGGCCGAGCGTGTCACCAGCGCCTTGATGGCCGAGTCCACGTCGATGCCTTCGCCGGGCTTGAAGCCGATCTTCGTTGGCGGGCGCGCAGCGGCGTACGGGGAAACGGGGATGATCGTGGTCTTGTTGATGCGCCCGCTCTGCATCTGCTCGAACAGCATATAGAGCGTCATCATCTTGGTCATGGACGCCGGAAAACGCTGGCTGCCGTCTTCATAGCCGTAAAGCTTGCGCCCGCTGGTGGCATCCACGACGATCGCCGCATAGCGCTCGGATGGCAACGGCGGCACGGCTGCGGCGTTCGGGGTGATCGCGGATGTGGTGCCGCCGCCCGTGGTGCTGCAGGCGCCGAGCGCCAAAGCAAGCGGCAACACAAGGGCGGACAGGAAGAAGCGGCGAGTGGCTGAGTGCGGCAAGGGGGTCCTCCGGCGCGGATGCGCCAGGCTTTGGGAAGGAAGGCTGCGGCTATTTTTCCGCTTCGTGCCATGCCAGGCTTGCGCAGACAATGCGTTACCGGCTGTTGCCAAAGGATGAATGGCGCTGAAGCGCGGCCGCGGCAACAAACCTTCTCTTCGTTGTCTACTTTAGAACAGTTCTAAACTATTGATCCGATTGGACTTTTTGTCGCTGGCCGTTGACAGACAGGGTTCCCGCTGCAAAGATTAAACCCAATCGCGTCATCCCGGCGCGCCTTTGATGTCTGGGCCTTGAACCCGGTTGATTGGAGGACTGATGTTTTTGAATGCCGCGCTTCTGCGTGCGGAAGGCCAGGCAGTGCGCTCCGGTGGAGGCGCGCGCTGATGCTGTCACGCCTTGCCGATCTCAACGGGCATAACGATCCCTATTTCGACCGCGCGCCGGAAAAGCTGGTGCTCGAAGGCTATCGCCGCATGATCGCCGGTTTCGAAACTGGCTCGATCGCGCCGTGGGAGCTGAGCTGGTCCTTGTATGAAGCGCTGCTTGGCGAAGTCGAAGCGCCGCGCGCGATCACCGACATGACACGCTTCGTGCGGGCTTTGCGCAAATGCGCATCCTGTCCCTTACGCGCATTTCCGTTCGGCGCTCATCATGTGTCGCGCGAGGAATGCCTGGCGCTCGGCCTCGTTGCCGGCCTGCAGCATGACGACAAGGACACGGCATCGCTTTGCGCCGGCGCCATGAGCTGCCCGCTGCGCTGCGGCGAATTGGCCCGCGCGGCCGCACCGCTCGCCGAAACGCTGGCGCGGCTCGATCACACGCTTTTGCCGATCCCGCGCCGCGCGATCGAAGACATCATTGCGCGGTCCAAGCGACCTGCGACTGTTCACTGAGGGGGAAGATATGACGCCGAAAACGGCCAGGCTGGCAGCCATCGCAGCGACAACCGTGCTGACGGCAGCGGTCTTTCTTCTCCCGGCCAATGCGGCGACGGATGAGAAGGCGGTTTTGACGACCTATACGAATATCGCGCATGCCGTTTACGAAGACTCACTGACCACCGCCAAGACGCTGGACGACAAGATCCATGCCTTCCTCGACAAGCCGTCCGATGCCACGCTGGACGCAGCCAAGCAAGCTTGGCTTGCCGCCCGCGCGCCCTACCAGCAGTCGGAAGCGTTCCGCTTCGGCAACCCGATCGTGGATGATTGGGAAGGCCGTGTGAATGCCTGGCCGCTGGACGAGGGCCTGATCGACTATGTCGATGCCAATTACGGCACTGAGTCTGACGAAAACTCGCTTTATACCGCCAATGTCATCGCCAACCCCTCGATCAAGATCAACGGCGAAACGGTGGATGCCTCCAAGCTGACGCCGGAATTCCTGTCCGGCACGCTGCAGGAAGCCGGCGACATCGAGGCCAATGTGGCCACCGGCTATCATGCCATCGAGTTCCTGCTGTGGGGGCAGGACCTGCATGGCACGGAGGCCGGTTCGGGCGAGCGCCCTTATACCGACTACGACAAGGCCAACTGCACCCACGGCAATTGCGAGCGCCGCGCCGAATACCTCGCTTCCGCAGCCGACCTCCTGGTGACCGATCTCGAGGAGATGGTGGCGAAATGGGCCGATGAGGGCGAAGCGCGCAAGGCCGTGCTTGATGCCGATCCGAAAGCTGGTCTCTCCGTCATCCTCACCGGCCTCGGTTCCCTGTCTTATGGCGAACTGGCCGGCGAGCGCATGAAGCTCGGCCTCATGCTGCATGATCCGGAAGAAGAGCACGACTGCTTTTCCGACAACACCACCAACTCGCATCTGAACGACGCGCTCGGCATCCAGAATGTCTATCTCGGCCGCTACAAGCGCCTGGATGGCAAGACGGTGGAAGGCTCCTCGCTGTCGTCGCTGGTGGCCGCTGCCGATCCTGCGGTCGATACCGAACTCAAGGCCAAGCTCGACACGACCAACGCCAAGATGAAGGCGATGGCCGATCGTGCCAAGGGAGGCGAGGCCTATGACCAGCAGATCGGCGAAGGCAACGCGGAGGGCAATGCCACCGTGCAGGCTGCGATCGATGCGCTGGTGGATCAAACCAAGTCGCTGGAACGCGCCGTTGCGGCGCTGAAGCTCGATGCCATCGCCTTTGAGGGCTCCGACAGCCTGGATGCCCCCGATAAGGTGTTTCAGTAAGCGCCTATGAGGCGTGCGTAAGTTACCGTTTGCGGTTCAATGCTCCCGAACCGCAAGCGGCGTACCGAGGGTGGCGCGTTCCGCGACGCGCCACGTCAGGGAATGGTGACGTGACATGCTTGTTTGCCATTGCAACATCATAACCGAGAAGGAGATCGAGACGGCGATCACCGAGCTTCTGGACATTGACGCCTGGCAGCTCATCGTCCCTGCGAAAGTTTACCACAGGCTCGCCAAGCGTGGCCGCTGTTGCGGCTGCTTCCCAAATGTGGTGGAAACGATCATTCGGGTTACCGAAAATTACCACGCGCGCACTGCAGGCGACGCGGGTGATGTCGTTTCACATCTGGATCGCGTGCGCGGATTGCGCGATCAATTCGGGAGCAATCGCAATGAAGGGCGAACCACAAGTCATCGAGCGGCTTAATGAGGCACTGTTCCTCGAGCTCGGCGCGGTCAACCAATACTGGTTGCATTACCGCCTTCTCGATGATTGGGGCTTCAAGAAGCTCGCCAAGAAGGAGCGTGCGGAGAGCATCGAAGAGATGCAGCACGCCGACAAGATCATCGAACGTATCATCTTCCTGGAAGGTCATCCCAACCTCCAGAAGGTCGGTCCGCTGCGCATCGGCCAGAACGTCAAGGAAGTGCTGGAAGCCGATCTCGCCGGCGAATACGACGCCCGCACCTCCTACAAGCGCTCGCGCGAAATCTGCTCGGAACTGGGCGATTACGTCACGAAGCAGCTGTTCGACGATCTGCTCAAGGACGAGGAAGGCCATATCGACTTCCTCGAAACCCAGCTCGACCTGTTCAACCGGATCGGCGAAGAGCGCTACGGCCTGCTCAACGCGGCTCCGGCCGACGAGTCCGAGTAACAAGCGACATCGAGGCGGCGCTGAAACGCGCTGCCTCGGGTTTCGCGCGGCCGCGATCAGCGCGGCCTTGCCAGCCATGGTGGGTTGAACGCCATCATGCGGCGATCGATTTTTCTTGTTCTTGCCGCCACGATGATGGCTGCCACGTCGGGTCTTGCCGGCTCTGCCGAGACGATCCCTGCGGTTCGGGATGACCTTACGCCCAAGGACCTTAAGCGCGTCCAGGCCGTCACCAAGCCTGCGACCGACTTCTCCAAGCCGGAAGACTTCGAGACGATGCAGGGCGGCGCCGGCACCTCCAAGAAGCTGCCGAACCAGGATGCGTTCTCGCAGCCCGCGGCCAACATCACCTTCGAGGAACAAGGCACCTTCAAGCTCGGCAACGGCATGTTCCGCAAGGTCTGGGTCACCGCGCCATCCTCGACGCAGGCGTCGGATGGTCTCGGTCCACTGTTTAATGCGCGTGCTTGCCAGAGCTGTCATCTGAAGGACGGCCGCGGCCATCCGCCGGAAGGTGCGGCCGACTCGACCTCCATGTTCCTGCGGCTCGCACGCGACGCCTCGACGGAGGAAGAGCGCAAGTCGCTTGCCGATGGAGTGCTGCTCAACCTTCCCGACCCGATCTACGGCACGCAGCTGCAGGATCTCGCTGTTCCTGGCCTCGATGCCGAGGGGAAGATGCGGATCACTTACGAGGAGGTGCCGGTCACGCTGGAAGGCGGGGAAACCGTTTCCCTGCGCAAGCCCACCTATGCGATCGACAATCTCGCTTATGGCCCGCTGCATCCCGACACCACGCTCTCGCCGCGGGTTACGCCGCAGATGATCGGGCTGGGACTGGTGGAGGACATTCATCCGGCCGACCTGTTGGCCCATGCCGATCCCGACGACGCCGATGGGGACGGCATTTCCGGCAAGGCGCAGATCCTGCGCGATCCGCTTTCGGGCGAAACGCGTGTCGGCCGCTTCGGCTGGAAGGCGCAAGAGGTCTTCATTCGCCGCCAGTCGGCGGACGCCTTTGCCGGTGATATCGGCATTTCGTCGCCCGACGCGCCGCGCCCCTTCGGCGATTGCACGGAGTCTCAGACCAAATGCCGCGCGCTGCCGAATGGCATTCAGGAGCGTCTCGGCAAGGATGAAGCGCCGGATCCGATCATGGATCTCGTCACCTTTTATTCGCAGAACCTGGCCGTGCCGGCCCGCCGCGATGTCGGCGACGCCCAGGTGCTGCGCGGCAAGCAGGTCTTCTACGACACCGGCTGCGCGTCCTGTCATATGCCAAAATTCGTCACCCGCCGCGATGCCCCGAACAAGGCGCACCGCTTCCAGCTGATCTGGCCCTATTCGGATTTCCTGCTGCACGACATGGGCGACGGCTTAGCCGACGGGCAGAGGGTCGGTGCTGCCACCGGCACGGAATGGCGTACGCCGCCGCTTTGGGGCATCGGCCTGACGAAGACGGTTGTCGGCCACACCTTCTTTCTGCACGATGGCCGCGCCCGCAACCTGACCGAAGCCATTTTGTGGCATGGCGGCGAAGCGCAAACCGCGCGGGACAGTTATGCCGGCCTGCCCAAGGAGGATCGCGATGCGCTGGTGCGCTTCCTGGAATCGCTGTAAGCCCTTGCGCACGAGCCTGATTACGCTGTTCGCGATCTTGATCTTCGCGATGCCGGCGCGCGCTGCAATCGACGAAGCCAAGGCACGCAGCATCATTACCGCCGCCATCAGCGACTTCGTCCGGCCTGTTTATGCCGATTTCGCCCAGTCGACGCAGGTGCTAGCCGAGGGACTGAAGGCGCTTTGTGCTACGCCCTCCCAGGCAACGCTCGATGTCGCGCGCAAGCGCTTCACCGGCACAGTTGCAGCGTGGTCTCAGGCGGAAATCATTCGCTTCGGCCCGATCACCGCCGAAAACCGGCAGGACCGCATCCTGTTCTGGCCGGATCGACGGGGCATCGGTTTGAAGCAGGTGCAGGCGATCCTTTCGAGCAAGGATGAAACAGCGACCGATCCAGCCACCCTGGCCGGCAAAAGCGTAGCGTCGCAAGGTCTCGGCGCATTGGAATTCGTACTGTTCGGTACGGATGCTGAAACGCTGGCCTCCCCTGATGGCGCCTTCCGTTGCCGCTATGCCGCGGCGATTGCCGCCAACCTCGATGGCATGGCCGATGATCTGAGTGCCGCCTGGCAGGACACGGACGACATTTCCTGGCTCTGGTCGCGTTTTGGCTCCCAAAACGACCGCTACCGCAATGCCGAGGAAGCGCTGGGCGAATTGGTGGATGTCGTCGTGCACGGCCTTGAACAGGTGCGCGATGTGCGGCTGAACGGCTTTCTCGGCGCCAAGCCCGACGGCGACAAGCCAAAATCTGCGATCTATTGGCGCTCCGGTCAGACAGTGTCGTCTCTGTCCGGCAACCTCGCTGCCATGCACAAGCTCATGCAGGCGTCAGGCGTCGGCGCGCTTGTTTCGGGCGAAGGCGAGTGGATACCCGACGCCATCGACTATGAATTCGCCAATGCCGAAGCAGTCACCGCACCGGAGCGCGATGAGCCGATCGACCAGCTGCTGGGCGACCCCGCCCACCGCGCGAGCCTCGAATTCCTGCGCATCGCCACCAGCAGCCTGTCCGGCCTTGTCGGCCAGCGGCTGACGGGCGACATCGGCCTGACGGTCGGCTTTTCCTCGCTGGACGGAGACTGAGGCCCATGACGCCGTTGATCGACCGCCGATCCTTCCTCGCCGCCGCCGGCTCCCTGTTTGCCGCATCGCTGGGCGCGCGCCGGGCCTTTGCGCTAGAGCGCGCGGATGCTGTGTTCGCCACGGCTTACCAACGAAGAAGCGGCCAATATGGCGTGGCCGTGTTGACCGAAGCCGGCGAGCTCGTGCATGCGCTTGACCTGCCTGATCGCGGCCATGACGTGACCTTCGATCCCGTGTCGCGGCGCTCCGTGGTGTTTGCTCGCCAGCCCGGCACCTTCATGACCGTGTTCGACCATGCCGGAAAGCAGCCGCCGATCACCATCGCCAGCATCGAAGGCCGGCACTTCTACGGCCATGGCTGCTTTTCGCCGGATGGCGCGCTGCTTTATGCGACCGAGAACGATTTCGACGCCGCCGAAGGCATGATCGGCATCTATGATGCGCGCGATCATTTCCGCCGGGTGGGCGAGTTCAAGACCCATGGTGTGGGACCGCATGAAATGCTGCTGATGGGTGATGGCCGCACCTTTGCCGTCGCCAATGGCGGCATCGAAACCCATCCGGATTTTGGCCGCGCCAAGCTCAACATCGCGACCATGGAACCGTCACTCGTCTTCATCGACCGGGTGAGCGGCACGCTTCTTTCGCATCACACGCTGCCCGCCACCCTTCACCAGCTGTCGATCCGCCACATGGCGGCCGACGACAAGGGGCGGCTTTGGTTCGGCTGCCAATACGAGGGTGCGGAACGCGACCGGCCGCAGCTTGTGGGGTATGCCACGCGGGACGATGGGCTGACCCTGCTCGACATGCCGGACGACGTACTCGGCGGCTTCCGCAATTATATCGGCTCGGTCGCCAGCAATCCGGATGCTGGGCTGGTGGCCGTGTCCTCGCCCCAAGGCAACAGTCTGGTGCTGATCGATACGGCAACGCGCACGGTGCGGGAGATGCGTAATCTCACCGAAGTCTGCGGCGTCGCACCCGACCGTGGCGGCTTCCTGTCCAGCACCGGCACCGGCCGCTGGCTGGCGCCGCAAACACCGGAAGCCGATCTGCCGGACTTTGTTTGGGACAATCATATCCTCCGGATCTAAGCGCCTGAGCCGCGTGCATTGCCACGCCCCGCCTGCCGCTGATATCGGCAGCGCATGATCGACCTGCCCGCCCTTCCGGTAACCGCCGTTCTGCCGGACCTTCTGACGACGCTGGCCCAACACAAGTCGGCCGTCCTCGTGGCGCCGCCGGGCGCTGGCAAGACGACGCTTGTGCCGCTGGCATTGCTCGATGCACCATGGCGGGGCGAGAGCATCATCCTCCTGCTCGAACCGCGCCGTCTCGCCGCCCGCGCGGCTGCGCGTCGGATGGCATCGCTGCTCGGCGAAGAGCCCGGTCAGACCGTCGGCTATGCCATGCGGATGGAAACACGCCGCTCGGCGGCGACAAAGATCCTGGTGGTCACTGAAAGCATCCTGTCGCGCATGATCCTCGACGATCCCGAGCTTGTCGGTATCGCCTGCATCCTGTTCGACGAGTTTCATGAACGCTCGCTCGACGGCGACTTTGGCCTGGCGTTGGCCCTTGATGTGCAGGCCGCCTTGCGGCCGGACCTGCGTTTGCTCGTAATGTCTGCCACGCTCGATGGTGCCCGCGTTGCGGCGCTGCTGGGTGATGCGCCGGTGCTGCAAAGCGAGGGCCGCGCCTTTCCGGTCGACATCAGCTATGTCGCGCGTGATCCGAACGAGCGCATCGAAGATGCCGTGGCCAAAGCCGTTCGCGCTGCCCTAGCGAGCGAAACCGGCAGCATCCTCGCCTTTCTTCCCGGGCAGCGTGAGATCGAGCGCACGGCTGAACGGCTAGATCGCCTCGCAGACAACGTCGATGTCATGCCGCTGTTCGGTGCCATGGAAGGCCGAGCACAGGACTTGGCCATCCGCCCTGCGGTACCGGGCCGACGCAAGGTGGTGCTGGCGACCGCGATTGCCGAAACCTCCATCACCATCGATGGCGTGCGGGTAGTGATCGACAGCGGCTTGGCGCGCGTGCCGCGCTATGAGCCGGCATCGGGCCTGACGCGGTTGGAAACCGTGCGCGTGTCCCGTGCCTCCGCCGATCAGCGAGCCGGCCGCGCCGGGCGAACCGAGCCGGGACTGGCGGTGCGACTGTGGCATCAAGGGCAGACTGCAGCACTGCAGCCCTTCACCACGCCGGAAATACTCGAAGCCGACCTATCCGGCTTGCTGCTCGACTGCGCGGCCTTTGGCGTGGCGGATCCGTCAGCAATCGCTTTCCTAGATCCGCCGCCAGCGCCCGCCCTTGCCGAGGCTCGCGCTCTGCTGGTCAACCTCGGCGCGCTGGATGCCGATGGCCGCCTGACGCCCTCGGGTGCCGCCATGCGCAAGCTCGCTCTGCCGGTTCGCCTCGCGCATATGGTGGCGGAAGCCGCACGGGACGGACATGCGGAAGCGGCTGCCGAGGTCGCCGTGCTGCTGACGGAGCGGGGGCTTGGCGGCAACAGCGTCGATCTCGAGGCAAGGCTTCAGCTGTTCCGCAGCGAGCGCTCGCCGCGCGCGAACGCATCGCGTCAACTAGCGAAGCGGCTGGCTGTTTCCGTCGGCTCTCCCAGTAGATCAGCCGCACAAGTCGCGGAAACCGGTACGCTTCTACTCCACGCCTGGCCGGATCGTGTCGCAAAGGCACGCGGCGAAACCGGCCGCTTTCTTCTCGCCAATGGGCGTGGTGCCACGCTGGAAGCAACGGAGCGTCTGGCGCGCGCGCCGTTCCTCGTCGTTGCCGATCTGCAAGGCGCGGCACAGAATGCCCGGATCGCCGCCGCAGCTGAAATCAGCGAGGCGGATATTCGCAACGCTCTGGCCGACAAGATCGAGCGCAGCCGCCAAGCGCAGTTCGATCCTGAACGCCGTGGGGTACGGGTTCGCGAAACCAAGCTGCTCGGCGCGATCATCCTCTCCGAGCGCTTGCTGCCGGCACCCTCCGGCGCGCAGGCCGACGCCGCCATCCTCGATGCATTGCGCAGCCACGGTCTCGATCTTCTGCCTTGGAGTGACAACGCAACCACGCTGCGCCACCGCTTGTCCTGGCTGCATCGCGGGTTGGGCGCGCCCTGGCCTGACGTGTCCGACGATGCCTTGCTCGCCACTCTCGATGACTGGCTGCTTCCGTACCTCACCGGCGAGGCGTCCTTCGCGCGCATCCCATCGTCTTCGGTCAGCGAAGGCTTACGCAGCCTTGTTCCTTATGACCTCCAGCGCCAGCTCGATGCGCTCGCGCCTACCCACTTCGACGCGCCGTCCGGCAGTCATCTGCCGATCCGCTATGATGGCGAGTGGCCGGTGCTGGCGGTGCGGGTGCAGGAGCTGTTCGGTTTGACGCAACATCCCTCGATTGCCGCCGGCACCGTCCCCCTGACGCTCGAACTTCTGTCGCCGGCACATCGGCCGATCCAGACCACGCGCGATCTGCCGGGCTTCTGGAAGGGCTCTTGGGCCGATGTGCGTGCCGACATGCGCGGGCGTTATCCCAAGCATGTCTGGCCGGAAGATCCGGCATCCGCGCAGGCCACTAGCAGAGCCAAGCCGCGCGGCACATGAAGCGGATTTGTTGTGGCGGGGCAGCAGCGATCAGCGCATAAGCGAGATCATGGCCCTGCTTACCCCCGAAGATCCCCAACAATTCCACCGCCTGCGCCTGTCGACCTTGATCCGTTTGCGCTGGCTGGCGATCGTCGGCCAGAGCATCGCGGTGATCGTGGTGGCCTACTGGCTCGATTTTCCGCTGCCGGTGAGCTCCTGCTTCGCGTTGATCGCCGGATCGGCCTGGCTGAACCTCTTTCTGGCGCTGCGCTATCCCGCCACCCAGCGCCTGGCGCCGCACGCCGCCCTGGCCATCCTGTTGTTTGACGCGCTGCAGCTCGGCGGCCTGCTGTATCTAACGGGGGGCCTGACCAATCCCTTCTCGCTCCTGATGAGCGTGCCGGTCGTCATATCAGCCACATCGCTCCCGCCGCGCTTCACGCTCCTGCTGGGCGGCGTCGTGGGTGCGGCGTCCAGTTTCCTTGCCTTCAACCACCTGCCGCTGCCCTGGTATGAAGGGGCAGAGCTGTCCATGCCGCTGGTTTATGTCGCGGGTATGTGGCTGTCGGTGCTGGCCAGCATTGCCTTCACCGCTATCTATGCCTGGCGGGTCGCCGAAGAAGCGCGCCTGCTGGGCGATGCACTGGCGGCCACCGAGCTTGTGCTGCAACGCGAACAGCATCTGTCGGCCCTCGACGGTCTAGCGGCCGCAGCAGCCCACGAACTCGGCACGCCGCTTGCGACCATCGCGCTGGTCGCCAAGGAGATGGAACGTGCGCTGGGTGACGATGAGCGGTTTCGCGAAGACGTAACCCTGCTGCGCAGCCAGAGCGAGCGCTGCCGGGGCATCATGAAGCGGCTGACCAGCCTGTCCAGCGAAGGCGAGGAGCATCTCAAGCGGCTGCCCTTCACCTCGTTGATCGAGGAAGTCACCGCGCCGCATCGCGAATTCGGTATCGATATCGCGCTGGAAGCCGGCGACCTCATCGGCGCGGAGCCGGTGACCCGGCGCAATCCCGGCATGATCTACGGCCTCGGCAACCTCATCGAGAACGCCGTCGATTTCGCCAAGGCCACCGTCACGGTGCGCTGGCGCTGGAATGACGACAAGATCGCCATCGAAGTGGTGGACGATGGCACCGGCTTCCCGCCCGATATCATCCACCGCATTGGCGAACCCTACATGACCACCCGACCGGGCGGCTCGACCCAAGGCGGCGGGCTCGGTCTCGGCCTTTTCATCGCCAAGACGCTGCTGGAGCGCTCCGGCGCCAGCATCACCTTCCGCAACTCCGAAGAGCGCGACAAGGGCGCGTCGGTCCTTATCGAATGGCCGCGTTCTGCTTTCGCAAGGGATATTGCTTGAGTTTACGGGGCTAAAACCCTCCGATCAGGCGTTGGTGACGGCTTTTTCATGGTATTTGCGGGCTAAATGTCTATATCAGGCTCAAACAAACGACCTTTCGCCAGGAAACGACTAGGACCGCATCATGACTGCAGAAGCCGCCTCCGCTGATCCAGCCCTGGGTGCGGATGCAACCCTTTTGTTGGTTGACGACGACAAGGCTTTCGTCACGCGCCTGGCGCGGGCGATGGAGGGCCGTGGCTTTACCGTCGATGTGGCCGAAAGCGTCGAAGATGCCGTGGCCAAGGTCAAGCAGCGCGCGCCCGCCTATGCCGTGGTGGATATGCGCCTGGGCGACGGCAACGGCCTCGATGTCGTCTCCGCCTTGCGTGACAAGCGTCCCGAAGCCCGCATGGTGATCCTCACTGGCTACGGCAATATCGCCACAGCCGTGACGGCCGTGAAGCTTGGCGCCATCGACTACCTCAGCAAGCCCGCCGACGCTGACGACATCTACGCAGCGCTGACCCGCACCGCCGACGCTCCTGTCGCGCCGCCGGAAAACCCGATGTCGGCCGATCGGGTCCGCTGGGAACACATCCAGCGCGTCTACGAAATGTGCGAACGCAACGTCTCCGAAACCGCCCGCCGCCTGAACATGCACCGCCGTACGCTACAGCGGATCCTGGCCAAGCGCGCGCCGAGGTGAGGACAGAAGGTGAGTAGGTGAATATGGGAATAGGTGAGTAAGTGGCTTGACGATGGGCCACGACTACCGGCCCTATTCCCCTATTCCCCTATTCCCCTATTCCCCTCACTCACTCTCGCCCTGCAGCGCAGCAATCTGCACGCCGGCCAACTCGGCCGCTGTGAGCCGTGCGGCGCCGGCGCGGGCGAGGCGCAGCATCAGGGCTTTGCGGGTAGCTGCGGCGAGGCGGTGTTCGGGCGCGTCGCGCATGATTTCGGCGCCGTAGCCGTCGGAAAGAATGAAGCCGCATTCTTCGGGGAAGATGGATTGCGGCACTTCCGGATGCGAGGCGAAAAAAAAGCGGTCGGAATGGAGCCGGTATTCCGGCCATTTGCGATCGACGCGGAAATCCTCGATCGAGGATTTGATTTCGATGATCCAGATCTCGCCATTGCGCGTCAGCGCCACAAGGTCGGCACGGCGGCCGGTGGACAAACAGAGCTCGGGAAGCACATGCGCGCCCATTGAAGTGAGCAGGCGCTGAACGCCGCGGCGGATCACCATGGCGCGTTCGGACTGACGACCGTCGACCAGCGGATCCTTGGCAAGGGGAGATATGATGGGCATGCGCGGGATCATGCCATTATTCGCCGGCGATTTGAACCTGTTTTGTTCCGGCGGTGCGTGACGCTGCTGCCATCACAGGTTCGCTAGTGCTTCGCGCCGGCCATGTCGTCGAGGATGGGGCAATCCGGACGGTGGTCGCCATGGCAGGCATGAACTAGCCGCTGCAGGGTCGAGCGCATGCTTTGCAGTTCCGCAATCTTGGCTTCGATCGCGGCGACATGAGCCACCGCAATCTCCCGGACGTCATGGCTGGCGCGATCGCGGTCGCGATATAGCGACATCAGCTGACGGCAATCCTCGATGGAAAAGCCGAGGCTGCGTGCGCGTTGCAGGAAGGTCAGGCGATGCACGTCTTCTTCCGAATAATCGCGATAGCCGTTTGTGCTGCGGGCCGGATGGATCAGGCCGATTTCCTCATAATAGCGCAGCGTCTTAGGCGGAAGATTGGTGCGTTCGGCGGCGCGGCTGACATTCATCGGCTTCAGGTCTCGTACGGGATCAAACGGCGGCATTGTTGCCGAAATGCAATATCGGCTCTTCGAAAGGCAATTCCAAGCCGCAACCGCAGGTTCATGACTTGGCAACGTCGTCGCAGACGGGAACAATGCCGGCGAGTTAAAGGCCCGAGTCGGGCATTCCTGCGACGGACAGCATCACCAGTATGAAGCTTAACACCATTGCCATGGCGGCCGGACTTGTTCTGACCACCGCGCTCGCCGGCTGTTCCACCGACGGTCGCATCAACAATTTCCTGTCGAACAACTTTACCAACAACTACACCTCGCAGGTCGATGCGGGCTACGAAATCCCGGCCGTGCCGATCAGCAAGGTGCCGCGCGAGTTCCAGCGTCAGATCATCCGCTACAAGACGGCCGAGAAGCCGGGCACGATCATCGTCGACACCCGCTCCAAGCATCTTTACTTCGTGCTGCCTCAGGGCGAAGCCGTCCGCTATGGCATCGGCGTGGGCCGCGAAGGGTTCGAGTGGAAGGGTGATGCCCGCATCGCCATGAAGCGCGAATGGCCGACCTGGACGCCGCCGCGCGAAATGATCGCTCGTCAGCCGGAACTGGTGAAATGGCAGAGCGGTCAGCCCGGCGGATTGCGCAATCCACTCGGCGCGCGCGCTTTGTATCTCTTCAACAAGAACGGCGACACAGGCTACCGCTTGCATGGCACGCCGGAATGGGCGTCGATCGGCAAGGCGATGTCGTCGGGCTGCATCCGGCTGATCAACCAGGATATCATCGACCTTTACAATCGTGCGGAAGTCGGCGCGAAGGTGATCGTTCTCTAAGGAATTAGGCGGGGGCCTAAAGGCCCGAAAGGGCAAACCGCGGACCGTCCAGGCAACATGGACATGGTCTGTTCAAAGAAAAAGCCGGGCGAGGGGCCCGGCTTTTTCTTTGTCTGTTGGTTCGGAGCGGTTTGTAAGCGGTGCGCCCTTCGAGGCTCGCTGCGCCCGCACCTCAGGATGAGGACCGTGGTTGGGCTGGCCTCTGGCGATCAAGGGTCAGCCAAGGCGATTGATTACCTGCAGTTGGCAGGCAGAAAACGCGTGCTGAGAGTCCGCTGCCAGATAGTGCCTCCTTCGAGGCTCGCTGTGCTCGCACCTCAGGATGAGGACCATTGTGCCTCTCGCCCAGGCGGTCAACGTGTCAGCGGGCTGCTCAACCGGGCTGATCGAGCCCACCAATTGCTTTAAAGCTTAGCGGGACCGCCTTCATCCTGAGGTGCGAGCCTGCACAGCATTACCGAACCAAACGCTCACTTTAGCATGGCGAGCCTCGAAGGACGCACAACCGTACGTCCATCCGAGTTAAACGGCGTAGCTCAGACGACCTGCTCGACCTGCTGCACTTCGGGCACGAAGTGGCGCAGCAGGTTCTGGATGCCGTGCTTCAGCGTGGCTGTCGAGGACGGGCAGCCGGCGCAGGCGCCCTTCATGTGGAGGAAGACGGTGCCGTTCTCGTAGCCACGGAAGGTGATATCGCCGCCGTCCTGCGCCACCGCCGGGCGCACGCGCGTGTCGAGCAGTTCCTTGATGGTGACCACGATGTCCTGATCGGCGGCATCGAAGAACTCTTCGCCGCTTTCGGCATCTTCGCGCGCCTGCGTCGTGGCAGCGCTCGTCATGACCGGGAGGCCGGCCATGAAATGCTCCATGATCGCGCCGAGGATCGCCGGCTTCATGTGCTGCCAGTCCTGGCCGTCCTTGGTGACGGTTACGAAATCATAGCCGAAGAACACGCCGGTCACGCCCGGAACATCGAAAAGCCGAGCAGCCAGCGGCGAGGCGTCGCGTGCGCTCGGCGCATCGCGAAAATCGGCGGTGCCGTCCGCCATCACCACGACGCCCGGCAGGAATTTCAGCGTGGCGGGGTTCGGCGTGGATTCAGTCTGAATGAACATGGCGGAACTCCGCTCTCAACCTGTTTGGAATGGTTCTAAATAGACCTTGCAACTCAGCTTTACAAGTGAGCCAGGACGGCCTTGGCCATCTCCTCAGGCGAGGTTCTCCATGTCCTGGTCAGATAGTGTCTGCGGCACGATGGTGACCGGGATCGGAAAGCCGCCGCCCTTGGCGATGGTGGCCGTTACCAGTGGTCCCGGTCCTTCCTTGGCCGCGCTCGCTGCCAGAACCAGGATCGCGATGTCCTGATCTTCTTCGACCTGCGCCAGGATTTCGTCCTTGGCGGAACCCTCGCGAACGATCAGTTCCGGCTCGATGCCGAGCGTTTCGCGGATCTTGGTGGCGAAATTATCGAGGGCGAGCTTGGCACTGGCCGTTGCTTCGGCGCGCATGACCTGCTCGACACCCAGGAACTGTTGGAAATCGGCATTCTCGACCACGAACAAGAGTACCAGCACGCCGCCGGTTGTTTTTGCCCGACGCGAGGCGTAGGCGACGGCGCGTTCGCATTCCGGTGTCTCGTCGATCACCGCCAAGAACTTGCGGCGATGGCCGGTTTCGCGGCTCAATCGTCTGGATACCATGATCTTTCCCCAGATCTTCAATCAGCGCGGACAATGCCACTTGGCTGAACCAGGAACAAGTCTACCGGGCTTGTAGACATTGACGCGGGGCTGTGCCGCACCGGCCTGTGTCTCCACCAGCACGGTGTCTTCAAGTTTGCCGGCTTGCTTAGTCCTGCAGGAAGCCGATAATCTGGCGCACCTGCTTCATCGTGCCCTCGGCGATGGTGCGGGCGCGCTCGCCGCCATCCTTGAGAACGGCATCGACGTAAGCCGTGTCAGCCTGGATGCGGCGCATCTCGGAGGCGATCGGGGCAAGCTTCTCGACCGCCAGATCGGCCAGTGCCGGCTTGAACACCGAAAACTGCTGGCCGCCATACTCAGTGATCACGGCTTCGCGTGTTTGATCGGACAAAGCGGCGTAGATGCCGATGAGGTTGTCGGCTTCCGGGCGATCTTTGAGGCCGGCAAGTTCGCTCGGCAGGGCTTCCGGATCGGTTCGGGCCTTTCGGATCTTCTTGGAGATCGTGTCGGCATCATCCGTCAGGTTGATGCGCGACAGATCCGACGGGTCAGATTTCGACATCTTCTTGGAGCCGTCGCGCAGGCTCATCACGCGCGTTGCCGGTCCTTCGATCATCGGCTCGGTAAGGGGGAAGAAGCCGTTGACCTTCTCTTCGCCCATCATCAACTCCACGCCGATACCGAGATCGGCGATGCGGTGCGAAAAGTCGTTGTTGAACTTGATGGCGATGTCGCGGGTCAGTTCGATATGCTGCTTCTGGTCGTCGCCAACCGGCACATGCGTGGCGCGGTAAAGCAGGATGTCGGCGGCCATCAGGCTGGGATAGGCAAGCAGGCCGAGCGAGGCGTTCTCGCGGTCCTTGCCGGCCTTGTCCTTGAACTGCGTCATGCGGTTCATCCAGCCGATGCGCGCCACGCAGTTGAAGATCCAGGCGAGCTCGGCATGCTGCATCACCCGGCTCTGGTTGAACACGATGTGCTTGGTCGGGTCGATGCCGCAGGCGAGGTAAGCGGCCGTGATGGAGCGGGTCTGAGACGCCAGATCTTCATGCACGAGCTGCGCGGTGATCGAATGCATATCGACCACGCAATAGATGCAGTCATGCTCGTTCTGCAGCGAGACGAATTTGCGGATCGCGCCGAGATAATTGCCGAGATGCAAATTGCCGGTGGGCTGGACGCCGGAAAAAACGAGCGGCTTGAAGCTGGACATGAGCGCTGTTCCACAAACAGAGCGGCATCCGGCTTGGAACCGGATGCCCTAGGAATTCGCGTGGCTTATGAACGAGCGGACCCGCCCGCGCAAGAACCTCGCGCGGGCTCGGCTTTGCTAACCGTCGATGCGGCGGATCTGGCGCTCGGCAAAGAAGAACGGCCGCATATGAGCGCCGAGGATGTTGCCGGCGAAGGCTGCGACTGCCCACAGATAACCATGCACGCTGCCGGAGATGATGCCGGAGAAATAGGCGCCGATATTGCAGCCATAGGCGATGCGGGCACCGTAGCCGAGCAGCAACCCGCCAACCACCGCAGCGACGACTGAGCGCAACGGGATCTTCAGGCTGGGTGCGAAGCTGCCGGCCAGTGCCGCAGCCAGCATGGCACCGGCAATGATGCCGAAATCCATGATGGAGGTTATGTCGGCGAACACGCTTTCCTGCAGCGCCTTGGCATTCGATGGCGTCTGCCAATACGACCAGGCAGTCGGGTCGATGCCGATGGCCTGAGCTCCCTTTGCGCCCCACAGTGCGAAGGCCGAAGTCACACCCCAGGGTCGGCCGGCAAGCGCCAGCGTGGCGAAGTTGAAGATCACAAGCGCGACGGCGCCCCAGACGAGCGGCCACGGACCGCGCAGAAAGCGCGACAAGCCCTGACGCGGCGACGCGGGAGCCTGTTCGAGCGCGCCGTTGCGGCGCTTCTCAACCAGCACGGTGATGCCGGCGATTGCCGCAAAGATCGCCAGCGACAGCGCGATGCCGCCCCACGGGCCGAAGCTCTGCACCAGCGAAATCGGCTGTAGCGAGGGCAGGGAGGTCCACCAGTCGAAATGGATCGTGGCGAGCACCGAGCCGATCACGAAGAACAGCAGCGTGACCAGCATGCGGGCATTGCCACCGCCGGCCGTAAACAGCGTGCCGGATGCGCAACCGCCGCCAAGCTGCATGCCGAGACCGAACATGAAGGCTCCGACGATCACCGAGGTGCCGACCGGTGCGGCCGAGCCCTTGACCGCTTCGCCGAACAGCGTGCCGCTGGCGAGCACGGGGAAGAACAGAAGAACGCCAAGCGCCAGCAGCAGCATCTGAACGCGCAAGCCACGGCCGCGGCCTTCAAGGATGAAGACGCGCCAAGCGGAGGTGAAGCCGAAAGCGGCATGGTAAAGCGAAATGCCGAGCGCGCCGCCGACAAGGAACAGCGCGCCATGGCGGGCGCCGTAGATCGAACCGAGCACAAGCGTGCCGATGACCAGCACTGCAAGGGCAACCAGACCCGGCGTGCCAAGAGGAGCGCGGGCGGCCGGCGCCGGCGCGACATAGGTGGTGGAGGACATGGCTGTTCCGCTCGATGATTGTTCGGGATAGGCTTTAAGTAAGCCTTCCCCACAAGCGGCAACAGGAATCATGTGCTCCTAACCGACGAAAGGTTAGGCTAGAATTCTGCGACGACGACCTTTGTTGAAAAGACCGGAGATCATGCCTTGCGACGTACGCTGCGGCGGATGATGCCGAGATCTGCGCCACCAAGGCCGAAAGCGGCGAGAATGTAGACCGCCGCCCCGCCGATAACCAGCAGCCCAAGCGCCCAGACTTGATCGATAAAGGCAGAGTTCGAGGCAAGCTGCGGCGCGAACCAGCGCAAGCCGTACCACAGGGCCGCGCCCATGATGAGCGTGGCAATCAAAAGGCGCGGCAGGCGTTTGACCAGGCCGCGATCGCTCTGCCAATGGCCGCGTCGCAGGAGCACGGCAAGCAGCATGGCCGCATTCAGCCAGCCGGCGGCGGCGGACGCCGTCGCAATGCCTGGTGCACCGATGCGCGGGAAGAGAAGCAGTGCGATTGCGATGTTGAGGGCAACCGACAAACTCGCAAAGATCATCGGCGTTCGCGTGTCTTCGCGGGCGAAGTATCCAGGTGTGAAGGCCTTGATGAGCACGAAGGCCGGCAGTCCAAGCGCAAAGATCGCCAGCACGGCGGCAACCAGCGGGGTCGAGCCGTTGGCGGCAAATTGCCCACGTTCATAGAGCACCCGCACCACCGGCTCGGCCAGAACGAACAGGCCGGCAGCGGCCGGCAGGGTCAGGAACAGGCTGAACTCGACGGAACGGTTCTGCAGGCTGGTCGCCTCGGCCATGTCGCCAGCCTTCAGTGCGCGCGCCAGTTCCGGCAGAAGCACGATAGCTACTGCGATGCCGACGACGCCGAGCGGCAACTGATAAACGCGGTCGGCCAGCGCCAGGCTCGACACGGCGCTGTTCTGCGTGGAGGCGATGGCGGTGCCGATCAACTGGTTGATCTGCGTGATGCCGCCCGTGATGGCAGCGGGTAAAGCGAGCACCAGCAGGCGCCTGACGTTTGGTGTCATCTTCGGCCGTGTAAAGCCAAGCTTGATGCCGGCCATGCGCGCGGCAATCCAGACAATGGCCAGTTGCACAACGCCGGCGGCCAGCACGCCCCAGGACAGGCCGTAGCCGATCGCCGTCGCATCCCAACCCTGCTGCCAGCCGGCGGCCAGAACCGCGATCAGGATTACGTTGAGGAAAACGGGCGCTACGGCTGCCGCGAAATAGCGGCGCAGCGAGTTCAGCATGCCCGCCATCATCGCCGCCAGCGACATGCAGGCGAGATAAGGGAACATGATGATCGCCAGCGACTTCGTCAGCGCAAACTGCGCGGGATCGTCGGCAAAGCCCGGCGCCACGATGGTGGCGATGAGCACGGGCATTGCGAGCTCCATGGCAATCGTCACGACAAGAAGCACGGTGAACAAAACGCCGAAGACTTCCTCGGAGAAGCGCCGCGCGCCATCGAGGCCGTTCTGCTCGATCTCCTTGGCAAACAGCGGCACGAAAGCGGCGTTGAAGGCGCCTTCGGCAAACAAGCGGCGAAACGTGTTGGGGAATTGAAAGGCAGCGTAGAAGGCGTCCGCCACCGGCCCGGTGCCGAGCGCTGCCGCCATCAGCATTTCGCGCGCGAAGCCGAGCACACGGCTCATCAGCGTGCCGGATGCGACCGTCGCAAGTTTCTTGGCAAGGCTCATGCGGCCGCTCCGAGGACAAGGGCGATCATATCAGGCTTTCTCAGGCATGGACGTGCGGGCCGCAGCAGGCCGCGTCCCATTCTCGAGAACCTCGCGCAGCCGCGTCAGGATCATCTCCATGCGGGTCGGGTTCTCGATCTTCTGCCCGGTGAGATCGGTGACATAGAAGGTGTCGATCACCTTCTCGCCGAAAGTGGTGATGTGGGCGGACGCGATGTCGAGCGAGAGATCCGACAGCGCACCGGTGATTTCCGACAGAAGGCCCGGGCGATCCAGACCTTCGACCTCGATCACCGAAAAGCGGTTGCTCAGCGTGTTGCGCAAGGACGCATGCGGCGTGATGCGGAACACTTTTTGCCCGCGCTTGGGCTTGGTGCGCTTTTCGATCATGTCCGGCAGCCAGCTTTTGCCCGAAAGAACATCCTCGATCAGCGTGCCGACGCGCCGTGCGCGGCGTTCCTCGTCCTGATCCAGGTCGAACTCCCTGGTGATCAGGATCGTATCCAGCGCGCGGCCATCCACGGTGGTGAAGATCTGAGCATCCACGATGTTGGCACCCGCACCGGCACAGGCGCCTGCGATAACGGACAACAAGCGCGGATGGTCGGGCGCTAGAATGGTGATCTCGGTCACGCCTTCAACCGGGCGCGGGTTGACCATCGTGGCGAGACGCCGGCCGGCCTGGTCGGTATCGCGGATAAAGGCGGCGTGGCGGAGCTGATCCACCAGGTCGACGGTCATCAGGTAATTGTCATAATGCACGGCGACGACGCGATCGCGCTCGGCGTCCGGCCAGTCGCCCAAGGCGCGGGTCAGCGCGATGCGTCCCGCAACGCCGCGCTCGCCGCGCGAGGTCTCCGAAAATCCGCCGGTCAGAAGCAGTTCGGTTTCATAATACAGCGTGCGCAGCAGCTGACCCTTCCAGCCGTTGAACACGCCGGGCCCGACGCCGCGAATGTCGCAGACGGTCAACACCGCGAGCAGCTTCAGCCGCTCCACCGATTGCACCACGGCGGCGAAATCCTCGATCGTCTTGCGGTCGTTGAGATCGCGCGTTTGCGCGGTCATCGACATCACCAGATGGTTCTCGATCAGCCAGGCGATGGTTTCCGTGTCGCCCGCCGAGAACCCCATGATGGGGCAAAGCCGGCGCGCGATCTTCGCACCCGCTTCCGAATGATCCTCCGGGCGGCCCTTGGCGATGTCATGCAGCAGCACGGCCACATAAAGCAGCTCGCGCTGCGCCTTCATGCCCGGCATCAGCTTGGTGGTCATCGGATGAATAGTGGCCTCGCGGCCCTGCTCGATGGCTGCAAGCACGCCGACGCAATGCAGCAGATGCTCATCCACGGTATAATGATGATACATGTTGAACTGCATCATTGCGACGATCTTGCCGAAGTCCGGGATGAACTTGCCGAGCAACCCCGCCTCATTCATCCGCAGAAGATTGAGCTCGGGATTGCGATGTGAGGTCAGGAGATCGAGGAACAAGCGGTTGGCTTGTTTGTCACGCCGCAGCGTGCGGTCGACAAGCTGCAGCGAGCGCGTGACGAGCCGCAGCGCATCCGCATGATATTCCAGCCCATGCCGGTCGGCGAACCAGAACAGCCGGATCAGGTTCACCGGATCTTTTTCAAAGACGTCATCGCGGGCGATCGTGATGCGGTTGTTGTCGATCACGAAATCGCTGGTGCCGGGCAGCTTGCGGCGGCGGCGCGAAAAGCTCTGGAACAGGCGGTTGAAGCCTTCGACATGCTTGTCCTGCTCTTCTTCCAGCGCGGAACAGAAGATGCGGGTAAGGTCGCCCACCGTCTTCGCCATCAGGAAGTAGTGCTTCATGAAGCGCTCGACGGCCGACAGGCCAGGATGCGCGACATAGCCGAGACGCTCCGCGATATCGCGCTGCACGTCGAAATACAGCCGCTCTTCCGGCTTCTTCGTCAGGAAATGCAGGTGGCAGCGCACCGCCCACAGGAAGTCTTCTGCCTTGGTGAAGGCGCGATATTCCTGGCGCGTAAACACACCCTTGCGCACCAGCTCCTCGCCGGTCCGCACGCGGTAGAAATATTTGGCGATCCAGAACAGCGTATGGAGGTCACGCAACCCGCCCTTGCCGTCCTTGACGTTGGGCTCCACGAGATAGCGCGTTTCGAACCATTTGCGGTGGCGCTCGTCGCGCTCGCCGAGCTTGGCGGCAATGAATTCCGGCCCGGTATCCTTCACCACCTCACGGTCGAAGCGCTCCATTAGCTCGTCGTAAAGTGGCTCTTCGCCCCAGATGAAGCGCGCTTCCAGGATCGCGGTGCGGATCGTCATGTCGCTGCGCGACAGCCTGATGCATTCATCCACCGTGCGGGTGGCGTGACCGACCTTCAGGCCGAGATCCCACAGCACGTAGAGAATATATTCGGCGATCTGCTCGCCCCAGGGCGTTTGCTTGTAGGGCAGCAGGAACAGAAGGTCGATGTCTGAGCCGGGCGCCAGCGTTCCACGCCCATAACCGCCGACGGCCACCAGCGTCATGCGCTCGCCGGATGATGGATTGATGCGCGGATAGATGTGGGTCGCGGCAAAATCATACAGCGCGCGGATCACCTCATCCATGAGATGTGAGATGCGTTGCGCGCACGCCGTGCCGCCGCCGTCCTCGGTCAGCAGCTGTTCCGCGTGGGCCTTGCCGTTCTTGATGGTCTCGCGCAGCGCGGCAACGATCGCAGCGCGGTTCTGCGATGTCCCGCCGGCATCGCCGGCCAGCGCTTCCAACCGGCCGCGCAGCGTCGTGCCGTCCACCATCTCTTCAAGCTTAAGGGGAATGCGCGTCATGCGACCTCGGACAGTTCCAAGCGCGCTGTAATACCTGCAGCGTCTTAAGGGAAGGCTGATCGCATCGTTCTACCCTCGACAAGAGGGGTGTGCTTCGTGTAGGCGCGCCCTTCCTTTTTCAAAACCCACACCGTTCGAGGAAGACAAACATGAAACCGATCAGCGGTGGCATCGATTTCGGCACGTCCAACTCGACCGTCGGCTTTGTCGAGAATGGCGCGCCCAGGCTCGTTGCGGTGGAGGGCGAGCACCTCACCATTCCGTCAGCCGTGTTCTTCAACTTCGAGGATAACGGCACCTATTTCGGTCGCCGCGCGATAGCCGACTACACCGAAAACGTCGAAGGCCGTTTGCTGCGCGCCCTGAAAAGCGTGCTCGGCACCTCGCTGATCAACGAAAAAACCCGTGCGAAAGCGCAGAATCTCGCTTTCACGGACATCATCGGTGCCTTTCTCGATCATCTCAAGCAGGCGCTGGATACCGCGCGCGGTACCGCCGTCGAGCATGTCGTGCTCGGCCGTCCCGTGCATTTCGTGGACGAAGACGAAGCCGCCGACCGCCGCGCGCAGGACGAGCTGCAAAAGGCCGCCGAAAAGCGCGGCTTCAAGCATATCGAATTCCAGTACGAGCCGATCGCTGCCGCCCTCGATTACGAGCGCACGGTCGCCCACGAGGAACTGGCGCTGATCGTCGATATCGGCGGCGGCACGTCAGACTTCTCCATCGTGCGCGTGTCACCGGAGCGCGCACGCGCCACCGACCGCCGCGAGGACATCCTGGCAAACACTGGCGTGCATGTCGGCGGCACCGATCTCGACCGTCTGGCTTCCGTTGCCCATGTCATGCCCGAACTCGGCATGAAGACGCTGACCAAGGATGGCCGCCGCGAACTGCCTGTCGGCACCTATTACGACCTCGCGACATGGCAGCGCATCAACCTGCTTTACACCGCCCGCGCCCTGAACACGCTGCGCCAAATCCGCTACGAGGCGGCCGAGCAAGGTAAGGTCGATCGCCTGATCGACATCGTGGAAAACCGGCAGGGCCATGCACTCGCTGCCCGCGTCGAAAGCGCCAAGATCGCGCTCACCGACTTGGACGACACAGCGCTCGAAATGCGCCTGATGGACGAGACCCTGCGCGTCCCCTTCACCCGCGCCGGTCTCGAAAACGCCATCACCCCGCCGATCACCCGCATCACCGACACGATCACCACAACCCTCGCCGACGCTGGATTGACCCCCGAGCGCATCGACACGCTGTTCCTGACAGGTGGCTCCACCGCCGTGCCGCTGCTGCGCGAAAGCGTGCTCAAGCTGTTCCCCAACGCACGCGCGGTGCAGGGCGACCGGTTCGGCAGCGTCGGGCTGGGCCTGGCGGTGGATGCGGATCGGAAGTTCGCGGGGTAAAACCCCGCGATTAACCGTGTCGCGCCTTGGTCACGGTCTCGTTGAGCTGCTGCAGCGTCTTATCGAAGCGGCCTTCGGCTTCGGCGTTGCGCAGGAACTTCACGCGCTGGACGAGGATCTCGGACGGAGTTGGTGTCTGTGCAAACAGAGCCATCACCTCATCGATAAACTCGTTCAGGGGCTGGTAGCCCTCAAGCGTTTCCTGGCCTGGTGTCAGGCCGGTTTGGACGGCTGGCGGCGCGAGTTCGATCACCTCGACCTTGCCTTCCAGTGCTGCGCGCAGCGAGACGGTATAGGAATGGATCGCAGCCTTTGTCGCATTATAGGTCGGCGTCATGACCAGCGGCACGAAGGCCAAGCCTGACGTCACGTTGACGATCGCGGCACCGGACTTCGTGGCAAGGTGATCGATCAGCGCATTGGTCACCCGGATCGGACCCAGCAGGTTGGTGGTGATCGTCGCTTCGGCATCGGCCAGATCGCGGCTACGGTCTAATGCCTCGAAGCGCATGATGCCGGCATTGTTGATCAGGACGTTGACGTCTGGATGTGCAGCAAGCAGGCGGCCTGCGAAGTCGGCGATCCCAGCTTCGCTTTCCACGTCGAGCGTCATCGCATGCATGTTGGGCCGACCGGCGATCGTGGCGTCGAGCGCGTCCTGCCGGCGTCCGGCGACAATCACGGTATTGCCGAGATCATGGAAGCGCTGGGCCAGTGCCGCGCCGATGCCAGAGCCGCCGCCGGTGATGAGAATGGTGTTGCCAGACTTGTTCATGAAAACTGCTCCTTGAAATTGAAGCCCCTGATGTAAACCGCTACAATCCAAACGAAAGTAGGCACCTGAAAGATTTGTACTTACCTGAAAGAGAGTGAGAGATGACGAGCCTGCCATTCGATGCCGCCACGATCTGTCAGGCGAAAAAGGTCGCCAAGACTCCGCCGCCGGAAGTGCTCGATCCGCGCATCGAACGGCTGGTCAACGAGTTGATCGGTCGTGTCGCCGATAAGTGGACGATGATCATCCTGGAGGTTCTGGATGCGCATGGCGAGCTGCGCTTCACCCAGCTTGCCCGCAAGATCGAAGGCATCAGCCAGAAGATGCTGACCCAGACGCTGCGCCAGATGGAGCGCGACGGCATGGTGACCCGCACCGTCCACCCCATCGTTCCGCCTCATGTGGACTACCGCCTGACCGAACTCGGCCAAAGCCTCGGCGCTGCCTTTTGCGGTGTCTGGATCTGGGCGGAAGAGAATCTTGAGACGGTGGAGAAGGCGCGTGAGGTGTTCGATGGGCGGTAAGTCGAACGCCGTCCGTCCGATGGAGGAGCCTTGATCATGACAGAACCATCACCCTCAGCGCTCATCGATGCAAGAATAAAGGAACTCCGCGATTGGCGCGGCCAAACGCTGGCCAAGATCCGCGCTCTCATCCGTGCCGCCGATCCCCAGGTGGAAGAAACATGGAAGTGGCGCGGCGTTCCGGTGTGGGAACATGCCGGCATTCTCTGCACCGGTGAAACCTACAAGGCTGTGGTCAAGCTGATCTTTGCCAAGGGCGCGGCGCTTGCTGATCCGACAGGCCTGTTCAACTCAAGTCTCGATGGCAAGGTCAGGCGCGCGATCGACATCGGGCAAGAGGATGTTCTCGATGAAGACGCGTTCAAAGCACTCATTCGCGCTGCGATTGCGCTGAATTTGTCCGGCGGCGCCGCGAAGCGCAAAGCGAAGCTCGCCTGAAAAGACAAGCGAGCCTACTTCTCCCCAGCCAACTTCTCCCCAGCCAACCCCTTCAACCGATACAGCGCCTCAAGTGCCTCCCTTGGGCTGAGATCGTCCGGGTTGATCGCCCCCATCGCCTCACGCAGCGCGTCTACGGCAGCCGGTTTCGGCGGCTCGCGTAGGGCCGCGCTGAACAGGGGTAGGTCGTCCACCAGCTTCGTCGCTTTGCCCGAGGTGGCGCCGGCTTCGAGCTGGGCGAGCACGGCGCGGGCGCGCTCCACGACCGACTTCGGCAGGCCGGCGAGGCGCGCGACCTGGACGCCGTAGGAGCGGTCGGCCGCGCCCTTGCCGACTTCATGCAAAAACACGACCTCGCCGTCCCATTCCTTCACGCGCATGGTGACGTTGGCGAGGCGCGGCAGCTTTTGGGCAAGCGCGGTCATCTCGTGGAAGTGGGTGGCGAACAAAGCGCGGCAGCGGTTTTTCTCGTGCAGATATTCCACCGCCGCCCAGGCGATCGACAGGCCGTCGAAGGTGGCGGTGCCGCGCCCGATCTCGTCCAGGATCACCAGCGCGCGAGAACCGGCCTGGTTGAGGATGGCGGCGGTCTCCACCATTTCCACCATGAAGGTGGAGCGGCCGCGTGCCAGATCGTCGGACGCGCCGACACGGGAAAACAGGCGATCAACGACGCCAATGCGCGCCGAGCGGGCCGGCACGAAAGCGCCCATCTGGGCCATCAGCGTAATCAGGGCGTTCTGACGCAGGAAGGTCGATTTACCGCCCATGTTAGGGCCGGTCAGAAGCCAGATCTTGCCGGCTTGCCCGGATTTTTCCGGCGACAGATCGCAATCGTTCATCACGAAGGCCGGCGCGTTCTGACGTCGTAGCGCCTGTTCCACCACCGGATGGCGGCCGCCCTCGATGCAGAAGTCGAGGCTGTCATCGACATGCGGGCGGTTGTAGCTTTCAGACGCCGCCAGCGCCGCGAGGGCCGCCGAAACATCCAGAACCGCCAGCGCACTTGCAGCCTGTCGGATAGCTTCGGCGTGTTCCACCACCAGTGCCACCAGCGCGTCGAACAGGCCGAGTTCGATCGTCAGCGCGCGGTCGGCGGCGTTGGCGATCTTCGTTTCCAGACCGGCGAGTTCGGTCGTGGTGAAGCGCATGGCGTTGGCCATGGTCTGGCGGTGAATGAAGCGCGCCTTGGCTTCCGGCGTGTTGGTCAGCGCGTCCGAGTTCCCGGCGCTGACTTCGATATAATAGCCCAGCACATTGTTGTGCCGGATTTTGAGCGCGCGAATGCCGGTTTCTTCGCACAGGTCGCGCTCCATAGCGGCGATCACTTGGCGGGACTCGGTGGCAAGCGCACGCATTTCGTCGAGCTCGGCGTGATGGGTCTTGCTGATGAAACCACCGTCGCGCTTGAGCAGCGGCAGGCTGTCGTCGAGCGCAGCCGCCAGACTGTCGGCGACAATCGACGGCAAGGCTTGCAGCCCATGCACCGCCGCTTGCAGCTCAGCCGGCAGCGTGGCTTGGTTCATCAGGTCGGCAATCGCTTGTGCTGCCTTGAGGCCGGAGCCGATGGCGCCGAGATCACGCGGCCCGCCGCGATGCAGCGCCAGCCGGGTCAGCGCGCGCATGAGATCCGGCACGTCGCGCAGGGCCAGCCGCAGCGTTTCCGCTAACCGCCCTTCGGCGCAGAAGAAGGATACGGAATCGAGCCGGGCATTGATCGCGTTGGCATCGGTCAGCGGCGCGGTGAGGCGTTCGGCGAGCAACCGTGCACCGGCGCCCGTCACCGTCCGATCGATCGCCGCGATCAGACTGCCATCGCGGGAGCCCGACTGCGTGCGGGTGAGTTCCAGACTGCCGCGCGTCGCCGGATCGATGAAGACGGCCGCGCCCCCATCCTCACGGCAAGGTCGCGCCAAAGGCGGTCGCTCGGCCTTCTGCGTCTTCTCCACATAGGCGATGGCACCGGCGATGGCTGACAGGGCAGGGCGCGAGAAGGAGCCGAACCCATCCAGCGTCGCGACATCATAATAACGGGTGATGCGCCCTTCGGCAGCCGCCCCGTCGAACTGGCTGGCCGGTTGCGGATTGGCGACGCGGCCCAGCACATCGAACACCGGCTTCAGCTCGGGGTCGTAAAATACCGGCTCTGGCACGATCAACTCGCGCGGCTCGATGCGCAGGATGTCGGCCAATAAGCGATCTCCTGTCGTATCCATGACGGTGAAGGCACCGGTGCTGATGTCGATCCAGGCCAGCGCAAACGGCGCGTCGGCGCCCTTGGCGCGGCCGAGCGCCATCAGGTAGCTCGCTTCACCCGGTGCGAGCAGCTTTTCTTCCGTAATCGTGCCGGGCGTGACGAGCCGCACGACATCGCGAGCCACAACCGACTTCGAACCGCGCTTCTTGGCCTCCGCCGGATCCTCGATCTGGTCGCACACGGCCACGCGGTGGCCGCGCCCGATCAGCTTGGAAAGGTAATCGTCGGCGGCATGCATGGGCACGCCGCACATCGGAATGTCTTCGCCCAGATGCTTGCCGCGTTTGGTGAGCGCGATGCCGAGCACGCCCGCCGCAATCACCGCATCGTTGAAGAACAGCTCGTAAAAATCGCCCATGCGGTAAAACAGCAGCGAATCCGGGTTCGCGGCCTTGATGGCATGGTACTGCTCCATCATCGGCGTCGCCGCCGGCTGGATGCTGGTCTTGTCGATCGGTATCTGCGCGTTCAAAGCGGGCCTCGGCGGAAGGTGAGGTAGTTTTCGGCCTTTACGAGGGGGATTGGGAGTCTTAATCCCGAACGCTCCACAAGAAGAGAAAAGAGAGAGGGAACGAGTATGGCACCGAAGGATCGCAACGAGCCGACCGGCCCCTCCGTCAGCCCGCAGGAAGCGCTTGATTTTCATGCGCAAGGCCGGCCCGGCAAGCTGGAGATCAACCCCACCAAGCCGATGGCGACGCAGCGCGACCTGTCGCTGGCTTATTCGCCGGGCGTCGCGGTGCCGGTGAAGGCGATTGCCGAGGATCCGTCCAAGGCCTTCGACTACACCACCAAGGGCAACATGGTGGCCGTGATCTCCAACGGTACGGCAATTCTCGGCCTCGGCAATCTCGGCGCGCTGGCCTCCAAGCCGGTGATGGAAGGCAAGTCGGTGCTGTTCAAGCGCTTCGCCGATGTGGATTCAATCGACCTCGAAGTCGACACGGAAGACGCCGACGCCTTCATCAATGCCGTGCGCTATCTCGGGCCTTCTTTCGGCGGCATCAATCTCGAAGACATCAAGGCACCGGAATGCTTCATCATCGAGCAGAAACTGCGCGAGCTGATGGACATCCCCGTCTTCCATGACGACCAGCACGGCACGGCGATCATCGCCACCGCCGGCCTGATCAACGCGCTGGCCATCACCGGCCGCGACATGAAGTCGGCCAAGCTCGTCTGCAACGGCGCGGGTGCTGCCGGCATCGCCTGTATTGAACTGGTGAAGTCGCTCGGCTTCACGCCCGAAAACGTCATCCTGTGCGACACCAAGGGCGTGGTTTATCAGGGCCGCACGGAAGGCATGAACCAGTGGAAGTCGGCCCATGCGGTGCCGACCGACAAGAGGACGCTGGCGGAAGCGCTGGATGGTGCCGACATCTTCTTCGGCCTGTCCGCCAAGGGCGCGCTGACGCCGGCCATGGTTCAGTCCATGGCCAAGAACCCGATCATCTTCGCCATGGCCAATCCCGATCCGGAAATCACGCCGGAGGAAGTGGCGGAGATCCGCACCGACGCGATCATGGCGACCGGCCGTTCGGATTACCCGAACCAGGTCAACAACGTGCTGGGCTTCCCCTACATCTTCCGTGGCGCGCTGGATGTACGGGCAACCACGATCAACGACGAAATGAAGGTGGCCGCCGCGCAGGCGCTGGCCGATCTCGCGCGGGAAGACGTGCCGGACGAAGTTGCTGCCGCCTATCAGGGCTCGCGCCCGCGCTTCGGCCCGAACTACATCATCCCCGTGCCGTTCGATCCGCGTCTGATCTCCGCCATTCCGGTGGCGGTCGCCAAGGCTGCGATGGACTCCGGCGTTGCGGGCAAGCCGCTTGCCGATCTCGAACGCTACCGCCAACAATTGTCGGCCCGCCGCGATCCGATCGCTTCCACCTTGCAGCGCATCGTCGACAGTGTTCGCCGCAAGCCCAAGCGCGTCGTGTTTGCCGAAGGCGAGGAAGAGCAGGTCATGCGCGCCGCCGTGTCCTATGTGAACCAGGAACTCGGCACCGCCATCCTGATCGGTCGCGAT
Source organism: Tianweitania populi (assembly GCF_014652875.1). Lineage (GTDB taxonomy): Bacteria > Pseudomonadota > Alphaproteobacteria > Rhizobiales > Rhizobiaceae > Tianweitania > Tianweitania populi. Next base: position 459,886 of record NZ_BMZQ01000002.1, on the reverse strand, counting down.
GACGTGATCCGTGAAAACGCCGCACAAGCCGGCGTCGATCTCGACAAGCCCGGCATCGAGGTCATCAACGCACGCCTGTCCCGCCGTAACGGCTTTTACGCCGACTACCTCTATGAGCGCCTGCAACGCCGCGGCTTCCTGCTGCGCGATTGCCAGCGCCTCATCAACAATGACCGCAACTATTTCGGCGCGACCATGGTGGCGCTGGGTGATGCGGATGCCATGGTGACGGGTGTGACGCGCAACTATTCCACCGTGCTGGAAGATGTGCGCAACGTCATCGACGCCCGCCCGGGCCACCGCGTCATTGGCGCCTCGATCGTGCTGTCGCGCGGGCGTACGGTCATCGTGGCCGATACGGCGGTGCACGACATGCCCAATGCCGTGGAGATCGCCGACATCGCGGAAGAAACTGCCGGCTTTGCGCGCCGCATGGGCTATGAGCCGCGCGTCGCGCTGCTGGCTTACTCAACCTTCGGCCACCCGCAGGGCGAGCGCTCCGAGCGCATCCAGGAAGCGGTCAAGATCCTCGACAAGCGCCGCGTTGATTTCGAATATGATGGCGAGATGGCGGCCGATGTCGCGCTCAACCCCAAGGCGATGGCGCAATATCCCTTCTGCCGCCTTTCGGGCCCGGCCAACGTGCTGGTCATGCCGGCCTTCCATTCCGCCTCGATCGCCACCAAGATGCTGCAGGAACTCGGCGGCTCCACGGTGATCGGCCCGCTGCTTGTGGGCTTGAACAAGCCGGTGCAGATCGTGCCGCTGAATGCCAGGGATAGCGACCTCGTCAACATGGCGGCCATTGCGGCTTACAACGCGATCTCCTGATCGCGCATCTCAGAGGCAGCGTTGGCGAACCCATCGCCAGCGCTGGCCTCCGCTCTATATCGGCTGCTCAATGGGCAAGTGCTGCTCGGAACAGGATAAAGCCAGGCAATGCTGATTGCGCAAACGGTGCTGGCCGTTCTTCTTGTGGCGATCACCGTCATGCCGTTTCTGCCGATCGCGCATGGCATCGTGCGCATCGGCGATTTTCCCCGCCAGCAGATCCTCGTTGTAGCCCTGGCCTGTTTGTTTGTGTCGCTTGCATCCGGCGGTGCATTGTTCGATCAGCCGATCTTCCCGCTCACCTTTGCCGCAGTTGCTCTGTTCCAGGCCTGGTTCATCGCTGAGTTCACCCGGCTTTGGCGCAAGGAATCGAAGCACTTCGATCCGGCCGTTGACCACGGCGAACGCTTCCGCCTCGTCGCATCCAACGTAAAGATGTCGAACCGGGATTATGCAGGGCATATCCGCATCATCGACCAGTCCGACCCCGACATCCTTGTCCTGATGGAAGTCGACAAAGCCTGGATGGATGGGCTGGCGCCGGTGCTTGATCGCTACCCCTATCGCGTCGACCAGTCGCAAGAAAATTCCTACGGCATGGCGATGGTGTCCAAGGTCCGGCTGGACGACGTGTCCGTGCAGGATCTTCTGACCGAAGGCGTGCCATCGATTTTTGCCACCGTGGTGCTGGATGAAAGCCTGCGCTTCCGCCTTTATTCGATCCACCCCGAGCCGCCGGTGCCGCATCGGGGCACGGAAGGTCGCGACGGCGAAACGGCGCTGATATCACTGGCCGCCCGTAAGGAAAGCGGTCCACTGATCGTCACGGGCGATCTCAACGATGTCGCTTGGTCAAAGACCACCCGTCGCTTCCGCCGCATCAGCCGGCTGCTCGATCCCCGCATTGGGCGGCGCATGGTCAACAGTTTCGATGCACGCTACTGGTTCATGCGCTGGCCGCTCGACCATTTGTTCCATTCCGCGCATTTCCGGCTGGTCGACATGCAGCGGCTGGAAGCCGGCGGGTCCGATCATTTCCCAGTTCAGTTCGATCTCGTTCTTTGCCCAGACCGCGATGCGGTCAGCCGTCCCGACGAAGCTGATGCGGGTGATCTGAACCGCGCGCGCGATCTCGTTCGGCAGGCGGATGAGCGCGACGAAGAGCCGATTGGCGTAGGGTGGGAGAAGTGAAGCCGATGCTTGGATCCTGGCAGCTATGGGCCTTGCTGTCGGCGGTGTTTGCCGCGCTGACTGCGATCTTCGGCAAGATCGGCGTGGAAGGCGTCAATTCCGATCTCGCGACGCTGATCCGTACAGTCGTGATTCTGGCCATTGCGGCTGCCATCGTTGCCGCGACGGGGGCGTGGCAGCCGGTATCTTCCATTTCCAACCGGACCTGGCTCTTTCTGGCTTTGTCGGGTGCTGCAACGGGCCTCTCCTGGCTCTGTTACTTCAGAGCCCTGCAGATTGGGGATGCTGCGCGCGTGGCGCCGATCGATAAGCTCAGCGTCGTTCTGGTAGCCGTTTTCGCCGTGATCTTTCTGCGTGAAAGACTATCGGGCGTGAACTGGCTCGGCGTTATCCTGATCGGCACAGGGGCGGTGCTGGTGGCGATCCGCGCCTGATCCAAGCGTCAGGAAGCGCCGCCGTAATAGGTGATGTAGCGTTCCGAAATCGCGCTGATCGGCAGAACCACGAATACATCCGTCGTTCCGAAATCGTGATCGACCACGCAGCCCTCGCCGAACTTGGCGCCTAGCCGCAGATAGCCCTTCACGAGAGGAGGCATGGCGGTCAGCGCTGCCTTGGCATTGATCGCTTCCGCAGGCATCAGGTCCATTGGTGCGAAGCGCTTGGCCACCGCACGCACCGCCCATTCGTCCTGCCCAGTGCAGTTATGCGCGAGGAAGGACAGCGCTTCGGCATGGGCCGCGGGGATCGTGCCGTGGAACGACGCACAGCCGGCCATCACGTCGATGCCGTGATGCTTCACGTAAGCCCAGATCGCCTGCCACAGGAGTTCGATCGTGCGCTTGGACCGATAAGCCGGCAAAACGCAGGAGCGGCCGAGCTCGAGGAAGTTGAGGCCGGGATGGCGGGCAACGAGCTTGTCGAACTCGAACTCGTCCGCAGAATAGAAGCCGCCCGTCGCATCCGCCGTTTCCTGGCGCAGCAGCCGATAGCAGCCGACGATCTGTTTTGCGCTGGGACCTGGGAGCGCCGTGTCGAACACCAGGAGATGATCGCAGATGCTGTCGAAGCGGTCGGCATCGCGCTGATCCAGCCGATGGGCCTCCTGCCGTGTCGCACCGAGTTCCTCGTAGAACACGCTGAAACGGAGCTTCTGCGCGGCTTCGATCTCCGCCTCGCTTGTCGCCAGCCGCGCTTCCAACGAGCCGATCTTGCCTAGGGGCAGCAGGGTTGCAGATGGCGTGACTGCAAGCGGCAAGCCAGTTGTCAAACGGCTGGCGTCGAACTCGAACGACACGTGATTCATGGCTGATTCCCCGTGGACCCATCGATCGGATACGCGGCTAATATCACATGACGGTGACATGAAAGCGACTGCCTGATGTCAGCCGCTGTATCCGGCGTCGAAATGAGCCGGCTGTGTTACGCTTCCACGGCGTTCAGCAAGGTGGCGGGGTCGAGCGGCTTGGCGACGAACCCGGTTGCGCCATGAGCCAGGACATGGTGGCGGGTTTTTTCCTGCCCGTCGGCCGAAAGCACGATAATCGGCACCGGCTGTGTGCCCTTTTCTTCTTCATGCTTGCGGATCATGGCGATGGCATCCAACCCGTCCATCACCGGCATATGCAGGTCCATCAGAACGATGTCCGGCGCCTGTCCTTCACCCGCCTGCGTCACGGCATCCACCGCCGCACGGCCATTGCCAACGACCTTCACCCGGTGTCCCGCCTTGGCCAGCGCAGAGCGAGCCAGCAGCGCGTTGATCTCGTTGTCCTCGGCAATCAGGATCGAGCGGCTGCGGTTGGCAGACGGCTGCGGCAAGCGCGGGGACGCTTTGGGCTGATCAGGCGCTGCTGTCACGGCGAGGGCTGCAAGAAGAACGCGCAACAGCGTTTCCGTGCGAACCGGCCGCGCAAGGAAATGCGCATAACCCTGCTCATGCAGCCGAGCCAGCCGCCCGCGATTGTCCGGCGCAATCAGGGTGATGGCCGGAACGTTGGTGAGGCCGGCAGCGCGAAGAGCGGCCAAACAGCTGCCGTCGCCATCCTCCAAACGGGCATCGATCAGGATCACATTGCAGTCCCGGCACAGAGCTGCCTGTTCGACTGTGTCCGCGATCGTGACGCGGCCGCCATGATCCCGGATCGTTGTCGCCAGCGCTTCCACCTCGATGCCGAGATCAGACAGGATCACAGCACGGCATCCAGCCAATGCCGTCGCTTTGCCAGGCGGTTCGCTCTGCGCATCGAGCGGCAGCGTCACGCAAAAGATCGCGCCTTCGCCGGGAGCGGCCTCGACGCCGATCGTGCCCTGCATGGCTTCCACGATGCGTTTTGAGATGGCAAGGCCGAGCCCTGCACCGCCATAGCGCCGCGTCGTGGTGCCGTCGCCTTGTTCGAACTCGCCGAAAATACGGGCCGCATCGCTTTGCGCCAGGCCGGGGCCGGTATCGCGCACGCCGAAGCGGATGGCCGGCCAGTCGCCATCGTCGGTGACGGACACATCCACCAGAACGCCGCCGGTTTCAGTAAACTTCACCGCATTGCCGATCAGGTTGATCAGCACCTGCCGCAGCCGTCCCGGATCCGTGGAAATCAGCGTCGGCACATCGGGTGCCACCCGCACGCCGAGGCCGATGTTCTTCGAGTAAGCGCGCGCGGCCAGCAGTTCCACGACATTCTCGCTCAACTCGCGCGGCGAGACTTTCTGCAGCTCGATCTCGAAACGTCCGGCCTCGATCTTGGAATAATCGAGCAGGTCTTCGATCAGCGTCAGCAGATGCTCGCCGGAGGTCGAAACCGCGCCGACATAGGTCTGCTGTTCCGGCGAAAGATTGGTGTCGGCAAGCAGCTTGGCCATGCCGATAATGCCATTCATGGGCGTGCGAATTTCGTGGCTGACGGTCGCCAGGAAGCGCGACTTCGCCTTGTTGGCGTCCTCAGCCCGTTCACGCGCGGCGATGGCTTCCGTCTCGGCCCGCTTGCGGCCGGTGATGTCGCGGGCGATCGCGCGATGCGAAACGGTACCGCTGGAGGGATCGCGCATGGAGTGCTCGATCCAGGAGAACCAGCGAACGCCATTTGGCGTCTGGATCGCCACATCGGTGGAGCTCAAACATTCGCCTTCCACAAAGGCGGCATCCGGCACCAAGCTGATATCGACGCCAAGATCGGTCAAGTGCTGACCGGCAAGGGAGAGCGGATCGCGGTCCAGAAGAAGGCCGAGCCCATCATTGGCGTAAAGAATACGGCCATCGCCGTCGCGATGCACAACCAGGTCGCCCAACGCATCGAGCAGGCTGCGCAAGCGCTCTTCGCTTTCCTGCAGGGCCCACATCTTGCCCGAAAGCGACTCGATTTCCCATTGGCGGCGGTTGAGCGCAGCCGCGCCCTTCTGCATCTCGCGGCGGTGCGAGGTCAGCGCATAGGCAAACACTGCCAGCTTGACCACGAACAGAATGCCAAGTGCTGCAGGGATGAAGAGTGGTGCACCACTGAGGTAAGCGACACCGCCAAGCGCTAGCGTGGCAAGCATCAGACCGAACCAAAGCCATGGCAGCCAAGTCGGCAGGGACCATGATCTGGCGTGGCTCTGCCGATGCACGAAGGCGGCAGTGCGGGCGGGGCTCACAGGTCCGTTTTGGACCTGCGCCTGTCGAATTGGTTTGGTTTTGAGCACGGCCACCATGCAAGCAGTTTAGCAGCCGCCTGTTGAGGAAGCTTTCGGCAGTTTCATCGGATTTTACCGGAAACGCCGAACGCGCCGTTTGCTGCCTGCGACCTTTCAGCCGCCCTGTTCAGGAGCCGTTTTTTGCGGCACCACGATCGCGCCGCCAGTCCAGCACTTCTTGCAAGACCACCAAACCAGCGCCCACCGTAATGAAGGCGTCGGCCAGGTTGAACACGGCGAACGACCAGGCCGGCGTGTGGAACAGGAAATAATCGATGACATAGCCGAGCGTGACGCGGTCGATCAGATTGCCGATCGCCCCGCCGATGATAAGCGCAAAGCCGAGACGTGCGGCGACCTGATGTGGTGCCGTGCGCCAGGAGAGATACAGCACCAGCGCCACCACGCCCAGCGTCAGCGCCACCAATGCCGGTGCGCCGAGCGTCGAGAACATGGAAAAGGCGATGCCGGTATTATGAGTGCGAAACAGCGCGAAGAAGGGCAGGAGGTCGATCTGCTGGTACATCACCATATCGATCTCGACCCATTCCTTGACCACTTGGTCGAACAGAACGGCGAAAGCGGCGATCAGGCAGTAGATCAGGAAGGAACGCAGGTTCACGCGGCGGGCACTCCGTCGAGAATGAGCGCGGAACGGCGCACTTCGTAAAGCATGATGCCGGTGGCAACCGCCAGATTCAGCGAGTCGGCGCGCCCGGCCTGGGGAATGCGCAACAGCACATCGCAGCGCTCGGCGAGCGGCTCCGGCAAGCCCTGACTTTCATTGCCCATTAGAAGAACGACCGGTTTGTCGGCAAATCTGACGCTGCGATAATCCACGGCACCCTTCAGATGCGTGCCGGCAACGAGGCCCTTGAACTCCTTGCGCCAAGCGAGAAAGGCGTCCGGCGTGGCTTTCACCAGCGGCACGGCAAAGATCGAGCCCATCGTGGCGCGCACGGTTTCCAGCGCGAATGGATCCACGCAGTCTCCGACCAGCAGCACACCCTTGGCACCGACAGCATCAGCCGTGCGGATCACCGTACCGAGATTGCCGGGGTCGCGAATGCGGTCGAGCGCCACCCAGACATCGGAGCCGGACAGGCGAACGTCGCGCAAAGCGGTGAGCTTCTGCTCGAACACGCCGAGCACGGTCTGCGGATTGTCCTTGCGGGTCACCGACGTCAGCACCTTTTCGCTGACTTCCAGCACCAGCGCGCCAGCCGCCACCGAGCGCGCCGCCACCTTCTCGACCAGCGGATTGCCCAGAGCAGACTTGGCGAAGACCAGCGTTTTGATGGTCCAGCCAAGATCGAGCGCGTCGATGACGAGCTTCAGCCCCTCCGCCAGGAACGCGTTCTGCTGGTCCCGGAATTTCTTCAGCGCCAGCGACTTGATGTCCTTGATGACGGGATTGGCGAGGCTGGTGACTTCCTTCACCTGGCCCGGCGCGCCCGTCCGTGGCACTCCCGCGTAACCACTCATTGCGCCACCCAGCGTGAAAATAGCGAGGTCGACAGCGCGCGGCCAGCCGATTGTTCGCGGATGATCAACTCGCCGGATTCCACGCGCCCGCCCATGCCGGCGAAAGCATCGCGCATCAGCGCATGGATCGCGAAGAAGGACGCCCGGATCGAATAGGCTGTGAGCACGACGGTGAGCGGCTGTGGCGTCAGGATCGCTCGACAGAGTGCGGTCAGCCGAGGCAGGTCCTCGAACAGCTGCCACACCTCGCCCTTTGGCCCGCGCCCATAGGCCGGCGGATCGAACAGCACGATGTCATAGCGGCTGCCGCGACGCTCTTCACGTTCAGCAAACTTCATCGCATCCTCGCAGATCCAGCGGATCGGCTTGTCCGACAAACCAGCCATCTCCTGATTCTCGCGCGCCCAGCCGATCGCTTTCTTGGAGGCATCGACATGGGTGACTTCCGCACCCGCACGCGCGGCCACCAGCGAGGCGAGGCCGGTGTAGCCGAATAGGTTGAGCACCTTCACGGGCCGCTTGGCCTCGCGGATCAGCCTTTCCATATGCGACCAATGCGGTCCCTGTTCGGGAAACACGCCGACATGGCGAAAAGAGGTGAAGCGCCCGAGGTAGGGAATGCCGTCATGCGCCATCGGCCAGGTTTCGCCGAGCGGATCTCCAGGAAAACGCCAGCGTCCCAGACCTTCCTCGTCCGTGTCGCCGGTGAAGATCGCGTCGACATCCGTCCACTCGCGTTCGGATAGCGCGCGGCTCCAGATCGCCTGACCTTCCGGCCGCACGATGCGATAAGGGCCGTATTGCTCCAGCTTTTCGCCGTCGCCGCTGTCTATCAGCGCGTAATCTTTGCTCGGCGCGACTTCCAGGATCAGCGGCAGAGTTTCGGCGGGCAGGGGACCGGTTGGCTTCGGCAGGGGTGCCGATTGTTCCGGCGGCGTCGGCCGTGGATCGCTCGGCGCCAAACGCGGCTCGCGCGTCGGATTGACGCCGCCGATCAGCGGGTTCGAGTGTGTGTCGCGAGCAGGGCCGCCGGTGGCGAAACGAGCCGCTTTCTTGGGGTCGCGGTTCTTGCCGCGCGGGGGCTTCACGTCGATCGAACTCCAGCAGTCGCCCGCTTGTGACATAGCGCACGGGGTGTCGCAACGCTCCCCTACGTCACAGTTGCGGCAGGAAGAGCGGGCTCAAGCCTGCGAGCGATAAACAGCGATCGCCGCTGCAAGGTCTTCGAGCGCCGCACCCACCGACTTGAACAGCGTGATTTCGTCCGCACTTTGCCGGCCTTGCGTTGCGCCCCGCGTCAGGTCGAACAGGTCGCCGACAATGGCATCTTCGCTCAGCGCACCGGATTGCAGCGCCTGCACGATATCGCCTGCTTCCTTCGTCGCGCCGGCTTTCGTGTCGACATAAACACGCGCTCGGACAATCGCCTCGTCATCGCTTTCGCGCATCGCAGGCGTGAAGGCGCCGACCAGATCGACATGCGTGCCGGGCTTCAGCAAAGCGCCCTTCACCAGTGGAATGGTGGACAAGGTCGCGCAGGAAATCACGTCGGCCTGCGCCTGCGCCGCATCGAGATCCTCTGCGACCTCAGCCTCAAACCCATCCGCCTGCAACTGTTCGACGACCTTCGCCGCATTGGCTGCGGTGCGGTTCCAGACGAGGACACGTTCCAGCGGCCGTACTGCGCGATGCGCTTTTGCAAGATGCACGGACAAGGCACCGGCACCCACGATCAGATGCGTCTTCGCATCCTCACGTGCGAGATAGCTCGCCGCTAAGGCCGACGCACAGGCCGTTCGCCACACCGTGATCTTCTGTCCGTCAATCAGCGCCTGCGGTTCGCCGGTTGCCGCATCGAGCAGCAGATAGTTGCCCATCACGGCCGGCTTGTTGATCGCGTTGTTGTCAGGCGAAACCGTCACGATCTTGATGCCGATATGACCGTTCTCAGAGGTGCCGGCCGCCTTCAGGTCGCTCCACGCCGGCATCAGAAGCAGCGTGGCGTCGGCACCGTCCGGGCGCTCCACCGTATGGTGATGGCGAACCGGTTGCACGGCGCCGTCATGGAAGGCGGTGCGCAGAACCTCGATCAAACCCTCATAAGACAGCGCGCGGTCAACCGCTTCGGGTCCGATGATGAGCATGTCTGAATTCCTGAATGGTAATTTAAGTGCGGGCGAGAGCTGTGCCTGTCGCGGGCCCCGATACCGGCGCGGCCGGCACTTCATTAGCACGGTTGGCCACGACGCGCAGATTGTCGACTTCGAGCCCGCGCTGGCGCGCCAGCTTGCGATAGCGATGCTGCGCCAGCCAGGTCGCGAAGCTGCCGATCAGCGCGCCGATGATCAGCATCAGGAATAGGTAGATGAAGAACGGCATCTGGATCGTCAGTGCGGGATTGCCGGGGTTGAACGGATCCATGGTGAAGGGCACCAACGCCCGATTGGCCACCGCGAGCGCAATCAGCACCACCGCAATCGGCACCACGATCACGACCAGGAAGAAGCGGTTCAGCATGCGGTTTGGTCCCTGCGGTTTAAAAGGTGCGGTGGCTTAGGGTCAAAAACCTAGCCGTCACTTCTCAACATTCAAGCGTTCGCGCAATTCCTTGCCGGTCTTGAAGAAGGGGATCCACTTTTCCTCGACCTCGACAGACTCGCCCGTGCGCGGATTGCGGCCGGTGCGCGCGGGCCGGTTCTTCACCGAAAAGGCGCCGAAGCCGCGCAGCTCGACGCGGTTGCCGGAAGCAAGCGCATCGGTGATCTCATCGAAGATCGCGCTGACGATGTTTTCCACATCGCGCAGGAACAGATGCGGGTTCTTGTTGGCAATGATCTGAACGAGCTCGGACTTAATCATCGGAACGGAACTCTGCAGCTAAAGTGTCAGGAAGTATAAGGGGATGAGGAGCTGGCTGAGCAAGGTTTCAGCGGGCTGGCGACGTGTCAGCAGGGTGCCAGAGCGAAAGCAGACCGTCAAGAAAGAGGTGCTCGCCGCCGACTTCGCCAAGCAGCACACGCACCGTTTCGCTCAGGCTTTCGCGACCGGTCAAACCCGCGCGTGAACTGAAAAGCGAGAACCAGCCGTCCTCTTCCTTCTTCTTCCATTCCACGACGCGCAAATCCGCGTCGACGCCCTTGGTGCCGAGCCAGGCAACGGCCTCGCGCTCGCCGCCGAGCTCGTCGATCAGCTTGTTCGTCAGCGCCTGCCGGCCGGTGAAGATCGAGCCGTCCGCCAGCCGCAGCACCTCGTCACGCGGCATGCCGCGACGTTCGGTTACGAGATCCACGAACCAGTCATAGCTGTCCAGGATCATGCGCCGCATCATGGCGCGCTCTTCGTCGGTGGTCGGGTTGAACGGGCTCGGCTCTGCCTTTAGCGGCGAGGACTTCACCTCTTCCAGCTTGATGCCGAGCTTGTCCATCAGCCCGGTCACATCCGGAAACTGCACGAGCACACCGATCGACCCGACAATGGAAGATTGCCGCGCCACGATATGGTCGGATGCGCTGGCGATCATGTAGCCGGCGGAAGCCGCCAGCGTGCCGACCTGCGCCACAACAGGCTTCTTCTCCGCCAGCCGACGAATTTCCTCGTAGATCGCCTCGCCGCCGGCGGTGGTGCCGCCGGGAGAATCGATGTTGAGGATCACGCCTTTGACAGCATCGGCCTTGCGAATGTCGTCCAGCCGCTCGAGCAACTCGTCGTCTTCGGTAATCGTGCCTTCGATCTTCACCTTGGCGATGTGGCTGATCGGCCCGCTCGTGAACTCACCGTCGGCCGACAGGAACCGCGCGCCGGCGATGACCACGCCAGCCAGGATCAGGATCGTCGCGATGCGCCAGAAGCTCAGCTTGCGCCGCAGCCTGCGGCGGTCGATCAGGTCGTCGGCTCGGCTGGCCATGGATCCCTCGGCACGTGCGGATTGTTTTCGCTTCTCTAAAGCAAGATCGGCCTATTGGAAACGCTTTGGCTGACCGATTGCCAACGGCCTGACGGCTGCATCGGTAGGAAAGTTACTAGGCCTTTCTTCTGCAACGGAGATGCCTTAGTTTTCACGTAATACATATTGATATATTGCGTGATCTTGAGTGATCGGTCGGGTCCGACTTCTGCATCCTGCCACGGATGCCTGGCGGTTTCGACCGGGCGATACTATCTCAGCGTTTTCATTCGCGTGCCCGCGCCTCGATCGGAGGTGAGACACGCGGCCAAGGCAAGGATCCGTGGGGCATGAGCAATACCGCCATGGTTGATCAGACCCAGGCGCCCCAGAACATGGCGGCTTCCAACATGCAGACGGCGGCAAGCCAGCATCCGACGGCTAGCCTGCATCCGACTGAGCGTGTTGATGCGCAGTTCGCCAGTGCTGCCCGCCATTCCAACCGTGTGCGCCTTTTGAAGATTGCGCTGCCGCTGGCCGCCCTCGTGCTGGCCGGAGCTTTTGCGGCCTATTCCTTCTTTTCCTCGCCGGTGGCGATCGGCTTCGACCTGTCGAGCACGGCGATCCGCGACGGCAAGCTGGTGATGGCGGCACCCAAGCTCGAAGGCTACACCACCGACAATCTGCCCTATGCCATGACCGCCGCACGCGCCGTGCAAGATGCAACCAACACCAATGTGATCGAGCTCGAGGATATCGATGCCACCGTGCCGATGACGGATGGCACGTTGGCCAAGATCGATGCGCGCAAGGCAACCTATGATCGCATCAGCAACACGATCAAGCTCAACGATCCCATGACGCTGTCGACCGATGACGGCAAGTCTGCTACTTTCCAGTCGGCCAATATCGACATGGGCAAGGGCACGCTCGTGACCGAACAGCCGGTCGCGCTGCGCATCAAGGGCGCGTCGATCGATGCGGGCAAAATGTCGATTGCCGAGAACGGGAAAGTGATCGTCTTCGACAATCGTGTGCAGATGAATCTTGACCCGGGGCGATTGAATGCGGAAAGAGCAGGAAGTGCGGGGACCCAACCAAATGAATAGCCTGCTTGTTCGTTTCTCGATCGCGGCGCTGGCCCTCGTGGCAGCGGCCGGAACCGGTTTTGCGCAAGAGTCGCAAAGCCGTATGACCAGCCTCAACCTGTCCAATGATCAGCCCATCCAGATCGAAAGCGACAAGCTGGAGGTCCGGGACAATGATCGTCAGGCAATCTTCACCGGCAATGTCAGCGTCGTGCAGGGCCAGACCCTGATGAAGGCCGGCAAGATGACGGTTTATTACGTCGGCCAGGCCATGGCGCGCGACGGCAAGAAAGAAGAAAAGCCGGCCGAAGCGAAGCCCGCCGCAGGCGCGACGCCGGGTTCGGCCGACATCGAGCGCATCGAAGTCGACGGCAAGGTTTACGTGAAGTCGGAAAGCCAGGTCGCCACCGGCGATCGCGCTACCTTCGACATGAAGTCGGAAGTTCTGACCCTGACCGGCAAGGAAGTGGTTCTGACCGAAGGCGAGAACGTCATCGTCGGCTGCAAGCTCAATGTGCAGATGAAGACCGGCCAGGCGCAGCTGGACGGTTGCGGCGGTAGCCAAAGCGGCGGTCGCGTCAAGATGCTGCTGCAGCCCGGCTCGCAAAACCGCTAGGCGCTGATTGTCGATGGCTTCCAGACAGGGTTCGGCCACCAGCGGCCGGCCAGCTTCCTCTTCCGCGCCGGTTGAACGGGATGCCCTCAAGGGCACCCTGATCGCGCGCGGGCTTACCAAGAGCTACAAGGGCCGCACCGTCGTCAACGGCGTGTCGATCGGCGTGCGCGCTGGCGAGGCCGTGGGCCTGCTCGGACCCAACGGCGCCGGCAAAACGACCTGTTTCTACATGGTCACCGGTCTCGTTCCGGTGGATCGCGGCACGATCGAGATCGATGGCTTCGATGTCACGGCCATGCCGATGTATCGTCGCGCGCGTCTCGGCATTGGTTATCTGCCGCAGGAAGCCTCGATTTTCCGTGGCCTCAATGTCGAGAGCAACATCCGCGCCGTGCTCGAAATGATAGAGCCGAGCCGCAAGCAGCGCGAATACGATCTCGATGCGCTGTTGGAAGAATTCCACATCACCCATCTGCGCAAGGCGCCGTCCATCGCGCTGTCGGGTGGTGAACGCCGGCGCCTGGAAATTGCGCGTGCCTTGGCGACGCGGCCGAACTTCATGCTGCTTGACGAGCCCTTTGCCGGCATCGATCCGATTGCGGTCGCCGACATCCAGCAGCTCGTGCGCCATCTCACCGCGCGTGGCATCGGCGTGCTCATCACCGATCACAATGTCCGCGAAACGCTTGGTCTCATTGATCGTGCCTACATCATCCATGCCGGCGAAGTGCTGACGCACGGCCATCCGCAAGACATCGTCGCCAACGCCGATGTGCGCCGCCTTTATCTCGGCGAGAGTTTTACGCTCTAGCCTCCAACCTCGCCGCTTGATCGTGCGACGTCGTCCAAGTCGCACGATACAATTTCGGCCGGTTGGCTTGACAAGCAAGAGCTGGGCCAGTTCAGTTCACCGCGTGTCTTTGAGCACGCGCTGAGCTGGAGGAAATGCGCGGATGGGTTTGGCTGCCAGGCTTCAGCTCCGTCAGTCGCAATCGCTTGTGATGACGCCGCAGCTGATGCAGTCGATCCGGCTGCTGCAGTTGACCCATATCGAGCTCGATCGCTTCATCGATGATGAAATCGAGCGCAATCCGCTGCTTGAACGCGCGCCAAGCGAGGAGGGGGGCAGCAGGCCAGAGCCCTACGAAGCCGACGTCCCGCCTCCGCCGGCGAGCGACGATCCAGCCACCTGGTCGGCGGAGACAATCGCCGACCAGCTCGACACCTCGCTGGAAAACGTCTTTCCCGACGATCCCGGCCGCGTCGAACATGTCGATCCGACATTATCCGCGCAATGGAAGTCAGCGTCAGGCACCGCGAGCGGCGGCTCAGGAGAGGGCGTTGATCTCGACGGCATGGCCGCAACAGGCACCACGCTGCGTGACCATGTGGCCGGTCAGATCGCATTCGCCTTCAAGTCCGCCACCGATACCGCTCTTGCCCATGAACTCGCCGATACGCTGGACGAGAATGGCTATCTCGGCCTGCCGCTCGGCGAACTCGCCGAAAGCCTCGGCGTCACGCCGCGTCGCCTGGAAGCAGTTCTCAAGATCTGCCAGACCTTCGAGCCCGCGGGTATCTTCGCTAGAGACCTGCGCGAGTGCCTGGCGCTGCAGCTGCGTACCAAGAACCGCTTCGATCCCGCCATGCAGGCGCTGATCGCCCACCTCGATCTTCTCGCCCGCCGCGATTTCGAAACGCTGCGCCGGCTCTGTGGCGTAGATGATGCCGATCTTCTGGACATGATGGCCGAGATTCGCGCACTTGATCCGCGTCCGGGCCTCGCTTTCTCCGGCGGCACATCGGAAATCGTCGTGCCGGATGTCCTGGTAAAGCCTGCCAGCGACGGCAGCTGGGCCATCGAGCTCAACCCGGATGTCCTCCCGCGCGTCCTGGTCGATCAGTCCTACTATGCGGAAGTGTCCCGCCATGCGCGCTCGCCGGCTGACCGCACCTTTCTCACCGAATGCCTGCAAAGCGCCAACTGGCTGACCCGCAGCCTCGACCAGCGGGCGAAAACGATCCTGAAGGTTTCCACCGAGATCGTGCGCCAGCAGGACGCCTTTCTGATCAACGGCATCCGCCACCTCAAACCGCTTAACCTGCGTAATGTGGCCGACGCCATCGGCATGCATGAGTCGACGGTGAGCCGCGTCACCTCTAACAAATACATGCTGACGCCGCGCGGCGTGTTCGAACTGCGTTTTTTCTTCACCGCCGCGCTTCAATCGGCGGAGGGCGGAGACGCCCATTCGTCAGAAGCCGTGCGCGACCGCATCCGCCAGTTGATCGAGGAAGAAACGGCATCCGAGGTTCTTTCGGACGATTCGATCGTCGAACTTCTGCGCAAGACCGGCGTCGATATCGCCCGCCGCACGGTCGCAAAATACCGTGAAGGCATGAACATCCCGTCCTCCGTGCAACGGCGGCGCGAGAAGCGCGCGCAGAGCCGTTCAGCGGCAGAATAGGCATATCAGCTGAATTGAAAATACTGTGAGCACCTGCTGCGCTGCAACATGGAACCTTGGCATTCCCTGTGCCTTGATTGACAATGAAACGGTGAGTCACTAGAAGCCGCCCCGCATGAGGCGGGTGCCTTTGGGCTGTTTCATGCCTCGGGATCGGTTGAGCCCGAGCGTGAACTAGGCCTACCCGGCGAAGAAGCGGCCGGCGGCTCCTGTGGACACGGTGGCGAAGCGTTTCGCATACGTGAGTGAAATCGGGAAGAAAGGTCTGCTTCACATGAGTTTGCGCATTTCCGGCAAGAATATGGACATCGGCGAGGCCCTGCGCGGCCGCATCGAAACCCGTATCGGCGAAGCGATCGAGAAGTATTTCGACGGCGGCTTTTCCGGCCACGTCGTGGTGGAAAAGGCAGGATCGCGCTTCAACGCCGATTGCATGATCCATCTCGACAGCGGTGCCGACTTGCAGGCGAGCGGCCAGGCGCAGGATGCGATCCCGGCTTTCGAAGCTGCAGCTGATCGCATCGAGAAGCGTCTGCGCCGTTATAACCGTAAGCTGAAGTCGCGCAGCCCGCAGAATGGCGCGGATATCCTTCCGGCCGAAGCCATCTCCTACACGGTGATGGAAGGTTTCTCGGACGAGCACGACGAGGAAATCGCGGAAGACTATGCACCGGCGATCGTGGCGGAATCGACTGTTTCGCTGCGCACCATGTCGGTGGCGGATGCGACGGTTGCGCTTGACTTCACCGACAGCCCTGTTGTGGTGTTCCGCAACGCCGGCAACAGCCAGGTCAATGTCGTGTATCGTCGTCCGGACGGCAATATTGGCTGGGTCGACACGGGCTCGGCAGCCAAGCGCTGATCGGAAGTATCAGAGGCCGGCACGTGAGCGCAAAGCCTGCGTGCCGGTTCAATTGAAGGACCGCGTTTGAATGGACTTGAGCGATCTGATCGAGGTTTCGGCAGTGCTGCCGGCCTTGAAGGCCAATTCCAAGAAGCAGCTGCTACAGCTTCTGGCGGAAAAGGCCGCATCGGTAACGGGACTGCCGGAACGCGCGATCTTCGAAACGATTCTGCAGCGTGAGCGCCTGGGATCCACCGGTGTCGGCAACGGCATTGCGATCCCCCACGGCAAGCTAGCAGGCGTCGAGCGCATCACCGGCGTGTTTGCGCGCCTGGAGCAGCCTGTCGAATTCGAGGCGCTTGACGACCAACCGGTCGATCTCGTCTTCCTGCTGCTGGCACCCGAAGGCGCCGGCGCCGATCACCTGAAGGCCCTGTCGCGAATTGCCCGCGTGCTGCGCGAAGGTGAGACCGTGCGCAAGATCCGCGGCACCAAGGATGCGGCTGCGATCCACACCTTCCTGGCGCAGTCGCCGACCTCCAACGCGGCCTGATCAAAACTTCATCAGACACGAAAAAGGCGGCTGAGTGGCCGCCTTTTGTTTGAACAGGATAACCCGCTTAGTGGATGCTGACCGGCGTCAGGTCGTGCTGCATAGCGCTGGCCAGTGCGCTCGACTTCTCGTCCGTCAGCATGATCGGCTGGCCGTTGGCCGCAAACAGTGCCCAAAGGCGCAGACCGGAGTCTATTTCCGGCAAGCCCGGAAACTTCGTCTTCAAATCATCGCTGTCGATTTCGCGCATATAGGCCACGACGCCTTCGCCGAGATGGGCGAACTGCGTTTCGGTCAAGGAGATCTTGTTTTCAACTTCAGTCATATCAGCCTCCTGTCTGCGGGCCGTTGTGGTCAAACCAACCCGTCAACGAGCTATCGGTTCCAGAACACCGGGTCCGGTGCTTCACTCTGTCACCGCAATGTTAATCTTGCGTACAAGCCGCTCCGGTTCAGGGCGGTCAAGGTCGATGGCGAGCAATCCGTTCTTGAGTGCTGCACCGGTCACCCGCATCCCATCGGCCAGCACGAACATGCGCTGGAACTGGCGGGCGGCGATACCTCGATGCAGGAACTCCCGATCACCCTCGTCGACCTGCTTGCCTCGGACGGTCAGCTGGTTTTCCTCGATCGAGATATCGAGGTCGCTTTCGGCGAAACCGGCCACCGCCAGCGTGATCCGCAAGCGCTCCAGGCAGCCATCTGAGCCGCCGAGACGTTCGATGTTATAGGGCGGATAGCCGTCGCCATTCTTGGCGATACGTTCCAGCGTCTTTTCCATCGCGTCGAAGCCGAGCAGCAACGGGCTCGAAAACGGCGTCATGCGCGACATCGGTGTCCTCCTGGAGAGCGACGATTAAAGGAGAAACCCGGATGGCATTTCTCCCGATGCCCCTGATATGGTCCGCCGCGTTTTATGATTCAAGAACATGGCCGAGAACAGGGCAGGGGAGCATCCATGGCGCCGCGTAAAATCATCATCGACACGGATCCCGGCCAGGACGACGCAGTGGCGATCCTGCTCGCATTGGGCAGCCCGGAGCTCGAGATCCTCGGCATGGTAGCGCTGGCCGGCAATGTGCCGCTGGCGCTGACCGAAAAGAACACCCGCAAGATCTGCGAACTGGCTGGCCGCCCTGATATCCCGGTCTATGCCGGCGCGGTGCGTCCGCTGGTGCGCACGCTCGTGACCGCCGAACACGTGCATGGCGAAACCGGCCTCAACGGCCCGGCTTTGCCTGAGCCCACCATGCCCTTGCAGGAAAAGCACGGCGTCGACTTCATCGTCGACACGCTGATGCGCGAAGAGCCCGGCACGGTCACGCTGTGCACGCTCGGCGCGCTCACCGATGTCGCGATGGCGCTGGCCCGCAAGCCCGAGATCGCCCCGCGCATCAAGGAGATCGTGATGATGGGCGGCGGCTTCTTCGAGGGCGGCAACATCACGCCGACAGCCGAGTTCAACATTTATATCGACGCCCACGCCGCCGAAGTTGTGTTCGCGTCCGGCATTCCCATCACCATGATGCCGCTCGATGTCACCCATAAGGCGCTGAGCTCACCCGAGCGCATCGCCGCGATCCGCGCACTCGGCACCAAGGTTGGCGAAGCCACGGCCACCATGCTCGAATTCTACGAGCGCTTCGATGTCGACAAATATGGCAGCCGCGGCGGCCCATTGCACGACCCCTGCGTCATCGCCTATCTCATCCAGTCCGAGCTGTTTTCCGGACGCCACTGCAATGTCGAGATCGAAACGCGATCGGAACTGACCTACGGCATGACCGTGGTTGATTGGTGGGGCGTCACAGACCGCAAGAAGAACGCCACCGTCATGCGTGAGATCGACCCCGATGGCTTCTACAAGTTGCTCGTAGAGCGGTTGGGGAGGCTGTAGGCCCCGACTCTGGTTGCGTGTGCACCGCTACGTCTGACGGGCACTGTCTGCCGCCGCACACGCCACAGCGAAGGCATCCTGCGGCTGTGGAACCAGCGTCTCCAGATCGCTGGCGTCGGTTTGAAGAAAGCCTGCAGCCGCCGCCGAGCAGATCGACAGGAGCATGGGCGCCTGGAAGGGCGGGAGCGGTAGGGTGGCCAGCCGCACCCGTTCCGCCTCCAGGCTGGTTGGTTCATAGGGGCAACCAAGGCGCGCGGCGAGTTCAGGCAGGCAAAACGCCTTCGTGCCGGACAGTTCAAAGCTCTTGCCGGCATGGGCTGCCGGATCGCTCAAGACGGCAACCGCGGCCTCCGCCAGATCGCTGCGCGCCACAGCCGAAATGCCGCCCTCGCCAAACGGCGTCGTAATGCGACCGTCGCGGGGTGCCGCAAGCGCACCGATCAGCTCGGCATAAAGACCATTGCGCAGAATGGTCCAGTCCATGCCGCTCGCCATGATCTGCCGCTCGGTCCAGCGATGCGCCAATGCGAAGCCGAGATGATCGCTGGCTTTGCTCAGGCTGGTATAGATGACGTGTTTCACGCCTTGCCTTGCAGCCGCCGCGAGCACAGCGCCATGGCGGCGCATGACCACATCGTCTTCGGCATAGCCGGCGGATATAAGCAACAAGGTATCCACGCCGCTGAAATCCAGCGTGTCCGGCTGGTCGAAGTCTATCTGCCGATCGGCATCAGGCGAACGGCTGGCCGTAACAACAGCGAGTCCGTTCTGACGCGCCCGCTCTGCCACCATCGAGGCGAGCTGCCCGGAGGCGCCGGTAATCAAGATCATGGAACTTCCTTTTTCGTATGCTTCGCAGCTAAACTAAGGGTGTTCGGCGCACCGCATAGGAAGGCACTGTTTTGTTCGACACGCACACGGATGTTCGCATTCCTGACCTCGCGCCTTGCGGATCGGCCGATCATGAGGATTGCGGCTTGCGCATGATCCTCGATCGGCTTGGCGAGCAATGGACGGTGATGACGCTTGCCGAATTGTCTGCCGGCCCGCGCCGCTACCGCGAGCTTGAACGAGCGCTCCAGGGCATCTCGCAGCGCATGATGACCCTGACACTGCGCCGCCTCGAGCGCGACGGCCATGTGCTCCGCCACGTCGAGCCCAGCATCCCGCCGAGCGTCACCTATGAATTGTCCCCGATCGGCCGATCCTTCGCCGCTCAGGTCGCCGCGCTGGTGGAATGGAGCCGCCAAACTAAAGCGCACATCGAGGCCTCGCGCGCATCCTTCGATGCACGGTCAGGTCAGAAATAGCAGCTGGAGGGATCTCACGATGAAAGTATCGGCAGTCACAATGCTGCTCATGGCAGCCAGTCCGGTGACGCTCGCGTCGTCTCCCGCCGCAGCCAACTGCATCCCGCCGTGGCAGATTTTGTTTTCCTGCACCATCCCCCAGCGCGACGCGCGCGCGGAGTTCTGCCTGATTCCGAATACGGATGCGCATCCCGGCAAGAAGCAGGGCTATTACACCTATGTCACCGGCACGAAGCCGGCCGAGCTCTATTTCGAAGCCGATGGCTACTACTTTTCGACCAAGGACACCGAGGTCGATCATCCGACCGACCTCACCATGGCGGTCGGCTTCAAGCGCGGCGACTATGTTTATTCCTTCACGATCACGGAGGACGAACGACAGCCGGATGGTATCCGGGATGGGGAGGTGCGGGTTTATTCCAGCCTCGACGCCTTCACCAATGACAAGAAGGATACCGAGGTCACCAAGCTTTATTGCGATCCTGAATCCATTATCGCAAACCGGAACGAGATCCGGCCATGATGCGGCTAAAGCCTGCTCTCGGGCTCCTGGCTTTGGTCGCCTTATTGGCCACTGGCGGGTTCGGCTACACAAAGGTCATGGCGCGCGTCGGATCGGGAACGCCGCCGCCATCCGCCGATGCCGCGTCACAAGCCGATCTCATTACCGTGTCCAAGGCAGACAAGCGGATGCAGCTGCTGCGCGACGGCAAGGTCCTGCGGACCTACCGCATTTCCATGGGCGCCAACTGGGATGCCGGCCACAAGCAACAGGAAGGTGACGAGCGCACACCGGAAGGGCGCTACCTCATCGACTGGCGCAACCCGAAGTCCTTTGCCCATCTCAGCCTGCACATCTCCTACCCCAACGCCGCCGACACCGATGCCGCACAGCGGGCAAATGTCATTCCGGGCGGCAATATCATGATCCACGGCCTGCCCAACGGCTTGGGCCTGCTCGGCCCGCTGCACCATCTCACCGACTGGACCGACGGCTGCATCGCCGTCACCAATACGGAGATGGAGGAAATCTGGTCCCTGGTGCCCACCGGCACGCCGATCGAGATTTTTCCGGGCAGCCAGTCCTTGTAGGTTAGGGCACTAGGGTCAACGGCCTTGAAGCTGCGCGATTTCCCAAGCCAGGTTCTCCCGCGCCTGATCTTCACGCCCGGCAAATCGTTCGGTCTGGTAGATCGGCGTTTGCAAAAACTGCCGCAGCACCTGCGCACGACCGGCTCGGTAAGCCTCTTCAGGCACATGTGCGTATTCACGGCGAATCTGCGCGGCATAGGTTTGGTACGCCTCTGGCGTTTCGCTGAGGATCAGCAGATCGAGATCGCTCATCAAAGCGTCCAGCGGGTGCTCCGAAGGCTCGTGCCGCTTGGTGCCAATGATCAGCCGCCGCACCACCTCGATCGCCACATCGCTTCCGGCGAGGTCGCAGGCAGCCTGATCCGCCGATTGCTCCTCGTTGTCCACGGCGGTCGGGTCATACACGATGTCATGCAGCCAGGTCGCCGCGATCAGCTCGCGTGATGTCGTCGCGCTGTCCGGCATGTTGCGAAGCATGGCCACGATATGCTCGAGCGTATGATAATGCCGTTGGGGCTCGGACAGCTGTGCGATCCACTCGTCGGTGATCGCTGGCGAAAGGCCCAGCGTGGCAAGCGAGTCTTCCGGCGTCATCTGCTTCCCTACTGCAACGCTGCGTCTATCTCGGTCTGCGTCGGAATGGACGGCTGGGCGCCAGGCTTCAGGCAGGCCAATGCCCCGGCCACTGCCGCGCGCTTCAAGGCGTCTTCCATGGTGAGACCGGCATGCAGCCCTGCCGCCAGTGCGCCGCAGAACGTGTCGCCCGCGCCCACTGTGTCAACCGGCTTGATCGACAGCGCCGGCACGCGAATTTCCAGAGCCGGCGCCACCGCCAGCGCACCGTCGCCGCCAAGCGTGACGATCAGGATGCGGCCGGTGCGCGCCACAAAAGCCTTCATGCGCGCGGCGCGATCGGCGCCGTCGAGGTCGAGCACTTCGGCATAAAGGTCGAATTCCGTTTCATTGGCCACCACGATGCTCGCGCGGCCAAGAAGAGGGGCGGCATCGGCACGGAAAGGGGCGGTGTTGAGGAGCGTTGCCGCGCCAGCCTGTTCTGCGGCATCGAGCGCCGCTTGCACCGTTTCGAGCGGAACTTCATGCTGCAGCAGCACGAGATCCTCAGGTCCAGGATCGGCCTGGGCCACATCCCCGGGCGAAACAGTGCCATTGGCGCCGGGGGACACCGCGATGATGTTTTCGCCCTTCGCATCCACCAGGATCATCGCCGTGCCCGTCGCCTCATCGACCGTGCGCACGCCGGTAAGATCGGCCGTCGAGGTCTTCAGCAACGCCAATGCCTCGCCGGCAAAGGCATCGCCGCCCACAGCGCCGATCATGCGCACCGGTGCGCCGGCGCGGCTTGCTGCCAGCGCCTGATTGGCGCCCTTGCCGCCGGGTGCGGTGCGAAAGCTGCTGCCCGCCACCGTTTCGCCGGGCTGCGGCAGGCGGTCCACGGCCGTGATCAGGTCGAGATTGATGGAACCGATGACAATGATCACGCTGCACTCTCCTAAAAACCAGTCCTGTGCAGCTAACCGAAAAGGCCGCGCGCGAAAAGGCTTGTTGCCGCATGGCAGCTTTTGAGCATGCCCGCATCGTGCGAAGCGCAGCCGTCGCGCCTATATGTCAGCCGACAAAAAGGAGATCGCTCATGACAGCGCAGAAGCAGCCCGGCCGCGGCCGTGTTTACGGCTCGATCACGGAAACCATCGGCGACACGCCGCTGGTGCGGATCGACAAGTTTGCGCGTGAACGCGGCGTGGAAGCGACATTGCTGGCCAAGCTCGAATTCTTCAACCCGCTCGCTTCCGTGAAGGACCGCATCGGCGTGGCCATGCTGGAAGCGCTGGAAGCGGAAGGCCGGATTCATCCTTCGCGCACCACGCTGATCGAGCCGACCTCCGGCAATACCGGCATCGCGCTGGCCTTCGCGGCTGCCGCCAAGGGTTATCGCCTCATCCTCACCATGCCGGAATCCATGTCCACCGAGCGGCGCAAGATGCTGGTTCTGCTCGGTGCGCAACTGGTGCTGACCGAAGCCGCCCAGGGAATGAAGGGCGCCATCGCCAAGGCCGAAGAGCTGCTTGCATCCATGCCCGACGCGGTGATGCCGCAGCAGTTCGAAAACACGGCCAACCCGGAAATCCACCGCCGCACGACGGCCGAGGAAATCTGGAACGACACGAAGGGCGAGGTCGATATCGTCGTGTCGGGCATCGGCACGGGCGGCACGATCACCGGCGTCGGCCAGGTGCTGAAGGCGCGCAAGCCTGGTGTGCGGATGGTGGCTGTGGAGCCGGCGGCTTCGCCGATCCTGTCGGGCGGCGCACCCGGTCCGCACAAGATCCAGGGCATCGGCGCCGGCTTTGCGCCGGCCATCCTTGATCGAGCCGTTTATGACGAGGTCGTGCAGGTGTCCAACGAGGATGCGTTTACGGCCGCACGCCTTATCGCGCGGCTGGAAGGAATTCCCGTCGGCATCTCATCGGGTGCGGCTTTGTCGGCCGCTGCGATCGTCGGCAAGCGGGCGGAAAATGCCGGCAAGACGATCGCGATCATCATCCCGTCTTTCGCCGAGCGCTATCTGTCGACCGCGCTCTTCGAGGGGCTGGAATAGAGCTTACTGGAAGCTCGAGCGCCGGGCGCAGGCCGGACCGGGACCCCGCATATAATGACGCTCCGGCCGGTAGGTCGGGACGACGAATTCGCGCAAGCTGCGGATGGTGCGGGTCAGAAGGCTCAGGATGTTCATTGTTCGGGTTCCGGAAAAGGCGGTTGCTCCCGCCTGTACTCAACTCAAAGCTACGCAACGCATAATCGAACCCTAGCAGCGACCGGTGAATCCTCGGTGAACGCGCCGTTAAGGCAGGCGCTAAATCATCTTAGATCATGGCGAAATCGGGGTATTTTGGCCCTCTTTTCGTGGCTAGTACGCACAAACAGCGTTGCGTTGCAGCTATGTCACGCAAAATGCGCCCAGCGGATCTCAGCTTCTCCGGCGAACCCGCTCACGCATCCACATCTTAGGAAAAATTAACGGAACAGCGCTTCGTGCCGTACGTTTGTGGGGCAGCCGGCACGTGTGAAGCCGGATGAGCGGCCGGCGCGGCAGACAGCCCGCTGGCCAAGCAACCAGATCGATCGAGCGGCCGGAGATAATGCCCTTGCGGCTTGTCCGCCGCCGAACCTCAGGAAGGTGAAAACAATGGGTTTCTTTTCCAAAGACATCAGCACCATGGACGACCTCTTCGTTCACACGCTGCGCGACATCTATTACGCTGAAAACCAGATCGTGAAGGCTTTGCCTAAGATGATCGAGAAGGCTACGGACATGCAGCTCCGTCAGGGCTTCGAGACGCATCTCGGTGAAACCAAGACCCACATCAGCCGCCTCGAGCAGGTGTTCGAGATGCATGGCGTGCAGGCCAAGCAGGTTCGCTGCCCGGCCATCGACGGCATCATCGAAGAAACCGATGAGATCACCGGCGACATCGACGACAAGCAGGTGCTGGATGCGGCCCTGATTGCTGCCGCACAAGCCGTCGAGCACTACGAGATGACCCGTTACGGCACGCTGGTGGCCTGGGCCAAGCAGCTCGGCCGTTCGGATTGCGCTGCCGTTCTCCAGCAGAACCTCGACGAGGAAGAAGCCACCGACAAGAAGCTGACGCAGATCGCGGAAGCTGGCGGCGTCAACTCGCTGGCCGCAGCCGAATAAGCTTCGCCAAACAGTCTGTTTGTATCAAAAGGCTCGTCGCTCATGCGGCGGGCCTTTTTTGTGGCTCAGCGACCCTGCAAACTCGGTCCAAGCGTAATCAGCGCCACCGCCGCCACCGCCAGCACAATGCCCAGCCCCTGCACGGTGCTGACGCGCTCACCGAACCAGGTGAAGGCCACAACATTCACCGCAACGAGCTGAACCACGGCTGACAGGCTGATCGCCACGCCAAGGCCGAACTCGCGAATGAGGCGGAGCATGATCAGGTTGCCCGCCGAATACAGCGCCAGCACCAGGATCAAGCGCGGTAGGCTTGGCGCAAGCGTCCATGCCTTCGCCGCACTCGCCGCCAGCATGAAGATCAGCGTCGAGACACCCAGCTGAACGGCGCCGAACAGGCTCATGATCGTTTCCCCCAAGAGAGGCTGCTGTGCCTCGCCGGGTGCTCTGGCGTCAAGCTGTTGCGGACTGACCGCGCGGATCGTCTGTGCGCATCAAGGACAGCATCACGAGCGTCGCCACGATCAGCATGCTTCCCGCCAAGCTGAATTTCAGCATGAGGGTAGACCAAAGAAGATGCCCTGCCACGAAGATCGCGATCTGCACGCCGGCCACGGCAAATAAGACGGGCGACAAAGCCTGCTTCTGCGTCTCGTCGAGGCGCTTGAGGAAGGTCGATCGAGCATAGGCATAAACAAACAGCGGGATGAGCACTGTGGTAAGAACGGGCACGGCGTAAGGGATACGCGCGAGCAGCCCTTCCGGGTCCTCGCTGATCAAGGCAATCGGGATGATCAGATAGCCAGCCGCCATACTCGCCAGGAACACTGGCCAGATCAGCATGGCGGAAGCTGTTGACGTTTCCACCCTATGCTCCTTTGCAGCCCTCAGCAGAGAGGACCGCGCAAAGACGACCCCGGCAATGCCAAGCAGGACATAGGCGGCGATCATCAGGAACTCGCTTGCCGGTACGCCGCCCATCCCCGCCATTTCGAACCAGAGCGCGATCTCTTCCGGCAAGCCCGCCAGATAGGGCAGGACCAGCACAAGCCAGAACGAACTGCCCAAACCGGGCAATTGGACCATCTTGGCGAGCCAGATCAGCACGGCGGTGCTTGCAACGAAGCTTGCAATGCCCACTGCGACAAAGGCGGCGCTGTCGTGTCTGACAAGTTGCGACTGTTCCAGAGCGACAAGGATGCCCCAAGCCTGCAGAACACTCAGCAAGAGAGCCAGGATAATGATGATGAGGTCGAGCCGTCCCGCATTGCGAGGCGATGCGGCCTGCCATCGCGCCAGCGGCGGAATAAGGACGCGCACCAGTTCTGCATGCACCAGCACCGTGTAGAGCGGCAGGATGCCCAGCGCCATGATCGACAAGCGTGCCATGACGCCGCTTGTCTGGCCGTCGATCTGTTCGCTGATCACGGCAAGGTCGAGCCCCGGAACCGGAATATGCGAGCCGATTGCGACCACCAGCAGAACCAGCCCTGCAGCAAGAGTTGTGTCGCGCCGGATTGCGGGTTTTTCCTTAGACTGAATAACCGTGTCACTCATCTCGCTGGCTCAATCCTTCGATTGAGATGAAACAGAGCACAGTGATCTCATCCAGGGCAACGGCCATGTGTCTGCAAAATGCATGTGAGAGCCCGGGCAAAGAAAAAGCCCGGCGAGATCGCTCCCGCCGGGCCTTGTTGACTTGTGGAATGCTCGCTCAGTCCTTGGCGTGCAGGTTGGTGCCGAGCGTATCCTTTACGAACAGCAGGCCGATCACCAGCGACATCGCGGCAAAGGCAATTGGGTACCAAAGGCCGAAATAGATGTCGCCTTTGGCCGCGCTCATCGCGAACACCGTTGCCGGCAGCAACCCGCCGAACCAGCCATTGCCGATATGGTAGGGCAGGGACATGCCGGTGTAGCGGATGCGGGTCGGGAACATTTCCACCAGGATCGCGGCGATCGGCCCGTACACCATCGTGACGTAGATCATGAGGATGAACAGGATGCCGATCGTCATCGGCCAGTTCACGGCCGCTGGATCGGCCACCATCGCGTAAGCGCCGGTGGTTTCGTTCTTCACCAGCGGATAGCCGGCATCATGCAGGGCTGCATGCACGGCATTGTTGAAGGCCGTGCCCTGCGCTGCCGCGTCCGCACCTGCTGCCGTGGCATCATAGGAAGTCACGGTTGCGCCGCCCACAGCGACCGTTGCGGGCGTGCCTGCGGGTGCCGTGGTCACGATGTCATAGGGCACCGAGTTGCGGGCAAGGAAGCCGGTGGCGATGTCGCAGGACTTGGTGAACTTGGCGGTACCGACCGGGTTGAACTGGAAGGTGCAATCGCCGGGGGCGGCGGTCACGGTTGCGCGCACATCGGCCTGCGCCTGTGCCAGTGCCGGGTTGGCTGCCCAGGTCAGTGCCTTGAACAGCGGGAAGTAGGTCAACACGGCAAGCGCCAGACCCGCCATGATGATCGGCTTGCGACCGATCTTGTCGGACAGCCAGCCGAACACGACGAAGAAGATGCTGCCCAGTGCCAGAGCGACGGCGATCATGATGTTGACCGAACGCGCATCGACCTTGAGCACGTTTTGCAGGAAGAACAGCGAATAGAACTGGCCGGAATACCACACCACGGCCTGACCGGCGGTGAGGCCGAACAAGGCGATCAGGGCGATCCGCGCGTTCTTCCACTGGCCGAACGCTTCCGTCAGCGGTGCCTTGGAGGTCTTGCCCTCTTCCTTCATGCGCTTGAACGTCGGGGATTCCGACAGTGTCATGCGGATCCACACCGAAATGCCGAGCAGCACGACGGACAGAAGGAAGGGAATGCGCCAGCCCCAGGCCGCGAAATCTTCCTTGGCCATCGAACCCTGCACGACCAGGATGATGATCAAGGACAGGAACAGGCCGAGCGTTGCGGTGGTCTGGATCCACGATGTGTAGAAACCGCGCCGGTTGTCGGGCGCATGTTCGGCCACATAGGTCGCCGCACCGCCATATTCGCCGCCGAGCGCCAAGCCCTGCAGCATGCGCAGGATGATCAGGATGATCGGCGCGGCAATGCCGATGGTGGCGGAACCGGGCAGAAGGCCGACGATGAAGGTCGACAGGCCCATGATCAGAATTGTGACGAGGAAGGTGTATTTACGGCCGACGAGATCGCCGATGCGGCCAAACACCAGCGCGCCGAACGGACGCACGATGAAGCCGGCGGCAAAGGCCAGCAGCGCAAAGATGTTGCGGGTCGCTTCCGGATACTGGCTGAAGAAGGTCGCGCCGATAAAGGCTGCAAGCGAACCGTAGAGATAGAAGTCGTACCACTCGAAGACCGTGCCGAGCGAAGAAGCGAAGATCACCTTGCGTTCTTCGCGCGTCATGCCGCGGCTTGGCGCCCCGGCTGCCTGTGCCATTGCCATCAAAACCTCCCATTGAACGGACGTGGTTTGCTGGCACGGCTCTCCCCCGGCGCCAGCTGATCCGCAGGATGGGACTATGACGCGGCTTTCCAAAAGCGGCCATCAAGTCTTTCGGCTTATGACTTTAGTCTAATTGGACTGAAAGCGCCCGCCCGCTCTAAGCAGAAGGAAAGGCGTTCAGCGCTTTAGGGGAGGAACACCGATGGACATGCAGGCTTCGATGGGCGCAATCGTGGTGGAACAGTTCACCGACCTGTTTCGCATCGGCATGATCCTGTTTCTGGCGATCACCTCGGCCAACACGGCACATGCGACGGCAACCCGAGCGGGCCGCGCAGCGCCCCTGGTGCTGGGCGCCCTGTTTATCGCCGTCCTCATTCCCACCGCGTTCCATCGGGATGCGCCGGATCTCCTGCCGCGCATCCTGCTCGGCGTTCCCGTCAACGCCATCCTGCTGGCCATTGTTCTTGGCTTGATGAGCCTGTGGAAGCGCGCTCGGAAGTAGCGACCTGACGAACGCAAAAAGCTGAATTTGCCTCTTGCCAGATGATCGTCCCCAACATACTTAGATGCCTTACCATATACCTTCTATGGAATGCGCATGATGGACGCTCTGGTCGAACAAACCGCCTTTATGGACGAGCTCACCAAAGTGAGCCGCAAGATGCGCACATTGTTCGATGCCCGTGTCAAGGAGCAGGGACTGACGCTGGCTCGCGCGCGCATTCTTCTGCTTCTGGCAAAAACGGATGGCATGACCCAGTCGCAGCTCGCCGAAGCGCTGGAAGTCGAGCAGCCTTCGGTCGTGTCGCTGATCGATGCGCTGGAAAAGACCGGCCTTGTTCTGCGTTGTGCCGTGGAAGGCGACCGCCGCGCCAAGGCGATCCATTTGACGGATCTGGCCCGGGAACAAGCGGACAACCTGCTGAGCTATATCGCCGAACTGCGTCGCCAGGTTCTGGGCGGCATCGGCAAGTCCGATCTTGCGGCAGCCACCCGCGTTCTCCAGCAGGTTTCGGGCAAGATCGGCGCTCTGGTTTAAGCGGGAGCAGCCTATGTCCAGCACGTCCCAAGCCGAGCGGCCGGCGCTAGCCGATGCCGCTCCGCTGCCGATCGAACCGGAAGTGGCAGCGCTGCCTGCAGCACCTGCACCCCCGCCCTTCGTGCTGATGCACCCGGCACGCGCGGCCTCCTATATGCTGGCCTCGCTGATCCTTGCCCTGACGCAAGGGCTGGGCATGAACCTCATCAACGCCAACATCCCGCAGCTGCAGGGCTCGATCGGCGCGACCACCAACGAGGCGACCTGGATGGTGGCCGCTTACATGGCGCCCAACGTCTCGCTGGCCGTGGCGCTGATCAAGATCCGCAACCAGTACGGTCTGCGCAACTTCGCCGAAATCAGCATCCTCGGCTTCGTGGTCGCCTGCTTTCTGAACCTGTTCATCAGCGACCTGTCGTCCGCGATGGTGGTGCGCTTCATGAGCGGCATTGCGGCCTCGCCGATTTCCAGCCTCGGCTTCCTTTACATGCTGGAGCCCTTTCCCCCGGCCAAGAAGATGCAGATCGGTTTGCCGATCGCGCTCACCAACATTTCGCTGGCCGCACCGCTGGCGCGTGTGATTTCGCCCGGCCTGCTCGACATCCAGGGCTTCCACAGCCTGACCACGCTCGAAGTCGCGCTGGCCTTCGTTGCGCTTTGCCTCGTTTACCTCCTGCCGCTCAGCCAGCCGATGCCGCGCGCCAAGGTGATCCGCAAGACCGACCTGATCAGCTACGCCTTTCTTGCCATGGGCTTCGGCTCGGTTGCCGTGGTGCTGGTGCTCGGTCGTTTCTACTGGTGGTTCGAAGCCCCGTGGATCGGCGCGCTGCTTGCCTTCGGCTTTGCCTGCATCACGGTAATGGTGGCGATCGAGCTGAACCGGAACAACCACTTCATCGACATCCGCTGGATCGTCAGCCCGCCGATTCTGCATTTCGCGGCCGTGCTGCTGATCTTCCGCATCGTCCTTTCGGAACAAACCAGCGGCGCGCCCGGCCTGTTTCAGGTGCTCGGCCTCACCAACGACCAGATGATCGGCCTCTTCACGGTGATCATGATCGGCACGATCCTCGGCGGCATCACCTGCATCTTTGCCATGCGCTACAGCAACGAGAAGGCCACGCATCTCTTTGCTTTGGCGATCGTGATCGTCGGCAGCTTGATGGATACGCAGTCCACCAGCCTGACGCGGCCGGAGCAGATGTATCTCAGCCAGGGGCTGATCGCCTTTGCCGGTGCGCTGTTTCTGCCGCCCGCCATGGCGCGCGGCTTTGTTGCGGCCCTTTCAAAGGGGCCGAATTACATCCTGAGCTTTATCGTGGTGTTTCTGACCACCCAGAGCCTGGGCGGTTTGTTGGGCTCGGCGCTGTTCGGCACCTTCATCACCATCCGCGAAAAATACCATTCCAGCATTCTGGTGGAGCATCTCGCCTTGACCGATCCGCTTGTCGTGCAGCGCATCACGCAGCTCGGCGGCGTTTATGCCCGCACGCTCACCGACAAGGTCCTGCAGAATGCCGAAGGCGTCGCGCTTCTGTCTCAACAGGCGACGCGCGAGGCCAATGTTCTCGCTTACAACGACGCCTTCATGCTGATTGCCGGCCTTGCCGCCTTCGCCTTTGTCGCCCTTCTGATCCACATCACCTATGACGCCGTGCGCGCCCGGATGGCACCGCCTGCCGCCGAGCCTGTTGCCGCCTGAGCCCCAAGAAACCGAACAACCGCCATGTCCAAACTCTTCCGCCATTCCGCCACCCTCATCGCCCTTGCCTTGGGCTTGCTCGGCGTCACGCTCGTTCTGTATGCCTGGCGCCTGCCGCCCTTCACCTCGGCGGTGGAAACCACGGATAACGCCTATGTGCGCGGCCAGGTCACGATCGTGGCACCGCAGCTCGCCGGCTATGTCATGGAAGTGCCCGTGCAGGATTATCAGCAGGTGAAAAAGGGCGACCTGCTGGTGCGGCTCGACGACCGCATTTTCCGCCAGAAGCTCGAACAGGCCAAGGCCAACCTCGCCGCGCAGGAAGCCTCCTTGTCGAATTCCGAGCAGCAGCGCCGCTCGGCCGAAGCCCGCGTGCGCTCCGGCGAGGCGGCCCTGGATGGCGCACAAGTGTCGTTCGACATTGCGACCAAGAACTTTTCACGCATCGAGCCGCTGTTGAAGAACGGCGTCGTGACGGCCAGCGAAGCCGACCAGAGCCGCTCGGCGGTGGAACAAGCGCGCGCCGCCCGCGGACAAGCGCAGGCCAGCCTCGATGTCGCGCGCCAGGATCTCGAAAGCACGGTTGTCGCGCGCGGGTCGCTGGAAGCGGCGGTTGAAGGCGCGCGCGCAGCCGTCGCGCTGGCCGACATCGACCTGCAGAACACCCGCATCACCGCGCCCGAAGACGGCCGTCTGGGCGAAGTCGGCGCGCGTCTCGGCCAGTATGTTTCGGCCGGCACGCAGCTCGTTGCTGTCGTGCCCGCGCGCAAATGGGTCGTCGCCAATTTCAAGGAAACCCAGCTTGCCGGCATGAAGCTCGGCCAGACCGTGCGCATGACGGTGGATGCCCTCCACCACGCCCAGCTCACCGGCCACATCGAACGCTTCGCGCCGGCCACGGGCTCCGAATTCAGCGTGCTGCGCCCCGACAACGCCACCGGCAACTTCACCAAAGTCGCCCAACGCCTCCCCGTCCGCATCGCGCTGGACCCCGACCAGCCCCTCACCGAAAATCTTGCCCCCGGCATGTCGGTGGTGGTGACGATCGACAAGACAGCGGATGCGACGGAAACGGCGGCGAGGTGAGGCGAGGGGTAACAGCCTAACGGCCTAACTCCTAGTCTGTCGCCTAACCGGTGCTAAGAAGCGGTCTGCGTAGCAGATCAAAAGAGGACGACTTAGCTTGTTAGGCAAGGTGCCTTGCGTGGTAGGAGGAGAAGAGGGCAGGTAAGGCACGACGGCGGAGCGCGTTATCTCCCCACTTGAGGGGGAGATGCCCGGCAGGGAAGAGGGGGGTGCTGTCCCGCGAAGCTCGCCGCATAAACAAGCCCCCATTAAAACGGCCGCTCCACCGGCACGTCCTTATCCCCCACCGCCTCGTCCCAAAGCCCAGCCGGACGCTCCATCAGCCGCTCCATCAAGCGCTTGAGATCGCCCGGCGTCGTATGCCCCGCCAGCACCTCATGGTAGCCGATGCCGGCGCGCCGCAGCGCTTCCTTCTTGATGGCGTCGCGCGCGGCCGCCGTTCCCTGATGATGCCCGCTGCCCTGATACTCCACGACATGGCGCGGCCGGCAATCCTCGTCCACCAGCAGCAGATCGACACGCTTTGCATTGATGCAGCGATAAGCCTCGGCATCCCGGCTGCGCAAAATCTCGCCCAGCGAAACCTGCGCCATCACGCGCCACTCCGGGTTCAGTTCTGACACAAGCCGATCCAGCTCCCGAAACAACCGCGTTTCGCCCTTGTTGAGCAGCGGCTGAACCGTAAAGTCGGCCCCCATGACGATCCGCAACTGATCCGCCGCATCCGGCACCCGCGACGCCTCGGCCTCGCGCCCACCGAACCCCCGCCTGCCAAACGGCTGCGGACGCTCCGAACGCCACTGCCGATCTCCCCGCCGCGCCCGCCGCTTCTTCAGCCAGAATTCAAGGCCGAAAAAGACGGCAAGGCCGACAAACAAGCAAAGGAGGATGAGTTGCTGGTCGTCAAACAAGCGCATGGTCTCGATCTTGACGCTTAGTGTCTGATCAAGTGGGTAGAAAGAAATGCAAGTAGTTCGCGCAAGCTGGGTTTAGTAAACATCCATATCGTCGAAAATATCGTATTCCTCATCTTCATCTAAATCGTCAAAATCTTCATCTATCAATGCTTCACGTAATCGTCTCCATCGCTCGTTTTCATTCCTCAGTCCGCGTAGAGTCGAGGCGATCGACGAATAACCACGTGTCATATCGAGGAACTGGACGCGTCTTCTTCGTAAGAACTGAAAATAGGTATCTTGAGTGATGAAGGAGTCGTTAGCTCCGGGAATATATCCTTGTGTGACTGCCTCATATGCATAGAACCACATTGGGCTGCGTAACCCGTCCGCTGACAAAGATCGATCCCACACACTTCGATCTACAGCACCAACTATAAGGCCTCGCGAATCCATGCAAACCACAAGGAGTCCGATAAAAGAATTCTCTATTGAGTAGAGCGGCATTAAGCGTAGCGATGAGAGTGTCAAGTTAAGGCGTATAGAAAGGAACAAAAACCAGATGATCTCGCCAGTGCGGTTAGCACGTGCCAGAACAGGTACACGGTTCTCAATGAACTCAACTAATACCTCAACCTGGACGTCTCCGTGAGCGGCCTGTCGCAGTAAGCATGCTTCGACAAGAAGAGACACTAAGCTCGGGTTCCTGCGATAAGCGTTGATCAGGCTGAATAGCAACGTTTTCCAGTTGTCAGCATTGACGAGAGCTGATCGTGCGTACTGAAGTCCATACTTTTCGACATTTATATCCGGGTGCGCTTCGCACACGAGACCAAGCTGGTACAAAAAATGCTGCAGTCGAACTGCTTCGATAGAGTTACCAGAGGAGCTAGATGAAGGAAGGTGTGCACGAGCCGCCTGTTGCCAGCCTGTCGTCTGACGATAGGACGTCGGAAAAATACCCGATTTTCCACTATTCAATTCAAGTTCAAACAAGGCTACTGACTGCCGCAATGCAGCCAGCAATTCTTCTCCGTCTGCTCCATTTGGGCTGCTTAGCGTATAATCATCGATATATCTTGAAGCATCTCGTGCGCCCAAGCCGAGACGTTGCTCGATCGTTTCGTCGATAGCTGATGCTACTACCTCAGCAATAAGTCGTGAAGTATCGGGTCCTACTGGGAGACCTAGAGTTTGCCCATCTTGAGCGTTCCTGCAAAGTAGGTCTATCAGATTACCGTAGTGAGTGGGCGTGCGGTTCCTTTTCGCGAAGGACTTCCCGTGTATCGCCCACGGAATTGCATGTGTGTAAATCGAGTGGAAGAATGCTCTAACGTCTGCTGCGACATACTCTTCACGTCTAGATGACAAGTTGACACGAAAATCGTCGCGGAGCTCAACATTGCTTCGCATTAGCGCGCGAGATCCTGACCAGTCGA
The DNA here is from genome assembly GCF_014652875.1 of Tianweitania populi. GTDB lineage: Bacteria > Pseudomonadota > Alphaproteobacteria > Rhizobiales > Rhizobiaceae > Tianweitania > Tianweitania populi. The sequence continues at coordinate 425,658 of NZ_BMZQ01000002.1, read as the reverse complement.
AGACAGGCGGCGAGAGCGTGAATTTAGAACGCCTGGCTTTACGTCGTAAGTCGACGTAGTTGTCAGCTAAAGCTCGCGAGAGCAACAAGTGAGCAATCGGGTTAGGAACACCGTGCCTTCGATCCTCTTTCCCAAAACGCGGAAAATAGAACCAGCAAGGTTCAGAGATAAAGGCGTAATGGGCAGGATCACCGCGTCGGGTGACTGGCAGCGCATCAATTCCAGACAAAATCGACTTGCGATACCTTGCAAGATCTTCGGACACAAAGCACGGAGGAAGTTCTGGCGCGAAGTACCCGTGCGAAACTAATCTTCTCAAGCGTTCTGATTTAGTCTTCGCAGTCATACATCCCGCCCACGCCTAGAAAGACAAGATGAGATCTTTGTACCTTCTTTAAGCAGCTCGCAAGCGCCGCATGGGAAGAGCGCAGAATCTTAACAGAAGAATAGCTCACAAGAATCTAAGATCATGCAGGGTTCAAGTGAGAGCCCTACTCGCGAGTTGTATACGCTTTTCGTGGGCTGGGATCAAATTCCAAAGATTAGCACACCTGCCACTCCTACCAATAAACCACCCGAACCCTCTGCGTCACACGCTGTTTCCCCAGCACGAACCCCGCATCCCGAAACTTCGGCGCGGAAAACTTCGGCACGGCATTGTTCGACACGGCGATGCCTTCTTTCGGAATACCAACGAAGTTGGTGTCGAGCTTGCCGTTGTTGTTTTCGTCGTGGATCACGGCCACCGCATAGGTGCCAGCGGGCAGATTGGGGAAGGTGATGGGCCGGCGCGCCTGGGCGGCGGGGATCACGCGCTGCGTGGCCGCTTTGTTGCAGCCGGGAAAGCCGGCGGGGTCGGCGGTGACGCACAGCGCCAGACTGCCTTGGTTGTTGCGCAGACCGGAAACCTCGACAACGAGATCGCCGGCATGCGCGGTTGTAACGGGAAGAAGCAGGGCGAGGCCCAAGGCGGTTCGTTTCATGGAACGGTGTCTTTCGGGCAGAAACTTCGGATAAACCGAAGCTGCCCGTTTGCGCTGCCGTTCACAACTGACAGGTCCTGAAAGGAGAAGGGTGCCTAGAGCAATTCCAGCAAAAGTGCGGAGCGGTTTTGCGTCCGGAGATTGCGTCCGGAAATGCTCTAGCCCTCTTCCTCCATCGCCAGACCGTGCAGCGTTTGGAGAAGGCGGTCGGCCGTCATGCGCGAGGGGTCGAAGCCGCTGGTTTGCGCGATCCCGCCGAAACGGTCGGCATCGGCCGGTTTGGCGCCGACATAGCCCATCGACCAGTTCGGGAAGGCGCGCGTCGTGGTGGTCTCGAAGGCCAGCAGCGTCACGTCGGAATGGCGGGTGTCGCGCTGAATGCGCTCGAACGTGGCTTCCACCGCGCGGCGCGGGCCTTCCAGCGCCTGGCCGAAGCAGCCGGTGTTGAAAAGAAGCGCGCCGGTGACGTCGGCTTCGGTATTGTTGCGCTGGCTCACGGCCAGAATCTGGTCGATCACCGCATCAAGCGCGTCGGCCCCGCCTTCAACCTCGTTGCGGCTGTAATAAACTAGCCGGTGCAGGATTTCGGTCTCGTTCATAGGCCTTCCTCCTCGATGATTTCAGCAACCCTGCGCGGTTGGGTGAGCAAAGCGCTCGCATCGGCTGCCGCCATCGGCCGTCCGGTAAAATAGCCCTGCACATGGGTGCAGCCTTCAAGGCGGATCGCGGCCAGCTGTTCTTCGGTTTCCACGCCCTCGGCGGTGGTTTTCATGCCAAGGCTTGCGCCCAGCGCCGCCACCGCGCGCACGATCGCGCCCGCTTCCGGGTTCTCGCCCATGCCGCGCACGAAACTCTGGTCGATCTTGAGCCGGTCGAACGGGAATTTCTGGAGATAGGCCAGCGACGAATAGCCTGTGCCGAAATCGTCCATTGAAACCCGCACGCCCACATCGCGCAGCCGGTTCAACAGCGCGATCACCGCATCCGTATCCTCGATCAGTGCATTTTCGGTGATTTCCAGTTCCAGCCGCTCGGGCGCCAGACCGGAATTGGCCAGCGCCGACAGCACGGTCTGCGCCAGCGTCGGCGAGCGGAACTGCAACGGAGACAGGTTCACGCCAACCGAAATCGGCTCCGGCCACGATGCGGCATCGCGGCACGCCGTGCGCAGCACCCATTCGCCGATCGCCACGATCAGCCCCGTTTCTTCCGCCACGGGAATGAACTCGGCCGGCGAAACCAGCCCGCGCGCGGCATTGCGCCAGCGCAGCAAGGCCTCGAAGCCGACCACGTCCTGCGTCGCAAGATCCACCTGCGGCTGGTAAGCGAGTTCGAACTCCTTCAAGGCGAGCGCGCGGCGCAGATCGAGCTCAATCGCGCGCCGCGCCTGCATCTGCTCGTCCATTTCCTGCTCAAAAAACCGGAACCGCCCGCGCCCTTCCGCCTTGGAGCGATACAGCGCGAGATCCGCATTCTTCATCAGCACGTCGTTATCCGTGCCGTCCTGCGGTGCCTGTGTGATCCCGACGCTCGCGCCGATATGGATCATGTGCCCTTCCAGCGCATAGGTGCGGCCAACGAGGTCCACCACGCGCTTGGCGGTGGTTTTGATCTCTTGCTGGCTGAACTGTCCCGGCTTCAGGATGGTGAACTCATCGCCACCCAGCCGCGCCACCACATCGCCGTCCGCCGCAACAGTCCCCAGCCGCTCCGCCACTTTCCGCAGCAGCGTATCGCCGATCGGATGGCCGAGCGTGTCGTTGACGCTCTTGAAGCGGTCGAGGTCGATGGAAAGCACGGTAAGCGGCTCGTCGGCCTGCAGCAGGCGCCCAAGCGTTGCATGCAGAGTCACGCGATTGGCCAGCCCCGTCAGCGGATCGCGCCGCGCCCGCTCCGCCTCGCGCACGAATGCGCTGACATCGGCCAGCGTCAGCGCAGCACCGCCGTCGGGCAGAAGCCGCGCTTCGACATTGACGATCCGCCCATCCGACAGCCGCATCTGCGCGAACCGCTGCGGTGCCGCCGCATCCGGCAGCGCGATCCGCCCCTGTATGCCGCAGGACGCGAACAGCCCATCGAGCGCCATCGCGGGTGCCGCCGTACAGCCCAGCAGCGCCGTTGCTTCCCGGTTGGCAAACTCGACGCGGCCGCTCGCATCGGCTAGCAGCACGGGGGTCGCGAGTTCAAGCAGAGCTGCGAGATAGGCATCGGGCTGCACGACCGGTTCCGGATCGGGCATGGGCATGGAAACTTGGAGGGGATGCGCGCTCAGCGGTGTGTCCTCAGGTCGATCGAGATCGTCATTGCCCCAAGTCTTTGCCCATCAAAGGAAAAGGATCAGTAAAACGCGACGCCGATTCCCGCGCTTTATCGCTTTGCGAAAGCAGCACTTGCCTTTATACGCGGCGCACCATGACCACGCCCCTTTCCCATATCCGCAACTTCTCCATCGTTGCCCATATCGACCACGGCAAGTCGACGCTGGCCGACCGGCTCATTCAGCTTTGCGGCGGCCTGGACGCCCGCGAGATGGAGGGCAAGGAGCAGGTTCTCGATAATATGGATATCGAGAAGGAGCGTGGCATCACCATCAAGGCGCAGACCGTGCGCCTGCAATACACCGCAAAGAACGGCGAAACCTACACGCTAAACCTCATCGACACGCCGGGCCATGTCGACTTCGCCTATGAAGTCTCGCGCTCGCTGTCGGCCTGCGAAGGCTCGCTGCTGGTGGTGGATGCATCCCAGGGCGTGGAAGCCCAGACGCTGGCCAACGTTTATCAGGCCATCGACAACAATCACGAAATCGTCGTCGTCCTCAACAAGGTCGACCTGCCCGCGGCCGAGCCCGAGCGCATCAAGGAGCAGGTCGAGGAAGTCATCGGCATCGACGCTTCCCAGGCCGTGATGATCTCGGCCAAGACCGGCCTCGGCGTGCCCGATGTGCTGGAAGCCATCGTCAACCAGCTGCCGCCCCCGCGCGAAGGCGACGCCTCGGCACCCCTCAAGGCCATGCTGGTCGACAGCTGGTACGACACCTATCTCGGCGTCATCGTGCTGGTGCGCGTCATCGATGGCGTGCTGAAAAAGGGCCAGACCATCCGCATGATGGGCACGGGCGCGAAATACCCCGTCGAGCGCGCCGGCTTCTTTACCCCTAAGATGATCCAGTCCGACGAGATCGGTCCCGGCGAGTTCGGTTTCATCACGGCCTCCATCAAGGAAGTGGCCGACACCCGCGTCGGCGACACCATCACCGAAGACCGCCGCTCGACCGCTTCGGCGCTGGCAGGCTTCAAGCCCGCGCAGCCCGTCGTGTTCTGCGGTCTGTTCCCCGTGGATGCCGCCGATTTCGAGGATCTGCGCGCCGCCATGGGCCGTCTGCGCCTCAACGACGCCAGCTTCTCCTTCGAGATGGAAACCTCGGCCGCCCTCGGCTTCGGCTTCCGCTGCGGCTTCCTCGGCCTGCTGCATCTGGAAATCATCCAGGAGCGTCTGGAGCGCGAGTTCAACCTCGACCTCATCGCCACGGCACCATCCGTGGTTTACCGCATGGCGATGAATGACGGCGAAGTGCTCGAACTGCACAATCCCGCGGATATGCCCGATGTCGTGAAGATCGCGCATGTCGAGGAACCGTGGATCCGCGCCACGATCCTCACGCCCGACGATTACCTCGGCTCGATCCTCAAACTCTGCCAGGACCGCCGCGGCATCCAGGCCGACCTGTCTTATGTCGGCAAGCGCGCCATGCTGGTTTACGACCTGCCGCTCAACGAAGTCGTGTTCGATTTCTACGACCGTCTGAAGTCGATCTCGAAGGGCTACGCCTCCTTCGATTACCATCTCACCGATTATCGCGAGGGCGACCTGGTGAAGATGTCGATCCTGGTGAACGACGAGCCGGTAGACGCTCTGTCGATGCTGGTGCACCGCACGGCCGCCGAAAAGCGCGGCCGCGTGTTGTGCGAAAAGCTCAAGGAGCTGATCCCCCAGCACATGTTCAAGATCCCGATCCAGGCCGCGATCGGCGGCCGCATCGTCGCCCGCGAAACCATCTCGGCCCTGCGCAAGGACGTCACCGCCAAATGCTACGGCGGCGACGTGTCCCGTAAGCGCAAGCTGCTCGACAAGCAGAAAGAGGGCAAGAAACGCATGCGCCAGTTCGGCCGCGTGGATATCCCGCAGGAGGCGTTTATCCAGGCGCTGAAGATGGGGGATAATTGACGACGACAGATCGACGAAGTCGCTCTGTCGGAAAATCGATCCAGTGAATCGATTTTAGTCAATTATGGGTGGGAGCTGCCGAAGGCAGCGGGTCCCACCCCGGGGATGGCGCTTGAAGTTCAAGATCTCGGCATGCTACCTGCGGGCGTGCACTTCAAGGCAAAACTGCTGATCCTTCAATCCAACGCCTTACACGTCTAGATATCTCACTGCGGTCAATCGTAGTTTCGTGCCCTATCTGAGCACTACGGACCTTTTCGGCCAGAGTCTTGGCTCGACCTGGTGCACAACGCTTTAGGATCAGCTCAGCATCTGAATAGAAGATCAATGCAGCGTCGGGCTCGTTGGCATCAGAAAAAAGATCCCCGATCCATTCTCGCGCATATGCTTGGTTAGTAAGGCGATAAAGGCTGTTGTCGTTCTCCAACAGAGCGGCGGACTTGCGGAGACAAATCAAAGCCTCGCTAGGCCGGCCCATCATTTGCAAGCATCTGCCGACATTCCCTAATTGCGCCGACCCGTAAGAGGTTTCAGAGTTCGGGTCTACCATGTCAGTTAAATCAGCGTCTGCGATAAAGTATTTAAGAGCATCCTCGGGACTTCCGCCATCTCGCTGCGCTAGCGCCAAAGTATGAGCGCAATCGAAATGGGTATCGACATCCGTTGCTGCTTTAAGGTCCTGACCCTCTTGGGCGTATTTAATTGCATCTTTATAGTTGTTGCGCTTCCAAGCAGAAAAAGCCCTCATCTCCGAATAGTTTATGTACCTCGCGGTTTTTGAGCTAATGGTAGCTCCATATCGTTGAAGCACATCATCGGCATCATCTCTTTCGTCAAGGTTGTCCAGGCACGAAACGAAAGTCGAACATACACTGTCGAAATGTGGATAACCCGACAGATGGATGAGGTCGGCGCGTTCAAACAACCTCCGCGCCACACGAACGTATTCTTCCGAATGGCCTCCACCGATCAAGGCGTCATCCGCGTCGTGCAATGTGGCTATAGCATCTTTGAATAATCCTGCTTCAATTTCAAGTTCAGCTTTCTGAGACCACCTCTCAAGCATAGTGAATGGAAGATGAACACCGAGGAGTGAACCAATATTCTTTATAATATTATTATACTGTAAAAGAACAAGGGAGATGAATCCCTGCCGTTCTGTGTGCGCAAAATGCAATCTAACAAACTGCCTTACCAGAGGATGAAGATCGTACAAGTCTGGCGAGTTTCGTTCAGCCTTAACAATTACAAGATTAAGACTTATGAGGGATTTAATCGCCCTCGTAAAATTCTTAAAATTAAGCGAGCTTGAGATAAGCTGAGAGATTGTCTCCTGAGTTTCTGGCCTCAATGTTTCTGCCATCGCTCTTAAGACCCGTTTCTCCCGATCTGGCAATGTGGACCAGATCGAACTAAGAAGGCCAGTAGGACCATCGCGGCCTCGCCGGACGTCTTCAAGCATCTTTTTAAGTGTTATCCCCGCAGATTTGCCTACTTGCACCGCCATCATGTCTAGCCAGAAGGCATGGCCATTGGTTAGTTCGTGCGCCGACCTGATGTCCTCGGGGGATGTTGTCTTATCTGCTCCTCGCTTTTGGAAAAGCACTTCGGTTTCGTCAAGACTTAGGCCCTCTAGAGGAAGAGCAATGACGGCAGAAAAGTCGTAGGAGACGTTGGGCCGACATGTAATGACAAGGCGGCTCGGTGTTGGTGACTGCGAAAAACGCTCTACAAGGCGATGCAGTAATCCTGTAAAAACAAGATTCTCAAGATCTACATAGTGGTCAACATTATCAAGAACAAAAATACAGTGCAAGGCAAAGGTGCGCTCAATAAAAAGCTCAACTAAGTCAGCGTCGGAGCTGGTTGTCAGATCTATACTCGTGTTGCTCTCAGAGGTTCGCTCGATGGCTGCAATGAGCTGGGTTCGAATGCGATCACCCTCCTCGCGACAGTCTCTCCAGTCTGAGTAAGTAAAGTGAGACTCGTCCTGATTGATTTGTGATATGTAATTAGCAGCGAGAGTAGACTTTCCTTGCCCGCCAATCCCGGAAATTAAGATAACTTTTGCCTGGGTTGTCTCAAGTGTTCGCAATTCGGCTTCGCGTCCCACCCATACATCGACGCTTGGAGGTCTGTCGCTGTCTGCCTTCTTGATTCTCGGCGGCACTTCAGCAGATTTCTTTGGAACTGTTTCAGGGTGGGAGACGGCCTCCACCAATGCCCATCTACTGACTAGATCTGGTAAAAATGTATGGCAGTTAATTCCACTATAGAATGTTACCCGATTTCGATTGAGGCCGGCTATTAGGGTGTCATGAAGATCGACTGGCACAGAGGGCTTCTCATCAAAGAACGCCCAAAGAATCTCCGGATAACGAGACGAATCGCTGACCAGATCAATAAGGGAGGATGTGAATACGTCGCTCCAGCCACCATAGGCCAACACAACAACTGTGCGGTCCTTAATGTAGTCAAGGAGGGAATTTTTCAAGAAAGGACGGGTTTGTACAAGCTGATTGCCGGTGTGAAGGGTGTCGCTACCGTGCCAAAAACCGTGTATGTGAACGACTTGGCAACCATCAGCGGCGCTTTGTGAAAAATCGCCATCCGTGTGAAGTGAAGTACGCCAGCATTGCCCACCTGCAACTCTGATCGCTATCTCAACAAGCGGATCAAAATTCGAAGTGAGGAGAAGTTTCCCGAATGTCTTACCGTTCTGCTTAATTAGTTCGCCAAGGGCGCGAACTCCTGGTGAAAGAGACCATTCGGAGGTGCTAGCCTCGAGTTGTGCTAGTTGTTCTTCGCTTAAAGCTGCGACGGACGTATGTCCGCTTTTCATTGCGTGATGTGCTAGAAGAACCGACCGCTGTATAATAGCGTTAGCTGAATCTTGGCCTCGTCGGCCTTGCAGAAAACGAAAGGCGGCTTGATATTGATTTGGTGAATTTTCTATTTCGCGGTCCAGCTTAGCTAAATTGCTAGGCTCGGCGGAAAACTCTTGGCGGATAAGATCAATGACGCCATGAACGTCCGCTACTCCGGGGCTGCCTTCGAAAGCAGCAGTGAGGGGTGCTCCAACAACGAATACGACCTCTTTCCCAGCGTGTTGGACTCCCGTCGACAGCCGATCTAGTAGCGCATCAGCATCAAAGAAGTATTGCTCAGATATGTTCACGAAAACCTCGAATCACACTCATCACTGAAGATGATGACATCATTAACTTGATGAAAATCGCGGTCAGAGCAAGCTGGCTAGACCCGTGAAGATCCTTAAGGCGTTCTGCCGCTAACAAAAAGAAGTGCGGGCTAATAAACGCGGTACAGAGCTTTTAAGTGAGCACTTCTGTTTCGCCTGCCGCGAACAAAACGTTGTCAACTCTATCTTTAACCCATTATTCCCACACGCCTTTCTGGTGCAACACTAACAAATCTATCCACCACCCCTCGAACCGCCTTCTACACTGCCCGCCGAATGGGTCGGAAAGGGGCGGGGATGGACGACGGAAAGGCGATATCGGCACTCGGCCAGGCGCTTCGGCGCATCGTTGCGACCATCACCGCGATGGCGGGCTTCGGTGAGGAGCAGACGCTTTTGCGCCGCCAGCGCAACACGATCCTGCGCCTGTTGCGTCCGGCGGAAAGCGCCACCAGGCGGCTGATCGTGGCGATGGCGCGCGGGCTCGCGGTCCACCTGCGGCAGCCGTCCCCCGCGCGCCCGCGCCGGCTCGGGCCCAAGCCCCAAACCCGCCGCTGGCCGCTCGTGCTTTCGCTGCTTGATCCGCAGCGCCACCGTCAGCGCAGGCGCTGGGTGCGCCGAACCAGCGTGCCGCGCATCATGCATCTTGGACTGGCGGCAGCGCTTCCGCTGGTTTGCCGCCCCTTGCCCCTGCCCGATGATGTGCTCGACGCGGCCGGCCTCAACGCGCGGCTGGCGGCCCTGAACGGCGCCCTGGCGGATATGGAGGGCCGGGCGCGCGCCTTTGCCCGATGGCAGGCGCGGCAGGCTGTTGCCGCAAACGCATTGGGAGCGATTGCTGCCGGGGAACCGGCGCCGGCGCGTTTGCTGCGCCGCGCCTTGCGTCGACCTTTGCGCATCGGCCGGGCGCCGGGAAACAGCCGGCGCTCGCCCCACGAGATCCATACGCTCCTGGCGCAAACCCACACGCTTGCGCTCGACGCGCTCGCCCCGCCCTGATTTATCCGGCACTTGCACGGGATCGATCAACCAAAACGGCGTGTCTGCCCGTGAACCGCCGGGCGCGCGGCGGCGAAGCCATGCCTGGCGTATGGGGGCAAAACAAAAGCGCGTCGTTCCCGTGCTAGGAAGGTGCCGGGCAATCGGCTAGATCAGGCAAAAAACTCAACCCGCGATGCCTGTGTCTCCATGCCCGAAACTTCCGGTCCGCTTTTTCTCGGTCTCGACACCGGCGGCACCTATACCGACGCCGTGCTGTGGACGCCCACCGGCAGTGACAAGGGAACCGTCATTGCCAAGGCGAAAGCCCTGACCACGCGGCACGATCTCAGCGAGGGCATTGCGGGCGCGGCGGGCCGGGTGTTGCGCGAAGCCGGCGTTGCGCCAGCTGAGGTCAAGCTGGTGTCGATGTCCACCACGCTCGCCACCAATGCCCTCGTGGAAGGCCAGGGCGGCCGCGTCGCCCTCGTCATGGTCGGCTTCACACAAGCCGATCTGGAGCGCGACGGGCTGAAGGTGGCACTCGGTTCCGACCCCGTGCTCTTCTTGCCCGGCGGCCACGACGTCCACGGCAACGCCGCACCGCTCGACACCAGCGCGCTCGATCAAGCGCTGCCGGAGCTCGCGAAGACCGTTTCGGGCGTCGCCGTCTGCGCCTATTTCGCCACCCGCAACCCCGCCCACGAACTGGCCATACGCGATCTGATCCGCAGGAAAACCTCCCTGCCGGTCACAACCAGCCACGAGCTCACCTCCAAGCTCGGCGGCCCCCGCCGTGCGCTCACCACGCTGCTCAACGCCCGCCTCATCGCCATGATCGACCGCCTGGTCGCGGCAACGGAAGGCTGGCTGGAAGGGGAGGGCATCCACGCCCCACTGATGGTCGTGCGCGGCGATGGCGCGCTGGTGTCCGCCAGCTTTGCCCGCCAGCGCCCGATCGAAACGATTCTCTCCGGCCCCGCCGCCAGCCTCGTCGGCGCCCGCCACATGACCGGCCTCGATAATGCGTTGGTCTCCGACATCGGCGGCACCACGACGGATGTCGCTGTGCTCGATCGCGGCCGTCCGCGCCTCGATCCGGAAGGCGCCACGGTCGGCGGCTTCCGCACCATGGTCGAAGCGGTCGCCATGCGCACCTTCGGCCTCGGCGGCGACTCGGAAGTGGCGCTGGAAGACGGCGGCCTCGTGCCCGCCATCCGCCTCGGCCCCCGCCGCCTCGTGCCGCTCGCCCTTGCCGGCCACGCGCATGGTCAAGCGGTGCACGAGGAACTGGAACGTCAGCTGCGCACCCCCAATCCCGGCCGCCTCGATGGCCGCTTCGCGCTGCGCACCGGCGTCCCCGAACATCTCGCCGCCGGTCTCACTGCGCCCGAAGCCAAGCTCTACGACGCGGTCACCGCGATCCCCCAGCCGCTCGATCGCCTGCTCACTTCCACCCCGCAGGTCGCCACCCTCAACCGCCTGGTCAGCCGAGGCCTCGTCCACATCGCCGGCTTCACGCCCTCGGATGCCGCGCATGTGCTCGGCAAGCAATCCAACTGGAACCGTGACGCCGCGGAACTCGGCGCCAAACTCTTCGCCCGCCGCAAGGACGGACGCGGCCAGCCGATTGCGCCCGATGCCGAAACGATCTCGAGCCAAGTCCTGACCGCACTCACCCGCCGCTCCGCCGAAGTGATCCTCGAAACCGCCTTCACTGAGGACGGCCTCGACGGTCCAGCAACCGTCGCACAACCGCTCGTGCAGAACGCCCTGAACAAGCGCCGTGGCATTGCCGGCATGAGCCTCGCCGTGGACCGCCCGGTGATCGGCCTCGGCGCTTCCGCCCCGCTGCATTATGCTGGTCTGCCGGACCTGCTCGGCCAGACCTGCGTCGTGCCGGAGGATACGGATGTCGCCAATGCGCTCGGCGCTGTGGTGGGCCAGGTGCGCGTCTCGGTGGGCGTGCGTGTCAGCCAGCCGGTGGAAGGTCGCTTTCGCGCCAGCCTCGGCGAAACACAGCGCGACTTCAACGCGGAAGCACCGGCCATGGCCGCAGCTGAAGACTATGCCCGATCCGCCGCTGCGGAGAAGGCGCAACAGGCCGGTGCGCATGATCCGCAGATCGTAGTGGATTATGCCATCACTGCCGCGACGGTGGAAGATCAGCGCACCTTTATCGAGGCAATCATCACGGCAACCGCAAGCGGCCGTCCACGGGTGGCGGTTTGAGGCCTAGGATGAATTGACCCTTTTCGGCGAAGATGGTCAAAGCGCAACAAACGGAGGAGTGACGCTGATGGGTGATCGTGTGGACCTGCATGGCCTGAAAGTGGATGCGGACTTCGCCGCCTTTGTTCGCGATGAAGCACTCCCTGGCACGGGCGTCGCGGAAGACGCGTTCTGGACGGGCTTTGCCGGCATCGTCGCCGATCTCGCCCCAAAGAACCGCGCACTGCTTGCCAGGCGCGACGAGCTTCAGGCTCAGATCGACCAGTGGCACCGCGACAATGGCGCGCCGTCGGACATGGCTGCTTACCAGGAGTTCCTGCGCGACATTGGCTATCTCCTGCCCGAAGGCGAGGATTTCACCGTTTCCACCGAAAACGTCGATCCCGAGATCGCCAGCGTGGCCGGTCCGCAGCTCGTCGTCCCCGTCATGAACGCGCGCTATGCGTTGAACGCCGCCAATGCGCGCTGGGGTTCGCTCTATGATGCGCTCTATGGCACCGATGCGATCTCCGAAGAAGACGGCGCCGAGAAGGGCCGGGGCTACAATCCCAAGCGCGGCGAAAAGGTCATCAACTGGGTGCGTGATTTCCTTGATCGCGCAGCACCGTTGGAAGCCGTGTCCTGGAACGATGTCACCAAGCTCACGATCGCTGATGGCGTGCTGACGCTCGGTTCCGATATCCAGCCTGACAGCCTCGAAGATCCCGGTCAGTTCGTCGGTTATCTCGGCAAACCGGATCGGCCCGAGCGCATCATGCTGGCCAAAAACGGCCTGCATATCGAGATCCTGATCGACCCGACCACCGAGATCGGTCGCACCGACAAGGCCGGTATTTCGGATGTCCATCTGGAATCCGCGCTGACCACGATCATGGATTGCGAGGACTCCGTCGCGGCGGTGGATGCGGAAGACAAGATCACCGTGTACCGCAACTGGCTCGGCCTCATGAAAGCCGATCTGGCGGAAGAGGTCACCAAGTCCGGCACCACCTTCACGCGCAAGCTCAATCCTGACGAGGAGTTCATCGCGCCGGATGGCGGCACGCTGCCTGTTCGCCGCCGTTCGCTGATGCTGGTGCGCAATGTCGGGCACCTCATGACCAATCCGGCGATCCTTCTGGAAGACGGTTCGGAAGTGCCGGAAGGCATCATGGATGCGGTCATGACGGCGATGATCGCGCTGCATGACATCGGCCCGGACGGTAAACACTGGAACTCGCCGGAAGGCTCGATCTATGTCGTGAAGCCGAAGATGCACGGCCCGGAGGAAGTTGCCTTCGCCGTGGAAATCTTGGCCCGCGTCGAGGATCTGCTCGGCCTCGAGCCCAACACGATCAAGATGGGCATCATGGACGAGGAGCGGCGCACCACCGTCAACCTCAAGGAATGCATCCGCGCTGCAAAGGACCGCGTCGTCTTCATCAATACGGGCTTCCTCGATCGCACGGGCGACGAGATGCACACGTCGATGGAAGCGGGCCCGATGATCCGCAAGGGCGACATGAAGCAGTCCGCCTGGATCCAGGCTTACGAGAACTGGAATGTCGATATCGGCCTCGCCTGCGGTCTCGCCGGCCACGCGCAGATCGGCAAGGGCATGTGGGCGATGCCCGACCTGATGGCGGCGATGCTGGAACAGAAGATCGGCCATCCCAAAGCCGGTGCGAACACCGCCTGGGTGCCGTCGCCGACGGCCGCCACGCTTCATGCCACGCATTACCACACGGTCGATGTGCGCTCCGTCCAGCGTGATCTGAAAAAGCGCGAGCGCGCCAGACTGGAAGACATCCTGTCCGTGCCGGTCGCGACGCGCCCGAACTGGACCCCGGAAGACATCCAGAAGGAGCTCGACAACAACGCGCAAGGGATTCTCGGCTATGTCGTGCGCTGGGTCGATGCGGGCGTCGGCTGTTCCAAGGTGCCGGATATCAACGATGTCGGCCTGATGGAGGATCGCGCGACCTGCCGCATTTCCTCGCAACACATGGCGAACTGGCTGCGCCACAAGGTGGTGAGCGAAGATCAGGTCACCGAAACCCTCAAGCGCATGGCCGAAGTGGTGGACCGCCAGAATGCCGGAGATCCGACTTACCAACCGATGGCCAAGGATTTCGACACCTCGATCGCCTTCCAGGCCGCCTGCGATCTCGTGTTCAAGGGCACCGAACAGCCGAACGGCTATACCGAGCCGGTTCTCCATCGCCGTCGGCTGGAACTGAAAGCGCAGCGGGCTGCGTAAGGCAAGAACAGGAAGACCATGACTGAACTGACGCTGGCCCAAGCCAACACCATCATCGAGGCAGCTTTTGCAAAGGCCTCTGAGCTCAAGCTGAAGCCGTTGTCGGTCGCCGTGCTCGATGCCGGCGGCCACCTCAAGGCGTTCCAGAAGCAGGACGGCTCGTCCATGCTGCGCTTCGAGATTGCATCCGGCAAAGCCTATGGCGCGCTGGCGGTTGGTGCCGGTTCGCGCTGGCTGAACACCACGGCTGGCGAGCGTCCGCATTTCGTGCAGGCGCTGTCGGCCATGTCGGGCGGCAAGATCGTGCCCGTGCCCGGCGGCGTGCTGATCCGCGATGAGGCTGGCGCGATCCTCGGTGCCGTCGGCATTTCCGGCGATACCTCGGACAATGACGAAACCGCCGCCGCTGCCGGCATCGAAGCCGCTGGCTTCACCGCCGACAAGGGCTGACCGCTACGCTCATGACCCTGCTTGCGATCGACACCTCCGCCAATCTCTGCGCTGCTTGCGTTTGGGAGGGCGACGCTGCGCTCGCGAGCATTACTGAGGATATCGGCACCGGCCATGCCGAGCTGCTGATGGGCATGATCGACGACGTGCTGGCCCACGCCGGCAAGACCTATACGGACCTCACCCGCATCGGCGTCGTCATTGGCCCCGGTTCCTTCACCGGCGTGCGCGTCGGCGTATCGACCGCACGTGGTCTCGCGCTGGCGCTCAACATTCCCGCTGTCGGCGTGACCACGCTGGAAGGCTTGGCAGCGGAAGCCCATGCCCTGCACCCCGGCGTTCCCGTTCTTGCAGTTATCGATGCCCGACGCGAGCAGCTTTATTCCGCGCTTTATGATCCGGCAGGCGCGGTCCTGGCCGAGCCGGCCGTCCTCGATGCGGACGCAACGCTTGCGCGGGTAGGGAACACAGACCTTATCCTCACCGGCTCAGGATCTGCTGCACTGGAAGCAGGCATGCCCGGTCGTACCATCGCCGCCGCAACGGCGACCGCTTCGATCGAAACCTACGCCCGCCTCACTGCTGCTAAGCCGGCAAACTCGGACAAGCCGAAGCCGCTTTACCTGCGCGGCGCGGACGCCAAGCCGCAGGCGAGCTTCGTTCTGCCCGGCCGCGACTGAAACCATGAAGATCCCCTTCTTGCGCCGCGATCATGCAATCCTCGATCTCGAAGCCGATGATTGTCATGCGATCGCCCGGCTGCATGAGGAAGATTTCGGCCGGCCGTGGTCGGCCGAGGAGTTCGAGTCCCTTCTGACGCAAGACACAGTGTTCGGCTTTGCCGTGCGCGAAGTCGGCAACCCCCGGCTCGGTCTGGTCGGCTTCGTGCTCGCCCGTCTCGCTGCGGGGGAAGGGGAAATCCTGACGATCGCGGTCGCTCGCACCCGTCGCCGGCTGGGGCTTGGCCGCACGCTGATGGACGCCGTGCTTCGCCGTCTTCACAGCGACCGCGCCGAAGAACTCTTCCTCGAAGTCGACGAAACCAACGCCGCCGCCATCGCCCTCTACAAGCGCCTTGGCTTCAACGAGGTCGCGCGGCGCCCCGGCTACTACGAACATGAAGGCCGCAAACGCAGCGACGCCATCGTGATGCGGCGCGAACTCCGGCGAGCAAAACCCGCTTGAGCGCCAAACTCCGTTTCATCTGGACGATCGCTGCCGTGTTCCTGCTGACGCTCGTCCTCGCGCCCTATCAGGCCTTCGCGCACTGGACCCGCTGGGTCGATCCGACATCTGCACCGCGCCTGTGGTACCGCATTGCCGCGCGCATCCTGCGCCTGCGTATCCTCAACTTCGGCAAGGTCGAAACCGGCCGACCCCTCCTGATCGCCGCCAATCACATCTCCTGGACCGACGTGATCGTGCTGGGCTCCGTCTTCAAAGGCTCTTTCATCGCCAAGGGCGAGGTCGGCACCTGGCCCGTCGTCGGACCCCTCGCGCGGCTGCAAGGCACGATCCTCGTTGACCGCCAGAACAAGCGCTCTTCGGGCAATCAGGTCAGCGAACTGGCCAGCAGCCTCGCCAATGGCCGCGCTACGCTGCTGTTTGCCGAAGGCACCACCTCGGACGGCACCAGCCTGCTCCCCTTCAAGACCACTTTGTTCGGCGCCGCCAGGTCGGCCATAACAGAAGCCGGTGCCGCCGAAGTCCTGATCCAGCCGGTCGCGATCGCCTATACCCGCCTCGGCGGCTTGCCGATGGGCCGCCGTTTGCGCGGCCTCGTCGCCTGGACCGGCGATGAAGACCTCCTGACTCACCTCAAGCGCCTCCTAAGCCTGCCGCCGGTGACCGTCGAGCTGCATTGGGGCGAGCCAGTCGTCTTCACCGCCGCCACCGATCGCAAGCAGGCGAGCCGCGAGGTGGAAGAGCGCGTGCGCACCCTGTTTACTGCTGCCCTTGCCGCGCCTGCGCCCTCATCGCGTGGTTGAGGCGACCGAGGAAAACCTCTAAAAGCAGCGCCCATGAACCAGATCGCCCCGATCACGACCCTAGACGCCGAGCCACTCACGAGCCCGAAAAAGGTGTTCGTGAAGACCTATGGCTGCCAGATGAACGTCTATGATTCCCAGCGCATGAGCGACGCGCTGGCTGCGGACGGCTATGTCGGCACGGATGTGGTCGAAGACGCCGATCTGGTGCTGCTCAATACATGCCACATCCGCGAGCGTGCCGCCGAAAAGGTGTATTCCGAACTCGGCCGCATCCGCGACCTCAAGGCCGAACGCCGCGCCCAGGGCCGCGACATGGTGATCGGCGTTGCCGGCTGCGTCGCGCAGGCCGAAGGCCAGGAGATCATCCGTCGCGCGCCCGCCGTCGATCTGGTGATTGGCCCGCAAACCTATCATCGCTTGCCCGAAGCGCTCAAGCGCGTGCGCAACGGCGGCAAGGTCGTGGAAACCGACTACGCGGTCGAAGACAAGTTCGAGCATCTGCCGTCGCCCACCCGCAAGGTCGTGCAGGCGCGTGGCGTTGCCGCTTTCCTCACGGTGCAGGAAGGCTGCGACAAGTTCTGCACCTTCTGCGTGGTGCCCTATACCCGCGGTTCCGAAACTTCGCGCTCCGTGTCGCAGATCGTGGCGGAAGCCGAGCAGCTGGCGCAGGCCGGCGTGCGCGAGCTGACCCTGCTCGGCCAGAACGTCAACGCCTGGCATGGCGAAGGTCCGGATGGCCGTGATTGGGGCTTGGGACAGCTTCTGTTCCGCTTGGCGGAAATCCCCGGCATCGCCCGCCTCCGCTACACCACCAGCCATCCCCGCGACATGGATGATGCGCTGATTGCCGCGCATCGCGATCTCCGCCAGCTCATGCCCTACCTGCATCTGCCGGTTCAGTCGGGTTCGGACCGCATCCTCAAGGCCATGAACCGTCGCCACACGGCCGACGATTATCTGCGTCTGATGGATCGCATCAGGACGGCGCGGCCGGATATCGCTTTGTCCGGTGATTTCATCGTCGGCTTTCCCGGTGAAACGGAAGAGGATTTCGCGGACACGCTGAAGCTCGTGCGCGAGATCGGTTATGCGCTCGCTTTCTCCTTCAAATACTCGCCCCGCCCCGGCACGCCGGGCGCTTCGATGACGGGCCATGTCGACGAAGCGGTAAAAAGCGAGCGGCTCGTCCGCCTGCAGGCAGCGCTTGCCGAAGAGCAGGCCAAATTCGTCAACAGCCTGGTCGGCAAGACCATTTCCGTGCTGCTCGAGAAGCCCGGCCGCCAAGCCGGACAGATCGTCGGCCGGTCGCCTTGGCTTCAGCCGACGATTGTTGATGAAAGTGCGGGCCGAATCGGCGACATTATCGATGTCCGGGTAACGGGCACGGGCTACAACAGCCTGTTCGCCGACCCTATCTAAGCTTCAGGCCAAGAAGGCCTTGAACAAGGAGACGCGGTTGACCGCAAAGGCAGACGTCAAGACGAGCCCGGCCGGCGCTTCCGATAAAGCGCATCTCGTACTCACATTCGACAATAACCGCTTCGCGAGCGCGCTTTACGGCCAGTTCGACGAAAACCTTGCTCGCATCGAGCAGAAGCTCGGCGTGGATCTGCGCTCCAAGGGTAACCAGCTTTCGATCCAGGGTGACCCCACGGCCGCCGAACAAGCCCGCCGCACGCTCGATCATCTCTATGACATGCTGCAAAAGGGCGCCCATGTCGGCCAGTCCGATGTGGATGGCGCGATCCGCATGGCGGTTGCCGCCGATGACCAGCTCAGCCTGCCCACGCTGGAAAAGAAAGGCAAGATGTCCGCCGCGCAGATTTCCACCCGCAAGCGCACGATCTATGCCCGCTCCGCCAATCAGGATGCCTATATGCGCGCGCTGGAACGGTCGGAGTTGGTTTTCGGCATTGGTCCGGCCGGCACCGGCAAGACCTATCTCGCCGTCGCGCATGCAGCCATGCTGCTGGAGCGCGGGCTGGTTGAGCGCATCATCCTGTCGCGTCCGGCGGTGGAAGCGGGCGAGCGCCTCGGCTTCCTGCCCGGCGACATGAAGGAAAAGGTCGATCCTTATCTGCGCCCGCTCTACGATGCGCTTTACGACATGATGCCGGCCGACAAGGTCGAGCGCGCGATTGCCGCCGAGGTGATCGAGATCGCCCCGCTGGCCTTCATGCGCGGCCGCACACTTGCCCATTCCGCCGTGATCCTGGACGAAGCCCAGAACACGACGCAGATGCAGATGAAGATGTTTCTGACGCGCCTGGGCGAAAACAGCCGCATGATCGTCACCGGCGATCCCAGCCAAATCGACCTTCCGCCGCACACCAAGTCCGGTTTGGTCGAAGCCTTGCGTGTGCTGGATGGCGTGCCGAACATCGTCAAAGTGCGCTTCGAGGACAAGGACGTCGTGCGTCACCCGCTGGTGGCCGAGATCGTCCGCGCCTACGACCGCGCCGGCAGTGGCGGTCCTGCGGTTTGAGCAGGCCTGAGATTGCAGTCGGCATCGAGATCGAGGCCAGCGACTGGGGCGATGAAGCCGCGCTCCAAGCGCTGACCGATCGTGCCATTGCGGCCACCTTCGAGCGCCTAGGCGTCACCGAAGGTACCAGCGAGTTGTCGATCCTGTTCACCGACGACGCTTCGATCCAGGAGCTCAATCGCGAATGGCGCGACAAGGACAAGCCCACCAACGTCCTGTCCTTCCCAGCCTTCCCCGTTGAGCCCGGTGACCCGCTGCCGCCTATGCTCGGCGACATCGTCATCGCCCGGGAAACGGTGGTTCGCGAAGCGCAAGAGGAAACCAAGCCCTTCGACCACCATCTCACGCATCTCACCGTCCATGGGCTCTTGCATTGTCTTGGCTTCGACCATGAAACCGAGGAACAAGCAGAAGAGATGGAAGGTTTGGAACGCGAAATACTGAGAAGTCTTGCCATTCCCGATCCCTACCGATAGGGAAAGACCCCCGCGATCAACACGGACCGGCAACAAGCCGGAGGATGATGAACGATAAAGATGTAGCCGCTGCAGGTCACGAACCTTCCAGCGAATTGCCCGATCAGAAAGAAGACGGGCCGAGTAGTCACACCGAGACCCAAGGTCTCCGGCTACCATTGTTCGACCGCATGGTCGGTTTCTTCAGACCGAAGAACGGCAGCGCGACTTTGCGCGAAAACCTTGCCGATGCGCTGGCGGAAGCGAGCCCCGATGAGACGGAAGCAGCCTTCACGCCGGTTGAGCGCGCCATGCTCAACAACGTGCTGGGCCTGCGGGAAGTCCGCGTCGAGGACGTGATGATCCCACGCGCCGATATTGACGGTGTCGATATTGCGATCACGCTCGGCGATCTCCTGCGCGCCTTCCAGGAAAGCGGCCATTCCCGCATGCCGGTCTATTCGGAATCGCTGGATGACCCGCGCGGCATGGTTCACATCCGCGACGTGCTCAACCACATCACCCGTTCGGCGCAGGCCACCACGGTCGAGCCCGGCGCTCCAACGCCGTCGAAGACCGTGGAAGCGTCCGATCTCGGCAATGTCGATCTGACCCGCACGATCGGCGACCTCGAACTCATCCGCACCGTGCTCTTCGTGCCGCCATCCATGCAGGCATCCGAGCTGATGGCGCGCATGCAGGCCTCGCATACGCAGATGGCGCTGGTCATTGACGAGTATGGCGGCACCGACGGCCTCGTGTCGCTGGAAGACATCGTCGAGATGATCGTCGGCGACATCGAAGACGAGCACGATGACGAGGAAAAAACGGTGACGCAAACCGGTGACGGCGTCTTCGTGGTCAATGCGCGTGCCGATATCGAGGATGTTGCGGAAGCCATTCCGGGCTTCGAGGCCGGCGAGTTCGGTGAGGATGTCGACACGCTGAGCGGCCTGATCTTCTCTGCCCTGGGCCGCGTGCCGGTGCGCGGCGAAATCATCCGCGTCATGCCGGGCTTCGAAATGCAGATCCTCGAAGCCGATCCCCGCCGCGTCCGCAAGGTGCGCCTGGTGCGCGATCTCAAACCGCACAGCGATGAAGATCATCCCGGCATGGCTGGAACGGCCTGATTTGGCGCGACAGGCGGTGCCTGATAAAGCTTGCGCGATGATTCTCTAGCATCGGACGCTTTTATGGACCGCCTTGGGAGCCGGATCGTCTTGGCCTGGGGCTGGCGCCGCGCCGCCTTGGCCTTTTTGGCCGGCGCGCTGCTCGTTCTTGCGCAAGCGCCTTACGACTTCTTTGCCGTCGGCTTCGTAGCCTTCCCGATCCTGGTCTGGCTGCTCGATGGTGCGACCAGCGAAGCCGGCAGCGGCAGGCTGGAGCGGTTGCGGCCGTCGTTCGCCGTCGGATGGTGGTTCGGCTTCGGTTATTTCATTGCCGGCCTGTGGTGGATCGGCAATGCGCTTCTGGTGGAAGCCGACAGCTTTGCCTGGGCGCTTCCGCTTGCCGTCGTGGCACTTCCTGCCGTGCTGGCGATCTATTACGGCTTGGCCGCAGTGCTCGCCCGGCTGTTCTGGAGCGATTCGATCGGCCGCATCGCCATGCTGGCCTTTGCCTTTGCTTTGGCCGAATGGCTGCGTGGGCAGCTCTTCACCGGCTTCCCATGGAACGCCATCGGCTATGCCGCTATGCCGGTGCCGACGCTCATGCAGTCGTCGGTGCTCGTTTCGATGGTGGGCATGAACGCGCTTACCGTGTTCGTCTTCGCCATGCCGGCAATCGCTCTCTCGCTTCGCGGCCGCCGGCTCGGCTTTGCCGTAGCGGCCATCCTGATTGCCGCTCATGTCGGCTTCGGCCTGTTCCGGCTGTCGCAAGCCGACCTCGGACCCGACACACTCGTAGTGCGCCTCGTGCAGCCATCCATCCTGCAAAGCGAGAAATGGGATCGCGAAGCGCGTGACCGCATTTTCGGCACCTATCTCGAAATGTCGGCCGCAGCACCGGCGGAGGGCAAAGCACCGCCATCTGTCATCATCTGGCCGGAAACCGCCGTGCCCTTTATTCTCAATGATCGCCCGGACGCCCTGTCGACGCTTGGCGATCTCCTGGCCGACGGCCAGACGCTGCTCGCCGGTGCAGTGCGCTCGGAAGCCGCACCCGGCGGTCCCACCCGCTACTACAATTCGATGACCCAGATCGGCGATGCCGGCCAGATCGTGGACGCCATCGACAAGGTGCATCTCGTGCCCTTCGGCGAGTATCTTCCGTTCTCCGGCCTGCTGCACCGCTTCGGCATCAGCAAGATCGTGGCTCTGCCGGAAGACTTTTCGTCCGCGCAAACGCGCCCCGGCCTCACGCTGCCAGGGGGCTTAAGCGCCGTTGCCTTCATCTGCTACGAGATCATCTTCGACGAGATCGTGCGCAAGGATGCGGTCGGCAAGGACATCCTGATCAACCTCACCAACGATGCCTGGTTCGGCGACACGCCCGGACCGCGGCAGCATTTCCGGCAGGCACAGCTGCGTGCGGTCGAAACCGGTCTGCCGCTGGTTCGCGCCGCCAATAGCGGAATCTCGGGTGTCGTGGACGGATTTGGCCGGATTATCGACGCTTATACGGTAAATGGCGTCGGAACACTTGACGTAGCGGTGCCTACGGGCAAAGGCACGATCCTGCGCTTGTGGGATCCGGTTTGGGCGGGGTGGATCGTGCTTGGCATTCTTGCCGTGGGTGGCTTCTCAGGAAATTTCAGGGCGCGAAAGCGTCATTGACTTGGTTATATTAGAAAATGATATTGCAACCGCTTCGCCGTATTTTGGTGACCACAGATTGGCCTGCCTGTGGCAGGATGATCCGTGCTGCGGGGCAGTGAGGGGATAATGACGGAAAACAAGAAGCGGCCGAATCCAGTCGACGTGCATGTCGGTTCGCGTATTCGACTCCGTCGCAACATGATCGCGATGAGCCAGGAGAAACTTGGCGAGCAGCTCGGCATCACCTTTCAACAGATCCAGAAATACGAGAAAGGCACCAACCGCGTTGGCGCCAGCCGGCTGCAGGCGATTTCCGCCATTCTGAACGCGCCGGTCGAGTACTTCTTCCAGGATGCGCCGCGCGAAGATGGTCAGTCCCCGATGGGCCTGGAGGAAGAAGCTGCTGCGCCTCTGGTGCCGGATTTCATGAGCAGTGCGGAATCCATGCAGCTCAACCGCGCTTTCATGAAGATTTCGGACCCCAAGGTCCGCCGCAAGATCGTCGACCTCATCAAGACCCTGGCCGATGACGGCGAATGAGGCTGAAAAAGCCGTTCGCACAGCCCTTCTCCTAGGAAAATCGCATCTCTTGACGCCAGACCGGACCCTTCGGTAACACTCGCGCGCGATCTGGCCCATGGCGGCCGGGTCATCTTTCCAGAGGGGACTACCCGTGGCACGCCAGAACTACCTTTTTACCAGCGAATCCGTATCCGAAGGTCATCCCGACAAGGTTTGTGACCGCATCTCCGACGAGATTGTCGACCTCGTTTACCGCGAAGCCAAAAAAGCCGGCATGAACCCGTGGGATGTGCGGGTTGCCTGCGAAACGCTTGCAACCACCAACCGCGTCGTGATCGCGGGCGAAGTTCGCGTTCCGCCGACGCTGTTGAAGAGAAATGGGGATGGCGAGCCCCTGCGCGATGCCAAGGGCCATCCGGTCATCAACCCCTCCAAGTTCAAGGCGACCGCACGCAAGGCCATCCGCGAAATCGGCTATGCGCAGGACGGCTTCAACTGGAAGACCGCAAAGATCGACGTGCTGCTGCACGCCCAGTCGGCCGACATCGCACAGGGCGTCGATAAGGCGGCCGACGCCAATGCGGAAGGCGCGGGCGACCAAGGCATCATGTTCGGTTACGCCTGCTCCGAAACGCCGGACCTAATGCCGGCGCCGCTTTACTACAGCCACAAGATCCTGGAACTGCTCGCCGCCGGCCGTCACAAGGGCGAGGGCGATGTCGGCAAGCTCGGGCCGGATGCCAAGAGCCAGGTTACCGTGCGCTATCAGGACGGCAAGCCGAGCGAAGCAACCTCGATCGTGCTGTCCACCCAGCATCTCGATGAAAGCTGGGATTCCAAGAAGGTCCGCAGCGTCGTCGAGCCCTTTATCCGCGAAGCTCTGTCCGACCTGAAGGTCGCCGAAGACTGCCGCTGGTACATCAATCCCACCGGCAAGTTCGTGATCGGCGGCCCCGATGGCGATGCCGGCCTCACCGGGCGCAAGATCATCGTGGACACCTATGGCGGTGCTGCACCCCATGGTGGCGGCGCATTTTCTGGCAAGGACACGACCAAGGTCGATCGCTCTGCCGCCTACGCCGCGCGTTATCTCGCCAAGAATGTGGTGGCGGCAAAGCTTGCGGAACGCTGCACCATCCAGCTGTCCTACGCCATCGGCGTTGCCCAGCCGCTGTCTGTCTATGTCGACCTTCACGGCACCGGCAAGGTGGATGAAGCCCGGCTTGAAGATGCCCTGCGCGAGGTCATGGACCTGTCGCCCTCCGGCATTCGCCGCCATCTCGATCTCAACAAGCCGATCTATGCCAAGACCGCCGCTTACGGCCATTTCGGCCGCAAGGCCGGTCGCGACGGTTCGTTTTCCTGGGAAAAAACGGATCTCGTGAAGGCGCTCAAACAGGCTGTTGCGGCTTGATTCCTGGCATGAGTGCTGAAGACAACGAGAGCGAAGCGCAGGGTCGCCGCAGCCGCGCGACCGAGGCCTTCTATGGTCGTCGGCATGGCCGTCCAGTGCGCACGCAGGCGGCGGAGGCGGTAGCTTCCCTGCTGCCCCGCCTCAAGCTCGACCTGACGCAACCCGCGCCCGCCGATCTCAAGACGCTCTTTCCCGTGCCGGTCGAGCGCGTCCGGCTGGAAATCGGCTTCGGCGGCGGCGAGCATGTGATCAGCGAGGCCGGGCGCGAGCCCCAAAGCGGCTTTATCGGCGTGGAGCCCTTTATCAACGGCATGTCGCGCTGCATGCAGACGCTGGAAACCGAGCCGCGGCCAAACTTGCGCGTTCACGATGACGACGCGACGCAGCTGCTTGATTGGCTTCCGGCCAACAGCATTGCCGAGATCGACCTGCTGTATCCCGATCCCTGGCCGAAGAAGAAGCACTGGAAGCGGCGCTTCGTCAGCCAGGTCAATCTGGATCGCTTTGCGCGCGTTTTGCAGCCGGGCGGCACCTTCCGCTTTGCCTCGGATATCGCGCATTACATCAACTGGACGCTGCTCCACATCCGCGCCCATCCCGAGTTCGAATGGGTGGTTGAGCGCGCCGACGATTGGCGTCAGCCCTATCCCGGCTGGCAATCGACCCGCTATGAAGCTAAGGCTCTGCGCGAAGGTCGAACCCCCGCATATCTGAGCTTTAGACGTATCTAACGTTGTCAACGAAAAACCAGACCCGTTGACAACCTGTCGCGCGCAAAGCTTAAGCTGCGAGTGACAAAAGACTTTGCATCCCCAGGGAGGATCCTATGCGTCACTTCATCGCCGCAGCTTTGGCTGCCGGCAGCCTGCTCGTTGCTTCGCAGGCTTTTGCTGCCGATTACAAGATCATGGCGCCTGCTGCCCCCGGCGGCGGCTGGGACCAGACGGCCCGCACCATGCAGGCCGCCTTGCAGGACGAGAAGATCTCGCCCAGCGTCCAGGTCATCAATGTTCCGGGTGCCGGCGGCACGATCGGTCTTGCCCAGTTCGTCAATCAGTCCAGCGGCGATGCCGATGCGCTGATCGTCGGCGGCTACGTCATGGTGGGCGCCATCCTGACCAACGGTTCGCCGGTGACGCTCGACCAGGTCACGCCGATTGCGCGTTTGACCGGTGAGTTCGAAGCGATCGTCGTGCCCGCCAATTCCGACATCAAGGACATGGCTGGCCTCGTTGCCAAGCTGAAGGAAAACCCGGGCGGCGTGTCCTGGGGCGGCGGTTCGGCCGGCGGTACAGACCACATCACGGCCGGCCTCGTTGCCAAGGCTGTCGGTGTTGATCCGACCAAGGTGAACTACATCGCGTTTTCCGGCGGTGGCGAAGCGCTCGCCGCTATTCTCGGCGGTCAGGTCACCGTCGGCATTTCCGGCTACAGCGAGTTCTCCGCGCAGATCGCCGCCGGCCAGCTGCGCCTGCTGGGCATTTCCTCGGATGAAAAGGTCGCCGGCATCGAAGGCCCGACCTTCAAGGAAGGCGGCGTGGATGTCGCCATCCAGAACTGGCGCATGGTTGCCGCTGCTCCCGGCATCAGCGACGAGCAGAAGGCTGCCATCTCGGCTGACGTCGAGAAGATGGTGAAGTCGGAAAGCTGGAAGAAGGCCGTTGCCGACAAGGGCTGGGCTGACACCTATCTCGCTGGCGATGAGTTCGCTGCGCAGCTGAAGGAAGACACCGCAGCGACCGAAAGCATCCTTAAGGACATCGGCCTCGTCAAATGAGCGTCCGCGACGACACCACAACCATTCAGCGCCGCCCGGATCGGGCGGCGTTTGCCATTGCGCTGGTGCTGGCGATCGCTTCGATCGCCATTGCCTGGAGCACCTATCATGCCGGCGGCATGGCTTCCACGCAGCCGGTCGGACCAAAGACCGTGCCTTACATCGTCGCGGCCTGCTTGTTCGGCCTGGCGCTCTGGACGGCGGCAGAAGCCTGGCGCGGCGATTTTCCGGAACGTGAAGAACAGCAGACGGCACCGATCCTGTGGGTCGTCGGCGGCTTGATCGTGCAGATGCTGACCATCAAGACGGTCGGATTCTCGCTGGCGACCGCACTGATGTTCACCGCAACCGCTTACGCCTTCAATGAACGCCGCATCTGGCTGACACTGCCGTTCGGCCTTGTTTTCTGCTTCCTCGTCTGGCTTGCCTTCGCGCGCGGTTTGCAACTGTCGCTGCCGGCCGGTCCGCTCGAGCGTTTGTTCTGAGGCTGGTATGAACACGTTCGAACTTCTCGGACAGGGCCTGCTCACCGCCCTGCAATGGAGCAACCTGCTTTACGCGCTGATCGGCGTGACGCTCGGCACGGCTGTCGGCGTTTTGCCGGGCATCGGACCCGCGCTCACCGTGGCGCTGCTTTTGCCCGTCACCTACCGCCTCGATCCGGCCGGCTCGCTGATCATGTTCGCCGGCATCTATTACGGCGGCATGTACGGCGGCTCGACGACCTCGATCCTGCTCAACACGCCGGGTGAAAGCGCCTCCATCGTCACCGCGCTGGAAGGCAACAAGATGGCCCGGCAGGGACGTGGCGGACCGGCCCTTGCCACCGCGGCAATCGGCTCCTTCATCGCCGGCCTGGTGGCGACGCTCGGTCTCGCCTTCATCGCGCCATGGGTCGTGCAGTTCGCGCTGTCCTTCGGCCCGTCCGAATATTTCGCGCTGATGCTGCTTGCCTTCATGACGGTGTCGGCCGCCTTCGGGGAGTCGACCCTGCGCGGCCTGACAGCGCTGTTTATCGGCCTTGCCCTCGGCTTGATCGGCATCGACCAGCTCACAGGTCAGACACGTCTCGCCATGGGCACGCCGAACCTGTTCGACGGGATTTCGGTCACGACGCTGGCCGTCGCTCTGTTTGCCATCGGCGAAACGATTGCGGTCGTTGCCAGCCGCACATCAATGGACGAGAAGGTCGAGGCTGTAAAAGGCTCCGTCTGGATGACCAAGGAAGACTGGAGACGCTCCTGGAAATCCTGGCTGCGCGGCACCGCGATCGGTTTCCCGATCGGCGCAATGCCCGCCGGCGGCGCTGACGTGTCGAGCTTCCTGTCCTATTCCGCCGAAAAGCAGTTCTCCAAGCACCCGGAAGAGTTCGGCAAGGGCGCGATCGAAGGCGTTGCCGGTCCGGAAGCCGCCAACAACGCATCTGCTGCCGGAACGCTCGTGCCGCTGCTGACGCTCGGCCTTCCCACCACCGCCACCGCCGCGATCATGCTGGCCGGCTTCCAGCAGTTCGGCTTGCAGCCGGGCCCGCTGTTGTTCGTCAGCAATGCGACCCTGGTCTGGGGCCTGATCGCCAGCCTGCTGGTTGCCAACTTCATGCTGCTGGTCTTGAACCTGCCGCTGATTGGCCTGTGGGTTCGTTTGCTCACCATCCCGCGTCCATGGCTTTATGCGGGCATTCTGACCTTTGCGACGCTCGGCACAATCGGCGCCAGCGCTTCGACCTTCATGGTTGGACCGCTGCCGACCTCGTTCGAACTCGGACTGCTGCTTCTGTTCGGCGTGCTCGGCTACATGCTGCGCCGCTTTGGTTACCCGATTGCACCGGTGGTTGTCGGCCTGATCCTTGGACCGATGGCCGAGCGTAGTCTGCGCCAGGCTTTGCAGATCAGCCAGGGTGATCCGACCGTGCTGGTCCATTCCTGGATTTCGATCGTGCTGATCCTGCTCGCCTTCGCGGCCGTGCTCGTGCCGATGATCCTGCGCGCACGCGGCAAGGGCCAGATGCTGGCGGCCATGGCCGGCGACGAGGACTAAGCGGAGCTACCATCACAAACAAAAAGGCCGGCGCTGATATCAGCGCCGGCCTTTTACATTCAGACGATAAGATCGCGCTTAGAAGCGGCGGATCTTGCGGAATTCCATGGGGTCGATACCGAGGCGGCGCAGATCCTGCGGGCGAGCGCTGCGGCCATTCTCTTCAGCTGCCGCGACCGAGATCGCGCTGCCGAGCATGCCAAGCAGATCGGCGAAAGTGGAACGGGGCTGGTTCTTGGACATTTGAGGTTCGGTTCGTTTCGGTTTGTTCAGTTGCTTGTGCGATGCAGCATAAATAGACCCGCACCCTCGCAGTTGCGAGAGACGACTTCGCAGATCAGCCATGCGCGCCTTGCACGGCGGGTTAATGCAAGGGTTAATGCCTGTTGGGGGATGTCCCGTCCTCGGGGGTTGATGAAAGCTGTCCGTTCGGCTATATCGAGTTCAAATTCTTGGTCGATATGACGAAGAGTGGGTCCACCCGGTCCCGCTCTTTTTTGTTAACTGGAGACAGGATGGCCGACGAGCCCATCTCGGATAACCCAATGCTGGACAACCCGGCGCTGGCCACTGCAGTGGAAGATGATCGCCTGATCCGCGAAACCGGAACGGATGCGCGCGTTGCCGCCATCGTCATCCCGATCCTGCGGCCGATGGGCTTTCGTCTTGTGCGGGTGCGCTTGTCGGGCCAGAACGGCATGACGCTGCAGATTATGGCCGAGCGCGACGACGGCACGATCACCGTGCAGGATTGCGAAGAAATTTCCCGCGCGATCTCGCCGACCCTCGATGTCGAGGATCCGATCGAGCAGGCCTACCATCTCGAAGTATCGTCGCCGGGCATCGACCGCCCGCTCGTACGCAAGGTGGATTTCGAAGCCGCGATCGGCCACGCCGCCAAGATCGAGACTTCAGTCATGGTCGCCGACAAGAAGCGCTTTCGCGGCAAGATCACGGCTGTGGATGCCGACGGCTTCACGCTTGAGCGCGATCTGGCGAGCTATGGCGACGAGCCGCAGGTGCGTGTTCCCTTCGACGCGCTGGCTGACGCTCGGCTGATCCTCACCGACTCGCTGATCCGCGAAGCGCTGGCCAAGGACAATCGCGAAAAGAAGGCCGCGCGTCGTGGCGATGCCGATGACGCCTTTGAGGGCGACGAGATCGAGTTCGAAGAAGATGGTGATCTGGACGACGAGCCCGACACCGATACCGATGCAGACGGCAATACGAAGACCGGCAGTTAAGACTATCCAGGGCGCCAGCGAGCGCCGGGTGATCAGGAGACCGAAGACATGGCTGTAAGTGCAAACAGGCTGGAACTGCTTCAGATCGCCGATGCGGTCGCGCGCGAAAAGTCGATCGACAAGTCGATCGTGATCGCGGCGATGGCTGATGCCATCCAGAAGGCTGCGCGTGCCCGGTACGGTCAGGAAACCAACATCCGCGCCGACATCAACCCGCATACCGGTGAGATGAAGCTGCAGCGCCTGATGCAGGTTGTGGAGCAGGTCGAGGACTACGACAAGGAAGTCGCGCTGTTGACGGCGCGCGAGCGCAACCCGGATGCCCAGGTCGGCGACTTCCTCGCCGAGATCCTGCCGCCGATGGAGTTCGGCCGTATCGCAGCCCAATCCGCCAAGCAGGTCATCGTGCAGAAGGTGCGCGAAGCCGAGCGTGATCGCCAGTTCGACGAATACAAGGATCGCATCGGCGAGATCGTCAACGGCACGGTCAAGCGCGTCGAATATGGCAACGTCATCGTCGATCTCGGCCGTGGCGAAGCCATCATCCGCCGCGACGAGCTGATCCCGCGCGAAAACTACAAGTATGGCGACCGCGTTCGTGCCTACGTTTATGACGTGCGTCGCGAACAGCGCGGCCCGCAGATCTTCATGTCGCGCACCCATCCGCAGTTCATGGCGAAGCTGTTCACCATGGAAGTGCCGGAAATCTACGAAGGCATCATCGAGATCAAGTCGGTGGCCCGTGATCCCGGTTCGCGCGCCAAGATTGCCGTGATTTCGCGTGACTCGTCGATCGATCCGGTCGGCGCCTGCGTTGGTATGCGCGGCTCCCGTGTGCAAGCCGTTGTTGGCGAGCTGCAGGGCGAAAAGATCGACATCATCCCGTGGTCGGGCGAAGCCGCATCCTTCATCGTCAATGCGCTTCAGCCGGCGGAAGTCGCCAAGGTCGTGCTTGATGAAGACGCCGAGCGCATCGAAGTCGTGGTGCCGAACGATCAGCTGTCGCTGGCCATCGGCCGTCGCGGCCAGAACGTGCGTCTGGCCTCCCAGCTCACCGGCTGGGACATCGACATCATGACCGAGCAGGAAGAAAGCGAACGTCGCCAGAAGGAATTCGTGGAGCGTTCGAACCTCTTCATGGACGCACTCAACGTCGACGAGATGGTCGGTCAGGTCTTGGCTTCGGAAGGCTTCACCACGGTTGAGGAAGTGGCCTACGTCGAGCAGGACGAAATCGCTTCGATCGACGGCTTCGACGAAGACACGGCGAGCGAAATCCAGGAGCGCGCCAAGGAGTTCCTCGATCGCATCGAAACCGAGCAGGACGAGAAGCGTACCGCTCTCGGCGTATCGGACGAATTGCGCCAGATCGACGGCATCACCACCGCGATGATGGTGACGCTCGGCGAAGACGGCGTGAAAACGATCGAGGACTTCGCGGGCTATGCCGTGGACGATCTGACCGGTTGGAAAGAGCGCAAGGATGGGGAAACCAAGTTCTTCCCCGGCGTTCTGGCGTCGTTCAACATCACTCGCGGCGATGCGGAAGCCATGATCGTGGATGCCCGCCGCAAGGCTGGCTGGATCAGCGAAGACGAGGTCGAGGCTTCCGATGAGGAAGCCGAGACTGCGTCCGCCTGATTATGAGACCTGGCGGATCGGGAGCGGCTACGCTTGAAAGATACGAACGAACGCACATGTATAGTGACGCGGCAAGCAGGCGATGCGGAGACTTTGCTTCGCTTCGTTGCCGGTCCCGACATGTCCGTTGTTCCCGATCTCAAGCGCAAGCTGCCCGGCCGCGGGTGCTGGGTTACCGCTGACCGGGTCCATATCGACCAGGCGGCGAAGAAAAACCTGTTCCGTCGTGCTTTCAAGGCTGACGTGACGGTTGCGCCGGATCTAGGCGCACTCGTGGATAGCCTGATGGCCAAGTCGGCCTTGGGCTCGCTTGGCCTTGCCCGCAAGGCAGGGCGCGTGGCGCTTGGCGCCGCAAAGGTTGACAGCGCTGTCCGCTCCGGCGAGGCGCTTCTGGTTCTGCATGCCCATGAGGCCTCGGATGACGGGGTCAGGAAGATCGCGCAAGCGCGGCGCGCAACGGTTCATCTTGGTGGCCCCTCGATCGATGCGCACAAACTCTTTTCGGAAGCCGAAATGGGTTTGGCATTGGGGGGCACAAATGTGATACATGCTGCCGTCCTCGCGGGCGACGCGGGGCAGGCGGCAGCGAAGCGCATGGTGGCGCTCGAACGATTTCGGGGCGGTTTCCCCGATAGCCCGCTAACAGGTGCGGTTGCCGAGGGCGGCGCTGCTGAGGATACGGAATGACCGATACGAAAGACGACAAGACACTGACGGTGACCCCGAAGAAGACGCTGACGCTGAAGCGCCCAGGTATCGAGCAGGGCACCGTGCGGCAGAACTTCAGCCATGGGCGCACCAAGTCGGTTGTCGTCGAGACCAAGAAGCGCAAGTTCTCTGCGCCGGGCGAGCGCGAAGCCGCGCCCGTCATTACGCCCACGCCGTCTGCGCCCAAGCCGGCCGTGACCGTTGCGCCGCCGCCAAACGTCGAGCGTACGCCGCGTCCGGCTCCAACCGTGCGCCCGGCAGGCGACCGTGGCGGCGTCGTGCTGAATTCGCTGTCGCGTGGCGAGATGGATGCGCGTCGTCGTGCCCTCGAGGACGCCAAAGTTCGCGAAGTCGAAGAACGCGCTCGCGCCGTTGAAGACGCCAAGCGTCGCGCCGAGGAAGACGAGCGCCGTCAGCGCGAGCGTCTGGAATCCGCACGCCGTCAGGCCGAGGAAGAAGCCCGCATCCAGGCTGAAGCCGAAGCGCGCCGTCGCGCCGAGGAAGAAGCTCGCCGTCGTGCGCCCCAGACTGACACGGCCGACGAGGAAGAAGAAAAGCCGATCGCCAAGCCGCGCAGCGTTGCTGCAGCTACCCCGGCAGCTTCGCCTGCTGCCGGTGCCGGCGCCGCGATCCGTCGCACGCCGCTGAAGCCGGAAGCCGTGCCTGCCAAGCCGACCAAGACCAAGGGCGAAGACGATCGTCGCCGTGGCAAGCTGACCCTGACGGCCGCGACTTCGGATGGCGACGGGCGCTCGCGCTCGCTGTCGTCGATGCGTCGTCGCCAGGAGAAGTTCAAGCGCTCCATGTATCAGGGCGAGCGCGAGAAGATTTCGCGCGAAGTCGTGTTGCCGGAAACCATCACGATCCAGGATCTCGCCGCCCGTATGTCGGAGCGCGCTGTTGATCTCATCAAGTATTTCATGAAGCAGGGCACCATGATGGTTCCCGGCGATGTGCTTGATGCCGACACCGCGGAACTGGTTGCAGGCGAATTCGGTCACACGGTCCGCCGCGTTGCCGATAGCGACATCGAAGAAGGTTTGTTCGGCGTTCAGGACGAAGCCGCAACGCTGCAAACGCGTTCGCCGGTTGTCACGATCATGGGTCACGTCGATCACGGCAAGACCTCGCTGCTTGACGCTATCCGCAGCGCCAGCGTCGTGTCCGGCGAAGCCGGCGGCATCACCCAGCATATCGGCGCCTACCAGGTCGAGAAGAACGGTCAGAAGATCACCTTCCTCGACACGCCGGGCCACGAAGCCTTTACGGCCATGCGTGCCCGCGGTGCGCAGGCAACCGACATCGCCGTTCTGGTTGTGGCCGCTGACGACAGCGTCATGCCGCAGACGATCGAGTCGATCAGTCATGCCAAGTCGGCCGGTGTGCCGATCATCGTGGCGATCAACAAGATCGACAAGCCGTCGGCCGATGCACAGAAGGTCCGCACCCAGCTTCTGCAGCATGAAGTGTTTGTGGAATCCATGGGCGGTGAAGTGCTTGACGTCGAAGTGTCCGCCAAGACGGGTGCCGGTCTCGACAAGCTGCTCGAAGCCATCCTGTTGCAGGCTGAAATCCTCGATCTCAGCGCCAATCCGGATCGTACCGCGGAAGGTGTCGTGATCGAAGCTCAGCTCGACAAGGGCCGCGGTCCCGTTGCCACCATCCTGGTGCAAACGGGTACGCTGCGCACCGGCGACATTCTGGTTGCCGGCAACGTTTACGGTAAGGTCCGCGCGCTGGTGAACGACCAGGGTAAGACCGTGCCGGAAGCTGGCCCATCCATGCCGGTCGAGGTTCTCGGCCTGTCCGGTACGCCGGCGGCTGGTGACCGCTTCGCCGTTGTCGAAAACGAAGCCCGCGCTCGCGAGATTTCCGAATATCGCATGCGTCTGGCTCGCGAAAAGGCAGCAGCACGCCAGTCCGGTCAGCGCGGCTCGCTCGAGCAGATGATGTCGCAGCTGCAGAATTCCGGTCTCAAGGAGTTCCCGCTGGTCGTCAAGGCCGACGTGCAGGGTTCCGCCGAAGCCATCGTGGCGGCGCTGGACAAACTCGGCACGGACGAGGTGCGCGCGCGCATCGTTCATGTCGGCGCAGGCGCGATCACGGAAAGCGACGTGTCGCTGGCCGAAACGTCGAATGCGGTCATCATCGGCTTCAACGTGCGCGCCAACAAGCAGGCGCGTACGGCAGCCGAGCAGGGCGGCATCGAGGTTCGCTACTACAACATCATCTACAACCTCGTGGATGACGTGAAGCAGGCGATGTCGGGCCTTCTGTCGCCGGAACGTCGCGAAACCTTCCTCGGCAATGCCGAAATCCTGGAAGTGTTCAACATCACCAAGACCGGCAAGGTCGCGGGTTGCCGCGTTACCGAAGGCAAGGTCGAACGTGGTGCGGGCGTGCGCCTGATCCGCGACAACGTCGTGATCCACGAAGGCACGCTGAAGACCCTGAAGCGCTTCAAGGACGAAGTGGGCGAAGTCCCTGTCGGCCAGGAATGCGGCATGGCCTTCCAGAACTACGAAGACATTCGCCAGGGCGATGTCATCGAGTGCTTCCGCGTCGAGATGGTGACGCGCACGCTGTAAGCTGAAGATCAAACTGCCGGCTCCAACCGGCAGTTGTCTTCGTTATTTTTGCCAACTGCGGCGAAGCGGTTCGAACCCGCTTCGCCGCTTGCTGGATTTGTTTTTATGTCGAAACATCAAAATAATGGCCCATCTCAGCGCCAGCTGCGCGTTGGCGAACAGGTGCGCCATGCCATCGCCGAAGTGCTTCAGCGCGGCGAGGTGCGTGACGACGTGGTGGAAGCGACCGTGATCTCGATTTCGGAAGTGCGCATGTCGCCCGACCTCAAGATTGCCACCGCTTTCGTTTCGCCGCTCGGCGCCAAGGATGACGAGGCCGTCATCAAGGCTCTGAACCATCATGCCAAATTCATTCGCGGCAGGATGAGCCACGCCTTGCGCCAGATGAAATACATGCCGGAAGTCCGCTTCCGCATCGACACCAGCTTCGACAACTACGCCAAGATCGACGCGCTGCTTCGCTCGCCCGAAGTTGCCCGCGACCTTGATGACGAAGATGGCGAGGAGCAGAACTGATGGGTCGTCGCGGCAAGAAGAAGGGCCGTCCGGTTTCAGGCTGGGTCGTGCTCGACAAGCCTGTCGGCATGGGCTCCACCGAAGCGGTTTCCAAGGTGAAGTGGCTGTTCAATGCTGACAAGGCAGGCCATGCCGGCACGCTTGATCCGCTCGCATCCGGCATGCTGCCGATCGCGCTCGGCGAGGCGACGAAGACCGTGCCTTACGTGATGGACGGCACCAAGGTCTATCGCTTCACCGTGACCTGGGGCGAGGAGCGGAACACCGACGATTTAGAGGGCGTTGCGACGCAAAACTCGGAAAATCGGCCGACAAAAGCGGAAGTTTCCGGCGTTTTGGCGGATTATATCGGCGTAATTTCCCAGATTCCTCCGGTTTTTTCCGCCATCAAGATCGGTGGCGAGCGCGCTTATGACCTCGCACGCGAAGGTGAGGCCGTCAAAATTCCGGCCCGTGAAGTCGAGATCGATCGCCTGGATATCATCCACCACGACGACAATTCCACCGAGTTCGAAGTGGAATGCGGCAAGGGGACTTATGTCCGCTCGCTGGCCCGCGACATGGGCCGTCAGCTTGGTTGCTACGGCCATATCTCCACCCTGCGCCGCCTTGCGGTCGACCCCTTCACCGATGAGGATTTCGTCACGGTCGAAGAACTCGAAGCGGCGCGCCCGACCATCAGCGAAGACGACGTGGCGCGTCCGGATTTCTCCGTGATGGACGGCTATGTCGTTGAAACGGCTGTGGCTTTGGATTGCCTGCCGCAGGTCCCGCTGACCGACGAAGCCGCCCAGCGCGTGCGTTTGGGCAACCCGGTAATCGTGCGCGGACGCGATGCGCCGATCGAAGCCGAAGAAGCCTGCGCCACCGTTCGCGGCAAGCTGGTCGCCATCGGCGCGGTTGAAGGCGGGCAGTTCAAGCCCAAGCGCGTCTTCACGGCCTAAACGGTCTTTCCGCCGTCATGGCTGCGCTCTAGAATGATCGCAGCCAGCGGAGAACAGGCATGACCGAGAAGTCCAGCGTCCGGCGCCACGGCCGGCGCCGCGTCAAACGCTCGCCCGTCGGCGCATCGCCTGGAACGCTGATCGCCGATCCCAGCGCAATCCCGTCAACGCTCTCCGCAACCGTGATGTCGCCCCAGGGCTACAAGGTCTATCCGAGCGTCAACCTTGAAGATATTCGCCGCCTGAAGGCTGAATGGCCGGCCATCTGGGTGGATTGCGTTGGGCTCGGCGATGTCTCGCTGATCGCCGATCTCGGCAAGATCTTCGACCTTCATGCGCTTGCGCTGGAGGACACCGTCAATACCGGCCAGCGGCCGAAGTCCGACTTCTATGATGAGCACGCCTTTGTCGTGCTTTACGCCATCGATGACGACCAGACTCACCGCTACGAACAGATCGGCGTGTTCTTCGGGGAGGGTTTCGTCATCACCTTCGGCGAGCGGCCGGGGGACCCGTTTGATCCCGTACGCAAGCGCATCGAAGCCAATGGCGGAAACCGCCTCCGCGCACGCAAGGCCGATTACCTCGCTTATGCCCTGATCGATGCCGTGGTGGACAGCTATTTTCCGCATGTCGAGGCCACAGGTGCGGCGATCGATCAGATCGAGGACGACATGGTCGCCTGCTGGGAGAGGGGACAACTGGCCGACCTGCATCGCATCCGCCACAACCTAATTGCGTTCAAGCGCTGGCTGTGGCCGCTGCGCGACGCCATTTCAGGTCTGCTCCGATCGGACGCCCCTTTTCTCACGGCGGAAACCAAGATCTATCTGCGCGACACGCTCGATCATGTCGCCAGCGCCATTGAGATCGTGGAAACCTACCGCGAAACGGTGACCGGTCTTATCGAGATGCATATGTCGATGGCGCAGGCCAAGACCAATGAGGTCATCAACCTCCTCACCATCGTCTCCGCCATCTTCATCCCGCTGACCTTTCTGGCCGGCGTATGGGGGATGAATTTTGATCCGCAGGTCTCGCCGTGGAACATGCCGGAACTGCAATGGTATTACGGCTATCCGGCAGCGCTCACCTCCATGGCAGTGATCGGCGTTCTGCTTTTCCTGTATTTCCGATGGCGGCGCTGGCTTTGAAGCGGCAGCGGTGGCGCTGAAACAATTTGCTGGTAAATCGGCGCATCTTCGCCTATATGCGCGCCAGCCTTAGGCGTTTGCGCCTATCGCCTTCATGGCCTCCGCTGGACGACATCCCGGCCGCAGGCGTCCCCTTCCTCCCTTTTGAAAGGAACATCCGATGTCGATCACTGCTGAGCGCAAACAAGAATTGCTTGGGGAATTCGCAACCGTCAAGGGTGATACCGGTTCGCCGGAAGTCCAGGTCGCGATCCTTTCCGAACGCATTCGTAACCTGACCGAGCACTTCAAGGACCACAAGAAGGACAACCACTCCCGTCGTGGACTTCTGAAGCTCGTGTCGCAGCGCCGTCGTCTCCTTGACTATCTCAATGCCAAGGATACCGCGCGCTACCAGACGCTGATCGAAAAGCTTGGTCTGCGTCGCTAAGATCACGTGGCTTTTGCTGCGTTGATGAACTGATCTGATTGGCCGGCGGCCCCGAATGGGTCGTCGGCTGATCGCACAGGGATCGATGGTCGATCCTGAGGTTCCCGAGGGGCGCTGCCTTTAGGAACCCTCCTGAACCGGTCATGGGGCAGGATTGCAGGTGGCTCGCTTTTTGAGCTTCCCGTTGTCTTGCCCGTGGCGGGTTTGCCCGTAGGAGCCGGATTGGGTTTTCGCGCGAGGTAAGTGCGGAGCGGCCGGCACAAAGAGGACGAGATATGTTCAAGCATCACAAAGTGGAAATCGAGTGGGGCGGCCGTCCGCTCATTCTCGAAACCGGCAAGATCGCCCGTCAGGCTGACGGCGCCGTGCTGGCGACCTATGGCGAGAGCGTCGTGCTCGCCACCGTTGTTTCGGCCAAGGCGCCGAAGCCCGGTCAGGACTTCTTCCCGCTGACCGTCAACTATCAGGAAAAGACCTATGCCGCCGGCAAGATCCCGGGCGGCTACTTCAAGCGTGAAGGCCGTCCGTCCGAGAACGAGACGCTGGTTTCGCGCCTGATCGACCGTCCGATCCGCCCGCTCTTCGCTGAGGGCTACAAGAACGACACGCAGGTCGTGATCACCGTTCTGCAGCATGACCTCGAGAACAATCCAGACATCGTGTCGATGGTTGCGGCCTCCGCTGCCCTGACGCTGTCCGGCGTTCCGTTCATGGGCCCGATCGGCGGCGCGCGCGTTGGCTACGTCAACGGCGAATACATCCTGAACCCGCATCTTGACGAGATGCCGGAATCCAAGCTCGACCTCGTTGTCGCCGGCACCGCCGACGCCGTTTTGATGGTCGAGTCGGAAGCCAAGGAGCTTTCGGAAGAGATCATGCTCGGCGCCGTCGTGTTCGGCCAGAACGGCTTCAAGCCGGTTCTCGACGCGATCATCAAGCTGGCGGAAGCCGCTGCCAAGGAGCCGCGCGAGCATACGGCTGCCGACAATTCGGCGCTGGAAGGCAAGATCCTCGCAGCCGCTGAATCTGATCTGCGCGATGCCTACAAGATCACGCAGAAGCAGGATCGCTATGCTGCCATCGATGCCGCCAAGGCAAAGGTGAAGACTGCCCTGTTCCCCGAAGGCGGCGAAGCCGAATACACGGCCGAGCAGGTCGGCGCCGTGTTCAAGGACGTGCAGGCGAAGGTCGTTCGCGGCAACATCCTCGACACCGGTTCGCGTATCGATGGCCGCGATCTCAAGACCGTTCGCCAGATCGTGTCGGAAGTCGGCGTTCTGCCGCGCACCCACGGTTCGGCTCTGTTCACCCGCGGCGAAACCCAGGCGCTGGTTGTTGCCACGCTGGGCACCGGCGAGGACGAGCAGTATGTCGACAGCCTGACGGGCATGTACAAGGAGCGTTTCCTCCTTCACTACAACTTCCCGCCCTATTCGGTTGGTGAAACCGGCCGCATGGGTTCGCCCGGCCGCCGCGAAATCGGTCACGGCAAGCTCGCCTGGCGCGCTATCCGCCCGATGCTGCCGACGCCTGAGCAGTTCCCCTATACGCTGCGTGCAGTGTCCGAGATCACCGAGTCCAACGGCTCGTCCTCGATGGCAACCGTTTGCGGCACCTCGCTGGCTCTCATGGATGCAGGCGTTCCGCTGCAGCGTCCGGTTGCCGGTATCGCCATGGGCCTGATCAAGGAAGGCGATCGTTTCGCCGTTCTCTCCGACATCCTGGGCGATGAAGATCACCTCGGCGACATGGACTTCAAGGTTGCGGGCACCGAGAACGGCATCACCTCGCTCCAGATGGACATCAAGATCGATGGCATCACCGAGGAGATCATGAAGGTCGCACTCGACCAGGCCAAGGATGGCCGTTTGCACATCCTCGGCGAAATGGCCAACGCGCTGACCGAGGGCCGTTCGGAACTCGGCGAGTTCGCACCGCGCATCGAGGTCATGCAGATCCCGACCGACAAGATCCGTGACGTGATCGGTTCGGGCGGCAAGGTGATCCGCGAGATCGTCGAGAAGACCGGCGCCAAGATCAACATCGAGGACGACGGCACGGTGAAGATCGCGTCGTCTTCCGCCAAGGAGATCGAAGCGGCACGCAAGTGGATCCACACGATCGTGGCTGAGCCGGAAGTCGGCGAGATCTACGAAGGCACGGTCGTCAAGACCGCCGACTTCGGCGCTTTCGTCAACTTCTTCGGCCCGAAGGACGGTTTGGTCCACATCTCGCAGCTTTCGAGCGAGCGCGTTGCCAAGACCACCGACGTGGTCAAGGAAGGCCAGAAGGTGTTCGTGAAGCTCATGGGCTTCGACGAGCGCGGCAAGGTTCGCCTGTCGATGAAGGTCGTCGATCAGGAAACCGGCAAGGAGCTGGCCAAGGAAAAGAAGCAGGACGGCGACGAAGACGCTGCTTGAGCTTGGTCTTGATTGATTGAAAAGGCGCGCCTCGCGAGGGGCGCGCCTTTTTGCTTTGTTGGACGCAGGTGCGTCCTTCGAGGCTCGCCGTTGCAAGGATTGCGTGTTCACCTTCACGGTTGTGCGGGCTCGCACCTCAGGATGAGGACCGTAGCGCTAAGCGCCACCTCGGAAGCGTCATCTCAGCAGGAAGATCGATCCTCCTCGAGTCGAGCCCACAGGATCGTCAGACCTGACGCAACGGTCCTCATCCTGAGGTGCGAGCAAAGCGAGCCTCGAAGGACGCACCACCCCACCACCGAATGGCCTGCAAATGACCGACGACGCGCTTAAAACCCTGTTCCATCCCTTCGAAGCCGGGCTGATCGATCTGCCGGCTGCGGGAAGCCGTGCGCTTTTCCTTGGCGCCCGTCCCGGCTGGCGCAAGCCGGAGGGCTTCGAGGCAGCGATCACTGCTGTGCAGGGTTTTCGCCCGGACTTCCTTGGTCTGCAACGGCAGGGCGTGAAGGTCGTGCCGGAAGGGGAGGGCGATGGCTATGATCTGGCGCTTGTGCTGGGCTCCAAGCATCGCGGCCAAAACGAGGGCTGGATCGCACAAGCGCAGCGGCGGGTGAGGCCGGGCGGGCTGATCGTCGTGGCGGCGTCCAAGAAGGATGGCGGCGACAGTCTGCGCAAGCGTCTCGCCGAGCTCACCGAGATCGAGGATCATGCCGCCAAGCATCACGGCGTGGTGTTCTGGATGCGTAACGGTGAGAAACAGCTGCCGGAAGCGGAAGCCGAAAGCGTCGGTTCGTTTGAAACCCGGCCCGGCATGTTTTCGCATGGCCATGCCGATCCCGGCTCGGTGTTCCTGCTCGAAAGCCTTCCTGCCGACCTAAAGGGCGACGTCGCGGATTTCTGCGCCGGCTGGGGTTTTCTTGCTGGCGATCTGATCCGCCGCGAGCGCATCCGGAGCGTCGACCTCTACGAAGCCGATCATGCCTCTCTGGAGGCTGCCAGAACGGCTTTGCAGGGCACGGAGAAGCCGATGGCCTTCTTCTGGAAGGATCTCGTTGGTGAGCCCGTGGAACGCGTTTATGACGCTGTGGTGATGAACCCGCCGTTTCATGCGAGCGGGCATGCGGCGGAGCCTGATCTGGGCGCCGGTCTGATCCGTGCCGCAGCCAAAGCGCTCAAGGGGAAGGGGCGGCTTTTCTTGGTTGCCAACCGCGGCCTGCCTTATGAGCGGGCGCTCACCGCCGTGTTTGCCGAGACTGGTGAACTCACCCGCAACGACGACTACAAGATCCTGTGGGCGGCTGAGCCGCAAACGCGCAACATGGCGCGGGCTGCAACACAGGCGAAGTCCGGCGGCCGGCCCGGTGCTCCAGCCCGCCGAAACGGAGCCGGGCGGCGTAAGTAAGGGCTTGAACGAAGAACAGGCCCCGAAGGGCCTGTTGATCTCTGCTCGTTGCGATGGAAGAAATGCCGCTGTCTGGGAGTGTTTGGCTCAGCTCAGCCTTCGTCGGTCCGCTTCAGCTCTGAAAGTGTCGGCATGGACACGATGTGGTAGCCGGAATCCACGTAATGGATTTCGCCGGTGACGCCGCCGGACAGATCCGACAGCAGATACAGCGCGGAACCGCCGATCTCTTCCAGCGTCACGGGACGGCGCAGCGGTGCATTGCGCTGCTGGAACGAGAACATGTGACGGGCATCCGCAATGCCGGCGCCGGCCAGCGTGCGCACCGGGCCCGCCGACAGGCCGTTCACGCGAATGCCACGCGGGCCGTAATCATTGGCGAGATAGCGGACGGACGCTTCCAGGCCGGCCTTGGCAACGCCCATGACGTTGTAGTTCGGCATGACCCGCACCGAACCCGCATAGGTCAGCGTGATCATCGAGCCGCCATCGTTCATGATCGCGGCCGCCTTGCGCGCCACTTCCGTGAACGAATAACAGGAGATCACCATCGTGCGGATGAAGTTCTCCTTGGTCGTATCGGCGTAAAGGCCCTTCAACTCGTTCTTGTCGGAGAAACCGATGGCGTGAACGATGAAGTCCAGCTTGCCCCAGGCCTTTTCGAGAGCGGCGATAGTGGCATCGACGGATGCGCTGTCTTCCACGTCGCAGGGCAAGGTGAGATCGCCTGCACCGACCTTCTCGGCCAGCGGCTTGACGCGGCGGCCGAAGGCTTCACCCTGATAGGTGAAGGCGAGTTCCGCGCCGTGTTCATACAGCTTCTGGGCGATGCCCCAGGCAATCGAGTGATCGTTCGCGACGCCCATTACGAGGCCGCGCTTGCCCTTCATCAAACCGTCCATAATGTCCCTCGTATACCGCCGATCAGTCGGCGAGGCGCTGGAACACCAGCGTCGCATTGGTGCCGCCGAAGCCGAAGGAGTTCGACAGAACGGTGTTGATTGCGGCGTTGTCGATGCGCTCGCGCACAATCGGCATGCCCTCGAATTCCGGATCGAGCGTCTCGATATGCGCGCTCTTGCCGATGAACTTGTTCTGCATCATCAGGATCGAATAGATCGATTCCTGCACGCCGGCAGCACCCAGCGAATGGCCGGTCAGCGACTTGGTCGAAGAGATGTGCGGCATCTCCGAGCCGAACACTTCGCGGATCGCGCCCATTTCCTTGGAATCGCCAACCGGCGTTGAGGTGCCGTGCGTGTTGACGTAGTCGACTTTGCCATTCACGGTTGCCAGTGCCTGCCGCATGCAGCGGATGGCGCCTTCGCCAGATGGAGCGACCATGTCGTAGCCGTCCGAGGTCGCGCCGTAGCCGACGAGTTCGCAATAGATCTTGGCGCCGCGCGCCTTGGCATGTTCCAGCTCTTCCAGAACCAGCACGCCGGCGCCGCCCGCGATCACGAAACCGTCGCGATCGACATCATAAGCGCGTGAGGCGACCGAGGCGCGGTCGTTGTACTTCGAGGACATCGCGCCCATCGCGTCGAACAGGTTCGACATAGACCAGTCCAGATCCTCATGACCGCCGGCAAACATCATGTCCTGCTTGCCCCACTGGATCATCTCCGCAGCATTGCCGATGCAATGCGCCGAGGTCGAGCAGGCCGACGAGATCGAGTAGTTCACGCCGTGGATCTTGAACCAGGTCGCGAGCGTGGCGGAAGCCGTGGACGACATCGCCTTCGGCACGGCGAACGGTCCGATGCGCTTGGGGCTGTTGTTCTTTTCGGTGATCTCGGCGGCTTCCACGATGGTGCGCGTGGACGGGCCGCCCGAGCCCATGATGATGCCGGTGCGCTCGTTGGTGAACTCGCCTTCCTGGAGACCAGCATCGGCGATCGCCTGCTTCATGGCGATGTGGTTCCACATGCCGCCCTGCGACAGGAAGCGGGCCGCGCGGCGATCCACCTCGGCGGCTGCGTCAATCTCGGGCGAACCCCAGACCTGGCACTTGAAGCCGTGATCGGCAAAGCTTTGCGAGAAGCTGATGCCGGACTTCGCATCGCGCAGCGAGGCCGTGACCTCGTCGGCATTGTTTCCGATGGACGATACGATGCCCAGACCGCTTATGACGACGCGTCTCATGGCTTCAACTCCGCTTTTGGCGTTCCGGTCAACTTAAACAGCTGTGCCGACGGCTTCTTGCTTGGACAGGCCGACCTTCAGATCGGTGGCCTTGTAGATCTGTTCGCCATCGGCCTTCAACCAGCCATCGGCAATGCCCAGCACTAGGCGTCCGCGCATCACGCGCTTGAAGTCGACGCCATATTCCACCTTCTTCACCGAAGGGGTGACCATGCCCTTGAACTTCACTTCGCCGGTCGACAGCGCCATGCCTTTGCCGGGCTCGCCGAGCCAGCCGAGATAAAAGCCGGTCAACTGCCACATGGCATCGAGGCCGAGACAGCCCGGCATGATCGGGTTGCCGGGAAAGTGGCAGGGGAAGAACCAGAGATCCGGATGGATGTCGAACTCGGCGCGGATATAGCCCTTGTCGAACTCGCCGCCGGTTTCGCTGATGTCGGTGATACGATCGAACATCAGCATCGGCGGCGCGGGCAACTG
Organism: Tianweitania populi; assembly: GCF_014652875.1. Classification (GTDB taxonomy): domain Bacteria; phylum Pseudomonadota; class Alphaproteobacteria; order Rhizobiales; family Rhizobiaceae; genus Tianweitania; species Tianweitania populi. Next base: position 382,241 of record NZ_BMZQ01000002.1, on the reverse strand, counting down.
CGCATTGCCGGGCCCGAAGAGGTCGCCGCGTGCGCAGGCCAGCAGATCCTCGTAGTCGAAGCTCGTCTTGCGGTCGGCCATGCTGTTCGTGTCTCCCTCCGGCGCATCGATTGGGTCATGCCGGTCTTGTTTCTGGTCTGCTGCGCTCACTATAGCAATTGCAGCTGTCCGCGATTAGCCCGCTTGGCGGGGCGGGTCAACGTGCCGCTATTGATCAGTTTGCCGCGACAGAATATATGCTTTTCAAAGCTACAGGGCGATTATAGGGCATTGATGCGCCCGCAGAACGGTGCCCCATCAACAATGCTTGGAGCATTATGAGCGAAGCGGCCTTGGACTGGCAGGTGGTTGAAAAGCGGGTACGTGAAGCGGGCCTGCGCCCGACGCGTCAGCGCGTCGCACTCGCCAGCCTCATCTTCGCACAGGGCGACCGGCACCTTTCGGCCGAAGAGCTGCACGAGGAAGCCTGCATCGCGGGCGTTCCGGTGTCGCTGGCCACTGTCTACAACGCGCTGCACCAGTTCACCGAAGCCGGCATGCTGCGCATTCTTGCCGTGGAAGGCGCGAAGAACTACTTCGACACCAACACGTCCGATCACCATCACTTCTACGTCGAAGGCGAGAACCGCGTCGTCGACATCCTGGATGGCCCCGTCCAATTGATGCGGCTGCCGCAGCCGCCGGAAGGCATGGAAATCGCCAATGTCGACGTGGTGATCCGCCTGCGCCCGAAACGCGGCTGAGCCTGACCAGCCGACAACATCGGCGCCCGTCTGCACACTCTCTGTTCTAGTCCTTGACCGTCTCGCCGGGATACGCGCCCCACAACAACGCCTGGCTGATCCAGCCTTCACGCCCTGCAAACGTCATTTCGCACCACGACCCGTTGCAGGTCTTGATCGTGCCGATGACGCCCGGCTCGACGCGGGCAACGACGCTGGCTTCCTTGTTGGGCTGGTCCATCACCGAGATCACCGCATCCGGCTTGCCGCGCTGCCAGGGCGCGACGATTGCCGTGCGGCGGCCGGACAGAAGCGACTGGTTGACCCAGCCTTCCGCACCATCCGGGTCACGCACGCGGCGCCAGTTGTCGTATTCCTGGATGATCTCCATCGGCATGCCCGACTTCAGATACATCCAGTCGACGGCATAGTTCACGCCGGGTCCAACCCGGGAATTGACGCGGCCGGACTTCAGGCTGACGAAACGCGGAAGAGGCAGGCCGCTTCCACGGCGGGGAAGGTTTGGGACCACTGCCGTTTCACCCGCCGCTGGAGCGGCTTCCTCGGGGGTCGCTTCCTGAGAGGTGGCAACTGGTTCTTCTTGTGCAAAGCTCGGGCTCGTCGCGTGGGGCACAATGGCGGCAACGACGGCGGCCAGAAGCGCATAACGAAGATGAAGGCCTTTCATGGTCTTGTTTCCCGATGACTTTGCGCGCGGCCCATGGCCGCCTTTTCCCTTTGTCTTCCGCTCATCGGCTTGGTAGGACCGAGAGACGCTGAAGGCACGGATCGAAGTGTCGCAAGTCTTGGTTAAAGAGGTCTCAACAAGACCCGCTTTGGGAGGGGCGTCCATCATGTCGAGCCGCAAACGACCGCTGGTCGTGCTGACCCGCAAGCTGCCCGATCCCGTTGAAACGCGCATGCGCGAGCTGTTCGACGCGCGCCTGAACGAAGACGACCGCATCATGACGCAGCCGGAACTGGTTGCGGCCGTGGGTGAGGCGCAGGTGCTGGTGCCCACCGTGCGCGACCGCATCGATGCCGCCGTGATCGCGCAGGCCGGTCCCAACCTGAAGCTAATCGCCAATTACGGAAACGGCGTCGATAATGTCGATGTAGCGGCCGCTGCCGCGCGCGGCATCACCGTCACCAATACGCCGAACGTTTTGACCGAAGACACCGCCGACATGACCATGGCCTTGATCATGGCCGTGCCGCGCCGGTTGGCGGAAGGCGCCAACATCCTGCACACGCAGGGCAAATGGGCGGGCTGGTCGCCGACCTGGATGCTCGGCCGCCGGTTGGGCGGCAAGCGGCTGGGCATCGTCGGCATGGGTCGCATCGGCACCGCAGTCGCACGGCGCGCCAAGGCTTTCGGCCTGTCGATCCACTACCATAACCGCAAGCATGTTTCGGCGGCCGTGGAAGACGAGCTGGAGGCGACCTATTGGGAAAGCCTCGACCAGATGCTGGCGCGCATGGACATCATTTCGGTGAACTGCCCCTCGACGCCGGCGACCTTCCACCTGCTGTCCGCCCGTCGCCTGGCCTTGATGCAGCCGACGGCCTATCTCGTAAACACGGCGCGCGGCGACATCGTCGATGAGACGGCCCTGATCGGGATGATCCAGGACGGAAAGCTGGCGGGGGCGGGGCTCGACGTGTTCGAGCAGGAGCCGGTGGTGAACCCCAAGCTCGTGAAGCTCGCCAACAAGGGCAAGGTCGTCCTCCTGCCGCACATGGCCTCCGCCACAATCGAAAGCCGTATCGACATGGGCGAGAAAGTCATCATCAACATCCGGGCGTTTCTGGACGGGCATCGCCCGCCGGACCGGGTGCTGCCGAACAGGGTGTAGTGCGTCCTTCGAGGCTCGCCAGCAAGGGAAAGAGTGAGCCCGTTTGGCGCTGCGGGGGCTCGCACCTCAGGATGAGGTGTGCGAGAGCCTGACCTATCCGCGTCGTCATCCTCGGGCTTGACCCGAGGATCCATGCCAGAACGGTGAAACAACGACGAAGCGCTTACGGGTGCCGTTGGCTCTTCCACAGGAGCGTTCTGGCATGGATCCTCGGGTCAAGCCCGAGGATGACGAAGCGGCGATGGTCCTCATCCTGAGGTGCGAGCGGAGCGAGCCTCGAAGGACGCACGGCTTCACAGCACCTTCAGCAATCCATCCTCGCCGACACTCACGGTCTGCCCAGCAAACCCGCCTTGTTCAGCAGCCTTCAGCCGCACCGCGATCGGCGTTGGCCAGCCCATTTCCTGGGCGACCAGCAGGCCGAGCAGCAAAATGGCATCCGGCGCGTCCATGATGAGGGCGGCAGGGGCGTGGTTGGCGTAGACGAGTTCGAGCAACACGGCGGAGGCTGAGGAGGAGCCGATGGTGCCGGGCAGGAAGAGGACGCGGCCGGCGATGGAAGCGCCGTGTTGGGGATGGCGGACGTCGGTGACGCGGCCGCTGGTGGGGTCGATGCCACCCCAGAAGCTGATGGGTTGGGTGAAGACGAGCGCTTCGCCGGTGCCGGCCTGGCCGCGAACCAGGATTTCGGTTTGAAACCTCATGCGGCGACCTGGGTGAAGGTCGGTCGGCCGCAGACCGCGCTTTCCACGCAATCGGCGAGTGAGCCGTAAAGCACTGAATATCCAGTGTTTCCTGGCGCGTAATGGGCGAATTTTCCGGAATTGGTCATGAGGATGCCGTTCGGCAGGTCGGCTAGGATAGGCGTGACGACGACACAGGTGTCGGCGACGAGGGTGATGCCGGCGCTAGTCAGATCCGCCAGCAAACCGTGCGTTTCCAGTTGCTTAAGGACGTGGCGGCCGGTGCAGGCGTAGAAGGGGAGACAAACGCGGCGGCCGTTCAGGAGGCGGATGAGGGTGCGGATTTCGGCGAAGGACAGGTGCGGGCTTCCGATTGCAACGGCATCCAACTGGCCGGTAGAAGCGATGGTCGAGAGCGCGGATTGGGTGTTTCGCAGCGCGGTTTGGTCGATTGAAACGACCTCGACGGGCCCGTTCGCCAATATGGCGGCGACATCCGGCGCTTCCGGTGTCACGCCGGCGATGTGGAAGAGACCGACCGCGCCAGCCGAAGCGGATGCCGCTCCGAACGCCTTCAGAGCGTCCTCGCCGGGATGGGTCTCGATGCCTTTGACGACCCCGATGTTGGAACCGACGGTGCGGCCGAACAGGGTGCCGAGGATCGGCCAGGCGATGTCCGAGGCGAGGAAGCCGGGATCGATCTGGCTGACATCGAAGATGATGCTGGCGCGGCGATTTTCCGGGCGGTGCAGACCAGTGTCGGGGGCGCGGCCGGCAATGGCGCAGGCGATGTCGAGGAAGTCACCGTAGCGATTGGTGCGGGCGCCGAGAACGGAGTTGCAGAACACGACGGCATTGGATTCGCCCCAGGCGACATCGGTGCCGAAGGCTGGACGGTGGCCGGCCTGGTAGGGCGCGCAGGTCCAGCTCGGTTCGCAGCCAAGCGCGCGATAAGCGCCCATCATGCGCTGCGCCATATCGCGGGGATGATCGGCGAGACGCACTCGGCAGGAGCCGGTGAGATCGAGTGCGCCGACATTGAGGGTCGCGCGCACGCTGACCCTGGCGCCGCCTTCCACCAGCCGTTCGGCGAAGAGCGTGCCGGAATCACCATGATAAAGCGCGCCGTCGATATGGGCGGAAGCGATCGGGATCAGGCGCGGCGCGCCGAGCAGGCGGGCGCTTTCGGCCACGAGGCGCATGGCGATGGCCGCGCCGTCAGACCCGCCGGCGATGGCTCGTTCTTCCGGCGAAAGGACGAGGCTCACAGCGCCTTCCGGAAGGTGACTGAGGTTGGCCGTGTGTAACCGGCATGGCTGGTGCGGGCGTGTTCGGTGAAGCCGAGACGCTTGAAGATGGCGTGATTGTCGGTGAGTTCGATGCGGGCTTGCAACTCGATTTCGGGACGGCCGAGCGCGCTTGCATGGGCGAAGGCGGCGTCCATGAGGACGCGGCCGACACCGCGGCCGTGAAACGCTGGATCGACCGCGTAGCGGCCGAGGTAAAGATGATCGCCGCGATCTTCGAGGAACACGCAGCCGACGAGTTGTTCGCCGTCTTGGGCGATGAAGGCTTGTTCTCGGCGAGCCTTCTCCGCGAGGCTGTCGGCCGTCAGCAGGTGGGTCGAGGACGGCGGATCGATGACGCCGTCCATGGGACCGAAGGCGCGGCGGATGAGCAGGCGCAGGCCTTCCCAGTCCGTGAAAGTGGCGGGAAGGGGAAGGACCTCCATCGTCATGCGGTTTTCTTCGCGCGATAGCGGATTTCATCGAAGCGGGCGGCAAGCGCATCGTAAAGCAGCAGGCGGCCGATCAGTGGCGTGCCGATGCCGGTGATGAGCTTGATGACCTCCATGGCCTGCAGGCTGCCGATCACGCCGGGCAGGGCGCCGAGCACGCCGGCCTGGGCGCAGGAAGGCACGAGCCCGGCGGGCGGCGGTTCGGGAAAGAGGTCGCGATAAGACGGGCAGGGCGCGCCCTCAGTCGTGGTGGCGTACGGCGTGAGAACGGTGAGCGAGCCATCGAAGCGGCCGAGTGCTGCACTCACCAGCGGACGCTGGGCATCGGCGCAGGCATCGGCGAGGAGATAGCGGGTTTCGAAATTGTCGGAGCCGTCCACCACCATGTCGTAGCGCGGGACGAGGTCGGCAGCACTCGTTTGATCGAGGCGCAGGACGTGCTTTTCCACCACGACATGGCTGTTGATCGCCGTAATCGCCTGTTGCGCGCTGTCGACCTTCGGCTTGCCGACGGCGCCCGTGGCGTGGATCACCTGCCGCTGAAGGTTGGACAGGGACACGGTGTCGTCATCGACGATGCCGAGCGTGCCGACGCCGGCGGCGGCAAGATATTGCAGCACCGGCGCGCCGAGACCGCCGGCTCCCACCATCAGCACGCGGGCGCGCTTGAGCTTCTGCTGACCGGCGCCGCCGACTTCCGGCAGCACGAGGTGGCGGGCATAGCGTTCGACTTCAAGAGGCGAGAGCGGCTGGGAGGCTTGCGTATCCATGGCGGCACCATAGGCTTCCGCAACGGGGCTGTCAGCCGGGATCGGCTGTGACCGTGCCGTCCTGAACATGGAGGAACTGGGCGCGGGTTTCGAGGCTGGCAAACAGCGCGCGCTCCGTGCCGGTCATGAAGGTCTGGCAGCCGATCTCTTCGAGGATGGAGAAGAGGGCGGCACGACGGTTCTCGTCGAGATGGGCGGCGATCTCGTCCAGCAGAAGGATCGGCACGAGACCGGTGATCGCGCCGGTGAGCCGCGCATGGGACAGGATCAGGCCGATCAGCAAGGCCTTCTGTTCGCCGGTGGAGCAAAGGGCGGCCGGCATCGCCTTTTCGCGATACTCTACGACGAAGTCGGCGCGATGGGGTCCGTCCAGCGTGCGGCCGGACGCGCGGTCGCGATAGCGATTGGCGCGCAAAGCCTGGCGAAAGCTTTCCTCGATGTCGACCGCTGCGCGACCGGCAACCTGATCTTCCACGAAGCCGGTGAGCGCGATACCAGCGCGGGGGAAGGGTGCGCCATCCGGCATGGTTTCGATCAGGCCGGTGAGAAGGCGCACCAGTTCGACGCGGGCGACGGCGATCGCTGTTCCGGTCTCGGCCATCTGCGTTTCGATCGCATCCAGCCAGGCGGTGTCGCGGCTGTCTTCGGCGAGCAGCCGGTTGCGGCCGCGCATCGCCTTTTCATAATCGAGCGTACGGCGGCCATGCTGCGGGTCGATGGCCAGCACGAGACGATCCACGAAACGGCGGCGATCGGCGGCTGGGCCGGTGAAAAGCGTGTCCATCGACGGCGTCAGCCAGATGACGCGCAGCCATTCCAGGAGATCGTCGGCGCTGCGGGCGGGTGCGCCATTGATGCGCACCCTCCGGGCAGCATCCCCTTCATTGTCGGAGCCCGTACCGGTGCCGATGCTGGCATCGCCTTCCGGTCCGCTGACTTCGGCAAAGATGGAAAAGCCGTCCGCCGCACCGGCGCGAGGAACGTCGCGGTAGCTCGCGCGCCGCAAACCGCGTCCCGGCGACAGGAAGGAGATGGCTTCCAGAAGATTGGTCTTGCCGGCGCCATTGGCGCCGAACAGCACAACGGCGCCAGGCTCGAACCGCGTGACGAGCTGCGCATAGTTCCGGAACTGCGTGAGCTGGAACTTACCGATCGTGCTGGGTTCGGCCATAGCCTCTCGATGCGCTAGACGCGCATCGGCATCAGGACATACAGCGTGTCGTCGTCGGATGCGTCGTGGATCAGCGTCGGCGAACCGGCATCGGCCAGCATGAAGCGGGCATCACCGCCCGACAGCTGGGCTGCGACATCGAGCAGGTAACGCGCGTTGAAGCCGATCTCAATCGGATCCGAGTCATAGTCGGCGGCGAGCTCTTCCGTCGCGCTGCCCGAATCCGGGTTGTTGACGGCGAGCGTGACCTGGCCCGATGCGATCGAGAGTTTCACGGCGCGGCCGCGCTCCGAGGAGATGGTGGACACGCGATCCACGGCGGAAGCGAAGCTCTGGCGGTCGATGATCAACTTGCGGTCGTTGCCCGTCGGGATGACGCGTTGATAATCCGGGAAGGTGCCGTCGATCAGCTTGGAGGTCAGCACCACAGGGCCGATCGTGAAGCGGATCTTGGTGTCGGACAGTTCGACCGTGACGGTGGTTTCCGGATCGTCGAGCAGCTTCTGCAACTCGCTGACCGTCTTGCGCGGCACGATGATGCCGGGCATCCCTTCCGAGCCGGACGGAGCGGCGGTTTCCGAGCGGGCCAGGCGGTGACCGTCTGTGGCGACCGCGCGCAGCTTCAGGTCCTGGTCGCCATGCGTGTGCAGGAAGATGCCGTTGAGATAATAGCGGGTTTCTTCCGTCGAGATCGCGAACTGCGTCTTGTCGATCAGGCCCTTGATGGCCGGCGCTTCGACGCGGAAGATGTGGGTGAAGGTGCCGGCGGAAAGCTGCGGGAAATCCGACTGCGGCAGGCACTGCAAGCGGAATGACGAGCGGCCGGCCATGACGGTCATGGCGTTTCCGTCTTCATCGAGCTTCAGCATCACTTCCGAACCGTCGGGCAGCTTGCGCACGATGTCGTAAAGGAGATGGGCGGGCACGGTGGTTGAGCCGGCGCGCTCGACCATGGCCGGGATCGTTTCGGTCACTTCGAGGTCGAGATCGGTCGCCTTCAGCGAGAGGTTTGCGCCCTCGGCCGCCAGAAGCACGTTCGACAGGATCGGGATCGTGTTGCGGCGCTCAACAACACGATGAACATGGTTGAGCGACTTCAAAAGGTTCGAGCGTTCAAGAACTACACGCATGACAACCGGTCCCGAATGAAATCAGCGGGACAGGCGTCAAGGAGGATACCCGGCATGTCCCGTCGGCAGTGTGGAATCCCTGCCGAAGTCGCGGCAGACTGACAACAAATCTGCCGCGAAAGCAAGCTTTTCAGGCCGCTGAAAGCCCGTAGATCAACAGGGCTTTGCCTGATGTAGAGGCTAGAGCTTACTGCGCCTCGTTGATGAGGCGGCGCAGGAATTCGAGTTCCTGGGCGAGCTTGGTGTCGGAACCCGACAGATCCTCGATCTTGCGCACGGCATGCAGAACCGTGGTGTGATCGCGGCCACCGAAGCGACGGCCGATTTCCGGCAGGGAGCGCGGGGTGAGCACCTTGGACAGATACATCGCCACCTGGCGCGGCTTCACGATGGTGCGCGTGCGGCGGTTACTCAGAAGCTCGGTCTTCGACACGTTGTAGTGGCGGGCAACGATACGCTGAATGTCTTCGATGCGCACCCGCTTGGGCTCGCCCGAGCGGAAGATGTGGGCCAGCATCTCGTCGATGCGCTCCACATCGAGCTGAGGCTCGAAGGAGCGGCGGAACAGCACCTGGTTGAACGCGCCTTCGATCTCACGGCCGCTGCCGGGGATGGCATGTGCGATGTGGTTCAGGATCTCGTCGGAGATGGTGATCGAGGCATCCTCGGCTTGCGCCAGCGCCAGGCGATGACGCAGCATGGACAAGCGCATGGAGAAGTCCGGTGCCGCCATTTCAAGCGACACGCCGCCGCTGAGACGCGAACGCACGCGCGGCTCGAGCGATTCCAGCTCGGTGGCCGGACGGTCGGCGGCAACGACGACCTGCTTAGCGCTGTCGAGCAGCATGTTGAGGAGGTGGCAGAATTCGTTCTGGATCGACTTACCCTGCAGGAACTGCATGTCGTCGATGATCAGGAGGTCGATGTCGCGCAGATGTTCTTTGAGGGCGAGCGCAGAGTTGTCGCGGATCGCGGAAGCGAACCGCCACATGAAATATTCGGCGGTCAGATAAACGACGCGCGAACCCGGCTTGTTGCGGATCGCCTCGTCGGCAATGGCCTGCAGCAGATGGGTCTTACCGAGGCCGACCGAGGAATGAATAAACAGAGGATTGAAGCGCACGCCGTTGGGCGCGCTTTCGGCAACAGCCTTGGCGGCTGCAAGAGCGACGCGGTTCGACGGGCCTTCCACGAAAGTATCGAACGTATAACGCTGGTCGAGCGGCGAGCCGATGCTCGAACCGCGCGATTCCGTTTCACCGGTCGCCTGACGCGGAGCGGCCGAACCAACCACCGACAGCATCGGCTTCATTGAAGGCGCCGCAGTTGCGCTGGCAGCCGGCTTAGCGGCGCGGTTGCGCTGCGCAGCAGCCTCGCTTTGCGCCGGCGCGGTGTTGCGGGTGGCCGAGCGAACGATCACGTCGACCTTGAGCGTGGAGGGCTCTTCGGCCTGCCACAGTTCCTCGATCTGGCGGATGTAATGGTTGTTGATCCAGGAGCGGAGGAAGGCGGTCGGCACGGACAGGCGCACGATGCCCTTCGAGGCTTCCGCAAGCTTCATGCGGCCGAACCAGCTTGAATAAACATCGTTCCCGAGACGGGCCCGCAGCTGCACCTTTACGCGTTCGAAAACTCGTTCACCGGCTGCGTCGCCTGTTGTCATCTGGTCCTCGTTGGAATTCGTCTGAATGGGAAGGCTAAACCCGCTCTTCGCTGCAAGGCCGCTATGCATGTGTCGCCGTTCCTTATTCGTCATGCTCGCACCCACCATTGCGGCAGGCGCTGTTTGTGTTCCCGATCGCAGCCGTTGCGGTGCGCCCAAGAAAATAAGACGCCCCGTCCGGGTTCTCACCCAGAGTTTGTACGCCATCGATTTTCGGCAAACCTCCGGCGGGCCAACGGATTCGCATTGGCCTGCACACCGCAACTCAAGTTGCTGGATATTGCTTCGATCGTTACACAGCGAAAGGGCTTAGATACCCGTTCACCGAAGCCGGTGCGGCAGTATCATCCTCATGGCTCGGGTTTAAGGCCCCCGCCCGTCCCTCTCGCTGACTGGACATTACCGAGTCCGGAGCCGCTGAGACAAGCGGTAGACAGGGACAAATTTAAACAAATCTTAATGCTCAAGGCCGTTTTGGGCCCGCTTTGTGGCGCGTTAATCCTCTAAGTTCTTTGGATTCAATCCCTTTTCGGAAACGCTTGTTTTCAGTGCTTCCGAAACAAATTTTTTCAAAGAATCTTCTTGACTCTGGCAGGGCTAGGAAGACTTGCCGCCCTTGTGGGCAGCTTGTGGATAAACATCTACAAGCCACTGATTAAGCAAAGGAAAACGGCGAGGCGTCGTTGCTCCCCAAGCCATGCATTCTTGAATCTCAAGAGCTTAGCCGAGGCTTGTTTCACCAACAGCTCATCTAGAAGCAAATTTGGCCCTTGATGGAGATCAAAGGCACAAAAAAGCCCGGCGCGAAGGCCGGGCTTTTCGAACACAAGTATTAAGCCGGATCAGGCCGCCAGCGTTATCAGGCAGACAGCGTCTTCAGACGGGAAGCCAGACGCGAGACCTTGCGAGCAGCGGTGTTGCGATGAACGACGCCCTTCGAGGCAGCGCGCATCAGTTCCGGCTCGGCAGCCTTGAATGCAACTGCGGCCGCATCCTTGTCGCCGGCCAGCAGCGCTTCCTCGACCTTGCGGACGAAAGTGCGCACGCGCGAACGGCGGTTCTTGTTGGTTGCAGTACGGCGGGCGATCTTGCGCGCCGCCTTCTTGGCCGAAGCTGTATTGGCCATGTCGCCTCTCTATTGTTTCAACGGGTCCTGCCGGCCGGCAGGCCGTACAAAATAGCAATGCGGCAGCCGAAGGCCACCACAGGTTGGGCGGCTTATAAGCGCCACGATGCGCAACGTCAATGCTTTTCCGGACTCTCCAGGATGGCACTACGCTTAAACCGGTGGCTCAACGGTTCTTGAAGGTCGGCTTGCGCTTCTCGGCAAAGGCCGACATGCCTTCCTTCTGGTCTTCCAGCGCAAACATGGAATGGAACACCCGCCGCTCGAAGCGCAGGCCTTCCTGAAGCGTGAGCTCATAGGAGCGATTGACGGCCTCCTTGTTCATCATCACGGCCGGAAGCGAGAAGTCGGCAATCTTCGTGGCGGCCTTCAAGGCTTCCTCGATCAACTCGCCAGCGGGCACAACGCGTGACACGAGACCGCTACGCTCGGCTTCTGCGGCATCCATCATGCGTCCGGTGAGGCACATGTCCATGGCCTTCGACTTTCCGACAAAGCGGGTGAGACGCTGCGAGCCTCCCATGCCAGGCATTACGCCGAGCGTGATTTCCGGCTGGCCGAACTTGGCGGTTTCGGCCGCGATGATGAAATCACAGGCCATAGCGAGCTCGCAGCCGCCGCCTAGCGCATAGCCGGCGACAGCCGCGATAATCGGCTTGCGGACGCGCTGCATCGCATCCCATTCGGCAAAGAAGTCGTCGAGATAGTTGTCGACATAGGAGCGGCTTTGCATTTCCTTGATGTCGGCGCCGGCCGCAAAGGCCTTTTCCGATCCGGTGATGACGATGCAGCCGATCGCTGGATCGGCGTCATACAATTTTAGCGCCTCCAGCACGTCGCGCGTCAGGCCGGAATTGATGGCGTTGAGTGCGGTGGGGCGGTTCAGCGTGATGAGCCCGACCTTGCCGCGTGTTTCCGCCAGGATCGTTTCATAGGCCATGCGTTCCTCCTATTCGTTTGCCCGATATCGCCTCACCCATATCAGCGCTGGCAGCGCGGGCAATAGAAAGTGGAGCGGCCGGCTTGCGTGATGCGCTGCACAGCGCCTGTGCAGGAGATCCGCGGGCAGGGCGACCCCTCGCGATCGTAAACGGAGAAGGTGTGCTGGAAATAGCCCAGCGAGCCATCGGCCTGCCGATGATCGCGCAAGGTGGAGCCGCCCGCTGCCACCGCATCGGCAATCACGGTGCGGATCGCTTCGGCGAGGCGACGGGTGCGCACGGTTTCCTTGCCGGGCTTGCCGGCGATCGTGCCGGCGAGACGCTTCGGTGAAATGGCGGCGCGCCACAGCGCCTCGCAGACATAGATATTACCCAAGCCGGCGATCAGATGCTGGTCGAGCAGCGCGGATTTCAGCGGCGTCTTCTTGTCCCTGAGCATGTCCGACAAAAGCACGCCGTCCAGCGCATTGCCGGTGGGTTCGACACCAAGACCGTTGAGCATCGGATGCTCGTGCAGTGTGCCAGCATCCGCAAGCAGCATGAAACCGAAGCGGCGCGGGTCGTTATAGATCACGCGCGCGCGGCCCTCGGGGCGTTGGAGGTGAAACACGACATGATCGTGCTTTTCATCCTTGGAGCGGGCGTAATGGAAACTGCCGGGCGCTACCGGGTCCGCATCCGCATCACTTTCCTGCTCGATACGGAACGAGCCGGACATGCCGAGATGGGCGATCACCACGGTTCCGTCGTCGAGATGGATCAGCAGATATTTTGCCCGCCGCGCCAGAGCATCGATCGTGCAACCTTGAAGGCGGGCGGCGAAATCCAGCGGCAGCGGAAAACGCAGGTCGGGGCGGCGAAGTTCTACCTGCTCGATGCGCGCGCCTTCCATCACCGGCTGCAATCCGCGCCGGACGGTTTCGACTTCTGGCAGTTCAGGCATGCGCTGCGATCTGCTGGAGGAAGGAGGTGCCGGCAGGACCGGGCGTAAGGCCGAGATGCTCCGCAACTGTTTCGCCGATATCGGCATAGGTCGGGCGAACGCCGACGGACCCCGGCTTGAAATCTGGTCCGATACCGAGGATCGGCACGCGCTCGCGCGTATGATCCGTGCCGCGATAGGTGGGGTCGCAGCCGTGATCGGCGGTGAGGATCAGCATGTCGCCGGGGCGCAGCCTGTCCAAGGCTTCGGGCAAGCGGGCATCAAAGGCTTCGAGCGCGGCCGCATAGCCCGGCACGTCGCGGCGATGGCCGAAATTGGTGTCGAAGTCGACGAAGTTCGCGAAAACGAGATCACCGTCCTCGGCATCATCCATCGCGCCCAGTGCCTTGTCGAACATGGCCATATTGCCCGCGCCCTTGCGGGTTTCCGACACGCCGCGATGGGCAAAGATATCGCCGATCTTGCCGATGCCGATCACGCGGCTGCCGCGCTCCGTCAGGCGATCGAGCAGGGTTGCCTGGGGCGGCGGCGTTGCAAAATCGCGGCGATTGGGAGTACGTACGAAGGTGTCTACCGTTTCACCGACGAAGGGTCGGGCAATGACGCGGCCGATGTTCAGCGGATCTACCAGGCGCCGCACGATGGCGCACAGCTTGTAGAGCCGGTCGAGGCCGAAATGCTCTTCATGAGCGGCGATTTGCAGCACGGAATCGACTGAAGTGTAGAGGATCGGCTTGCCCGTTCGCACATGCTCCTCGCCGAAACGATCGATCACGCCGGTGCCATCAGCATGACAGTTGCCGAGAATGCCGGGCAGATTCGCTTCCGCAATGATCGCTTCGGTCAGTGCGGGTGGGAAGCTCGGCACCGTAGCGGGAAAATAGCCCCAGTCGAAAGCCACGGGAAAGGATGCGATTTCCCAATGACCGGAGGGCGTGTCCTTGCCGCTCGATGTTTCGGTGGCAGCACCGAAGAAGCCGAGGGTGTCGGCGGGCGGCAGAGGGGTGTTGTGGGACAGGGCGGAGGCATGGGCGAGGCCAAGCGCATCCAGGTTGGGCAAAAGAAGCGGGCCGTTGCGCAGGCCGGCCTGATCGCCATGGCCAGCCACGCAGGCCTCGCGAATATGGCCATAGGTATCCGCGCCCTCATCGCGATAACGTGCCGCATCCGGCGCGCAGCCGATGCCGAAGGAATCCAGAACGAAGAGAAACGCGCGCGCCATGAAGCCGACCTTGATTGGCAACACAGATAGGTCAGTTCGCGGCTGGGCTCAAATGGTTGTGCGCAACGAGGTTCAGCAACCGGTGCAGGGGATGGTCGTGCTGCGGCGGGGGCGCATGAAATAAGTTTCGCCCATGGAGATGCCGTCGAAGGCGGCGCCAATGCCTAGCGCATTGCCTTTGGCCGCATTCAACAAGACAGGCTCATAGTTTAACGCTGCATCCACTCGGATCACAAAAGTGCCCTCGATGAGCAGAAAGTCAGGAACATCGACTTCTTTGGCCGTTGTGGCCGCGAAGGTGTTGCCAGCCATTCTTCGCGACCATGAGACCTTGCCAGCCAGTGCCCTCGACCTTGTATCCCTTTCCACGTTGATGGCCGTGACGGTGATAACTGGCTTTGTTCGGTTATACGGCTGAAGGAGCGAGTCGCCGATCTGCAGGATGCCGTCGAGTTCGCTGCTCGTAACCTCAGCCTGCTGCGTAACCAGATCGCCGACGAGCGTGCCTGCGCGACCTAGCTTCTTGTTGGTCTCAATAGCCTGCGAGATTTCCATGGTCATGAGATACATGCAAAGAAGGATCGGAACGACGAAGGCAAATTCGATGGCTGCGGCACCACGCTGATCGCGGATGAAGGTGATTACGTGCGCGTTCAGGTTCCAGACAGCGGTAAGCATCTTGCGCACGTCAATCATCGAACGGTTCGTTCTGCCAGGTGGCCGTCGCAAAGTGCAGCGTCTTGTTGCCTCTCAGGTTCGACATCGAACTACGCATGATGTCAGTGATGACCGGCCAACGATAGAAGGTCCTCAGCATGTTCTTGGTGCCGGACTTGCCGACCTCCACCTTGAAGCCGCTCGTGTCGATGTCGCCATTCGCACCGATCTTCACCCGGAGCTTCGCGGCTTCCGCAAAGGTCGTGAAGGTGCGCAGATCCACAGAGAGATTGGCGCTGCAATTGCCCGGCACGAGGATGTTGATGCGGTCGCAGATATCGTTCTTCAGTTCAGTCTCGGTGAGACTCTTGATCTGGCCGGTCCGCAGCTTGCGGGCGATATCGTCCGTCGCGTTTGTTAGAACCTGCTGGCCGGCAAAGGACAGGCAGCTTTCGAGAATGGCGAAGACGAGGAGCGAAAAGGGCAGCGCGAGTGCCACGAATTCGATCGCTGTGCTGCCGCGCTGATCTCGCAGGAAGCGGCTGGCAAGACTAGGAACTGCAATGGACTGGATTCGATGACGCAAGAACATGGCCGCTCTGGTTTAAGCTTCTTCGCCGCTGCAAGACCTTGCATCGCCAGAGCAACTTAAACGAACCCGATTGCTGTCTCGTTTTGGAAACCCGGAGAAACGTGCGGATTGTCTTTACCGAGCGCTAAGACAATGATCCAAAGGCGTGCTTACTGGCCGTTCAACGCCTTTTCGGACTGCTGCTCGGCTTCGTTTCGGTAGGCGCCTTCGCAATAAGGCGTGCAGGACAGGGTCTGCATTTGAGAGCGGCGGTAGACGCGAACCGAGCCGCTGTCTTGCCGTGACACCGTAACCTGCTGATCGACGATCGCCTGGCCTTCCTTGTCGAGCACGACGACGTTGGTCGAGCCGAAGCCCTTTCCGGTCAGCACGATCGTCGTGTCGTTTTGAACGGCTGCATCGACGATGGCTTCGTTGCCGATCACGATCGTGTCGATCGGGCGCGCGACCTTGACGATCTTGGCCTGGTTCATCACCACCTGGAGGCCGGTATCGGCGCGCGCTGCAGCCGAGAAGCCGAGACAGATCATAGCCGCCAAAAGCAGGGAGGTAATGGGGCGGCGTGTTGAAGACACTGACATGGGCATTTTCCGCGCGGAGGTGCACGAAGAATGAAGGAGAAGGGTGAACGCGCGGTTAAACTACGCCTGTGCTAGTACAGACCTCCGAACAGACGCTGTTCTGTTTTTAAGTAGTACCACAATTGTTTGTTAAGCGCGTCGCTTAAGCCCATCGCAACAGGTCTCCGCTAGGTTCAGGGCAATCGATCGACACGGCAGAACGTCGACGAGATGCTGTAACCACGTTGAGTAGGAGCTCAAACAATGTCGAAGATTTTCGCTCGTTTCGCCAAGGATGAATCCGGCGCAACCGCTATTGAGTACGGCCTGATTGCTGCGCTGATCGCGCTGGCAATCGTTGCTGGTGCGACCACGCTGGGCGGTAGCCTCAGCAACCAGTTCAACTATGTTTCTGGTAAGCTAAACGCTACTCAAACTGGCACTACCCCTCCAGCTACCGGTAACGGCGGCTGAGATCTCGGTAGTAAGTAGAGAGCCGCCGTCTTTTCGGCGGCTCTCGCTCTTAGAGTGTACTCCAACATTTATCTTGGGTAATTAGCAGATGCGCGAAGCTGCAATGCTCACGATATTTCCGTCCTTAATGCTCATAGCGGCTGTTTCAGACATACTGACTATGAGGATCAGAAATCGCGTATCAGTCGTGCTTGTGTTGGCGTTTGCTCTGCTTGCACCATTTACGGACATGATTTGGAAGGATTATTGCTGGCACTTAGGGAGCGCTGGGTGTGTGCTGATAGCGTGTTTTGGTCTTTTTGCGCTTGGCGCGATGGGCGGCGGCGATGCGAAGATGTTGGCCGCAACGGCTTGTTGGATGGGCCCTGGCGTTGCGCTCGCGCAGTACCTGGTTTGGAGCGCTTTCCTAGGCGGCCTTCTGACTTTAGCTCTTCTAGCTCTCCGCTATTCCCCTCTTGCCTCGGCCGCCAGCAACACACGGCTTCTTCGCCACGTGGCAGATCGTAAAGCAGGCATTCCGTATGGTATCGCCTTAGGCGCGGCTGGTCTCATGGCCTTCCCGTCCAGCCCACTCGGCGCTTGGGCTCTAGCGCAAATGTAATCTCCTGATCGTTAAGATCTTCGTTAAGATTGCATTCATCACCCTTCTAAGTGGCTTGTTAACCGTAATTTGACCTTTGCTCTGCAGGGTTCTGATCAACGCAGCGCTTGCGTTGGATCTGGGATCAGGCAGGATGAACGCTTCACGTGTCATTATTCTCGGCGTCGCAGTCGTGGCAGCGATTGCTGCCGGCTGGATTGCCAAGAACATGGCTTCCGCACCGCCGGAACTGATCGCAGTTCAGCAGCCTGACCAGACGCCAGCGCTTGCTGTCGAGGACGTGCTTGTTCTCAGTGAAAACGTGCCGATGGGGTCGCACATCGAAGGCCAACTTCGCTGGCAGGCATGGCCGAAAGATGCGGTCTCTGAAGGCTTCATCACCCGCACTGCCGAACCCGAAGCGCTGGATACCCTGAAGGGCTCGATCGCGCGGGCCGAGATTTATGCCGGTGAGCCGCTGCGGCGCTCCAAGCTGATCGGGCAGGGGCAAAGCTTCATGTCTTCGATCCTGCCGACCGGCAAACGGGCGGTTGCCACGCAGATCGCGGCCGATACTTCGGCTGGCGGCTTCATTCTTCCCAACGATTCCGTCGATGTCATTATGACGCGCCGCGCTTCAACCGAGGGTGCGGGCGGCGAGGGTTTCACAACGGAAACCATCCTGCAGAACATTCGCGTTCTGGCGATCGATCAGGCGATCCAGGAAGACGAGGACGGCAAGCGGGTAAAGGTCGGCCAGACGGCCACGCTGGAACTGACCCCACAGCAGGCGGAAATCATCACGGTTGCGCAGCAGATGGCCGAGCGTCTCACCTTGGCGTTACGGCCGATTACGGAGTCGCAGGAAAAGAACCTTGCCGAAGCTGACTACCTTGTGAATGGAAGCGGCAAGCGCGGTACGGTCCGCCTGATCAAGTCGGGCGAAATCTCCGAACAAGGAGCCCGTCAATGATCGCTGCTCGCACGATGTTTTGGCTAAGTAAGATGGGCCGGAAGACAGCCGCGGTTCTGGCTACGCTGATGATGGTCTTGCCGGGAAGCCCGGGTGTCACCGTCGCTCATGCGGGCGGCGAAGTCGGCAGCAGTTACAGCCGCGGTCAGGTGATCAAGCTCGGCTTGAACAAGTCCTTTGTGCTGGAGCTCGGCTCCGATGCCTATGACATTCTCGTTGCCAATCCGGCCGTGGCCGATGCGGTAACGCGCACGGCGCGGCGCATTTACCTGTTTGGCAAGAGCATCGGCCAGACCAACATCATCGTGTTCGGTTCCAATGGCGAGCAGATCGGCAATTACGAGATTGCCGTCGAGCGCGACGTTGCTGGGCTTGAAGGATACCTGCAGCGCTTCATTCCTGGTTCCGATATCAGCGTTGAACTTTTGAACGACAACGTCGTGCTGACCGGCACGGTGAACACCCCGCTGGATGCATCGCGTGCAGCACAGCTGGCGGGGGTCTTTGTCAGCGGTGGTGAGGCCACGACCGGTCAGTTTTCGCAAACGGCGTCTGGCGGAGATGCATCGGCCGGTGTGTCGATCAACAATCCCGATAGTTCGCGGCGCGGCAGCAAGATCATCAATCTGATCAAGATCGTCGGCGAAGATCAGGTTACGCTAAAGGTGACGGTGGCGGAAGTTAATCGCAACGTCATGAAGCAGCTTGGCGTGAACATCATCGGCCAGATGGACGGTGTTCAGTTCAACACGCTCAACGCGCTTGGTCAGACGGCTGTCGGCGTAGGAAGCAATTTTCCCGATGGAGGAACCGGCCTTGGTTTGGGGTCGGCTCTGCAAAGCACTCTGACGGCCATGGAGCAGACCGGTGCCATGAAGACGCTGGCTGAACCAACTTTGACCGCAATCTCTGGCGAACAGGCGACATTTCGCGTCGGCGGCGAATTCAACGTTGTTGCGAATGTGACGAATGAGAACGGCGTCACAGTCCGCTCAATTGAGAGGATTGATTACGGTATCGGTCTTGAGTTTCTTCCGACAGTGCTATCACCCGGCCGGATTAGCCTAAAGGTCCGCACCACGGTTTCCGAGCCGACAAACCAGAACGTCGAGCAGGTGCAAGGTGAAAACATCCTGTCGCTTCGCAAGCGCCTAGCCGACACGACCATCGAGTTGCCTTCCGGAGGCTCGATGATGATCGCAGGGTTGGTGCAGGACGAGATGCGTCAGACCGTCAACGCGACCCCGGGTCTGTCGAAAGTGCCGGTGCTTGGCGCCCTGTTCCGCAGCCGCGAATTTACCCGCAACGAAACCGAGCTCGTCATCATCGTCACGCCCTATCTTGCCCGTCCTGTTGCCCGCAACGAACTGGCCAAGCCGGATGACAACTTCAATCCTGCAAGCGATGGCGCCGGCTTTTTCCTGGGCAAGGTCAATCGCGTTTACGGAACGATGAAGACCAACCTTCCTGATGGACGCTACCACGGCGTCGTCGGCTACATCTACAAGTGAGCAAGGGTCGCGCCGCCATGGCACTCCAGGCAATCAGCTTCGCGTCAAAGGTGCCGGGTCGGATGGCTGCGGCGTCGGCACTTCTTGCGGTGGCGCTGCTTTCGGGCTGCTCGACCTCGGGTCGGGACTCGGTCACCGTCGGCGCTATCCCCGACGATTATCGCACCAATCACCCGATCATCGTGGGCGAGAAGGAGCGCAAGATCGATTTGCCGGTGGGCATGGCCGATCGTCGCATGACCGCAATGCAGCGGGCCGCCCTCGAAGGCTTTCTCGCGCAATACGATACGGACGCGCAGCCGACCGTGACCATCGTCGTGCCGAGCGGCTCCGCAAACGAAATTGCCGCGTCGAATGTGGCGCATGACATGTTTGCGGTTCTGCGCCGCAATGGTGTGCCGGCGCATCGGATCGCAACGGCCGCTTACCTGGCGGGAGCTAAGGAAACCAACGCGCCGATCCGCGTTTCGTATAATGCCATGCAGGCCTATACGCAGCCATGTGGACGCTGGCCAAAGGATATCGGCGACACCACAGACAACAAGCATTACGCCAATTTCGGCTGCTCTTATCAGAACAATCTGGCGGCACAGATCGCCAATCCAGCCGACCTGCTCGGTCCGCGCCGCTCGAGCGAGATTGACGCCGAGAACCGCGGCGTTGCGATCGGCAACTACAAGCGGAAGGAAACTACCTTCTCGCCAACCATCGACTACGACCAGAACTGACGGGCGGAACCGGCATCGATGACCAATCTCGCCTACGAAACGGACCTGCCCGAAAGCGATCATGATGCAGCGGCCTTGCGGGCGCTGCGGCCGATCCCGCGCATCTCGATCCAGGCGTTCTGCGAAACAGAAGGTGTTGCGGGACCAATCACGCGCGCGTCGGAAGACCGACGCATGGCGAAGGCGCATCTCAAGGTTCACATGGGCGGCATCGCCACCGCGCTCGACCTCTATCATACCGCGCCCACGCCCAACCTGATCATCCTGGAATCGCGGCAGGAGCCGCGCGAGCTGATCGCCTCCTTGCGGCAACTGGCGGATGTCTGCGATCCCAGCACGAAGGTCGTGGTTGTCGGGCATTACAACGATGTCTGGCTGTATCGCGAACTGATCCGCTCCGGCATTTCGGAATATGTCGTCGCGCCGATCTCGATGGCCGACATGCTGGCTGTCATTTCCGGCATTTTCGTTGACCCGGGAGCCGCACCGCTTGGCCGCTCGATCGCCTTTATCGGCGCCAAGGGCGGGGTGGGTTCGTCCACCATGGCGCATAATCTGGGCTGGGCGATTTCGACGCTGTTTGCGTCCGAAACCGTGGTTGCCGACATGGATCTGGCCTTCGGCACGGCCAATATCGATTTCGACCAGGACCCGGCGCAAGGGATTGCCGAGGCCGTGTTTGCGCCTGAGCGGATCGACGAGGTTTATCTCGACCGCCTGCTGGCGCAATGCGCCGACAAGCTGTCGCTGCTCGCCGCACCCTCGACGCTGGAGCGGACCTATGATTTCGAGCCGGATGCGTTTCAGCAGATCATCGACACCGCACAGCGCAGTGCGCCGATGCTGGTGCTCGATCTGCCCCATACCTGGAACGGCTGGACCAAGACCACGCTGATGCAGGCCGATGAGGTGGTGATCACGGCGTCGCCGGAACTCGCCAATCTCCGCAACACCAAGAACCTCGTCGATACGCTTCGTACCTTGCGACCCAACGATGCCGCGCCGAAGCTGATCCTCAACCAGGCCGGCATGCCGAAGCGGCCGGAAATCTCGCCGAGCGACTTCGCCGAGCCGCTCGATCTCACGCCTTTGGCCGTCATCCCGTTTGATCCGCAATTCTTCGGAACGGCGTCCAACAACGGCCGGATGCTGGGCGAAATGGATGCCAAGCACGCCACAGTGCAGATCCTTAACGATATTGCCCACATTCTGACGGGCCGTAGCGAGATCAGGCCACGCAAGCGCGCGGGCCTGGCTGATCTTCTCGGAAGGTTGAAGAGCGCGAAAAGGTAGCGCCAGGCGTAGTAGGGCGTGGAGTGAGAGCCGATGTTCGGTAGACGAGGCAATGATGGTGGCGTCCGGGAACTCCCGGATTTTCGCCCGCCTGCAACGGCACAGCAGCCGTCGCGCGCGCCCTTGCCGCCTCGCGAAGCCGCTCCCAGCACGCAAGCGCCGGCTCCCGCCATGTCGTCCCCGCCGAAGCGGGTGGCGAGTGTGCCGGCATCCACACCCGAAGCGCCGCGTCGGCCGGATCGTCCGCGCAGCGAAAGCTATTACGACACCAAGAGCCAGGTCTTTTCCGCGCTGATCGATACGATCGACCTGTCGCAGCTCGCCAAGCTCGATCCGGAAACCGCGCGCGAAGAAATCCGCGACATCGTCAACGACATCATCGGCATCAAGAATTTCGCGATGTCGATTGCCGAGCAGGAAGAGCTGCTCGAAGATATCTGCAACGACGTGCTGGGTTACGGCCCGCTCGAGCCGCTGCTGGCGCGCGACGACATCGCCGACATCATGGTCAACGGCTCGCGGCAGGTTTTCATCGAAGTGAACGGCAAGGTCGAGCAGACCGGCATTCGCTTCCGCGATAACCAGCAGCTCTTGAATATCTGCCAGCGCATCGTGTCGCAGGTCGGCCGCCGCGTCGATGAAAGCTCGCCGATCTGCGATGCGCGCCTGCCGGATGGGTCGCGCGTTAACGTGATCGCGCCGCCGCTGGCGATCGATGGTGCGGCGCTCACCATCCGAAAATTCAAGAAGGACAAGCTGACGCTCGACCAGCTGGTGAAATTCGGCGCGATCTCGCCGGAAGGGGCGGAGGTCCTGAAGATCATCGGCCGGGTGCGCTGCAATGTCGTGATTTCCGGCGGTACGGGTTCGGGCAAGACGACGCTGCTCAACTGCCTGACCAACTATATCGACCGCGACGAGCGCGTCATCACCTGCGAAGATTCCGCCGAATTGCAGCTGCAGCAGCCGCATGTGGTGCGGCTGGAAACGCGGCCGCCGAACCTCGAAGGCGAGGGCGAGGTGACGATGCGCGACCTCGTAAAAAACTGTCTGCGTATGCGCCCCGAACGCATCATCGTCGGCGAGGTGCGCGGACCGGAAGTGTTCGACCTGCTGCAGGCCATGAACACCGGCCATGATGGCTCGATGGGCACGATCCACTCCAACAGCCCCCGCGAATGCTTAAACCGCGTGGAATCCATGATCGCCATGGGCGGCTTCTCGCTGCCGCAAAAGACCGTGCGCGAGATCGTGGTGGGCTCGGTGGACATCATCATCCAGGCCGCGCGCCTGCGCGACGGCTCGCGCCGCATCACGCACATCACGGAAGTGGTCGGCATGGAAGGCGATGTCGTGATCACGCAGGACCTCGTACTCTACAATATCAAGGGCGAGGACCAGAATGGCCGGCTGATCGGCGAGCATGTGTCGACCGGCATCGGCCGCCCCGCTTTCTGGGACCGCGCCCGCTATTATGGCGAGGAAGCGCGGCTGGCCGCGGCTCTCGAAGCCATGGAGAAGCGGGCCGCATGATCCCTGGCGGAGCAAGCAGATGAGCACATCGATCCTGCTGCTGGTGCTCTTGGCTGGCGTCAGCGCCGGTCTTCTTGCCTACGTCTTCCTGTTCGACCGCATTGCCGCCGAAAAGAAGGCCGGCCGCCGCTTGGAAACGGTCAAGGCTGCCGAAACCTCGCGCGCGAACGTCAAGGCCACGCGCGACCGCGCTGCGGAAATCGCCAAACGCCGCAAGTCGGTGCAGGACTCGCTGAAGGATCTCGAGGAAAAGCAGAAAATCCGCGACGCCAGCACAAGGAAGCCGCCGCTGAAGATCCAGATCCGCCAGGCCGGCATGACCGTGGCGATGGATCGCTTTTATCTGTATTCCGTGCTGACGGGCTTCGCGCTGACCTTCGTCGCCTTCATCCTGGGCATGCCGGTCTATCTTCTGCCGGGTGTTCTGGTAGCCGGTGCGATCGGCCTGCCGCGCTGGTTCGTGTCCTTCAAGCGCAAGCGGCGCGTGAAGGCTTTCCTTGCCGAATTCCCGAATGCGCTGGACGTGATCGTGCGCGCGGTGAAATCCGGCCTGCCGCTGAATGACGGCATCCGGCTGATCGCGCATGAAAGCCGCGAGCCGGTGAAGACCGAGTTCCGTCGCATCGTGGAAGCGCAGCAGCTTGGCCTATCCGTGCCGGAAGCGGCCATGCGCATGGGCGAAACCATGCCCTGCCCGGAAGCGAACTTCTTCGGCATCGTGATCCAGATCCAGAGCCAGGCTGGCGGCAATCTGTCGGAAGCGCTCGGCAATCTTTCGCGCGTGCTGCGCGACCGCAAGCGCATGAAGGACAAGGTCAACGCGCTTTCGATGGAAGCCAAGGCCTCGGCTGCCATTATTGGCGCGCTGCCCTTCATCGTGGCGATCCTCGTTTACCTGTCGAGCCCGGCCTACATCATGCCGCTTTTCACCACGAGCACGGGCAACCTGATCCTGGTCGTGTCCGGCATCTGGATGTCGATCGGCCTCTTCGTGATGCGCAGCATGATCAATTTCGAGGTCTGATCCGGCGATGATGGATGCGATCTATTCCGTGGTGGAAGATCCGGCCGTCGCCATGGCCGTGCTGGTTTCGCTGGCGGTTTTCGCCACGATCTACACGGTGCTGCCGGCCTTCAGCGGCGGGTCATCGCTGAAGGTGCGGATGAAGACGGTGGCTCTGGAGCGTGACGAGTTGCGCGCCAAGCAGCGTGCGCGCCTGGCCGCCGAAGCCGACCGTCGCCGCAAGGGCGGTGGCTTGCGTGAGGAACAGTCGGTCGGAATGCGCGCGGTGGTGGACCGGCTCGATCTGCGCCGTGCCCTGGCCGATGAAAGCACGGTTAATTCCCTGCGCGTTGCCGGTTTTCGCGGCCAGAACCCGCTGACGCGCTTCCTGTTCTTCCGCCTCGTGCTGCCCTTTGTAGGCTTGGCGCTGGTGTTGTTTTACCTGCTGGTGATGGGCGGGCTGGCGGAGAAGCCGTTTTTCATCAAGGCCTTCGTTTGCGTGCTGGGCGCTTATGCCGGCTTCTATCTGCCCGTGCTTTACGTCACGAACCGCGCTTCCAAGCGCAAGGCCTCGATCCAGGCGGCTTGGCCCGATGCGCTCGATTTGATGCTGATCTGCGTGGAATCCGGCATGTCGATCGAAGCCGCATTCCGCAAGGTGGCGGAAGAAATCGGCGCGCAGTCGGTCGAGCTGGCGGAAGAGTTTATCCTCACCAATGCCGAGCTGTCCTTTCTGCAGGAACGCCGACAGGCCTATGAAAATCTCGGCGCACGCACCGGACTGGAAACCGTGAAAAGCGTGACGCAGGCGCTGATTCAGGCGGAGCGCTACGGCACGCCCGTGTCGTCGGCACTGCGCGTGCTGGCGCAGGAAAGCCGCGAGTTACGCATGAACGCGGCGGAAAAGAAGGCCGCGGCCCTGCCGCCGAAGCTGACCGTACCGATGATCTTGTTCTTCCTGCCGGTGCTGTTTGCCGTGATCCTGGGGCCGGCGGGTATTCAGGTGTCGGAACGGTTTGGATCGGGCGAGGCGGCGCGACCGGCGGAGTGAGGCAGGACGGCGGGCCGGCTTCAGCCCAACGACTTGCGCAGGATCTTCTCCATCGCCTTTCCTTTGGCGAGTTCGTCGATGAGTTTGTCCAGGTAGCGGATTTCGCGCATCGTCGGCTCTTCGATTTCCTCGACCCGGACGCCGCACACCATGCCCGTGATCAGCGACCGATCCGGGTTCATGCGCGGCGCACCGGCGAAGAAGGTCTCGAAGCTCGTCTTCCGCTCGAGCTCGTCACGCAAGGTCTGTCCGCTATGGCCGGTGAGCCAGCAGATGATTGAATCGACCTCCGCTTTCGTCCGGCCCTTCCGCTCGGCCTTGGCGACATAAAGGGGGTAAACGCTGGCGAAGCTCGTCGAATAGATCCGATGCCCGGTCATGCCCCTTCTGCCTTCATGTGAACCGGCGGTCGTGCCGTCTACAATCCCGCTACATCGCTCATTGGCCGCCGGAACCCAGTCGGGCCGCCGTAGAGATAGCCGATCCGCTCCACGGCGGCGGATAGTGATTCACGGGTGACACACATCGTGTGGCCGCTGGCGTGGATGATTTCGTCGGGGCCGGTCACGATGGCGACGTGGCCTTTCCAGAAGACGAGGTCGCCGCGCTTTAGGAGCGCCATGTCGGGGCCGGGCTGGACGGCTTCGCCTGTTGTGCTCGCCTGCATGTCGGTGTCGCGCAGGGCATAAAGGCCGGCCATGCGCATGGAGAGCTGCACGATGCCGGAACAATCGATGCCGAAGCCTGAGGCGCCGCCCCAGAGATAGGGCGTGTTGATAAGGCTTTCGGCGACATCGACATAATCAAGCACGGCATAGGGCAGGGGCTGCAGGTGCTTGGTGATCAGCGCCTCGCCATTGTCCAGCAGGGAATAGCCGGTGCCGCGTGTCTCGCTCTCGCCGGTGATGTGAACCAGGCTGCCGATCGACAGGCTGCGGCGGCGGGGAAAGCGCAGATCGGCGCCGGGATAAACGAAGGTGCGCGGCGCGGTCACCACATGGGTGGGTTCGGCGAGTACCGGCGCCAGAGCATCCGCCTGGACGTAACCGACATAGCCATCCGCAGCCTGAATCCAAGCAAAGCCATCGGCCTGGTCGTACACGCGCACGTCCTCGCCATGGAGGATCTGCGTGTCCATGCCGGCTTCGAGCGTGGGTTGGCGTAGGAGGTCGGCGACGGGAGCGACGATGCGGGCCGGCTGGCCTTCCACATAATCGCGGGCTTCCACTTGGCCGCTGAGACGGATGTCGGCGAGATCGTCGCGGAAGGCATGAAGGCGGCGATCGAGGGCGGTCATGTCGGTAAGTCCCGTGCTTTGGCAATGATGATGTCGCCGATCCCCTCGACGAACAATGAACCTTCAACGGTACGGCGCACGAGAACGTTGCGCCGATCCGCTTCGTCGCGATGGCGCGACACGAGCTTCAGTTCGCCCATCGTGTCGAGTGCGCGCGTGATCACCGGCTTGGTGACGCTGAGCTTGGCGGCAAGCCCACGGATCGTATGCGGCGGCGGATCGAGGTAGATGGTGAGCAGGATCGCCATCTGGCGCGTGGTGAGATCCGGCGCGTCGGCGAGGACCTGTGCCAGCAAGGTGGAGCGCCATAATCCGAGTGCCTGTCCGGGACGCAAAGTAACCGGCATCGCCTAGACGCTCGCATTCGTTTCGGATCCGTATCAAGCTAGATCAGGCTCGAAGCCTATGCAAGCGCCGGCTGGGCGTCAGGCGCCGAAGCGGCGGGTCAGGAAGCGCTCAAGCGCGCGGATACCCTGCGCTTCGCCGCCGACCGGGCAGTGCGGGCGATCAATCGGGTTCCAGCCATAAATGTCGAAATGTGCCCAGCTATGGGCTTTCTCCACGAACTTGCGCAGGAACAGCGCCGCCGTGACCGCGCCGGCCATGCCGTCGGCATTGACGTTGTTGGTGTCGGCGATCTTGGAAGCGAGGCGCGCGGCATAGGGCTTGTAGAGCGGCAGGCGCCAGAGCGGATCGGCGGCCGCATCTGCTGCGGTCGCGATGTCGAAGGCGAGCGCGGTGTCGTCGGTGAAGAAGGGCGGCACGTCGGGTCCGAGAGCGACGCGGGCGGCACCGGTTAGCGTCGCCATATCGATCAGGAGGTCGGGGCTTTCTTCGTCGGCGAGCGCCAGGGCATCGGCCAGAACGAGGCGGCCTTCCGCATCGGTATTACCGACTTCCACCGTAATGCCCTTGCGGCTTTGCAGCACGTCGCTTGGGCGGAAGGCGTTGCCTGCGATCGAATTTTCGACGGCAGGGATGAGGACGCGCAGGCGGATGTCGAGTTTGGCGGCCATCAGCATGGAAGCGAGGCCGAGCACGTTGGCGGCGCCACCCATGTCCTTCTTCATAAGCAGCATGTTGCTGGCCGGCTTGATGTCGAGGCCGCCAGTGTCGAAGCATACGCCCTTACCGACCAGCGTGACCTTGGGCGACCCGCTGCGACCCCAGGTCAGGTCGAGTAACCGCGGCGCCTGGTCGGAAGCGCGACCGACCGCATGGATCATCGGAAAATTGGCCTTGAGCAGGGCGTCACCCGATGTCACCTCGACCCTGGCTTTGAAGCGGGAAGCGAGGGTGCGGACGGCTTCTTCCAGCTGGGCCGGGCCCATGTCGTTGGTGGGGGTGTTGATGAGGTCGCGTGCTAGAAACACGCCATCGGCAATGCGGCTCACATGCGCGGCATCGACATCGTCGCCGACGGCCACGCGCAATGTGCGGGTCGGCTTCTTGCCGTAGCGCTCGAAAGAATAGGCGCCGAGAACAGTGCCGAGTGCGGCCAGTGTCGCGTCACCGGGCACATCGGCGAAATACCAGTCGCCAGCCGGCAGAGCGCGGGCAAGTGCGCCGCTGGACAGCGCGCTCAGCCCACCTTCATCAGAGGCGCCCATACCGCAGAGCGCGCCGCCGAGCTGGCCACTGTCGGTCGGAAAGCAAAGGACGCGGCCAGCTTCGCCCGAAAACTCATGCAGCTTCGCCCATTCGCGGGCTGCCGTCGGCCAAGCCGCGTCAGACCCGTTCTTCGCAACCAGATAGATCGGCAGTGCCTTGTCCGGGCGCTTGGAAAGAAGTTCGACGGGCATGACTCGAGTCCACTCTGATGTGTGTTCGGCTTGCTGTTCTAAGAGCGGGAAGGGCGGCTGTCGACCTCGGGCAGAACGCCAGTGAAAGCAAGGATGCTGTTTAACGCTCCGTTAGGGTTAACGGAATATTGCTGATGCGGCAGGGCAAGAGCAGGGGGTGCCGCAGATGTCCGTCAATCGTCAGACCATCTTCACCGCCAAGCCTTTGCTCAGGGCCGGCTTGGCCCTGATGCTGGCAGCCGGTGTTGCGGCCTGTTCACAAACCAGCCGCGAAACCACAGGCTCGATCGCTCCCGCAGCCTCGGGCCGTTCGGTCGAGCAAATGTCGAGTGCGGAGTTGCAAGGTGTCGCGCAGCGGCTCGGGCAATCCTACGCCAAACAGCCGAGCGACAAGGCGACCGCGCTGCGCTACGCCGCGGTTCTGCAGATGAGCGGCAGCACCGAACAGGCTCTGGCGGTGATGCGCAAGTCGGCGATCGACCACCCCAAGGATCGCGATGTGTTGGCGGCCTACGGCAAGGCGCTTGCGGCCGACGGTCAGTTCGAGCCGGCTTTGCAGGCGGTGCGCCGTGCTCAAACGCCGGAATATCCGGATTGGCGGCTGGTTTCCGCCGAAGCCGCGATCCTCGACCAGCTCGGCCAAAACAACGAAGCGCGCAATCTTTATACGCGCGCGCTGGAGCTGAAGCCCGGTGAGCCTTCCGTTCTGTCGAACCTTGGAATGTCCTATGTGCTGACCGGCGATCTGAAAACCGCCGAAGCGACGATGCGCAAGGCCGCCGCAGCACCCGGTGCCGACAGCCGCGTGCGCCAGAACCTGGCTCTGGTGGTGGGGCTGCAGGGGCGCTTTGCGGAAGCCGAGGCGATTGCTAGCCAGGAACTCTCGCCCGATCAGGCGCAGGCCAATGTCGCCTATCTCAGAGGCATGCTGGCGCAGCAGAATGCCTGGAACGACCTCAAGAAAGAAGACAAGGCGCGGAAGACCAACTGAGGTCCTGCCGCGCCTTGCACTGATGGGAATGTCGAAGCGCCTCTTGGAGGCGCTTCTTTTTTGCCGTCTGGACGGGCTTAGAACTTCCAGGTCAGGCGGACGCCGGCCGATTCCAGACCATCATTCGAAGAACCGAGATTGGCGTTCGAGATGTGGTTGAGGAAGGCTTCGGCGCCGAGCTTTTCCGTAATGTCCACACCTGCCGTGGCCTGAAGGTGGAACAGGACGTTGGAGCCGAGATCGCGCTCGTCGCCTTCGTCATTGGTGCGCTTGGAATCGGTGTTGAGCGATCCGCCCAGGCTGAAGCCGAGATAGAAGCGCTGCGTCAGGTAGGCTTGCCAATTCAAGCCGGCATAAAGGACATGGATCGGATCGTCGGAGATCGCGATGTCGGTGCCGATGTAAGGACGCGGCGAACCGATGCCCTGCAGGAAGTCGAAGCTCGGAAACAGGAACTCGCCGTTGATCACGCCGCCGCTAAACGAGTCCGGCGTGAACGGGCCGGCATCATAAGCGCCGCCGCCAAGACGGACTTCATATTTGTCGGCATTCTTGCCGATCTGGATGCCGCCAAGGAAGCCTGCTTCCTGTGCTGCAGCCGGTGCCGCGCCAAGCGCCAAAAGGGCGCCGAGCGCCAGCAAAGATTTCTTCATGTTCGACGTCCCGCCCGCCAATGATTCGACCGCGAAACTACGCCTGCTGGCTGGATTGGGAATTGCCATTCGTTAAGCTATATCGCGCGAGCGGATCAGTGTTGCGCAACGGGCACAAAAAAGCCGGTACGCATATGCTGCATACCGGCTCGATACTTGTGTTGCAGACGTTCTGCGAGGCTTAGCGCGCGCGGCGGCGCTCGCCGACCGGCTGGAACGCGACCTTGGCATGGTAGCCGCAATAGGGGCTCGCATCCTTGGCGTCGTTGCCGCAGAAGCTGAAGTCTTCCGACAGCGGATCGCCGTTCGGCCACTTGCAGGTGCGCTCGCTGAGCTCCACCAGATGCAGGCGGCGCGAGATCGGCACCACGACATCGCTTGCCGGGCGGATCTGCTGATTGGCCACCGGCTCGGCATCGAACTGCATCTGCAGCGCGTTTGCGCCGACAGTGGTGGTGATGATGCGTGGCGGTTGTGCGGTTGCGGGACGAGCCGCAGCCGTGACCGTCCGCTGAACGGTGGTTGGGGTCGCAACCATCTTCTTTTTCGCGGCGGGAGCGGCCGTGGCGCGTCCTCGGCTGGAAAGCTTGAGGCGATGCACCTTGCCGATCACGGCATTGCGGCTGACATTGCCGAGCTGTGCGGCAATCTGGCTGGCGCTCAGACCTTCGGCCCAAAGTTTCTTGAGGAGCTCGACCCGCTCGTCTGTCCAGTTCATGTTTCCACGCTCCGTTGACGGCACGGCAAGCCGAATCCGTCATCCTTCCAGCCGCTTGAACTGGAGGATGTGCTACATATGCTCGGTGATAAGGTTCGCCGTACGAAATCTTGTTATCTCGTAGAGCCGAACCTAGTGGTCGCGTGACTCCGTGACAAGAGTCCTGCGACGCCTGCGAATCAGTTTCTGCGGTTTTCCCCAGCTTGAACGTGACCGCCGCAAGCTTCACGCAAGGGTAGACGGGCACCGCGCAAACCGGATGAGTCGTCGCATAGACCAGTCTTTGGTTGCGTTGACTTCAAGGGTGAAAACACCAATATTGCTCGGAGAAGGCCGCCCCGAGGGCGGCTTTTTACTTTCTGCAGCATCAAGGGAAGCCAGGTTCGCCTGGCCCGCATCGCGCGGAGTTGAGACAATGACTGTATCGGCGACTGGATCGGCGCTTTACAACACGTTTGCACGAGCACCCCTGGCTTTCGAGCGAGGCGAGGGCACGTGGCTCATTTCGGTGGATGGCGAGCGATACCTGGATTTTGCCGGCGGCATTGCGGTCAACTCGCTGGGGCATTCGCATCCCCATCTCGTGCAGGCGCTGACGGACCAGGCCGGCAAGCTCTGGCACACGTCGAACCTTTATGAAGTGCCACAACAGGAAAAGCTCGCCGAGCGCCTTGCCGCCGCGACCTTCGCCGACCGCGTGTTCTTCACCAATTCGGGTGCGGAAGCGCTGGAATGCGCGATCAAGACCGCGCGCCGCTATCATTATGCCAAAGGCGATGGGGCCAAGTTCCGCATCCTGACCTTTGAAGGGGCGTTTCACGGCCGCACGCTGGCCACCATCGCGGCCGGCGGACAGGCCAAATATATCGAAGGCTTCGGCCCCAAGGTCGACGGCTTCGATCAGGTGCCGTTCAACGACATTGCCGCAGTAAAGGCCGCGATCACGCCCGAAACGGCCGCGATTTTGATCGAGCCCCTTCAGGGCGAGGGCGGTATCCGTTTGGCGCCGGCCTCGTTCCTCAACGAGTTGCGAGCCATCTGCGATGAGCAGGACCTGTTGCTGATCTTCGACGAAGTGCAGACTGGCATCGGCCGCACCGGCAAGCTGTTCGCCTATGAGCGCAGCGGCGTGACCCCGGACATCATGGCGATCGCCAAGGGCATCGGCGGCGGCTTCCCCGTGGGCGCATGCCTGGCTTCGGAAGACGCGGCATCGGGCATGGTGCCGGGCGTGCATGGCACGACCTTCGGCGGCAACCAGTTGGCCATGGCGGTCGGCAATGCCGTGCTCGATGTCGTTCTGGAGGACGGCTTCCTGGATGATGTCGTGCGCAAGGCCAATGCCATGAAGCAGGGTCTGGCCGAAATCGCCGACACCTATCCCGATGTCGTGGAAGATATTCGCGGTGACGGGCTGATGCTCGGGCTGAAATGCAAGATGCCGAACACGGTGGTGAATGCCAAGCTGCGCGACGAGCATCTGCTGGCGGTGCCAGCCGGTGACAATGTGGTGCGCCTCCTTCCGCCGCTAACGCTGACCGACGAGGAGATCCGCGACGGCGTGGAGCGCATCCGCAGGGCGGCGCAAGGGCTTAGTCAACGGGGTCTAAGCCAGGCGAACGGATCGGCAGCATGAGCGGCACCATGACTGTTCGCCATTTCACCGATCTGTCCTCCATGGCGCCGCATCAGCTGCGCGCGATCATGGATGATGCCCATGCCCGCAAGTCCCGGCTGAAGGCCGGCGAGCGGTCAAAGCCGTTGGAAGGCAAGGCACTGGCGATGATCTTCGACAAGCCGTCGACCCGTACCCGCGTGTCGTTCGATGTCGGCATGCGCCAGCTCGGTGGCGAAACGATCATGCTGACGGGCACCGAAATGCAGCTGGGACGCTCGGAAACGATCGCCGACACCGCCAAGGTCCTGTCGCGCTATGTCGATGCGATCATGATCCGCACCACCGATCATGCGCGTTTGATCGAACTGACGGAAAACGCGACGGTGCCGGTGATCAACGGCCTGACGGACGAAACGCATCCGTGCCAGATCATGGCCGATCTGATGACCTATGAGGAACATCGCGGGCCGGTGAAGGACAAGCTGTTTGCCTGGACCGGCGATGGCAACAACGTGCTGCATTCCCTGATGGAAGCCTCCGCACGCTTCGACTTCCGCTTGAACGTCGCAGTGCCGGAAGGCAGCGAGCCTGTGGAGCGCTTTACCGACTGGGCCAAGGCCAATGGCGGCCGCGTCACCTTCACCAAAACGGCGGAAGATGCGGTCGACGGCGCGGATTGCGTGGTGACCGATACATGGGTGTCGATGGGCTTCGAGGATAAGGCGCGCGGCCACAACGTGTTCCTGCCTTACCAGGTCAACGAAAAGCTGATGGCGCGAGCGCGGCCCGAGGCCTTGTTCATGCACTGCCTGCCCGCGCACCGGGGCGAGGAAGTCACGGACGAGGTCATCGATGGGCCGCATTCCGTTGTCTTCGATGAGGCCGAAAATCGCTTGCACGCGCAAAAGGCCGTGTTGGCTTGGTGTCTGGCTGCTGAACAACCCGCTGCGATAAACGAGGCGACTGCTTTTGCCTGATACAAACCTGCGTTTGGGCGACTTCGGGGTCGCCGGCGACGACCATGTCGTGCCCTTCGAAGTGGCGCCGCTGGATGTGCGCGGCCGCACGGTCCAGCTCGGGCCGATGATCAACAGCATCCTGGAACGTCACGACTACCCCGAGCCGGTGTCGCGCCTTCTGGCCGAAGCGATCGTGCTGACGGTGCTGATCGGCACATCCCTGAAGTTCGAGGGCAAGTTCATCCTGCAAACCCGCACGGATGGGCCCGTCGATCTGCTGGTTGCCGACTTCTCGTCTCCCTCTTCGGTGCGCGGCTATGCTCGTTTCGATGCCGAGCGCGTTGAGGCGGCGATTGCGGATCAAGCGACCACCTCGGCCGAACTGCTGGGCAATGGCGTTCTGGCGCTGACCATCGACCAGGGTCCGCACACCCAGCGGTACCAGGGCATCGTGCAACTGGAAGCGACCTCCTTCGAAGACGTCGCGCGCATCTATTTCCGGCAGTCCGAGCAGATCCCGACCGAAGTGCGCCTAGCTGTGGCCAAGCAGATCGTGCCGGGCGAGGGTGGAGCGAAGGAGCTTTGGCGCGCCGGCGGCATGCTGGCGCAGTTTCTGCCGCGCGCGCCGGAGCGCATGCAGGTCCGCGATCTGCCGGGCGGCGACGATCCCAACGAGGACGCTGCCGATGGTCCGGAAGACAATGCCTGGCTGGAACTGGTCGCCTTGATGGAAACGATCGAGCCGGACGAACTGTTCGATCCGACTGTAGGGGCCGAGCGGTTGTTGTACCGGTTGTTCAACGAGCATGGCGTTCGCGTGTTTGACAGCGTTGAGGTCAAGGACGATTGCTCCTGCTCGCGCGACAAGATCCGCGGCATCCTGGAAGGGTTTTCGGCCGAAGAGATCACCGAAACCACCGAAGCCGACGGGCAGATCCATGTCAGCTGCGAGTTCTGCTCGACGCGCTACAGCTTCGATCCCGCCGAGTTCAGGGTCCGGCACTAACGCAAGCGGCTCGGGCCCTTAGTTCACGACGCGCGGCGTGGCCTGCGGCGTGTCGAGCGAAAAGGCGGGAATGTCGACGCTGAACACGGCGCCGTCGCGGGCTTGCATGTCGTAGCGCCCGACCATGAAGCCTGATGGTGTGCTGAGCGGGCAACCTGACGTGTATTGAAAACTGTCGCCGGGCTCGAGTTCCGGCTGCTCGCCCACAACGCCTTCGCCGTCGACGATCTCCACCTTGCCGCGCGCATCGGTGATCTGCCAATGGCGCGCAACAAGGGTCACCGCTTGGTCCGACTTGTTGGCGATCGTGATGCGGTAGGCCCAGAGATAATGGCTATCGTCTGGATCGGAGCGGTCCTCGAGATAGAACGGCTCGGCGGTGACTTCGATGTCATAGGTTGTGGCGCGATACATGGTCACTCAGTTCCCGTCTTCCCGCCCGGTTGCAGCTTTGCTGTCTCGACAAGCGCAGTCAAGCCACACTGTTCCGCCGCTCGCACAGGCTTGATGGCCGGCGCTGGCGCTGAGCGCGCGGTCGGCTCCTCGCCTCACCATGCATGCTCCTCGCCAGAACGATGTTTCAGTCGTAGTCTCCCTTTTGGGAGGACTAAAATGATGACGGAGGAAGATTTCCGCGCTTTGGCGCTTTCCATGCCGCAAACCGTTGAAGACAGTCATTTCGATGTGGCCGACTTCAGGGTCGGCGGGCATATTTTCGCGACCTTTCGCACACAGGACGGCCGTGCGGTGGTGAAGCTTTCGCCGGAAGAGCAGATCCTGTTTCGCGAACAGGCGGAGGCGCTGTTCACGCCCGTCCCCGGAAGCTGGGGCGAAAAAGGCTGGACAATGATCGCGCTGGAGAAGATCGAGCCCGACCTGCTCCGCCAGGCCATGCATCTGGCTTGGCGAAGCGTGGCGCCGAGGGCGCTGCTTTAGATCCGAACCTTCAGATCTTCGACAAAGCCTGATCGAAGTCGGCGATCAGATCGTCGGTGTCTTCCAGGCCGGTGGAGAAGCGCAACGTGCCTTCGCGGATGCCGCCTTCCGCGCGCGCTTCCGGCGTCAGGTTCTTGTGGGTGGTGGTCGCCGGATGGGTGATCAGGCTCTTTGCATCGCCGAGATTGTTGGAGATCAAAACGATATCCAGCGCGTTGGCCACGCCGAAAGCCGCTGCCTTGTCTTTCAGCTCAAAGCAGATCAGCGTGGAGCCGCCGGTCATCTGGCGCGCGATGATGTCGGCCTGCGGATGGTCTTTGCGGCCGGGATAGATGACCTTCGAGACCTTGGGATGGTCAGCCAGGAAGTCCGCGATTTTAGCCGCGCTTGCCGTCTGCTGCCTGACGCGCAGCGGCAATGTTTCCAGGCCCTTCAGCAGGGTCCAGGCGTTGAACGGCGACAGGCTCGGGCCGGTATGGCGGAAATAATCCTGCAGCTTTTCTTCGATCCACTCCTTGTCCGACAAGATCACGCCGCCGAGGCAGCGGCCCTGTCCGTCGATATGCTTGGTGGCCGAATAAACCACGACATGCGCGCCGAGTTCGAGCGGCTTCTGCTGCAAGGGCGTGGCGAAGACGTTGTCGACCACGAGCCGTGCGCCGATGCTGTTGGCTAGTCTAGCGACCGCCGCGATGTCCACGACTTCCAATGTCGGGTTGGTCGGGCTTTCCAGGAAGAACAGCTTGGTGTTGGGGCGCACGGTCTGTTCCCAGGCTTGCAGATCGCGACCATCGACCAGCGTGGACTCGATGCCATAGCGCGGCATCAGGGTTTCGATGATCCAGCGGCAGGAGCCGAACAGCGCGCGCGCAGCGACGACATGGTCGCCGGCCTTGAGGCTGCAAAGAAGTGCGGCGGCGACGGCGGCCATGCCGGATGCGGTGGCGCGGGCTTCTTCCGCACCTTCCAGCGCGCACATGCGCTTTT
The DNA here is from genome assembly GCF_014652875.1 of Tianweitania populi. Classification (GTDB taxonomy): domain Bacteria; phylum Pseudomonadota; class Alphaproteobacteria; order Rhizobiales; family Rhizobiaceae; genus Tianweitania; species Tianweitania populi. Next base: position 346,354 of record NZ_BMZQ01000002.1, on the reverse strand, counting down.
CGAAAATGTCGTTGGTCGGGTTGGCATAGCGCGAATAGATGAAGCCGGGCTCTTCGCCCTTGAAGCGCGCTTCCGCCTGCTCGGCCGTGTCGTAAACGAAGCCTTGAGTGAGGTGGATCGCCTCCGACATTTCACCGAAGTTCGATCGCAGCGCGCCTGCGTGGACGAGGGTGGTGGCGGGTTTCCAGTTGCGCGTATCAAAGCTCATCATCATGTCCCAAAACTGAAAGACCGGCACAAAAAAACCGGCCGCGACGTCGCAACCGGTCCAAAAGGCTCAACGCCCACGGTCCTTTAGCGACTTGTTTAACGTGGCTGCAAGCCGACCGGCAAATCACCACGGGATAAGGTCCTTTAGACCCGCGCGAATGCTTGCGTCAACCTTGCGCTTTGCCCATCCTCGCGCACGCGTAGGAGTAGGCTCAGGTTGCGTACAGGCATTCTTCCCGATCGAGACATAGCGGCGCTTTTTCAAAGCGGCGCGCTGACGACTGGCCGTCCGCTCGACACCGACCAGATCCAGCCGGCGAGCCTCGACCTGCGCCTGGGTGCGAAGGCTTACCGGGTGCGTGCGAGCTTTCTGCCGGGCCAGGCCAGCACGGTGGAAGCCAAGCTCGACCGCCTGAAGCTGCACGAGATCGACCTCAGCGCCGGCGCGGTGCTGGAAACCGGCTGCGTGTACATCGTGCCGCTGCTGGAAGCGCTGGCGCTTCCGAGCGAGATCGCCGCTTCGGCCAATCCGAAAAGCTCGACCGGCCGGCTCGACATCTTTACCCGCGTGATGACGGATCACGGCCAGGAATTCGACAAGATCCCGGCCGGCTATCGCGGCCCGCTTTATCTCGAAGTCTCCCCGCGCACCTTCCCGATCGTGGTGCGTACCGGCTCAAGGCTGTCGCAGATTCGCTTCCGCACGGGCTCGGCGATGCTGGATGGGGCGGCGCTGCTCGATCTGCATGAGCGCGAAACGCTGGTTGCGTCCGAACAGCCCAACATTTCCGGCAACGGTATTGCGCTATCGATCGACCTCAAGGGTACGGGCGGTGGCGTGATCGGCTATCGCGGCAAGCATCACACCGGCGTGGTGGATGTCGACAAGCGCGCAGCTCAGGACGCCGCCGACTTCTGGGAGCCGCTGACGGATCGTGGCCAGGGCGAGCTGATCCTCGATCCCGACGAGTTTTATATCCTGGTTTCCCGCGAAGCCGTGCATGTTCCACCCGATTTTGCGGCTGAAATGACCCCTTTTGACCCGCTAGTCGGGGAATTTCGGGTCCATTACGCCGGTTTTTTCGACCCCGGCTTCGGCCATTCGCAGGCTGGCGGCACGGGGAGCCGGGCCGTGCTGGAAGTGCGCAGCCACGAAGTGCCCTTCATTCTGGAACACGGCCAGATCGTTGGCCGTCTGGTTTACGAGCATATGCAGGATCGGCCAGATGCGCTTTATGGCGCGGACCTCCAGTCGAACTACCAGGCGCAGGGCCTGAAGCTGTCCAAGCACTTCCGTTGATACGAGGCATGGCGCTGACCGAACACAGCGCTCTGAACAGAGTGTGATCGCGCTCCGGCAGCATTAGCTGTAACTGATCTGAGCGCGGCGCGTTGATGCATCAACAAAGGCTGCCTGATCGGAGAACGGATGTATTATATCGCGCTGGCGACGGACTATGACGGAACGCTTGCCACCCACGGTAAGGTTTCTGCCGAAACGTTGGCGGCGCTGAAGCGGTTCAAGGAAAGCGGGCGCAAGCTCATCCTGGTCACCGGCCGCGAGCTGCCGGACCTGAAGGAATGCTTTCCAGAGTTCAAGCTGTTCGACAAGATCGTCGCGGAAAACGGCGCGCTGATCTATACGCCGGCCAGCGAGGAAGAGCGCGTGATCGCCACGCCGCCGCCGCCGGCTTTTATCGAGGCGCTAAAGGACCGCGGCGTAGACCGCATGTCGGTAGGGCGCGCCATCGTCGCCACCTGGGAGCCGCATCAGAATACGGCGCTGGACCTCATCCGCGAACAGGGTCTGGAACTGGAAATCATCTTCAACAAGAGCGCTGTGATGATCCTGCAAAGCGGGGTCAACAAAGCGACGGGCCTCGATGCCGCGCTCGATGATCTCGGCTTTTCCGCACACAACGTCATCGGCATTGGTGATGCCGAAAACGATCATGCGCTGCTGCGCCGCTGCGGGCTTGGGGTTGCGGTTGCCAACGCCATTCCGGCCCTGAAAGAAACGGCCGACCTCGTGATGCGCTCGGAGCGAGGGCGCGCGGTGGAGAACCTGATCGACCGCGTGCTGAAGAAGGGCGGCGAGGAACCGCTGGTGCAGAAGCAGGCGGTTGCCGTTGGCTGCAACGACGATGATACGCCCGTCGAGCTTTGGCCGACTGACACGGTGCTGATCGCCGGAACGTCCGGCATCGGCAAGTCCACGCTGGCGACGGCACTGACTGAGCGCTTCGTGGAAAAGGATTTCCAGTTTTGCGTGTTCGACCCGGAAGGCGATTATGACGGGCTGGAACATGCGGTCGTGGTTGGCGACGGCGAGGCTGCGCCCACCAAGGAACAGGCCCTGCAACTGCTGGAGCAAAGCCGCACCAACATCGTGGTGAGTACGCTGGCGCTGGGTCTGGATGAGCGCCCGCCCTTCTTCACCGACTTCCTGCCTGAACTCGGCCGGCTTCGTTCGCGCTGCGCCCGACCGCATTGGCTGATCGTCGATGAAACGCATCACCTCATGCCCAAGCGCCGCGAAGATACGCCGCTGGTGCTGTCGGTGCGTTTCCCCGGCATGATAATGATCACCGTGCATCCGGATTCCGTGTCGGCTGATGCGCTGAAGCTCGCTACGGCGGTGATCGCGCTGGGGCCGGAAGGCGACAAGGTCATCAAGAAGTTCTGCGCCATGACGGGCCGCGACATGCCTGCGGGCGTGAAGCCTGCATCGGATGAGCAGGTGCTGTTCTGGCGCCCCGATGGTGAGGACGCGCCGCGCCCGATCACGCCGATCAAGCCGCTGCAATCGCGCAAGCGCCATTCGCGCAAATATGCGGTCGGCACGCTCAACGAGCAGGGCAGCTTCTATTTCCGTGGCCCAGGCGACAAGATGAACCTGCGCATCCAGAACCTCATGATCTTCGTCCAGGTCGCGGAAGGGATCGACGAAGAAACCTGGCTGCACCATCTGCGCGCCGGTGATTTCTCGACCTGGTTCAAGAAGCAGCTTCGCGACGACGAGATGGCGGAAGAAGCGCGCGCCATCGAGCGGGATGATAGCCTGTCGCCGGACGATACGCGCAAGGGCATCATCGAAGCCGTGCGCCGCCGTTACACAGCGCCGGAGGCCGCTCCGGAATAAGGGAGGGGTCGTCCAACCGGGCAATCGCCCTTACACGAGCCGGTCCGCTTCCTATGTAAGGCTGCAATCCCAAGCAGAAGGAAGCGTACCATGCCCGAACTCGACGCGGCAAAGTCCGGCCAATTCTCCATCGGCGGTTCGATCACCGTCAACCGCCTCGGCTTCGGCGCCATGCGGATCACCGGTCCCGGCATATGGGGTCCGCCCGAAGATCGCGAAGAAAGCATCCGCACGCTGAAGCGGGTGCCCGAGCTCGGCATCAACCTGATCGACACCGCCAATTCCTACGGACCGGACGTGTCGGAAGAGTTGATCCGCGAAGCGCTGCATCCTTATGGCAGCGACATGCTAATCGCCACCAAGGGCGGCTTGACGCGCGAAGGCCCGAATATCTGGACCCCGAAGGGCAATCCCGAGCACCTCATCGAAGAAGCCAAGAAGAGCCTGAAGAAGCTCGGCGTCGAGCAGATCGACCTCTGGCAGTTGCACCGCATCGACTCAGATGTCGATCGCAGCGAGCAGTTCGATGCAATCAAGTCGCTGATCGACCAGGGCATCATCCGCTATGCGGGTCTGAGCGAAGTGTCGGTGGAAGAAATCGAGGCGGCCTCGAAGGTGTTTCCGGTAGCGACTGTGCAGAACCGCTACAATCTGGTGGCGCGCGGCAGCGAGGATGTTCTCGATTATTGCGAGGCCAACAAGATCGGCTTCATTCCCTGGGCGCCGCTGGCGTCCGGCGACCTCGCGGTTGAAGGAAGCATCCTCGACACGATCGCACGCGAGCATGGGGCTTCACCGAGCCAGATTGCGCTCGCCTGGATCCTGAAGCGCTCGCCGGTGATGCTGCCGATCCCCGGCACGTCGAAGGTGAGGCACCTTGAGGAGAACGTCGCCGGCGCGGCCATTTCCCTGACTGAAGGCGAGTTCGATTCGCTGGACGAGGAAGGCCGTAAAGGTTGATTTCCTTCATCCAGGTCGCAATAACGGGATGAAATTTGCGATCTGGAGGCGGTTCTGAGAACATTCATGGTGATCGGCGGCGGAGCCAGTGGTGTTCTGGCCGCCGTCCAGCTTCTATCACGGCCGCAGGTTGAAAAGGTCGTCCTGTTTGAACGCGGCGACCTTGCCGCCGGCATTGCTTACGGCACGGAGCATCCAGGCCATCTCCTGAATGTTCGCGCCGAGCGTATGAGCGCATTCCCCGATCAACCCAGCCACTTCAAGGATTGGATCGGCCATGTCGACCGATGGAAACCGGAAGGCGGCTGGACGGGACACTCCTATGTGCCGCGCCGTTTATACCGCGATTATCTCCAGAGCCTCATTGCGCCCTTTCTGAACACGCCTCGCTTTGAATGGGTGCGCAGCGACGTCGCGACGCTCGATGAGGACGGTGCCAGCGTTTCGGCCGTGACCAAGGATGGCGAGCGATATACTGCCGAAGCGGCGATCCTTGCCACTGGTAACGAAGCGCCTTCGTTGCCTGATGTACCTTGGCGGCACGTCGGCTGGTCCAACGCGCCAATACCGTCTTTGTCCGATGATGCGCCCATCGCCATCGTCGGCACCGGCCTGTCCATGGTGGATGCCGTGGTGTCGCTTCTGGATCGAGGCCACAAGGGTCCTATCACGGCCATCTCGCGGCGGGGCTTACTCCCCCAGCCGCATCGCTCTGTGGAGCCGCTGGAGTTGGACGCGGCGGACGTGCCCAAACAGACTGATCTGATCGGCATGGTCCGCTGGCTGCGAAAGCGTGTGCTTCAGAAACAGGCCGAAGGTTTTGATTGGCGCGGGGTGGTGGATAGCCTTCGGCCCCACACGCAGGCGCTGTGGCAAGGTCTTTCCGATAAGGACCACCAGCGCTTCCTGCGCCATGTCCGTCCCTTCTGGGATGTTCATCGCCACCGTATGGCGCCGCAGATTTATGCGCGTTTGGCGGCCGCACAGGCGGACGGCCAATTACGCATCATCAGCGCTCGCGTGGCTGCTGTGGAAGGCAGCAGCGAAGGCGCCGTCGTGACGATCGAGAAGCGGGGCACCCACCAGGAACAGCGCATCGAGGCGCGTCTCGTGATCGAATGCCGTGGCGCCAGCGGCGATCTCGCCAGGACCCACAACCCGCTGCTGGCCGAACTGCGCGATGCGGGCATCCTTCATCGCGACCCTCTCGGTCTTGGCATCCATGTCACGCCGGAAGGCGCGACGATCCGTGGCGATGGCTCCGTTTCCGATCGGCTTTTTGCCGTGGGACCGATCACGGCGGGGTGCTTCTGGGAGATCATCGCCATTCCCGATATTCGCGGCCAGGTCGCAGATCTGGCGCAGCGTCTGGCAGGCGATGCGCAGCCGATGGATGGTGCTTGTCCAGACGGCTGAACGCAGGCTAAGCTCGGTTGCCGGTTGGGAGGAGACCGCCGGCAACAGGCATGACAATCGGAGTTGAACGGAAGCAGTAGGGCATTCGCAGGCAACGGGAGGAGACCGTGGTCGGAACACACATCGCGCAACACACGAACCGCGTGCAGGCGGCGATCGCTTCCAACGAAGCGGCGCGCTCGGCGCTGGTCGCATCATGGCAGCGCTCGCTGGCTTTGCATCATCTCGATCCCGCAGCGTCCGCTCCGCCGCAACGGCTGACATCGGCCGAGTTGCGGCATGCGCGCCAGCGCATCGAGCCGCTGCTTTATGCCGCGCAAGCCAGTCTCGACCGGTTGTATCAGGCTGTTGGCGGCGTCGGCTGTTGCGTACTTCTGGCCGATCGCGACGGTATTCCGTTGGAGCGCCGTGGTGCTGCCGGCGACGACGAGACCTTTGATGAATGGGGTCTTTGGACCGGTACTGTCTGGAGCGAGCGCTCGGAAGGCACGAACGGGATCGGCACCTGCCTGGTTGAGCAGAGGGCACTGACGATCCACCGCGACCAGCATTTCTTCTCGCGCAATACGCTGATGTCTTGCACCACCGCGCCGATCTTCGATCATCAGGGACGGCTGGCGGCCGCACTCGACGTATCGTCCTGCCGCGCTGATCTGACGGAAGGGTTTGCAAGCCTGATTGCGGTGGCGGTTGCCGATGCCGCGCGGCGGATCGAAGCCGAGACCTTCCGGCTGGCTTTTCCAAGTGCCCGCATCGTGGTTGCACCAACAGCGGACAAAGCGGGAGGAGGGCTGCTGGCGCTCGATGCCGACGACATGGTGGTTGGTGCGACGCGGGTCGCGCGCCAAGCACTCGGCCTGTCCGACGAGGTTCTTTTGGGAACGTTGCCGGCCTCCGAGCTACTTGGTGGTCAGCGCGCCGAGGACCTCACGGATGCCGAGCGTGGCGTATTGCAGCGTGCCTTGGCGCGCGCCGGCGGCAATGTTTCGGCTGCGGCCAAGCTGCTCGGCATCAGCCGGGCCACCATGCATCGCAAGCTGAACAAGACCGGGCTCGAGCGGCCGCACTAGATCACCTTCCGCACTGCACCCTGTCTCAGATCTGCGACACTCCTTATCCCCTGGAGGCTCGGGAGAGATGACAGGTTTCGCTTTGCCGACGATGCTCCTGCCTAAGCGCCTAAAGGCGCGTGTTCATCTGGGAGGTCATCATGAACAAGCCTGAATTTCTGCGCGCGGCCAAGGTCCCCTTTGCCAAGCGCTATGACAATTTCATCGGCGGCGAATGGGTCGCACCGAAATCCGGCCGCTATTTCGAAAACATCTCGCCGGTGACAGGCCGTCCGCTCGGCGAAGTCGCGCGCTCCGAAGCTGCCGACGTGGAAGCCGCGCTCGACGCCGCTCACAAGGCAAAGGATGCTTGGGGTCGCACCAGCCCACAGGAACGCGCCAGCGCGCTGCTCAAGATCGCTGACCGCATGGAAGAAAATCTCGACCTGCTGGCGCTGGCAGAGACCTGGGACAACGGCAAGCCGATCCGCGAAACGACCGCAGCAGACGTGCCACTCGCGATCGACCATTTCCGGTACTTTGCCGGCGTACTAAGGTCGCAGGAAGGCGGTATTTCCGAGATCGATCACGACACGGTCGCCTACCACTTCCATGAGCCGCTCGGCGTCGTCGGCCAGATCATTCCCTGGAACTTCCCGCTGCTGATGGCCTGCTGGAAGCTGGCGCCCGCCCTAGCCGCCGGCAACTGCGTGGTGCTGAAGCCAGCCGAACAAACGCCGGCCACCATCATGCTGTGGGCTGACCTGATCGGTGATCTTCTGCCGGCCGGCGTGCTCAACATCGTCAACGGCTTCGGCCTCGAGGCCGGCAAGCCGCTAGCGTCGTCGAACCGTATCGCCAAGATCGCCTTTACCGGCGAAACCTCGACCGGCCGGCTGATCATGCAATATGCCAGCCAGAACCTCATTCCGGTGACGCTGGAACTCGGCGGCAAGTCGCCCAACATCTTCTTCGAAGACACGGCAGCCGATGACGACGACTTCCTCGACAAGGCGATCGAGGGCTTCGTGATGTTTGCGTTGAACCAGGGCGAGGTCTGCACCTGCCCGAGCCGCGCGCTCGTGCATGAGAAGATCTACGACAAGTTCATCGAAAAGGCCCTGAAGCGCGTCGATGCCATCGTGCAGGGCGACCCGCTCGATCCCGCCACCATGTTGGGTGCGCAGGCCTCGCAGGAGCAGTTGGACAAGATCCTCGGCTATTTCGACATCGGCCGTCAGGAAGGCGCGGAAGTGCTGACGGGTGGCGAGCGCGCCAATCTCGAAGGCGATCTGGCTGGCGGCTATTACGTCAAGCCGACGGTCTTCAAGGGCCACAACAAAATGCGCGTCTTCCAAGAGGAAATCTTCGGGCCGGTGGTGTCGGTCACGACCTTCAAGGACGATGAGGAAGCGCTGTCGATCGCCAATGACACGCTCTACGGCCTTGGCGCCGGCATCTGGACCCGTGACGGCACGCGCGCTTACCGCTTCGGCCGCGCCATCCATGCGGGCCGTGTGTGGACGAACTGCTATCATGCCTATCCCGCCCACGCGGCCTTCGGCGGCTACAAGCAGTCCGGCATCGGACGCGAAACGCACAAGATGATGCTCGATCACTACCAGCAGACCAAGAACATGCTGGTGTCTTACAGCCCGAAGAAGCTCGGCTTCTTCTGAGCGATACGCGTACGGGCGACGTCTTTCCGGCGTAGCCTGTTTCTTGAAAGGTAATTGATGTCGGCGCACACCTCGCTCAACAAGGTTTCGGCCACGCATGCTGCAAGGGAGCTGCTGGCCGAGATCATTGCCGAGCATGGCCCGGTGCTGTTTCATCAGTCCGGCGGCTGCTGCGATGGATCTTCGCCGATGTGTTATGCGCGCGGCGAGTTCCTGATCGGCGACCACGATGTGCTTCTGGGCGAGATCGACGGCACGCCGTTCTATATCGGAGCGGCAAACTACGAAGTGTGGAAGAACAGCGACCTCATCATAGACGTAGTACCCGGCCGTGGCGGCATGTTCTCGTTGGACAATGGCCGGGAGAAGCGCTTCCTGACGCGATCGACAGTCTGCGCGGTTTCCTGACGGCAGTTGCGGGCAAAGAAAAAGGCGGGACCAAAGCCCCGCCTTTTTGCTTTCTGCTTACTGCTTGAAGCGATCCTGCTCATACCTGCGGATCACGCGTTCTCCGCCACCATCGGGACGACGATCTTCACCGCGATCGACACGTTCATCGCGCGGCTCGGGGCGACGGTCGGGGCCTGGGCCACGATCATCCCGGCGCTCGTCGCGGCCACGGTCTTCGCCGCGATCCCGGCGCTCATCCCAGCCGGCGCGACGGTCGCGATCGTCACGACGGTCTTCCCAGTCACCACGACGCTCGCGGCGGTCTTCCCAATCTTCGCGGCGGTCCCGGCGATCGCGCCAGTCATCGCGCGGCGGGCGCGGACGGTCCCATCCACCACGGCGATCCCAACGGTCGCGGTCGCGATAGAAGGAGCGGCCGCGGTAGTGATCATCCCAGTAGCTGCCTACAGAGAAGCCGATGGTTGGTGCGCCGATATAGCCGACGACGCGTTCGCCGGTGTAACGGCGGCCGTTCTGGACGTAAGCGAGATAATTGGACGACATCCAGCCGCGCTGTGGGCCATAAGACACGTCGCACCAGGAGCGATTGCTGAGGCAGCCGTAAACGCGCACGCTGTAGCCGGCCTGAACGATGTTGACGGCCGGATACTCGGTGGACGGACCCGCGCGCAGATTGACGTTCGTGGTCGCGATGGCCGTGGAAGCCGCCGATGCGATGCCGGGGAGACCCGCGGCCACAACCAAGGCAGCCGCACCCAAGATCTTCTTATTCATAGGTACCTCTTTCGTATTGGCCGCAAACCAACTGGCTGCGCTTTGGTTCCTTCTACCCAACAGCATCTAAGCCGAAGCTGAATGCCTGGGTCAGGTTCCGTTCATCTGGTGCGGCTTGCCTTTCAATGCAAACGATCGAGTAACTGCGCAAATTGGTTGCGCCCGGACAATGACAAACCGCGCGCCATCTGCGATCACAGGATATGCGAGGGATGAGGCAGCTTCTGGATGATCGTTGGGCGGGCGGCATGGCTGCTGCGCTGACGGCGACGTTCGTCCTCGTGCAGGTGCTGCTTTCTGCTTGGCTATGCGCTTCCAATGTGCTGGTCAGCAACGAGCGCACCACCGTTATCTGTCACGGAACAAGCACGACCACGATTGTCTCGCATCAAGACGGCGCGCCGCCTTCGCCGCTCGATCATTCTTGTCCCTGCGGCACACTTTGCGGTGTCGGGGTGGCCGTGCTGGCACCAATCCCCGGAGATGGGGGCATCTATGCCTGGACCAACGCCGTCGACATCGATTTCATCGGCAATCCCGGCGAACGCTTGGTTCTCCGTTTCTCCGGCGCGCCCCTGTTTCCCACGGGGCCGCCGTCGTTATCCGCCTGACGTTCCCATTCTTGATCGTTCATCCGGAGACCATCCATGTCCCACTTCATTGTGCGGGCGCTGTGCGAGGCCGTGTGCCTGCAAGCGTTCAACCAGCCAGGTCTATACAGCCCATTCGTCCACAACGGAGCGCAGCCATGAGCCTCGCTTCGTCTCACACCACCGGTCATTCAACCGGCGTAGCGCCGCATGCCGTTCCGCAACACGGTTCGAGTTTCAAGGCGTTCATCTCGCGCTTTCACTTCTATGTCGGCCTGTTTGTCGGCCCCTTCCTGATCGTCGCGGCGATCACCGGCACGCTTTATGCCCTGACCCCCCAGATCGAGACCTGGCTTTATCGCGAGCAACTCACGACAACCTCGACCGGCGAGCCGCAGCCTCTGGCCGCGCAGGTGCAGGCCGCGCGGACCTATATCGGCGACGCGCCAACCTTATCGGCTGTGCGTCCCACCACCGGACCCGGCATGACCACGCGGGTGATGTTTACGGATCCCGCACTCGGCGCTTCCGAAAGCCGGGCGATCTTCGTCGATCCGGTGACCCTCGACATCAAGGGCGACCTGATCGCTTACGGAACCAGCGGCATCCTGCCGTTCCGCACGACGCTCGATTACCTGCATCGAAGCATCATGCTGGGCGATCTCGGCCGTGCCTATAGCGAGCTTGCCGCGTCCTGGCTGTGGATCCTGACGCTGGGCGGCGTACTGTTGTGGCTGTGGCGCTCCACCGGAAAGCTCGCCAATCAGCAACCGGCCAACAAGAGCCTGCAACTGCATCACAAACACGGCATCATTGGCGTCGTGCTGTCGCTCGGCCTCCTTTTCCTGTCTGCGACGGGGCTGACCTGGTCGCAATGGGCCGGAGCGCGGATCGACGATCTGCGCAACACGATGGGCTGGATCACGCCGACGGTTTCCACATCGCTCGAAGGCGCGCTGAGCGACACCGGCGGCGAACATGCTGAACACAATGCGGCAGCGGCGGGCGGTCATGCTCACCATCATACGCCGGGGATGGTAATGCCGGCGGACGATCCTTCAACCAGATTGGATGAAGTGCTGACTGCCGCGAAGGCAGGCGGCATCGATTCGCCGATGCTAGAAATCAAGGTGCCGAAGCCCGGTTCAGCCTGGGTGGTGCGGGAATATGATCGCGCCTGGCCAAGCCAAGTCGACACGGTCGCGATCAATCCGAACACGATGGCCGTGACGAGCCGCGCCGACTTCGTGACGTTCCCGATCAGCGCCAAGCTCGTGCAATGGGGCATTGCGGCGCATATGGGCCTGCTGTTCGGCATCGTGAACCAGCTTGTACTCGCGGTACTCGGCATCAGCCTCGTGGCCGTGGTGATCTACGGTTACCGCATCTGGTGGCGGCATCGGCCCAAGCCTGGCGCCTTGCCGCATACGCTCGTGCAAAGCTGGCTTCGGCTGAACATCACCTGGAAAGCCATCATGCTGGTCACGGTGGTGGTCCTTGGCTGGGCGCTGCCCGTTCTGGGTGTCAGTGTCGTCGCGTTTGTTCTGGTTGATATTCTCCGCTGGCGCATGGCTCAGCCACCGGCTGCCGCCTAACCACACCCATGCTGCGCGTGGGCCAAGCCAAGCCGCGCGCAGCTCCTTTGATGAGGCAAGCTTTTCATTTTGGAACGCTGGCTTACAGTGTGCATTCGGCTCTGAGGGGGACAGAATGCCACATCCACTCATCACCTATCTTCAGCGGCGAGACAGCCTGTCCGATGAAGAGAAATCCGTGCTCGAACGGATGACCCATCGCCAGGAAACCATCGCAGTGCGGACCCCCATTGTTCGGCAAGGCAGTCGGCCCACGCAAAGCTGTGTATTGTTGCAAGGTATCGCGTATCGCGAGCATCTGCTGCGGAGCGGCAAGCGGATGATCAGCGCCGTCCACATTGCCGGTGATTTTGTTGATCTGAACGGCATGCTCTTGGCCAAGATGGATCATGGCGTGAGGGCCGCAAGCGCTTGCACTGTCGCCTGGATCCCGCATGCCGAGGTCATCCGTTTGACGGAAACGCATCCTCACCTCGGAAGATTGTTTTGGATGACGACTGTAACCGACGCCGCGCTGACACGTGCGGCTGTCTCGGTCGTGGGACGTCTGCCTCCACCGGCCAAGTTGGCGCATATGGCCTGTGAGCTTTACCTTCGCATGTCCGAAGTGGGTCTGGCTAAGAACTGGTCGTTCGATCTGGCCATCACCCAGCTCGACCTGGCCGACATGTTCGGCCTCTCGACCGTCCACCTCAACCGCAGCATGCAAACTCTGCGCGCCACGAACGCCATATCGTGGGATGGGTCGCGGGTGGTGATTCACGATTGGCGCAAGTTGACCGATATCGGCGAATTTGACCCGACCTATCTGAACCTGGAGCCGAAGCCGCGGTAAGGCGTGCCGCATCCGTCCACCTGCATTTTTGGGAGATCGTTCAGGATCTAGTCATCAGGGTCCCTTATGATCTGCCTTCCCAAAGAACACAGAAATGGAGGTTCCCATGGAAAGACGACATTTCCTCACAGGCTTGCTCGGTCTTGCCGGCGCTGTTGCCGTTGCAAAGGTCGTTGGCCCAACTGAAGCCGACGCAGCTGTTGTAAAGCCGAGCGGCATCCTCGATGACCTGGACGCTTCGACGCCCGAGGTCACGGAAGTCCGCGATCACCGCGACCTTCGCCGTCATGATCGCCGTGGGCATGGCCGTCGTCACGACCGTCGTGGCCGTCGCCGCAGGGTGTCGCGTCAGGTTTGCCGGCGTGTCCGCCATCACGGACGCTGGGAACGCCGCTGCCGTCGCGAGCGAGTCTGGATCGGCTATTAAGGCCAACAAGAAACCCCGGTCATCGTACCGGGGTTTTTGTTTCAGGCGACTATCTCGCGGCTAAGCGTTAGAGAGACGGTGCCCAATTCCTTCGGGCCAACCAAGCGAGGGCCATCTTTGCGCAGTTTCGATTTCAGCTCCTGGCAAAGCGTCTTGATGACGCTGATCGGCCTCGCTTTGTTTACGCTCATCAGCATGGGCATTCGCTTGCTGATGATGTTCACGGTGCAGCGCCGCCGCGAACGGTTCAACCGGCAGATCAATGAGCGTCTGCGGACGCTGATTGCAGCCTATAAGACGCTGGGCGGCTCGTTCACCGGCGACCTGAGCGTCAACCCCGCCCATCGCCGCGACTTGCGTGTTCCAGAAACGATCGAGCCCGCCATCGACTCGGAAGGTGTTGCAACAGCGCCAGGTGAAAACGGGAATGCCGACTGGGATCGCCCCCGCCGCATCCGCGATGCCGTGGAAGCAACGCTGTCGGACATCATCCTGCTCGGCACCGAAGAACAGGTTCGCCTCGCCGAGCGCGCCGTTCGCGACCTGGTTGCCGGCCGAACCGTCCACACGCACGAACTGGTCATCTCGCTGCGCGACTTCATCCGCGATGCACTCGATCTCGCGCCGATCCCTTCAGATTTGCAGATCCCTGCGCAAGGCCCCGCGCGCCCATCGAGTTCAGGCGGCGGTCGTGGCAAGGGTGAGCGCGGTGGTGAAGGATCGCGCGGCGGGGGAGGGGGGGGCGGAGGTGGTGGTATGGGTGGCGGCGGGATGGGAGGCGGCTTCGGTATGGGCGGCAATGCCGATCCGCATCCGTCCGATTCAAGATCGGGCGCTTAGCCAGTTGTTCAGGAGGTTGGAGCGGGTAGCGGGAATCGAACCCGCGCGTTCAGCTTGGGAAGCTGACAAGCTACCATTACATCATACCCGCACAACGATAGCGGTAGCATGAGGCAGGCTTGCCCGCAATCAGCTGCGTGCTGCCTTGATCCGGCCGGACTGGCTTTGTATGCGGCTTATCCAAGACCAAGTCCGATGATGGAGTGGATCAGGCAATGTCAGGCGGCGTGACGCGGTTTCTGGGTGACAGCCCCTTTCGCGTTTTGATCAAGCTGATCGTCGTGTCGCTCCTGGTGGGCATGGTCCTGGCTTTCCTGGATTGGAGCCCGTGGGACGTCTTCTACTGGTTCGCCGACACGTTCCGGGCGATCTGGGATTTCACTTTCTCCACCTTTGACCGCTTCACGAGCTACCTGCTTCTGGGCGCCGCGATCGTCGTGCCGGTGTTTCTGCTGCTGCGTCTGTTGAGCTACCGGCGCTAGACGAAGTCGGCTGCCGTTTCGAACAGGATGGCGTGGCGGGCGGCCACCTCCTCCACATCGCGCGAATAGCCACCGCCGATCACGCCGCAGAGCGGAATGCCGGCAGCGCGCACCGTGTCGATCACGAAGCGATCGCGGGCGCGCAGACCCTCATCCGTCAGAGATAGGCGGCCAAGCCGATCGTCGCGATGAGGATCGACGCCGGCATTGTAGAAAACGAGGTCGGGCTGCTGGTGGAGCAGGCCGGGCAGGTATTCAGCCAGAATGTCGAGATAGGCGCCGTCGTCCAAAGCATCGTCGAGCGGGACATCGAGGTCGGACACGGCCTTCTGCATGGGATAGTTGCGCGCGCCATGCATGGAAAAGGTGAAAGCGCGCCGCTCCCCGCCGAGAATGTCCGCCGTTCCGTCACCCTGATGCACGTCGAGATCGACGATCAGGATGCGGTGCACCTCGTGGTTGGCAAGCAGAGCGAGGCTGGCGACCGCCACATCGTTGAGGGTGCAGAAGCCCGCACCTTGCGCATGGCGGGCATGATGACTGCCGCCGGCCGCATTGCAGGTGATGCCGCTTTCCAGCGCAATCCGCGCCGCCATCAGCGTACCGGCCGTAGCGAGCTGAGCACGGCGCGAAACGCGCTCGCTCACCGGAAAGCCGATATCGCGCTCGATCACGGGCGGCACGGCGCAGGCAACGACTTGGTCGATATAGGCCGGGCTATGGGCGAGCTTCAGCAGCGACGGATGCAGAAGCTCGGGCTGGTGCAGATTATCCCGCTCCACCAATCCGCGCGCTTCGAGCACACGCATGAGCGCGCTGTACTTGCCCATCGGAAAACGGTGAGCAGGGTCGAACTTCGCGTCGTAATCGGGATGGTGGATAATCGGCAGGCGCATCGGCCGTGAGATAGGGCCGCATGGCCTGCGGCCCAAGGTTCAAGCCGCGCGCTCGGCCCATTCTTTCACGCCGCTGTCGCGCAATTGACTAAGCTGAGTCAGTTTGAGCTTGGTTGCATGTTCCGACAGGCCGCGAAGGATGCGGCCGGGCAGAGACGGCCCACCATAGATCATGCCGGTATAAACCTGCATGAGATCGGCGCCGGCCCGGATCTTCTGGATCGCAGTCTCGGCAGACTCGACACCGCCGACGCCGATCAGCGCCATGGCGGGACCGACGCGCTGTCGCATCTTGGCGAGGATCACGGTGGATGGCACAAACAAGGGCCGTCCCGACAAGCCACCGGTCTCCTTGCTTTGATGATCGGCCAGAGGCGGACGGGCGATGGTGGTGTTGGAGACGATCAGCCCCTCGATGCCGCTTTTCAGGACAGCTTCGGCGATGGCATCGAGCGCGAGATCGTCCAGATCCGGCGCGATCTTCAGGAAGACCGGCGGCTTGGCGCTCTGGCGGGCGCGCTCCTCGCAAACCACATCGAGCAGCTGTGCCAGCGCTTCCGGGTCCTGCAGGCCGCGCAAACCGGGCGTGTTGGGCGAGGAGATGTTGACGGTGATGTAGGAGGCGAGATCGGCGAAACGTGCGACGCCCAGCCGGTAATCCGCCATTCGGTCGGCGCTATCCTTGTTGGCACCGATATTGACGCCGAGGATGCCCTTGCGCGCGCGACGGCTGAGGCGGGCATAAGCTGCGTCATGGCCCTCATTGTTGAAGCCGAGCCGGTTTATGACCGCATCGTCCTTCACCAGCCGGAAGATGCGCGGTTTGGGATTGCCGCTTTGTGGCTTGGGCGTGATCGTACCCACTTCGGCGAAGCCGTAGCCAAGCTTTAAAAGCGCATCCGGCACTTCGGCATTCTTGTCGAAGCCGGCGGCCATGCCGAGCGGGTTGGGAAAGGAGAGACCAGCCACCGTGGTCTTCAGGCGGCTGTCATTGACCGTGCAGGCCGGGACAAGGCCGGTTTTTAGGCCGGCGATGGACAGCCCGTGTGCGGTTTCGGGATCAAGGCGGAACAAGGTGCTTCGGCCAAGCGCGAACAAGTCGATCATTAGGCGTCCAGATCAGGGAAGGCGTGGGTTCCGTTTTCATTGGCGGGCAGGGGCTTGACCCACAACACGGCTGACAGAGGCAGCGGCGCATAAAGATGCGGGAACAGCGCGCCGCCTCGCGAGGGTTCGTAGCGCAAGTCCTTGCCGAGTGCGGCTTCATCGATGGCGGCGAGCAGCAGATCGCTTTGGCCGGCAAAGTGCTTGGCAGCCGTTTCCTTGACCTGTTCGGCGGTAGAAAAGTGGATGAAGCCGTCGGCCTCATCGACCGGAGCCCCGGTGAACTCGCCAGCCGCTTCGGCCTGCTGCCAAAGCGCACGGGGTGTGATCTTATAGATGGTCATGGCGCTGCTATAGGCTGGGCTAACAAGTCGCGAAAGCTGGGTGACGCATTTCCGGCGCAAAAAGCCGTTAGAAAAGTTTGATCGAGAAGGAGACCCTTCCATGCACAAGACTAGTTTGAGCTTCGCGCTTCTCCTTGGCCTCGGGGCCACCGCACAGGCGCAAGGTTCCGAGACCTTCCGTCTGGAAAAGACCGAGCACGGCTATGTCAGGCTGAACACGCAGACCGGCGCGATGTCGATCTGCGAAGAGCGTGATACGCAGCTGGTTTGCCGCATGGCCGCCGACGAAGCAGCCGCCGGCACGGATCAGGCAGACGGTTTGCATGCGCGGATCGACCGTTTGGAGGCGCGTATCGCCACCTTGGAACGTCAGCAGAAAAGCACGGACGTCGCGGCGGATGAAGAGTTCGACAAGGGGTTGCACCGGATGGAACGGTTCCTCCGCGGCTTCATGGGCATCGTCAGAGAGTTCGAGTCCGACCCCAAGTCGCAGCCGGACCGAACCTGATCCTCAGATCGCTTCGACAGGCTCGTTGCTGTCCGGTCCTCTGCCAGGAAACTCGGCCGGCGCTTGATCCGGACCCGGTGCCGGATCGGGCGTACCCTCCGGTAAAGGCGGTTCCTTCTGCGGGATCGGCTCCAGATCCGGCGGCAGGGGACCGGGCTCGTGGTCGGGAATGGGGCGTTTTGGATCGCTCATATCATCCTCAGATCGGTGTCGGGCGTGGGCCAGGAACGGGAGACGGATCTGGTGCAGGGTCTGGTATGGGGCTGGGGCCGGGATGCGGACCGGGGGCTGGCTCCGGAAAAGGTTGTGGCGGTGTCGGGGTCATGGCGTCCTCCTTGTTATTGCAAACGTCAGCTTGCCAGCGAGGTTCCCCAACAGGCGCCGCCCTGCCTAGAGGAGTCGGCCGGATACGATCACAATTCTCGTGATACGAGCAAAGTGGAGCAAGCGATGCTGTCTGCCCCGCGACGAAGGGCGGATCCTGCGCTATGTGCTTGAAAAGGGCATGCATGCAGCAGGTGGTCTTCGGCGATCCGGTTGCGTATCGAGCCGGCCCATTTAAGTGTTAGAGCTAAGCAACTGTTGAGAATGGGAAGGGACAAACCATGAGCGACAAGGAAGACCGTATCCGCCAGCGGGCCTATGAGAAGTGGCAGAAGGAAGGTGAAAGCCATGGCTGGCATGACCGCCACTGGGCCGAAGCCGAAGCCGAAGTCAGCGCCGAGGATCAGCCTTTGGGATCAGATGCTTCAGCAACGCCGATGATGGACGATGCCGGCATGCCAAGCGACAATGAGATCAAGAGCGATGCCGGCGCTTCGGCCGCAAGTGCTGCGGTTGCAGGCGTGGACACCAAGAAGTCGCGCGCCCCGGCTGCCGCCAAGAAGCCGGCAGCCAGGAAGACGGCGAAGTCCGCCTAAGCCGTCGCCAGCAAGGCGACGGGGCAATCCCCCAAGACATCGGCGAGGCGCAACGTCTCGCCGATGTTCGTTTCGGCCGATGTGAGACGGTTGGTCAGGTTGCGATTAGTGAACGCCGTTGGCAGCACAACCGCCGTATCGCCCCAGTCCGCTGCACCTTCGCCGTTCAGTGCAAGCGGCAGACGGGGAACGACAACCAGAACAGCGTCATCGCCTTTGCTGCGCAGATAGGCAACGGCGTGATCGCGCTTTTCGCCGGTGATTTCGAGCGGACGGTAGTCACCAGATGCGAAGAGGTCTGGCTGGGCGTTTCGCAAGGCGAGACCGGTTGCGATCAGGCGCTGCTTGGCTGTTCCTGATGCGATGGCCTCCTGCCAAGACGTTCTGTTATCCGATGCAAGTGTTTCAGAAAGCTCGTCGAAATTGACGGAACGGCGGTTGTCGGGGTCGACGAGACTGAGATCTTCGCCTTCTGCGCCCTGGTAGATGTCGGGGATGCCGGGAGCCGTCAGCTTGATCAGCGTCTGGCTTAGAGCATTGATGCGACCGGCCGCGGTGAAAGGCTTCAGGACAGCGTCGAAGTCGTCTTGGAAGGCGCGATTGTCCGGCGCAAAAAGGCGCTCGGCATAGGCTTTCACGGCCGCTTCATAGGCTTCGTTATTGTCGGACCAGTCGGTGCGGCGCTTGCCTTCGCGTAGCGCTTTTTCGACGTAGGGAAGGAAGCGCTCCTTGAGAGAGGTCAGCGTTTCGGGGTCGCTTTCGCCGGTCCATATGCCAGCAAGGGCTTGATAAAGCAGCCATTCCGTGTCCGGCTCGGGAGCTGGGCCATCGTCGAGCTGCTTCACGGCAACCGCATGCATGGTGCGCCAGCGGGCGACGGCTTGCGCCCAGACCTTCGGTGCTTCGGAGATGGCATAGAGACGCGCGCGGGCGTCTTCGCCGCGCTTGGTGTCGTGGGTGGAAGTCCCAAGCAAACCATGGGGTTGCTCGGAAACACGGGCCTTCATCTTGTCGTGGAAACGCTCCACGGAGCCCACGGGTTCGGCGGGATCGCAGCCGACTTCGTTGAGCGCGATGAGCTTGTTGAAGCGGTAGAAGAGGGTGTCTTCCACCGACTTTGCAGTGACCGGACCGGTCAGTTGCTGGAAGCGAGTCGTGATTTCCGCAGCACCATTCGACGATATGGCAGCGCCAAACAGGCAATCCATGACGACATCGATAGCTGATCCAGCAATATGGTCCGAGGCTTTCGCATTTGCTGCGACCTGGCCGAGCAGTTTGCGATCTTCGTCGCGAACACCCTCATTGTTGATGTAGGTTCGATAGACGGGAAAGGCGACGACGATGGCGGCGATGGCATCGCGGATGGCGTCTTGGGAGAGATCGTTTCCGATCGACGCCTTGGCCAGCCGCGTCAGCCCCTTCAGCTCGGTTTCAAAGTTTTCCGTCACCATCACCTGCTTGGCGCGGCGGCGTTCGGCTTCGAGATCGACCGGTGTGCCGAGAAGATCGGCATAGGCCTTGTCGAGTTCGGCGGTCTTTGAGCCGTCGCTGAGGAGGTCGGCGATGGCTGCGGTGAATTCGTAGCCGGTGGTGCCTTCGATCGGCCAATCCTGAGCAAGCACCTCTTCACCATTGAGGATCTTCTCCACCACGAGATAGGTGTCGGGACCGATGGCGGCGCGGAGCTGGTCGAGATAGGCTTTGGGATCGGCGAGGCCGTCGACATGGTCGACGCGCAGCCCATCGACCTTGCCGGAACGGACGAGTTCGAGGATCAGGCGGTGGACGTCATCGAAGATGGCGGGGTCTTCGACGCGTACTCCGACAAGGCCGGTAACCTCGAAGAAGCGGCGGTAGCTCAGATGCTTGCGCGCGGTTTTCCAGAAGGTCAGCTGGTAGGGCTGACGGGCATGCAGAGCTTCGAGGAAGGCGCGGTCGCCGGACAGCTTATCGACGGTCTCTTCCGTGATGCCGTCGACCGTGTCGGGATGAAGCGGAAAGAGGTTGTCGAAGTAAGCGAGGACCGGCTTGCCGCTATCGATCTTCAGCGTGATCTCGCCATCGGCGGCGGCTTCGTCGAAGGGCTTGCCGAGGGTCGGCAGGGTCAGGCGTTCACGCCAGTCGATGTCGAAATGGCGGGCATAGGGGCTGTCCTGGCCGAGTTCGATGACGCTCCGCCACCACGGATTGTCCAACGATGCCGCCATGTGGTTGGGCACAATGTCGAGGATGAGGCCGAAACCGTGTTGCTTTAGGGCAGCACTCAGGCGCTCGAACCCTTCACGGCCACCGATGGCCGGATCGATCTCGTTATGGTCGGTGACGTCATAGCCATGGGTGGAGCCGGCAGCGGCCGAGAAGATCGGCGAGGCATAGACGTGGCTGATGCCGAGCGCCTTCAGGTAAGGCAGGATCGCGACGGCCTTGTCGAAGGTGAAGCCTTCGCGGAATTGCAGGCGATAGGTACTGGTGGGCAGCATCAGGATTTCGGGCGCTCCGCGCGCATCACCGCGCAAATGGATTGGAAGAAGGGGGCGTCGGCGAGGTCTTCGATCGGGACCGAGTTCTTCAGCCGCCAGTTCGGATAGCTGTCGACGGTGCCGGGCAGGTTGGTGGGCTTTTCTTCGCCGGTGAGATCGGCAAGGCGAACGCCGGCCAGAAGCGACGGGGTGCGGGCCACCATGCGGTGCGTCGCGACCATGATGGTTTCGGGCAGTTCCGATGCCTTGTCGCCCGCAGCTTTCTCAGCGTGTTTGCGGTCCTTCTCGTCGAGCACGCGGAACCACGACATGCCTTCGACCAGCTTGGCGCGCTCTTCCGCGCGCGTTTCGCGCTGGTCTTCCGCCGCTTCCTCGTCGATCAAGCCGTGTTCAAGACGCAGATCGACATCGTCGCCGCGCCACCAGCCGCGCAGGGTCGGCAGGTCGTGGGTAGACAGGCAGGCAAGAGCGAGCGGCGGATAATCCTTCGGTGCGAAGAAGCCGCCTTCGTCCTTTTCGAAGTAAAGGATGCGGTAGGACAGGATGCTTGTGTCGCGCATGACATCCTGAAAACCTTCCGGCACATAGCCGAGATCTTCGCCGATGATGACGGTGCCGTTTTCCTGCGAGACCTCGGTAAGGATCCGCAGCATGTCCTCGATCGGATAATGCAGGTAAGCGCCATCCGCCGGCTTGCCGCCCTTCGGCACGAGAAAGAGCTGCCACAGCGCCATGGCGTGGTCGATGCGCAGCGCGCCGGCATGGCGGGTGAGCGCCTGCATGGTCTGTTTGTATCGCGCGAAATCGGTGCGGCGCATGGTGGTGGGCGAGGGTGGGGCGAGACCCCATTCCTGACCTTCGGCCGTGAAGAAGTCCGGCGGTGCGCCGATCGTCATGTCCGGCAGAACGAGGTCTGGCGTGCTCCACGTGGCGGAGCCATCGGGCGACTCGCCGACCGCGAAATCGAGATAAAGGCCAATCCGCATGCCAGCTTCACGAGCGGCTTTGGCGGCTTCCCCGAGCTGTGTATCGGCCAGCCATTGCAGCCAGACATGGAAGGACACGCTGTCATGCTCTTCCTGCTCGAAGGACGCGACGGCCTGCGAGCGGATGTCCTGGAAGGAACCCGGCCAGCTCGACCAGCCGGCGCCGTATCCACCCGCGACCATGGAGGCCGACAGCGCTTCAAACAGGGCATGGCCGCGCAGGGGATCGCCGCCGTCACGGCGGAAGGCGTCGAAGCTGTCCTTGGCGTAGCCGGTGTCTGACGGCCAGGCGTCCTGCCAGCGCGCCCAGATGAGGCGCAGGGCGGCAAGCTTAATGCGCGCGACTTGGGCGTAATCGACAGCATCGAGCGAGCGAAGTGCTTCCAAATCGGCTGGATCGGCATCGTCGGCAGCGAAGCCCGGAACCTGATCCACGGCGATGTAGAGCGGGTTTAGGAACAGGCGGTTCGACGGCGAAAACGGGCTGCAGCGCGCGGGATCGGACAGAAACTGGGCATGTAGCGGATTGACGCCGACGAATTCCGCTCCGGCTTGCGCCACTGTGCGGCTGAAGGCGGCGAGATCGGCGAAGTCGCCGATGCCCCAGTTACGGGCCGAGCGCAGCTCATAAAGCATCAGGGACACGCCCCAGGCGGGCTTGTCAGTCAACCAGTCCGGCAGGGCGCAGATGCTGCCGGGAACGGCGCGCATCACCGGCGGCTTGATCGATCCGGCGGCGGCGAGGCTCGCCTCGACCTGCGGCTCATCCTCGCAGGGAATTCCAAGCGCGGTCAGGATCGCGCGCTTGGTGTCGTCGGAAATCTGCAGTTCCTCGCCGTCCGGCGCGGTGTGACTGAGCCCGACACCGTAGTGCCGGGCCAGGTCGTCCAATGCATCTGTTTTCATGAAGCGAACTATTCTCGGCCATCATCGAGTGCGTAGAACATCGAGCGCGGCGGCAGTGTTCCGTCTCCTTCGCTCGTCCCGTTTCCAGGTTCGGAAAAGAGGATCGCGCCGATCGCCGGAGGGACCGAAGCGGTTTCACCACCGAGATTGGCGCGCAGCGACAGACGCTTGGTGCCAAAGTCCCAGTCAACGGCCAGAACGTCTGCGTCGCTAGCAATGATCGTTCCGGAATCGCCACCAGCCTCTGCGAGAAGCGGCACGATCCTGTCGTGCCGCAGCTTGAGGAGCGTCTTGTAGAAGGAAAGCCACTCGCTTCCCTCCGCCTTGCTCCAGTCGAGCTTGGAACACGTGAACGTGTCTGCGGCGTTGGGATCGGGAATCTGCTTCTGCTTTTCCTCGTCGCGGAAGGCCGCGAACTTCGCGAATTCATGGCGACGGCCATTGCGCACGGCATCGGCCAGTTCGCCGTGGAAGTCGGTGAAGAAGAAGAACGGGTTGGTTTCGCCCCATTCTTCGCCCATGAACAGCAGCGGGATATGTGGCGACAGGAGATGCACGGCGACCAGCGCGCGCAGCAGCTTTTCGTCGGTCAGGGAAATCAGACGCTCGCCAAGTGCGCGGTTTCCCACCTGATCGTGGTTCTGCAGGAAGTCCACGAAGGCCGTCGGCGGCAGATGCGTGCTGGGCTCGCCGCGTGGCTTGTTGTCGTTGTGAGGGGCCGGTTCGCCCTGGTAGGCGAAACCTTCGGCGAGCGTGCGGGCGAGCTTTTGCAGCGGTTCGTCCGCGAAGTCCTCGTAATAACCGTCAGTCTCATCCGTCGCCACAACATGCGCGGCATTGTGGAAGTCGTCGTTCCATTCGCCGCTATGCAGGGTGATCTCGCCACCCGGCCCGCGTTCATGCAGGAGCGTGATGTTGCGATTGTCTTCGGTGGTCGTGTGGATGTGGCGGTCAGGGAATCTTTCGCGGATGACCTGCGCGAGCTCGATCAGCAGCTCGATCTCGGAATCCGGGTCCTGCACCTGATCGACGGCATCGAGCCGCAGACCGTCGATGCGGAACTCATCCAGCCAGTAGAGCGCATTGTCCAGGAAGTAGGAGCGCACATCCGGCTTCTCATAAGCGATCGCACCGCCCCAAGGCGTGTGGCGCTCGGGATGGAAGAAGTCGGGCGCGAGCTTCGGGATGTAGTTCCCGTCCGGGCCGAAGTGGTTGTAAACGGCGTCGAGAATGACCATCAAGCCATGGCCATGCGCGGCATCGATCAGCGCCTTCAGGTCGTCTGGCGTGCCGTAAGCGTTGTGGGGCGCGTAAAGCAGCACGCCGTCATAGCCCCAGCCGCGGTTGCCGCCGAACTGTGCCACCGGCAGAAGTTCGATTGCCGTGATGCCGAGCTCAACCAGATGCGGCAGCTTGTCGATGGCCGCGCGGAACGTGCCTTCATCAGTGAAGGTGCCGACATGCAGCTCGTAAAAGACGGTTTCTTCCCACGGGCGGCCCTTCCAGTCGGCGTTCTGCCACTGGTAGGCGGTCGGATTGGTCAACAGCGAGGGGCCATGAACATCGCCTTGCTGAGCGCGCGAAGCGGGGTCAGGCACCGCAAAGCCATCGGGAAACACGAAGCTATAGGCGGCCGACGGTGCCACGCTGGATTGTTCCAGCGTGAACCAGCCGCGCTCGTCGCGCTGCATTAGAGTGTCGAGGCCATCAAGACGCAGCGAAAGCTGTTCGGCTCCGGGTGCCCACACTCGGAACTGAACGCGTCCATCATCCAGCCAGACCGGCCCCCAGCGGGTGTCGGTGCTCGATGTCATAGGGTGGTCTCCAGGAGAACCAGCGCGCGGCCTTCGACGCGGTACTGGTTACCGTTGACCTTTGCCGCACGCTTGGGCGAGGCCACACCGGTGGCGCTGTCGATCAGCACCGTCCAGCCATCCTCAAAGCCGGCCGGAATGGTGAAGTCGAGCGGCTCATAATGAGCGTTGAACAGGATCGCGAGACGCTCTTCCGCGCCGGCCAGAAGCACGGCCATGGAGCGCGTCAGGCCATTGTCCCAATCGCCCTGTTCCATGGCTTCGCCGCTCGGGCGGAGCCAATGCACGTCCTGCGTGCCCTGATCGTCGACCGTATCGCCATGCAGGAACTTGCGCTGGCCGAGAAGCGAGCGCGTGCGGCGGATGCGGATGACGTTGGACACGAACGTGCGGAACGCTTCGTCGCGTTCGCTGATGCCGTGCCATTGCAGCCAGTTCAGTTCGTTGTCCTGGCAATAGGTGTTGTTGTTGCCATTCTGGGTGCGGCCGACTTCATCGCCCATCAACAGCATCGGCGTGCCCTGCGACAGCAGGGTTGTGGCGACGAGGTTGCGGCGCATGCGGTCACGCAGATCGAGGACTGCCGGATCGTCGGTCGCGCCTTCGACGCCGCAATTCCAGCTCAAATTGTGCGAGTGGCCGTCATTGTTGTCTTCGCCATTCGCCTCATTGTGCTTCTCATTGTAGGACACGACGTCCATCAGCGTGAAGCCGTCATGGGCGGTGACGAAGGACACGCAGGCCCAAGGCTTGCGACCGCGCTTTTCGAACAGGTTGGATGCGCCGAGCAGGTTGGATGCGAGTTCCGGCGCCATGCCGTCGTCGCCCTTCCAGTAAGCGCGAACATTGTCGCGATACTTGTCGTTCCATTCGGCCCAGAGCGGCGCATAATTGCCGACCTGATAGCCGCCCGGACCCGTATCCCACGGCTCAGCAATCATCTTCACGGCCGACAGAACCGGGTCCTGGCGGATCGCATCGAAGAACACTGCGGACGGATCGAATTGGTCGCGGTCGCGGCCGAGCGTGGAAGCGAGGTCAAAGCGGAAGCCGTCGACATGGCATTCCTGCACCCAGTAGCGCAGCGAATCCATCACCATCTGCAACACGCGCTCATGGCGCAGGTTGACGTTGTTGCCGCAACCGGTGGTGTCGTAATAATAGCGGGGATCGTCGGCCAGCACGTAATAGCTGGCATTGTCGATGCCGCGGAACGACAGCGTCGGGCCGTTCTGGTTGCCTTCGGCCGTGTGGTTGTAAACCACGTCGAGGATGACCTCGATGCCGGCTTCATGCAGGCGGCGAACCATGAGTTTGAACTCATGAATGCCGGCGCCGGGCGAGATGTAGCGCGTGGCAGGCGCGAAGAAGCCGATCGTGTTGTAGCCCCAGTAGTTCGTCAGACCACGGTCCACCAGATGGCCGTCGTTGAAGAAGGACTGCGTCGGCATCAGCTCGACGGCGGTGACGCCGAGCTTGACGAGATGATCGACGACATCGGGATCGGCGAGGCCGGCAAAGGTGCCGCGCAGCTGTGGCGGCAGCTCGGAGCGCAGGGCCGTCATGCCCTTCACATGCGCTTCATAGATCACCGTGTCCTGCCACGGCACGTTGGGGCGGATGTCGTTGCCCCAGGTCACGGCTGGATCGACCACGACGCATTTCGGCATGATCGACGCAGAATCGCGGCGGTCGAACGACAGATCGCCGCGCGCGCTGCCCATGCGATAGCCAAACGCCGCATCGTGCCAGCGCATTTCGCCGCGCAGCTCGAGCGCGTAGGGGTCGATCAGCAGCTTATTGGGGTTGAAGCGGTGGCCGGCTTCCGGCGCGTAGGGACCGTGCACGCGGTAGCCGTAGAGCTGGCCGGGGCGAACATTCGGGAAATAGCCGTGAAACACTTCATGCGTGTATTCCGGCAGCGCGATACGGTCGATCTCGCGCCGGCCGTTGCTGTCAAACAGACACAGCTCGACCTTCGTCGCATTGGCGGAAAACAGGGCGAAGTTGGTGCCCAAACCATCCCATCGCGCACCGAGATGAGTGGGAGAACCTGGAAGAACGCGACGGCTGGCCTGCGGCATGAAAGCTCACTATTCGGGGGTCAGGAAGATGGTGGCGAGTGGTGGGATCGTCAGGCTGAGCGAAGCGGGCCGGCCATGCAGGCCCGTGTCATCTGCTTTGATGTTCCAACTGTTTACTACGTCCGACCCGCCAAAGCGTTCCGAGTCGCTGTTCAAGATTTCGCGCCAGTTTCCGCCGACCGGCGCACCGATGCGGTAACCCTCGCGCACCACCGGCGTCATGTTGGACACGACGATCACTGGCTTGGAACTGTCCGTGCCCTTGCGGATGAAGGAGAACACGCTGTTTTCGGCGTCGCCACCCTCGATCCATTCGAAGCCGGCCGGATCGCAATCCAGCTCATGCAGAGCGGGATTGTCGCGATAGATGCCGTTCAGCTCTCGCACGAGATCCTGCACGCCCTTGTGCATGGGATCATCCAGCAGATGCCAATCCAGCGAATGATCGTGGTTCCATTCACGCTCCTGCGCAATCTCCCCGCCCATGAAAAGCAGCTTCTTGCCGGGATGGCCCCACATGAAGGACAGGTAGGCGCGCAGGTTGGCGAACTTCTGCCAGCGATCGCCCGGCATCTTGTTCAACAGCGAGCCCTTGCCATGAACGACTTCGTCATGGCTGAGCGGCAGCACGAAGTTCTCGGAATAGGCATAAACCATCCCGAAGGTCATCAGATGGTGATGATACTTCCGGTTGATCGGGTCCTCTTCCATGTAACGCAGGGTGTCGTTCATCCACCCCATGTTCCACTTGTAGGAGAAGCCCAGACCACCCTTGTCGACCGGACGGCTGACATCAGGCCAGGCCGTGGATTCCTCGGCGATGGTGATGGCACCCGGGAAGCGTTCCTCGATGCGCTGATTGGTTGATTTAAGGAAGTCGACCGCATCGAGGTTTTCACGGCCACCGAAGCGGTTGGGAATCCACTCGCCGGGCTGGCGGGAATAATCGAGGTACAGCATCGAGGCCACCGCATCGACGCGCAGCGCGTCGACGTGGAAGCGGTCGATCCAGTAAAGCGCGCTGGCCTGGAGGAAGTTCGACACTTCCAGCCGGCCGAAATTATAAATCAGCGTATTCCAGTCCTTGTGGAAGCCAAGGCGCGGGTCTTCGTGCTCGTACAGCGCGGTGCCGTCGAAACGGGCGAGGCCGTGCTGGTCGGACGGAAAATGCGCCGGCACCCAATCCGTAATGACGCCGATGCCGGCTTGGTGCAGCTGATCAACGAGGCGGGCAAAGCCTTCCGGCGAGCCGAAGCGGCTGGTGGGCGCAAACAGGCCGACAGGCTGGTAGCCCCACGACCCCGAGAAAGGATGCTCGGTGACCGGCATGAACTCGACATGGGTGAAGCCCATTTCGGTGACATAAGGCACGAGCAGATCGGCGATCGTGTCGTAGTCCAGCACTTCGTCATTGCCGCCCTTGCGCCAGGAGGCCAGGTGCAGCTCGTAAACGGAAATCGGCTGTGATGTGGCCTGCGCCTGCGCGCGGGTCTGCATCCATGTGTCGTCACGCCACTGATGCACAAACTCGCCAGCCACGACGGAAGCGGTTCGAGGTGGAAGCTCGGCGGAAAAGCCGACCGGATCGGCCTTTTGCGGCAGGACCTCGCCGTGAACGCCGAGGATCTCGTATTTGTAAACGGCCCCCTTCGTCACGCCGGGAACGAACAGCTCCCAAACGCCAACGCCCCAACGCTTGCGCATCGGCAAGCGGCGGCCGTCCCAGACGTTGAAGTCGCCGACAACGCTGACGCGGCGCGCATTCGGCGCCCAAACGGCAAACACCGTGCCATCGACACCATCGATCGTGGTGGGATGTGCGCCAAGGCGGTTGTAATATTCGAGATGCCGACCTTCGCCGAGCAGGTACTCGTCGAGTTCACCCAGCACCGCCGGAAAACGGTAAGGGTCTTCCTGGATCCATTCGTGCTCGCCGGCCGTCATCTTCAGCCGGTAAGGAAAGCGCTCAGTCTTTCCCTTGATGAAGCTCGAGAAGAAGCCTTCGCGATGGACATTGTCCAGTTCGGCGATGACTTCGTCCTTCGGCCCGATCACCGTGACGGTCGCGGCCTGCGGGGCAAAGACGTTGATGGCGACGGGCTCGCCGTTACCGCCTTGCAGACCCAGCACGGCAAAGACATTGCCGTGACGGCCGCGAACGATCGCCTCGATGTCCGAGGCGTAAGCTGCTTGTTTCTCGCTCATGCGGCTGTCTCCGTATCCAGCAGTTCAAGCAGCCCGTGCAGGGGGACGCCGAGCCAGGCCGGGCGGTTGGCAAGCTCATAGCCGACTTCGTAGACTGCCTTCTGGATGATGAAGAGGTCGAGCAGGGCCTGCGCGAAATCTTCGTCCTCGATCGCGGTCGGGCAACCCTGCACGCCGCCGAAATAGGCTGCGAGGAACTCGGCGCTGACAGCATCGCGCCACCGCTTGGCATGGTCTACAACGGCATCCTGCGTTTCAGGCAGCCCGTCCTGGGTGACGGTCGAAGCGGCATAATCGAGCGAACGCAGCATGCCGGCAACATCGCGCAGCGGCGAGAACTTGCCGCGACGCTCTTCCACCGACCGGCGTGGTTCGCCTTCGAAGTCGATGATCATGACATCGTTCTGCGCCACCAGAAGCTGGCCAAGATGGTAGTCGCCGTGAATGCGCGAACGGGCACCCGATGGCTTCATGTCGGCGGCTTTGGCGATGCGCTTCAAGAGCGCGTCGCGCTGGTCGAGCAGTGCGCGGGCAGCAGTCGCGGTTTCACCCGTCAAGCCGCCTGCGGCACCAGCCAAGCGGTCAAGCACCGTATTCGCCTCGTCACTTGCCTCGCTGATCCAGCCCTTCAGGTCGTCGGCCGTAATCGGCTCGACGGCAAAAGCCGGATCGTCAGTCTGGGCCGCCAGGGCGCAATGCAGTTCGGCGGTGCGCTGTCCCAGCACTTCACCGACGGAGAGCGGGAAGGCGTAGGCCAGCGTGTGGTTGGCCGCATCGTCCGACGCCGGCTCGGTGCCGCGCAATTCGTCCTCGATTCCACGCTTCAGCGCGTCGGTGACCACCTTCCAGGCATCGCCCTGATTGCGGACATAAGCAAAGGCCGAAGCCAGCATCGTCGGCTCGCCATCGACAGGCTGGTGCTCGATTGAGCCGAGATAGGCCGGCGTGTTTTCGAAATGCGCGACGTCGGTCAGGAAGCGCGCCACCTCGACATCCGGTTGCACGCCGGAACGCAGGCGGCGATACAGTTTCAGCACCACGGCGTCGCCAAAGGCGATCGACACATTGCTCTGTTCCACGCCAAGCGGCTTGATCTCGCCTTCGGTTTCGATGGCGGCCAGACCGCTGCTGCCAGTGAACACGACCTTGCCGTTGTCAGCGCCATCGATGACCTGATTGTCGCGCATGCCTTGCAGCAGGCGCGCAGCCAAATCTTCATCCACCGACCCGTCGATCAGCGCGCCGACCCGGTTGGTGCGGCGCAGCTTCGCGATGGTGTAGGAGAGCTTCGGCGCGCCATGGGTGATGTTTTCCTCGCCCCAGCGCGACGACATCGGCAGGAAATATTGCTGCGTGCCGCCATCGAGTTCAACATCGACGATCGACAACGCATGCTGTCCATTGCCAAGTTCGCCAAGCACACGCACATCCGCACTGCGGAGCTTCCGATCCTTGGCGCCGAACCAGCGCTGAAGCTTCAGGAACTGCGGCAGGATATCGGCATCGAAGGTGCGCTTGTCTCGGGTCTTCAAGGCAGTGTCGACCCGGCCGTCACGTGTGGTCAGCGTGATGAATTCCGGCAGGATTTCCGGCAGCGCCTGGTGCCATGACGGCGCCTGCGCCTCGTCAGCCAGAACGAACCAGTAGAAGCCATAAGCCGGCAAAGTGATGAGATAAGGCAGGTCGCCGACCGGCGGGAAAGCGGAGCGTCCCAGCAGTTCGATCGGGACTGCGCCCTTCCAGCGCGCAAGGTCGAGTTCCACGGCCTGGGCTGCGCGCGACAGGTTCGCGACGCACAGCGTCGAGCGGCCTTCATGCTCGCGCACATAAGCGAGGATCTTGCGGTTGCCGGGATAAAGCAGGGTCATCTCGCCTCGCCCGAATTCCGGATGCTCCTTGCGCACGGCTACGATGCGGCGCATCCAGTTCAAGAGCGAGGACGGATCGCGGTCCTGGCTTTCGACATTGATGGTCTGATAGCCGTAATTGGGATCGAGGATCGCCGGCAGATAAAGCTGCTGCGGATTGGCGCGTGAAAAGCCGCCATTGCGATCCTGCGACCACTGCATCGGCGT
The DNA here is from genome assembly GCF_014652875.1 of Tianweitania populi. Classification (GTDB taxonomy): domain Bacteria; phylum Pseudomonadota; class Alphaproteobacteria; order Rhizobiales; family Rhizobiaceae; genus Tianweitania; species Tianweitania populi. The sequence goes on along the minus strand of NZ_BMZQ01000002.1, from coordinate 315,619 downwards.
GCGAACGCCGTCGCGATCGCCGAGATAGTAATTGTCGCCCATGCCGATTTCGTCGCCGTAATACAGGATCGGCGTGCCCGGCATGGACAATAGCAGCGAATTCATCAGCTCGATCTTGCGCCGGTCATTCTGCATGAGGGGCGCAAGACGGCGGCGGATGCCGAGATTGATGCGGGCGCGGCTGTCTTCGGCATAAGTGCGCCATAGATAATCGCGCTCCTGATCCGTCACCATTTCAAGCGTCAGCTCGTCATGGTTGCGCAGGAAGATGCCCCACTGGCAGCCTTCCGGAATGTCGGGCGTCTGGCGGATGATGTCGGTGAGCGGGTGCCGGTCTTCCTGCGCAACCGCCATATACATGCGCGGCATCAGCGGGAAGTGGAAGCCCATATGGCATTCGTCGCCCTCGCCGAAATAAGGGCGCGTGTCTTCCGGCCACTGGTTGGCTTCGGCCAACAGCATGCGGTCGGAATAGTTCTTGTCGAGCTCGGCGCGGATCGCCTTCAGCACGTCATGCGTCTCGGGCAGGTTCTCGTTGTTGGTGCCTTCGCGCTCGATCAGATAGGGGATCGCGTCGAGGCGCAGACCGTCGACGCCCATGTCGAGCCAGTAGTTCATGACCTCGACGACTTCCTTCAACACGCGCGGATTGTCGAAGTTGAGGTCGGGCTGGTGGGAATAGAAGCGGTGCCAGAAGAAGGCGCCGGCAACCGGGTCCCAGGTCCAGTTGGACTTTTCCGTATCGGTGAAGATGATGCGGGTTTCAGGGAACTTGGTGTCGGTATCTGACCACACATACATGTCGCGCGCGGGCGAACCCGGAGGCGAGTTGCGCGCTTCCTGGAACCACGGATGCTGGTCGGACGTGTGATTGATGACCAGTTCGGTAATGACGCGCAAACCGCGGCGATGCGCTTCGTCGATGAAACCCTTGAAGTCCGGCATGGTGCCGTAGGACGGGTTGATCGAGGTGTAATCGGCGATGTCATAGCCATCGTCGCGCAGCGGCGAAGGGTAGAAGGGCAGGAGCCAGATGGCGGTCGCGCCGAGCTGCTGCACATGGTCGAGCCGCCGCATCAGGCCGGCGAAGTCGCCCATGCCGTCATCGTTGGAATCCTGAAACGCCTTGACGTGGAGCTGGTAGATGACGGCGTCGCGATACCAGTCTGTCTGGGTGCGATCAATGAGGCCATCGTTGTTATGCTGCTCGGTTGTGGTCTGTTCGGTCATCATCTGCTCAGTCATGCTTGGCTTCGTCACGGGCGGCCGATCGTTCCATGGGCGTAAAGCCCATTGTTTGCTTCAAGGGCGCGGAGCGCCCGGCGGATACAGACGCCAGATCGCATAGGGCCGGGTTTGCGGATCAAGCTCGAGCGAATGGTTCTTGCCGTGCCAGGTGAAGCGGTTGCCATGCAGCATGTCCTCGACCTCGATCGAGGCATCATCCGGCAGATCGAACTCCCACAGCGGCAGCTCGAACTGGCAGGACTGCACATTGTGCGGATCGAGATTGACGTGGAACAGCAGGTAGTTCGACGTTGCGGGATCGAACTTGCCGTAGAACAGGATGTTGTCGTTGAAGGCCTTGAAGAACTTCAACGAGGTAAACTTCTGCAGCGCCGGGTTTTCGCGGCGCAGGCGGTTCACGAGGCGGATATCATCCTGGATGTTGCCGGGCTGGTCCATGTCCCAGATGCGGATCTGGTACTTCTCGGAATCGAGATACTCTTCCTTGCCCGGCATGGGGGCTGCGTCGCAGATCTCGTAGCCGTTATAGATGCCGTAATTCCCGGCCAGCGTCGCAGCCAGCACCAGCCGGGTGCGGAAGCCGGGGCGGCCGGAGGTCTGGAGATAGACCGGGTTGATATCCGGCGTATTGGCGAAGAAATTCGGCCGCATGGTGTGGCGGCATTCTTCCGTCGTCAGCTCGGTGAGATATTCTTCGAGCTCCCACTTCTCGTTGCGCCAGGTGAAGTAGGAATAGGATTGGCTGTAGCCGACCTTGCCCAACCGCTTCATCACCTTGGGGCGCGTGAAAGCTTCGGCGAGGAAGATCACGTCGGGGTGCTTGTCATGCACGTCGGCGATCATCCATTCCCAGAATGGGAAGGGCTTGGTGTGCGGATTGTCGACGCGGAAGATCTTCACGCCGTGCTCGACCCAGTAAAGCACCACATCGCGCAGCGCATACCAAAGGCCGGGAATGGCATCGCGGTAGAAGTGGACATTGACGATGTCCTCATACTTCTTCGGCGGGTTTTCGGCGAACTTGATGGTGCCGTCCGGCCGCCAGTCGAACCATTCCGGATGCTGCTTGATCCAGGGATGGTCGGGCGAGCACTGGATGGCAAAGTCGAGCGCGATTTCGAGACCATGCTCGTGGGCGGCCGCCACCAGCGCATCGAAATCCTCAATCGTACCGAGTTCGGGATGCACGGCGTCATGCCCGCCATCGGCCGAACCGATCGCGTAGGGGCTGCCGACATCGTCCGGACCCGGCGTCAGCGTGTTGTTGCAGCCCTTGCGGTTGGTCTTGCCGATCGGGTGGATCGGCGTGAAATACAGCACGTCGAAGCCGAGATCCTGGACATAAGGCAGGCGCTCGATGACATCGCGGAACGTGCCGTGACGGTTTTCGTCATCGGTCATGGAGCGTGGCATCAGCTCATACCAGGCCGAGAAGGCCGCTGCCTTGCGATCCACCCAGACAGGCAGTTCCTTGTCGTAGCGGGTGAGGTTGGCACGCTGCGCCGCCTGCTTCATCCATGCCGTCACGTCTTTCGACAGGAGCAGGTTGAGCAGCGCGTCTTCGTCCTTGGTGGCTGCCAACTCGCTTGCAACGGGAAGAGCAGGCGCGCCGTCGCGCGGGTTCTTGATCGCCGCTTCCACGAGGTTGCGGCCTTCCGTCAGTTCGAGCGTAACCTTCTGGCCCGCTGCCACCTTCTTGCGGATCTCGTAAGCCCACTGCGCATACAGATCGCGCCAAGCGATGACCGTGAAGGCAGCGAGGCCGTTTCGCTCGAACACCAGCTCGCCGCGCCAGCGATCGTTGATCACGAAGGTCAGCGGTGCTTCAGCCCACGGCCCATCCTTGCCTTCGCGGTACAGCAGAGCTGCGTCGAAGGTCTCGTGGCCGTCGCCGAAGATGTCGACTTCCACAACGAGCGGCTCGCCGACAACGGTCTTCGCCGGAAAACGGCCGCCGTCGATTTCGGGATCAATGCCCTCGATGGCGATGCGGCTTGCGGCAAGACGATCCAGGCGCTCGCGCGAGGCTTTTTCACCGTTGTCGATCGTGGCCGGTACAGACCGCAGGCCAGGCTTTGCCGCAGCACTCATTTCGCATCCCCCTGCGTATGACTGTTGGATGGTAGATGGAACGAGGAAGCGGAGTGGCAATGCTCGGGCTTGAGGCTTTGCGCGGCTGAACACGTCTGAAACATCAGGCGGAACCTTGGATCGTGGGCGGGCGGGGTTCCAGACCGAAACTGCCCCGATCAAGCTTGGTTCCCGCAGGGTCGCTCATGGACAACCGCCGCAACCTCATGCGCTCAATAGAAAACGTCGCCTCACCAAAGGTTTGCCGATAATCGCGGCAGAAACAAAAAGGGAGGCTCGAAGCCTCCCTTTTTCGATATTCAAGCAGCGCGCTTTCTGGCGACGCGGGCGCGGATGCTTTCGACATCCGCGCGCGGCGTGGCCGCAAACAACGTCTTGGTATAATCGTGCTGCGGGTCGGAAAACACCGCGTCGCGCGTGCCGTATTCCACGGCCTCGCCGTAATACATCACCATCACCTCGTCGGCGATGTAGCGCACGACCGAGAGGTCGTGGCTGATGAAGACGTAAGTGAGTTGGAACTCGTCCTGCAGGTCGGCGAGCAGGTTTAGCACCTGCGCCTGCACTGACAGGTCGAGTGCCGACACCGGCTCGTCCAGCACCAGCAGGCGTGGATTGAGCATCAGCGCGCGGGCAATGGCGATGCGCTGGCGCTGGCCACCCGAAAACATGTGCGGATAGCGGTTGTAATGCTCTTCCGACAGGCCGACCTTCTTCAGCATGGCCATGGCGCGGTCACGCCGCTCGGAGGCGCCGACATTGGTGTTGATCTTGAGCGGTTCGCCGAGCACGTCGCCGATCTTCTGGCGCGGATTGAGCGAGCCATAGGGGTTCTGGAACACGATCTGCACCTTGCGGCGCAGTTCGGGCGTCAGGGCCGCCTTGTTGATGTCGATCGTCTGGCCATCGATCTTCAACTCGCCGGAGGTCGCCGGATCGATCAGCGTGATGATGCGCGCCAGCGTCGACTTTCCGCAGCCGCTTTCGCCCACGATCGCCAACGTCTTGCCCTGCTCCACAGAGAAGGAAACGCCCTTGACCGCATGAACGGTCTTGGCCTTGGCGAACAACCCGCCGGGAACATGGTAGTCGCGCTTGATGTCTTTGGCTTGAAGAACGATTTCGCTCATAGCGGGGCCTCCAGAGGGGGCGTTTTCACGGCAGACGCCGCTTCGAACTGATGTTGGAAATCGCCGATCGTGGGCAGACGGTCGCCGGTCGCATTATCGGGGAGGGCGGCGAGCAAGGCTTTCGTGTAGTTGCTTTGCGGGTTTTCGAAGAGGGAAAGCACATCGGCTTCTTCCATCTTCCGACCCTTGTATTGCACGACGACCCGATCGGCGGTTTCAGCGACCACACCCATATTATGGGTGATCATGATCAGCCCCATGCCGTGCTCTTCCTGGAGCTTCATGAGGAGGTCAAGGATCTGCTTCTGGATCGTCACGTCGAGTGCGGTTGTCGGCTCGTCGGCGATCAGAAGCTTGGGATTGCAGGCAATGGCAATGGCAATCATGACGCGCTGGCACTGACCGCCGGACATCTGGTGCGGATAGGAATTGAGGCGGTCGGCCGGATCGGGAATGCCGACCAGCGTCAGCAGTTCGATGGCGCGCTTGCGCCGCTCGGACTTGCCGAGGCTTAAGTGCTTGCGCAGCACTTCCTCGATCTGGAAGCCGATGGTGAAGCAGGGATTGAGGCTGGCCATCGGCTCCTGGAAGATCATGGCGACCTCGCGGCCGATGATCTTGCGACGCTCGCTCGCAGACATTGCGAGCATGTCCCGGCCATCGAACATCATGGAGTCGGCCTTCACCGTCGCCGAAGACGGCAAAAGGCCCATGACGGCAAGCATCGACACGGACTTGCCCGAGCCGCTTTCGCCGACCACGGCCAGCACTTCGCGCGGCTCGACCGTGATGTCGATGCCATTGACGGCCATAAATGGTCCGGTCGAAGTCTCGAACGAGACTGTCAGATTCTTGATATCGAGAAGGGGCATTATCCTACCGTTCTTCGAGGCCGCGCTCCCTGGCGCATGGTTGCAACCTTTGTGCGGGAATGCGGCCATGTGTGTTTCTTCACAATTTCATCCAGATGAACTATATTCAGCTTTCAAGGAGGTCCGCCATGGCCAACACCAACCAGCTTCCGCTGCCACCTGTTACGCCGGTTACCGGCCCTACCGGTCCGCGCCCAAGCTATTGATTATTCCACCACTCTTGATGCCTTGATAGCGTCGAGAGTGGATTCTGCCAAATGACCTGCCTCGACGCGCAGATGGATATAATCCGCATACATCGCCAGTTTCCTATCCGCCGCAAGCTCGGCGTAGCCCGTTGACCGCAAGTCTTCCACGATGAAGGCCAAAGACGCCAGCTGTCTTTGATAGCGTACGACCGGGTCGATGACGTCGCCCGGCAGAATATGCAGCTCCCTGGCGATTGTCGGGAAAATGATGCTTTCCGCTTCTTTTGGGACGAAGGCCGTGAACCGCGGATCCGCCTGCAACTTTCTTTCCATCGCAACTAAATCCTCATCAGCTTCTGCCTTCGTCCAGCGGAAGTTGTGCGCGCGGATCTCGGCTCTTAAAGCTGTCAGATAGTCGCGCACCTTTTCCCGCCGCCGTTCCGATTCAAGCCGTCGCTCGCGGGCATAGGTCACATACCAACCCGCGACGTTGACGAGACCGGCAATAACTGCCGCAAGGAGGGCTGGACCGATCCACGCCTCCACCTCAGCTCCGCTTCAGCTTCGGATCGAGCGCATCGCGCAAACCGTCGCCGACGAGGTTGATGGCAAGCACCGTGATGAGGATCGCAAGGCCGGGGAAGGTGACGACCCACCAGGCCCGCAGAATGAACTCGCGCGCTTCGGCCAGCATCGTGCCCCATTCCGGCGTCGGCGGCTGTGCACCCATGCCGAGGAAGCCGAGCGCTGCCGCATCCAGGATCGCGTTGGAGAAAGACAAAGTCGCCTGCACGATCAAAGGCGCCATGCAGTTCGGCAGGATGGTCTTGAACATCAGCCGGAAGTGGCCGGCGCCCGCAACGCGCGCTGCCGTCACATAGTCCTTGCTCTTTTCGGCCATCACGGCCGCTCGCGTCAAACGCACGAAATGCGGCTGCAGCACGAGCGCGATTGCGATCATCGCATTGGTAAGGCCGGGTCCGAGAACCGCCACCAGCACCAGCGCGAGAAGTAGGGACGGGAAGGCCAGGATGATGTCCATCACGCGCATGATCACGGTATCGACCCAGCCGCGCGCATAACCGGCAATCACGCCGATCACGATGCCGCCAACCAGGGCGATGGTGGTGACAACCACGCCGATGAACAGGGAATACTGCGCGCCATAAATCAGGCGAGACAGGATATCGCGACCCACTGCGTCGGTGCCGAGCGGGTAGGCCGAACGGCCGCCTTCCAACCACAGCGGCGGAACGAGAATGGCGTCGCGATACTGCGCCGAGGGCGCATGCGGTGCCAGGACGGAGGCGAGCAGCGCGATGACAACCAGCAGGGCGAAAACGATCAGGCCGAGAACGGCGCCCTTGTTTTCGCTGAAGTAATACCAGAACTCGGCAGCGCGGCGGTCGCGCTTCACCACCGGCTCCGTGGTCAGGGTTACGGCATCATTGGACATGGTGTTTTCCTCAGTGCCGGATACGGGGATTGATCAAACCGTAGAGCAGATCCACGATCAAATTCACCACCATGATGATGGCGGCGATCATCAACAGACCGCCCTGGATAACGGGATAATCGCGCCGGAACACGGAATCGACCATCCACTTGCCGATGCCCGGCCAGGAGAAGATCGTTTCGGTGAGAATGGCGCCAGCCAGCATCACGCCGACCTGCAGGCCGATCGTGGTAATCACGGGGATCATCGCATTGCGCAGCGCATGGACGCCGATGACGCGTAAGGGCGACAAGCCCTTGGCACGGGCGGTGCGGACATAATCTTCCGACAACACTTCCAGCATGGCCGAGCGCGTTTGGCGTGCGATCACGGCAAGCGGAATGGTGCCCAGAACGATGGTCGGCAGGATCAGGTGGCTTGCCGCCGACTTGAAAGCGCCGGCCTGACCCGAGATCAGGCTGTCGATCAGCATGAAGCCAGTGACCGGCGGGAAGAAGTACAGCAGCGAGATGCGGCCCGAAACGGGGGTCCACTGCAGGATGCCGGAAAACAGGATGATCAGCAGCAGGCCCCACCAGAAGATCGGCATGGAATAGCCGACGAGAGCGGTGCCCATGATGGTCTGGTCGAAAAAGGAGCCGCGCTTGATCGCCGCGAAGATGCCGGCCGGAATGCCCAGGATGATCGCGAACAGGATAGCGCAGATCGAGAGTTCGAGGGTTGCCGGAAACAGCGCGAAGAAGGATTCCAGGATCGGCTGCTTGGTGACGATCGACGTGCCGAAATCGCCGCGCAGGATGCCCCAGATATAATCCAGATATTGCACCACGATCGGGCGGTCAAAACCGAGCTGCGCCGAAATGATCGCGTGGCGCTCAGGCGACATCACGCGTTCGCCGGACAACAGCGCGACGGGATCGCCGGGAAGCAGGCGGATAAACGAAAAGGCGATGATCGACACGCCGATGAATGTGGGAATGAGCACTGCAAGGCGCCCAAGCAGGAAGCGGACCATGTCGGCTCCAATAAAACGAGAAGCCGGGCTGGCCGGCGGTCTTCAATGAACGAAGCGGGGACGGCCGCGTACCGGCCGTCCCCGCTTTTCTAAGTCAGACGTGCTTATTCCGCCAGATCGACGCCGTCAAAGGCGAAGTCGCCGAGCGGGCTCTGCACGAAACCGGTGACTTCCTTGCGCATCGGGACGACGGACAGGGAGTGGTCGACCGTGATCCAGGGTGCTTCCTTCTTGAAGATCACCTGGGCCTGTTCGTAGAGCTTGGTGCGCTCGGCCTGGTCGGAGCTTTCCTTCGCCTTGGTGACCAGATCGTCGAACTCCTTGTTGCACCACTGCGCGCGGTTGTTGCCGCCGATGGCGTCACAGCCGAGCAGGGTGTCGAGGAAGTTGTCCGGATCGCCATTGTCGCCGGTCCAGCCGAGGATAACCGCGCCGTCGCGGTCCTTGGCCTTCGAACGCTCAAGATATTCGGCCCATTCATAAGACACGATCTCGACATTCACGCCGACCTTGGCGAAGTCGGACTGCATCAGCTCGGCCGCGCGCCGCGCGTTCAGCATGTAAGGACGTGCAACCGGCATCGCCCAGACCTTCATCGACAGATCCTTGACGCCGGCATCTTCCAGCATCTTCTTGGCGGCTTCCGGATCGTAGGTGTCGTCCTGAACGGCGTCGTTATAGGACCACATCGTCGGCGGGATCGGGTTCTTGGCCGGCGTTGCCGCGCCCTGGAACACGGCATCGACGATCGCCTGCTTGTTGACGGCCATCGAAAGCGCCTTGCGCACTTCAACCTTGTCGAACGGCGCCTGCGTCGTGTTGAACGCGACATAAGCGATGTTGAGGCCTTCCTGCTCCTGAACGGTCAGAGCCGGGTTTGACTTCATCGCCTGCACGTCGGCAGCGTTCGGATAAGGCATCAGGTGGCATTCGCCGGCCTGCAGCTTCTGGTAGCGAACGGCGGCATCCGTGGTGATCGCGAAAACGAGATCGTCGATCTTCTGCTTGCCACCCCAGTAATCCGGATTGGCCTTGTAGCGGATCGCGGCGTCCTGCTGGTAGGCGACGAACTGGAACGGGCCGGTGCCCAGCGGCTGCTGGTTCAGCTTTTCCTTGGTGCCGGCAGCTTCGAGCTTGTCGGCATATTCCTTGGACATGATCGAGGCGAAAGGCATCGCCACATTGGCCAGGAACGGCGCTTCCTTGCGCTTCAGCTTGAACTTGACCGTCATGTCGTCGACCTTCTCGATCGAAGCGATCAGATCCGGGAAGCCCATGCCGGCGAAATATTCCCAGGAACCGCCAGCGATGTACTGGTTCCAGGGGTTGTCCTTGTTCATCTGGCGATCATAGGAGAAGATCACGTCGTCGGCGTTCAGATCGCGGGTCGGCGTGAAGTAGTCGGTGGTCTGGAACTTGACGCCCGAACGCAGCTTGAACGTGTATTCGAGGCCGTCCGCGGAGGTTTCGTAGCTCTCGGCCAGGCCCGGCTCGGTCTCGGTCGTGCCCTTCTTGAATTCGAGAAGGCGGTTATAGACCGTGTGTGCTGCCGCATCGAACGTGGTGCCGGCGGTGTAAAGGCCCGGATCGAAGCCTTCCGGCGATCCTTCCGAGCAGAACACGAACGTCTTTGCGCTCGCCGCTCCGCTTAGGATCGTTGCAGTCGCCAGCGCGGCCGCAAAGGTCATTTTTTTCAACATTACGCACTCCCCTGAAGTGGTTGGAGCTTGCATCCCAGTGCAGCCCTCGAGCCCGCATATAAACAGCGGGAAAATCGATTTGAAAAGCCCCATTGCTCGTTTTGCAGGCGTTGGTAAACGCGTGCCGGAACACTGCGCACAGCTATCTTGCCGCAGGCCCCATGGGCCAATCACTTTGCGGGGAGGGGGAAACAAGCAGAGGATTTGATCGTTGGGTCATTGTATCCCCAAAGAAAGGAAAGACCCATGTCTTTCAAGAAGATGTCTTTCAAGCAAATCACTGTCGTGACGGCGTCTGCCCTCGCTTTCTCAACCGCAGTTGCAAGCGCCCAGGTCGGAGGCGGCTCAATCGGTGGCAGCGGCACGGTTGGCGGCGGTGGATCGGTCGGCGGTGCCACCATCGGCGGCGGCAGCGGCTCAAGCGGAAGCGGCAGCAGTGGCGGCGTTGGCAATACGAGGCCGGCGCCCGGTTCACCGGTCACGCCAAACAGCCCTAACGCAAATTCCAGCAGCCAGATCAACCGCTCGACCGGCGCTGCCAGTTCAAACGGGACCGCTGGCACTCCGAACGCGAATGGCACGACGGGCACGTCTGCCACGACTGGCACGGAAGGGATCGAGCGGACGCCGGCCCCGGCGGTGACGCCCCCGCAAAGCATCATCGATCAGCCGAATGCGCCAGACATTCCGGCACCAAACGAGCCAAACAGCGACCCGGCGCAGCTCAATCTGCAGAATGGTCAGTCACAAAGCCCCTCCACCACGCAGTAAGCAGGCAGGGACTAAACATGAATATAGCGGGTCCAGCCCGCTATATTCATATCGAATAGAAGAAATACTTAAATCACGCGTCGGATGATTCAGTAGCCGCAGCCTTCGGCTTGCGGCCGCGCTTCTTTGGGGCGGGTGCGGGTTCCGGCTCAGGCTGCACCTCCGCTTCCTCACCAGCCTTGCGGCCTAGACCGAGGCTCTTGGCGAGTTCCGAACGCTGCGCGGCGTAGTTGGGCGCAACCATCGGATAATCGGCCGGCAGACCCCATTTGGTGCGGTAATCGTCCGGCGTCATGCCATAGCTGGTCATCAAATGACGCTTCAGCGAGCGGAATTTCTGGCCGTTTTCCAGACTGATCAGATAGTCCGGAGTGATCGATTTCTTGATCGGCACGGCTGGCTTCGGCGCTTCCACCGGCTCAGGCGCCTTCTGCTCGTTGCGCAGGCCTGCAAGGGCTGCATGAACTTCGCTGATCAGGATCGGCAGGTCGTTGGACCGCACCGCGTTCTTCGAAACATAGGCCGAAACAATGTCCGCCGTAAGCTCGGCCAAACTACTATTGTCGAGTTCCTCTACATCATTCGCCATCAAATCAAGCTCCTTATAGCAATAGGGAGGGATTACGCGGGCACAGAGGTATAGGCAAGTAGAGTTTTCGAGTAGAACGGTTTGTGTTCCCGCTTTTACCCAACGTAAAGTAGATGCCGTCGTGGGTCTTGCAAGGGATGTTCAGCGCAAAAAGCAAGCCTCGATCCTCTTTGCAGCCGGCAACTTACATGTGGATTGCCACCGGGAAGCAGCGTTCATGGTGCGGTCATACGGCGGCAGCGAAACTGCTGCCGCAATCAGCGGTGGCGTATCCCGTCTTACTTTTCCCAGCGGCTGAAATACAGCGCGAGCAGTGTGACCACGGCGCCCGACAAAAGATAACCGCCGGCCGCGATCAGGCCAAAATTGGCGGCAAGCAGCAGGCCGGCAAGCGGTGCGAAGCCGGCGCCGAACAGCCAGGCCAAATCCGAGGTCAAAGCCGATGCGGTGTAGCGGTAGCCTTTCTGGAAGTGGCTTGCGAGCGCGCCCGAAGATTGCCCGAACGACAGGCCAAGCAGGATGAAGCCGGTGATCATGAAGACGGTCTCACCTGCTGGACCGGCATCAAGAAGCTGCGGCGCGAACCCGCTGAAGGCTGCGATAGCGACGGCCGAGCCTGCAAGCAGCGTACGACGGCCAAGCCGATCAGCGAGATAACCGGACAGAACAACGGAGGCGATGCCGAACACCGCGCCGACGCCCTCGATGATCAGGAAGCGGGCAGGGCCTTCATCCGTGTAAAGAAACACGTAAGACAGCGGAAACACCGTCACCATGTGGAAAAGTGCAAAGCTCGCCAAAGGTGCGAAGCCGCCGAGAATGATGGCCGCACCCTGGGAGCGCAGCGTGTCGAATACCGGCGAAGGCTGAAGTTCGCGTGTTTCAAACAGATGCGTGTATTCCGGTGTCGACACGATACGCAGGCGTGCAAACAGCGCCACGACGTTGATGGCGAAAGCGACATAGAAGGGATAACGCCAGCCCCAGTCGTAGAAGTCCTCTGCCCCGAGATTGCCGACGAAGAAGGCGAACAGCGCGCTGGCAACCAGAAGCCCGATCGGTGCGCCGAGCTGCGGCACCATCGCATACCAGCCGCCGCGCTTTTCCGGCGCGTTCAAGGCGAGCAGCGAGGCAAGGCCGTCCCAAGTTCCGGCGAGAAACAGCCCCTGGCCGATACGAAACAGCGTCAAAGCCCAGATGGACGCCACGCCGATCGTCTCATAGCCGGGAATAAAGGCTACCGCGACGGTAGAGGTGCCGAGGCCGAACAGCGCGATCGTCAGCTTCACGCCCTTACCGTAGATGCGGTCAACCACTGTGAAGATCATGGTACCGATCGGGCGAGCGATGAAGCCCAGGGCGAAAATGGCAAAGGAATAAAGCGTCCCCATCAGCGGATCGACGAAGGGGAAAAACAGCTTCGGGAACACGATCACGGACGCGATCGCATAAACAAAGAAGTCGAAGGATTCCGAAGTGCGGCCGATCACGACGCCAACAGCGATGTCGTTGGGATTCACATCTTCGTGACGGGCGTTGATGAGCCGGGCGTCACGTTCGGCAGTGGTAGTCGGATGAACCATGGTCTTCGTACCGTCAGACTTCGAGAATGCTGCGATTGGCCCGCTCAAGCGGTTCCCATTCGCAAGTGTGCCGTTTTGCAGCGCAATGCGCCACTTCGGCATTGGGCAAATTGTCCAATGTGGATCTATCCGTGATAAAGCTAGGTGACGAGCAGAAAAGCAAGTGTGCCGCTTATGCCTCCATTTCTTCGCCGGTTGATCTCCCTCGCCATCCTGCCTGCCCTTCTTCTGTTGGGTGGCTGTAACTTCGTGGTCATGTCGCCATCGGGTGATATCGCCGCGCAGCAACGCGACCTGATCATCATTTCCGTGGTGCTGATGCTGATCATCATCATTCCGGTGATGGTCCTGACCGTGGTGTTTGCCATGCGGTATCGCGCATCCAACACCGACGCGCCCTATGATCCGGATTGGGATCACTCGACCCAGCTCGAACTGGTGATCTGGGCCATTCCGCTGCTGATCATCATCTGTCTGGGCGCGGTGACCTGGATGGGCACGCATCTGCTCGACCCCTACCGTCCACTTGACCGGATCGATGCCGCGCGTCCCGTGGCTGCCGATACCAAGCCGCTGGAAGTGAATGTCGTCGCGCTCGACTGGAAATGGCTCTTTATCTATCCCGAATACGGCATTGCGTCCGTCAACGAACTGGCAGCGCCAGTTGATCGTCCGATCCAGTTCCGCATCACCTCGTCATCGGTGATGAACTCCTTCTATGTCCCGGCGCTGGCCGGCATGATCTACGCCATGCCCGGCATGGAAACGAAGCTTCATGCCGTGATCAACAATCCCGGTGATTACGAAGGTTTTTCCGCCAATTACAGCGGCCACGGTTTCTCGGGCATGCGCTTCCGCTTCCACGGCCTTGACCAGGCTGGCTTCGATGGCTGGATTGCAAAGGCGAAGGCCGAAGGCGGTTCGTTGCAGCGCCCGGACTATCTTGAGCTGGAGCGCCCGAGCGAAAACGTGCCGGTGCAGTATTTCGCCACCGTCGATCCACTCCTGTTCAATGCCATCCGCAACTTCTGCGTCGAGCCCGGCAAGATGTGCATGAGCGAAATGGCCATGATCGATGCCAAGGGCGGCACCGGCCTGGCCGGTCTCAACAACCTCTTGCCGCTGACCTACGACAAGGATGCGCGTCGCGGCTCGATCTTTGGCTCGGAACCGACCTTCGTCGCCAATATCTGCACCATCGAGGAAGCGCTCGCGGCCGGCCAGGCCGATCCCTCCAAGCCGGCCTCCATCGTCGACCGCACGCCGCTGCGCGGAATGAGCCTGCCGCGGCCCGGCACCGGCTCGGTCAACCCGTCGCTTTCACAGACATTCGGCTCCTTGCGGCCGTCGAACAGCTGAAGCCATCATGCCTGAATCATCTCCTCTCCTGACTGCCATCTTCGGCCGGCTCACTTTCGAGTCGTTCCCGATCCACGAACCGATCCTGATCGTCACCTTCATCGTGGTGGCGCTGGGCGGCCTCGGCCTCATCTACGCACTGCATCGCTACCGCCTTTGGGGTTTCCTGTGGCGCGAATGGTTCACCTCGGTCGACCACAAGAAGATCGGCATCATGTATATGGTGCTTGGCATCGTCATGCTTCTGCGCGGCTTTGCCGATGCGATCATGATGCGCCTGCAGCAGGCTCTCGCCTTCAACGGTTCCGAAGGCTACCTCAACGCGCATCACTACGATCAGATATTTACCGCCCACGGCGTGATCATGATCTTCTTCGTGGCCATGCCGCTGGTCACCGGCCTGATGAACTTCGTCGTGCCGCTGCAGATCGGCGCGCGCGACGTGTCCTTCCCCTTCCTGAACAACTTCTCGTTCTGGATGACGGCAGCCGGCGCGATCATCATCATGATCTCGCTGTTCGTCGGCGAGTTCGCGCAAACCGGCTGGCTGGCTTACCCGCCGCTCTCGGGCATCCAGTACAGCCCCGGTGTCGGCGTCGACTATTATATCTGGGGCCTGCAGGTCGCGGGCGTGGGCACCACCCTGTCGGGCATCAACCTGCTTGTCACCATCGTAAAGATGCGCGCACCCGGCATGACCATGATGAAGATCCCGGTCTTCACCTGGACCTCGCTCTGCACCAACGTGCTGATCGTGGCGACCTTCCCGGTTCTGACGGCCGTGCTCGTCCTGCTCAGCCTCGACCGCTATGTCGGCACCAACTTCTTCACGAACGACTTCGGCGGCAACCCGATGATGTACGTGAATCTGATCTGGATCTGGGGCCACCCGGAAGTCTACATCCTCGTGCTGCCGGCCTTCGGTATCTTCTCCGAAGTGGTCTCGACCTTCTCTGGCAAGCGCCTGTTCGGCTACACGTCCATGGTTTACGCGACGGTGGTGATCACCATCCTGTCCTACCTCGTGTGGCTGCACCACTTCTTCACGATGGGTTCGGGCGCCAGCGTCAACTCCTTCTTCGGCATCACCACGATGATCATCTCGATCCCGACGGGTGCGAAGATCTTCAACTGGCTGTTCACGATGTATCGCGGCCGCATTCGCTTCGAACTGCCGATGATGTGGACGGTCGCCTTCATGCTGACCTTCGTGATCGGCGGCATGACGGGCGTGATGCTGGCGATCCCGCCGGCCGACTTCGTGCTGCACAACTCGCTGTTCCTGGTGGCGCATTTTCACAACGTCATCATCGGCGGCGTGCTGTTCGGCCTGTTTGCCGGCATCAACTACTGGTTCCCGAAGGCGTTCGGCTTCAAGCTCGACACGTTCTGGGGCACGCTGTCCTTCTGGTTCTGGGTTGTCGGCTTCTGGGTCGCCTTCACACCGCTTTACGTGCTCGGCTTCATGGGCGTGACGCGTCGCCTGCGCGTGTTCGAGGATCCGTCCTTGCAGATCTGGTTCCAGATCGCGGCCTTCGGCGCCTTCCTCGTCGCCTGCGGCATCGCCTGTTTCCTGATCCAGATTGCCGTCAGCGTGATGCGCCGCGACAAGCTTCGCGACACGACCGGTGATCCTTGGAACGGTCGCACTCTGGAATGGGCGACAGCATCGCCACCGCCGGATTACAACTTCGCCTTCACGCCGGTGATCCACGACAATGACGCCTTCGCCGACATGAAGAAGCGTGGCTACAAGCGTCCGCTAGAAGGCTACCGCGCCATCCACATGCCGAGCAGCACCGGCACGGGCGTGTTCATTGCAGCGCTCAGCGTCGCACTCGCCTTCGGCCTGATCTGGTACATGTGGTGGCTGGCTGCGCTTTCCTTTATCGCCATCCTGGCGGTGGCGATCGCGCACACCTTCAACTATCACCGGGACTTCCATATCCCTGCGGAAACGGTCGCCGCGACGGAAGCCTCGCGCAGCAAGCTGCTGGCAACAGTGGCGGGACACTGACCATGGCAAGCGCAGTGAATACGGCCGACCACGCGGCCACGAACTCCGACGAAGTCGTCTTCTACCTCGAGGACGAGCACGAACACGCCGAAGGCTCGAGTACGGCGCTCGGCTTCTGGGTCTACCTGATGAGCGATTGCCTCATCTTCGCGATCCTGTTCGCCATTTATGGCGTGCTCGGCACGAGCTATGCGGCCGGCCCTGGCCCGCAGGACCTGTTCGAGCTCGAACTCGTCGCGGTCAACACGGCGATGCTGCTGTTCTCGTCTATCACTTATGGCTTTGCCATGCTCCAGATGGACAAGGGCAATGTGCGCGCCACGCAGCTTTGGCTGGCGATCACCGGCGTGTTCGGCCTGTGCTTCCTCGGCATCGAGCTCTACGAGTTCCACCATCTGATCGAGATCGGCGCGACGCCGCAGCGCAGTGCGTTCCTGTCGGCCTTCTTCACGCTGGTCGGCACGCACGGCCTGCATGTCACCTTCGGCATCATCTGGTTGGTGACGCTGATGGTGCAGGTCAACATGCACGGCCTTATCCCTGCCAATCGTCGCCGGCTCATGTGCCTGTCGATGTTCTGGCACTTCCTCGACGTCATCTGGATCGGCGTCTTCACCTTCGTTTACCTGATGGGGATGCTCCGTTGAGCCAGCACGCCCACACCGCCACGCATGGCGCCGGCAGCCAGACCAAGACGGCTGAGAAGCACGCGCAGGACAATGCCGAGGACCTTCACGACGAAGGCCAGAACCATGGCAGCTATACGAGCTACATCACGGGCTTCGTGCTGTCCGTCATCCTGACCGCCATTCCGTTCTGGCTCGTCATGCACGGCACGCTCGACAAGAACTGGACGATCTTCATCGTCATGGCCGCAGCCGTGGTGCAGATCGTCGTTCATATGATTTTCTTCCTTCACATGAACGCGAAGTCGGAAGCTGGCTGGAGCCTGATGGCGCTGTTCTTCACGCTCATCATCGTGGTGATCGTGCTCGCCGGCTCGCTTTGGGTCATGTACCATCTCAATACCAACATGATGCCGGGCATGGAAATGGACGGGCAGGGTCCGCAGACCTCGAACCCGGCACCAGGGGGAAGTCCTGACCAGCAGGGCCAATGAGGAGCGACCCGCACGCCGGCCATGGGTAGTCGGCCTGCTGCTTGGCCTGGCTGCTCTCCTGTTCGCCGGCTTCTGCGCGTTGGGCGTCTGGCAGATCGAGCGCCGCGCATGGAAGCTCGACCTGATCGAGCGCGTGGAAGCGCGGGTTCATGCCGGACCCGTGCCCGCACCGGGCCCAGCTGAATGGCCGGGGATCAATGCGGGTGACGATGAATACCGGCGCGTCTCTCTAACCGGCCGCTACCTGAACGACCGCGAAACGCTGGTGCAGGCGGTGACCGAACGCGGCGGCGGTTTCTGGGTGCTGACGCCCTTCCAGACCAATGAATCGACCACCGTCCTTGTCAATCGCGGCTTCGTGCCGCCAAACAAGCGCGATCCGTCCTCCCGTCCGCAAGGCCAGATCGCCGTTGAAACGACCGTCACCGGCCTGCTGCGCATCAGCGAGCCCGGTGGCGGCTTCCTGCGCAGCAACGATCCCACTGGCAATCGCTGGTTTTCGCGCGATGTCGCGGCAATCGCACAAGCGCGCGGCTTCGACAACGCCGCTCCCTTCTTCGTGGACGCACAAGCCGTGCTGTTACCGGATGCGCCGGTCGGCGGACTGACCGTGCTGCGCTTCAACAACACCCATCTCGTTTATGCGCTGACCTGGTTCGGTTTGGCACTTTTGATGCTGGTGGCCGCTTTTTATCTCGTGCGAGACGAACAACGCGCGCGCCGGGCGCGTTCAGCTTGATGCGGGGATCGGAACGGCAACACAACCTGTGGTACGATCGTCTCCGCCCCGCCTGGAGCCCGACGCTGAGCCACGACGCCACAAACAAGAACAACCTTCTTTTGCTGGTGCAGCTGCGTTGGCTGGCGGTGTGCGGACAGATCATCACCATCCTGTTCGTAGGCTTCGGGCTGGGCGTCGATCTGCCCTTCCTGCCGATGGCGCTGATCCTTATGGCGCTCGTGGCGCTCAACGTGTTCAGCCTGCTGCGCGCCCGCAGCCAATCGGCGCTGACCAACACTGAACTTTTCATCCAGCTTCTGCTCGATGTCGCGACGCTGACCGCGCAGCTTTATCTCAGTGGCGGCGCGACCAACCCCTTCATCTCGCTCTATCTCTTGCAGGTCACGCTCGGCGCTGTGCTGCTGCAGCCGTGGTCGAGCTGGGCGCTGGTGGCGCTGACGGCGCTTTGCTTCATCCTTCTGTCGCTGTTCTTCCAGCCGCTGGCCCTGCCGCATCTCCACGAAGGCGGCCTGCTGCAGCTGCATATCCAGGGCATGTTCTTCTGCTTCGTATTGACCGCCGGGCTCGTCGTCCTGTTCCTGATCCGCGCCAGCAGCAATTTGCGCGCGCGTGACGCCCGCTTGGCCGATCTGCGCCAGCAATCGGCGGAAGAGCATCACATCGTCCGCATGGGCCTGCTGGCCTCGGGTGCCGCGCACGAACTCGGCACGCCGCTCGCCACTTTGTCGGTGATCCTGAACGACTGGAAGCGCATGCCGTTGTTCAGCAAGGAGCCGGAACTCACAGAAGAAATCACTGAAATGCAGGGTCAGCTTGCCCGCTGCAAGGCCATCGTTTCCGGTATCCTGATGTCGTCCGGCGAGGCTCGAGGCGAAGGGATGGTGCGTACCACCGTCACCGGCTTCTTTGACGATCTCGTTGCCGAATGGCGCGCCAGCCGCTCGCCGCGTCATCTGGTATTCCAGAACGGCTTTACGCCCGACGCAGCGATCGTGTCCGACCTGTCCTTGAAGCAGGTCATCTTCAACGTGCTCGACAACGCGCATGAAGAATCGCCCAGCTGGATGAAGGTCGTAACGATGCGCCAGGGGGACAATCTGCAGCTCACCGTCACCGATGTGGGCAAGGGCTTCTCGCAGGAAATGCTGGCCGAGATCGGCCGTCCCTACCGCTCCAGCAAGGGGCGTCCCGGCGGCGGTCTGGGCCTGTTTCTCGTGGTCAATGTCGTGCGCAAGCTCAGTGGCACCGTATCGGCACGCAATCGCCCGGAAGGCGGCGCCAGTGTCACGCTGGAACTGCCTCTGTCCTCCTTGTCGGTAAAGGGGAGCGGCAATGGCCACTGACCGCTCGCTCGTGATCGTGGAAGACGATGCCAGCTTCGCGCGCGCCTTGAAGCGCTCCTTCGAGCGGCGCGGCTATACGGTGCGGCTATGCGATTCCGTGCCCGCTCTGCGCGATCTGCTGACCGACTTCGCGCCGGCTTATGCCGTCGTCGATCTCAAGCTCGTCGGCGGCTCCGGCCTCGAATGCGTGCAGGCCCTGCACGAGCACGACACTGACACCCGCATCGTCGTTCTCACCGGCTTTGCGAGCATCGCAACGGCGGTTGAAGCCATCAAGCTCGGTGCACGGCACTATCTCGCCAAGCCCGCCAACACCGACGACATCGAGGAAGCCTTCGGCCGCGTCGATGGCGACACCGCCGTGCCGCTCACCGAACGTCCGACCTCGCTGAAGAACCTGGAATGGGAACGCATTCACGAAACCCTCGTGGATACCGGCTTCAACATTTCCGAAACTGCCCGCCGCCTCGGCATGCACCGCCGCACGTTGGCGCGGAAGCTGGAAAAGCGCCGCGTGACCTGACGGCTCAGGCACTCGCCTTCTGCGGCAGGTGCAGAGCGACGCCAAAGTCGGGCAAGCGCTCAGCCAGGGAAGGCGGCGGCGCGCGATCCGTGACGAGTAAATCGACGTCACGCATGGAGCCAAGCCGCACCAAAGCGCCCTTGCCGAACTTGCTGTTGTCGACTGCCAGAACGCACTGCGTCGCCTGCTTCATCGCGGCCGACACGATCGCGACTTCCGTGTGGTCATCGTCACAAAGATCGCCGTCATCATCAATGCCACTCACCGAAAGCACGGCATAATCGAACTTGAAGCGCCTGATGAAATCGGCCGTGTCTTCGCCCGAAACGCCGCCATCAATCGGCCGCACGAAGCCCCCGGGAATGGCCAGTGTGAAGTCGGAATGCTCGCTGATCAGGGAAGCGACGCGCAGACTATAGGTGACGATCCGCAATCGTTCCTTGGTCACCAATGCCCGGGCAATTGCCTCGCAGGTCGTGCCGGTATCGAGGAACAGCGTCGCGCCATCGGGGATGAGGCTCGCGACAACCGCGGCAATCCGTGTCTTCTCCGCCGCTTGGTCGGTGCGCCGCTGCCGGTAGGTTCCCGGATCGAGCGGAACAGCAAGCGCCACGCCGCCATGCAGGCGCCGCACCTTGCCCTGTTCTTCCAGCGCCATGATATCGCGCCGCGCCGTCTGCGTCGTGACAGAATAGCGCCGGGTGATCTCCTCGATCGAAACGTAATGCCGCTGCTCGATCTCCCGCAGCAACGAAGCCTGCCGCCGCTCTTTCTTGTTCGCCGCTTCCATGCCTGCCTCTGGGATCGTCATGGCTCCGACGTCCACTCAGCCGGCGCGAGCATCCCTGCGAACATCAAGGCGTGATTTACCATAGGTGAGATCGGCTGTAGCGTAACTGACATACATCCCCGCTAATGTCCGAAAACCAACATTTTCGCTGCTGGTTTTTCTACATCACTCGGGGGTTCTACATCATGGCTAACACAAGGGCGAGGGGCCGCACGCTTGTGGCACTCAAGGCAACAACAGCCGGCGCGATGCTGCTGGCGTTCGGCGCGGGGGCGCTGGCGCAGGAAGCACCAAAGGGCGACACGATCCGCCTGCTCAACCTGAACATCTGGAACAAGTTCGAAAAAGATCCGACGCCGATGGCCGGCTTCATCGTCGACGGCAACTACGACGCCATCATGTTCCAAGAGGCCAAGGATTCCTACATGACGCGCATTCCGGAAATCCTCAGGGATGCCGGCCGTGGGACATATCTGGGTCGACGCGACGGCAGCGCGGCCATCCTGACGCGCCTTCCGGGTACGATCGACCACTTCCAGGCTCAGGGCTTTGATAGCCAGGGCAAGAATGTGCCGTTTGCCACGATCGACGCCTCCGGCTCGCGTCCGCAAACCACCATCGGCAGCATCCACATGGATTACTCTGATGGTTCGGCTAAAAGGCTGCTTGAAGCGAAGGCGCTCAATGCCTGGGCCAAGCAGGTCGCTGCGCCGTTGATCGTATCAGGCGACTTCAATGCCGGTGATGTTTCAGAACGCGGGCTGCATCGGGTCGTGCAACAACTGCGCACGATGAAGAGCGCCGACGGCAATTCATTGTACGCATCACTGTCCAACCAATATCTGGATGCCGGCAACCGGGCGCAATCGCTTCGGGTCATTCAAGATGCTTTCCCGGGTCAGGACATCAATAAGCTGACCTGGAAGCAATGGGCGAACGCGCTGGAAGGCGCTTACAATCAGGGCAAGGACATCGGCCTCACGCCAGAAACCTACCCGGTCGCTAGCAATACGCCGGTGACAATGAACGTCCTTAAAAAGCAGTTCATGCTTCTTCAGACCGACTCTCAACGCGAACCCTTTTCTCCCCATACTTTGAATGATGGCAGCGTGACCTGGCCATCGAAAGGTGAGGATGCAACCGGAAGCGTGTGGCCAAGCTGGGATCGCGTGAAGATCGACCACTTCCTGGCGTCCCGTCCATTCGGCAAGTGGTACGTCATTGCCGATGATCCGGCCGACAAGTCACTCGGCACCTTGCGTGATCTTTACTCCAACGAGGATCCAGCTCGCCCCGTATCCGACCACGACGCCGTCGCGCATGAATTCCGTTGGATCGGCCCCAAGCTTGAAACCTACGCATCCGGCGCCACCGCCAAGACCCGCCTGGTTTGGGGTGAAGGCGCCTACGACTTCAACGGCCGCAACAAGGAGTTCTTCCTTACGCGCAACAACATGCGCAAGGACGTTTATCTCGGCCAGATCGCGGATGAGAACGGCAATCCGATCCTCGCCGACCTGACGCTGGACGAGAAGAAGACGCTGCTGGATTGCGCCGGCACGGATGCGCGGTTCGCGAAAGCCGTCCAGGACTACTGCATCGACGACCATTCCTTCATCGGCGAAACGCTGGTCACCGATGGCGGCACGCTGATCGTGGATGAAGATGCCGCACTCGGCGGCGTCGATGCCGATCTGCGGCTGGCCAATGGCCGTCTGCGCGTTGTCGGCACGACGATGACCAGCCTCGACCGCGAAGTGAAGCTCGACGCTGCGGGCATTATCGACGTGGCGGATGCCGGCAATGACGTGTCGGTGAGCCAAGCGATCAGTGGGCAGGGCAGTTTGACCAAGCGCGGCGCCGGTGCTTTGACGCTCGATGCCGCCAACAGCTATCTCGGCGGCACGATGGTGGAAGCCGGCACCCTGCGTGCCGGCGTTGCAGGCGCTCTGTCCAACAGCATGCACTATGCGGTGAATGGCGGTCAGCTCGACCTCAACGGTTTCGATCTGACGGCAGCCTCCCTGTCGGGTCTGGGCGGCACGGTTGCCTTGGGCGATGCCTCGCTCACCCTCGACCAGTCGATCAACACCCGCTTCGATGGCAGCATCGAAGGCGCGGGCAGCTTGACCAAATCAGGCGCAGGCTGGCTCACGCTCAACGGCGTCAACACTTACACCGGCGGCACCACGGTGCAGAACGGTGGCCTGATCGTCGGCGATGCCAATCATGCCGGCGCGTCCATTGTGGGCAATGTCGCAGTGTCCAACGGTGCGATCCTTGCCGGCAGCGGCACACTCGGCGGCCTCACCGTCGCTTCCGGTGCAAGCGTTGCACCGGGTAATTCCATCGGCACGCTCAACGTTGCCGGCGATCTCACCCTGCAGGCCGGTTCGACTTACCAGGTCGAGATCGACCCGTCGGGCGCCGGCGACCGCATTAGTGCTGCCGGTTTCGCGCAGATCGACGGCGCCAACGTCTTCGTTCAAAAGGCGCCGGGCACCTATACGCCGGGTCGGTCCTATGAGATCCTGACGGCGGCTGGCGGTGTGGACGGGCGCTTTGCAGCGCTCAACCAGAACCTGCCCTTCATCGATCTCGGCTTCACCTATGATCCGACGCGCGTGACGCTCGACGTCCAACGCAACGACGTGGCCTTCCCGACTGTCGGCGAAACCGCCAACCAGCGTGCGGTGGCGACTGCAGTGGAAGCCCTCGGCGGTGGCAATTCGCTCTATGATGCGGTTGTATGGCAGGATGGCGAAGAGGCCGCGCGTGCCTCATTCGATGCGCTTTCGGGCGAAATCCACGCCTCCACCAAGACGGCGCTGATCAATGACAGCGCCTCTTTGCGCAACGCTGCCAATGAGCGCATCCGCGCTGCCTTTGCCGGTTCGGGGTCGGTTGACATGCCGGTGATGTCCTATGCGGACGGCGCCCAAGCCGTTCAGCCGGCTGGCCCTTCCGGTCCGGCTCTCTGGACCCAGGCCTTCGGCGTGTGGAGCACAACCAAATCCACCAGCGAAACGGCTGAACTCGAACAGTCCACCGGCGGCTTCTTCACGGGCTTCGACGGTGCGCTGTCTGAAACCTGGCGCCTGGGCCTGATGGCAGGTTACAGCCGCTCCTCCTTCGACGTGGATGCTCTCCGCTCGTCGGCCGACAGCGACAACTACCATCTCGGCGTTTACGGCGGCGGCGAGTGGAACAAGACAGCGTTCCGCGCCGGCATCGGCTACAGCTGGCATTCCGTGGAAACCAGCCGCTCGGTTGCCTTCCCCGGCTTCAGCGACCGTTTGTTGGGCGACTATGATGCCGGCACGTTCCAGGCCTTTGGTGAGTTGTCGCATCGCTTCGATGTCGGTCAAGCCGCACTCGAGCCCTTCGCCAACCTGGCTTATGTCAGCCTGAACACGGACGGCTTTAGCGAACGCGGCGGGGCGGCAGCTCTGTCGATCGGCGAAGACTCGATGGACACGACCCTCACCACGCTGGGTCTGCGGGCTTCGGCTCCGTTCAACCTCGGCAGCGTGGTCGCACAGGCTCGCGGTCTGATCGGCTGGCAGCACGCTTATGGCGACACGACGCCCAACACCAATGTCGCCTTCGCCGGCGGCGGCGCGTTCGATGTCACGGGTGCAGCGGTTGCGGAAGACACCGCTCTGGTTGAAGCCGGCATCGACTTTACCCTGAGCGAGAACGCCACGCTCGGTGTGCAATATGGCGGCCAGTTCGGCTCAGACTTCACCCAGAACGCCGTCAAGGCCAGGTTCAGCCTGAACTTCTGATCAAACTGAGCCGCACCAACAAAGAAGGCCCGCGTCGGAAACGGCGCGGGCCTTTCGCTTGAAGGCGGATCAAGCGGCCGCAGGCTCTACCGGGTCCAATCCCGGCAGATCCGGACCGACCGGCACGATACCGTTGGGGTTCAGCGCCTTGATCGAGTAATAGCCTTGCTTGATGTGGTCGATATCGACTGTCTCGCGAATACCAGGCACCGCCAGCATGGTATCGAGATAACCAGACAGATGCGGATAATCGGCAATGCGCTTGAGGTTCGTCTTGAACAGCCCGTAATAAGCGGCATCGAACCGCACCAGCGTCACGAACAAGCGGATATCGGCTTCCGTCAACGACTCGCCAACCAGGAAGCGCCGGCCGTCACTTAGCCGGCCTTCCAGCGTTTCCAACGTGGCGAACACATCGTTGAACGCTTCTTCATAAGCAATCTGCGTAGTGGCAAAGCCGGCGCGGTAAACGCCATTGTTCAGCTTGGGATAGATCTCAGCGTTCAGCGCATCGATCTCCTCACGCAAGGCTTCGGGGTAGAACTCGAAGGTGTCATCCGCCAGATCGCCGAAGCCGCTGTTGAGCATGCGCAGGATGTCGGCGGACTCGTTGTTGACGATCGTGCCGCGCTGCTTGTCCCACAACACTGGCACGGTGGCGCGGCCAGTGAAATGCGGGTCGGCGCGCGTATAAAGCTCGTGCATATAGGTGACG
The DNA here is from genome assembly GCF_014652875.1 of Tianweitania populi. GTDB lineage: Bacteria > Pseudomonadota > Alphaproteobacteria > Rhizobiales > Rhizobiaceae > Tianweitania > Tianweitania populi. Next base: position 290,579 of record NZ_BMZQ01000002.1, on the reverse strand, counting down.
CCGTTGACCGCATCCCCGGTCGCGCCGGGGTAGGAGCCGAAGCGCCAGCCTTGGTCGGTCAGCACCGGCTCCACGATCGACAATGAGATCGCATCTTCCAGCCCCTTCAGTCTGCGGCCGATCAGCGTGCGCGAGGCCCAAGGGCAGATCAGCGCGACGTAAAGATGGTATCGACCGGCTTCCGCCTTGAAGCCGCCCTCGCCGGTGGGGCCAGCACTGCCATCGGGCGTCACCCAGTTCCGGAAGCTCGATGTTTGGCGAACGAAGCCGCCTTTGGCATCCTTGGCCTGAACCGGCTGCCAGTCTTCCGTCCACTTGCCGTCAACCAGCATGATCAGATTTCCTTCTGGCTGAGGCTGAGCGCTGTGCCCCACGGATCTTCAAACCGGATGCCGCTCGTTTGCTGGTGGACTGCGATGCCCGCTGCTTCGAGCCGGGCAGTCGTCTTATTGTAACTCGCGGGATCGGCGGCCAGCAGTTCGACCTCGCGCAGGCCGGTAGAACCGGGCACACGTTTGCCAGCATTGCGACTGTTCCAGATGTTGCCGGCGAAGTGGTGATGATAGCCGCCCGAGCTGTAGAAGCTCGCGCCGGGATAGCGCGCGGTGATATCGAGGCCGAGCGCATCGGCATAGAAGGCATCGGCGTCAGGCGTGGCGCCGACCTGCAGATGCACGTGCCCGACGGTCGATCCCGCCGGCGCGCCCTGCCACTCCAGACCGGCCGCCGCAGCTCGCAGGTTGTCGATATCGAGCCGCTCCGTGGTCATGCCGAGCTTGCCATCGGGATAAGGCCATTCCGAAGAGGAGCGGTCGGCATAGACTTCGATACCGTTGCCTTCCGGGTCCGCCAGATAAAGCGCTTCGCTCACCGCATGGTCGGATGCGCCCTGGATGGAGAAGCGGTTGTGGGCGAGATAGTCAATCCAGCTGCCGAGATCGGCGCGGGTCGGAAGCAGGAAGGCGGTGTGAAACAGACCGGCCTCGCGCGCCGACGAGCGGGGCACTGAGGCATCACCCACCAACTCCAGAAAGACGCTGCTTCCCGCGCCGAGCCGCGCGACGCCATCCGTTTGGTCCAAGAGGGCAAGACCCAACACCTTCTGGTAAAAGGCGCTGACTCCTGCGAGATCGTTCACCGTCAGCGTGACCTTACCGATCCGCAGCGGCGTGGAAGATGAGGTGACAGGGGTCGGCATCGAGGATCTTGCTCCCATTGCAGGGCGCGGCTGTGTTGCCGCTGCATGATCCTAAGATGCCTACGCCATATCGTTCACGCTAGGTCACGGTTCGGCGATTGATCGTTCGATAAAGAAGAACGATCAGGCTTGTTTCTGCTGGTCCATCTTCATCTCGGCCTGAAGATTGACCACGCAATTGCGCCCACGCGATTTGGCCATGTATAGGCCGGCGTCGGCAAGGCCGAGCAGGGCATTCAGGTCTTTCGCCTCTGTCTCCACCGTCGCAATGCCGAAGCTGGACGTCGCCGACAGCGCCACATTGCCAACGTCGATCCTGGCCGCGGCAATCGCTTTGCGGATCTTCTCGGCGATCCGCAGAGCGTCTTTCCCTTCGCTGCCGGGCAGGAGAATGGCGAACTCCTCGCCGCCGAGCCGGCCGATCAGGTCGGTGGAGCGGATCTGCGCCTGGCAGATACCGGCAACTTCGGACAGAACGCGGTCGCCCGTAGCGTGGCCATAAGTGTCGTTGATCGATTTGAAGCGGTCGATATCGAGCATGATGATGGAGGAGGGGCGCTCCTGTCGGTCCATCAGCGCCAGCACCTGCTTGGCCTGGCCGTTGAAGGCGCGCCGCGTCAGGACCTTGGTGAGCACATCGACTTCGGCCGTACGGCGCAGTTCGAGCTCGTGCATGACGATGGCGGCCAGGTCGGTCAGCACCTCAAGGTTGGTTGGCGTGAACGATCGCGGCTTGTTGTCGATCGCGCAAAGCGTGCCGAGGGTAAAGCCTTCGAGCGTGCGCAAGGGGATGCCGGCATAAAAGCGCATATGCGCCGGACCGGTCACAAACGGATTGTCCTTCAGCCTGTCATCTTCGCTGAGGTCGGGAATGACGACTGGCTCGCCGCTTTGCAGCACCAGGCGGCAGAAGGTGACCTTGCGGTCAAGATTGTTGTCGGGCAGGCCGATGCAGGCTTTCGTCCATTGCCGGTCGGCCGCAATCATCGAGATAAAGGCGATCGGCACATCGAAGATGTTGCGCACCAGCCGCACCACCCGGTCGAAGGCTTCTTCGCGCGGCGTGTCGAGAATGTCGTAGCTTTGCAGGGCCGCCAGACGCAGATGCTCATCGACGGTTCCGCCATCGAGGCGCGGCATACGCATTTGCGTTGAAGGATGCGGCATAAATCAAGTCCCGGCAGATCTTGCGGGGAGCAGTGTCGGCGCGAACGACCTAAGAAGTCGTTGCCGAAACAGTCGATATTCAAGCTTTTCAGTCTCAAGAACAAAGCGGCCCGCGCTTGATGTGCGGGCCGTTCATTGATGTCACACACTTACTTCTTGGCGACGATCTTCTTGATGTGATCCATGTGCATCTCGAGTGCGGGCAAAGTGTTCTTTGCAAAGGCGACGACTTTCTCGTCGTCACCCGAACCTGCATAGGTGCGGAACAGCATCACGGCTTCCATATGCGCCTGCGTCTGCATGTCGATGTAAAGCGCGTCGAAGTCCTTGCCTTCGGCATTTTCCAACAGCTTCATCATCGCGGCATGCTTGGGAGCATACTTTATTGGCGGGGTCTGTCCCGTCGCCTTCAGATCTTCGCCAGCCTTGGTGTGATCCTTGATCATATGCTTGGCGAAGGCCTGGATGTCTTCATCCTTGGACTTCTTTTCGGCAAGCTTGCTGGACTCGATCTCCAACATGTTCGAGCTGGCGACCATCTCGACGAATTTCGGCGTTTCCACCTTCATCGCCGCAGCGGCCATGTCTGGATCGCCGGCCTTTTCCTGCGCCATCGCGGAGGAGGCGAGAAGAAGGCTGATGGCAACGGCACTGAGGACCTGTTTCATGGGTCTGGTTCCTTTAAAGGGACAGTTACTTGGTCTTGGCAAAAGCAGCCTTCAGGTCGGCAACGGCGAGATCCGTGGCCTCCTTGGCGGCTGGTACGACCTTGGCCATGCCGAAGAACTCATGCGTCACGCCGGGATAAGTCTTGGCATTCACCTCGACGCCGGCTTCCTTCAGCTTGGCGGCATAGGCCTGGCCTTCGGAACGCAGCGGATCGATCTCGGCGGTGATCACGGTTGCCGATGGCAGACCCTTGAGGTCGGTGCGGCCAACCAGGTTCAAACGCTCGTCCTTGGTTTCGTCCATGGACGGGAACACGTTCTTCACGAACCATTCCATATCGGCCTTGCCGAGCGGCTTGGCTTCCGCGTTTTCCTTGTAGGATTCAGTGTTCATGTCGTTGCCGGCCACCGGGTACACCAGCAGCTGGTGAACCGGCTGAGTGGTCTCGTTCTTCTTGGCCATCAGCGCGACATTGGCAGCGAGGTTGCCGCCAGCACTTTCGCCTGCAACCGCGATGCGCTTGGCGTCGCCGTTCAGCGTATGAACATTCTCGACCGCCCAGGTATAGGCATTCCACGCATCTTCATGCGCTGCCGGGAACTTGTTTTCAGGGGCGTGGCGATACTCAACCGAAATCACGATCGCATTGGCACCGGCAGCAAGCGCGCGCGGCGTTGAATCGTACACGTTGATGTCGGCAATGACCCAGCCGCCGCCGTGGAAATACACGACCACCGGCAAGGCCTCCTTGGCAGCACCATCCGGCGTGTAAACGCGGGCGGCAAGGGCACCGTTTTTCGTAGGAATGCTGATGTCCTTGGTGAGGACCTTGGATTCCGGCGCAGACGGAATTCTCTTTTCCAGCTGCACAGCCTTGGCGGCATCGGCAGGCGTCGCCTGGCTGCGAGCATCCGGCACGGACAGCGTGTGGATCGGCTTGACCTCGAGATCGGTCAGCTTGTCGAGCACGGCCTTCATTTCCGGAGAGGGGTCTGCAGCAAATGCTGCGGGCGGGAAGATAACGCTGGCCGCGAGCAGAGCGACGGCTGCGAACCGGTTCGATGTCATGTGCATGGGCTTGCCTCGTGTTGGGTGTCCTGCGCAACCGAGAGCTCAACCGAAAGTTCCTTTGATTTCAGCGTATTAGAAGCGTCTTATCTGTCATATGTTAGCCGACAGGTTGTTGGCCCTGCGGCCGTCAAAGCGGCCCGCCTGAAGTCCGCGCATTTATTGCGTTCCTCTTAACTTATGTGCTCGTGGCCCGCCCATGCCTGTGAAACCCTACCAATGTCTTGGAAGGGGAGTGATCAGTGAGCTTGGACGCAGAAGACCGTTTTGCCGATCAGGACAGCGACGCTTCCGACAATCAGGAGCAAGGCGCGGCTTCCGCCATGCCGCAGGCGTCGGCTGAAATGGTCGCGCTGATCCCGGCCTTGCGGGCCTTTGCACGAACTTTCTGCCCGGACCCGTCCGATGCCGACGATCTCGTGCAGGAAACGCTGATGAAAGGCATCGCCAACATCCGCCAGTTCCAGCCGGGAACGCGGCTGAAATCCTGGCTCTTCACCATCATGCGCAACACGTTCTACACGCGCGCCAAGCTGCGCAAGCGCGAAGCGCCGGGTGGGGCGGATTGCGTTTCGTCGCTGCCGACGGCGGAAGCCACGCAGGAATGGACCATTCGCGGCACGGAAATTGAAGTCGCCATCAATGCTCTGCCATCGCAGCAGCGCGAGGTGCTGATCCTGATCGGCGTGCTCGGCATTTCCTATGAAGAATCCGCCCGCATCTGCAATTGCGCCATCGGCACGATCAAAAGCAGGCTCAACCGCGCGCGATCCACGCTGCTGGAGCTTCTGGGTGAAACGTCGCCGCGAACGGCGATCGAAGCCTTTACGCCGATGGTCAGGCCGCTGCAGGCAAGCGCGGCAGCTTGATCTCAGGCGACGGTCGGCTCTGCGCCGTCATTAATCGCTCTCACCAGCGCGTCCACCACGGCACCGGGCTCGGCATCGATCGAAACGGTGATCGCATCTTCGTCGGGCTCAGGCACCTGCAAGGCAGCGAACTGGCTGTCCAGCAGTGACAGCGGCATGAAGTGCCGTTCGCGCTTGCCCATGCGCTCGGCGATCAAAGCCCGCGAACCGTCAAGGTAAAGGAACGTCACCGGCCGCCCGGCAGCGGCCCGGATCTGATCACGGTAGCTTCTCTTCAAGGCCGAGCAACCGACGATCAAACGCTGCGCATGCCCATGCAGCGTTTCTCCGACAGCCTGCAGCCACGGTGCGCGGTCGGCATCCGTCAGCGGAATGCCATGCGCCATCTTGTCGATATTGCTCTGCGGATGCAGGTCGTCGCCATCGATGAAGTCGGCATCGAGCTTCGCGGCAAGCATCTGCCCGATAGAGGTCTTGCCCGATCCCGCCACGCCCATGATGACGAAGTGGGTGGAAACGAGCCGTGCGGTGATGGTCTGCATGGCACTTCTATAAAGCAAGGCTGCCAACCGCCCAAGCCGGAAAGCGGTGGGCTCCGATCTCGGCATGCGCATCTTTTCGCATCACAGAAAGCCCTTGCACCGGGAAGACGCTGGATTATCAGGGGACGTCGATTTCTGACGAGCCGTTGAGTGAAACTTCAGCGAAATCCTAGACGGCCGGCCAAGGGGAGGGTTCCAATGTCGAAAGCTGCATCAATGCCTGCAACGAAGTTCATCCTGACGGTCACGTGCAAATCCACACGCGGCATCGTTGCGGCGCTGTCCGGCTACCTCGCCGAAAAGGGCTGCAACATCATCGATGCCTCGCAGTTCGACGATCTCGATACCGGCCGCTTCTTCGTGCGTATCAGCGTCGTGTCGGAAGAAGGCGTCAGCCTGGACGAACTCACCGAAGGCCTGCAACCGATCGTCGAGCGCTTCGACATGAGTGCCGAGATCCACGATGCCGACAAGCGCATGAAGGTCATGCTGATGGTATCGCGCTTCGGCCATTGCTTGAACGACCTGCTTTACCGCTGGCGCATCGGCGCATTGCCGATCGACATCGTCGGCGTGGTGTCGAACCATCTCGACTACCAGAAGGTCGTCGTGAACCACGACATCCCCTTCCACCACATCCCGGTCACCAAGGAAAACAAGCAGCAGGCCGAAGGCCGCATCATGGAGCTGGTGGAAAGCTCCGGCACGGACCTGATCGTGCTCGCCCGCTACATGCAGGTTCTGTCGGACACGATGTGCCAAAAAATGTCGGGCAAGATCATCAACATCCACCATTCCTTCCTGCCGTCCTTCAAGGGCGCCAACCCCTACAAGCAGGCCTATCAGCGCGGCGTGAAGCTGATCGGCGCGACAGGCCATTATGTGACGGCCGATCTCGACGAAGGTCCGATCATCGAGCAGGACACGGTGCGCGTAACCCATGCGCAGAGCCCGGAAGATTATGTCTCGATGGGCCGCGATGTGGAAGCGCAGGTGCTGGCCCGCGCCATCCATGCCCATATCCACCGCCGCGTTTTCCTTAACGGCAACAAGACCATCGTCTTCCCGGCGAGCCCCGGCAGCTACGCATCAGAACGCATGGGCTGATCCCAAACAAAAAGGCCCGGCTGCGAACAGCCGGGCCTTTTTAGATGTGCACTTACAGGTTCTTAGAACTGCGACGAACCTTGCGTGGGCTTCGAGCCTTCAAAACCCTGGTTGTCATCTGAAGACTTGTCTTCGTCCGACGAAGCTGAGCCGAGCTTGTCACGGGCAGCTTCTTCGCCGGCGCGTGCGGCCGACTTGATCACCGAGCTGACACGATCGGCCAGATGCAGGTCGCCGACTTCGACGCCAGCCGGATTCAGGCCCTGCTTCTCAGCTTCGGACTTGGCCGCGGCATAGGTCTCGGTTGCAACTTCCTTGGCATGGTCGAGACCTTCGGAAGCCAGGTTCTTCGCCTGCTCCTTCAGGTTGTCGCTATACTTGCCGAGCTGCTCGTCTTCCGTCTGCGTGCGCGGCAGAAGCGTGCCGATCAGCGCGCCGATGGCAAGACCAACAGCCGCCGTCGCCAGCGGTTCGCGGTTGAACAGGTCGGACGCGGAATCCGCTAGACCCTGGGCACGACGCGCCGTGCCACGAGCCGTGCGCGAACCATAATCCGCAGCGCCGCGAGCAGCGCGCGAACCGTAATCGGCGGCACCACGAGCAGCCCGCGAGCCAGCCTGCTGAGCGGACGACCCGACGCCCGACAGCTTGTCGCCAATCGCGCCGGCTGCATCGCTGACAGCACCCGTTGCGGAATCCCAGGCGTCCGAAGCGGCACCGGTTGCGCGTTCGATCACACCCGGACCATTGTCGCTGCCCGACGTACCCGGCTCGTAATCGGACGAACCGCTGCCGCGATAGGTTGAACCCGAAGCACCATAGGTCGAGCGGGAATAATCCTGGTCGCCATAGGTATCGCCGAAATCGCGGTCATCGCTCTCATAGCCCGCAGCCGGATAGGAGCGCGCCGGATAATCGCGAAGTTCGTCGCGATCGTAGTCGCGGAACGACGAGGTGGAAACCGACGTGCCCTTGCCGATGGCAAGCCAGGCCAGACCGGCACCAACCAGCGCCAGAGGCAACGGGTTGTCTCGGACCTGGTTCTTGAGGTTCACCAGGGCAGTCTGCGTGTCACCGCCACGGAAGATCGAGGTGAATTCGTCCACCATCTGGCCGGGCGTCATCTTGGCGCGAAGCGTTTCGGCGGTATCGGCGATGCGCGCGCGGGTCTCTTCGGCTTCGCGTTCGAGGCTGCTTGTGGACTCGCTCATTTGAACTGCTCCTTCACCACAGCGGCATCACGAGCCAGCTGGTTGGTCGTTTGATCAGGGGTAAGATTGCTCGGTTCGATGTTGGACGTGCCGCGCTTGACGAGGATCACGCCGATAACGGCGACCACGAGGCCGACGATCAGCGAAGCCCAGCCGGCTCCAACCCAATGGGCGAGCGCAACCACAAGCGCCTGCAACAGGATCAGCAGTGCGGCCATCAGCAGAAGGCCACCCGCCAGCACTTCCACCGCGCCGCCGAGCATCGTCTTCAGCTTGTCGCCCATTTCGGCGCGCAGAAGACGAATTTCGGTCTGCATCAGCGAAGACACCTGCTGGATCAGGTCACTGATCAGCGTGCCGACACCGCGATTGTCGCGAAAATCAACGGGATCGCTCATCGGTCACCTCCGGTTCCCGAAGTCGAGGAATAGCTGGACGAGGTCGTGTCCTTGACGTCGACCTCAAACGGCGAGTCCGAGCCGGAAGACCCGAATGCCGAGCTGGAGGTTGAGCCTGCGCCAGCGCCGGTAATCGGCGATGTCGACGTCTGCCCGCCTTCCGGGAAGCCGGTAAACGTCTCGTCGCCCGACAAGCGATCGGCGCTGGAAACCGCACCTGCACGGTCGGCAGGCGTCGGGTAGCGCGTCTGGCTGGAAGGTCGGCCGGAAGAACCAGCACCGCTATAGTTGCCGCCGCCTCGGTAATCCGAACCGCCGGTTTCGCCCGAAGTACGCGGAGCCGAGCTCTTCAGAAAGCGACCAAGCGCCAAACCGGCAAGCACGGAGCCTGCTATCAGAGCGGTCGGGTTGGCCTGGCCGAACTTGCGCACTTCACCGATCACGTCCCCGATCGGCTTGTCCTTCAACGAGCTTGCGATGCTGTCGATGCTGCCGGCTGCGCCGTTGATCAGCTTGGCAGCTTGGCCCTGATCCTTGTCCTGCAGCTGCTCGCCGGCTGCGCGCAGCGCTTCGCCGAAGCTCTGCAGGCTGCCGGCAATCGACTGCTGCGCGGCCTGGGTCTTGTCGGCTGCAATGGTTTTGGCCTCGTCGGCAAGGCTGCTCGCTTTATCGTAAGCAGCGTCACGCGCATCGTGCAGGGTCGAGCGGGCTTCGCTCACTTCCTTGTTCACGCTGTCGCGGATTTGCGAGGTCGTTTGCGCAAGGTCTGCGCGGACGTCCGGCTTGTCGCCGGATAGAGTCTCGTCGTTGGCCATGGTCTTCCTCTCGATCTTCGGATTGGCAGTCGGTGTGCTGCCTCCTCGGCGAAGAGAACCCGCCAAACCGAGTCATGTTCCCATTCCTTGCAAAGAAGTGGCTAATGCAAGGCTGGATGTACGATCCAAGACTTGGCACAAGCCAGTCAGCCAACAAGAAATGGCTCCCGTTGCTTGAACGAGAGCCATCGACAGTGGAGCAGGTTGCTGCCCTAGCTAGAAGCTTAGCCGTCTACTTCTTGGCAGCAGGTACCCGGAACAGCTTGGTTGGCAGGCTGGCTGGATTGCCGGGCTTGAACCAGGCCATGTCCTGAATGCGCGACGAGGTCACGTAGATCGTGCCATCTGGCGCTTCCGACAGCGTATCCGGCCAGATCAGCTGCTCGTCCTGAACCCACATCTTCGGGTCGGCCTCGCCTTCGCGGCGCAGCAGCGCGTTCTGCTCCGGCGCCGTCACGATCATCGCGCCGTCCGAAGCAATCAGCAGACCATCGGCAACGCCGTTCTCCCCGACCTTCTGCACCTTTTGAGCCAGATCGTCTGATGACATCGCTTCATCCTGCAAGGCGGCGGTGTCGACACGGTACAGCGTCTTGCCCTTGATCGCCTGCCAGTAGAGCCACTTGCCGTCCTTCGACAAAGCAATGCCATCGGCAGAGAACTCGACACCGCGCCCGTCGGGCTGGCGCAGCGGCTTGTTGTCGATGCTGACAACGACCTCCGGCTCGACCTGCGTGCTCTTGTGCCTATCCAGCGCCCGCCAGGCCTTAGCCGTATCGAGGTTCAGCACGACGATCGCGCCCTTGACGCCGGAGTCGGTGATATAGGCGAACTTGCCGTCGGGGCTGAAGCGCACGTCGTTGAGGTAGCTGCCCTGCGGAGCGACCTTTTCGTCGAACTTGTAGGTCTTGGTGACCGCATTGGTCTTCAGGTCGATGCGCACCAGCTTCGGTCCGCCCGCCACCACATGGCTCTGCGCGGGAGCCGCCGCATCGAGCACGAACAGGCTGCCGCGCTTGTCGGCAACGACGCTCTGCACGCAAACGAAGTGATCGCCGGCGCCAAGCTCATAACGCTTGGCATTGCGCCACGCATTCCATTCGTCGTTCGGGTAGGCGGCGATCGTGCCGTCCGGCTTCACCTCGGCCACCGACACCGGCGCATCGTCGCTCCAACGCGGGAAGTTGACGAAGATGCGGTTGTCTTCGCTCACCGTCACGCCGGTAACCTGATGATCGAACGCCGCGACCTGTTCCAGCTTCGGCTGTTCCTGCGCGGATGCAGGCGCAAAACCTGCGGAAAAGGCCATCGGGAAAGCTACCGACAGCCACAACAAAGAGTGGGGTTTCATGGATCTCATCCCTTAGATCGACGATGCAGCGAAGTGCGCGCATAACCGGCAAGCGCCCGAAACGATCCGGCGCGCCATCCATTTTCCTGCCAAGCCGGACGAGTGAGCAAGACAGCTCCGCTCAGCGCCGTTTGGAGAGCATGGTGTTCCTTGATGGAGGATCAGCCTCTGTTATGACCAAGGCGTTGCGATTGGCACCTCCCGTGTCTGTTCGCCTTCTTGGACAGTGCCCATGCCTTTCCCCCGCCTGCTTCTTGCGGGTGCCAGCTTTCGCGACCGATCGCTTGCATCCCTGGGCGCGATGCTCGGCATCGCCATCACTGGTGCCGTGTGCTTCATGATCCCGCTGCCGGTGGCGAGCCTTCCGCTGCTCGTCGCCCCAATGGGCGCCTCGGCCGTGCTGGTCTTTGCCGTTCCGGCCAGCCCGCTGGCGCAGCCTTGGTCGGTGATCGGCGGCAATGTCATTTCCGCTTTCGTCGGCCTGCTGGCGGGGCATCTCATTCCGTCCTTGCCGCTGGCTGCGGGCGTAGGCGTGGGCGGTGCGATCTTCATCATGTCCCTGACGCGCTGTTTGCATCCGCCTGGCGGTGCGGCTGCATTGACGGCCGTGCTGGGCGGCCCGCTGGTTGCGGCCACCGGCTATGGGTTTCCGATCGTGCCGGTTGCCGCCAACTCGCTGGTTCTGGTTTTGGCCGGCCTGATCTTCCATCGCGTGTCCGGCCATTCCTACCCGCACCGCTCGGTTCCGGTCGCCGGCCATCAGCCGCCGCCCGCCACGATCATCCCGCATCCCGAGGATATCGACCGTGCGCTGGAAGATCTCGGCGAAACCTTCGACGTCAGCCGTGAGGATCTCGACCTGATCTTCCGCCAGGTGGAGGTTCATGCGGAGCGCCGGCGCAGAGCGGAAACGGTCGGCAGGCCAGCAAGATAGCGAACCGCGATCAAACTCCTTTGATTGCGGTTGCCGGGCTCGCTTGATCCGTTATGTCGTAGTTGAGCGGCGGCGGTGAAGTGAACAACGATGGAAACGACCTATTGCGGGCCTGCGCCCGTTCCGGAAACTTGGGCAACCCAATGGAATTTCGATCCCGTTGCGGTCGGCCTCTGCGCGCTGCTCCTGCTCGGCCTGCCCCGTATAGAGCCCAGCCGCCGCGTAGCCTTCCTGCTCGGCACGCTCGGCGTCACCATCCTGTTCATCTCGCCCTTGTGCGGGCTGACCGCCGCGCTGTTTTCCGTTCGTACCGTCCATCACGTCGTCCTGGCGGCCGTCCTCGCTCCTTTGTTCGCCTGGGCACTGCCGGTGCCCCCACTGTCTTCCGCGCGCACATCGCTTTCCCTCGTCGTGCTCCTCCACGCCGCCACCTTCTGGTTCTGGCACGCACCGGCCGTGTATGATCACGCCGTGGTCTCCGCCGCGCTGTATTGGCTGATGCAGGCGACGATCTTCGGCTCTGCTTTCTGGATGTGGCAGCAGGTGTTCCACCGTCCGCAACCCGCCGCTGCAATCCTCGCTCTGCTCGCCACAGTCGTGCAGATGGGCATGCTCGGCGCGCTGCTGACCTTCCAGACCACCGAACTCTATCAGACCCACGCTTTGACCACGCAGCCCTTCGGCCTGTCGCCCCTTGAAGACCAACAGTTGGCTGGCCTCATCATGTGGGTGCCCGCTGCCGCACCCTATCTGATCGTTGCGCTTGTTCGATTGCTGACGCTGCTGAAACCTTCAGGAGAGAGCCAGGCTTCATGGTCTGGCTGAAATTCCTCCACATCACCGCCATCGCAATCTGGAGCGCCGGGCTGATCTGTTTGCCCGGCCTTTACATGCGCCGCGCGCTTGTTCCCAACCAGGCAGCGCTGCACGAGCTGCAGGCGCTGGTGCGCTACCTTTACGTCGTGATCCTCTCGCCCGCCGCATTCATTGCGATCGGCAGCGGCACGGTTCTGATCTTCCTGCGCGAAACCTTCGAGGCCTGGTTCTCGCTCAAGCTCGCTTTTGTCGGCGTGATGGTGCTGATCCACGCTTTGACCGGCATGGTCATCATCCGCTTGTTCGACAAAGGCTATATCTATCCACCCTGGCGCTTCGTCGCGACCACGGCCACGACCGTGCTGACCGTCACGCTGGTTCTGTTCGTGGTTCTCGCCAAGCCGATCGTGCCGGATCTTCTCCCCGATGTGCTTCGCGAACCCGGCGGACTGTCGCGCCTGCTCGGCGACCTCATTCCTTATCCGAGATGATGAGGCCGATGCCGTGATCAAACACCAGTTTTCCCCCGTGCCAGCCCGCCAAACCGGTAAAAAGGCTCGCCAGAACGGACAAAAGCAGGCCGTGAGGCAGGATATTTTCCGGGTTTTGCATGCGAAAACCCCAGTTCAAACCGAGCACGGCGATCAGCATCATGGCCGCGATCGCATGCGTCCAGCTGGCAACCCGGATGCGGATACCTCGCACCAGAACGAGCTCCGCCGTGCCGATCAAACCGGCCAAGGCAGCGGTTGCGAAGGCAAAACCGCTCGACCAGAGGCTGACCCGCACCCAGAACGGATCGCCGGTAAACCAGTAGAAAACGTCGACACCCAGCGTTGCGATCGCGAGGGCAATCGGGAAATGCACGCCCATCGCATGCAGAGGATGACCGGCCACGGCGACGGTGGATTGCACGTCCTCGTCAAGGACTTCCTCGATCACCGGACCCTTGCCGCTGGCATCGGACATGCAGTGTCTCCTTTGAAAACAGGCCTCGGCTCAACCAAGTCCCGCGCAATAGCGTCCTCCACGACATATGCATCCCGGCTGCTTCGTCCAGCCCCAATCCTAGGTATGGTCCTGCTGCTCAGTGCCTGCGCAGGCGATCTGTCTGCCCTGGATGCGGCCGGCCCGAACGCGCGCAACGTCGCCAATCTCTGGTGGATCATGGTCGCGGGCTCCGCCGCGATCTTTGTTCTGGTCGGCGCGATCCTGTGCCTCTCCTTCACCCAGCCCGGTCGCCACTGGCTTTCCGCGCGCTGGTTGATCGTGGGCGGCGGGCTCGTCATGCCATCCGCCGTAATCGCCGCTCTGGTCGCGACTTCCTTTGCACTGGGCGAAAGGCTGCTCGTTCATGCCGAACAAGCGCCGGTCCGTATCGAAGCCACGGCGCGGCAATGGCAGTGGGAGTTTCGCTATCCCGGCAGCGATGGGGCTCTCTCGTTCAACGAGCTGCACATCCCCGCCGGCCGGCCGGTGGATTTCACGGTCACCAGCGGCGATGTCATCCACAGCTTCTGGATCCCGCGTCTCGGCGGCAAGATCGACGCCATTCCCGGCCATACGAATACGATCCGGCTGCTGGCTGAAAAGCCCGGTCACTATGGCGGCATCTGCGCCGAATTTTGTGGCGAAGGCCATGCTGTGATGCGCTTTGCGGTGGAAGCACACGAGCCGCAGCGCTTCACCGAAATCGTCGATCCGCTGAATGCATCCGGGGCAGGGCAGCAATAATGGACCAGCCAAGCCCCAGTTCGCCGATCAAGCTGCACCACGACCTTCAAGCCATCTGGGACACCAAGCCCGGATGGGGCCGCCTGTCGGCCGTCAACCACACCGTGCTCGGCAAGCGCTTCATCATCGCGGCTTTCGTGTTCTTCGCGATCGGCGGCGTGCTGGCCATGCTGATCCGCGCGCAACTCGCCACCCCGCGCAGCGCTTTTGTCGGGCCTGACATCTACAACCAGCTCTTCACCATGCATGGCACGGTGATGATGTTCCTGTTTGCGATCCCCATGTTCGAGGGCTTCGCGATCTATCTCCTGCCCAAGATGCTCGGCGCGCGCGACATGGCCTTTCCGCGCCTCACCGCCTACGGCTTCTGGTGTTATGTCTTCGGCGGTTCGATCCTGATCGCGGCGCTGCTTCTCGGCGTTGCGCCGGACAGCGGCTGGTTCATGTATACGCCGCTCAGTTCATCCACCTATTCGCCGGGCATCAATGCCGATATCTGGCTGCTCGGCATCACCTTCGTGGAAATCTCGGCGCTGTCGGCGGCGATCGAGATCACCGTTTCGATCCTGAAGCTGCGCGCGCCCGGCATGTCGATCGACCGGCTGCCGATTATGGCCTGGTATCTGCTGGTCACCGCGCTGATGATGCTGTTCGGCTTTCCGCCGCTGATCCTCGGCTCGATCCTGCTCGAGCTAGAACGCGCCTTCGACCTGCCGTTCTTCGATCCGGTACGCGGCGGCGACAGTTTGCTGTGGCAGCACCTGTTCTGGCTGTTCGGCCATCCGGAAGTCTACATCATCTTCCTGCCGGCGGCAGGAGCCATCTCGATGATGATCCCGACCTTTGCGCGGCATCCGCTGGTTGGCTACCGCGCGATCATTGCGGCCATCATCGCGGTGGGCTTCCTGTCCTTCGGCCTGTGGGTCCACCACATGTTCGCCATCGGCATTCCGCATCTGGCGCTCGCCTTCTTTTCCGCTGCCAGCGGGCTAGTGGCGATCCCGACCGGCCTGCAGATCTTTGCCTGGATCGCCACGCTGGCATCGGGACGCCCGCGCTTTGATGTGCCGATGCTCTATCTCGCCGGCTTCTTCGTGATCTTCGTAATCGGCGGGCTGACCGGCGTGATGCTCGCCATGGTGCCCTTCAACCTGCAAGCGCATGACACGCATTTCGTGGTGGCCCATCTTCACTACGTGCTGGTCGGTGGCTTCGTGTTTCCCATGCTTGCCGCCGCCTATTACTGGCTGCCGCATATCACCGGACGGGTGTCCGACCACAAACTGTCCGTGCCGGCCTTCTGGCTGATCTTCGGCGGCTTCAACATGACGTTCTTCCTGATGCATTTGACGGGCCTGCTCGGCATGCCCCGCCGCATCGCGTCCTATCCGCCTGAAGCCAAGTGGGAATGGCTGAACCTCCTCTCCTCGGTCGGCAGCTTTCTGATGGCGATCGGCTTTGCGCTCTTCGTGGTCGACATCATCTTGCAAGTGCGCTTCGGCAAAGCCTTCCGGCGCAATCCCTGGGGTGCGCGCAGCCTGGAATGGGCGACACCCACTCCGCCGCCCGCCTATGCCTTCGCCTCTCTTCCGCGCGTGCAAAGCCGTGCCGACTGGCTCGACCCGGAAGACCACGCCGTGAAGCTGGCCGCCGGACGCGGTTACCTCGGCTTTGCGCGCTATGGCTGGATGGAAACGCTAGGCGTCGGCATGATCGAAGGCGAGCCGGATCAGGTCATCGTTTTGCCCAAGCCTACGATCCTGCCCCTGTGGACCGGGCTAGCCACCGGCGCGATCGTTTTGTGCCTGTTGTTCAAGGCCTATTGGCTGGCCCTGCTACCCCTTGCGATCACAGTGACTCTGCTCTTGTCCTGGACGCGCACAACCGGCGCGCAGTCCGATCTCGGCCCGCTGCCGATCGGCCATGGTCAATCAGCGGCCGTGCATTGGGAAGCGGAGCGGCCGCCGTCCTGGTGGGCCATGGTCTTTACGCTCGGCGCCGACGCGACCTTCTTCGCCTCGCTTCTGTTCGGCTGCGTGTTTCTGGCCCTGATCGCGCCTGCCTGGCCGCCCCCGGTGGTCGTCTCGCCGAGCTACGGCTTGCTTGCGCTCGCCGCCTTGCTCATGATCGCCGCCGCGATCTATGGCCGCCTCGCACTGCGCGATCTCGCTCGCACCCGCTCGCCCTCAGCGTGGCTCGGCCTTTGCGCGCTGTCGCATGCCGGCGTTTGCGCGGTCGTTGCCGCCGTGATCGCGTCGGACATCCCCGACCCGACGCTGCACGCCCATCACGCCACGCTCTTCGCCATTCTCGGCTACGCCTTCCTGCACTCTGGCGTCGGCTGCATCCTGGCGCTGTACGGCGTGCAGCGGCAGCGTCACGGCAAACTGTCCGCGCTTCGCAGCCTCGACCTTCGTATCGGCAGCCTGTGGCATGACTATGCCGCCGTTGCCGGCGTCGTCGCGCTTCTGGCGGTGGTCGCTCTCTGCTGGTCCGTTGGCGGGAGGCCGTGATGGGGGAGGTAGCATCCGGCAAACGGCTTTTGGCGCTGGCGGCCGGCTTCGTGATCTGGTCCGTCGCCTTCGTCGTGCTTTACAGCGCCCTGTCGATCGGCTGCCGCCAGGGTTGGAGCGATGTTCATCTCCTCGCCGGCCTGTCGCTCCAGCGCGTGCAACTGGTTGCACTTTACGTCCTGCACCTTCTGGCCGGGCTCGGCCTAGTGGTTTTCCTGCGCCGCAGTCAGTTCACATCCGGAGCAGCTGCCTTTCTCCAGACGGTGGCCTTCTATGCCGCGATCGCCGCCGTGTTCTCCACCGCCTTCACCTTTGCCGGAACCCTGATGCTGACGCCTTGCTGACACAGCTGGGGAGAGAGCGCCTGCCGGTCGATTAGACGCTTGCCACAAAGCCGACCCTCTGATGTTCATCCTCAAACATCGGTCCAGAACGGACCATTCGTCGGGAAGGACATCATGGCCGCCGAGCGCGACATTCCCAAAATCCGCGAAGATGGGCTGCAGCTGGAAGAGCATCGCACCTTCCAGGAGCGTTTCTGGAAGGTCGAGCGCATCGCCTGGGTATTCTATGGGCTGATCGTGGTTGCCAGCCTTGTTGGCCTCACCGGAAGTGGCGGCATGCTGGCCGCGGCCTCGCAGCAGCAGGGCGACAGCCAGATCGACTATCCCCGCGTCAGCCGCTGGCAAACAAGCGACATGATCACGCTGCGCCTTGCGCCCGGCGGCGCGGAACGGCGCATCACCTTCTCGGACAGTTTCTTCGAACAGTTCCAGCTGGAAGCCGTTCAGCCGCAAACCACGGATGTCATCGGCCAAGGCGGCAAGCAGACCCTAGTCATCAAGGCCGAAGACAAACAGCCGATCCTTGTTCAGCTGCATCTGCGCCCCATCCATCCCGGCATCGCCGATTACGCGATCGCCATCGACAACGCAGCGCCCTCAGCGCTTACCACCGTTATTCTTCCCTAGGAGCCGAGCCGTTGGAAAGCGTTCTGCGCGGTGTAGGCATCTACATCGTCCTTCTTCTGATCGTGCGTTTGAGCGGCCGCCGCACTTTGGCGCAAATGACGCCGTTTGATCTTGTTCTGCTGCTCATCATCGCCGAAACCACGCAGCAGGCGCTGCTGGGCGACGATTTTTCCATCGTCAACTCGGTGGTTCTGATCATCACCCTGTTCCTGACCGACATCGCGCTCAACGCCTTCAAGACCAAAGCTCCACGGCTCGCCCGCTGGATGGACGGTGCCCCGACGGTTCTGATCGCCTCCTGCAAACCGGACTGGCACGCTCTGCGCGAGTCCCGCGTCTCGATCGACGAGATCCTGGCGGCAGGCCGCGAACAACACGGCCTTCAACGCCTCGAACAGATCAAGTTCGCCATCCTTGAAGCCGGCGGCAAGATCACGATTATTCCGACGGAGGACGCGGGGTAGCACGGGATTGAGGGGCGTTTAGCGGATTTCGGTATTAACGAAAAAGTGGCTCAGCTCCTGTAACGTAACATCCGTCGCTCAATGGGGGGAGCTGCTTGTGGACGGAGCTGTTTACGCAATCGTCGTGAATGTTTGCGTAGCGCTTCTTTTCGCGACGACCTTCGCGGTTGTCCGGGTTTCCTATCCTCAGCAGCGCGCGGCAACCTGGTTCAGTGCGGTCTACCTTCTCGGCATGCTGACGCCGCTCAGCGAACTGGCCGTCCGCTTTCTCGATCACACCGCCCTCTTTCTGGCGACCAGCTACGGCACCTTCCTGTTGTCCATGCTCACCTTCCTCATGGGGGTGACGTCGCTTGCAGGGAGGGAACAGCCGCGAAAGATTTTGGTCAGCCTTCTGCTTGCCGGCATCATCGGTCGCGCTGCGATCTGGAATGGACCGCGGAACGAGCTTTGGTATGAGCTGGTCTACCAGGCGCCCTTCATCGCGATCTCGGCCTGTTCCGCTGCAACAGCCATTGCAGCTGCCCGCCGAACGCGAAGCTTGATGTGGCTTGCCTTGGCTATTCTACTGGGCGTCATGACCGCCTACTTCGTGGCAAAGCCCTTCTTTGCAGCCGCGTTCGGCTCCGGTGTGTCCGCAAAGGTCTATGCCGCAAGTCCGTATGCCCTGTTCTCGCAGGCGCTCGGCGGCATTCTCATCGTCATGGCGGGCTTGCTGATCCTGCTCATGCTCGTTCAGTCGGTGCTGTCATCGTCGATCCGCGACTCCGAAACCGATGCGCTGACCGGCATTGCCAACCGCCGGGGCTTCGACCGGCACGCGCCCCGCATCATCGATGCCGCCCGGCAGGCAGGTCAGCCCGTGGCGGTGCTGCTCTTCGACCTCGACCACTTCAAGCGGGTGAACGATGGCTACGGGCATGCGACTGGCGACGCCGTGCTTCGCGCATTTGCCGCCGTTCTGACCAGCAAGGCGCCGCCGACCTCACTGGTCGCCCGCATCGGCGGCGAAGAATTCATTGTCGTTCTGGAGCGCACGACGCTGCGCGGCGCATGGCTGACGGCTCAAGCGATCCGCGCAGACCTGCCGCATCTCGGCGCCCATCATCCAGCCATTACGGTCAGCGGCGGCATCGCCGAATTGAAGGCAGCAGACACGTTCGAAACACTGCTCGCCCGCGCTGACGCCAGAGCCTATCACGCGAAGGAAACAGGCCGAAACCGCATCTGCCCGATGCCCGAACCACTGCTCGGCGAAGAAGGCGTGCAGGCGCTGCACAACCTTCAAACCCCATCCAATCTCAGCCTGATAACCCAACTCAAGGCCGCCGACCACGGCTGATACGACGCTGGTTCGAAGACCAGAGGGGATGATTGTTGGTGGGCCCGGAGGGACTCGAACCCCCAACCAAGCGGTTATGAGCCGCCGGCTCTAACCATTGAGCTACAGGCCCCACCCAGGGGAACCACTAGGCAATTTGCGCGACTAGCACAAGTTCCGCGTCGCGCTTCTGCGCAAGGCAGCAATGATGATGCAGCCCGCGTCGTATTCGCTCCATAATCGCCACCTAGGCGTGGGGCGAGGGATGATCCTTGTTCGATGGAGACACTGACACGATGCGCGCCACTCTTCCGTTTGCTTTCCTGATGCTCGGTTCCGCCTCAGCTTTCGCGCAGCCGGTGCCGCCCGCACCGACCCCGCAGATCGTGGTCACGGGCGAGGGCGAGGCGACGGCGCGGCCGGATCTCGCAATGCTGTCCTTGAGCGTGATGCGCGAAGCAAAGACTGCGCGCGAAGCCTTGGACGCCAACAGTTCGGCGATGGCGGCGGTGATCAGCGCCATGAAGGCGGAAGGCATTGCAGATGCCGACCTGCAGACCAGCAGCCTGTCGATCGAGCCGCGCTACGTTTATCCCACCGAAGAGAACAAGGAGACCGAAACGCGGCTCGTTGGCTATCAGGTGACGAATTCGCTCGGCGTGCGCGTGCGCCAGATCGACAAGGTCGGCGCGCTTCTCGACAAGGCTGTGTCGCTCGGCGTCAACCAGGGCGGCCAGATCAACTTCGATTCCGCCGACACGACCAAGGTCTTCGCCGAAGCGCGCAAGCGTGCGGTGCAGGATGCGATGGAGCGTGCCAAGACTCTGGCTGAGGCTGCCGGCATCAAGCTCGGCCAGGTCATGGAAATCTCGGAAAACTCGATGCGCCAGCCGCCCATGCCGATGATGGCGAAGAGCTTCGAGGCGCGTGCGGTGGCGCCCGCCCCGGCCCCTGTTGAAGCCGGTGAGAATTCCTATCGCGTTCAGGTCTCCGTCACCTTCGCGATCGATCGCTGATCTCCAGCGCAAACGCGCTGTCCCAGCAGCGTAAAAGCGCTGACGTGAACAAGGAAAAGGCCGGTGGATCGCTCCACCGGCCTTTCTTCGCTGGAACCGAAAAACCCTTTTAGCGGATGACGGGGCAGTTCGGAGCCCGCGCGAAGAGGACGCGCACGGTATGGCCGCGCTGGAAGCCGCGAACGGCGATCGTGTTGCGGTTGACGTTGGAAACGCGGGGACGGTTGATGCCCATCTTCCACGCCTTTTCGGTCGCGCGTTCCGGGGTGCAGGCGCGGCGCGGACGATCACGATGACGCTCATGACGCCAGTCGCGCTCGTGGCGATACTGCACCGTCTCAGGCGCGACGGTAACGCTGACGCTTGCGGCCTGGGCGGCGGGAAGGGTGGCGAAGCTGCCGAGCAGAACGCTCAGGGACAGTGCGGTGGTTTGGACGATCTTGAGCATGAACAGCGTCTCCTCATGGCCTGTTTCGGCGATGAGGATGCGTTTGCCACTTCCGGCCTGAACTTTAATCGAACCGATCGTTCATATCGGGTTCAGCCGCCAACAGTCTCGCGAGATACGGCCGCGAATCCCCTCACTCACGGCTGCTCGTCCAGCACGTGGTCGAAATAATCCTCGTCGTCGGTCATGTCGCTTTCAAGCGCGGTGACGCGGCCGAGCATGGAAATGCCGGCGCTATGAACGGTATCGCGGCTTCCCGAAATCAGGTGATGCCAGTCGAACAGGTCCTTGCCCTCGGCCACCAGGCGATAACCGCAGGTGCGCGGCAGCCAGTCTATCTCGCGCACCTTTTTCGGGGTGAGCTTGACGCAATCCGGCACCTTGCGCTTGCGCTGCACGTAATCGCTGCACTGGCATGAACCGGCATCGAAAAGGCGGCAGGCGACGCTGGTCCAGTAAATCTCGCCCGAGTCTTCGTCCTCGAGCTTGGCCAGGCAGCACTTGCCGCAGCCGTCGCAAAGCGACTCCCACTCGGCAAGTGTCATCGCTTCCAAGCTTTTGCGTTTCCAGAAGGGCAGATCCATGGGTGCCATGTGATCCTTCGCAGCGGCCAAATCAAGGCGTTCACGATCTAGGTGAACACCACATTCACGCGCTGTTCAGGCGAATCCGGGTGGAACTTGGCGCAACGCGCTCCATTTGGCTGCGCAACGGGACGAAATGGACAAGGAGACACCATGAAAAGTCGCAACACGATTCTGGCGGGAACGGCGCTTGGCCTGTTGATGGCCACGGCACCGGTGCGCGCCGCATCGCTGCCGACCAGCCTCGCGCCGACTTCAGGCGAAACGGTCATGCAGCGTTCGATCCTGCTCGCACAGGCTGAATCGGGAACGGACAGCCAGCCGGCGGAAGAGATTCTGCCGCAAACGGATCAACCGCCAGCCGAGCGTCCGGCGCCTGCCGAAGAGCCTGCCAACACCCCTGCTGATGAGCCTGCCGCAGAGCCGCAGGCGCAGCCTGAAACCCAGGCTGCCGAACCCCAGGCCGAACAGCCGAAGGCAGAAGAACCGCGCCGCAAGCGTGCTGCAGAACCGGAAGCCGCACCGCAGGCAGAGTCTCAGCCTGAAGCGCAGCCAGAACCTCAGGCAGAGCCTGCACCACAGGCCGAAGAAAAGCCTGAAGCCCGCCCGCAGCGCCGTCAGCAGCGCAATTCCGAAGAAGCCAAGCCGGCAGAAACCGAGTCGAGCGACACCCAGCAGGCGCCTGCGGCAGCAGCCCCTGAAGGCGAAGCTGCACCGAAATCCGAAGCAGCACCCGAACAACCGGCCGGTGAGCCAAAGTCCGGTGCAGAGCGCATGCGCCAGGATATGCGCAAGGGCGACGCCAATGGCGAACAGGGCGGCGAACGCCGTCGTCCCCGTGATGGCGAGCGTCGTGATGGACAGCGTGGCAACAAGGGAGGCGAGCAGCCTGCTGCTGGCGCAGCCGAACAGGCTCCTGCCGCAGCACCGTCGGAAGCACCGGCTCAAACGCCACCAGCCGGAGCCCCAGCCGGCCAGACCCCGCCAGCCGCAACGCCGCCAGCAGGTGCTGCGCCTGAACCAGCCCAGCCGACCCAGATCGAACAGCCACCGGCACGCGAACCCGCCGCAGCCGCACCTGCCGCGCGCGAGCCTGTCGCCGGATCGCCGCTGCCGGAGAATGCCGCGCCGGTTCTGGATAGCGCCAAGGAAGTGCCGCAGGCGCCAGCCGGCCAGCCTGGTGCGGCTCCTCAGCCGGGTGCTGCCGGTCAGCCTCAGCAGGCACAGCCAGCACAGCCTGCCGCACCGCCTCCGACCTCGGATGCTGCCGCGCAGAGTGACCGGGCGCGTCCAACCGACATCCGCTCGGCTCGCGAAGAGCGCGGCCAGCGCATCGAGGTCGACCGCGATCAGCCGCGTCGTTGGGAGCGTCGCGAAAATGTCGACGTCGTGAAGGAAGTCGACAACCGCATCATCCTGAACTTCGGCGGCCAGGACTTCGTGGAAAGCTCGGACCGTGATCGTATGGGACGTGACTCCCGCGATACCTATTACGAGGAGCTGCCGCGTGGCCGCACCCGCGAAACCATCGTGCGCCAGGACGGCACGCAGGTCGTGACCATCCGCAACGCCTATGGCGATGTGGTTCGTCGTTCGCGCATCACGCCGGACAACCGCGAATACGTGCTGTCCTATGTGGATGAGGATGAGTACGACCGCGATCGTGGCCGCGAATGGCGCGATCCCGGCGAGGACCTGCCGCCGCTCGTCCTCACCATCCCTGCGCGCGATTACATTCTCGACGCCGGTACGGTGGATGACGAGCCCGAGCGCTACTACGACTTCCTCGACCAGCCGCCGGTGGAGCGCATCGAGCGTCTTTACTCGGTTGAAGAAGTGAAGCGTTCGGCCCGCGTTCGTGACACGGTGCGCCGCGTCGACCTCGACACGATCACCTTCGCAACCGGTTCGGCAGAAGTCGCCGAAAGCCAGGTCGATCGTCTCGAAGGCGTGGCACAGGGCATGCAGAAGCTCTTGAAGCGCAACCCGGCCGAGACCTTCCTGATCGAAGGTCACACGGATGCGGTTGGCAGCGACCAGTCCAACCTGGTTCTGTCGGATCGCCGCGCGGAAGCCGTCGCCGATGCACTGTCGCGCTACTTCGATATCCCGCCGGAGAACCTGACCACGCAGGGCTACGGTGAGCGTTATCTGAAGATCAAGACGGATGGTGCGGAGCAGGAAAACCGCCGCGTCGCCATCCGCCGCATCACGGCGCTTGTGGCCCCCGCGAGCGCCAGCGCCAAGTAAGCGCGCCTTCTAACGCGAAGTTGAAGCCCGGTTGCGCATGCAGCCGGGCTTTTTCATAGCGGATTCGAAGAGCCGCCCTTTGCTCGCCTTGTTCCTTTGGCTATGGGCGACATTCGCCATTCCGCAAAAGTGGCGCTGTGTCTGTCCTGTGCTGGAGCCTTTATGAAGCGCCTTGAACTGCTGGTTGAATCGGTGATCCTGGCGTCGCGCTGGCTGCTGGTCGTGTTTTACCTGGGATTGGCGGTCGCACTGGCAATCTATGCGGTGTCCTTTGCGGGCAAGCTGTTCGAATTTGCGAGCAATGTCACGCTGCTCAACGACACGGATACGATCCTGAAGATGCTCGGGCTGATCGATGCAGCCCTTGTCGCCAGCCTTGTCGTCATGGTCATCATTTCAGGCTACGAGAATTTTGTTTCCCGCTTCGACCAGTCGGGCGATCAAGTTCATTGGCTGGGCACGATCGATGCGGGTTCGCTGAAGATCAAGGTCGCCTCGACCATCGTCGCCATCTCGTCCATCCACCTGCTGCAGGTGTTCCTGAACAGTACGAGTTACACGACGTTCCAGCTGATGTGGCTCACCATCATCCACCTGGCCTTCGTCGTGTCAGCCCTGTTCCTGGCCTATATCGACAAGCTTTCGGCCAAGAAGGACAAGATTGACGGTCCGAGCCTTTAGAAGCTCGGCGGACTTTTCAGATCAATAGCCGGCCGCGCGATCCACCAGGTTCTGCAGCGGCTCGCCGCGGTCATACGCGTCCATCTGTTCCAGCATCGGCATGGTAATGGCGCGCGGATCGGACGGCGCTGCCGCATGCGGCGTGACGAAAACCTTCGGATGCTGCCACAGCGGCGAGGCTTCCGGTAGCGGCTCTGTCTCGAACACGTCTAGGCTGGCTTCGCCGAGCGAACCATCTTCCAGCGCGCGCAGAATATCGGCTTCACGATGCAAGCCGCCACGGCCGGCATTGATCAGCACCGAGCCGCCGATCGCATTGTCGCGGCGCAGTTGTCTCAGGAGATCATAGGTGATGATGCCGCGTGTGGCGTCGGTCAGCGGCAGCAGCACGACGAGAATGTCTGTACTCGCAAGAAAGTCCGGCAAGCCCTCGGCACCGGCATAGGTGGTCATGTCAGGCACGTCGGCGGGGCGGCGGCTCCAGCCGTTGAGCTTGAAGCCGAGCGAACCGACGGCACGCGCAGCGGTACGTCCCAGCTCGCCGATGCCCATGAAGCCGACGCTTGTTTCCGCTGAAGTCGGCTGAGTCAGTTCGTTCCAGTCGCCTGCGGCCTGCTGCCGCTGGTACTGCGCGCCTCGGCGGTGATGATCGAGCACCCGCCACGTCACATATTCCGCCATGTGCTGCGCCAGGTTCTCGGACACCACGCGCACGATCGGCAGGTCGGGCAGGGTCGGATCGCGCAGCACGTGATCGACGCCTGCACCCAGCGAGAAGATCGCCTTCAGGTTAGGCAGATTGCCGAGCACGCCATGCGGCTGATGCCAGGCCACGGCATAATGGATGCTGGGATCTTCCGCGCCATCGGGCGCAGTCACCACCTCGCGTCCGGTGCGGCCGAGAAGATCGACCCAAAGCGCGTTGTCGGTCTTGTTGGTGGCAAGCAGCACCTTGCCCCGCGTTCCGTCGGTCATGCGAAGCGTTCCGTTACTGGCTGATGGCACTATCCGCAGCCGTCTCGATCTTGAAGGCGGCCGCGATCAGCGCCTTGGTGTAATCGGTCTGCGGATTGTCGAAGATCTGCGTCGACGGACCGTGCTCCACCACCTGGCCGTTGCGCATCACGATCACTTCGTTGGCCAGCGCGCGCACGACCTTCAGATCGTGGCTGATGAAGAGGTAGGCGAGGTCGTGCTTCTTCTGGAGATCACGCAGCAGATCCACCACCTGCGCCTGCACGCTCATGTCGAGCGCCGAAGTCGGCTCGTCCAGCATCACGAAGCGCGGCTTCAGCACCATGGCGCGTGCAATCGCGATGCGCTGGCGCTGGCCGCCGGAAAACTCGTGCGGATAACGGAAGCGGGTCGCCGGATCGAGCCCGACTTCGCGCAGCACATCGACAACACGATCATCGCGCTCGTCTGCGGACAGATCGCGGGCGTGGATCTTCAGCCCTTCCTGGATGATCTCGCCAACCGACATGCGCGGGCTCAGCGACCCGAACGGGTCCTGGAACACGATCTGCAATTCATTGCGGAGCGGCCGCATCTCCTTAAACGACAGGCCGTCGATCGCCTTGTCCTCGAAGCGAATGTCGCCCTTGGACGAAATCATGCGCGCCAGTGCCAGGCCGAGCGTCGTCTTGCCCGAACCGGATTCGCCGACCACGCCAAGCGTTTGCCCGGCCTTCACCGTGACATCGATGCCGTCCACCGCCCGCACATAATCGACGGTCTTGCGGAAAAAGCCCTGCTTGATCGGGAAATGGACCTTGATGTCCCGCCCCGACATCACCGTCTTGGCCGTGGGATCAACCGGCGGCGGCGCGCCCTTTGGTTCGGCCGCCAGCAGATGGCGCGTGTACTCGTGCTGCGGGTTGGCGAAGATCTCCTTCGTCGGCCCTTCTTCCACGATCCTGCCCTTGGTCATCACGCAGACACGATCGGCAATGCGTCGGACGATGCCCAGATCATGCGTGATAAACAGCATGGACATGCCATGCGTCGCCTTCAACTCGCCGAGCAGCTTGAGGATCTGCGCCTGCACGGTGACATCGAGCGCGGTGGTCGGCTCGTCGGCAATCAGCAGCTTCGGCCGGTTCGCCAGCGCCATCGCGATCATCACGCGCTGCCGCTGCCCGCCCGACAACTGATGCGGATAGGCGGACAGCCGCTTTTCCGGCTCGCGAATACCGACTTCGTTCAGAAGCTCCAGCGTGCGTGCCCGAGCCTGAGCATCGCGCATGCCCTGATGCAGCTTGAGCACTTCGCCGACCTGCTGCTCGATCGTATGCAGCGGATTGAGCGACGTCATGGGCTCCTGGAAGATCATGGTGACGTCGTTGCCGCGCACCTTCCGCAAGGCGATTTCATCGGCCGACAGCAGATCAACGCCATCGAACAGGATCTGCCCGCTTGGATGGCGGGCGGGCGGGTAGGGCAGGAGCTTCAGCACGGAAAGCGCCGATACCGACTTGCCCGAACCGGATTCACCCACCAGCGCCACGGTTTCGCCCTTGGCGATGTCGAAGGACACGTGATCCACGGCGAGGCTTTCGTGCCCGCCTTGGGTGAAGGCAACCGACAAGTCGCGAACGGAAAGAAGCGGCTGGGTCACGTTTCTCACCGGAACGTCTTGCGCGGATCGAAGGCGTCGCGCGTGGCCTCGCCGATGAAGATGAGCAGCGACAGCATGATGGACAAAACGAGGAAGCCCGAAATGCCGAGCCACGGCGCATTGAGGTTGCGCTGGCCCTGACGCAGTAGTTCGCCCAGCGACGGTGATCCTGGCGGCAGTCCAAGGCCCAGGAAGTCGAGCGAGGTCAGCGTCGTGATCGAGCTGTTGAGGATGAACGGCAGGAAGGTCAGCGTCGCAACCATGGCGTTGGGCAGGAGATGCCGCGTCATGATCGTGCGGTTGCCGACGCCGAGCGCGCGTGCGGCATTCACATATTCGAAGTTGCGCGCCCGCAGGAACTCCGCGCGCACCACGCCCACAAAGGCCACCCACGAGAACAGCAGCATGATACCGAGCAGGATGAAGAAGCCCGGCGGCAGCACGGCGGCGATGATCAGGATGAGGTAGAGCACCGGGATGGACGACCAGATCTCGATGAAACGCTGCAGCAGCAGGTCGGTCCAGCCGCCGAAATAACCCTGCACGGCACCAGCCGAAACACCGATCACCGCCGATGCCAGGGTCAGCACCAGACCAAACAGCACCGAAATACGGAAGCCGTAGATCACGCGCGACAGCACGTCGCGCGCGGAATCATCCGTGCCCAGCCAGTTCCAGTTGCCCAGCGTGCAGTTCGGATCGTCCACGCCCAGCGGATAGCGCGAGCAACGCTCTTCCACCGAATACATCCAGGAGGGCTTGGCAGGCGCCGCAGCCGGAATGTCGTTGTTGACGGTGTTGTAGGAATAGCGGATCGGCGGCCAGATCACCCAGCCATTAGCCTCGATCTCGTCGCTGATCGTGGGGTCGCGGTAGTCCGTCACGGCGTAAAAACCGCCGAACTTCTCTTCCGGATAGTCCACCAGCACCGGCACGAGGATCTCGCCCTTGTAGGAGGCGAGGATGGGCCGGTCGTTGGCAATGAATTCGGCGCCGAGCGACAGAACGAACAGGACGAGGAAGATCCAGAGCGACCAGTACCCGCGCCGATTCGCCTTGAAGCTTTCCAATCGCCTGGCGTTCAACGGCGACAGCCATGGGCGCGACACGCGTTCGCGCACCTGTTCCACTTCGGCCTTGAGCTGGATTTCCGACATCAAACGTCCCGGCTCTCGAAGTCGATGCGCGGATCGATCCAGGTGTAAAGAAGATCCGAAAGCAGGCCAACCAACAGCCCCACCAGCGAGAAGATGAAGAGCGTGGCAAACACCACGGGATAATCGCGGTCGATCACCGAGCGATATCCAAGCAGGCCAAGCCCATCGAGCGAGAAGATGTTCTCGATCAGCAGGGACCCCGTGAAGAAGGCCGAGATGAAGGCGCCAGGGAAGCCCGCGATCACGATCAGCATCGCATTGCGGAACACGTGGCCATAAAGCACCTGCCGCTCAGACAGGCCCTTGGCACGCGCCGTCACGACGTACTGCTTGCGGATTTCTTCCAGAAACGAGTTCTTGGTCAGCAGGGTCGTTGTGGCGAAAGCGGACAGAACCATCGCGGTCAACGGCAGCGCCAGATGCCAGAAGTAGTCGATGATCTTCATCGGCCACGACAGCTGCGACCAGTTTTCGGAGGTCAGCCCGCGCAGCGGGAACCAGTCGAAAAACGATCCGCCGGCAAACAACACCATCAGCAGGATCGCGAACAAAAAGCCGGGAATGGCATAGCCGATGATGACGATGCCGGAGGTCCAGACGTCGAAGCTCGACCCGTCCTTGACCGCCTTGCGGATCCCCAGCGGGATCGAAATCACATAGGAAATCAGCGTGATCCAGAGCCCCAGCGAGATCGAGACCGGCATCTTCTCGATGATCAGGTCTAGCACGGAAATATCGCGGAAGAAGCTCTCGCCGAAATCGAACCGCAGGTAGCTGCCCAGCATGCCGAAGAAGCGGGTGTACCACGGCTTATCGAAGCCAAACTGCGCTTCCAGCTGCTTGATGAAGGCGGGGTCGAGCCCCTGCGCGCCGCGATATTGCGAACTCTCGCCACCGCCGCCAGCCTGGCCACTATCGCCCCCACCGCCCGAAAGCATGTCGCTGCCCTGGCCGGACAGCTTGGCGATGACTTGCTCGACGGGACCGCCGGGCGCGAACTGAATCACCAGGAAGGACACGGCCATGATGCCGAAGATGGTTGGAACCATCAGCAGCAATCGGCGCAGGATGTAAGCGCCCACTAGATCACCATCCCGAAATCAACTGGAGTGTGCTTCAACACCTATCCTGTCACGCCTTGCCGATCGCCTTGGCCTTTGCCGCGTCGACCCACCACAAGCGTTCCACGGGGAAGCCGTAGTCGGGCTTCGGCTCCTTGAAGCCGAACATGTCCCAGAAGCTCGCCCGATGATTCGCCAGGTAATACTGTGGAATCCAATCGCGCCGCGCGCGCAAGACCCTGTCGAGCGCCCGCATGGCCACGACCAGCATCTCGCGGGTTTCCGCACGCCCTACGGCGTCCACTAAAGCGTCCACGGCCGGATCGGCGATCCCCGGCAGATTACGCGATCCTTCCCGGTTTGCGGTCTTCGAATGGAAGAAACTTTCCATTTCGTCGCGCGTCGGCGTGGCCGTGAAGCTGGCCGCAACACTGATCATGTCAAAATCGAAGCTCGCCTGCCGCGCCTGATATTGCGCGGGATCGACCAGCCGCACGGATGCATCGATGCCGATCGCGCGCATGTTCTCGACAAAGGGCGCATCGCGCCGCGCCAGGCCGTCATCGTTGACCAGCATCTCCAGTGTCAGGCGCTCGCCTTCGCGGGCATGAAAGAAGCCGTCCCGCCGCTCGAACCCGGCATCCCCCAGCAGGCTCTGCGCGCGCGACAACAATGCGCGGTCGCGACCCGAGCCGTTTGAGCGCGGCTGCATGATCGGTTCGCCGAACACGGTCGGCGGAAGCTGGCTGCGCAGCAGTTCCAGCAGCGCCAGTTCATCGCCCTGCGGAGGACCATCCGCGCTGAACTCCGAGCGTTCGAACAGGGAGTCGGAGCGGTTGTAGCCATCGTAAAACAGGTTGCGGTTGGTCCACTCGAAGTCGAAGCAGAGCCCAATGGCCTCACGGACCCGCGCATCCTTGAAGCGATTGCGGCGCTGGTTCACTGCCCAGGCCTGCATCGATGGCCGCTTTTCCGCCGGGAACTCCCGCTTCACGACGCGGCCTTGGTTGATCGCCGGAAAATCATAGCCGGTCGCCCAAACGCGGCTCGTATATTCCTCGCGGAACAGGATCTCGCCCTTCTTGAACGCCTCGAACTCTGCCTGCCGTTCGCGGTAGAACTCGATGCGGATGCGGTCGAAGTGATGCAGCCCCTTGTTCAACAGCAGATCGCGGCCCCAATAATCGGGCACGCGCTCATACTCGATCGTCTGACCGGCCTGCACGAGGCCGACCTTGTAGGGACCCGATCCAAGAAGCGCGGTCATTGGATCGCCGTCGAAGCCGTTGCGATCCTCGATATTGGCGCGCGACAGAATTGGGAAAGTGGCAACGGCCAGGATCGCCCGCGGCGACTGGTTGCCGTCAAACACCAGCCGCACCGTATCGGACGAGAGAACTTCCGCCGCACGCAGATCGACCAGCGGCAAGGCCAGGTCGGGATGCCCCTGATCCTTGAGCAGCATGTAGCTCGCAGCCACATCCTCGGGCGTGATCGGCGCGCCATCATGGAAGCGGGCTTGCGGCCGTAGCTTGAACACCCAGCTGTTGCGGTCAGCCGCGATCGAAACGGTCTCGGCAACGAGGCCATACAGGGTGTCCGGCTCATCCAGCGCCGATCCCATGAGGGAATCGAAGCAAAGCTCCATGCGCGGCGGCGCGTCGCCGCGCAGAATGAAGCTGTTCAGCGTGTTGAAGGTCTGCGTGTTCTGGTTGAAGTACCAGGAAGAGGGCGTGAAGTTGAACGTGCCCCCGCTCGGCGCTTCCGGCGACGCATAATCAAGCTGAGTGGCTTCCGGCGGATACTTCAGATCGCCAAAAGCCGACAATCCATGCAGCGGCGTATCGGTCGGTGTCGCCGCAAAGGCAACACGACCGATAACGGGCGACAGAGCAGCGGCGCCGGCCAGTGCGAGGAACGAGCGCCGCGGAAGGGGAGGACCAAACCTCAATTCACGCTCCGGTATTTGGCCGCAAGAGCCTGTTCCTTGGCCGGATCGATCCACCAGGAATCCGCATCCACGCCCATATACTCAGACTGCTTTTCCGGGATGCCGAACTTGTTCCAATAGGCGACCCACATATTGGGTCGGTGATATTGGGGCACGACATAATAGTTCCACAAGAGAACGCGATCGAGCGCCTTGGTGGCTGCCGTCAGGTCGTCGCGATCTGTTGAGAAGATGACCTTATCGATCAGGGCATCGATGACCGGGTTCTTGATACCCATCGTGTTGCGCGAGCCTGGCGTATCAGCGGCCTGACTGCTCCAAAAATCGCGCTGCTCGTTACCTGGTGATTCAGTCTGAGCCAGCACTTCCGTAATCATGTCGAACTCGAAAGCGCGGGTCCGGTTCACATACTGGCTTGCGTCAACCACGCGAAGCGAAGCATCGATGCCGATCTTTCGAAGATTTTGGAGGAAGGGACCCGCGATGATCTCGTCGGTTGGACCGCTGCCAAGGAACTCGATCTTCATCTGCTCGCCCTGGGCGTTCAGAAGCTTACCACCTTTAATCTCCCAACCGGCCTTGCGCATGAGCTGAACTGCTTCGCGCAAATGCGTGCGTTCGGATTGCGGCGTGTCGAACACCGGGAGCTTGAACGGCTCGGTGAAGAGTTCAGGCGGCAGTTGATCCCGATATGGTTCCAGAATTGCCAACTCACGACCTTCCGGCACGCCGCCGGACGCGAGTCCGCCACCCGGGAAGAAGCTGGACGTTCTGGTGTTCAAACCAAAAAATGCCTGACGGTTCTGCGTTTCGAAATCATAGGCGAGCGTCAAGGCGTGCCTGACATCACGGTTCTGGAACTGAGGCCGGCGCAGGTTGAGAGCGAAACCCTGCATGTTGATGCGGGCAGTAGATGGATACTCCGCCTTCACGACGTCGCCAGCTTCGACCGCCGGAAAATTATACTCGGTCGACCAGCGCCGCGAGCTGTTTTCCATGCGAATATCCTGCATGCCACCCTTGGTGAAGGCAAGCCAGGCGGCGTTGTCGTCCTGGATGTAGACATACTTGCGCCGGTCGAAATTGTTACGCCCGACATTCACGCCGACATCGGCGCCCCAATAATCCTCGACACGCGTCCAGGTAATTTCCGCGCCTGGTCGGAACGGTCCAATCTTGTAGGGACCTGAGCCAAGCGGGGCTTCAAGCGTCGGCTGGGTGATGTCGCGCTTGCGACCCTGCGCATCCGTGCCTTCCCACCAATGCTTCGGCAGCACGGCGAGATCGCCTAAGATATGCGGCAGTTCGCGATTGCCCTTTTGGTCGAAACGGAACTCGATCTCGCGATCGTTGAGCGCTACGGCTTCCGTGACATTGGCGTAATAGCGATTGTAGAGCGGGCTGTTTGTCTTCAGCACGTTGAACGACCACACCACATCCTCTGATGTGACGGGCTTGCCGTCGTGCCAACGGGCTTTCGGGTTCAGCCGATAGGTCGCAGAAGAAAAATCGTCGGGATGCTTCATCGCATCTGCGAGCAGGGGTTGGCTGGTTCCTGGCTGTTCAAGCGATTGCTGGAACAGTGTTTCCCACAGGATGCCGCCAAAATCGGAAAGACCCGCAACGGCCGTGCCACGAACGATAAACGGGTTGAAGCTGTCAAAAGTGCCAGCAACCACGGAGTTCAGCGTGCCGCCCTTCGGCGCATCCGGATTGACATAGGAATAGCGCTCGAACGGCGTGTCGGTCTTCTCGCTCTCGATCAGCGACGAAGATGTGCGCCACTCCTGCGCAGCCATCGGCTGGGCGGCGGCCAGCCAGATCAAGGCCGCGGCTCCGGCAGTTCGAACAAGGCTGCTGCGCAAGCGATGGGACATCGTCACCTCAGGATCAGAAACAGATGCGGATTTAGCGAGAAGCAAACCGGCAAAACAAGGTGGCACGGCGGAAGCCTGAGCCGAAACAGAAAAAGCCGGGGCGAACCCGGCTTTTTCATGGATGGTGTATGACAATCGCGTGACGCGGCGCATGGAAGCCTGCCGCGCTTGATCGCGATCAGGGCGTCGTCGTTGCCGGTGCTGCCGGAGCGGTGCCACCTTCAGCAGGCGCAGCACCTCCTTCAGCCGGTGCAGCATTGCCCTGAGGCGCAGCGGCGCCACCTTCGGCAGGAGCAGCAGGCGCAGCTGGAGCAGCAGGAGCCGGTTGGTTGGCGGCCGGAGCGGCCTGGCCCTGCGGAGCAGCACCCTCGGTCTGCGGAGCAGCGCCTTCGCCATGCTGCGGCACGCCACCCGAAGACGGGTTAGCTGTCGGCGCATCGCCATCGGGCGTTTCAACGGCAGGGGTCTGCGGCAGCGGAGCGCCGGTGACGCCTGACGAACCGCTGTCTTCCACGGCTGCCGGATTGGCGGCCTGACCGGTGTTGGCAGCCGGCGCTTCCGGCGATGCGCCCTTGGCGTTCGCGCCAGACTCTGCCGGAGCTTCTGCAGCGGCACCCGCAGCCGGCGCTTCCGGAAGCGGGGCTTCGGAATCGGCAGTAGTGCGCAGATAAGCGATCAAGTTGGCGCGGTCGGTCGGGCTTTTCAAACCAGCAAAGCTCATGGCCGTGCCCTTCACGACAGCTTTCGGCGCTGCGATGAAGTGGTCGATGTGGTCGTAATCCCAGGTCTTCTCCGCCGCAGCGAATTCCTTCATGCCCGCCGAATAGCTGAAGCCTTCGTGAGACGCGATCGGGCGGTTCACGATGTTCCAGAGGTTCGGGCCGATCTTGTTGGCGCCGCCGGAATCATCGGTGTGGCAGGTGGCGCAACGCTTGAACAGCGCTTCACCGGCAGCCGCATCGGCACTCTGCATGCGCACGGCGATCGGTGCTTCTGCTGGAGCCGCATCGTCTGTCTTGCCGCCGGCTTCCGGTTCGGCAGCCGCGATGGCAAAACCAGGCGTTTCCGGCGTCGGTGCCGCGAACAGGGCTTCGGACACAATGCTGATCGAGAACATGATGAACACGGTCCCCAGCAAAGCGCCGATGATCTTGTTCATTTCGAAAGAATCCATGCGGATACCGCTCCCTGCCTCGATCTCCCGGTCGGCGCATTTTGTTGCCCGCGCCGAATCCCCATACTGGCCGCAAAACCAGTAAAATCGGCGGGAAACTAGGTCTTTTGCGGAAGTGTTGCAACACCTATAAGGACCCCGCCCCATGTGGCGATTTGACACTTTCTGGCCCTTTTGAACTGGACTGCGCAGCCCATGTCGACGCTCGTTCTGATCCCCGCCCGCCTGGCCTCCACCCGCCTGCCTGGCAAGCCGATTTCCGATATTGCCGGCAAGCCGATGATCGTGCGCGTGGCCGAACAAGCCACCGCCGCTCATCTCGGTCGCGTGGTTGTAGCCGTTGATGCGCAGGAAACCTTCGATGCCGTGGTGGCGCATGGCTTCGAAGCGGTGATGACGCGGGTCGGCCACGAATCCGGTTCGGATCGCATCCATGAAGCGCTGACCCTGCTCGACCCCACAGGCACGGTCGACACCATCGTCAACGTCCAGGGCGATCTGCCGACGGTGGAACCGGCGATCATCCGCGCCGCCGTTGATCTTTTGGATGATCCGCTCGTCGACATCGGCACGCTGGGCGTGGACATCACCCGCGAGGAAGAAAAGACCAACAAGAACGTGGTGAAGATCGTCGGCTCACCGACGGCCAAGAACCGCCTGCGCGCGCTCTATTTTACCCGCGCCACCGCGCCGTGGGGGCAGGGGCCGCTCTACCACCATGTCGGCCTTTACGCTTACCGACGCCGCGCGCTCGAGCGCTTCGTGTCCTTGTCACCCTCCACCCTCGAGCGCCGCGAAAGCCTCGAACAACTGCGTGCTCTGGAAGACGGCATGCGTATTGATGTGGCACTCGTCGATGCCGTCCCGCTCGGCGTCGATACCGCCGAAGATCTCGAACGCGCCCGTGAACTCCTGTCCCGGAATTGATTGTTATGACGCTTAAAACCAACCGCATCTCGTTCCAGGGCGAGCCCGGCGCCAATTCGGATACCGCCTGCCGCGACATGTTCCCGGACATGGAACCGCTGCCGTGCCCGACCTTCGAGGACGCCTTCAACGCCGTGGAATCTGGTGCTGCTGATCTCGCAATGATCCCGATCGAAAACACGATCGCCGGCCGCGTCGCTGACATCCATCACCTCCTGCCGGAGTCGCGTCTCCATATCGTCGGCGAATATTTCCTGCCGATCCATTTCCAGCTGATGGTGCTGCCCGGCGTGGCGCGTGAGGAGATCAGAACCGTCCACAGCCACATCCATGCGCTGGGCCAGTGCCGCAAATACATCCGCACCAATGGTTGGAAGCCGGTGATTGCCGGCGATACGGCGGGTGCCGCCAAGCTCGTGTCGGAAACCGCCGACCGCACCATGGCAGCCCTGTCGCCGAGGCTTGCCGCCAGCCTCTATGGTCTCGATATCCTAGAAGAAAATGTCGAGGACACCGACACCAACGTCA
Organism: Tianweitania populi; assembly: GCF_014652875.1. GTDB lineage: Bacteria > Pseudomonadota > Alphaproteobacteria > Rhizobiales > Rhizobiaceae > Tianweitania > Tianweitania populi. The sequence continues at coordinate 255,160 of NZ_BMZQ01000002.1, read as the reverse complement.
CGCGCTTCGTGGTTCTGTCCAAGGAAGACAAGCGCGCGCCGCGCCTTGCTGCCGACGAGCGCATGATGACCACCTTCATGTTCCGCGTCCGCAACGTGCCGGCCGCGCTTTACAAGGCAATGGGCGGCTTTGCGACCAACGGCGTGAACATGACCAAGCTGGAAAGCTATCAGCTCGGCGAGTTCACAGCGACCTTGTTCTATGCCGACATCGAAGGCCATCCAGACGACCACAACGTGACTTTGGCCCTAGAGGAACTGCAGTTCTTCTCGCGCGAAGTGCGCATCCTTGGTGTTTATCCCGCAAGCCAGTCACGCGACGAGTGGAAGCTGTCGGACTGAGACGCCGGCAGCCCTCAGTCCTGATCCGCCCAGAAGCGGATCAGGTGGCTGGCGATCGCGCCTCCAGGCGGCACGAGCAGACCGTCGGTATGCGTGCCGGCGATCATGGCGCGAACCTCGGTCCGGCTGAACCAGCGGCAATCTTCGAGTTCCGTCAGATCCGCCTGGATCTCGTCGCTCAACGCCTCCCCAAAGCAGCCGATCATCAGCGAATAGGGAAACGGCCAGGGCTGGCTCGCGTGATAAGCGACTCGCCCGATGCGGATGCCGGATTCTTCCAGCGTTTCGCGCCGCACCGCGTTCTCGATCGTTTCGCCCGGCTCGATGAAGCCGGCCAGCGTGGAAAACATGCCGGGCGCGAAATGCGGGCTGCGGCCGAGCAGACAGCGGTCGTCCTTGACCGTCAGCATGATCGCCACCGGATCGGTGCGCGGAAAATGCTCGGCGCCGCAATTCGGGCAGGAACGCTTGTAGCCGCCGATGCGGCTCTCGGTTTGATGGCCGCAGCGGCCGCAGAAACGATGCGTGCGATTCCAGGTGATCAGCGACGCGGCCTGGGCCAGCGCGCCAAGGTCGGCCGCGCCGAGCAGCCCTTGAGAGTAGATCGAGCGATGATCGATCGCCTTGATGTACGCGGGCAGGGTCTCTGGATCAAGATCTGTATCCAGCGCAAGCAGCGGGCCTTGCTCGTCGCGCCCAAGCAGGACCGCGTCGGCCGGTTGCTGGCCAAGCGCTTCCGCCTCCTGGCTTGTGAAGAACGGCGCGAACATTTCGCCATCCAAGCGCAATAGCAACCTTGCGCCCGACAGCAGCATCAGTCGCGTGGTTTCGTCCTGCAAGGCGCGGGCGACGCAATCATCGTCACGCGTTTCGGATTGGCGGTCGAGCACATTGCCGGCAAAGCCGACAAAGGCGCTGGGCTCGCGCTCGGGGCGGTCGAACAGAAAGAAGGACATGGGAACTCCGGCCTAATCAGAGTGCGGTCTGCACCCGTGCCGAGAACTCATGTAGCGCTTCGCGACGATAAGGCTCGCGTAGACCGTGGCCCCAAACCGGGCCGGGCCAAGCGGGATCGCCGGTGTTGCGCGCGATGACATGCACATGCAGCTGGCGCACGATGTTGCCCAGCGCGCCGGTGTTGATCTTTTCGCAAGCGGTCAGCTTCTTCAGCCCTTCCGCCACCATGTTGGTTTCAAAGGTCAGCATGGTCTGGTCGAGCGGCGTGAGATCATGCACTTCTGTGATCTTCTGCCGTTGTGGAATGAGAATCAGCCACGGCCAGCGGCTGTCATTCATGAGCCGCAGCTCGCACAGGCTCAGCCACATCACGTGCTCGCTATCGGCTTCGAGACACGCATCGAGCGCAAACCCGGCCGTGTGGTGCGGCGTGTCCATGAACAATCCCCGTATAACAGCGAAAACCGTGAAAGCAGGAGGCTAGTCGCGCCTTCGAAAGCCCGCAAGCCATGGTGGTGCACGGGGTAAAGATTCATTTTCAGCATCACACATTTGCCACGCCTCCATCGACACTCACCGCTTGCAAATGCTGCGCCGATTGACGATATGAGCCGCGGGAGGTTGGCTGGTGGACGATCCACTCGCCAACCGGGTCAGGTCCGGAAGGAAGCAGCCCTAACGATTCTGGAACGGGTCATTTCGTCAGCCTCCCACCGTCTTGTCCGTTAAAGTCGGGCAAGCCCCCGTTAAGTTCGGGGAAGCATCACCCGCGTTGACGCGGCGTACCGGGCGCAGGACAATCGGCGCGCCTTGAGTCGAAAAGCCAGTTGCAAAGGAAGAGCGCGAGCGCATGAGCGAAGCCGGACAAGGGTCGTCGAGCGCCGCGGGATACCGCGTTCTTGCCCGCAAGTACCGCCCGGCCGATTTCACCACGCTGATCGGCCAGGAGCCGATGGTGCGCACCCTCACCAACGCCTTCGACACCGGCCGCGTCGCCCAGGCCTGGATGCTGACGGGCGTGCGCGGTGTCGGCAAAACCACCACCGCCCGCATTCTCGCCCGCGCGCTGAACTACAAGACGCCCGAGATCGACCGTCCCTCCGTTGCGCTCGAAACCCTCGGCGAACACTGCCAGGCCATCATGGAAGGCCGCCATGTCGACGTGATCGAGATGGACGCAGCCTCGCACACAGGCATCGACGATATCCGCGAGATCATCGAGCAGGTGCGCTATGCGCCGGTTTCCGCGCGCTACAAAGTCTACATCATCGACGAAGTTCACATGCTGTCGACGCAGGCCTTCAACGGCCTGTTGAAGACGCTGGAAGAACCGCCGCAGCATGTGAAATTCATCTTCGCGACCACCGAAATCCGCAAGGTGCCGATCACGGTCCTGTCGCGCACGCAGCGCTTCGACTTGCGCCGCGTCGATGCAGCATTGCTCACGGGCCATCTCGGCTCCATTGCCGAGAAGGAAACGATCACCGTCGAGCCGGAAGCGCTGGCGATGATCGCGCGTGCGGCCGAAGGCTCGGTGCGCGATTCCCTGTCGATCTTCGATCAGGCCATCGCCCATGGTTCCGGCACGGTCACGGCGGATGCCGTGCGCGCCATGCTGGGCCTGGCCGACCGCACGCGTGTCATCGACCTGTTCGAGCATGTCATGCAGGGCGATGTCGCGGCAGCTCTCGGTGAGTTGCGCGTGCAATATGACACCGGCGCCGATCCTGCGACGGTGCTCACCGACCTCGCCGAATTCACCCATCTCGTGACCCGTCTTCGTTATGTGCCGGAAGCCGCCGAAGACGCCTCGCTGTCGGAAGCCGAGCGCACGCGCGGTTCGGCGCTGGCGCAGACGCTGTCGGTTCGTGTTCTGTCGCGCGCCTGGCAGATGCTGTTGAAAGGCATCACCGAGGTGCAAACTGCGGCGCGGCCTGTGAGTGCTGCCGAAATGGTGCTGATCCGTCTGGCGCATGCCGCGGAGCTGCCGACGCTGGATGACGTGCTGAAGGGCAACGGGCCCCTACCGTCGGAAACGCGGCCGTCCGGCAACGGCGTCCGTCCGTCGCTTCCTTCCGGTGGCGGCAATGGTGGCGGCGCAGCTTCGGCCGTGGCAACGGCGCGCGTGATGCCTGCGGGCGGCGGCGCGCAAACGATGCGGTTGGTGCAAACCGAGGCGGCACCCGTCCTGGCGATGCAGCCGGCTGTTCAGCCCGAACCCGAACCGACCGTCAAGGTCGCCTCGCTCGCCGACATCGTGGCGCTGGCCGATGCCGCGCGCGACATGCCGTTCAAGATCGGCGTCAAAGCCTGTGTTCGGCTGGTTCGCATCGAGCCCGGCAAGCTCGAGATCAACCTCACCGAAGACGCGCCGCGTACGCTTCTGACCGACATCCAGAACCGCCTGTCCAAATGGACAGGCATGCGCTGGCTGGTCACGGTTTCGCGTGAAGAAGGCGGCCAGACGCTGGCCGAGATCGAAACGCAGAAGCGCGAAAGCGCCAGGATGGAGGCCGAGGCCGATCCGACGGTCGCTGCCATCCTCGCTGCTTTCCCGCGCTCCAAGATCATCGACATCCGCATTCCGGAAGCCGCAAACGATGTCGAACCCGACATGGACAATCCCATGATTGATCCAGGTATCGATCCGGGCGTCGACGATCCCGATGAACTCTAAAACAAGCTCTAGAACAAGGATGTCCGCATGAAGGATCTCATGGGCCTGATGAGCAAGGCCAAGGAAATGCAGGCCAAGTTCCAGTCTATGCAGGAAGAGATGGCCAATATCGAAGCCACCGGCCAGTCCGGCGGCGGCCTCGTTTCGGTCACGCTGTCCGGCAAGTCCGAGATGAAGGCGCTCAAGATCGACCCGTCGCTCATCAAGGAAGACGAGGCCGAGATCCTGGAAGACCTGATCCTCGCCGCGCATAACGATGCGCGCGCCAAGGTCGAGGCCATTACGCAGGAAAAAACCCGCGAGATGACCTCCGGCCTGCCTCTGCCCCCCGGCATGAAGCTGCCTTTCTAAGCAAAGAACGCTTGAACGTCTTCGGGGCTGGCTTTTGCCGGCCCCTTGCCTGTTGGTGACAAACCTATGTCCAAACGCATCGTCGGACCCGAGATCGAGAAGCTGATCCAGCTGCTGGCAAAAGTACCTGGGCTCGGCCCCCGCTCGGCCCGGCGCGCGGCTTTGCACCTCATCAAGAAGAAGGAGCAGCTGCTCGGACCGCTGACGGTCGCAATGGGTGATGCTCTGGAAAAGGTTCGGGTTTGCTCACGCTGCGGCAATATCGATACGGTGGATCCCTGCATGATCTGCAGCGACCCGCGTCGCGATGCCGCGACGATCATTCTGGTTGAAGATGTTTCCGATCTCTGGGCGCTGGAACGCGCCGGCGCCATGAACGCGCAGTTCCACGTGCTGGGCGGAACGCTCTCGCCGCTGGATGGTGTGGGGCCAGACGATCTCAATATCCGCGGCCTGGTTTCGCGCGTGGCGGAAGGCGGGGTCACGGAGGTCATCATCGCCGTGAACGCCACGGTCGAAGGGCAGACCACCGCGCATTACGTCACCGACCAGCTGGCTGACATGAACGTGAAGATCACCCGCCTCGCGCATGGCGTACCGGTGGGCGGCGAGTTGGACTACCTCGACGAAGGCACGCTGACAGCGGCGCTGCGCTCGCGCACTGCATTCTAGACGGCTAGGAAGATGACGATGAAGAAGCTTGTTCCCACATTCATCGCCCTGATCCTGCTGAGTTTTTCCAGCGCTGCCCATGCGCAATCCGTAGATGCGCAGTTCCGCACATGGCTCGACCAAAGCTTGTGGCCGGACGCCAAGGCAGCCGGCGTATCGCGTGCGACTTTCGACGCTGCTTTCAAGGGCGTAACGCCGAACCTGAAGCTGCCGGATCTCGTTCTGCCCGGTCAAAAGACTGAGATGCCCAAGGACCAGCATCAAGCGGAATTCGGCGCGCCAGGTGCTTATTTTGCCGAGAAAACAATCGGTTCGGTGCAAACCGGCGGCCGTGCTCGGCTGAGCGAACAGGCACGCACCCTGCGCGCGGTGGAACAGCGCTTCGGCGTGCCTTCCGGCATCGTGCTGGCGATCTGGGGCCGTGAGTCCGGCTTCGGCCGCGCCAAGATCCCCTATGATGCGATCGAAGTCCTAAGCACCAAGGCCTTCCTCTCTACCCGCAAAGACTTGTTCCGGAAGGAAACGCTGGCCGCACTCCAGGTCCTCCAAAAAGGCTGGGCGACCAAGTCGGACATGAAATCCTCTTGGGCGGGCGCTTTGGGCCAGCCGCAGTTCCTGCCGTCATCCCTGATCGAGCATGCCGTCGACATGGATGGCGATGGTCGTCGCGACATCTGGAATTCGGTTCCGGATACGCTTGGATCGATCGCCAATTACCTCGTTCATCATGGCTGGCAGAAGGGTCGCGACTGGGGTTTCGAGGTCACCTTGCCGCCCTCGCTTTCCTGCTCTTTGGAGGGGCCAGATCGCGGAAAAACCGGCGCAGAATGGGCGAAACTCGGCGTAAAACGGGTAAATGGCAGCGCATTTCCGGCAGGTGAGACCGCAAAAACAGGCTTTTTGCTGCTGCCAGCGGGCACAGACGGGCCGGCTTTCATCGTAACGCCGAACTTCTACGTGCTGAAGGACTACAACACGAGCGACCTCTACGCGCTGTTCGTTGGCAACGCCGCGGATCGGATCACATCGGGAGGCAGCGCCTTCAAAGGTAGTTGGGGGAGCGTGGATAAACTCTACCGCTCAGACGTCGCCGCCATGCAGCGCAGCCTCGAAAAGAAGGGCTATGATGTAGGCGGCTCGGATGGTCTCCCGGGCTATAAAACCCGGCGCTCCATCGGCGAATGGCAGGCCAAGAACGGCCTGACGCCCACCTGCTTCCCGAGCGCCAGCCTGATCAAGGCTGTGCGCTAGTCACCACGTCCAGAACGGCCGGACCGGCATGGGGCGCGCTGGAAACGGCGGGTTCGGGTGCCGTTTCCGCAGGGTCCATCGTCTGCTGGGCGGCAAGGAAGTTGCCCATGGACTGCAGGTTCTCAAAGTTGTCGCAGAACACCTTGATGACCACGAGCAAAGGCACCGCGATCAGCGCGCCGACCAGACCCCACAGCCACGACCAGAACGCCACCGCGATGAAGATTGCGACCGCATTCAGCTCCAGCCGGCGACCGACGATCAACGGGGTCAGGAACTGGCCTTCGATGATGTTGCAAAGCAGCACATAGGCTGGTGCCAGAAGCGCGAAGCCCAGCGAGTCAAAGCTGACGATCGAGATCACCGCAACCACGACCATCGTGGTCAGGGCGCCAATATAAGGCAGGAAGTTCAAGAGGGCGGCCATGACTCCCCAGACCACCGCATTCGGCACGCCGATGATCCAGAGACCGGTGCCGATCGCCACGCCAAGGCCCGCATTGATCAAGGCGATGGTCAGCAGGTAGCGCGAGATTTCGCGCTCGACATCATAGACCACGCGTAACGCACGCTTCTTGTCGGACATACGCCCAAACGACTGCACGATCTTTTCATAAAACATCGTGCCGGATGCGAGCAGGAACAGCGCCAGCACCAGTGTGATACCAATCGATGTCGCGCCCGATAAAACGGAGCCGGCGGCCCGGCTGATGACGCCCGGCTGAGCCAGCGTGACTTCCGCAACATTGGGATCGCTGACTTGGCCGGTCATCATGTCGAACTGGTGCATGATGTCGTTGACGCGGTCGAGCGGCCGCTGAACATGGCGCAGTCGTTCGGCGAGCGTGCGGCCGATCGAGGGCGCATCGTTGACCAGCGTGATCGCGGGACCGCTGACCATGTAGGCGAGCAGACCGAACAGGGTCGCGAAGGCTATCACCAGCAGGGTGGCGGAAAGAGCGGACGGCACTCCGCGCTTGCGCAGGAAGCGCACGATCGGCGTCAGCGTCAAAGCGATTAGAAATGCCAGCACCACAGGCATGAAGAAGTCACGGGCGAAATACAACGCACAACAAGCCGCTATCAAAAACAGACCCAGCACCATCCGCCGCAGCTTGGCGAGATCGCTCGATGCGGTTTCGACGATCGAGGCCTCCTCAGATGGGACCGCGGCTGGCGTAGTGCTCATGGAATTTCCCCGGCGCCCGCTGCTTGTCGCGGAATGCGAGTGCCGGGTTCGGCACCTAACGCAAAGTGCCCTTCCAAGTTCCGCAGCGATTGGCCATGACGACCGCCCTCAGGCGGCTCCGGCTGGAAGCGCCTGGTAGAGTTCCGACAACAGGGTAAAGGACCGCTTACGCGCCTGATGATCGTGGATCATTGCGGTGACCATCAACTCGTCCGCACCGGTCTTCTGGATAAAGGCTTCCAGCCCGCGCTTCACCGTTTCCGGCGAACCGACGAGAGCGGCCGACAGGGCATGATCGAGCACCATGCGGCCGTTCATGTCGAGCTGGTCTTCGTAGTCGCGCACCGGGGGCGGCAACAGGCCGGGACGGCCAGAGCGCAGGTTGACGAAGCTCTGCTGCTGCGAGCTGAACAGATATTTCGCTTCCTCGTCTGTGTCGGCCACAACCACATTTACGCCAAGCATCAGATGCGGCTTGGGGAAGCTTTCGGACGGCTGGAAGCGCGAGCGGTAGATGGCAATTGCATTGTCCAGCTCCGCAGGGGCGAAATGCGACGCGAATGCATAAGGACGGCCGAGCATGGCGGCGAGCTGCGCGCCGTAAAGGCTGGAGCCGAGGATCCACACCGGCACGTCGAGCCCGGCGCCCGGCACGGCCTGCACGCGCTGGCCTTCCTGCACGGGCTCGAAATAGCTCATCAGCTCGACAACATCGTTCGGAAAGCTGTCGACGCCGTTTTCGAGGTTGCGGCGGAGCGCACGGGCGGTCAGCATGTCCGTGCCCGGCGCGCGTCCAAGGCCGAGATCGATGCGGTTGCCATAAAGAGCGGCCAGCGTGCCGAACTGCTCGGCGATCACCAGCGGCGAATGGTTGGGCAGCATGATGCCGCCAGCGCCAACGCGGATCGTCGAGGTGCCGCCGGCAATATGGCCGATCACCACCGCCGTTGCCGCACTGGCGATGCCCGGCATGTTGTGGTGCTCGGCCAGCCAATATCGGTTGTAGCCGAGCGCCTCGGTATGGCGGGCGAGATCGAGCGAGTTTTTCAATGACTGGGCGGCATTGCTGCCGGACGGCACGGGCGAAAGATCGAGAACGGAGAGCAGGGTCATGGCGTGGATATAGGAATGCTGCTTGACGCTACCAAGACGCTCGAGCGCGGCGTCGCATTGCCTTGGCATCGCCCTTCCGGCACAGTAGGTCGCACAAGGGCTGCACAGTCTGCAGCCGGTTTTTGGAAGGATAGGGGATGGCGTTGAACCGAAAGCCAGTCGGACGTTTCGCAAGGATCGTCGTGCTTGGGCTGACCGCATTCGCGGCAAGCTGCACGGCTGGTGCCGTCGTTTATGAAGCGCATACCGTGCCGGTGCGGCCGGGACCGCCGCCGCGCTCGGACCGGATCTGCACGCGCGAATTCGCACCTGTCTGCGGCGAAAACCGCGACGACCGCCGCACCTTCCCCAACGCCTGCGAAGCGGATGCAGCAGGCTATCGCATCGCCTATGGCGGCGAGTGCCGGCGTGGACCGCAAAGCGGACCGCGACCAGGTTTCGGGCTGGGTTACGGGCCGGGACCCTCGCGCCCGCCGCAATCGGATCGCTTCTGCACGCGGGAATACCGGCCTGTCTGTGCCCGACGCGGCGACCGTGAGCGGACCTTCGGCAATGCCTGTGAAGCGGATAATGCTGGCTTCCGCATCATCGACCGCGGGCCTTGCTGATAAAAGTGCAAGGCTGATCAGTGTTGGGGTTCGCTGGTGAAGCGGACCCTGATCTCCCGTTCGCCACCGGTATCATAGGGTCCGCAGCGAAGGATGGCCCGGATGGCGGCAGCTGCGAAGGCGCGTTCAGCCTCGCTGCGGCCCTTTTCTTCGAAGCGCGGTGCGCCGACGAGCTGGCCGTGTTCGTCTACCTCGAAAAAGATGATGGCCTGCGCGTTGGAAAGTGCCGGCGGCATGAAGCAGGCCGTGATCTGTTGCATGATCGAGGCGCTGACCGCCGGATTCTCCTGTGCTGAGGTAAAGGCGGCGGTGCCTGCGAGAAGAGCGAAACCAAGCAGCGATCGCAGCATTCGACAAGCTCCGGGACATAGTCGTCCGAAAGCAGATAGCACCCGCTATCGCCGGCTTGAAGCTGCGCCCCTCGGCTCAAGCGGCCGCGACAGCCTTGCGGACTTCCGGCGCGACCTTGGTGCCGAACAGTTCGATCGCCTTCATGATCTGATGATGCGGCATGAGGCCGATCGCCATCTGGATAAGGAAGCGGTCGAATTTGAACAAAGCGTGGTTGGCGAGGATCTTGTCGACCACTTCGGCCGGACTGCCGACGAAGGCCGCACCGCGCGGCGAACGCGCTGATTCGAAATGCGCGCGGTTGGTCGGACCCCAGCCGCGTTCGCGGCCGATGCGGTTCATGACTTCGGCTTGCGGACCATACCACTCGTCGCCGGCAGCCTGGCTGGTCTCGGCGACATAGCCATGCACGTTGATGCTGGTGGGCAGGGTCGCGGCATCGTGGCCGGCTCGTTCCGCCGCTTGCCGATACAGGGCGAACAGTGGTGCGAAGCGATGCGGCTCGCCGCCGATGATGGCAAGCGCCAGCGGCAAGCCGAGATGGCCTGCGCGGGCTACCGATTGCGGCGTGCCTCCCACAGCGATCCAGATCGGCAGCTTTTCCTGCAGGGGACGGGGATAAACGCCGCGCCCGTGAATGGAGGGCCGCATCTTGCCTTCCCAGGTCACCTCGACCTGATCGCGCAAGGTGATCAGCAGATCTAGCTTCTCGGCATAGAGCTCGTCGTAATCTTCCAGCTGGTAGCCGAACAGTGGGAAGGACTCGATAAAGGAACCGCGCCCGGCCATGATCTCGGCGCGGCCACCAGACAGAAGATCGAGCGTCGCAAATTGCTGAAACACGCGCACCGGATCGTCCGAGGACAAAACGGTGACTGCGCTTGATAGCCGGATCTGCTTGGTGCGCGTGGCAGCGGCAGCGAGGATCACGGCCGGCGCGGAGGCCGCGTAGTCGGGACGATGGTGCTCGCCCAGCCCGAACACGTCGAGCCCGACCTGATCGGCCAGCTCGATCTCCTCGATCAGGTTCTTCAGGCGCTCGGCCGGCGCTTCGCCTGTTGTGGCGCGGGCGGGATCGACATCGGCGAATGTATAGAGACCAAGCTGCATCGCGCATCTCCTCGTGTTTCGCCTGATCTATGATGCCGACGTTTCATGGGCCAGATGGCGTCGGTGAACAGTGTTTCTTGCGCGTTACGTTAAGACAGAAGCGCAGTGTGGCCCAAAAGTCGCGACTTAGGTCTTGAAACTGTCGGCACAAATCCTCATTACACACCCATCCCCAAGATAGATTGTATGGAGAGGCGGCGGCATTGGCTCGCTTTAAGGAACAGGATTTCGCGGATCGTCAAAAGGCTGCCAACGAGGCGAAGCAGGCAATGCTTGCGCGCTTCAAGGCTAAGCCCGCTGAGGACGATCCGGCAGTACTCGCTCGCAAGGCCGAGCGTCAGGCTATTGTTGAAGCGCGCGCCAAGCGCGAGGAAGAAAAAGCCCGGCTGAAGCAGGAGCGCGAAGAGCGCGAAGAAGCCGAGCGCGTTGCGCGCGAAGCGGCGGAAGCCGAAGCTCAGCGTCTGGCTGAAGAAGAAGCCCAGCGCGAGGCCCTCGAAAAGGCCGAAGCCGAGAAGGGCCAGATCGCCCGTCTGCTGGCCGATGAAGCCGAGCGCAAGGCCAAGCGCGATGCGAAATATGCGGCCCGCAAGGCGCGCGTCGGCCGCTGAGCGGTTCACACACCACGAGAAAAAGGCGGTCCTGATGGGCCGCCTTTTTTGTATCTAGAGCAGTTCCGGCGAAAGAAGATCGCCGAAACTGCTCTAGCTCTTTAGTTTTAGACGCAATTTCCGGACGCAAAACCGCTCCGCACTCTTGCTGGAATTGCTCTAGTCTTCGTCCACGACGCGCAGGCGCAACTGGCCGGAGCGTTGATCATGGATGGTCGGTCCTGGCCGCTTCACCGCCTCTTCGCCCACCGCTTCACTGCCCAGTTCCAGCGCCTCGATCTTCGCGCCGCGGCTGGTGAGCTTCTTGGTGGACACGAGGATGTCATCGATGTCCTTGCCTGTCTGGCCGAAATGCGTTTGCAGCTTGCGCACGCGGTCGTCGAGACGGCCGACATCCTCCATCAGCCTGACCACCTCGCCTTGGATGAGATGCGCCTGTTCGCGCATGCGGGCATCCTTGAGGATGGCTTGCACGACCTGGATCGACAGCATCAGCAGCGAGGGCGACACGATCACCACGCGCAGGCGATGCGCCTTTTGCACGATCGCCTCGAAATGCTCGTGGATCTCGGCAAAGATGGATTCCGAGGGCACGAACATGAAGGCCGTGTCCTGTGTTTCGCCTGAAATCAGGTACTTCTCCGCAATCGCACGGACGTGAAGCTCGATATCGCGTCGGAAGGCCTGGGCGGCCAAACGCTTCGAGGCATCGTCCTCGGCCGCACGGATCGCGTTCCAGGCTTCCAGCGGAAACTTGGCGTCGATCACCAGCGACGGGGTATTGTTGGGCATGCGGATCAGGCAATCCGGCCGGTTTCCGTTGGAGAGCGTTGCCTGGAACTCGTAGCCGCCTTGCGGCAGCCCGTCGGCGACGATCGCTTCCATCCGGCTTTGTCCGAACGCACCGCGCGTTTGCTTGTTCGACAGGATCGCCTGCAACTGCACGACCTGACCGGCCAGAGACTGGATGTTGTTCTGCGCCGTGTCGATCGCCACCAGCCGCTCTTGCAGGCGGGTCAGGTTTTCGTGCGTGGCGCGGGTTTGTTCCGTCAGCGAATGGCCGAGCCGATGCGTCATGCCATCGAGCCGCTCGCCAATGGCGCGGTTGAGCTCGGCTTGGCGAGAGGAAAACACCTCCGCCAGCGCGCCCATGCGGCCCTGCATCTCCGATTGCGATTGCAACAGAACCGCCATGCGCTGCTCGTTTTGCCGCGCGCGTTCCAGCGCTTCCGCCTGCAACGAGGCTTGGCCGTGAGTGGCGCGGCGCAGCGCGAGCATGAACAGGAAGCCCAGCACGAGCACGAAAAGGGCGGCCGCGACGAGCGCCATTCCCAGTGAAACGGTGCTGGCGCCCAGGCGAAACAGCGGTGTGGACAGGTCGGGAACGTGGTTCATGAGACAAGCCTATGCGATTCGGCTGACCAGCAGAAGATCAAAACAAGAACATAGACATGGGGATCGTTGACGGCGCTGTTGCGAGCAATTAGGTGAAGCCCATGTCCCTCCGCCCTCTCGTGATCCTTCCCGACCCATTGCTGCGCCAGGTTTCCACGCCGGTGGAACGCTTCGACGCCGCCTTGAAGCGCTTTTCCGACGATATGTTCGAAACCATGTATGACGCGCCGGGCATCGGTCTCGCCGCCATTCAGGTTGCCGAGCCGATCCGCATGCTGGTGATCGACCTGTCGAAGGAAGATGAGCCGAACGCGCCGCAGATCTTCATCAACCCGCAGATCCTGACGCGCTCCGACGAGATCAACGTCCACGAGGAAGGCTGTCTTTCGATCCCCGATTATTACGCCGACGTCGAGCGCCCGGCCGCCATCACCGTCGCCTATCAGGATATCGAGGGCAACAAGCACGAGATCAATGCCGACGGTCTGCTAGCAACCTGCTTGCAGCATGAGATCGACCATCTCGACGGCACCTTGTTCATCGACCATATTTCGAAACTCAAGCGCGACATGGTGGTGCGCAAGTTCAAGAAGCTCGCGAGGGATCGTCCGCCGGCCCGTATGGTCGGCTGATGGCGCTGCGCCTCATCTTCATGGGCACGCCGGTGTTTTCGGCGGCCACGCTTGAGGCAATCGCAGCAGCCGGGCACGAGATCGCGGCTGTTTACACGCAGCCGCCACGGCCAGCCGGCCGTCGCGGGCTGGAACTGGTTGCTTCGCCTGTGCAAGCCGCGGCCGAGCGGCTGGGGCTGGAGGTCCGCAGCCCTGTTTCCTTGAAGAAACCGGAAGAACAGGCGGCTTTTGCCGCGCTGAAGGCCGATGTCGCGGTGGTGGTGGCTTACGGCCTGCTCCTGCCAAAGGCGATCCTTGAGGGTACGCGGCTCGGTTGCTTCAACGGCCATGCCTCGCTCCTGCCGCGCTGGCGCGGTGCTGCCCCGATCCAGCGCGCGATCATGGCCGGCGACGCGCAAACCGGCATGATGATCATGAAGATGGACGAGGGGCTGGATACCGGTCCGATCTGTCTGGAAGAGCGCGTTCCGATCACGCCTGAAATGACCGCAGGCGATCTGCACGACCGGCTGATGCAGGTCGGCGCGCCCTTGATGGTGGAAGCGCTGAAACAGCTTGAAGCCGGCACGTTGCCGATGCGCGCGCAGCCTGATGATGGCACGACTTACGCCGCCAAGATTTCAAAGGCGGAGACGCGGATCGACTGGACGCGTCCGGCAACCGAGATCGATGCCACGATCCGCGGCCTGGCGCCGTCCCCCGGCGCTTGGTGCGAGGTGGAGCTTGGCGGCAAGGTGGAGCGGTTGAAGCTGCTGCGGTCTCGACTGGCGGAGGGGGCTGGCGCTCCGGGTTCCGTTGTGCCGGGCGATGGGCTTTGTATCGGATGCGCGGACGGTTGCTTGCGTTTGATCGAGGTTCAGCGTGCCGGCAGCCGTGCGGTGAGCGGCGAGGCGTTCCTGGCAGGGCTCCACCAGCCCCTGGAGCGGCTCATATGATAGTCTTTGCGATTCGATCAATCGGCCCAAGCGACCATCCGGCTGTTAAGATGCTTCTGGAGGAGGCCTTCGATGGCCCTGGCGAAGCGCGGTTGACGAACGAGCTTCGCGCCGACGGCCATGTGGTGCTTGAACTCGGCGCCTTTGACGCTGATCGTCTGATCGGCGTCGTGGTTTTCTCGCGCCTGATGATTGAAGGACCAGGTGCGAGCTTTCCGGCTGTGGCGTTGGCACCGGTTGCGACAGCAGCAGATGCGCGAAGGGCTGGCGTGGCGACAAGCCTGATCGAAACGGCGCACCGCCAATTGATCGAAGCGGGTGAGCGGCTTTCGGTTGTTTTGGGCGAGCCCGAATTTTACAGCCGCTTCGGCTATGAGGTTGAACGCGCCGAAGGGTTCAGTTCGCCCTGGCAAGGACCCTATATGCAGGCTGTCGCATGGGGCGACGCGCCAGAGCATGGGCAGCTGCACTATGCCCCGGCCTTCGACCGGCTCTGACGACAATGCCGCGCTACCGTCTCGACATCGAATATGACGGCAGCGGCTTTGCCGGCTGGCAGATGCAGGAAGGCCTGCCGAGCATCCAGGGCGCGATCCAGGATGCGATCCATGCCTATTCCGGCGAAGAGGTGCGTATTCAAGGCGCCGGCCGCACCGATGCCGGCGTGCATGCAACGGGACAGGTCGCGCATGTCGATCTCAGCGAGCCATGGCCCGCGCGCACCGTGATGGGCGCCATCAATGCGCATCTGCGCATGGCCGGGCATCGCATCGCGATCCTGAGCGTGGCGGAAGTGGAAGAAAGCTTCAACGCCCGCTTTTCCGCAACGGGCCGTCATTACCGCTATCGCATCATCAATCGCCGTGCGCCGCTCGCGCTCGACCTTGGTCAAGCATGGTTAGTGCCGCGCAGGCTTGATGCGGAAGAAATGGCGGAGGCCGCACGGCGCTTGATCGGCCAGCACGATTTCACGACCTTCCGCTCCGTGCATTGCCAGGCGAAGAACCCCATCCGCACGCTGGATCGGCTGGATGTGGTCCGGTCAGGCGAAGCGATCGACTTCATCGTGTCCGCGCGCGCCTTCCTGCACAATCAGGTGCGGTCGATGGTCGGCACGCTGAAACGCGTCGGCGAGGGCGCCTGGACGGCCGACATGGTTCAGGGCGCGCTGGAAGCCTGCGACCGCAAGCGATGCGGCGCGATGGCGCCATCCGACGGCCTGTTCCTGACCGGCGTCGACTACGACATCACGCCGGAAGCGTAAGGCCGAGCATCGGCTGCAGCAGGATCACGATCAGGATCGACACAAACGTCATCGCCAGGAAAACGCCGATCGTGGTGCCGAGATCCGTGTTGAGCGCGGCCTGCGTGATGCGCCAGGAAAACAGCAGTGAGGCCAGAAACAGCACGAAGCCGAGCACATCGGCGAAGTTGCTGGCATCCGGCGAAAACAGCGACATCAGCATGATGGGCAGGCCGAACCACATCATGATCAGCGTGCCCCAGTTGCTGGCGACCACATAGGGCGCAAAGCGCTTGGAGATGCCGATGCGGCGCGCAATCAACGCCAGCAGGATCAACGGCACGAGCCAGTTGGCGAGATCGACGAAAGCCAGCCGCAGGATGATGGACAGCTTGCTCTGGTCATTGCCGCCATCGATCAGATAGGTCGTACTGGTGAGCCAGGCCAGAAGCAGCGGCGGCATGGCAAGCGGGATCGCCCAGAACGAATCCCAGAAACCGTCGGCAGACAGATCAAGACGCGCAATCGCATCCTTGCGGCCCAGCATTACGGCCCAGGCAGCGGCAATCGAATGCTTGATCGCCTCGCTGCTCAGCATGATCAGGCGAACCAGTCAGCCAAGAAGCGTTCGTAGATCTTGGTCAGGCCTTCGAGGTCCGACAGCGCCACGCGTTCGTCCACCATATGCATGGTCTTGCCGACCAGGCCGAACTCGACGACCGGGCAGTAATCCTTGATGAAGCGGGCGTCGGACGTGCCGCCAGAGGTGGACAGCGCGGGCTTGGCGCCGGTTACGGCCTCGATCGAACCGGACAAAGCTGCAATCAGCTTTTCGTCGCGGGTGAGGAAGACGTGGCTCGGGCGTTCCGTCCAGATGAGATCGAAGGAAGCAGGCTCCTGCGCATGCGGACGCAGCCGCAGATCTTCGGCCGCGCGGTCGAGCCGGTTATGCACTTCGGCCTGCAGGGTCTCTGCCGTCCAGGTGTCGTTGAAGCGGATATTGAAGGATGCGGTGGCGCGTGCCGGAATGACGTTGGTGGCGCGATTGCCGACATCGACCGTGGTGATTTCCAGATTGGTCGCCTGGAAATCGGTCGTGCCTTCGTCAAACGCCGGATCGAGCAGGGCGTCGCACAGCGTCACGAGCGCGCGCACGGGATTGTCGGCTAGGTGCGGATAGGCGGCATGTCCCTGGCGGCCATGCACGGTGATGGTGCCGGAGATCGATCCGCGCCGGCCGATCTTGATCATGTCGCCGAGCGCGTTCGGATTGGTTGGCTCGCCAACCACAGCCGCGTCCCAGGTCTCACCCTTGGCGGCCGCCCATTCGAGCAGCTTGCCCGATCCGTTGATGGACGGGCCTTCCTCGTCGCCTGTAATCAGCAGCGACACCGACCCCTTGGGTGCGCCATGCTGCTCAATATGGCGGGCAAGCGCTGCCACGAAGCAGGCGATGCCGCCTTTCATATCGACGGCGCCACGACCAAACATTTCGCCATTGGCGATTTCGGCAGCAAAGGGCGGGTGAGTCCAGTCGGCTTCGTCGCCCACCGGCACGACGTCGGTATGCCCGGCAAACATCAGATGCGGGCCATTGCCGGACAGGCGGGCATACAGGTTCTCGACATCCGGCGTGCCGGCTTCTGAAAAGATCGGCCGTTCCACGCCAAAGCCCATCGGGGCGAGCATGGCTTGAAGGGCGCTCAGCGCTCCGCCTTCGGCCGGCGTGACCGAAGGACAGCGGATCAGGGTTGCGAGATTGGCGGCGGGATCAGTTGGAAGCGTCATGAGCCGATGGAATAGGCGCGAGCCCGCCGACCCGCAAGAGGTTGCCTGTTTGAAAGATGAGCGTGTCAGCCCGGAAGATTAGGGGCCGGGCCGAAGCGGTTTGCGCCGGGCGTGCCTTTCAGGAAGCACAAAGCGAGGAAGGCAAAGAAGTTGAGGATCGGCACGAACATGCTGACGGCCCAAAGCCCGGGCTGATCCATGTCGTGCAGGCGCTTGGCGGCTAGCGCTGCCTGGCACCAAAGCGACACGAAAACCACGACGGCTAGGATGGTTGTCCAGAAATCCAGGCCTCGCGCCAATTGTTCGGCGATGTTGACGCGGTAGAGCACGAACATCGTGACCACCACCATCGCCAAACCGCCGAGAAGAAAGGCCATGCGGCTGATGCGACCCTTGAAGCCGAAAAACAGCCAGAGGATCGAGGCGTCGTTGCCCATCATGCCCGCAGCAGCTCGTTGATCGAGGTCTTCGAGCGGGTCTTTTCATCCACGCGCTTGACGATCACGGCGCAGTAAAGGCTTGGGCCTGGCTCACCATTGCCCATAGGCTTGCCGGGCAGAGCGCCTGCGACAACCACCGAATAAGGCGGCACCTCGCCATAGGTGATCGCGCCGGTTTCGCGATCCACGATCTTGGTGGACTTGCCGATGAACACGCCCATGCCGAGCACCGCGCCTTCGCGGATGATGCAGCCTTCCACCACTTCCGAACGCGCGCCGATGAAGCAGTTGTCCTCGATGATGGTGGGGCCGGCCTGCATCGGCTCCAGCACGCCGCCGATGCCGACGCCGCCCGAAAGATGCACGTGCTTGCCAATCTGGGCGCAGGAGCCGACGGTGGCCCAGGCATCCACCATCGTGCCTTCGCCGACATAAGCGCCGAGATTGACGAAGGACGGCATCAGGATCGCGTTCGGCGCGATAAAGGCGGAGCGGCGCACGATGGCGCCCGGCACGGCGCGCAATCCGGCCTTCTCGAACTCGTTCGAACTCCAGCCCTCGAACTTGGACGGCACCTTGTCCCACCACACGGCTTCGCCCGGTCCGCCCTTGATGATCTCCATCGGGTTCAGGCGGAATGACAGCAGCACGGCTTTCTTGAGCCACTGGTTGACCGTCCATGTGCCGTCCTCGCCGCGCTCTGCAACGCGGGCTTCGCCGCGATCAAGTAGGTCGAGCGCTTCGTTGACGGCCTCGCGAACGGCGCCGCGGGTTTCCACATTGACGCTGTCGCGGGCATCGAAAGCCTGTTCGATCGTGGTTTCTAGACCCGACAAGTCGGCTTTCGTCATGGCGTCAACTCCGTTACACCAGCTACGTAAAGGCGCTGGCGTTGGTTCTGCAGGAAAAGCGGGCGGAACCTATGGCAAGGCACAAGAAGGGTCAATCACGCGCGCGCTTCTCCGGCGCCGCTATCCAGAACAAGCGGTCATCCAGCGTGACCGCAGCAAAGGCTGACACAAAACGATGACGCCCAAAGAGAATGCGGGTTGGACCGCGCTTGCCCATTCGGACGAAGATTTGCAGCGGATGAAGTCCACGCCGGACACGCCGCAAACGCGTGCGCCGAGCTTCCGCCTTGCCTGGAACGATCAGGACTTCCTTACCAAGCGCGAGCTGCGCTCCGTTCGTTTGCAGCTGGAACTGCTGAAGCCGGAGATGATCCTGGCCGAACGGGGCATCTGCTCGACAGTTATCCTGTTCGGCGGCGCGCGAATCCCGGAACCCGGCGGCGACGCTTGGGCGGCCAAGAACGAGACGCAAAAGAAGAACCTGCTCGAAAACGCCAAGTACTACGAGGAAGCGCGCGAGTTCGCGCGGCTCTGCTCGCAGCATTCGGCAAGCTACAACCACACCGAATATGTCGTGGTGACCGGCGGCGGGCCGGGTGTCATGGAAGCGGGCAATCGCGGTGCGGCCGATGTCGGCGCGCCCTCGATCGGCCTCAACATCGTGTTGCCGCACGAACAGGCGCCGAACCTTTATGTCACGCCCGAGCTTTGCTTCAACTTTCATTATTTCGCGGTTCGCAAGATGCATTTCATCATGCGAGCCAAGGCGGTTGCCGTATTCCCCGGCGGCTTCGGCACGATGGACGAGTTGTTCGAAACGCTGACGCTGATCCAGACCGGACGCATGGAGCGCGTTCCGGTGATCCTGTTCGGCAAGGAGTTCTGGAAGAACGCCGTCAACATCGACTATCTCGCCGAACAGGGCACGATCTCGCCCAACGATGGCGAGTTGCTGACCTTCGTGGATACCGCGCCCGAAGCCTGGGCCGTGATCAGCGATTTTTACAAGCTGAACGAGGAAAACCAAGCGGCGGAATAAGGATTCCTAAGCCGGCCGGGCGTTTCTTCGCCTGCCGGCAAGGTTTTGTTCACCGGAACGAGGCTTTTGTCCCGCGCGTTGATGCGTGGGAAGGAGCTGTTTTATGTCACAGAGAACGAACCCGGACAGCGGGTTGATCATCCGTCAGCAGCAGGCTGATACGTCATGCTCGAACAACAACGTCAACGCCGCGCCGGGTGCGCTGCGCAGCCGCGACATGCATCCGCAAACGCGAGAAGCGTTGGCCCAGGCCGTAAAGCGGGCCTCAACGCAGCTTAAGCGGCGCTAGCTGAAGGTCGGCGCCAGGCTTCGCAGAAAGGCGCCGAGATCGTCCGTCACGAAGTCCACGGCGTCGGAATGATCGGGATCGCGCTCCCAGACTTCCGAGAAGGTCGGCTCGAAATTGTTGGGCACGATCAGCACCGTGGTCATGCCGAGCGCCTTCGGTACGGTCAGGTTACGCGCAATATCCTCGAACATCGCTGCGTTGCTGCCGACGATCTTATGCAGCGCCACGAAGGCGTCGTAGGGCTTGCGGTCGGGCTTTGGCGTCAGTTCGGCGGCCACGATGTCGAAAATATCCTCGAAATGCTCGAGAATGCCGAGCTGGGTCGCGGTGCGCTCGGCATGGCCGCGATCGCCATTGGTGAAGATGAACTTGCGGCCGGGCAACGCCTTGATCGCGGCACCGAGATCGGGGTCAGGAACCAGACCGGAATAATCGATGTCATGCGCCTTGGTGAGAAAGTCGTCGGGATCGATTTTGTAGCGCGCCATCAGCCCGGCCAGCGTGGTGCCGTAGTCGCGGTAAAGATCCTTCTGCAGCTTGCGCGCTTCGTCATGCGGCAGGCTGAGTAGCGCCTGCACATAGGCCGTCATGTTCACGTCGACCTGCGCAAACAGGTTCGAGTGATGCGGGTAAAGTGTGTTGTCGAGATCGAACACCCAGTCACGGATATGGGCGAAGCGGGCGGCGTCGGGCTGTGTGGACATGATGGAGGTCTACCCTAAGCCCGCACGTCCTGAAAGCCGCATCTTCGCGGGCCCAAGATCTTGTTTTCCGAAGCGCCTTGCCGATCGTGCCAGCACGGGACTACGGGTGATCAATGGAACTTTGGATCCCCATCACGCTCGTTTCGGCCTTTCTGCAAAATCTGCGCTCGGTCGGCCAGAAGCATCTCAAGGCAACGATGGGGACGCTCGGCGCGACCTTCGTGCGCTTCGCCTTCGGTCTGCCCTTTGCGCTGGTATTCGTGTCCGTCCTGCATTGGGGCATGGATATGAGCTTCCCCCATCTCAACCGCAGCTTCATCCTGTGGTCTGTTCTTGCCGGCTTGAGCCAGATCCTCGCGCAATTCCTGCTGATTCACCTCTTTTCCTTCCGCAATTTTGCGGTGGGCACGGCTTATTCGCGCACCGAGCCGGCACAAGCCGCCCTCTTTGGCCTGCTGTTCCTGTCCGAAACGATCAGCGCCGGCGTCCTCGCCGCGATCGCGATCTGCGTAGTGGGGGTGATGCTGATTTCGGTCGCGCATACCCCGGTCAATCCGCGCTCGCTCGTCACCTCGGTATTCCAGCGAACCGCACTGATTGGCCTCGCCTCCGGCACGGCCTTCGGCGTTTCTGCGGTCGGCTATCGCGCAGCGTCCTTGGCGCTGGGCGGGCCGAACTTCATCATGCAGGCAGCCGTTACGCTGGCCTTCACGCTCACCATGCAAACGATCGTCATGGCGGCCTGGATGATCTTCGTGGACCGCAGCGATTTCCACCGCATGCGCAAGGGCTGGAAGCCAGGCCTGTTCGTCGGCGCGACCGGGGCCACGGCGTCCTTCGGCTGGTTCGCGGCCATGACCCTGCAGCAGGCCGCCGTGGTCAAGGCGCTGGCGCAGGTGGAGATGATCTTCACCTTCGCCTCGGCCGTCTTCTTCTTCCGAGAAAAGGTCAACCGCCTCGAAGTCGCCGGTTGCCTGCTGATCGTCGCGGGGATTCTGGTGCTGGTGTTGATGGGCTAAAGCTCAGGCCGCATGTTCGCCACTGCGCGGACGCGTGCGATCGCCTCGGCCTTCCAATAGGCCTTCAACGAGAATGTCCTCGTCGAGGTCCTCCCAGTGCAGCCCGCGGGTGCTGAGCGTCACGCCCTCACGCTGCGCCGGCGTGGCCTTGAGCAGGCGCGGAAACCAGGCAAGAGGAACGCCGATCACGCGTCCGTCGGACAAGGACACCCAGAAGCTGTCCTCATCGAACCGAACCTCAGTTGCTCTCACCATCTGCATGATCTCACGGCACGATCAGCGTGCCGGCACCGTGTTCCGTGAACAGCTCCAGCAGCACCGAATGCGGGGTCTTGCCGTTGAGGATGACGACGCCTTGAACGCCGCGCTTGATGGCGTCGATGCAGGTTTCGACTTTCGGGATCATGCCGCCGGAAATGGTGCCGTCTTCGATCAGGCGCAGCGCTTCCGCGACCGTCAGTTCCGGGATCAGGTTCTTGTCGGCATCGAGGACGCCCGGCACGTCGGTCAGGAACAGGAGGCGCTTGGCCTGCAGGGCGCCGGCGATGGCGCCAGCGAAGGTGTCGGCGTTGATGTTGTAGGTGTTGCCGTCGCGCCCCGGCGCCACCGGTGCGATCACCGGGATCATCTCGGAGCGGGCAAGCAGATCGAGCAGGGTGCGGTCCACTTCCACGGGTTCGCCGACGAAGCCAAGATCGAGCAGCTCGGTTTCGCCGGTTTCGGGGTTGCGGTAGGTCTTTTCGGCTTTTTCGGCGAACACCATGTTGCCGTCCTTGCCGGACAGGCCGATCGCCCACTCGCCTTCCTTGTTGATGAGGGCGACGATTTCCTTGTTGATCGAGCCGGCCAGAACCATCTCGACCACTTCAACCGTTTCCTTGTCAGTCACGCGCAGACCGCCGCGAAACTCCGACTTGATGCCGAGCCGCGTCAGCATGGAGCCGATCTGCGGGCCGCCGCCATGCACCACGATCGGGTTGACGCCCGATTGCTTCAGCAGCGCGATGTCGCGCGCAAAGGCCTGTCCGAGGGCGGCATTACCCATGGCGTGACCGCCATATTTCACCACGACGGTCTTGTTCTCGTAGCGCTGCATGTAGGGCAGGGCAGCGGAAAGAAGACGGGCCTGTTCTTCGGGATTATTATCCATCGTGATGCTCTGTTTCGCGTCCGGTTGGAGCGGCTTCTAGCCGTGAAACCGCAGGCGATCAAACCGTAAGGTAATTGTTATGAAGCTCCTTGGCCTGGCGGCGTTGCCAAACAGCTTGGTAGCTCTATAAAAGCGGGATGCGCCTTCAGGACCTTGGCGGATGACGCCGCAAGACATCACCAAGCTCATTGTACGGACCTCGATGAAAGATCGGGAGGCGTTCGATCTTCTTTATCGCAATACATCCGCGAAACTTTTCGGCGTTTGTTTGCGTGTCTTAGGTGATCGTGCAGAAGCGGAAGAAGCGCTTCAGGAAGTTTTCGTGAAGATCTGGACCAAGGCGGATCGCTTTGCTGTTTCCGACCTCAGCCCGATTTCGTGGCTGGTTGCGGTGGCACGCAATCATGCGGTGGACCGGGTCAGGGGCCGCAAGCAGAAAACGACCGATATCGATGCGGCGCTCGACGTTGCTGACCCGAGCCCGACGCCGGAAGCGATTGTCGTGGCCGGTGGCCAACGCGAGCAGATCTATGTCTGTCTCGATGAACTGGAAGCAGATCGTTCGGCGGCCGTGCGGGGGGCTTATCTCGACGGCGACAGCTATCTCGATCTGGCAGCGCGCCATAATGTGCCGCTGAATACGATGCGAACCTGGCTGCGGCGCAGCCTGATGAAGTTGAGAGAGTGTCTGGAACGATGAACGGCGCAGGCGAGATGGAGCGGGAACCGGAGGGCGACGACGTGCTCGCCGCCGAATATGTTCTTGGACTCCAGACGGCTGAGGAACGCGCCGCCGTCGGGCGCCGTGTGGAAGAAAGCCGTGATTTCGCCCGGCTGGTCGACTGGTGGGAAACCCGATTCTGGCCGATGGCTGCGGAATTTGCGGAAGTGACACCTCCGGCCAGCGTTAAGGCGCGGATCGACCGGCTGCTGTTTTCCTCGGCCGCGCAGGCGGCTCCCGGTGAGCGTTCCGGCTTCTGGAACAGCTTAGCTGTCTGGCGCACATTGGCGATCGGTTCGCTGGCGGCCCTGGTCGCATTCGCCGCACTGCCGTTCCTTAATCCGCCCGCGCCGGAAAACCGTGAGCAGCTTGTGGCTTCGTTGGCTGCCGATGGCAGTGACGTCCAGTATCTCGTGATGTTCGACGGCCAGACCGGCGAAGTGGGGCTGTCGCATCTGTCGGGTGCCCCGGCAAGCGGCCAGACCTTTCAGCTTTGGGTGATCAAGGGAACCAATGCGCCGAAATCCGCCGGTCTCGTGCCGGTCGGTGAAAGCGCACGCATCACGCTGCCGACACCGATCGCCGATGCGATGGAAAAGGGTGACGTATTCGCGATCAGCCTTGAGCCTTCCGGTGGTTCGCCGACCGGCCAGCCCACCGGACCGGTTGTTGCAGCTGGTGGTTTGACGCAAATTTAGAAATAAATTTGCGTCTGTGAAACTCTCGCAGAAACAGTCTCGTATTTCCCTGTACCTTACCCAATAATGGGAAAGCGAGAGGAGACTAAGAGATGCGTAAGATCACTGCTTCTTTGATGACGGCTGCGGTTCTATTTACCGGCGCTGCATTCGCGCAAGACAATCCTATGGTTGGTGGCGCTCCGATGTACGCTGAAAAGAACATCGTCGAGAATGCGGTCAACTCCAAGGACCACACCACGCTCGTTGCGGCCGTGAAGGCAGCCGGCCTGGTCGATACGCTTTCCGGCAAGGGCCCGTTCACGGTCTTCGCACCGACCAATGCCGCTTTCGAGATGCTGCCGGCCGGTACGGTCGACACTCTGATGAAGCCGGAAAACAAGGAAAAGCTCACCAAGGTTCTGACCTGCCACGTTGTTGCCGCTGATGCGATGTCGTCTGCTATCGGCAAGATGATCGCCGACGATGGCGGCGAGCATGACGTGAAGACGGTCGGCGGCTGCGTGCTGAAGGCCAAGATGGACGGCAAGAAGCTGACGCTGACGGACGAGAACGGCCGCGTTGCCGTGGTCACCATTGCCGACGTCAAGCAGTCCAACGGCGTGATCCACGTGATCGATCACGTTCTTCTGCCGAAGATGTAAGCTTTCGAGGTCTCTCATGCGCGCGGTTCTTCCGTAAGCTCGCCGCGCGCCACTTGCCCTGCAGGCCATTTCTGGTCTTGCAGGGCCTTTGTGTTTCAGGGCGTCATTCCCACATGAGGGAAGGGCGCAGGCCGCCCCAAGTCTTCATTCCAGCGATGCTTCCTTTGGAGGTCTTCATGCCACGACGCGATTTCCTGACGGGAACGGCAGCCTTCGCTGTTCTGGCCGCAACCGGGTCATTCTTGTTTTCGCGCTTTGTCGGTGCGGCAAATGCCGAAGAGCCCCGATCGGGCTTTCCGGTCAGCAAGACCGAGGATGAATGGCGCTCGCAGCTGACGAAGCAGCAGTTTGCCGTTCTTCGTAAGGAAGACACCGAGCGCGCCTTCACCAGCCCGCTCAACGAAGAGCACCGCAAGGGCATGTTCTTTTGCGCCGGCTGCGATCAGGCTGTTTATGCCTCGGACAAGAAGTTCGATTCTGGCACGGGCTGGCCGAGCTTCTGGGAAGCGGTGCCGAATGCGGTGGGCACCAGCGAGGATCGCTCCTTCCTGATGCTGCGCACCGAATGCCATTGTTCCCGCTGCGGCGGGCATCTCGGCCATATCTTCGACGATGGGCCTATGCCCACCGGCAAGCGCCATTGCATCAATGGCGTGGCCATGACCTTCAAGCCGATCGCGGCCTGAAGGCTGACGCCAGGCTTAGCTACGCGCTGCCGTCAAGATTGCAGCGCGGACGTCGTCGATCCCTTCGCCTTTTTCCGATGAGGTCGCGAGGACTTCAGGGAAGGCAGCAGGGCGCTTCTTGATCTTCTCGCTTGTTTCCCCGAGCAGACGCCCGACGCCCGGCGTCTTCAGCTTGTCGGCTTTGGTCAGCACGACCTGATAGGACACGGCGGCTTTGTCCAACAACGCCATGACTTCTTCGTCGCGCTTCATGATGCCGTGGCGACCGTCGATCAGCAGGTAAACGCGTTTCAGCGTCACGCGGCCTTTGAGGTAATCGAACACGAGCTTGGTCCAGCGATCGACCTGCTCCTTCGGCGCCTGCGCAAAGCCATAGCCCGGCATATCGACTAGCGCGATCGGCGGCAGATCCCCACCTTCGCCCGAAAAACCCTCCGGCACGAAATAGTTGAGTTCTTGCGTGCGGCCGGGCGTGTTCGACGTGCGCGCCAAACCCTTCTGCTCGAGCAGCGCGTTGATCAGCGAGGACTTGCCGACATTGGAGCGGCCGGCAAAGGCCACTTCCGGCGGGCCTTCCGGCGGCAGGAACTTCATGTCTGGCACGCCGCGAATGAACACCCAAGGCCGCTTGAACAGGCCGGGCTCGAGGGTGGCGACGGTTTCGGTCATTCTGCGGCCTCCAAAAGGTCGAGGTCGGCGCCCCGTATTGCATCCAGGTTGCGGCTGATCTTGTCGACGGGCCAGTCCCACCAGGCGATCGCAAGCAGCCGCTCGATGACGGCATCGCTGAAACGCCGCCGGATCGGCTTGGCAGGGTTACCGCCAACGATCGTGTAGGGCGCAACGTCGGAAACCACAACCGCACGGCTGGCGATGATAGCACCGCTGCCGATGATGACGCCCGGCATAATCATTGCCTGCGTGCCGATCCACACATCGTGGCCTACGATCGTATCGCCCCGGTTTTCCGCAGCCCAGGTAGCGGGGTCGAAACCGTCCTCCCAGCCATGGCCGAAGATGTTGAACGGAAAGGTGGAGAAGCCAGACATCGCATGGTTTGCGCCGTTCATGATGAAGCTGACGCCCTCGGCCAGCGCGCAAAAGCGGCCGATCACCAGCCGATCGCCGACGAACGGGTAATGGTAGAGGACGCAGCGCTCGCGGAAATTCTCGGGGCCGTTCGGATCGTCGTAATAGGTGAAGTCGCCGACCTCGATGTTCTCGGCGCCTTCGAGCAATGGCCTGAGGAAGCCGACGCGACGATGCGCTGGCGCCATCGGATGCTTGATATTGGGATTGGGACCCGTCATGGCGCGTCTCCATGTGCAAAAAGAAAAGGCCGGTCGGAACCGGCCTTTTGCATGTTTATTCCGCCGGTTTCGGCTTTCGCTTGAACAAGCCGACGAGATTGTCCCACAGCTCGATCTTGGCGCCCTGGCGCTTCATGATGATCGCTTGCTGGGTTACCGAAAGCGTGTTGTTCCACGCCCAGTAGATCACGAGACCTGCAGGGAAACCGGCCATCATAAAGGTGAAGATGATCGGCATGTAGTTGAAGATCATCGCTTGTGTCGGATCCGGCGGCGTCGGGTTCATTCGCATCTGCAGGAACATCGTGATGCCCATGATCAACGGCCAGACGCCGATCATCAGGAAGGCAGGCACGGCGAACGGCAGCAGGCCGAACAGGTTGAACACCGAGGTCGGATCGGGCGCAGCCAGATCCTGGATCCAGCCGAAGAACGGCGCGTGCCGCATTTCGATGGTGATGTAGAGCACCTTGTAGAGCGCGAAGAAGACCGGGATCTGGATCAGCACCGGCCAGCAGCCCGCCAGCGGGTTAATCTTCTCGGTCTTGTACAGCTGCATCATGGCCTGCTGCTGCTTCATCTTGTCGTCAGCGTACTTTTCGCGGATCTCAAGCAGCTTGGGCTGCACCTTCTTCATGTTTGCCATCGACTTGTAGCTCTTGTTGGCGAGCGGGAAGAAGATGGCCTTGACGATCACGGTGGTCGCCAGAATGGCGAGACCGAAATTGCCGAGCAGCTTGAACAGGTGGTCGATGAGCCAGAACATCGGCTTGGTGATGAAGTGGAACCATCCCCAGTCGATCAGGAGATCGAAGCGTCGGATTTCGCGATCGGTCTGGTAGGCGTTGATGGTCTCGACCTGCTTGGCGCCGGCAAACACCAGCGTTTCCTGCGTGTCTGACTGGCCCGGCGCGATCGTGACGGCGTCACTCAGGAAGTCGGACTGGTAGCTCGGACGACCGCTGTCGAAATAGGCATAACGCGGCTGGAACGGCTGCTTGGCCGACGGCACCAGGGCGGTTGCCCAATACTTGTCAGTGATGCCGAGCCAGCCATCGTTGGACTTGCCAGGCACGAACTGCTTGTCGTCTTCCAGAGCCTTGTACTTGTGCTCCTGCAGACCTTCTTCGCCGGTCACGCCGATCAGGCCTTCATGCAGCACATAGGTGCTGGCAACCAGCGGCTTGTCGAAGCGTGTGACGCGGCCATAAGACGCCAGGCTCACCGGCGCGCCGCCATTGTTGGCAACCGTGTCGCTGACGGTGAACATGTAGCTGGCGTCCACCGAAATCGTGCGGCGGAATACGAGGCCCTGGCCGTTGTCGTAAACAAGCGTGACGGGCGTGGACGGAGTCAGGGTCGCGTTGGCGCCTTCGACCTGCCAGACCGTGTCGGCACCGGGAAGCGGGCCGGCAGCCGTGCCTTGGGTGGCGCTGTAGCCGAGTTCCACGAAATAACCGTTCGGCAAACCGGCCGGGCTCAGCAGCTCGATCAGCGGCGAACTGTCGTCCACCGTGAGGTGGTAGTCCTTGAGCTTGATGTCGTCGATGCGCGCGCCGCGCAGGTTGATGGAGCCGCTGATGCGCGGTGTATCGACCGGGACGCGGGCCGTGGCGGCGAGCGCCTGTTCGCGCGACTGCGGCGTTGCGCCATCGGTGCCCGGAACGGCCGGATTGCCGCCGCCAGCCGGCGCCATCGCGGAACCGCCGATGCCGGGGCCCGACTGCGGCACGGCGTTGCCGGCGGTCGGTTGGCCCTGCTGCGCGGCCTGCTGTTCCGCTTCGATGCGGGCGGCTTCGCGCTGCGTTTCCATGCGCGGGTTCATGTAGAACACTTGCCACAGCGTCAGGATCAGCACCGAAAGGGCGATCGTGATGAAGAAATTACGGTTTGTTTGCATGGGGGGTCCTGACCCTAGCTCCGCCCGGATGTTTGTCGGCTTGCGGATAATCGCGCGTGGAACGCGAGGCTGGCTTGGCAATTCGGCGCGACAGCTCGCCAGCGAGGTCTTCAAACGGCGCGGCAAGACAGTCCTGCCGTCCAACGATCACATAATCGGTGCCGAGCGCCATGTCATGCGCGGCATGGACGCGCACCGCTTCTCGCAACCGGCGCTTGACCCGGTTACGCACCACGGCATTGCCGACCTTCTTGGTCACCGTGAAGCCGACCCTAGGTGGTTGATCACCCCTATGAGTCAGCACTTCGAGCAGGAAAAACGGCCCGCGGCGCTTTTCTCCCTGGCGCACGGCCAGGAATTCGGCGCGCTTCTTGAGCCGAACCGGAGCCGGAGCACCGGTCCGGCCTTTGCCGGACATCGTTCGCCTGCTCGTCGCTGATTAAGCCGAGAGACGCGCGCGACCGCGATTGCGGCGAGCGGCAACAACGGCGCGACCACCCTTGGTGGCCATGCGCGCGCGGAAACCGTGACGACGCTTACGGACGAGCTTGGACGGCTGATAGGTACGCTTCATTGTTTAATACCGCGGTGTGCGGCCCTTCTTATGGTCTATCATGGATACGGATGCCGGATGTTACCGGCGCCACGAACACGCGTTTCTCATGAATGCGGCAAGCCGCATCTGAAAATAAGCAAACACACCGGCGCACGAAAATGCGTCGGAGCGGAGCCCGAGCGTTGCGCGCCTTCTAGGCAAGCCCTCCCGTTAAGTCAATCCATCCAGTGCCTACGGCGCGGGCGACGGCCCGGTTTGCAACAGCTTCTCGCGCGGGATCGATGCTGATCCGGCAAACGGTGGTATTGAACGGCAGACCCACGACTTACCCCGATGTGAGCGAGAG
Source organism: Tianweitania populi (assembly GCF_014652875.1). GTDB lineage: Bacteria > Pseudomonadota > Alphaproteobacteria > Rhizobiales > Rhizobiaceae > Tianweitania > Tianweitania populi. Next base: position 225,586 of record NZ_BMZQ01000002.1, on the reverse strand, counting down.
GCAAGCCGACGGAACCAGCTTCTTTGTCACGAATTTAGCTTGTTCAGGGCGCCTTCGATGGAGCTCGGTGAAGACGTGCCAGCAAGCTGCGATGCTTGATCTGCCGAAACAGGCTGCTGGCAGGCAAGAAGGGGGAATGATGTCGAAGCTGTTGAAGCCTGATCTCTGCGTCATCGGCGCGGGGTCCGGCGGTTTGACCGTGGCCGCCGCCGCGCGCGCTTATGGCGTGTCCGTGGTGCTGATCGAGCAGAACAAAATGGGCGGCAATCGCCTGAACTATGGCTGCGTTCCTTCTAAGGCGCTGATCGCGGCCGCTCGACAGGTCCACGATATTCGCCAGGCTAACCGTTTCGGCATTCGCACTTCCGCACCCGAGATCGACTGCAGGGCCGTGCACAAGCATATCCGCGGCGTGATCGACACGCTGGCGCCCAACGATTCCGAACAGCGCCTTCTTCAATCCGGCGCGCAGGTCATCCACGCGCCGGCGCGCTTCTTCGGCAAGGATGTGATCGAGGCCGGCGGCTACACGATCAAAGCGCGGCGCTTCGTGGTGGCCAGCGGGTCATCGCCGCGCGTGCCGCCGATCCCGGGTCTGGACAAGGTCGACTTCCTCACCAACGAAACGATCTTTGAGCGAAAAGACCTGCCGGCAAAGCTCGTTGTTCTCGGCGGCGGATCGGTTGGCGTGGCAATGGCGCAGGCTTACCAGCGGCTGGGGTCGAAGGTCACGCTGCTGGAACTCGGTCGCATCCTCTACAAGCAGGACCTCGATGTCGCCGATGCCGTGGTCTCGGCTTTGAAGAGCGAGGGGGTCGATGTCAGGCAGAACACCTCCGTCACGCGCGTTGAAAAGGGCGACGAGGGCATCCGGCTTCATCTGGAAAGTGCCGGCAAGGCCTCGGTTCTCGATGGCTCGCACCTGCTCGTTGCGGCCGGCCGCATTCCCAACATCAGCGAGCTTGGTTTGAACGCGGCCGGCATCGCTTACTCGCCGGATGGCATCACGGTGGATGAAGGCCTGCGCAGCGTCACCAACTCTCGCGTTTATGCCGTCGGCGATGTGGCGGGCGGACACTCCACCCATGCCGCCAACTATCATGGCGGCCTCGTGCTGCGGCCGATCTTGTTCCGGCTGTCGGCTGAAGTCCGCCACGAGATCGTGCCTCATGTCACCTACACCGATCCCGAAATCGCATCCGTCGGCATGAACGAAGGCGAAGCGCGGGGCAGGGGCATCGAGCATCGCGTGCTGCGCTGGAACATGGCGGACAATGACCGCGCCCAGATCGAGCATGAGACGAATGGCTTCATCAAGGTGCTCGCCGGCAAGAATGGTGCGATCCTCGGTGCGACGATCGTCGGCCGCAATGCCGCCGAGCTGATCCATGTCTGGGCGCTCGCTTTGTCGAAGGGCTTGAGCCTGCGCGACATGACCGACTATGTCGCGCCCTATCCGACAACAGGCGAAATTGGCAAACGCGCGGCAGTCACCTATTTCCAGGAGATGACGCGAAAGCCTGTTCTTCGCGGCCTGCTTGGCGGATTGCGGCTGTTCGGCTAGAGCAGGTCCAGCAAGAGCGCGAAGCGGTTTTGCATCCGCCGCAGGCCTTTGTTGCCCGCGCCTTGAAAGGGACCTTCGATGGCGGATATCGCCGCCAACACCGGGATGGCCGATGCTGCTGGCGCCGCTGCCGCCGCCGAGCGCATCCCTTTTCTGCGCCGGCTGTCCACCAAGCTTCTGATCCTGACGATCCTGTTCGTGATGACGGCGGAAGTGCTGATCTTCCCGCCTACCATCGCCAATTTCCGTATGCAGTGGTTTGAACAAAGGCTGAGCACGGCCGCCGCCATCAGCCTCGTTCTCCTGCGCGCCGATCCCGGTCCGCTGGAAGACGCGGCACAGGAAGATGTGCTTCGCTCCGTCGGCGCCATCGCCATTGCCGTGCGGGAGGAAGGAGAATCTCAGCTTCTGCTGGCAGCCGACATGCCGCCGGAAGTCGATGAGCATGTCGACCTCGACAATCTCGGTCCGGTGTCAGCAATTGGCCGCGCTTTCGATACGCTGATCTTCGGCGGAGACCGCGTTTTGCGCGTTTATGGCCATGTCGGTGACAGCGAAAAGCAGTTCGAGCTGATCATCCGCGACAATGATCTGAGGCGAGCGATGCTGGTCTACGCTCGCAACATCGTGCTTTTGTCCTTGCTGATCTCGGTGTTTACCGCCGGTCTCGTCTTCTTCACCATCTTGCAGATGATGGTGCATCCGATCCGGCGCATGCGCAATTCCATGCGCGACTTTGCCGACCAGCCGGACAATCCCGGCCGCATCATCCAGCCGCGGGCGCGCGACGACGAGCTGGGTTCGGCCGAGCGCGGTTTGTCGGCAATGCAAAGCCAGCTTCAGCGACAGCTTGGCGAACAAAAGCATCTGGCTGATCTCGGCCTCGCCGTGTCGAAGATCAATCACGACATGCGCAACATCCTGGCTTCGGCCCAGCTGATGTCGGACCGTTTGCGCGCCGTGCATGATCCGGCCGTTCAAGCCTTCGCGCCCAAGCTCGTGCGCACGCTGGACCGCGCCGTGTCCTACTCCGAGGATGTGCTGGCCTATGGCCGCGCCCAGGAAGCGCCACCGACCCGCCGTCTGGTTCGCCTGCATCAGTTGGTGGAAGATGTCAGCGAACTCTTGGGCATCGAGCCGGACGGTCCGCTCGAATTCATCAATGCGGTTGATCCCGCGCTCGAGATCGATGCCGATGCCGATCAGCTGTTCCGCATCCTCAATAATCTCTGCCGCAACGCCCTGCAGGCTATGGCGGCAGATGCGTCTTCGGCGGTGGTTTCGCGCCTGACTGTTTCGGCCGAGCGCATGGGAACGGTATGCCGCATCACCGTTTCCGATACCGGGCCCGGCCTGCCGGAAAAAGCCCGCCAGAACCTGTTTGCTGCCTTCCGGGGATCGGCGCGCAGCGGCGGCACGGGTCTTGGCCTGGCCATCGCGCAGGAGCTTGCGCGCGCCCATGGCGGCACGATCGAACTGGTGGAAAGTGTCGGCGGCCGCACGGTGTTCGCGATCAGCATCCCCGACCAGCCGGTGCGGCTGGACGATGTGCGCGCGGCCATGCGCAACAGCGGCTAACTAGGCCGCCTTGCCGCTCAGTTGCTCTTTGAAGGATGCAATCAGGCTGATGAGATGGGGTTCGTCGACCAGCATCTGCGCCTGTTGCGGGCTGACCCAGGCGCGTTCACGCTGGCCCCGTTCGCGAAATTGCGAAAGTTCTTCGGTCACCCGCAGCCCGAAAACCGTAACGGTCACCGGCACGAAGATCGTCTTCAGCCGCTTCCAATAGGCATAGCTTCCACGCGGTTCGACATCGACCTCGCCAACGAGCCCAGCTTCCTGCTTGGCCTCGACCGCTGCCGCTTCCCAATCCGCCTTGCCCTTCATCGGCCAGCCCTTTGGAATCACGAAGCGTTTGGTTCCGCGCGATGTCAGCAACAGGATCTCGAGGCCGCTCTCGCGCTCCCGGTAAGGGAGCACGGCAACCTGACGGATCGTCTTGCCCTTCTTGACGAGCGCCTTGGCTCGTTTCTCTTTCATAGTCGCCATCGAATCTTAACCGGCTAAGGACCTCCTTCTCACGATCTTGCCCATGATGTGCAAGGTCAGATGTTAAACGATGAACGCGGTGACGGCGTAAAAGATCGCGGCGATCAGCGCGGTGACGGGAATCGTAATGACCCAGGCAACAACGATGTTGCCGGCGATGCCCCACCGCACGGCCGAAACGCGGCGTGCAGCCCCCACGCCGACGATCGCGCCTGTGATCGTGTGGGTGGTGGATACGGGAATGCCGAGCCAGGTCGCCATAAAGATTGTAATAGCGCCGCCGGTTTCCGCGCAGAAACCCTGCATGGGATTGAGACGCGTGATCTTGGAGCCCATCGTATGAACGATGCGCCAGCCACCGAACAGGGTGCCCAGCGCCAGCACGCTTTGGCACGACAACACCACCCAGAGCGGCACATAGAACGTGTCTCCGAGCAGCCCTTGCGAATACAAGAGCACGGCGATGATCCCCATCGTCTTCTGCGCATCATTGCCGCCATGGCCCAGCGAATAGAGCGAGGCGGAAATGAACTGCATGATGCGGAAGGTGCGATCGACCGCAAAGGGGGTGCTGCGCACGAACACCCAGGCGACGATCAGCACAAGCACCAGCGCAAGCACGAAGCCGGTCGCCGGCGAAAGAACAATGGCGGCCGAGGTTTTCAGCAGCCCCGACCAGACGATTGCGCCGCCGCCGGATTTGGCGACGCCTGCTCCAACCAACCCGCCGATCAGCGCATGCGAACTGCTCGACGGAATGCCGAGCCGCCAAGTGACGACGTTCCAGACGATCGCACCCATGAGGGCGGCGAACACCACGGTCGCATCGATCGTATTGGCGTCGATGATGCCGGTGCCCAGCGTTTCCGCCACATGCAGGCCGAAGAACAAGAACGCGATGAAGTTGAAGGTCGCAGCCCAGAACACCGCATATTGCGGCCGCAGCACGCGAGTGGAAACGATGGTCGCGATCGAATTGGCGGCGTCGTGCAGCCCGTTCAGGAAGTCGAACAGGAGAGCGACACCGATCAAGCCGACGAGCAGCGGAAAAGCAAGCGTGGCGTCCATGCGCTAGACGTTCTCGATCACGATGCCGCTGATTTCGTTGGCGACGTCTTCGAACCGGTCCGCCACCTTTTCCAGCTCGGCATAGATCTCGTTGCCGATAAAGAAGCGCATCGGCTCTGTGCGGCCATGGGTCTGGTAAAGCAGCTTGAGGCCGCGATCCTGCAACTCGTCGGACTCGCCCTCAGCCGCCAAAATCTGCTCGGCTAGCTCGTTGAGGCGCTGCGCATTGGCGCTGACATTGTTGAGGAGAGGGATGGCTTCGGCGGTCAGTTCAGCGGCCCGCACGATGGTCTTGCCCATGTCCTGCATCAGCGGCTCGAAGGAGCGCTGCTCAAACAGCGTCACCGTCTTCACCGTCTTGCGCATCGTATCGATCGCATCATCCATGGACTGGATGAGATCCTTGATGTCGTTGCGGTCGAACGGCGTGATGAAGCTCTTGCGCGTGGCTTCCAGCACGTCGCGGGTGATCGCGTCGGCTTCGTCTTCGAGCCGCATGATTTCCGCGCAGTGATGATCGACATCGACGCCTGACAGCATGGCATCGAGCGACTTGGCGCCAAGGATCAGGGTCTGCGAATGCGCAGCAAACAGATCGAAAAAGCGGTCCTCCCGGGGAAGGAGGCGTCTGTACCAGCTCAGCATCGGCTTTCAGTCCCTTTGGCGGCCAGCCTGTACTCTGCCTGGCCCATGTTCTCCCCGTCGTTGTCTGCAATGTGAGGGAGCCGTCAAGCGTGAACACGCCTCTAAGTTATTTTCCGGCTAAATTTTTCCTTTCCACAAAGAAGGACAGGGGGATGCATTTTGCAACGAACCCTTTCAGCTTTGTTGCGTTAGCTCCCCGACCGATCCGCATCGGACAATTGAGAAGAAGGAGAAACGCCATGAGTGTTTTCGACAAGATCAAAAATGCAATCTGGGGCACGGCCCATGCAGCTCCTGCACCGAAGCCCGCCGCAGCGCCTGCGCCGGCAGCCCCTTCCGCTGCCCCGGCTGCACCAGGTAGCGCACCGACGGCAGGCACTGGCGCAACCGCGACGCCAACGGCCGGCACCGCTGCTCCGCAGAGCACGCCGGCCGCTGCACCAACTGCCGCTCCGAGCGCCGCACCGTCCGCAGCCCCGCAGGCCGGTGGCGCATCGCAGCAGGCGGAAGTCGACGTGTCGGCTATCCTGGAAGCGGCTGTTGCCAAGAAGGGCGAGAAGCTCGATTGGCGCCATTCGATTGTCGACATGATGAAGGCGCTCGACCTCGACAGCAGCCTGACGAACCGCAAAGAACTCGCCAAGGAACTGAACTACACGGGCGACACCAACGATTCCGCCACGATGAACATCTGGCTGCACAAGGCGCTGATGAAGAAGCTCGCTGCCAATGGCGGCAAGGTTCCGGCTGAACTGACGGACTGATCCCCGTCATTATACAGTCTTAGGAAAGGGCGCGGCCGTTGAAGTCGCGCCCTTTCGCATGAAGATTTGCGGGAAGAAGTGCCGGCGCAAGCTCTGGCAGGTACAACGCCAGCCGATCAGGCATGCGGGTGCGCAAAATCTTGGTAAATTTTTCACCAATGTCTGATTTCTAAGAGGGTACACGCTGCACCGCTGCGGCGGGGTAGTGCAACATATACAGTGGAACTCTGTTCTGGGCGAAGCGATGCACAAGGTGGTCCAGCCTGCCGGTCTTCCCGACCGCCGCCGTCCGTTGCGCACCGTTCTGCTTGCCTGCACCAGCCTTGCTGCGCTGAGCGTCACAGGCATCACGGTGGCGGGCGCCGAACCCTTCGCCATGTTGCCATCCGACAGCCCAACAGCGGCTGCGACACCTGTCGCCATGACGCCCTTCGCCATGCAGGCGTCGGATGTTTCGGCAGCAGCCGTTGCCAACGAAACGATCTACGAGGGCGATCAGTCGGCCGGCGATGCGTCACTCGCCACGAGCGGAAACGATGCCGTGATCTTCCGCGACCAGGCGACCGCGTCGTCCGCTGAAATCATCAACAATGGCGGCTCAACCCGCTTCGAGGATAACAGCACTGCTGCATCCGCTGCCCTGACCGCCAATGAGAGCGGCGCCATTCGCTTTGGTGACAATGCTACGGCGGCCGACAGCCGAATCGTCGTCAATGGCGGCGGTTCGCTCGGCTTCGATGGTCAGGCGACGGCCGGCGATGCCTTTATCACCACCAATGACGCCGTGCGCTTCAGCGGGCAGTCCACGGCCGGCAATGCGCAGATCACCGTCAATGAAAGCGGCACGGTAAGCCTTGCCGACCAATCCAATGGCGGCATCGCGCGGATCGCCAACAGCGGCACGACCGCGCTGGAAGGCAATGCTTCGCTGGCTGGCGGGCAGATCACTAACAACGAAACCGGCAGCGTCACCTTCCGCGACCAGGCAAGCGCCGGCACCACGGCCTTTATCGGCAATTCCGGTGCGGTGCGCTTCGAAGACGCAAGCACGCTCGGCTCTGCGGCGCTGACCAACAACACGGCCGGTTCGGTCGCCTTCACCGGCGCATCGACCGCCGCGGACGGCTTCATCTCCAACAGCGGCCAGCTGTCTTTCGCCGATACGAGTTCGGCTGGCACATCGGCAATCGTCGGCAACGCCAGCGGCACGATCGGCTTTGCGGGCGACAGCACGGCAGCGCAGGCGGAAATTGCCAGCGCCGGCGATGTCACCTTCGCCGAGCGGGCAACGGCCGGCGCCGCGTCGATAACGATCGGTGATGGCGCGACCGTCAGCTTCTCGGATGCGACATCAGGCGGAACGGCAACGGTCCAGCTCGATGCCGGCGCGACGCTCGACATCCGCAATGCACAGAACACGATCGGCCTCAACCAGCTGACCGGCGCGGGTGCTGCCCGCCTCGGCGCCAACACGCTGGCGCTTGGCGACGATACGCCGCTCACCAATTTCGATGGCACGATCAGCGATGATGGCGCTGGCGGCGGCTTGATCAAGCGCGGCACGGGCACGCTCAACCTGTCCGGGACCAGCGATTACCACGGCGCGACGATTGTGCAAGACGGTATGCTCGAAGCCGGCCGCGAAAACGCCTTTGCACCTTTGTCCGCCTTCACAATCGACGAGCCGGCGACGCTGGCTTTGGCCGACTTCAACCAGACGATCGGCTCACTGGCGGGTGCCGGCACGGTCGATCTCGTGGATGCGGTTTTGACCACCGGCGTCAATGACGGCACGACCACCTTCTCCGGCGTTCTGGCTGGCACGGGCGGCGTGGTGAAAAACGGCGCGGGCATCTTCACGCTATCCGGCACCAACACCTATTCCGGCCAGACGCTGGTGCGCGCTGGTCGCCTAACCGTTGACGGCAGCATCGCGGCGTCCGACGTGACAGTGGATGCCGGAACGAGCCTGTCCGGCCTCGGCACGGTCGGCTCGGCCCAAATAGCCGGCACGCTGGTGGCGCAGGCCGCCGGCCCCTTCACGGTCGCAGGCGATTTGACGCTCGATCCCGGCGCGATCTTCGCCGTGGAACTAGACGGCGCGCGTTCCGGCCTCGTGAATGTCGGCGGCGATGTTTTCGTCAATGGCGAACTGCAACTCACCAGCCAGAACCGCGCGGCAGCTGGCGATTACCGCTTTCTTGCGGCGGGTGGCACGGTCAGCGGCAGCTTCGACAGCATCTCCGCTAACTTCGCTTTCCTCGATCCAAGCGTGCTGTATGGCGCGTCCGATCTCACCTTGCGCCTCGAACGCAACGCCATCGCCTTCCCGGATGTCGCACAAACCCGCAACCAGCGCGCCACCGCGACCGCGATCGAAGCGGGCGGCGTCGGCAATGCGCTGTATGATGCCACCCTGCCGCTGACGGCTGACCAGGCGCTCACCGCCTTCGATCTCCTGTCCGGCGAAGCGCATGCGCAGGTGCTGGATGTGATCGCCGATGTTCAGCGCAACAACCGCTGGGCGGTGCGCAGCCATCTGGCGCAGGCCGAAGGCGCTGGCGTTTGGGGCGAAAGCGGCTATGTCGACAACGATCTTTCGGGCGACGGCAACGCCGCGGATGCCCGCTCGCGCGGCCCATGGCTGTCCGCCGGCGTCGACTTCGAGCCGTATAACGATGTGCGCCTAGGCTTGGCCGGTCACTACGGCAGAACCGACTTCGACAATCGTGCCCGCGCCAGTTCCGGCGACATAAACAGCATCGGCATCACCGCTTACGGCGATTGGCGACACGGTCCCTGGCGTCTGTCGGGCGGTGCCGATTACACCAGCCACGACATCGATCTGCGGCGCGGCACGGCCGTTGGCGACCTGTCCGGCACGGCCCGCAGTGATTATTCAAGCTGGACAAGCGGCGCCTTCGCCGAAATCGCCTATTCAGCGGACCTCGGCGGTGTTGATGTCGAGCCCTTCGCCGGCATCTCCTGGACTACCGCACAGGGTGGCAGCTTCTCGGAAACCAGCGCCGGTGCCGCCAACCTCGTTTCATCCGGCTCCGACTATGACCGCACCGATGCCGATATCGGCCTGCGCATCAGCCGCGCCTGGCAGCTGAACACCGACCTGATCGTCAAGCCGAGCCTTTATGCTGCCCACAGCCGCCGCCTGAGCGGCGACGCTCCTTCCAGCACTCATTCCTATGCCGGCGGCATGCCCTTCACCGTCTATGGCAGCAACAGTGGCGAGAACACCGGCACGGTTGAAGCTCGCCTGGACCTCGCCTTCCGCCAGCAGTTCGACGCCGCCGTGTTCTACCGCGGCAGCTTTTCCAACGATGATCAAATGCACACCGTTGGCGGCGCGCTGAAGGTCGGCTTTTAGCCGGCAGATTATTCCGCCCTATCTGTCATGAAATCGTGTTGAAGCCGCGATAGGAGAACCTATCCGGCTTCTGTATAGGTCGAGCCGCCATCATTTCACTGAATGGATTCCATCGATGCGTCTGCTTCTTGCCACCGCTTTTCTCGCCGCCGCAGCGCTGCCCGCCTTCGCCGCCGACGGCAAGCTCGTGCTTTACACCAGCCAGCCCAACACGGATGCGCAAGCGACGGTGGACGCCTTCAAAGCCGCCAATCCCGGTGTCGAGGTTGAGTGGGTGCGCGATGGTACGCCGAAGATCCTCGCCAAGCTGCGCGCCGAGATCGAAGCCGGTCAGCCGCAGCCCGATCTGCTCTTGATCGCCGACGTCGTCACGATGGAAGGCTTGAAGGGCGAGGGCCGTTTGATGGCCTACCCAGATGCCAAGACCGACGGCATCGACGCCTCCTTGGTCGACAAGGACAAAACCTATTTCTCGACCAAGCTGATCACCACCGGCATTGTCTATAACACCAACGCGCCGATGAAGCCGACCAGCTGGGAGGACCTCACCAAGCCGGAAGCCAAGGGTCAGGTTGTGATGCCGAGCCCGCTGACTTCGGGTGCGGCCATGATCCACACCGTCACGCTCACCGGCAATCTGAAGTCCGGCTGGGACTTCTATTCCGCTCTGGCCGAAAACGGCGCGCAGGCGGCCGGCGGCAACGGCGACGTGCTGAAATCCGTATCAGGCGGCGACAAGCTTTACGGCATGATCGTCGACTACATGCCGATCCGCGAAAAGGCCAAGGGCGCGCCGGTCGAGTTCGTCTTCCCCGCCGAAGGCGTGTCGGCCGTGACCGAGCCGGTCGCGATCCTGTCCACCGCCAAGAACCCGGATGCTGCGAAGGCTTTCGTCGACTTCATGCTGTCGGAAGAAGGCCAGAAGCTCGCCGTGAGCCAAGGCTATATCCCAGCCCGTGCGGATGCTGGTCTGCCTGCCGGTTATCCAGACCGCGCGTCGATCAAGGTCCTGAACTACGACGCCGCTGCCGCCCTCAAGGACGACATGGCGAACAAGGAAAAGTTCAGCGACGTGATGGGCCAGTAAGCGGAACCCGACACTGTCCGAAGCCTCTCTCCCCACTCCGTCCCTTCCCACTCGGGCGGGCGCCGCATCATCGCAGCGCCCGTCCGGCTTGTCTGCATCATCGCGGCTCGGCGGCTGGGCGCCGGTGGTGCTGGTGCTGCTCGTGGTGGGCGTGCTTAGCATCCTGCCGATGGGCCGGCTGCTTGTTGCGGCCCTTGCCCCCGGCGGCGAAATCGATCTTACCGCATTCTGGGAACGCTTGACCAAGACGGCGACGCAGCGCGCTTTGTGGCGCACGCTGGACACCGCCTTCTTCGGCGCCGTTGCTGCCATGGTGATCGGCGGACCGTTTGCGGTGGCCATCGCGCTGACCGACATGCCCGGACGAAAGATCCTCGGCTTCCTGCTTCTTCTGCCCTTGATGATCGCGCCGCAGGTGACGGCTTTGTCATGGCTGCATCTGTTCGGCCCGTCTTCGACGCTGCTCGGCATGCTGGGCCTGGCGCCCGCACCCGGCACGCCGAACCCGATCCTCGGCCGCAACGGCATCATCCTCCTTTACGGCGTGCAGCATGCGCCGATCGTGTTCGTGACGCTGCGTGCCGGCCTGTCGCGCATCCCCGGCGATCTCGTCGAAGCCGGTCGCGCATCGGGTGCCTCGCAGCTGCGCGTATTGCTGACGATCGTGCTGCCCTTGATGCGCCCCTATCTGCTAGCGGCGGCGGCTCTCGCCTTCGTGTCGGGCGTCGGTAATTTCGGCATTCCGGCTCTGCTCGGCATGCCCGTGAACTACCTGACCCTGCCGACTCTGATCTACCAGCAGATGGCAAGCTTCGGACCCGGCGTGCTGCCGCAGATGGCGAGCCTTTCCGTGCTGATCGCCGCTTTGGCCCTGGCCGGCGTCGCCTTGCAGACGCTGGCGTCGCGCCATCGCGCGGCCCGCTATGCCGGCGGCAAGCCGGCGCGTTTCGCGTTGGGCCATTGGCGCATCGCAACGGCGATCTTTGCCTGGTTGGTGATCGCCTCCATCCTTGTGCTGCCCATGCTGGCACTCATCACCACCGCGCTCGTGCCGGCCTTCGGTGTGCCGCTGACGGCGGAAACCGCGACACTCACAAACTTTGCGGAAGTGCTAACGCGCCAGGCCTCCACCATGCGCGCGTTCCGCAACTCGATCCTGCTCTCGGGCGCTGCCGCCCTTCTGCTGGCGCTCGGCGTCATTCCGGTTGCCCTCGTCATGGAACGGTTCAGCCGGAGAAAACAGCGCCTGCTGCAAGGCGCGATCGACCTGCCTTATGCCGTTCCGGGCATCGTGTTGGCCATCGCCTGTATCCTCTTGTTCCTGCGCCCGCTGCCGCTGATCGGCAGTCTGTATGCAACGGCCGCCATCATCCTCATCGCTTATCTCATGCGCTTCTTCACCCTGGCGCTGAAGCCGGTCACCACCGCCGTCGCCCAGATCCCCGCCGATCTCACCGAAGCCGCGGCCAGTGCGGGTGCGGGATCGCTGCGAAGGCTGATTACCATCGTCGTGCCACTGGTCGCTCCCGCAGCCGTCGCCGGCGCGCTGCTGGTCTTCATGAGCGCCTTCAACGAACTGACCGTGTCGGCGCTGCTCTGGTCGAGCGGCAATGAAACGCTGGGAGTCGTGCTCTTCAGCCTGGAAGAAGCCGGCTTGGGCACGCATGCGGCAGCCATCGCTGTCGCCAGCATCGTCATGGTCGTGGCCATGCTGGTTGCGCTCGACCGCTTCGCCAAGCGTCTGCCGGCCGGCGTTCTGCCCTGGCGCTAACCCTTCGCCGCCGGGATGATCCAGGCGTCATGAACGGCGATCTTCACCGCCGTTCCCGGTGAAACCGCAGTGCGATGATCCACCTTGACCTCGCCGCTGTCCTTGGCAAGCTTGATGCGAAGTTCATGCACCGGACCGCGATAGGTCGAGGACAGAACCGTGCCCGGCACGCCGTCATCGGCAAGCGCCAATCCTTCGGGCCGCAGCAACACATTCACTGCCCCGTCCGGCGCGCCGCTCGAACGCGCAACGACCGTGTGGCCGCCGATCTGAACGCGGCTTTGGTGCTGATCGCTGTCCCAAGCGAACGTCGGCACGATCGCACCACGACCGACAAAGCGCGCCACGGCGACATCCGCCGGCTGATGATAAACATCGCCCGGCTCAGCAAACTGCAACACGCGACCTTTTTCCAGCACCGCGACACGATCCGCCATCGCCAGCGCTTCGGCCTGATCATGCGTGACATAAACGATCGTCGCGCCGGTGCGCTGATGGATGTCGCGGAACACGTCCACCATGGTCGCGCGCAGATGCATATCGAGATTGGCGAGCGGCTCGTCGAACAGGATGATGCCGGAATTGGCGATCAAACAGCGTGCCAACGCCACGCGCTGCCGCTGACCGCCGGACAGCTCATCGATGCGCCGGCTCTCATACCCGCCGAGCCCGACAATATCGAGCACCTCGGCCACCCGCCGGGAAACGGTCGCGCGATCAACCCGCTGCGTCTTCAAGGGATAGGCAACATTGCCGGCCACATCCATATGCGGCCACAGCGCATAGGATTGAAACACGATGCCAATGCCGCGCTGCTCAGGCGGAACCATCGTCTTGGCATCGGCGATCACCCGGCCATCGAAGGTGATGGAGCCTTCATCCGGCGCTTCGAACCCGGCGATCAGCCGCAACAAGGTCGTCTTGCCGCAACCCGAGGGCCCGAGCAGGGCTGTGAACGAGCCGGGCGCGAGCGTCATCGAAACATGATCGACCGCCCTTGTCGTTCCAAAAATGCGCGATAGGCCATCGAGGCGAAGTGTCGTCAATAACCGATCCATCCGGCTTCGGGAGAAGGTGCCAGCTATGACCGCCGTGTTTGACGGTCACATGACAGGGGCGATGCCGCAGAGTTGCGGCATGCTCTGCTCCCTGCACTTAATCGCGGCAACGCCTATTGTCGACGCTGGACGCTATGCTCTCATGCCAGCGATCCGCTCACCGCTGCCGGTGCAGCACCATGCCCGCATGGTGGAGCGTGTTCATATCGACGAAGTCGCCATCGGCCGTGAAGCCGGTGTCGTCCCAATAATCGATATGCGTGCCATGCACCGCGTAACGCCCCTGATAGGCGCTTTCGCGTGGCCCGCGCGCTTCGTCGTAGCGATTGTCTGGAAGGAGTTCGTGGCGGATGATGCCGTCCGCCGTGACCCACATGCCGACATAAGGATGATCAGACATCGTGTGATCTCCCTCAATGCGGCGAGCGCGTCGGGCGCACGATGATTTCGCTCACGTCGACGTCATCCGGCTGTTCCAGAGCAAAGCGCACCGCACGGCCGATCGCATCGGGAGAAAGCGCCACGGAGCGCCAGGTCTTCATGGCCTCTGCCGCGACGGGATCGGTGATGGTGTCCGCCAACTCGCTTTCCACCACGCCGGGATGGATGCAGGTAACGCGGATGTCCTGGCTTTCCTGGCGCAGCCCGTCGGAAATCGCCCGCACCGCGAATTTGGTGGCGCAATAAACCGCTGCCGTCGGCGATACCGAAAGCGCGCCCACCGAGGCGATGTTGATGATGTGGCCTGCGCGCCGCCCCGTCATCTCCGGCAACACGGCGGCGATGCCATAGAGCACGCCCTTGATGTTCACATCCACCATCCGATCCCATTCCTCCACCTTGAGCGAAGCCATGAGCGACAGCGGCATCACGCCGGCATTGTTGACGATGGCGTCGATTGACCCGAACGCGTCGCGCGCCGCCTTGGCAAAGGCTTCCACGTCCGCACGGCTGGTGACGTCGAGCCGGTGGGTCAGCACCTTCGAGCCGGTCGCGCGTAGCTCTTCGGCCAGCGCCTCGATCCGGTCGGTGCGGCGCGCGCCCAGAACGAGCGTTGCACCTGCCGCCGCGAGTTCGCGCGCAATGCCGGCGCCGATGCCGCTGGATGCGCCGGTGATAAGGACGGTTTTGTCCGCAAGGTTTGAACTGTTCATGGTGGTCTCCTGTTTGGTGAGCACAGGAGGTAGACCGGGCCAGGCGGCGCAACAATTTGCCAGATCGTGACGTCACTGGTAACAAGCACTTACCAATGAGCATCGATCTTGCCGGCATCAACACCTTCCTTGCTGTGGCCGAAGCTGGCAGCCTGACCGCTGCCGCGCGGCGGCTCGGCGTTTCACGACCGGCCGTCAGCCAGTCCCTGCGCCGCCTCGAAGACCGGCTCGGAGTCACGCTGGTTCAACGCACCACCCGAAGCGGCAGCCTGACCGAAGCGGGCGCGGAACTCTACGCGCGGCTGGCGCCGGCCATCGCCGATGTCGCGCTCGCGCTGGATGATGCGAGGGACAGTCTGAAGCGGCCGAGCGGTCTGCTGCGCCTTGCCGTATCGTCCATCGGCGAGCGCTTCCTTTCCGGCCCGCTGCTGGCGGGCTTCGTGGAGGCTTATCCCGAAATCCAGATCGACGTGACGGTGACGGACGAGGAGTTCGACATCGTGGCGCGCGGCTTCGACGCCGGCGTGCGGCTGGGCGAAGTGCTCGAACAGGACATGATCGCCATTCCGGTTTCGGGCGATCAGCGGCATGTGGTGGTCGCCGCGCCGGCCTACCTCGAACGGCATGGCCGTCCCGTGCATCCGCGAGACCTCGTGGATCATCGCTGCATCGGCTGGCGTCCGGAGCCGGAGGTCGCGCCCTATCGCTGGGAGTTCACCGAAAATGGCCGCGACTTCGATGTGGCAGTTGCTCCCACGATCACCACCAACGACATGCGGCTGATGCTGCGCACCGCGCTTGCCGGCGGCGGGCTGACCTTCGGCGTCGAAGAAACCTTCCGGCCCTATCTCCAAAGCGGCGAGCTGGTCGCGATCATGGAAGAGTTCTGCCCACCATTCCCTGGCTTCTTTCTGTACTTCCCCCAGCGCCGCAACCTCGCGCCCAAGCTGCGGGCGCTGGTGGATCATGTGCGTTTCAAGCGGTCATGAGGAGCGGTCGCGCTGCTGACATAATGAACAGGGAAAGGCGGCTGGCTCGGCGTGGCGCGCCCGATGATTGGAGACCGTGCATGAACCCTCTCGCTTCCCTGCTTTGTGCAGCCATGATGGCGCTGTCGATTGGCACCACTGCGCAGGCCGCCGACGATGCCGTGGTGAGCAAGGCGCGGGAGATCGAAACGCGGCTGAAGGCGCGGGTCGGGCTGGCGATCTACGATACGGGCAGCGACAAAACTTGGCTCTACAAGGCCGACGAACGCTTCCCCATGGCCAGTACCTTCAAGGTGCTTGCTTGCGGAACGCTGCTGCATAAGGCCGACCAGGGCCAGCTCAAGCTGACTGATACGGCCACCATCACCAAGGCCGACATGATCCCTCATGCTCCGGTCACGGAAAAGCTGATCGGCCAGAAAGTCGGCCTCGGCGATCTTTGTGCGGCCACGATGCGCACCAGCGACAATGTTGCGGCCAACAAGGTGCTGGACGGCATCGGTGGCCCTAAGTCGGTCACGTCCTTCATGCGCAGCATCGGCGACGAGGTTACGCGTCTGGATCGATGGGAGCCTGATCTGAACGAAGGCAAGCCCGGTGACAAGAAGGACACCACTTCGCCTGCTGCCATCGCTAAAGCCGTGCGCGAACTGGTTCTCGGCAACACGCTGTCTGCCGCATCACGCCAGCAGCTGACCACCTGGCTGGTTGAAAACGAAGTCGGCGGACCGCTGCTTCGTGCCGGCCTGCCTGGGATTTGGCGCATCGGCGACCGTACAGGTGCCGGCGGTCACGGCACGCGTGCCGTGGTGGCCGTTATCTGGCCGACCGACCATGCGCCACTCGTCGCGGCGGTCACCATCACGCAAACCGACGCCACGATGGATGCGCGCAATGCAGCCATCGCCGAGCTTGGCAAGGCGCTCGCGTCGGAAATTGCTGCGAAGTGACTGCTACTCCGCCGCGTCCCGCTGCGCTTCATCCGGCGCGTCGGGGTGGCCAGGGGCGGTTTCGCAGTTGAGATCCGGGAAGGCGAGCACGCGGCGGCCGTGGAAATCGGTGCGCACCACCAGCAGCCCGCGTTCCTCGAAATAGCTGAGGAGGCGCCGCGCCCGGCGCGCCGAATGGGTGCCATAAGCGCGCGCCAAAGTGGCATCGGACGGTGAGGGGTCCTTGTTGACGGCAGCCCTCGCGATCATCAGGAACACGCCCTGCAGATCGTCCGGGAGCGCTTCCGAAAGGCTCAGCGCGGTTGTCCAGGCTTCGCCGCCCGAGCGTTCATCGACGCCCGCGCGCGCAACCGCCAGACGGCGGCGAAAGCCTGACAATGGCAGAGGCTCGCCCGGCACACGCCGAATACGGCAGCGCACGAGAAAATCCTGATACAATACGGCATCGGAGCGGAAGGCGGCGTCCGGGTCTTCGATGATCTCGCGCAGCACCGTGTCGATGCCCGCTTCGCGCTCGGCCTCGTCGATAATCGCGAACACCGGCTCGGCCACGGGTTCCGGCGCAGGTTTCGGCCGCGACAGCTGCGCCAGGAGGTCGGCAGTGGGTATTGGCTTCGGCGGCTGCTTGCGCAGGATCGGGCTGGTTTCATCGGGGCCGGGCGTGAAGATCAGATCGCTGGCATCTTCAGGTGCTTCCGGCAGCGGCGTCAGCTTCGGACTGGATGAACGTGCCGAGGTTTCCACGGCCCCGATGGTGATCGGCAGCGGCCGGCGTGACAAAGCGGGTCCGAGCGCAACGAAGTGGCCGCGCGCCAGATCGCGGAACTGCTCGGCCTGCCTGCGGTCCATGCCCAGCAGATCGGCGGCGCGCGCCATGTCGATATCCAGGAATGTGCGGCCCATCAGGAAATTCGAGGCTTCCGCCGCGACGTTCTTGGCAAGCTTGGCCAGCCGCTGCGTGGCAATCACGCCGGCCAGACCGCGCTTGCGGCCGCGGCACATCAGGTTGGTCATGGCGCCGAGCGAAAGCTTGCGCGCTTCGTCCGAAACCTCGCCCGCGACAGCCGGTGCAAACAGCTGCGCCTCGTCCACCACGACAAGCACGGGATACCAATGATCGCGCTCGGCATCGAACATGCCGCCGAGAAAGGCGGCTGCGGCACGCATCTGCTGCTCGACATCGAGGCCTTCGAGGTTGAGTACTACGGACACGCGATGTTCGCGCACACGGCCGGCGATGCGCGTCAGTTCGGCTTCGGTGCGCGCGGCATCCACGACCTGATGGCCGAATCGGTCCGCCAGAGTCACGAAGTCGCCTTCGGGATCGATGATGCATTGCTGCACCCAGGGCGCGCTTTGTTCCAGCAAACGGCGAAGCAGATGCGACTTGCCGGAGCCGGAATTACCCTGCACCAGCAGGCGTGTTGCCAGCAATTCTTCGAGATCCAGCTCGGCGGCGGCACCGCGAGCCGCAGCGCCCATATCGATGTTGACCTTCATCCAGCGCCCCTTCTGAGGCAGTCCCATAGCATCCAGCGCCGGCGAAGGCGAAAGATCGCTGCGGGATTCCCACAGGCACGATGGCGCAGTTGGCTTAGCGCTTCTGCTGTGCGCGCCACTCGGCAAACAGCGTCAGGTTGGTCTCGTCGGTGGCGGGATAAAGGCCGGTGATCGTGTGGCCCTGTTTGACGCGTTCCACCACGAAGTCCTCGTAAGCCGTCATTTCCACGGCCTCATCGGCAATCTCGTCGGCAATGTCTGCCGGGATGACGATCACGCTGTCGTCGTCGCCCACGAGCACATCGCCCGGGAACACCGCAACATCGCCGCAGCCGATCGGGCCGTTCAGCTCGATCGCTTCATGCAGCGTCAGGTTGGTCGGGCTCGAGGGCCGGTTATGATAGGCGGGGATATCCAGTTCGCCGATCACCATCGAGTCGCGAAAGCCGCCGTCGGTCACCACGCCGGCACCGCCGCGCATCATCAGCCGGGTGATGAGGATGTCGCCGGCACTTGCCGCGCGCGGGTCCTTCCGACTGTCCATGACGAGCACGCAGCCTTCCGGACAGGTCTCGATCGCCACGCGCTGCGGATGTTTCGGATCGCGAAACACGCTCATCGGGTTGCGGTCTTCGCGGGCCGGAATGTAGCGCAGGGTGAAAGCCGGCCCGACCATATTGCGGCCTTTGGCGCGCACCGGCCGCACATCCTGGATCGTCTGGTTGCGCAAACCGCGCTTGTAGAGCGCCGAGCACAAGGTCGCCACCGACACGCCCATCAGCTTCTCGCGTGTCCCTTCGTTCATCGTGGTCATGTCAGATCCCTAATTGATCACCGGCTCGCCCACCGGACGGCCGAATTCGCTGCGCAGGAAGTCGAAGTCGCACCCCTTGTCAGCCTGCTCGATATGTTTGGAGAACATGAAGCCATAGCCGCGCTCATAATGAGGCTGCGGCGCAATCCAGGCGGCCCGGCGCGCTTCCAGTTCGGCTTCATCCACCTTCATGTCGAGCCGCCTGTTGGGAACATCCAGTTCCACGAGGTCGCCGGTGCGCAGCAGAGCCAGCGGCCCGCCGACATAGGCTTCCGGCGCGACATGGAGAACACAGGCGCCAAACGACGTGCCGGACATGCGGGCATCCGACAAGCGCACCATGTCACGCAAACCGAGCTTCATCAGCGCCTTCGGCATCGGGATCATGCCCCATTCCGGCATACCGGGTCCGCCCTGCGGTCCGGCGTTGCGCAGCACCAGCACCGTGTCGGGCGTCATGGGATAATCGGGATCGTCGATGATCTTCTTGAGTTCAGCATAGCTGTCCGCAACCAGCGCCGGGCCGACATGCCTGTGGAACTTCGGATCGCAGGCGGCGGGCTTGATCACCGCGCCATCGGGACAAAGATTGCCCTTCAGCACCGCCAGCGATCCTTCGCGATAAACCGGATTGGAGAGCGGACGGATGACGTCCTCGTTGTAGATCTTCACCTGGTCCAGCCCGTCCGTCAGCGGCTTGCCGGTGACGGTGATGGCGGAAGGATCAAGCTTGTCGCCAAGCTGCTTCATCAGCGCGCGCAAACCACCCGCATAATAGAAGTCCTCCATCAGATAGGTTGTTCCGGACGGCCGGATGTTGGCGATCACCGGCGTGGTGCGGCCGACCCGGTCGAGATCATCCAGCTCGAGCGGAATACCGGCCCGTCGCGCCATGGCGATAAGATGGATGATCGCGTTGGTGGAACAGCCCGTCGCCATGGCGACCGTCACGGCATTGGTGACGGATGTCGGCGTGATGATCTTGTCGGGTGTGAGGTCTTCCCACACCATGTCGACGATCCGTCGGCCGCATTGCGTCGACATGCGCTGGTGGCCGGCATCTGCGGCGGGAATGGAGGACGCGCCCGGCAGCGTCAGGCCCATGGCTTCGGCGATAGCCGTCATGGTGGACGCCGTTCCCATCGTCATGCAATGGCCGTAGGACCGCGCAATGCCGCCCTCGATGCCGGTCCATTCTTCCTTGGTGATCGTGCCGGCGCGCCGCTCGTCCCAATATTTGAAGCCGTCGGTGCCCGAACCCAGATACTTGCCGGCATAATTGCCGCGCAGCATGGGGCCTGCGGGCAGGAAGATGAAGGGGATATTCATCGAGGTCGCGCCCATCACGAGGCCCGGCGTGGTCTTGTCGCAACCCCCCATCAGCACCGCGCCGTCGATCGGATGCGAGCGCAGCAGCTCCTCCGCCTCCATCGCCAGCATATTGCGGTAAAGCATGGTGGTCGGCTTCACGAAGTTTTCCGACAAGGACAGCGCCGGCAATTCCATCGGAAAACCACCTGCCTGCAGGATGCCGCGCTTCACCCACTCCACGCGGTCCTTGAAGTGCATGTGGCAAGGCTGCGCGTCCGACCAAGTGTTCAGGATGGCGATGATCGGCCGTCCTTCCCAGTCGGCGGGATCATAGCCCATCTGCATGGTACGGGAGCGATGGCCAAACGAACGCTGATCGTCCGGCACCATCCAGCGGGCCGAACGTAGCTCTGCATAGGTCTTGCGCTTAGACATGATGAATAGTCCTCCCGTTTGATCCCGGGTGCTTCGAAGCCTTGCGGAATGTCGGCAATAAGCCGCTCATTCCTTCATGCCCCATTTGAGGATCGTGTGGCGTTCCAGCGTCTGGAACACGAGATTCTCGACGATGAGGCCGATGACGATTACGGTAAGTAGGCCGGCGAACACGGCCGGA
This sequence comes from Tianweitania populi, assembly GCF_014652875.1. GTDB lineage: Bacteria > Pseudomonadota > Alphaproteobacteria > Rhizobiales > Rhizobiaceae > Tianweitania > Tianweitania populi. The sequence goes on along the minus strand of NZ_BMZQ01000002.1, from coordinate 204,864 downwards.
ATGTCGAGCAGGTTGCGGTTCTCGAAAATGAACCAGCCCAGCCCACCTTGGCCCGAAGACACGCCGAATACCAGTTCCGCCGCGATCAGCGTGCGCCAGGCGAAAGCCCAGCCGATCTTCAGGCCGGTCAGGATCGACGGGAAGGCTGCCGGCACGAGGATGCGGGTGACATAGGCAAAGCCGGTCAGCCCGTAATTTGCGCCCACCATGCGCAAGGTGCGCGACACGCCGAGAAAGCCGGCATGGGTGTTCAGCGCGACCGCCCAAAGCACGGAATGAACCAGCACGAAAACCAGGCTCGACGCTCCAAGCCCGAACCAGATCAGCGCCAGCGGCAGAAGCGAGATGGCCGGCAGTGGATTGAACATCGCGGTCATCGTTTCAAGGAAATCGGTGCCGATCCGCGTATTGATGGCGAGCACGGTGAGAAGGGCGGCCAGCAGTGTACCGACGGCATAGCCCATCAGGAGAATGTTCAGCGTCGTGCCGATGCGTGCCGGCAACGTGCCATCAGCAAAACGGTCGACCAGCGTCGTCAGTGTATCTGAGAGGGTTGGGAACAGCAGTGGGTTGTCGAGATAACTGGCATAGATCTGCCAGATCGCGGCGAGCACCAGGATCAGAAGCGTCTTGCGGACGGCGCCGATACCCCAAATGAGTTCAACGGGCCCGAGCTTCTGTTCCACCGCCGCCATGTGGGCGCCGGTCGTACCGGCAATGGCGCCGGCATCGGCAAGGAGGATCTGCGGTTTCGCCATGGCGCTTACTCCCTGTGACCGGGTTCAGAGAAAAGAAGGTCGTGAATTTCGCGCTCCAGCGCGCCGGCGCTGCCGTCTTCCACGTTTGCCTGATCGACATCCACCACCCCGGCCTTCACCCTCCCCGGATGCGGCGACAGAAGCAGGATGCGGTTGGAGATCTTGATTGCCTCGGCAATGGAATGGGTGACGAAGATCACGGTGAACTTCGTGTCTTCCCAAAGCTGCAGCAGTTCGTCCTGCATCTGGCGGCGCGTCAGCGCATCGAGTGCGGCGAACGGTTCGTCCATCAGGAGAATGTCGGGCTGCATCGCCATGCCGCGCGCGATCGCCACGCGCTGCTTCATGCCGCCGGACAGCGTATGCGGATAGCTGTCGACAGCGCGCGTCAGCTTGACCTTGTCGATATAGGAGCGCGCGAGGTCTTCAGCTTCCTTGGCCGGCAACTTGCGTGCGACGGTGAGCGGAAACATCACGTTTTCCAGCACCGTCTTCCAGGGCATCAGCTGGTCGAACTCCTGAAACACCATCATTCGGTCAGGTCCGGGCTTGGTGACCTGCCGGCCGTTGATGTGGATCTCACCGGCCACCGGCTTCATGTAACCGCCCACCGCCTTCAACAGCGTGGACTTTCCGCAACCGGACGGACCGAGCAGCACAAAGCGGTCGGACTGGCGCACGTCGAAGCTGACATTCTCGGTGGCGGTGATCAGCAGGTTCGGCGTCTTGTAGCGCAGCGTGACGTTGCGGACGCTGAGCAGCGGCGGCGCAGTGGTGCCCGCAACAGGCGCGGGGCCGGCCGGAGACGCGACGGCTTGAAGCATGGGTTCGACCTCTCGGAACTGCATTCACGGTAAGAACGGGCCGGCGTCGAGCGCCGGCTCCGTGTGAGGCTTGAAGCCCGGGGCTCAGTTGCCGTCGAGGTCGGCCGATTCCGGCAGGTAATAATCGGTCCAGGCCGATGGCATGGTCTTCAGCGTGCCGATCTTGTGGAGATGGGTCGCAAAGGCCATCGTGCCCTGAGGGTCGGTGCGGAACTCGTCCATCATGTGCGGTTCCTGCATCATGGCCATCAGGTCCTCGATGGAGGTCTTGTCGCCCGACACCGACTTATAGGCTTCAAGCGCGGTTTTCGGATCGGCCTTGATCTTCTCGATCGCTTCCTTCGTGGCTTCGCGAACCGCCTTGATGATCACCGGGTTCTTTTCGGCAAAGTCGGTGGTCGTGAAGAAGGTCGCCTGCGTCAGCGCGGTGCCGAGGATTTCGCGCGAATCCGTGACCTTATGCACCCCCTGCTGCTTCAGCTCGGTGTACTGGAAGGGCGGGGCGGAAAAGTGGTTCTTCACTTCATGATTGGCATTGGCGATGGCTGCCACCGCATCGGGATGGCCAAGCTGCACGGTATTCGGGTCGAACTTCTTGACCTGATCGTCGCCATACTTCTTCGCCGCCTCCATTTGCAGCAGGATTGCCTGCGTCGACACGCCGACCGTCGGCACCGCGATCTTGTCCTGCGGGCCGATATCATCGAGCGATTTGATGCGCGGATCGTTGGACACCATGATCACCGGCTGAGCCGAGCTCGTGATGATGCCCTTCACCTTGCCGCGGGTGCGATCCCACAGCAGCAAGAGGTTGCCGGTGCCGGTGTTGACGATATCGACGCCGCCAGCCAGCAGTGCATCGGTCTGGGCGCCGCCGCCCGAAAAGGTGCGCCATTCCACCGTGACGTCTTTGACGCCGTCTTCCGCAGCGTGCTTCTCGATTAGCTTCTGCGTCTCCATCAGGTGGCTGGCGAGGTAAAGAATCCCGGGCTGGCGCGTGATGGAGATGTCGGTCTTTTCCTGGGCCGTGGCGCTCGTAGCACCACCCACGATCAGGGCGAGTGCGGCCAGGCCGTTAAACAGCGTTTTCATGGATGATCCTCCCGTTAACGGCGGCGGACGCCGTCCTGCCTCGCTGCAGGTCCGCTAAAGATACACTAAAACATCAGTGCATCAACCCTGCATCCTCTGCTAGGGTGATGGCGACGCAGGAGATTCTGAACACGATGCGGAAATCGACGATCAGCCTCGACCGCTCTCGGCAGGTGGCGGTGCAGGTGCACGAGATCCTGAAAGAGCGGATCCTGTCGGTGATCCTGACGCCGGGAACTGTGCTGTCGCGGCTTTCGCTGCAGGAGGAGTTCGGCGTCAGCCAGACCCCGGTTCGCGATGCGCTTTTGCGTCTGCAGGAAGAAGGCCTGGTCGATATCTTCCCGCAGCACGCGACCCTGGTGTCGCGCATCGATGTCGCCCATGCCCGGCAGGCGCAGTTCCTGCGCTTGTCCATCGAGCTGGAAATGGCCCGCCGCGTAGCTTCGGAGACACCGGACGAAACTGCCGATGCCCTGGCCGAGATCCTCCGGCAACAGGAACACGTCGCCAACCCCGCGACCTATGACCGGTTCGACGCGCTCGACCGCGATTTCCACCGCGTTCTGTATGATCAAAGCGGCAATGCCGGCCTGTGGCGGGTGATGCGGGCGCAGTCCACCCATCTCGACCGCCTGCGCCGCCTCAACCTACCCATGCCCGGCAAGATGCAGGCCGTGCTCAGCGATCACCGCGCCATCGTGGATGCCATCCGCAGCCGCAACGCCGGTGGCGCGGCCGAAAAGGCGATGCGCCAGCATCTGTCGGGCACGCTGGCGATTGTGGATGCCATCACCGCCAAGCATCCGGAATTCATCGTCGAAGACGAGCGCGATCTGCCGGAAGCGGCTTTGATGGCGGGGTGACACGTGGCTAACGCTGCCGTCTGGCAGCGTTCTGCCAAAAGCTTGCATTCCGCATCCGTCAGAGCGCGGCTGCGAAAGGGCGGCAATGAACGAGCAAACCCTTGTGGAGGGCAAGGCCTTTCGACTTGGGCTTGAGCGTTTCAGCGCCGATGTCAGCTTGCAGTCTTGCTTCCTGTGCTAAAAGAAGGCCACCGTCCTTCTTGAGCTGGTAGGTTCATGGCCACACTTGCCGACGTTGCCGCCCGCGCTGGTTGTTCACTGGCCACTGCCAGCCGCGCTTTGACCAGGAGCGGTGCGGTCAGCGAAAGCATGGTTCGCCGTGTCACCAAGGCTGCGGCGGAACTCGGCTATCGCGTGCCAGCAAGCACTTCCGGTGCAAACTCGCGCCGCCGCGCCGTGGTCGGCGTGCTCATCCCCAGCATCACCAATCCGGTCTTCGCAACCTCGGTGTCGGTCATCCAGAACCGCATGCTGGTTGCCGGCCACCGCGTGCTCATCGCGCTGTCGAACTACGATCCGGCACAGGAAGCCGATGCCATCGCCACGCTTCTGTCGGAGCGCCCCACCGGCCTCATCCTGACGCTCTGCGATCCAAGCGCGGAGCTGCCGATCGCCGGTGACATGCCGCATGTCGTTCTCATGAACAATCGCCCGACCGAACGCTTTCCGGCAGCGGTCACGGCGGACAATCATGCGGCCGGCTTTGCCATCACCCGCCATTTGATCGAGCACGGCCACCGCGCCATCTTGTTCGTGTCCGGCAGCTTTGCGGCCTCCGATCGCGCGCGCCGGCGCTATGACGGCTATCTCGCCATGATGGCCCAGGCCGGGCTTGCACCCCTGAAAGCGCTCGAGGTCGGGTTCGGCGATTATGATGGGCTCGATCTCGGCGAAGCCCTGCGCATAGCCGAGCCCACCGCGATCATCGCTTCCAACGATCTCCTGGCGCTGGGTGTCATCGGCGCGCTGCGGCGCGAAGGCCTGACGGTCCCAGGCGATCTGTCGGTGGCCGGCTTCGACGGCATCGCCATCGGCCGCATGATCAATCCCGTGCTGACCACGATCGAGATGCCGGATGTCAGCATGGGCGCGGCTGCGGCTTCGCTTCTGCTCGATATCGCGGAAAACGACGCCGCGCCGCGTCACCTCGAAATCCCGTTCAGCCTGCGCACCGGCGGCACCGTTCGCACGATCTGATGGGCAAACACACGAAAGCCGCCCTGTGAGACTGCACAGGGCGGCTTTCAAAGCTTTGCGCTGTTACTTGCGCGGCAGCAGGCGCTTCACTTCACTGGCAGCGTCATCGAGCGCTTCCTGCGGCGTTGCGGACTGATCCACCACACGCGAGGTGTTGTCGACGATCGTCTGCGTGACGCGAACACCGTTGGCGCCCGGGAAGGCATACCAGGGGATCATGCGCGGCATCTGCTTCAAGCCGGCCTGGAACAGCGGGTTCTTCTCATAGAAGTCGCCGAGATATTCAGGAGACTTGGCGGCCAGCTCGTTGTTTGGGACATAGCCGGTGCCGGGAACCACGACCGACGCGCCGTAAGGACCGGCAGCGAACTTGGCGAACTTCCAGGCCGCATCCTGCTTGGCTTCGTCCTTGGTCAGGATCACCACGGCATTACCACCGGTCGGCAGCTTGCCGTTCTCGGCGTCGATCAGCGGGATTTCGGCCGTGCGCAGGTCGAACTTGTCACCGACATTCTTGATCGTGTTGCGCAGCGCGCCCGTGGTCTGGAAGGCGATGCCGACCTTGCCGGCGACGAAAGCCTGCTCGCCGGCCGGCTTGGTGAACACCGGCATGCCGGCTTCCTTTACCAGGCGGTCGACCACTTCCATGGCCTTCTGGCCAGCGGGTCCGTTGAAGGCGACTTCGGTCTCGTCTTCGTTCAGCATCGTGCCGCCGGCGCCGAACAGCAGCGCGGAGAACATCCAGTCGTCACCCTGCCAGCGGAAGTCGATGGAGTCGACGCCGTTGCCGAGCGCCTTGATCTTGGCACCGAGCGCGATCACCTCGTCCCAGGTCTTGGGCGGAGTGTCCGGGTTGCCACCAGCCTGCTTAACGAGGTCGGCATTGTAATACATGATCGGGTTGGAGGTCGCGAAAGCGAGGCCGACCTGCTTGCCGTCGACCTGAGCGAGCTTGAGGATGTTATCCGAGAAGCCCTGTTCCGCCATGTTCTGATCCTTGGCGATCAGCGTTCCCATATCCACGGGAATGCCGCGCTCGTCGGCCATGCGAAGACGGTTGAGGCCGATAAAGGTCAGGTCCGGCATTTCGGACGTGCCGACCTGGCGCATGATCGTCTGGATGCCTTCCTCATAGGTCGCGGAAGGGTTGGCGAACTGGATCTTGATATCCGGATTTTCTTCCATGAACTTCTTCGAGATCGTGTCCATCACGTCCTTGAAGAAGCCGGGCATCGGGTAATGCACGGTCAGCGTGGTGTCGGCGAAAGCCGGGAAGGCAGTAGTGATCGCGACAGCGGCGGTCGCGAGCAGCTTGGTGAAGTGCTTCATGAGGCGAGTGCTCCTTGGAGGATGAGAAACCGGATCAGCCTTTGAGACCGGTCATGGTGATGCCCTCGACGAAGCGCTTCTGTGCGAGCAGAAAGGCAGCGACGAGGGGGAAGGTGATGATGAGGGTGGCGGCCATCAGCGCGCCGTAGTCGTCGCCGGCTTCTGCCGCGCGGAAGTAAAGCAGGCCGAGCGGCGGCGTGGCGTAAGCCTGGTTGGACACCACGATCAGCGGCCAATACAGATCGTTCCAATGCGCAACCACCGAGAAGATCGCGAAGGCGGTGATCGCCGGCCAGGCATTGGGCACGATGACCCGGGCGATGATGCCGATCTCGCTCATGCCATCCAACCGCGCCGCATGGATCAGGTCATCCGGCATCGAGCGGAAGAACTGCAGAAACAGGAAGATGCCGAACACCGAGATCGTGAAAGGCGCCACCAACGCGACATAGCTGTTCAGCGCGCCAACCCGGTCGAAAGCAACATAGAGCGGCAGGGCGGTCGCATGGATCGGCACAAGGAGGCCGAGCATCACCAGCACCATCATGGCGCGCGCCGCCCTGAACTTCAGCTTGGCCATGGCGTAGGCGCAAGGGATTGCGACCACCACCTGGAATACGAGGATCAACAGGCAGACCAGCACGCCGTTGAACAGCAAAGTCGTCATGGAAACGCGCGACCACGCCTTGGCGAAGTTCTCGAAAAAGAACCACTGCTGCGGGATGAGCGAAAGCGAGGACGTGAAGATGTCGCTCTGCGCCTTTCCGGCCGTCGAGATCATGAAGATATAAGGAGCGAGGAAAACCAGCGCGCCGAAGCTCAACACGGCAAGCCGTGCGACCCGAGCCGGGGTGAAACCGTTGGAGGTCATGTGTAATGCACCTGCTGGTCCTGGATGCGGTATTGCACGATCATCAGGACGATCAGAATAGCCAAGAAAACCACGGTCATGGCGGAGGCATAGCCCACCCGCAGATAGACGAAGCCTTCCTGGTAGATGGTGAAAAGCAGAACCTCAGACGCCTTGTTCGGCCCGCCTTCCGTCAGCGTCTTCACCGTCTCGAACACCTTAACGGCATTGATGACGCTGATCGTCGTGACGAACAAAGTGGTGGGTCCGAGCATCGGCCAGGTCACCAGCCGGAACCGGTCCCAAGCGGACCGCGCGCCATCCACTTCCGCCGCCGCATAAAGATCGCGCGGAATGGCGGTGAGGCCGGCAAGAAACAGAACGAGGTTGAAGCCGACCGTCTGCCAGATGCCGATGATCGCCAGACTGTAAAGAACGGTGCTGGATGCACCGAGCCAGTTCGGGCCCTGAATGCCGACAAGTGCCAGCATCGCATTGATCGGCCCGATGCTTGGATGGAACAGGTATTGCCAGACCGTCGCCATCGCGACCAGCAGCGACGCCACGGGAAGAAAGTAGGCCGTTCGGAAGAAGGATCGCCCGATCCCTTCCGCCTCGATCAGCATGGCCAGACCGAGCGCCAAAAAGATTGAAACCGGCGCCACGATCGCGGCATAGACGAAGGTGTTCCAGAGCGACTGCCGGAACGTCCGATCGCCGAAAAGTTCGAGGTAATTTTCGGCGCCCACGAACTGAAAACCGGAATATCCAAGCTCAAAATCGGTAAAACCAAGCGTGATGACGGCGAAAACCGGAAGGACGATGAAGAAAAATGTCAGTAGGATTGCAGGTGCGGCGAGCAGCCAGGCCGTTCGCGCTTCATGCCTGGCGGCGCTGGATCGCGCCGAGACTTTCCCGAAAGTCTGCCCTTGCGATGGCGTCGCGACGATCTCAGCCATAGGCCAGTTCCCTGACATCGCTGTCGATCAGCGACGTCGAGCGCAACCGCCTGCCGTCTTCCGCAAACACGAACAACCGCTCCGGCGCAGCCGCCAGATGGATCCGCTTACCCGTTGATAATCCAGCACCTTCTGCCGGCGTGAGCTTGGCGATCATCGTGTCGCCGGACTGTTCCAGACGGCTGTAAACAATGATTTCGGAGCCCAAAAACTCCACCCGCTCCACCAGCGCCGGCAAACCACGGCCTTCGCGCGAAACGCTGACGAATTCCGGCCGGATGCCAAGCGTGACCTCCGATCCAACCGCCACATCGATGCGCGAAAGACCGCACCGCGCTTCCCCGAGCCCTACCGTCCCATCAGCCGCAACCTGTTGCGAAATCAGGTTAATCCGCGGCTGCCCAACGAACTTCGCGACCTCGACATGCTGCGGATCGTCATAGATCACCGCCGGTGCCGCCAGCTGCAGCAACGAGCCGCCGATCATCACCGCCACCCGATCCGCCATCGACAGCGCTTCCGCCTGGTCATGCGTCACGTAAACCGTTGGAACGCCAGCGCGGCGGTGCATCTCAACGATCTCGCCGCGCGCATGAACGCGCAAATTCGCGTCGAGATTGGACAGCGGCTCGTCCATCAAGAACACCGCCGGACGCCGCACCATGGCGCGCCCGAGCGCCACGCGCTGCCGCTGTCCACCCGACATCTGGCCGGGTTTGCGGTCGAGCAGATGGTCGATTTTGAGCGAGACGGCCATGTCGCGCACGTCGCGTTTGATATCGGCAATTGCCTGGCGCTGGCCGGGCATCAGCGGTCCAAGAAGAGGCAGTCGCTGTGCGCGTGTCAAACGGCGCATGACCAGGGGAACCGCGATGTTCTGCGCAGCCGTCAGATGCGGATAAAGTGCGTAGGACTGGAACACCATCGCGACATTGCGCGCCGCGGCCTGCAGCTTTGTGAGGTCCTGGTCGCCAACCGTGATCGTCCCGCTGTCGGCGGTTTCGAGGCCGGCCAGAATGCGCAAAAGCGTGCTCTTGCCGCAGCCGGACGGGCCAACCAGCGCGATGAACTCGCCGGGTTCCGCATCCAGGCTGACACCTTTCAGGATGGCGTTGCCGCCGAAGGATTTTTCGATGTTGCGAAGGGAAAGCGCGCTCATGCCGCCACCTCCGGCGGGGCGTCCCACGGATAGACTTCATGCACGACATCATCGATTACATGCGCCACCATGCCCGGCACGGTGACGATTTCGCTGCGAACATCGCCGTTCAATTCATGCACGGCAGCGCCAACGCGGCGCTCGCCAAGCATTTCGCGCTCGAGCTTGTCGATCACGAAGGCGGCGGACGGCGCCCAGGTCAGCGCCGTGTTCTTGTACTGGCCCTGCCAGGCCCAATGGGTGTGACCGCTGCCGACCAAGGCCACGTCATGCGCTGAGATCAGGTCGAAGACGCGTTGCCGCGGTGCCGGGCGAAAGCCCCAGTAGCCGGTCTCGCCTTCATCAGGGGCATCCACGAACAGCGGCTTGTGCGAGAACAGGGCAACGCGACGTCCGCCGCGCTCTTCGAGGACCTTCTGCAGCCACTCGAACTGCATGGCTTCCTCGTCATTGTCATGCCCGAGCAGAAGCGCGTTGATGCCGACCAGACGCCAATCCCGGGTGTCTTCCACGAAGCGGTCGCCGCCCACCAACCCGCGCCAGCGCTGAAGCCGCTCGGCGTTTGCTGGCTGGTGCATGTCCGGATAATGGCCGACATCGTGGTTTCCCGGCACGATCAGCATCGGCACCGGAAGCTGACGCATCAGCTCCATGGAAAAGGCGATGTCCGCCTCGTTGTCGGCACCGTCGACGGTCAGATCGCCGGTATGCACGATCAAATCGGCATCCTGGCTTTCGATCCAGTTCAGCAGCGGCGCCCAGTTGCCGTTGAAGTGACGCTTCTTGGGGCTGAAATGCGTGTCGGTGATCTGGATGATTTTCAAGGCCGTCTCCGAAGTCGTCGCGGGCTCCGTCTAGAACGGCGCCTCACTCGGTCCGGGGCTCTAAAGCCTCAGCATGTCGTCCACGTAACAGGCGTTTCAGCCTGCTTTCCAATTTCGTCACAGAACCGACACAGAAGGATTTGGCGGCGGGAGCTTTAGCGAAGGCGAGGCAAGACGCTTAAGCGAAGCACGATCGTCATCGTGACGCTCTGGATGCTTGCTTTGATCGAAGCAACGGCGCGCAAAGAGCTGGGGGCTTCAACCAAGCGCCTCGGCCATGCAGATCAACGATTTTACGGAAAGAAGTGGCGCGCCCGAAGAGATTCGAACTCCTGACCCCCAGATTCGTAGTCTGGTGCTCTATCCAGCTGAGCTACGGGCGCGCATCAGGCAAAGCTGCCTGGGCGACGAAGGATCGCTCCGTCGTCGTGGGGCGGTAACTAGCCACTTGCGGCATGAAAGGCAAGCGCTTCGTCGTTGTTTTTGTCACGAAAGTGCAATGCTGAGGCCAAGATCCACAACCAGTCACAATCAACGTGCGGCGTGAACCATTTCGGTTATCCATTTCAGGAGAAGCTTGTCATAGGCGCGATGGCAGGTCGGGTCCGACAGCCCGTGATCTGCGCCTTTCAGCACGCGGTAAGTCACGGAATTGGCGGCGCGGAAGGCGCTGATATAGTTGGTGATGGTCTGGTGCGGCACGAAGTCGTCCTGTTCGGACTCCACGATGAGCGCATCGCCCTGAAAGGCCGCGCAGGCTGACAAGGCACGATTGTCTTCCGGCGGAAGCGCCATGTTGCGATACTTCATGAGGTCCTTGCGCTCGAGCGAAGCCTTGGCAGTGGACCATTCTTCGTCGCGGTAGAGTGCGGGAACGCGCATGGCGAGCCAGCGGATCGGCCGTTCCCGCGTCAGAAGGGCTGCCATGTAGCCGCCATAGCTGCTGCCGACCACGGCGATGGCGGACTTGTCGACCGAAGGCTGATCAGCGAGAACGTCATAGGCGGCCAGCACATCGCGGAAATTGTCGTCGCGCGTCACCGAGCGCTGCTTGGCCTTGCTGGCGGCGTGACCGCGCAGATCAAAGGTCAGGCACATGCAGCCGAGTTCGGCGATTTCCTTGGAGCAGCTCATATCCTGCTCCTGGCTGCCACCCCATCCATGGATGAAGAGGACGCCGGGCAGGGTGGTTTCGGGGGAAGCAAGCGTGCCGGCAACGGGCTCGTCGCCAACATTGATTTGTATGACGTGGCTGCGCATTGATTATGTCAGTCCTCGAAAAACGGCGCAGTCACTGCCGCGCCATCTTGGGTTTCGTTCCATCCGTTTCCTCAGCACGGATCGATATAAACATACTTCTTGATATGTCCGATATCCGGATCGTCGCCATTGAAGGTGACAGCTGCATTGGGCGGAATCTGCACGTCCTGGCGATAGGTCTCGACGCACACGGCATGGACCGTATGCCGGGTCGGTTCGGCGATCAGCGTCTTGATGGCGAGGATTTCAGCCGGCGTCGCGCCGCCCATGCGCCAGCTTTGTTCCAGCACGCCGGCCCGGACCGTACCGTCGGCCGCGCTGCCCCGCGCGACATCGTAGTTGCGGCGCGAGATGATGCTTTGCGGGAAGCAGCGGTCGGCGGCAGCATCGAAGCGCATGGCCTGTTCAACGGCGAGTGCGACTTCCGGCGTTGGTGCGTTTGCCAGCAAGGCATCGAACCCGCCGCGCGTGACGGCAAGGGCGGAGCCGCCATAAGCCGTATTGCCGTCATGGTTGCGGGTCAGCGTCTGCGTGCCATGATACGACGCGACCATGTCGCCGAAACGCACCTGACCGACGCTGAAGGTGATGACGTCGAGGAGGTTTTCTTCGATCACCAGGCCTGCGCGCGCGATGACACCCGGATCGAAATGGGCGAGGGCGGCATCCAGATCATCCTCGCTTTGCACGGCGATCTGGCCACGTCCGCCGGTTTCCTCGACCGCCTTCAAGCGGATCGCGCTGCTTTCCAGCATGCGCCGGGCGGCTTCGATCGCGTCATCGCGCGAAAACACGGTGAAACCCTTGAGCACGACATCGCGTACGGCTTCAGGAAAATCGTGCGACCAGCCTTCAGGCTGGGCCGCGTCGCGCGAGATCAGCGGATGGACGATCGCTTTCGTGGCAACGAAGGGATGAGGAACGATGCCGCCGAGAAAATCATGCTCGCTCTTCAGGCCGAGCACGATTGCTTCCGACAAGGCCAAGGCATCGCTGGGCAGGAGATAGGTGCTGGCGCCATCGGGAACGGGATCGGCGGGCCGAAAGGCGTAGCCTTTCAGCGCGGCGACTTGGTCGGCAATCCAGTGGCGGGTGTCACGCTCATGCTGGCTGCGGAAGCCGGAGCCTGCCGCAAGAATGACGACACGGCCTTGCCGCGGATCGGCGGCTGCTTCGAGAACGGCTTGCATAGGAGCCTCCTTTGCTAGGACTTGGCTTCACTGGGCCGCCCCGCTCAAGCGGAACGTCGACGAAAAGGACTGGGCTGTGCAAAGGTTCCCGTGCCGCTTTTGAAGGCACGAATGGCTGCGAACGTCAGCAGGCTTTGGCTGGAGCCTAGCCGGCGTCCCTTTTTCGACAGATTTGCATGTGCTGCTCACTGGATCGCTGTCGAGTGACCCATACGGATCGCAGCAGTATCCGCCACGGGCACGATCCCCAGCATTCCTGGTTGCTTGAGGTGCGCCGTGGCAGCAAAGAAGACGATTTCCGCACCGGCTCTGGCCGAGCGTCTGGAATTGGCAGGACGGTCGCTTCATTCGATCGGCTATGCTGAGGGCCTTTACCCCGCGCAATGGACGGCGCTGCGCTATTTCGCAAAATCGCCGGATGGCGCCCGCACGGCCAGCAGCCTCGCGCGGTTTCAGGGCCTCGCCAATGGACCGGTGAGCCGTACCGTGCGCACGCTGATCCAGAAGGAACTGGTGCGCAAGGCAGCGCATCAGCCAGCCGGGCGCGCCGAGCATCTGGAAGTGGCCGAGAAGGGCTACCTTCTTTTGGAGCGCGATCCGATCCGCAGCCTTGTCGAAGTCATCGAGCGCATGAGCGACCGGGAGCGCGGAGCGCTGGCTTCGGCGCTCGAGGCCGTGATCGGCATCGCCTCCGATATCTGGGCGAAGGAAAGCGGCGAGCGCCGATAGTTTTGGCCACAACAAAGCAGCGTCTTCATCGCAGCGGGTGATTGCGCATCCGCTGGGATCAACTACAATCGGGGTGGGGATTGTAAGTTGTGCGGCGTTGTGGGAAAGTTGCGTTCATGGCTCATCGAGCGGGGATTGCCATACGATCGAGCGCGAACAAGCATCTTGGCATCAGGATGCTCTCGGTAGCGCAGGATAGTCTTGGCTCTTGCTGGAAATTGCCGGACAGCGATCTTTTCCATGCGTGCGTGCTCGCATGAGCGCCGTCGAGAAAGTCTTCGAGCCGGAACTGAACGACAACAGCCCGCACCGGCAGCCGCAAGCGCTGGTTCGCCGTGGCGCCTCGCCGGTTGAACCGTTCGAAGAGGCTTGCGACTGGCTGCCGGTGTTGCAGCGCCTCGGCATCCAGGCGGATCGCCTCGTGCCGGTCGCCACCCGTGCGCGCGCCAACAAGACGCCGTTCCATGTCGAGCTTCTGGCGGCTGGCCTGTGTGCGGAAGACCGGCTTTATCGCGCCGTCGCTATGGATTTGCGACTGGCCTTTCTGCCCGCTGTCGATCCGGCACGGCTGATCGTCCGGGAAGGCGACGCGCTCACGCTTCTGGGTTCGCCTTTCGCTTCGAGGCACGCGCGGCCGATCCTTTATGTCGAGCCCGACCGTCCGCCCACACAGTTGGTCGGAGCAGGCTTGCTTGATCTCCGCGGCTTGCGGCGGATGCTGGGTGACCATCCTGAACGCGCAGGGCGCATGGCGGTTGTGGCGCCGTCGATGCTGCGAAAGGCGCTGATCACCTGTTCCGAACCGCGCTTGAGCGCCCGCGCCTGCGAAACCCTGGCAAGCAACGTTCCTGACTGCTCAGCCAACGTCGTTGCGACGGTAGGGCAAGGCTTTGCGATCGGCGCGACGCTGGTCTCCCTGCCGCTTGGCTTCGCCCTATGGCCAAGCTCAGCGATGCTCGCTTTGCATCTCCTTTTCTCGCTGTTCTTCCTGGGCTGCGTTGCCTTGCGCATGCTGGCCGCGCGCCGGGCCGAGCCGCCTTACCTCGCCAAGCTGCCGCCCGTTGCGCCGGCTGATCTGCCTGTTTATTCCGTCATGATCGCGCTCTATCGCGAAGCCGCCGTTGTGCCGGAACTGCTGACATCGTTGGGCCGGATTGTCTGGCCGCGCGCCAAGCTGGAGATCAAGCTGGTTTGCGAGGCTGATGATACGGAAACGCTTGCCGCACTCCGCGCGCAACCTTTGCGGCCTTGGGTGGAGATCATCGAAGTGCCCGCTCAGGGGCCGCGCACCAAGCCGAAAGCGCTGACTTACGCACTGCCGCTGACATCCGGCGAACTCGTGGCGATCTATGATGCCGAGGACAAGCCGCATCCGCTGCAGCTGCTAGAAGCGTGGCAGACCTTTCGCGATGCGCCTCCGGATCTCGCCTGCCTGCAGGCGCCGCTGGTCATCACCAATGCCGGCGAAGGCATGATCCAGCGGCTGTTCGCCTTCGAATATGCCGCGCTGTTTCGCGGAATGCTGCCCTGGCTGGCGGCTAAGGGCGTAGTGCTGCCGCTTGGCGGAACGTCCAACCATTTTCGCCGCAGGGCGCTGGAAGCGGTCGGCAGCTGGGACCCGTTCAACGTCACGGAAGACGCCGATCTCGGTTTGCGGCTGGCGCGCTTCGGTTATCGCTGCGGCACGATCACCTATCCAACCTTCGAGGAAGCGCCGCACCGGCTAGGCGACTGGGTGCCGCAGCGGACGCGCTGGTTCAAGGGCTGGCTGCAAACCTGGCTGGTCCATATGCGCAATCCCCGGCAACTGCGCCGCGAGATCGGCACGGCCTCCTTCCTGATCGTTCAGGTGCTGTTTGCCGGCATGGTGATCTCGGCCCTAGCGCATCCGCTCATGATCGTCACCATCGCTGCCATCCTGTTCGAAATGCTTCGTGCGGATACGATGACGCCGCATTCCGCTTTGTTTGCCGTCGATGTGATCAACATAAGCTGCGGCTATGCAGCTTTCCTCGTGCTTGGCGCGGCCACGCTGGTGAAGCGCGAGCGCAAGAGCCTGTGGAAGACGGTGCTCGCGACGCCCGTTTACTGGATGATGATCTCCTATGCCGCTTGGCGCGCGGCCTGGCATCTTTATGCCAAACCCTTCCATTGGGAAAAGACGCCCCATCGCATCAGCAAGAGCCGGTGGGTGAAACCGGCGAGCCGAACCGTTTAGACGCAAGCCCTCTGTCGGCACCTCTGCCGCACGCAGCGGCGGCGGCAAAACGCGAGAAATCTTTCCGGTCTGGGAACAAGGCGCGCCAGCTGGGAGTAAGATTGCCAGACATGGGTCTGGAACACGAAAGGTGAGCGATGGACACGACGTATTCGGTACCGGCTACGGTGCCTATTCCTTCCCGCCCGCTTTACGGGATGCTCGCGCAGTTTCCGGCGGTGTGCTTCACGCTCACATTGTTGACCGACATCGCCTTTTGGCGCTCCGCCAACATCTTGTGGCAGAACTTCTCCGCCTGGCTGCTGTTTGCCGGGCTGGTTTTCGGCGGCCTGGCAATTGTCGTTGGTGTCGTCGAGATGCTGGCACGGCGAAAGACGCGCCTGTTCCGGCCGAGTTGGGCGGCGATCATCGCCTATGTGGTGGTGCTCCTCTTGGCCGTCGCCAACAGCTTCGTGCATGCCGGCGATGGCTGGACCGCCGTTGTGCCTTACGGCCTCGCACTGTCTGCCGTGACTTTCGTGGTGATGCTTCTGGCTGCCTGGCTCAACCGATCGGTCGTGTCGCGTCGAAGCGTGGGAGTGAACCACTATGCGTAACCGCTCATCCTTCCTCCGCGCTTCCGTTCTTGCTGGCAGCACTGCGGCTCTTCTCGGAGTGGCTGGCTGCTCCGATGAAAGCGCCAACTTTGATGTCTCTCAACAGATCGGGCCGAACCCGGTTCTGCCGGAACCAAGCTCCCAGCTGGTGCCCGATCTGAAGGTCGCCGAGGTGATCGGCTGGCAAAACAACAAAATGCCGACCGTGCCCGAAGGGCTGACGATCACAGCCTATGCCAAGGATCTCGCGAACCCTCGCACCGTTCATACGCTGCCCAATGGCGACGTTCTGGTGATCCAGTCGCAAGGTCCCGGCGTCGAGCCCCTCTCGCGACCCAAGGACATGATCCGAGGCTGGATCATGTCGATCGCGCATGGCGGCGGTGGCGGTCAGAAGAAGGAAAGCAACCTCATCACGCTGCTGCGAGACACCAATCGCGACGGCACGGTGGATGAACGCAGCGACCTCCTGAAAGGCCTGAACTCGCCCTTCGGTGTGGCGTGGATCGACAACACGCTTTACGTGGCCGCAACTGATGCGATCCTGGCCTACCCCTATGAACTCGGCCAAACCGCCATCACCGCGCAGCCCAAGCTGGTGACGGCGCTTCCCGGTGGGCCGATCGACCACCATTGGACAAAGGATCTCGCGCTGAGCCCGGATGGCCGCATGCTTTATGCCTCCGTCGGCTCCAACTCCAACATCGTGGAAAACGGGCTGGAAGCGGAAAAAGGGCGAGCAGCCATCTGGCAGGTGGATCGGCAAACCGGTGCTGCGCGCGTTTATGCGTCCGGCTTACGCAACCCGAACGGGCTGAGCTTCAATCCGCAGGATGGCCGGCTTTGGGCCGTCGTGAACGAGCGCGATGAACTCGGGCCAAACCTCGTTCCCGATTACATGACATCGGTGCAGGACGGCGCGTTCTACGGTTGGCCATGGAGCTATTATGGCGGCCATGTCGATCAGCGCGTGCATCCGCAACGGCCGGATATGGTGGAAAAGGCAATCCCCGCCGATTACGCCCTGTCCAGTCACGTCGCGGCCCTGGGCATGACCTTCTCCATGAACTCGGCGCTGCCGGCCGCCTTCGCCAATGGTGCGTTTATCGGCGAACATGGCAGCTGGAACCGCACGGCTTTCAACGGCTACAAGGTCGTTTACGTGCCATTCGAAAACGGCAAGCCGGTCGGCAAGGCGCAGGATTTCGTGACCGGCTTCCTGCAAGGAGACGAGGCGCAAGGGCGTCCGGTGGGTGTCGGCATTGACGGTACGGGCGCACTCCTGGTTGCCGATGACGCCGGCAACACGGTCTGGCGGGTTGCTGCAGCGGATGGTTCGATTTTGCCGCAGCCGATTGGCACCGATCAGATGCCCGAAGGCGCTACGACTGCAAGCACGGCGGCGCCGGGCCCACAGGCCGGAACGTCATCAACGACGCCGTCCCAAACGCAGATCGCGCCGGCTGTTCTACCGAGCGCAACGCCGCGCTAAGCCTAAACTGACGTTGCTCGACGCCCTGATCTCAAGGCGTCAGTAGCTTCGGCCCTTCGCCGACGATCTTCTTGTCCGGCTCGCCGATCGCGTCGCGGTCGCGGCCGGCATAGGGGATCGCCAGCAGGACGTGCCGGATCGCTTCGATACGAGCGCGGCGCTTATCGTTTGACCGCACCACCAGCCACGGCGCGTGCTTTGTGTGCGTCGCCTCGAACATCTCATTGCGCGCGCGGGTATAAGCATCCCAGCGGCTCAGGCCCGCAATATCGATCGGCGAGAATTTCCAGCTTTTCAGGATGCTGTGGCGCCGGTCGTGAAAGCGCTTGAGCTGCGTTTCGCGCCCGATATCCAGCCAGATCTTGAAGAAGTGGATGCCGTCATTGACGATCATCTGCTCAAGCAAGGGCGCTTCATGCAGGAAGCGCTGGTGCTCTTCTTCCGTGCAGAACCCCATCACGCGCTCGACACCGGCCCGGTTGTACCAGGACCGGTCGAAGGTCACGAACTCGCCATGGCTGGGAAACTGCTGGATGTAGCGCTGGAAATACCATTGGCCGCGCTCGGTTTCCGTCGGCTTGGGTAGGGCCACATTGCGAGCAGTGCGTGGATTGAGGTTGGCGCGAAAGGCCCCGATCGTGCCGCCTTTGCCTGCGGCATCGCGGCCTTCGAACACGATCATCACCCGTTTGCCCGTCTTCAGCAGCCAATCCTGCAGCCGCACAAGTTCGACCTGAAGCTTGTCGAACTGCGCTTCGAACGGGTCCTTCTTCATGCCCTTGTCGTAGGGAAAGCCGCCGGCGCTCAGTTCCTTGTCCTTGATCCAGTCCGGCAGATCGGGCTCGTCGATGTCGAACAGGTGGGTCGTTCCATCGATCTCGAGCGTCACTGCCGCCGTGTCAGGGAAATTTGCCGGCGCTATTTTTTCGCTCATCCCGTTCTCCTGCAATCAGCCTGTCATGGTATCTGATGCATGGAGATAGTTCCTGAGCCGGATTTGGAAACAGGGCCGCTTGCAGGAGCGGGAAAGGGAGGGTGCATCGTGGCGGCCGAAGGGCTTGAAAGGCGGCGGGACCGAAGTCCGCACGTGTCGGCGCTGGCGATCCTTGTTGTCGCCTTGGTCGCCATTGCGGTGCTGTGCGCGCTTCAGCCTACGCTTCTTTGGCCGAGCCTTGGCTTTGCTCTCGCTCTGATTCTCGTCGCGCTGGTAACCTCCGGCCGAGCCGCCAAGCGCATTGCCTTGCCCGACAGTGGCCCGTGGTTGAGCCAGGATGTCCAGGCGGCGCCGAGCTTTTCGCAGCTCGATCTGGCCCGCGCCGTGGCAGATCCGCTGATCGTGTTCGACCGCAACGGCGTGGTGATCCATGCCAATCCGGCAGCGCTTTCCGCCTTTGATCCGGTGACGCCCGGCACGATGCTGCAACTGCGGTTTCGCGCCCCCGAACTGCAAAGCCTTGTCGAACATGCGCTGAACGGCAGCGATGGAAGCGAACCGGTGGATTATGCCGAGCGCTTCCCGGTAGAGCGGGTGTATCGCGTCAGCGTCGCACGGCTTGATGCAACGCGCGGCCTGTTCGCCCTCATCTTCCGCGATCACAGCGAAGCGCGGCGCATCGACCGGATGCGCGCCGACTTCATCGCCAATGCCAGCCATGAATTGCGCACGCCGCTCGCTTCCATTTCCGGCTTCATAGAAACGCTGCGCGGCCCGGCCCGCAACGATGCCGCCGCACGCGACCGCTTCCTCGGCATCATGCAGGACCAAACCGGTCGCATGGCCCGCCTGATCGACGACCTCCTGTCGCTATCGCGCGTGGAAATGAAGCCGATGCTCAAGCCCGGCGAAACGGCCGACCTGCGCCCGATCCTTGAAGCGGTCATCGCCACCATCAGCCCGCGTGCGAGGGAAGCCGGCTTGACGATCGAGACTGATCTGGAAGAGGGCGAAGCCAAGGTTCTGGGCGACCGTGACGAACTGTTTCAGGTGTTCGAGAACCTTCTGGAAAACGCCTGTAAATATGGCCGCTCCGGCGAGCGCGTGGATGTCAGCCTTCATCGGACCACGGAAGGCGGGCATTCCGGCATCGCCGCTTCGGTGCGCGATCATGGGCCGGGTATTCCGGCCGAACATATCCCGCGCATCACCGAACGCTTCTACCGGATCGATGCCGAAGCCAGCCGCAACCAGAAGGGGACGGGTCTGGGCTTGGCCATCGTCAAGCACATCGTGACCCGTCACAATGCGCGTCTGTTGATCCGCTCCAAGATTGGAGAAGGCACCGAATTCACGGTTTTCTTCCCCGATCAGGCAGCTAAAGCCGGAAAATAAGACTGGATTGCTCCTGATATTCGTCGTTTTGTCACGCAAAACAGGTATCTGAATGGGAATCATCCGACTCCCATCTGCATCGGACAAGAACCGCAATGGTCGCTCAGCAGCATATCGTTCGCGCCTATGATGAGGAACTGAAGTTCCTTTCGGCGCGCATTGGCGCCATGGGTGGCCATGCCGAGCGCATGGTGGAGCGCGCCGTGCAGGCGCTGGTGAGCTCCGATGCAGCCTTGGCGCAGCGCATCATTCACGACGACAAGATGCTGGATGACGCCCAGCGCGAGATTGACGAAAAAGCCATCGTCATCATCGCCCGCCGGCAGCCGCTGGCGCATGATCTGCGCGAAATCATTGGCGCGATCCGCATTTCCAGCGATCTCGAGCGCATCGGCGATCTCGGCAAGAACATCGCCAAGCGCGTGGTGGCAGTCAGTGAAGCACGCCAGCCGTTGCGTGTGTTTCGCGGCATGGAAGCGCTGTCGGCGCTGGCTCTTGCTCAGCTCAAGGAAGTGCTGGACATCTTCGCCAGCCGCTCGGTAGACCGCATTGCCTCCTTGCGCGATCGCGACGACCAGATCGACCAGATGTATACGTCGATGTTCCGCGAATTGCTGACCTATATGATGGAAGATCCGCGCAACATCGCGCCCTGCACGCATCTCCTGTTCTGCGCCAAGAATATCGAGCGCATCGGCGATCATGCGACCAATATCGCGGAAACGGTTTACTACACCGCGACCGGCCGTCAGCTTCCGACGGAACGGCCCAAGGATGATCTCAGCCACGACGTCATCGCGCCAATGGCAGTTTCTCAGTGAGCCTGCGACTTCAAGGCGCCTGACAGACTATAGCATCAAGCGCTTCAATCGGTTACCCGCGATTAGGTCTTTGCCTTGGGCTGCACTTGCCCGCATAATAGGCATGGATCGACACGCTTCGCTTGGGAGACCGGCTGCTTTTGGAATCCAGCCTGAAATTCGTCATCGCTGACGATCATCCATTGTTTCGCGGCGCCTTGCGACATGCGCTGGTGGGACTTGGAGAAGACATCCGAATACTGGAAGCCGGCGACTTCGAGGCCGCGCAAGTCATCGTGGCCGCCGAGGACGACATCGATCTTCTGTTGCTCGATCTGTCGATGCCTGGCGCTAGCGGCTTGTCGGGTCTGGTTGCAATGCGAGCGGCCTTTCCCGCGACGCCTGTGATCGTGGTATCCGCCCATGATGCCGCGCAAACGGTGCGTCGCGCGCTGGAACTCGGCGCGTCCGGCTTCATCTCGAAGTCAGCCAGCATGGAGGAGATCCGCAGTGCGGTTCGTCAGGTGCTGGAAGGTGGCGTCGCCACGCCCGCCCATCTGGACCTCGGCACGGAAGGCGACGCCGAAGTCTCGCAGCTCATTCGCCGGCTGCAAAGCCTGACGCCCCAGCAAACGCGCGTTTTGACCATGCTGGCGTCGGGCTTGCTCAACAAGCAGATCGCCTTCGAACTCGACGTCTCGGAAGCGACGGTGAAGGCTCACGTATCAGCGGTTCTGCAGAAACTCGGCGTCGACAGCCGCACGCAGGCAGTAATTCTCCTGTCGAAGCTGGGCAGCGATCCCAGCGCCAGCTGATCACTCGGCCGCTTCTTCCATCCGCTTGAGGCGACCGAGCGTCATGCGCAGAACCGCCGGCTTCACCGGCTTGTTGATCACCGTCATGTCGAGCGCGGTTGCGCCAGATCGCGCTTCCGCGCCGCGATCGGCCGTCACCAGCACGGCTGGAATGAACAGCTTGTGCCTGGCGCGCATGGCCGTCACTGCGTCGAGACCGGTCTCGTTGTCGAGGTGGTAATCCACCAGCATCATGTCGGGCACCACCTCGAATGCCAGCGCGTCTTGCGAATTTAGGGCAATGCTCACGTCGCAACCCCAGCCTTCCAGCAGCCGCTTCATCGCGTCGAGGATCTGCGGATCGTTGTCGATGCACAGGATCTTCAGCCCGGAGACGTCGGCCGCACCTGGAACAGGCGCGGACAAGGCAGCCTGGTCGGCTGCAAGCGACGGCGGCTCGGCACGAGGGAGGATCACCGAAAACCGCGTACCGCGCCCCTTATGCGACTCGATCTGGATTTCGAGGCGCAACACGCGCGCAATGCGGTCCACGATCGACAGGCCGAGCCCAAGCCCTTGCGCTTCCCGCGCGCCCTCGTCGAGACGCAGGAACTCCTGGAAGACGCTGTTGAGATCGTTGCTGGCAATGCCGATTCCGGAATCCAGCACTTGGATTTCCAGCAGTTTGCCGCGTCGGCGCACACCGATGAGGATGCGGCCTGAGCGGGTATATTTGATCGCGTTGGAGACGAGGTTCTGGATCACCCGGCGCAGCATGTTGCGGTCGGTGTGAACGGCAAGCGTCGAAGGCAGGATGCGCAGTTGCAGTCGCTTCTCGGCCGCCATGGGCGAAAAGTCGGTCTGGATCTGCTTCAACAGCGCATCAAGCCGGAACGTGGTTTCGTTCGGTTTCTGCGCGCCGGCATCGAGCCGGGAAATGTCGAGCACCGCGCCGAGGATGGTTTCCACGGATTCCAGTGACGACTCGATGTTGGTGGCGGCTTGGCGAAGGTCGTTTTCTTCCGCCCGCTCGATCAGGGACGAGCAATACAGCCGCGCGGCATTCAGCGGCTGCAGGATGTCGTGCCCCGCGCCGGCCAGGAAGCGCGTCTTGGAGAGATTGGCTTCCTCGGCCACCTCCTGCGCCAGCGCCAGTTCCTGGTTCACGCGCGTTAGCTCGGCCGTGCGGCTGGCAACGCGCTGTTCCAGTGTTTCGTTGACGCGCTTCAAGGCGAGATCGGCGGCGACTGCTGCCGTCACGTCGGAATAGGTCGCGACCGTGCCGCCGTCCGGCATCGGGTTCGAGCGCAGCTCGATGATGCGGCCGGACGTCTTGAGCTCGATGCGCCAAGGCGTGCCGAAGCTGCTCAGCCGATTTAGCGCGGTGAGTTCGAGATCGGCGGGAATATCGCCGCGGTCCGCCAGATGGCGCAGGATGTGATGCAGAGAAACGCCGACCTGTCCGAGTGAATCCGGCAGGTCGAACAGCGAACGGAACTGCCGGTTCCAGTTGGTCAGCCGCAGATCCGTGTCGAACACGGTGATGCCCTGATCCATCTGGTCGAGCGCGGTTTGAAGCAGATCCCGATTGTGCTGCAACGCTTCGGACGCATCATCCAGCAGCCGCAGCGCATCTTTCTGGCTGCGATCGTTGCGCTGGAACAGCAAGGACAGGATGAGGCGCGAGGATGACGAACCAACCGCACTGGCCAGCAACTGCTCGGAAAAACGCACGACCGTCATGCTGGCCGGTTCGTTTCCGCCGGGAAGGGGCTCGTTGCCGGCGGTCGCAAAACTTTGGAATGAGCGCTCGGTGCGCTCTACGCCGAGATACCGGGCGATCGTGTCCTTGAGCTCGTCCACCGTCACCGTCGTGCGGAAGCGGCGCAGGCTCGGCATCGGATTGATGTCGCGCGGCACGAAGATCGCCGCTTGGATGCGCTCCAGCGGCATGGCCGAGCGCGACAGCGAGCCCAGCACGAAGAACAGCGTGTTGATGGCGAGGCTCCACAACACGCCGTGGTTCAGCGGCTCACCGACCGTGCCGAACAGCGATTGCGGCCGCAGCGCTTCCATGCCGAACAGGCCGCGCGTCAGGATGGCAGTATCGGCCGGCGCCAGCGAGGGCAGCAGCAGCGTGTAGGCCCAGAAGATGATCCCGGTGAGCATGCCCAGAACGGCACCGCGTCCATTGGCGCGGCGCCAGATCAAGCCGCCGAGGAAAGACGGCGCGAACTGTGCGACGGCGGCAAACGAGATCAGGCCGATCGAAGCCAGCCGCGTATTGTTGGTGGTTTCGCGATAATAAAAGAAGGCCGCAAGCAGGACGATGAAGATCGAGGCGCGGCGGACATTGAGGATCAGCCGCGACCAGTCTTCCACCCCGCGGCGATCGGGCTGCACGAGACGGCGCACGAAAAGCGGGATGATGAGGTCGTTCGAGATCATGACCGACAAGGCAACGCTTGCCACGATCACCATCGCGGTCGCCGCCGACAACCCGCCGATAAAGGCGAGCATGGCCAAACCGTCATGCCCGGCGATAAGCGGCAGCGCCAGCACGTAGAGATCGGCACTTGTGGAGCTGCCGACGAAGGTCAATCCGGCGAAGGCGATCGGCAGAACGAAGATGTTGATGGCGATGAGGTAAAGCGGAAACACCCGCGTTGCCGTGCGCAACTCCGCATCCGTTCTGTTTTCCACCACCGTGACGTGGAACTGGCGCGGTAGCATGACGATCGCGAAGGCCGACAGGAGGGTAGTGACGATCCAGGTCGGCAGGGAGGTGTTGTAGCCCACGGCTTCCTGCACGCGCTGATTGTTGCCGATCGCTTCGACGATGGGGCCGACCCCGCCGAAGAGAAAGAAGGTCACGGCGACGCCGACCGCCACAAAGGAGGCGAGCTTGACGATGGATTCCACCGCGACCGCCAGGATCAAGCCGTTCTGATGCTCCGTCGCATCGGCATGGCGCGTGCCGAACAGCACGGCAAAAACCGCGAGCAGCATGGCGATGGTCAGCGAAATGTCGCCGACAAAGAACTGCACATCCGGCGGCCGCGTATTGTAATGCTCCACCATCAGGCTGACGGTTTCGGAAATCGCCTTCAGCTGCAGCGCGATGTAAGGGATGGTGCCCAGCGTCGCGATCAGCGTGGCAAGCGATGCCACCGCAAAGCTCTTGCCATAACGCGCGGCCAGGAAGTCGGCGATCGAGGTGATCTTTTCCGACTTTGCGATTCTGATGATGCGGCGCAGCAGGGGATAGCCGAACACGAACACCAGCACTGGACCGATATAGATCGCGAGAAATTCAAGGGTGCGTTCGGATGCCAGGCCGACCGAGCCGAAGAAGGTCCAGGACGTGCAGTAGATCGCCAAGCTGAACGCGTAGGTCAGCGGCCGTCCGCCGGCGCTTTTTGCGGCCACGCGTCGTCGGTCGCCCAGGCTTGCCACCAGAAACAGCAGCGTCACATAGGCAAGTGCGGCAAGAACAACGGACCAACCCTGCAAGCGTCCTCCTCCATTGTTCAAAAGCAAAGCACGCGGGGTAAGCGCTGTCCAATGCTGCGAAAGGCCCTGCGGTGGATAGAGCGCGCCGCACTTTGCTTACGCTGCGTCGCGCAGCTATGATCTGGATCATGGGGCAGCATTGGAGCGGCTCGTTTGGGGATAAAGGAAGGCGGGATGCTGAAGGAATTTCAGGAATTCATTGCGCGCGGCAATGTCATGGATCTTGCAGTCGGCGTGATCATCGGCGCCGCGTTCGGCAAGATCGTCACATCGCTGGTGGACGACATCATCATGCCGATTATCGGTGCGATCTTTGGCGGCTTCGATTTTTCCAACTACTTCCTGCCCCTATCCTCGGCTGTCAACGCGCCGACGTTGGCGCAGGCGCGCGAGCAGGGGGCTGTGTTTGCTTATGGCAGCTTCATCACGGTCGTGATCAATTTCCTGATCCTGGCTTTCATCATCTTCCTGATGGTCAAGGCCGTGAACAACCTGCGCCGCCGCATCGAGCGCGAGGAGAAGGTTGCGACACCGGCCGCGCCGCCACCGCCGGATGTGCAGCTTCTTACCGAAATTCGCGATCTTCTGGCCAGACGCGCGGTGTGATCCTGGCGCTAGCGCCGAGGTGATCGAAGGCTTATCGAAGCATGGCGCGCCGATGAGTCGTGCTTTGTTCGCCTTTCGTTTGTGAGTCGCCCCGGAGATTTGGTCGTGAGCCTGTTTGATAATCTGCGCGGCGATGCCCGCAACGTGCCCGAGAGCGACATCGTTGCGGCGATCAACTATGGCCGCGCCCGCCCGGGCACGATCCCGCTTTGGGCCGGTGAGGGCGATTTGCCGACGCCCGACTTCATCACGCAAGCGGCACAAGCGGGCTTGGCAAACGGTGAAACCTTCTACACCTGGCAGCGTGGTATTCCCGAACTGCGCCAGGCGCTTGCCCGCTATTATATCCGGCACTTCGGCCATGCGTTTCAGCCGGAAGAGTTCATCGTCACCGCCAGCGGCATGCATGCGATCCAGCTGGCGTTGCAGGCAACAACCGGGGCGGGCGACGAAGCGATCTATCTTTCGCCGGCTTGGCCGAATTTTGCCGGTGCCGTCGGCGTGTCAGGCGCCACGCCCGTGCCGGTGCCGCTGACGGAAACCGGCAATGGCTGGGTCTGCGACCTTGAACGGGTCGAAGCTGCGGTGACCGAGCGCACGCGCGCGCTGTTCATCAACACGCCGTCCAATCCCAATGGCTGGACGGCCGATCATGAGACATTGCGCGGGTTGCTCGATCTCGCCCGGCGCAAGAACCTCTGGATCATCGCCGACGAAATCTATTCGCTTTATCATTATTCCGGCAGCCGCGCGCCGTCCTTCCTCGATGTGATGGAGCCTGAGGACCGCATCCTCTTCGTTAACAGCTTCTCCAAGAACTGGGCGATGACCGGCTGGCGCATCGGCTGGCTGCGCATTCATCCCGATCTGCAGCAGGTGTTCGAGAACCTGATCCAGTATTCGACTTCGGGCGTGGCGCAGTTCATGCAGCGCGGCGCGGTCGCTGCATTGGATGAAGGCGATGCCTTTGTCGCAAGCCAGGTCGAGCGCGCTCACAAGGCCCGCGATCTCGTTTGCAGCGCCCTTCTGGATACGGGCCGCGTGCGCATGAGCGTGCCGCAAGGCGCGTTCTACGCCTTCTTCGCGGTGGACGGCATCAGCGACTCGCGCAACGCGACTTTCGACATCATCGACAAGGCCAGTGTGGGTCTCGCACCCGGCACCGCCTTCGGTGCCGCCGGCGCCGGCCACTTCCGCCTCTGCTTCCATCGCAACCTGGAACAGCTGGAGGAGGCGGCGGGACGGCTGGCAGATTATTTCCGAGCACAGCCGGCGGGGTGAGGGGGCGCTGAGGGCTCCCGCAAAAATAGCGTAAGCGTCTCGCGCTACGGTCCGGGCCAATGTCAAAGAACGCAGGTGCGCCAAGGCGTCACCTGATCATGTGCTGTCTTGCAGGCACGACTTCCCGCCTTCCCGACCATGAAAGTTCGGGAAGCGGACGCAAGAATCCGCGCCTCAGATTGATACTATGTACGGCGCGGAAACACTCGCGTCCGTCGGTGCGCTTGCCGCGGCACCGGTGGGCTGTTCGGATGGCTCTCCCCCTGGAAAGGTCCGAAACAGCGCTGAACCGGCTCGTGGCCCAGGCTTAAGGAGGACTGATTACCTCCAGATCACGCTACCGTTGCGCAACCAGCCCGGACACCGCCACCCTCCTCTGATCCCCGGTGCGCACCAGAGTCCCGACAAGAGCGATGGGGGGATTATGGCTGGAGGTGCTGGGGCGTGGATAAGTCTTTCATAAAAGCGCGGAGTTGAACGGACTTGGCGCCATTCCTCTCCCTCACTTTGTGCGGGAGAGGTGGCATGGCGCAGGCGTGATGGTGAGGGGAGCAGCTCCGGGTTCGGCGAGTGCAGCGGCGGCGGCGAGGTCGCGCCCCCTCACCGACCCTGACGGGCCACCTCTCCCCCGTGCCGGGGGTGAGGAACGGCGCCAGGTTCTGCAATGTCGCGCGTCTCTCGCCGCTTCGTCATCCTCCGGTGTGCGCCTCCGCTTATGCTGCAGCTCCCTCCAAGGATGACGAGGAGGATGTGAAGCCGATTTCAGGCCGGGCCTGCTACCATGTTGCAAGGGACAGAAGCTGCATTGGATCGATCATCCAACGAAGCGCTTACAAAAACAGCGTCTTCTTCAGCCTTGAGATCGACGATTGCTGCAACTCGCCGATACCGTTGTAGGCGCCAGCGACCTTGGTCAGCATGGCGACCAACTCATGCTTTTCAGCATCGTTCAAACTGATTTTCAGCACGGGAAGCAGTTCATCGGAAACCATCGAAAAGAACGCACGATTTTCCGTATAGGTCCAGGCCTGCTCGAACAGGGCCTGCGGGTCGGCAGCAAGCAGTGGGTCGCGCAGACAGTCGAGGATCGCGGTTTTTTCCTGCGCCGTGACAGGCGCTTCCGTCCGGATCAGCTGGATCAACAGGATGGCAGCGGCGAGTTGCGGGTCGCGGATGCGCGAAAGCTTCGTTCCTCGAAAGTCTTGGAACTTCTGTTTCGCTCGCCGCTGCAGCCCCTTGGTATCCTGATTGATCTCCTTGGCCGCACCATAAACGGTATGGGCGCGAATGACGAAGAAGATGATCGCGGCAATGATGCCCAGAAAGGCGATCAGAAGGTGCATCTTGCCCACGCAGGTCGATATCGAGACCAGCGTTTTAGCCGCCAGTCATCTGGATGGGCAAGCTTTGTTCAAGGCGGTCTTCAGGCGGACTCAAAGCAGATCGACGCCGACAGCGGGAAAAGGCGTCCATTGAAGGACGCCCTTTGAACCAGCGTCAGCCGCCTGCCGTGGACGTAACCAGCGGGATGATACGGTTAGTGCGCTGTTGGGCTGGGCGGCGGTCGTTGGCGAAGGGGATGCCGAGGGCTTCCCAGGTTTCGCGCAAGGCAGAAGCCAGTTCACCGATCAGCGCGTCCGAATGGAACGGCGTCGGCGTGATGCGCAGGCGCTCGGTGCCCCGCGGCACGGTCGGATAGTTGATCGGCTGAATGTACAGCCCGTGCACTTCAAGCAAACGATCGCTCGCCTTCTTGCAAAGCTCGGGATCTCCGACCAGCACCGGCACGATATGGGTTTCGGACGGCATCACGGGTAGACCGGCAGTCGACAGCTGGTCCTTGGTGTTCTGCGCCTGGCGCTGTTGCTGCTCGCGCTCGATCTGCGATTCTTTCAGATGGCGGATCGAGGCGGTTGCGGCGGCTGCGATCGATGGCGGCAGGGCGGTGGTGAAGATGAAGCCCGGCGCATAGGAGCGCACGGCATCGATCACCGAACGTGGGCCTGCGATATAGCCGCCCAGTGTGCCGAACGCCTTGGCCAGCGTGCCTTCGATGACGTCGATCTCGCCGGCGAGGTTATCGCGATCAGAGATGCCGCCGCCACGATTGCCATACATGCCGACCGCGTGGACTTCGTCGATATAGGTCATCGCATTGTAGCGGCGGGCGAGTGCGGTGATTTCGGCGATCGGCGCGATGTCGCCATCCATCGAATACACCGATTCGAACACGATCAGCTTGGCGCGCTCACGCGGCGCGATCGCCAGCAGTTGCTCGAGATGGGCGAGGTCGTTGTGGCGGAAGATCTTCTTGTCGGCGCCCGAACGCCGCACGCCTTCGATCATCGAGGCGTGGTTGAGTTCATCCGACAGGATCAGACAGTCCGGCAAAAGCCGTGCGATCGTCGAGATCGACGCTTCGTTCGACACGAAGCCGGAGGTGAAAACGAGGGCGGCTTCCTTGCCATGCAGGTCGGCGAGTTCGCGCTCAAGCTCGACCAGCGGATGGTTGGTGCCCGAAATGTTGCGCGTGCCGCCGGCACCCGAACCCATGCGGCCCGCTGCAGTCTGCATGGCGGAAATCACATCGGGATGCTGGCCCATGCCGAGATAATCGTTCGAGCACCAGACGGTGATCTCGCGTGCTTCACCTTCCGAGCGCCAGATCGCGCGGGGAAACTCGCCCACGATCCGCTCGAGATCAGCGAAAACGCGATACCGCTTTTCCGCATGGACCTGATCGACTGCTTCTTCGAAAAACCGCTCGTAGTTCATTCCATCCGCCCTGTTCGGCCGCCCTGTTCGGTTGGTGGTGGCGATTATAGGACCGCGCGCCAAACCCGTAAACTTCAAGGACTTGGTCATTTTGCCCCACGGCTTTGCCAGACCAAGTGACGGTGTTTTAGCCGAGACAGGTGGCGCGACCTTTGATCTGGGTCAAATGTAGAACGAGGTTTCCGCTAAGAAAGTGAACTTAGAACGCCTTCTTCAGACCGGCCTGCTTGAGCGTCTCATTTGCTGTGTGACGCGACTTGGTCCCTTTATCGACCGTGAAGTAGCGGTTGGTCAGAGGGCTGAACCAGATCTCGTGATCGCCTTTGCCCATCCGGGTAAAAGTACAGCCATTCTGCGTCAGGATATCTTTAAGCTCGCGCAGAAAGCCGGCCATCACTCAACCTCGAATTAAGCGAGTGGATTGGGGATGCGCGCGAGATGATCGGCCATGATGTGGATCGGAATTTCCGGTGCTTCGAACCGAACACCGTTCAACTCGATCAAGTCGGAAACCGCTGCAATGACTTTTTCTTCAAGGCGCTCGAAGGTTTCGGCTTCGACAGCAAGGCCTTCGATGTCGGTTGTCGAGGCAACCCAGACACCAGCTTCCTCATCCCAATCGGCTCGAACCAGGATCGACATGCGTCTTACCATCGAACGTCCTTTCCGAGAGGTGCTAACGTTGGGAAAATGGTGCTGCGAGAGAGGATTGAACTCTCGACCTCTCCCTTACCAAGGGAGTGCTCTACCACTGAGCTACCGCAGCTGGCCGACGAATGCGGCTGGCTTCTGCCATAGGTCTTTGCAAAGCGCAAGCGAGGCTTGCACTTACCCAAGGCAGGTTTTTAACAGAAGCGGTGTGATTTATGATGACCGCGCTCGGATAGGCTTGGGGAAAAGCGATGGCGGACGACAAGAAGGCGGCGAAAACGCGGGAAGATCGGTTGGCGGAGCAGCTTCGCGCGAATCTCGCCCGCCGTAAGGAGCAAACGCGGTCGCGCCGGCAGGGTGAGGCGGATTTGCGTCGCGAAGGCGTAGCAGTGAAAGGCGGCGCGGCGAGCGAAGACGAATAAGAGCGGGCAAAGGGTCTGTGATAAGGGAGACGGCAAACGGGTTCCTTGATGTGGCCATCTTGATCGTCTAGGGGACGGATATAACCTTCGCCGTTCGAAGCCGCCTGCCAAGCGGGCCTCCGGCGTCATCCAAAGAAAGCCAGGGCTCGCATGGACCGCATCAGACTCGTGGGTGGTAACACGCTCAACGGCACTATTCCGATTTCCGGCGCCAAGAACGCCGCGCTGCCGTTGATGATCGCTTCGCTGCTGACCGACGACACGTTGACCCTGGAGAATGTGCCGCATCTCGCCGATGTCGAGCAGCTGATCCGAATCCTCGGCAATCACGGCGTCGATTATGCCGTCAGCGGCCGTCGCGAAAAGCAGGCGGAAGGCTATTCGCGCACGATCAGCTTCACCGCGCGCAACGTCGTGTCTACCACCGCGCCCTATGAACTCGTGTCCAAGATGCGGGCGAGCTTCTGGGTGATCGGCCCGCTTCTGGCGCGCTGCCACGAGGCGCGCGTGTCGCTGCCGGGCGGCTGCGCCATCGGCACACGGCCGGTCGATCTGTTTATCGAAGGTCTGGAAGCGCTGGGCGCCACGCTCGACGTCGATGGCGGTTACATCAATGCCAGGGCGCCAGGCGGTCTCGTCGGCACGCGCTATGCGTTCCCCAAGGTTTCCGTCGGCGCAACGCATGTGCTGATGATGGCGGCATCGCTCGCCAAGGGCGAAACGGTGCTGGAAAACGCGGCGCGTGAGCCGGAAGTCGTCAACCTCGCCGAATGCCTTAACGCGATGGGCGCGCGGATCAGCGGCGCCGGCACGTCGACGATTACAATCGAGGGCGTTGAAACGCTGCATGGCGCGCGCCATGCCGTAATTCCCGACCGCATTGAGACCGGCACCTATGCCATGGCCGTGGCGATGACAGGCGGCGACGTGCTGCTCGAAGGCGCCAAGCCCGATTACCTGCAGGCTGCTCTCGACACGCTGGTGCAGGCTGGCGTCGAGGTGACACCAGGCGCAAGCGGCATCCGCATTCGCCGCAACGGCAACGGCATCCTGCCGGTCGATGTCACGACTGAGCCTTTCCCGGGCTTCCCTACAGACCTGCAGGCGCAGTTCATGGGCCTGATGACGATGGCCAACGGCCAGTCGCGCATTACCGAAACGATCTTCGAAAACCGCTTCATGCATGTGCAGGAGTTGGCGCGTCTCGGCGCCCAGATCCACCTGTCCGGCCAGACCGCGATCGTGGATGGCGTTTCCAAGCTCAAGGGCGCGCCCGTGATGGCGACCGATCTGCGCGCATCCGTGTCGCTGGTAATCGCCGGATTGGCGGCCGAGGGCGAAACGGTGGTGAACCGCGTCTATCACCTCGACCGCGGCTTCGAGCGTCTCGAAGAAAAGCTGTCGCGTTGCGGCGCCGATATTGAACGCATATCCAGCTGAAACCGCACGACATTTGACGCGTTCGTCTAGCGAAAGGCGCGGGTGACACATTGCTCTCCCGCGCGTGAACGCCTACACGAAACCGGACCTGTCAAATGAGATCGCCATGCTGAAACTTGCAGCACTCGACGAAGACGATCTGAAAATCGTTTCCGCCCATGTGCAGGATGCGGTGATCCGCGTCGGGGATATGCGCTGGGACAAGGGCGCACGTCGCTTCCTCCTGGAAATCAACCGCTTCGCCTGGGAGAGCCCGGTCAACTCGGTGTTCAATCAGCGTTACGAGCGCCGCCGCTCGGTTCTGCATTTCGAAGGCGTGCAGGCTGTGCGCGCAAGCGGCATTACGCGCGACAAGGTTGACGACGTTCTCGTCCTTCTCTCGATCCGCTTTACGCCTGAAGACGCGCCCGCCGGCACGATCGAGCTGATCTTTGCCGGCGACCATGCGCTTCGGCTTCAGGTCGATTACGTCGAAGGCCGTTTGACCGATCTGGGTGCGGCCTGGGAAGCGGGATCGAAGCCCGCCCATTTCGGATGATGTTGTTGTGGTGACCCGTCTCGATCAGCGCGAGGGCAATTTCGAACCCCGCTTTGCCGCCTTTTTATCGACCAAGCGCGAAGTGTCGGATGACGTGGATCGCGCCGTGCGCGACATCGTGGCTGACATCCGCGCGCGCGGCGATGCTGGCCTGATCGGTTATACGCGGCGCTTCGACCGTGCCGACATCACCAGCCGGCTGCGGATTACGCCGGAAGAAATCGCGCAAGCCTACGAGACCTCTGATCCGGCGGTGGTGGATGCGCTGCGCTTTGCGCGCGAACGCATCGCATCCCATCATGCCCGCCAGAAGCCGGTGGATGATCGCTACACGGACGCGGCCGGTGTCGAACTCGGTTCGCGCTGGACGGCCGTCGAGTCGGTCGGCCTTTACGTGCCAGGCGGCACGGCAAGCTATCCAAGCTCTGTTCTGATGAACGCCGTGCCAGCCGTCGTAGCCGGTGTCGAGCGCCTTGCTATGGTGGTGCCGGCGCCCGATGGCGTGTTGAACCCCCTCGTGCTAGTGGCCGCGGACATCGCCGGCGTCAGCGAAATCTACCGCATCGGCGGTGCGCAGGCGGTGGCAGCCCTTGCCTATGGCACGGAAACGATCGCGCCGGTCGCCAAGATCGTCGGGCCCGGCAATGCCTATGTCGCGGCCGCCAAGCGCCAGGTGTTCGGTACGGTCGGCATCGACATGATCGCCGGGCCATCCGAAGTCCTTGTGGTCGCCGACGCCCAGAATAACCCCGACTGGATCGCAGCCGACCTTTTGGCGCAGGCCGAGCATGATGCCTCCGCGCAGTCGATCCTCATTACCGACGATGCCGGCTTCGCCGATGCGGTCGCTGAGGCCGTAGAGCGCCAGCTCAAGCTCCTGCCCCGCGGCGAGATCGCATCACGCTCCTGGGCCGATTTCGGCGCGCTGATCCTGGTGGACAGCATCGACGCTGCGGTTCCCCTCATCAACCGTATCGCCGCCGAGCATCTCGAACTCGCCGTTGCTGATCCAGATGCGCTCCTGCCGAAGATCCGCAATGCCGGCGCGATCTTCCTTGGCGCTTATACGCCGGAAGTGATCGGTGATTATGTCGGCGGCTCCAACCACGTCCTACCGACCGCACGCTCGGCCCGCTTCTCGTCAGGCCTGTCCGTGCTCGACTTCGTCAAGCGCACCTCGATCCTGAAGCTCGGCCCCGATCAGTTGCGCGCGCTGGCACCGGCCGCCATTGCCTTGGCGAAAGCCGAAGGCTTGGATGCCCATGGCCGCTCCGTTTCGATCCGATTGAACGTCTGACCATGACGCTGCCGCCGAACTGCCGATTGATCGAAGTCGAGCTCGACGAATCAATCGGCCGTTCCACGCCGGATGTCGAACATGAGCGCGCGGTCGCGATCTTCGACCTGATCGAGGAAAACAGCTTTCGTCCTATCGGCGACGAGGCGGGTGGCCCCTATCGGCTCAAGCTGTCACTGGTGGAAAACAAACTGGTCTTCGCCATCAACCGCGAAGACGGCGAGCAGGTCGTGCTCCACATCCTGTCGCTGACCCCATTTCGGCGGATCGTGAAGGACTACTACATGATCTGCGAAAGTTATTACGACGCGATCCGGTCTTCCACGCCAAGCAAGATCGAAGCGATCGACATGGGCCGGCGTGGCCTTCACAATGAAGGCTCGCAAACGCTGTTGGACAGGCTGGGCGGCAAGATCGAGGTCGATTTCACCACGGCGCGGCGCTTGTTCACGCTGATCTGCGTTCTGCATTGGCGCGGCTGATTGCCTGTGACGGATCAGGAAGCCCAGAACGACGATACAGCGGACAAACCCGCCAAAGCCCCGCGCTCCCTACTGTTTTTGTGTGGCATGAATGCCGTGCGCTCGCCCATGGCCGAGCAGATCGCGCGCAGCATGCTGCCGTCGTCGACCTTCCTGGCATCGGCCGGCGTGCGAGCAGGGGAGCGCGACCCCTTCGTGGATGCCGTGCTGGCCGAAAAAGGCCTGACGCTGGGCGAGCGCCAGCCGCTCACCTTGGATCAGCTGGAAGACGACTATTTCGACCTCATCATCACGCTGGCACCGGAAGCGCATCACCGCGCTTTGGAACTGACGCGCACGCTTGCGGTGGACGTGGAATATTGGCCTACGGCCGATCCAACCTCCGCGACGGGCCGGCGCGACCAGATCCTTGACGCCTATCGCGATGTGCGCGATCGGCTGGAAGCGCGAATAATCAACCGCTTTGGCTCGAAAAGCGCTTCCTGACACCCCAAATAAGACGTTCACAACAGGCGCGGCATCATATAGGTGTTGCCCCAGATTTCAGGCCCTTCTTGAAGGAGCCGCAGAAAGGATACGGATGGCAAAGGAAGAAGTCCTCGAATTTCCCGGCACGGTTACGGAACTGCTGCCGAATGCGATGTTCCGGGTGAAGTTGGAAAATGAGCACGAGATCATTGCTCATACCGCTGGCCGCATGCGCAAGAACCGCATCCGCGTGCTGACGGGTGACAAGATCCTGGTGGAAATGACGCCCTACGATTTGAGCAAGGGCCGCATCACCTATCGCTTCAAGTAAGCTCGGCCGTTTTGAACGAAACGGCTGCTTCGGCGCCTGCCTTGGCATTCAGCCGTTTGAAGCCACCATTCTCCGCTTTCATTGACGGAATTGATCGATGAGCGACGTTGCAAAGCTTGTTCTGGCGTCCGGCTCGCCGAGGCGCATCGAGCTGCTGCAGCAGATGGGCATCGAGCCACATCGCATTCTGCCGGCCGATGTCGACGAGACGCCCGCCAAGAGCGAGATTCCGCGCTCACTCGCCAAGCGCCTGTCGCGCGAAAAGGCCGAACGTGCTGTGGCCATCATGGCCGCCGAAAAGACGGCAACCGGCGCCTTCATTCTGGCCGCAGATACGGTTGTGGCCGTGGGTCGCCGTATTCTGCCGAAAGCAACGATCTCCGACGAGGCGGTCGACTGCCTGCAACTGCTATCGGGTCGCTCGCACCGCGTTTACACCGGCGTTTGCGTCATCACGCCGGCCGGCAAGATGCGCCAGAAGCTCGTGGAAACACGCGTGCGCTTCAAACGCCTGTCCCGCCGCGAGATCGATCGCTACATCGCGTCCGGCGAATGGCGCGGTAAAGCCGGCGGCTATGCCATCCAGGGCCTTGCAGGGGGCTGGGTCGTGAAACTTGTCGGTTCCTACACCAATGTCGTCGGCTTGCCGCTCTATGAGACCGCAGGCCTGCTCGCCGGCGATGGCTTCGATGTCCATGCTGGCTGGGGCGCGGGCGCGTAAGCCTCGCCATCCTGGCTACGATTGCGATCTTTCCTCGGATCGCCTGCGTACCTATCTTCCGTTTACATCCCAGACCGACCTGATTGGAAGCGCCAGTTCATGGCTGAGACGATCGTCACCCCTTTGCGCCCGAAGCGCCCATGCCCAGAATGCGGCCGCCCCTCCCAGCGCGCCACCTTCCCCTTCTGCTCGCCGCGCTGCAAGGACATCGACCTGAACCGCTGGCTATCAGGCGCCTACGCCATTCCCGTGCGCGACGAAGAGGAAGACGAACAGGAAACGCTCCCGGGCGAAAGCGAGCGCAGCTGAAGCCGTTCCCAACACACACGAACAGCCTGGATTGGGCGTTCGGCGAGGAGGCTGTGGGTAAGCTGACGAATGTTTTTCTTAAATGTCCCGGGGGTGCTGGACAGGGCAAAAACCCGTGCTATAACCCCGCTCGCTTCCGGCGGAGCACCAACCCCGCCGCCCCAAGGCATTTGCCTCGGAAACGGATGCCCAAGTAGCTCAGTTGGTAGAGCATGCGACTGAAAATCGTAGTGTCGGTGGTTCGATTCCGCCCTTGGGCACCACTCAGACCTGAGTAGGTCTTCATCACGTCGTTCTGAAATCTGTTCCGCTAGTAATATGCTCCGAGAGATGTTGCAGAAGGCGGCCAACAGCTTTTTACTACTTTTCATCTGTACACGCATGCTCCAACGACATACCAGCCACGGAAGTTCGTCGTGGGAGATCAGATGCGCATTTTGTTGATCGTTGATCCGTATAAAATCCGGGGACACTGGCGAACTCCGATCTGGATCGTGCAGAAGTACGTGGAGATGGTGAGCGAGCTTGAGGGGAGCCTGCGTCAGTCCATCAAGATCTTTTGCAGCCAACATATTGCAAGGCACCTGATCGAACAGGGAGCCGATGCGGAGCTCTTCACGACCCTGAGTCGATCTCAGGAGCGGGCCGATTTCAACGAAGCCCGCAACGAGTGGGACGAACGCGATGTTCGTCGCTGGGAAGATCACATGCGCGGAAGAGCTCGCTCGTCCGACGTGATGCTGCGGCACATCGATGAACTGCGGCAAGATTTCGATTTCGAAGGGATCGTCTACTGGGGGACGAATCTCGCTCTACAACACTATTGCCTTGAGCAGGGCATCCCGGTGCTGTTTAGCGAGCTTGGGCCGCTGCGGCCTCCATACGGCTTCCTCGGGGCATTGGACAGTTTTGGAGTGAACGGCCATGGCTTCCCCGCGCGGGTGACCCTTGCGGACATAATAAAGCAAGAAGATCATCTTTTCGAGTTTCAGGATGAGGAGATCGGTACCCAGCGATCCAAGACCGTACTCGCTGCGCTACAAAACATGGATGATAGCAATCTTCTTATCCACCGGGGGGAGATGTCGTATGATGATTTTATCCTGTCTTCGGTGTCACTTCTGGCGAACGCTGGGCACAAGGTCCTGGTTTGCCCGCATCCAGGCGCCTACAGGTATCGCTATACCTATGTTCATCAATGTCAGCTGCTAAGCACGCTTGCAGTCATCCCAGGGGTTTCCATTCAAAAGCCTTTCGTTACTGCTGAAATCATGCCCTCGGTCGATGTGGTTGTTGCATATAATTCCTCGGTGGCCTTCGAAGCTCTCTGCTTGGGAAAGCCGATAGTCCTGGGTGGGGCAGCTTCATTCGCACCTAAGGGGTTGTCGTTGTCTGTCAAGGAAAGTATCAGGCCCGTAAAGATCTTGAGGGAAAACTTAGCTCAATACCTTGATTTCATGGCTAGGTATTATGTGAAGTTCGACGAACTTTTCGCTCTTCCGCGTGTGACGAGCGAACTCCAATTCTGGAGCAGTTTGAATGGCCTGGAGAACGCTCAAGTCATAGACGCAATTGCCTCAAAAGAGGTCACTAAAAGCTTTGAGGTTTCTGTTTGATGCTGTCCGTTATCATTCCCGTCTATAACTCCCAAAAGAACTGGATTATCTCCTAAGTTCTTTGCTTGAAAATACGGACATGGCGCATTTGTCCGAGATCCTGATCGGTGATGACGCCTCTGATGATTTTACGAGAGAACTCATCGCCGGTTATGCGGAGCGTGAAAGCAAGATAAGGCATGTTCGTAGAGAGCATAATCTAGGTTTTCTGGCCAACGTAAACGACTTGTTTTCGTCAGCTCAGTCCGAATTCGTCGTCTTGATGAATTCTGATACGATCGTTCCGCCAAATTGGGAGGTGAGAGTCCTTGATGCTATGCAGTCCTCGCAAGAGGTTGCTCTGGCTTGCCCGTTCACCACGAATGCAACCAATCTCGTTTTGCGATCTAACGATGGTCAGCACTGGAGGGATGTCGACATTATCCTGTCCAAGACGGCCCCAACTTACCCGCCCTGCAATCCCGTTGTCGGGTTCTTTGTATGCATACGGCGCGATCTGTTCATATCGGAGCCGTTGATGGACCCGATCTTCGGAAAGGGTTACTGGGAAGACACTGATCTTCATTTCAGGAGCAAGAGCCGCGGCTTCAAGAATATTGTCATCGATAATCTGCTGGTCTTCCACAGTAATCATAGTCCAAGCTTCTCTATCGAGCATAGCTTGGGCACTATCAACGATCAGAACAGTGCTCTTTTCATGCGTCGTTGGAAGAGCGAGTTCGAGTCGGCAAGCCGTGAGCTTGAACTTCTCGGCTTGCCGTCGAAACGTCATTCGTTGCGAGATGGAGTGACATTAGCATCCCGCAATTACCGGGAATATCAAATCCTATTTGTGCTGCCAGCTTCTGTTGCTTCAGTGGGCGGGATCTCTGTTGTTCTAGACTTCGTAGATGAGCTAAATCACCGTGGGATACAAGCGGCCGTTTATGTTTATGGTCATTGTGATGAGAGCTTCATCAACGAAAGATTTCAGACTTCACCCTTCAGATCAGTGGACAGCATAAAGAAAACCGTCAAGTCCTGCCGCTACGTTGTAAGTACGAGCTGGGACTCGCATGATATAGCTGAGGGTCTCGCGAAGTATTTCGGAGCAAGCCTTGGAAATCTTGCGCAAGGGCCTGAAATTGCCTTCAACAACGGAAAATTTGCGCCGATGGTGCTGGGCAACTACCCTAGGAACGATTTTATTTTTTCCGTATCTTCGTACATCGACGAATACATTAAAATAGGTGGAAGTGACTCGGTCGTATTGCCTCTCGGCCCATCAAGGCTGAGGTACTATCCCGCTAAGAAGGCGCGCAACAAGAAGGCGATCGCGGTCTGTCTCCGAGAAAATCCGTTGAAGGGAACCGGTCTGGCCTTGAGCGTTGCCTTGATGGCGCAACGCGCGGGCTACGTTGTTCACACCTTCGGACATGATGCAGATGAATGGCGTCTGGAGTTGTCCGATGTTGTGTCTCACGGTCCACTACACGGACGCAAGCTGGCAGAGCTTTTCTCATCGGTCGGCTACTATGTAGACTGCAGCTACATGGAAGGGCTTGGGCTTCTTCCCCTAGAGGCAGCGTTCTGCGGCGCGATCCCAATCGTTCGCAGCTTGCACGGTCTTCGCGGTACATTGCGAGATGGCATCAACTGTCACGTGCTTCCAAGTGACTTTGTCCCCTATGAATTCTTTGCTTCTCTAAGCGCGAGTGCTGAAGAAGAGGGAATTCGGATGGAAGCTTGCAAGGTGAAGGTTGCGGTGTCTCTGGAGGCGGCGGTAGAGAAGCTCATTCAAGTCCTGCAACTTTCTCCCGAGTCATTCGAAGGTGAAGAACTTCCGATTGCTGAAGAGCCACGAAATGGAAGATCTGCCCAGGAATGGGAAAGGTTGATATCTCACAACCAGCATCTTCAAGAGCATGTCGAGCAGATAAGAACATCCACGAGTTGGCGTCTCACAGGTCCTCTGCGGATTATCGGTCGCAAGCTGAAGGGCATAAACTAGCTTCAGATCAAAGCTAGACCCACTCTTGCATGCGAACCATTGCAGCTTTCCATGGTGGTATCCTCAGGCCGAACACCGACGCAAATTTTGTATTATCCAACCGCGAATTGGCAGGCCGCTTGGCCGGCGTCGGGTACTCCGCCGTCGTGATCCGCTCGACACGGGCCTTGGCTCCCCCGCGTTCGGCCGACTGCCGGAAGATTTCCTCGGCGAAGTCGGCCCAGGTGCAGGTGCCTTCGGCCGTCATGTGGAAGATGCCGCGCCAGGTTGGGTCGGCGGGAGAGGCGAGGGCGTGGTCTAGGACCTTGGCCAGGCCTGCCGCGATATCTGGCGCATAGGTTGGGCTGCCCCATTGATCGGCGACTACGCGCACGACGTCGCGGTCGGCTGCCAGGCGCAGCATCGTCTTGAGGAAGTTGTTGCCGTAGGGGCTGAATACCCAGGCGGTGCGCAGGATGACGTGGTCCGGGTTGGCTTGCGCCACCGCGCGCTCGCCGGCGAGCTTGGAGCGGCCGTAGACGCTTTGGGGATCGACGGGATCGTCTTCGGTGTAGAAGCCGTCCTTGTTTCCCGCGAAGACGTAGTCGGTCGAGATATGCAGGATCGGAATGCCGGCTTCGCGCGCTGCGGTAGCGAGAACGCGCGGGCCCGTTTCATTGGCTGCGAAAGCCGCGTCCGGCTCGGACTCCGCCTTGTCGACAGCCGTATAGGCGGCGGCGTTGATGAGGGCGGCCGGTTTGTGTTCGAGGATGGCTGCTCCCACGGAAGCGGGGTCGGTGATGTCGAGTTCTGGCCGCCCGAGCGTCACGAACTGGCGCTCAGGCGTGGAGATGGCGGCCAACGATTGCGCGACCTGGCCGGAGCGGCCCGCGACGAGGATCTTCACGAGGCCTTCCGCTGGCCGAGGCGCTCGCCGGAATATTTCTTGGCGCGGATCGGACCCCACCATGCCTGATTGTCGAGGAACCACTGCACCGTCTTTTCCAGACCTGTCTCGAAGGTCTCCTGCGCCTTCCAGCCGAGTTCGGATTCAATGCGGCTGGCGTCGATCGCATAGCGCAGATCGTGGCCCGGACGGTCAGTCACGAAAGTGATCAGGTCGCGTCGCGACGAGGCGTCGGGGAGGGGCTGCAGGCGGTCCAGCACGTCGCAGATGGTGTGAACGACCGTGAGGTTGGAGCGCTCGTTGCGGCCGCCGATATTATAGGAGCGGCCGAGTTCACCTTGCGTGGCGACCAGCACGAGCGCGCGGGCATGATCATCGACGTAAAGCCAGTCGCGCACATTCTCGCCATTGCCGTAGACCGGCAGCGGCAGGCCTTCCAGCGCGTTGAGGATCACCAGCGGGATCAGCTTTTCCGGGAAGTGGTAGGGGCCGTAATTGTTCGAGCAGTTAGACAAGACGACCGGCAGGCCGAACGTGTGGTGCCAGGCATTCGCCAGATGGTCGGATGCGGCCTTGGATGCCGAATAGGGCGAGGAGGGCGCATAGGGCGTTTCCTCGGTGAACATCTGGTCGTTGAAGTCCAGCGTGCCATACACTTCATCGGTGGAGATGTGGTGGAAGCGGAACGTGTCGCGCTTGTCGCCCGTCAGGCTGTTCCAGTAATCGCGCACGGCTTCGAGCAGGCGGTAGGTTCCGACGATATTGGTCTGGATGAATTCGGCCGGACCGTCGATCGAACGGTCGACATGGCTTTCGGCGGCCAGATGCATGACGATGTCGATCTCGTGCTTGCGCAGCGTCTCGCCGATCTTGGCACCATCGGCAATATCGGCCTGCACGAAGCTATAGCGCGGATCCTCCGCGATCGAGGCTAGCGTTTCGAGGTTCGCCGCATAGGTCAGCTTGTCGAGGTTGACGACGTGGTGCTCGGTTTCGTTGATGAGGTAGCGGCAAACGGCTGAGCCGATGAAGCCGGCTCCACCTGTCACAAGGATGTTCATCGCAAGCGGTCCTTAAAAAACGAGGGAGACATCGCGCAGCAAGGGCGCAACCTTGTCCTTGTCGGACAGATGCGGTGCAGAACCTTCGATCGGCCAATCAACGGCGATTTCGGGATCGTCCCAACGGATGTTGCGGTCATGCTGAGGCGAATAGGGTGCGGTCACCTTGTAGAACACTTCCGTGTCTTCCTCGAGCGTGAGGAAGCCATGAGCGAAGCCTTCCGGCACCAGGATCTGGTTGAAGCTTTCGGCCGACAGAACAAGGCTCGCCCATTTTCCGAAGGTCGGTGAACCCTTGCGGATATCGACGGCCACATCGAAGATGCTGCCGCGCAGAACCCGCACCAGCTTGGCCTGTGCAAAAGGCGGCTCCTGGTAATGCAGGCCGCGCAGTGTGAACTTTTCGCGCGAAAGCGACTGGTTGTCCTGGATCCATTGGCCGGGCAGGCCGGCCTCGATCAGCCGCTGCTGATTGAAGGTCTCGGAGAAGAACCCGCGATTGTCACCGAACTTGCGCGGCGTGAGCTCGACGACATCGGCGATGGAAAGCGGGGTAACGGTCAGCATCGAACACTCTGATTGCATATTGCTCTTCTGCGAACTGCTAATAGGCGAAGCGTCCGCTCGTGTCGACTGAGGCGAGCTGACCTCAATCGCATTGTGTTGCAGTCGCTGTTCATTCCGGAAGTGGAGCGCTTCGGTTCCACCAACGAAAACGGCGGACCCAAAGGCCCGCCGTGAAGGTGTTTCTATGCGCCGGATGTCAGGTCTGAGGCAGCGCGTAGGCGATGTAGTAGTCGCCGACCGGTGTTTCCATGAAGTGATGGCCACCGGCCTGGATCACGAGGTATTCGCGCCCGTTCTGCTCATAGATGATCGGGTTGGCCTGGCCACCGGCCGGCAGCACATCCGACCACACGACATCGCCGGTCTTCACGTCGATCGCGCGGATCAGGTTGTCC
This sequence comes from Tianweitania populi, assembly GCF_014652875.1. GTDB lineage: Bacteria > Pseudomonadota > Alphaproteobacteria > Rhizobiales > Rhizobiaceae > Tianweitania > Tianweitania populi. The sequence continues at coordinate 162,252 of NZ_BMZQ01000002.1, read as the reverse complement.
GTGGCTGCAGCGATGAAGACGAGACCGCCCTTGGTCACGACCGAGCCGCCATTGTTGGGCGTGCCGATGGTGAAAGGCAGGAAGGACGGGATGCCGAAGGGACCATTGCGACGAGCCGTGCCGATCGGCTTGTCCCAAAGCGTGTCACCGGTTTTCAGATCGATGGCGCGGATGCCGCCGAGCGGAGGCTTCTTGCAGGGGATGCCGGTAAACGGCGCGCGCCAGCCGGCATTCACGTCAATGCCATAAGGCGCGCCTGTCTGCGGATCGCCCGCACCTTCCGCGTTCGAACCGGACTTCGCACCCTGTTCGATCTCGTTGATCGGCTTCAAGCCACGCTTGTCGGCCTCTTCGCGGGGGATGAGCCGGTTATGGTTCGGCACGTCATTGTAGTTGGCAACGATGATGCCGCGTTCGGGATCGACCGCTACGCTGCCCCAGTCCGAACCACCATTATAGCCGGGATACTGGATCCAGTAGGTGTCGGTGGTCGGGTGAGTGTAGACGCCCTCATAGGTCGCCTTGCGGAAGGCGATGCGGCAGAACAGCTGATCGAGCGGGGTTACGCCCCACATGTCGGCTTCGGTGAGGTTTTCCTTGCGGAGCGTGTGGTAGCCGGAGGCCGGCTGCGTCGGCGCATAGTTGCCTTCTTCCACGCCACCGGGAGGTGTCTTGATTTCCTCCATCGGGACCAGCGATTCACCCGTTTCACGGTCCAGAATATAGATGTCACCCTGCTTTGACGGCAAAACAACGGCTGGTCGGCTGCCGCCATCAGTCGGGAAGTCGATCAGGGTCACCTGGCTGCCGAGATCATAATCCCAGACGTCCTGGCGCACCGTCTGGAAGCGCCAGCGTGGCTTGCCGGTGGTGACATCCAGCGCCACGAGCGAGGTAGACCACTCGTTCTCGGCCTCGGAACGGTTGCCGCCCCAATAATCGACCGAGGAATTGCCGAGCGGCAGGAAAACGAGGCCCGACTGCTCGTCGCCGGTGGCCGTCGTCCACATGTTTGGCGTGCCGCGCGAATAGGTCTGGCCTTCCGGTGGCAAGCCGGTGAGTTCCGGATTGCCGAGATCCCAGGCCCAGGCGAGTTCGCCGGTTACGGCATCGAAGCCGCGGATCACGCCAGACGGCGCATCCTCGGCCTGACCGTCCTTGACCTGCGCGCCGGTGACCACGATGCCGCGAACGATGGCGGGCGGGGCGGTTACGGCGTACCAGCCTGGCACCTTTTCACCAATGCCGGTCCACAGATCGATCGTGCCGCCTTCGCCGAAGTTCTGGCAGGGCTGGCCGGTCCTTGCATCAACGGCGATCAAGCGCGCATCGATCGTTCCTTCGATGATGCGGGTGGCGCAAGCCTGATCCGGAGCGGCATCTGGGACTTCGTAGTAAGATACGCCGCGGCACGAAGCGCCATAGGGGATCGCTTCCGCAGGCACTTTCGGATCAAAGCGCCAACGCTCCTGGCCGGTCGCTGCATCCACGGCGGTCATGATGTTCATGGCCGAGCAGATATAGAGCGTATCACCGATCTTGAGCGGCGTGCCCTCTGGCGAATACTTGTCCTTGGTCGCTTCCGTTGGCATGTCGCCGGTGCGGTAGGTCCACACCTTCTGGAGGTTGGCCACGTTTTCCGGCGTAAGCTGGCTCAGCGGCGAATAGCGGGTTGCCTGTTCGCTGCCGCCCCAGAAGGGCCAGTCGGTTCCAGCTTCCCGCTGCGGTGCCACCGGGCGTGCGGCCTGGACGGGCGCGGTGTTGCCTGCATCCGGCACGCTGGCAGGGCCGGCATCGCTCGCATCGCCGGGTTGTTCGGGAGCGCTGCCAGGTTCGGTGGAAGGTGCCGCAGGAAGGGTTTCAGGCTGCTCGTCACCGCTTTGGCCCGGTTGTGTGGGCGTCGGCTGGACGTTTTCGGCTGCGGGAGCAGTCGGAGCGGCAGGAGCCGTAGGCGCAGCAGGAGCGCTTGGCTCAGCCGGCGTTGCCGGCGTTTGCGGCGTAGCCGGAGTGGCTGGCGTTGCAGGAGTAGCAGGCGTTGCGGGAGCGGACGGCGTTGCCGGTGTCGCGGGAGAAGCGGGTGCCGGTCCGGTCTGCTCGGTTCCTGTTTGCTGGGTCGTGGTATTCTGGGCAAAGGCGGGCAAAGCGGCCAGTGCTGCGGAAAGGCCGAACAGTCCTGCTGCTGCGGAGCGCGTCAAGCGTTTCGGGTGCATGAGCGAAATCCTTGAATGAGCAAAGGGGGTGCCGATTAGCGGCGACGGCGCGGACGCGACAGCCGGGACAGAACCGGCATCGTGGCGAGCACCAGGATCAGGATGACCGTCGGCGCAACAAGGCGCGGAACCTGCGCCCACCAGTCAAAGCCTGCTTCCCAGAAGGCCCAGATCACCGTTCCGATATAAGTGAGGAGGTAAACCGACACGGCAGCAAGCGAGCCGCGAAACAGATAAAGCGCGGTCAAGATCAGGCCGAAGCCGGCGAAAACATAATACCAGGAGCCGCCAAGCGCGATCAGGTAAGCGCCGCCGCCGAAAATCGGCAGTCCGAAGAGAATGAGAACAATGCCCAGCGCGACCACCGCCCAGTAGCCCGCGCCGCGTTGGCGTGTGACGGATCTCGATTGAAGAGAACTCACCGCTGCCTCCATTTGCAAATTGATGTGAACGAACCGGGCTAGCCGAAGGCTGGCGTTAGGCTTTGGTACACGCACGACTTAAGTCAAGGAAGGCCTTAGACAATGGCGTTCTTTGAACAAAATCCACGACCGCCGAATGACGCCCATCCATTTTCGTCGCCGATCCTGACAGGTTTGTGGCATCATCTGGCGAGCCGGCTATGGAACACGCCTTCCTTGTAGACGTTGTGGAAGACAATCCTGAAGTGCCTCAAAGGAACGTCCATGAACGCACAGACATTCGACAAACCGGTGGCAGTGCTTATTGGTCTCGGCTTCGTGCGCAACGTGCCGACGGTTATGGCCGCCTATGAGATGGTGGCAGAATGGCCAGCATCGCCGCGCAGTCTGCCTCAGGTTAGGGCCTTGAACGCCTGCCGGGCGGCGCTGAATGGAGAGGGCAGGGCGGAAGATGCTCACTTGGCCTTCCTGGATTTTGCAGAGCATACCGGAATCCTGATGGAGGATACCGCATCCCTTCTGCCCGCCGCGACGCAGATTGCTGTTCGTCGCGCACCTGGATTGAACTAGAACTTACCCACTCTTATCGCTCAGGATCTAGGCAACTTTTTTGTTGCGCAATTTTGAGGCAGCGGCTACAAAGACCTCACGGCCGCTCAACCTCCTCCCTGAACGGCCGAATCGAATGAACGCCTGCCGCACCTCCTCCCGCGGCAGGCGTTTTTCGTTTCAAAGCCTCAGGCAGTGGCTGCCGGGGTGAAGGCGTTGCGCCGCCCCAGCGCGGTTTCCCATGCCAAAGCGTGGCCAACGATCGTATCGAGATCATCGTAGCTCGGCTGCCAGCCGAGTTCGGCGCGCGCCAGCGAGGCATCGGCGACGATGGCTGCCGCATCGCCTGGGCGCCGATCGGTGGTCTCGACCTTGAAGTCGATGCCGCTCAGCCGCTTCACGCTGTCGATCACGTCCAGCACGGAGTAACCGTGGCCGTAGCCGCAATTGGCGATGATGCTGTCCGCGCCCGAACGCAGCCGCTTCAACGCCAAGCGGTGGGCGGCAACAAGATCGGACACATGAATGTAATCGCGCATGCAGGTGCCATCCGGTGTGTCGTAATCGGTGCCGAACACGTTCATCTTCTCGCGCTTACCAAGCGCGGTTTCGCAGGCCACCTTGATCAGATGCGTGGCTCCGGGCGTCGACTGTCCTGTGCGCGCCTTAGGATCAGCACCTGCGACGTTGAAGTAACGCAACGCCGTAAAGGTGAGCGGATGCGCGGCAGCCGTGTCGCGCAGCATCCATTCCGTCATCAGCTTGGAGCGGCCGTAAGGCGATTCCGGCACCTGCGCTACGGTTTCGGACACCGGCTCCATGCCGGCACCGCCGTAAACGGCCGCCGTTGAGGAAAAGATGAAATGGGGGACCTTGGCTCGCACAGCGCTTTCGATCAGCGCCCGCGATTTCACGGTATTGTTGTCGTAGTAGGAAAGGGGATCGGCCACCGATTCCGGCACCACCACCGAACCCGCGAAATGGATGATCGCGTCGATGTGATGCTCGTCGATCAGCCTTGCCAACAAGGCTTGGTCGGCAATGTCGCCTTGAACCAACTTGGCTTCCGGCGCCACGGCCCATTCGAAGCCGGTTGAAAGCCGGTCGAGCACAACGACATCCTCGCCGTCGTCGAGCAACTCCCAAACCATGTGGCTGCCGATATAACCCGCTCCGCCCGTAACCAGCACCGCCATTGAATTTTCGTCCCTACAGGTTTTTCTACGTTCCTATAGCGGGTGGAACGCCGGGGTGCGAGCCGCTTGACGCAAGATCCCGCCATTCAGACCGCGTGCTTTAACCATTTCTTTTCCAAGCTTGTTCAAGGTGCCTTAACGGGGATGAGGGCTGGGGCCGGAACTGCGCGCGCGATGTTTGATGCCGATGACCACCCTCGCGGGAGCGTGAAGCCCGGAAGGCGCGCTGCGTCATCGCTCCTCACCATTCGGTCGTCTTCGGCTCCCCAAACGCCTGCGCCTTCAGCAGCAGATCGTGGCCTCACTGCGCGTCTGCGCGAACGGTTCTCCCGTGGGCGAAACCGCCCGGCAACCGTACCCGCTGCGACCGAACCGCCAGAAGCTCTGCTGCCGCGATCGCCCGTTACACGCGTTCAGCTGGCGACGGACACCGACACCTGGCGTCCGCTGATCGATCCTGGTACGGTGCTGATGCGCGTGGTGCGCTCGCCCTGGACCATCCTGATCTGCACCGTTGCCGGCACCGCGCTCGGCGTTGTGGTCGCGCTGAATACGCCCAAGGTCTACGAAGCCGCGACCGATCTGCTGATCGACCCGCGCGATCTTCAGATCCTCGATCGCGAAATCAGCCAATCCGGCCTGTCCTCCGATGCCGCTTTGGCGCTGATCCAGAACCAGATGCGGATCATGACCTCCGGCAACGTGCTGAACAAGGTCGTAGACCAGCTTGGCCTGCAGGATGATCCCGAGTTCAATGGGCAGGCTAGCAGTGGCATTGATCTCAACCCGCTCAACAGGCTGAGGGCTGCCCTCGCGCCTGACGACAATGGTGCGCCGAACCCTGCAATCCGCCGCACCATGACCATCCAGAACCTGCAGCGGCATGTTCAGGTGACCCGCGACAGCGCCACCTTTGTGGTCACGATCTGGGCGAAGGCGCAGGATCCTGAGAAAGCGGCCCGTATTGCCAATACGATGTCATCCGCCTTCCTCGAAACAAGCGCCAGGTTCCAGGCCGAAACGGCAGGACGCGCCACAAGCGAACTCACTGGCCGGCTCGACGAACTACGCGGCTCGGTTGAAGACGCTGAGCGTAAGGTCGAAACCTTCAAGGCCGAGAACGGCATCGTCGACGCGCAAGGCCGGCTCATCACCGACGACGAAATCCTCAAGCTGAACGACCAGCTTTCCACCGCGCGAGCCCGAACCGCCGAACTGAAAGCGCGCGCGGCGACGGTTGGCACGCTCAACGTCGATGCCGTCGTGGGCGGCATCTTGCCGGAGCAGATCAATTCCAACGTGCTGGCTCAGCTGCGAGCGCAATACGCCGCCTTGCGCCAGGAAGCCGATCGCCTCGCCGTGCGCCTCGGACCGCGACACCCCCAGCGTTTGGCAGCCGATGTTCAAGTTGGAAGCGCGCGCGACCAGATCGCCCAGGAGCTGCGGCGCATCAACAGCTCAGTTCAGGTCGAGCTCAGCCGCGCCCAGCAGCTGGAAAAGGATCTTTCCGGCCGTCTCGAAACGCTGAAAACCCGGCAAGGCGATCTCAGCGGCGAGCGTGTCACCCTGCGCGAGCTGGAGCGCGATGCTGCCTCCAAGCGGGCCGTGTACGAAGCCTTTCTGCTGCGCAGCCGGGAAACTGGCGAACAGGAGAACATCAACACCGCCAACATCAACATCATCTCGCCGGCGAGTGCCCCGCTGCAATCCAGCGGCCTGTCCCGCGCGAAGATCGTCCTCATTGGGTTGATCCTTGGGCTGGGCGCCGGCATCGGCTTAGCGCTGCTTCGCGGCGTGTGGGACAGCCTGCGCCAGAATGCGACCGCACGATCGGGCCAGCGCCGTCAACCGCCAGTTGCCGCTGCAACACCGCAGCCAGCACGCGTAGCTGCTCCTCCGGTTCAGGATAGCAGCATCTATCCCGCTCGCGCGCCATCCCTGAAAAGCGAAGCGCCGCATTTTCCCTGGCAGGCAACGCAGGAGCAACCGCAGCCCGGCCAGCAGTGGCACGATGCGGTTCCGCCTTTCTCGATCTATGCGGCGCAATCCGCGCAGCGCCTCGATCCTGCTCAAAATGTGCAGCCCACTGCCGGCTTCGAACGGTCGGCCGTTGAAGAAATCCGGGCCAGCCTGCGCGAATTTCGTGAGGCGGTCGAAGACCTGAAGGAAAGCCGTCGGCGGTCCTAAAACCGAAGGCATCAATCCCGAGCATTGCGGAAGCGGCATATCGCGCCGTTGCCGTGGAAGTGCTATCGCCCGCTCATGCGCTAAATCGAACATGCGGTCTGCAGGCGGAGAAGAAACATGGCTGAAGTCATCAACGGCAAGCTGGTTGGCGAAGAGGTTGTCGCCAAGGTGAAGGAAGCAACGGCTAGCCTTCTTGAGGATGGCGGTGCGCAGCCGGGTCTGGCCGTGGTGATCGTCGGCGAAGATCCGGCCAGCCAGGTCTATGTCAATTCGAAGTCCCGCAAGGCCAAGGAATGCGGCTTCCATTCCGAGCAGCACACGCTGCCCGCTGAAACGAGTGAGGCCGATCTTCTTGGCTTGGTGGAAAAGCTTAACGCCGATCCGGCCATCCACGGCATCCTCGTTCAGCTGCCGCTGCCGGCGCAGATCGATTCGGCCAAGGTGATCCAGGCGATCGCCGCTGAAAAGGACGTCGACGGCTTCAACTTCACCAATGTCGGCAAGATCGGCGTCGGTGAACTCGACAGCGCCTTCGTGCCCTGCACGCCGGCCGGCTGCATGATCCTGGTTGAGCGCGTTCATGGCAAGGATCTGTCCGGCCTGACTGCCGTCGTCATCGGCCGCTCCAACATCGTCGGCAAGCCGATGGCCAACCTGCTGTTGGCCGCCAACTGCACGGTCACGATCGCCCACAGCCGCACGAGGGATCTCGCAACGCTCGCCCGCACCGCCGACATTCTTGTGGCCGCCGTCGGCCGGCCGGAGATCGTCAAGGGCGATTGGGTAAAGCCGGGCGCTACCGTGATCGATGTCGGCATCAACCGCGTCGTCTCGGCGGAAGGCGAGAAGGCGCGGCTGGTCGGCGACGTCGCCTTCGCCGAAGCGTCCGAGAACGCCGGCGCCATCACGCCGGTGCCGGGCGGTGTCGGTCCGATGACCATCGCCATGCTCATGGCCAACACGCTGGCTTCCGCTTACCGCGCTTCCGGCAAGCCATCGCCACAGTTCTGAGGCTCTTACGTCCAATGTTTTCGCCGCCCTGATAAGCGCGGCGTCAAAGGGTTCACTGGAATGTCTGATCCCGCTGGCGGCGGCCGGCACTTCGCCTTTTTGCTGGTCGACAAGTTCGCGATGTTTTCGCTGGCAGCCGCCATCGATACCATGCGTTCGGCCAACCGGATGTTGGGCCACGACTTCTACAGCTGGACCACCATCTCCGCCGATGGCGAAGCGGTTATGGCCTCCAATGGCCTGCCGCTGAAGATCGACTACAGCGTGGCCGACATCCCGCCAGCCGACATCCTGTTCGTGTGCCTGGGCCTCAGCACCGAGTTTCCCGGCAAAAGCAAGATCCTGGCGGCACTCCGCACTTGGGGAAGACGCGGCGGCGCCCTCGGCGCCCTCTCAGCCGGCTCTTTCCTGCTCGCCGAAGCAGGGCAGCTCGAAGGTCACCGCTGCACCATTCACTGGGAAAACCGCGCCGGGTTCCGCGAACGCTTCCCGGATATCGAGTGCACCGGCAATGTCTATGAGATCGACCGCAAGCGCTACAGCTGCGCTGGCGGCACGACCTCGATCGACCTGATGCTGGAGATCCTGCGCAGCGATTTCGGTCAGGGTCTCGCGAATGAAGTCGCCAACCAGTTCCAGCACGAGCGCATTCGCTCCGCTGGCGACCGCCAGCGCATCGGCCCCGAACGCGATCTCACCGGCAAATCGGAAAAGCTGCGCAAGATCGTCGAACTCATGGCCGACAAGCTCGACGAGCCGCTATCAGCCGTGCAGCTTGCCAAGGCGGCCGGACTGTCGGTGCGCCAGGTGGAGCGCCTGTTTCTGCGACACCTCAACATGACGCCCGGGCGCTATTACATGCGGCTGCGCCTGGAACGCGCCCGCGAACTGCTGCGTCAAACCAACATGCCCATCCTCGACGTCGCCATCGCCACCGGCTTCACCTCCCACTCCTACTTCGCCCAAAGCTACCGCCTGCAGTTTGGGCGTCCACCGAGCGAAGAGCGGCGGACGACGTATTGAAGCATTGCGAAACCCAGCAGATGGGTTACCGGACATGCGCCGGTTGATGAACGAGATTGCGCAACGGCAGACTGAGTTTTTGCACCAGTGGGAGCGTATCCATGGACAGCGTGACTGATGCCGACTTGGCTGCTGCGGAAGCTCGCGGTCGACAGATCCTCGAAACGGAGCCTCGTGCCGAGCACGCTCGCTTTAATGTGAAGACGCTCCGCATAGAAATCGAGCTGATCAACGGATGCAGCTACGCCTTCCCAGCTGCTCTGGTGGAAGATCTGCAAGATGCCGATGACGCCGACCTGGAGATCGTTGAAATCGAGGGTTTGGGGCTCAATCTTCATTGGCCCCGACTTGATGTCGATCTTTATGTGCCTGCACTAGTTGGCGGAATCTTCGGAACGCGCACTTGGATGAACCGCGCCTTGGCTCGGCATGCAGGTAGGCAGACCTCGTCTGCCAAGGCTGCTGCTGCTCGCGCCAATGGTGCCAAGGGTGGACGACCGAAGAAAGTGGCTGAGAGCTAACCCGCCACCGAACTCCCAAACACCATCTCGTCCTGCTTCTGCCTGAGCTCGAACAGCCGCGTGGAGCGATCGGGGTTGGCGTTGGCGTAGGTGATCAGTTCGCCCTTCTTGATCGGCGCCGTCACCGTGCCGCCTTCCAGCAAGCCGCAGGGGACGGCGCGGGCGTTGCGGGCGTCTTGCGCGGTCATGATCCAGGAGCGGTAGGTGTATTCGCCGATCGCGTCGAAGCGCTCGCCTGCTGCCAAGTCGCGCTTGGCCACCGCGCAGACTTCGGCCACGGGGCGGTCGAGCGGCACCATGTCGGGTTTGCCGTAAAGCACGACGCGGGCGCAGGTCAGCGGCACTTCGAGGCTGGTGAGGTGGAAGGGGCGGTAGAAGGTGAAGTAGGGGCCTTCCCCGAGCTTCAGGTCTTCCATCCGCTCGCTAAGGCGCGGATGTGCCATTTCGGCGATCACGAAGACGCCCGGCGCCACGCCCTTGCCGATCGAGAAATCCACCACGCCCTTCTTCGACAGGACGCCGCCATCTTCCACGGGGCAAAGCACCTTGGGCAGTTCTTCCAGCGTGGCAGCGGGTCCATGCATGCCGGCCTTGTCCGGCACAAGGCCAGTGGCATTGGCGATGGCGCACATCTCGACCATGGTCTTCGAGCCGTCCACGAACTCCACCAGCATGCGCGGGTTCATGTTCCGGCGCTCCGCTTCGGCGCGGTAATCGTCCGGCACGGCATCGTGGTTGAGCGGATTGTTCTTGCCCTTGCCGGCCGCAACCACGGTATAGCCCAGCGCCGAAACCAGCTCGATCAGCTCCATGCAAGAGGACGGCTCGTCGCCGGCACCGACGGAATAGATCACGCCGAGCCGGTCGGCCGTCTGGCGCAGATAAGCGCCGATGGTGACGTCTGCTTCGACATTCATCATCACGAGGTGCTTGCCATGCTCCATGGCACGCATGCCGAGATCAGCACCGGCTGTCGGCTTGCCGGTGGCGTCCACCACGACATCGACAAGCGCGCAGGACAATGCCAGTTCAGCGTCCCTGACGATTGCCATCTTGCCGGCTTCGATCGCGCGCGTGACGCTTGCCGCATCGCCAGCCTCTTCGGCGCTGTCGTGGCTAAGCTCTGCGATCCGCACGGCATCCCAGGCACGCGTCCCGCTGCGGTCAACGACGACCGCGACCTCGATGCCCTTCATCAGCGCGACCTGCGTGATGATGTCCGTGCCCATCTCGCCGCAGCCGATCAGCCCGATGCGCACGGGCCGGCCTTCTTCGGCGCGCTTGATAAGATCGCGGGCAAGGCCGGTTGGCGCAACATTGAGCATTTGGGGCATCCTTGGGCGGTGCTTCGCCTTGCCGTTGATAGAGAGCGCGGCCCTCTGTTTGTCAACGGAAGCCGCCTGCCTCAACTTGGCGCGGCCGGTCGAACCCGCCGTTAAGCACCGCCTGCTAGAGCCAAGCTCATGATCGATATGCCGCCCGAAGTTGCACAACAGCCGGCCACAGGTGCTTTCGCGCGCTTGTGGGCGCAGCGTGCGCTGGCGCGAGACTACCTGTCAGCCATCAGCGGCTCGGCCGGTCGTCTGATATTCTCGCTGATCTATTTCGTGGCGCTGGCGAACACGCTGACCATCGCCGAATTCGGCCTGTTCGCCACCGCTTCTGCAGCCGGTGTGATGCTGTCGCGTATTCTTGGCTTCGGCTTCACCGCGCCGCTTTACCGTGTCGCAACGGTGCGCCCGCGCTTGATCGGCATCTTCGCCGGCGGCTTTCTGATGATGGGCGCGCTCTCTCTGCCGGTGCTTGCCCTCGGCAGTGCCGCCGTTTTTGCGCTGTTCTTCGCCGGTGATCTGAACGCACTGATCTTTGCCGAGATCGTAATCGCCGAGGCGCTGTTGTGGCGGCCGACGGAAACGATCGTGATCGTTAACAACGGCATGAACCGCTTTGGCCGCGCTTCGGTGCTGGTGATCCTCGGCACGGTGCTGCGGGCGGCGGCAGCCGGTCTCTTCGCGCTAACGGCAGTCCGGCAGGGGCTCGGATTGGCGGATTGGGCGCACTTCTACCTCGCCGCCAACGCCGCCTCGCTGCTGATCGCCATCCTCTTTTTTGCGCCGCCAATGCGGCTGCAGATCCGCCCGCGCTTTTATTGGAAGCGTCTGCCGGATGCGCTCTATGTCGCCGGTGCCGAGCTGTTGTTCTATCTGCAAATGGAGTTCGACAAGCTGCTGGTCCTGTCGCTGGGCGGCGCCGAACTAGCCGGAATCTACGCCATCCTGATGCGGCTGGTGGATCTGACCGCCATACCGATCCGAACCTTCACGATGATGCTGGTTCAACGACTGATGCGGCTGCCGGACATGATGAAACGCTTGAGGGTGCGGGTTGGTCTGGAGGCGGGCGTCTTCCTGATTTCGACAGCGGCTTTGCTTGCCCTAGCCATCATCCTCACCGTCGCACCCAATGCGCTCGGCCGCAATGTCGCGGCGGCGGCAGGGCTCGTGATGCTGGCGCTCGCCATTCCCGGCTTCCGCAACCTCACGGAATACCATGCGGAAGTGCTGTTCGCGCGCGGTCAGACCCTGCGCCGGGCGATCAACCTGCTGATCCTTACTGGTGCAAAGCTCGCAATCCTGACCGTTCTGATTGCCGAAGCAGCCGATCCCGCAGCCCTCACGCTGTGGCTGAACGGCGGCTTTGCGCTGCTTTACATCCTTTCGGCCGTCCTCACCTACACCGCGCTGCGCCGGCCGGCCAAAGTCATTTAAGCCAGCTCCAGTGTTGCGCGGATCTGGTTGATGTCGGTGCCGGTGAAAGACTGGATGCCGATCGCCACCTGATCCGTGGCCATGCCGCTCACAAAGGCCTGCAAGCCACCCGCCGAAAGTTCCGGACCTGACCAGTACACGCGGCACAGCTCGCGGTCGCTATGATAATGGTGCTCGAGACCCTCGATCTCGTCGACATAGCGGCCATAGATCGTGCATTCCGAGAATTGCCGCTGCAAGCCAAGCACCTCGACCCAATGGCGGCCATGCACCGCTTCGATCCGCTCGCATATCGCCCGGATACTCTGCCTGCGCCATGCGATCAGCGTGACGATGTAATCGTGCGGCGATGAGATGGGCGGCTCGATGCCAAGCGCCAGGGCAGCGTTGGAAGACCAGCGAGAATGTTCTTTCCGCGTGTTTTCAGCCAGACCGTTTTCGCGGCGAAACAGCTGGAGCTTGTCGTCGCGCCACATCGTCCGGCAATCGAACGCTTTGATGAAGGCGACATCGGAATCCACATAGATCAGCGCGTCTTCATCGATCTTCGCGTGCAGGGCGATGCGGCGAAGCTGCTGCACATGCCAGCCCCGCAGCGGCATGGTGCGGGTGCTCAGCCAGATGCGCCGGGTGAAGAGGCTGGTGGGGTCGGGCAGCGCATGCAGCCAGGAGGGCAAGAGATCGCGCTCGTCAACGACGGTGCGGCGCGGACCTTCCAACTGCCGGAACAGCTGGACGTCATGATGCGCAACCAGAATGTAATGATGCGCCATACCCGTGACATGCGCGTCGATCGTCTCGCATAGAAGACGGCAGCGCTCGAAATCCGGCCCGTAGCTGGCCGTCACGATCGCAGCGCTGTGAGCAGACGCTGCATCGCCCACGATGCGGGGCGGGTTGATCAAGCGCGCCCACCAAGCGGCCGGCGTTGCCGCATTACGCGCCAAAGGAAAGCAGGAACACCCAGAACATAGCGGCGGAACAGGCGGCGCGGCTCGACCGCCAATCGGTACACCCATTCCATGCGCAGGTTGCGGATTGCCGGCGGCGCACGCGGCACCGTTCCACTGAGGAGATCAAACAAGGCGCCCACCCCGATCGGGAGGATGCAATGCTCCAGCGTAATATGGTCGGCGATCCAAAGCTCCTGGCGCGGCACACCCATCGCCACGATCAGCACGTCCGGCTTGAGCGCGATGAGTTCGGTCAGAATGCCCTTTTCCCGCTCTTCGTCGAAAAAGCCGTCGTGGATGAGCACGAATCGATGCTGGGGCGCACGCTGCTCAAAGTAGGATCGAGCGCGTTCGACGCTGTTGCGCTTTGCACCCAACAGGGCAACGGTCAGCGGCGTCTTGGTTGTCGCGAGCCATTCCGGCACGAAGTCCGTGCCATTGAGATTGGCAGGGAAAGCGGAACCGTAGAGCATGGATGAGGCGATATCCACGCCAATCCCGTCCGGCAAAACGATGAAGTCCTTGAGGACCTTCGCGTAGCGCGGATGGTGGACGGTCAGATTGGCATTATGCGCATTCATGAAGCCGATGCGCGTGAAGCGCTTCTGCTCCACGGCCTCATTGAGCAGGTCAATCGCTTCCTGCCATCCAAGCGCCGCGACCGGAGTGCCGAGAATATCGCGCGTCGGCATGGCTGGAACGGCCGGAAGGGAATGCACCGTCACGCTGCATGCCTCTGCATGGACCTTGGCAAAGCAGCAAGGCCGCGGCTGATCTGCCGGTCCATCGCCTTGATCTGCGCAGCATGAAAGGCGCGCCCATCGCCGTCGACCAATCGCAAGCGAGCCGCGTGGGTGAGGGCGAGCGCGAACGCTGCTGGATCATCCGCGACCGTGCAATTTTCAGGCACATCCGCGATGCCGCGCAGCGAGGAGCGGGTCGCCACCGCAGGCATACCCAGTTCGAAGGTCTCGATCGTTTTCAGCTGCACGCCGCTGCCTGCCTGGCTGATCAGCGGGATCACCTTGGCGCCGCGCACAAAAGCCGTTGCGTCCTCGACCCTGCCGACGAATTCCACACCCGGATGATCCGAGCGCAGGCCTGCGGGCGCTCGGCCCGCGATCTTGATCTGCATAGAATGAGGCAGTTGCGGCACGACCTGTTCGAGGAACCAGTCCAGGCCGATCCTGTTCGGCTGCCATGTCCACGTGCCGATCAACGCCAGATCATAAGCGGGCTGGCGTGAGGATAGCGGCAAGAAGGCTGTTGCACGTGTCGTCAGCGGCAGGGTGGCGGACCGGCGGTCATCGGCTATGCCCAGCGGCACGCGGTCTTCTTCCGCCAGCGTGAACACAAAGTCGGCCTGTTTGCAGAGCTTGGCTTCAAGCTGTTTCAGCAGGCGCGCTTCGCGGGTGTAAAGCAGTCGCTCGACGAGGGAGCGAGCCGCCACCGCATTCTCAGCCGCGGATTGATGCTCGACATTATGCGCCACGAAGATCGATGGCTTGTTTCGAAACAGGTCAGGATAGGCGCCGGCCAGCGTCACGCCGTTCAGCACATAGCCATCGAACGGTTCCAGCGTTTGCAGCGCCTTACGTATGCGCACCTCGCCGGTGTGCCGCAGCTTCACGGAAGAAAAGGTCTGCCCTTCCGCCAAGGCGCGGCCAAGCCATAGCAGGCGCTGGCCGGCGGATGCGGTATGCGTCTGCACGTCAACGGAACCGAGAACCACGGTATTCTCAGGATCGATCGGCTGTTTGCCCGGCCAGGTAAAACCCACCACGCTGACTTGGACGCCCGCGCGACGCAGGCCATCGATAATCGCGGCATTCGCGATCTCGTAGCCGGTGGTCAATGTTCCATCGGGAACGAGAGACGTCACGAAGGCCAGATGCATTCCACTCGTCCTGTTTCCACCGTCCTATTTTGGGGCAGTGAATGCTTGCTTAAACCATCGCAGCAAGAAGCTTGCCAAGCCCCCAGCTCTCTTCTTTGCCAGATTTGCGTGGCCAACTCTTTAACGGTTCCTCAAGGCAAGTCGGGCATGCAGCCGAGGAGGATTTTGCCGCCGTTGGTTCGACCGTAAAAGGGCGCCTGCCAGGTGGCGGGAAGGAGTTGGCTTCATGAACGAATCCGAAATCCTGCCTGGTATCTCGCTCGTTGCGCGCTCGCCCCATCCCGTTGCCGGCATCGAAGCCGTCGTGATCTGCCCGACCTTTCGCCGCCCCGACCATCTCCTGAAAACGCTGCACTCTCTGCAAGCCCAGCAAACCGTGCGCCGCTTTGCCGTGATCGTCATGGAAAACGAAGCGGAAGACCGCGAGGGAGCTGCCGTTGCCGCCCCCTTGTTCGAGGGTGGCGAAATGCAGGGCATGGTTGTGATCGCGCATGAGCGCGGTAATTGCTCAGCCTATAATGCCGGCCTCCAGACCGCGCTTCAACACTACCCCGACTTCCGCCATGTTCTGATCATCGACGATGATGAAGTCGCCGATGTCCAATGGATCGAGCTCATGATTGCGGCGGCCGATCGCTATAGTGCCGATCTCGTCGGTGGTCCTCAGCGCCCGGTTTTCGCCAATCCCGGCAAGAACCGCTTCGAACACCATCCAGTTTTCAAGCCGGCGCATCACAAAAGCGGCCCGGTGCGGGTGCTTTATTCCTCGGGCAACCTGTTGATCGGCAAGCAGGTGCTGAAGGCGCTCGATCAGCCTTTCTTCGATCCGCGCTTCAACTTTCTTGGCGGCGGCGATATCGATCTGGTGAGCCGCTGCACGGCCATGGGCTTCAAGCTCGCCTGGTGCGAGGAAGCCTGCGTTTATGAAACCGTGCCCGAACGCCGTTTACAGGCCGACTGGATCCGCGCCCGCTCCTTGCGCAACGGCGTGATCTCGACCCTGGTGGAAAAGCGCCAGCGCGCCGAAGAGCCGTTCGGTGGCATCAGAACCTTCATGAAAAGCGCAGCATTGCTAGGCTTGGCTCCGTTTCGGGCCGCGCGTGATGTAGCGAAAGGATCCATCGTCACAGGCCAATACAGGCTTTACATTGCTCTCGGCCGGATCTTGGCTCACTTTGGCTATCAGAATGAGCAATATCGCCAGCCTGAAAAGAACTGATCGCGATTTCGCGACGATTCGCGACGAGATCATCCACGCCTTCCCCCCGCATCGGGTCGCCATGCTTCTGGCCATGGCGATCTTTGCCGCGCTGCTGGTGTCTTTCCGCCCGTTTACGCCTGCCGGACAGGCGGAAGTCGGCGGCGATCTCGTCAATCAGGTCGGCTATGGCTGTGTGGCGATCGGCGCGCTATTCGGGCTGTTCTGCTTTGTGGATCGCCGCGTCGCTTCGGCGCTGCTCAGCCCCTGGTGGCTGATCCTTATCGCGCTGCTGTTTGTCTCGGTGTCCAACGCGCTCGATACCGGGCAAGCGCTGCGCGCCGTGTTGTTTACGATCGTAGGCATTCTCGGCATAGCGGCCGTACTGACCCTGCCGCGCGGGGCCGATGCGTTTTCCCGGGTTCTGGCCTGGGTCAGCCTTGGCGTCGTCGCTTACTGCTATGTCGGCCTGGTGATCTATCCAGACATCGCGGTCACGCCCTTGGACAATTTCGAGCCGCGGAATGCCGGTTCGTGGCGTGGCCTCTATGCGCATAAGAACATTGCCGGGCCGGTGATGGCCTGCCTGAGCTTTGCAGGCATCTACCTGTTCCGGCGCGGCTGGCAGGCAGCTGGAGCGATCCTGTTCGTGACCGCCTTCTTCTTCCTGTTCAAGACCGACTCCAAGACCACGACAGGCCTCGCGCCCGTGGCGATCCTGTGTGTTGCAGGGCCGACGCTGTTCGGCCTGCGAGGGCTGACGCCGGCGATCCTTGTGGGATCGGTTGTGGCCGCAGCGCTGCTAACGCTCGGCATGGTCTTCATCGAGCCGGTGAAGGTGCTGATGCAGCAAGTCTTCCCCGATCTGACCTATACCGGCCGCACCACGATCTGGGAGTTCGCCGGCCAGATGATCGCAGCGCGTCCTTGGAGCGGCTATGGCCTGGAGAGCTTCTGGACGACGCGCATCGTGTCCGATCAGCTTCAGCCCTTCGATCGCGCTTGGGACCTCAGCTCGATCGTGCACGGCCATAACGGTTACATCGATGTCGCGCTGTCGATCGGGGTGCCAGGGATGCTGATCGCAATCACTGCCTTCGTGCTGGCACCAGCGCGCGATTTTGTCCGCACGCCCTTGAAGCGGGAGAACGTGCTGCTCGCGGACCTCTTCATGATGATCGTTCTGTTCACCTGCCTGAACGCCTTCCTGGAAAGCTTCTTCTTCCGCCGCGCCGATCCGGTCTGGCTGCTCTTCGTGTTCGGCGTGCTGGGCCTGCGGATGACGGCGCGGTTTCCCGTGAAGGCGTGACACGAAGCCGCGCGGCGGTTATTGCCGCTGAAACAATGGGAGTTCTTGCGATGTCGATCGACCTCATCCTCGCCGGTTGCGGCAATATGGGCTACGCGATGCTTGCGGGCTGGGTGAAGGCCGGCCGCATCCCGGCCGCGCGCGTTGCGGTTGTCGAACCCAACGAAAGCCTTCGTACCCGTGCCCAGGCGCTGGGTGTGTCCGTTCATGCCGACGCATCTGATATCCCCGCGGATTGCCAACCCAAGCTGGTGATCTTCGCGGTGAAGCCGCAGGTCATGAAAGATGTGGTGCCAGCCTATAAGCACTTTGTGGAAGCGGGTGCAGCCGCTCTCAGCATCGCCGCCGGCACGCCGATCGCGGTGTTTGAAGACCTGCTTGGGTCAGACGCGGCGGTTATCCGCTGCATGCCGAACACGCCGGCGGCGATCGGCAAGGGCATGCTGGTGCTGTTTTCAAACGCCAATGTTACGGACGAGCAGGACAGCTTTGTGCGCGATCTGCTTTCGGCAAATGGAGCGGTCGCGACGATCGAAACCGAAGAGTTGATGGACGCGGTGACGGCCGTTTCGGGGTCCGGTCCCGCCTATATCTTCCACTTCATCGAAGCCTTGACCGCCGCCGCTGAAACAGCTGGCCTGCCATCCGACGTCGCCAAGCTGCTCGCCATGCAGACGGTCTACGGCGCAGGCGCACTGGCTGCCGACAGTGAGGAAGAGCCGGGCAAGCTGCGCGAGAACGTCACCAGCCCGAAGGGAACAACGGCCGCCGCACTCGACGTGCTGATGGGTGGCGACCGGTTGAAGACGCTGCTGGTGGAAGCCGTCGACGCCGCCAAGAAGCGCAGCATCGAGCTGCGCGACTAGGCTTCTTTCTCAGGCGGCGACGCCGAAGCTCGATGCCCCTTCGTCGGCTCGCAGAGCGAGCTGGCGGAAGCCTGCGAACAGTTCACGGCCCATGCCGAAACTGTTGGCGCTGAGATCCGGCACCACGATCGGCCGCGCAGCCAGTTCCTCGGCCGTAACCAGAACTTCCAGCGTACCAGCCTCGCCGTCGAGACGGACAATATCTCCATTCTGGATGCGGCCGATTGCGCCGCCATCCAGCGCTTCCGGCGTCACGTGAATAGCCGCCGGCACTTTGCCGGATGCGCCCGACATGCGCCCATCGGTGACCAGCGCGACATGACGGCCGCGATCCTGCAGCACGCCGAGCACGGTTGTCAGCCGGTGCAGTTCCGGCATGCCGTTGGCCTTCGGACCCTGAAAGCGCACGACGGCCACGAAGTCGCGATCGAGCTCGCCATTCTTGAACGCCTGGTTCAGGCCTTCCTGGCTGTCGAACACGATCGCGGGTGCTTCCACGATGCGCTTTTCCGGCTTCACGGCCGAAGTCTTGATGATGGCATGGCCAAAATTGCCGGTCAGGACCTTTAGACCCCCAGTCGCCTGGAACGGCTTCGGCGCGGTGGTCAGCACCTTTTCGTCGCCGCTGACAGCCGGTGCCGGTTCACGCGACACGGTGCCGTCGTTATTCAGCTTCGGCTCGATCGTGTAGGAGCGCAAACCGTCGCCCCACACTGTGCGGACATCTTCATGCAGATAGCCGGCATCCAGCAATTCGCGGATCAGGAAGCCCATGCCACCCGCCGCGTGGAAGTGGTTGATGTCGGCCAGACCGTTCGGGTAAACGCGCGCCAGCAGCGGCACCGTGTCCGACAGGTCGGAAATGTCCTGCCAGGTCAGCTTGATACCGGCCGCGCCCGCCATCGCGATCAGATGGATCGTATGGTTGGTGGAGCCACCGGTCGCATGCAAACCGACGATCGCGTTCACGATCGAGCGCTCGTCGATCATCTTGCCGGCCGGCGTGAAATCGTTTCCGAGCGCCGTGATCGCCAGCGCGCGCTGCGCGGCTTCGCGGGTCATCGCATCGCGCAGGGGCGTGCCCGGATTGATGAAGGAAGAGCCTGGAATATGCAGGCCCATGATCTCCATCATCATCTGGTTGGAGTTCGCGGTGCCATAGAAGGTGCAGGTGCCAGGGCTATGGTAGGACTTGGACTCGGCTTCCAGCAGTTCCGCGCGGCCGACCTTGCCCTCGGCATAAAGCTGGCGGATCTTCGCCTTCTCGTCATTGGGCAGGCCCGACGGCATCGGACCGGCAGGCACGAACACGGCCGGCAGATGGCCGAAGGTCATGGCCGCGATCATCAGACCGGGCACGATCTTGTCGCAGATCCCGAGATAAACGGCAGCGTCGAACATGTTGTGCGACAAGCCGATGCCGGCCGCCATCGCGATCACGTCGCGCGAAAACAGCGACAGCTCCATGCCGGGCTGCCCTTGCGTGACGCCGTCGCACATGGCCGGAACACCGCCAGCCACTTGCGCCACGCCGCCGACTTCGGTCGCCGCCTTGCGGATCAACTGCGGATAGGTCTCGTAAGGCGCATGCGCCGACAGCATGTCGTTGTAAGCGGTGATGATGCCGAGGTTCGGCACCGTGTCGCCCGACAGGGCCGCCTTGGTATTCGGCGCGCAGGCCGCAAAGCCATGGGCGAGGTTGCCGCAGGACAGAACCGAGCGATGCACGCCGCGCGCGGCAGCCGCTTCGAGGCGGTCGAGATAGGGCTCGCGGGTCGGCTTGGAACGTTCGCGAATGCGGTCGGTGATGGCTGCGACGTCACTGCGGACAGTCATGGCTATTCGCCTTTCTTGGGCGCCCAGTAAATGTCGAGCGGCTTGGCCGCATGAAGAAGCACGGCGCCAATCGGCTTCTCGCGTGGATGTGGTTCGGCCAGAACAGTTTCGAGCAGGCTATGTTTCTCGGCCCCCTCGATATGGAGTGCGATCAGCCCCGCCGAAAGGAGCACCGGCAAAGTCAGCGTCAAACGCGGCTCGTCCGCGCTCGGCGCGGTGACCGCCAGAACATGGTGGCTCGCCGCCGGGTCGATGGCGCCCGTCAGTTCGGGCGAGTCCGGGAAGAACGATGCCGTATGCCCATCGCCCCCCATGCCCAGCACCACCACGTCGAAGGGCAGCGGCAAGTCTGTCACGGCGCGATCGGCCAGCTTTGCGGCGTCACTGATATCCGCCACATCATGATAAAGCGGCGTGAAGCGCGCCGCTGCAGCCTTGTTCACCAGCAGGTTTTGCCGGATCAGCTTCTCGTTGGACCGCTCTGAAGTGGTCGGCACGAACCGCTCATCCACCGGCACGACCGTGACATCCGTCCAGGGAAGATCATGGGTCGAAAGAGCGCGGAAGAACGCTGCCGGCGTAGTGCCTCCCGACACGGCAAGCAGAGCCTGGCCGCGCTGGCTGATCGCGATTTTCAGGAAATCCGCCATGTCGCCGGCGAACCGATCCGCGAGCTGTTCGGGCGTTGCAAAACGGTGCCAGCGCGGATCGGCAATCATGATCAGACGCTTTCGTGCCAGGTGCGGCCGTCGCGCTCGATCAGGGCGATGGCGGAGGAGGGGCCCCAGGTGCCGGAGGTGTAACCCTGCACTTCCTGATTGTTGTCGTTCCAGGAATGAAGGATCGGGTCGATCCAGTTCCACGCCGCCTCGACCTCGTCGCGGCGCATGAACAGCGTCTGGTTGCCGCGCACCACATCCATGATCAGCCGCTCATAAGCATCGGGATTGCGCACGTTGAAAGCTTCCGCGAAGCTCATGTCGAGCGGCACATGCTTCAAGCGCATGCCGCCCGGGCCTGGATCCTTGATCATCAGCCACTGCTTGACGCCTTCATCCGGCTGCAAGCGGATCACCAGCTTGTTGGCCACGACCTGACCGGCGCTTTCGCCGAAGATCGAATAGGGGATCGGTTTGAACTCGATGACGATCTCCGACACCCGTGCCGCCAGCCGCTTGCCCGTGCGCAGATAAAACGGCACGCCGGCCCAGCGCCAATTGGAGATCTCGGCCTTGATGGCGACGAAGGTTTCGGTCGTGCTTTCGCCGTTGCCGAGCTCATCCAGATAGCCCTTCACCGGACCGCCGGCGGAAGCGCCCGCGCGATACTGGCCGCGCACCGTCAGCTTGCCGGCCGTTTGCCCGTTGATGCGCTGCAGCGAGCGCAGCACTTTCAGCTTCTCGTCGCGCAGGGAGTCCGCGTCGATCGAGGGCGGCGCTTCGATGGCAACGAGGCAAAGCAGCTGCAGCATGTGGTTCTGCACCATGTCGCGCAGCGCGCCGGCCTTGTCGTAATAGCCCGCACGGCCTTCCAGGCCGACCGATTCGGCCACCGTGATCTGCACATGGTCGATATGCGCATTGTTCCAAAGCGGCTCGTAAAGCGCATTGGCGAAGCGCAGCGCCAGCAGGTTCTGCACCGTCTCCTTGCCGAGATAGTGGTCGATGCGGAAGATCTGGCTTTCCTTGAACACGCTGCCGATCGTGTCGTTCAGCAGCTTGGCCGATTCCAGATCGCGCCCGATCGGCTTTTCGATCACGATGCGCGCTTGTTCGGTGATCAGGTCATGCGCGGCCACCTGCTTGGCGATTTCGCCGAACAAGGCCGGCGCAACGGCCAGATAAAAGACGCGGATGACGTCGTTGTCGCCGATCACCGTCTTCAGCTGGTCGAAGCCCTCACCGGTGGTGGCGTCGGCCGCGACGTAAGACAGGCGACCAAGAAACGTCTGGAGTGCTTCATCGGTCAACTCGTTGGCCGACACATGCTCTTTTAGAGCCGTCTGCGCGTAAGCCCGATACTCCTCATCTGTCATCTTGGTGCGCGAGGAACCGATGATGCGGCTCGGATCAAGGAACTGGCCGGCTACCTGGCGCTGAAACAGCGCCGGCAGCAGCTTGCGCTCGGCAAGGTCGCCGGTGGCGCCGAAGATGATGAAATCGAAGGGTTCAACCGGGATAATCTGGCTGGTCATGAGCAAGTTTTCCAACAACGGCAAGAGGCTTAATCTAATCGATTAAAAAATGCTAGCGTCTGGCTTTGCACCGCAACATAGGGGTCGCCGACGGCACCGCCAACCCATCTGGCCGTCTTATTCCGCAGATCTGACCTGCAGATGACGGTCAAGTTGCGGGTGACATGCGCAGCGTTTTGTTGCACCACACCACCACCAATCAAGGAGGCGAGCCATGGGTCAGCATCTGTCACGCACGGTCGCGGAAGGCCGCGCTTTTATGCAACTGATCAACGGTCAGCCGGCCGACGCCTTGAGCGGCGAGCGCATCGATGTGGTGTCGCCGTCGGACGGCAAGGTCTTCGCGTCCATTCCGGCTGCCGGCGCTGCCGATATCGACCGCGCCGTGAAGTCCTCGCGGGAAGCCTTCGAGAACGGCCCGTGGAGCCGCATGCCCGCTTTCGAGCGCGGCCGTCTGCTGACCAGGCTCGGCCTGCTGATCGAGAAGAATGGTGACGAACTGGCCGCGCTTGAGTCGCGCGACACCGGCAAGCCGATCCGGCAGGGCAAGGCCGATGTCACTTCGACGATGCGCTATTATGAATTCTATGGCGGCGCGGCCGACAAGATCCACGGCGACACGATCCCCTTCCTTGATGGCTATACGGCGCTGACACTGCGCGAGCCGCATGGCGTGGTGGCGGGCATCATCCCCTGGAACTACCCGATGCAGATCCTCGCCCGCGTGGCCGGTGCGGCCTTTGCCATGGGCAACACGCTGGTGGTGAAGCCGGCCGAAGACGCTTCGCTGACCACGATCCGCATTGCCGAACTGGCACTCGAAGCAGGCTTCCCGGAAGGCGTGTTCAACGTTGTGACCGGCTATGGCCGCGATGCGGGTGCGGCGCTGTCGGCGCATCGCGACATCGACTACGTCACCTTCACTGGCTCGACCATGACGGGCACGGCGATCCAGCAGGCGGCCGCGATCAACAATCGCGGCGTCACGATGGAACTTGGCGGCAAGTCGCCCCAGATCGTGTTTGCCGATGCCGACATCGAAAAGGCGCTACCCGTTCTCGTCAACGCCATCATCCAGAATGGCGGGCAGACCTGTTCGGCCGGCAGCCGCGTGCTGATCGAAAAGCCGATCTACGAAGCGGTCTCCACTGAACTCGCCGCCCGCTTCGGCAAGCTCGTTGCCGCGCCGCATGATGCCGACGGCGATCTTGGGCCGATGGTCAACAAGAAGCAGCAGGGCCAAGTGAAGAGCTTCATCGCAGCGGCGGAAGAAGCCGGCGTGTCCGTTCTTGCACGCGGCAGCGTGGACCCTTCGGCGCCGCAAAACGGCTTCTATGTCGCGCCGGCCTTGTTCGGCTCGGTCGATCCCAAAGCCAACATCGCGCAGCAGGAAGTCTTCGGCCCGGTTCTCTCACTGTTTGCCTTCGAGGGCGAGGAAGAGGCTGTTCGGCTCGCCAACAGCACGGATTACGGCCTCGTCGCGGGCGTCTGGACAAAGGACGGCGCACGCCAGCATCGTGTCGCCAAGAAGGTCCGAGCCGGTCAGGTCTTCGTCAACGGTTATGGCGCCGGTGGCGGCATCGAACTGCCGTTTGGCGGCTTCAAGAAGTCCGGCCACGGCCGCGAAAAGGGCTTCGAGGCGCTTTACGACATGTCAGCAACCAAGACGATCGTGTTCAACCACGGCTAAGCGGCGGTGGCATGAAAAAGGCTGAGGCGCTACGCCTCAGCCTTTCAATTCGGACAGGGAAGTCTTCAACCCTTGCGGGGTTCGCCGTCCTCGACATCCGTATGCGGGCGGTCGCGGCCATCGGATTCTTCTTGGCGCCACTTGCCGTCTTCATCCTGATATTCGATCGGCTCGGGCTCGCCAGCCTGCTCCTGAGCACGCGCAGCGGCTTCCGCCGCTTCCTTCGCGGCGTCATGGGTTGGGAAGGTTTCCGAAAACACGTCGCCGACCTTGTAGGCCCAGCCCTCGTCATGCTCGACAATACGATAGGTCACTTCGCCGGTGTCCCCTTGGTCTTCTTGCGTCTGGTTGCTGTTAAAGGCGCGAGCCGGACGGTTTGCGGATGAAGGCGAAGCAGAGCCTTCATTCTCTTCGTCACGTGCCCGCTGCCTTTTCTCTCTCCGGCGCTCGCGTGCAGAAAGGCTGGCGTCGGACCGGTCGTCATTGGATGGGTTGCGTTCAGCCTGGCGGTCGGAAGATTGGCTGGACGGTGCCGAAAGCCAGCGATAGGCGGCATAGCCGAGCGCGGCGAGGATCAGTTTTCGCATCGAAACACTCCGAATTTGGATCATCCGGATAAGCTTCAAACCTGCCAAATCGTTCCCGATCAGATGCGGTCGCGCAGCGCATACCAATTCAGCGCCAAGAACAGCAGTGGCGCTCTAAACCTTCGTCCGCCCGGGAAGGCCGGGATCTTAAGATCGGCCATCAGCTTCAGCCGGTCGCGATTGCCGGCGACCATCTCGGCATAAAGCTTGCCCATGAAGTTCGACAGCATGACGCCATGGCCGGAATACCCGCCGGAATAGATGACGTTCGGCATGACTTCCCGCACGAAGGGCTTACGCGGCATGGTGATGCCGACATAGCCGCCCCAGGCATGGGTGATCTCGACATCGCTCAGGGCCGGATAAAGCTCGGCTATCTGCCGCCGGATCCCCGATCCAATGTCCGACGGATCTCCGACGCCGTAGATTTCACGGCCACCGAACAGCAGGCGGCCATCAACGGAGCGGCGGAAATAGCGCACCACGAAGCGGGAGTCGTCGACGGACTCGCCGCCGGGAAGAACCGGACTATCATCGCCCAGCGGTGGCGTCGCGCCGATGAAGGAGCCGATCGGCATGACATGAGCCGCACTCTTGGGCTCGAGATCGCCGCCATAGGCATTGACGCCAAGCAGCCCCTTGGCGGCCGTGATCGTGCCGCGCGGCGTCTTGACAATGACCTTGCCGTTCTCGTTGGAAACGCCGGTCGCCTTGGTGTTCTCGAACAGATGTGCGCCAGCCTCCGCAGCCACACGCGCAGTGCCCACCACCAGCTTCAGCGGATTGATATGGCCGGTGCCGGTATCACGCGCGCCGCCGAAATAGGACTTGCTGCCAAGCCGCCGAGCCGTTTCCGCCTGATCCATGAAGGTTAGGTGCGGATAATCGAAGCGCTCGCCCATGATGTCGACGTGTTTCTTGTAAATGTCGACATAGCGCGGCTTGTGTGCCACCGAGAGCTGCCCCGGCCGGTAATCGATGTCAATGCCGTTGGTCGCTGCAAAATCCAGCAGATGCGCCTTCGCTTCTTCGGCGAGGTCAAACAGAGCCTTGGCGCGGGTAAAGCCGATCTCGGCCTCCATCTCCTCCGCCCACGCGCGCTGCCCCGTGCCAAACTGCCCGCCATTGCGCCCCGACGCGCCATCCCCCAACCGATGCGCCTCGATCAGCACGACGTTGGTGCCGGCCTTGGCGAGATGCGCGGCTGCCGACAAGCCGGTAAAGCCGCCGCCGACGATGACGACATCGGCCTGACGGTCACCGTCAAGCTGAGGGTAGCTTGGACGCTCGGGAAGGTTCGCTTCGTACCAGGATAGGCCGGGGGAAATGGGAGAAGTCATGTGATGACGCGATTACGCGATTAGGCGAATAAGTGAGTATGTGGTCATGGCGCCTTCTCTGTAAGTTTTGTGATAAGCCGATGAAGCAGCTTACCGATACTTTCTGCCAGATCGAGCAATGGGCGTATCGAGCCTGAACTGGTAAGCCCGATCCGCTCTGCGATGAGAAGATGCGTCTCGACTTCCTTCAGAGAGCCTTGTGCGATCTTCAAGAATTGCTGGAAGGCGCCGCGGCTTTGTCGTCCCCAACCCTCGGCAATGTTCGCAGCGACTGACGTCGCGGCGCGTCGAACTTGGCTCGTGAGCCCATATAATTCTTCACGCGGCCATCCACGGGTGAATTGGTAGGTAGATGCCGCGAGATCCATCGCTTGTTGCCAGACCAGCAGGTCCTTGTACGATTGAACTATCGCAGCCACAGAGCCCCCTTACTCACCTACTGCCCTATTCACCTACTCACTTTCTTTTCCTCACACATTCAACAACAGATATTCGCGCTCCCAGGGGCTGATCACCTCCATGAAGGTCTCGAACTCGGCCTTCTTGATCGCGGCATAGGTGGTCACGAATTGGGCGCCGAGCAGGGTCTTCAGCTCTTCGTCGGCTTCGAATAGTTGCACCGATTCCAGAAGGCTGCGTGGCAGCTCGATTTCATCATCGTTCACCGTACGTCCAACAGGCGCATCCGGTTTGATCTGGTTGCGCAGCCCGATCAGACCGCAGGCCAGCGACCCGGCCAGGGCCAGGTACGGGTTGGCGTCGGAGGAGGGGATGCGGTTTTCAACGCGGCGGGCGCCGGGGTCTGAGCGCGGCACGCGGAATGCGGTTGTGCGATTGTCGTAGCCCCATTTGGTGTTGACCGGCGCGGACGCGGCCTGCGTCAAGCGGCGATACGAGTTCACATAAGGCGCAAACATCACCAGCGCGTTCGGCACATGGCGCTGCATGCCGCCGATGAAATGGTGGAACGCATCCGTTTCGTTGCCATCGGCGGCGGCAAAGATGTTCTGGCCGGTCTTCTTGTCGATGATCGATTGATGGATATGCATGGCCGAACCTGGCTGACCCTGGATCGGCTTGGCCATGAAGGTCGCATAGGTCTCGTGCTTCAGCGCGGCTTCGCGGATCGTGCGCTTGAACAGGAAGACCTGGTCGGCCAGTTCCACCGGATCGCCGTGACGCAGGTTGATCTCCAGCTGCCCCGCGCCTTCTTCATGGATCAGCGTGTCGATCTCCAGGCCCTGGCCCTCGGAGAAATGGTAGATGTCGTCGATCAGCTCATCGAACTCGTTGACGCCCGCGATCGAATAACCCTGTCCGCCGCCGATCGGGCGACCGGAACGGCCAACAGGCGGGGTCAGCGGATAATCGGGATCTGGGTTCTTGCGCACGAGGTAGAATTCGATTTCCGGCGCCACCACCGGTTTCCAGCCGAGATCGGCATAGACAGCCACTACGCGCTTCAGCACATTGCGCGGCGTGAACTCCACCGCGCGGCCATCCTGATGCACGAGATCGCAGATCACCTGCGCCGTTTGATCGGTTTCCCAGGGCACGGCTGAAAGCGTGCTGAGATCCGGCATCAGCTTGAGGTCGCCGTCATCCTCGGGATAGGTGAAGCCGTTGCCGTCTTCGGGATAACCGCCGGAGATCGTCGCCATGAACACGGCCGATGGCAGCGCCAGCGAGGTGTTGGAGGTGAACTTCTTCGACGGCATCATCTTGCCGCGCGCCACGCCGGCTTGATCGGGCGTAATGCATTCGATGTCCTCGATGCCCCGCCATTCCAGCCACTCGGTGGCTTCTTTCCAGGTCTTTACGCCACGAAGGTTTGTGAGAAAGGCAGGCGTTGCGATGCGGCTGGTCTTCTTGACGGACCGGGCATCCTTTTTAGCGACAGGCATCAATCACCGAACGGTTGAACAGGCCGCCAGTATAGCTGAGCCCCACCGGAGAATGGAAGGCATGGCGACGCGCAAGGCAAACACGCATCATGCTGCCGGCAAAGCCTAGCGCAGGAAGAGGTTTTGGTTCTTACCGGCTTTGCTGCGCCAGGTCGGCCAGCACGGCTTCCAACCGTTCCGGCACAATGGGCTTGGCCACGACCGCATCCATCACCGGATGCAACAGCGACTGCGTTTCCGTCTTTCGGCCGGTGGAAAGAAACAGGAGACGCGGATGGCCCTGGCCGCTGTTTCGGCGGCAATGTTGGATCACATCGAGAAGCGTGTCGCATTCGCAATTGTCCACCCCGCCGTCGATCACCACGATGATCGGGGTGAGGCTGGGCAGATTGCGGATCGCATCGCTCGGCGACAAAGACACAGCGCGCAGCTTCGCGCGCTCGGCAATGCGGGTCACGACAACCAGATTCACTGGAACATTGCCGACGGCGACGACCGAGGGTTGTATGTTGACTTGGGAATGGTCATGGAAACGGGCCGCCACCGGGGAACCGGGTACCGCCATCTTGTCGACAGGCATAGAGTGGGATCAGCCTCGCACTACGATGCGGCGCCGGCTGCCGCGAGCTAATCCGCCGACTGAGATGGATAGAACTCTATCCAATCTCAGTCGGCGGTCAAGTGCGACGAAGGAACAAGGCTGGGTGGCGGTTGAGTTGTTCCAGGGTTTCTCAGCTTTGGCGTGTGACGATCACCGGAACAAGCAAGTCTCCCCAGTTGCCATCGCCGCCATGATGACGAGCAGAGCGCACCAATTCCACGGAAACACCTGCCTCAACCGCTTTCATCACGGATTGATTGAGCCTGTGCAGATCATTCGCAAGCATGCGAATGGCCGATTGCTGGTCACCGGACATCGAGGATGCCTGTTCTTCGGCACGTTCCTTGACACGGGTCTTCGGCTTTGTGGTTTCCTCAATCGTATCGAGCATGGATAATCTCCTTTGCTGGGATCTTCAGACCTGTTTCAAACGATTTACACTAGGCGTTGAGCTACTCCGCTGCTGGGCGGAACTGTTCATGTTCGGTGGAGTCGTTCATCGCGGTGGTGGAGGACTGGCCGCCCGTGATCGCCAGCGACACGGCGTCGAAATAGCCGGTGCCCACCTCGCGCTGATGCTTGGTTGCGGTGTAGCCATTGGCTTCCGCCGCGAACTCCGCTTCCTGCAGCTCGGAATAGGCTGCCATCTGGCGGTCCTTGTAGCCGCGCGCCAGTTCGAACATGCCGTAGTTCAACTGGTGGAACCCAGCGAGGGTAATGAACTGAAATTTATAACCCATTGCGCCGAGCTCGCGCTGGAACTTGGCGATGGTTGCGTCGTCCAGGTTCTTCTTCCAGTTGAACGAGGGCGAGCAGTTATAGGCGAGCAGCTTGCCCGGATGTTCCTTCTGCACGGCCTCAGCGAAGCGGCGCGCCTGTTCGAGATCCGGCTTGCCCGTTTCCATCCAGATCAGGTCGCAATAGGGCGCATAGGCGATTGCGCGGGCAATGCAGGGCTCGATGCCGTTCTTGACGTTATAGAAGCCCTCGACGGTGCGGCCTTTGTCGTGATCGACGAAAGGCTGATCGCGCTCGTCGATGTCGGACGTCAGCAACTTGGCGGCCTCGGCATCGGTGCGGGCAACGATCAGCGTCGGCACGCCCATGACATCGGCGGCAAGTCTAGCTGCGGTAAGGTTGCGGATATGCGCTTGGGTCGGGATCAGCACCTTGCCGCCGAGATGGCCGCACTTCTTTTCCGATGCGAGCTGGTCCTCAAAATGAACGCCGGCAGCACCCGCCTCGATAAAGGCCTTCATGATCTCGAAGGCATTGAGCGGTCCGCCGAAGCCGGCTTCAGCATCGGCCACGATCGGCGCGAACCAAGTGTCGACCGACAGGCCCTTGCCCTCCGCGGTTTCGATCTGGTCGGCGCGCTGCAGCGTGCGGTTGATGCGCTTGGCGAGTTCGGGGGCAGCATTGGCCGGATAAAGCGACTGGTCGGGATACATGGCGGAAGCCGTGTTGGCATCGGCCGCGACCTGCCAGCCCGACAGGTAGATCGCCTTCAGGCCGGCGCGCACCATCTGCATGGCCTGATTGCCCGACAGCGCGCCGAGCGCGTTGACGAAGTCCTCCTCGTGGATGAGCTTCCACAAGCGGTTCGCGCCGTTCTCGGCCAGGCTGTAGCTGATCTCAACCGACCCGCGCAGGCGCTTCACATCCGCGGCCGAATAAGGGCGTTCCACACCGTCGAACCGGCCTTGAGGAGCGGAAGGAACGAGGTTGTAAAAATCGGTCATCGGATATCTCCCAAGCAGCTTTGACACAATGGCTGATGGCGTGCGCCACTGGTTTGATGTGGCAGCAGGAGGAGCGCAGAGCTAGGAAAAGCAGCCTTTTGCGCGGAACAATCGGGTGCGGCTGTCACACCGTTGACGGCGCTGGAATGTCGTGATGTAAATCTTGTAAATATCGAGTCAGGCAGTGTGATGAGCGACCGCAAGATATTCGCAGGGCCACGCATCCGCCGCATCCGGATCGACCGCGGCCTAACGCAATCGGCGATGGCCGAGGCGCTTGGCATCTCGCCATCTTATCTCAACCTGATCGAACGCAATCAGCGCCCGCTGACGGTGCAACTGCTGATCAAGCTCGCCGCTGCCTACAAGATCGACATCCATGCGTTGAGCCATGACGACGCGCCGCTGGTCGCGCTGCGCGAAGTCTTCGCCGATCCGCTGCTGGCCGGAGAACTGCCGGGCGAACAGGAGCTGCTGGAGGTGGCGCAGGCCGCGCCCAATGTCGGCGCCGGCATGATCAAGCTTTACCGCGCCTATCGCGAACAAGCGGAGCGGCTGTCGGACCTCTCAGACATGCTGGCGCGCGAAGGCCACAGCACGGCTCTTGCTTCGACGCGCCTGCCGATTGACGCCGTGCGCGAGGTGCTGGAGCGTAGGCCCAACCACTTTCCGGCTTTGGAAGAGGAAGCCGAAGCCTTTACGCGGCTGTTGCAGCCCGGCGATGAACTCGGTGCTGCCCTGAGAAGCTGGCTGCAACGCGAGCATGGCATTGTGGTGAAGATCCTGCCGGTCGCCACCATGCCGAACTGGCGCCGTCGCTATGATCGCCATTCGCAGCGCCTGTTTATCTCCGAGCGGCTCTCGCCCTTCGATCAGTTGCGCGAGATCGCTATCGAAGCCTGTTTGATCCGCGCGCAGGTGGCGATCGCAGCCGAAGTGCAGGCGCTGAAGCTCGGCTCCGACGAAGCCAAACGCATCGCGCGCTTCGATCTGGCACGTTACCTCGCCCATGCGCTGATGATGCCCTACGGCCCGTTCCTCACCGCCGCCAAACGCGCGCGTTACGACGTCGACGTTTTGCGCTCGCGCTTTGGTGTGTCCTTCGAACAGGCGGCCAATCGGCTGACCGCGCTGGCGCGAGGGGGCGGGGAGGGAGTGCCGTTCTTCATGATGGAAGTCGATCATGCCGGCACCCGGTTCCGGCGGGCGGGCGCGATTGGCTTCCCGCATGCGCGCTTCGGCGGTGGCTGCCCGAAACTGCCGGTTCATGCGGCCTTCGCGCAGCCCGGCCAGATCCTGGCCGAAGCCGCCGAAATGCCGGATGGTGCGACTTTCCTGGTGATCGCCCGCACGCTGGAGGGGCCGCAAGGCGCCTTCACCGAACGCCCGCGCCGCACCGCAATCCTTCTCGGCTGCGATATCGAGCATCGCGATGCCGTGATCTATGCCGATGTCCTGCCCGCCAATGACCCGAAGCGCTCCGAAACCCGCGTCCTGATCGGCCCCGCCTGCCGCCTCTGCGAACGTATCGGCTGCCTGTCCCGCGCCGAACCGCCGATCACACGGCCATTGGGGTTGGACGAGATGGTGACAGGCTTGAGCGCGTTCGATTTTCAGTGAGGGTCAGTCCGTATCCGGATCCAGAAGATCTTCGACCTGTTGGCGGCCGTCCCGAACACGCAGGATCTCGACTTCATCCTCTTCCTCGATCACGCGGTAGAAGATCAGATGGTTGCGGAATGGAAGGACGCGGATGTCGCCGGAATACACCCGCGCCCGCTTCGGAAACAATTGCAGCTGTTCCCCTATTTCGATAAGCGCGTCGATGTAGCGCTCGGCAGCCTGCGGATTGTGCTGCAACAGATAATCGAACAGATCGCGCACATTGTCTCTGGCTTCGTCCAGCCAGAAGACCTTAGCCATAGCGTTGTTTCAGCTCTGCCATGAAGTCGTCGTGTGACGTACGACCGCCTCGTTTCTCGGCTGCCGCCAATTCGCCATCGATCTGCTTGCGAAGCATCAGCCTCTTGAGCGCGCGGCCGAGTTCTTCCTGCTCATCGTCCGATAAGCCCTCGGCTTCACGAACAGCATCACGCAGGATCTGGTTCATATCCATTCTCCGGCTTGCTTCAGGCGCTCGTTCATCGCACGTCTCCTGTTGGCTGGTAAGATAACACTCCTACAAGCCCCGTCCAAGGTCGCGTCATTCAGCATCAATGTCGTTGCCTCGAAAGCGGGATGTTGATGCGGTGAGTAAAAAGCAGAACGCTGGATCGCTCCCGCGCCCCGATCTCTATCCCGCACTCCAATAAAGCGACGCTGCCGGCCATGACTGACCGCGCTTTTCATGACGCCCCTGCCATGTCGCTCGATGAGCGCTCGGGCGTCCTCTTGATCTTCCTGTCCGCGCTGTTCTGGAGCTTCGGCGGAACGCTCGTGCGCTTTGTGGAAACGCCGGATAGCTGGGCGATCGTGGTCTGGCGCTCGCTTTGGGCAACGCTTTTCCTGCTCGGCTTCATGATATGGCGCGATGGTCTGCGCGGAACGCTGCGCTTGTTTCATGCGATGGGCGTGCCCGGTGTCGTGGTCGCGCTTTGCTTTGCCGTCGCAAGCTCCTGTTTCGTGATCGCAGTTGCCTACACCACAATCGCCAATGTCCTGCTCATCAATGCCGGCGTGCCCTTGCTGGCGGCGCTGATCGGATGGATGGTGTATCGAGAGCGCGTATCGCTACCGACCTGGATCGCCATCGCGGCGGTCATCCTCGGCGTGGGCGTGATGGTGTCGGATGGTCTCGGGGGCGAGGTGTCGTTGATCGGGAATGCGGTTGCGCTGCTCAATGCGATCGTGTTCGCCATCGCCACCGTGGTGACGCGCCGATACGCCAGTGTCCGCATGACACCGGCGACCTGTCTTGGCACCGCCTTTGCGGGCATCTTTGCGGCAATGCAGGTGTCCAGTCTGGCGGTATCACCGCACGATTTCGCCTTCCTGTTTGCTTTCGGCGCGCTCAATCTGGGTCTCGGCCTGTCGCTGTTTGCGTCAGGCGCGCGGCTGGTGCCGGCGGCCCTTGCCGCCCTGCTCGGAACGCTGGAAACCGTGCTGGGACCGATCTGGGTCTGGCTTGTTCACGCTGAAGTGCCTTCGGGACGCACCCTGATCGGTGGCGCGATCGTTTTCGCCGCTCTCCTCACGCATATCGGCCTGCAGTTCCGCCGACCGATGCGTCCTGCCAAGCCGGGCGTCACAGGTGTGCAAACGCCAAACTGATGGGGAATGCGAAGGTTTCGTGAAACGGGCGCAAACACCGCGATTGCCGCTTGCCGCTCCCGGCAAACGCCAATAGGCTTCGTTTGACAGATCCTTGGAATAAAGCGCGTACACGCGGAAGGAATTGGAGAATTATGATGCACAAAACCCTCTGGCTCGCGGCTGCCGCCATTCTTTTCACTGTGCCGGCCGGCGCCCAGGAACGGGTGGTCAACGTTTACAACTGGTCGGACTATATCGATTCCTCGATCATCGAAGAGTTCACCAAGGAAACGGGCATCAAGGTCGTTTACGACGTCTATGATTCCAACGAGATCCTGGAAACCAAGCTTCTGGCTGGCGGCAGCGGCTATGATGTGGTGGTGCCGACCGCCAGCCCCTTCCTCGCCCGCCAGATCCAGTCCGGCGTTTACCAGAAGCTCGACAAGACCAAGCTGCCCAACCTCGCCAACATGTGGGATGTGGTGGAACAGCGTGTCGCGGCCTTCGATCCCGGCAACGAATATTCCGTCAGCTACATGTGGGGCACCACCGGCATCGGCTACAATGTCGAGAAGATCAAGGCCGCCCTCGGCACGGACCAGATCGACAGCTGGGACGTCGTGTTCAAGCCGGAAATGATTTCCAAGCTGGCAAGCTGCGGCGTGTATTTCCTGGATTCGCCGACCGATGTCTTGCCGACGGTGCTGAACTATCTGGGCCTGGCACCGGACTCCACCAACAGCGACGACATCGCCAAGGCGCAAGAAGTGATGATGTCGGTCCGTCCTTCGATCCGCAAGTTCCATTCCTCGGAACTGATCAACGCGCTGGCCAATGGCGACATCTGTCTGGCGGTCGGCTTCTCCGGCGATCTGTTCCAGGCGCGCGACCGTGCTGCGGAAGCCAAGCAGGGCGTCGAGATCAATTACGTAATCCCCAATGAGGGCGCGGAAATGTGGTTCGACCAGATGGCGATCCCGGCCGATGCCAAGCATGTCGAAGAAGCCCATGCATTCATCAACTTCATGATGAAGCCGGAGATTGCGGCCAAGGCATCGAACTACGTCTTCTACGCCAACGGCAACAAGGCGTCGCAGCCCATGCTGGATGCCGAGATCCTGAACGACAAGGCGATCTATCCGGACGAAGCCATGCTGGCCAAGCTGTTCACGGTGCAGCCCTACGATCCGCGCGCCCAGCGTCTCGTGACGCGTGCCTGGACCGCGATCGTCACGGGTCAGTAAAAACAAGCGTCCGGCGCGGCGATCTTGTCGCTCCGGAGCGAAATAAAGGGCAACCGGCTGGGGTCGCTGACCTCAGCCATGCTGTCCGGCGCTGTCGTGCCGGGAAAGTAGGACGTGCATGGCCGTTAAGTCGCTGAACAGTATCCGCCGCAACTTCTCGCCGTGGACAGACCCGGCCGCAAAGCCTTACATTCAGTTCGAGAACGTCACCAAGCAGTTCGGTGACTTCACCGCCGTCAACAACCTGTCGCTGACCATCTATGAGCGCGAATTCTACGCGCTGCTTGGCGCTTCGGGCTGCGGCAAGTCCACGCTTTTGCGCATGCTGGCGGGCTTCGATGAACCGACCTCGGGCCGCATCCTGTTGGACGGGCAGGATCTGCGCGGGGTGCCGCCGCACAAGCGTCCCGTAAACATGATGTTCCAGTCCTATGCGCTGTTTCCGCATATGACGGTGGAAAAGAATATCGCCTTCGGCCTCAAGCAGGAAGGCATGGCGTCGGCCGATATCGCCAAGCGCGTCGCCGAAATGCTGAAGCTCGTGAAGCTCGAACAGTTCGCCAAGCGCAAGCCGCATCAGTTGTCAGGCGGCCAGCGCCAGCGCGTCGCCCTAGCGCGCTCGGTGGCCAAGCGGCCGAAGGTTCTCCTTCTGGATGAACCACTTGGCGCCTTGGACAAGAAGCTGCGCGAAGAAACGCAGTTCGAGCTGATGGACCTGCAGCAGGATCTTGGCCTGACCTTTGTTGTGGTGACCCATGATCAGGAAGAGGCCATGACCATGGCCGACCGGATTGCCATTCTCGACAAAGGCGAGGTCATGCAGGTGGCGACGCCGCAGGAAATCTACGAAGCGCCCGGCTCGCGTTTCGTCGCCAATTTCGTAGGCAGCATGAACCTGTTTGAGGGCGAGGTGACACGCCGTGATGAAACGTCGGCGGACATCCAGATCGGTCCAGACCTGCTTATTCGGACGGTCAATCCCGGAAATTCTGAGCGAAAAGCCGGAGTAAACTACGCAGTTCGGCCGGAAAAGATCCGGGTTTCTTCCAAAAAACCGGAAGAAACTGGAGTGAATTCAGCTCAGGGTGAGATCTTCGACATCGCCTATCTCGGCGACGTCACCAACTACAATGTGAAGCTGGATGACGGCCGCATCGTCAAGGCAACGGTGATCAACAGCAATCGTCTGGCCGAGGATCCGCTGACCTGGGGCGACCGCGCCTGGATCTCCTTCAAGCCGGATGCCGGCATCGTGCTGACGCGCTGAGGCGGCCCGATGACCCAGTCTTTTGCACCCGGAGCCGACCCCGCAACCCCGCCGCCCGCCGCGACAAGCAGCGGCATGCACGGATTCCTGCGCGGTCTGTCCGGTAAGCTCGTCATCATCGTTCCCTATCTCTGGCTGCTGGTCTTCTTTCTCGTTCCGTTTCTGATCGTGGCAAAGATTTCGCTGTCGGAAACGGCAACCGCAATGCCGCCTTATCAGCCTACTTTCGATGGGTTGACGGGCTTCTTGAGCAAACTCAGCAGCTTCTCCTTCGACAACTATCTCTGGCTCACCGAAGACGCGCTGTACTTCAAGGCCTATGTATCGAGCGTCGTCATCGCGGCCATCTCGACGGTGCTGACTTTGCTGGTCGGCTATCCCATGGCCTACGGAATGGCGCGGGCGCCGACGACGATCCGGCCGACGCTGGTGATGCTCGTCATCCTGCCGTTCTGGACGAGCTTCCTGATCCGCGTTTACGCCTGGATCGGCATCCTCAAGCCCGAAGGCCTCCTCAACCAGTTTCTCCTTTGGACCGGCGTCATCGACACGCCGCTGGTGATCCTGAACACGCATACGGCGATCTTCATCGGCATCGTCTATTCCTATCTGCCGTTCATGGTGCTGCCGCTTTATGCGGCGCTGGAAAAGATGGATCATTCCCTTGTGGAAGCGGCCCAAGACCTCGGCTGCACACCGACCGGCGCGTTCTGGAAGGTGACGTTTCCGCTGTCGCGCCCCGGCGTCATCGCCGGCTGCATGCTGGTGTTCATTCCCGCGGTCGGTGAGTTCGTGATCCCTGACCTGCTTGGCGGCTCGCAAACGCTGATGATCGGCCGCACGCTGTGGAACGAGTTCTTCTCGAACCGCGATTGGCCCGTTGCATCCGCGGTCGCGGTAATCCTGCTCCTGCTGCTCGTCATCCCGATCATGATCTTCCAGCAGGCGCAGGCAAAGACGCAGGAGCAAGGCCGATGAACGGGGGCGGCTGGAGCCGGTTCAACATCGCGTCGGTCACGGCGGGCTTTGCCTTCCTTTACCTGCCGATCGTGCTGCTGATCATCTATTCCTTCAACGCGTCGCGGCTCGTCACGGTGTGGGCCGGGTTTTCCACGCAGTGGTATGTCACCCTGTGGCACAACCAGGCGCTGCTCGATGCCGCTTGGGTCACGCTGCGGGTCGGCCTCGTTTCAGCCACGGCTGCCACCGTGCTGGGTACGATGGCAGCGCTTGCGCTCACCCGCTACACCCGCTTTCGCGGCCGGCTGCTGTTTTCCGGCATGGTGTTCGCGCCGCTGGTGATGCCGGAAGTCATTACCGGCCTGTCACTGCTGCTTCTGTTCGTGGCGCTTGGCGTGGATCGCGGCATGATGACGGTGACGCTGGCGCACATCACCTTTTCCATGTGCTTCGTGGCTGTCGTCGTGCAGTCGCGCCTTCTGACCTTCGACCGCTCTCTGGAAGAAGCGGCAATGGATCTGGGTGCGACGCCGGTGAAGACCTTCTTCGCCATCACCTTGCCGGTGATCGCGCCGGCCATCATTTCCGGCTGGATGCTGGCTTTCACTCTGTCGCTGGATGATCTGGTGATTGCAAGCTTTACCTCGGGTCCGGGCGCCACCACGCTGCCGATGAAGATCTACAGCCAGGTGCGGCTCGGCGTGACGCCTGAAATCAACGCGATCTGCACGATCCTGATCGCCATCGTGGCAACCGGCGTGCTGATTGCCTCGGTGGTGAACAAGCGACGCGAAGTGCAGCGTCGGCGCGACGAGCAGGCCGCGCAGCGCACCTGATCTATTCCAATGGCGGGCGCATCGTCATCGAGGAGATGAACGGCGCGTTCCAGGCGCCACCGACGAAGAAGCTCGCCAGCGGCGTCTGCTGCGTCACGCCTTTTTGCAGCGGGTCCGGTGTTGTCGAGGATGGCGGCGGAACCAGCCTGACGTCGCCGCTCAGGGCAAGACCGCCGACATAAGGCACGATGCCTTCCATCACGATGCGGCGGTCGATCGTGTCCACCGTGGCTTGCGTGACGCGCGCCACGCCATCATCCATCGTGGCCTTGGCCTGAACGCCCTCGATGGCCAGCGAGCCGCCGGACACATCCTTCAAGGCGAAGAAGCCGCCATCGTTGAGCCGAGCCAGAAACTGGTCGAGGTTGAAGCTGCGCAGCGTGCCGCGCGCGAAGCCCGCCGAGAAGGTGCCGTCGGCACTTTCAAGAACGCGCTCCCAGGTCTCGCCCGTGCCTTTGAGCGTCAGGGACAGCGTGCCGCGCGAAGCCGGCAACAAGGCTTGCAGCCCCAGCGCGTCGCCTGCCGCCGCACCGTCGAAATCGGACGCCAGCAGGCGAAGGTCGACCACTTCAGCACCGGGTTGGCGCGAGGCCCGGATGCCGGCCTGCAAGGTGCCGCCGAAGGCCGTGGAGTCGGAAATATCGAGCACGGCCAAGCCAGGCCGCACCTGCGCGGTGGCGGCGATTTCGCTTAAGGAAACCGGTCCGGCGCGCGCGGTCGAGGCCGACAAGCGCAGATCGAGCTTCATCCGGTTGATATAGGCGGAAGGCTCGGCTCCTCCTGTCTGCATCTGCGGCAGGAGCGGCGAGAACACGCCGAGCATGGTCGGCAGATCCAGCACGTCAAAAGCCAGAGTGCCGGAAATGGCGGGCACATCGTCCTCGAACGACACATCGAAGCCGCCGATCCCCGTATTGCCGTCGAGAATGAGCGAGGCGCTCGTGAACTTAAGCCGCTCCGCCGAACCGGACAGCTGGCCGGAAAATTCCAGCGCGCCGGGCGCCATGTCGGACGCCAGCTCGACCTGCAGCCAACTGGCGGCCCGGCTGGCCGAAGGCGTGGAAAGCTGCAAGGTGCCGGTCACCAGCGCTTCGGCCGAAAGGCCAGCAGTGCCATCGAACGAGGCTGTCATAGGCAGCGAACGCAGGGCGGCGCGAAGCTCGGTGGTGCCGCCGGCCAGATGGATCAGCGGCTGGCCGGACGCCAGTTCCAGCGACACGGTTTCGCCACGCCACAGACCTTGCGCGCGCAATGCCCCGCCGCGATTGAGCGAGGGCCAGTTCAGCGAGCCGGTCAGCCCCGAAGCGATCTCGCGTTCGCCGGCCGGGTCCTCCGCGAGCACGCTTGCGTCCACGAACTCGATCGTGCCGAGATCGTCGTCCGGCAACCTGCTGAGATCGGGCGCTTCCGGATTGGCTTTCAGCGCCTGGCGCGCAGCCTCAATCGCCCTGACGATGCGACCGCCGCGCGGCGCGGCCGGCAGGTAGATGGCGGGTGCGACGGGCGCCACGCGCAGAACGGGGTGCACCAGCCGCAACTGGTCGAAGGTGATGTCGCCGCGCAGCGCATCCCAGGCCGACATTTCCATTTCGATGCGCTCGGCTCGCAGCACCGGCTGGCCATCGGCATCCCAGTCGATGAAGCGAACATCATGCAGCACGGCGCGCAGGCTCGGCCAGACCTCGATCTCCGGGCGCGAGCCGACTTCCACCCGCATGCCGCTCCAAGCGCCGAGTTCCTGCGCTATCCGATCGCGCACCAGATGATTGGACGCGGCAAACGGCATGGCCAGCACAACCACGCCCGCAAGCACGGCGATGACAAGCACCGTCCAAAGCGTTTTGCGGAGCGAAGGTTTGGGCATCGTGCCTCTTGGGAAACTGACATGCCGAGACTGTAGGCATGCTTATGATCTCAGGTGCGGTGTAAAGGAGATTACGGGCTTTTCAAGCAGGCGCTGCGTGAAGTCTTGTTCATGAAGGCGCTGATGGCCCGCATCACGCTTCTTGCCGCCATGGAAGCGGCGTTGCATAACAACGCTGCTCATTCAGGGGAGGAAGACGAATGGCAGGATCGCAGCCGCTGTGGACGCCGTCGCGCGAGCGCGTCGAGCATCATCCCATGACCCGCTTCATGGCCGAAGCGGCTGCCCGCACCCACCGTGACATTCCCGATTTTGAGGCCCTGCATCGCTGGTCGATCGAGGAGCCGGAAGGTTTCTGGCGGCTGCTTTGGGACTTTACCGGCGTGGTGGGCGAGCCGGGCGAGCGGGTGTTGGTGGACGGCGACAAGATGCCGGGCGCGCGCTTCTTTCCCGATGCCAAACTGAACTATGCCGAGAACCTGCTGCGCCAAACAGGAGCGGGTGAGGCGATCTGTTTCCACGGCGAGAACAAGGTCGAGCGCCGTCTGAGCTGGGACGAGCTGCATGCGCTGGTCTCGCGGCTGCAGCAGCTGATGGAAGCGCAGGGCGTGAAGACCGGCGACCGCGTGGCGGCCATGATGCCGAACATGCCGGAAACCATCGCCGTGATGCTGGCGGCAAGCTCGATCGGCGCGATCTTTTCTTCCTGCTCGCCCGATTTCGGCGTGCAGGGCGTGCTCGACCGCTTCGGCCAGATCGAACCCGTGATCTTCGTGGCGCCGGATGGCTATTGGTACAACGGCAAAAGGAACGACGTCGGCGAAAAGGTGACGGCGATCGCGGCCCAGCTGCCGACCGTGCGCAAGGTGCTGATCGTCGATTATCTCGGCGGCGCGGGTGATCTGGCCGAGTCCATCCCCAATGCCGAGCCGTTCGAAGCGGCGCTCGCGGAATATGCCGCCAAGCCGGTGCGTTTCGAGCGCCTTCCGTTCGCGCAGCCGCTCTACATCCTGTTTTCATCGGGCACGACCGGCATCCCGAAATGCATCGTACATGGCGCCGGCGGCATCCTGTTGCAGCATCTGAAGGAGCATCAGCTGCATGGCGGCGTTCAAGCTGGCGACCGCTTCTTCCAGTTCACGACCTGCGGCTGGATGATGTGGAACTGGCTGGCGACGGGGCTCGCCACCGGCGCGACGCTGATCCTGTATGACGGCTCGCCCTTTTATCCTGACGAGAAGGCGATGTTCGACCTGGCCGAGGGCGAAAAGCTTGCCTATTTCGGCACCTCGGCCAAGTACATCGATGCCGTGCGCAAGGCGGGTCTGCGGCCGATCGAGACGCATGATCTTTCGGCACTGCGTACCCTTGCCTCAACCGGCTCACCCTTGTCGCCGGAAGGGTTCGACTTCGTTTATTCCGGGATCAAGAAGGATGTGCATCTGGCTTCCAAGTCGGGCGGCACTGATCTCTGCGCCTGCTTTGTGCTGGGCGTGCCGACAAAGCCTGTCTGGACGGGCGAACTGCAGGGGCCGGGGCTCGGCATGGCCGTGGATGTCTGGGACGATGACGGCAAGCCGATCCAGAGCCAAAAGGGCGAGCTGGTTTGCAGCAAGCCGTTTCCGTCCATGCCCGTAATGTTCTGGGGCGATGCGGGCGGCAAGAAGTATCACGACGCCTATTTCGATCGCTTCCCCAATGTCTGGTGCCATGGCGACTTCGCCGAGATCACCGAACATGGCGGGATGATCATCCACGGCCGTTCGGACGCAACGCTGAACCCAGGCGGCGTGCGCATCGGTACGGCGGAAATCTACAACGTGGTCGAGCAGATGCCGGAAGTGCTGGAAGCGCTGTGCATTGGCCAGAACTGGGATAATGATGTGCGCGTCGTGCTGTTCGTGCGGCTGGCGGAAGGCGTGACGCTGGACGCCGAGCTCGAACAGCGCATCAAGGCCAAGGTCCGGACGGGCGCTACGCCGCGCCATGTGCCCGCCAGGGTTGTGGAAGTCAGCGACATTCCACGCACCAAGTCCGGCAAGATCGTGGAGCTTGCGGTGCGCCAGGTCGTGCATGGCGACCCCGTGCGCAACAAGGAAGCGCTCGCCAATCCCGAAGCGCTGGACCTGTTCAAGGACCGGGCGGAACTGGCTGGGTGAGGGTTAACAAGATCTGATCGCGACGTTTACCACCTTTTTAGAGGTGGTTCCGATCGGTAAACAAAAATGCAACCTGTTAAGGTCTTGTTAAGAGGTATTGGCAAATAGTGTGCGTGACTTGATGGAGCGATCCATTGCCCGAAATTCCTTCGGACATTCAAGCCTCTCTTCGTGACAGCCTCATTCCAATTCCAAGCGCCTTCGGGCGCTTTTTCTTTATGGGCGCTTTCTTCAGACGCAGTGTCCCGACGCAAAACCGCTTCGCACTTTTGCTGGAACTGCTTTAGTCAGCAAGCACGCGTGTGGACGGGAAGGTAACTTCCACCAGCGTGCCGTCGCCCGGCCGCGAATTGATGACGAATCGTGCGCGGTTGGCTTCCACCATCGCCTTGGTAAGCGGCAGACCGAGCCCGGTGCCGTCGCCGCGCGCGCGTTTAAGTGCGTTGAGCTGCTTGAACGGCTTGAGTGCCTGGTCGATTTCGGCGCTGGACATGCCGACACCCGTGTCGCGGATGCGCAGGATCACCTCGCCCGAGGTTTCATACACCGTCGACACGATGACCTGTCCGCCCGCTTGCGTGTAGCGCACGGCGTTGGACAGAAGGTTCAACGCGATCTGGCGCACGCTGCGCAGATCGGCCACCACGTCGGGTAGGCGGGAGGCAAAGCTTGAGCGGATGATGACGCGCTCGCGATTGGCCTGCGGCTGCATGATCGCCACTGCTTCCGACAGCGCGTCGTTCAGCGACACCGCGACATAAGACAGTTCCTGCTCGCCGGCCTCGATCTTGGAGATATCCAGGAGATCGTTGACGAGGTCGAGCACATGATTGCCGGAGCGGTTGATGTCGCGCAGATAATCGCGATAGCGCTCATTGCCGATCGAGCCGAAGCGCTCTTCCATCATCAGCTCGGAAAAGCCGATGATCGCGTTAAGCGGCGTGCGGATCTCGTGGCTGACGCGGGCCAGGAAATCGCTTTTCTGCGACGACACGCGCTCAGCCTCGGCGCGGGCATGGGTGAGTTCTTCCTCCGCGCGCTTCCATTGCGTGATTTCGCGAACCACGGCGCAGAAGCCGCTGTCGCCGGGCAGTCGGCCGATCGTGATGAAGAGCGGGATGAAGCGGCCTTGCGCCTCGCGCCCGATCACCTCGCGCCCGTCATTCAGCACGCTTGCCACGCCGTTGTCGGTGAGGCCGAGAAGATAATCCTTTACCGCGCGCTGGCTTTCGATGGCAAACAGCGACGTAAAGGGCGTGCCTTCGACGCTGGCGGAATCGAAGCCGAACAACGCTTCGGCCGGATGGCTGATGCTGCGGATATCAGCCTGACGGTCGATCAGGATGACGCCATCGGTCGCGGTATCCACGATGGCACGCATTTCTTCGAGCAGCGCGCGGGTGCGGGCGAGTTCCTCGACAACGGCAGGATCGGCCACCGATGCCGGCTCGACTGAGCGGGCGGGATGGGCGAAGGGCAGATGCGTGACATTGCTCGGGCGCTCCGGCTCGGCAGACGCTTCTTCCGGCGCAAGTGTTGCCGCGATTTCGGCGCGCCGCAAGGTCAGCATCAGCGACTTGCCGCCGCCCCAAGGCACGGATTGCAGATGCGCCTGCACGGGAATCTCGTCGCCATCCTTCGTGCGCAGGACCTGGCAGCGGCAGCCATCCTCGCCATCGGCCGCACCGACAAACAGCGCTTCCAACCCGCCGGCTTCCGCGATGGCTTCAAGCGAGCCGTAGCCGGTGAGCGCGAAGAACTCGCGATTGGCGAAGTCCAGCCGGTCGCCAGCATGGATGATCAGCGGGATCGGCAGCGCTTCCACCAGCTCGATCTCGGCAGCGCCGGGCGAGGGTGGGGCGAAGGTGTCGATGGTGTCACTGGCCTCATCGCCAGCAGAAGCTTCTTCCGTGAAGAAGGCTTCGTCGCCAAGATCCTCCGAAACCGGTTCCTGTTGATCCTCGGTTTCATCCTCAAGGGCCGACGGGGCATCGGCGGGCAGAGGCTCAATGCCGACGAAAGCCGGTGCTTCCGGCTGAGGCGCTTCCACTTCCTCGACTTCGGCCTCTACGGCAAGGTCAGCCCCGGTGTCTCGCTCAACCTCTGCCTCGGCTTCAATCTCCGCTTCGGACGTTACCAGAGGAGCCTCGTTCGCCTCCTGCTCGGGCTCTTCCAACGTGCCGGCGTCATCAAACGTCAACGAGCCAGAGTCATCCACCGACGACGGCAAGGCCTCGTCGGGGCCGCTAGCAACCGCTTGTTCCGCGTCCTGCTCAAGCAGATCAGCGCGAACCGCCCGGCCACGGCTTCCGCCTTCGATTGCCGCGCGGGCAATCAGGTCCTCGTCATCTGCGGCGTCATAAGTGGAAGGAACGGGCTCTAGTTCGGATGCGCGTTCAACCGGCTCTTCCTGCGATTCCGCCGGTGCTGCTTCAAGCGCGGCAGGCTGTGCCTCGACGGGTGCTTCCAGCGCTTCTTCATCGCCGGTCGCCACGTCCGAGCCGTTACCAGCTTCCAGCGTCGGCAAATCGTCGTCTTGATAAGCGGCAGTCGTGTCGGCAACTTGCGTCTCGACCACATCAACTGGCGCCTGTGTCGAAGCGGCAGCAACCGGTTCTTCCACCAACGGCTGCGCAGGCTGATCCATGCTCGCCTCGGCGGATGTGTCCGCAGCCTTCAGACGATGACCGATCTCGCGGAACGCGCTGCGTTCGCTTGTGCTGAGCGCGACGCGCTCTGCGAGTGCCTGGCGATGGGCGGCCAGAGGCACGATCTTCTGGTCGGCGGTTTCAGGGGTCATTGCCTGATCGGGAGCCGCAGGAGTGGGCGCCTCAGCTTCAACAACGGGAGCGTCCGTCTGCCCGGGTTGACCCAGCGTCTCGTTCTCGATCAACGGATCGACATCAGCCACGGCCGCAGCAAACGCGACTTCTGCCGGCTCAAGCGCAGCAACGGCATCGCCCAGACGCGCCACGCCAAAGCCGCGAAAACCTTCGAACCGCCGGTCGCGATCATAGATCGGCAAAGCGGCCAGATCGACGGGAATACGCAAGGACCCATCAACCAGCGGCCACAGCACGGAACGCCCCGACCACGTATCGCGCCGTTCCAAAAGGCCAGTGATTTCGCCATCGGCATCGAAGCCGAGATCGGCAGCCACATCGCGGAACGCTCTGCCGATCACCGTTTCGGCGCGGATGCCGAGCGCACGAAGAAACGGATCAGAAAGCGCGGCAAAGCGCCCGTCGGCATCCGTCCGCCACACGAAACGAACCGGCGGTGCCGGGTTGGGGACGACTTCGGGAGCCGGCGCAGTGTCTTGCGCCTCCGGCACAGTGTCGGTCGAAGCCGCCGCTGGTTCATCCTGC
Organism: Tianweitania populi; assembly: GCF_014652875.1. GTDB lineage: Bacteria > Pseudomonadota > Alphaproteobacteria > Rhizobiales > Rhizobiaceae > Tianweitania > Tianweitania populi. The sequence goes on along the minus strand of NZ_BMZQ01000002.1, from coordinate 117,298 downwards.
TGATCGCCAAGACCCGGCGCAACCGGATCAGCCTCACCGATGACGATCAGAAAATACAGCGCGGGATCGTCAGCGACACGCGCCAGCCCCGCCGGAAACAGGCCCGAGCCGCCGCGCAGCCGCCGCTTGGCGACATGCTTGGAGGTCTGGTTAGCGGCCTCTGCAAACTCGACCAGCGCGCTTTGTTCGATGCCGGCCTGCTCGAAACCAGGCGTGGCTGCCAGAACGGCGCCCTCCGCATCCAGCATAGCCACGAACTGGCCCTGTGTGCCGAAGCCGGACACGGCGTTCTGCAACGATGCGCCTTTGCCCGAGCGGCCCAGCCCATCGGGAAAGGCCACCAGCAGCGCTTGTTCGCCGTCCGGCAGGGTCACTTCGCTGATCAGCAGCTGAGTCAGCCGCGTGGTCAAAAGCCCGTTCAGGCGGATCGACACCGCCTTGTTCTGCCCGATCTGGGGATAACCGGGCGTTGCCGCGATCTGGCGACGCGCGAGAGCCGGCAGGGGATTGTCAGCGCCGATCGCCGCTTCTATTCCGTGGAAACCAAGCGCTGCCGCACCCGGACCATTCGTCCAGATGACCTCTTCCATCGAGCGGCTGAAAATCACCAGCGCTTCGCCGGCCGCAAAGCCGCCGCGCACAGGCTCAAGCGCCACCACATCGATGAAAGAATAAAGCTGATCCATAAGGCGCTCTGCGCGAAGGTTCCTTAACGCTTTATTAATAAAGACGGATCGCCGCGAAATCCACAGCCCAGGCACGCTGACCCCAGGCAATTGCCGTGTTGGTTAATGCTGCTCACGGGCCGGTATTAATGCGGCGCAGCAATTATGTTGCAATGCACAATAAGCAGTGCTATAGGATAAGGCACAGGCCACACAAAAAAGTGGCACCGGAATTCAGTGAAGTCGATGAAGATCTAACCGTTCCAAGGAGAGCGTCATGTCCGAGGCTGCCCGCAATACCGCTGAAAACGTAGAATTCGCCACCTTCGAAGCAAACCGAGCCACCGACCAGTTCCGCACTTTTGCGGAAAAGGGCGTTGAACAGTCGAAGGAAGCTTTCGCCCGCATCAAGCAGGGCACCGATGGTGCTCAGAAGGCTTTCGAAGCCTCGTTCGAGAACGCCCGCGCCGTTTCGAGCGAGCTGTCCTTGAAGTCCATTGCCGCCATGCGCGCCAGCACTGAACTGACCTTCTCGCATCTGGAAGCCCTTCTTGGCGTGAAATCAATCTCCGACTTTGCCGAGCTGCAGACCTCTTATCTGCGCAAGCAGGTCGAGCTGGCCGTCAACCAGGTGAAGGACGTGCAGACCGTGTCAACGCGCGGCGCCGAAGACGTCGCCAAGCCGGTGAAGGACATCGTCGAGCGCGCCTGGAGCGACCTCAAGGTCGCTTAAGGCTCTCACGCCTTCAATAGGTACCGAGACAGGCCGGCTTCCAAGCCGGCTTTTCTTTTGGTGGATTTCCTCAGGTCGTTTGCCAATCAGGCCCTTGAAAAAGACCGGGATACTCGGTAGGGACGGTCCCACTGACCCGGCCTCCACCAGGAAGGCCGTCGGCACGCGGTTGTAGCTCAGTTGGTTAGAGCGCCGGATTGTGGATCCGGAGGTCGGTGGTTCGAGCCCACCCAACCGTACCATTTATCATCCCCATAAGATGCTGCCTTGGTGATCCCGCGATCTGTGGGAGATCAACCACAATCTCATGTCTTAATCCGGATCGACGACCAGGCGCGTTCTTACCGTTATTGGTGGAATACGAGCGGGGTTGGTCTGCCTGCCGCTGATCACATCCAGTACCTGCTGGGGACGGGCCAACGACACTTCAAACGCACCATCCAGATAAAGACCGGGTCGGAGAGATCCCTTCCCATTGAATTTGATCGTCAGCGTTTCCGATGATGCGGAGGCAAGGAGGTTGGTTTCGGTGCCTTTTGCGAAGCCGGCTGGATCGTCCAGACTTAGCGATATGGCCGCTTCATCGCCGTTCAAGACCGCGGTCCCTTCGAATGAAGCACGGGCCGTATTCGGCGCCAGGATCAGCGTGCCATTTGCTTTGGACACAGCAGGAGACGCGTCTCCGTGTCGAAAAGCACCGTCGACGATCTGCACCCGACCTATGTTTTCGGAGATGTGGATGAGGTCCGAGCGAGCGGCGGCGTCCCGATCAGGACGAGGCGGTGACCTTCTATCCGGTTCTCTTGACTCTCCGGCGGCTGGGATGCTGCGCTGCCCGACTTCGACAAGAGGTCGGACCAGAACGATCGTCTCGATGGTCAATGATCGTTGCCAAAGCGATGCAAAGCTCAAGGGAACTTCGACGCGACTGATCTGAAGCGATCGCGTATCCGTGCCTGGTACTTTGATCGAAACGTTGGAGAAAACGAGGGCAAGCCTCGGAAACAGATCGATGCCTGCTTCACCCTCAACGACCGTCGATACATCGTAGGATTGTGCCAGCTTGTCTTCGACGCTCCGCCGTACCGACCGCTCAATCTCGGAAAGCCCGCGATCCATAACGAACCAGATGGCTGCGCATGCGGCGACAAGCACGAGAGCAGCAGAAACAAAGACCGTACGCTTCTTGGAAATTGGAACACCTGTTTGAGGCAAACGCATCACGATTGCTGCGTGCTGATACCGATCACGAACCAGCATTGATCACATCACTCGTACGGCGTTGGCAGCAATTCGTTGCATAGCAATCGCGTGAACCATTCCCTATGCGCTGCACGGAGAAGGCCTGCCACTTCAAGGAACACTCCCGCCATCCCCGCAGTTGTGCCACCGACGACGCTTGGAGGCTGCCTGTGATCCCGACGACCTTGCATGGAGCGATCGACTATCTGGTCGCGCTCTTTCTGATTTCGGCGCCTTATACGCTGGGCTTCGCCGATGGCGGGGCTGCGCAGTGGGCGACGATTGGATTGGGCGCGTTCGTGCTGATCTACAGCCTGTTTACGGACTACGAGCTTGGCATGGTGCGCATCCTGCGCTTCCGCGTGCATCTTGCGCTCGACGTGGTGTTTGCGCTGCTGCTGCTTGCATCGCCCTGGGTGCTCAATTTCAGCGACCGCATCTGATGGCCGCACGTCCTCGTCGGGATCATGGGGCTGGTGGTCGCCGCCTTCAGCGCCCGCCACACCGACCGCTTTTCCCATGTCACTGGCGGCAGCAAGCCCAATCTTGCCGACCGCCGGCTCAAGTAGTGGTTTTCAACCCGGCTTCAGCCAGCGCCGCACCGTATGCGCGAAGCCGAAGCGGTTGAGCCAGCGGGTGCGCTGTTTCACTGCGATGTAGCGCTGCTTCTCGGCAAAACTTCGCGGCCATTGCGTGTAGCCGGTATCGGGTCCGGTCAGGCCCGAGCGTGCGAACACCAGCTTCTTCCAGTCTTCGAAAGAGTAACAGATCGCGTTGAAATAGCGGCTCTTAAAGACGTAGTTGTGCTTGGGCATATGCAGGTCGACATCAAGCGGATGGGCGACGATGAAGTTGTCGGCGAGATACTCTTCGAATTCCCGCAGAATGCCGTCATCGATATCGTTATGGTAGGCGATCGGGTAGGGACCCCGCCCGAACAGATAGCCCAGCGTCAGCCATTGCTCTGTGGCGTAGCGAGAGCGGAACTCGCGTTCCCGCGGAATGGAGTGGGGCGGAAACGGGTTGCGCTCCCAATGGGTGTTGGTGCCGAAATCCATCAGCGGCCCGCTCCAGAAGTCGCGGAGATCTTCGGTACGGCCGAACTGCATGAAGTCGCTGAGGTGATAGCAGAGCCGTTCATCGAAGCGCGGGTTCAGGCTGAACAGCGACATGATGAGGATGCGCGCCCGGCCTTTGAGGCGCGGTCCCGGATTGGCTTCCGCCCAGCGCGACCACAGGTCGACAACCTTGCGCGACGACAGATAGGCGTCGGTGCGCAGCTTGATCGCATAAGGCGTGGTGACGGCAGCAAGCCCCGCAGCTGAGGACATGATCTGGCGATTGACGTTGTGCGGTGCGCCGATCAGCTTGACGGGCGGCAGCACGCCGGGATCGTCGGTCAGGATCACGGCGTCGAAGTCGGTCTCGTCGAGCAGGGTCTTGGCGGCCGTCTTCTGCGTCGACAGGATGATTTTCACGCCCGGCATCACCTCGCGCAAATAACGCACGGAATAGCGGACATCCCAGTCGCCGCCGAGCCCGCCCTGGAGCACGATGGTGACGTCCTCGTTGGCAATCGTGCCGCTAACCGGAGGCTCAGACCTGTCGCTCATCGCTGAACGGCCGAGGGCAGCATGGTGGCGAGATCGTCGCCGTTGCGCACGAGGTTGATCGCGACGGCCGAAGGGAAGGGGTTCGACGGCGCGAAATCGTTCACCAGCGTGCGGGCGGCGTGGTTCACGCCAAAGATGGCCGCATGCCAAGACAGACCAAGTTCGCGCAGAAAGGCTTCGGTTTTCTCGCGAAAGCGTTCCGGGCGCGCGGTCACGAAGATGATCTGCGCGCCGCGCGCGATCATTGCCTTCAAGGCTGCGACATTGCCGGGCAGTGCCTGGTCGGGATCGTCCCAGAGCGGCGGGATGTATTGGCCGGCATTCTTCAACACGACGCCATCGAGGTCGACAATGTAGAGGCCGAGATCCTCGCGGAAACGGTTCCAGGCTTCCAGGGTGCCGACATCGACGTAATGGTCGGTGTTGATGCCGCGAAAGACGTTGCCCTGGCGGATGGCATCCAGGATCACATGGGAAACGAAGGGCTCGCCTTCGTGGTTCGAGGCAAGGAGCCGGCGGTAGGAATCCAGAAAGACATGGGCGTCGTGAAAGCCGTAACCGCCGACCGAAATATAGTTCGACGACACGTTCTTCTCGATGATCCCCAACAGCAGGTCATTGTCGTTGAGGTGCAGGAAGCTCTTTGCCGCGATATTCCGGACTTCGCCGGTCTGGCGCAGATCGGCGTAACACACGCAGTCTGAAAAAACGTTTTCGCGCGGCACGAACCAGCTGTCGCAATCCTTGATGAAGATCGGGCCCTGAACATCTGCGCGCGATAGGATCTCCGCGACTGTTTCCGCCGGTCCTGCGGTCTGGTCTTCGAAGGTGACGATCTCGACAGCATCGCCAAAAGCGCGCTGAAGGGCGCCGCGCCCGCCCTTGCCATCGAGATGCTCGGCCAGCGCGCCGATCACCACGCGCCGGTTGCGCCAGTCGGCAACCGAAGCGAGGCTCTTTTCCAGCATGAGTTCTCCGGTGGGTGCCGTCAGCATCCATTTGGGCCGAAGTCCCGGAAAACGCGAAGACCGCCCTGCAATGGGAAGAACGATCGTGCCTGGCTTGGTCATGCATATGCCTCAATGGAACCGATGCGGCGCAGTCCGGAAACCACGCGCGAGAAAATGGTGGCGTCGCGCACATAAGGAAGAACGCGCAACGCCTGCAGGGCGCGCAACGACGGAAGTGCGGCGTCGAGCTTTGGAAAGAAGCCGGTCATCTGGCTGGTCACTTCTTCCGCCAGATAGCGGCTGATGGTGCGCAACAGTTTTGCGGTTGGATCGGGCCGATCATGCCACAGAATGCTGCGCAGCGACCAGCCGCTTTCGAGATCCTGGATCAGCTTGGCGACATCCATCCAGACGCTTTCGAGATTGCCGTCGAGAAGGTCGATGAAAACGATCGAGCCATTATCGCGGATCAGCATGTTTTCGACAGTCAGATCGCCATGGCACAGCGTTTGCGGAATGCCAGTCCAGGCCTGGGCGGCGAGCTGTTCGAGCAGGGCGTCGAGAAACTGCGGCTCGGTGTCGTAGAACGGGCTCTTTGCGATGCTCGTTTTCAGTTCAGCGATCTTGGCGTGAAACAAGGCCGGGTCGAGCGAGCCCGACACGGTCGCGGACAGTCGGTGAAGTGGGTCGGTGAGGCGCTCAACCATCGCCGGAATGCTGGCCACCGCCTGCAGCGGTGCAAAGGACACGAAGCCGTGTCCCTGAACATACTCCATGTCATACCAAAGGAGATCGCCGGCCTCGCCCTGCTGCAGCACGCGCGGCGTCGCGATCACGTCAGCCAGAGCGTTCTGCTTCTCGATCTGCAGCCGAAAGCGCGCATTATAGGCGGGCGAAGCGGATACCTTGCGCACGAAATAGCGGTCGCCATCGAGGCAGAGCGAGACCGAACAGCCGGAATGCCCCGTAAGCGTGCGGACATGCTGCGGGTTTATGTCGATGAGATGTGCTGTCATCGTTTCAGAAACTGCCCTGCATAGAGCCGACGCATCAGCTGACTGCGCTTGAGGATTTCGCGCGCCACGCGCTCCGTGCGCAGCAGCAGAGACATGCGCGGGGCGGGCGTTCCCACTGTCCGACGGCTGTTCGCGGCGACGGCGACGTCGAGGTACCAGGCGAGAAACTCGCGCAGGCCGACGCAATCTTCGGCAAGCGATTTCTGCGCGCGGCCACGAAAGCGCTCGTGGTCGATGCCCAGGACTTCGGGCTCGCAGGGAATGAAGTTGTTGAACAGCATCCGCTCGGAATCGGCGATGATGTGCTCGTTGATCTCGGCGTAATGCGATAACCGCCGCTCGTGGCCGCAGCGCTTGAGCGCGGATAGAAACAGGTATTGTTCGGTGGTGAACCGAAACCGGTCGAACATCCGATACCAGACATCCGGCGCTTCGTTCAGCATGAAGCCCGTCAGGCTGTCGCCGGCCAGAAGCTCGGCGTCCCAGTAGCGGTGTAGATCGGTTGCCAGGCCGAACTGAAACAGATCGCTCGGATGATAGGCCATCGGAATGAAGGAGCGCGCGCTGCGGGTGAACTCCTTGGAGACCACGATGCGGCGCTCGAACACCTTCCCTTCGCCGAGGCGCGTTGGGAACGCTTCTTCGAGCGAGATGAAACCGCGACCCGTGACATGGCCGTCGGAGCGGATCTTTGCGGCATAAGGCGTCTTGACCCGGGCGAGGCCGACGCGCGTGGACAGGATCTGGCGGTTGACGTTGTTGACGATCGAAACCCCATCGGCCTCCCACAGAATGCCGCCGGGGTCGGTGCTGACCACGATCTCATCGGCGTCGATGTCGCGGGTATCTTCGTTCTCCCAGGTGCTCAGAACGATGCGGCTTCCGGGGAAGAACCGCCGGATGGAAGCTGTCGCCTCATGCGTGCTCGACCCGTCGCCATGGCTGACCGGTCCCTGCACGACAAAGGTGATGTCGGCGTCCTGTATGGTCATAACGTTCAGCGCAGCGACTGAATGGCTGAACGCTCGACGATCGTGTCGCGCGACGCGCGAGCCTGTGTTTCTTTGGGCATTCAGCAGTATCCACTTCCAGAATGGGCAAGTGGACTAGTTTTCGTAACCGTGCACTATCAAAAGTTAGAGCGAATATTTATTATAGATCAATGTATTACTATATTAATGGCTTCTAAATTAACCTATTTAGGTTTCTATATTAGAAATAGATCTGTTCAACAGGCGAACGAATTGAAGGTTCGGTTCGAGCATGAGGAAAGTCGTGGGTTGAGTGGGTGCCTCGCTCAACCTGCATGTCAGCATGCTGGTTGAAACGCGCCAAAAGCGACCGTACCTGATCGGGACCGATCAGATCTGCAGGTGACATGGCCCGAAGAGCGCGCTGGGACGACGAACAGGATGCGCGCGCTGCAGAAGAGGCCGCGCCGCAAAGCTGTTGGCTCTGCGGACGCCTTCTCGGCAAGCGGGTTGAATGGCATCATCCCATTCCAAAAAGCCGGGGCGGGAGAACGACGGTTCCCGTTCATCCGATCTGCCACCGCACCATTCATGCGACCTTCTCCAATGTGGATCTTGCCCGGCATGTCGAAGACGGCGTTTCCCTGACGCAGAATCCCGCCATTCAGCGTTTTCTAGGCTGGATCGGCAACAAGCCGCCCGACTTCAACGCACCAACTCGCAAGGCGCGATGAAGGGGTTGATGCCGAGCCTTCGCTTGGCGATGCGCGCTCTTTCCTAATCGTGAACAAACCGCATTGAACCCTTGGATGGGGATAGGGTATGCCGGGTTATTGAATGTGGTGATTGCGATTTGGCCGGCCCGAAGAGGTTGGCGGAAAACATTGTCAGGCAGGCAGGATCAATGATGCACGGCCAACCAACCGCGACAAAGGCAATTCAGCTTTGACCGAGACCGTCAAAGGCCCGGATAACGTCGAACTGCCATCGGACCCACTGGCCGATGCGCGACTGGCGGCGATCGTCGAATCCTCCTTCGACGCGATCATCAGCAAGGACCTGGACAGCGTCATCCAGACCTGGAACCCGGCCGCCACGCGGCTTTTCGGCTATTCGGCCGAGGAAGCGGTCGGGCGGTCGATCACCATGCTGATCCCGACCCATCTTCACGATGAGGAAACGGACATCATCAGCCGCATCAAGCGCGGCGAGCGGGTGGAAAGCGTCGAAACGATCCGCTGCCGCAAGGATGGATCGCTCGTCCATATCTCCATCACCGTGTCCCCCATTCGCGACCGCAAGGGTGTCATCGTCGGCGCCTCGAAAGTGGCGCGCGACATCAGCACGTCCAAGGAAAGCGAACGCCGCATCCGGCTGCTGCTGCGCGAGATCAACCACCGCGTGAAAAACCAGTTTGCCGTGATCAACTCGATCATCCGTGAAACGGCAAAAGCCACGGCCGATCCCAAGGCCTTCGAAACCACGCTGCGAAACCGCATCCTCGCCTTGGCGCGTTCGCATGATCTGCTTGTCAGCTCGGAATGGTCGGGCGCGAGTCTTGCCGAACTGATCCAGCATCAGCTCGAACCCTATGGTCATGAGGAGCAGGTCACGCTTGACGGCGATCCCGTTCTGCTTCGTCCGAATGCCGTGCAAAATCTCGGCATGGCGTTCCATGAACTCGGAACAAATTCGGCAAAATACGGCGCTTTGTCGGGTGAATCGGGCCAGGTTTTGGTCAATTGGACCGTAGAACGGGAAGAAAACGGGCAGGAAATGTTCGTAATTTCCTGGAATGAGAGCGTTCCCGGCCTCGAAGCGGAACCGAGCCAAACGCCGCAACGGCGCGGCTTCGGCTCCGTGGTTCTGCTCCGCGTCGCGCCGCAGTCCCTGGGCGGATCGGCAACCATGGAACGGGGCGAGGGCCGCGTGACCTGGCGCCTGCGCGCACCGCTGGAAGGCGTGCTCGACACCCAGGACGAAGACGAGCACGCGACGCCTGCTCAGGCGTAACGCATTGACCTGGCTGATGTAAGCCGGTCAGCTCGTTTTGGTCTGCTGCAGGCAATCGTGCTGCACGACACCCTCGATCGCCTGCAGCATGGAGAGTGCCAGCGCCGGCCGGCTGAAGCGCCGCGCCGCCTGCGCACCATTCTCCGCCATGGTGGCGCGACAAGCAGGATCGTCGCGCAAGGCTAGGACCGCTTCAACAAGCGCCTGCGCATCTTCCGGCGGCACCGTGACGCCGACCTCATAACGCCGAACAATATCAGCCACTTCGCCTTCGACACCAAGCACAACCGGTATGCCGGTTGCCATCGCTTCAAACAGCTTCGAGGGAATGACCGACCGAAACAGCGGGTCCCGGCGCAGATGGATGAGCGAGCAATCGAGCAGGGACCAGTAGCGGCTGACCTGATCCTTCGGCACCGTGTCGACGAACAGGATATTGCGGAGATCCTCGGCCTTCGCGCGGCGTTGAAGGTCGGCCTTCTCCGCACCGTCGCCCAGCATCAGAATGCGGACGTCGCTTTCGCCTAGGTCGCGCAACTGGCGGGCAGCGTCAAGAACGGTGTCGAGACCGTGCGCCAGGCCATGCGTCCCAATATAGCCGGCGACAAAGCGGTTGGTGAGGCCGAGCTCGGCTTCGAGCAACGGATCCTTCGATGCAGGCTGAAAGCGCTGGAGATCCACGCCGTTCGTCACAACCGCGATCTTGCCGGGATCGACGCCCCGCGCCGTCAAGATGCGCTTGAAGGAATGGGTCACGGCAACGATCAGCGCGGCGCGATGATACAGGAACAGCTCGATGCGGCTGAGCGCTTTGAGCAGCACGCCGTCCTGCATGGCCCCGACCACCCGAATGGATTGCGGCCACAGATCGCGCAACTCGAACACGAAGGGCGCCCGGCGCAGAACGCTGACCAGCCAGGCAGCACAGACCGTGAAGAACTGCGGCGATGTTCCCACGACCACATCGATCCTTCGAACGAAGAAGGCTGCAAGCAAGGCCGTGACCATGAAGCTGAAATAGTCCAGCGTGCGGCAGAGGAAGCCTTCATTGGCGCAGATGAAGGTCCAGACGCGCACAACACGAATGTTATCGATGACTTCCGTTTGCCAAAGACGATTGCGGTAACCGGGAAAAACCTGGCCACGCGGAAAGTTTGGAACGCCGGTGATGACTGTGACGCGATGACCAGCCTTCACCCACTCACGACAGTGCTCGAAGCTTCGGCTCGCCGGAGCATTCACTTCAGGCGTGAAATTGTCTGTGAGAAACAGGATGTGCATGTCGCACTACGCTTTCGGCACGAAATACTCTAAAACTACTTAGAAGGTACTGTGACGAACACACAGGGATTTACAAGAGCTATGTTCCTTCTTCAACAAAGATAAGGCGCAGTGTGGCGCGATTGTTGTCGCAAGCGAGGATCAAGCATTGCGCGGCAAGCGAAACGCCAAAGCCGGGGTGATGCGTATCCGCCTCGATACGGGCTAGCCCTTCCGCGACCTCCCATCGCAGAACAAGGCGGCCGGCTTGCTCCGCGATCCCGCAGTTTCCCTGGGCGTAAAGCTTGATATCAGGGGCGAAGTGGTAGCGCGCTTCCGCTTTGCGCGGTGGTCCTGAGACCTCGTCCTGGATGGTCAGCGTTCCAGCCCCAAGACGCCAGCGGCGGTGGTGCATGGGGCTGCCGGGGAGGAAGCGATAGCCATCATGCGACGCGGTAATAGAGGTCTCGTTATGGCCCTGCACGATGTGCAGGTCGTGTGGATGAGCGCGCCGGCCGACACGAAAGCCCGACCAGACTTCAGACGAGTCGAACCCGTCGATGGTCAACGTGTTGTGCGCCGCTGTGCCTCGCTGGCGCAGCCGCTCAGGCCCGGTGCCGTATTCGGACGTGCCGCCATTCACCAGAACGCGCTTGCCATGAAGCGACAGCTCGAACGACAGGGTGTCGGCATGGGCATGACCCGGCTGATGCACAGGCCCGACGTCTGCTGCATCGATCAACAGAACGGCGGGGCCACGGGTAACGCGAACATAGCCGCTCTGCTTGAGATCCTTTACGCCCGGAAGTAGGGCCGCTGCCGAGCCAAAGCCAAGACGCGCCGCATAGGCGTTCAGCGTAGCCGGTGTGGGCGCGATGCCGAGCGCGGCGTCGTTGAAAAAGGCGATCTCACCATCGGGATGAGAGAGCGCTGCGAGCCAGGTGCGCACGGGATTGATACGCGCCTTGAACAGCCCTTGTAGCGCTTGATCCGTGCCAAAGCGACGGCTGAGATTGATGAGGTCTAGAAGGTCTTCCAGCACCAGCGCGTGATACATGGGGCTGAGCTCGTAATGGCCGCCATCCGGCAGGATTTGGTTAGGTAGCTCGCGTTGCAGGATGCGACTGCCCTGCCTGAACCAGGCATCCGCTTCCGCGCCCTCGAAGAAGGCACCGGCAAAGCAGAGGGCTTTGGCGTTGGCCAGGAAATGATTGCCGGAAAGATGGTGTTCGACCCGTTGCGAAAGCCAGCGCGTCTGGATGGCTAAGCTGTGAGCGGCATCGGCCGGCAAGGTGAAGCCGCCAAGTGCAGCCTTGATCCAGTTGACGATGCGCAGCGACGTTGGAAAGGGCTCCCAACCGGTGCCCTGGCCGGGCGGATTATGCTTCAGCCATTCGCCGATCAAAGCCGCATGCCATCCACGCCGATCAGCCGCCCGCTCTGCATTCAGATCGTCGAAATAGTGGAGATTGTAGCGCCAAAGCTTTGACCGTGCCGGATCATCCCAGCCGGCAGAAGGCTTGTTCGGATTTAGCAGGCCGGCCTCGTTGAGGAATGTGAAGGCACTTGGGCTTGTCATGTTCACGGCGCGCTGAACTGGCTCTGACCAGGAGCCGATAGCGGAGCGTAGAGGTGGTACAGGGCTTATGTTCGGGCGAGGGCAATAAAGCCTGAACCAGACGCGGCCGAAGATCTGCCGCGCTTGAAGGTGCCGGATGGTGCGCCAATACAGGCTGATCCTAACCATTTCGGTTCGGCCGCGTGCCGGTGATGATGTCGATCAGCGGCATGGGTCAGCGAAGCTGGGCTGCAAGATCGATCGTGACGGCGCTGACCTCGGCCAGTTCCTCGAACGGAATGGGAGCGGGGTCTCCGTTCTGAACCGCAGTCAGGAAGGCGCTGACGCAAGATGTCTGTCCCTTGTCCTGCTGCCACAGCCGCGTCGGTTTGATGCCGCGCCAGTTGTGCGCCGAAAGCCTGCGGAAATTGTCGAGCACCACGATCGAGCCGCCGCAGAAGACTTCGAGGCGCTCCTTGGGAAACGAGCGCGCGCCGTTGGCGAGATAATGGATCGTGCCGATGGCGCCGTTTGCGAAGGCGAGTTGCAGGTTTGCGGTGTCACCGCGCCCGGTGGCCGTCGCCTGGCTGATGGGGCTGTTCGCAAGATGGCGGAGCAGGTCCACGAAGTGGCAGGCCTCGCCGACGATGCGGCCGCCCTCTTCTCCGCTTCGCGTCCAATGATCCGGCGGCAGCGCGCCGGCGTTCACGGTCATGATGAAGGCAGGCGGTTCGGATCGGCAGGCGAGAGCTTTGTTGAGTGCGATGACATGCGGCGCGAAGCGGCGATTGAAGCCGACGGTGAGCAAGGGCGGGCGCTCGAATGCGCGGCTTTCCCGCCAGCTTTCCTGGATCTCGGAAAGCTCGGCATGGCTGAGCGCCAGCGGCTTTTCCACGAACACATGCTTGCCCGCGCGCAAGGCGGCGCAAGTCAGGGCGGCATGGCTGGAATGGCGCGTGGCGATCACCACGGTGTCGATGTCGGGATCACCGATCAGGGCCGAAGCGTCGGTCGTGGCGCGTGCGATGCCGAACTTGCGCTGGGCATGGAGGCCGCTGATGCCGCTGTTGGAAGCCACCATGTCGAGCCGTGCGCCGGCCCTCTTAAGCGCGGGCAGGAGCGTGCTCGTTGCATAAGCGCCGGCACCGACGAAGCCGATGCGGGGCGTGCCGTTAGCGGGCACATGCGCGGGCGACAGGATGGCCGGGGCAGCGGGCGGGGCCGTATCCTCGCCGCCGAAATCGAGCAGAACGCCGAGCGTGGGCGTATCGCTGTCGAGCAGCGCATAGGCTTGTTCGGCCTCGGAGATGGCAAAGCGGTGCGAGATCAGCGGTGCAACATCGAGCCGGCCATCGGCCATCATATCGAGCACGGCCTCAAAATTACGCTGCGCAGTCCATCGCACGAAACCGGCGGGGTAATCCTGTCCCTTGGCCTCGTAAGCGGGATCATAGCGGCCGGGCCCGTATGAGCAGGAGACCTGGAACGACAGCTCCTTCTCGTAGAAATCCGCGCGCGACAGCTGCAGGCCGGTGACGCCGACCAGAACGATGCGGCCGCGTTTGCTGCACATCGCTGCGGCTTGGGAGACCGGCGCGCTGCTTTCGGTGGAGGCGGCGATAATGACGGCATCGACGCCGCGATCGCGCGAAAAGCGCGCGGCTTCGCGCAAGGGATCGCTGCCCGCTGAAAGGTCGACCACCTCGGCGCCGAAGCTGCTGGCCAGAGCCAGGCGGGCGGGATCGGGATCGAGGCCGAGCACGCGGCAGCCGTGGGCGCGCAGGAGCTGGACGGTGAGCAGGCCGATCAGGCCGAGACCGATGACCGCCACCGTTTCGCCGAGCGTGGGCTCGGCCAGCCGAATGCCTTGCAAAGCGATCGCGCCGAGCACGGTAAAGGCTGCGGCTTCGTCCGAAACGCTGTCCGGCACCTTGGCGGAGAGATTGGCCGACACCGCCACAATGCCGGCGTGACCGCCGTTAGAAGCGACCCGGTCGCCCACCCGGAAATGGGAAGTACCTGAACCGGCTTCGATGATCGTGCCGACATTGCAGTAGCCGAGCGCCAGCGGCTGATCGAGCTTGGCGCGCACGGCGGACAGCGTCGGCAGAATGCCGTCTGTTCGTGCTTTTTGTAGAACCTGACGCACCTTTTCGGGCTGCGATCGTGCCTTGCCGAGAAGGCTGGCTTTGCCGAACTGGAGCAGCATGCGCTCGGTGCCGGCCGACACCAAGGTGCGAGACGTGCGCACCAGAAGCTGATGCGGCCCGCAAGCCGGCGCGGCAGCATCTGCGACCTCTGTTCGGCCGTCGCCGAGATGTTGAAGCACCACCCTCATGCGAGCGATTGTGGCTCCCCAACCAAACATCCCAAGCGGCTATGAAGAAGTTACTATATGCAACGTGGCGCGACTTCAAGTAAGGCAAAGTGTCTTCGATGGATGCGGTAAGTTGAAAATCATGGCTGCCTCGGCTGGTTATATCTCGGTGATCTTGTGCCGATGACGATGTTCATGATGGGAAACCAGCATCGTGCGCGACAAATTGCCGGGCTGGCCTCGAAAAAGCTTAGCCGGCCGATACCGCGGGTGCGCAGGCAAGCTGATAAACTGCCTTGCTGAGCAAGGTTGGCCGCAACCTTGGCGTCCAGCTCCTGGCGCTTGCGGTAAGCTTCCTCGACCGCTTCGTGGTGGTGGGGCTGCTGCTTCATCACTGGGGTGCGGCGCTCTATTCCGACTGGGTGGTGCTTCTGTCCGCGGCCGGTTTGCTGCAACTGGGTGAGCTCGGCTTCAACATCTACTACGGCAATGTGTGGCAGCGCGCGGCGGCGCTCGGCGACCATCACGGGTTTTCCCGGATGCTGCGCGTGGCGCTTGGTTTTGCCGCGATGCAGGCGATGCTGCTGGGTGGAGCGGCTTTGGTGTTCCTGGCGGTGGCTGATCTGCCTTCCACGCTTCTGAGCGCCGATAAGGCCAGGCTGATCTTCCTTCTGCTTGCCGCCTTCAGCATCCTGGCGGTGGTGAGGGGCAGCCTGTCGCAGCTGTATCGTGGTCATGGCCGCTATGCGCGCGGCATGATGGTGACGCTGCTTGGCACGCTCGCCCTGCTTCTTGCGACGGCACTGGTTGCGCTGGCGGGGGGAGGGCCGACTGCCTTGGCCGCCGCTTACATCTTGTGCCAGATCGTGTTCGGCATCGCCCTCACCGTGTGGGATCTCAAGCGGTGCTTTCCCGATTTGCGCTTTGTGCCGGCATGGCCCCGCGCCTGCGAGTGGCGGGACGCCTGGCGCAACACGCGGTGGCTGGCGCTTGAACAATGCGCGCCGGTGATCTGGCTGCAAGTGCCCGTGCTGCTTCTGGGGACGGCCGGCGTTGGGGGCGCGGCGTTGGTAGGCTTCGTGCTGTTGCGCACGCTGGTCGGCTTTGCCCGCCAGCTTTCCACGATGTTGTCCATCGCGCTCGGGGTCGAACTTGCAGGGCGGATGCACGCGGCGTCCGACACGGTGACGCAGCCAATCGAGGAAGCCGGCCGGCTGCTTTCGGTGACCGCCGGGGTGCTGGGTGCTGCCGTGTGGGTGTTCAGCGAGCCGTTGTTAGCGGTTTGGACCAGCGATCATGCTGCCTATGATCCCACTGTCGTGGTCTGGCTGGTGCTTGGCAGCTGGGCGGCTGCGCCCGCAGCGCCGGTCGCAAAGCTTCTCGCTTTTTCCAATCGCGCCAAGCCCAATGCAGCAGCCTGGACGGCGCAGCTTCTGGTCGGGCTTGGGCTGGCATCGCTGCTGGTTCAGTCTTTTGGCGCTGCGGGAGTGGCCGCCGGGTTGGCGATCGGCGAAGTGCTGGGAATGGGGATCGTTTTGCCTTTGCTGACGAAGCAGGCACTCGCTTTGCGCACACGTTATTGGCTGCACTGCGGCATTGCCCTTGGTGCGAGCGCGCTTTGGTGCCTGATCGTCGGCGCTGCGGTGGTCCACCTGATCGGTGTTGCGGACGTGTCCCAGATGATGATCGCTATGCTGATCTGGAGCCTGTTTGGCGCTCTGCCTGCGTTCATGATCACGCTGCCCCGCCGTCTTTGGCTTGGTTTACGGCTGCAGAAGGTCCTCGATCAAAGGCAGGAAGCGTGAGCGCCAGCGGGACAGGCGGTAGTGATCGTGCCAGCGTTGGCGTCCGGCTTCTCCCATGCGCTGGCGCAGGGCGGCATCGGATAACAGCGTGATAAGGCGCTGAGCCAACTCACCCGGGCGATCGAGATCGACGTTGAAGCCGGTTTCGCCGTCTACGTTGACTTCCTTGGCGCCGTCATGGATCGAGGCGATAACGGGAAGACCCTGCCGCATGGCTTCGATGTAAACCAGGCCAAAGCCTTCGCCGCGGCTGGGCATGGCGAAAACGGCGGCATCGCGCCAGAGGGCTGCCAGGTCCGCGTCGGCCACGAAGCCGCGGATGTCGATCGAACCCGCAGCGGGCGAAGCGGCGGCGAGGCTGCGCAGAGCGGGCACGCCGGAGCCGCCGCCGGCGACAACCAGGCGGGCGTTCGGCACGGCGGCGATAACGGTCGGCCAAGCTGCAATCAGAGCGTCATGACCCTTGTAGTTTTCGGCGGCGTCGATGCGGCCGACGATCAGTACGCTGGGCGAGTTGGTCTCGCGAGCGATCGGTGGAGCGGGTTCGTCGGTTTCGGTAGCGAGGGGGCAGATGCAAGCTTGCGGAAGCGGTCCGTACAGCGCTTCGTGGCGCGACAGGGTGTTCTGCGAAACGACGATGGCGCGGCTCGCGCGGCGCAGGGCTTGCAGAGCCGGCGGCTTCATGGCTTCCCACACTTCGGTGCCGTGCATCCAGATCACCGACGGGCGCTTGAGCCAGCGGGGATGCGCGCGTGCCAAGCCGGCGCTGTCGTAAAGGCAGAGATCGGCCTGCATTGCTGCTCGGTTCGTGGCCGCAACGAAGCGCAGTTTGGAGCCGCCGGCCGCGATCTCGCCATCACCTGCGTCGTGGTCGAGATAACGGATGATCGTGACCTCGTGGCCGGCGTCGCGCAGGATCTGCGCCGAGACGCGCGAGACCTGCGCGATGCCGCCGCCCGGGGCGAGCGTTGCCGTGCCGAGAACGATCCGCGCCATCAGATCCGCCGGGCCGCGACAACGAAGAGCGTGTCGCTGTAACGCGCGAGTCCGAGCGGTCGCAGGACGGGCGAAAGCACCGGCGCGCTGGCATAGAAGTGGCTGTCTTCGAGAACAAAGCCGCGCTGGTGCAGGCCGCGCTCGACGTCGAAAAGGACGGTAACGGCGCGAACATGGCGGTAGTAGGCGGGGCGACCGGTGAGGCGAAACGCGGTGCGTTCGGCCCGGCGATACAGGCTTTGGCCGTTGGGCATGGAGAAGAGGATCGTACCACCGGGCGCGAGTGCCGACCCGAGCCAGTCGAAGGCGGACCACCAGTCATCGACATATTCCAGCACGCTCGAGCACAGGATGAGGTCGAAGGAGCGCCCTTGCAGGAGGGTTCGATCACCCATTGCTGCGAGTTGCAACTCGACCTTGCCGGCTGCTGGGCGCAAGGTATTGGCGGCCAGCGTCAGCATCGCCGAGCTGGCGTCGAAGGCCAACACATGGCTGGCTCGTTCTGCTGCCAGAGCGGCCATGATGCCGCTGCCGCAACCAGCGTCGAGCACATGGCCGCCCGGTTTGTTGTAGCGCTCGAGCAAACCGCGCCAGACGACTTCGCGCTCTCGGAAGGCCGGCGAATGGTTGTAACGATCGGCGAAGCGGTGGGCGATCGCCGTATGCCAGGCAACGGCGTCGCTCATTGGGTTGCTCGCGCGAGGGGTGGCGGCTGCGAGCCGATCATCTCGCAAAGCATGGGAGTCGCGATGCGGGCGACGGGGTAGACGATCAGGATGGTCAGGGCACTGGCGGCGACATCCCCAGCGATCAGCCCGTCCATGCGCGCACCCATGTAGAGGCCGAGGAACACCGCCGGAAAATGCAGCCACTCGCCGTTACGCAGGGTCCAGAGCGTATATCGGCCAGTGGCGAAGAAGATCAGGCCAAGCGGGATCATCACCACAGGCACGCCGAGCCAGCCGAGGTTCCAATAGGCTTCGGCGAAATAGCCCATCCAGGTCGAAGAGGTGTCGGAGCCGGTCAGCAGGGCGGTGTAGGCCTGACCCATGTCGAAGATCGGCTTGTCCGGCCAAAGAAGGCGCGGGATCGCCACAAGCGGAACATAGCTCAGCGAGTTGCCGGGCTGCCCGGCATCATACATCGCCATCGCCGGTGCAGCGGCATGGACATAGGCGATGCGGATCAAGGCGCCTTGAAACTCTTCCTGATCGTCCTGCGGACCATCGGCGAGGACGCCGCTCAGGATCTCCAGCCGCTCCCCGAAGGATGCGCTGCGGATGGTGCCGTAGCGGGCGATGAGTTCCGCTCGTCCAGTTGCCGTTGTCGATTGTAGAATCGGGAAGACGGCGACCAGAACAAGAACGGCAATCACCGCGCGCCTGAGCGTGAAACGATGCTGCAGGATCGCCAGCACCAGCATCAGGACAGGCAGCAAAGCCTCGCCCTTGCTGAAGCGCAGGAAGCCGAAGAAGGCATCCAGCAGCACGAGGGTAGAGAGTGGGAGCAGCCAGTTTGCCCGGTGCTGCAAGGTCCAGCTGACGAGAAGGAAGGTGGAAACGGGCGCGAGCCAGACGAGTTGGGTCAGCACGCCCGGCAACACGGCATCTTCGCCGAACGCGCCCATCGCGTTGGGAAAGATCACGAGATATTTTGTGGCGAAGCCCGGCAAGCCGAACAGAAAGGCAGCCGTCAGCATCAGCCGATCATCGGTTTGCCGCGGCTCGACGAGGCGTTGCGGCCAAAACTGCGCGGTAAGTGCGACGGTGCCGAGGATTACCAGGCTGCAGACCGCCGCGAGAAGGTTGAACTTGGCGAGTTCGGTTTCGCTGGCGGCAAAGAAGTCGTGCAGGGCGTTGAGCGTGGTTTCGTTCATGAACCGATGCGCGACCGAACCGATGCCGAAATAAACGGCGGTGGACAAGCGCATCCAGAACAGACCGGTCCAGAGTGCCAGCGGCTGGCGCTGAACCGCTTGCACGGCGCCGGCGCACAGCGCCCCGGCAAGCCACAGCGGGGCAATGAGGTTGGCGTGGAACGTGGCGCCGGTTTCATCGAGCAGGGTTGCAAGAAGCGTAAAGCCGACGAGCCCGGCAAGCGCCCACAGCTCCCAGGCCTGGACCTCGGATGCCGCGGAACGCAGAGGAAAAGCGGGTGCGGCAGTCATCGGGATCCATCGAGAGTTGATGTTGATCCTGCCGCAAGTACAGCGACAGATCAACCATCCTCCTCGCAACGACAATGAAGATGACGCGGACGAAAAGCCGCAAGGTCTCAGCACTCGTGGGCTTCGGAGCAAAATCTATCCACGGGTGGTGAACTGCACGCATGCTTGGCCAACAGCAGCTGCAGGAAGATCCGACATGACCGAGATTTCGCCGAACCTTCTCCTCCCCTACATCATGCCCTCGCAGGCACAGAAGCATGTCACCCACAATGAAGCCATCCGAGCTCTGGATGCGCTGACGCAGATCGCCGTCCACGACCGCGACCGCATGGCCCCACCGGCCGATCCCCTTGATGGCAAGCGCTACATCGTGCCGGTGGGCGCGACTGACACGTGGACCAACAAGGACGGGCAGATCGCGGCGTGGCAGGACGGTGCCTGGGCCTTCTATACGCCGGGCGAGGGCTGGCTGGCCTGGGTGATCGATGAAGGGCGGCTTCTGGTGCGCCGGGGAAGCGAATGGCTCGATCTGCCTGGCAGCGGCGGGGGCGGTGGTGGGAACGGCGGCAGCGGCGATATTGTGGGTGTGATCAGCCATCTGATCAGTGCTGCCGGCCTGATCTATCGCAACGATCCGAGTGGCGTCGCTGGCGCGGGCGGCTACAAATGGAGCACCTATTATCAGGCCGCGTCTTGGAACAACGGGCCGGCCACGGAGCCGAGCTATATCGACGATGTCTGGGCATCCGGCATCAACATGGCGGGCGTCGGCTTGCGTGCCGATCAGGGCCGGCAATATGCGGCCTGGCATCTGGAATCGAAGTTTTATTCCAACGCGCAGCAGGCGAGCCCGTGGACGGAAAACTTCCTTCATGTCGTCGACAAAAATGGCGGCGTGCGGCGCCCGATTGGCTGGGTGGGGGCACATGACGGGTCCTACGGTAATGTCACGCTGGCGCAATCGCTGCTGCTTCTGCAAGGGCATAACCACCAGCCGAAGATCGATCTGAACTTCGAAACCAATGCGGCCATGGTCTATGACGGGCTGGTCACGAGCTACCTCGCCAACAATGTGCCGCCGCACCGGCAGCGCAACGGCGCGAACAACGCGACGTTGCCGCTGCCTTACCTGGATGATGCGGACAATCTCGTGCTGGCACGGCCGCTGACGCAGGCGCTGACCGCTGGATCGAAGAACGCGTC
This sequence comes from Tianweitania populi, assembly GCF_014652875.1. GTDB lineage: Bacteria > Pseudomonadota > Alphaproteobacteria > Rhizobiales > Rhizobiaceae > Tianweitania > Tianweitania populi. The sequence continues at coordinate 96,789 of NZ_BMZQ01000002.1, read as the reverse complement.
CGGCTTGCGTTCGCGCACGCGGGGTTTCAACACGGATGCCTTCTATGCCGAAGCGCCCGGCGGACTGGCCGCAAGTTTCGCGCTATCCTGCGGGGTGACACAGGCGGCGAGTGCAGCTTTCGCTGTGACCGCCAATGGCACGACGAGCGTCACAGTCGCCGCCGGCCTCGTGGATGAAGCGCAGATCGGGCGCACGATCACCGGGGCGAATGTTCCGGCCAACACGCGCATCACCGATGTGATCGACGCCGCGACGTTCAAGGTGAGCAACGCGCTGCCGGCCAGCGTGACCTCTATCACCATGAGCGCGCGCACCAAGCGCTCCGTGGAATACAGCGTCGATAATGCCGGCGTCGTGACCTACGATTATTCCGGCAGCTTTATTTTCCGCGACAAGAATGCGTCCTATGGGTTCGGCCTGCATATCTATCAGGGCAATGTCGGCATCGGCGCGGGCGCGTCTTATCCCAGCGGGGCGAAGCTGGTTGTGGATGGGCCTGTTCGGCTGAAGAGCTACGCCAAGGCCGCACTGCCATCGGCGAGTGCTGCAGGAGCGGGTGCGCTGATCTATGTGTCGGATGCGGCAGGCGGTCCGACGCTTGCCTGTTCGGACGGTGCAAGCTGGAAGGTGCTTGCGACGCTCGGCGCGACTGTTTCCTGACGCGCGGCCAATAGCGCGCGTGCCTTGTCGATCACGGTGCGCGCGCGGTCATCGATGGAATAGCCTGAAGACAAAGCGCGGCTGCGGCCTTCTTGTGCGATGCGGTTTCTCGCTTCGTCATGGGCGAGGAAGAAGCGGACCTTATCGGCAAGCTCTTCCGGGTTACCGAACATGGCGCAGTCCCGATCTTCCGCGAAGTGGGCGGCGATCTCGTCGGAGCGCTCGTGCAGCATGAAGCCGCCGGAGGCCGGGATGTGGAAGGATCGTGATGTCAGCCTGTCGCCGCTCACAGCGTTGGCATTGCCCTCGAACAGGATCGCGATGTTGACCTTGGCGGCGCCGATGGCCTTGGCATATTCCGCGCCGAAGATGGGCCGCCTTTGGATGTATGCGCGTAGGGATGGGCCGGCGCGTTCCCACTGCGAACCCCAGATCTTGAGGTTGAGCGACGGTAGCGCCGACATCAGGGCGACAAGCAGCTTTTCCTTTTTTGGCGACCACGTGCCGATAAAGGACGCATCGCAGCCATAAAGCGTGGCGTCGCTCCTATCCATCGCAGTCGGCTTGTGCGTTTCGGGATCGAAGCCATGCGGAAGAAAGGAGGCGTTGGTGATGCCGAAGCGTGCCTGAAGATCGGCTGGCCCGAACGTCTTGGTCGTGAAGATCCAGTCATAGCAGGGCAGGGCCTGCGCCGCTGTCTTGCCGTGATCCACGAAGCTCGTATCCGGCCAGAAGTTGATCGCGATACCGCCACCCGCCTGTACGGCACGGATGGCCTGCGGCGATACCATGATGCCCTTGAACACGAAGAAGAGGTGCGGGCGGAATTGCTTGGCTTCGCGCTGGGCGGCATCCGTGGCTTCGCGCAAGATCATTGGCCAAAGCAGGCGTCGCGCGGCTTTCATCGGGCGGCTCTGCCAGCCCGAGGCGGCGAACCACTCGTCGGCAAGCAGCGACACCGAATGCCCGGCGCGGCGGAAGGATCGCACGAAGGCATAGGCGTTGGAGCCCTGCCACGTTTCCGCGACGGCCAGGATGCGGAGAGGGTCTTCAGGGTAGTGGTTCATGAGGCTGGAAGGCTTTGGTAGGTGGGGGCTTTGACCGGACTGACATGATCCAGCGCGGCCAACACGCCCTCGACACTGTGGCGCATGCAGGTTTGATCGAAAACGGTGAGAGAGGCTTGCGCCATCGCGGCATGAAGCGCGGGATCGTCGAGCAGGCGCTGCATGGCTGCGGCCAGTGCATCGACATCGCCGCATGGATAGGTCAGCGCGTTGAAGCCGGGCTGCGCGATGTCGCTGTCGCCGATCAGCCCGACGCGATCGCTGACGATTAGCGGCAGGCCGATCGCGCAGGCTTCGGAGCCGACAAGAGGATGCGGATCGTGCCCGGATGGGATGACGAGCGTATCGGCCGCGCAGTAAGCAGCGGGCAGCCGATCGAGATTGACGAAGCCGGAAAAGCTTGACGGCACTTTCGCCTCGGCTGCCATTTGCGTCAGGGTCGCTCGCTCGCTGCCGTCGCCGCAGAACAGGAGATGGACGGGCCGGTCTGTTTTGATGCGGACGGATGCGGCAAGGAGGTCTGCGGCCCGTTTGCGCGCACTGAGCTTGCCGACAGAGAGAAACACGAAGGCGGCATCCGCAATGCCGAAGCGGCGGCGCGTTGCCGATCGCAGAGCCGCGCGATTGGCCTGTGCATGGCGGTAGATGGTCTCGTCGATGGAAAAGGGGCTGCGGAAACGCTTGGCGGCTGAGACGCCCATCTTGTCCCAGAAGGTCTCGTTCTGGTCACCCACCGCCAGCACGGCCGAGACCTGGCTCATCAAAAGGCGCAAGAAGGCACTACGGAACAGGGCGCGCGTGTTCTTGGAGCGCGGAACGGCATCGCCGTCGCCGGCCATTAGTACGGGCACGCGGTGTAACCGGCTCCAGGTGAGCGCGCGCAGGGCAGTCAGCTGTGCGTAGCCATAGATGAGCACGGCTGTCGGCTCGAACTCTCGCAGCGCGGCGGCAATGCTGGGATTGTTCACGCCTCGGAAGGAAACTTGTTTGATGCGGTCGGCTTCATCGAGAAAGGCGTGGTCATAGCCGTCGAGCAGGTTGCCGTCCCAGGCATAAGCGGTGTTCATTTCCGCGTCGAAGGTGCGATCGACGCCGATGCGCGTGGCGAAAAAGACCTTGAGCGTGATGTCGGAGCGGGCGGCGAGCGCGCGGTAAAGCGGCACGAAATGCTGGATCGGATGCGACACGACAATGGCGAGCCGCTGCCGGGTCATGCGCAGAGATCTTCCAGCAAAGCGCGGCTGCGCGAAACCGCATCGCTTCCGGCGACAGTGGCTTCAGCACGTCTGCGGGCACCGTCTTTCCACACAGCGCGGGCGGTTTCATCCATGGCCGCAAAACTGTCGATAGCGGCGGCGAAGGCTTCGGGGCCATCGATCGGCAGATCCCAGCCGGCATGAGCGGCGGATAGATCGCGCCAAGGCGTGCGGTCGGAAATCAGGGCCGGCACGCCGCAAGACAGGGCCTCGAAGATCGCATGACCGAAGTTCTCGCCGGCAGTCGGCAGGAACAGGAGGTCGGTCCGGGAAAGAATCGCGGGAAGTTCGGCGTTTGGATAGGCACCATGATGCGTGACGCCGACATGAGGAGGCAGCTCGGCGGCCATCATCAGGCACATCTGCCAGTAGTCCTCGTCCTCGATGGGGCCGTGGATGTCGAACTGAACGGGCGTTTGGACGTCCTGCAGAACGCGCAACGCAAAGGCGAGGTTCTTGATCGACGTGATGCGGCCGAGAAAGGCGAGGCGCAGTGTGGGGCTTGGCTGATGCGGCAACGGCTGCAGCAGGGGACGGATATTCGGCGCGAGAGCGATCCTGTCGTGACGCGGAAGCGCTGCCTGAACGACCTGCGCTTCTGCTTCGCTGGTTGCGTGCAGCGTCACGCCTTCGGTAAGCCGCAGTGCCTGGACAAGCGAGAGATAAGTGCGCTTGCGCGTCGGCTTGAGGCGCAAGGCGGCCGGATTGAACTCGCCGCGAGGGGACAGGAGGACAGGCACGTCGGCCAAGCGCCCGAAGCGCCGTGCGAGCAGAACGGGAAGCGTGAACTCGCGGTCGAAGAAGCCATTGAGCCAGAGGACATCAGGTGAAAGTCTGCGGATTTCGCGCAGCAAACCCTGAGGCGCGAGCCTGCCCAGTTGAAGGTAAGTGGCGTCGAACGCCGATGCCGGTTGCCCAAGCGGAACCGCCACTTTGCCGTTGAAGGGGCGGTCGCGCGCAAGGAGGTGGAAGTCGAACTGGTCGGACAGCGCCTCTGCCAGCGCGCGAAAACTCTGGTTCGGACCCGACGCATCATTGCCGGGCCAGTAAGCGCCGATCAGTGACACGACTCGTGGTTTTTGCCTCATCAAACGCCCTTCCAGTCCGCGACGGACTCGCTTGGAATGGCGACCACTTCCCACGCATGGCCGATGCGGCGCAACTCTTCCGCCGGCTCCATCCGCTGTTCCGCCGGAAAGAGGCGGTAGCGGTGGGCATGCAGGAGTTCGGTACAGGCGTCGCTGTTTTCGCTGGGTACTTCCATGATGAGGATGGGACGTTTGGTGGCGAGCAGATCCGCACCGCCGCGCAGGATCCAGGCTTCCGCGCCTTCCGCATCGCATTTGATGAGGTCGGGCGAGGGCTGATGTTCGCACAGCCAGTCGAGCGTCAGCGTGACCACCGGATAGGTCGTTCGCACGCCGCCCATCTGCGAGCCATGATCTGCGCCCCGCAAACTGCTGGCGGCGCGTCCGCGAACGGCGATCTGGAGGTCGGCAAGTCCGACCCGATCCGACAAGGCGGCCGGGATGATCGTCACCGGCAGATCGGGATTGGCAGCCTGCGTTCGATGCAGCAGAAGCTGGTTGAACGGATCGGGTTCAATGGCGACGACCTTGCCCGTTTTGACCGCATGCGCCGCCGGAAAGGTGAAGGCGCCCATATTCGCGCCGATGTCCCACACCACCATGCCCGGTCGCACGAAGCGGCGGACATAGGAAAGCAAGGTCGGCTCGAAGCGCTCCATGCTGAAATCGAGCGCGCGCAGCCGGTTGGCCGGCGACAGGAAGATGGCACGGCGGCCGAAATCGGCGGGAAGCCGGCGGCGTACGACGAGGTTGCGGACGGCACGCTCGGCAAGCCTGCGCAGCGGATTAACGGAAGTCTGGGAGGGTCCCGCAAGGCTCACAACCGGTAGCCCCAGCGATCGTTGAGATGCATCTTGAAGGCGTCGAGCCCATGATCGGCAATGTAACGGCGCGCTTCGTCGATCTTTGCGTCCACCAGCATCCAGTTCCACCAGCCCTGCAGGAAGTGAAACAGGAAGCCTTGGCGGCCGTCCAAGAAACCAAGCAGGATGAAGTAGCGGAACAGGAAATAGAGCGTGCCGCGCAGGTATAGCGGCATGCGCGCGAAGAGGTGGACCTTGAGGAGCCGCTTCAATCTGGCCTGGCCGCTTTGGCCGCTTTCCAGTGCCTGATCCCTGGCGAAGAGCGGCTGTTCTTGCGCGACGAAGTCGATCATCTGGCGCGTGGCATAGCTGTTGTGCTTGTCGGTCCACCAGCTGATGTCGTTGATGTTCTCGTCAACGAAGTCATGCCCGAAGGTGACCGAGCGGCCGCGTTGGAGAACCACATGCTCGTCCATCCAGCGGCTTTCGATACGCCCGGCGCCGTGACGCCAAAGGCGCAGCAGGATTGTCGGATAAAAGCCGCCGAAGCGGATCCAGCGCCCGCGAAAAATCACCTTGCGCCGGAAGCTGACCCCAGTCACTTCGGTTGGAAGGCCGGCGAGACGGCTGCGGATTTCGTCGATCAAAGCGGGTTCGAGATACTCGTCGGCATCGAGCCGCAGCACCCATTCCGTGTCGATGCCGGCATGATCAAGCGCCCACTGGAACTGGTCGGCATAGTTCAGCCAGCGGCGTTGCATGACCTCGGCGCCGCAGGCGCGCGCGAGCGCAGGCGTGTCATCCGTCGAGAAACTATCGACCACCACCATCCGCTGCACCAGCGGACGGATGCGCTCGAGGCAGCGGCGGATGTGCAGCGCTTCGTTGAAGGTCAGGATCACCACGGTGATCGGCAGCGGGCTGCTCATGCCGCCAGTGCCTTCTTCTCACCGGTAAAGGCATGCAGCACCCGTTTCGCCCACAGGCGCGAGGTCAGGCGGTTGTTGCTCGCGCGATGGCCGGAAAGCAGGCTGGCCATGGGAACGCTGAAGCCTGTTTTCGGCCGCTGAAGCACGGACGGCGGAAGCGGCTTCGAGGGGGCGGATGCAAGCAGCGCCTTGCCGCCCTTGTTCTTCATGACGCCCGCCAAATGTGGCGCGACGGTTTGCAGGAGATAGAAATCAACCAACGGCGTCCGGATCTCGACGCCATGTGCCATCCCGGCCCAATCTGCGTCGCGCAGAAGCTGGTTGCGCAGGTAGTTGCCGCTCTCCAGCGCCGCCACACGCAGCAGCGGATCGTGAGGGGAGGGTTTGAGGGTGCCGGTGATCAGGCGAAGGGGATCGAGGCGCTCAACCCCTTCGCGCGCCATGTCCGGTCCAAGCAGATCAGGCAGTTCATGAGGCAAAAACAGGCCGCGACGCAGCAGAAAAGCGCCGGGATAGGTGCCGCCGAGTTCAAAGGCGGCAAGCGCTTTGGGATTGGTCTGGTGCAGGCCTGGCAGGAGGGTTGCACCGATCCGGCGAACTGCCGTGCCAAGCCCCGGCATGCCTGAAGCTAGGGCTGTCGCGCGCACCATGGCCGGGATCGAGCGGAAGGTGGAGTATCCGCCAAGCAACTCGTCGCCGCCGATGCCGGACAAAGCGACCTTGAGCCCGAGCGCGCGTGCGGCCTGCGCCACGAACCAGGTGTTGATCCCGTCGATAGTCGGCTGGTCCATGTCGCGGAGAATGGCCGGCACGCTTGCAGCCAGGTCTTCGCGGCCGATGCGGTGTATGTGATGGTTGGCCCTGTAGTGCGCAGCGACGTCGCGCGCGAAGGGCACCTCGTCGGCTTCCGTGCCTGCAAGGTCATTGAAGGCAAGCGTAATCGCCTTGATCGGACGCCTGCCGAGATGATCGCGCATCAGGCCAAGAACCGCGCCGGAATCGACTCCGCCTGACAGGAAGAGCCCGACCTCGACATCGGCCTCCATGTGTCGGCCGACGCTTTCGCGTAGAGCTTGGCGACAGACTTCGGATCGTGATGCACTCTGCTGTTGCGCTACAGCGAATTGCTCCGCGATCGAAGCAAAGCGCACCGGCGCGCCAACGTGCCCGGCACGCACCGTCACATGATGCCCCGCAGGTAAGACCTGGATGGCGCGGTGGAGCGTAAAGGGTTCCGGCACGTGGCCGAAGAGAGCGAAGCCGGAAAGCCCGGCAGGATCGATCGTGTCCCGGATCGCTCCCCCGGCAAGCAGAGCCTTTACCTGCGAAGCAAAGCGCAGCACCTTGCCGTCATCGCTGAGATAAAGCGGCTTGATGCCATAGGGATCGCGCGCCAGGAACAGGCTGCGTTCGACGGTGTCATAGATCGCAAGGGCGAACATGCCTTGCAGCCTGCTGCAGGCCTCGGCACCCTCAGCCGCAAACAGGTTCAGGATGACTTCCGTATCGGAGCCCGTCCGGAATCGGTAGCCGCGCTGTTCCAGGTCCAAGCGCAGTTCGCGATGATTGTAGATTTCGCCGTTGAAGCTGATGACGAAGCGTTCGGAGATGTCGAGCATCGGCTGGGCCGCTTCGACACCCGGTGCAATGATCGAAAGGCGCCGGTGTCCAAGCCGAAGATGACCATCGGAACTCGACCAGCTACCCGCTCCGTCAGGACCTCTCTGATCCAAATTGTCGCAGATGCGCGGCAGCTCTTCTCTGGCAGAGTGCGACAGGTTCCCAGCATAACCAAAGATACCCGCAACACCGCACATGGTGAAGCAACTCCAACACCCAGTCCCCGTCGTGCTTTGACCTCAGAATACCTGAGAAGGCAAGAAGATAATCAGGTACAAGTCGCTATCCTGATTGCATCATCTAAGATTTGCTGTACGGTCAGCGTACGATATGAAAGATGATCGTTACTGCAGCGAGAGCCTTTTTGGTGTCTGCAGCGTGTGCGTGTGTTTTCCGCGGGGGCGGATATGGGGTCCTTGAGTTCAAAAGTGCCGGACCTGGCCGGGGCCGGCCGTTTCATTGCGTCACGCCGCCGAGCTGGCTCGGCGGGTCGTCAGGTGCGGTGACGCAATGCTTGATCGGGCCGAGAGCGGCCAGCCGTTTAAACGCGCAGAGCTGCGTCCGCATGTTCGCGCCCTTCCAACCGCCGATCATGCCGCGCAGGATCATCTCCTTTATTCGACACCGCCCGATCAACCGGCCGGTCTCGATCTTCGCCGCTTGTGGTCGCGCCTTCTTCACTACCGCCGCCTGATCGCAGCCTTTTTAGCTGCCGGCCTGCTTGTCGGCTTCGCTCTCTTTCTTGCCCAAACGCCGCTCTACCGCGCCACGATGCGGATCGAGATTTCGGCGCCGGAAGCGCGTGTCGTGCGCGACCTCGAAGTCGTCAGCGCTACGGTAGACCCGCGCAGCTTCCAGTCCGCCATCGAAACCCTGAAAAGCCGTAGCGTCGTTCAAGACGCGGTGGCAGCACTGAAACTCGCCAACCACGCCGACTTCCTGTTTCCGCGCGCGCGTTTGTCGCTGGCCAACGTGTTCGGGCCGTCACCTGAAATCCGCTTGATGGACGTGGATGAAAAGCAGCGGCAGCGCATGGCCATTGCGCGTGTGCAAGGGCAGCTCAGCGTCGGACTGATCCGCAACACGAGCATTCTGTCACTCGGCTACCAGGATGCCGACCCGGGCACGGCTGAGGCGATCGTCAGGCAGATCGCCGCCAGCTACCTCGAACAGCGCGCCGAACAAACCAGCCGCACCTCGCTTCTTGCGCGCCAGTTCGTGGAAGGACAGGTGGCTGATGTGAAGGAAGAGCTTCAGCGCTCCGAAGCCGAACTCGTGGATTATGCAAGCGAGCAGGGCATCATGGCGGTGACGAAAGGCGAGGAGTCGCTGATCGAGCAGAAGATCCGCGCCCTCAACGACGGGCTTGCCGAGGCGATCAACCAGCGGCTCGCCGCCGAAAGCCGGGTGCAGCTGATCGATGCCGGCCACGGCAGCCAACTTCAGGACGTGCTTGGCAACGAAGCCATTCTAGGCGTCCGCAGCCGCATTGCCGATCTGCGCGCGGAATATCAGGAAAAGCTCGACACGTTCAAACCGGATTATCCGGAGATGCGGAAGCTGCGGGCGCAGATCGGGGAACTGGAAAAGCAGCGCACCGACCTCACCGATGCGGTCATTCTGTCCCTGCGCGCCCGCCACAATGAAGCAGTGCGGCGGGAAAACCAGCTGAGCGCCAAGCTCGCAGAGCTTGAAGATGAGCTTGCCGTTTATGCCGACAAGAGCATCCGCTACACGATCCTGAAGCGCGAAGTGGATTCACAACGTGCGCAGCATGATAGCCTCGTCACCAAGCTCAACGATCTCGGTGTCGGTGCCGAGCTGAAGGCGCAGAACGCAGCCGTGATCGATGATGCTTTGGCTCAGGCGGAGCCTGTCACGCCGCGTTTGTCGCGCAGCCTGGCGATCTGTTTGGTAATTGCGGCCGGCATGGCGGGCTTTGCGATCATGATCCTCGAACGCCTCAACAATGCCTTTCGCACGCCGCGTGACGTTGAAGCACAATTGAAACTACCGGTGCTTAGCGCCTTGCCGAACACAAACAAGGCGGCGATCGAGGCTGACCTTGCTAACAATCGGTCGCTGCTGGGTGAAGCCTATCGCTCGCTGCGCACTGCCCTGCAGTTTGCCGATGATCAGGGTCAGCCGCGCGCGCTGCTCGTGACCAGCACGGAGGCCGGAGAGGGCAAGACGACGACTGCGCACAAGATCGCCGTGGATTTCGCGGCACTCGGCTATCAAGTTTTGCTGGTGGATGCCGATTTGCGACGGCCAACCCTGCACCGCAGGCTGAGGCTGCCCAATCGGATCGGCCTTAGCGATATTCTGGCCAAGCGTGTGACGCGCGAAAGCTTCGGGCGCATGTTCTATGTCGCCGCTCCCAACCTGAACGTGCTGACATCAGGCCCGACTGTTTCAAATCCCGTCGATCTCCTGTCGTCGCCGCGCTGCCGCGTTCTGCTCGATGCGTTCCTGCGCCGTTATGATCTTGTGGTGATCGACGGGCCGCCGGTGACCGGCCTGTCCGATGCGCCGATCCTGTCGCGCCTGGCCGACGATACGCTGATGGTGGTGTCCGCGCGCCAGGTCAGCCGCCAAAGCGCCTGGCTTGCCTTGTCGCGACTGCGGGCGGCAGGCGGCAATGTGGTTGGTGTCGCGATGACGAAGTTCCGGCCTGAAGATGTCGAGGAGTTCTATTCCTATCGCTACGAAACGACGGCCAAGCGCAGCGCTGGCTCGACGCGGTTGCCGGCTCGTGCGCCGGTGGAATGGGACTATTTTGGCGACGCTCGGATGGCGAAGCCCGGCGTGATTGGTTTAAAGGACGCCCTGAGCGACCTGACGAGTGGCTGGATCGCGCGCATCAAACGGCAGCGTCTTCCCGCGCTTCTTACGAGCCGCATCCTAGGCCGCAGCCACCGCAGAACATATGGCTCGTGGAGCGTGCGCCGCTAGAACAAGCGGCCTTGGCCTTCAGGAGGCAAGGTGGCCTTCTTCATGCTTTTCGGCTTGAGCGGTGCTTCGCCGGAAGCCAGCGCGTCGACGCGGCCATCGGCAAATTCGAGGCTGAGCCGTTCGCCTGGAGACACGGACGCAGCCGCCGTGACAGGCTTGCCTTCCGCGTCATGCACGACGGCAAAGCCGCGCTTCAGTACGGCCTTATAGGACAGCGAACCCAGCATGCGCTCGGATTGCGCCAGACCCGTGCGGTGGGCGGAAAGACGCGAGTCGAGCGCGCGATCGCGGCGCGCTTCCAAGGCGGCGTAAAGCGCCGTCATCCCGCTCAAACGCTCGGCCAGAGCAGTCGGGCGCATGCGCCGCGTGACACGCTCGAACAGTGCCCGATCATGATCGAGCTTGCGCTTGAGGAGCCGCGCCAGACGGTCCGGCGCAGGCAAACGCGCGGCAGCGGCTTCAAGTTGACGGCGGTTGGCGGCGGGCAGTCGATCGCGGGCGCGCAGGAGTTCGCGCCGAAGCAACGCCGTGCGACGCGAAAGAACGGCGGGCGACAGGCGCAAGCCATCCAGCTTGACCCGGCGGCGATGGGTGGACACCTCCAGCGACCGTTCCAGCCGACCCGTCACCTCGTCGAAATGCCTGCGCGGCAGTGCGAGAATGGCATCGGCACTTGGCAGCGCGCGCGCCAGGCTGCGGGCGGCATGCGCGCGGCGGTCCATGCCACGGGACATGCAGCCCCTGAGCCGCGCGCCCAGTGACGCGATACGCGCTTCGAGCTCGGCCTTCACCGGCACCGCCATCTCGGCTGCACCGGTTGGAGTCGGAGCGCGGCGATCGGCAACGAGGTCGATCAGCGTCCAGTCCGTTTCGTGACCGACGGCGGCAATCAGCGGGATCTGTGAATGCGAAACGGCGCGGGCGCAGGATTCATCGTTGAACCCCCAAAGGTCCTCAAGGCTGCCGCCGCCGCGCGCCACGATGATGACATCCGGCCGGGGGATCGGCCCGTTGGCCGGCAACTGGTTGAAGCCGTTGATCGCCGCGCAGACTTCCGAGCCGGACGTTTCGCCCTGGACCCGCACAGGCCACACGATCACATGTAGCGGGAAACGGTCGGCAATGCGGTGCAGGATGTCGCGGATCACGGCGCCCGTTGGCGAGGTCACCACGCCGATCACACCAGGCATGAACGGCAGGTCCTGCTTGTGGGCGGCATCGAACAGGCCCTCTGCGGCCAGCCGCTTCTTGCGCTCTTCCAACAGCGCCATCAGCGCGCCGGCACCCGCCGGCTCCAGATTGTCGATGACGATCTGGTATTTCGACGAGCCAGGATAGGTCGTCAGCTTACCGGTGGCGACGACTTCCATGCCCTCTTCGGGCCGGAAGCGCAGCTTCGCCATGGTCGCCTTCCAGACCACCGCTTCCAGCTTGGCGCGGTCGTCCTTCAGCGCGAAGTAAGCATGGCCCGAGGAATGCGGCCCGCGATAGCCGGAAATCTCACCGCGCACGCGGACATGGCCGAACTCATCTTCCACCTTGCGCTTGAGCGCGCCGGAGATTTCCGAGACGGAATATTCCGTGGCGTTGGTGAGCGGAGCGGGGGAAAGCAGGTCGGGCATGCTACTCTGTGCTTGGGTTCAGCGGGTCGTCTGGATCTCGGGGGATGATGGCATCTAGGTTCATGGCACCCGGAAGAATAGCCATTATCTCGATCATCTTCGCATCGACACGATAGAAGATGTTATAGCGGCCATGAACGACCCTGCGGACATCTCGGCCGGCAGAACGTCTTACGACAGGCCCAACCAGTGGATGGTGAGACAGGTCGCGACAACGACGTTGTAGCTCACGTATGAAGGACAGCGCACGCTTTGGACTATCTTGTCCAATGAAGTCGGCAATGGTCGCGAAATGCTGACGCGCAGTGGCCGAGATGACGACTCGGTACTTGGTCATCTAGCCAAATTGGCCCAATGCTTCTCCAACTCGTCAAAGACCTCCTCCGCAGGAATGCCCAAACCGGCGTCTAGCTCTGCAGAGCTACGAGCCAGTATTTCGTCAAGCTCCTTCAACTGCCGCTCCCGGCGCTCGACCAGGCGCACGCCTTCGCGAAGAACATCGTCCTTTGTTGAAAAACGCCCGCTTCGCACGAGTTCTTCGACCGTGGTTTCAAGCTGAGGCCCAAGATCAGCATGCAGTGTCATGGGTATTCTCCGATCCTTAAGCCAGAATGCTCGAACAGAAGTAGAACGTCAACCTTACCACCCCACCAAGCTCTGACCCGAGCGCGGCTTCGTCCGCTTGCTCAAGCCTGTGAAGTCGAAGCTTGCTGCATCCTCGACCATCGGCAGCGAGATGTTGTCCAGGCTTTCGCTGATGTGGCGCGCGAGCGCTTCCACGATCGCGGACAGACCGGCAGGTGCATGGCCGCGCATGATGCCGATGCGGATGTCGGGCAGGGGTGCAAAGCCGTCGGCTTCGCCGAGCACGCGCATGCCCGGCCGCAAGGCGCATTCCGGCAGAACGGAAACGGCGAGGCCGGATAGAACGGCGGCGATCACCACGGTGGCCGACCAGCTGGTGAAGAGGATGCGATAATCGCGGCCGCTTGCATCCAGCGCATCACAGGCCGCGCGCCGCCACATGCAGGTTGGGCGGCCGACCGCGAGCGGCAGAATGGTTTCTTCGTGGATCGGATGGTTCGCGGAGCTTACCCACAACAGCGGCTCGCGGCGCACGATCTCGGATTGGCCGGTTCCGGCGCTGTGCGTCACCAGAGCGAGGTCGAGCTGGCCGCGCTTGAGCAGTTCTACGAGGTTGGCGGTCGGCTCGCACACCACCGACATTTCCACGCGTGGATTGGAGCGGGCGAAGCGCGCCATGATCTCGGGTAGAAAGCGGTCGGCGTAATCGTCGGGCGTGCCGATGCGGATCTGGCCTTCCAGGCTGGTGTCGTCGAAGGCCGCCATGGTTTCGCGGTTCAGTCGGATCATGCGCCGGGCATAGGCAAGCAGTTTCTCGCCATCGTCGGTCAGCCGATTTGTCCGCCCATCCTTTTCGAACAGCGCCTTGCCGATGCGCTCTTCCAGCCGCCGCATCTGCATGGATACGGCGGATTGGGTGCGATGCACCTCGTTTGCAGCGCGGGTGAAGCTGCCGGTGTCTGCAATGGCGACGAAGGTCTGCAACTGGTCGAGATCGAGCGGGATAGCCATCCGAAAGCCTCCTGGAACTTCATCAGCAGCGTTGATGACAGTCATTAGAAACATTCGTTGGATTTATCAATCGGCGCGGCACATTCCCTGGCGTGTTCCATGCGAACGGTCACTGCCCTGTCACCTGTGCAGCCTAGTGCTGCAGGGGCATGGGCGAGATCAAACCTGTCACTTCCTTGAAGGAGACCTGCAATGTCGATGCTCGACCAGTCCGCCACCACGCTGCCGGCCGCATCCCGCCCGGCCATCTGGGCGCGTGTGGCTAGTCGTACCGTTGCCGTGACCCGTTTTCTGCGAAATCGAAGTGCCTTTGCACGCCTGACCGATATGACGGACAAATAGCTGACCGACATCGGCCTGCGTCGCTATGATGTCATGGAGGCCGGAACCGGGTTCAACGACCCTATCACGCGCTTGACCGCGATCGTGGATGCGCGGCAGTCCGGGGAAGCGGCAGCGCGACGCGTTTCCTAGGGATCAAGCGGGCGGAGGTGTTTCTTCCGCCCGGATACGCATTCAAAGCCTGGTGCTCTATGAGCATCAGGCTCTTTGTGGGCTAAGAGCCGCGCTGTTCCATGCCCTTCAGGAACTTGTCGAAGATCGCTTCGGTGCCCTTCTGGTAGTCGTCGCGCGTCTTGCGGCCCGTTTCGAACATATCGCCGAACAGATCGTCATAAGGGTTACGCGGGCGGCCGCTGGGGTTGGCTGGCTCAGGCTGAGGTTCGGGCTGGGCCTGGCTCCCCATCCCCCCGCCGCCCATCATGCCTTCCAGGATCTTGCCCCAAGGCGTTCCACCAAACGGATTGTTGCTTTGCGGAGCCTGCGGCGCGCTCTGGTTCGTTTGTCCGCCACCACCGGTCATCATGTCCTTCATGGCCTTGCCGAAGGGGTTGTTGAACGGATCGAAGCCCGGGCCCGAATTTGTGCCGGCACCTGAGGATGTGCCGCCGCCCATACCGCCGCCCATACCGCCCCGCATCATCTGCTCGATGATGTCGCCGATGACGTTTCCGCCGGATTGCCCCGGCATCTGACCGGTGGATTGCTTGAACAGGCCGCCCATGATCATGCTGGCGAGCGCCGGCAGCATCTGCTGCAGGATGGATTGCGCGATACCAGTGGACTGCGCAGCATGTGCGGCGACGGCCCGGCTGAGATCCTTCGAGCCGAACAGGTGGCCGAGAATGCCGTTGCCATCGGCCAAGCCATCAGGCCCAAGTGCCTGGTTGGGATCGTCGAAATAGCGGGCGTGATTGCCCGACGCCATGGCCTGGATAAAGGCTCCGACGCCGTAAGGATCATTGGCGTTGCGTTTCAAGCCTTGGCTGAAGGCGGGCAGCAGCGCTTCGGTTGCGAGTTGAACCTGTTGCTGAGTGAGGCCGTATTGGCGCGCCATCAACTCCATGGCCTTGCCGTTGTCGGCGTTGTTGAGCATGTCGAACAAAGGCATCATGAGCGTTTCCTCCGGTTAGGTATGAACCTAGGCCGGATCGCTCGGGCTTAAAGGGCCGCGCCCGCGGAAGGATGAGCCTTAGTCGTATCCCAACGATACCAAGGTCATCTTGAAAGCGATGAAAGTGGCAAAAGTCGACAGGGCCATGACGGTCAGCAGCACCTTGCCCAGCGAGGTCAGCGTGGCTTTTTCAGCGTCGCGATAGGGATCGCGGTCGCCGGTGAGGGCAAGGTATAGCCCGAACACTGTGGCCAAGGGTGCCAGCGCAACCGCATAATAATCCCAGTCGACCCTTGCTGCTCCGGCATAGGCAGCTTCAAGCGGGCGCCATAGGCCCGCCCAACCCAGACCGAGGCCGGCCGACAGGAAAAGGAGGCCGGCCAGCCGGTACTTCAGCACCCGCACTGCACGCTCTCCTTGGCCTGAAGCTAACGCTGATCAGTAGGCATATTCCTGGAAGATCGGCTCGATCGACCCGCCCCAACGCATGTGGAACGCATTCACCATGTCTTCCGCGCTGGTAGTGCCACGCGCGACCACTTCGTCAAGCGGGCTGAGGAAGGATGTTTCATCGTAGCCATCCTTGTTGAGGCGCGCCCGGTTGGCGAGGCCGCGACGGGAAATGGCCAGCACTTCACGGGCGACGTCGCGTAGGCTGTGATTGTCGAGCAGGGTGGATAGGCCCTGTTCCGGCACGGCGTTGCGCATTGCGACCACGTCCTCATAGGTCCAGTGGCGCGTCAGCGCTTCGGCGGCATCCAACGCTTCGTCATCATAAAGCAGGCCCACCCAGAAGGCCGGCAGAGCGCAGATGCGGCGCCATGGGCCGCCATCGGCACCGCGCATTTCCAGGAAGCGCTTCAGGCGGACATCGGGGAAGAGCGTGGACAAGTGGTTTGCCCAGTCACCCATGTTGGGCAGACCATCCGGCAACTCATTGCGTAGCGCGCCATCCATGAACTGGCGGAAGGTGACATGGGTCAGATCGTGGTAGCGGCCTTCGCGGATCGCGAAATACATCGGCACGTCGAGCGCCCATTCGACGTAATCCGCGAAGCCGAACTCCGGCGAGAAGCAGAAAGGCAAAACGCCCGAACGTCGATTGTCCGTGTCGCGCCAGATATCGCCGCGCCAGCTCTGAAAGCCGTTCGGGCGGCCGTCGGTAAACGGCGAACTGGCAAACAGCGCCGTGGAAAGAGGCTGCAGCTTCAGCGAAACCTGCATCTTGCGGCGCATGTCGGCTTCGGAAGAGAAGTCGAGATTCACCTGGATCGTGCAGGAGCGATACATCATATCCAGGCCCTTGGTGCCGACCTTGGGCATGTAGTTGGTCATGATGTCATAGCGCGACTTCGGCATGCGCGGCGTTTCCGCCAGCGTCCATTTCGGGCTGCCGCCAAGACCAAGAAAGCGGATGCCGAGCGGCTCGGCGATTTCGCGTACCTGCGCCAGATGGGCATTGCCCTCGCGGCAGGTCTGGTGGACCGTTTCGACCGGTGCGCCAGACAATTCAAACTGCCCACCGGGTTCGAGCGAAATGGCGCCCTGGCCGGTCGGCTCGACCAAGCCGATGATGTTGCCCTCGTCGATGATCGGGTCCCACCCCAGCATCCCCTGCATGCCTTCCAGCAAAGCGCGGATGCCGCGATCGCCGCCATAAGGCACGGGAGCGTGCCCATCGACATAGAAGGGAAATTTCTCGTGCTCTGTGCCGATGCGCCATTGCTCGCGCGGCTTGTTGCCGGCTGCGAGGTAGTCGACGAGTTCGTCCATGCCTTCGATCGGCCGGGAGTCGGTTGTATCACGCGCCATTTCTGTACCCTGGCCTTAATTCAAGGCGTCTGCTTGCAGATTATGCAGCCGCCGGGCAAGCGAATAATCTTGACCATCTTGTCAACGGGTTCTTACCAATCTCCCACCGTTGCCTGAATGACGGCAAGGGCTGCAACGGCTGCGGTATCTGCGCGCAGGATGCGCGGACCCAGCGGAATGGCCGTTACGAAGGGCAGGGAGCGCAGCTGTCGCCGTTCCGCATCCGAGAAGCCGCCTTCCGGTCCAACCAGCAGCGCGAGCTTGCGCTCCTCGACCGTCTTCAAGCTGGACAAGGGATTGTTGCCGGCCGCATCCTCGTCGCAGAAGATCAGACGGCGATCTTTGTCCCAACCATCCAGCAGGCGATCGAACTTAACCGCTTCACGCACCTTAGGGAGCGCCAGGATGCCGCATTGCTCGGCCGCCTCGATCGCATTGGCTTGCAGCCGGTCGACGCTGAGCCGCGTCATCTGGGTGTGCTGGGTGAGAACCGGCTGCAGCGTGCCCGCACCCATCTCGACGGCTTTCTGAACGAGATAATCGAGCCGGCCGACCTTGATCGGGGAAAAGCAGTAGAGGAAGTCTGGCGTTGGTTCCTGGGGTCTGGTCTGCTCGACAACATCGAGTGCGGCCGCCTTCTTCTTGCCCTCGCCCAACCGTGCCAGCCATTCGCCGTCGTGGCCGTTAAAGACAAGGAGTTCTGCGCCGGACTCGTAGCGCAGGACATGAAGGAGGTAATGGCTTTGCTGCGCTTCCAGCACCAGGCGAGCGCCGGCAATGAGGGCGTCGGGCACGAAGAGCCGTTGCAATTTGTAGTTCGCACGCATCGCCCGGACATGAGCGCATGAGCGCAACACGTCAAGCGCGGCTTCCGGGCCGACGCATGGCATGGTAGCGGAATCCTGACGAAGGAAGGCCTTTCATGCGTGTGCTCGTGATCCAGAACAATGCCGACACAACGCTCGGCCAGATCGAAACGGCGCTGATGGAGCGCGGCGCGGAAATCACCGTCTGCCATGCGTACGAAGGTGAGGCTTTGCCGGATGCCGAGTTCGATGCGTTGGTGGTTCTGGGTGGGATTCAGAATGCGCTGGCCGACAAAGGTTCACCCTACTTCCCGGAGCTTCTCCAGCGCATGCGGGATTATGCCGAGTCGGATCGGGCCGTGCTTGGTGTGTGCCTCGGCAGCCAGCTTCTGGCGCGTGCGTTTGGCGCGGAAAACCTGATCGGGGTCACCCACGAATTCGGCTGGACGGAGGTTGCGCTGACCGAAGACGGCGAGGTCGATCCGATGCTGGGCGGTCTCAATCCGACCTTCACCACCTTCCAGTGGCACGATGACACCTTTGTGCTGCCGCGCGGCGCCACGAGGCTGGCCGGCAACGACGCCACGCACAATCAGGCCTTCAGGATCGGGCGCGCCGCTTACGGCATCCAGTTCCATTTCGAAGCCGACCGCAAGCTGATCGCCCATTGGAACGAGACCAACGCCAGCTACCTCGCAGACCGCGAGCCGGGCTGGCCGGAGCGCTTCGCCGCCGAGCAAGCGACGCGCGGCGCCGATGCCGACGCGAACGGGCTGAAGATCGCTCGCGCCTGGGCTGCTTTGATCTAAGATCACCTTCCGCAACGCCATCCGTGTCATTTTTGGCACGGCGGAAGGAAGTGTGTGGACTGTGCTCTTCATGCGCTTCCGGGCGATCACGCTTCCCTTTAAGAGGCTGCGCGAACCCGGGCGGAGAAAGCCGGGTGGTGCAAAATTACATCACAACGAGCGAATGCGGACCGGGATGAAACCCGTTTCCAGGATCGACGTTGAACCAGTGAACCGGTTGGTAACTGGTCCATGCCAAGCCTTACGGATCGAAACTAGAGATGAAACCTGTGCGCGCCTTCTTCCTCTCCATGATCATGATTTCCGGCATCGCTCTGTGGGGCGCCGGCATCTACACGGCCGACGCTTCGGTTCACATGCAGGTGGTCGACGGCTACGGCGTCAGCGCCTCGCACTAAATCATCGTTTTAGGTGATCGTCAGGCAGTCTGCTGCCTGACATCGATGATGCGCTTGGTGATTCCCTCGAGAACCACCGCACTCATCACCCCGGTTTTCACCGCACCCGTATCGACATTGATACGGTTCGGCAGCATCTCCGCTTCGGCACTTGGCGTATGCCCGTGCACGATGATCTTGGGATGCAGACCCTCGATGGTCAGGAATTCCCTCCGGATCCAGATCAGGTCTTCGCGATCCTGGATCCCGAGCGCCAGGCCGGGGCGAATGCCGGCATGGCAGAAGTAATAATCGCCGAAGCTGAAAGAGCGCGGCAAGCCTCTTAGAAAATCGAGATGAGCCTGCGGCATAGCTGCCAGCAAAGCGTCACGGGCCTGCTTACGGCCCTGCGCATCGCCAAAGTTCGCCTCGACGCCATAGGAATGCGCTGTCGTGTCGCCGCCATGCGTCACGAACAGGCCGACCGGATGGGGATCGGCGAGGAAGTTCAGCCAGGCTTCATCATGGTTGCCCATCAGCGACAGCACACGTCGATCGCTGCTGCGCGCAATGATCAGGTCCAGCGCGCGCTTCGTATCGGGTCCGCGGTCGCCATAATCGCCGATATGGATGATCCGCCAGTCCTGCGGCTTGTCGCGCGCAATCTCGCCATCGATCTTGGAATACATCGCCTCAAGCAGGTCGGCGCAGCCATGCACGTCGCCGATGGCGTAGATGCGCATGCCCTCAGGCGCACGCGCATCGTCCAGATGAACGCCGCCGCTCGGGATCATTGGCTCGGCCTTGCCGGCTCGGTCGCCACGACGGGCAAGCGATGGTGCAGGAGCTCCGGTCCCACGTCCCGAATATCGCGCTTGCCGCACAGCGCCATGGTGATGTCGAGCTCGTTGCGAATGATGTCGAGCGCGATGGTCACGCCGCGCTTTCCATAAGCGCCAAGCCCATACAGGAAAGGGCGGCCGATATAGGTGCCCTGCGCGCCAAGACATAGCGCCTTGAGCACATCCTGGCCGGACCGGATGCCGCCATCGACATGCACTTCGATACGATCGCCAACCGCCTTCACGATCTCTGGCAAGACGGAAATGGACGACGCCGCGCCATCCAGCTGCCGCCCGCCATGGTTGGACACGATGATCGCTTCCGCGCCGGTTTCTGCAGCCTTCACCGCGTCATCCGCATCCATGATGCCCTTCAGGATCAGCTTGCCGCCCCACTGCTCCTTGATCCAGGCGACATCATCCCACGACAAACGCGGGTCGAACTGCTCGGCCGTCCACGACGATAGCGAAGACAGATCGCCAACGCCTTTTGCATGGCCGACGATATTGCCGAAGCTGCGGCGCTTGGTGCCGAGCATCTCGAAAGCCCATTTCGGCCGCGTCGCGACCTGCCAGATATGCTTCGGGATAAACTTTGGCGGCGTCGACAAGCCGTTGCGGATGTCCTTGTGCCGCTGTCCAAGGATCTGCAGGTCCAGCGTCAACACCAGCGCCGAACAGCCGGCTGCGCGGGCGCGATTGATCAGGCTTTTGACGAACTCTCGGTCCTTCATGACGTAGAGCTGGAACCAGAACGGCTTGGTCGTATGCGCCGCGACATCCTCGATCGAGCAAACGCTCATCGTTGACAACGTGAACGGCACGCCCGCCTTCTCCGCCGCCTGCGCCGCAAGGATTTCACCATCGGCATGCTGCATGCCGGTCAGGCCGGTCGGTGAAAGAGCCACCGGCATCGACACCTTTTCGCCGATCATCGTGCTTTCGAGCGAGCGGTTGGTCATGTCCACCAGCACGCGCTGCCGCAGCTTGATCGCCGCGAAATCCGCTTCGTTCGCCTTATAGGTGCCTTCGGTCCACGCGCCGGAATCGGCATAATCAAAGAACATCTTCGGCACGCGTCGGCGCGCAACATCCTTGAGTTCAGCGATTGTCAGCGGCGTGGCCATATCCTTGCTCCCTCTCGCAACTTCTTGCGGTGTAAGCCCGGCATGACCGTCTGGTCAATTTGGTCCTTCGTAGATGTTTAAATGGAACAAAGAAAAGGGCGACGCGATTTGCGGCGCGTCGCCCTTTTTCGCGTCACGAAGTCCCCACCTCGCGCGCGCAGCCGGGTCGGACTGGAGGAACGACCCGTGGCAGTTTCGAACCGGCAAGCTGTCTAGAGCAATTCCAGCAAAAGTGCGGAGCGGTTTTGCGTCCGGAAATTGCGTCTGAACAAAAAGCTCTAGCGGAACCGGTTCTTTCCCCCGCCGAAACTCATATCACGACGACCTTGGTGCCGATCCTCACGCGCTCATAGAGGTCGGTGACATCTTCGTTACGCATGCGGATGCAGCCCGAAGACACATTGGTGCCGATGGTCCAGGGCGCGTTGGTGCCGTGAATGCGGTAAAGCGTGGAACCGAGATACAGCGCGCGTGCGCCGAGTGGATTGGCCGGGCCGCCTTCCATGGTCACGGGCAGGATCTTGCCCTTGGCCTTTTCACGCGCCCGCATTTCGGCCGGTGGCGTCCAGGTCGGCCATTCCCGCTTGTTGGAGATGGTTTCCGTGCCAGTCCAGCCGAAACCCTCTTTGCCGACGCCGACGCCATAGCGGCGCGCCTGACCATCGGTTTCCACGAGATACAGGAACTTGGATTGCGTATCGATGACGATGGTGCCCGGTCTGTGTCCGCCATCATAGGCGACCATCTGGGGCAGGAACTCCGGCGACAGGCCGCGCTCCGGACGAACACGCACGGCGCCCGCCACGCTTGCCGCTTCGATCGGCTGCGGCGTCGGCTCGCGGTAAATTTCCCGCCTCTCTTCGCGGCTCACGCGGCGAAGAACGCGCTTGCGCATCGGTGCAGGCTCCGGCGCAACGCGAACCGCGTAACCCTGCACGACGCGTGGGCGCTCGACGATGATCCGGCGCTCAGGCGCCTGTTGCAACTGCATGACCCACGGGGCGGCTAGATCTGGGCTGACCACGACCGGCGGCCGCTCGCGATAACGATCCTGCGCGTGTGCCGCTGCCGGCATGAGCGTGATCAAAACCGCACTGCAAAGGATGGAAAACCGCATGGGTGAACCCGTTGACATGCCGTGTTGCGATGAGCGGCAACCGCCTTTATCTCGGGCCGACCATCCACCGTCAATTCCAAGCAAAAGGTGAATCCGCTTTGTTAAAGATGGATGCACAAAGGAAAGGCTTTGCTGTGGTTACCAATTGGCTCCGAAACTTGGTAAAGGCCGAATGAACGAAGAAGGAAGCACCATGTCTGATCTGGCTGCCGGCTTGGTGCGCGGCGATGATGGTTTGACGCGCTGCGCTTGGGGCGGCTCGACACCCGACTACATCCCCTACCATGACAAGGAATGGGGACGGCCGATGGCGGATGACCACCGGCTGTTCGAAAAGATCTGCCTGGAAGGATTTCAATCCGGCCTGTCCTGGCTGACCATTCTGCGCAAGCGCGAGAATTTCCGCGCCGCCTTTGCAGGCTTCGACTTCGCGCTTGTGGCGGGGTTCGGGGAAGCCGATGTGGAGCGCCTGGTTGCCGATGCCGGCATCATTCGCCATCGCGGCAAGATCACCTCGACGATCAACAATGCCAAGCGGGCGGTGGAGATGAAGGCGGAGTTCGGCTCGCTAGCCGCATATTTCTGGGGCTTTGAGCCACCTGCCGATGAGCGGCCGCAGGTGGTGGACTGGGAAACGATACGCGCGAACCCGACGACGCCCGCGTCCACCCGGCTGTCAAAGGACTTGAAAAAGCGCGGCTGGACCTTTGTGGGACCAACCACCGTCTATGCCTTCATGCAGGCGATGGGGCTGGTCAACGATCACATAGAAGGCTGCACCTGCCGCGAAGACATCGAAAAACAGCGCGGCGGCTTCAAGCGCCCGGTCGCCTGAACGTCACTGGCAGGTCATTGACGTGCCGACCGTCCGGCATTTGGAGCCGTCGCGATTATAAACGGTGTCGCCAAGTCGCCGGGTCGAGTTCGGGTTTGTTGGATAAAGCGAATTGTCGGGGCTCTTGGCGCGCTTTTGCGGGTTGGTATAGCGCTGGTTGCCGAGCGGGCTGTTGCGCGTCTGGCTGTTGAGCGAGGGCGTGGTGGGAGAGCGCTGGCCAGAGCGACCATCGGCGCAAAAATAGCTCGACCCGATCGCACGGCAGTTCTGGGCCAGTGCCGGTGCCGCCGGCAGCGCGATCAGCACGGCAAGAGCGAGAGTGGGAACGCGGATCACGATCGACCTCCCTGTTGCGTTTTCAACTATATAGGAACGCAAGAGGCCGTCTGAAACGATCCGGCGAGCCAAAAGCACGTCGCAGGGCGTCCCTTTGCTTGAAGCGGCGGGCGCCATCCGGTAGAGCGCCGGTAACAAGTCATTCCCGGTTTTCCTAACGATCTCTGGACTTCTTCCATGGCCGACAAGAACGAAAAGATGAAAGCGCGGCTCGCGCGCGGCTTTGGCGACCGCTCGGCCGACGATATTCGCGCTACCGAGCGCATGATCGAGAAGATCAAGGCGGTTTATGACCTCTACGGCTTCGAGCCCGTCGAGCAGCCGCTGATCGAATATACCGACGCGCTCGGCAAATTCCTGCCCGATCTCGACCGCCCGAACGAAGGCGTGTTCTCCTTCCAGGACGATGACGAGCAGTGGCTGTCGCTACGCTACGACCTGACCGCGCCACTGGCCCGCTATGTCGCCGAGAACTTCGAGCGCTTGCCGAAGCCCTTCCGCTCCTATCGCGCGGGCTGGGTGTTCCGCAACGAGAAGCCGGGCCCGGGGCGCTTCCGCCAATTCATGCAGTTCGATGCCGATACCGTCGGCACGCCGGGCGTCGCGGCCGATGCCGAAATGACCATGATGATGGCCGATGTCATGGAAGCGCTTGGCATCAAACGCGGCGACTACGTCATCCGCGTCAACAACCGCAAGGTGCTCGATGGCGTGCTGGAAGCGATCGGCCTCGGCGGCGATGACAATGCCGGCCGCCGTCTGACCGTGCTGCGCGCGATCGACAAGCTCGACAAGTTCGGCCCGGAAGGCGTGAAGCTGCTGCTCGGAAAGGGCCGCTGGGACGGCGGTGTTGAAGGCGAGGGCGACTTCACCAAGGGCGCTGAGCTGGATGATGCAGCGATCGCCAAGGTGCTCGCTTATGTTGAGACCGGCGAGATCGAGGACAATCAGGGCGTTCTCGAACTGCGCGAGATCGAAGCGCTTGTACGCGCAGCCGGCTACGGCGAAGACCGCATCAAGATCGACCCCTCCGTTGTCCGTGGCCTCGAATACTACACCGGCCCCGTCTATGAAGCCGAACTTCTGGCTGAAATCCCCAATGAAGACGGCAAGATCGTGCGCTTTGGCTCCGTCGGCGGCGGAGGGCGCTATGACGGTCTCGTCTCGCGCTTCCGCGGCGAACCAGTGCCGGCCACCGGCTTCTCGATCGGTGTCTCTCGGCTGATGACGGCACTGAAAAACCTCGGCAAGCTCGATACGGCCGACGTCGTGGCGCCGGTTGTCGTGCTGGTCATGGATCGCGACACGGAAAGCCTCGGTCGCTACCAGAAGATGGTCGGCGATCTGCGTCGGGACGGCATCCGCGCCGAAATGTATCTCGGCGGTGCCGGCATGAAGGCGCAGATGAAATATGCCGACCGTCGCGGTTC
Source organism: Tianweitania populi (assembly GCF_014652875.1). Classification (GTDB taxonomy): domain Bacteria; phylum Pseudomonadota; class Alphaproteobacteria; order Rhizobiales; family Rhizobiaceae; genus Tianweitania; species Tianweitania populi. The sequence goes on along the minus strand of NZ_BMZQ01000002.1, from coordinate 72,248 downwards.
ACCCTGCGTGGTCATCCAGGGCGGCGACGAGCGCGCTAGTGGCGAAGTGCAGATCAAGGACCTGATCGAAGGTGCGCGGCTGTCGGCTCAGATCACCGACAATGAAGCCTGGCGCGAAGGCCGCCCGGCGCAGGTATCGGTGCCGGAGGCCGATTTGGTTGCGACGATCCATTGCATCCTCGCCGCACAGGCGCAAGAGCCGCAGGCGTGACACTCACTGAGACCATCTTGGCGCGCTTTGCGGCGGAACGGATCGCGCTTGCCGAAGTGCCGATCCTCCAGCCGGCCGATCCGTTCCTGGACATGGCTGGCGAGGATCTGCGCCGGCGCATCTTTCTGACGCAAAGCGAAACCGGCGAAAGCCTGTGCTTGCGGCCCGAATTCACCATCCCCGTTTGCCGCGACCACATCGCGCGCCAAGCCGGAACGCCGCGTCGATACGCCTATCTCGGCGAGGTTTTCCGCCAGCACCGGGCGGGGGGAACCCAGTTTCTGCAGGCCGGCATCGAGGATCTCGGCGAAACCGACACGTCGACCGCCGATGCGCGATCGGTCGCCGATGCCTGCCGGTTGCTCAACGAAGCGCTGCCCGATGCCGGGCTGACGGTGATCATCGGCGATCAGGCAATCTTCGAGGCCGTGCTGGCCGCTCTCGGCCTGCCACGTGGCTGGCAGATGCGCCTGGCCCGCGCTTTTGGTTCTGCCGATATGCTGGAAGCAGCACTCACCGACCTCGCCAGTCCCCCGAAGAAGCGTAATCTCGGCCAGCCGATTTCGCGCCTCGTTGCCGCTCGCGATCGCGCAGCCGTCGCCGGCTATCTCGAAAAGCAGATGGAAGTCGCCGGCATCTCGCCCTCAGCAGGGCGCACACCTGACGACATCGCGCGCCGCCTGATCGAGAAAGCGGAACTCGGCGCCGTGCGGATCGCCGATGATGCCTTCGAAGCGTTGAAGCGCTTCCTCGCAATCCGCGAACCCCTTGCACAAGCCGGCGAAACGCTGCGGCGCTTTGCTGATGACTGCGACCTCTTCCTGGATGCCGCTCTGGAACAGTTCGAGCAGCGCGCAGATGCCCTGGCTGCACAGCAATTGCAGGGCGCGAGCTTCACTTATGACGCCGCTTTCGGCCGTCCGCTGGATTATTACACCGGACTTGTTTTCGAGATCAGCGCGCCGAGCGATCCCCGGCCTCTGGTCGGCGGCGGGCGCTATGATCGCCTTTTGACCATGCTGGGTGCGGAACACCCCATTCCCGGCGTCGGTTTTTCGGTCTGGCTCGACCGCATCGAGGGAGCGCGAAAGCCATGACGCTGACGCTCGCCCTCCCCTCGAAAGGCCGTCTCAAGGAACAGGCCATCGCCCGCTTTGCCGAAGCTGGCCTCCAAGTGCAACTGCCAACCGATCCGCGCTCATATCGCGGGCGCGTCGACGGCGCATTGTCGCTCGACGTCCTGTTCCTTTCGGCTTCCGAAATCGCCCAGGAGCTGGGGCAGGGCGCGGTCGATCTGGGTGTGACAGGCGACGACCTCGTGCGCGAAAACCTCGCGAACTGGGATGCGCATGTGTCCATCGAAGCGCGGCTCGGCTTTGGCGCAGCAGACGTGGTCGTCGCCGTGCCGGATGTCTGGCTGGACGTCGAAACCATGGCCGACCTCGACGATGTCGCCGCCGATTTCCGCCAGCGCCACGGCCGCCGCCTGCGCATCGCCACCAAATATTGGCGCCTGACGCAGCAGTTCTTCTCGCTGAAACACGGCATTCAGGTCTATCGCATCGTGGAAAGCCTCGGCGCCACGGAAGGCGCTCCAGCAGCCGGCCTGGCCGATGTCATCGTCGACATTACCTCGACCGGTTCGACACTGACTGCCAACCACCTGCGTGTCTTGAGCGACGGCGTGATCTTGCGGTCGCAGGCATGTCTTGTTGCATCCAAGCGTGAGCGCTCGGCGGATGATGCAGGCGCTTTGGCGCAACTGAATGCGCTCTTCGCGACCTCCTGATGCGTTGAGTTGCCAGAAGCAAGATCGCCGCTTATATTTCTGGAGTGGAGACTGGGCGCTAACCCGATCTCCTTGCCTTTAGAAGATCAGTCTGACCCGGACATCGAGTAGCCAGCTCGTCCGGGTCTTTCTAATTCTAAAGCTGACGTTCAGTGGTATGAACCACATGGCGTCACCTCCAGTTCGAGAACAAAGCCGTTGCCTCGGCCGGGGTGGCTCATCCTCCCCGGTGCGCTGCTGGCATCAGCGCGTTCTGCTTTTGTCTCGACATCATCCTTGTAGCATCAACCGGCTGCCTTCATGCAAGCCCAGTCCCAGTCAGGCACAAAAAAGCCCGGCGCGAGGGCCGGGCTTGGTCGTCATGAAAATAGCTTAGGCTGTGCTGGAAGCGCGACGGTTTAACGGCGCGCATCTACCGAGATCGAACCGGCACCGTAGACACCCAGAACGAGGAAGCCGCCGGCGATAGCCAGGTTCTTCTGGAAGTTGATCAGCTGCATCATGTCGGACCAGTTCATATGGGCGACAAAGGCGGTGGCGATGGTGAAGATGGCCAAGGCAAAGGCAGCTTCGCGGGTGCGGAAGCCGATCAGAATGGCCAGGCCGCCAAGCAGTTCAAGCAGGCCGACAAGCACGGCCACGACCATCGGGGCAGGGATGCCCATACCGCCGAAATAGCCGGCGGTGCCGCCGAGCGCGGTCAGCTTGCTGAAGCCGGAAAGAATGAAAATGATCGACAGCAGGATGCGGCCGATAAGCACGACGATGGACATGGAAGCCTCGCTGGGAAAGAACTGCATCCTATTTGGAGCAAATCCTCTCCCAGCGGGAGACAGCAAACGCGCGACGCATTGTTCAACGAGTGAGAACATGCGTCTCGCAGGTGTTCACAGTAGAGGCGGCTGGATCAACCCGGCTGCGTCATCGCTTCTGGCTTCACGAGGGCATCATACTCTTCATCGGTAACCTCGCCGCTGCCCACGGCTTCTTCGCGCAGCGTCGTGCCGTTCTTATGCGCGGTCTTGGCGATCTTGGCAGCCGCGTCATAGCCGATCTTTGGGGCAAGTGCGGTCACCAGCATCAGCGAGCGCTGCATCAGATCGTCGATGCGGCGCTCATCGGCTTCGATGCCGTCGACGCAGTTGTCGGCAAAGGAGCGCATGGCATCCGCCAGGATGCGGATCGATTGCAGCACGTTGAGCGCGATAACCGGCTTGAAGACGTTGAGCTCGAAATGACCTTGGCTGGCGGCGAAAGCAACGGCTGTCTGGTTGCCCATCACCTGCGCGGCAACCATCGTCAGGGCTTCGGCCTGGGTCGGATTGACCTTGCCCGGCATGATCGAGGAGCCCGGCTCGTTTTCCGGCAGCTTCAACTCGCCCAGGCCGGAACGCGGACCAGAGCCGAGGAAGCGGATGTCGTTGCCGATCTTGAACAGGTCGGCGGCCAGCGCCGTCAGCGAGCCATGCAGGTCGGTCAGCGCACCATGCGAGGCCAGCGCTTCGAACTTGTTGGCAGCAGTTCGGAAGGGCAGGGAGGTGATGGTCGAAACGCGCTCGGCAAACGCCGTATCAAAACCGACCGGTGCGTTGAGGCCCGTGCCGACCGCCGTGCCGCCCTGCGCCAGCGCGTAGACGTCTTCCAGGCTGTCCGCGATGCGCTTCTCGCCGAGTTCAAGCGCCACGAGATAGCCGGAAAACTCCTGGCCAAGCGTCAGCGGCGTCGCATCCTGTGTGTGCGTACGGCCGATCTTGACGATCTTGTCGAAGGCATCGACCTTCTTCTCGAGCGCCGTTTGCAGATGCTCAAGAGCAGGCAACAGCCGTTCATGCACTTCCAACACAGCGGCGATGTGCATGGCCGTCGGGAACGTGTCGTTCGACGACTGGCTCATATTGACGTGGTCGTTAGGGTGAACAGGCTTCTTGGAGCCCATCGTACCGCCCAGGATCTCGATGGCGCGGTTCGAGATCACCTCATTGGCATTCATGTTCGACTGCGTGCCCGAACCGGTCTGCCAGACCACCAGCGGGAAGTGATCGTCGAGCGCGCCCGAAATGACCTCGTCGGCCGCTGAAACGATGGTGCTGCCGATGTCCTTGTCGAGCTTGCCGAGATCCATGTTCACTTCGGCTGCCGCACGCTTCACCATGCCGAGCGCATGAACCAGCGGAAGCGGCATGCGATCGCCGCCGATCTTGAAGTTTTCCAGGGAGCGCTGGGTTTGCGCGCCCCAATACTTGTCGGATGGGACGTCGATGGGCCCGAATGTATCACTTTCACGGCGGATGTCGGCCATGGTCTGATCTCCTGTTCGCGCGTGTGGCTAGCACAACAAGGTGCGCGCTGCCATCGGCTGCTTGTGGTCCAAATCGATTGAGTGAAGAAGAAGCTGTGAACGCGGTCAGATCAGGCGTGTCAGCAACAAAAAAGCCGGCCACTGAGGTGACCGGCTTTCTTTGGTTTCGGATCAAAGATCCGTCTTATTCTTCCAGCTTGCGGGCTGCGTCGCTCTTCACGTCGCCAACGCCCTTCTGGACCTTGCCTTCAGCCTTATCGAGCTTGCCATCGACCTGCATGCTGGTGTCGCCAGTGGCGCCGCCGACTGCATCCTTGACCGCGCCCTTGACCTGCTTGCCGACGCCTTCGACCTGATCTTTGTTTACCATGGTAAATCTCCTTATCAGCGGATCTGATGGACACTTAACGCATCGATCTGCCTAGCGTTCCATCAGATGCTAACAGAAGCATCGTAGACACGAAAAAGGGCGGCATCGCTGCCGCCCTTTCGGTAGTTGGTAAGGGTGGTTCCCGGGTAGAGCCCGGGAAGGACTTAGAAGTCCATACCGCCCATGCCGCCCATGCCGCCGCCCGGCATTGCCGGCATCGGGGAGTCCTTCTTCGGAGCTTCCGCGATCATGGCTTCCGTCGTGATCAGCAGGCCGGCAACCGAAGCTGCATCCTGAAGAGCCGTACGAACGACCTTGACCGGATCGACGATGCCGAGCTGGATCAGATCGCCATACTCGTCGGTAGCAGCGTTGTAGCCGAAGGTCGGCGTGTTGTCGTCCATGATGCGGCCGGCAACGATCGATGCTTCAGCACCGGCGTTGGAAGCGATCTGGCGAACCGGAGCCTGAAGAGCACGACGCACGATGGCGATGCCGGCAGCCTGGTCGGCATTGATGCCTTGTGCCGTGATCGACTTCGTTGCGCGCAGCAGTGCAGTGCCGCCGCCGGGAACGATGCCTTCTTCAACCGCAGCGCGGGTTGCGTTCAGGGCGTCGTCGACGCGGTCCTTCTTTTCCTTGACTTCGACTTCCGTCGCGCCGCCGACGCGGATCACCGCGACGCCGCCTGCGAGCTTGGCGAGACGCTCCTGGAGCTTCTCCTTGTCGTAGTCCGACGTGGTTTCTTCGATCTGCTGCTTGATCTGGGCAACGCGGCCCTGGATCTCCGGCTTCTGGCCGGCGCCGTCGACGATCGTGGTGTTTTCCTTGGTGATGGACACCTTCTTGGCGCGGCCGAGCATGTTGAGGCCAACATTCTCAAGCTTGATGCCCAGATCTTCGGAAATCACCTGACCGCCGGTCAGGATGGCGATGTCTTCCAGCATGGCCTTGCGGCGATCGCCGAAGCCCGGAGCCTTGACGGCAGCGATCTTCAGACCGCCACGCAGCTTGTTGACGACGAGCGTGGCCAAAGCCTCACCCTCAACGTCTTCCGAGATGATGACCAGCGGCTTCGAAGACTGAACAACAGCCTCGAGAACCGGCAGCATCGCCTGGAGGTTGGAGAGCTTCTTCTCGTGCAGAAGAATGTAAGCGTCTTCCAGCTCAGCAACCATCTTGTCCGGGTTGGTGACGAAGTATGGGCTGAGATAGCCGCGGTCGAACTGCATGCCTTCGACGACTTCGAGTTCGGTCTCGGCAGTCTTGGCTTCCTCGACGGTGATGACACCCTCGTTGCCGACCTTCTGCATCGCTTCCGCGATCATCTGGCCGATTTCCTTTTCGCCGTTAGCCGAGATGGTGCCGACCTGAGCAACTTCTTCCGAAGTGTTGATCTTCTTGGCAACCTTGCCGAGTTCAGCCACGACTTCCGAAACAGCGAGGTCGATGCCGCGCTTCAGGTCCATCGGGTTCATGCCGGCGGCAACAGCCTTGGCGCCTTCCTGAACGATCGCCTGGGCGAGAACGGTTGCGGTGGTCGTGCCGTCACCAGCCTTGTCGTTGGTCTTCGAGGCCACTTCGCGCACCATCTGGGCGCCCATGTTCTCGAACTTGTCTTCCAGCTCGATCTCCTTGGCGACGGTAACGCCGTCCTTGGTGATGCGCGGGGCGCCGAACGACTTGTCGATCACGACGTTGCGGCCCTTGGGACCGAGCGTAACCTTGACGGCGTTGGCGAGGATGTCGACGCCGCGCAGCATACGCTCGCGGGCATCACGGGAGAATTTTACGTCTTTTGCAGCCATGTGCTTGCTCCTGGGCCTTGGGCCCGAATGTCAGGTTGCGATTGAGCGAAAAAGGCTGATCAGCCGATGATGCCCATGATGTCGGATTCCTTCATGATCAGAAGGTCTTCGCCATTGAGCTTCACTTCGGTGCCGGACCACTTGCCGAACAGGACGCGGTCGCCTGCCTTGACGTCGAGGGCAACGACCTTGCCGCTCTCATCGCGTGCGCCGGAACCAACGGCGATAACTTCGCCTTCCTGCGGCTTTTCCTTGGCGGTGTCCGGGATGATGATCCCGCCGGCGGACTTTTCCTCGGACTCGACCCGACGAACGACCACGCGGTCATGAAGCGGGCGGAAATTGCTGGCCATATCCAATACTTCCTCGGTTGGATGATGTCGGTAGGTTCGTGTGAACCGGTTAGCACTCAATGAGGGAGAGTGCTAACGCGACGCCGAGATAAGCGAGGGAGATTTTAGTGTCAAGGTCGGCCGTGGTTGCCGGAGCGGAGAAAATGCTCACTGCTGGCCACTAGTGCCGTTCCCCATAGCTGGGTTTTCCCACACGAATACGCAAGGCGCATGACACGCCTGCGCCGGTTCGTTCGAATTTTAGTTAACGGTGCGAAGGGAGTTCAGCTGACGATGCGAAGGTTGGAAAGCTCGTCGGCGATGCGCTTGAAGTCCTCAGCGAGGGTTGCGCCAGTTGAGTTCCAGAACAGCTTTTCCGGATTGCCCTTGGCATCCTTGCGGAAGCGAGAGTTGGAAGCGCAGGCACTCAGCGCATCGATTTGGGCTTTCTCGGTTGTGTTTTTAGCATCGAGATCAAGGGCTACAGTCATAACAACGATGTTCGCCTCCTTGGCATTCTTGCACAGAGAGTCAAACTGCTGGTTCATAGCCTTTGTATAATTGCTGCTCGAAAAGCCTGAGATAGACGTGTTCATGAAAATGCGAGTTTTGCTTGGGCTGTTATAGCCTCTGCCTGTGTAGCCGAAGCTGCCATAGGTGGAGCGGTTCTGTGCAGAGTCCTCGCCGGTAGGCGTGAAATACGTGTTCTCTCCGTCCGTAAGAACGATCAACACTTTATCATTGCCCCGTTCTTTCTCAGAACGGCCACCTGTGAACGGCGCCTGGGAGGACAGCACACGCCAGCCCCACGCCATGCCTTCGGGCACGTTCGTGTTGCCATTAGCGCGCATTGCATCAATCGCGACCTTTACTTCGTTGATGCCAGCTGTCGTGCCGACGTTCTTAAGAGGCAGAACTGGCGTTGTCGTGCAGCCATAGTTTGGTCCCGAACCAGCGGGGATCGCAGAGATACGATTGACATTGACGTATTTCGTCATGTCTCGCTGTCGGTCGAGGGCACCTCTGTTCTGCGGCGCATCGTCAGGCCACCAACTATTTGGCGCGGAACCGATGTCAGCCTCATCGGGCGCAAACATCGGCACGAACAAGGTCGCTGGGGTGCTTCTTGTGGCCGCTGTATCGTTGACATTGTAGGGATAGGGTCGTGTTTCTACACATCCTCCCCAGCTTGCCACTAGAGCCGTAGAACTGCCCTGACCTGTGTAGCGTCTCACGTAATCGTAGAGGGTGAATCGAGTGAGATACGCATTCTCCATCCCAATTTCAGCCCAGTTCTTGCCGCGAGCGCGCTTCCCTCCGCCGACATCCTCAACCCACATACTGTTGCCGTATCGGGTTCGGAAGGTCGACCAGTCGAAGTTCTCATGATGGATTGGTGAAATGCCATCTCCATCCATCCAGCCTTCGTAGCGATTGCCTGCTCCCACATTCACGGAAGCGGCGAATGGTACCAAGCCGATCTGAACCGGCTTGTCGACCTGTTTCATCTTGGCGCTTTCCGCCGACATCGTATCGACAAGCTGCTTGGCGGCGTCCTTGAGAATTGTGAGGCGCGCCTTCCCTGAGCCTTTGCCCTTATCGCTCATCGACCCCGAATTATCGAGCACGAGCGCCACTTCAATCGTGTTCTTCAGCTTGACCTCAGTCGCAGCTGCAAAGGACAGCGAACTCGCCTGCTTGCCCATCAGCGACTGAAAGGTTCCGAAGAACACGGGATCGTAGCTCAGATTAGCCGACATCTTCAGCAAACCGCCACCGGCTTTGCTTCCGGGAAGATCAACTTGGAGCGTTGCCCTCTTGGGATTGATGTTCCCTAGATTCGCATCGAAAAACTGGCGCGCGTAGGTTTCCGTCTCCGCATCCGTTGCCCCTTCCAAAATCCGCCTCGCCGTCGCGATACCGGCCGCGTCCAACGCGTTCAGCGTCATCTGCCGCTCGCGGCTCATTTCGCTGTAATCAACGGCGAGCGCCACCGCGCCGAAAAGCGGAACGGCGGCGATGATGGTCATCAGCGCGTAATTGCCGCGTGTGTCCTGCAGGAAGTCACGGATCAGGGAGGAAAAGCGTTTACGGGTCATGAGCGCGTCATGGCACGGCAGCTCCTAAGATGCTGTTCGGCCGATTGTTTGCTTTTTATGCGTCTCGATAAAGGAGCAGCAGGAGCCTCATGCCACGCGAACAGGGTGACAGGTGCGCGGCCTTGGGCTAAGCGAACGGCGCGCCTTTCATCCATGCTTGCAGGACAGTTCATGACATCAGCGCCGAAGATGATCGCCTCGCTCGATCAGGTCTCGGACAGCTACGCCGCCATTTTGTGTGATGTGTGGGGTGTGCTGCACAACGGCGTCGACAGCTTCAAGGAGGCAAGCGAGGCATTGACGGCCGCGCGCGCTCGCGGCCTGGCTGTGGTGCTCATCACCAATGCGCCGCGCCCTTATGCCGATGTGGAAGCGCAGATCCGAGGTCTCGGCGTGCCGGCTGAAGCCTATGACCGCATCGTCACCTCCGGCGATGTCACGCGCGAGCTGATCCGAAACGGCCCGCGCCGCATCTACCATATCGGCAACGAGCGGGAACTCACCCTGTACGAAGGCCTCGACGTCGAGCTGGTCGAGGAGTTCGAGGCATCCGGCATCTGCTGCACCGGCCTGTTCGACGACCGAACGGAAACGCCGGAAGATTACGCCGAACAGCTGCGCCGTCTGCGCTCGCGTGATCTGCCGATGATCTGCGCCAATCCCGACATCGTGGTGGAACGCGGCCATGAACTGGCCTGGTGCGCCGGCGCCCTGGCGCGTGATTATGGCTTGCTCGGTGGCCGCACGCTGATTGCCGGCAAGCCGCATCGCCCGATCTACCAGGCAGCCTTCGCTGCCGCGTCCGAAGTTCTAGGCCGTGAGATCAGCGCGTCCGACTGCCTTGCGATTGGCGATGGCATGCTGACCGATGTGAAGGGCGCGGTCGATAACGGTGTCGATGTGCTCTACGTCTCGGCCGGCATCCACGCGCGGGAATATGGTCCGTCGCATGCGCCGGATGTTGCCATGCTCGGCAGCTTCCTTGCCAAGCACAGCGCCGATCCTGTCGGCGTCATCCCGATGCTGCGATAAGAATGACCATCCTCCGCATTGCTTCACCGTCTGATCTGCCGGCACAATTGCGCGGCGGCGTGGTTGCCATCGGCAATTTCGACGGTGTGCATCGCGGCCATTTCAGCGTGCTCGAGCGCGCTCTGGAGATCGCGCGTGAATCCGGCGTTCCGGCGCTGGTCCTCACCTTCGAGCCGCATCCGCGCTCCGTTTTTCGCCCTGACAGTCCGGTTTTCCGGCTGACACCGGCGCCGCTTCGCGCACGGCTTCTGGACGCGCTCGGCTTCGATGCCGTGATCGAGCAGCCATTCAACCGCGGCTTCGCCTCGACCTCGGCGGAAGACTTCGTTCATTCCATTCTGCGGGATGCCCTGGACATCCGCCACGTCGTCACCGGCGTCGACTTCCATTTCGGAAAAGAGCGCCGTGGCGGCCCGGCCTTTCTGATGGCTGAAGGGGAGCGGCTCGGCTTTGGCGTCACGCTGGTGGATGCGTTCCGCGATGAGAATGCCGAGGTGATTTCCTCCAGCCGCATCCGCTCGCTCCTGAGCGCGGGCGATGTGGCTGAAGCGGCCGGCCTGCTGGGCTATCGCTTCACGGTTGAAGCGGAGGTCGGCCACGGCAAGAAGCTCGGCCGCACGCTCGGCTACCCCACTGCCAATATGCGGCTGCCGGCCGAAACCGATCTCGCGCTCGGCATCTATGCGGTGCGTTACCGTCGGCCAGACGGCAGCCTGCATGACGGCGTCGCCTCCTTCGGCCGCCGTCCGACGGTGGACGCGGATGGTGCGCCGCTGCTTGAAACCTTCCTGTTCGATTTCAGCGGCAATCTCTACGGCGAAGTCTCCTCCGTCTCGTTTTTTGGCTTCCTGCGCGGCGAAGAAAAGTTCGACGATCTCGACGCTTTGGTCGTCCAGATGAAGAAGGATGAGGCGGAAGCGAGAGCGTTGCTTTCGCGCATCACTCCGCTGAGTGATTTGGATCGCGCCTTGTCATTCGGCTCCTGATTAGGCAGATCGAAACCATAGCCGCCTCAATCCTCGACCATGAGGCCTCAGTGGCAGGCGGCAAGGAGTAGGTCATGCGTTACGGTTTGATGGGTTCGACGGCTGCAATCCTGTTGGCGGTCACCGCCTATGCGCAGGCTGCCGATCAGCTGGAAGCCCCGGTTGAAACCTCCACCGGGTTCTTCGGCGGCGAATGGAGCCTGACCATCGGCGCGGCCGCTCTAGCCATTCCGGAGTTCGAGGGTTCGAAGGACTACCGCTTCTTTGCGCAGCCGCTGGTCTCGTTTGGCCGCAAGGGCACCGAGCAGCGCTTCACCTCGCGCAACGACAACATTTCGATTGCGCTCATCGACACCGGCAACTTCCGCGCTGGTCCGACCGGCAAGCTGGTTTTCGGCCGCGACAGCGATGATTATGACGATATCGAAGGCCTGAGCGATGTCGATTTCGGCGTCGAAGTCGGTGGCTTCGCCGAGTTCTACCCGACCGAGTGGATCCGCTTCCGCGGTGAAGTGCGCCAGGCGATCGGCGCTCATGAAGGTCTGGTCGCCGATGGCGCGATCGATGCCTTCGCCTATCTGACGCCTGCACTGCGCATCTCCGGTGGCCCGCGCATCACCTATGGCAACGACAAGTATTTCGATGCCTATTATGGCGTCGACTTCTCCGAAGCCGCCGTCAGCGGCCTGTCGCCTTATTCGCCGGATGAGGGCGTCGCGTCCTACGGTGTCGGCGGCGCGCTGACCTGGAAGACCACCGACCGGATCGAAACCAGCCTGTTCGGCGAATATCGCCGTTTGGCTGGCCCGGCTGAAGATTCCAGCATCGTGCAGGAACGCGGCAACAAGAACCAGTTCACGGTCGGCGTCTCGGCAACCTACCGCTTCGACTTCGCGCTCTAAGCGGAGGGAACACCGTGTTTCAGGGCGAGGCCGAGAGCAATCGTGGCCCAGCCCTGGAATATGAGGTCGATTGCCAGGAACATGCCGAGCACCCACAGGCTGTTCACGGGCCAGCCAAGCGCGATCACGAGGCCAGCCAGCAGAGTGACCAAGCCGGAAAGCACCATCCAGCCCCAGTTGTGGGCTGGACGCGACTGAAAGCCGACGCCGATCCGCGCCACGCCGCTCGCAACCAGAGCAGCCGCGAGGAACAGGGTGAGGAAGGCCGAGGCCATCAGCGGGTTGATCAGCGCCGCCAGCCCCGCTAGCGCATAGATCACGCCGCCCAGCACCCACCAGAAGAAGCTCGACCAGCTTTTCACCGAAAAGGCCTGCGCAATCTGGATCGCAGCGGCAATCAGCATGAGGAGGCCGACTGTATAAACGGACGCGACGGTTGCCACGAGCGTGTTCAGGAAGGCCATGGTGCCCAGCAGGATCAACGCAACGCCCAGAGCCACGAACCAGCCCCAGCGGTGACGCAGCTCAGCCACGGACAAGCGCGAGCGCGGGTCGAGACCAGAGCGCGTTGAGTTGGGCGTGAAGGTGGTCGGCATAAGCAACATCCCCGGTAAAGCCGCTCAATCCATCGCTGGTGGATTGGTTCCGATCGCGGTAGCCGGGCGATGCCGCTGCATCTGCTCAAACTTCGCGCTTTATTCCGGCCGCAGCCTTGGCTAAGAACGCGCTCATGCCAGCGCATCTGCCCCTGATCGCTCCTGCGATACGAATTATTGGCCCGGCCTTCCGGGCGGCCTGAGGCCACCGGAAGCTCCGGGATATCTGCGCGGCCTCGTTCGCGCTCTTTCTGTTAGCCTGACCCTTCGACGCCGGCCCTTCAGTGCCCGCCCTTCAGATGGCCTTCTTCTTATGTCCGACACGCCTGAAACCCTCGATTACTCCAAGACCCTTTATCTGCCGCAGACGGATTTCCCGATGCGCGCTGGCCTGCCGGACAAGGAGCCGCAGATCGTGGCGCGCTGGCAGGAGATGGACCTCTACGCCAAGCTTCGCGAAAGTGGCTCCGGCCGACCCAAATACGTCCTGCATGACGGCCCGCCCTATGCCAACGGCAACATCCATATCGGCCATGCGCTCAACAAGATCCTGAAGGACGTCATCACGCGCTCCTTCCAGATGCGCGGCTACGACTCTAATTACGTGCCGGGCTGGGACTGCCACGGCCTGCCGATCGAATGGAAGATCGAGGAACAGTACCGCGCCAAGGGCCTCGACAAGGACCAGGTTGATATCAACGAGTTCCGCAAGGAGTGCCGCGAATTCGCCGCTGGCTGGATCAGCGTGCAGGGTGCCGAGTTCCAGCGCCTGGGCGTTGTCGGCGACTTCAAGAACCCCTACACCACCATGAACTTCCACGCCGAAGCCCGCATCGCCGGCGAGCTGCTGAAGTTCGCGATGTCCGACCAGCTTTATCGCGGCTCAAAGCCGGTGATGTGGTCAGTGGTTGAGCGCACGGCGCTGGCGGAGGCCGAGGTCGAGTATCACGACTACGAGTCGGACACGATCTGGGTGAAGTTCCCGGTGCAATCCGGCGCCAACAGCGCATCGGCGAATGCGTTGGCTGCCACCGGCGTGGGCGAGGGGACCGACCTCGACGGCGCAAGCGTGGTCATCTGGACCACGACGCCGTGGACCATCCCCGGCAACCGCGCTGTCGCTTATTCCGACCGTGTTGAATACGGCCTGTATGAAGTCGCATCCGTCGAGAACGATTTTGGCCCCCGCGCTGGCGAGAAGCTGATCTTTGCGAAGAAGCTAGCCGAAGATGCCGCGACCAAGGCCAAGCTTACGCTGACCTTCATCCGCGATGTCTCAGCCGCGGAACTGGCTACGATTCAGCTTTCACATCCGCTGAAGGGCTTGTCTTCAACCTCCCCCTTGAGGGGAGGTCGAACCGAAGGTTCGGGTGGGGGTGATGGCGCCAACGCAGCACCCCCACCCCTTACCCCTCCCCTCAAGTGGGAGGAGGGCGGAAGCGTCGAGCCTTACTCCTTTATCGTCCCGCTTCTTCTCGGCGACCACGTCACCGATGACGCCGGCACCGGCTTCGTCCACACGGCACCCAGCCACGGCCGCGAGGATTTCGACGCCTGGATGGATGCAGCCCCATCGCTACGCGCCCGAGGAATCGACACCGCCATCCCCTTCACCGTGGATGACGCCGGCTACTTCACCAAAGACGCGCCGGGCTTTGGGCCGGATCGAGAAGGCGGCCCTGCGCGCGTGATCGATGACAACGGCAAGAAGGGCGACGCCAACAAGGTCGTCATCGAGGCCCTGATCGCTGCCAACGCGCTGTTTGCGCGCGGCCGTCTCAAACACTCCTATCCGCATTCCTGGCGCTCCAAAAAGCCGGTGATCTTCCGCAACACGCCGCAATGGTTCGTCCATATGGACAAGGAACTGAACGGCTATGGCTTGGCCTCTTCAACCTCCCCCTTGAGGGGAGGTCGAACCGAAGGTTCGGGTGGGGGTAATGACGCACTCGGCGCTTCAGTACCCCCACCCCTAACCTCTCCCCTCAAGGGGGAGGGGGATCCTGCTGGTACACCCGACACCCTCCGCTCCCGCGCACTCGCCGCCATCGACGCCACCCGCTTCGTCCCCGAACAGGGCCAGACCCGTCTGCGCGCCATGATCGCCGATCGTCCCGACTGGGTGCTTTCCCGGCAAAGGGCGTGGGGCGTGCCGATCTGCGCCTTCGCCGACAAGGATGGCAATGTGCTCAAGGATGAAGGCGTCAATGCCCGCATCCTCGAAGCCTTCGAGGCAGAGGGCGCCGATGCCTGGTTCGCGGAAGGTGCCCGCGAGCGCTTCCTCGGCTCCCGCGCTAATGAACCCTGGACGATGGTCCGCGACATCCTCGATGTCTGGTTCGACTCGGGCTCGACCCATACCTTCACGCTGGAAGACCGTCCCGACCTAAAATGGCCGGCCGATGTCTATCTCGAGGGCTCGGACCAGCATCGCGGCTGGTTCCATTCCTCGCTTCTGGAAAGCTGCGCCACGCGCGGCCGTGCGCCCTACAACGCCGTTGTCACCCATGGCTTCACCATGGACGAGGACGGCCGCAAGATGTCGAAGTCGCTCGGCAATACGGTCGTTCCGCAGGATGTCATGAAACAGTCCGGCGCCGATATCCTGCGCCTGTGGGTCATGACCACCGATTACTGGGAAGACCAGCGGCTCGGCAAGAACGTGCTGCAAACCAACATCGACGCCTACCGCAAGCTGCGCAACACCATCCGCTGGATGCTGGGCACGCTCGCTCATGACGAAGGCGAGGACGTCGCATTGGCCGACATGCCGGAACTTGAACGGCTCATGCTGCACCGGCTGTCGGAACTCGATGAGCTGGTCCGCAAGGGCTATGACGAGTTCGAGTTCAAGCGCATCACGCGTGCGCTGATCGACTTCATGGTGGTAGAGCTGTCGGCCTTCTACTTCGACATCCGCAAGGACGCGCTCTATTGCGACGCGCCGTCGAGCACCCGCCGCAAGGCCTCGCTCGTGGTCGTGCGGCACCTCTTCAACTGCGTCGTGAAGTGGCTCGCACCCATGCTGCCCTTCACCACGGAAGAAGCCTGGCGCGACCGCAACCCGGATGCCATCTCGGTGCATCTCGAGCAGTTCCCGGATCTGCCGGCCGAATGGCGCGACGATGCGCTTGCTGCGAAGTGGCGCAAGGTCCGTCAGGTCCGCAAAGTCGTCACGGCAGCCCTCGAAATCGAACGCGCCAAGAAGGCGATCGGCTCCTCGCTGGAAGCCGCGCCGACCGTCTACGTCACCGATGCCGATCTTGCGTCAGCCGTATCGGATGTGGACCTCGCTGAGATCGCCATCACTTCGGGCCTGACCCTGTCGAGCGAAGCCGCACCTTCAGGCGCGTTCGCGCTGGACGATGTGGCCGGCGTCGCGGTGGTTCCGGCCTTGGCGTCCGGCACGAAATGCGCGCGCTCCTGGCGCTATACGGATGATGTCGGCACCGATGCCGATTATCCCGACGTGTCGGCCCGCGATGCGGCCGCTTTGCGCGAACTGAAGGCGCTCGGCCGGATCTGAGGGCAGGGCCCACCGCTTGTGGAAACGGGGGAAGGGGAGCGTCGCGGGCGCGTTGCTCTCCGTTCCGCTTTCCTTTATGGCAACCATGCCTTGTTGTCGCCGAATTCCACCGCGATGCAGGGCGTTCATGCGGCTGGGGAGCCGCATCCGGCGCTTGGCCGGGAGAACCGTCTCGTCGAGGTGGTTCTGGCTGGATGGTGATGAAGGGCGAAGCGACGATATGACAGGCTTCTCGGCAAGGCGTGCTGCGATTGTAGCGCCGGTTCTTTTCGCCAGCGCTTTGGCTGCAGGCTGCATGTCCTCGCCCACTTACGGCACGGACAAGACGGCCAACGAGCAACTCGTCGAGGATGTGTCGGGCATGTTCGCGCTGGGCATGGGTGAGAAAAAGGAACGGATCGACTACAAGCCGCGCCCTGATCTCGTGCGCCCGTCCTCCAAGAACCTGCCGCCGCCGCAGGAAAGCGTCGCTTCCGCCGACAACACCGCCTGGCCGGAATCGCCCGAACAGCGCCGTGCGCGTATTCGCGCCGACGCGACGGCCAATCAAAATAACCCGAACTACCGTCCCGAAGTCGTGCCGGATGTCGATCCGGCAGCGCGCGCACGCCAGCCTGTCGCGGTCAACGCCCGCTTGTCCGAGCGTCCGATGAACGGTCTGGAACCCGGCGCCCGCAGCGAGCGCGAAGAGGTCCGCCGCCGCGTTGCCGAACAGCGTCAGGGCAGCCCGACCAGCCGCAAGTATCTCAGCGAGCCGCCGCTCACCTATCGCGAGCCATCCGCCACGGCCGATGCCAACGACATCGGCGAGGATGAGGCTGTGAAGGAGCGTCGTGCCAAGGCTGCGGCTCGCAAGGAGTCGGGCAGCAGCGGCAAGAGCTGGATCCCCTGGCTTTAAGCGTCACGCTTCCCGGCAAAGAAGCGCCGCAGCAAATCTGCCGAGCGCGTCTCGCCCAAGCCGGAATAGATGTCCGGCTGGTGATGGCAGGTCGGCTGTGTGAAGAAGCGGCCGCCATGCTCGACGCCCCCGCCCTTCGGGTCTGAAGCGCCGTAATAAAGCCGGCGCATCCTGGCGAACGAAATCGCCGCCGCGCACATGGCGCAGGGCTCCAGCGTCACGTAAAGATCGAGACCGGTCAGCCTTTCCTGACCGAGCTGTTCGCAGGCGCTGCGGATTGCCACGATCTCGGCATGGGCAGTGGGATCGTTGCGCAAGCGCGTTTCGTTTCCGCCCGCAGCAATGACCGCGCCGTTGCCGACAATCACGGCGCCAACGGGCACTTCGCCTCTCGCTGCGGCTTTTTCCGCCTGTTCGAAGGCGATTGCCATGAAATCCGGCTGCGTCATGATCGTATCCGCACTATAAACCTCGCAACGCCAAGGCGAAGCGGGTATCTATCCGCCGAACACGACGAAGGCCACATGGACGACGACCGCAAAAAACCATTCAAGCCCGGCAACAGCCGCCCGGGCGCACGCGCTGACCGCGATCGCCCTCAGGGTGACAGGCCGCGAGACGATCGCCCTCGCGCCGACAAACCGCGCGGCGACAAGCCTTATGGCGCCAAGCCGCATGGTGACAAGCCCTATGGAGACAAGCCACGCGGCGATCGTCCGGCCGGCGACAGGCCGTTCGATGACCGCAAGCCGTTTGGCGAACGCAAATCGTTCGGCGACAGAAAGCCTTTCGGCGACCGGCCGTCCGGCGATCGCAAGCCGCGTGACGGCGATGCGCCGCCACCGCGCCGCCGCATGGTCGAGGTGGAAGATCCGACGAATGGCGAGCGCATCGCCAAGCGGCTGGCGCGCGCGGGCATTTCCTCGCGCCGCGATGCCGAAGCGCTGATCGCCGACGGCCGCATCCGGGTCAACGGTGTGGTGCTCGACAGCCCGGCCCGCAACGTCACCGCCAATGATCGCATCGAACTCGACGGCAATCCGATCCCCGAGATCGAGCGCACGCGGCTGTTCCTGTTCCACAAGCCGGGTGGTGTGGTCACCACCAACAAGGACCCGGAAGGCCGCCGCACAGTGTTCGACGTGCTGCCCAAGGATCTTCCGCGTCTGCTCACCGTTGGTCGCCTCGACATCAATACCGAGGGCCTGCTGCTGCTGACCAACGATGGCGGGCTGGCGCGCGTTCTGGAACTGCCGGCCACCGGCTGGCTGCGGCGTTACCGCGTCCGCGTTCACGGCACGGTGGATGAGGCCAAGCTTGCCGAATTGAAGAACGGCATCGCCGTCGACGGCGTATTCTATGGCTCGATCGAAGCCGCGCTCGACCGGCAGCAGGGCTCCAATGCCTGGCTGACGATCGGTTTGCGTGAAGGCAAGAACCGCGAGGTCAAGAACGTGCTGGGGGCGCTCGGTCTCGACGTCACCCGCCTGATCCGCATTTCCTACGGCCCGTTCCAGCTGGGTGAGTTGCCGGAAGGCACCGTGTCCGAGCTGAAGGGCCGCTATCTGCGTGACCAGCTGGGTGAACGCTTGATGGCCGAATCCGGCGCAGTGTTCGATCTGCCCGACCGCGCTGCGCCTGCGCCTGCGCGCGCGGAAGAACCGCAGCGTGAACGTCGCAGCGAAGGCACGCCGAACCGCAAGCGGGAGCGTGAAGACCACCGCACCGACATGCTGGACCGGCTGCAAACCAAGCCACAAGGCCGGTTCGGCGACAAGCCGCGCAGCTTTGGCGACAAGCCGGATCGCTTCGGCGACAAACCCGCTGGCCGGTTCGGCGATAAGCCAGGCGGCTTCAAATCGGGCGGAGCGGGTCCGCGCGGCAAGCGCGAAGAAGAGCGCGCGCCACCGCCGCCCCGCCGCAATGCCAATGTCTGGATGGCACCCGGCGCGCGACCGAGAAGCGACAAGAAGGTCGAGGCGGAAGCGGCCGAACGAGCAGCACGCGATGAAGCGCGCGCACCACGCTCGCGCCCATCCTCCGACCGGCCCTATCGCAGCGATGCCAGCTCCGAAGGCCGCAGCTTCAAGCCCCGGGAGAGCGGCCCCCGCGAAAACCGTGAAGAGGGCGGTGCGAAGCCATATCGTGCGCGCCCGACCGAAGGGCGCCCCTTCGTCAAGCGCGACCGTCCGGAAGGTGGTTTCGGCGCGCCGCGTGGCGACCGCGAGGAAGGAGCAGCCAAGCCCTACCGTGCACGCTCCAGCGAGGGTCAGTCCTATGTAAAGCGCGACCGGCCGGAAACTCGCAGCGAAGATCGCGCTCCGCGTCCTGCAGGCGACAAGCCCTTCGCCAAGAAGCCGTTCGGCGACAAGCGTCCGTTCAACAAGGATCGTCCATCCGGCGGTGACAGGCCGGAGACCCGCTCGTTCAAGCCGAGGAGCGAGGCTGGTCCACGCGCCGGCGGCGAAAGCCGCGGCAATGATGGTCCGAAGCGTGGTGGACCCGGCGGTGGTCCGAGGAGCGGCGGAAGAAATGCGGATCGTCGGCGGTGAGCTGCGCGGGCGCGCGCTCGCCACGCCCCGCACGCAGTCCATCCGCCCCACCACCGACCGCACCCGCGAAGCGGTCTTCAACGTGCTTGCCCATCGCTTCCCCGATGCGCTGAAAGGCCGGCGCGTGCTCGATCTCTTTGCGGGAACGGGCGCGCTCGGGCTTGAAGCCGTGTCGCGTGGTGCTGCCAGCGCTGTGTTCATCGAGGAAGGCGCGGAAGGCCGCGGCTTGATCCGCGAAAATGTCGAAGCCTTTAGCCTGCAAGGGCGCACCCGGATCTTTCGCCGCGATGCGACCTCGCTTGGTCCGGTCGGCACCCTGCAGCCCTTCGGCCTGCTTTTTGCCGACCCGCCTTATAACAAGCAACTCGGCGAGGCCGCCCTGCTGTCTGCCTTGAAGGGCGGATGGCTCGAGCCTGATGTTCTGTGTGTGGTGGAAGAAAGTGCCGCCGCCCCGTTCGACCTGCCTCAAGGCTTCGTGACCGAAGACGAGCGCAACTACGGCGAAACGGTTATTCGTTTCATTCGCCGCGCCTGACTTTGGCCGCTTTCGCCTGACGTGTAGCGTGCTTGAAACTGTCCAGCGAGCCCAAGCGGGATTCGCGGTATCTGCATTCGGAAGCGAGGAGCGGCATGGCGTTGCGCAAACTGGCATCGAACTGGGGCGGGGCGCTTGCGCTCGGCCTGTGTCTGGCGGGACCTGTTCCCGTGGCAATGGCACAGGAAAAACCGGCCGCTGCTGCAATCGAAAATCGGGTCGAGAACTTCACCCTCGCCAATGGGCTGCAAGTCGTCGTGATCCCGGATCGTCGCGCGCCGGTTGTCACGCACATGCTGTGGTACAAGATCGGCAGCGCCGATGAAGCGCCCGGCAAGTCTGGTATCGCGCACTTCTTCGAGCACCTGATGTTCAAGGGCACCTCGAACCATAAGGCCGGCGAATTTTCGGCAGCGGTTGCGGCGATCGGCGGCTCGGAAAACGCCTTCACCTCCTATGATTACACCGCCTTCTTCCAGCAGGTATCGCCGGATGCACTCGAAACCATGATGGGCTTCGAGGCCGACCGGATGCGCAACCTCGTTCTGACGGATGCCGTGATCGGTCCTGAGCGCGACGTGATCCTTGAAGAACGCCGTATGCGCATCGAGGGTGATCCCAGCGCGCTGCTTCAGGAAGAAATGTCGGCGACGCTCTACCAGAACCATCCCTATCGCATCCCGGTGATCGGCTGGATGCAGGAAATGGAAGAGCTGAACCGCGCTGACGCCATCGACTTCTACAACCGCTATTATGCGCCCAACAACGCAGTGCTGGTGGTTGCCGGCGATGTGGATGTTGCAGGCGTAAAGGCTCTGGCCGAAAAGACCTATGGCAAGGTTGAGCGCGGTCCGGATCTGCCGCCGCGCGTTCGCCCGCAGGAACCGGAGCAGAACACGTCGCGCACCGTCTCGATGTCTGATCCGCGCGTGACGATTCCCAGCTACCAGAAGTCCTGGGTTGTGCCGTCTTATGGCAGCGCCAAGAAGGTGCCCGGCCAAGCCGAAGCGCTCGATCTTCTGGCTGAAGTGCTTGGGGGCGGCGCGCGCAGCCGGCTTTACCAGGCGCTTGTCGTGAAGGAGAAGCTCGCGGCATCCGTCGGCTCCTATTATCAGGGCACCGCGCTGGATGCGTCGAGCTTCACCGTTTACGGCTCGCCCATCGGTGAAACCAAGCTGGAAACGCTGGAAAAGGCGGTTGATGCCGAGATCGCGCGTCTGGTGAAGGACGGCATCGGCGATCAGGAACTGGAACGTGCCAAGAACCGTCTGGTGCGCGGCCTGATCTTTGCGCGCGACAACCAGTCCGGCATGGCGCGGATCTATGGTTCGACGCTGACCACCGGCGGCGAGATCAAGGACATCGAGGAATGGCCCGAGCGCATCAAGGCGCTGACAGCCGCTGATATCCAGCGCGCCGCAACCGAGTTCCTCAACCAGAAGCGTGCCGTCAGCAGCTATCTGCTGCCTGCCGGGGAGGAGAAGTCGTGAATCGTTTTTGTGAGATGATGCTCCTTCCCACCATGGCCCGTTTGAAACTCGCTTTCGTCACCACCATCCTTGCACTCGCTTGGCTGACGATGCAGCCGCTGATGGCGCATGCCGCAGTCAAGATCCAGGAGGTGAAAAGCCAATCCGGTGTCACCGCCTGGCTGGTGGAAGATTATTCTGTTCCGATCATTTCCATGCGCTTTGCCTTCAAGGGCGGTTCGGTGCAGGACCCCGCCGGCAAGGAAGGTCTCGCGACCCTGATGTCCGGCCTCTTCGACGAGGGCGCAGGCGATCTCGATCGCGAAGCCTATCAGGATCGGCTCGATGATTCCGGTGCAGAAATTAGCTTTGCGTCTTCGACCGACGAGATCCAGGGTTCGTTCCGCGCCATCCAGGAGGATCTCGATGAAGGCATGAAGCTGCTGGCTTTGTCCGTACAGAAGCCGCGCTTCGATGCCGAGCCGGTCGAGCGCATCCGCTCGCAACTGCTTGCCGGTATCGCGGCCCGTTCGCGCGATCCGCAGGAACAGGCCAAGATCGCCTGGAGCCGCGCCGTTTACGGCTCGCATCCCTATGCCCGCCAGGAAGATGGCGGCACGCAGAGCCTCACCAGCCTGACCCGCGATGATCTCCTCGCGATGCACAAGGCACAGTTTGCCCGCGACAATCTGGTGGTCAGCGTCGTCGGCGCGATCGATCCGGAAAAGCTGAAAGCCTATCTGGACGAGGTGTTCGGCGCCCTGCCGGAACATGCCGAACTGCGCGAGATCCCGCAGGCCGACATGAAGCTCGGCCAGGATATCAAGATCGACTACGACCTGCCGCAAACCAGCATTCAGCTTGCTTACCCCGGCGTCAGCCGCAAGGATCCAGGCTTCTTCGCAGCCTATCTCATGAACGAGGTTCTAGGCGGCGGCACCTTCTTGTCGCGCTTGTTCGAGGAAGTCCGTGAAAAGCGCGGGCTGGCCTATGGCGTGGGCTCGTCGCTGTCGACGCGCCGCTACTCGTCGGCGCTTGCAATCGGCACCGCGACCCGCGCGGATCGTTCGGGCGAAACGCTCGACCTCATCCGGCAGGAAGTGAAGAGGATGGCGGATGGTGGTCCGACGCAGGAAGAGCTCGACAAGGCCAAGCGCTACACGATCGGCGCTTATGCCATCAACAATCTCGACAGCTCGGGTTCGATCGCTGCGACGCTGACCCAGATCCAGCTGGAAGATCTCGGCATCGATTACATCGAGCGCCGCGAAGGGCTGATCGAGGCGGTGACGCTGGACGACGTCAAGGCGCAGGCAAAGCGCTTGCTTGAAGCCCAGCCTGCGATCATGATCGTTGGCCCGGCTGCGAAGAAAGACGGTGCGCCGCCGGCTGCAACGTCTGGCCCGGCACCTGCGCCGGCTCCCGCTGGTGAATCGCCTGAGGTGCCGGCAGCGGACGAGGGAAAGACCCAAACCGGAGGGTAAGATGGCCTTCGATGATGTGGTGGACGTCAACCGAACCCAGGGTACGTCCCTGCCGAAGCGAAGCGAACCAAGCTTCGCCGTGGCCTTCGGCGGCGGCGGTGCGCGCGGACTTGCCCACATCCACGTCATCGAAGCGCTCGACGAACTCGGCATCCGCCCGGTCGCCATCGCCGGCTCCTCCATCGGCGCAATCATGGGCGCTGCCATGGCTTCCGGCCTGAGCGGCAAGGAAATCCATGAATTTGCTCGGCTCGTTCTCAGCAAGCGAGCCGAACTGACGCGCCGCATGTGGAGCGCTCGGCCTGGCACGCTGAGCGACCTGATGTCGTCCGGTTTGCGGGTCAGCCAGTTCAACATTCAGCGCCTGTTAAGTGCTTTCCTGCCGGACGGTCTGCCGGCCAGTTTTGAGGACTTGCATATACCTCTGAAGGTTACTGCGACTGATTTTTTCAAGCAGGAACAAGTGGTTATCGAAGACGGCGAGCTGCAATCGGCGCTGTGTGCGTCGGCGGCGATTCCGGCGATCTTCAGTCCGGTTCAACGCGATGGCCGGACCTTGATCGACGGCGGCATCTACAACCCGGTGCCGTTCGATCTGGTTGAAGGGAAGGCTGACATCGTGATCGCGATCGACGTGATCGGTGATCCGATCGAGGATATCGGCCGCACGCCGAAGTCGATGGATATGCTGCTGGGCGCCAACCAGATCATGATGCAGGCGATCAACCAGTTGAAGATGAAGCAGAATCCGCCGGCAATCTATCTGCGGCCGGGCACGCGCTACCGGGCGCTCGACTTCCTCAAGATCGATCGCGTCCTGTCCGAAACGCTATCGGTCAAGGATGAAT
The DNA here is from genome assembly GCF_014652875.1 of Tianweitania populi. Lineage (GTDB taxonomy): Bacteria > Pseudomonadota > Alphaproteobacteria > Rhizobiales > Rhizobiaceae > Tianweitania > Tianweitania populi. The sequence goes on along the minus strand of NZ_BMZQ01000002.1, from coordinate 48,512 downwards.
TGAAACGTGCGGTCGATGTCGCGGTCAAAGCCGCGGCCTGAAGCAGATTAAAACCGACTGCGCCATTGCAGAGGCCGAAAGCCGGCAATAGATGGTTGCTGAAGCCGGTTTTTACGGCGTCGCCTGCCGCTTTTGTCCCGTTTTGCGCCCGTTTTTTCCCGTTTAGGAACACAGAATGCCCGATTCAGCCGCCGAAAAGCTCGTCAATCAGGTGGCTGAGCTGGTGGAAGCGGCCAAGCGCGCAGGTGCCGATGCCGCCGATGCGGTTGCCGTTCGCGGACGCTCGGTGGGGGTCTCGGTTCGTCTCGGCAAGGTCGAGAACACGGAAGCATCTGAGAGCGACGACATCTCGCTGCGGGTTTTTGTCGGGCAGCGGGTGGCGAATATTTCAGCCAACGCCGGCGCCGACATTGCGGCTTTGGCAGAGCGCGCTGTGGCGATGGCGAAGGTGTCGCCGGAAGATCCCTATCAGTCGCTGGCAGATCCATCGCTTCTGTCAGAAGGCGTCGATGATCTCGATCTTTTCGACCCGACTGAACTGTCCGGCGATCAGTTACGCGAAGCCGCACTTGAGGCCGAGGAAGCTGCACTTGGCATCGAGGGCGTGACGAACTCGGCGGGCAGCGGTGCGGGCTTCGGATATGGCGGTCTGGTGCTGGCGACGTCGCACGGTTTCACCGGCCATTATGTCGGCTCGCGCTTCTCGCGCTCGGTCAGCGTGATTGCGGGTGAGGGCACCGGCATGGAGCGCGATTATGATTTCTCGTCGCGCATTCACTTCAACGAGCTGGAAGATGCCGCCACGATCGGCCGCCGCGCTGGCGAAAGGGCTGTGCGGCGCTTGAAGCCGCGCAAGGCGAAGACTGGACCGGTCACCGTTGTGTTCGATCCACGCGTCGCACGCGGCATTGCAGGACATCTGGCAGGCGCAATCAACGGCGCTTCGGTTGCGCGCAAGACCAGCTTCCTGCGCGACAGCATGAACAAGCAGGTCGCGTCGGCCGCGATTACCGTCACGGATGATCCGACCCGCAGGCGCGGTTCGGCATCGCGGCCCTTTGATGGCGAAGGAGTGCGTGGCGAACGGCTGGTGATGGTCGATGGCGGCGTGCTGCAGCAGTGGTTCTTATCGACCTCCGCCGCAAAGGAGCTGGGCCTGGTCACCAACGGGCGCGGCGCGCGTCATGGTACGTCGGTTTCGCCGAGTTCGACCAACCTTGCCATCGAGCCGGGTTCTATCTCGCCGGAAGACATGATCGCCGGGCTGGAAAGCGGGTTCTACGTAACGGAAGTGTTCGGTCAGGGCGTCAACATGGTGACCGGCGAATATAGCCGTGGAGCATCGGGCTTCTGGATCGAGAAGGGCGAATTGGCCTATCCGGTTGCCGAAGTGACGATCGCTTCCAACTTGAAGGATATGTTCTTGCGCATGGTGCCAGCCTCCGATGTGGACCGCAACTTCGGCACCGCCGCGCCGACCTTGCTGATCGAGGGAATGACGCTTGCTGGAAGCTGACACGATCCCGACCGCCTTTGATGCCGATCTCGACCTGATACGCGATGCCGCGCGGGAAGCGGGCGAGATCGCCATGCGTTATTTCAAGCAGTCGCCGGAAGTCTGGTGGAAGGAAGGCCAGTCGCCGGTGAGCGAGGCCGATTACGCCGTCGACAAGTTCCTGCGCGAAACGCTGATCGCGGCAAGACCTGATTACGGCTGGCTGTCGGAAGAAACCGCCGACAATCTGGATCGCCTTTCCGCCAAGCGCACTTTCGTGGTCGACCCGATCGACGGCACCCGCGCTTATATCGAAGGCAAGGCGACCTGGTGCGTTTCGATCGGCGTGGTGGAAGATGGGCGCTCGATCGCCGGCGTGCTCGACTGTCCGGTGAAGAACGAGATTTTCGAGGCAGCCCTTGGCGGCGGGGCGCGGTTGAACGGCCATGCGATCTCCGTTGCGCCGACCCGTGCCGAGCCGGCGGTCGGCGGGCCGAGGCCGATGATCCAGTCTCTCGATGAAGCCGACCGGCGCGACTTCCGCCCGGTGACCTATGTGCCGTCGCTGGCTTATCGCGTGGCCATGGTGGCGCGCGGTGAGATCGATGGGACTTTCGTGAAGCCCGACTCCCATGATTGGGATCTGGCGGGTGCCGATTGCATCTTGCATGAAGCGGGCGGAAAGGTCGTGGATGCGACCGGCGAGCCGTTGGTTTACGCGACGGCCAATTCCAAGCACGGCGCGCTTGCCGCCGGCAGTGGGCCGCTGCTTGCGAAGATGACGGTGATCCTCGCAAAATTCCGGTGACTTCGCAGCCCGAGCCCATGTAGAACGGCGTTCATCCGCATCACCTTAGATTTTCTGGAGAGCCGCATGACCGAACAAACAGAACCCAAGCAGCTGCTGCACCTGGTTTTCGGCGGCGAGCTGAGCTCCCTCAAGGGCGTCGACTTCCGCAATCTCGACGACCTCGACATCGTCGGCATCTTCCCCGACTACAAGTCGGCCGAACGCGCCTGGCGCGCCAAGGCGCAGGAAACGGTCGACAACGCCCATATGCGCTATTTCATCGTGCATCTTCACCGCCTTCTCGAACCGGCAGTGTCTGCGGCACCGCAAGCGTGACGACAACGGAGGTGAGCGCAAAGCGGAAGGCGCCCGCGCGCCGCCGCCACTCGCCGCGCGCGCTCAAGGAGCTGTGGCGGACGATCCGCCGGCCCCTGGCGAACTCGGCGGTGGTGAAGCATGCGCTCGCCTTTCTGGTTGAAGGCGGCCTGCGTTTCGTCGGCGGCACCAACCGGCTCGTGCCGGGCTCGAGCGACCTCGCGACATCCATGGCGCAGGACGGGCCGGCGATCTATGCGGTGTGGCACGGCCAGCACCTGATGTATCCGACGCTCTACCCCAAGGAATATCCCATCGACGTGATGGTCTCGCGCAGCAGCGATGCCGAGTTGAACGCGCTGGTGATGAAGCGCTTCGGCGTCGGCATCGTGCGCGGGTCTGGCGGCCGCAGCGCCAAGAAGTCGGTCGAAAAAGGCGGCGCGCGTGCGCTGCTTGCCCTTAAAAAGTCACTGGATGAGGGAAGATCGGTGGCCATGGTTGCAGATATTCCCAATGGGACGCCGCGCGATGCCGGAATGGGCATCGTCATGCTCGCCCGCATTTCCGGCCGACCGATCTTTCCCGCCGCCTATGCCAGCAGCCGCCGCAAGGTGGTGGAACGCTCCTGGGACAAGATGACGATCAGCCTGCCTTTCGGACGCAGCGCCATGGTGATTGGCGAACCGATCCATGTTGCCGATGATGCGACCGAAGCCGAGATGGAAGTGCTGCGTTTGGCCGTGACCAGCGGCCTGAACGAGGTGACGGTGCGCGCGCATGACCTGGTGGATGCCAAGCCCAACCAGACCGGAGCCGCTCAATGAGCGAGCGCTGGGCACGCCGGCTGCTGTCGCTTTATGGCATTGCCGGTTCGGCAGCTTTTCCCTTCGTTGGTCCTTATGTTGCCTACCGCGCCAGCCGCGGCAAGGAAGACCGGCAACGAAGGCGCGAGCGCTATGGCGTGGCTGGGCAGGAGCGTCCCAACGGCCCTGTGATCTGGATCCATGCCGCTAGTGTGGGTGAGACTGGCGCGGTGATTCCGCTGATCGAGCGCATACTCGATGTCGGCATCCGGGTGGTGCTGACGACGGGCACGGTGACCTCGGCAAAGATCGTCGAGGAACGGCTCGGCCATCAGGTGATCCACCAATATGTGCCGCTGGATTTGAAGCCGGCGGTGGAGCGCTTCCTCGATCACTGGCAGCCAGACCTCGCCATCATCGCGGAATCCGAGATCTGGCCGACCACGATCCTGGCGCTCGGCAAGCGGCGCGTGCCGCAGGTGCTGGTGAACGGGCGTTTGTCGGATCGCTCGTTCAAGTCTTGGCAGAAGCGGCCACATCTGGCCGAAGCGCTGTTCGAGAACCTCGCTTTCGTCGTGGCGCAGTCCGAACTCGACGGCGAGCGCTTCCGTGCGCTGGGCGCGCGTCCCGTGACCGTCTCCGGCAATCTCAAGCTCGACACCGATCCGCCGCCATTCGACCCGCGCATGCACAAGCGGCTTGCCAGCCAGATCAACGATCGCGAAACCTGGGCGGCCGTCTCGACCCATCCGGGCGAGGAAGAGATCGCCGGCGAGGTCCATGCGCAGCTGAAAAGCCGGCATGAGGGGATCCTGACCATTATCGTGCCGCGCCATCCCGAGCGCGGCGACGCGGTGGCGGCTGACCTCGCCAAGCGCGGCCTTTCGGTTGCGCGCCAAAGCCTGAACGAGCCGGTGCGGCCGGATGTCGATGTGCTGCTGGGCGACACGATCGGCGATATGGGGCTTTATCTGCGCCTGACCGAGATCGCCTTCATGGGGCGCTCAATGGCCGGGCAGGGCGGGCAGAACCCGATCGAGCCGGCCATGCTGGAAACGGCCGTTTTGTCCGGCGAGAACGTGCAGAATTTTCGCGACACCTATTCGCAGCTGATCGAGGGTGGCGGTGCGCGGCTGGTCAAGGATCGCGAGATGCTGGCGGGTGCCGTCAGTTTCCTGCTCAACAACGATGCCGTGCGGCACAAGATGGGTGCGGCAGCTTTTGCGACCGTGGAGGACATGCGCGGCGCGCTCGATCGCACCTTGCGCGCGCTCGACCCCTTCATCCATCCGCTGGTGGTGAAAGCGCGGCTTGAAGGCGGCTTTGGCTGATGGCAAGCGAGGCACCGCCCTTCTGGTGGGAACAACCGGACTGGCGCGCCTGGGGCCTTTGGCCGGCTTCGGCCCTCTATGGCGCGGTGGCAGGGCGGCAGATGCGCCGGGCGGCGCGCGTGAAGGTCGCGGCGCCGGTGCTGTGCATCGGCAATTTTACGGTCGGCGGAACGGGCAAGACGCCGGTGGCGATTGCCATGGCGAAAGCCTTTCGAGCGCGCGGCTTCACGCCCGGGATCCTGTCGCGCGGCCATGGCGGCAGCTTCGGCAAGCCGCATCTGGTTGACCTGCATCACGATATTGCCCGCCATGTCGGCGACGAGCCGTTGCTTCTGGCAGCGGCAGCGCCAGTGGCTGTTTCAGCCGATCGGCAAGCGGGCGCCCGGCTGCTGATCGAGCAGGGCTGTGACGCGCTGATCATGGATGACGGGTTTCAAAGCGCGCGTATCCATATCGATTTCGCGCTTCTGGTGGTGGATGCGGCGCGCGGCATCGGCAACGGCCATGTCATCCCCGGGGGGCCGCTGCGCGCCGGTCTGGTGGAACAACTGCGCTTCACCGATGCGGTGTTGAAGATGGGGCGGGGTACTGCGGGCGATCTCGTGATCCGCAAGGCGGCTCGTGCCGGGCGGGCGGTATTCGAGGCGCAAACGCGGCTCGTGCCGGGTCAGGATTTCGTTGGACGCCGCTTTCTGGCTTTCGCGGGGATCGGCAACAATGCCAAGTTCTTCGACACGGTGCGCGATGCGGGCGGCGAGCTGAGGGGAACGCGGAGCTTCCCCGATCATCATGCTTATGCGGAAGACGAACTCGCAGATCTCGAGCGCTCGGCGGCGGATCTGGATGCTAGGCTGATCACCACGGCCAAGGACGCGGCGCGGTTGCAGGGCTGGTCGCCGGCGGCCAACCGCTTCCTGGAGGGGGTGGACGTGCTGGAGGTCGAGACCGCTTTCGACAATCCCACGGCGACCCAGCGGATCATCGACGCAACGCTCGCCGCATACAAGCAGCGGCGAGCAGTTTCTGGCTGACTGAGGTGGGTCCTAGGCCTGCTTGGCCTTTGCCTTTTCCTTGCGGCGGATCACGACGAAAGACGCGGCAGCGGCGGCGATGCCATAGAAGGTCCAGATGAAGGGGAGGCTATCGGCCCTTTCGCTGCGGATCGGCAGTACGGTCACCGTGCCGGGCGCGCTTTCATAGCCCATTTTGCCCTCCGCCTTGGCCTGGGCGATCTGTTCGGGCGAAACTACCCATTCGCGCCCGCGCATCTTGTCGGCTGTCATGGCGCCGAAGCCGACCACGAGGCCGACGATGATCGGGATAAGGAATTGCTTGAAGGTCTGCATAGTCAAAGTCCGTAGGCTGATGAAACCGCCGACTCGCCGAGATGGGCGCAAGCCGGCATGGCCGAGCCATGCTCCTAACGGGCGGGAGCTTCAATCCCCCGGGACTTTGCTGATTCAACCCCGCTTGCGCAGATCCGGATTGTTGTCGATTTCGCGCTGAAGGGAGACCTCGCAGCTGGCGTAAGGCTCCTGGCGTTCGACGCTCCAATAGCGCAGCTCGTCGAGCGGGATCGTCTCGTGCGTCACGGCGCAGCGAACAAAGGCGCCGGGGCTTGTCACCTGGAAGTCGCCATCCAGGTAGCGCAGCTTGGCTTCACGGGCACCGGGCCCTTCAAAACGGTTCATCATCATATGGTCTCAGCGGCGTCCGAACAGCCGCTCTATATCGTGCAATTTCAGTTCAATATAGGTGGGGCGGCCATGATTGCAGGTGCCGGACCCCGGCGTCGCTTCCATCTGGCGCAAAAGCGCGTTCATCTCCTCCGCCCGCAACCGCCGGCCTGAGCGCACAGAGCCATGGCAGGCCATGCGCGAGGCGATCGCATGAAGGCGGCGGGTAAGCGCGTCGGTGGTGTCACTGTCGGCGATCTCGTCGGCCAGATCGCGGATCAGCGCGGGCACATCCACTTCGCCGAGCATCGCCGGGGTTTCACGCACGGCCATCGCACCTGGGCCGAAGCGCTCCAGAACGAGACCGAGGCGGGCGAGCGTGTCAGCGTGGGTTTCGAGGCGGCTGGCGTCGTCTTCCGGCAGATCGACGATCTCCGGCAGAAGCAGCATCTGGGTGGGAAGAGGGCGGTCATGCAGCGCGGTTTTCAACGCTTCGTAGACCAGGCGCTCATGGGCGGCGTGCTGGTCGACGATGATGAGGGAATCGGCGGTCTGAGCGACGATGTAGTTCTCATGCACCTGCGCGCGGGCCGCACCCAGCGTCTGCTGATCGGTGATGAAATCCGGCGGTTCAGGCGCGGGTGCCGGTTCAACCGCGACGTAATCGCTGCGCGCGCTTTCGCGGAAGCCGAAGTCTAGCGGGCGGGAGGGGGAGGCGGTGTAGGAGAAGGGCGCTGGCTGCGGAGTGGACGGGGGCGGCGTGCCCGGACGAAACGCTTGCAGCATCGCATCCGCGCCCGAGGTCGCCGCCCGCACGCCGCCAAGCGCCAATGCCTGCCGGATCGCGCCGACGAGGAGGCCGCGCACCAGGCCGGGATCGCGGAAGCGGACATCGGCCTTGGCGGGATGAACGTTGACGTCAACTTGTGCGGGATCGAGCGACAGAAACAGCGCGGTCACCGGATAGCGATCGCGCGACAGAACGTCGGCATAGGCACCGCGAATGGCGCCGCCGAGCATCTTGTCGCGCACCGGGCGGCCGTTGACATAAACATGCGCCATCAGGGCGTTGGCGCGGCTGAAGGCGGGAATGGAGATGTAGCCGGCAAGCTGCACGCCTTCGCGACCGGCTTCCAGCGGCAGCGCGTTGTCGGCGAACTCTGCGCCCAACACATCGGCGATGCGGGCGATCCGGGCATTGGGCCCTGTATGGGCGGGGAGGTCGAGCGTGGAGCGGTCGCTGCCGGACAGGGTGAAGCGGACATGCGGAAAGGCGATGGAGATGCGCTTGACCAAATCGGTGATGGCGGCGGTTTCGGCCCGCTCGCTTTTCATGAATTTCAGCCGGGCAGGGGTGGCATAAAAGAGGTCGCGCACTTCCACCACCGTGCCCTGATTGCCCGCCGCCGGGCGCACCGGATGCAGTGTGCCGCCTTCGATCCGGATTTCGGCTGCCTCGCCATCGCGTGTACGCGAGCGGATCGACAGGCGCGACACCGAACCGATCGAGGGCAGAGCTTCGCCGCGGAAGCCGAGCGAGCGGATGTCGAAGATGTCGTCGCTGAGCTTGGAGGTGCAATGGCGGCCGATCGCCAGCGGCAGTTCGTCCGGGCCCATGCCGCAGCCGTCGTCGCTGACGCGTAGAAGCGTCAGCCCGCCGCCGGCCGTCGCGATCTCGATACGCGAGGCACCGGCATCGAGCGCGTTTTCCACCAGCTCCTTGACCACCGAAGCGGGGCGCTCGATGACCTCGCCGGCGGCGATCTGGTTGATGACGCTGTCTGAAAGCTGGCGAATGGGCATGACGTAGCTATAGCCGGATTCGACGGTCCGGTCAGCCTGTCAGTGTTCGAGCTTTTCAGGCAACCTGGCTTGATGGCGGCAGGCCGGCAACCATGCGCGCCTGCTGCGTCAGCCACACAGCGGTTTCGTGGCCGGGCATGGGGAAGGCGATGCCGTAGCCCTGAACGGCAGGGCATCCCAAACGCTTCAGGGCTTCGAGTTGCGCCTGCGTTTCCGCACCCTCGGCGACCACGCCGATCTCCAGCGCCCGCGCCAGTTCGATCACCGCGCGCACGATCTTGGCATTGGCATCATGGTGGTCAATGCCGCTGACGAAACGGCGATCGATCTTCACCCGGTCGATCTGGTCCGGATCGATATGGCTGAGCGACGCATAGCCGGTGCCGAAATCGTCGAGTTCGAGATGGATGCCGGCAAGCCGCAGCCGGCGCAGCTTGTGGGCGATGCCCGTCTTTTCGTCGTCGAGAATGACGGATTCCACGATCTCGAGCGAGAGGCACGAGATCGGCAGGCCGGCCTGGTCGAGTGCCTTGAACAGGAAGCTCTCGAAGTCGGGCTCGCGCAATTCAGCGCTCGACACATTCACGGCAAGCCGCCCGAACACGATGCCGGCGCGATGCCATATGCCTGCCTGCGCAATCGCCTTGCGAATGACGAGGCGACCGATATCTGCCATCGCGCCGCTTTTTTCCGCAACAGGCAGGAAGATCGATGGCGAGATCGTACCGCGGACGGGGTGGCGCCAGCGTATAAGCGCTTCAACGCCGATCACGGACCCTCCGATCAGATCGACCTGCGGCTGGAAGAAGACGTTGAAGGCGTCATCAGCCACCGCGATGCGGATGTCGCGCGCAAATGCCTTGTGATGATCGAGCTCGGCGCGCAGATCGCCGGAAAAGAAGGCGGACGCTCCGCCGCCCAGCCGCTTGGCGGAATACAGCGCGAGGTCGGCATGCACGATCAGATCCTCGGATCGGCTGGCATCGTCAGGGAAAATCGCGACGCCGGCGCTCGCACCGGGAAGAATGGTCGCCCCGTTGAAAGTGAGGGGCTGGTTGATGGTGTCGAGCAGATGCGTTGTGGCGGACTGGACGCTGGTGAAGCTGTTGGGTGCTGGAATGAGGACGATGAATTCATCGCCGCCAAGGCGAACGCAGATGTCCTTGGCACGGCAGGCCTGGCGCATGCGCTGCGCCGTGCGGCTGAGCACCATGTCGCCCGCTGCATGACCGAGCGTGTCGTTGATCTGCTTGAAACGGTCGAGATCGATCTGGATCACCGCGAGCCGCTCTCCACGGGCGCGCATATCGCTCAGAAAACGCTCGAAATTGGCGATGAGATAGGCGCGATTGTAAAGGCTGGTGAGCGAATCGTGCTCGGCGGCAAAGGCCATTTCGTTGCGCGCTTCCACCAACTGGCCGGTGCGCCGCACGATCATCTGCGTCATCGGCCGGAAAACCAGCAGACCGATCATCGCGATCGTCGCCATGGACAGCATGAACAGCTTGCGATGCATGCTCATCAGCTGCGCTCGCCGCTGTTCGGCCTGCTCCATCAGCCGGGTGCTCAGCGCCTCATAGGCGTTGAGCGTCGCGTCGGCGACGGTGCGATCGACATTGGCGCGCTCGCGGCCGGCAAGGTAGGTCGCACTTTGTCCTTCTTGCTCCAGTCCCTCTTCGATTGCGGTCGCGAGCCTCCAGCCATTGGCAGCCAGGCTCGTTGAGAAGTGGTCGAGATGATAGGGCTTGCCGTAGAAGACGGCGTCCACCGAAGCAGGGTCTTGCACGTTTGGTGAGTTGAAATCCGCACCCGTGAGCGACAGCAGGCGATCATAGTTCTTTTCGAACAGCGCCGTTGCGGACCGGAGGGAGTAAACGAGGTTTTCGTTGTCGCCATTGCCCTTGCTGGCGGCAAGCACGAGAAATACGACGCGCTGCGACAGCGCCTTCTGCTCGCCGGACAGTTGCAGGATGCCTGCGTCGCGCTGCTGTTCCGTCATCATCTGCTGCAGCAGCACGAAGGAAGCAATGGTCATGGCGGACATGACCATCAAGGCAAACCAGTAGGCGCACTTGATGACGGTACTCAGCCTGTCCGCACTTGGACCGGACCCCTTATCCGTCATTCTTTTTCCCCGGTTGTCCCGCCCCCCACGGACAGTCACCGGATGAAGTTAATGAGTCGGAAAATGTTCCCCGCGCTAAGTCGATCGTGGTTACCGAGGCGTTGCAGCCAAGACTAGGTGGTGGGCACCACGACTAAGCTGCTAGCGGCTTAGCCTCGGTTCATTTCCTGGATATAGCCATAAAGGTTGGTGGAACGCGTGCCGGACCGGCAATAAGCAAAGACCGGCTTCGGCAACGCTTCGAGCGCCTGCGCCTGTTCCTCGACATTCTGCGCGGTCATCTGGCCGCTGATCACCGGCACATGGCGGAATTCCAGGCCAGCGGCTTCAACGGCCGCCTGGATCTCGGCAACGCTGGGCTGGCCGGGATCTTCATTGTCGGGACGGTTGCAGATCACGCTCTTGAAGCCGGCAGCCTTCAGTTCGGCGACATCGCCGGCCTGGATCTGCGCGGAAACCGAATAGTCCGGTGCGATCTCTTTGATGTTCATGGCGTCCTCTCGCATTCACCTGAGCGCTACAGAGCCGATGTGCGCAGCGGCGTCAATCAAGCTGATCTCGAAACGGCTTCGGTGCCCTTACGAGCCTGAGCGAAGCGCTGCATTTTTGATGCCCGTTGATCTACCTCAAAGACCATTGCCCGATGGCGGTCTTTAACGATGCTGCAAGCACTTGCCTTCGGCGGGGGATGGCGAACGAGCCAGGTTCGGCACCACCGGCAGCCAAGGCACGAAAAGGCGGCGCGACGGCTCGATCCGTTTGTCCGTCAGATGAAGGATCGTCATGTCCACTCACCTTTATTCCCGCCGCAAACTTCTGCTCGCCGCTTCTGCCCTTGGGCTGACGCTGGCCATGCCGGCCGCAAACGCGCAAAGCCGCGAAATCCATGTCCTCAAGGATCCGAACTGTGGCTGCTGCTCGGCCTGGGTGAATGTTATGCAAAAAGCCGGCTTCAAGGTCACCGTGGAAACGATCGATGCGATCGAGCTTGATCGCTACAAGCGCGAGAATGGCATTCCCGAAGCGCTGTTCTCCTGCCACACGGCCCACATCGACGGCTACCTGATCGAAGGACATGTGCCGGCTGCCGATATCGTGCGCTTGTTAGACGAACGCCGCGACGCCATCGGCCTGTCTGCGCCGGGCATGCCCACGGGCGCGCCGGGCATGGGGTCGGAGGCCGAACGCGAAGCCTATGATGTCGTGCTGTTCGGCAAGAACGGGAAGACCGAGATCTTTTCGCACTATGACGCTGCTTGAGCGCGCGTCGCTAGAGCGATTTTAAACGACCCGGTCACCCCGACCTGAACCGAGCACGGTCTGGATGATCAGTTGCAAATCGCGCGCAACCGTCATCTGACCGAGATAGGTTGCGTCCAGCGTGGCGAGGGGTTCGGGATCGGACATATCGACGCCCGCTACCTGCGACACGCCCGTAATGCCTGGCCGCAGGTGGGAAACACCGTGTCGGCGCCGGGCTTCGACCAAGGCGACCTGGCTCGGCAAGCAAGGGCGTGGGCCCACGAAGCTCATCTCGCCGCGCAGGATGTTGATGAGCTGCGGCAGTTCGTCGAGCTTGGTGCGCCGCAACAACCCGCCGATCGGAGTGATGGCGACGCGGCCGACTTCGTGGCTAGGGCGATCAGGCGTATCCACAAACATCGTGCGCAACTTGAAACAGGTGAAGACCTGCTCATCGCGTCCCACCCGCGCCTGCCGCAAAAGGCCGGGACCCGGAGAGCCGCGGCGCACGAAGATGACCAGAATGCCGATCACCGCCAAGGCGGGAACAATGCCGATCAGGGCCAAAGAAAGGTCGAGCAAGCGCTTCATGCACGCCTCATAGAAGGGGAAGGGCCTGCCTGACCAGCTGTCTCATGAGGAAGCCGCAACATATTGCGCGCCCGACGCCTCGATGGCGTTCACCAGCGGCGTGCTTGGCTCGAAGGCGAAGGAGCGGAAGAAGTGGCCTGCATCGACCGGCAACGAGCCGAACAGGCTGTTGGCCGCACCGCTCAAGACGGGCAGGGCGCGTGTGGCGGACAGGCCAGGCAAAAAGAACAAGCGGCCGCCGCGCTTCATCCCCATCCGCAAGGCGGTGATGACCTCCGGAAGGGCAAGCGGGAGAGGATCGGCGAGGCAGTAGGTCCCCGAAAGGTCAACTGCCCATTCGCGTCCGGCAAGATGCGCAAGCGCTTCGCTCAGGGTCTGCACGGACAGGTAGGAGCGTCGATTGTCGATGCCGCCGAAGGGCAGGGGCAGGCCGCTGGCAGCGAGCTGCTGAAGCCGTTTCCAGTTGCCGCCCGCATCGGCGCCGATCACCAACGGCGGCCGCAATGCGACGGCCAGACGTTCCGGCGAGGCAAAGGTGGCGACGATACGCTCGCTGTCCAGCTTGGAGCGGCCATAGGGCTCGACTGGCGCCGGCGGCGTTTCGTTCGTCACGACGGTCGATGACGTCGATCCGACCACGGCGCGGATGGAGCTAAGATGAATGAAACTCTGAACGCCGGCGGCCTTTGCGGCTTTCACCAGCGCGGCGGTCAGATCCACATTCGCCGCCTGCAGGGCTTGGGCTACGTCATCGCCCTTCGGAACGGCGGCCAGCCCGGCGAGGTGGATCACGGCCTCGGCGCCGTCGAGCAAGGGTGCGAACTGGTCGGGCTTTTCACTCAGGCGAACGAGGTCGATCCCGGACGTGCCGTTCCAGTCAGCGGGGATTGCCGCACCGGCGCGGATGCCCGCTGCCACCTGGTAGCCCTGATTAGCCAGATGGCGGACGACGTGACGCCCGATGAAGCCGTTGGCCCCTGTGACGGCCAGCCTCATTTGTCCGCACCCGTCGATGCGAGAAAGCCGCTGTGATGCGGATGCAATTGCTTGCACATGGCTGTTGTCCTAAGTGAATGACGTGAATTGGGTTTGGATGATGCAATGAGTCTCTACGGCTTTGCGAGGGATCACGGCATTTTGCGCTATGTCAGCCTCGCGCACGACCTGATCGTCGCATGTATCGCGGTTTATCTCGCATATCTCACCTTCTACGGCGAGATTGGCCTGATGTATGTGCCGGATCTGCATCTGCGCATCGGCGCCTTTGCCGCCGTGTGCGCCGTGTCCTTCATCCTGTTTTCGGTGAGTTCCGGCTCCTGGCGCTATGTGTCCTTGCCGGATCTGACGGCTATCATCAAGGCAGCGCTGACGGCCGTGATCACCTGCACGCTCGCCGCGTTCCTGGTTTCGCGTGGCGAATGGCTGCCGCGCTCCGTGCCGATCCTGACCATGATCTATCTTGTCGGCGGCATGACGGCCTCGCGGCTCACCTATCGCCTGATCGTGGAGCGCAGCTTCCTCGGCACGCCGATGATCGGCCGTTTGTCGGAAAACCGACGCTATATCCTGTTGCTGGGCATGAGCGATGCGGCCGACAGCTTCATCCGCTCGGCGCGCCGCAATCCCGCCGGAGGCGTGTCCGTTATCGGCATCCTCGACAAGTCGCGCAGCAATCTCGGCCGCAAGGTGCAGGGCGTCAAAGTTCTGGGCTCGCTGGAGGATCTGCCGGCGATAAACGCGGCCTTGAAGCGACGCGGCGTGTCCATCACCGAATTGCTGATTACGGAAGCGGGCGTCGATCGGGCGAGGCTTGGCGAGATCGTGGAAGCTGCAACAGCGCATGGCATGATCGTGTCGCGTTTGCCGGGCGAATCCGAGCGCTCGGAAGTGCGCAGCGGCGATGCCATGGAACGCAAGCCGATCGAACTCGGCGATCTTCTCGGCCGAGCTGAAGTCCAAACCGACCTCGAAGGCGTGTCACGCCTCCTCAACGACAAGGTCGTGTTCGTGACCGGGGCAGGCGGGTCGATCGGCTCTGAGATCTGCCGCCAGATTGCAGGCTTTGCGCCGCGCGTGTTGATTGCCACCGACAACTCGGAGTTCCACCTGTTCGAGCTCGATCTCGAACTGCACGACACCCACCCGAAGCTGCCGGTCGTTTCGCGCATCATGGACATCCGCGACACCGGCCGCGTTCAAAGCCTGTTCGCCGAACACCGGCCGGACATCGTGTTCCATGCCGCGGCGCTCAAGCATGTTCCCTTCGTCGAGGACAACCCGCTCGAAGGTGTGAAAACCAATCTGCTCGGCACACGCAACATCGCCAATGCCGCACTCGAAGCCGGCGCTTCGACCTTCGTGATGATCTCCACCGACAAGGCGGTGAACCCCACCAACGTCATGGGCGCCACCAAGCGCGGCGCCGAAGCCTATTGCCAGTCGCTCGACCTCGCGTCCGCGAAGACCCGCTTCAAGACCGTGCGCTTCGGCAATGTGCTGGGCTCCAACGGCTCCGTCGTGCCCCGCTTCCAGGAACAGATCGCGCGCGGCGGGCCGGTCACGGTCACCCATCCGCATATCATCCGCTATTTCATGACCATCCCGGAAGCCGTGCGCCTCGTGCTCCATGCGTCGTCGCACGCGCTTCAGCAGAGAAACGAGCGCGGCAAGATCATGGTGCTCGACATGGGCAAGCCCGTGCGCATCGTCGACCTGGCCGAGCGCCTCATCCAGCTGGCGGGGCTCAAGCCGCGCGTGGATATCGAGATCACCTACACCGGTCTGCGCCCCGGCGAGAAGCTCTACGAAGAGCTGTTCGACCCATCCGAAGTGAAGAACGAACGGACTGACGAAGGCTATGTCATGGCCTCGCCGCGCGTGATCGACAAGGCCTTGCTGAAGCGCACCATCGACGAAATCGAGGCGGCAGCGGACGCAGAAGACGCCGAGCGCGCGCTGCAGCTGCTGTTCCACATCGTGCCGGAATATCGCGCCGACTCAGGCGACCGCGCGCTCCTTTCTTCCTCCGATCTCACACCCTCAGCCGGATATAATCAGGACGCGAGCTGAGGTCTGGCCTTACCACAAGAGCCTGAATCTTAGCCGGATCAATGGCTTAGAGGCGCTTTTCATCAAGCATTGCCTTAATCTACAAGCTTGGTAGACATTGTTGACATCCTGTTTCAGTGCGTCATACTCCTTGAGCCGATGTTGAGAAAACCGGCTTAGGGAGCCTGACGCTCCTCCAATCGCACGGGTTCATTCTTGAGGAAGATGTTTCTGCTTGCGGCCGAAAAATGAAACAACTTTCCCGATCCGTCCGCGTTAACCTTTCCCTCGAACCAGTGATCTGACGCTCTGAACTGAACCGGCATCTTGCCATCAAGCTGAGGACAGACCGATGACGACTGTGCTTCCCGCGCTTCATGAAGGGCACGCCCCGATCTTTCTGCATCAAGCCTTCGACGATGCGATCCATGCCTACGAGGAATGGGCGCCTGATCTGGCCGAACCGGAAGTCGAGTTCGACGGCCGCGCAGTGGGCATCAGCGCCGTGTTCGGTCGCATGCGCGATTGCACCGACCTTCTGCCGACGCGCACGCTCGAAACAGTGCGCGCGGTTACCCAGGAGGACGGAGCGCTGAGCGACCAGCAGGTCACCTATGCCGACGCGGCCACTTTGATGCGCACGCTGTTCGTTGAACGCCTGCGAGCCTAAGGAGACAACCGATGGCCCTGATTACCGACCTCGCACCCGCCACACGTCCCTTGAAGGCGCGTCCGTTCAGCCTCTCACAGGCAGCCGCCTACACGGTCTTCACGGCAGCCGCTGTGTTCACCCTGGCAGTCGTTTTCGGCTTCCTGCCCTAAGACCGGGTTCCGACGCGCTTACCTAGCGTGTCGGCTCCGCCCGACGGTCGGCTAAAGAGACCCTTGTGGGTATTGCACAACCCCGAAATAAGCCGCCGCCTTTCCACTTGACACAACCTGCTATCACCGACATAACGCGCCTCGCAAAGACGGACCGGCCAAGCCATCCTCTTTCGCCTGCTGGGGAATAGGTTAACGGTAGACCCACGGACTCTGACTCCGTTAGTCCTGGTTCGAATCCAGGTTCCCCAGCCAAACTGCTTTCCAGGTTCACGAAATCCGCAGAAATCCAGCTGTTCGAAGCGACGCTCCCTCGTGTCGTATCGGCTTGCCGCAACTTGTGCCCACAGGGATGTCCAGAGCTGGTGTCCATCCGCTTTGGGCCGACGGAGCACAGGGCGGATGGGACTGCGAAGGTACCAAGACGGGAGACTGCGCCATAAACATTCTAAGCTGCTGTTATGGTCTGACTTTCTGCACTGCCGAAGCTGGGTGATGCGTATCGGAACTAGCGACCTCTTGTGAACGGCAGCGCGCCAGAGAATCGCGCATCAGCGCGTGGCGTGTTCGACCTGACCTGGAAAGTAAGACCGTGCTTGCATGCACCTACAGCGGACGGGTGAGCACGGAGCCTGTTCTCGTTTGTCCTTGAGGCGGTGTTTTCGTCGCCATTTACCGTCGCATCGGTCGCTGTCAGCATGTCGGTCGACGCCTTTGCCGGTTCGGTCGGACGCGGCGCCGCAATCGGTCAGCCCCGGTTTGGGAAACGCTCCGAACCGGCGCAGTGTTCGGTGCTGTGGAGTCGATCACGCCGATCATCGGATGGTTCGCGGGTCTGGCTGCCAGCAGCTTCGTCGAAGCCGTCGATCACTGGATTGCGTTTGCAATACTGGCCGTCGTCGGTCTCCACATGGTGTTCTCTGCCCTGTCCCATAAGGAGGGCGAAGCAACCGCCGTGCGATCCATGACCGTTCTGCTTGCGATCGCGATCGGCAACAGCCCGGATGCCATACCCTTCGGGCGTGTCGCTGGCGTTTTTCGACGTCAACGTAGTTGTGATCGCAGTTGCGATTGGCTTGGCCACCTTCCTTATGGCATCGGGCGGGATGCTGGTCGGGCGCCTCATCGTTGAACGGTTCGGCAGGCTCGCTGAAGGCGTGGCGGGCATCGCTCTGGTGGTGCTTGGCGCATCGATCCTGTTCGAGCATCTGAGCGCGTGAGTGGGAAACGACCGATGCAAAACAGTAAATGGCTCGACACGCCGGAGCGCTATGGGCTGATAAGCCGATGCTTGCACTGGGCCATGGCCTACCTCTTGGTCTGGCAGTTCGTCACGCTTGTGGGCTGGCGTGTGCTGGGGGACGGCACTGTTATGCGGACGGTATCACAACTCGGCCCTGCGCATGGCACCGTCGGCGTTCTGGTTCTCGCCCTGCTGATGCCGCGCATTGCCTGGACCGTTGCAAGCTGGCGTTGTCGCCAATCGCCGGATCAATCCTTTCGAAGAAGGGTCGCCAGCCTCGTTCACGGCATCTTCTACATGCTCATGTTCGCAGTTCCGTTCCTGGCCCTGACGCGCGCCTATGGAAGCGGAAAAGGGTACGAGTTTTGGGGAATTCGACTTGTTCCGCAAACAGGACAGAAGATCGCTTGGCTGACTGAACCTGCCGATTGGCTCCACGGTTCTCTCGCGTGGACGCTGGCGGTTCTGGTCGCAGGCCATGTCCTCATGGCGATTATACCACACAAGCGCTTTGAACCGCCAGCCGTCAAACGCATGATCGGGGCGATCGGCGGTCGATAGGTCCTTTGCGTTGATGAACTTGGTGGGAGGCGGACAGGCAGCTTTTTGCTTTCCTGCAGTGGAGTCAGTCTTGGGGCACCGGATCTGACAACGTGCGCTTTACGGCGTCACGCCAGCCGTTAATTGCCTTCAGCCGCACGCCGTTTTCCATGATCGGCTGGAACCGTCGTTCCAGTGCCCAGCTGTCCGCGAAACCCTTTTCTCTTGGCCACAAGCCGGATCGGCTGCCGGCCAGCCAGGCTGCACCCAGCGCGGTGGTTTCCAAAATGCGCGGACGATCGACGGGCGCATCCAGGATGTCCGCAAGCCGCTGCATGGTCCAATCAGAAGCTACCATGCCGCCATCGACGCGCAGCACCGTGTTTGTTCCGCTAGACTTCCAATCCTTGTGCATCGCATCGAGAAGATCGCGGGTCTGGAATGCGACGGATTCGAGCGTGGCCCGCGCAAATTCGGCCGGACCGGTGTTACGGGTGAGCCCATAGATCGCCCCTCGTGCGTCCGCATCCCAGTGCGGCGCACCGAGGCCGACGAAGGCGGGGACGAAATAGATTGTCTGGGTCGGGTCTGCCTGTTCGGCGAGTTCCCCAGCGTCGGCTGCCTTCGAGATCATCCGGGCGCCGTCGCGCAGCCATTGCACTGCCGCGCCCGCGATGAAGATCGAGCCCTCGAGGGCATACGTGGTTTCACCGTCCAGCCGGTAGGCGATGGTGGTGAGGAGCCGGTTCTCCGATCGCACGATCTCCTTGCCTGTGTTCAGGACGGCGAAGCAGCCCGTGCCGTAGGTCGACTTGATCATTCCCGGCTCGAAGCATGCCTGCCCGATCGTGGCGGCCTGCTGATCGCCGGCGACGCCGAGGATCGGTATTTCCACTCCAAACAGCGACTTGTCGGTCAAGCCGTAGTCAGCGGCGCAATCATGCACCTGAGGAAGCAGCGAAGCTGGAATGCCCAAGATATCGAGCAACTCCTTGTCCCATCGGTTCTCAACGATGTTGTAGATCAATGTGCGTGACGCGTTGGTCGCATCTGTTGCGTGAACCTTGCCAGCGGTCAGGCGCCAGATCAGGAACGTGTCTATCGTTCCCGCAGCCAGTTCACCCCGCTCGGCGCGCTCTCTCGCACCTGGAACATTGTCCAGCAGCCAAGCGATCTTGGTGCCGGAAAAGTACGGATCGAGCAGCAGACCTGTCTTCTGGGAGAAGGCCGGCTCGAACCCTTCTTCCCGCAACGTCCTGCACAACGACGCTCCCCGCCGGTCCTGCCAGACGATCGCGTTGTAGATCGGCTTGCCCGACGCGCGATCCCAGATCACGACGGTCTCGCGCTGGTTGGTGATGCCGATCGCAGCGACGTCGTCCGCCTTCAGCCTGGCAGTGTTGAGCGCCTCGTTTACTGACCAGACAACAGTACCCCAGATGTCTTCCGGGTCATGCTCGACCCAGCCGGATTGTGGATAGTGCTGCTCGAATTCCTTCTGTCCGGCTGCGACGATGTCCATCTTCGTGTCGAAGACGATCGCGCGAGACGATGTCGTGCCTTGGTCGATAGCGAGGATATGCTTTTTCATGCTCTTGTCCGGTTCGCACCGCTGCCAAGGAACGGGCGGGAGATCGCTCGCCCGCCCGTTTTGCTTTCAAGCCGAGGCGATTACTGCCAGCTCTTCACCAGCTCGTCGTAGTTGACGGTCATCGGCTTTTCTTTCTCGTTCTCGATCTTGAGCTGCGGAGCGAGGTTACCCTTGGCGACCGCGTCCTTGTTCCAGTATTCGAGATCGTGCTCCTCGGCCATCTTCGGCCCGAAGTCGCCCTGAACGCCCGCACGCTCGAGACGCTCCATGACCTTTTCCTGTTCGGCGCAGAGCGAGTCCATCGCCTCCTGCGCGGTCTTGGCACCTGACGAGGCGTCGCCGACCGCCTGCCACCAAAGCTGCGCAAGCTTCGGATAGTCTGGGACGTTCGTACCGGTAGGCGACCACTGGACACGCGCAGGCGAACGGTAAAACTCGATCAGGCCTCCAAGCTTGGGAGCGCGGTCGGTAAACGACTTGTGCTGAATGGTCGACTCACGGGTGAGCGTGAGACCGACATGGCTCTTCTTCACGTCCACGGTCTTCGAGGTAACGAACTGTGCATAGAGCCAGGCGGCTTTCGCGCGATCATCAGGGGTCGACTTCAGCAGGGTCCAGGAGCCCACGTCCTGGTAGCCGAGCTTCATGCCATCCTTCCAGTAGACGCCGTGGGGCGAGGGGGCAAAGCGCCATTTCGGTGTGCCGTCCGCATTCACCACTGGCAGGCCTGGCTTGACAAAATCGGCTGTGAACGCCGTGTAGGTGAACATCTGTTGGGCCACTTCGCCCTGGCTCGGTACGGGACCGGACTCACCAAAGGTCATGCCTTGTGCCGCCGGCGGTGCATAGGCTTTGATCCAGTCGAGATATTTCTGAATGGCATAAACCGAAGCCGGGCCGTTCGTGTCGCCGCCGCGAGCCACGCAGGAGCCGACGGGGCGCGAGTTCTCGTCTACCTTGATGCCCCATTCGTCGACCGGAAGACCGTTCGGCAGGCCCTTGTCACCATTGCCGGCCATTGAAAGCCAGGCATCGGTGAAACGCCAGCCGAGCGACGGATCCTTCTTGCCGTAGTCCATGTGGCCATAGACCTTCTTGCCGTCGATCTCGCGGCCGGTGAAGAACTCGGCAATGTCCTCATAGGCGGACCAGTTTACGGGAACGCCGAGGTCGTAGCCATACTTCGCCTTGAAGTCGGCCTTGTTCTTCTCGTCGTTGAACCAATCGTAGCGGAACCAGTAGAGGTTTGCGAACTGCTGGTCGGGCAGCTGGTACAGATCTCCGTCAGGCGCAGTGGTAAACTTGGTGCCGATGAAGTCGGGAAGGTCCAGCGTCGGGCTCGTGACGTCCTTGCCTTCGTTCGCCATCCACTTGGTCAGCGAGCGTGCCTGCTGGTAGCGCCAATGCGTGCCGATCAGATCACTGTCGTTGACATAGGCGTCGTACACATTCTCGCCCGACTGCATCTGTGTTTGCAGTTTTTCGACGACATCGCCCTCGCCGATGAGGTCGTGGGTCAGGTTGATGCCCGTAATTTCCGAGAACGCCTTGGCCAGCGTCTTGGATTCGTATTCATGCGTTGTCAGTGTTTCCGAAACGACCTTGATGTCCATGCCTGCAAAGGGCTTGGCCGCATCCACGAACCACTGCATCTCCTTTTCCTGTGCGGCACGGTCGAGCGTCGACATGTCGCCGATCTCGGTGTCAAGGAAGGCTTTCGCCTCATCCATACCGGCATGGGCGGTGCCCAAGCCGCAAAGCAGCACAAGCGCGCTGCTGGAAGCCACTAAATTCAGTCGCATGTTCGTTCCTCCCTGGAAAAAGCGACGAGTTCACTTCCCTAGCATTTAGCTCCGGCCCTCCAGCCGGAACCACAAGTCCTCCCTCAGACGAAACGGAAGACGCCGATCGCGTAAACCACCGAAAGAGCGAGTGCCCACCACAGATTGGGGCCGATCAGCCCGAGCCATGTGAGATGGATGAAGGCGCTGCCGAGCAGCGAGACGAAGAGCCGGTCGCCGCGCGTCGTCTCGAAGCGCAGGATACCGACGCGCGGATTGCCGCCGGGGGATGCGTATTCCCAGGCTGCCATCCCGACCAGCAGAAGCAGGATCGTGACGAAAAAGGCTGCGGTCGGCAGGGTCCATGCCATCCAGGAAAGGTTCATGGTCAAACCCTCCGCTCAAACTCGACCAAGGGCGAAGCCCTTGGCGATGTAATTTCGAACGAACCAGATCACGAGAGCACCGGGGATGATGGTCAGAACTCCTGCTGCCGCCAGGACGCCCCAGTCGAGACCGGAAGCGGAAACCGTGCGCGTCATGATCGCGGAGATCGGCTTGGCTTCGGTGGTCGTCAGTGTGCGGGCGAGCAACAGTTCGACCCAAGAGAACATGAAGCAGAAGAACGCTGCGACGCCGACGCCGCTCGCAATCAGCGGCATGAAGATCTTCACAAAGAAGCGCGGAAAAGAGTAGCCGTCGATATAGGCGGTTTCGTCGATCTCCTTCGGCACGCCCGACATGAAGCCTTCCAGGATCCACACCGCTAGCGGCACGTTGAACAGGCAATGCGCGAGCGCTACCGCGATGTGCGTGTCGATGAGTCCGAAGGCTGAATAAAGCTGGAAGAAGGGCAAGGCGAACACCGCCGGCGGCGCCATGCGGTTGGTCAGGAGCCAGAAGAACAGGTGTTTGTCGCCGAGGAACCGATAGCGGGAAAAGGCATAGGCGGCGGGCAGGGCTGCTGTCACCGCAATTACCGTGTTCATGACCACGTAGATGATCGAGTTGATGTAGCCCTTGTACCAGGATGGGTCTGTCAGAATGACCTGATAGTTCCGAAGCGTTGGGCTCTGTGGCCACAGCGAAAATGTGCCGAGGATCTCCTGGTTCGTCTTAAAGCTCATGTTCATGAGCCAGTAGATCGGCAGCATCAGAAACAGGATGTAGAGCAAGGGAACCAGCCACCAGAAGCGGCTCTCGTCGCCGCGTCGGCGCATCGAACGGGCGAGCTTGTCCGAGGCTGCAAGCGATGGTGCTGCCGTGCCGGCCAGATTAACGCGCGATACGGTGTCGTTCATGTCACCGCTCCGCATCGTAGTTGGTCATGACCGTGTAGAAGACCCATGACATGAGCAGAATGATCAGGAAGTAGATGATCGACATAGCCGCCGCAGGGCCGATGTCGAACTGGCCAACCGCCATCTTGACCAGATCGATCGACAGGAAGGTCGTCGCGTTGCCCGGTCCGCCGCCGGTGACCACGAACGGTTCGGTGTAGATCATGAAGCTGTCCATGAAGCGCAGCAGCACGGCAATCAACAGGACGCGGTTCATCTTCGGCAGCTGGATGTAGCGAAATACGGCCCATCGCGAAGCGCCGTCGATCTTCGCAGCCTGATAATAGGCATCCGGTATCGAGACGAGGCCCGCATAGCAAAGCAGAACGACGAGGCTGGTCCAGTGCCATACATCCATGCCGATCACCGTTACCCAGGCGTCGAATGGATCGTTGACGTAGTTGTAGTCGATACCAATCTGGCGCAGCGAATAGCCGAGCAGGCCGATGTCAACACGCCCGAAGACCTGCCAGATCGTGCCGACAACGTTCCAGGGAATGAGGAGCGGCAAAGCCATCGAGACAAGGCATACCGGCACGCCCCACCCGGACTTCGGCATGTTCAAAGCAATGACGATGCCGAGCGGAATCTCGATCGCGAGCACGATGGCCGAAAACATCAGATTGCGACCCATCGCGGCCCAGAACCGGTCTGAGGTCAGCATCTCCTGGA
This sequence comes from Tianweitania populi, assembly GCF_014652875.1. GTDB lineage: Bacteria > Pseudomonadota > Alphaproteobacteria > Rhizobiales > Rhizobiaceae > Tianweitania > Tianweitania populi. The sequence continues at coordinate 25,304 of NZ_BMZQ01000002.1, read as the reverse complement.
ACCATTCCGTGCCCGCCCAGAAGAACTGGTTGTTTCCGAACGTGTCCTGGACCGAATAGTTGACTACCGTCATCAGCGGAATGACCGCCGAGAGCGCCACCAGCAAAAGAACGGGCAGCACCATGAACCAAGCCTTGTTGTTCCAGGTCTTGTTCATCGCGCCGTTTCCACCCGCCAGTTGTCGGCGTAGAGATTGATGCCGGCCGGGTCGAAGATCATCCGAGGCTCGGCTGGAATTTCGTCGTCCTCGCCAAGGATCGCCGCAACCTCGTGCCCTTCCACTTTGGCGCGCACGATACGGTGGCGGCCGACATCCTCGACCTTGGTAACCGTAGCAGGCATCCCCTCGCGCCCGATCCGCACGAATTCAGGCCGGATGCCGAGTTCAATCGTGCCGTTTGGAGCTTGGGTTGGCGCGGTGTGCAGTTGGATTTCGTTGGTGCCAATCCGCGCCGTCCCGCCCTCCAAAGTCACAGGCAGAACGTTCATGCCGGGTGAGCCGATGAAGTAGCCTACAAAGGTGTGCTCGGGCCGCGCGAAAAGTTCGGCTGGCGTTCCGATCTGAACGATCTCGCCTTCGAACATCACGACGACCTGGTCTGCAAAGGTCAGCGCCTCGGTTTGGTCGTGCGTGACATAGACCATCGTGTAGCCGAAGCGCTTGTGGAGTTGCTTGAGCTGCGAGCGCAAAACCCACTTCATGTGCGGATCGATGACCGTCAGCGGTTCGTCGAACAGGATGGCGTTGACATCGGCACGCACGAGGCCGCGGCCGAGCGAAATCTTCTGCTTCTGGTCGGCCGTAAGTCCACGTGCCTTGCGGTTGGTCCAGCTCTCCAGGTCGATCATGGCTAGGATCTCGCGAACCGTGCGGTCCACCTCCCGCTCGGCAACACCCCGGTTTCGCAGCGGGAAGGCCAGATTGTCGTAGACCGTCATCGTGTCGTAGATGACCGGAAACTGAAACACTTGGGCAATGTTGCGCTCTTGGGTCGACAGCGGCGTCACGTCGCGGCCGTTGAATAGGATGCGCCCTTCGGATGATTGCACCAGACCGGAGATGATGTTGAGCAGCGTGGTCTTGCCGCATCCGGATGGCCCGAGAAGGGCATAGGCGCCGCCGTCCTCAAAGGTGTGATGCACCTCTTTCAGCGCATATTGAGCCGGCTTCTGCGTCCGTGCCCCGTATGCGTGCCGGATATGGTCAAGGTCGATGCGTGCCATCGTTTTACGCAGCCTCCGCCAGCGATGTCGCTGCCCGTCCGTATGCGTCGAAGACCATGATGTGGCGCGGCTCGAGCCAGAACGTGACCTCGTCGCCCTGCTCGAACTGGTGGATGCCATGAGCAAGCATGACCCAGCGCGTGCCGGAAAAATCGAGATGCACGAAGCTTTCGGAACCGGTGATCTCCACGATCGAAACGCGGCCTTTGAGCGCGATGGCCTCTCCAGCGGGTGTCGACAGCGAGAGGTGGTGCGGCTGGATGGCGATCGTATAGCTGCCGTCCGCTGTGCCATTCGCATTCGGCGGCAGAGGCAAGGCGGGTCCGTCCTCGATCTCAAGACGGGTGCCTACCTTTTGCACGGCCAGCGTGTTCAGCGGCGGGTCGGCGAAAGTTCGAGCCGTTATCAAGTCGAGCGGCTTGCGGAACACATCGACGGTCGGCCCGAACTGCGTGATGCGCCCCTCGGAAAGGGTGGCCGTGTTGCCGCCCAGCAGCAGCGCCTCGTGTGGCTCAGTGGTCGCGTAAACGAAGACGGCGCCAGTCGCGGCAAAAAGGCGGGGCAGTTCGGCCCGAAGTTCCTCGCGAAGTTTGTAGTCGAGATTGGCCAGCGGCTCGTCGAGCAGCACCAGCTCGGCATTCTTGACAATCGCTCGTGCCAAAGCCGTTCGCTGCTGCTGACCGCCGGACAGGCTGAGTGGCATGCGGTCCAGATAGGGCGTCAGCTTCAGCAGGGCGGCAGCGTCGCGGACCGCCTTGTCGATGGCGCCCTTGTCCTTTCCGGCGACACGCAGCGGCGAAGCGATGTTTTCGTAGACCGTCATCGCGGGGTAGTTGATGAACTGCTGGTACACCATCGCGACGTTGCGCTTCTGTACCGGAACGCCAGTGACGTCCTTGCCATCAACAAGCACCTGGCCCGATGTCGGTCGGTCGAGCCCTGCCATCAGGCGCATCAACGAAGTCTTGCCCGAAAGGGTCGGGCCAAGCAGCACATTGAGCGTGCCACGTTCGAGGTTGATCGAAACGCCATCGATATGCGTTCGGCCACCCACCAGCGTCGAGACGTTTCTGATTTCGAGCATTCCGGCCTCCCTCCGTCTTGCTCTATTCCGCTGCGGGTCGATATCGCTTAGCGGTCGTCCTTATAAAGTACTCGAGGGCCGCCACTTGGCGCTCCTCCAAGTGTAAGCCGAGCTTGGTGCGGCGCCAAAGGACGTCTTCCGCCGTGAGCGCCCATTCCTGATCCATCAGGTACCGAACCTCAGCCTCCGTCAAGCCGTGGCCGAACACTTGGCCCAGATCAGCAGCGTCATTTGCATTGCCGAGGAAGCTTAGGGCGCGCGTTCCGTAAAGCCGCGACAGGCGTCGAGCGCCGTTCGAAGCCAAGAACGGATAATCACGCAAAAGCCGGTCGGCCTCCTTATCGAAGCCCTCAACCGGGAAATCGCCGCCTGGAAGCGGTGCCGTCGCCGTCCAGGCGCTGCCCTTACGACCGATCAGCGCCTCAATTTTTTGCAGCATCGACTCCGCCAATCGACGATAAGTCGTGATCTTGCCGCCAAAGATGTTCACGAGCGGCGCTTGCCCCGGTCCACCTTCGGATTTCAGAACATAGTCGCGCGTCGCTTCCTGCGCCTTGGATGCACCATCGTCGTAGAGCGGCCGGACACCGGAATAAGTCCACACAATGTCTCCGCGCCGAACAGGCTCACGGAAATATTCGCTGGCGGCTGCGCAGAGATAGTCGGTCTCTTCCTGCGATATCGCGGCCGAGCCGGGCTCACCGGTATAATCACGGTCCGTCGTGCCGATCAGCGTGAAATCGGTCTCATAGGGAATGGCGAAGATGATCCGCCCATCGCGGTTCTGGAAGAAGTAGGCGCGCGGGTCGCTGAACTTTCGGCGCACCACGATGTGGCTGCCCTGAACCAGCCGAACATGGTGCTTTTCCGGAACGTTCAGCGCATCGGCGATGACACGATCGACCCAAGGACCCGCCGCATTGACGATCAGGCGAGCCGTGATGTCACGCGTTTCGCCACTGATCGTGTCTCTGAGCGTGACGCGCCAGTGGTCTCCATCACGCACGGCGCGCACCACTTTGGTGCGGGTCAGAATCTCAGCGCCGCGATCAGCCGCGTCTCGCGCATTCAGGACAACCAGACGGGCATCGTCGACCCAGCAGTCCGAATATTCGAACGCTTTTGCAAACCCGGGCTTCAACGGAAGTCCGGCTGGATCGCTGCGCATGTCGAGCGTGCCGGTAGGGGGTAGCAAGCGGCGGCCACCCAGATTGTCGTAGAGAAACAGCCCGAGGCGGATCAGCCAGGCAGGCCGAAGGCCCTGAGCATGAGGCAGCACGAAGCGCATCGGCCAGATGATGTGCGGCGCATTCCGCCACAGAACCTCGCGCTCAATCAGCGCTTCGCGTACCAGCCGAAACTCGTAATGTTCCAGATAGCGCAAGCCGCCATGGATGAGCTTGGTAGACCAAGAAGACGTGCCGCTGGCGAGGTCATTCATTTCCGCAAGCAGCACCGAATAGCCACGTCCTGCGGCATCGCGGGCAATTCCGCAGCCGTTAACGCCACCGCCGATGACAAGGATGTCGTACATCCGCCCGCCGCTGAAAGAGCTCCTCCAACCCCCGCCTGATGCTTATTCCGCGCCATAACGAAAGTAAGTGAAGGTTAGTTTCAAACTCAAACGAATGTCAAACACTATGTCAGCTTATCTGGTGGCGGTCTCGACAAGGCGAACATCGTTTTGGGCGCAGATCGTGCGTAAGGCTTCGACGTCGCATCGGTCGGTAATGAAGGTGTCGACCTGCGCAAGTTGCCCGATCCTTACGGGCGCAGTGCGCTCCAGCTTGGTGGCGTCGGCCACAAGGATGACATGGCGCGCGTTGGCAATGATTGCCTGCGCCACCTTTACTTCGCGAAGATCAAAATCCAGCAACGCTCCATCATGGTCGATCGCGGATGCGCCAATCACGGCATAATCGACCTTGAACTGACGAATGAAATCCACCGCTGCCTCGCCGACAATGCCGCCATCCGAGCCGCGCACGACGCCCCCGGCGATGATGACTTCGATCGATGGATAAACACGCATCCGGTTGGCGACGTTGATGTTGTTGGTAATTACCATGAGGCCGCTATGAGCGAGCAAAGCTTCCGAAACAGCTTCTGTGGTCGTGCCGATATTGACGAACAGCGATGCATTGTTCGGGATGATGTCGGCCGCTGCCCGACCGATCGCATCCTTTTCGGCGGCGGCGATGAGACGCCGCGCTTCGTATTCCATGTTCTCAATGCCCGATGGAAACAGTGCACCGCCATGGGTGCGCGTCAACAGGCGCTGGTTGCAAAGGTCGTTCAGTTCCTTGCGGATCGTTTGCGGAGTGACATTGAAATGCGCAGCAAGATCACCGACCAGAACACGGCCATTCTCCTTGGCCATTGCGATGATCGTTGCATGCCGTTCAGAAAGAAACACGCCGGCGCCTCCAGGTTCGTTTCCTTTTCGGGTGGCGACAGTCAGATGGCAAGTGGCGAGATGGCGGGGGTTGGTTCCTAAGCGCTCAGCCAAGCTGATTTGGTTGCCAAGACTGCACCTTCGCGACGCAGTTCACCCTTATCGAATGCTGAACGGAAAGTATTTGGCGTTGATAGCGTCGTAGGTTCCGTTCGAAGAGATCTCGGCCAGTGCAGTGTTGAATTTTGCGCGGAGGTCGTCATCTGCCTTGCGGATGGCGATCCCGGCACCGTCGCCGAAAAATTTGCGATCGATGATGTCGTTGCCTCTGAACTCGCAGCAGCCACCCGCCTTTGTGTTTGTCAGCCAGTCGTAGATCGCAAGTTTGTCCTCGAAGGCTACGTCGATGCTTCCTTCCGCGAGCCCTTTGTAGAGGTCAGGCGATGAGGGGAAGATCGTCACCTTTGCATCGGGAAAGAACTCGGCGACGTAAGCTGCCTGCACCGTATCCAGAGTGACGCCAAGAGCAAGGCCACCCAGAGACCTCGACTGGAAGTCAGGCATTTCTCTTTCCTTGCGGACGACGAAAACCGAAGGGCTGGAATAATAGCTGTTCGTGAAGGCAACGAGCTTCTGTCTCTCCTCGCTCATCGACATCGAGGAAACGATAGCATCGTAATGGCGCGCGTTTAGGTTCGGGATCATGTCATCCCATTTCTGGATGATGAACTCGCACGAAAGGTTTGCAGTCTCGCAAAGCGCGCGAGCAATCTCGACGTCGAAGCCCTGAAGTTTGTTGTCCGCGTCGACATAGTTGAAGGGCGGAAAGCTGCCTTCCACCGCAATTTTGGTAATCACTTTGGTCTGCGCCTGGCTGAAGTCTGGAAAGGCGATCATCAGGATACTTACAGCCGCGAAGAGCGCAGGGGAAAGCGGTGACGCATTGGCGAAGCGCATGAGACCTCCCGGCTGTATGGAGCAACGCAAATCGGCTCCGCTGCGCGACAACGGTGGCCGGAAACAGCTTAAGATAAATTGAAATCGGAATCGACGTTTCAATGTAATCATAAAAGCAAGTTCCAGTTGTTTCGTAAGGCATGCTCAACGCATTGGCGAGATACTCCGCCTTAGTGGGGGATTGTCTGTGCGTCTTAACCTTCCAGAGCCTGGCTATCTGATGTACCGCGCTGCCAATGCTTCCAGCAGCGTCCTGTGGTTGATTGGGGGGATTGGACTCGCAACCTTAGGCCTCGTCGTTCTGTCCGGCCTCTGGGCTGGTGCCGAAAGCGATGCCGCTGCGCTTGAACGTCAGCGGTCGCTCATTAATCAACGCCTTCACGAACAGGTCGACCAGGTGGCCGAAGCGATCGACCAGGTGAGCTCCGGCTACATGGCTTTATTGTCCTCGCAAGTCAGCCGTGTTCCCAGTCCGGTCAGCAGCGGCGATGTTTTGGCGTCGGAGGTAGCTGGGCCGGAATCCGCGGAAACGATAAGCAAGATCGTTGTTGCCGTGTTCGGTTACGACCAAGCATTCGTGGTTGATGGCAATGGACAATTGGCGATGCGCTCGGGTCCGGAAGTGGAGGCACGCTATCGATGGATACGACCGCTGCTGCTGCCGCTGCTGCGTGAAAGACAGCCTGGCGCAAATCCGGCTCGTCGAATGTCCAGCAACAATGTCCTCGCCAACTCGTCGGAATCAAGTTCTCGTCGCGGCAGCTTTGCTGAACTGATGCGCCTAGAGGGCCGTCCCACAATTGCCGGTATCGCGCCAATAAATCGTGCCGAGGATCTCAGCTCAAGAGAGCCACCTCTCACGCCGCAAGACATGCGCTATCTGATCGCAATCCGCTTCCTGGACGGTGCCGCGCTTGACGATCTAAGCCGCGAGCAAGGATTGAATGGTGCCCGGTTTGCTCGCTCTGCAGATCCCGATCCCAATGAAGTGGCCGTTCAGATCGATGCTGGCGCCACTGGAGAACCGATCGGCTTCATCGTCTGGAGCCCCGACCTGCCTGGCTCCAGGGTTATTGGACGCCTTCTGCCTGCTTTGCTAGGCGCAGCACTTGTCATTGCCGTCCTCTTCCTGCTGCTTCTTAAACGTCTCAGAACGAGCCTGATCGAACTCAAGCTCAGCGAAGCCAATGCCCGCCATCTGGCGAGCCATGATGTCCTGACGGCCTTGCCAAACCGCGCCTATTTCTCGGCTCAGCTGGAAGAATGTCTTGCGAAAAAGCCGGTGTCCGATCAGCGATCAGCGATTGCCCTGATCGACCTTGACCGCTTCAAAGCGGTCAATGACCGCTTCGGTCACGCGGCCGGGGACGAACTGATCCGTACGGCCGCCGAGCGCATGCGATCCATAATAGGACCGGCTGACGTCCTGGCCAGGATTGGTGGCGACGAGTTTGCGCTCCTGATCTGCACCAGCGGCAGGGAGGAAAATACCCTTGGTGACAAATGCAAGGCGCTTGTAGCTGAACTAAGCCGTCCCTTCCATCTCCGGTCAGGAGAAGTTGTGGCCCACATAGGCGGGTCGGCGGGCATGACGCTTCTTCCGCCCTCAGGAGGGAGTGCAAGCGAGATCCTGAGACAGGCCGATGTTGCTTTGTACGAGGCCAAGAACCAGGGTCGCGGGAGATCTGTGCTGTTTCAGCCAGACATGGAAGAGGGCCGCGACGCACGGGAAGCGCTCAAGGGCGAGTTGCGCAAGCTGCTGGAGAACTCGCCAGACAGCGGTCTGGGGCAAAACGGCCAGTCTGCTTCTACCTTCGGCTTTGACGAGAATTTCGGGAAACTCGATCTCTATTACCAAACAATCCACCGTGCGTCGGATGGCTACAAGCCGTCTGGCGCGGAAGCGTTGATCCGATGGCATCATCCACGGCATGGTTTTCTAGCACCCGACGAGTTCATTCCGCTTGCGGAGGAGGGCGGCTTGCTTGAACTGCTGGGTCGTTGGGTGCTGCGGGAGGCCTGCAGCGCTGCAGCAAGTTGGTCGCCAGACACCTTCGTGGCCGTAAATGTCTCACCTTCGCAACTACGAGTGCCGGGCTTTGAGGATGTGGTTGAGACCGTGCTTCTTGAGACAGGCTTGCCTCCGTCACGTCTCGAACTTGAAGTAACAGAGTCCGCCCTGATTGAAGACAGCCGCGACATCGCCGGAGCATTGAGGCGTCTTCGGGCAAGAGGTGTACAGGTCTCCCTTGACGACTTCGGCACGGGGTACTCATCCCTAAGCCATCTCATGCATTTCGGCATAGATAGAATAAAGATCGACAGATCTTTCGTAGCGCTCCTCGGAGCCAGAGCGGATGGAGCCGCGCTCGTCTCCGGGCTGCTGAGCCTCGCGCGTACTCTGAGTATTTCGACAACTGCGGAAGGTGTAGAAACCGAAGCGCAGCGGGACTTTCTTGTGGCCCTTGGATGCACCGACCTGCAAGGCTTCCTTTTCTCCAAGCCAATGCCACTCGGTGAACTTCAAGCAAGGAGCGAATTTTCCCAACTACGTTCAGGGGAATTAGGACGAGCTCAAAGTTAAGCAGCGTTTCTTTCAAACATGGTGCTGAGCAATCTTAAAAGCTATCTGCCAGGCATCGGCAACATTTCCATTGCCCAGGCGTGAACTGATCATCGACGGCAAGAGGGGGCGGCCTCCTACCAGTGCTAGCTGCTTGTTTCCTCGATCCTACATGGCAGTAAGTGGTGGAAAGCTATCAGTCGGTTTTCTGGCACTAAAGACCTATAGGGGGCGGTGCTTTGAAGGCAACAAGCTCGGCTACTTGGTTGGCCAGTCAGGCCTCTTTCATGAGGGGCATCGCGCAACCGACGATTGTCACGCACTGCTTGACGTTCTGGCACGTGCGGTGGAGGAGGTGGAATAACCGCCTTTCGCCGAGCTGCTTCGATCGAGTGCACGCTGCAGGATCGCATCTTCGCCCAGATCTCACCGTTCGACATGAAGGAGGCGAGGGTTGTCGGTGGTCGAACGGCGATGATGGGCGATCAAAGACATGGTGTACTCAAATCAATGAGGAGTTGTACGACGAGGAGCTTCGTCATCTGCGCACGAAGATCTAAAGGGGAGTGGGCAAGACGGCTTTGACGCTTATAGCCAGCTCGTAACCGGTGGGCCTTTATCTGCTTGATGGCCGACCATCTAGGATACAGCCCGATCCTGTCCCCTCAGAATCGCTTACGTTTAGCGTTGGTAATCATCATAGCCGCGGCGAAGACAATCGCATCCTCTACGAAGCCAGTGGTTGTTTGTCCCCAGCGGCGCATCGCCCATTTGCGTGTGGCAAGCCCCAGGTAGGACGATCCGATTGCCGCGCCGATGCCGAGTGTTGCTCCCGCTGCCCTATGCTTCGAAGGCGCGAGAGCCGCACCTGCAAAGCCGCTGGTAATCGTTCGCGCGAGCAGGCCGAGGAACACCGTCCGATCCGGCGCGGTCTTCATCTTGTCGCCTGCCACCTCTGCGGCCGCCATCACCGCACCGCCTGCGGCAATCAAGGGCAACTGCATCAAGCGTGCTTCAGGGTTATCGTGCGGAAGCGTTCGGCGCCAAGCTGCGAACGCAAGCGCTGCAAGTGGCATCATCGAGCGCTGGCCAGCAGTAAGGCCTATCAGCATTGATCTGAGCATGGGACGTCCTGTCGATTGGTCATCCACTAACGTCCGAGCAGGCCTGTTTGGTCCCTCCGACTGATCGAAGACGGCTTTATGCGAGGTCCGTTTGGATCCAACGATCGGAATGATGGATGTCGATCGTCTGCAAACGTCCTGGACCTAGGTTCACAAACCTATGGGGTACACCAGCAGGTCCTAACACGGCCTCTCCTGCGGTGGCGTCGATTACTTGATCCCCCACAAAGAACCTGGCCCGTCCCGCAAAAACCACGAACGTCTCGTCGTAGGGATGAACATGCAAGGGTGGACCCTCACCAGGTGTATCGTTGCCGTAGGCGAGCACTGTCACAGGGCTGCCAATGGTCTCTCCTGCTAAAGAGCCGCGCCATGGACCGGGTGCTGTTGGATCGAACAGGAACCCCTTGGCAGCCGATCTACCATCGGCCTTCACTGTCTCGGGATCGAAATCTTTGCGCATGACACACTCAAGAGCCGACTTACAGTCAAAGACCATGCCTGTAAGTTCGCGCTATGTGCAACCTCTACAATGTACCCAAAGGTCCGCAGGCGATCCTTGAGTTCACACGAGCGATGCGTACCGACGTCGGCAATCTCGAACCTGGGAAAGTGTTTCCTGACTATTCGGCGCCGATCGTTCGCACTGACGCCGACGGCGAACGCGAGCTTGTCCGTGCCCACTGGGGAATGCCGTCTTCACAGAAGGCGCTGACGGATACCGTCAGCACACGGGCCGATAAGCTGCGTGCTAAGGGCAAGGATGTCGACTTCGCGGCTTTGCTGAAGATGGAGCCGGACGCAGGCACCACAAACTTCCGCAACGTGTCCTCCGCCCCCTGGAAGCGGTGGCTGGAGCCGGAAAGCCGCTGCCTGGTGGCGGCGACGTCCTTCTCCGAGTACGGCCCTATGCCTGACCCGGTGACCAACAAGAAGCCGTTGCACTGGTTTGCGCTGGATAAAAGAGAGCCGCTGATCGTGTTTGCTGGGATGCGTGCGCCCTGGAGCGAAGCGAAGGCACTACAGCGACCGTTTCCCGATGCTCACTGTCTATCGTAGCTGGCCCGACATCCTGACTTCTACTTCTTGCGTTCGAGCGGCTCAATCCCGCCGATCTCGTCATCCGGGATGGTTCCGGCTTCGTTGTCTGCTACCGCGTTGGCCAGAGCTTCGGGATGGTAGTCAGCGTCGGGTGCCCCGGTCATGTTCACCAGCGTATCCGAGACCCTGGGCATGTCGCCATGGGCGGGTGTGCGCTCGGTTTCCGAGGCGGACTTTCGCGATAATATGCTCGGACGCTCGTTGTTGGTGGCCATGTGGATCTCCTAGAATTTGTCTGGTGTAACCAACGGCAGCCAGTTTGGATGCGCCCCATCTTGTCGCCAAAGCAGTTCTTGATCATCATTGCCGGCATGACTGGGGATCATGATGTCATCTGAAGCAAAGCTCCCGAAGCTGATTGATGTTATGGTTTCCGATCGCGACGAAGAGGGCGAACTGCAGACTGTGTTCGGCCCTGTCGATCAACAAAGCGAGGAAAGGGCGGTTCGAATTGCGAAGGGGCTCACCGACAAACACGCGGAAGTCATCGCCTGGTCGCGCGTGGCCGATGTGGCGCTTGGGGAGTACGGCGAACCGACGGTGCTGTTTCAGGCTGGCGCCATGCCGGATGTGGAGTAAGCGGTGCGCATTAGATGGTGGCAGTCGCTAAAAAGCCTGGCGAACTCAACCATAGCCCTTTCTCTTGTTGTCTCCGCTTTAATCGCTTCGGCTGCTGTATCTGCTGTCTGGTTGATCGCTTTCGAAAAAGAAGGCAGCTGGCTCGCCTTACCGATCCTCTTCTTTTCAGGGTCGATGCTTTACGGGTTGTTCGCCTCCGCTTACTCACGAGGCCAAGCCGACAAGTGGATGGCGCTTTATCCGGGGCCCATCAGCTTCAGCGCGCCGCTCTGGCATCGCCTTCTGCTATGCCTCGCCGTGATGCTTCTCGCAGGATTACTCTTCTACTCTGTTGGCGTTCGGGGAGAGCCGGGACGGCTTGACGATTGGGATCCTCTCAACCTGATGATAGGCGGGATATTAAGCCTCCCTGTGACGGCAGGCGCTCTTTGTACGCTGCCCCGCCGGGAGCTTGTACTCAGGCGTGAGGGCTTCGAGTATCTAAAGCTGACTGGTCGGTGCTCTTACCGCTGGGAAAGCATTTCGGACTTCAGGCTGACGAGCCAAGGCAACATTCTCGTATGCACATTTGCACACCAGCCAAAGCATCGCTGGTTTGGTCGAAGAGGTCTGATGATTGCTGGCCAGGTGGGCATCCTTAAAACGTCGTTGCGATCGTTGATGACTGCTTGGCAGGAACGGGCTTTGGCTGATCCGCAAAGATCAACTATTGGTCGACACTCTCAGGGCACAGCGAAGTCGTCTCCTAGACGATCCCTGCTCGACTATGCCTAGATTCTTTCGCCGCCGCTCTCTTCGGTAAGCCACAGGTACTTTTCACGGCCGGCGCCGTGCCGAACATGGAGTAGAAATGCTTAGAACAATCTCGGCCCTTCTGGTGTTACTTTCCGCCGCGTCTGCCCAGGCCGGATACATAACGGACGCTTTGAGTGAACCCGAGGAGTACGCAAATCTCGCTTTGGCAACCGCGTAACAGTTCCTGCCGGTTTCACCAGAGTTGAAGAGTCAGACAACGGGGATGGTGGCGTAGCTCGCTCCGCCGATGGCACCGCTGAACTCCGGGTGTGGGCAGCTTATACGGACCAAAGCAGTTTCTCTGCTGAGAACAGATGGCGTGTTGAGCAAGATTTGCATGCGGGCTGGGTGATTTCTTACAAGCGTGAAGCAGACGTGTTCTGGAGTTGGTCAGGAAGAAAAGGGGCGCGGATTTCCTACCAGCGTGCGATCCCGGTATGCGACGGCGCATCTGTATACTTTCGACTGGAGTATAACGAGAAGCATGCTGCTGCTTTCGAACCGGTAGTGAGGAACCTGGTGAAGACACTAAGTGCTGCCGAGTGTGAATGACTTGCACCACCGCCGCTTCGTAGGCTTGCTTCACGTAACTGTCAGAAGGCCGAACTTGACGTCTTACTGTCGGGCAGTGATGGACTGCATGCAGTGGCTCGCATGAGGTTCCGGTGCACCAAACATGTTCGAGCACCTGATCTCGGTAGAAGACATCAAGCATGACACATGGTCTTTGACAGCCGCCTTCTGAACGGGATCGGAGTTCTTTCGGCTGTAATTGAAGCGGGCAGCTTCAAACGCGCTGGTGAAGCCATTGGACTGACGCAATCGGCTGTAAGTCGAGCGGTTGCTCGCCTCGAGCAACGTGTCGGTATCCGCATCTTTCACCGAAATGCTCGATCCATTACCCTGACCGATGAAGGCCGGCGCTTCTACGAGCAGGTTGCGCCGCACCTGACCAGCATCGAGGACGCCGCAACAAGGGCAGCCGGAGCAGGCGCTGAAGTCCGCGGCCGCCTGCGCATCAACGTAGACAGCTGTTTCGGGCATTACGTGCTTGGACCCGTCCTGCCCACGTTCCTCGACCGATATCCTGAGCTTTCTCTGGAGATGCATGTCCGTGACCGGATGGGCGACCTGGTTGCAGATGGGTTCGATGTCGGTATCCATTTCGGCCCGCCGGAACCCTCGTCGCTCATCTGCCGATTGTTGCTGGAAACACGCGTCCTGACTTGCGCATCGCCAGCCTATGTCGAGCGATGGGGGAGGCCTGAACACCCCAGTGACCTAGAAGCGCGCGAATGCATCCTCATGCGTGATCCAGCAACGGGCAAGCATTACGACTGGGATTTCGTGAAAGGCGAGGAAACGATTGCCATCAAGATCAACGGCCGGATGATGGTGACCGATACAGGCGGCCTGCTTGCCGCGTGCCAGTCTGGCTACGGCATCGCGCAACCGCTGGAAATCTACACGCGTCCGCTGCTGGCGGACGGACGCCTGATCCAGCTTCTGCCGGATTGGGCCGAAGAAACCTTTCCGCTTTACGTCTACCACCACTCGCCGAAGATGGTATCAGCCAAGGTGCGTGCCATCCTCGACTTTCTGACTGAGATTGCGAAGTAGGCGGCTGTCGAGCGACGAGCGCCGCTCGACCTGCCACGCAGCCTTCTGATGCTTAAACGACGCCACCATTGGCGAAGATGGTTTGTCCGTTGATCCAGGCACCATCGCCTTCACACAGCGTGCCGATTACGTTTGCAATGTCTTCGGGCTCCCCGAGGCGCTTGTGCGGGGTGCGCTGAACGAAGCCGTCGATCATTTCAGGCGTCTTGCCATCAGTGAACAGGGTCGTGTTGACCAGACCAGGTGCAACAGCGTTCACCGAGATCTGCCGCCCGGCAAGCTCCTTTGCTAGGATGTTCGAGTAATAGGAGTTGGCACCCTTCGTGGCGGTGTAGGGTCCGTAAGTCGGCGAACGAAGCTCGATGATGCTTGATGACAGGCTGATAATGCGTCCGCCGTCGCGAACGCGCTTGGCAGCCTCGCGAAGCACAAAGAAACCGCCCTTCAGGTTGACGTCGATCATCCGGTTAAAGTCGTCGTCGCTCATTTGCGCGAAGGGCGCGAGGTTCATGATGCCGGCATTGTTGACCACGACATCGACGCCGCCGAAGGCCTTGTCGGTTGCCTCGAACAAGCGCGCAACAGCGCGGGGATCGCTGACATCGGCCTGTTCCCAGGCTGCCTGTCCGTCCGCTGCTTCGATATCCCGCACAACCTCAGCAGCGAGATCGCGATTGACCACGCAGTTGACCATGACCTTGTAGCCATCGCGCGCAAGGCGCTTTGCTGTCGCTGCACCGATGCCGCGCGACGACCCAGTCACGAGCGCAACCTTGTTGCTTCCGCCACTAGGCACTTGCGCCGCAGCTCCTGACGCCACGACTGCTGCGAAGGCAGGTGCAGCGGCAGCCGCTGCGAGAAGTTTGCGGCGCGAGACTACGCCTGCTGAAGCGCTGCTACCGCCTGTAATGTCGTTGCGATCGGACATTTTGCATTCCTCTTAATTGCGTGAACCGTCTTTTCGACGCGTCACAAGAGGTAGCTTCTCGTTACAACGTCGCAGAACGCATTATGATTGAACAAGGAATGACAAAAAGTACCTCATGACATTGGTGTTGCGGCGGGTAGTCTGCAGCGACGATAGTGAAGATGGATCCTCAGGCTGGCAGAAACTTCCGATAGGACGGGAACAAGCAGCTATCACCTCGCAATTGCCAGTTGCAGCCCTCGGACGGAATCATGGCCGAAATTGAAATTTTGGACGCGGAAGGTGAGAACGCTCTGACCTTTCGGGCACTTTCAGTCCATCTGGGAACTGGCAGCGGGGCGATCTATTGGTGCGTAGCAGACGAGAACGCCTTGCTGAACGCTGCGACCAACTTCGTCGTCGCAGGGCTCTAAGCCGGTGTGCTGGAAGCCCAAAGCCTGCAGAGACGATCCGCGCGATTGGCTTGGCCGTTTCGATGCCATCGACGCCCGCCCCTGGATCGGCACGCAACTGTCGCGCGAGGCATGGCAGGTAGGTTGCTGCTTTCCGGACCGCCGGGAACGGGCAAGACAACGTTCGCGCGGGCTCTCTGCAACAGCTTGCGGTGCCTCTAATTGCCACATCCGTGTCTACCTGACCGGAGCGGAGCCATCTTGGCAATGTCATCAAGGGCATGTGGCTGGCCTTTGAGGAAGCACAGGACCATGTACCCGCCATTTGTTCGTGAACGAGATCGACGGCATCGGCAGGCGCGGCGAGAAAAACGAATACGCTGACTACTGGAACAGCGTCGTCAACAAACTGCTGGAGCTGCTCGACGGCACAACCCGTTCCGACGGCCTAATTATCGTAGGCGCAACCAACGGTCCGGATGTGATTGATCCAGCCCTCAAGCGGTTGGGACGTTTGGAGACGCATATCGAAATCCCCTGCCGTGGCAATGGTGCCGAACTCGGATGTAGACATGGCGAAGCGAGACGCGCGCGAGGAGCGGCTCAGGGAGCAAAGAGAGTACCAGCAGGAGTATCGCAAGCGCATCAAGGCATCGCGTGAACCCGACCGGGATGAGATCGCGCGCGAGCTCCTGCACTACGCGATTACAGAAAACTTGAATTTTGGATGCGGAAAGCAGCTGCGGCTGCTGGCTGACGCCGTGATCGAGCGGCTGTTTGCCGCGGCTTCGATGCCAAGGCGTCGGACCGAGCCTTCAAGGCGATCGTGAAACGATATGGCGAAGGCTGGACTTTCCAGGGCAGGGGGCACCTCCTCCCGCAAGTCCACAACGTTGCGGAGCATTGGGAGGAAAGCAGTGGACGCTAGGCAACCGGAGGTGAAGTGGGTAACGAACCTTGATACCCTTGATGGTTGCGACGCGATCCTTAATCGCCGCATCATCCAGCGGAGCTTTGATCCAGCCGATGACCCGTGCACTGTGCCCACAGGCACGCAGTACGTCACCAGGGGGGGGGGGCCATCAAACGCCGTTATCACCTGCCTTGCCTACTCCCCATTACTTCGTAAAACGCGGATTGCCAGTCTTGCGCCTCGGAATTGCGTTAGAGCGATCCAGTTCCGACTGAGCTCGTTGCGAGGAACTGCAAAATCGAGCTTCATTTGTCCGTCTTGGAATAGTGTCCCAGGTGGACAAATGCTTCCTTAAACGCCGGATCCAGTGAGCTGCTTTCGTTGAACCTTATGCCCTTGTCTGGCTGAACCTGGACTGTCGGCTAATAGGCCGCTGAAGATTAAATTCAGACTTTCAGCATACGAGGCTGATCAATTTAACTAAGTGGCGAATACTCTGTCTTGCGAACGTTCGAAATTTAACAATCCTTCCTACTAACATAAGGGCATGACTAGGTGGGCACAATCAGCGGGGCGCTTTTTACCTAAACGCGGTCTTGAGACCGGCCCTGTGGCCCGAACTCATCACCAAGAACAGTATTGTGCTTCTTAGATTCAACCACCGTTGAAAAAGCGGATCGCCACTTAGAGGCTTAGGAAGGTGAATGTGGAGTTTACGTATTTCAGCTTGTGTTTGACAGATGTCGATCTAAAGGTAGCTTAGGGTGGGAAAACGTCTCTCGCCTATGCCTCAGCTAATCGACAATGAAGATATGACGGAGCAAGTAGGTGGATAGGCAATTTGATGGCCAGCTTGGCTTCTTGGCCAGTGTCAACGTGCTGATCCTTGTGGCCGCACTGATGTTTGTGGGCGGCTCCTTCATCAATCTTTTTAATTTTCAGTCCATGGGCGCGCAGGTGCCTGAACTCGGCCTTTTATCGCTGGGTGTCATGTTGGCGATGATTTCCGGCAATGGCGGCATCGATTTATCGGGCATCGCGCTTGCCAATCTGTCTGGCGTCGTGGCCGTACTGCTGGTTCCGTTTGTTGTTTCGCCCGAAGCCGCCCCCTCAGCCTACACGTTCAGCTTCGCACTGGTGGCACTGTCAACTGGCCTCGTTGGCGGCATGGTGAACGGCGTGCTTGTCGGCTATGCCGGCCTCACGCCCATCATTGCGACGTTGGGCACTCAGCTGCTGTTCACAGGCATTGCGGTCGGCTTGACCGGCGGCTCGGCCCGCACGCTCGGCTACATCGTACCGATGGATGATTTCGGCAATATGCCCTTCTGGGGAATTCCGCTGCCGTTTGCGCTGTTCGTTGCCGTTGCCGCCATCATTGCCGTCGTTTTGCGTTTTTCCTCGTTCGGAAAACGCCTGTTTCTACTCGGCAGCAATCCAACGGCAGCCTTCTTTGCGGGCATCCCGGTGCGTCGTATGCTGTTCCACACCTACACGCTGGCGGGCGTACTCGCTTCCATCGCCGGCTTCATCATCGCCGCACGAACCTCGAGCGTGAAATGGGATTACGGCACGTCCTATGTGCTGGTGGCGATCCTCGTTGTGGTAATGGCCGGTGTACGGCCCGCTGGCGGATATGGACGGGTCATCTGCGTCGTACTGTCGGCCATCGCATTGCAGATGCTTTCCAGTCTGTTCAACTTCATGAACATTTCGAACTTCTTCCGCGATTGCGCCTGGGGCGTGCTGCTGCTGCTTTTCCTTGCATCGGCTCGCATCGACCTGACGCCCTACCGACGCGTCCGGAGTTGAAGAACCGACCGCAGCGCACGCCCTCATGCGCAGCGGCGATCATCGAGAGGGATAAAGGGAGGACCCCAAACATGCGTAAAGTTTCAACTCTTCTCGGCGGCGCGGCCATTTTCGCCCTGCTCGCAACCCCGTTGGTTGCCCAGGAAGGCAACAACAGCATCGTGACCGTGGTGAAGGTGACTGGAGAAAACTGGTTCACCCGCATGGAAGAAGGCGTCAAGGCTTACGGCGAAGACAACAAGGACGTGACCACCCGCCAAGTCGGCCCGGCCAAGGCCGATGCCGCTCAGCAGGCCGCGATCGTGCAGGACCTGATTGCCCAGGGCGTCGGCGCCATTGCCATCGTGCCGATGGACCCGTCTTCGCTGGAAGGCGTGCTGCGGCGCGCGCAGGGCCGCGGCATCAAGGTCATCACCCACGAAGCCGACAACCTGCAGAACACTCTGGTTGACCTGGAAGCCTTCGACAACACCGCTTTCGGCGCCCACTTTAACGAACAGCTCGCCACCTGCATGGGAGGCAAGGGCAAGTGGACCTCCTTCGTCGGTTCGCTGGGCAGCCTGACCCATGTGCAGTGGGCGGATGGCGGCGCGGAGAACGCCAAGAAGCATTCCGAGATGGAGCTTGTTTCCCCGAAGAACGAGTCCTTCAACGATGCCAACCGCGCTTACGAACTCGCTAAGGAAATCCTGCGAGCCCATCCCGACATAAAGGGCTTCCAGGGCGGTTCGGCCATCGACGTAATCGGCATCGGCCGCGCGGTCGAGGAAGCCGGCCTTGCCGACAAGACCTGCGTGATCGGCCTCGGCCTGCCTAAGGACTCCGGCCCGTACCTCGACTCCGGCGCCGTTGACAGCATCTCCTTCTGGGATCCCAAGGATGCCGGCTATGTCATGAACATCCTGGCCCACAAGGTCCTCAAGGGCGAGGAAATCACCGACGGCATGGATCTCGGCGTGTCCGGCTACAACAAGGTTGCCGTCACCAAGGGGCCGGGCGAAGGCGTGATCGTGCGCGGCCAGGCCTGGGTCGACGTAACCAAGGACAACTACAAGGACTACCCGTTCTGATCATCTGAACGGCGCCCACGAAGGCCAGGACGGCGCCAGGTCGTCCTGACCTTCCTCCTTATCTGACCGCAGTGCTTCGATGCGCTGCTGCAGGCTTTACGCAGGACCGAGAACATGGAACTCGACGCCAAGAGCCAGCCCGCCGCGGCCCCGGGTCAGCAGCGCGCCCGATCAACGCCCTTCCTTGAAGTGCGCAACCTCCACAAGCGTTATGGCGGCGTGCATGCCTTGCGCGGCGTGAGCTTTTCCATCGAGCGCGGCCAGACCTATCATCTGCTTGGCGAAAACGGCTGCGGAAAGTCGACGCTGATCAAGATCCTGTCCGGCGCTCAGCCGTCCAGCGAAGGCGATCTCGTGATCGACGGCACCCCTCGCAAAGAGCTCGACCCGATCCGCGCCCTGCAGGCCGGCATTGAAACCGTTTATCAGGACCTGTCGCTTCTCCCGAACCTTTCGGTCGAGGAGAATATCGGCCTCACCCAGCAGCTGGTTGAAGGCAATGGCCGCTTGTTCCGGCCGCTGCACGGCCGCCGATTGCGCGAAACCGCCAAGGGCGCGCTCGCCAAGGTCGGCCTGCCGACCGACAACGGCTTCTTGTCCAGCCGCATTGAGGACTTGCCGATCGCGACGCGCCAGCTGGTGGCCATCGCACGCGCCATTGCCGGCAAGGCCGGCCTCGTGATCATGGACGAGCCCACCACGTCGCTAACGCGCCGCGAGGTGGAAAACCTGATTTCGGTTGTGCGCACGCTTCATGCTGATGGCGTGTCCGTGCTATTCGTCACCCACAAGCTCGATGAGTGCAAGGAAATCGGCGGCCGTGCCATTGTGATGCGCGACGGCGAGATGGTGCGCGAATGCGACATCAGCGAAGCCAGCAAGCGCGAACTCGGCCAGTGGATGACCGGCCGCGAGCTGGAAGAAGGCCGATACCGCGAAAATCCGCAGCTTGGCGATACGCTTCTGCAGGTGGCCGATCTCAGCCGCGACGGGCGCTTTGCCGATGTGTCCTTTTCCGTTGCCAAGGGCGAAATCCTCGGCATCACCGGCTTGCTGGACTCCGGCCGCAACGAGCTGGCGCTGGCCCTTGCCGGCGTGGTTCCGGCTGATAGCGGCGAAATCCGGCTTGGCGGCGAGCGCCTGTCCCTACCCGATCCAGCGTCCGCTAACGCGGCAGGCGTCGGCTATGTGCCGGAAGACCGCCTCACGGAAGGCCTGTTTCTGGAAAAGCCAATCGAAGACAATGTTGTCATGGCGATCCTCAACCGGTTGCGCAACATGCTCGGTCTGGTGGATCGCAGCAAAAGCGCAGCCGTTGCCGGCAAGCTGATGAGCGACCTCAAGGTCGTCGCCCCTAACATCAAGGCGCCGGTGCAATCCCTGTCCGGCGGCAACCAGCAGCGCGTGCTGATCGGCCGCTGGCTGGCCATCGAGCCGCGCCTCCTGATCCTGCATGGCCCGACCGTCGGTGTCGATGTCGGCTCCAAGGACACGATCTTCCGCATCATCCAGGGGCTTGCTGATACGGGCATGGCAGTGATCCTGATCAGCGACGACCTGCCGGAACTGCTGCAGAACTGCGATCGCATCGCGGTGATGCAGAAGGGCAGGGTCGTGGCCACGCAAGCGGCCGAAAGCCTAACCGAAACCGCTCTTTATGAACTGATGGGTGCCGCGATCCGCACGGGCGACGCGGCGGGGAAAACAGCATGAGCCTGTCTGCCACAAATGAAGACCACGCTCCGCGCGCCGGCTTTGCAAGCCGCACGGCAGGCTTCTTTCGCCGTTATCCGGAAGCCTTTGCCGCCCTTCTGATCGTGGTTTTGTGCGTCGCCGTCGGTCTGCTGAACCCGGCCTTCTGGCAACTAGCCAACCTGTTCGACATTCTGCGCGCCTCCGTTGTGCGCGGTCTGTTTGCGCTGGGCGTCCTGATGGTGCTGGCTGCGGGCGGCCTCGATGTGTCCTTTTCAGCCATTGCCGCGCTTGTGATGTATGCCGTCACAAAGGCCGTGACGCTGTTTGCACCCGACATGGGCATGCTGTCGATCTTCATCATGTCGGCGGTTGGCGGCGCGCTGCTAGGCGCGATCAACGGCCTTCTCGTAAATACGCTGAAAGCGCCATCGCTGATCGTCACTATCGGCACGCAATATGCCTATCGTGGCTTTCTGCTGACCTTTATCGGCACGGCGCTGTTCATGAATATCCCCCCCGCCATGGACGCGTTTGGCCAATGGAGCCTGATGTCGCGCACAGCCGAAAACGGCTTCACCGTGCAACTGCCGGGCTTCGTTCTGGTTCTGGCGGTTGCAGCGCTTGCCACCTGGGCCATGCTGCGCTTCACCCTAATCGGCCGCGCCGTTTATGCCATTGGCGGCAGGCCCGACATTGCCGAGCGGCTAGGATACCGCGTGTCCAGCGTACAGCTTTTCGTGTTTGCCTGGGCGGGCATGCTGGCCGGCATTGCCGGCATCATCCATGTTTCGAGCAACCGGCTTGCCAACCCGTTTGATCTCGCCGGTATCGAATTGTCGGTAATCTCGGCCGTGATCCTCGGTGGCGCCCGCATCACCGGCGGATCGGGCTCCGTCCTTGGCACGCTGCTTGGGGTGGTTCTGATCACGCTGGTCAACAATGTGCTGATCCTGATCGGCATTCCGAGCTCATGGCAGACCGCGATCCTCGGCCTTTTCATCCTCTGCGCTGGCGTGTTCTTTGTTCTGCAAAAGCGCGCTGGGTGAGACGAGCCGAAACCATCTGAGTGGTCAGATCTGCCGAGGGTGTCGCGCGGTACCGCACCAATAGCAAAATTCGCCCATTGGACGTGAATGTCTGCCACTGGCCGAAAGCTGACCGGTAGCTATCAAACAATCTTCAGGGAAAGGGGACGTTCGGCTATCGGTTCTTTGCGAGACCATCCAAGCCTCAGTGGATCCGTCCCGAACCCTGATCTACACGAACACCAGTCAGTCCTTCGATCATGTTGAAGTTGAAGGTCGTGCGCCGGCTTCGCGCATTCCGGCAATCATGGTGCGCAGGTCGCCTCATCGCGTCCAGAGCTCCTGGACCTCGCAATACAGCGCATGTGCTCCTCGTCCGTTTCGTCGGTGTAGACGACGATGCCGGGAAAGATGAACTGCTCGTCCGGCTTGCGTCCGACGCGAGCGACCCGAGCCTTCAGGTCGGCATAGTAGGCCTTGGCGCCATCCAAGCCGAAGGTCGACGAGTTGGTGAACTTGATGTCGAATATTTGGTACCCAGCTCAATGGAGCGATCTGACCGGCCGGTATTGACAATCGGGATCTGTCCTTGAATCGGGCGCTGCGCGTTGAGCGGTCCTTCGACGTTGAAGAATCTCCCATGGTGGCTGACGCGATGGACACGTGCCTCGTCGATGAAGTGGCCCTTTTTCCTTGTCGGCAGCGCGCGCATCGTCCTTCCCTCTGTCCCAGAGGGATTTCACCACCTGAACGAACTCGCCAGCCCATTCGTAGCACTGGTTGTTGTCCCAGTGCTCCTTGCGACCGTAATTCTGGGCTGCCGCTTCGGCTTCGCCCGTGACGATGTTCCAGCCGATCCGACCGCCGCTCAAATGATCGAGCGTAGCAGTTTCTGAGGCTCAAGGGTTTCGAGCATCATCGTCCGCATCAACTGTCAGGCGGCATGCGCCAGCGTGTATCGCTGGGTCGGCTCCTTGCCTACGAACCGGACATCTTCCTCATGGATGAACCGTTCGGCGCCCTCGACAGCCAGACAAAGATGGCGATGGGACGCGAGTTGTTGCGGATCTGGGCCGAGGACACGAAAACTGTGGTTTTTGTCACCCACGATATCGAAGAAGCCGTCACGCTTTCGGACAGGGTCATCGTCATGGCCGCAAAACCAGGGCGCATCGTGCTGGATCAGTCAATTGATCTTGCACGTCCAAGAGATGCTCGGCAGGTCAGAAAGGATCCCGTTTACCGGGAGCTTGTTGATCATATCTGGCAGCATATCGAAGCAAGATAAACGAGCCACTCCTTTCCCCATGACGAGTAGACATCTTACTGCTCGCGCGAATAATCACGTCTTCCATAAGCTTCGCCAAATTCCAGCAGCACGCCAGCTAATTCACGTGGCGTTGGAAATGGAAGAGGCATCATATTGGCAAGATGAAGCATAACGCGTTTGCCATCACAAAGATCATTCTCGATACGGTGGAGAACAGCTTTTGCTGCGAAGCAGGCATTCAAGTCTGGCCTGTTTGGTACGCCACCCTTCGGTATGTAGATTATGCATGTTCGCGCAATACCTTGCTGCAATGTCTGCATATAGGAAGCCGAGCAGCGCATCTGATTGCTGGCCAAGAAGGCATCGTTCTGCTCGTCCTGTCTCCATTTTAGAACGAGGTTTTGTGGATGATCCGCTTCCGCCGACATGATGCAGATCATGCCAGCTACAAAGATGCACAAGAACGAGCCTGAGGTTGTAAATGCCTGCTGTTTTGTTCAGCTGCACTTACTTGAAGTTGAATCTCTAAATTAGCTTTTTCTAATTCCTTGGAATATTTGAGACCGATGGTGCCTTTACGTTCCTAGGCAGCTGCCACTCATCGGACTTGAAATCCTAGCTTCCTACTCAGGTATGGATACTGCTGAGCCTTGGGCTTGAACTCTCCGAAGCAGAAAACGTTCGATAGCGCAGGGTTCCTGCTTTTCGCTCTCGTGCATTTTGCTATGACAGAGCCCAACAGCCTCACCGGAGGCATCGCTTATCGCGAACTCTCAGCTTCGTGCGGAGAGTTGCTGGAGGAATGCATGTATCTAGGTCTCGATCTCGGCACGTCGGGTGTTAAGGCGCTGCTTATCGATGATGAGCAGCGGATTGTCGGATCGGCGAATGGTTCGCTTGAAGTGTCGCGGCCGCATTCAGGATGGTCGGAGCAGGATCCGGCCCATTGGATCCGTGCCACGGAAGAAGCGATCAGCGCGCTGAAGGCCGCCCATCCGGCTGAACTTTCCGCAGTGAAAGGTGTCGGTCTTTCGGGTCAGATGCATGGCGCGACTCTGATCGATGCTACCGGCGCGGTCTTGCGACCGTGCATTCTTTGGAACGACACGCGCTCTTATCGGGAAGCCGCAGCACTTGATGCCGATCCGCGCTTCCGCGACATTACCGGTAATATCGTCTTCCCTGGCTTTACCGCTCCCAAACTGGCTTGGGTCAAGGCGAACGAGCCGGACGTTTTTGCGAAGGTGGCCAAGGTTCTCTTGCCGAAGGATTATCTGCGCCTATGGCTGACCGGCGAAGCCATTTCGGAGATGTCGGATTCTGCCGGAACGGCGTGGCTCGATGTCGCTAATCGCAAGTGGTCGTCGGATCTTCTTGCGGCGACCGATCTTGATGAAAGCCACATGCCCGCTCTAGTGGAAGGCACGGAGGTCGGCGGCACTTTGCGTGCCGAGCTGGCCTCGGCTTGGGGCATTAGTGGCACTGTTGTTGTTGCTGGTGGTGCGGGCGACAACGCCGCCTCGGCCTGCGGTATGGGCACGGTAAAGCCGGGTTCGGCTTTCGTGTCGCTCGGTACCTCAGGCGTTCTGTTTGCATCCAATGCTGCTTATCTCCCGAACGCTTCAAGCGCGGTGCATACATTTTGCCACGCTCTCCCGGGCACCTGGCACCAGATGGGCGTCATCCTGTCGGCCACCGATTCGCTGAACTGGCTCTCGCGTATCACGGGCAAGAAAGCTGCCGATCTGACGCAGCCTTTGGGTGACACTCTGCGGGCGCCAACAGGCGTGACCTTCCTGCCTTATCTTTCAGGTGAGCGCACGCCGCATAATGATGCTTTGATCCGCGGCGTTTTTTCTGGGCTGGAGCAGGAGACGGGTGCGACCGAGATGACCCAGGCCGTGCTCGAGGGTGTTGCCTTCGCGTTCCGCGACAGCCTGGAAGCACTTCGCGTTGCGGGCACCGAACTCAGCCGCGTTACGGCCATCGGCGGCGGATCGCGGTCGCATTACTGGTTGAAGGTCATTGCGACAGCGTTGGGAATCCCGGTCGACATTCCTGCCGATGGCGATTTTGGCGCAGCATTTGGCGCAGCGCGCCTTGGCTTGATTGCCGCGATCGGCGCTGATCCCCTGACTGTGTGCACGCCGCCGGCGACAGACCTCACCATCGAGCCGGACAGTGCTTTACGGCCGGCCTTCGAGGACGCCTACGAGCGCTATCGCAGCCTTTATCCCGCGATCAAGGCTGCTTGAGCCAAGACGCGGCATGGTTTTGGGAGGATCATCATGACGACAGGCTTTTTCGGCGACGTTGCGCCGGTGCGGTTTGAGGGAACGGACAGCACCAACCCGCTGGCCTACCGCCACTACAACAAAGACGAGTTGGTGGCCGGCAAGCGGATGGAAGACCATCTGCGCTTTGCCGTGGCCTACTGGCATTCCTTTGCCTGGGAGGGCAGCGATCCGTTTGGCGGACAGACCTTCGAGCGGCCGTGGTTTACCGCGGATATGGCTGGTGCCCGGTTAAAGGCCGATGTTGCGTTCGAGATGTTTGCAGCGCTTGGCGCACCGTTCTACTGCTTCCACGATGCCGATATCAGGCCGGAAGGCGAAACGTTTGCTGAAAGTGCCAAGCGGCTCGACGAGATCGTCGACATCTTTGCGCGCAAGCAGGAAGAAACCGGCGTCAAGCTGCTGTGGGGCACGGCAAACCTGTTCTCGCATCGCCGCTATATGGCAGGTGCCGCGACCAATC